>NZ_JALKTL010000002.1:0-722054 GCF_035787115.1 Leclercia adecarboxylata | reverse complement strand
CCGGCCAGGAAAATCGCCGCTTCGCGGTGGCCCTCAGCTTATTCCCTCCGGCTATCGGGTCGGGGGCGATCCTGGATCCCTGTAGGTCGCCCCCTCTCGGCGCATCCCTGCGCCTCGCCCCGGCCTGTGGTCAACGCTTCGGCGATTTTCAGCCGGACACGGACGTCGCTGTAAATCTCTTATTCTTATTGAGTTTCATTGTTGCTTTGATTTTTTGCGAGGAGGCTTCCGGGAATGATTTTTGATGGTTGTCGCCTTAAAACCCTCGCTGTATCTTCCTGTTGCGCCTGCAAAATCAGGCGTCGGGATTGACCTCCTGGTATGAGTTACAGGCGACATGGATTACTATGTCGTGCGCACGGCTATACCTCAATGGCGGGCCGGGCGGGGGCGTCGCAAGACGCGCCGGTTTCCTGTAACGCCGGTAAGGTCAACCTCGTCTGGTTCCGCCACCCGTGAGATTGACCTCTCCGATGGCGGATTTAAATACCGTTACAGGAGGCTGCCACTATGGCTACAACCCCAACCCAGACTCACCCATTATTTACCGTACCGTTCTCTCACAATACCGATTTCACCGTGCTGGCGAACCATTGCGAGCGTTTTGCTTATACCCTGCTGGAAACCGACGAACCCGCTGACAAACTGGCGCTGTGCGCCCGTCTTTGTGCCTGTCTCGCGCTGTTACAGCCCACGCTCAGCGAGCCCATCCCGGCGCACCTGGTGGAACATTTCACCCTTAACGATCTGCCTGCTCGCCTGCCTGCCTTTGAACCGGAAAGCGACCAGCTTGGCATCTATTGCCAGACCGTCACGCAGCTTTTAATCAGTAATGTCCTGCCGCCGGAGATGGCGCGCGTGATGGAAGGGCTGCTGTATGACCTGGTGAGCTTTTATGCCGACACGCTGAACGCACCACGCTGGCTGCAAACGCCGGATGGGCGCGTGGCGTTTGATGCGTTGATCAACTGAGTTTGTAGGCCCGTGCAAGCATAGCGCCGCCGGGCGGGGCATGGGGGCCTTGGTGGTGGAACATGCAGCGGTGGTGGGGGTTCCGTTCACCTTACTTTCGCTGCTTCTCTGTAAACCACGTTGCCCGTGAACGTGCCAGGGGGGCTCGCCGCCTCCCCCCTGGCAACCCCGGCTCCCGGCCAGGAAAATCGCCGCTTCGCGGTTCCTTCGGCTTTCTCCCTCCGGCTATCGGGTCGGGCGTGATCCTGGATCCATGTAGGTCACGCCCTCTCAGCGCATCCCTGCGCCTCGCCCCGGTCTGCGGTCAACGCCTCAGCGATTTTCAGCCGGACACGGGCGTCGCTTTGAGTCATTTATTCTTTTTACGATTCTTCAGTGCTGTGATTTTGCTGGTGCAGGTTTTGTGTTTTGTAGGCCCGTGCAAGCGCAGCGCCGCCGGGCGGGGTTGATCCCCTCTCCCCTTTGGGGAGAGGGTCAGGGTGAGGGGAACATGCAGCGGTGGTGGGGGTTCCGTTCACCTTACGTTCGCTGCTTCTCTGTAAACCACGTCACCGGTGAATGTGTCAGGGGGGCTCGCCGCCTCCCCCCTGGCAACCCCGGCTCCCGGCCAGGAAAATCGCCGCTTCGCGGGTTGTTCGCCCCATCCCTGGGGCTTACCCCTTCGGGGCCAGCGCAAGCGCTGTCCAAAATTGCTCCCGGCAATTTTGTCCTCAGCTTATTCCCTCCGGCTATCGGGTCGGGGGCGATCCTGGATCCCTGTAGGTCACGCCCTCTCGGCGCATCCCTGCGCCTCGCCCCGGCCTGCGGTCAACGCTTCGACGATTTTCAGCCGGACACGGGCGTCGCTGTAAGTCTCTTATTCTTATTGAGTTTCATTGTTGCTTTGATTTTTTGCGAGGCGGCTTCTGAGAATGGTTTTTGATGGTTGTCGCCTTATCAACCTCGCGGTATCTTCCTGTTGCGCCTGCAAAATCAGGCGTCGGGATTGGAACCCTGACTGACTTTATCGATGACATAAGAGGCCTTATGTCGTACGCTCTGCTGCACTTCAATGGTGGGCTGGCGGGGGCATCGTAAGATGCGCCGGTATCCGATAAAGCCGGTAGTTCCAACCTCGCTCAGTCCACCGCCATGAGATTGGAACCTCTGACGGTGGGTTTAAAAAACTTTATCGGAGGCTGCCACTATGGCTACAACCCCAACCCAGACTCACCCATTATTTACCGTACCGTTCTCTCACAATACCGATTTCACCGTACTGGCGAACCATTGCGAGCGTTTTGCTTACACCCTGTTGGAAACCGACGAACCCGCTGACAAACTGGCGTTGTGCGCCCGTCTTTGTGCCTGTCTCGCGCTGTTACAACCGACGCTCAACGAGCCCATTCCGACGCACCTGGTGGAATATTTCACCCTTAACGATCTGCCTGCTCGCCTGCCTGCCTTTGAGCCGGAAAGCGACCAGCTTGGCATCTATTGCCAGACCGTCACGCAGCTTTTAATCAGCAACGTCCTGCCGCCGGAGATGGCGCGCGTGATGGAAGGGCTGCTGTATGATCTGGTGAGCTTCTATGCTGACACGCTGAACGCCCCACGCTGGCTGCAAACGCCGGATGGACGAGTGGCAATTGATGCATGGCTGGACTGACAAAACCAAACGAGGAAGTTTTGCCAGTTTTGTAGGCCTGTCCAGGCGCATGTACTGATCCCCAAAAGTTGGAGAGAATAATCAAGCCATCTGAGAAAGAGTCCTTGTCTTGCATGGGCTCTTTTGTTTGCTGGTGACGAACAACATGAGGAGAGTTGAGCGTATCTCAGGCCTTGTTCTGGAAGACAGGCTAGCTGACGGTAGCAAGAGCGCAAAGGCTGGAATTTCCGCTTCGTGCCAGAAGCGAACTTAGTAACCGTAACCAGGAAGGTGGTGCACAGCCATCAGTGGCCAGATAATGGTTCTGGTTCTTACCTTACAGAAGACCTCGACAGGCAGCTTTTTTTAGTTAGATATTATTCAATACCGTATTTTCTTTGAGTAACAAAAAGAGGTTGTTTCCAGTTTGGACCTTTTACCAGCCCCATTTTATCATTAAGGGAAACAACCCCTTTTTCACTTAGTTCGTGGAAAGTGTTCATGAACTCTCCTGTTTCAATTGCGCTGAATCGATATCGTACAAAAAATCTGTCCAAACCTTGATACCCAATGCTTTTCGAAAAACCAGCAAAGAACGTAATGATGTCTTCAACTTTCTCATTTTTGAATAACAAGTCTAAATCAACCACTTAATTTCTCCCTGAGTTTATTTGTCTGTTGATTTGATAGTATCAGTGACAGGCTGCAATGTAATTTATAGACGGTGATATTAGCGATATCTCTATCTGCTGTAAGACAAATTGCACGCTTCCACTTTTCGCTCGAAGCTGCCTGTCATGTCTACTTAAGAAACAGGCTTAACGATCGATACGTCATTTATTGTTTTATACGGGAACCGTAAGACATGCCATGCCGCGTCAAAACCATAAGCCCGACAGGATATTCAGGATTATTACCAAAAAGAACTCCGCCAGCTGACGGAGTTTGGTTGTGCATTAAGAAAGCACGCGTTGTCAGTCTCTCTGTATTATCAAACGCGAATAGACAGTGGATTTACTCGGATCTGACGAAGATGACGGTGCTATCTGATCGCTCACTTGCACAACTTTCCAACCCTGTTTTGCCAGTTCGGGTAGCGTGCCTTTGATTCCTCCCCCGCACGTAAAAACGGTACTGTCATTAACATCCTGACGTCCAATTTCCATCGCGCCAACTTCAGGGGAGCCACAAAAGTGCGCTTCCCCAGCGACTGCCGATGTACTTAACCCAAGCAGAGCTATTACCATCAATGATTTTTTCATCAGTCCTCTTCTCCATGATGCTATATGCCATAGCTAAGTAAGGCCGGAACTACTACATTTTTACATCGGTCCAGGTGAAGTATTTCGGTTCCAGGAAACGATTATTTGTGCTGCCAACCCTTATTGGCATTGGTTCAGGGCTGGTTACGGGGTATTTGAAGTCAACTCTGATAAAGTTGTGCTCTCCACACTTGTATATAATGTATTCACTCCAGACTTTTTCATCACCTTCTCTGTCAGATTTGTAGGTATCTACATCGCAGGTATCACTTTTATTCCCTGCTTTCCCGACAAGTTTACTACCAGTTAACTCTAGCTTAGTGCCTTCGATAGTAATTGTACGTGATTTAAAATCGTTGTCGTTACAACCCACAAGGAGCAGTGTAAGTATCCCGGCATTGAGTAAGTTAGTTATTTTCATGTAAATCCATTAATAAAATAAAAAGTTAAAATATTACAACGCCATGTTATCGGCAACTAAGTGTCAAATGTTTTGTGAGAAACTACTAATAATGGTGTGTAGGAAGCCTCAGACTATGAATTTTAATGAAGTCAAGCAAAAAGACAGGTGGCGGAATGATTGCTGGCGGCAAGATTTTTCGCGCCAAAGACTTTGTTCGAGATGGTTCATCCGCGAAAAAGCGTCCGCATTGTCACAGAAACGTAATATTAGCGGTGGGCAACAGACCACCGCTAACCCATTTAACACTTCATTGCTGTAAGCTGTGTACTCAGGTACGGGACAAAGCCCGAACAGGACAAAAATTAATGTTACCACTACATTTAGTAGTAGCTACGTAAAAATTACTCATCTATTCTGCCTTCATCAGCGAGCGGATCGTAGTCACTCTTTGTGGATAATCCCATACTTCAGAAACCCATCAAAATTCTTAATCTCGTCCTGAGGGTAATAGATGAATCCAGGACAAAGAAATAAAAACACTCTGAACCCGCCAATGAAGAAACTGATTCCAGAGAACGCCATGAATAGCGCTATTTCAGCTGAAGGATTCCGGGCAATACAAGTGGCAGCGAAGGCATATATCTTAGTTCTGCTGATTCAGTTGTTATTGAAATTGATACCACAGGCCTGGACAAACATACCGGAGTGTTCAGGCTGACAGGGGTTGTGCTTGCTTCAGTGGTAGCAGTTGAGAATGCCACCAGTGTGCCAGGTTTAGTCATTTGCACCCTGAGTCACTTCATAATTTATTTTCAAATAAACTTCTTGAGGTTCAATATGCCTATACCCTTCATGCCTATATTAACAGGCAGTATCATCAACGCCATCCCTGTATTAGTGTTGTATTTTGTCGTCAGCAAGAATATGAAACGACTGGTCCCGTTAGTCCTCCTTTCAATCATTTACTCAGTGGGGAATTCCGTGTATTGGATTTCTAACCACGTTGACTTGACGCTGATTATCACGTTTACCATCTTAGTAATCGCAGGTGTGATTTGTCTTACCTCTATACTCAGACGTGAAGGGAATAGACTGAAGTCATGGTCTCTCGCAAGTGGCGCTCTTATTCTATGTTCGATTATTCCATTCGTAAGGCTGCGATTGTTTTTGGAACAAGTCTCACCTGCGTTTTTTTATCCGTTGGTAGCAGTATTATTGGCTGTGGCGGTTCTTTCATTAGCTTTTGCCCGGGGACTTGGTGGGCCATCGATTAAAGGGGCCGCATATCCAAACGGAAATGTATCTAAGGCTTATGCTACCCGTACAGAAATAGATACGGATTTAGCCATCAAAGGCAGATCTGTGTTGTCAGATACAAATCTGGATGAAGTCGAGCGAGCAAGATACCGTAAAGCCCTGGATGAGAGAGACAACGGATAACTCAAGCTTTCAGTCGCCACGTTAACAGCGTGGCGATTTTCATATCAGCTAACCTACCGCCCATGGTTCATACACAATACTGACAATATTGTCCGCAGATCGCTCACAGCAGACATGGCCTCTTCATTTCCAGTAACGTTCAAGCTTCGGGAACAGACGAGTATGGGTGCTGCTTTCCCTGTTTTGTCGCCCCGGGCAAGGCACGGGGCCGATACAGGTGACAGACATTAAAAAGGCAACCTAAGTTGCCTTTTTACGTTCATCAGAACCGCGTATTCACGCTCATAAACCACGTCCGCCCTGGCTCATTATACGTATACGCCCCCGCGCCATACATATACGCCCCCGTCTGGGTATTCCCCGTCGTCTGGGCATTACCCGCACGCCACTGGCGTTTATCAAACACGTTATCCACGCCGCCGGTCAGGCTCACGTACCTGGTCACGTCCCAGGTCGCGCTCAGGCCGACGATGCTGTAAGGGCTCACTTCGTCTTTCTCAGAGCCGCTCACCGGCTGGCCTTTGTAGTTGTACTTCTTCGGCTGCTGCTTGCCGTACCAGGTGAAGGTTGACTGCAACGACACATCCTGCTGCACCTGCCAGCTCAGGGTGGAGTTCAGCGTGTACTCCGGGATGATCGACAGACGGTCGCCGGTCTCCTTGTTCTTGCTTTGCAGCATATAGGTGATGTTGTTGGTCCAGTTGATGGCGTCGCTGACCGGTACGTTCAGCGTGCCTTCCAGCCCTTCAACCACTGCCTTAGGCACGTTTTCCCACTGATAAATATCGGTGCGGGTCTTACCAGCAGAGGTCTGCCCAATCGGCGCGTAGCCCGCTTCAATCTTGTCGCGATAGTCGTTGCGGAACCAGGTCACGCCCGCCAGCCAGCCGTCGCGTTTCCACTCCAGACCAATCTCTTTGTTGATGCTGGTTTCGGCTTTCAGATCCTCGTTACCCAACATATAGCAGCCCACGCCGTCGGCGCTCGCATAGCACCCCTGGCCCTTGCTGTAGAGCAGGTAGTTCGGGTTGGTCTGGTACAGGCTCGGCGCTTTATAGGCGCGGGCGATACCCATCTTCAGGGTGAAATCATCCCCCAGCCCCTGGGAGAGGTTCAGCGACGGACTCCAGTTGTTGCCGACGATAGAGTGATGATCGAAGCGCAGCGCCGGAGTCAGCATGGTGGTGTCGGTCAGCTCCATGTTGTTTTCGGCAAACAGGGAGAAGATCTCTGCGTCGGAGTACGGGCTGCGATTGTCGCTCATCCCGGCAATGGCGCCGCCCTGCAGGGCCTGGCCGTTGGAGGACATGTCCTTCATCCGCTGCTGATCCCACTCGGCCCCCAGAGTCAGGTTCTGGTTGACGATAAAGTCGATCGGCAGGTTGATCTCGCTGTGCAGCATCACGTCGGAGAGATCGGTGTCGGTGAACTCGTTGCTGTTAAACAGCCCTTCCAGACCGCCCGCCAGCCCCTCGCCGAGACGGGAGTTACGGGTGTGTTCGTACTGCGCCCAGTTGTTGGTGGTGATGCCGTTATCCCAGCCGCCGGTCCAGGTCAGGGCGAAGTTCTGGCGATAGATACGGTTGGTCTCTTTGCCGTAATTTTTCTTCACCAGCCCGTTGCTGCTGTTGTCGTTGTTGGTGTTCTGGGTGTCACCGGCATAGAGGTTGTTCTGACGGCTGTAGCCCGCTTCGAACTGCAGGGCCTGCATCGGAGCAAACTCCCAGCGCAGCACGCCGTTTACGTCTTTATTCTCAACGCCTTCGCGCCCGGCGGGCAGCGTGTCGGCATAGGCGCCGGTACGTTCCGACTGATGGCCCTGGTTGATATCCCAGGCGTCGGCCTGGGTTTTATCCAGGTTGCCGTACAGACGGAAGCTGAAAGCCTCGCCCAACGGGCCGCTCAGGCTGAAGTTGGTGCGTTTGGTGGAGCCTTCATCGTCATGCTCAGGGGCATTCAGGTAGGTGTTCCAGGAGCCATGCCACTCGTTACTGACCTTTTTAGTGATGATATTCACCACGCCGCCCGCCGCGCCGTTACCGTAGCGCGCCGCAGCCGGACCACGGATCACTTCGATACGCTCGATCATCTCTGGCGGCACCCAGCCGGTATCGCCGCGGGTGTCACGCTCGCCGCGCCAGCCCAGACGGATGGAGTTACGGCTGGTCACCGGCTTACCGTCAATCAGGATCAGGGTGTTTTCCGGGCCCATGCCACGGATATCAATCTGGCGATTGTTGCCGCGCTGGCCGCTGGTGGAGTTGCCGGTAAGGTTAACGCCCGGCATGGTGCGGATGATCTCGGACACATCGCGTGCTGACGGGTTTTTGCGGATCTCATCGGCGGTGATGGTGGAGACGCCGGGCGCCTGCAGGTTCTGCTCGGCGGCGGTGATCACCATGGTGTCTTCGTGCCCGGCGGTTTCGGCTGCCATCGCAGGCAGTGCCGCACCGTAAATCCCCAGATTGACCAGTAAGGTCAGTGAGTGAAGCTTATTATTCATTGTATGTCCTGCTTTTCGATGCCGCGTTCCTCATGGCTCCGTTCCCGAATGGGGGAGGTGGCGGCAGGATGTCGCCCGCAGTCTGCGAAAACCCCTCGATCCTGAGTCAGTACGCAGCGCAGAGCATGGTTATTTACTGTTCGCGCTTCCCACAGCGCGCCCATACGCTATTGCAAATGCAAATTGTTATCAATAATATTATCGATATTGTTTATCTTTTATCAACAAACCAGAACAAATCATGAGGTTAAATCGGTGACGACGCTGGAAACCGGAAGTGATGCCTGGTGGCAGTCGAAACAGGGGCCCGAACAGGTGCGGGAAGGGGACCATTATCGGGTGACGTTCAGCTGGCGTGACCCGCATGGTACGGAGCACACCTCGCCGCTAAAAAAGGTCTGGCTCTATATTACCGGCGTGACCGATCATCACCATAACGCCCGCCCGCAGACGCTGGTGCGCATTGCCGGGACCGACGTCTGGCAGTGGCAGGGCGAGTTCAGCCCCAACTGGCGCGGCAGCTACTGCTTTATTCCCTCTGAACACGACGACGACTTCGCGGAAACGGTGTTTGCCAGCGATCCGCCGGACCGCATGGCCCTGCGCGAAGGCTGGCGCAAGCTGCTGCCGAAAGCCATCGCCGATCCGCGCAACCCCCAGCACTGGCGCGGCGGACGCGGCCATCCGGTCTCGGCGCTGGAGATGCCCGAGGCGCCGCTACAGCCTGGCTGGGATCGCCCGGACACCCCGTATCAGCCGGCGCAGTGCATTACCTGGCAGAGCGCAAGGCTCGGCAACCGGCGCCGGGTGTGGATCTTCACCACCGGCGAACAGAATCCGCAGGAACGTCCGCTGGCGGTGCTGCTTGACGGACAGTTCTGGGCCGGGAGCATGCCGGTGTGGCCCGCGCTGACGGCACTCACCCGCGATGGCCAGTTGCCGCCCGCCGTCTACGTGCTGATCGACGTCATCGACACCGCCCATCGCAGCCGCGAGCTGCCCTGTAATCCCGACTTCTGGCTTGCCGTTCAGGAGGAACTCCTGCCGCAGGTGCAGGCGCTGGCGCCGTTCAGCGAGCGGGCCGATCGCACGGTGGTCGCCGGGCAAAGCTTTGGCGGTCTCTCCGCGCTCTATGCCGGGCTGCACTGGCCGCAGCGTTTTGGCTGCGTGCTCAGCCAGTCGGGGTCGTTCTGGTGGCCGCATCGCGGTGGCAAAGAGGACGGCGTGATAATTGAACAACTCAAAAACCAACAACTGACGGCGCAGGGACTGCGCATCGTCCTTGAGGCGGGGCGACGTGAACCGCTGATTTTTCGCGCCTGTCAGGCGCTTTATGCCGGGCTACAGCAGACACAGCAGCCGGTTTTCTGGCGTCCGGTGGACGGCGGACATGATGCACTTTGCTGGCGGGGAGGGCTGACGCAGGGGCTGATGACTCTCTGGCAGCCGCTTATTCAATAACGGAGTCTGGTATGGAATTCAGTAACCCCTTCGACGATCCGCAGGGTCTGTTCACTATTGTGCAAAACGCCCATCAGCAGTACAGCCTGTGGCCGCAGCAGTGCGCCTTGCCTGACGGCTGGCGCGTGGTGTGCGAGGCGCAGCCGCAGGAAGCCTGTCAGCAGTGGCTTACCAACCGCTGGCAAACGCTGCTCCCGGCCCATTTTGCACAGGTGACTCCATGAACGAAAAACGTCCTCTCGTTGCCGCCCAGCCGGGGATCTGGATGGCGGAACAGCTTTCCGACCTGCCCAACGCCTGGAGCGTGGCCCACTACGTCGAACTGACCGGCCCGGTGGATGCCCCCCTGCTGGCGAAGGCGGTGGTAACCGGCATGATGCAGGCCGACACTCTTCGCACCCGCTTTACCGACGACAACGGCGAAATCTGGCAGTGGGTGGACGAGAGCCTTATCCTGCCGGAACCGCAAATCCTCGACCTGCGCCAGCATGACGATCCGCACGCCGCGGCGCAGGCGAAGATGCAGGCCGATCTTAACCAGAACCTGCGCGTCGACAGCGGGCAGCCGCTGGCCTTCCATCTGCTGATTCAGGTGGCGGACAATCGCTGGTACTGGTACCAGCGCTATCACCACTTAGTGGTGGATGGCTTCAGCTTCCCGGCCATTACCCGCCAGATCGCCGCCATTTATCGCGCCTGGATCCAGGGCGATGCCACGCCGGATTCCCCGTTTACGCCGTTTGCGGAAGTGGTGGAGGAGTATCAGCGCTACCGCGACAGCGAGGCGTACGCGCGCGACGGCGCGTTCTGGGCGGAGCAGTATAAACAGCTGCCGCCGCCGGTGTCGCTCTCCAGCGCGCCATTGCCGGGACGCGCCGCCACGACGGACATTCTGCGCCTGAAGCTGACCGCCGATCGGCACGCCTTCAGCCAGCTGGCGAACAACAGCCAGAGCCAGCGCACCGACCTTGCCCTTGCGCTGGTGGCCTTGTGGCTGGCCCGCCTGACCGGGCGCATGAACTACGCCGCCGGGTTTATCTTTATGCGTCGCATGGGCTCCGCGGCGCTTACCGCCACCGGCCCGGTGCTGAACGTGCTGCCGCTGGCAGTGAATATTAATCCCCGGGAGACCCTGCCTGCGCTGGCCCAGCGCCTGGCCGGGCAGATGAAAAAGATGCGCCGTCATCAGCGCTACGACGCCGAGCAGATCGTGCGCGACAGCGGGCGTGCCGCCAGCGACGAGGCGCTGTTCGGCCCGGTATTTAACGTCAAGGTGTTCGATTACCAGCTGGATATCGATGGCGTTAAGGCCGTTACCCATACCCTGGCCACCGGTCCGGTTAACGACCTCGAGATGGCGCTGTTCCCGGACGAGCAGGGCGGGCTGAGCATTGAGATCCTCGCCAACAAACAGCGTTACGATGAAGCCACCCTGATGCGCCACGTTGAGCGGCTGCACGCGCTGCTGGCGCAGTTCGCCGCCAACAGCGACCTGCGCTGCGGCGAGGCAGAAACGGTGTCTGACGACGAATACCGCCTGCTGGCCACCATCAACCAGACGGCGGTTCCGCTGCCGCTCACCACCCTGAGCGCGCTGGTGGCGGAGCAGGCGGCGAAAACCCCGGACGCCCCGGCGCTGGCCGATGGCCGCACGGAGCTCACCTACCGCCAGATGCGCGAGCAGGTGGTGGCCCTGGCAAATCAGCTGCGCGAGCAGGGCGTGAAGCCCGGCGACAGCGTGGCGGTGGCGCTCCCGCGCTCGGTGTTCCTGACCCTGGCCCTGCACGCCATCGTCGAAGCGGGTGCCGCGTGGCTGCCGCTGGACACCGGATACCCTGACGATCGCCTGCAGATGATGATCGAGGACGCGAAGCCGTCGTTGCTGATTGCTACCGACGACCAGCGCCCGCGCTTTAGTCATCTGCCGGTGACGATGTTTAGTTACAACACACTATTGCCTGCTGCGGGCTCTGAACCTCTGCACCTGAGCAGGCCGGAACAGACCGCCTATATCATCTTTACCTCCGGCTCGACAGGGCGGCCGAAAGGGGTGATGGTCGGCCAGACCGCCATCGTCAACCGCCTGCTGTGGATGCAAAATCACTATCCGTTAACCGCTGCGGACGTGGTGGCGCAAAAAACGCCGTGCAGCTTTGACGTCTCGGTATGGGAGTTCTGGTGGCCGTTTATCGCCGGAGCAAAACTGGTGATGGCCGAGCCGGAGGCGCACCGCGACCCGCTGGCGATGCAGGCTTTCTTTGCGAAGTATGGCGTCACAACCACTCACTTTGTGCCGTCGATGTTAGCGGCCTTTGTCGCCTCGCTGACCCCGGAAAATGCCGCCTGCTGCGCCAGCCTGAAGCAGGTGTTCTGTAGCGGCGAAGCCCTGCCCACCGAACTGTGCCGGGAGTGGGAGCAACTGACCCGCGTGCCGCTGCACAACCTCTATGGCCCGACCGAAGCGGCGGTGGACGTCAGCTGGTACCCGGCCTTTGGCCCGGAACTGGCGGTAGTAGAAGGTAACAGCGTGCCGATTGGCTTCCCGGTGTGGAATACCGGCCTGCGCATTCTGGATGGGATGATGCGCCCGGTGCCGTTCGGCGTGGCGGGGGATCTTTATCTCACCGGCATTCAGCTGGCGCAGGGCTATCTGGGTCGCCCGGATCTTACCGCCAGCCGCTTTATCGCCGATCCCTTTGCCCCCGGGGAGCGCATGTACCGCACCGGGGACGTGGCCCGCTGGCTGGATAACGGTGCGGTGGAGTATTTAGGCCGCAGCGACGATCAGCTGAAAATTCGCGGCCAGCGCATTGAGCTCGGCGAAATCGACCGGGCCATGCTGACCCTGCCGGACGTGGCCCAGGCGGTGACCCATGCCTGCGTCATCAACCAGGCGGCGGCTACCGGCGGTGACGCCCGTCAGCTGGTGGGCTATGTGGTCTCTGAGTCCGGCCTGCCGCTGGATCGCGACGCGCTTTTAACGGCGCTGAAGACCCAACTGCCGCCGCATATGGTGCCGGTCATCGTGCTGCAATTGAGTACGCTGCCGCTCAGCGCCAACGGCAAGCTGGATCGCAAGGCGCTGCCGCTGCCGGAACTGACGGTAAAAGCCCGGGGGCGTGCCCCGGAAACCGACACCGAATGGACGGTTGCCGCGGCGTTTTCGGCCCTGCTGGGGTGTGAGATCAACGACATCGAGGCGGATTTCTTTGCCCTCGGCGGCCACTCGCTGCTGGCGATGCGTCTTGCCGCCAGCCTCAGCCGCCACTTTGACCGTCAGGTGACGCCCGGTCAGGTGATGGTGGCCCCGACGGTGGGCAAGCTGAGCAGTCTGCTGACCTCAGAGATGAGCGACGAGCAGGCGCAGCGGCTGGGTTACGAGACCCTTCTGCCCCTGCGAGAAAGCCACGGCCCGACCCTGTTCTGCTTCCATCCGGCTTCCGGTTTTGCCTGGCAGTTCAGCGTGCTGGCGCGCTACCTGAATCCGCGCTGGTCGATCATCGGTATCCAGTCGCCGCGACCGGGGCCGATGCAGCAGTGCGCCACCCTGGACGAGGTGATCGCGCACCATCTGGCAACGCTGCGCGCCCAACAGCCTCACGGGCCTTATTACCTGTTCGGCTATTCGCTGGGCGGCACGCTGGCCCAGGGCATCGCCGCCCGCCTGCGCGCGCAGGGGGAAGCGGTGGCATTCCTCGGGCTGCTGGATACCTGGCCGCCGGAGACGCAAAACTGGTCTGAGAAAGAGGCTAACGGCCTCGATCCGGAAGTATTAGCGGAGATTGAACGTGAGCGTCAGGCCTTCCTCGCCGCCCGGCAGGGACAGGCATCCGGGGAATTGTTCAGCATGATCGAAGGCAACTACGCCGATGCGGTGCGCCTGCTGACTACCGCCCACAGCTCGCCGTTTGACGGTAAAGCGACGCTGTTTGTCGCCGAACGCACGCGAACGATGGATCCGCACCAGGCCTGGGCGCCGTGGGTGGGAGAGCTGGAGGTGTACGCTCAGGACTGCGCTCACGTGGACATCATCTCCCCGCAGGCGTTTGAGCAGATAGGGCCGGTGTTGCGGGAGATTCTGGGGTAGTTTCCCCTCACCCTAACCCTCTCCCCATAGGGGAGAGGGGATCGCTCGGAGCCGTCTTTTCACCCTCGTCCCTTGGGGAGGGGATCGCACGGAGCCGTCTTTTCACTCTCGGCCCTTTGGGGGGGAGCGCACGGAGCCGTCTTTTCACCCTCGCCCCTTGGGGAGGGGAGCGCACGGAGCCGTCTTTTCACCCTCGCCCCTTGGGGAGGGGAGCGCACGGAGCCATCTTTTCACTTTCGCCCCTTTGGGAGGGGAGCGCACGGAGCCATCTTTTCACCCTCGCCCCTTTGGGAGGGGATCGCACGGAGCCGTCTTTTCACCCTCGCCCCTTTGGGAGGGGGATCGCACGGAGCCGTCTTTTCACCCTCGCCCCTTGGGGAGGGGAGCGCACGGAGCCCTCTTTTCACTCTCGCCCCTTGGGGAGGGGAGCGCACGGAGCCGTCTTTTCACTCTCGCCCCTTGGGGAGGGGAGCGCACGGCGCCGTCTTTTCACCCTCGCCCCTTGGGGAGGGGAGCGCACGGCGCCGTCTTTTCACCCTCGCCCCTTTGGGAGGGGAGCGCACGGAGCCGTCTTTTCACCCTCGCCCCTTTGGGGAGAGGGCCGGGGTGAGGGGATCAGATTGCACGTTTCCCGAGCGGCACCACCAGCGGGGTGCCTGCCACCGGATCGTCAATAATCATGCAGCGCATGCCGTAGATCCGCTCGATCAGATCCGGGGTGACGATCGCTTTCGGCGCCCCCTCCGCCACGATCTTGCCGTCGCGCAGGGCTATCAGATGGGTGGCATAGCGGCAGGCCTGGTTCAGATCGTGCAGCACCGCCGCCAGGGTAAAGCCCCGGGTGCGGTTGAGATCGCTCAGCAGCTCCAGCAGATCGATCTGATGACTGATATCCAGCCAGGTGGTCGGCTCGTCCAGCAGCATGATCGAGGTTTCCTGGGCCAGCACCATCGCGATCCACGCTCGCTGGCGCTGCCCGCCGGAGAGGGTATCCACGCTCTGCGCTGCCAGGTCGGTAATCCCCGTCGCCTGCATCGCTTTGGTCACTGCCGCCTCATCCTCTTTGCGCCAGCGGGTAAACAGCGGCTGGTGCGGATAGCGTCCACGCGCCACCAGCTCCTGAACGGTAATATCCCCCGGCGTGGTGGCGTTTTGCGCCAGCAGCCCGACCCGGCGCGCTACCTCTTTGCTGGCAAAGCGCTGGATCTGCTCTCCGTCAAGATACACATTACCGTGAAGCGGCGTCATCAGACGGCTCAGGGTGCGTAAGAGCGTCGATTTGCCGCAGCCGTTGGGACCGATAATGGCGGTAAAGTGGCCGTCAGGGATCGCCACCTGTAAATTCTCCGCCACGGTTTTTTTACCGTAGCCGAGGGTCAGATTGTCGCCGCGCAAGCGGGTTGCAGTCTCTGTCATTTCTTGCGGGACTCCTGAACAAGCAAGACGATAAGGTAGATGCCGCCAAGGCTGACGGTCACCACCCCTACCGGAAGTTGATACGGCATAAACAGCTGCTGGGCGCAGAGATCCGCCGCCAGCAGCAGCAGCGATCCGCACAGCGCCGACTGGGTCAACCCCCAGCGGGCGGTGCCGCTCAGACGGCGGGCAATGTGCGGCGCCACCAGCGCAATAAAGGAGATCGGCCCGGCGATGGCGGTGGCTGCGGCGGTTAACACCACCGCCACCAGCATCAGCATCAGACGCGAACGTTCGACGCTGACCCCCAGCGCACAGGCGCTGTCGTCGCCCATCTCCAGCAGGCGCATACGCTTCACCAGCAGTAATGCGCAGATGAACATCAGCACGATCAGCGGGGCGGCAGGCAGGGTTTTGGCCCAGGTCAGGCCGTTGAGCGACCCGGCGAACCACAGCCCGGCCGAGAGCGAGGTCTCCAGCGATGCCTGCAGCAGCAGCCAGGTGTTAAAGGCCATCAGCATTGCGCGCATGCCGATGCCGATGATGATCAGGCGGAAGGTTTCGATCCCGTCGCGCCAGGCCAGTCCCCAGACCACCAGCGAGGTGAGAATACCCCCCGCCATGGCCGCAAGCGTAATGGCCGTCAGGTGCTGGCCAAACAGCACCATCGCCACCAGCACGCCGCTCCAGGCCCCGGTGTTAAAGCCCATCACGTCCGGGCTGCCGAGTGGGTTACGCATCAGCGACTGGAAAATCGCGCCGCTGATGCCGAGCGCCGCGCCCACCAGCAGCGCCATCGTCACTCGCGGCAGCCGCCATTCGTTGACCACCAGCATAATGTTGCGCGGCGCATTGCCGGTGAGGGCGTTAAAGACCTGGGCGATATCAAGGGTGACCGCACCGCTCTTAAGGCTGACCATCCCCACGCCGAGGCTGACCAGCACCAGCAGCAGGCAGCTGATGACTAAACGACGGGACGGCGCCATCACAGGGCACCTCCGCGCTGACGGCGCACCAGGAAGATCAGCACCGGCGCGCCAATAAAGGCGCTGACCACCGACACCCGCAGTTCGCCGGGCACCAGCAGGCGCCCCAGGATATCGGCAAACAGCAGCAGGGCAGGGGTGGCAAGCAGCGTCACCGGCAGCGACCAGCGGTGATCGGCCCCCACCAGCCACCGGGCCATGTGCGGCATCATCAGGCCGATAAAGGCGATGGGGCCGACTACCGCCGTGGCGCTCCCGCACAGAACGGTGATGGTCAGCAGCCCCAGCAGTTGGGTACGCGCCACGCGGCTGCCCAGCGCGGTAGCGGTGTCGCTGCCAAGGCTCAGGCTGTTCAGCGCCCGGCTTAACAGCAGCGCCACCGCGGCGGCAATCAGCACCGGCACGCTCACCACCTGCAGGGTTTGCAGGGTACGGATATCCAGGGAACCCGCCTGCCAGAAGCGCAGCTGGTCGTAAACGTCCGGGTTGAGCAGGGCGATGCCGTTGGAGAGGCCCTCCAGCACCGCGCCCAGCGCCACGCCCGCCAGGGTCAGGCGCACCGGGCTGAGCTGGCCCCCGCCCTGGCTGCCGGTAAAGGCCACCAGCAGCGAGGCGGCAAAGGCGCCGCACAGCGCCATCACCAGCTGTTCGCCGGGGGAAGAAAAACCAAACAGCGCCGCGCCCAGCACGATGGCGAAGCTCGCCCCGGCGTTAACGCCAAGAATGCCGGGATCGGCCAGCGGGTTGCGGGTCAGGGTTTGCATCAGGGCCCCGGCGAGACCCAGGGCCGCGCCCGCCAGCAAGCCGGCAAGGGTGCGCGGTAATCGGGCATCCCGCACGATGGTGCAGTCGGCGCTTTGACAGGTGGCGGAGAGCGCGTCCACCACTACGGAAAACGGCAGCGGTTTGGCACCCACCAGCAGGCTGAGGGCGATCGCCAGCGTGAGCAGTAACAGTAAGCCGGGCACGGCAAAGGCGCGTGACGCGGAAAGGGAGTACGACATAGCTACATCCATGATTTGATAATGATAGTAATTATCGTTATCTATCTTATTCAGCTATGTTAGCATGTGCGGCCATGGAATTGGTACAAAAGAAACCATTAAGGCTTTGTAATGACCCGACAATCCTGGCTGCTCAATCTCAGCCTGTTGAAGACCCACCCGGCGTTTCGCGCTGTTTTTATTGCCCGTTTTATCTCCATTCTCTCCCTTGGCCTGCTGGGGGTTGCCGTTCCGGTACAAATTCAGATGATGACCCACTCCAGCTGGCTAGTGGGGCTCTCGGTCACCCTGACCGGCGGGGCGATGTTTATCGGCCTGATGGTGGGCGGGGTACTGGCGGATCGCTACGAGCGTAAGAAACTGATTTTGCTGGCGCGCGGCACCTGTGGGGTGGGCTTTGTCGGATTATGTCTGAACGCGATGCTGCCGGAGCCGTCGTTAATCGCCATCTACGTGTTAGGCCTCTGGGACGGCTTTTTTGCCTCACTGGGCGTAACGGCGCTGCTGGCGGCAACGCCCGCGCTGGTAGGGCGTGAGAATCTGATGCAGGCGGGGGCGATCACCATGCTGACCGTGCGCCTGGGCTCGGTCATCTCGCCGATGGTCGGCGGCCTGCTGCTTGGCACCGGGAATGTCGCCTGGAACTACGGTCTGGCGGCGGCGGGCACCTTTATCACCACCCTAACCCTGCTGCGTCTGCCTTTACTGCCGCCTCCGCCGCAGCCGCGCGAGCATCCGCTCAAATCCCTGCTGGCGGCGATCCGTTTTCTGTTCAGCAACCCGCTGATCGGCGGCATCGCTCTGCTGGGCGGGCTGCTGACGATGGCGAGCGCGGTGCGGGTGCTCTATCCGGCGCTGGCGCTGGAGTGGCAGATGAGCGTGTCGCAGATTGGCCTGCTGTATGCCGCCATCCCGCTGGGCGCGGCCTTTGGCGCGCTCACCAGCGGCAACCTGGCGCAGAGCGCGCGTCCGGGGCTGATTATGCTGCTGGCGACTCTGGCCTCGTTTATTGCTATCGGCTTCTTCAGCCTGATGCCGGTCTGGGCGCTGGGCGTGGTCTGTCTGGCGCTGTTTGGCTGGCTGAGCGCGGTCAGCTCGCTACTGCAATATACCCTGATTCAGACCCAGACACCGGAGGCGATGCTCGGGCGGATCAACGGCCTGTGGACGGCGCAGAACGTCACCGGCGATGCGATTGGCGCGGCGATTTTGGGTGGCCTGGGGGCGATAATGACCCCGGTGGCCTCGGCGAGCAGCAGCGGGTTTGTGCTGGCGATGGTGGGGGCGATATTGCTGGTGGTGCTGGCGGAGTTACGCCGGTTCCGGCAGGAGGTTGTTTTAAACGACAGTGCGGCCTGAGCGCCTCACCCCAGCCCTCTCCCCAAAGAGGAGAGGGAGCCGACCGTGCCAATCTTATTTGTGGGGATCCCTCAACCCAAAGGGAGAGGGAGGAAAGCGAGCACTTTACTTAAACAACGCCTCTAACCGCGCCAGAACGCGTGTCGCGCTGAAGTAATCCAGACGGAAGGTCTCCGTACCCAGCGCCCAGACGCGCTTGTTTTGCACCGCCGGCAGATGGGCCAGCAGCGGGTTGGCGTAAATCGCATCCACGTCTTTCTGGTCGCCGGCAAACAGGAACAGCCCTTCGCCGTTCAGCCCGGCCGCCAGATTTTCACCGCCCAGCTGAACGATGTCGTGGCGTTTACCCTGGCTCTGGGACGGATTCAGCCCGGCGGGCAGGGTGGCCAGGGAGAAGCCCAGCTGTTGCAGTAGCTTGCCCTGGGCGGATTCGGCGGTCCAGAGATTGGCGCTGTGGGCGGCGGCGGTATAGACGATGGCGTTAACCGGCTGCGGCGGCAGCTTCATCTGCTGCTTCACCCGGGCGAGCTGCTTATCAAATTCCGCAATCCGCGCCGCGGCCTGTTTTTCCTGGCCGGTGATGGTGCCGAGCTGGGTCAGCAGCGCCTGCCAGCTTTTATCGTCGTAATTAATGATAAGCGTCGGGGCGATGGCGGAGAGTTGATCGTAGAGCGCGATGGCAGAATCCCCCCCGGTGGCGCTGATCAGGATCAGATCCGGCATCCGGGCGGCAACGGCTTCGGCGCTCGGCTCGCCGATGTAGAGCCGCGCCAGCTTACGCTGTTTTGCGATGTCGCCCCACTGGCGCAGAAAGCCCTGATCGTCCGCCACCCGGTTGTTTGGCGTGGTGGCGCCGCTGGCCACCACCGGGGCGTCAATCGCCAGCAGAGAGCCGGTGAGGGTCACGCTGGTGGAGACAATGCGCGTCGGTTTGCGCTCAAGCGTGTGCGTTCCGCGGCTGTCGGTGACCTGACGCGGCCAGTCGGCGGCGACTGCTGAGGTTAATCCTGAAAGTAAAAGGCTGATTAAAAGCAGGGTGTTACGGCAAGCAACGGGCAGTTTCACTAAGGTGCTTCCTGTTTTTGTTGAAGTTAATGCTTCTCATTTTCATGAATGAGGCGAAGGGATGCAAGCGATAGTCGCACAAGTTGCGCGCTCTGCGGTTGACACCACCGCGCTCTGGGATTAGGTTAGCCAGCGAAAATATAAATGATAATAATTCTTACTGCTTTTATCATTTCAGGAGGATGATATGGATACGTCACTGGCTGAGGATGTTCAGCACACCGCGACCCGGCTGCAGAAAGACAGCTTCTTTTTTATGTCGCCTTATCGCAGCTTTACCACGTCTGGCTGTTTTGCCCGGTTCACGACCCCTGCCGTCAACGGCGACGATCCGACGAGTGCCTTTCAGCAGCAGCTGGCGCAGGCCTTTGCCGATGCGAAAGCCGCCGGAATCGCTGACCCGGTCATGGTGGGGGCCATCCCGTTTGATACCCGCCAGCCCTCGTCGCTGTTTATCCCGCAGCAGTGGCAGAGTTTTGCCCGCCCGGCGCGCCAGCACTCTGCCCGTTACGTCGCCCAGACGCCGCCGCTGAAGGTGACCTCCCGCACCGAGATCCCGGCACAGTCAGCCTTTGAAGAGATGGTGGCCCGCGCCGCCGCGCTGACGGCTACCCCGCGCGTCAACAAAGTGGTGCTCTCCCGCCTGATCGACATCGCAACGACGGAGGACATCGACAGCAGCGCGCTGCTGGAAAAACTGATTGCCCAGAACCCGGCCAGCTTTAACTTTCACGTTCCGCTGGCGGACGGCGGGGTGCTGCTGGGCGCCAGCCCGGAGCTGCTGCTGCGTAAAGAGGGGGCACACTTCAGCTCCCTGCCGCTGGCGGGTTCCGCCCGTCGTCAACCGGATGACATCCTCGATCGCGAGGCGGGCAACAAGCTGCTGGCCTCGGAAAAAGATCGTCACGAACACGAGCTGGTCACCCAGGCGATGAAAGCGGTGCTGGCCCCGCGCAGCCATCAGCTGACCATGCCCGCTTCTCCGCAGCTCATCACCACCCCGACCCTGTGGCACCTGGCTACGCCAGTAGAGGGTGAGGCGCGCGAGCATGAAAACGCCCTGACTCTGGCCTGCCTGCTGCACCCGACCCCGGCCCTGAGCGGCTTCCCGCACCTGGCGGCAAAAGCGCTGATTGCCGAGCTGGAGCCGTTCGACCGCGAACTGTTCGGCGGCATTGTCGGCTGGTGCGACAGCGAAGGTAACGGCGAGTGGGTGGTGACCATCCGCTGCGCGCGCATTCAGGCCAACAGCGTGCGCCTGTTTGCCGGTGCCGGAATTGTTCCGGCCTCTTCGCCGGTCGCCGAATGGCGTGAAACCGGCGTGAAACTGACCACCATGCTGAACGTTTTTGGCTTGCACTAAGGATTAAACATGACCCTTCCCTTTACCCGCTGGCCCGATGATTTTGCCCGCCGCTATCGTGAAAAAGGTTACTGGCAGGATCTGCCCCTGACGGACATTCTGACCCGCCACGCCGACAGCGACGCGCTGGCGATTATCGACGGTGAACGGCACATTACCTATCGCCAGTTCCAGCAGTCCGTCAACAACCTCGCCTGTGCGCTACAGGCCACAGGGATCAAGCGGGGCGAAACCGCGCTGGTGCAGCTGGGCAACGTCGCCGAGTTCTACATCACCTTTTTCGCGCTGTTGCAGGTGGGCGTGGCCCCGGTTAATGCCCTTTTCAGCCATCAGCGCAGCGAGCTGAACGCCTATGCCGCGCAGATCAAACCTGCGCTGCTGATTGCCGATCGCGAACACGGGTTGTTTGCCGGTGATGATTTCCTGAATACCTTTGTCGATCAGCACCGCTCTGTGCGCGTGGTGCTGTTGCGCGGTGATAACGGGGAACATGCCCTGGAAGCGGCGATTGCACGACGGGCGGAGAATTTTATCGCCACGCCAACCCCGGCGGACGAAGTGGCCTTCTTCCAGCTCTCCGGCGGCAGCACCGGCACGCCGAAGCTGATCCCGCGCACCCACAACGACTACCTTTACAGCATTCGTCGCAGCAACGAGATCTGCGGCATTACCGCTGATACGCGTTACCTGAACGCGCTGCCGGCAGCGCACAACTTCGCGATGAGCTCGCCGGGCACGCTGGGGATCTTTATGGCCGGAGGCTGCGTGGTGCTGGCCCACGATCCGAGCGCCACCCTCTGCTTCCCGCTGATTGAACAGCATCAGGTAACCGTCACCTCGCTGGTACCGCCCGCGGTCAGCCTGTGGTTACAGGCCATCAGCGAAGGGGCGGGCAACGCGCAGCTGGCGTCGCTTGAGCTGCTGCAGGTGGGCGGGGCGCGCCTCTCCGCGACCCTCGCGACCCGCATTCAGGCCGAGATTGGCTGCCAGCTGCAGCAGGTGTTTGGCATGGCCGAGGGGCTGGTGAACTACACCGCGCTGGATGATACGCCGGAGCGCATTATCAATACCCAGGGCCGCCCGATGTGTCCGGATGACGAAGTCTGGGTGGCCGACGAGCATGGCAATCCGCTGCCGCGCGGCGAGGTCGGGCGCCTGATGACCCGCGGGCCTTACACCTTCCGCGGCTATTTCAACAGCCCGGAGCACAACGCCAGCGCCTTTGATGAGAACGGCTTTTACTGCTCCGGAGATCTGATCGCCATTGACGAGCAGGGCTACATCACCGTGCAGGGGCGCGAGAAAGACCAGATCAACCGTGGCGGGGAGAAGATTGCCGCCGAAGAGGTGGAAAACCTGCTGCTGCGCCACGAGGCGGTGATCCACGCCGCGCTGGTCAGCATGGAGGACAGCCTGCTGGGCGAGAAGAGCTGCGCGTACCTGGTGGTGAAACAGCCTCTGCGCGCGGTGGAGGTGCGCCGTTTCCTGCGCGAGCAGGGCGTCGCTGAGTTCAAACTGCCGGATCGGGTGGAGTGCCTGGACGCACTGCCGCTGACGCCGGTAGGGAAAGTCGATAAAAAACAATTACGCCTGTGGCTGGCCGAGCGGGCGCAGGGCTGAGGAGCAAGACGATGGCAATTCCAAAATTAACCGGTTACGCGCTGCCAGGGGCGGCCGACCTGCCGACCAACAAAGTGAGCTGGACGCTGGAGCCTTCCCGCGCCGCGCTGCTGATCCACGATATGCAGGAGTATTTCCTCAATTTCTGGGGAGATAACTGCCCGATGATGGCGCAGGTGGTGGCGAACATCGCCCGGCTGCGCGACTACTGCAAACAGCAGGGTATCCCGGTCTATTACACCGCCCAGCCGAAAGAGCAGAGCGATGAAGACCGCGCCCTGCTGAACGACATGTGGGGGCCGGGGCTGACCCGTTCGCCGGAGCAGCAGCGCATTGTCGCTGAGCTGACCCCGGACGAAGACGACACCGTGCTGGTGAAGTGGCGCTACAGCGCGTTTCACCGCTCTCCGCTGGAGCAGATGCTCAAAGAGAGCGGCCGTGACCAGCTGATCATCACCGGCGTGTACGCCCACATTGGCTGCATGACCACCGCCACCGACGCCTTTATGCGCGACATTCAGCCATTCTTCGTTGCCGATGCGCTGGCCGATTTCACCCGTGACGAGCACCTGATGTCGCTCAAATACGTGGCCGGTCGTTCCGGACGCGTGGTGGTTACCGACGAGCTGCTGCCGTCGCTGCCGGCCAGTAAAGCGGCGTTGCGCAAGCTGATCCTGCCGTTGCTGGATGAGTCCGACGAGCCGATGGATGATGAAAACCTGATCGACTACGGTCTGGATTCGGTGCGAATGATGGCTCTCGCGGCGCGCTGGCGCAAAGTGCATGGCGATATCGACTTCGTGATGCTGGCGAAAAACCCAACCCTGGATGCCTGGTGGGCGCTGCTCTCCCGCGAGGTGAAATGATGCTGGACTTCACGGGTAAAACCGTCTGGGTGACCGGGGCCGGCAAAGGCATCGGTTACGCTACCGCGCAGGCGTTTGCTGAGGCGGGGGCAAAGGTGACGGGTTTTGACGTCGCCTTCCCGCAGGAGAATTATCCCTTTGCCACCGAAGTGCTGGACGTGGCGGACGCGCAGCAGGTGAATGCCGTCTGCGGGCGGCTGCTCGCGACTGTCGAGCGTCTGGACGTGCTGGTTAACGCCGCCGGTATTTTACGCATGGGAGCAACGGATCAACTGTCGCAGGACGACTGGCAGCTGACCTTTGCGGTCAACGTCGGCGGCGCGTTCAACCTGTTCCAGCAGACGATGGGTCAGTTCCGTCGTCAGCAGGGCGGGGCGATTGTGACCGTGGCTTCCGACGCGGCCCACACCCCGCGCATCGGCATGAGCGCTTACGGCGCCTCGAAAGCGGCGCTGAAAAGTCTGGCCCTGACCGTCGGTCTGGAGCTGGCGGGCAGCGGCGTGCGCTGTAACCTGGTGTCGCCGGGCTCCACCGATACCGACATGCAGCGCACCCTGTGGAAAAGCGACGACGCGGAACAGCAGCGTATTCGCGGCTTTGGCGAGCAGTTTAAGCTCGGGATCCCGCTGGGTAAAATTGCCCGTCCGCAGGAGATTGCCAGCACCGTGCTGTTCCTCGCCTCCGACCACGCCAGCCACATCACCCTGCAGGATATCGTGGTGGACGGCGGCTCCACGCTGGGGGCGTAGATGATCTGGAAACGTCATTTATCGCTGGAGGCGCTGAACGCCACCAGCCAGAACACTATGGTGGCGCATCTGGGCATCGTCTATACCCGTCTTGGCGACGATACCCTTGAAGCCGAGATGCCGGTGGATGCCCGCACCCATCAGCCGTTTGGTCTGCTGCACGGCGGCGCGTCGGCGGCGCTGGCGGAAACGCTCGGGTCGATGGCCGGTTTCCTGATGACCCGCGAGGGGCAGAGCGTGGTGGGAACGGAGCTGAACGCCACCCATCACCGGGCAGTGGCGCAGGGAAAGGTACGCGGCGTCTGTCAGCCGTTGCATCTCGGGCGCACCAGCCAGAGCTGGGAGATCGTGGTGTATGACGAGCAGGGACGGCGCTGCTGTACCTGCCGGTTGAGTACCATGGTGTTGGGGTAGAGAGTTCGGCTGTGTGCCGGGTGGCGCTGCGCTTACCCGGCCAGGGGTTCGTGGTATGCCAGGCCCGGTAAGGCGAAGCCGCTACCGGGCATTACAGCGCTGTGCCCCGTTTTCATTAAGGTTCTCCGCCGCTGGACGGGATGAAAGTGATCGGCTTAACAATGTTATGTAAATGACTGGTTGGATGTCTGTTTTTACGTGTAGTTGAGTTGTTAAATCTTAAGTGAGTGTTATAGATACAAAATGTAACATCTCACTTCTGCGATGATGGAAACCATATCATGAACAACTCAGGGAAATACCTCTTATGGGCAGGGCTCTCCGTGGTGGGAGCCTTTGCGCTGGGCTATATCGCCCTCAACCGCGGTGAACAGATTAATGCGCTGTGGATAGTCGTCGCAGCGGTCTGTATCTATCTGATTGCCTATCGTTTTTACGGCAAATTTATCGCCCGCAACGTGCTCTCGGTCGACCCGACGCGCATGACGCCTGCGGTGCGGCATAACGACGGGCTGGACTATGTGCCCACCGACAAAAAAGTGCTGTTTGGTCACCACTTTGCCGCTATCGCCGGGGCCGGGCCGCTGGTGGGGCCGGTACTTGCCGCGCAGATGGGCTACCTGCCGGGGATGATCTGGATCCTCGCCGGGGTGGTGCTGGCCGGGGCAGTGCAGGACTTTATGGTGCTGTTCGTCTCCACCCGCCGCGACGGGCGTTCCCTCGGTGAGCTGGTGAAAGAGGAGATGGGGCCGACCGCCGGGGTGATTGCGCTGGTGGCCTGCTTTATGATCATGGTGATCATCCTCGCAGTGCTGGCGATGATTGTGGTGAAAGCCCTGACCCACAGCCCGTGGGGGACATATACCGTCGCCTTTACCATTCCGCTGGCGATCTTTATGGGTATCTACATTCGCTACCTGCGCCCGGGACGCATCGGCGAAGTGTCGGTGATTGGCCTGGTCTTCCTGGTGTTCGCCATTATTTCCGGCGGCTGGGTGGCCGAGAGCCCAACCTGGGCACCGTACTTTGACTATACCGGCGTGCAGCTGACCTGGATGCTGGTGGGCTATGGCTTCGTGGCGGCGGTGCTGCCGGTGTGGCTGCTGCTGGCGCCGCGCGATTACCTCTCCACCTTCCTGAAAATCGGTACCATCGTTGGGCTGGCGATTGGCATTCTGATTATGCGCCCGACCCTGACCATGCCTGCGGTAACCAAATTCATTGACGGCACCGGCCCGGTCTGGTCCGGCAACATGTTCCCGTTCCTGTTTATCACCATCGCCTGTGGCGCGGTCTCTGGCTTCCACGCCCTGATCGCCTCCGGCACCACGCCGAAGATGCTGGCCAATGAAAATCAGGCCTGCTTTATCGGCTACGGCGGCATGCTGATGGAGTCCTTTGTGGCCATTATGGCGCTGGTCTCGGCCTGTATTATCGATCCGGGCGTCTACTTTGCGATGAACAGCCCGATTGCGGTGCTGGCGCCTGCCGGTACGGCGGACGTGGTGGCCTCTGCGGCGCAGGTGGTCAGCGGCTGGGGCTTTAGCATCACCCCGGATACGCTGGCCCACATTGCCAATGAAGTAGGCGAGCAGTCGATTATCTCCCGGGCGGGCGGTGCGCCGACCCTGGCGGTGGGGATGGCCTATATTCTGCACGGGGCGCTGGGCGGCCTGATGGACGTCTCCTTCTGGTATCACTTCGCGATCCTGTTCGAAGCGCTGTTTATCCTGACGGCGGTGGATGCCGGGACGCGTGCGGCGCGCTTTATGCTGCAGGATCTGCTGGGGGTGATCTCCCCTGGCCTGAAACGCACCGAATCACTGCCTGCTAACCTGCTGGCGACGGCGCTCTGCGTGCTGGCGTGGGGCTACTTCCTGCATCAGGGGGTGGTCGATCCGCTGGGCGGCATCAACACCCTGTGGCCGCTGTTCGGTATCGCTAACCAGATGCTGGCCGGTATGGCGCTGATGCTCTGCGCGGTGGTGCTGTTCAAGATGAAACGTCAGCGCTACGCCTGGGTGGCGCTGGTGCCGACCGCCTGGCTGCTGATCTGTACTCTGACCGCCGGCTGGCAGAAAGCCTTCAGCCCGGATGCGAAAGTGGGCTTCCTCGCTATCGCCAACAGGTTCCAGGCGATGATCGACAGCGGCAACATCCCGGCGCAATACACCGAGTCGCAGCTCTCCCAGCTGGTGTTTAACAACCGTCTGGATGCCGGGCTGACTATCTTCTTTATGGTGGTGGTTGTGGTGCTGGCCCTGTATTCTCTGAAGACCGCGATGGCTGCCCTGAAACAGGACAAGCCAACGGCGAAAGAGACGCCATACGAGCCGATGCCGGCCAACTATGAAGAGATTGTGACCCAGGCGAAAGGGGCACATTAACCTAATCCCCCTCACCCCTGCCCTCTCCCCACAGAGGAGAGGGTGTTTCAAGTTCCCTCTCCCCTGTGGGGAGAGGGTTAGGGTGAGGGGCAATAAGTGAGAGAAAAGCGATGTTCGATACCCTGTCCAAAGCCGGTAAGTATTTAGGTCAGGCAGCAAAAATGATGATCGGCGTGCCGGATTACGATAACTACGTCGAGCATATGCGCGTCAACCATCCCGACCAGACGCCGATGACCTACGAAGCCTTTTTCCGCGACCGCCAGGATGCCCGCTACGGCAGCAAAGGCGGGGCCAAGTGCTGTTAACCCTCTTTCGGTAAGTAAAGGCTAATCTGCTCCTGACGGCAGCCATAAATGGCCGCCAGTTTTTCGCGGGTGCGTTTTTGCGGGCGGGAGCCAACGGCTTCCAGCTGTGAGACGGCGGACTGGCTGATGCCGAGTTTGTCGGCGACCTCCTGCTGGGATAAGCCGCGACAGATGCGCCAGGCCGCCTGCAGGCTGACGTTTTCGCTATGCATTACGTTGCAGACCTCTCCCGGCAAGCCAACGTTATCGTAGATATCTGATTCGTAAGGAATATCTTTCCATTCGCTTTCATCGTCGTCATCCAGCTCCAGCATGGCTAAGCGCATGCGAAGATAGTCGCTGTACGGAATGACGGCATATTGCGTTTTTCCCTCTTCATCCTTAATTAACTGCACAGTCATATTCCATATGCTCCTCATGAAGATAGGTGGTTGTTGTTCGACGCTTAACGGACACCACATAACAGGTATCACTTTGCTGATTCTTAAGGGTGTAGATGACCCTGTAATCACCCACCCGCAATCGATGGTGGTTTTCGGGTGAGGACAATTTTTTAATATCCGCCACGGGAGCGGCATGGTCATCCAGACTTGCCAGCCTGCGTGCAATACGCCAGCGGTAGCGGGGATCGATTTTCGCTAACTGCTCCTCCGCGGTTTTTGACCAGACAATCTTCATCCGTACCTCCACTGTACGCCCACGCAAAATATAAGGAAATAATAAGACTATTAGATAAATTCCGACTTACTTATGGGGTACTGTAGGGCGAGGGGGAGAGCGGAAAAAGCGGCAAAAGCGCGTTCGTCGAGGCGGGTCGAAAACGCCTCTGCCGGGCGACAGAGGCTTACATCAAAGCTGCGAGCAGGTGTCAGGCGTTCAGCCCGCCATCTACATCCAGCCCGGTGCCGGAGATGTGCCCGGCGGCGGGGCTGGCAAGAAACGTCACCGCGGCGGCGACATCGTCCGGCTGGCCATAATGTCCGAGTGCAATGAGCTGACGCTGGGATTCAGCCTGTTCACCATCCTCCGGGTTCATATCACTGTTGGTGGGGCCGGGATGGACCAGGTTAACGGTAATGCCGCGCGGGCCAAGGTCACGTGCCAGCCCGCGGGTCAGGGAATTGAGCGCTGATTTGGTCATCGAATAGACGGCGATACCCGGCTGGGCAACGCGGTTCGCCAGACAGCTGCCGATGTTGATGATGCGACCGCCGTCGGACATATGCACCAGCGCCTCCTGAATGGCAATCACCACCCCGCGAATGTTGACGTTGATAAGGGCATCAATGTCCGCCAGGGTCATGGACTCCAGCGGGCCGCCGCGGGCGATCCCGGCGTTGTTCACCAGAATATCCAGCCCGCCCAGGGTGCGCGCCGCCTGGGTGACGGCATCCTGAATCGCCTGCGCGCTGGCGCTGTCCGCCTGTATGGCCTCACCGTTTCGCCCCAGCGACCGGATTTCATCCGCCACGGTCTGGGCTTTGTCGGCGGACTTTTCATAGGTGATAACCACATCGGCACCGGCCCGGGCCAGCGACAGCGCAATGGCGCGACCCAACCCACGGCTGGCACCGGTAACCAGTGCCTTTTTACCTGTTAAATCGATCTGCATGATGACCTCGTTACGAGAGTGGTGAGAATCATCATTAGGTATAGTCGGTCGACGCGTTTATCGGGCGAAGGATTCCACCTTCTCAAACGCCGCGCGCAGAACGTCAGGGGTGAGCGCAACCGGCAGATAGTGAATCGACTCCACCGGACGCAGGGTGTGGTGGATGACCTTATCCAGTTCCTCGCGGTTCGTGATATCGACCTCCAGCTCACGCAGGGTGGTGGGCAGATTAAAGCGCTGGTACGCCGCGATCAGCTCGCGCAGCACGTCGTCCTGGCCGAGCAGGGCGCTCTGCACCAGAATGCCGTAGGCTACTTTGGTGCCGTGGAGGTATTTTTCCGTCTGCGGCAGCACCGTTAAGCCGTTATGCACCGCATGCGCCGCCGCCACGCGGGTGTAGCGCTCCCCCAGCCCGCCAACCATGCCACCGCCTGCGATAATGGCATCCACCACGTCATGAAACGCCCGGGTAACCTCGCGGCGCGTCTGGTCGGCCAGCGCCTGCTCGCTGTGCGCAAGCAGCACGTCGCGGATCGCCAGCGCCCCGTTAATACCGAGCCTCACCGTCAGCGGCAGCTGTTCAGGCTGAGGGGCCAGCACCACCGCTTCATACCACTTCGCCAGCGTATCGCCGATCCCCGCCAGCAGGTACTCAGCCGGGGCATTAAGGATAATCTCCGGCTCGACGAGCACCAGATAGTTGGCATCGTCAAAGATCTCAAAATGCAGCGCCTGCCCGGCATCGTTGTACCACACCGACAGCGGGGTCCAGGCTGCACAGGTGGCCGCGATGGTGGGGATAGCCACCAGCGGCAAACCCAGACGGCGGGCCACCGCTTTGGCGGTATCCAGCAGCGCACCGCCGCCCACGCCAATCACCACGCTACGATCCTTGCCCGCCTGCTGCGCCAGCTGATTCACATCCTGCTCGCTGCAGTGGCCTGTAAACAGCAGCCGTTTTGCCCCTTCTGCGTCAAAGCTCTCTGGCAGGAACGGGCGGGCCCCGGCCAGGGCGCGCTCACCGTAGATCCACACCGCCCGGGAGAGTTGATCGGCGGTGAAAAAAGCGTCCAGGCGGGCCAGTGCGCCGCGGTGGGAGTAGTAATTTGCCGGGCCGGGAACGACGCGGATCTCAGTGTTGCTCATAATGTTGTCCTTTTTGCGAAGCGCTAACCTGATGTTATGTCTGGACATCCGGATGGCTAATATTATTTTGCTTTATCTTATGCCTTTTCCGTCGTTGCCAGCCAGACAATGCTGTGAAAAATTCTATAAATCAAAAGATTAATTACAGGATAGCAGCGGATGATCACCAGTCGCCTCGAGATGCGCGGCATCAGCCTGGCTTTCTCAGGCTTTCAGGCGTTGTCGCGCGTTGATTTCACCCTGACGGGCGGGTCGGTGCACGCGCTCACGGGGGCGAACGGTGCCGGAAAGTCCACGCTGATGGCGGTGCTGTGCGGTACGCACGCGCGCTATGAGGGCGAAATCGGCATCAATCATCAGCCCGTCACCATTCGCGAGCCGGGGGATGCCAAACGGCTGGGCATCCACCTGGTGCAGCAGGAGGTGGACGTGGCGCTGATCCCCGGCCTCAGCATTGCCGAAAATATTATGCTCGACCATCTGGCGCTGCCGGGGCATCGCTTCAACTGGCGTCGACTGCGCGAGCAGGCCGGGCAAGCGCTGGCGCAGCTTGACGTCGCCCTTGACGTGCGGCGCTCCATCGACAGCTGCACGCTGGCCGAAAAACAGCAAATTTTGCTGGCGCGGGCGCTCTCCCATCACTGCCGTTTTCTGATTCTGGACGAACCTACCGCGCCGCTGGATGCCCACGAAAGCGAGCGGCTGTTCGCCGTGGTACGGCGCCTGCAGCAGCAGGGGATCGGGGTGGTGTTTATCTCCCACCGCATCCATGAGCTGAAGGCGATCTGCGACACCTTAACGGTGCTGCGCGACGGCAAGCTGATTGAGTCCGGCCCGATGGCGGATCTCAGCGGCGAAGAGGTTGTTGAGAAGATGCTCGGGCACGCGCTGAGCGATACCTATCCGCCTGCGCGCCCACCGCACAGCCAGGAAACGCTGCTCCGCGTGGAGGGGCTGCATGACGAAGGGCTGCTGAAGGATATCTCCCTGCATCTGCGCAAGGGCGAGATTCTGGGAATTGCCGGGCTGGCGGGCGCCGGGAAAACCGAACTTTGCAAGGCGCTGTTTGGCGCAACGAAAAGCCAGGTGGCCAGGGGCGAGCTGAACCATCAGCCGTGGAAACCGCGCGATCCGGCGGATTCCGTGCTGCGTGGGCTGGCGCTGGTGCCGGAGGAGCGGCGCAAAGAGGGCATCTTTATTGATGAACCCGTGAGCATGAACCTCGCCGTCAGCGCGGATAACACCTTTTCGCGCTGGAGCCTGTTTGGCCATCGCCAGGCGTGGCGCTGGGCGGAAGAGGTTATCGCCCGGGTGGGGGTTCGTACCCGCGGGCCGGGGCAGATGCTGCGGCGGCTTTCCGGGGGCAACCAGCAAAAGGTCGCCATCGGCAAATGGCTGCGCGGCAACGCCCAGGTGCTGATCTTTGACGAGCCCACTAAAGGGGTGGACGTGAAGGCCAAAACCGATCTGTTCCAGCTTATTGACGGCCTGGCACGGGAAGGCAAAGGGGTGATTTACGCCTCTGGCGAATTTTCCGAACTGGTGGGCCTGTGCGACCGCATCTGCGTGTTGTGGGACGGGCGCATCGTGGCGGAAGTGGAGGGGGCGAACGCCCGCGAAGAGACATTACTTTATTATTCAACCGGAGGAACGGCGTCGTGAGCAAGGCCCTTTCAGTGACCGCGGCGGCGTCTGGCCGTCAGCAAATTTTCGATTTTCTCTATAAATGGGGCATGTTGCTGACGGTGGTCGCGCTGGTGGCCATTTTCGGCCTGGCGTCAGAGAACTTCCTCGATCCAAACAACATCATCAACATTCTGCGCTCCATCGCCATCGTGACGGTGATTGCCGTCGGGGTCTCCATTTCGCTGACCATTGGCGGGTTTGACCTCTCCGTCGGATCCACCGCGTCGCTGGCGAACGCGCTGGTGATCTCGCTCTTTGTCTGGCACGGCTTCGGCACCACCGAATCCATCCTCATCACCCTGGCGCTCTGCACCCTGGTGGGGCTGTTTAACGCCTTTTTGATCGTCATCCTGCGCATTCCCGACATGCTTGCCACCCTCGCCAGCCTGTTTGTGATCCAGGGCGTGGCGATGACTTACAGCTACGGCGGGTCGATTACCGAAAACATGGTGCTGCCGAGCGGTGATATGGCGGAAGGGACCATCCCGGCGGCGTTTGGTGCGCTGGGGCAGGTGCCGACCATCGTGATTATCATGCTGGCGGTCACGCTGCTGGCGCAGCTGGGGCTGTCGCTGACCACCCACGGGCGCCGGATGTACGCTATCGGCGGCAACCCGGAGGCGGCGCGCCTGTCCGGGATCCGCACCACCCGCTACAAGGTAGCGGCCTACGTCATTGCCTCGCTGCTGGCGGGTTTAGGCGGCATTCTGCTGGCCTCGCGCATTGGCTCCTCGCAGGTGAATGCGGGCGGCGGTTATCTGATGGATGCGGTGGCGGCGGCGTGGATCGGCTTCTCGCTCGCCGGCTCCGGCAAACCGAACGCGCTGGGCACCCTGGTGGGGGCGGTGATCCTGGGCGTGCTCTCCAACGGACTGGTGATGCTCTCGGTGCCCTATTACGCCATGGACATTATAAAAGGGCTGGTGCTGGCGATTGCGCTGGCCATTACCTACGTACAAAAACGCTAACAACACGACGGGATTAAAAATGAAAAAAGTTGCACTCTCTTTGCTGACGCTGGGATTACTGAGTTCACTGCCGGGCTATGCGGCGACGCCTGCGCCGGTGCCTGCGGCGATTGCCAGCCACGACGGGCAGATCCGTATCGCGGTGATCCGTAATCTCGGCTCTGACGACAACACCACCCAGTTTGTGGCCGGTGCGATCCAGGAAGGGAAAAAGCTCGGCTTTAAGGTCAGCACCTTTTTAAGCAACGGCGATGATGCCAGATTCCAGGACTTCGTTAACCAGGCGATCACCCAAAAATATGACGGCATTATCCTCTCCCAGGGGCGCGATCCGTACTCCACCGCGCTGGTGAAAAAAGCCGTCGATGCCGGGATCAAGGTAGCGGTGTTCGATACCGCGGTGAACGGGGAGATCCCGGGTGTGACCGTGACGCAGCAGGATGACGCCTCTCTGACCAACCTCTCGTTCGGCCAGCTGGTGAAAGATTTTAACGGCAAGGCCAACATCATCAAACTGTGGGTCGCTGGCTTCCCGCCGATGGAGCGTCGCCAGACCGCCTACCAGGCGCTGCTGAAGGCGAATCCGGGCATCAAAGAGCTGGAGTCCATCGGCGCGGTCTCCTCTGACGTGCAGGGCGACACCGCCAATAAAGTGGGCGCAGTGCTGGCGAAATACCCGAAAGGGCAGATCGACGCCATCTGGGGCACCTGGGATGCCTTCAGCCAGGGCGCCTATAAAGCGCTGAAAGAGAACGGCCGCACCGAGATCAAACTCTACAGCATTGATATCTCCAACCAGGATCTGCAGCTGATGCGTGATGCGGGCAGCCCGTGGGTAGTGAGCGTGGCGGTGGATCCGAAGCTGATTGGCGCGACCAACGTGCGTCTGATCGCCAACAAGATTGCCGGGGAAGCGACACCTGCGACCTACGACTTTAAAGCGGCGGCCATTCCGCAGGCGCTGCTGTCTGCCCAGCCGGGCGCGGTGAACGTGGCGTCACTGGGTAAAATCATTCCGGGCTGGGGCCAGACCCAGGACTTTATCGCTCCGTGGTTTGCGACGCTGGAAGCGAAGGCAAAATAAACTTTGCCGGGTGGCAGTTGGTGTGGTCTGGTGCCCTCACCCCGGCCCTCTCCCTCAGGGAGAGGGTGAAAACCAACGCCACCGGGCATCAGGAGGTTGCGTGTCTGCATTACCCACCCCCGAATACAGCCGCAATATGCGCTTGATTGGCCACAGCGACCAGGGCGGACGCCCGGACGGCGTGCAGCTGATGGTGCATCGCGGCTTCGCTTACATCGGCCATATGGTGTCGCAGGGCTTCTCCATCGTCGACGTGCGCGACCCGAAGAACCCGAAAGCGGCGGGCTATGTGCCCGCGCCGCCCGGCACATGGAACGTACATTTGCAGGCCCACGACGACCTGCTGTTGGTAATCAACGCCCGGGATCTGTTTGCCGATGCCCGCTTCGCCGACGAAAAGGTTTACTACACCCGTCAGGTGGGGGAGACGGTCAGCGACGTGCAGGACAAAGGCTGGAGCGCCGGGCTGCGCATTTTTGATATCTCTACCCCGGATAAGCCGCGGGAGATCGGTTTCCTGTCGCTGAGTGGGATCGGCATTCACCGCATCTGGTACGTGGGCGGGCGCTGGGCCTACGTCTCGGCGCTGATTGACGGCTTTACCGATTACATTTTCCTGACCATCGATCTGGCGGATCCACGCAGGCCGGAGGTGGCGGGGCGCTGGTGGCTGCCGGGGATGAACCAGGCGGCAGGGGAAACGCCGGCGTGGCCGAAAGGTAAACGCTATGCCCTGCACCACGCGATTATTGCGGGCGACACTGCCTACGGCAGCTGGCGCGACGGCGGATTAACGCTACTGGATATCAAGGATCGCCGCCAGCCGAAACTGATCAGCCATCGCAACTGGAGCCCGCCCTTTGGCGGCGGCACGCATACCGCGCTGCCTCTGCCGGACCGGGATCTGCTGGTGGTGCTGGATGAGGCGGTGCTCGACAATCAGGAAGACGGCGAGAAGCTGATCTGGCTGTTTGATATTCGCGAGCCGGCGAACCCGGTGAGTATCTCCACCTTTCCGCAGCCGAACGAGCGGGATTATGTGGCGAAAGGGGCGCACTTCGGGCCGCACAACCTGCACGAAAACCGGCCGGGGAGCTTTGTCAGCTCGACGCTGATTTTTGCCACCTACCAGAATGCCGGGGTGCGCGCCTATGATATTTCTGACCCGTATCGTCCGGTGGAGACCGGCGCGCTGGTGCCCGCCGCGCCCGCGAAGATGATGGATACCCGGCCCAACCGTCCGCAGGTGATCCAGTCCTGCGATGTGTTTGTCGATGCGCAGGGGATTATCTACAGCACGGATTACAACGGCGGGTTGTCGGTGATTGAGTACTTAGGATGAGAGCTGCCTGATGCCCTCACCCCGACCCTCTCCCGCAGGGAGAGGGTGAAAACCGTAGGCCGCACTCAGCTGTACTGGCGCACCCTTGCCACCAGATCTTCCACGCTGTCGATGCGATCGGCAATCACAATCAGCGCCTTGCCGAGCGTAATGGCGTGGCGCAGGCATTCGTGGCGCATCTCGTCATCACGGATGGTGTCGATATCCGCGACGTGCGACAGGCCCACGCTGCGGCGGATAAGCTCGGTGCCGCAGAAGCCAACGGCGTCATGCCAGACCTTTTTCAGAAACGCACTGGCGTAACCCGGCACGCTGAGCGCCGCATCGCGGGATTTTTCTGCGGCCAGCGCCTGGAAACGTTCCGCAAAGGTGGTCCACAGCTGCTGGATGTCGATCAGGCGCTGTTCACGCCCGGCGGCCGCATCGCGAATACCCAGATGACCCGGCAGGCCGCAGAAGTTCAGCAGCAGGTTGCCGATGGCGGTGCCGATATCAAAGCCCACCGGGCCGAAATAACCGAACTCTGCGTCAATGGCTTTCAGACTGCCCTCGGCGACAAAAATCGAGCCGCTATGGATGTCGCCATGCAGCAGCGCTTCGGCCTGAGAGAAGAAGCGGTGCTTCAGGGCGGCAACGGCTATTTTCAGCTGGGCGTCGTCGCGCAGGGCGGCCACGTCGTTTTCCAGTGCCGCCGGGTAGTTATTGCGCTCGTGGATCTGGTAGGGATCGTTGAAGAACAGATCTTCGGTGATCTCGCACATTTCCGGGTTGATGAACTTCGCCACCTGCGCTTTTTTGCTATGCGGGTGGAGGTAAAAATCGCTGGTATGGAACAGCGCATGGGCGAGATATTCACCCAGCTGACGCGCCGCCTGCGGATAGTAAACGTTATTGATCAGCTCCCCGCGCCAGATCTTATGGCTGGAGAGATCTTCCATCACCATCACCGCCAGTTCCGGGTCGAAGTGGTGAATTTTGACCGTATGCTGCGGGCTGTGCTGGTAGTGCTCAACCAGGGTTTGCGCTTCGAGACGGGCGCGGTCCAGCGTCAGCGGCCAGGACTCGCCCACGCAGCGCACGTAGGGCAGGGCCTGTTTAACGATAATGCGGCTGACGCCCTGGTTATCGAAAATTTTAAACACCAGATTGAGGTTACCGTCGCCTACCTCCTGCGCCTCCACCAGCGAGGTGGGATCGTCGAGGCCGCCAAATTTTTGGGCATAGGCTACGGCGTCCTGAGCGGTAAAGGTATGGTATTGCGACATTGCCTGTTCCTCATCTGTGCGGGTAATAAAGACATTTAGACGTCTATACATCTGGATTTTATCCTGACACAATGTGCTACAACAACGCAACAGAGAATTAACGACATGCAGAGATTACAGACGACCAGCCTGCGGGTGACGGAAAATCAGCTATTTATTCTCGATCAGCAGGCGCTTCCGCAGGAGAAACGCTGGCTGGATGCGTCGACGGTTGACGGCCTGGTGGGCCATATTCACGCCCTGCGCGTGCGGGGCGCGCCGCTGATAGGGCTGTCTGCCAGCCTGCTTTTAGCGCTGCTGGCGGAAAACGGCCACAGCCGGGATGAACTGGCGGTGGCGCTGGAGACCCTGCGCGCCTCGCGCCCGACGGCGGTGAACCTGATGAATAATCTGGATCGCATGAAACAGGCGCTGTGGCAGGAGGATTTTGTTGCGGCGCTGGTGACCGAGGCGCTGCGTCTGATCGACGAGGACAGGCAGCTCTGCGACGCCATTGCCCACGCAGGCAGCGCGCTGGTGAAGCCGTGCAGCCGTCTGCTGACCCACTGCAACACCGGCGGGCTGGCGACGGCGGGTGTCGGCACCGCGCTGGGGGTGATTGCCCTCGCGCATCAGCAGGGTAACGTCAGCAACGTCTGGGTGGATGAGACCCGTCCGCTGTTGCAGGGCGGCAGGCTGACGGCCTGGGAGCTGGGTGAGCTGGGCGTGCCCTACAGGCTTATCACCGATTCGATGGCGGCCAGCCTGATGGCGAAAGGCGAGGTGGACGCGGTATGGGTCGGCGCGGATCGCATTGCTGCCAACGGCGACGTGGCGAACAAAATTGGCACCTATTCCCTGGCGGTGCTGGCGAAATTTCACGGCATACCGTTTTACGTGGCGGCACCGCAAACCACGCTGGATCCCAACTGCCCGAACGGCGAGGCGATCCCGATTGAGCAGCGTGACGCCCGGGAAGTGAGCGGGGTGGCGGGGAGTTTCGGTGCGGTGCAGTGGGCACCCACTGACGCGCAGGTCTATAACCCGGCGTTCGACGTAACGCCTGCGGCATTAATTAGCGGTTGGGTGCTGGATACGGGCGTGGTGACGCCTGAGGATGTGGCGAAGGGGATTTTTGGCATTCGTGCGGTCTGAGCCCCTCACCCCGACCCTCTCCCCATAGGGGCGAGGGAGAAAAGAGGGCTCCGTGCGGTTCGGGAGAGGGCGAGAAGACAGCTCCGTACGGTCCCCTCTCCCCATAGGGGAGAGGGCGAGAAGACAGCTCCGTACGGTCCCCTCTCCCCATAGGGGCGAGGGAGAAAAAATGGCTTCGTGCGGTTCGGGAGAGGGCGAGAAGACAGCTCCGTACGGTCCCCTCTTCCCATAGGGGCGAGGGAGAAAAGAGGGCTTCGTGCGGTTCGGGAGAGGGCGAGAAGACAGCTCCGTACGGTCCCCTCTCCCCATAGGGGCGAGGGAGAAAAGAGGGCTCCGTGCGGTTCGGGAGAGGGCGAGAAGACAGCTCCGTACGGTCCGCTCTCCCCATAGGGGCGAGGGAGAAAAGAGGGCTCCGTGCGGTTCGGGAGAGGACGAGAAGACAGCTCCGTACGATCCCCTCTCCCCTATGGGGAGAGGGTTAGGGTGAGGGGTAAGGGGAAAGCCTCAGGGCAATCTCGGATAGCTATCCGCTATCGCATCGCCAGTAAACTGCGCCACCCATCCCTCCGGGTTATCGAAGATACGAATGGCGGTAAAGTTCGGCTCAGAGCCCATATCAAACCAGTGCGGCGTGCCGGCAGGAACCGAGATCAGGTCGTTTTTTTCGCATAAAACCTGATAAACCTGGTCGCCAATGTGCAGGCAGAACAACCCTGCGCCTTCAACGAAGAAACGCACTTCGTCTTCGCCGTGGGTATGTTCATTGAGGAATTTCGCCCGCAGGGCCTCTTTCTGCGGGTTGTCCGCGCGCAGGCTGATCACATCCCAGCTCTGGTAGCCTTTTTCCGCCACCAGCTTATCGATGGCGTGCTGATAGGCATTAATCACCGTCTCTGCGTCAGGATCGCGGCCTAAATCGCGATCGGCCTCCCAGCGTTCAAAGCGGACGCCGCGGGCGTTCAGCTGCTGTTGGATGGCGTCGGCGTCGGTGCTGTGCCACTGCGGCTGGCTGGCTTCTTTATCTGAAAAAATGGTCAAAGCGCTCATGAAGGGATCTGCTCCGGATTGATGTCGTCAAAGTGATGCACCTGATGGTGGTGGCTGGCACCGTCCTCATCGCCGCGAATCAGCTGCAGGGTACGAAAACCGGCCTGCTCAGCGGCGTCCAGCTCCTGATGAATATCCGACAGGAACAGGATCTGCGAGGGGGCCACATTAATCTGGGCCGCAATATTCTGATAAGACTGCACCTCGCGCTTGGCGCCCACATGGGTATCAAAATAGCCGCTGAACAGATGAGTAATATCACCTTCATCGCTGTAGCCAAATAACAGTTTCTGCGCGGCCACGGAGCCCGAGGAATAAACATAGAGATCAATGCCCTGCGCTTTCCATTTTTCGAGAGACGGCAGAACGTCCGGGTAGAGGTGACCTGTGAAGTCGCCGTTGACATAGCCCTCCTGCCAGATGATCCCCTGCAACGCCTTCAGTGCCGTTGATTTGCGATCTTCATCCATAAACGCAAACAGGGTGTCGATCAGATCGTGGGTGCTGGCCTGCGGCTGGGCAATCTCTTCGCGCAGATTGTCCAGAATGGTGTTGACCGGTTCCGCATACTGTTGCGCTTTGATAAACGCAGCCAGCCGCTCGCGCGCGTAGGGGAACAGGACATTATGGACAAAACGGATATCGCTGGTGGTACCTTCAATATCCGTCACAATCGCGCGAATCATACTCTCTCCAGTTGTCGTAAACGCATCTCGCACTCGAACAGGAATTCGAGGCCTTCAAGATGACGCCGGGCTTCGGCCACGTCGCGTCCCCAGCAGGTTAAGCCATGACCGCGCAGAAGAAAACCATAATCCAACGGGCGCTCCCGCGCGTAATGGGCGATACGTGACGCCAGCGCGTCAATATCCTGGTCGTTATCAAATACTGCCACCGGCACCGTATCCAGATGCGTGGTCTGCCCGCGGAGGGATTTTTGCATCTCAAAGCCGCTGATGTGCAGCTCAGGCGCTTTCACCAGCCGCGACAGCACCGTCGCGTTCACCGTATGGACGTGCAGCACCGCGTTCGCCTCAGGGAAGAGACGGTATACCAGGGTATGAAGACCGGTTTCTGCCGATGGTTTACGCCCGGAAGGGGCACGATTGGTGGCGATCTCAACCTGCAGGAAGTCAGCGGTGGTCAGGCTGCCTTTGTCTTTACCGGATTCACTGAGCCAGCACCAGGTGTCGTCCTGCCGAACGGACATGTTGCCGCCGGTGGCCGGGGCCCATCCTTTGGCGCCGATCCAGTGGCAGGCCTCGACGAGTTGTGTGAGTTGCAGGTTGTCTGTCATCTTCCTTTTTACCTCTTCGGCCAGGAATATCATTATGGTTTAGACGTCTAAGCGTCTTGATTGCCAAATACTAACATCGTGTTATAGTGGCGGCAACATATTGATGACATACAGGTCCGGCGAAATGAGTAATAACTCTTTGATTCCTGAAAGTAAACTTCCCAGTCTTGGCACCACCATCTTTACCCGGATGAGCGCCCTGGCGCAGCAGCATAATGCGATCAACCTGTCGCAAGGCTTCCCGGATTTTGATGGCCCGGAATACCTTCAGCAACGCCTGGCTTACCATGTTGCGAACGGCGCGAATCAGTATGCGCCGATGACCGGAGTGCAGCCGCTGCGTGAAGCGATTGCTGATAAAACCGCAGAGCTGTATGGCTATAAACCGGATGCCAACAGCGACATAACCGTGACCGCCGGGGCAACCGAAGCCCTGTACGCCGCCATCACGGCGCTGGTACGCACGGGCGATGAGGTTATCTGCTTCGATCCCAGTTACGACAGCTATGCCCCGGCGATTGAATTGTCGGGCGGCGTGATAAAGCGCGTGGCGCTACAGCCGCCGCACTTCCGCCCGGACCGGAAAACTTTTGCGCAGCTGCTGAGCGACAAAACCCGGCTGGTGATTTTGAATACGCCGCACAATCCGTCCGCCACGGTGTGGCAGCAGGCGGATTTTGCCGCGCTCTGGCAGGCTATTGCGGAACGCGAAATCTATGTGTTGAGCGATGAAGTGTACGAGCATATCTGCTTTACCGATGCGGGACATGTTAGCGTGCTGGCCCATCCGCAGCTGCGCGAACGGGCGATCGCCGTCTCATCCTTCGGTAAAACCTTCCATATGACCGGCTGGAAAGTGGGTTACTGCGTAGCGCCTGCGGCCATCAGCGCCGAGCTGCGCAAGGTGCATCAGTTCCTGACCTTTGCCGTCAACACCCCGGCACAGCTGGCGATTGCCGATATGCTGCGCCACCAGCCTGAACATTACCGTGAGCTGCCGGACTTTTATCGCGCCCGACGGGATCGCTTTATCGAGGCGCTTAGCGAAAGTCGGCTGGAGATTTTACCCTGCGAAGGCACCTACTTCCTGCTGGCAGACTACAGTGCTGTTTCCGATCTGGATGATGTCAGCTTCTGCGAGTGGCTAACCAAAGAGGTGGGGGTAGCAGCGATCCCGTTATCGGTATTTTGTGCCGATACATTCCCGCATAAGCTTATTCGACTCTGCTTTGCCAAACAGGAATCCACGCTGTTAGCTGCGGCGCAGCGGCTTAATACACTGTAATACTTATTCACTTAAGCTAAATTATCAATATACCGGAGTGATTAAATGACTCCGGTATATTATTCAGTCATATTGAAAGTCGGGCGCGCTGATCTGCTCGATAAAACTGGAAAAGACGGCGTTGTTTAACGCCACGCGGTTATACAACATATAGCTTTCGATTGTCGGCAAGGCAAAGGGGGCAACGACTTTTCTGAAATGAAGCACGTCGCGATATTGTTCGTAGACGGTCTCAGGAATAAATCCAAGAAGATTAGAGGAGGACACCATCGTCATCAGAGAAAAAAACGAATTACAGCGGAACGCAATTTTTCGTTCTGGCAGAAGATTTTCGGTTTGCGCCTGAAAGTTTTTCACACCAGGCTCTTCGCTCATGAAAAACGTGTATTTCTCATTGTTTAACTCTTCCAGCGTGGCGCTGTCGCCCAGGCGAGGGTGGCTCTTACGGCAAACCAGAACGAAAGGAAAAGTTTTGTGCGGCGAGCAGACAATGGAGCGGTTGTTTACCGGCGCAAAGGTGAAGACCAGATCAGCCCTGCGATAGGCAAGAAGATCCTCTGCCGAATCAGACGAGAGCAACATATCATGAAATTCAACTTCATAATTGTGCTCGCGCATCAGCAGCTTCAATGGTGCCAGGATGGCGGTTGGCGTCAGGAGCTGCGGGCTGTAAACGGTGAAATTTTTCCGCAGAGATGAGCCATGCATAATATTAATGGTCTGCTCAAGCTCGTTAAGGTTTTGTTCCAGGTGTTTATGTAGATTCATACCCACCGTGGTGGGCGTAATGCCTTTACCGGAGCGGATAAAAAGCGGATCGTTGAGCTGGTTACGCAGGCGTTGCAGCGACTGGCTTACCGCCGAAGGGGTAATGAACAGCGTTTCTGCCGCTTTGCTGATACTAAGATGTTGATAAATACACTCAAATATAACTAAAAGATTGAGGTCAAATTTTTTCAGATCATAAAGATTAGCCATAATTCATCCTGATTAGCTGTATTGATGCCGTTATCTTATACACGACAATTATAAAGTTAAGTTAGTCATTCGCCATCCATTTGATTGGCTAACTTAACTTAGTTTAAATTTCGGCTAAATATATCATGCCTGTAGATTAATGAAATAAAGGGTGGCGGCTTTATGTGATATTTTTATCCCAAATAGCGCTGGCAATATTATTGATTTTCAGCCGCCAGTCTTGTATTAACGCGCACCCATCATCATGTTTAACTGCTCTTTATCTGGCAGCCCGACCACCTGCTGTAATTCATTTTGATCGTTCATGTAATAAAGCGCCGGTGTGGCGCTGGCACCCAGCGCATCCATGATCGCCTGGTTCTCTTGCAGGGTTTTTTGTTGCGCAGGCGGGATTGATGACGGTACGGTCAGGGCTAATTTGCCGCCAGACTGTTCGTAATCATGCCAGCGCTTCGCCGGGTCGTCAGCGGTGAGGATCGCTGCCGCCGTGGCCGGGCTTTCAGGCTTAATGACCCCCACCAGCAGCGTGCGCAGTTGCACTTTTCCGGCATCGACCCACGGACGCGCCTGCTGCCAGAACTGCAGGCAGTAAGGGCAGAACGGATCGGCAAAGACATAGATCACCCGCGGGGCCTCTTTTTTGCCGTCCAGCAGCCATCCGGCTTTCTCCATCCGTTGCCAGAGTTTACGTCCGGCGGGGGCGTACAGCTCTTTCTGGATCACCTGCTCACTCAGGTTCTTGCCTTGCTCATCATACATATACCCTGAGATGGCATGTTTGCCATCTGGCGTCAGGTAGACGGTGACCCCCATATCCTGATATTTGCCCAACCACCCCTTCATCCCGCCGGGCGCATCAAACGATTTAATGATGGTAATACCCTGTTTTTCAATGGCTTTTACCGGGGCGGGAAGCTCTTCGGCATGAGCGATGAAAGGGAGCAACGCAAGGAGCAGGGCGGGTCTTAACATGATTAATCCTTAAAAATCAAAGAGAAATAGCGGGTTCGGTAAAACCTATCGCAGTCATAGATATTATTGCCGTTTCAGCCAATTGCCCTTTCTTTGAGTGGGTGTTGTAATCCACAGCGCTGTTACGACCTTGCTAAAGGTAATGTAGAGCGCAACGCATCGCCAGCTTCGGCTGGCACTGAGGTTACCTACGGGTAGCTCAGGTATCAGGGCCGCCGTCAAGGCGGCCTTTTTACTTTTTTAGTTCACGCAGTTTCTTGTGAAGGGTTGTTAGGTATCGCTGATTGATTTGATAATGCAAACGCATTAGCCCGGATCGGCAAAGTTGGTTACCTTACACCTCAACGAAAACACGGAGGAAGTACAGATGTCTTTAATTAACACCAAAATCAAACCTTTCAAAAACCAGGCGTTCAAAAACGGCGACTTCGTAGAGATCACCGAGAAAGATACCGAAGGCCGCTGGAGCGTGTTCTTCTTCTACCCGGCTGACTTCACTTTCGTTTGCCCGACCGAACTGGGCGATGTGGCTGACCACTACGAAGAACTGCAGAAGCTGGGCGTAGACGTTTATTCCGTCTCTACCGACACCCACTTCACCCATAAAGCATGGCACAGCAGCTCTGAAACCATCGCTAAAATCAAATACGCGATGATCGGTGACCCGACTGGCGCCCTGACCCGTAACTTTGAAAACATGCGTGAAGACGAAGGTCTGGCCGACCGTGGCACCTTTATCGTTGACCCGCAGGGCATCATCCAGGCCATCGAAGTTACCGCTGAAGGTATTGGCCGTGATGCATCCGACCTGCTGCGCAAAATCAAAGCTGCACAGTACGTTGCTTCTCACCCAGGCGAAGTATGCCCGGCGAAATGGAAAGAAGGCGACGCGACCCTGGCTCCATCCCTGGACCTGGTCGGTAAAATCTAAGTCTGAAAAGCCCGGTGGCGCTGCGCTTGCCCGGGCCTGAACAGACATTTTTAACGGGTGCATCGCACCCGTTATTCCCCAACACCATGATGCAAGTTGCATTCAGGCAGCCCGGATAAGGCCGCTTGCATGATGATGTTTTTTAAGCAGGAGATGAACAATGCTCGACACAAACATGAAAACCCAGCTCAAAGCCTATCTTGAGAAGCTGACCAAACCTGTTGAGCTGATTGCCACGCTGGACGACAGCGCTAAATCGGCAGAAATCAAGGAACTGCTGGCGGAAATCGCCGAACTGTCTGAGAAGGTCACTTTCAAAGAAGATAATGGGCTGGCAGTACGTAAGCCGTCCTTCCTCATCACGAACCCGGGCTCCAGCCAGGGTCCGCGCTTTGCCGGTTCCCCGCTGGGGCACGAATTTACCTCACTGGTGCTGGCGCTGCTGTGGACCGGTGGGCATCCGTCGAAAGAGGCGCAGGCGCTGCTGGAGCAGATCCGTGACCTGGACGGTGATTTTGAATTTGAAACCTATTACTCGCTCTCATGCCATAACTGCCCGGACGTGGTGCAGGCACTGAACCTGATGGCGGTGCTGAACCCACGCATCAAGCACACCGCGATTGACGGCGGCGTGTTCCAGAACGAAATCACCGATCGCAACGTGATGGGTGTGCCGGCGGTATTTGTGAACGGTAAAGAGTTTGGTCAGGGTCGAATGACGCTGGCTGAAATCGTGGCAAAAGTGGACACGGGTGCCGAAAAACGTGCGGCTGAAGAGCTGAACAAGCGCGATGCTTACGACGTGCTGATCGTGGGCTCCGGCCCGGCAGGCGCGGCAGCAGCGGTCTACTCCGCCCGTAAAGGTATTCGCACCGGTCTGATGGGCGAACGCTTCGGTGGGCAGGTACTGGATACGGTGGATATCGAAAACTATATCTCCGTGCCTAAGACCGAAGGCCAGAAACTGGCGGGTGCCCTGAAAGCGCACGTCAGCGACTATGAAGTGGATGTGATCGACAGCCAGAGCGCCAGCAAACTGGTACCTGCGGCGCAGGAAGGCGGCTTCCATCAGATTGAAACCGCGTCTGGGGCGGTGTTAAAAGCGCGCAGCGTGATCATTGCCACCGGCGCCAAATGGCGCAACATGAACGTGCCTGGCGAAGATCAGTACCGCACCAAAGGCGTCACCTACTGCCCGCACTGCGACGGCCCGCTGTTTAAAGGTAAGCGTGTAGCGGTAATTGGCGGCGGTAACTCGGGTGTGGAAGCGGCAATCGACCTGGCCGGTATCGTTGAGCATGTCACGCTGCTGGAATTCGCGCCGGAGATGAAGGCCGATCAGGTTCTGCAGAATAAAGTACGCAGCCTGAATAACGTCGATATTATTCTGAATGCCCAGACCACCGAAGTTAAAGGTGATGGCAGCAAAGTCACAGGCATTGAATACCGCGATCGCGTGACCGGCGACGTGCACAGCGTGGCACTGTCGGGGATCTTCGTGCAGATTGGTCTGCTGCCGAACACCACCTGGCTGGAAGGCGCGATTGAGCGCAACCGTATGGGCGAGATCATTATCGACGCGAAGTGCGAAACCAGCGTGAAGGGTGTCTTTGCGGCGGGCGACTGCACCACCGTGCCGTACAAACAGATCATCATCGCCACCGGCGAAGGGGCGAAAGCGTCACTGAGTGCTTTTGATCATCTGATTCGTACCAAAACAGCATAAGAACGTAAGACAACACCTGCAATGCAAAGAGGCTACCCTGGGGTAGCCTCTTTTTTTATCTCACGACCAGCACCGGAAGCCAGGCGTGGCGGATAACGCTGGAGGCGTTCGACCCTAGCAGATGGGTGGAAATGGACGGGTTACGCGACCCGATCACCACGATATCGGCTTTAAGCTCGCTGGCCATCTCATTGACCACGTCACGCACATTACCAAAACAGACATGGGTTCTGATCCGTGAAGGATCGATACTGAAGTGGCCGATCATGCTCTTCAGCCGGGCTTGCGCTTCCTGTTCGAGATGCTCTTCGAAGCGTCGCATATCAGCGGCGAAGCGATGCAAACCGAAGGTGGCCGAGCCCGGTAAAACATGCAGTAAATGAATGATGCCATCCTGCTGCGCCAGGAATTCAGCGTGGCGAATCGCCTTGTCGCTCAATTCCATCTCAAAAACATCCACCGGCATAATAATCGTCTGGTACATAACCGTTTCTCCCTGTTTATCTACGCTTAATCCATTCAAACACAAAATATAAATAAATTCTGATAGCTCACAAACACTTTTAAATATCGTCCCGTTTGTTTCCCTCTGGCCGTATCGCTTACCTGCCAGGATTATTCCCAAAGCCGCTCATTTCACCGGTATATCCCCGGCGATGGCTACCCTTTTAAGGTAAACCCGCATTTTTTCTTTTAAACCGGAGGTCCAATGAAAGCATTGACGTATCACGGCCCACACAGCGTTAAAGTTGAAACGGTACCCGATCCGGCCATTGAGCAGGCTGACGATATTATTCTGCGCATCACCGCCACCGCGATCTGCGGTTCGGATTTGCATCTCTACCGCGGGAAGATACCCAAAGTGAAGCATGGCGATATCTTTGGCCATGAGTTTATGGGCGAAGTGGTAGAGACCGGGCGCGAGGTAAAAAATCTGAGCAAGGGCGACCGGGTAGTGATCCCCTTTGTCATTGCCTGTGGCGACTGCTTCTTCTGCCGCATGCAGCAGTATGCCGCCTGCGAAAGCACCAATACCGGACAGGGCGCGGCCCTGAATAAAAAACAGATCCCGGCCCCGGCGGCGCTGTTTGGTTACAGCCATCTTTATGGCGGTGTGCCCGGCGGCCAGGCGGAGTATGTCCGTGTGCCTAAAGGCAATGTCGGTCCCTTTAAAGTGCCGCCAGTGCTGTCAGATGATAAGGCGCTGTTCCTCTCGGACATTCTGCCCACCGCCTGGCAGGCGGCCAAAAACGCGCAGATCACCCAGGGCAGCAGCGTCGCGGTGTTCGGCGCCGGGCCGGTGGGGCTTCTGACGCTTGCCTGCGCACGCTATCTGGGCGCTGAACAGCTTTTCATTGTCGATCACCACGACTACCGGCTGCGTTTCGCCGAGATGCGTTACGGTGCCATTCCCATCAACTTTGACCGTGACGAAGACCCTGCAGAGAAGATCATCGAACAGACCGCCGGCCATCGCGGCGTGGATGCGGTGATCGACGCGGTAGGGTTTGAGGCGAAAGGGAGCACGACGGAAACCGTACTGACCAACCTGAAACTCGAAGGCAGCAGCGGTAAAGCCCTGCGGCAGTGTATTGCGGCAGTGCGACGCGGCGGGATTGTCAGCGTGCCGGGCGTGTATGCCGGTTTTATTCACGGTTTTCTGTTTGGCGATGCCTTCGACAAAGGGCTTACCTTCAAAATGGGCCAGACCAACGTCCACGCCTGGCTTGGCGAGCTGTTGCCATTAATTGAGAAGGGATTGCTGAAACCCGAAGAGATTGTTACCCACTATATGCCCTTTGAAGAGGCGGCCCGCGGCTATGAGATCTTTGAGAAGCGTCAGGAGGATTGCCGGAAAATTATTCTGGTGCCCGGCGTGCAAAGTGCGGAAGCGGCAAAAGATCGGGTGACGGGGCTGGTTAATCCGGTGCCGGGCGGCACACTCTTATAACGACGGGGGACGGAAAGAGGATGCCCGGGCATCCTCTGGGTAAAGCGCCTTCACGCTTATTCAGATGGGATTAGCGCAGGTATTCGCCCGCCGCTTCAGGCTGCCAGAGCAGTTCCAGCACCTCCAGATGCGTGGCGGTACCGCCCGGCAGTTCCCAGTGGATGGTGTCGCCGGTACGCAGGCCAATCAACGCTGCCCCCACAGGCGCCAGCACCGACAGCTGCGTGCTGCTGTCGGTCATCTGCGCCGGATAGACCAGCGTGCGGGTGCGTACTTCACCGGTAGTCAGATCGCGAAACTTCACCTGGCTGTTCATGGTCACTACGTCAGAGGGCATGTCTTGCGGAGCACACATCTGGGCGCGATCCAGTTCAGCATTCAGGGCATCTGCGACGGGCAGCGATGCAAAGGCCGGTTGCTCCAGCAGGCGGTCGATACGTTCAGCATCGAGCTCGTTAATGATAATGGTAGGTCTGGACATTATTTACTCCATGTCGTTAATGCTGCGACAACCGCAGAAGATGCCAAAAGAAAACCCTCGCCATCCGGTAGCGAGGGTTGAACTATGACTGATAATACTGAGTCTGCGTCCGGGTTTGAAGTGATGGCTGTCACATTCATGGCGTGGATTGGTTTCTGCATGAACAACTGCTTCGATAGTATGAATTTTGGTCAAAAAAGAGGATCGTTCCCGGATTTGCATTATCCTTTTTATGCGCCCTCACAAAGTGAGTGCCGCTGATAAACATTGATAAACGACACATATTCATTCTTCATTTCATACGGATTGCGTTACGCTGATCCTCTTGGGGCAGGGGGATGAGCGAAGCGTAATCCGTGCCTGCCGGTATACATTCCGAACCTCTCAGAGAGCGCTATGTACTTTTATCAACCTTCCCAGGGGCACGGCCTGCCGCACGATCCGTTAAACGCTATTGTGGGGCCACGCCCGATTGGCTGGATTGCCTCAAACGATCCTGAAGGACGCCCCAATCTGGCGCCCTACAGCTTCTTCAACTGCTTTAATTACCATCCACCCATCATCGGTTTTGCCAGCACCGGCTGGAAAGACAGCGTGCGTAATATCGTTGAGACCGGGGAGTTTGTCTGGAATCTCACTACCCGTAAGCTGGCCAGCGCCATGAATGAGACTTCGGCCAGCCTGCCGCACGGAGAGGATGAATTTTTGCGTGCCGGGTTAACCAAAGCGGAGAGCCGGGTGGTGAAGGTGCCGCGCGTTGCTGAAAGTCCGGTTAATTTTGAATGCCGACTGTCGCAGTGCATCCAGCTGACTGCCGCCAGCGGCGCTCCGGTCGATACCTGGCTGGTGCTGGGAGAAGTGGTGGGGATCCACATTGATGAAAGCCTGCTGCATGACGGTATTTATCAGACGGCAAAGGCGCAGCCGGTGCTGCGTGCTGGTGGCCCGTCGGCGTACTTCGCCATTAGCGAAGAACACCGCTTCGACCTGGTCCGTCCGGACGCGCGGAAAGGGTAAGCTCTCAATAGCCGATTTTGTCGATCACAAACTGTTTGCCACAGTTGCCCGGATGCGGCTGCGGGACAAATGAGGCAGTGGTCAGCGGGGCGTTAATGCTGGCCGCGGTGAGCGAAAGCTGTACCTCTGTGAGATAAGCCGGGTTACCGCTGCAGCTGAGCTTGACGGCTTTTACCGTTGTGGGTCCCCAGCTTCTGGCAACCGCGGCATCAAAAGCGCTGCGGGTGACGGCTTTACCGTAGTTGGCCGCCAGGAACTGCCCCAGCGGGCTGGTTTTCACTTCCTGATTCATTCGTACCATGGTGCCGAAATAGGCGTCGGGATCAAAGCCGAAGCAGACGCCATGTTTGGCATACTCGTAACGCTCAAGACAGGAATTGCCGCCTGCGCCGGGCATCACCTCGTTCAGCTTTGCGGCACCGGTCAGCGATAAGCCGGTCTCTGCGGCGTCACATTTACGGCTGGCTTTTGCCTCCGGCATATTGGGGATGGGACGGGTGGCGCAGCCATAGCGCATCCAGCGGCGATCGTCGACGCCCCGGGCGGCGATGGATTTCGGTAAGCCCGGCCACAAACCATGCACGGTGAGGATAGTCGTTTTGTCGTCTCGCTCTTTTTGCAGGCGGCACTCATCCGGCGCCACGCGGTTGCGGTCATGCAGGCTCTGGCAAAAACCAGACTGCCATGAGAGCGCCAGTACGTAGCGATCAAAATCCGCATATTGCGTCGCCTGAAGCGGGGCTGCCAGCGACGGGAAAGCGCACAGCGCAACTGCGGTTAGGCTGACAGGCAAAACGAAATCCTTTCTGAACATGTCTGGTCCTGATGGTTGAAGGCAAAATATTGCTGGGAGTTATTAAAGCACAAAAAGCGCCCGCAGGCGCTTTATGCTGCGGGGTGGCTTAACCCGCGGCGGTGCCTGGCACCAGCACTTCTGTAGCAATAATCACGATAACCAGCCCAACCAGCACCGGAACCGAAGTGCGTTTTACCACTTCAAACGGCGAGATTTTTGCCATCCCGGCAACGGCTACCACCACACCGGAGACCGGGGAGATGGTCCGGCCCAGGTTAGACGCCTGGAGCATCGGGATAGTAAGGTAGGCCGGGTTAATACCGGACGAGTGCGCCAGTTTCGGGATCATCTCCACAAAGGCATAGAACGGCGCGTTACCCGAGCCGGTAGTCATGGCCGCCAGCATCGTCAGAACCACCAGCACCATCATCAGGATGATACTCGCCGAGCCGAACGAGGTGGCGATGGAGATCAGGCTCTGGATAAAGCCGATGGTGCTCAGCCCCTGGGCAAAGACACCGGCCGCCACCAGTAGCATCACCACGCCAGCGAAGGCATCCGCCATCCCGCGATAGGCCACTTCCAGACCGCTAAAGACCTTTTGGGTGTTGAAGCCGCGAACAAATTCCAGCACCGCGGCAATCAGCATGCAGAGCACCAGAATGGTAATGATGTGCAGCTCCGGACCCCATTTACCGTCGAAAATCAGCACGCCGATAATGGGCGTAAACGGCAGAATGGCATAGAAGGACGGGGCAGTGGTGGTGATTTCACTGACGTCGAGGCGTTCATGCGAAATGTTCTCTTTTTTATCGAGGTAGCGCTGCCAGAAGAAGTGCGCAACCGCCATACCGATAATGGCGGCGATTGAAATAGGCAAGGTCGTTTTAAAGGCGAAATCGATCAGCGGCATCTCTGCGGCTTTGGCTGCCAGCACCACGTCACCGGAAGTAGGAGAGAGAATAATCGCCGCCGGCGAGGCACAAATGGCCGCCGCCGCGCCGCGGCTAATTCCCACATTGACCATCACCGGGAACAGCGTGGCCATCAGCAGCACGCCGAGGCCCGTCGCCGACGATACGGCCAGCGACATCAGGCAGGCGACGAAATAGGCGGCAATCATCAGCAGGTATGGAGAGTTGATGTAGCTCAGCGGCGTCGAGGCCAGCTTAACGACCATATCGTTGGCGCCGATGTGGGTCATATAGGCAGCAAACCCGCAGAGCATCATGATCATCATCCCCAAATCGCCACCGCGGCTCATCAGCAGGATTTTGATGTATTCAATAATGTCGGTCGCCGTATAACCCGTGCTGGTCGCGCTGGAAGGCAGCACCTTATGGCCCATCAGGGCGCTGACGATCAGCAGAGTAAGACCACCGACAAACAGCACCCCGGTAGCGGAATAGCCTTTGATGATGTAGCGTGCGACGCCGACAATGACAATCACCCCTATCAGGAGTTCGATAAACGTTAGCATGGGTTCCTCTGTTTCCCGACGCCCCAGAGCGAAAGGATAAATAGCAATGAAAATAAGGTGACAAAATGTGCCGAAATAATGGACCGGGCTCGCTGACCAAAATCAATAAATCGCCTACTAAAGAGGCGTTCTTCCCGATTTTGCTGCTGCTGCGCTATTTATCTTCGCTGGTTGGTCCTGTTATGTGTGCAGGCGTATGACCGCTGTATCCGTCAAAATGGCCTCTGGCGCATTCGTCTGCCTCTGTGACAACACCGTAGAAAGGATGTTGTTGCCCGGAGGGGATCTCTACGGCAGAAATAAACCTGCACACAGGGTTAATCGTAAGCTAAATAATATTCAGCCGTCGCGTTAATCATAATGTATCTAACGCTATGGGCGATCTTACAATATATTTAAGATGTGCTTAAGATGATGGATATATTACCTTTTTCACAGTTTAAGCTGATACGAATTGAATAACCGGCGTGAGCGCGACCATAAGATGAACATCGTCACCCTCAGGGTTGAGCGGTTGACGGAGGAAGCCGTTCCGGGACGATACAGCGTAGTGCCGCTGCGATGCGCGGCGGCATGGGTAGCGGCTGCGATACGTGATATGAATTATTGTCGGGCTGTATAAGTTATTGCATCCACATTAAATTTTCTTAATCGTGTCTGAATTATTTTAGGGCGCTCGTTATTTTACCAGGAGTATTCTTATTCGTGAGCTGAAATAATTAAGATAAACGCCAATGCCGTCAGGTTCCTATTCAACTATTCTATGCGAGAACACGCGTAGAATATAAAGTGGTAATTTGAACGTGACATTTTTTTATAAGCCTTTACTTACTTTTTTGTTTATTCTTGCTCAGTTAACTTTTACAACTGCGGCAATGGCTAAAGACGTACCTCCTCTGAGAGCCTGGGTCAAAACCATCCACAACGATATGATTGAAACCTGGGAAGCACCCCAGCATGTCGATCTCTATGTTCCCACCATCACCTGGCACGCCCGCTTCGCGTACGACAAAGAGAAGACCGACCGCTACAACGAGCGTCCGTGGGGGGCGGGTTTTGGTCAGTCGCGCTGGGATGATAAAGGAAACTGGCATGGACTTTACGCAATGGCGTTTAAAGATTCGTACAATAAATGGGAGCCCATTGCGGGCTACGGTTGGGAAAAAACCTGGCGGCCCCTGGCTGATGACAGCTTCCATCTGGGACTCGGGTTTACTGCCGCCGTGACGGCGCGCGATAACTGGAACTATATTCCCGTTCCACTGGTTCTGCCGTTGGCGTCCATAGGGTATGGCCCGGCAACCTTTCAGATGACCTACATTCCCGGCACCTATAATAACGGCAACGTTTACTTCGCCTGGATGCGCTTTCAGTTTTGACTGAAAAAACTTTACGTAGTGGTGATTTAATAGCCAGCTGTTGAATAGTAAAGGATAAAAATTTGGGAGCAAAAATTAACGCGACTTTTGTCACTTTTCTTCAAAAAGGCGCTGGACAAAACCGCTCACAATTGTTGTACTGATACCCGACACAGCATTTGTGTCCAATTTTCATGTAAAGGTAATTTTGATGTCTAAGATTAAAGGTAACGTTAAGTGGTTTAATGAGTCCAAAGGATTCGGTTTCATTACTCCGGAAGATGGCAGCAAAGACGTGTTCGTACACTTCTCTGCAATCCAGAGCAATGGTTTCAAAACTCTGGCTGAAGGTCAGCGCGTTGAGTTTGAAATCACTAACGGTGCCAAAGGCCCTTCTGCTGCTAACGTAATCGCTCTGTAATTCAGACGAGACAGCAAGAGTTTCAAAACCCGCTCATTGAGCGGGTTTTTTTCGTTTCTGCTTAGCTGAACATGTACAGTTTCAGAAAGCTGGCGACAATCATTACGCTCAGTATCATCAATCCTGTGCTTGCCATTCTCTCTTTCATTTCCGCGCCCTCTCAGTCAACTGCTTCAAGGGTGCCAGACAAAAATTAAGCCAACATTAAGTTTGCTTTTTTAATGCGCATTCACCGCAGAAATTAACCAGAATGCGAGCGCGGTCATCATTAGCGAACCCAGCAGATTGACTGCAATATTCAGCAGCGCCCACGCCGCGCGACCATCCTGCAACAGAAACACCACTTCCGCCGAGAAGGTCGAGAATGTTGTCAGCCCGCCGCAGAACCCGGTCGTGATCAATACTTTCCAGACAGGGTCAATATGGGTCATTCTGTTGAACCATGCCAGCCCCAGGCCAATAATAAATGCGCCAGTAAGATTGGCTGCAAGGGTGCCGAACGGGATCTGCTGATGCAGGGGATTAAACCGCATGCTTAACAGCCAGCGCGCCACGCTTCCTGTGCCCCCACCGATAAAAACGGCTAAAAGTAGTTGAAACACGAACAATACCTGCTGTTTGATGTGTAAGGGCTATGAGTGTAACGCCGTTTGATGCAGGGGGAAAATATGTACGTTGCGGTTGGACAATTTGCAGTAACAGCGGACTGGCAAAAAAATGCCAGTACCTGCGTTTCACTGATGGCTCAGGCGGCAGAGCAGGGGGCATCGCTGCTGGTTCTGCCCGAGGCGTTGCTGGCACGTGACGACAACGATCCCGATCTCTCCGTGAAGTCGGCCCAACCGCTCGACGGGAGCTTTTTGACGATGCTGCTCCAGGAGAGCGCGCGTAACCGTCTGACCACGGTGCTCACGGTGCATGTTCCTTCAACCGTGGGCAGGGCAATTAACACCCTGGTTGCCCTGCGCGGAGGCAGGATCGTTGAGCAGTACGCTAAACTCCATCTTTACGATGCGTTCAATATTCAGGAATCCAGGCTGGTTGATCCGGGCTCGGTTGTGCCGCCGCTGATTGAGATCGACGGCATCCATCTGGGGCTGATGACCTGCTACGATTTACGCTTCCCTGAGATGGCCTTAAATCTGGCGCTTGCGGGGGCAGAGGTGCTGATCCTGCCTGCGGCATGGGTCAGAGGCCCGCTTAAGGAGCATCACTGGTCCACGCTGCTGGCGGCCCGGGCGCTGGACACCACCTGCTATGTAGTCGCGGCAGGGGAGTGCGGCAATAAGAACATCGGCCAGAGCCGCATTATCGATCCGCTGGGGGTGACAATTGCGGCTGCAGCCGAGGGGCAGGCACTGCTGCTGGCTGAGATCGTCCCGGAACGTATAGCCCAGGCGCGCCAGCAGTTGCCGGTCCTGCGTAACCGACGCTTCGCGCCGCCGCAATTATTGTGAGTTTTTTAAACAACGCTTGATTCACCTTGTTACAGATTGCTATTGTGTGCGGGCGTCAAATGACCGTTAATAAGGTCGGGTTTTTAGGGCGCGAAATGCAGCCTGTTTACGTCAAGAAGGTATCTATGGGTGAGATTAGTATTACCAAACTGCTGGTGGTAGCCGCACTGGTTGTCCTGCTGTTTGGTACCAAAAAATTACGTACGCTGGGCGGAGACCTGGGCGCTGCCATCAAAGGCTTTAAAAAGGCGATGAACGACGATGACGCAACGGCGAAAAACGGTGCCGACGCGGATATTGCTGCCGGGAAGCTCTCGCACAAAGAGTAACGTCAATGCCTTATGGCTTGCGATAAAAAAAACCGGCCTGTACGCCGGTTTTTTTATGGATGAACTGTAAGCTTTTGTGACGGGTTTACTTCACTTCTTCGCCTTTCGCCTGCATATCGGCGTGGTAAGACGAACGAACAAACGGACCGCAGGCAGCATGGGTAAAGCCCATCGCCATCGCTTCGGCTTTCATTTCGTCAAACTCTTCAGGGCTCACGTAGCGCTGCACCGGCAGGTGGTGACGGCTTGGCTGCAGATACTGGCCCAGCGTCAGCATGGTGACACCATGGCGACGCAAATCGCGCATCACTTCGACGATCTCTTCGTTGGTTTCACCCAGACCAACCATCAGACCCGATTTTGTCGGGATATCAGGATGGGCTTCTTTAAAGCGCTCCAGCAGCTTCAGTGACCAGTTATAATCCGCACCCGGACGAACCTGACGATAGAGGCGTGGTACGTTTTCCAGGTTGTGGTTAAACACATCTGGTGGGTTGGCGTTAAGAATTTCCAGCGCACGATCCATACGGCCACGGAAGTCCGGTACCAGCGTCTCAATCTTAATAGACGGGCTTTTTTCACGGATAGCAGTGATACAGTCAGCAAAGTGCTGAGCACCGCCGTCGCGCAGATCGTCGCGGTCAACGGAGGTGATAACCACATAGCGCAGTGCCATATCGGCAATGGTCTGTGCAAGTTTCTGCGGTTCATTGGCGTCCGGGGCGACAGGACGGCCATGAGCAACGTCACAGAACGGGCAACGGCGAGTACAGATTGCGCCGAGGATCATAAAGGTCGCGGTGCCGTGGTTGAAACATTCGGCCAGGTTCGGACAGGAGGCTTCTTCGCAAACGGAGTGCAGGCCATTTTTGCGCATCGCCGCTTTGATTCCCTGAATACGCGAAGAGTCCGCCGGAAGTTTGATTTTCATCCATGCCGGTTTTCTTAACAGCGCTTCGCGCTCCGTAGCCACGTTTTTAACCGGGATTAGGGCCATTTTATCGGCATCGCGGTATTTAACACCGCGTTCCATCACAATGGGTTTACTCATAGCGTGCGTCTTCCAGTTGCGAAAATCGAAGGAAAGCGTTTCAATTCAAGGGAATGTTGTATTTATCAACTATTTTTGAACGAACGACAGGCAGTATATCATTGATACGGACGATAAAGCAGCCTGCCCGGTCGCCAAATTGTAAAATAGTTGTTGTTTTGAGCCTTTTGTGCGGCTTAACCCAGTTGTGCGAAGGATGACCCTGGCTCAAAAGGTCTGGCGGATGACGTTAATCAGATTTTCCAGCACCGGATCGCGCAGGCTCAGCTTGTTGTAATACAGTGAGATTTCAACGGCCTCAGCGTTCAGAGGGGCGAAGGGGATCTGCTCCAGCGGCCAGCAGTCTCCTGCCAGGTTAAACAGGCGCTCCGGGATGATACCTATCAGATCGCTACTGCCGATCAGAGCTGCAATGGTAAAAATATTGTAACTGGTGAAATTCACCAGCCGTTCCGGAAAAATGTCGTTAATACGTTGTCTCAGCCCGTTCAGGTTTTGCCCTTCCATCAACAGCAGCGTTTGTTCATAGTGCTGCAGATTTTCAACCGTGGCGGCCTGCTGTAATGCTGGATGATTTTTACGGCAGACCAGTAAAAGCTTGTCCGTAAAGAGTAGATGGTGGCTTAAGGCGCGCGCGTTGAAGGCGTTGCTGTCAACGATAAGGTCGGTCTGAAACTGACTTAACTGGGTCTCGGCGTCATTAACCGGGATATTACGCAGCAGCAGTTGCGGTGCATGCATCTTCACGGCCTGGTAGATCGTCGGCATCACCAGCGCGCCTATGGAGGGCGTTGTACCGATGGTAATGGTTCGCTGCTTGTCGTAGCTGCCGGTCAAATCCAGCGCGCCGAGAATGGACTCCAGTCCCTGGCTGATGTATTCATGCAAATGTGTGGCATAGGCGGTTGGGGTTACCCCCTGGCCTTTACGAATAAAGAGCGGATCGGGAAAAATTGCCCGTAATTTTTGAATAGACTGGCTTATTGCAGAGGGTGTGAGATTCAGAATTTTCGCAGCATTAACGATACCCTTGTGAACATAAACTGCCTCAAAAATCGTCAGTAAATTGAGATCAATATTGCGTAAAGTCCGAAAAATTTGCGGTTTAGTATCACTGCCTGTTTCACTCAAGCGTTTTTCTAAAGGATTATTATTATTCACGCTGTCCCTCCGAAATCATTCATAATATAAATAATAGTTGAATTTGAATAATGTGCTTATTGTTGTGATTAAACAGTTTTAAATAGTCCGCATTAATTTTCCTAATTGCTTGATTTTGGTGGTTTTTGTTCAGGCGTGGGCGCACCAGTCGGTTGGCCTTGCTGGCGCGGAAAAACAGGTAAACGCTAATACGCGGACGTGATGCAGGCGTTTTGAAAATATAGAAATTATGGATTATTGTTAAGTCTGAAAGCTGTAAATAAGAGTGGCTCATTAAATAAATGAGCCAATCGGGAATACTAATTAAGCAGCAATATATTTGTGAGGTGGATTGTTAAGCAGCGCTAAAAAGGCATTAACTAAATGCGGTCGTGCAATTTCAGGCGTTATGCCCTCTACCCACTGGCGCATTTGCACCATTTCCATCCCGGCATAACCGCATGGATTGATACGCTGGAAAGGCGAAAGATCCATATTGATATTTAAGGCCAGGCCATGAAAAGAGCACCCTTTACGAATTCGCAGGCCAAGGGAGCAAATTTTCTTTTCGCCGACATAAACCCCGGGCGCGTCCGCACGCGGGTGCGCATCGATATCGAATTCTGCCAGGGTGTTGACCACCGTCTGTTCCAGCAGCGTCACCAGTTCGCGCACCCCGAGCTTCCTGCGCTTCAGGTTGAGCAGAACGTACATCACCTGTTGACCCGGTCCGTGATAGGTAATCTGCCCGCCACGATCGCTCTGGATAACCGGAATGTCGCCTGGCATCAACAGATGCTCAGCTTTGCCCGCCTGGCCCTGAGTGAATACGGGGGGATGCTCTACCAGCCAGATTTCATCGGGCGTGTTCTCGTCACGTGTGTCGGTGAAATCATGCATAGCCCGGGAGACCGGCTCATAGGGCTGCAACCCAAGCTGGCGAACGAGAAGGGTATCCTGATACAAAACGCTATCTCCGAACGATAGGACAAACGGTAGCGGGGAGTATATCACAGAGAGGAAGCAGGTTACCCGGCGATGCGGGTAACCGAAAGGCGTTACAGCACCATACGTACGATATCGATGTTGCCGAGCTCTTCATACAGGGTCTCGACTTGTTCAATATGCGTCGCAGTGATGGTAATAGATACGGAGTGGTAGTTACCTTTGCTGCTGGGTTTCACCGTCGGAGAGTAGTCACCTGGCGCATGGCGCTGTACCACCTCAACCACCTGATCAACCAGCTCAGGCAACGCCTGCCCCATTACTTTGTAAGTAAAAGGAGTAGGGAATTCAAGCAGTTCGTTAAGTTTGGTTTTCATGGGAGCTCCGGCAGTACGTCAAAAAAATAATAACTCCCACATCGGGTGGGAGTTATCAGGTTACATAGTATATGGGGACGGAAATCACACTTTCAAGTGTTCAATTCTTAACCAAACCAGTGATGGAACATCAATTTAATGTAATCAATGATTTTGCCGAAGAAATTACCTTCCGGGATTTCGTCCAGCACCACGAGTGGGCGCTGATCGATGGTTTTACCATCGAGCTGGAAGTTGATGGTGCCGACAACCTGGTTTTTCTGCAGCGGGGCGTGCAGCTCGCTGGAGTTCAGCACGTAGCTGGCCTTCAGGTCTTTCATGCGTCCACGCGGGATGGTCAGATAAAGATCTTTATCGACGCCCAGTGAGGCGCGATCGTTATCACCAAACCAGACCGGCTCAGAGGCGAACTCTTTACCTGCTTTCAGTGGATTCACGGTTTCGAAGAAGCGGAAGCCCCAGGTCAGCAGCTTCTTGCTCTCGGCCTCACGTCCTTTAAAGGTGCGGCCGCCCATAACGGCAGAGATAAGGCGCATCTGACCTTCCGTCGCCGAGGCAACCAGGTTGTAACCGGCTTTATCAGTGTGACCGGTTTTGATGCCGTCAACGTTCAGGCTGTTATCCCACAGCAGGCCGTTGCGGTTGGTCTGACGGATACCGTTAAAGGTAAATTCTTTTTCTTTATAGATAGTGTATTCGTTCGGTACGTCACGGATCAGCGCCTGGCCGATCAGCGCCATATCGCGCGCAGAGCTGTACTGACCTTCAGCATCCAGGCCGTGAACCGTCTGGAAGTGGCTGTTTTTCAGACCCAGCGCGCTAACGTAGCTGTTCATCAGGCCGACGAAGGCATCCTGGCTACCTGCCGCGAAGTCCGCCATTGCCACGCACGCATCGTTACCGGACTGCAGGTTGATGCCACGGATCAGCTGAGAGACAGGGACCTGCATGCCAGGCTTCAGGAACATCAGAGATGAGCCTTTGAATACCGGGTTGCCGGTTGCCCAGGCGTCGTTGCCGATGGTGACGAGGTCGGTCTCTTTGAATTTACCTGCTTTCATGGCCTGACCGATGACATAGCTGGTCATCATTTTGGTCAGACTGGCCGGATCGCGTCGTGCATCCGCGTTCTGTTCTGCCAATACCTTGCCGGAGTTGTAGTCGATCAGGATGTAGGATTCCGCGTCGATCTGCGGAACGCCCGGGATCATGGTCTTGATATTCAGGTCATCGGCGTGAGCAACAGAGAGCGAGGCTGCGCAAAGCGCCGTAGTGAGCGCCATGCGCTGCATAAAACGAGCGGAGAAAGTGGTCTTCATGGTCAGAACAACGACATCCGTGATGGAATTAAAAAAAGTGCCTTACTATAGCAAATGCTATACAGGCAGGCATCCGACTTTCAGCATGAGAATGTGAATCAGCATGACAAATACTGACAATTCGGATACCGCCGATTAATCATTTTGAAACAGCAATAAAGGACTGTAACTGCGCTTCATTCTGCAGGCGTTGCTGCAAGGCAGCGGCCTCAGATTTGCTGGCAAACGGGCCTAGCTGAATACGCCATACCGCGCCATTTTGCTCAACGCGACCCGGCACGCCAAACTGCTGGCCGAGACGCTGTTGGTACTGTTGAGCACGGGCCTGATCGCTGACCGCGCCAACCTGAACCACGTAACCACCGGCCTGCGTGGGTGCAGAAACGGGGGCCGATACCGGAGCCTGGGTCGGGGCGGAGACAGGTGACGTGACCGGCGTCGTCTGGTTCACCGGCGCGGTGACCACCGGCTGTGGCGCTGGCGGCTCGCTACCTTCAAGTACGCCCGCGGCAAGAGTGGTGGGTGCACCAAGGAAGCCACTGCTGCTCACCGGTGCGCCCATACTGTCTTCGGTTTTCAGCGTGTCATTGCTGATGGCGCGCACGTCACCCTGCACAGGCATCGGCTCGGAAGGAGACGAGGCGCTACCCATTCCGCCGCTCAGATCCGGGCGGGCGGGTAGGGCATAGGTCTGTTTTGCCACGGTAGTACAGGCCATACCCGGGCCGGACAGGGATCCGTCCTGAGCGACAATAATCGGGTCGATCCGCACTTTGGTGTTATTTGAGGTGTTCAGGCGGTCGGCCGCAGCGCGCGAAAGCGAGATTGCGCGGTCGTTGCCGTAAGGGCCACGGTCGTTAATACGCACCACGATCATTCGGCCATTCGCCAGGTTAGTGATACGCGCATAGCTCGGGATCGGCAGGGTCGGGTGCGCAGCCGTAAGCTGCATCGGATCGAAGGGTTCACCGGATGCGGTCAGGTTACTTCCCGGCTCGGCGTCATAAATGGCCGCCAGGCCTGCCTGACTGAATCGGGAAGGATCCTGAACGATTTTGTAGCTTTTACCGTCACGTTCGTAATCCTGATTCGCGGTGGCGCTCAGCGGTTCAAAACGTGGATCGGCTCCGCTGATCTCAACCACCGGACCATTACATACTGCTGGCTGCGGCGGCGCGACGGTCGCTTGTTGCTGACCATCGTCGCTTGTACAGGCTGCCAGTAAACTCACTGCGATGCAGATCCCAGACCACTGCTTACGCATTGCGTGCCCCTTATACGCTTTTTGACAACATTTTTCTGTGTGTGTGGATCGACATGACGATCCCGAACCCGGCCATCAGTACAATCAGGGCCGAGCCTCCGTAGCTCACCAGTGGAAGCGGTACGCCTACGACCGGCAGAATACCGCTCACCATACCAATATTTACGAAAACATAAACGAATAAAATCAACATCAAGCCACCGGCCATAACACGGCCAAAGGTGGTTTGCGCGCGGGCGGCTATCCACAACCCGCGCATGATCAACAGCAGGTACAGCGCCAGCAGAATCAAAATGCCGACCAGGCCTAACTCTTCGGCCAGTACCGCGAAGATAAAGTCGGTGTGACGCTCCGGCAGGAACTCAAGCTGCGACTGCGTACCGTGCAGCCAGCCTTTACCGCGCAGGCCGCCAGAGCCGATCGCAATCTTCGACTGTATAATATGATAGCCTGCTCCGAGCGGGTCGCTCTCCGGATCGAGCAGCATCATGACGCGCTGACGCTGGTAATCATGCATCAGGAAGAACCATAAAATCGGGATAAAGGCGGCGACCAGCACCACGGCAATGCCGATAAGCCGCCAGCTCAGCCCGGAGAGGAACAGCACGAACAGGCCTGAGAGGGCAATCAGAATCGATGTGCCGAGGTCTGGCTGAGCCGCAACCAGCAGCGTGGGCAGGAAAATCAGCACCAGCGCGATAGCGGTGTTTTTCAGCGATGGCGGACAAACATCACGGTTGATGAAGCGTGCCACCATGAGCGGGACGGCAATTTTCGCAATCTCTGAGGGCTGAAAACGTACGATACCCAGATCGAGCCAGCGCTGCGCGCCTTTGGATATTGCCCCAAAGGCATCTACCGCCACCAGCAGAATAATACAGAAGATGTAGAGATAGGGTGCCCAGCCTTCGTAGACGCGCGGCGGGATCTGCGCCATCACCACCATGATCACCAGACCCATAGTGATCTGGCCGATCTTACGTTCAGTCATCCCGAGATCCTGGCCACTGGCGCTCCAGATAACCAGGGCACTATAAACCAGCAGCGCCAGCAGGATCAGCAGCATGGCCGGGTCGATGTGGATCTTGTCCCACAGCGATTTTTTATTCGGATTATCCGTCACGATTATTGGTCCTCCGCGCCAGCGGCAGCCGGGCTCTCGCTCGGCAGATCAGTGTTGTTGTCACCCAGCATAATGTGGTCAAGGATCTGGCGCATAATGGTGCCGACCGCGGGGCCGGCACCGCCGTTTTCCAGAATAATCGACACCGCAACCTGCGGGTTTTCATAAGGGGCAAATGCAATCATCAGCTTATGGTCACGCAGACGTTCAGCAATTTTGTGTGCGTTATAGGTTTCGTTCGCCTTCAGGCCGAAGACCTGCGCGGTACCGGATTTTGCCGCAATTTTATAGGGTGCACCGGCAAAGTACTTATGCGCCGTACCGTTCGCGCGGTTGGCTACCCCGTACATGCCATCTTTGGCAATTTCCCAGTAGCCGGAGTGGATATCGCCCACCGGCGGTTCATGCGGCTGCGCCCACGGCACTTTTTTGCCATCTTCAACGGTGCTCATCAGCAGGTGGGGTACTTTCACCACCCCATCGTTGATGAGGATCATCAGCGCTTTGTTCATCTGAATCGGCGTTGCGGTCCAGTAACCCTGGCCGATACCGACGGGAATGGTATCCCCCTGGTACCAGGGTTTTTTGAAGCGTTTTTGCTTCCACTCGCGGGTTGGCATGTTACCGGAACGCTCTTCGGACAGATCTATACCGGTGTAATGGCCATAGCCAAACTTGCCCATCCATTCGGACAGACGATCGATGCCCATATCATAGGCGACCTGGTAGAAGAAGGTGTCCGCCGACTCTTCCAGCGATTTGGTAACGTTCAGATGACCGTGCCCCCACTTTTTCCAGTCACGGTAGCGTTTCTCTGAGCCCGGCAGCTGCCACCAGCCGGGGTCGAACAGGCCGGTATTGCGGGTAATCACCCCGGTGCTAAGCGCAGACACCGCCACGTAGGGTTTAACCGTGGAGGCTGGCGGGTAGACACCCTGGGTGGCACGGTTAATCAGCGGCGTGTTGGGATCGTTAAGCAGGCCCGAATAATCTTTGCTGGAGATGCCATCCACGAACAGGTTCGGATCGTAGCTCGGCGTGGAGACCAGCGACAAAATGCTGCCGGTACGCGGGTCGGTAACAATGATCGCCGCACGGCTGCCTGCCAGCAGGGTTTCGATATACTGCTGGAGCTTGAGATCCAGCGTCAGATAGATGTCATGCCCGGCCTGTGGCGGCACCTCTTTCAGCTGGCGTATCACCCGCCCCCGGTTGTTAACCTCAACTTCTTCATAGCCGGTCTGACCGTGAAGAACGTCTTCGTAATAGCGTTCAATACCCAGCTTGCCGATATCGTGCGTCGCCGCGTAGTTGGCGAGCTTGCCGTCTTTATCCAGCCTGTCGACGTCTTTATCGTTAATTTTCGAGACATAGCCGATGACGTGTGTGAGCGCAGAGCCGTACGGATAAAAGCGACGCTTATAGCCTTTCACTTCCACACCGGGAAAACGGTACTGATTGACGGCGAAACGAGCGACCTGCACTTCGGTGAGGTTGGTTTTCACCGGGATCGAGGTAAAGCGATGCGAGCGTGAACGCTCTTTTTTGAAAGTAGCGATATCCTCATCATTCAGATCGACCACGCTGCGCAGCGCCTCGAGGGTCTGCTGCACGTTATCGACCTTCTCCGGCATCATTTCAATCTGGTAGATGGTGCGGTTCAGCGCCAGCGGCGTACCGTTGCGGTCATAGATAATGCCGCGACTGGGTGCGATAGGGACGAGTTTGATACGGTTTTCGTTAGAGCGGGTCTGGTAATCGGTAAAACGGACAATCTGCAGATTATAGAGGTTGGCGATCAGCACGCCGGTCAGCAGCAAAATCCCCAAAAAGGCGACCAGCGCCCGGCGCACAAACAGCGCGGACTCAGCCGTATAGTCGCGAAAAGAATTCTGTAGTTTCATCCGCTGCTTAATCTACCCAGGACTTAATCATTACTCACGGTGATAGGGATGGTTGGTCGTGATGCTCCACGCGCGATAGAGGCTTTCAGCAACCAGGACCCGGACCAGCGGGTGGGGGAGCGTCAGCGCGGAGAGAGACCAACTTTGTTCTGCTGCCGCTTTGCAGGCGGGGGATAACCCCTCCGGACCGCCAATGAGCAGGCTGACGTCGCGACCGTCCTGCTTCCAGCGCTCCAGCTCGTGCGCCAGCTGCGGCGTATCCCAGGGTTTACCCGGAATATCGAGAGTGACGATGCGGTTTTTGCCTGCGGCAGCCAGCATCAGTTCACCCTCTTTATCGAGAATACGCTTGATATCCGCGTTCTTACCGCGTTTGCCAGCGGGGATCTCCACCAGCTCAAACGGCATGTCTTTTGGAAAACGACGCAGATATTCAGTAAACCCCGTTTGTACCCAGTCGGGCATTTTTGTACCGACGGCTACCAGTTGCAGCTTCACGCATTAACCCCAGAGTTTTTCCAGCTCATACAGGCGACGGCTCTCTTCCTGCATGACGTGGACAATTACATCGCCAAGGTCAACGACGACCCAGTCAGCGGTGGCTTCGCCTTCGACACCGAGCGGCATCATGCCGGCAGCACGAGACTCCTGAACCACATGATCGGCGATGGAAGCAACATGGCGAGTAGAAGTGCCGGTGCAGATAATCATGCAATCGGTGATGCTTGATTTGCCCTGAACGTCGATGGCGATGATGTCCTGACCTTTCAGGTCATCAATTTTGTCGATAACAAAATCCTGGAGTGCTTTACCCTGCAAGTTTTCCCCCTGGGAGAGTGAGATTGAACAACTATAAATTCGTAGCCAGACAGTATACCTGAACTGACAGCAGTGTCGGGACAAATGTCACCGGACGGGCATGCGAAGGCGGGTATCATCCCACCCTCTGCCGGAGATTGCATCGCCATTTTTGTAAAACAGTTTTTGTAAAACAATGCTGGCGGGAAGTCTGGCAGCGGAGGATATCAGCCTGGATGGGGGTGTCAATGGCGGGAGCGCGAATGGCACGCTTTTTCTTAAGGGGGCCGGTCAGTTGCCGCTTTTCTGATACAAACCCTGCTGGTAAATGTATTCCAGCACCGCCGCCGGCAACATTTCATCACAGGGGAGCCCCTGCTGCAGACGCTGGCGGATAAGCGTCGCTGAAATATCAAACCACGGCGTCTCTGCGAGATAAATTTTGCCGGCTGGCAAGCTGTGCAGATCTTCTGGCTGATACGTAAGATGCCGCTCAAGCCATAGCTGGTGCTGCTCCTCTTTCATCGTCAGGGGATAACCCGGCCGACGGCAAACAATCAAATGGCTGTTATCAAGGATCGTCTGATATTGATACCAGCTGGGGAAAGTGAGTAGCGAGTCCTGACCGATAATAAAGGCCAGGGGTTTCTCCGGCCCCTGTTCGCTACGCCACGCCTGTAGCGTCTGCGCTGTGTATGAAGGGCTGTCCCGGCGCAGTTCACGCTCGTCAAGCATAAACAGAGGCTTATCGGCAATCGCCAGCTCCAGCATCTTTTTGCGCTGGGCGGCGGTGGCCTCTGGCTGCGGGCGATGGGGGGGCACGTTGTTCGGCATAATCGTGACCCGCTGCAGGCCTGTCTGGTTGGCCAGGATTTCCACCGGTTTCAGATGCCCGTAATGTACCGGGTCAAAGGTGCCGCCATAGAGTGCCTGTAAAGAATGCATCTCACCCTTCTATAAAGATGTCGGCCAGCGCCTTGTGGCACAGCAGCAGCGAAAGACTTTCCAGCTCAGACCAGATCGACTGACCGTAATCCTGTTTCAGAGTCAGTTCGGTGCGCGTCAGAAGCTGAACGGCCTGACGCAGCTGTTCCGGGCTGAGCCGGTTCAGGGCTTCGGTGGTCATGCCGCGGCGGTTCTGCCAGACCCGGTGTTTATCAAACAGCGCGCGCAGCGGCGTATGCACTGACTGACGTTTCAGGGTCACCAGCAGCAGCAGCTCACGCTGCAGGGTGCGCAGCAGAATGACCGGCTCGCTGCCTTCGAGTCGCAACTGCTGCAGGATATGCAGGGCGCGCTTGCTCTTCGCGGACAGCAGGGCATCGACCCAGTGGAAAGGGGTAAAATGTGCCGCGTCGTTAACCGCCTGTTCAACGCGCGGTAAGGTCAGCTTGCCATCTGGCCAGAGCAGCGACAGGCGCTCCAGGGCCTGGGCAAGGGCCAGCAGGTTACCCTCGTAACAGTAACAGAGCAGCTGGTTAGCGGCGTCATCCAGCTGTAAATTGCGCTGTTTCGCCCGGGCGGCCACCCATTTGGGCAGGTGGGCTTGCTCCGGGGTCTGGCAGGTTACCAGCACCGAATGGTTAGCCAGCGCCGTAAACCAGGCGGCATTCTCCTGTGCTTTAGTCAGTTTGTTGCCGCGCACAATCAGCAGCAGATCGTTGTGCAGCAGGCTAACCAGCGTGGCGAGCTGTTCGTTAATCGCCGCGTTGGGACCATTTTCAGGGAGCTGAATAAGCAGAGTTTGCCGGGCGGCAAACAGGCTCATGGCCTGGCAAAGCGAGAAAATTTCCTGCCAGTCAGTACTGTTATCCAGGGTATAACTGTGATGCTCCTCAAAGCCCTGAGTGGCCGCAAACTGACGTACGGCGTCCTGGCTTTCCTGGAGCAGCAGCGGATCGTTACCGAGAAGCAGATACGCCGCGCGCAGCCCTTCATTGAGCTGCGCGCGGAGTTGTTCAGGGTACAGCCTGAGCATTACTGACCCAGCGTCGTGGAGACGCGAGGCGAGGATGCCGCAGGCGTCGCCTTGCGGTCATTCTCTTTTTCTGCGGTATAGACGCTCGGCAGCTTACGGATCAGTTGCTCCGCTGCCTTGTCATACATTTCGTTAACGATAATGGTCTGCTCAGCGTCTTTCGCCAGCGCAGTCTGCGGGTTATCAAAGAACGAACGGTAGACCTTGGTGCTGATAGGGTAAATATCGCTACCCGGGATCAGAACCGCTGCGTGCACTTCCATCACCATCTGGTATTCCGCTGTGCGACCATCCTGGAAGATGGAGGCAGTATCCTGGCTCAGGGTAGAAGTCAGAACACGGAATGACGGAATGTCCTGGCGCAGCGTCCCTTTTTCGATCAGTTCAACGCCGTTAAGACGCAGCTGGTTACGAATGGCACGGCTAAGCGGACCATTGGGATCTCCCGAATCGAAAATCATCGTTTTCATCTGTTCCGGCACCTGTGTAGTGTTGCGCAGGTGCCAGCCACAGCCGGCGGTGACCAGCACCGCCAGCGATAACAGTAATGTTGCCAGTTGTCGCACGCTTCCTCCCGCGCTTAGCCAACGACCAGGTTCAGCAGTTTACCGGGCACGTAGATCACTTTACGTACGGTAACGCCATCGAGATACTTCGCCACCAGATGCTCCTGGCCGGCACGTTCGCGGACCTGCTCTTCGGTTGCGTCAACCGGAACAGTAATTTTACCGCGGACTTTACCGTTTACCTGCACGACGACCAGCGTGGTGTTTTCAACCATTGCGGATTCATCAGCCACCGGCCACGGCGCATTGTCGATATCGCCTTCGCCGTTCAGTTCCTGCCACAGGGTGAAGCTGGCGTGTGGAGTGAACGGGTTCAGCATACGGACGACCGCCAGCAGCGCTTCACGCATAATGGCGCGATCCTGCTCGCCTTCCTGCGGGGCTTTCGCCAGCTTGTTCATCAACTCCATAATAGCCGCAATTGCGGTATTGAAGGTCTGACGGCGACCAATATCATCGGTCACTTTGGCAATAGTTTTATGAACATCACGACGCAGCGCCTGCTGATCTTCAGTCAGAGCCGCAATATCAAGCGCCGGTGCGTCACCCTGGGAAGTGTGCTCGTAAACCAGTTTCCAGACGCGTTTCAGGAAGCGGTTAGCCCCTTCCACGCCGGACTCCTGCCACTCGAGGGTCATGTCTGCCGGAGAGGCAAACATCATAAACAGACGCACGGTATCGGCACCGTAGCGCTCAACCATGACCTGCGGGTCAATGCCGTTGTTTTTGGACTTCGACATTTTGCTCATGCCGGTGTACACCAGCTCGTGACCCGCGGCATCTTTCGCTTTGACGATACGACCTTTTTCGTCGCGCTCAACGATGGCATCCACCGGAGAGACCCAGTTGCGCTCGCCGTTTTCGCCCACGTAGTAGAACGCATCCGCCAGCACCATGCCCTGACACAGCAGCTGTTTCGCTGGCTCATCAGAGTTCACCAGGCCCGCGTCGCGCATCAGCTTGTGGAAGAAGCGGAAGTAGAGCAGGTGCATGATGGCGTGTTCGATACCGCCAATGTAGATGTCCACCGGCAGCCAGTAGTTGGCAGCTTTGGAATCCAGCATGCCTTCCTGATACTGCGGGCAGGTATAGCGCGCATAGTACCAGGAAGACTCCATAAAGGTGTCAAAGGTGTCGGTTTCACGCAGCGCAGGCTGGCCGTTAACGGTGGTCTTCGCCCATTCTGGATCGGCTTTGATCGGGCTAGTGATGCCGTCCATGACCACGTCTTCAGGCAGGATCACCGGCAGCTGATCTTCTGGGGTTGGCATAACAGTACCGTCTTCCAGCGTCACCATCGGGATTGGCGCACCCCAGTAACGCTGACGGGAAACGCCCCAGTCGCGCAGTCGGTAGTTGACTTTACGTTCACCAACGCCCAGCGCGGCCAGTTTGTCAGCGATGGCGTTAAAGCCCTCTTTGAAGCTCAGGCCGCTAAATTCGCCGGAGTTAAACAGCGTGCCTTTTTCGGTCAGCGCCTGTTCGGAGAGATCCGGCTCAGAGCCATCTGCTGCGAGGATAACCGGTTTGATCGCCAGGTTGTATTTGGTGGCAAATTCGTAGTCGCGCTGATCGTGACCCGGAACGGCCATTACCGCGCCCGTACCGTATTCCATCAGGACGAAGTTGGCGACCCAGACTGGGATCGCTTCGCCGGTCAGCGGGTGGGTGGCATAGAAACCGGTCGCAACGCCTTTTTTCTCCATCGTTGCCATGTCGGCTTCGGCCACTTTGGTGTTGCGGCATTCGTCGATGAAGGTCGCCAGTGCCGGATTGTTCTCTGCCGCTTTCTGCGCCAGCGGGTGACCTGCGGCAACGGCCAGGTAGGTGGCACCCATGAAGGTGTCCGGACGGGTGGTGTAGACGGTCAGCGTCTGATCGTAGTTTTCAACGTTGAAAGTGATCTCTACGCCTTCAGAGCGGCCGATCCAGTTACGCTGCATGGTCTTAACGGTATCAGGCCAGTGATCCAGATTATCAAGATCGTTCAGCAGTTCGTCGGCGTAAGCGGTGATTTTGATAAACCACTGTGGAATCTCTTTGCGCTCAACTTTGGTGTCGCAGCGCCAGCAGCAACCGTCGATAACCTGTTCGTTCGCCAGAACGGTCTGATCGTTCGGGCACCAGTTAACGGCGGAGGTTTTCTTGTAGACAAGCCCTTTTTTGTAGAGCTCGGCGAAGAACTTCTGCTCCCAGCGGTAGTATTCCGGGGTACAGGTTGCCAGCTCACGGCTCCAGTCATAGCCAAAGCCCAGCATTTTGAGCTGGTTTTTCATGTAGGCGATGTTGTCGTAAGTCCACGGCGCGGGTGCGGTGTTGTTTTTTACCGCCGCACCTTCTGCCGGCAGACCAAACGCATCCCAGCCGATTGGCTGCAGGACGTTTTTGCCCAGCATACGCTGATAACGCGCGATCACGTCACCGATGGTGTAGTTACGCACGTGGCCCATGTGTAGTCGGCCAGAAGGATAGGGAAGCATCGACAGGCAGTAATACTTCTCTTTGCTCTCGTCTTCGGTGACTTCAAAAGTGCGCTTCTCGTCCCAGTGTTGCTGGACTTTCGATTCTATCTCTTCCGGGCGGTATTGCTCTTGCATGGCAGCCAGTGGTCCTGTGTTCATTACAGCTACAAACGTAGCCAATGGATGTGGTATTTCAGATCCGCATAGCATAGCCCAAACGCCCGCGTCAAAACAGCCTTTAGCATAAAAGCGATTGCCATGAATTTACGCTAACTGTGGATGAACTGACAAAGCGGAAGAGAAATAAGGTCTATCATTAGAGAGAGTTACTTACCCGGGAGGCAAAATGATGAACAAGGTTGCTCAATTTTACCGTGAACTGGTCGCCACACTGACTGAACGCTTGCGTAATGGTGAACGTGATATCGACGCGCTCGTCGAGCAGGCACGCATCAGGGTGATGCAAACGGGTGAGTTAACACGTACCGAAGTGGAAGAGGTGACTCGCGCGGTTCGCCGCGATCTGGAAGAGTTCGCCCGCAGTTATGAAGAGAGCCAGAACGAGGTCGCCGACAGCGTGTTTATGCGGGTGATTAAAGAAAGCCTGTGGCAGGAGTTGGCTGATATTACCGATAAAACCCAACTTGAGTGGCGCGAGGTGTTCCAGGATCTTAACCACCATGGAGTTTATCACAGCGGAGAAGTGGTGGGACTGGGGAATCTGGTATGTGAAAACTGTCACTATCATCTGGCTGTTTACACGCCGGATATGCTGCCGGTTTGTCCCAAGTGCGGCCACGATCAGTTCCAGCGTCGCCCGTTTGAACCCTGATGGCTTGCGGGATTAACGATGCGCTGGTTAGCGCATCGTTTTTACTGCCTTTACTTCACGGTGTTAACTTCAAATGATTTGATTCTCTGGACGCCCCCCATTTCACTGGCATAGTTATGTCGTGCATTCAGTACCAGCTTGTTCGCGTCAAGCGTACCGACGCCGCAGAGTTTTAAAAACATAATGCCGCAGCGATAGCCGCCGTTGTTTACTTTATCAGCAGAAATAGTGAGCTTATCGGTATAGATACGGCCGCGGTTGATCAAATCACCATTGAAATGGGTATTAATGTCCACATCATTGAAACCCTGGATCAAACCGTAATTGTACATATCGTTCCAGGTGTCGAACGTGACTGACTTGCCGTAGATCCCTGCGGTCAGGCTGTTTTCGCTGGTCGAATTATCGAAGAATAAATCGCCATATTGCCCGTTTATCCCGGTGATATAGCCTGCGTTATACAGTGAAGAGCTTTTGGCATTAAGGGAGTTGCTGACCTTCAGGTTACTGGTATCCGCCAAATTAATCGCACCTTTGGTGACAAGCTCTACGTCACGACCTGACATCGTACCTGAGCTGGAGATGTTGCCTGAAGTCGAGGCATTATTTTTTGTCGCCAGGATCGATAGCTTATCTGATCCTGAAATATTGCCGCTCACATTGAACGCGCTACCGCCAAAATTGACGGTGGTTTGTTTGCCCTGCATGCCGCCGCCGTTATCGATGTTGCCCAGCGTAGTAATATTCAACAGGTTTTCCGACCGAATAACGGAGCCGTATTTCGTTGTAAGATTGCCATTTGTGGCCACGTTTAGCGTCTGTTCTGATGTGATATAACCACTATTGTCAATGTTTCCAGCCGCAACGATACCCATCTGCATACCATTCTTAATGGTACCGCTGTTAGTGACTGCCCCATAGCTGGTGATCGTCGATACATATTTTGTCGCAAGCGTACCGCTGTTAGTAAAATTCCCAGCGGAAGCTAAATTAGAGATGAGGCCATTCCCGGTAATGCTACCTTCGTTAATCAGCGTCCCGTTACTGGTCATGGCAAGACCCGTGCTGGCAACGATAGCCCCTTTATTGCGTACGCCGAAACCAAGGTTATTACCCACAATGGTAATAGAGTTCGCTTTAATTCCTCCCAGACTACTAACATCAATGCTATAAGTAGGGGATAATTTGTTAAAGAAAGTTGTTTCTTTACTTCCGGGGGTGATCTTTCCAGTAATGTTATCCGCAGTGAAATTTCCTGCACTAAGTTGAGCATTTTGCGCATTCAGCATGCCGTTAAGGTTAATCACATCAGCCAGCAGAATGGCATATGAAGAGGAAGCATCCATACCCTCTTTACCCACATTAAGAATACCGGTGGTAACGGTATAGCTACCGATAGAACCAGTCTCAGTCAGGTTTACTTTGCCAGTGGTTAACAGTGCCTTATTGGTATTGATAAAGCTGCAACCAGAGCAGGTAATACCGTTGGGGTTAGCGATAACCACGTCGGCTTTCTGACCGCCGACTTCAATAAACCCCTTAAGCGTACTTGGTGTTTTAGAGATCACTTCATTTAAGATTACCGATGCGCTACCGCCGCTAAGATTGTTATTTTTTGCAATCCCCCCGAATTTGTCGTGGTTATAGTCGACGCTACTGTTGTTAAGGATGAGACCTTTGTCATCAACGCTAAAATCACGATAAAGGTTATGCGAGACCCCTGCACCATTAGGGGTTTCGATATCAATAATTTTTGTTTCTGACTGATGAGTATAAGTTGTTGGATCGGCATGCACGTAAGTTGCAGATAACGCTGCTGCGAGCGCAACATAAGAAACTTTAAATTTAAACATTTCATTTATTCCTTTAAATAATAAAATTCGAAACAGAAGCTGTGGGTGGCATTGTTAAATCGGGATGACTAATACCTCCATTGTAATGAGAACCCCATATTCAGAGGTTGTGAATGAAAGCCAGCAGGTTTATATAATGGCGTGCCAATAAATAAATCGTATTGTGTTGCGTACAACTCGCCTCGCAAGCCTGCCACCGTCCCAGCCAGCACTTTCCCTTGCTTGTATTTTTCGCTTCCGGTCAGCCTGCCGATATCCGCGCCGGTATAAAATTGGTGGCCCGAGGGGTGAATATCCCAAATCAAATCATTGCGCCAGTACCAACCCTGGTTCGCGGACAATGACTGCTCGCCGTCAAAGCCTCTTACCGTCCAGCGGTTACCAATATTAAATTGATTATCACTCGATAATTCATCTGGACTGAATTGCGCGCTTAATTTCGGTGCCCATGTGAATTTATCGCCGGTTACGGCGAATTTCATATAAGCTTCAATATCCGCATGCACAACCCGGGATTCGTTATCAAACAGTCCCGCTTTTTCTTCTGGTGTGGCTGTTGAACTGAGCCAGGGAAGCCGATTTTGTATGCCTACAGAGACGTCGACAATTTTGCTGGCGAAATAATGCTGGTGGCGGAGGGTCAGATCCCAGCCCGGGTTTTGCTTACGCATCACCCCTAGCTCACTGCCGCCAAAATAATAGCGGGAGGTGCTTTTAAAGATTTTCGCATCCAGCGACGTCTTATGGGTTCTCGTTTGAGCTAACAGACGCGACAGGGTCGCACTGTAGTACCGGTTTTTACTTTCATAATCGGTTGATGACCAACGGCCACGAAACTGCTGAAGGTATTGGCTACGGGTGGCATACAGGCTGATGTTCCAGTATCCAAAGGGGACGGAATAATAAAGGCTACTGTTTTCATTGCCTTTCTCGTGTCTGTTAAATTCAACATCGCCACCTGCCGCTACGTAAAAAATATCGTTAAGCGATGCCATATCATAAAGATAGAGCGCGCCGCCGCCCTGGTAGCGGCCGGACGTCCGGCTGCCGGCATCATCAAGCCATGCGCCGAGCTGCCAGGGTTTACCCAGTTTGCGGGTCAGGCGTACATCGGTTTCAGCATAATATTGTCCCGGAAGCAAACGCATATGGGCAGATGAACCGGGTAGTCGCTGCAGGTTTGCCATCCCTTGTTCGAGATCCGGCAGGCGCAGTATGTCGCCCCTGGCAAATGGCAAGTTGTTCCAGAGGCTGGTTTTGTTTACCGGTTCATCCTTTGCAAATGCAATCTCGCCAATTTTGCCATAGGTTAGTGTCAGGTATAAGACTCCCTTTTCCAGAGATTGCGATGGAATGTCAATCAATGAAGTAATATAACCTCTTACAATAAGCTCATTTTGTAAGGCGCGGCTGAATAAACGAATGCCCTCAATGCCAAGACACTGGAATTTCGCCTGCCGCGTTAATTTACCTAATAGTTTTTGAGTTAGCCTGTTATCCTCGGAAGAAATATGGACTTCTTCGATTATTTTGCAGTTTTTTTCTTTAGGAAAAACTATTTTCTCTGCGTCAGAATCGACTTGCGAAGAGATATATTTTTGCTGTTGAGGCGTAAGTGCGGCTTCACGCGCCCGATCTTGTTCTGTTTGATGAGAGGCCGGGCTTGAAGGGCTGGCGCTGGTGTGATGACAGAATACAGTAAAAAGAATAATTCCGGCAGTTACACGGTATTTATTATTTAGCATGAAACAATATCCATTTTGATTCATTAAACAGGGCGGCAAAGTTGCATTATTTACATTGAGAGTCCTTCTCAAACAAACAACAAATGCAGTACGTTACATTAACGTAAACATCATGCGCTGAATATTGAATAATTCTTTAAGCGCAGATAAATAATAATGCCCTGACCTGTGCCATTGAGAAAACGTTAAAGAGTACTTAAAAAGGGGGGTATGCTAGCTAAAAAAACTGGAAACGGCTAGGCAGCCATCCTGAATTATATGTGAACCGTTATATCATTTAATGAATTCAGGCCCCTGGAGGGAAAACAGGAGCCTTAGTGCAGCGACTACCCGTAGAAATGTAAACGCTGTGCCAGTAAGTCAACAAAGGCCTGGCGATTTATGTCGGTTATAACCGTAGTGTTTGGTGTATTACCTGTCAGAAAATAGTAATCAACCACCGTCATACCTTGTGTATATTTCCCCTGTGTTTCTACCCCTACCCAACGTTCCAGGGTAGTGAAGATTTCAGGCTTTAACAGCCAGGCGATGGTACAGGGATCGTGAAGAGGAGCACCCTGGAATCCCCATTTCTCTGTTTTATGATACTCCATGAAGAAATCGAGCAGCTCTGCCACTGTCGTCGCCACTGGATTGTTGATCGTGCGGAAACGCTCGATATCCTCCTTCATGATTTGCGCTTTGTGCGTCACATCCAGCCCGGCCATGACGACCGGAATACCGGACTGAAAAACAATTTCCGCCGCTTCAGGATCGACATAAATATTGAATTCAGCTGCGGGTGTCCAGTTTCCCAGCCCCATCGCGCCGCCCATAATGACAATTCTGGCGATGTTTGCGTGCAGTTCAGGGTGTGCATTTAGCAACAGAGCGACATTGGTCTGCGGGCCGGTTGCCACCAGCGTCACGGGTTCAGGGCTTTTACGCAAAACGCTGGCCATCAGTTCCACGGCGGTGCAGGCCTGCGGAGCGAAAATCGGCTCAGGAAGGGCGGGGCCATCAAGACCACTTTCCCCGTGCACGTTATCGGCAATGATCAGGTCGCGCATAAGAGGTTTAACCGCCCCACCGGCAACCGGAATATCCGTGCGCTTTAATAACGTCAGCATCCGCAGCACGTTGCGCAGGGTTTTGTCCGGCGTCTGATTACCAGCAGATGAGGTAACGGCTTTGACGTCCAGTTCGGGTGAGGCGAGGGCAAGCACGAGTGCTATCGCGTCATCATGACCCGGATCGCAATCAAGGATAATGGGCAGTGCCATAGAAATCTCCATTTCTCTGTGTTGTCAGGCGACAAGGCTAACCGCGTAGAAGCAGGCAGACGAGATAAACAGATGAAAAGCGTGAAGCGGTGCGCAATCTGGCGATTACGCACCGGAGGGATTAATGCAGAATTTTGGCGAGGAAATCTTTGGCCCGGTCAGACTGCGGGTTGGCAAAGAACTCCTCTTTAGCAGAATCCTCTACGATTTTTCCTTCATCCATGAAGATCACGCGGTTTGCCACTTTACGGGCAAAGCCCATTTCGTGGGTCACCACCATCATGGTCATCCCTTCGTTAGCCAGCTCGACCATCACGTCCAGCACCTCGTTGATCATCTCGGGATCGAGGGCGGAAGTCGGTTCATCAAACAGCATGGCGACCGGATCCATACACAACGCACGGGCAATGGCCACACGCTGCTGCTGACCGCCGGATAGCTGCGCCGGGAATTTATCGGCATGGGCAGAAAGACCCACGCGCTCAAGCAGTTTCAGCCCTTTCTCTCGTGCTGCCGTCTTGTCGCGTTTGAGCACTTTTACCTGGGCCAGAGTCAGGTTCTCAATGATCGACAGATGCGGGAACAGTTCAAAGTGCTGGAACACCATCCCGACGTTAGAACGCAGCTTCGCAAGATTGGTTTTCTTATCATTGACTTTAGTGCCATTGACGATGATCTCGCCTTGCTGCACCGGCTCAAGGCCGTTGACGGTTTTGATAAGCGTGGATTTACCCGAGCCGGACGGCCCGCAAACCACTACCACTTCGCCCTTTTTTACTTCTGTTGAGCAGTCGGTCAGCACCTGAAAGTGCCCATACCATTTAGAAACATTTTTCAGGGAAATCATTACACTGTCCTTTTCTTCAGCCAGCTGACCAACAGCGACGCGCTTAAACTAATTGCAAAATAGACTGCACCTGCGAACAGGATCATCTCAACCTGGGTACCATCGCGCTCGCCGATGGTAGAGGCAGTACGGAAGAAGTCTGCCAGGCTTAATACATACACCAGCGAGGTATCCTGGAACAACACGATGCCCTGCGTTAGCAGCAGCGGTACCATGGCACGGAACGCCTGCGGCAGAATGATGAGCTTCATTGACTGCCAGTGGGTCATCCCAAGCGCCAGCGCGGCGCTGGACTGCCCGCGGGAGATACTCTGGATCCCGGCACGAATAATTTCTGAATAGTAGGCCGCCTCAAACATGGAGAAGGCCACCATCGCTGAAATCAGGCGGATGTCGGATTTAGGCGACAGTCCGAGAACATTCTGCAGAAAACCTGGTACGATCAGATAGAACCACAGCAGCACCATCACCAGCGGGATGGAGCGGAATACGTTCACGTAGGCAGTAGCAAACCAGGCGACAGGTTTAAAACTCGACAGGCGCATCACCGCCAGCAGGGTGCCCCAGACAATCCCGACAATCACCGCCGTCAGGGTGATCTTCAGGGTAATGATCAGGCCATCTACCAGATAGGGCAGAGAAGGGACAATCGAACTCCAGTCAAACTCGTACATTATTTGCCCCCCAGGTTGCCCGGCAGGCGAACTTTGCGTTCGACCAGGTTCATCACCAGCATAATTAAGGCGTTAATCAGCACATACGCGAGCGTAATGGCGGTAAAGGATTCCCACGCGTGGGCGGAATAATCCAGCAGTTTACCCGCCTGTGCGGCCATATCGACCAGACCAATGGTGGACGCGATGGCCGAGTTTTTCACCAGGTTCATCATCTCCGAGGTCATCGGCGGCACAATCACGCGATAGGCATTTGGCAGCAGCACATAGCGGTAAGCCTGCGGCAGGGTCAGACCCATCGCCAGCGCGGCATTTTTTTGTCCGCGCGGCAGAGACTGAATGGCCGCACGCACCTGTTCGCACACACGGGCAGCGGTAAACAGGCCCAGACAGAGCATCGAGGAGACAAAGAACTGAACGTTCGGATCCAGTTCAGCTTTGAACCACATGCCGATATCTTCCGGCAACAGTTCAGGGATAACCAGATACCAGGTAAAGAACTGCACGATTAACGGCACGTTACGGAACAGCTCGACGTAGCAGGTACCCAGTGAAGAGAGAAAACGGTTAGGTACGGTACGTAAAATACCGAACAACGAGCCGACGAGAAACGCAATAATCCAGGCCGTGATCGACAGCGCGACCGTGACCTGAAAACCGCTCCACAGCCAGCCAAGATAGGTGGTGTTGCCGAACGGGGCTTGCTGCAGAAAAATGCCCCAGTTCCAGTCAATTGACATAGTAAACTCCGGAAAAAAAAGGGTAGCAGCGCTACCCTCGAAGATTGGTGAGAAGCTTTAATGTTCGCGCTGAGTGGGGAACGACCACTCAACGTTTAGTCTGTCCGCGCTTCCCGACAATCGAGAGGGCAGGAGGTCCCGCCCCTTAGTGGTTCTAATTAGTTAAGTGCCTTGTCATTCGGTTCTTTAAACAGTGCTTTCATGTCGTCCGACAGTTCAAAGTTCATGTTGAGATTTTTTGGTGGAATTGGGTTTTTAAACCACTTATCGAACCATTTCTCTGCTTCACCGGACGTTTGAACCTGGGCGATGGTCTCATCGACGAGTTTCTTAAATTCCGCATCGTCTTTACGCATCATGCAGCCGTAGGCCTCTTTCGATTGTGCCGTACCCACGATTTCCCAGTTGTCCGGTTTCTTCGCTTTAGCACGTTCACCGGCCAGCAGAGCGTCATCCATCATAAACGCGACAGCACGGCCGCTTTCCAGTGTACGGAAAGAGTCACCGTGGTCTTTCGCGCTGATGATGCGCATGTCCATTTTCTTCTCTTCATTCAGCTTGTGCAGCAGAACTTCGGAAGTTGTACCAGAGGTTACTACCACCGCTTTGCCTTTCAGGTCGGCAAAGTCTTTAATCTCGCCGCCTTTTTTGGTCAGCAGACGCGTACCGACTACGAAAATGGTGTCGGAGAAGGCAGCCTGTTTCTGACGCTCAAGGTTGTTGGTGGTGGAACCACACTCAAAATCAAAGGTACCGTTTTGCAGCAGCGGGATACGGTTTTGTGAAGTGATGGGAATCAGCTTCACTTCCAGATTCGGTTTGTTCAGCTTTTTCTTCACCGCTTCGACGATCGCGTTGGAGTAAGCCTGTGAATAACCCACGACTTTTTGCGTGTTGTCGTAGTATGAGAATGGAACAGAGGATTCACGGTGGCCGACCACAATCACGCCGTTTTTAGCGATTTTCTCCAGGGTGCTACCTGCTGCCGGAGCAGCATCTTCGGCGTGAACGACGCCTGCCGACAATCCCATCACCAGCATTGCTGTGGCCAGTTTACGTAATTGCATATCCAACTCCTTTTTTATCAGCGCCAGAGACGCATTGATATTCGGTGTGATGTTGTTATAGCTCGCGCGATACGAGTGCAGTGTTATACATGTTTGTTAACATTTAGTTTGGCTTAATGTAAAGATTTTGCTGCGTTATTGTTTATTTTTGCGAAGCGCGCCGCACCATTCAGAGGCATAAATCTTCCATTGCACCGTTTCGGTGCTGCCGGTGTACTACGCTGGTGCGACCAGGTTGCACATTAAGCCAAATCGCGTTTACGTGAATAAACAAAGCAACAGGCGTGCCAGAATTGATCCTCTGCCCTGAGAGGCCAAGGAAGAAAGGCAAAGTAGGATGCGGCAAATGTGCGAGGACTATTCCCTCTCCCCTATGGGGAGAGGGTTAGGGAGAGGGTTAGGGAGAGGGGTGGGAATTACTTACGACGCTGACGAAGACTCATCAGTACGGCGCCAAAACCGAACAGCACGGTCAGGATCCACAGCGGCCAGTTGCCGGTGCGTGCATAAGGCGTCATTCCGGTGGTCGGCGTAACTTTTGCCGTCAGCACGTCACGGGTGAACTGTGGGAGCATGGCCTGAACTTCACCCTGCGGACCAATCACGGCGGTAATGCCATTGTTAGTGCTACGCAGCAGAGGGCGCGCGAGTTCCAGGGAGCGCATCCGCGCCATCTGGAAGTGCTGCCACGGACCAATCGACTTACCAAACCAGGCATCGTTAGAGATGGTCAGCAGGTAGTCGGTATTCGGACGGAAATTATCCCGTACCTGCTCACCGAGGATGATTTCGTAACAGATAGCGGCAGTCAGTAAAAAACCGTGCGCGCTCAGCTGAGGCTGAACGTACGAGCCCCGGCTAAACGAGGACATCGGCAGATCGAAAAACGGCGCCAGCGGACGCAGAATCGACTCCAGCGGCACAAACTCACCAAACGGCACCAGGTGATTCTTGTTGTAGCGATTCGCCGAGCCGTAGCTGTACGGGTTATCTTTCCCGAGGGTAATGATAGTGTTGTAGGTGTCGTAACGGTTTTGCTTGTTCAGCCGCGCATCAACGATACCGGTAATCAGCGTTGAGTTTCGGGCACGCAGCAGATTGTCCATCATGGTAAGAAAACGCTGCTGGTTGATCTCCAGATCCGGGATAGCCGACTCCGGCCAGATAATCAGCTGGGATTTGCCCATCTCTTTCTGGGTGGCATCCAGATAAATTTTCAGGGTATTGATAAGTTGGCCTTCATCCCATTTCAGCGACTGGGGAATATCACCCTGAACCATCGACACCTGAGTGGCGCGCTCTGGTTCAAGGGTGTACCACTGGATATAACGCAGCGGGAAAGGCAGGGCAAAGAGCACCAGCGCTATCACCAGCGGTCGCCAGTTGCGTTGCACCAGCGCCAGCACCAGCAGGCCGCTCACCACCATCAGCAGGAAGTTGATCGCCTCGACGCCCATTACCGGTGCCAGTCCTTTCAGCGGGCCATCAATCTGACTGTAGCCAAACTGCAGCCACGGAAAGCCGGTCAGCACCCAGCCGCGCAGGAATTCTGTAATCTGCCAGACCACCGGGGCGGCAATAGCCACCCGCAGCCAGCTGGTTTTCGGCCACAGACGGGACAAAATACCGGCGAACAGGCCGGTGTAGAGCGAGAGGTATGCCGCCAGCAGCACCACGAGGAAGACATTCACCGGGCCAGGCATGCCGCCAAACTGGGCAATACTGACGTAAACCCAGTTAATACCGGAGCCAAACAGGCCCAGCCCCCAGAAATAGCCAATCGCCGCCGCCTGAACAGGACGTCGGTTAAGCGTCAGTCCCTGAAGACCCATCAGGGAGAGAAGGGCCGCGGGCCAGAAGTCGTAAGGGGAAAAAGCCAGCGTACCGCTGGCTCCGAGGATTAGCGCCAGCAGCAGACGTGTGCGCTGGCGTTCAAGCAAGGGGGCAAATGCCATTTAAATCAATCATCCAGTGTGGGTTGCGGAGCGTCTTCCGGCATTCTGACATGAACCTGAATAATACGTCGACTGTCGGCCATCGCTACCTTGAACTGATAGCCGTCAATTTCCACGGTTTCGCCACGCGCCGGCAGATGACCAAACGCCTGCATCACCAGCCCGCCGATGGTATCCACCTCTTCATCGCTGAAATGCGTCCCGAAGGTGTCGTTGAAATCTTCGATAGGGGCGAGCGCACGCACGGTCCAGGTGTGGCGACTCAGCTGACGGAAGTCGATATCCTCTTCCTCGTCATATTCGTCTTCAATTTCGCCGACAATCAGTTCCAGAATATCTTCAATGGTGACCAGGCCCGAAACGCCGCCAAATTCATCGATAACAATCGCCATGTGGTAGCGCTGAGAGCGGAACTCTTTCAGCATGCGATCGACCCGCTTACTTTCCGGGACCACCACCGCCTGGCGTAACACTTTTTCCATGCTGAAGGCTTCGGCATCGCTGCGCATAAACGGCAGCAGATCCTTGGCCATCAAAATCCCTTCAATGTGATCTTTATCTTCGCTGATAACCGGGAAACGCGAGTGTGCCGATTCGATGATCACATCGAGGCACTCGTCCAGCGTCTGGTTGCGTTTCAGGGTAATCATCTGCGAACGAGGGATCATGATATCGCGTACGCGCTGGTCAGCGATGTCCATTACCCCTTCGAGCATTTCGCGCGTATCTTCATCGATAAGCTCGTTCTGCCCGGAGTCGCGGATGAGCTCCAGAAGGTCGTCACGGTTTTTAGGTTCACCGTGGAACAGCTGGCTCAGAAGGAGGGAGAAAAATCCTTTTTTGCTGTTTGGTGTGTCGCTACTGTGTGAATTGTCGTCGCTCATGGCGTTTGTTAAGGGTTCTCATGTTGGTCTGTTGACTACCGTCGCGGACTTTTGTCATACGCAACGGCACATTATGCCAGTAAGGCGCAAACGCGCCCTACAGACTACTCTTTCTCGGCAATGTACGGATCCTCATAGCCCAGAGCAAGCATTATCTCTGTCTCAAGGGATTCCATCTCTTCCGCTTCGTCATCTTCTATATGGTCGTAGCCCAGCAGATGCAGGCTGCCGTGCACTACCATATGCGCCCAGTGTGCCTCGAGCGGCTTTTGCTGCTCCTGTGCTTCCTGCTCCACCACCTGCCGACAAATGATTAAATCACCCAGCAGCGGCAGCTCAATGCCCGGCGGCGCTTCAAACGGGAAAGAGAGGACGTTAGTCGGTTTATCTTTCCCGCGATAGGTCAGGTTCAGCTCGTGGCTCTCCGCTTCATCCACCAGGCGAATCGTGACTTCTGACTCCTCCTGAAACTGGGGGATGACGGCATTCAGCCACGCCTGAAACTGGCTCTCTTCCGGCAGGCCGGAAGCGTCTTCACATGCCAGTTGTAAATCAAGGATCACCTGACTCATTTATGCTCTTGCTCCTGGGCTTCGCGTTTACGTTCCGCGGCCTGTTCTGCTTTACGTTTTTGATCTGCTGCTTCCCATGCTTCATAGGCCGTGACGATGCGGGCAACCACCGGGTGGCGCACCACGTCTTCACTGTGGAAGAAGTTAAAGCTGATTTCGTCCACTTCGGACAGGACTTCAATAGCGTGACGCAGACCCGACTTGGTGCTGCGTGGCAGGTCGACCTGAGTGATGTCACCGGTGATCACCGCCTTGGAGTTGAAGCCGATACGGGTCAGGAACATTTTCATCTGTTCGATGGTGGTGTTCTGGCTCTCATCCAGAATGATGAACGCATCGTTCAACGTGCGACCACGCATATAGGCCAGCGGAGCCACTTCAATGACGTTACGTTCAATCAGTTTTTCGACCTTCTCAAAGCCGAGCATCTCAAACAGCGCATCGTACAGCGGGCGCAGATAAGGATCGACCTTCTGGCTCAGATCGCCAGGCAGGAAGCCCAGCTTCTCGCCCGCTTCAACGGCAGGACGGGTGAGCAGAATGCGGCGGATCTCCTGGCGCTCAAGAGCATCTACGGCAGCAGCCACCGCAAGGTAGGTTTTACCGGTACCTGCCGGGCCGACGCCGAAGGTGATGTCATGATCAAGGATATTGGCGATGTACTGCGCCTGGTTGGGCGTGCGCGGCTTAATGACGCCACGCTTGGTCTGGATATGGATAGCTTTGCCGAATTCCGGCACGCTCTCCGCGCTCTGCTCCAGCACGCGCGATTCTTTGATCGCCAGATGGATCTGCTCCGGCTCAATATCCTGAATTTCACCACGCATCGGCGCGGTATCAACGTACAAACTACGGAGGATATCCGCAGCAGCATTGACGCAAATTGCGCGTCCGGTGAGTTTGAACTGGTTATCGCGACGATTAATCTCGATACCCAGACGTCGCTCCAGATGTTTGATGTTGTCATCAAACGGCCCGCACAGGCTCAGCAGGCGAGCGTTGTCTGCTGGCTCAAGGGTAATTTCACGCGTATCTATATTCAAACCGTTCCTCTTACTGTCTCGGGTGTCATAGGGCAGGGGTCTGTCTTATGAAATTATTCACGCCATAGTTTAAAGGCGCAAGCATTGCGAAGGATATGGGGGAGAGCGGGGGGAAATACAAGGCCTGCCAGAAACGGCAGGCCCGAAGGATCACGGCTGATAAACGTTAACGCCGAGTTCGTTCTCTTTACGGGTACGGGCAATCACCGATTCTGGTGATTCGGCGACGCGAAGGCCCATTTCATCTTCGGTGCGCACCAGTTTTCCACGCAGGGAGTTGGTCAGCACTTCGAGGATCTCAATATCGACGAACTTGCCTACCAGGTCAGGCGTACCTTCAAAGTTCACCACGCGGTTGTTCTCTGTGCGGCCAGAGAGCTGCATGATGCTCTTACGTGAAGTGCCTTCTACCAGCACACGCTGTACGGTACCGAGCATACGGCGGCTCCAGGCGTTAGCCTGCTGGTTGATGCGGTCCTGCAGAATATACAGACGCTGCTTTTTCACCTCTTCCGGTACATCGTCGACCATATCGGCGGCAGGCGTCCCAGGACGCGCCGAGAAGATGAAGCTGTAACTCACGTCGAAGTTCACATCACCAATAACCTTCATGGTGCGTTCAAAATCATCGTCCGTTTCACCCGGGAAGCCAACGATAAAATCAGAGCTGATCTGAATATCCGGGCGCGCTTCACGCAGCTTGCGGATGATCGCTTTATATTCCAGCGCGGTATGGGTACGGCCCATCAGGTTCAGTACGCGGTCAGAACCGCACTGGATCGGCAGATGCAGGAAACTCACCAGCTCTGGCGTATCGCGGTAAACATCAATAATGTCGTCGGTGAACTCTATCGGGTGGCTGGTGGTGAAGCGAATGCGGTCGATACCGTCAATCGCCGCGACCAGACGCAGCAGTTCAGCAAAAGAGCCGGTACTACCGTCATAGTTCTCACCGCGCCAGGCGTTAACGTTCTGCCCGAGCAGGTTAACTTCACGCACGCCCTGAGCCGCCAGTTGGGCGATCTCAAACAGGATGTCGTCGCAAGGACGGCTCACTTCCTCACCGCGGGTGTAAGGCACCACGCAGTAAGTACAATATTTATTGCAGCCTTCCATGATAGAGACGAAAGCGGTCGGGCCATCTGCGCGCGGTTCCGGCAGACGGTCAAATTTTTCGATCTCCGGGAAGCTGACGTCGATAATCGCTTTGCGGTTTCCGCTTCCGCGTACGGCGTTGATCATTTCCGGCAGACGATGCAGGGTCTGCGGGCCAAAAATAATATCGACGTAGCGGGCGCGCTGACGAATCAGCTTGCCTTCTTGCGAGGCAACACAGCCGCCGACGCCGATGATGATATCCGGGTTTTTCTGCTTGAGGAGCTTCCAGCGACCTAACTGGTGAAACACTTTTTCCTGCGCCTTCTCACGGATTGAGCAGGTATTCAGCAGCAGCACATCTGCCTCTTCCGCCACGTCGGTGAGTTGATACCCATGGGTGGCATCCAGCAGATCGGCCATCTTGGATGAATCGTATTCATTCATCTGACAGCCCCAGGTTTTAATATGGAGTTTTTTTGTCATCGACTTGCTCATGCTCAGGATTGCAGGGCGCGTATTGTAATGCTTTGGTGCGGTTGTGACCAGTATGAAGGTTGTCAGCCTCAAGGCCAAAAAAATCCGGTAAACTTAGAAAATTATCAAATAAGGACAAATGACCATGACTATCCAACAAGCCGGGATCGCCGTAGTCGGCGGCGGTATGGTCGGCGGGGCGCTGGCGCTGGGGCTGGCGCAACACGGATTCGACGTAACGGTTATCGAACAGGCGGAGCCGGTGGCTTTTGACGCGTCACAGCAGCCGGACGTGCGCATCTCTGCGATCAGCGCCGCGTCGGTTGATTTACTCCGCGGGCTGGGCGTATGGGACGCGGTGCTGGCGATGCGCGCCCACCCGTATCGCCGCCTGGAGACCTGGGAGTGGGAGAATGCTCATGTGGTGTTTGACGCCACGGAGCTGAAGCTCCCGCTGCTGGGCTACATGGTTGAAAATACGGTTCTGCAACAGGCGCTCTGGCAGGCGCTTGAGGCGCATCCGCAGGTCACACTGCGCGTCCCCGCGTCGGTGAAGGCGCTGCACCGCCACAATGACCAGCATCTGATCGAGCTGGATAACGGTGAGCAACTGGCGGTGAAGCTGCTGATTGGCGCCGACGGCGCGAACTCCCGGGTGCGTGAGCTGGCCGGGATCGGTATTCACGCCTGGCAGTATCAACAATCCTGCATGCTCATCACCGTTGCCTGCGAGAACGATCCGGGTGACAGCACCTGGCAGCACTTTACCCCGAACGGTCCGCACGCCTTTTTACCGCTGTTCGATCGCTGGGCATCCCTGGTGTGGTATGACACTCCGGCGAGGATCCGTCAGCTGCAGGGGCTTTCAATGGAACAGCTGCAGCGCGAAATTGCTCACCATTTCCCGGCCCGCCTGGGTAAGGTCACGCCGGTTGCCGCAGGGGCGTTCCCGCTGACGCGCCGTCATGCGCTGAAGTATGCCCGTGAAGGGCTGGCGCTGGTCGGGGATGCGGCGCATACCATCCATCCGCTGGCGGGGCAGGGGGTCAACCTCGGCTATCGCGACGTAGAGGCGCTGCTGGACGTATTAAGCAACGCCCGCAGTCAGGGCGAAGCCTGGGCCAGTCATCAGGTGTTAAAGCGTTATCAGACGCGGCGGATGGCCGATAACTTTGTTATGCAGTCAGGTATGGATCTGTTTTATGCCGGATTCAGCAACGATCTCGGACCGGTGCGTATATTGCGTAATATCGGGCTGATGGCGGCACAGCGCGCGGGCGGGCTGAAGCGTCAGGCGCTAAAGTACGCTTTAGGGCTCTGAAGGATCTTCATGCCGGGTAAGGCAAAGTCGCCACCCGGCATCTACTGGCAGGAATGCAGAAAAGCAAAAAGCTCGCCGAAGCGAGCTTTTTTAATGTGGCTGGGGTGCAGGGATTCGAACCCCGGAATGCTGGTATCAGAAACCAGAGCCTTACCGCTTGGCGACACCCCAATTGCGTTAAACGCAGTGTTTAACGACTTTTAAAGTGGCTGGGGTACGAGGATTCGAACCTCGGAATGCCGGAATCAGAATCCGGTGCCTTACCGCTTGGCGATACCCCAACAATTTTTTGCTTACCGACAATGTCGATAATCTTAATATGGTGGCTACGACGGGATTCGAACCTGTGACCCCATCATTATGAGTGATGTGCTCTAACCAACTGAGCTACGTAGCCAGACTGCTTTCTTCGATGGCTGGGGTACCTGGATTCGAACCAGGGAATGCCGGTATCAAAAACCGGTGCCTTACCGCTTGGCGATACCCCAATAACCGCGGAGAACCGCAAAATCGAAGAAATATGGCTGGGGTACCTGGATTCGAACCAGGGAATGCCGGTATCAAAAACCGGTGCCTTACCGCTTGGCGATACCCCATCCGTGCAACGCTTACCTGGGAATGGTGCGGGAGGCGAGACTTGAACTCGCACACCTTGCGGCGCCAGAACCTAAATCTGGTGCGTCTACCAATTTCGCCACTCCCGCAAAAAAGATGGTGGCTACGACGGGATTCGAACCTGTGACCCCATCATTATGAGTGATGTGCTCTAACCAACTGAGCTACGTAGCCATCTTTTTTTCGCGTTACCTTATCGGCGTTGCGGGGCGCATTATGCGTATAGACCCTTGCAGCGTCAACACCTTTTTCATCGAAAATGTCGGGAATGTGACTGTTTGGTTAGGTTGCGAACAGCATGGCCGATTATTCGGCAATTATTGGTTATTAATCGTTTTTGTCCAGCGAAACACGGGGCAAAAAAAGAGGCCCCGAGGGGCCTCATGGCGATCTGCCGGATTACTTATAGGCGGACTGATGCACGCCCACGGCACGACCTGACGGATCGTTCATGGTTTTGAAAGCTTCATCCCACTCAATGGCTTTTGCAGAGGAGCAGGCGACGGAAGGACCGCCAGGCACACACTCTGCTGCGCTTGGCAGCGGGAACAGCTCTTCGAAGATCTCACGGTACAGATAGGCTTCTTTCGAACCCGGCGTATTGTACGGGAAGCGGAAGCTGGCTGTTTCCAGTTGCTGATCGGAAATCTGCTTAGCGGCCACCTCTTTCAGGGTGTCGATCCAGCTATAACCTACGCCATCAGAGAACTGCTCTTTCTGCCGCCATGCCACGCTTGCCGGCAAATAAGATTCGAAACATTCGCGCAGAACGTGTTTTTCCATCTTGCCGTTGCCGCACATTTTGTCCTGCGGATTGATACGCATTGCCACATCGAGGAATTTTTTATCCAGGAAAGGTACACGCGCTTCCACACCCCAGGCAGACATCGCTTTGTTGGCACGGGCGCAGTCAAACATGTGCAACGCCTGCAGCTTACGGACGGTCTCTTCGTGCAGCTCTTTGGCATCCGGCGCTTTGTGAAAGTACAGATAACCGCCAAAGACTTCATCAGAACCTTCGCCCGAGAGCACCATTTTGATGCCCATCGCTTTGATTTTACGCGACATCAGATACATCGGCGTGGAGGCGCGAATGGTGGTCACGTCATAGGTTTCAATGTGGTAGATAACGTCGCGGATCGCATCCAGCCCTTCCTGCACGGTAAAGTGAATTTCATGGTGCACCGTGCCGAGGTGGTTTGCCACTTCCTGCGCGGCTTTCAGGTCCGGTGAACCTTCCAGGCCGACGGCGAAGGAGTGCAGCTGCGGCCACCAGGCTTCGGAACGCTCCTGATCTTCCACGCGCCGTGCAGCGTATTTTTTGGTGATCGCCGAGATAACGGACGAGTCCAGACCGCCTGAAAGCAGCACGCCATACGGCACGTCAGACATGAGGTGGCTTTTTACTGACTCTTCCAGCGCCTGGCGCAGTTCGTTTTTATCGGTGACGTTGTCTTTTACGGCATCGTACTCGAACCAGTCGCGCTGATAGTACTGGCGAATTTCGCCATCCTGGCTCCACAGATAGCTGCCTGCCGGGAACTCTTTAATGGTGCGGCAAACTGGCACCAGGGCTTTCATTTCAGAGGCAACATAGAAGTTGCCGTGCTCATCATGACCCATATACAGGGGGATAATCCCGATGTGGTCGCGGCCAATCAGATATGCATCTTTTTCGCTATCATAGAGGGCGAAGGCGAACATTCCCTGCAGATCGTCGAGGAATTCGGGGCCTTTCTCCTGGTACAGGGCCAGGATCACTTCGCAGTCAGAACCGGTCTGGAAGGCATAACGATCGCCGTACTCCGCGCGCAGCGCCTGGTGGTTGTAGATTTCACCGTTGACCGCCAGAGCATGGGTTTTTTTCTCGTTATACAACGGCTGGGCACCGGCATTGACATCCACAATCGACAGACGCTCATGCGCCAGAATGGCTTTATCGCTGGCGTAAACACCGGACCAGTCCGGGCCGCGATGGCGCATCAGACGGGACAGTTCCAGTGCCTTTTTGCGCAGTTCGCCTGCGTCAGTTTTGATATCCAGTACGCCGAAAATTGAACACATAACCTTCTCCATTAACCCTGTTGCAGTGTGATGTTGCTTGCTTATGAAAATGCCGCAAAAGGGGAAAGGCGGCAAGCGTTTTGCCGGGTAAAAAGAAAAAAGTGCAATGCCTGTTGATGAATGTTGAAAAAAGCGCACGCATTGAACTTATCTTTTGATGATTATTCAGTAACTGGCGCTTTTTGTTAGATGAAGCTTTGTTTTTGCAGTAATGAAATGAAACAACCACGTCCGGGGACGTGGTTTCGGGTTAGATAACATCGATTTCCGCGACCGAGGGGTAAATCCAGCTCGGCCGGAACGGCATCGAATCGATATCATCCAGCGTGGACACCCCCGACAGCACAAGGATGGTTTCCAGTCCGGCCTGGAAGCCCGCCAGAATATCGGTGCGCAGGTTGTCACCCACAATCACCGTATCTTCCGAGTGGGCCTGCATTGTGTTCAGCGCCGCGCGAATGATCCACGGGCTGGGCTTACCGACGTAAAACGGCTGGCGGCCGGTCATCTTCTCGATACCGGCGCAGAGCGCGCCGCATGCCGGGTAAAAGCCGCGGCCATGGGTATCCGGGTTGGTGGCGATAAAGCGCGCGCCGTTAGCCACAAAGAAGGCTGCCTTGTGCATCATCTCCCAGTTATAGGAGCGCGTTTCGCCCACGATAACGAAGTCGGGATTCACGTCGGTGATGGTAAAGCCTGCTTTGTATAGCTCATGAATCAGCGCGCCTTCACCTACCACATAGGCTTTTTTGCCTTCCTGACGCTTCAGAAAATCTGCGGTGGCCATTGCCGAGGTGTAGAACACGCTCTCCGGCACGTCCACACCCGCGGTGGCAAAGCGGTTCGCCAGATCCTGTCCGGTCTGGGACGGGAAGTTGGTGAGCAGAACCAGCGGCATACCTTTTTCCATGATGCCGTTAAGAAACTCCGCTGCGCCCGGCACGGCAACGTTGTCGTGCATCAGCACGCCGTCGATATCACAAATAACATTCTTAATAGTCATGGACTTCCCGACATCAAAAAAAGAAGGCGCCACTATAAAACGCTGTCAGCTTTCCAGCAAACGCTGCAACAGGATACCGTTAAGCATGGCGCGTTTTACCAGCGCAAAGGCACCGATTGCGGAACGGTCGTTCAGCGCGGAGCGAACGACAGGCAGATTCTGGCGAAACGCCTTCAGCGCCTGCGTATTGATGCACCCTTCGATGGCGGGCAGTAGCACCTTTTCGGCCTCGGTAATTTCACCGGCGATCACCACTTTTTGTGGGTTAAACAGGTTGATGGCGATGGCGATGGTTTTGCCAAGATGACGGCCAACCTGTTCAATCACTTCGCTGGCTAACGCGTCGCCCTTATTGGCGGCCCGGCAGATGGCACTGATTTTACAGTCATCGAGCGTGACGCGACTCTGATAACCCTGTTCCAGCAGATGGCGGACGCGCTGCTCAATAGCGGCGTTGGCGGCAACGGTTTCCAGACAGCCAAAGTTGCCGCAGTGGCAGCGCTCACCCAGCGGGTCAACCTGAATGTGACCAATCTCGCCCACGTTACCGTTACGGCCGATAAAAATGCGGCCGTTGGAAATAATCCCGGCGCCCGTACCCCGGTGGACGCGCACCAGAATTGAGTCTTCGCAATCCTGGCTTGCACCAAAGTAGTGCTCAGCCAGCGCCAGGCTGCGAATATCGTGACCGACAAAGCAGGTGACGGCGAAGCGCTTTTCCAGCGCGTCGATCAGCGCCCAGTTCTCGACCTGAATATGTGGCATATAGCGGATCACACCGCTTTCGGGATCAACAAGCCCTGGCAGGATCACCGAGATGGCGATCAGTTCGCGGATTTTGCGCTGGCAGGATTCGATAAACAGCGCGATGGCGTTGAGCAACGCATGCTCGAGGGTCTCTTGCGTGCGTTCCGGCAGCGCATAGTGCTCTTCAGCAATGGTTTTGCTGCTCAGGTCGTACAGCGTCAGGGTGGCGTCATGGCGTCCAAGGCGCACGCCAATCGCGTGGAAATTGCGAGTTTCGGTAACAATAGAGATAGCGCGACGGCCCCCGGTGGAGGCCTGCTGATCCACTTCTTTAATCAGCCCGCGCTCAATAAGCTGACGGGTAATTTTCGTTACGCTGGCGGGGGCAAGCTGGCTCTGTTCTGCAATCTGAATCCGTGAGATGGGTCCGTGCTGGTCGATCAGTCGATATACCGCCGCACTGTTTAGCTGCTTTACCAGATCAACGTTGCCAATTTGAGCTTGTCCGCCAGGTGTCATACTTTTGCTTACTCTGTGACGACCTCGTTACCATTAACGATGGTCTTGATGATTTTATAATCGTGTGTGAATGCGGTGAGATTAGCGACCATTCCCGGGGCAATACTGCCCAGCTGTTTGTCTACCCCAATCGCGCGTGCCGGATAGAGGGTTGCCATACGCAGCGCTTCATCGAGAGCAATGCTGCAATGTTCAACCAGGTTGCGCACGCCTTCAATCATGGTCAGCGCCGAACCGCTTAACGTTCCGTTCTCATCCACACACAGTCCATTCCGGTAGTATATTGTTTTACCAGCAAAAATGAACTGTTCAATATTTGCCCCCGCGGGCGCCGTTGCGTCGGTGACCAGGCACAGCTTGTCGCCTTTCAGACGTTTGGCGTTACGCACGTTGGCATAATCGACGTGTAAACCGTCGACAATAATGCCGCAGTAAACGTCCGGCTCGTCGAAGATCGCCCCGGCCAGACCCGGCTCACGGCCAGTAATATAAGGCATGGCGTTATAAAGATGCGTCGCGAAAGTGATACCTGCGCGAAAGCCCACTTTAGCCTCTTTTAGCGTGGCGTTAGAGTGCCCGGCAGAGACCACAATGCCCGCAGCTGCCAGCTTGCGGATCACCTCCGGATCGACCATCTCAGGCGCCAGGGTCACTTTGGCGATCACATCCGCATTGGCACACAGGAAATCAACCAGTTCGTTATCCGGTTTACGAACGTAACCCGGGTTATGCGTGCCTTTCTTAACGATATTCAGCCACGGACCTTCCAGATGCAGGCCCAGGGCCTGATGCGGGTATTGCGCCAGGTATTCACGCATCACGCGAACGCCTTGCTTCATCAGATCGTCGCTGGTGGTGATAAGCGTCGGCAGATAGCTGGTGCAGCCCGATTTTTCGTTGGCGCGCTGCATAATTTCCAGCGTCTCAACCGTGACGGCTTCTGCGGTATCGTTGAACTGTACACCGCCACAGCCGTTAAGCTGCACGTCGATAAAACCGGGGGAGAGGGTTGCGCCATTGAGCGAGCGCTGTTCTATTTCCGCTGGTAGTTCGGCCAGTGGGCAGACACGTTCAATCAGGCCATTTGCGATAACAATCGCATGGTCATCCAGAATTTCATGGCCGGTATAAATCCGACCCTGGGTTAAAGCGTACATAACGACCCCCGGTTTAAAAATAGCATCCCGTCTCTGCAGGCAGAGACGGCGTCACATTACAGACCTTTAATGTTTTCTGCTTCTAATTCGTTGAAATATTTCAACGTCTTCACTTTAAGTTCCATCGTAGATGGTTCATCGCACACGACAACCGCTTTCGGATGCAGCTGCAGGCAGCTGATGGTCCACATATGGTTGACGTTGCCTTCGACTGCTGCCTGAAGCGCCTGCGCTTTCACGCTGCCCAGTACCAGAATCATCACCTCTTCCGCGTCCAGCAGGGTACCCACGCCAACGGTGAGGGCGTATTTTGGCACCTGATTAACATCGCCATCAAAGAAACGGGAGTTTGCCACACGAGTGTCATGGGTCAGTGTTTTGATGCGGGTACGCGAAGCCAGAGAAGAGGCGGGCTCGTTAAACGCGATATGACCGTCGTTGCCCACGCCACCCATGAACAGGTGGATTTTACCGTAAGCGCGAATTTTTTCTTCATAATGGCGGCACTCTGCGTCAATATCCGGCGCGTTGCCATCCAGCAGGTTAATATTTCCTGGTTTAATATCAATGTGATCAAAGAAATTGCGGTGCATGAAGCTATGGTAGCTTTCCGGGTGATCTTTCGGCAGGCCAACATATTCATCCATGTTAAAGGTGACAACATGTTCGAAGCTAACCTGGCCCGCTTTATGCATCTCAACCAGAGCTTTATAGGCGGTAAGAGGTGTACCGCCGGTTGGCAGGCCGAGTACAAAAGGACGATCGGCTGTCGGTTTGAACGCGTTAATACGGTTTACGATATGGCGAGCAGCCCATTTGCCGACTTGTTCTGCAGTTGCCAGGGGGATCAGTCTCATTATTCACCTCTGAAGTTTTAGTAAAAGTTGGCGGATAGCGGGTCGGGGTATGATGTAAGACTAACCTGGTTCACACCGAGAGGGGGCAATCCGTCTTGATTTTTCGTATCATAAAATAAGTTTTCACTGTTTGCCAGTACAGGGGAGGAGGATAAACAATATTTGGTGACAAAAATCACAAAAAGTACGCGTTTAATTTGCGATACGAATTAATTTTCCACACACTCAGAAAGCCAGTGAATCATCAACCGTATTTATAAGTTAGTGACACAATAAAAACATAGCTGAGAACACACCGTTAAAGGGGTCTCATAGGGGGAATAAATTGAGCATTTTAGGCTACTTACAAAAGGTTGGCCGCGCCTTAATGGTGCCGGTCGCCACGCTGCCAGCGGCAGCAATTCTGATGGGGGTCGGTTACTGGATTGACCCGGTGGGCTGGGGCGGAGACAACGCATTAGCGGCGTTCTTCATAAAATCCGGCTCTGCCATCATCGACAACATGTCCGTACTGTTTGCCATTGGTGTGGCTTATGGTATGTCCAAAGATAAAGACGGCGCTGCGGCGCTGACCGGTTTCGTGGGCTTCCTTGTACTCACCACGCTCTGCTCCCCGGCTGCGGTTTCTATGATCCAGAAGATCCCCGCGGACCAGGTGCCGGCAGCGTTCGGCAAAATCAGCAACCAGTTCGTGGGTATCCTGGTGGGGATTATCTCCGCTGAACTGTACAACCGCTTCAGTAGCGTTGAGCTGCCTAAAGCGCTCTCCTTCTTCAGCGGCCGTCGTCTGGTGCCGATTCTGACCTCTTTCGTGATGATCGTTGTGGCGTTCATCCTGATGTACATCTGGCCGGTAATTTTCGACGGTCTGGTGAACTTTGGTGAACATATTCAGAAACTGGGTTCTGTCGGCGCGGGCGTATACGCCTTCTTCAACCGTCTGCTGATCCCGGTCGGTCTGCACCATGCGCTGAACTCCGTATTCTGGTTTGACGTTGCGGGTATTAACGATATTCCTAACTTCCTCGGCGGCGCACAGTCCATCGAAGCAGGTAAAGCGGTTATCGGTATCACCGGTCGTTACCAGGCGGGCTTCTTCCCGATTATGATGTTTGGTCTGCCGGGTGCTGCGCTGGCTATCTACCACTGCGCGCGTCCTGAGAACAAAGCGAAGGTGCTGGGTATCATGATGGCGGGCGCATTCGCGGCCTTCTTCACCGGTATCACCGAGCCGCTGGAATTCTCGTTCATGTTCGTGGCGCCCGTACTGTATGTGATCCACGCCGTACTGACCGGCATCTCCGTGTTCATCGCAGCAAGCATGCAGTGGATTGCTGGCTTCGGCTTCAGTGCAGGTCTGGTGGATATGGTGCTCTCTTCCCGTAACCCGCTGGCGGTTCACTGGTACATGCTGCCGCTGCAGGGCCTGGTGTTCTTCGCTATCTACTACGTGGTGTTCCGCTTCACCATCACCAAATTCAACCTGATGACTCCGGGTCGTGAGCTGGCGGTTGCCGGTAGCGAAGCGGATGGTCAGGACGTAAACGTGAGCGGCACCGCGACGGAAGACGTTTCCGGTCTGGCACGCCAGTACATCGCGGCAGTGGGCGGTTCCGACAACCTGACCGGGATTGATGCCTGCATTACCCGTCTGCGTCTGAACGTAAAAGACTCTTCTCTGGTTAACGAAGCGATGGCGAAACGTCTGGGTGCGTCTGGCGTTATCCGCCTGAACAAAACCAGCGTGCAGATCATCGTCGGTTTCGTGGCTGAGAAAATCGCGAATGCAATGAAAACCACCGGTCCTGTTGCCGCCGCCGAAGCAGCGCCAGCGCCAGCCGCCGCACCTGCAGCAGTGAAGCCGCAGGCCGTAGCCAACGCGACTACCATCGCAGCACTGGTTTCGCCAGTCACCGGTGAAGTGGTTGCTCTTGAGCAGGTGCCTGATGAAGCCTTCGCCAGCAAAGCCGTAGGTGATGGCGTCGCGGTGAAACCAACGGATAAAATCGTGGTTTCTCCGGCAGCCGGAACTATCGTCAAGATCTTTAACACCAACCATGCGTTCTGCCTGGAAACAGACAAAGGCGCAGAGATCGTTGTCCACATGGGTATCGATACCGTTGCGCTGGGTGGCCAGGGCTTCACGCGCCTGGTGGAAGAGGGGGCCGAAGTTGTTGCTGGTCAGCCGGTTCTGGAGATGGATCTCGACTTCCTGAACGCCAATGCGCGCTCTATGGTAAGCCCGGTGGTCTGCAGCAATATCGATGACTTCAGCGGCCTGGTGATTAAGGCGCAGGGTCAGGTTGTTGCCGGTCAGACACCGCTGTATGAAATTAAAGGCAAATAAGTGCTCCTGAGTCAGCGTTAATGCCTGAGCGGCGGGGAATATCCCCGCCGCTTTTTTTTGCAGCAATCACCCTCATAATTCTCTTCTGAGACCTTTTTTTGCGTAACTAAAGGTTGTCACTACGCCCGGCTTATAAGATCATATGCCGTTATACGTCGTTTACGCTTTGAGGAATCCACGATGAGTGAGGCTGAAGCCCGCCCAAGCAACTTTATTCGTCAGATCATTGATGAAGATCTGGCCACTGGTAAGCACACCACAGTTCATACCCGTTTTCCGCCGGAGCCGAACGGCTACCTGCATATTGGTCACGCGAAATCGATCTGCCTGAACTTCGGCATCGCGCAGGACTACCAGGGGCAATGTAACCTGCGTTTTGATGACACCAACCCGGTGAAAGAAGATATCGAATACGTAGAGTCCATCAAGAACGACGTGCAATGGTTGGGCTTCAACTGGTCTGGCGACATCTGCTACTCCTCTGACTATTTTGACCAGCTGTATGCTTACGCCGTGGAGCTGATCAACAAGGGGCTGGCCTACGTTGACGAGCTTTCCGCCGACGAAATCCGCGAATACCGCGGCACCCTGACCGCGCCGGGCAAAAACAGCCCGTACCGCGATCGCAGCGTGGACGAGAACCTGGCGCTGTTTGAAAAAATGCGTGCCGGCGGCTTCGAAGAGGGTAAAGCCTGCCTGCGTGCCAAAATCGATATGGCGTCGCCGTTTATCGTTATGCGTGACCCGGTGCTGTACCGCATTAAGTTCGCCGATCACCATCAGACCGGCAGCAAGTGGTGCATCTACCCGATGTACGACTTCACCCACTGCATCAGCGATGCGCTGGAAGGTATTACGCACTCCTTATGTACGCTGGAGTTCCAGGACAACCGTCGTCTGTACGACTGGGTGCTGGATAACATCTCTATTCCGGTGCATCCGCGTCAGTACGAGTTCTCTCGTCTGAATCTGGAATACACCGTCATGTCCAAGCGTAAGCTGAACCTGCTGGTTACCGATAAGCACGTTGAAGGCTGGGATGACCCGCGTATGCCGACCATCTCCGGTCTGCGTCGCCGTGGCTATACCGCCGCGTCTATCCGTGAATTCTGCAAACGCATCGGCGTAACCAAGCAGGACAACACCATTGAGATGGCGTCCCTGGAATCCTGTATTCGCGAAGATCTGAACGACAATGCGCCGCGCGCGATGGCCGTTATCGATCCGGTGAAGCTGGTTATCGAAAACTACCCGCAGGGCGAAAGCGAGCTGGTGACCATGCCTAACCATCCGAGCAAACCGGAGATGGGCAGCCGTGACGTGCCGTTCAGCGCCGAAATCTGGATCGATCGTGCCGACTTCCGCGAAGAAGCTAACAAGCAGTACAAACGTCTGGTGCTGGGTAAAGAAGTGCGTCTGCGTAATGCCTACGTGATCAAAGCTGAGCGCGTCGAAAAAGACGCTGAAGGCACCATCACCACTATCTTCTGCAGCTACGATGCCGAAACCCTGAGCAAAGATCCTGCCGATGGTCGCAAGGTGAAGGGCGTGATCCACTGGGTAAGCGCGGCACATGCGCTGCCGGTTGAAATCCGCCTCTACGATCGTCTGTTCAGCGTGCCAAACCCGGGCGCGGCGGAGGACTTCCTTGAGGTCATCAACCCGGAGTCGCTGGTCGTCAAGCAGGGCTTTGCTGAACCATCTCTGAAAGCGGCCGTTGCCGGTAACGCTTATCAGTTTGAGCGCGAAGGCTACTTCTGCCTCGACAGCCGCTATGCCACTGCGGATAAGCTGGTCTTTAACCGTACCGTCGGTCTGCGTGATACCTGGGCGAAAGTCGGTGAATAACTGATATTTACGTCTGATAAACGCCGCGTATCGCGGCGTTTTTTTTGCATAGCAATCAAGCTATTAAGTATTTTGCGTTCGCGATGCGAATTAATTCCATTTCTTAAAACTATTCGCTTTCTCTTTCCTTACGCAAATTCACATGAATAGCGTCCGCATTCACGCTTTAAAGCGTGGCTATTAAAAATAACCAACTAATTCCGCACATTATTTTAATTAAATATTCTCCTCTCTTTACTTTGTTACAAATAGCAATCAAATATGTGCGCTTTGTCATAATCTTGACGTTTGATCGCTGAAAAGCATTGATAATTCGCGTCGCGAAAAATAGTCTACAGACAGGAGATGTAAGCGGGTATTTCCGGTTACCTCCATTTTTTACTTTTTTGTTTTTCGCCGTTTAAGGCGCTTTTAAATACGTCAAAGAGGATTAATTATGCGTGCGTTTAGTGGCAAACGTAGTGCGCTGGCTATTGCCGGTGTCACAGCAATGTCAGGCTGGATGGTTTCTCCGAAAGCCCAGGCCGAAGGTTTCATTGACGATTCAACGCTCACGGGTGGTATCTATTACTGGCAACGTGAGCGTGACCGCAAAGATGTCGAGGCAGACAAATACAAAACGAATCTGGCTCATTCCACCTGGAATGCCAACCTTGATTTCCAGTCAGGCTATGCAGCCGACATGTTTGGCCTTGATTTGGCTGCGTTTACTGCCATCGAAATGGCGGAAAACGGCGACAGCGGCCACCCGAACGAAATTGCATTCTCCTCCAGCAATAAAGCCTATAAAGAGGACTGGTCCGGCGATAAGAGCGGGATCAGCCTGTATAAAGCCGCGGCAAAATTCAAATACGGTCCGGTCTGGGCGCGTGGAGGCTGGCTGCAGCCAACCGGCCAAACGCTGTTAGCGCCGCACTGGAGCTTTATGCCGGGTACCTATCAGGGCGCGGAAGCCGGAGCGAACTTTGACTACGGCGATAGCGGGGCGTTGAGCTTCTCCTATATGTGGACCAACGAGTACAAAGCGCCGTGGCACCTTGAGATGGACAAGTTCTATCAGAATGACAGAAAGACCCGGGTCGATTATCTCCACTCCTTTGGCGCGAAATACGATTTTAAAAATAACCTGATTCTGGAAGCGGCTTTTGGTCAGGCTGAAGGTTTCATCGATCAATACTTTGCCAAAGCCAGCTACAAGTTCGATATCGTGGGCGGTCCCCTCTCCACTACCTACCAGTTCTATGGCACGCGTGATAAAGCCGAAAGCGGCACCGTAAACGATATCTACGACGGCACTGCATGGCTGCAGGCGCTGACGCTGGGCTATAAAGTCGGCCAGGTCGATTTACGCCTGGAAGGTACGTATGTAAAAGCGGAAGGCCAGCAGGGATACTTCCTGCAGCGTATGACCCCAACCTACGCCTCCTCCAACGGTCGTCTCGACGTGTGGTGGGATAACCGCTCCGACTTCAACGCCAACGGCGAAAAAGCGGTCTTCTTCGGTGCGATGTACGACCTCAGCAACTGGAACCTGGCGGGCTGGAGCGTAGGGGCTTCTTATGTTTACGCATGGGATGCAAAACCTGCAGACTGGCTGATCAACGGCGCAGGCCAGCGTGAAGATATCGCGTCTAACAAGATTAAAGAGTCGGCCTACAGCCTGGATGCGAGCTACACCCTGCAGGATGGTCGCGCGAAGGGCACGATGTTCAAACTGCACTTCACGCAGTATGACAACCACTCCGACATTCCAAGTTACGGCGGGGGTTACGGCAACATCTTCCAGGATGAGCGTGACGTGAAGTTTATGGTTATCGCACCGTTCACCATCTTCTGATGACTAACCCGGCGGGGGAGAGCCCCGCCGACCGGAGACCGCTATGCTGAAAAAAATCGTACTGGTCACGCTGCTGGCATCAGGGCTGACCGCCTGCGCACAACCCCAGACGCAGAAAGAAGACACCCGTCTTAAAGAGGCCTACAGCGCATGCATCAACACCGCTGAAGGTTCGCCCGAGAAAATCGAAGCTTGCCAGAGCGTACTGGACGTGCTGCGTCAGGAGAAGGCACATGAACAGTTTGCGACCCAGGAGACCGTCCGGGTGGCGGATTACCAGGCCTGTATCCTGGCGCGTAAAACGGGTAACAATCAGGACGTAACCAAAAACTGCGACAAAATCTGGCAGGAAATCCGTAGCAATAACGGAAAATAATCAGCTGTTTGCCACGCCCGGTGGCGCCGCGCTTACACGAGCCTACAAATGCGCAGGCTTATGCAGGTGAGGCGCCTCCGGGCTTTTTTTGTCTTATTACAGGCAAAAAAAAAGCCAACCGTCAGGTTGGCTCAGAGTAGGCGGATAAATTATTTTGCGTCGTGCGCGTGGTCATCTTCGCGACAGTCGCCCTCGGCACAGTGGCCATACAGGTACAGACTGTGGTTAGTCAGACGAATACCGTGACGCGCGGCAATTTCGCGCTGACGGGATTCGATTGAGTCGTCGCTGAATTCGATCACTTTGCCGCAGTCCAGGCAAATCAGGTGATCGTGGTGATGCTGCTGTGTCAGTTCAAATACGGATTTACCGCCTTCGAAGTTGTGACGCGTAACGATGCCTGCATCGTCGAACTGGTTCAGTACACGGTAAACGGTAGCCAGACCAATCTCTTCGCCCATGTCGATCAGACGCTTGTATAAGTCTTCCGCACTGACATGATGGTTATCCGGCTCCTGAAGCACTTCCAGGATTTTTAACCGAGGAAGCGTGACTTTCAGTCCGGCCTTCTTTAATGCGGTGTTGTTGTCAGTCATGCGGAATCTGTCCTGTTGCTAAACGATTCACTTCTAAAGAAGAAGTGACAGAAAATGCACCTGGGATAATGCGTCTCATTATAGAACTGCCATGACCTAATGAAAACTGCAAGTCTCAAGTAAAGTATGCTTATAAAAACGTGGTACCGCCAACAAACTTGTTACAGGGTGACCCGTTTAATCCTGGATCATTGTACAGGTATGGCAGGAAAAGTTAAAAATTTGTAGCAATTATTTTGATTGATAATACCTATCAATGCGGCGCAACTTAAACGTTGCGCCGCGACATCATCAGGCGTTGAGGATGTCGTCGAGATGCAGCTCTTCGCGAACCTGCTTAACCCATTTATCTACGCGCTCAGCGGTCAGTTCCGGCTGGCGATCCTCATCAATGGCGAGACCCACAAAGTTGTTATCATCGGCCAGGCCTTTAGAGGCTTCGAAATGATAACCGGCGGTTGGCCAGTGACCAACGATGACGGCGCCGCGCGGCTCAATGATGTCGCGAATGGTGCCAAGCGCATCGCAGAAGTACTCTGCGTAGTCTTCCTGATCGCCGCAGCCGAACAGAGCAACCAGCTTGCCATTAAAATCGATCTCTTCCAGCGACGGGAAGAAGTCGTCCCAGTCGCACTGCGCTTCACCGTAGTACCAGGTAGGGATGCCCAGCAGCAGAATATCGTAACCTTCGATATCTTCTTTGCTGCTTTTCGCAATGTCATGCACATCGGCAACGTCTTTACCTAGCTGTTTTTGAATGTTTTTTGCGATATTTTCGGTATTACCCGTGTCGCTGCCGAAAAAAATGCCGATGATTGCCATGAGTAAAATAACCTCTTGAAACTTAATGGTATGGTGGCGCAATTTAGCCACGGATAAGGGCAATCATAGCAGAACAGAGAAGCCTGCGGAAACTGCTATCACCCAGGACTGCACTCTGTGCTACATGAAAGCAACAAGAAGGGGAGTTTTCTGAACTACGGTTTGCCGTGCCATTTTTCGAGCTGCGCAATCAGCATCTCTTCAATAAGCTCACTGCGGCTGATATCACGGGCGTTCGCCAGCGCATTCAGCGCATCGACGGCTTCAGCATTCAGTTTCAGCTCGACGCGTTTAAGCCCGCGGCTTTTATCGCGTTTAAGCTGATTGCGCTTATTAATGCGCAGCTGTTCATCACGCGAGAGCGGATTGGTTTTGGGTCGTCCCGGGCGACGCTCATTCGCGAACAGATCTAATGTCGTGCGGTCCGTGTGTTCTTTGGCCATGATTTTGAGACTTCGGGGGAAACAAGACACCCTGCTAATGCCCGGGCGATAAGCGCGCCATCATACATCACCGAAAACGGCACGCCAACGACTGGAGGCCTGCCAGCGACCAGTCGCTCTCTTTTTAATCAATTTTCAGTGTCAGCAAGGTAACGACGGATAGCGCGCAGCACCGCGTCCGGCTTTTCTGCATGAACCCAGTGTCCGGCACCGGCAATCACATGTGCACGCGCCTCTGGAAATTGCGCCAGCAGCGCATCACGATACGCTTCGGTCACATACGGCGAGTTGCCGCCGGTAATAAACAGCGTCGGATGCGCCCACGGCGGCACCGGCTGCCAGCCGACGATCTGGTCATACTCATCCCACAGCACCGGCACGTTAAAGCGCCACTCGCCGTCGACGAAAGATTTCAGCAGAAACTGCACCACGCCTTCTTCGTCCAGATGTTCACGCATCAGCGCTGCGGCCTGCTGACGGGTGCTGACCCCTGCATCCGTTACGGCGTTGATTGCAGCGAAGATCTCATCATGGCGACGCACGTCGTAATCCACTGGGGCCACGTCAATAACGACGAGACCCGCAATACGCTCCGGCGCAAGCGCCGTCAGCGCCATCACCGCTTTGCCGCCCATGGAGTGGCCAATCAGGATCGCCTTTTCAATATTATGCGCATTCAGCGTATCCAGCAGATCCTGCGCCATATCGGCGTAGGTCATCTGCGGCGAGCGCGGCGACAGGCCGTGGTTGCGCATATCCACCTGCAGCAGCGCGTGGTCGGTTACCAGATCCCGTGCCAGTACGCCAAGGTTATCCAGACTACCAAACAGGCCATGCACCAGGACAATGGGAGAATTATTGTGCGGCGATTGTGCAGATTGCGCTCGGGTATTCAATTTCATGGCAAAGTTCTTTTTTTACGTATGTCAGGTTAGGGTATTATGTTGACCATTCTGCCGTCCGGCTGCAAGGAAACAGTTAATTCTGACTTTTGCCGCCATCCTGGCTTGACGCTATCCGCTGTTGGGTTTTGACCTTATACTCCCAACGACTTGTATTCAGATAAGATATCGCACTGGATTAAGATGAAAACAATCGAAGTTGATGACGAGCTCTATCAGTATATCGCCAGCCAGACGCGGCATATCGGTGAGAGCGCGTCCGACATTTTACGGCGCATGCTCAAAATTGCCGCCGCCTCGCAGTCTGCCGCTCCGGCCCTGAAAGAGACGCGTCAGCCCGTTGCCGTCGCGCAGGAAAAGCCGCTGTCGCCTGTAAAAGATAAAGTGCGTGCGATGCGCGAATTGCTGCTTTCTGACGAATACGCTGAGCAGAAGAAAGCAGTTAACCGCTTTATGCTGGTGCTGACTACACTCTATTCACTGGATAACAACGCGTTTGCCGATGCGACGGAGTCACTGCATGGTCGCACGCGTGTTTACTTCGCGGGTGACGAGCAAACGCTGTTACAGAATGGCAATCAAACTAAGCCCAAGCACCTGCCTGGTACGCCGTACTGGGTGATCACCAATACCAATACCGGACGCAAGCGCAGCATGATCGAACATATCATGCAGTCGATGCAGTTCCCGGCGGAATTGACTGATAAGGTTTGCGGCACTATTTAACCCTTGCATCAGAAGGACCAGGCAATGGCAAATCACAATCGTGCGGGTCAACCTGCACAACAGAGCGATTTGATTAACGTCGCCCAGCTTACCGCGCAGTACTACGTGCTGAAGCCGGAAGTGGGTAACGCAGAACACGCAGTTAAGTTTGGTACATCCGGGCACCGCGGTAGTGCGGTACGGCATAGCTTTAACGAGCCGCATATTCTGGCCATTGCACAGGCCATCGCGGAAGAGCGTGCCAAAAATGGCGTTACCGGTCCATGCTATGTCGGTAAAGATACTCACGCCCTGTCAGAACCCGCTTTTATTTCCGTACTGGAAGTGCTGGCGGCCAACGGTGTGGACGTCGTGATTCAGGAAAATAACGGCTATACGCCGACTCCTGCCGTCTCTAATGCGATTCTGGTGCATAACCAGAAGGGCGGAGCACAGGCTGACGGCATTGTGATCACGCCATCCCACAATCCGCCGGAAGATGGCGGCATCAAATACAACCCACCAAATGGCGGCCCGGCTGACACCAACGTCACCAAAGTGGTGGAAGATCGTGCCAATGCCCTGCTGGCCGACGGCCTGAAAGGCGTGAAGCGTATCTCCCTGGATGAGGCGATGGCCTCCGGCCACGTCAAAGAGCAGGATCTGGTGCAGCCGTTCGTTGAAGGGCTGGCGGACATCGTTGACATGGCGGCGATCCAGAAAGCCGGCCTCAAGCTTGGCGTCGACCCGCTCGGCGGCTCCGGAATTGAATACTGGAAACGCATCGCGGAGCACTACAAGCTTGATCTGACCATCGTTAACGATCACGTCGACCAGACCTTCCGCTTTATGCACCTGGATAAAGACGGCGCGATCCGTATGGACTGCTCCTCCGAGTGCGCGATGGCCGGTCTGCTGGCGCTGCGCGACAAGTTCGATCTCGCCTTTGCCAACGACCCGGATTACGACCGTCACGGTATCGTCACCCCTGCGGGCCTGATGAATCCAAACCATTACCTGGCCGTGGCGATCAACTATCTGTTCCAGCATCGTCCGCAGTGGGGCGCAGAGGTTGCCGTCGGTAAAACCCTGGTCTCCTCCGCGATGATCGACCGGGTGGTTAACGATCTGGGCCGCAAGCTGGTGGAAGTGCCGGTTGGCTTTAAGTGGTTTGTTGACGGTCTCTTTGACGGCAGTTTCGGCTTTGGCGGCGAAGAGAGCGCCGGGGCCTCTTTCCTGCGCTTCAACGGCACGCCGTGGTCCACCGATAAAGACGGCATCATCATGTGCCTGCTGGCGGCGGAGATCACAGCCGTCACCGGTAAGAACCCGCAGGAGCACTACGACGATCTGGCAGCCCGTTTCGGTGCCCCGAGCTACAACCGTCTGCAGGCATCTGCGACCTCCGCACAGAAAGCGGCGCTATCTAAGCTGTCACCAGAAATGGTCAGTGCCAGCACCCTGGCGGGTGATCCAATCACCGCGCGTCTGACGGCGGCACCGGGCAATGGTGCGTCGATTGGCGGTCTGAAGGTGATGACCGAGAACGGCTGGTTCGCGGCGCGTCCATCCGGTACGGAAGATGCGTACAAGATCTACTGTGAAAGCTTCCTCGGCGCGGAACATCGCCAGCAGATTGAAAAAGAAGCGGTAGAGATTGTGAGTGAAGTGCTGAAAAACGCATAAGTGTTTTTCTGGTGCGGGTGTGGCCCTCACTAAAAACGGCAACCTTCGGGTTGCCGTTTTGCTTTTACCTCGCCACCGGGCTTTTTTATGCTCAAAGCATAAACCGATAGCCAATACCGGTTTCGGTTAACAGGTGCTGTGGGCGGGCGGGGTCGGCCTCCAGCTTCTGGCGCAGATGGCCCATATAAATGCGCAGGTAGTGGCTATGCTCCACCGCATTAGGTCCCCATACCTGGCTTAACAGCTGACGCTGGGTGAGTACTTTGCCGTGATTGTTGAGCAGCACCGCCAGCAGGCGAAATTCTATAGGGGTGAGGTGAATTTCTGCCTCTCCCCGTTGAATACGCCGCGCCGCCAGGTCGACGCGAATATCCCCAAAGGTATACACCGGATCGACGGGAGCAATGGTTCCGTGGCGGCGCAGGGCCACGCGCAGACGCGCCTGCAGTTCGCCAATACCAAACGGCTTGCTGAGATAGTCGTCGGCACCCGCGTCGAGCGCAGCAATTTTGTCGGTCTCTTCCAGACGCGCGGAGAGCACAACGATCGGCATCTGGCTCCACTGGCGCACTTCCCGGATAAAGTCGAGGCCATCGCCATCCGGCAAACCTAAATCCAGGATTACCAGATCCGGCTTGCGGGTGGCGGCTTCAATCAGCCCCCGCTGTAGCGTCCCGGCATCGTGTACGCGCAACCCTTCGCCTTCCAGCGCGGCGCGCAGAAAACGGCTGATGGCGAGTTCATCTTCAACAATCAGGACGTTAATCACAAATCCTCTGGAAATTCATTCAGTTCGGGTGGCGTATCGAGCGGCAGTGTAACACAAAAAACGGCTCCTCCTTCGGCGCGATTATGGGCCGTGATGGTGCCGCCGTGTACCCCGACAATCGCCTGGCAGATAGCCAGCCCGAGCCCAACGCCGGGGATCGCGGACTCCTTATTACCGCGGGCGAACTTATCAAAGATAGCCTGTTCCTGCCCGGCCGGAATGCCCGGTCCGCTATCCCAGACTTCCAGCTGCAGCCTGTCGGGAGCGACGCTGGCCCGAATGCCGATTTGCGCTTTGCTGCCCGCGTATTTCCCGGCGTTTTCCAGCAGGTTAATCAGTACCCGCTCAAACAGCGGGCCATCAACGTGGATCAGCGCCAGCGGCGCCGACATCTCCAGCGCGATATGCCGCCCCCCAAGGCCCGGCTCGAGGTTTTTTAACGCGCTGCCAATCACCTCTTCCAGGGTCAGCCACTCTTTTTTCAGATTAAAGCCGCCGGACTGGATCCGCGCCATATCCAGCAGGTTGTTCACCAGTCGGGTGGTATTGAGCACGTGCTGGCGGATCTCGCTGGCCTGGATTGCGTGGCGGGACCCTTCAGCCGCCAGGTCGAGGGTCAGGATCTCCGACTGGCCAAACAGTACCGTCAGCGGCGTGCGCAGGTCATGGGAGAGGGCCGCCAGCAGCGAGTTGCGGATGCTCTCCCGCTCGCTGGCTAAGCGCGCCTGCTCTTCACTGGCAGTCAGTGCCAGCCGCTCCAGAGCGCTTGCCACCAGCAGGGTAAAGGTTTCCAGCAGGCGTTGCTGCTCGGGGATCATCAGTTGGCGGAGGTTGGAGGGTTCCACAATCACTAATCCCTGATTTTTCAACGGCAGGATCTGATAAGGCACACCCGGCAGCGTGTCAGTCCCCGCGCCTGCGGGCTGACCTTTATCAAAACTCCAGCGGGCAATGGCGTCATCCCATGGCGTTATCCCCGAGGCCGGGGTGAGCGGACACAGTTTGCCCTCATGGTCCGGGAGCAGGATCAGGCTGCGGGCGGTAAAGGTGGAGTGAATAAACTGCTGGCTGGTCTGGACGATATCCAGCGGCGTGCGCCCCACCGCCAGCGCCTTTGACATCTCGTACAGATGGCGGGTGCGCTGCTCGCGATAGCGGGCGATCCGCGCCTGGTAGCGCACCCCCGCCGTCAGGTTGCCGATGAGCAGCCCCACCGCAAGCATCACGACGAAGGTGAGGACGTACTGGACATCCGACACCGCCAGGGTGCCGCGCGGGGCGATAAAAAAGAGATCGAAGCTGATGACGTTGATCACCGTCGCCAGCACCGAGGGCCAGCGGCCGTAGAACAGCGCCACGATCACCACTCCCAGCAGGTAGATCATGACCAGGTTGGCGGTATCGAAGTCGGGTAACCACTGTCTGGCAACAAAGGTGATCAGCGCGCAGAGCAGCACAGCCACCAGACAGCCGCGCAGCTGGATCCGCCATTTGTCGCTGAAGGTCCGGTTATCCGGCGTTCTGGCGGGCAGGCCGGCAGGCTTGTCGTCCAGCGCGACGATCAGCAGATCTAGATCGGGCGCGTGCTGCGCCAGCTTGTCGGCAAAGCTCTCCCGGCTGAACCCGCGGCGACGGGCGCGCCTGCCGATAACAATTTTGCCGAGATTATGCTCCCGGGCGTAGCGCAGGATGGCTTTCACTTCCGCCTGTTCGGCCAGGGTGGCGGTTTCGGCACCCAGCTCCTGGGCCAGACGCAGGGCGCCAAGAATAGCGCGGCGCTGGTTCTCCGGCAGACGGTGCAGCTGCGGCGTCTCCACATAGACCGCATGCCAGACGCTGCCAAACCTGGCCGCCAGTCGCGCGGCGGTCCGCACCAGCTTTTCATTACCGCTGCCATGACCGATGCAGAGCAATATCGCATCGCGGGTATGCCACACCTTCTCCTGGCCCTGACGATCGCGCCAGGCCCGCATCTGATCGTCCACCCGGTCGGCAGTGCGGCGCAGAGCCAGCTCGCGCAGGGCGATCAAATTGCCTTTACGGAAAAAGTGCTCGATTGCCCGCTCCGCCTGCCCGGCGATGTAAACTTTGCCTTCGTGCAGGCGCTGACGCAGATCGTCCGGGGGCAGATCCACCAGCACCACGTCGTCCGCCGCATCGAAGAACGGATCCGGAACGGTCTCCCGCACCTGGATGCCGGTGACGCCGCTGACCACATCGTTAAGGCTTTCCAGATGCTGAACGTTAACGGTGGTGAAAACATCAATGCCGGCGTCCAGCAGCTCCTCGACATCCTGCCAGCGTTTAGGGTGACGCGAGCCGGGGGCGTTGCTGTGCGCCAGTTCGTCCATCAGGATCAGCGCCGGGCGGCGGGCGAGGGCGGCGTCAAGATCGAATTCCGTCACCAGCCTTCCACGATGATGGATGCGCCGGGGCAGTTGTGTTGCCAGCCCGGCAAGCAGCGCGGCGGTCTCCTCCCGGCCGTGGGTTTCCACCACGCCGATCAGAATATCGAGCCCCTGGGCGCGCAGACGCTGGGCTTCGCTCAGCATGGCGAAGGTCTTACCGACGCCCGCGCAGGCGCCGAAGAAAATTTTCAGCTTGCCGCGGTGGGGCATGGCGGCCTGCTCCAGCAATTTGTCCGGATCCGGGCGCTGAGGCTCGTCAATCATTTACTCTTTCCTTAGCGCATCCAGCGCCAGATTTAATTCAACAATATTGACTACCGATCCGCCCATCGCGCTGAACAGCGGCTTTTGCGTATGCACGGCCACAAGTTCGCTGAGTTGGGCGGGGGTGAGCTGACGCGCCTGTGCCACCCGCGGGATCTGCCACACGACGGCCTGTGGCGACAGGCTGTAGTCCAGCCCGCTCCCCGAGGTGGTGACCAGTTCAACCGGTACCGCCGGGCTGGCCTGCGGGTTCGCAGCGCGCAGGGCCGCCACGCGTGCGCGAACGGTATTATCCAGCTCAGGATTGCTGCCCGCCAGGTTGCTGCCGCCCGAGGCCATGGGATTATACGGACTCCCGGCCGTCGCGGAAGGACGCCCGTGAAAGTAACCCGCCGCGGTAAAGTTCTGTCCAGTCAGTCGTGAGCCGCGGATCTCCCCCTGCTGGCGGATAAGCGAACCGTTGACCTGGTCGTTAAACCACCACTGACCCAGCGCGGTAGTGAGCAGCGGGTAGAACCCACCGGTTATCAGGGCCAGCAGAATAAACATCAGTATAGCGGGACGTAATATAGCCATTTGATTTTCCTCTTAAACCAGCCCGCACAGGGTGAGCACGACATCGATGGATTTAATACCGATAAAGGGCACCACCAGCCCGCCCAGACCATAAATCCACAGGTTGCGACGCAGCATGGCGGCGGCGGTGAGCGGCTTGTAGCTCACGCCTTTCAGCGTCAGCGGGATCAGGAAGATAATGATCAGCGCGTTGAAGATCACCGCGCTCAGGATTGCCGAGGCGGGGGAGTGCAGCTGCATCACGTTCAGGGCATTCAGCTGCGGATAGGTCGCCGCGAACGCTGCCGGGATAATGGCGAAGTATTTCGCCACGTCGTTGGCGATGCTGAAGGTAGTGAGCGAGCCCCGGGTCATTAACATCTGTTTGCCGATATGCACCACTTCAATCAGCTTGGTCGGGTTGGAGTCGAGGTCGACCATATTTCCCGCCTCTTTTGCCGCCTGGGTGCCGGAGTTCATTGCTACCGCCACGTCCGCCTGGGCGAGGGCCGGGGCGTCGTTGGTCCCGTCGCCGGTCATTGCCACCAGCCGTCCTTCGCCCTGGTACTGGCGGATCAGTGCAAGTTTGGCTTCCGGTGTCGCTTCCGAGAGAAAGTCATCCACCCCGGCCTCGGCAGCAATGGCGGCGGCCGTCAGGCGGTTATCCCCGGTGATCATCACCGTTTTGATGCCCATTTTGCGCAGCTGGGCAAAGCGCTCCTTGATCCCGCCTTTAACAATGTCCTTCAGGGCGATGACCCCCAGCACGTTTGCACCTTCCGCCACTACCAGCGGCGTGGCGCCCTGGCGCGCAACGTTTTCCACCAGCGTATCGACCTGCCGCGGGAAGTGGCCGTGGTTGGCCGCAATATGGCGGCGAATGGCGTCCACCGAGCCTTTACGGATCAGACGATCCTGTAGGTTAATACCGCTCATCCTGGTTTGCGCCGTGAAGGGAACAAAGGTGGCATGCAGGCTCTGTCCGTCACGCTGGCGCAGGTTAAAGCGCTGCCTCGCGAGAATGACGATGCTGCGGCCCTCCGGGGTTTCATCCGCCAGCGAGGCCAGCTGTGCGGCGTCGGCCAGCGTTATTTCGTCCACGCCGGGGGCGGGAAGAAACTCAGAGGCCTGGCGGTTGCCCAGAGTGATGGTGCCGGTTTTATCCAGCAGCAGCACGTCGACGTCGCCCGCTGCCTCAACGGCCCGGCCGCTGGTGGCGATGACGTTGGCCGCCAGCATCCGGCTCATGCCCGCCACCCCGATGGCTGACAACAGCCCGCCGATGGTGGTGGGGATCAGACAGACCAGCAGGGCAACCAGCACCGTGACGCTTACTGCCGTACCGCCATATGCTGAGAAGGGCCACAGGGTCGCCGTTGCCAGCAGGAAAACGATAGTCAGCGCGACCAGTAGAATGGTCAGGGCAATCTCGTTAGGGGTTTTGCGGCGTCGGGCGCCTTCCACCATGGCGATCATCCGATCGAGGAAGGTTTCACCCGGGTTGACGCTACACTGGATCACCAGCCAGTCCGAAAGAATACGGGTCCCGCCGGTGACGGAGGCAAAATCACCGCCGGACTCACGGATAACCGGCGCGGATTCCCCGGTGATGGCGCTCTCATCCACCGAGGCACCGCCTTCGATGACCTCCCCGTCGCAGGGGATAATATCCCCGGCCTCAACCAGCACAATGTCGCCTTTGCGCAGCGCATCCGCCGGAACGGTATCCGTAGCGGCACCGTATTTTGCTTCGCGCAACTTACGGGCAAACGCCGTTTTCTGGACCCCTTTCAGGCTGTTGGCCTGCGCTTTGCTGCGCCCTTCCGCCAGCGCTTCAGCGACGTTGGCAAACAGCACGGTGAACCACAGCCACAGGCTGATTGCTGCGGTAAAGGTAGCGCTCCCGGCCAGTAATCCGCCCGCCATGGCAAGGGCGAGCAGGGTGGTCAGCAGGCTTCCCAGCCAGACGATAAACATCACCGGGTTACGCCACTGCACGCGCGGATCCACTTTTTTTATCGCATCCATCAGCGCCTGGCGAACCAGTGAGGGTTCAAGCAGGGACAGTTGCTTACGACTCATGACGACTACTCCGTAAAATCAGCGTAAAGAGAGATGTTCCGCAACCGGGCCTAATGCGAGGGCGGGAATAAAGGTGAGGGCACCCACCAGCAGGACGGTGCCGATCAGCAGACCTACAAACAGCGCGCCGTGGCTGGGCAGCGTGCCGCCAGAAGCAGGCTGGCGGGTCTTGTTCACCAGCGATCCGGCGATCGCCATCACCGGTACAATCACCCCAAAACGGCCGATTAACATGCAGAACGCCAGCAGGCAGTTCCAGAAAGGCGAGTTGGCGCTCAGGCCCGCAAAGGCGCTCCCGTTGTTGTTAGCCGCCGACGAAACCGCGTACAGCACCTCGCTGAAGCCGTGAATGCCGGGGTTGAAGATGCCGCTGCGTCCGGCGTCGGTTATTAATGCCAGCGCGGTACCGGACAGCACCAGCGACGGGGTAACGAGAATTGCCAGCGCGGTCAGCTTCATTTCCCGCACGTCGATTTTTTTACCCAGATATTCCGGGGTACGTCCAATCATCAGCCCGGCGATAAATACCGCCAGCAGCACAAACAGCAGCATGCCGTAGAGGCCCGATCCGACGCCGCCAAACACCACTTCACCAATCTGCATCAGCCACAGTGGGATCATCCCGCCCAGCGCGGTGAAGGAATCGTGCATGGCGTTGACCGCCCCGCAGGAGGCGGCGGTGGTGACGACCGCGTACAGGCTGCTGGCGAGAATGCCAAAGCGGCTCTCTTTGCCTTCCATGTTGCTGTTGCTGTCCGCGCCGAGCAGCATAAAGTGGCTGTTACCCTGCCATTCGGCCCACATCACCAGCGCCGCGCAGACCACAAAGATGGCGGACATGGCCCAGAGGATCGCATGCCCCTGGCGGCGATCGCTTACCGCCTCGCCAAAGGCAAAGCAGAGTGCGGCGGGGATCAAAAAGATCGCCAGCATCTGCACGGCGTTCGTCAACGCGGTCGGGTTTTCAAAGGGGTGCGCGGAGTTGGCATTAAAGAAGCCGCCGCCATTAGTACCCAGCATTTTGATCGCTTCCTGGGAGGCTACCGGCCCCATTGGCAGCAGCTGGCTGGCTCCTTCCAGCGAGGTAAACGGCTGATAAGGCAACAGGTTCTGCAACACACCCTGCTGCATTAACAGCAGCGCGATGACCAGCGACAGCGGGAGTAGCACCCACAGGGTGATGCGGGTCAGATCAACCCAGGCATTACCCAGCGTGGTGATACTCTGGCGGGCAAAAGCGCGGGTCAGGGCGAAGATCACCGCGATGCCGCTTGCCGCAGAGAGGAAGTTTTGTACCGTCAGGCCCGCCATCTGGCTGAAATAGCTCAGGGTGGTTTCACCGGCATAGGACTGCCAGTTGGTATTACTGACAAAACTGACGGCGGTATTGAGCGCCAGATGCCAGGAGAGGCCCGGGAGCTGCTGCGGATTAAGTGGCAGCGCCCCCTGGAGCATCAGCATGACGAAAAGTACGACCAGGCCCACCCCATTTAATAGCAGGATAGCGAGCAGGTAGTATCGCCAGCCCATTTCATCCGTGCGGATCCCGAGCAGGCGCAGTAAGCCTGCGTCAACGGCCTGTAACCCGGGCAGCGGCAGGCCGTTAATCATGCGGGCCAGCCACATCCCCAGCGGGCGGGCCAGAATAAAAAGCACCAGCAGGAAGCTGGCAATAAGCAGAAATCCCTGGGCAGCCATCAGAACGCCTCCGCGTTTAGCAGGGCATAAATCAGATACCCCAGTAACAGCAACACCAGCGCGATGCCCGCAAACATACCTGCACTCACAATTCACCTCCGGGTGAAATTAGTCATGGTGCAAACGGTAAATTTTCTGGCGCAAAGATTTCGCAAAAATCAGACGGGGAGATGTAAAAAAAGTATAAAAATGGCTAAGACCATAATTTAACTAATGGTTAGTATTAATTTAACTTTTATGTAACTAAATTACAGCGTGAAGTGTAAAGATCCGTTTTTCCGATCAAAATAGTGGTCGGATGAGTAGTAAAATTACAGCCAAAGCGTTACTATTTTCATCAGTTAATCAGTTTTACTTTTCCGGAGAAGGTTTCCGGCCAGAGAAAGGGGAGAAAATGATGGAACTTTACAAAGCGTATCCGGCACATATCGTTTTTATTCGCCGCACTCTTGCTGTGTTAGCGGGTGTTCTGGCGTTACCAGTGATGCTTTTCTGGAAAGACCGTGCCCGTTTCTACAGCTATCTGCATCGCGTATGGGCTAAAACCAGTGATAAACCGGTGTGGATGGATCAGGCTGAAAAAGCCGTTTGTGATTTTTATTAAGAAAGACTACACACAGCAATTGCAGTAATAAAAAACCGCCACAGCAATGTGGCGGTTTTTTTATCCCCCGGGATTCGCGGTCCGTAGGGTGGTGTTAAACAAGCTCTACCAGAGAAGGCTATCATAGCCGGTACCGACCCCGGGTAAAATGTGGAAAATCTAAATGAATTCTGAAAGGCCTGTGTCGGTCTGCCGAGGAAAAGGATGTTGATTATGATGTATCGTCCCTTTCCGCCATCTCGCAAATGGGCACCGGTCCCGGGAAAGGTGTATCCACAACCGTAAAATAAGCTCTACCAGAGCTTGTTTCTGCCGGATTATCACCGGTGGTGAACGGTGGAGCGGTTAGTTTGCAGGGACCGCATATGAAACGCTATCTGTGTATCGCGTTCATTGTCGCCAGCGTTTTTGTGGTAAGAAGTGACGACCCAGCCGGGTTCGTTGCCCTTGCTGCATTTACGCAGGACAAGTAGCGTTAAGGCCGCCATCAGGGCGGCCTTTTTTATTCCAGTATGGCTACACTTGTTAAAGCGAAGTATCCTCGGTGACTTGTAGATGTTACAGACGATAATACTGGAGTGTTATGGCCACCCATCTGGTCTGGTTTCGCGCCGATCTGCGCATCCACGATAACCTTGCGCTTGCCGCCGCCTGTCGCGACAAAAATGCCCGCGTGCTGGCGCTTTTCATCGCCACGCCTGAGCAGTGGCAGCAACACGCCATGGCGCCGCGCCAGGCCGCGTTTCTTCACGCCCATCTCAAGAGTCTGCAGCAGCAGCTGGCCGACAAAGGCATCCCGCTATTGTATGAGCAGGTGGCTGATTTTGCCGCCCAGAGTGAAAAAGTGGTGCAGCTCTGTGCTGAGCAGGGCGTGACTCATCTTTTCTATAACTACCAGTACGAACTGAACGAGCAGCAGCGCGATCGCCAGCTGGAGCACGTGTTGCAGGACGTCACCTGTCAGGGGTTTGATGACAGCGTGATCCTGCCTCCCGGCAGCGTCATGACCGGCAATCACGAAATGTATAAGGTCTTTACGCCGTTTAAAAATGCCTGGCTGCGGCGGCTGAAAGAGGGGCTGCCCGAATGTGTGGCGGCGCCTGCCGTTCGCGAGGGGGAAAACGTCTCCCCGTCGGCGCTGGAGTTCGATTATCCACAACAGGCATTCGATACCGACCTCTTTCCGGCGAGCGAGAAAGCGGCGATTGCCCGCCTGCGCCAGTTCTGCCAGCAGGGTGCAGGGGAGTATGAGGCGCAGCGGGATTTCCCGGCAGTGGACGGTACCAGCCGCCTCTCCGCCTGTCTGGCGCTGGGCGTGCTCTCGCCCCGCCAGTGCCTGCACCGGTTGCTGGCAGAACAGCCGCAGGCGCTGGAGGGTGGGCCGGGTGCGGTATGGCTTAACGAGCTTATCTGGCGAGAGTTTTATCGTCATCTGATGACGTATCATCCTGATTTATGTAAATATCGACCATTCATTCGCTGGACTGATAACGTCCAGTGGCAGTCTGACGATGCGCAGCTGAAAGCCTGGCAGGAAGGGCAGACCGGCTATCCCATCGTCGATGCAGCCATGCGCCAGATGAATGAAACTGGCTGGATGCACAACCGCCTGCGTATGATCACCGCCAGTTTTCTGGTCAAAGATCTGCTTATCGACTGGCGTGCCGGGGAACGTTACTTTATTTCGCAGCTGATCGATGGCGACCTCGCCGCAAACAACGGTGGCTGGCAGTGGGCGGCGTCGACCGGAACCGATGCAGCTCCCTATTTTCGTATTTTTAACCCGACAACTCAGGGACAGAAGTTTGATGCCGACGGCGTGTTTATCCGCCGCTGGCTGCCGGAACTGGCCGCCGTGCCGGACAAGGCGATCCATGATCCCTGGACATGGGCGGACAAGCAGGGCGTTACCCTCGACTATCCACGTCCGGTTGTCGACCATAAACAGGCGCGCGTTGCCACGCTGGCTGCGTATGAAGCCGCCCGTAAAGCATAAGGGAGTAATAATGAAAAACAGTGAACTGGAACGACTGATTAACGACAAACTGAACAGCACCAGCTTCAGTGACTACGCACCGAATGGCCTGCAGGTGGAGGGGCGCGAGAAGGTGCAAAAGATTATTACCGGCGTGACCGCAAGTCAGGCGCTGCTGGATGAAGCGGTGCGCCAGAATGCCGATGCGGTCATCGTTCACCACGGCTATTTCTGGAAGGGGGAATCCCCGGTTATCCGCGGCATGAAGCGCAACCGTCTGAAAACCCTGCTGGAAAACGACATCAACCTTTATGGCTGGCATCTGCCGCTGGATGCGCACCCGGAACTGGGCAACAACGCCCAGCTGGCGGCGCTGCTGGGGATTACCATCATGGGGGAAATCGAGCCGCTGGTGCCGTGGGGCGAACTCTCCATGCCGGTACCGGGTCTGGAGCTGGCGTCGTGGATCGAAGCGCGGCTGGGGCGTCGTCCACTGTGGAGCGGCGATACCGGGCCGGACACGGTAAAACGTGTCGCCTGGTGTACCGGCGGCGGGCAGAGCTTTATTGACAGCGCGGCGCGTTTTGGCGTCGATGCGTTTATCACCGGCGAAGTCTCTGAGCAAACCATTCACTCCGCCCGTGAACAGGGGCTCCATTTTTATGCCGCAGGTCACCATGCCACTGAACGCGGCGGCATTCGCGCCCTCAGCGAATGGCTGACTGAAAACACCGACCTGGATGTCACCTTTGTGGATATCCCTAATCCAGCCTGATGAGAGGTATATAAGTGCAGCGAGCACGTTGTTATCTGCTAGGCGAAACCGCCGTTGTGCTGGAACTGGAGCCGCCGGTGACCCTGGCGACGCAAAAACGGATCTGGCGATTAACTCAGCGACTGGGTGACGTTCCTGAAGTGGTGGAGGCCATTCCCGGGATGAATAACATCACCGTGGTGCTGCGCGATCCCCATTCGTTGGCGCTGGATGCCATTGAGCGTCTGCAGCGCTGGTGGGAAGAGAGCGAGGCGCTGGAGCCTGACTCCCGCGCTATCGACATTCCTGTCGTCTACGGCACCGCTGCGGGCCCCGACCTTGGCGAAGTGGCGCGGCACGCCGGGCTGACCGAGAAACAGGTCGTGGAGCTTCATTCATCCATTGATTATGTGGTCTGGTTTTTAGGCTTTCAGCCGGGCTTTCCGTATCTCGGCGGCCTGCCTGAGCAGCTGGCGACGCCACGTCGCGCCGAACCCCGTCTGCAGGTTCCTGCGGGGTCGGTGGGAATTGGCGGGTCGCAGACCGGCATTTATCCCCTGGCCACACCCGGCGGATGGCAGCTGATTGGGCACACCTCTCTGCCGTTGTTCGACCCCGGTCGCGGCGAACCGGTGCTGTTGCGTCCGGGCGATACCGTGCGGTTTATCCCGCAGAAGGAGGGGGTATGTTAAAAATTATTCGCGCAGGGCTCTATACCTCGGTCCAGGACGGCGGACGGATCGGTTTTCGCCAGTCGGGGATCAGCTACTGTGGCGCGCTGGATAAACCGGCATTGCAGATTGGCAACCTGCTGGTGGGCAATGATCCGGACGACGCCGCGCTGGAGATCACCCTTGGGCAATGCACCTTCGAATTTGAGCGGGACGGCTGGTTTGCCCTGACCGGAGCGGGCTGCGACGCCCGGCTTGACGGCGCTGCAGTCTGGACCGGCTGGCGTCTGCCGGTGAAAGCCGGACAGCAGCTCACCCTTAATCGCCCCCGTCGCGGCATGCGCAGCTATCTGGCGATTGCGGGCGGGATTGATGTGCCGTTGGTCATGAATTCCCTGAGCACCGACCTGAAGGTGGGCCTGGGCGGGCATGAAGGGCGTCTGCTGAAAGATGGCGATCGCCTGCAGGTTCGGGCCGGCGGGCGCGAATTTCGTGAAGCCCAGGGCGTGAAGCAGCTGCTGTGGGATAACCGTGTGCGCGCCTTGCCGGGACCGGAATATCACGAGTTCGATCAGGCCTCGCAGGATGCGCTCTGGCGTCTGCCCTGGCAGCTCAGCCCGCAAAGTAACCGTATGGGCTATCGTCTGCAGGGACAAAAACTGGCGCGCACCACCGAGCGTGAAATGCTCTCGCACGGACTACTGCCAGGCGTCATTCAGGTGCCGCACAACGGACAGCCTATCATTCTGATGAACGATGCCCAGACCACCGGCGGCTATCCGCGGATCGCCTGCATCATTGAAGCCGATATGTACCATCTGGCGCAGGCTCCGCTCGGACAACCGATCCACTTTGTCCCCTGTACTCTCGAAGAAGCCCTGGAGGCGCGACGCATTCAGAAGCAATACATTGAACAGCTGGCGTGGAGGTTGCATGATCGCGGTTGATTTAAATGCGGATTTAGGTGAAGGGTGCGGCAGCGATGCCGCGCTGTTACAGCTGGTGTCGTCAGCCAATATCGCCTGCGGATTTCATGCCGGTGATGCCGAAACGATGCTGGCCTGCGTGCGCGAAGCGCTGAAAAACGGGGTGGCCATCGGGGCACATCCCAGCTTCCCTGACCGGGAAAATTTTGGCCGCACGGCCATGATCCTGCCCCCGGAGACGGTGTTCGCACAAATGTTGTACCAGATTGGCGCCCTGGCGGCGATCGTTCGCGCCGAAGGGGGACAACTGCGACACGTTAAGCCCCACGGTATGCTCTATAACCAGGCGGCGAAGGATCGCGAGCTGGCCGATGCGATTGCCCGTTCTGTCGCTACCGTTGATCCGGATCTGATTCTGGTCGGCCTGGCGGGGAGCGAGTTGATACGCGCGGGAACGCGCTACGGCCTGATTACGCGGGAAGAGGTGTTTGCCGATCGCGGTTATCAGGCCGATGGCAGTCTGGTGCCACGTACCCAGGCCGGGGCGCTGATCGCCGATGAAGAGCAGTCGCTGGCGCAAACCCTGGAGATGATCCAGCGCGGGCGGGTGAAAAGTATTACCGGTGAATGGGCCACCGTGCACGCACAGACGGTCTGCATCCACGGCGACGGTGAACATGCGCTGGACTTTGCCCGACGCCTGCGTCAGGAATTTGAAGCAAACAATATAAAAATCAGTGCGTAACGCACGGCGGAAAACACAACACAAACAACAGGAACATTATCATGGCAGAGACGCTGTCCCTCTGGCCACTCATCGGTATCGCGGTGATTGTGGTCGGGTTTCTTTTACGCTTTAACCCGGTGCTGGTGGTTATTGTCGCCGGGATCGTCACCGGCCTGGCGGCGCATATGCCGGTCGCCACTATTCTGGAAAAGCTGGGCGAAGGCTTCCTGAACACCCGCAACCTGCCCTATATCCTGCTGATCCCGCTGGCGGTGATTGGTCTGCTGGAGCGCCACGGTCTGAAAGAGCGTGCTCAGGCGTGGATCGCGAAGATCCATAGCGCTACTGCCGGGCGTCTGCTGATCGTCTATCTGTTTGTTCGCGAAGCGTCAGCGGCGATGGGGCTGACCAGCCTGGGCGGGCATCCGCAGATGGTGCGCCCGCTGCTGGCGCCGATGGCGGAAGGGGCCGCAGAGAAGAAATATGGCGAGCTGCCGGGTGCGGTGCGCTATCGCCTGCGCGCCATGTCGGCGGCCACCGACAATGTCGGGCTGTTCTTTGGCGAAGATATCTTTGTGGCCTTTGGCGCCATCATCTTTATGCATAACTTCATGCTGGAATCCGGCGGCATTCAGACCGAACCGCTGCATATTGCCCTGTGGGGGATCCCGACCGCGCTCTGCGCCTTTGCGATCCACGCCACCCGCCTGTACCGCCTGGATAAGCATCTGGAGCGCGAGCTGGCCAAAGTACAGGGAGATGTGAAATGAATTTTCAGCAAAGTTATCTCTACTGGCTGGCAGGCCTGATCCTGCTGATTGTGGCGCTGATGTCGTTTCGTGATAAAGCCAACCCCAGGCGCATCACTACCGGTTTGTTCTGGGGCATTTACGGCCTGCTGTTCCTGCTGGGCAACTGGACCTACGATCTGGTGGGCGATAAGCGCACCGTGCATATCGCGGTGGGTGTGGCGGTGGTGCTGCTGGCGCTGATCGCCGGTTTCGGCGGCGTGCGGCTCGGCAGCTATCACCAGCGCACGCCAGAAGAGCGCGAGAGTAGCGCGAAGCGTCTGGGCAATCGCCTCTTTTTACCGGCGCTGGCCATCCCGGTGGTGACGGTGGTGGGCGTGCTGATGTTTAATCACATTCCGGGCCTGCAGGAGACGCTGTTCGGGCCGGGCAATCACTCGACGCTGGTGACGCTCTTCTCCATGACCGTCGGCTCGCTAATTGGCCTGGCGATGGCGGTCAAAATGACCCATGAAAAGGTGCATCAGCCCCTGCAGGAGGCGCGCCGTCTGCTCGACTCCATTGGCTGGGCCTTTATTCTGCCGCAGATCCTCGCCACCCTTGGCCTGCTGTTTACTGCCGCCGGCGTCGGGGAAGGGATCTCTTACCTCACCCAGACGTACCTGGCAGTGGACAGCCGGTTTATCGCGGTGGCGGTCTATGCCGTGGGCATGGCGCTGCTGACCATGGTGATGGGCAACGCCTTCGCCGCGTTCCCGATTGTTACCGCCGGGATCGGTATTCCCATCCTGGTACTGCAACACGGCGGTAACCCGGCAGTGATGGCGGCGATTGGCATGTTCTCCGGCTACTGCGGCACGCTGATGACGCCGATGGCGGCCAACTTTAACATCGTGCCCGCCGCGCTGCTGGAGTTGCCCGATAAAAATGCGGTCATCAAAGCGCAGGTCCCTACCGGGGTGCTGCTGCTGGTAGCCAACGTATTCCTGCTCTACTTCCTGATGTTCCTGTAAGGAGAAATGATGCGAACCGTATTAATCACCGGCTTTGAGCCCTTTGGTGGCGAAACCCTCAATCCGTCATGGGAGGTGGTAAAGCAGCTAGATGGCGCGATTATTGATGACTGTCGCGTGGTGGCGCGGCAGTTACCCTGCGTGTTTGGCGAGTCGTTAGCGGTGCTGAACGCCGCCATCGACGCGCTGCAGCCCTCCGTCGTGCTGGCGGTAGGGCAGGCCGGGGGGCGGGTGGATGTGACCGTTGAGCGGGTGGCAATCAACGTTGATGATGCCCGGATCCCGGATAACCAGGGGCAGCAGCCGGTGGACGTCGCTATTGTCGATGGCGGCCCGGCGGCCTGGTTCAGCACCCTGCCGATTAAAGCGATGGTAGCGGCGCTGCGTGAATCAGGTATTCCTGCTTCTGTTTCGCAGACGGCTGGCACATTCGTCTGCAACCATGTGATGTATGGCGTGCTGCACAAACTGGCCGACAGCCCCGAGGTTAAAGGCGGCTTTATCCATATCCCTTATCTGCCCGAGCAGGCGGCCGCGCACCCTGGCGCTCCGAGCATGGCGACGCATACCGTGAAGCAGGCCCTGGAGATTGCTATCAGGGTAGCGCTGCATCAGGAGGCGGATATCAAAGTGGTGGGCGGCGCGACACATTAACAAGGAGCGACTATGCCAGAAGGACCGGAGATCCGCCGCGCGGCGGATAGCCTGGAGGCGGCGATAAAAGGCAAACCACTTACCGATGTGTGGTTTGCTTTTCCGCAGTTAAAACCCTTTGAATCCCGGCTTATCGGCGAAAGGGTCACGCATCTGGAGACACGCGGCAAAGCGCTGCTCACCCACTTTTCTAACCAGCTGACGCTCTACAGCCATAACCAGCTGTATGGCGTCTGGCGGGTGGTAGATACCGGCACAGCGCCCCAGACCACCCGGGTGCTGCGCGTCAAACTCGAGACGGCGGAGAAAACCATTCTGCTCTACAGCGCCTCGGATATTGAGATGCTGATGCCGGAGCAACTCACTACCCATCCTTTCCTGCAGCGGGTGGGGCCGGATGTGCTGGATTTACGCCTGACGGCAGAAGATGTAAAAGCGCGGCTGTTGTCGGCGAAATTTCGCAACCGGCAGTTCTCAGGTTTGCTGCTGGATCAGTCGTTTCTTGCCGGCCTGGGCAACTATCTGCGGGTCGAAATTCTCTGGGAGGTGGGGCTGGCGCCGCAACGCAAGGCGTCACAGCTGACTGACGCGCAGCTTGATGCCCTCGCCGGAGCCCTGCTGGCGATCCCGCGCCTGTCATACAACACGCGTGGCGTGGTGGATGATAAAAAGCATCACGGGGCGCTGTTTCGCTTTAAGGTGTTTCATCGGGCAGGGAAAAAGTGTGAGCGGTGCGGCGGGGTGATTGAGAAAACGACGCTTTCTTCACGACCATTCTATTGGTGTCCTGGATGCCAGATATAAAAAAGCCGGGTGGCGGACGTAAAAGCAAAACGGTAACCCAAGGGTTACCGTTTTTTATGTTTGCACCCTCTCTTTGTGGGACAGGGGCGGGGTGAGGGCATCAGGCGGCCCTGCTGTTAGCGTTTGGTAACGTCAGACTCGAAGTTACGCTGCTCGTAGCCGGTGTACAGCTGGCGAGGACGCGCAATTTTCATCCCTTCGGTGTGCATTTCGTTCCAGTGTGCGATCCAGCCCACGGTACGCGCCATCGCGAAGATAACGGTAAACATGGAAGACGGAATGCCCATCGCTTTCAGGATGATACCGGAGTAGAAATCGACGTTCGGGTAGAGTTTCTTCTCGATGAAGTACGGGTCGTTCAGCGCGATGTGTTCCAGCTCCATCGCCACCTGCAGCAGGTCATCTTTAGTGCCCAGCTCTTTCAGTACTTCGTGGCAGGTTTCACGCATCACGGTTGCGCGCGGATCGTAGTTTTTGTAAACACGGTGACCGAAGCCCATCAGACGGAAGGAGTCATTCTTGTCTTTCGCACGGCGTACGAACTCAGGAATGTGCTCAACGGAGCTGATCTCTTCCAGCATCTTCAGTGCCGCTTCGTTCGCGCCGCCGTGTGCCGGTCCCCACAGGGAGGCAATACCTGCTGCGATACAGGCGAACGGGTTAGCGCCGGAGGAGCCTGCGGTGCGCACGGTAGAGGTGGAGGCGTTCTGCTCATGGTCAGCATGCAGGATCAGAATACGATCCATTGCGCGTTCCAGAACCGGGTTCACTTCGTACTCTTCGCACGGCGTAGCAAACATCATGCGCAGGAAGTTACCGGCGTAAGAGAGGTCGTTACGTGGATAAACAAACGGCTGTCCGATGGAGTATTTGTAACACATCGCTGCCATGGTTGGCATTTTGGACAGCAGACGGAAGGCGGCGATATCGCGATGACGCTGGTTATTGACGTCCAGGGAGTCATGGTAGAACGCGGCCAGCGCGCCGGTGATCCCGCACATGACCGCCATTGGATGTGAATCGCGGCGGAATGCATGGAACAGACGGGTAATCTGCTCGTGGATCATGGTATGACGGGTAACGGTGGTTTTGAACTCATCGTACTGTTCCTGCGTCGGCTTTTCGCCATTCAGCAGGATATAGCACACTTCCAGGTAGTTGGAATCGGTAGCTAGCTGGTCGATGGGGAAACCGCGGTGCAGCAGGATACCTTCGTCACCGTCGATATAGGTGATTTTGGACTCGCAAGATGCGGTGGAGGTAAAACCAGGGTCAAAGGTAAACATACCTTTAGAACCAAGACTACGGATATCAATAACATCCTGACCGAGCGTGCCTTTTAGCACATCCAGTTCGATAGCAGCGTCACCATTTAGGGTGATTTTTGCCTTAGTATCAGCCATTTACGGTCTCCTTAGCGCCTTATTGCTTAAGACTGCCCATAACCGGATTTGCATTCAGCTAATTTATCATTGTTACCAGTTTGTTATTTGGCTCGCCGCTCAGCTCACGAGGAGAAACCAGGGTACAGAGCAATGGCGCTAGCAGGTAAACAAATGAGAAATCAGAGAAATAACAGCAAATCAGTGTTTGTGCAGTCCGAATTATTCAAACCTGTATATCACTAATAACTGTCCTGATAACTTCGGTCAATACCATCACACTGTTACATAACTTATTCTCAGGTGAAAGAGAGACCTCATAACTTTTGCGCATTATATGCCTTTTCTGGTGATGTTTGTAACAATAATGTTTAACATTTGTCAAATCAGATGATTAAAAATTAAAAAGATGTTGTTATCGTGACCCTGATCACTGTTCCGTATAAAACCCGACAAACTGTATGTAGGTTAATTGTAATGATTTTGTGAACGGCCTATACTGCGGCCAGGTCTCCGGAAAACCCTGCAATCCCGAGCCAACCAGCGTTGTAACGTGTCATTTGAGCATCTGGAAGCAATGTTTTGCATGACGCACAGTTATATAAAAGGCACGCTGTCTGACCCGCATCGCAGTCCGGAGGAAGGAAACAATAAGAACAGCATGTGGGCGTTATTCATGATAAGAAATGTGAAAAAACAAAGACCTGTCAATCTGGATCTGAAAACGATCCGATTCCCTGTAACGGCAATAGCGTCCATCCTTCATCGTGTATCCGGTGTGATCACGTTTGTCGCGGTGGGTATCCTGTTATGGTTGCTGGGTACCAGTCTCTCGTCTCCGGAAGGATTTCAGCAGGCCTCCGACATCATGAACGGTTTCTTCGTGAAATTTATCATGTGGGGCATTCTGACCGCGCTGGCTTATCACGTCGTTGGTGGTATTCGTCATATGCTGATGGACGTCGGCTATCTGGAAGAGACCTTCGAAACCGGTAAACGCACCGCTAACATCTCCTTTGTTATCACTGTCGTGCTTTCACTTCTCGCAGGAGTTCTCGTATGGTAAGCAACGCCTCAGCATTGGGACGCAACGGCGTACATGACTTCATTCTGGTCCGTGCTACCGCTATCGTTCTCACCCTCTACATCATCTACATGATCGGTTTCTTTGCCACCAGCGGCGATCTGACCTGGGAAATCTGGACCGGTTTCTTCGGTTCTGCTTTCACCAAAGTGTTTACCCTGCTGGCGCTGTTCTCCATCCTGATCCACGCGTGGATTGGCATGTGGCAGGTACTGACCGACTACGTTAAACACATGGCGATTCGTCTCACGTTGCAGCTGGCTATCGTCGTTGCACTGGTGGTTTACGTTATTTATGGATTTGTTGTGGTGTGGGGTGTGTGATGAAACTTCCAGTCAGAGAATTTGATGCTGTAGTGATTGGAGCCGGCGGCGCAGGTATGCGCGCGGCGCTGCAAATTTCCCAGAGCGGCCAGACCTGTGCGCTGCTCTCTAAAGTGTTCCCGACCCGTTCCCATACCGTATCTGCGCAGGGTGGCATCACCGTTGCGCTCGGTAATACCCATGATGATAACTGGGAATGGCATATGTACGACACGGTGAAAGGCTCCGACTATATCGGTGACCAGGACGCCATTGAATATATGTGTAAAACCGGCCCGGAAGCGATTCTGGAGCTGGATCATATGGGTCTGCCATTCTCCCGCCTGGAGAACGGCACCATCTATCAACGTCCGTTTGGCGGCCAGTCGAAAGATTTCGGCGGCGAGCAGGCGGCACGTACAGCGGCGGCAGCTGACCGTACTGGTCACGCCCTGCTGCACACGCTGTATCAGCAGAACCTGAAGAACAAAACCACTATCTTCTCCGAGTGGTATGCGCTGGATCTGGTGAAAAACGAAGACGGCGCAATTGTCGGTTGTACCGCTCTTTGTATCGAAACCGGTGAAGTGGTCTACTTCAAAGCGCGTGCAACCGTGCTGGCGACCGGCGGCGCAGGCCGTATTTATCAGTCCACCACTAACGCCCATATCAACACCGGTGACGGCGTGGGGATGGCTATCCGCGCGGGCGTGCCGGTACAGGATATGGAGATGTGGCAGTTCCACCCAACCGGTATTGCCGGTGCGGGCGTACTGGTAACAGAAGGCTGCCGCGGTGAAGGTGGCTACCTGCTGAACAAACACGGCGAGCGCTTCATGGAGCGTTATGCGCCGAACGCAAAAGACCTGGCGGGTCGTGACGTGGTGGCGCGTTCCATCATGATCGAAATCCGTGAAGGTCGCGGCTGTGACGGTCCGTGGGGCCCGCACGCCAAACTGAAACTTGATCATCTGGGTAAAGAAGTTCTGGAATCCCGTCTGCCGGGTATCCTGGAGCTCTCCCGCACCTTCGCCCACGTCGACCCGGTTAAAGAGCCGATTCCGGTTATCCCAACCTGTCACTACATGATGGGCGGTATTCCGACCAAAGTGACCGGTCAGGCGCTGACCGTGAACGAGCAGGGCGAAGACGTGGTGATCCCGGGGCTGTTCGCGGTAGGCGAAATCGCCTGCGTATCCGTACACGGCGCCAACCGTCTGGGCGGCAACTCACTGCTCGACCTGGTGGTGTTTGGTCGTGCGGTCGGTCTGCATCTGCAGGAGTCCATTGCCGAGCAGGGGCCACTGCGTGACGCTACCGAAGCGAACATTGACGCCTCTCTGGAACGTCTCAACCGCTGGAACGGTAACCGTAACGGCGAAGATCCGGTGGAAATCCGTAAAGCGCTGCAGGAGTGCATGCAGCACAACTTCTCGGTATTCCGCGAAGGCGATGCGATGGCGAAAGGGCTTGAGCAGCTGAAAGCGATCCGCGAGCGTCTGAAAAATGCCCGTCTGGACGATACCTCCAGCGAGTTCAACACCCAGCGTGTCGAGTGTCTGGAGCTGGATAACCTGATGGAAACCGCTTACGCAACGGCGGTCTCTGCAAACTTCCGTACCGAAAGCCGTGGCGCCCATAGCCGCTTCGACTTCCCGGATCGTGACGACGAAAACTGGCTGTGTCACTCCCTGTATCTGCCAGAGTCGGAATCCATGACACGTCGTAGCGTCAATATGGAACCGAAACTGCGTCCGGCGTTCCCGCCGAAGATTCGTACTTACTAATGCGGAGACAGGACAATGAAACTCGAATTCTCAGTTTATCGTTATAACCCGGATGTAGATGATGCTCCGCATATGCAGGATTACACCCTGGAAGCGGAAGAAGGCCGTGACATGATGCTGCTGGACGCCTTAATGCAGCTGAAAGAAAAGGATCCGACACTGTCATTCCGTCGTTCCTGCCGTGAAGGGGTGTGTGGCTCCGACGGTCTGAATATGAATGGCAAAAACGGTCTGGCCTGTATCACGCCAATCTCTGCGCTTAACCGTCCGGGACAGAAAATTGTCATCCGCCCTCTGCCAGGTCTGCCGGTTGTGCGTGATTTGGTGGTGGACATGGGGCAATTCTATGCACAATATGAGAAGATTAAGCCTTACTTGTTGAATAATGGGCAAAATCCACCCGCTCGCGAGCATTTACAGTCGCCAGAGCAGCGTGAAAAACTCGATGGCCTGTATGAGTGTATCCTCTGTGCATGTTGTTCGACCTCTTGCCCGTCGTTCTGGTGGAACCCGGACAAGTTTATCGGCCCGGCTGGCCTGCTGGCAGCGTACCGCTTCCTGATTGACAGCCGTGATACCGAAACCGACAACCGCCTGGAAGGGTTGAGTGATGCTTTCAGCGTATTCCGCTGCCACAGCATCATGAACTGCGTCAGTGTATGTCCGAAGGGGCTGAACCCGACGCGCGCTATCGGCCACATTAAGTCGATGTTGTTGCAGCGCAGTGCGTAAGTAACACGAGGGGAACGCTGTTCCCCTCACCCTGACCCTCTCCCCATAGGGGAGAGGGGACAGATTGCAGAAACCTTTAAAAACTGCCAGTTAAGTAAATAATCGAGACGTTCAGCGCGAGACAAGGCGCGGTTGAACGAATCCCTGGAGCATAGTGAACTATGTGACTGGGATGAGTGAAAGCCGCAACGCAGTCGCAGCCGGAACGACGAAGATTATTTAGACAGTTTCTAAAGGTTCCTTCGCGAGCCGCTATACAGAGAAGAGCTCGCAGGTGAACCCCGGCACGTACACGTGGTGTGCGTGGTAGTTTCTACGGCGAAATAAGCATAAAAATGCTTAAGGGATCACGATGCAGAACGGCGCAATGAAAGCCTGGCTGGACTCTTCATTCCTCTCTGGTGCAAACCAAAGCTGGATTGAACAGCTCTATGAAGACTTCTTAACCGACCCTGACTCAGTGGACGCGAACTGGCGTTCCATGTTCCAGGAGTTACCTGGAACGGGTGTCAAACCGGATCAATTTCATTCCAAAACACGTGATTATTTCCGTCGTCTGGCGAAGGATGCCTCACGTTACTCTTCCGCTATCTCCGACCCTGACACCAATGCGAAGCAGGTTAAAGTCCTGCAGCTGATTAACGCCTACCGCTTCCGCGGTCACCAGCACGCAAATCTGGATCCGCTGGGACTGTGGCAGCAGGAGCGCGTGGCTGATTTAGATCCGGCCTATCACGACCTGACCGACGCGGATTTCCAGGAAACGTTTAACGTTGGCTCTTTCGCTATCGGCAAAGACACGATGAAGCTGGGCGATCTGCTGGAAGCGCTGAAGCAGACCTATTGCGGCTCCATCGGTGCAGAGTACATGCACATCACCTCCACCGAAGAGAAACGCTGGATCCAGCAGCGTATCGAATCCGTTGCAGGTAAATCCACCTTTAATGCCGACGAGAAAAAGCGTTTCCTGAACGAACTTACTGCGGCAGAAGGGCTGGAACGTTATCTCGGCGCTAAATTCCCGGGCGCAAAACGCTTCTCGCTGGAAGGCGGCGATGCGCTGGTGCCAATGCTGAAAGAGCTGATCCGCCACGCGGGTAACAGCGGTACCCGTGAAGTGGTACTGGGCATGGCGCACCGTGGTCGTCTGAACGTGCTGATCAACGTGCTGGGCAAAAAGCCGCAGGATCTGTTCGACGAATTCGCGGGCAAACATAAAGAACATCTTGGTACCGGTGACGTGAAGTACCACATGGGCTTCTCATCGGATATCGAAACCCAGGGTGGCCTGGTTCACATGGCGCTGGCGTTTAACCCGTCACACCTTGAGATCGTAAGTCCGGTCGTTATCGGTTCCGTGCGTGCGCGTCTGGATCGTCTGGATGAGCCGAGCAGCAACAAAGTGCTGCCAATCACCATCCATGGCGATGCGGCAGTGACCGGCCAGGGCGTGGTTCAGGAGACCCTGAACATGTCTAAAGCGCGGGGTTACGAAGTGGGCGGTACCGTTCGCATCGTGATCAACAACCAGGTGGGCTTCACCACCTCTAACCCGCTGGACGCGCGTTCCACTCCATACTGCACCGACATTGGTAAGATGGTTCAGGCGCCAATTTTCCACGTTAACGCCGACGATCCGGAAGCGGTCGCGTTCGTTACCCGCCTGGCGCTGGATTTCCGTAACACCTTTAAGCGTGATGTGTTCATCGACCTGTTCTGCTATCGCCGTCATGGCCATAACGAAGCGGACGAGCCGAGTGCAACCCAGCCGCTGATGTACCAGAAAATTAAAAAGCATCCGACCCCGCGCAAAATCTATGCTGACAAGCTGGAAGCGGAGAAGGTTGTCACCCTGGAAGATGCCACCGAGATGGTTAACCTGTACCGCGACGCGCTGGATGCCGGCGAATGTGTGGTGAAAGAGTTACGTCCGATGAACATGCACTCCTTTACCTGGTCGCCGTACCTCAACCACGAGTGGGATGAGAGCTACCCGAACAAGGTCGAGATGAAGCGTCTGCAGGAGCTGGCAAAACGTATCAGCACCGTACCAGAAGCGATCGAGATGCAGTCGCGCGTGCAGAAGATCTACGCTGACCGTCAGGCGATGGCGGCAGGCGATAAGCTGTTCGACTGGGGCGGCGCAGAGAACCTGGCGTACGCAACGCTGGTGGATGAAGGCATTCCGGTACGTCTGTCCGGTGAAGATGCGGGCCGCGGCACCTTCTTCCACCGTCATGCGGTTGTCCATAATCAGACCAACGGTTCAACCTATACCCCGCTGCAGCACGTGCATAACGGCCAGGGCCAGTTCAAGGTCTGGGACTCCGTGCTGTCTGAAGAAGCAGTGCTTGCGTTTGAATACGGTTATGCCACTGCAGAACCACGTACCCTGACCATCTGGGAAGCGCAGTTCGGCGACTTCGCCAACGGCGCTCAGGTCGTTATCGACCAGTTCATCTCCTCAGGTGAGCAGAAATGGGGCCGTATGTGTGGCCTGGCGATGCTGCTGCCACACGGCTATGAAGGTCAGGGCCCGGAGCACTCCTCAGCACGTCTGGAGCGTTATCTGCAGCTCTGCGCTGAGCAGAACATGCAGGTCTGCGTACCGTCTACCCCGGCTCAGGTTTATCACATGCTGCGTCGTCAGGCGCTGCGCGGGATGCGCCGTCCGCTGGTGGTGATGTCACCGAAATCGCTGCTGCGTCATCCTCTGGCGGTGTCCACGCTGGATGAGCTGGCGAACGGCACCTTCCTGCCGGCAATTGGCGAGATCGACGATCTGGATCCGCAGGCGGTGAAACGCGTAGTGATGTGTTCTGGTAAAGTTTATTACGACCTGCTGGAGCAGCGCCGTAAGAACGATCAGAAAGATGTCGCCATCGTGCGTATCGAGCAGCTTTATCCGTTCCCGCATCAGGCGATGCAGGAAGTACTAAAACAATATGCTCACGTACATGATTTTGTCTGGTGCCAGGAAGAGCCGCTCAACCAGGGCGCATGGTACTGCAGCCAGCATCATTTCCGTGAAGTGATTCCATTTGGGTCTGCCCTGCGTTACGCAGGTCGCCCGGCCTCCGCCTCTCCGGCGGTAGGGTATATGTCCGTTCACCAGAAGCAGCAACAAGATCTGGTCAATGACGCGCTGAACGTCGATTAATTAAAGGATACATAATGAGTAGCGTAGATATTCTTGTTCCCGACCTGCCTGAGTCTGTAGCAGATGCGACCGTCGCCACCTGGCACAAAAAACCGGGCGATAGCGTTAAGCGCGACGAAGTGCTGGTAGAAATCGAAACTGACAAAGTGGTACTGGAAGTACCGGCTTCGGCGGATGGTGTTCTTGATGCCGTACTGGAAGATGAAGGGACAACCGTAACGTCTCGCCAGATCCTGGGTCGCCTGCGTGAAGGCAACAGCGCGGGCAAAGAGTCCAGCGCGAAATCTGAAGAGAAAGCCTCTACGCCGGCCCAGCGCCAGCAGGCTTCTCTGGAAGAGCAGTCTAATGATGCGCTCAGCCCGGCGATCCGTCGCCTGCTGGCTGAACACAGCCTCGATCCGGCGGCCATTAAAGGCACCGGCGTCGGCGGCCGCCTGACTCGCGAAGATATCGACAAACATCTGGCAAAAGCGCCGTCTGAAGCGAAAGCAGAAGCAAAAGCGCCTGAAGCCGCGCCAGCAGCACAGCCTGCTCTGGGCGCGCGCAGCGAAAAACGCGTGCCGATGACCCGCCTGCGCAAGCGTGTGGCCGAGCGTCTGCTGGATGCGAAAAACTCCACCGCGATGCTGACCACCTTCAACGAAGTGAACATGAAGCCAATCATGGACCTGCGTAAGCAGTACGGTGACGCGTTTGAAAAACGTCACGGTATCCGTCTGGGCTTTATGTCCTTCTATGTGAAAGCGGTTGTTGAAGCCCTGAAACGCTACCCGGAAGTGAACGCCTCAATCGATGGCGATGATGTCGTGTATCACAACTACTTCGACGTAAGCATGGCCGTTTCTACGCCGCGCGGCCTGGTAACCCCGGTTCTGCGTGATGTGGACACCCTGGGCATGGCTGACATCGAGAAGAAGATCAAAGAGCTGGCAGTGAAAGGCCGTGACGGCAAGCTGACCGTGGACGACCTGACCGGCGGTAACTTCACCATTACCAACGGCGGCGTATTCGGTTCGCTGATGTCTACTCCGATCATCAACCCACCGCAGAGCGCGATCCTTGGCATGCACGCTATCAAAGATCGTCCTATGGCGGTTGACGGTAAAGTCGAGATCCTGCCGATGATGTATCTGGCGCTCTCCTACGACCACCGTCTGATTGATGGCCGCGAGTCTGTGGGCTTCCTGGTCGCGATTAAAGAGCTGCTGGAAGATCCAACGCGTCTGCTGCTGGACGTCTAGTTTTTCGCGGTACTGCCCGGCGGCGCTATGCCTGCCGGGCCTACAAAAGCATGACCTAACGATTACCCTGAAGGATGGATAGAACACATGAACTTACATGAATATCAGGCAAAACAGCTGTTTGCCCGGTATGGCTTACCGGCTCCGGTGGGTTATGCCTGCAATACCCCTCGTGAAGCAGAAGAAGCCGCCTCTAAAATCGGTGCGGGTCCATGGGTAGTGAAATGTCAGGTTCACGCTGGCGGCCGCGGTAAAGCGGGCGGCGTGAAGGTCGTTAACAGTAAAGAAGAGATCCGCGCCTTTGCTGAACACTGGCTCGGCAAACGTCTGGTGACCTACCAGACAGACGCAGGCGGCCAGCCGGTTAACCAGATCCTGGTTGAAGCGGCAACCGATATTGCCAAAGAACTGTATCTCGGCGCAGTCGTAGACCGTAGCTCCCGTCGCGTGGTGTTCATGGCCTCTACCGAAGGCGGCGTGGAAATCGAAAAAGTGGCGGAAGAGACCCCGCACCTGATCCACAAAGTGGCAATCGATCCGCTGGCGGGCCCAATGCCTTACCAGGGTCGTGAGCTGGCATTCAAACTGGGTCTGGAAGGTAAACTGGTGCAGCAATTCACCAAGATCTTCATGGGCCTGGCGACCATCTTCCTGGAACGTGACCTGGCGCTGATCGAAATCAACCCGCTGGTCATCACCAAACAGGGCGATCTGATCTGCCTCGACGGTAAACTGGGCGCTGACGGCAACGCACTGTTCCGCCAGGCTGACCTGCGTGAAATGCGCGACCAGTCTCAGGAAGATCCACGTGAAGCTCAGGCAGCACAGTGGGAACTGAACTACGTTGCACTCGATGGCAACATCGGCTGCATGGTTAACGGTGCGGGCCTGGCAATGGGCACCATGGACATCGTTAAGCTGCACGGCGGCGAGCCGGCTAACTTCCTTGATGTGGGCGGCGGCGCAACCAAAGAGCGCGTGACCGAAGCCTTCAAAATCATCCTCTCCGATGACAATGTGAAAGCCGTTCTGGTTAACATCTTCGGCGGTATCGTACGTTGCGACCTGATCGCTGACGGTATCATTGGCGCGGTAGAAGAAGTGGGCGTGAACGTCCCGGTTGTTGTCCGTCTGGAAGGCAACAACGCTGAACTCGGCGCGAAAAAACTGGCTGACAGCGGCCTGAATATTATTGCAGCGAAAAGTCTGACGGATGCAGCTCAGCAGGTTGTTGCCGCAGTGGAGGGGAAATAATGTCCGTTTTAATTAATAAAGATACCAAGGTTATCTGCCAGGGCTTTACCGGTAGCCAGGGTTCATTCCACTCTGAGCAGGCGATTGCTTACGGTACGCAGATGGTTGGCGGCGTAACGCCAGGCAAAGGCGGCACCACCCACCTGGGTCTGCCGGTGTTCAACACCGTGCGTGAAGCAGTAGAAGCGACTGGCGCAACTGCCACCGTGATCTACGTTCCTGCGCCGTTCTGCAAAGACTCCATTCTGGAGGCCATCGATGCAGGCATCAAACTGATCATCACCATCACCGAAGGTATCCCGACTCTGGATATGCTGACCGTGAAAGTGAAGCTGGACGAAGCGGGCGTGCGCATGATCGGGCCAAACTGCCCGGGCGTGATCACCCCAGGCGAATGCAAAATCGGCATCATGCCGGGTCACATTCACAAGCCGGGTAAAGTGGGTATCGTCTCCCGTTCCGGTACCCTGACCTATGAAGCGGTTAAGCAGACTACCGACTACGGTTTCGGCCAGTCCACCTGTGTGGGCATCGGCGGCGACCCAATTCCGGGCTCTAACTTCATCGACATCCTGAAGCTGTTCCAGGAAGACCCGCAGACTGAAGCGATCGTCATGATCGGTGAAATCGGCGGTAGCGCGGAAGAAGAAGCGGCTGCTTACATTAAAGATCACGTGACCAAGCCTGTTGTTGGTTACATCGCGGGTGTAACCGCGCCGAAAGGCAAGCGTATGGGCCACGCGGGCGCCATCATCGCTGGCGGTAAAGGCACTGCGGATGAGAAATTCGCTGCGCTGGAAGCGGCAGGGGTGAAAACCGTTCGCAGCCTGGCTGACATCGGTGAAGCACTGAAGTCAATCATTAAGTAAATCCTCTCTGCTCCCCGTGCGGGGAGCCTTAGCATAATAAATGTCCGTTTCGACATGGTTGGCCATCGTAAGATGGCCTTTTTTTTGGCTGAGCGTTGCCTGAGGCGATACAAAAGCGGGCAGGGCGGATGAAATATAATCGAACGCGCGGGGAAACGTCTTTGGATCGCCTGTCTGAAACAAACTGGTAACAAGGTGGTGTTAATTTATAGCTTATTAAAAGTAAAATATTTGTAATAATAATTCCTGATAAAAACAATATGGAAAATTACTGTGAAGCATCTAACATTAACTCTTCAGGATTATTAAAAAAGGATGCCACTTTCTGCGTTAATTTAAATCACCTTTATTTATATTTCCCCCTTTATTTGATAACTATCAATTGAAGCTTCAAACAAATTGTTAACATTATTTTCACTGCGTTTACCATGCGGAAACACGCTTAACAAGCCTGCGTAATATTGATTTATATCAATATTTAATACCTGGAAAAAGACGTCAAAAGGCGTTAAATTGTTTCCGATCAAACTGGTCGAAAAGTGGTAAATTCACTATATATTGATCGCTGTCGTAAATCGTAAAGCGCTTTCAATAAAAACCTGTTTATTGTAAGGGTTTTGCAGCGTAATATATTTGCGGGATCAATTTCAGTTTTTATTAACGCATCTGTAACCTTTCATCATGGCTTTTTCCTCCTGCGAAGATTAAGTAACGAAGAAAGGATGCTGATAACTTTTTTGGGGCATGTGTGTGGATCCTCATCTGACGGGGTTCACTCTCGGAGTCTTCATGCGATGAGCAAGGAGTCATAATGTTAGACGTAGTCGAACTGTCGCGCTTACAGTTTGCCTTAACCGCGATGTACCACTTCCTTTTTGTGCCACTGACGCTCGGTATGGCGTTCCTGCTGGCCATTATGGAAACGGTTTACGTCCTCTCCGGCAAACAGATTTATAAAGATATGACCAAGTTCTGGGGCAAGTTGTTTGGTATCAACTTTGCGCTGGGCGTGGCTACCGGTCTGACCATGGAGTTCCAGTTCGGGACTAACTGGTCTTACTATTCCCACTATGTAGGGGATATCTTCGGTGCGCCGCTGGCCATTGAAGGTCTGATGGCCTTCTTCCTCGAATCCACCTTTGTAGGTCTGTTCTTCTTTGGCTGGGATCGCCTGGGCAAGGTGCAGCACATGTGCGTGACCTGGCTGGTCGCACTGGGCTCCAACCTGTCCGCGCTGTGGATCCTGGTAGCCAATGGCTGGATGCAGAACCCGATCGCGTCTGATTTCAACTTCGAAACCATGCGTATGGAGATGGTCAGCTTCTCCGAGCTGGTGCTGAACCCGGTTGCGCAGGTGAAATTTGTTCACACTGTAGCGTCCGGCTATGTCTGCGGCGCGATGTTCGTGCTGGGCATCAGCGCCTACTACATGCTGCGTGGCCGTGACTTCGCCTTTGCTAAGCGCTCTTTCGCCATCGCGGCGAGCTTCGGTATGGCGGCTATTCTCTCCGTTATCGTGCTGGGTGATGAATCTGGTTACGAGATGGGCGACGTGCAGAAAACCAAACTGGCAGCAATTGAAGCAGAGTGGGAAACCCAGCCTGCACCGGCAGCCTTCACCCTGTTTGGTATTCCCGATCAGGATGCGCAGGAAAACCACTTTGCTATTCAGATCCCTTATGCGCTGGGCATCATTGCCACCCGCTCTGTGGATACGCCGGTTATCGGCCTGAAAGATCTGATGGTGCAGCATGAAGAGCGTATCCGTAACGGGATGAAAGCCTATTCCCTGCTGGAGCAGCTGCGTTCCGGTACCGGCGACCAGTCTGTTCGCGATCAATTCAATGACGTGAAAAAAGACCTCGGCTATGGCCTGCTGCTGAAGCGCTATACCCCGAACGTCTCTGACGCGACCGAAGAACAGATCCAGATGGCGACCAAAGACTCGATTCCGCGCGTGGCGCCGCTCTACTTCGCCTTCCGTATCATGGTGGGTTGTGGCGTGCTGATGCTGCTGATTATCGCTGCCTCCTTCTGGTCGGTTATTCGTAACCGTATCGGTGAGAAGAAATGGCTGCTGCGTACCGCGCTGTATGCTATCCCACTGCCGTGGATTGCTATCGAATCCGGCTGGTTTGTTGCCGAGTATGGCCGTCAGCCGTGGGCTATCGGTGAGGTGCTGCCAACCGCTGTGGCGAACTCCTCCCTGACCGCCGGGGATCTGATTTTCTCCATGCTGCTGATTTGTGGCCTGTATACCCTCTTCCTGGTGGCTGAACTGTTCCTGATGTTCAAGTTTGCGCGCCTTGGCCCAAGCAGCCTGAAGACCGGTCGTTACCACTACGAGCAGTCCACCGTGGCTTCTCAGCCGGCACGCTAAGACAGGAGTCGTCAAATGATCGATTATGAAGTATTGCGTTTTATCTGGTGGCTGCTGGTCGGGATCTTACTGATTGGTTTTGCGGTTACCGACGGTTTCGACATGGGGGTGGGCATGCTCACCCGCTTCCTCGGTCGTAATGATACCGAGCGTCGAATTATGATTAACTCTATCGCCCCACACTGGGACGGTAACCAGGTGTGGCTCATCACCGCAGGCGGCGCGCTTTTTGCCGCCTGGCCGATGGTTTACGCGGCTGCGTTCTCCGGTTTTTATGTGGCGATGATTCTGGTGCTGGCGTCCTTGTTCTTCCGTCCGGTCGGTTTTGATTATCGTTCCAAAATCGAAGATACCCGCTGGCGCAACCTGTGGGACTGGGGCATCTTCATCGGTAGCTTTGTGCCGCCGCTGGTGATCGGCGTGGCGTTCGGCAACCTGTTGCAGGGCGTGCCGTTCCATCTCGATGAATACATGCGCCTGTATTACACCGGCAACTTCTTCCAGCTTCTGAACCCGTTCGGTCTGCTGGCGGGCGTGGTCAGCGTGGCGATGATCATCACCCAGGGGGCAACCTATCTGCAGATGCGTACCGTGGGTGAACTGCACCTGCGCTCCCGTGCGGTCTCGCAGATTGCGGCCCTGGTGACGCTGGTCGGCTTTGCGCTGGCCGGTGTGTGGGTAATGTTTGGTATTGATGGCTACGTGGTGACCACGGCGATTGACCATAGCGCGCCGTCGAACCCGCTGACTAAAGAAGTGGCCCGTCAGGCCGGAGCCTGGCTGGTGAACTTCAATAACACACCGATTCTGTGGGCCATTCCGGCACTGGGTGTCGCGCTGCCGCTGCTGACCATGTTGACCTCCCGCATGGAAAAAGGGGCATGGGCGTTCGTCTTCTCATCGCTGACGCTGGCGTGCATCATCCTGACGGCCGGTATCGCGATGTTCCCGTTCGTGATGCCATCCAGCACGATGATGAATGCAAGTCTGACGATGTGGGATGCCACCTCCAGCCAGATGACGCTGAATCTGATGACGTTTGTGGCTGCCGTGTTCGTACCGATTATTCTGGCCTACACCTCCTGGTGTTACTGGAAAATGTTCGGTCGCATCACGAAAGAACATATCGAAAGCAATACCCACTCTATGTATTAAGGAAGGAGCTGAATATGTGGTATTTCGCATGGATTTTAGGAACGCTTCTTGCCTGTGCTTTTGGTGTGATTACCGCACTGGCGCTTGAGCATGTCGAAGCGACCAAAGCCGGTGAAGAAAAACACTGATGATCGCATATCTCTATGAGATCATGGACAAGCGCCCGTTAAGGGCGCTTTCCTTAGTGATGGCCTTACTGCTGGCGGGCTGCATCTTCTGGGACCCGTCTCGCTTTGCGGCGAAGACCAGCGAACTCGAAATCTGGCACGGTTTTCTTATCATGTGGGCAGTGTGCGCGGGGGTGATCCACGGCGTTGGTTTTCGGCTCCAGGCCGTACACTGGAAGGGCATTTTTTGCCCGTTGATTGCTGATGTAATCCTGCTGGTCGGCCTGATTTTCTTTTTCAGCTGAATAAGAACTATCCGTTAATATTATGGGCTTACCTGGGCCCATAAATATTTACTCTCCGTTTACTTTCTCCCATTCCAAACCACCTTTCCCGCGCGTATAGTAGCGAAGTTTAAAAGCTCTATTGCACTACCGGGATGTAAAGTGAATACAACGCTATTTCGATGGCCGGTGCGTGTCTACTACGAAGACACGGATGCCGGTGGTGTGGTTTACCACGCCAGCTACGTTGCCTTTTATGAACGAGCACGCACTGAAATGCTACGTCATCACCACTTTAGCCAGCAGGTTCTGTTGGCGGAGCGAGTTGCCTTCGTGGTACGCAAGATGACGCTGGAGTATTTTGCGCCTGCCAGACTCGACGATATGCTCGAAGTCCAGACAGAAATAACATCAATGCGCGGAACCTCACTGGTTTTCACGCAGCGGATCGTCAACGCAGAGAACAGCGTACTGAACGAAGCTGAAGTCCTGATTGTCTGTGTTGATCCACTCATCATGAAGCCTCGTGCGCTTCCTAAGTCTATTGTCGCGGAGTTTAAGCAGTGACTGACATGAATATCCTTGATTTGTTCCTGAAGGCAAGCCTTCTGGTTAAACTTATCATGCTGATTTTGATTGGTTTTTCAATCGCATCCTGGGCCATCATTATTCAGAGAACCCGAATCCTCAATGCAGCAGGCCGCGAAGCGGAAGCCTTTGAAGACAAATTCTGGTCAGGGATCGAACTGTCCCGTTTGTATCAGGAAAGCCAGGGGCGTCGTGAAAACCTCTCCGGCTCAGAGCAAATTTTCTACAGCGGTTTCAAGGAGTTCGCTCGCCTGCACCGCGCTAACAACCACGCGCCGGAAGCGGTCGTTGAGGGGGCATCGCGCGCGATGCGTATTTCAATGAACCGTGAGCTGGAAACGCTGGAAACGCATATTCCGTTCCTCGGTACCGTCGGTTCCATCAGCCCGTATATCGGCCTGTTTGGTACGGTCTGGGGGATCATGCACGCCTTTATTGCGCTGGGCGCGGTCAAACAGGCGACGCTGCAAATGGTTGCACCGGGTATCGCAGAAGCGCTGATCGCGACCGCTATCGGTCTGTTCGCGGCGATTCCAGCGGTTATGGCCTATAACCGTCTGAACCAGCGTGTGAACAAACTGGAACTGAACTACGACAACTTCATGGAAGAGTTCACTGCGATTCTGCACCGCCAGGCGTTTACCAGCACCGAGAGCAACAAGGGGTAAACCATGGCCAGACAGCGTGGACGGGGTCGTCGCGAACTGAAGTCCGAAATCAACATTGTACCGCTGCTGGACGTGCTGCTGGTGCTGCTGCTGATCTTTATGGCCACAGCCCCCATCATTACCCAGAGCGTTGAGGTTGATCTGCCGGATGCGACAGAATCTCAGGCTGTAAGCACCAATGACGATCCACCGGTCATCATTGAGGTATCCGGAGTGGGGCAGTACAGCGTGGTGGTGGAAAAAGATCGTCTCGATCAGCTGCCGCCGGAGCAGGTCATTGCTGAAGCGCAACGACGTCTGCAGTCCAATCCGAAAACAGTCTTCTTAATCGGTGGTGCGAAAGACGTGCCTTACGATGAAATTATTAAAGCGCTGAACCTGTTGCATAGCGCGGGCGTTAAGTCAGTCGGCTTGATGACGCAGCCTATTTGATTATCTGCGTAAACAACAGAGTTTTTGGGAACCCATAGTGTCAAAGGCAACCGAACAAAACGATAAGCTTAAACGGGCGATAATTATCTCGGCGGTGCTGCATGTCATTCTTTTTGCAGGACTGATCTGGAGTTCGTTCGATGAGCATCTGGATACTGCTGCCGGCGGCGGTGGCGGTTCATCCATCGATGCTGTGATGGTCGATCCCGGCGCGGTGGTGCAGAACTATAACCGTCAGCAGCAGCAGCAGGCGAGTGCGAAACGTGCTGAAGAGCAGCGCGAAAAACAGGCGCAACAGCAGGCGGAGGAGCTGCGTGAAAAGCAGGCCGCCGAGCAGGAACGTCTGAAGCAGCTTGAGAAAGAACGCTTGCAGGCGCAGGAAGCGGCGAAAGAGCAGGCGGAGCAGCAGAAACAGGCTGAAGCCGCTGCGAAGAAAGCGCAGGAGCAGCAGAAGCAGGCGGAAGAGGCCGCAGCCAAAGCCGCAGCGGATGCTAAAGCGAAGGCGGATGCTCAGGCCAAACAAGCGGCTGAGGCGGCAAAACAGGCCGCGGACGCCGCTGCTTTAGCCGCGAAAAAAGCCGCTGCCGATGCGCAGAAACAGGCTGAAGCCGAAGCAGCGAAAGCGGCTGCCGATGCGAAGAAAAAGGCCGAAGCGGAAGCCGCTAAGAAAGCCGCCGCTGATGCCCAGAAAAAAGCCGAAGCAGAAGCCGCTAAACAAGCCGCTCAGGAAGCCGAGAAAAAAGCGGCGGCCGAAGCGGCTAAAAAAGCGGCTGCAGCAGAAAAAGCGGCAGCGGCTGAAAAGGCTGCTGCAGAAAAAGCCGCAGCTGAGAAGAAAGCCGCAGCAGAAAAAGCTGCAGCGGATAAAAAAGCCGCTGCAGAGAAGAAAGCCGCAGCCGATAAAGCTGCTGCTGACAAAGCGGCCGCCGCTAAAGCCGCAGCCGCTAAGAAAGCCGCTGCAGAAAAAGCCGCCGCATCGGACGTTGACAACCTGTTTGGTGATTTGAGCTCAGGTAAGAATGCGCCGAAATCGGGTGGTGCAAAAGGTAACGGCCAGCCAGCAAAAGATAGCGGCACCAGCGGTGCGAATGGCGGCGCGTCAGGCGCTGATATTAGTGCGTATGCAACGCAGATTCGTAATGCAATTCAGAGCCGTCTATATGGCGCCGATCTGTATGCCGGTAAATCCTGTGTGCTGCATATCAAGCTGGCACCCGATGGGCTGCTGCTGGATGTCAGCGAGGAAGGCGGCGATCCTGCTCTATGTCAGGCTGCTCTGACGGCGGCAAAAACTGCCAGGATTCCTAAACCGCCTAGCCAGGCTGTTTATGAAAAAGTAAAAGATGCCAAACTTGATTTCAAACTGTAGCGTTTTTCCCGCTAAAGTTGGCAAAACAGTCTAAGTTTGAGGCTGTGGATTGGTAGTTTTGTTTATTTGGGTTTGTTAACATTCTGCTAAATTATGCGGGTAAGGTTACCCGGATATGGGAGATATGATGAAGCAGGCATTACGTGTTGCAATGAGTTTCTTAATGCTGTGGGCAGCGGTGCTGCACGCAGAGGTGCGTATCGAGATTACCCAGGGGGTGGACTCGGCACGTCCGATTGGTGTGGTTCCGTTCCAGTGGAAAGGGCCAGGCGCTGCGCCGGAAGATGTGGGTGGCATTGTTGCTGCTGACCTGCGCAACAGCGGTAAATTCAACCCGTTAGACCGTTCTCGTCTGCCACAGCAGCCGGGTACTGCTGCAGAGCTGCAGCCGGCGGCATGGTCTGCGCTGGGTATCGATGCGGTGGTTGTGGGTCAGGTTACGCCTAACCCGGACGGCGGTTACACCGTCGCTTATCAGCTGGTGGATACCGGTGGCGCACCGGGTACCGTGCTGGCGCAGAACAGCTACAAAGTGAACAAGCAGTGGCTGCGTTATGCGGGCCATACGGCCAGCGATGAAGTGTTTGAGAAGCTGACCGGCATCAAAGGCGCCTTCCGCACCCGTATCGCTTACGTTGTTCAGACTAACGGCGGCCAGTTCCCGTATGAGCTGCGCGTGTCTGACTACGATGGTTACAACCAGTTCACCGTGCACCGTTCACCGCAGCCGCTGATGTCTCCGGCCTGGTCGCCGGACGGCTCTAAGCTGGCCTACGTGACCTTCGAAAGCGGTCGTTCGGCGCTGGTTATCCAGACGCTGTCCAACGGCGCGGTACGTCAGGTGGCCTCTTTCCCACGTCACAACGGGGCTCCGGCGTTCTCGCCGGACGGCTCTAAGCTGGCGTTTGCCCTGTCGAAAACCGGTAGCCTGAATCTGTACGTGATGGACATTGGCTCCGGCCAGATCCGCCAGGTGACTGACGGTCGCAGTAACAACACCGAACCAACCTGGTTCCCGGACAGCCAGAACCTGGCCTTTACCTCTGACCAGGCGGGGCGTCCACAGGTCTATAAAGTTAATGTTAACGGCGGTGCACCGCAGCGTATCACCTGGGAAGGTTCTCAGAACCAGGACGCAGACGTGAGCGCTGATGGTAAGTTCATGGTAATGGTTAGCTCGGCCGGTGGTCAGCAACACATTGCTAAACAAGATCTGGGCGGGGGCGGCGTACAAGTTCTGTCGTCGACTTTCCTGGATGAAACGCCAAGTCTGGCACCTAACGGCACTATGGTTATCTACAGCTCTTCTCAGGGGATGGGATCCGTGCTGAATCTGGTTTCTACCGATGGGCGTTTCAAAGCGCGTATTCCGGCAACTGATGGACAGGTAAAATCACCTGCCTGGTCGCCGTACCTGTAATAATAATTAATTGAATAATATAGGAATCATAGAAATGCAACTGAACAAAGTGCTGAAAGGGCTGATGATCGCTCTGCCTGTTATGGCAATCGCAGCGTGTTCTTCTAACAAGAACGCCAGCAACGACCAGAGCGGCGAAGGCATGATGGGTGCCGGCACCGGTATGGACGCAAACGGCAACGGCAATATGTCTTCTGAAGAGCAGGCGCGTCTTCAGATGCAACAGCTGCAGCAGAACAACATTGTTTACTTCGATCTGGACAAGTTTGACATCCGTTCTGACTTCGCTGCGATGCTGGATGCGCACGCAAACTTCCTGCGTAGCAACCCGTCTTACAAAGTCACCGTAGAAGGTCACGCGGACGAACGTGGTACGCCTGAGTACAACATCTCCCTGGGTGAGCGTCGTGCTAACGCCGTTAAAATGTACCTGCAGGGTAAAGGCGTTTCTGCTGACCAGATTTCCATCGTTTCTTACGGTAAAGAAAAACCTGCAGTACTGGGCCACGACGAAGCGGCTTACTCCAAAAACCGTCGTGCCGTACTGGTTTACTAAGAGAATTGCATGAGCAGTAACTTCAGACATCATCTGTTGAGTCTGTCGTTACTGGTTGGTATAGCGGCCCCCTGGGCCGCTTTTGCTCAGGCACCAATCAGTAGTGTCGGCTCAGGCTCGGTAGAAGACCGGGTCACCCAACTCGAGCGTATTTCTAATGCTCACAGCCAGCTTTTAACCCAACTACAGCAGCAGCTTTCAGACAACCAGAGCGATATTGACTCACTGCGCGGACAGATCCAGGAGAGCCAGTACCAGCTCAATCAGGTTGTGGAGCGTCAGAAGCAGATCCTGCTGCAGATGGAAAGCCTGAACAGTGGCGGCGCAGCAGCGCAACCGGCGACAGGGGATCAGGGGGCGGCTACAACGCCTCAGGCTGACGCACCGGCCTCGACGGGCACGCCTGTGCAGAGCGGTGATGCGAATACTGACTACAATGCGGCCATCGCCCTGGTGCAGGATAATTCGCGTCAGGACGAGGCTATCGTAGCGTTCCAGAACTTCGTCAAAAAATACCCGGATTCAACCTATCAGCCTAACGCGAACTACTGGCTGGGACAGTTGAATTACAACAAGGGTAAAAAAGACGATGCGGCATTCTACTTTGCCTCTGTCGTTAAAAATTACCCGAAATCGCCGAAAGCCCCTGACGCGATGTATAAGGTCGGCGTAATCATGCAGGACAAAGGTGACACCGCGAAAGCGAAAGCCGTGTTCCAGCAGGTGGTCGCTAAGTTCCCGGGTACCGAAGGTGCAAAACAAGCGCAAAAACGTCTTTCTGCGATGGGTTGATTGCCGTATGACCAGAAATCGCGTTTTTTCTGGTCTTGCCGCATAATTCGTAAGCAGTTAAGTGATATTCATCAAAATTTTAGTTGCGCAGAATTCTGAAATCAGTAATATATGCCGCCGTTGCCAAGGGATATCAAACAGCCCGAAAGCAGCCGAAATAGTGGGTCGTTAGCTCAGTTGGTAGAGCAGTTGACTTTTAATCAATTGGTCGCAGGTTCGAATCCTGCACGACCCACCACTAATTAAGTGGAAAGCAGTAGGTTAGTGTGAAGGATAACGTTGCTTTAGCAACGGCCCGTAGGGCGAGGCGAAGCCGAGTCATCCTGCACGACCCACCACTAAGTAGTAAAGCAGTATCCAGCGCAGTATCGGGTGATTAGCTCAGCTGGGAGAGCACCTCCCTTACAAGGAGGGGGTCGGCGGTTCGATCCCGTCATCACCCACCACTCGGGTCGTTAGCTCAGTTGGTAGAGCAGTTGACTTTTAATCAATTGGTCGCAGGTTCGAATCCTGCACGACCCACCAATTTAATATCGGACTCAGATATTAAACGTGAAGGATAACGTTGCTCTGGCAACGGCCCGTAGGGCAAGGCGAAGCCGAGTCATCCTGCACGACCCACCAATTTTTATTGGTTCCGAGTAAAAATTTCAGGCGTACCCAAGCGGGTCGTTAGCTCAGTTGGTAGAGCAGTTGACTTTTAATCAATTGGTCGCAGGTTCGAATCCTGCACGACCCACCAGCCTGAAAAAAGTAGTACATCCCGAAAGGGGTCGTTAGCTCAGTTGGTAGAGCAGTTGACTTTTAATCAATTGGTCGCAGGTTCGAATCCTGCACGACCCACCAATGTAAAAAGGCGCCCTAAAGGCGCCTTTTTGCTATCTGCAATTCCGACGATTCGAACCTGCCGCAGGTTCGGGCCGAACGAAGTGAGTCAACGGAGCCGCCCGCGGCGACGGCCCGAAGGGCGAGCGCAGCGAGTCATCCTGCACGACCCACCAGTGTAAAAAGGCGCCCTAAAGGCGCCTTTTTGCTGTCTGCTATTCCTGCGCCAGCAACATCTGTGCTTTTGATGTGACTTTTATCTTCAGATTCGCTATCTTGTTTAGTATATAAAACACAATTGCCGCCACTTTGGTTTTCAACGCTAAAGCAGGGCAAATTTGTTAAGCCAGTAAAACGAGAAGCCAAAATGAGTGTGATGTTTGAACCTGAAGCCGCTATCTATCCCTTCCCGCCAAAGCCTGCTCCGCTGAGCCGGGACGAAAAGCAGTTTTACCGTGAGAAAATCAAGCGCCTGCTGAAAGAGCGCGATGCGGTCATGGTGGCGCACTACTACACCGATCCTGAAATCCAGCAGCTGGCGGAAGAGACCGGCGGCTGTATCTCAGACTCGCTGGAAATGGCACGCTTCGGTGCAAAACATCCCGCTTCGACGCTGCTGGTCGCCGGGGTACGTTTTATGGGTGAGACGGCAAAAATCCTCAGCCCGGAAAAAACCATCCTGATGCCAACCCTGAACGCAGAGTGCTCGCTCGATCTGGGCTGTCCTATCGACGAGTTTAGCGCCTTCTGTGATGCCCATCCTGACAGAACGGTGGTAGTGTACGCCAATACTTCTGCGGCAGTGAAAGCGCGCGCCGACTGGGTTGTCACCTCCAGCATTGCCGTCGAATTGATTGAACATCTCGATAGCCTGGGCGAGAAAATCATCTGGGCGCCGGACAAACATCTGGGCAACTACGTCCAGAAGCAGACCGGGGCGGATATCCTGTGCTGGCAGGGCGCCTGTATCGTGCATGACGAATTCAAAACCCAGGCGCTGGCGCGCATGAAAGGCCTGTATCCGGATGCGGCCATTCTGGTTCATCCTGAGTCCCCACAGGCGATCGTCGACATGGCCGATGCCGTCGGCTCAACCAGCCAGCTGATCGCTGCTGCGAAGACGCTGCCGCATCGCCAGCTGATCGTGGCGACCGATCGCGGTATCTTCTACAAAATGCAGCAGGCGGTGCCTGGCAAAGAGCTGCTGGAAGCGCCAACCGCAGGCGAGGGGGCAACCTGCCGCAGTTGCGCGCACTGTCCGTGGATGGCCATGAACGGGCTTAAAGCGATTGCGGAAGGGCTGGAGACGGGCGGAGCCGCTCATGAGATCCACGTTGATGCCGCGTTGCGGGAAGGGGCGTTAATTCCGCTCAACCGGATGCTGGATTTTGCGGCTACACTACGTCCTTAAATAATGTAAACGTAACGCTCAGGGGAAAAGATGGATTTTTTTAGCACGCAAAACATTCTGGTACATATACCGATTGGCGCTGGCGGCTATGACTTGTCATGGATTGAAGCTGTCGGAACGATTGCCGGCCTGCTCTGTATCTGGCTCGCCAGCCTGGAGAAGATCGTTAACTACGCGTTTGGTCTGGTGAACGTGACCCTGTTCGCCATTATCTTCTTCCAGATCCAGCTGTATGCCAGCCTGCTGCTGCAGCTGTTCTTCTTTGCCGCCAATATTTACGGCTGGTACGCGTGGTCGCGTCAGAACAGCCAGCAAGAGGCAGAGCTGCAGATTCGCTGGCTACCGTTGCCGAAGGCTATCGGCTGGCTGACCGCCTGTGTGGTAGCCATTGGCCTGATGACTTATTATATCGACCCGGTATTCGCCTTCCTGACCCGGGTGGCGGTCTCGGTGATGAATGCCCTGGGGCTGAACGTTACCATGCCGGAATTGCAGCCTGACGCCTTCCCGTTCTGGGATTCGTGCATGATGGTTCTGTCTATTGCCGCCATGATCCTGATGACTCGTAAATATGTCGAAAACTGGCTGCTGTGGGTGATTATTAATATTATCAGCGTGGCGATATTCGCCCTGCAGGGCGTCTATGCCATGTCGCTGGAGTATCTGATCCTTACCTTTATCGCCCTGAACGGCAGCAGGATGTGGATAAACAGCGCGCGTGAACGGGGTTCTCACGCGCTGTCGCGTTAATGGTGATGATGATGTGCGTGGCCGGGCTGTATCTCGTTGAGGTGGCAGTCCGGTCCGTTGCAGGGGGTGTATTCCATCTGGATGGTGCTATGCGCAATGGCATAATGGTGCTCCAGGAAGTGCTGGATACGACCCAGTAACGCGTCATGATCGTGAGGCGGAATGACCTGAACATGCAGCGTCATCAGCGGTTTTTCTCCCACCATCCAGACATGAATATGATGAACATCGCGCACTTCCGGGATAGAACGGGTTAAATTGCGCTTCAGTGCCGGAATATCCAGCGCCGCCGGTGCCCCTTCCAGCAGCTCATTGACGCTCTCCTGCAACAGACGCCATGCGCTGCGCAGCACCAGACAAGAGACTAAAATTGAGAGTATCGGGTCGATGGGCGTCCAGCCCGTCCAGAGGATCACCAGCGCCGCGAGGATGGCTCCCACCGAGCCCAGCAAATCTCCCAGAACGTGCAGCGCTGCGGCGCGTACGTTGATATTTTTCTCGCCGCTGCCGCGATGCAAAATCCAGAATGCCAGAATATTGGCTACCAGCCCGGCGACGGCAACTACCATCATGGTTACACCAGCGACAGGCTGAGGATAACGGAAGCGCTGAATGGCTTCCCAGACAATCAGGATAGTGATCAGCACCAGCGCAAGGGCATTGACGAAGGCGGCCAGCGTAGTAAGGCGCAGCCAGCCAAAGGTACGCCCGCTGCTGGGAGGACGACGGGCGAAGATCACCGCCAGCAGGGCAAACAGCAAGGCTGCCGCATCCGTCAGCATATGCCCCGCATCGGCCAGCAACGCCAGCGAGCCTGAAACCAGCCCGCCGATCACCTCAATGATCATAAAGGTGGCGGTTACGCCAAACGCCAGGGTCAGGCGTTTAGCATTATCATCCTGTGAAGAAGGGGCGTGCGAGTGGTTGTGCGCCATGAATAATTTCCCGATTCATTATTATTGTAAGTGTAGAGTTTTTAACATTTTGCACAAAAAATAAAGGAGAGCCGTAGCTCTCCTTCATTATCACCGCATTACCGTTAATTACTGGGTAGTGCCGTCAGTTTTTTGTTCCTGCGGGGTTCTTTCGCTATCCACTTTGCCGGACTGATCCGGGCATTTACCGTCTTTACACATTGAGTTCTTGTGCTGATCGTCCTTGGACATGCCGTCATTACCCATTTTGCTTGGGTCGTCATTACCCATGATGGAATTAGAGCCGCCGGTGGTAGAGCTGTTACCGCTACCGGTTGTCGTACCATTCGTGGTGGCGTTCGTTCCGTCAGGGTTCAGCATGGTGCCGCTGCCGCCACTACTTGTTGTGCCGGTGGTGCCTGAACCGGTATTAATCTGGCTGTTGCCGGTGTTGTTTGGAGCAATATTCTGGCGCGCATCAGGCGCAACAGCCCCTGCATCAGCTGCGGCATTCGCCTGGCCGTTATTGCTGGCAGAGCCGGAGGCAGTATCAGCGGCCAGCGCAGCACCGCTTGCCATAGTCAGCGAGGCGGTCAGGAAAAGGGTTGCGAGTTTAGTCATTTTCATCATGCTGCTCCTGTTCTGGTCGTTATGTTCTGGATAACTTCTTTCCACAGTGCATATGCGAAATCGATATTCAGCTCAGTGGTTAAAGATGCCATAATCCAAACTTAGGTCAGTATGGAATCGCGATAAAATTTATAAATACAGTGCATACAGTTAAAAAGTTTAGGGTGGATCTCGTTTTTCGCTACTTTGTTGCGTTTTTTAAGCGAATTCCAGGATTTATCTGTGCGTAGTGTAAAAGCGAGTTTACACTTCCTGACTGACAAGATAGATTGGAGGGATTGCATTCATTTATAAAAGTATGGCAACGCTGGAAAGAACATGAATTATCAGAATGACGATTTACGTATTAAAGAGATCAACGAGTTACTGCCTCCTGTAGCGCTCCTTGAGAAGTTTCCTGCCACCGAAAACGCCGCCAATACCGTTTCTCATGCCCGTAAGGCGATCCACAAGATCCTGAAAGGTAATGACGATCGTCTGCTGGTGGTGATTGGTCCCTGTTCCATTCACGATCCTGCGGCGGCAAAAGAGTACGCGGCGCGTCTGCTGACCCTGCGTGAAGCGCTGAAGGATGAGCTGGAAATCGTCATGCGCGTCTATTTTGAGAAGCCGCGTACCACCGTGGGCTGGAAAGGGCTGATCAACGATCCGCATATGGACGGCAGCTTCCAGATCAACGACGGCCTGCGCATCGCCCGCAAGCTGCTGCTTGACATTAACGACAGCGGCCTGCCTGCAGCGGGTGAGTTCCTCGATATGATCACTCCGCAATATCTCGCCGACCTGATGAGCTGGGGTGCTATTGGCGCGCGTACAACCGAGTCTCAGGTACACCGCGAACTGGCGTCAGGGCTCTCCTGCCCGGTGGGCTTTAAAAACGGTACCGATGGCACCATCAAAGTGGCGATCGACGCCATTAACGCTGCCGGTGCGCCGCACTGCTTCCTCTCTGTCACCAAGTGGGGCCATTCCGCAATTGTGAATACCAGCGGGAACGGCGACTGCCACATTATTCTGCGTGGCGGTAAAGAACCTAACTACAGTGCGGCACACGTCGCCGAGGTGAAAGCCGGTCTGGATAAAGCGGGTCTGGCGGCACAGGTGATGATCGACTTCAGCCATGCCAACTCCAGCAAGCAGTTCAAAAAGCAGATGGACGTGGGCACCGATGTCTGCCAGCAGATTGCAGGCGGTGAGAAGGCGATTATCGGGGTGATGATTGAAAGCCACCTGGTAGAAGGCAATCAGAATCTGGAAGGCAGCGAGCCGCTGGTTTACGGTAAGAGCGTTACCGATGCCTGCATCGGCTGGGACGATACTGAAACGGTGCTGCGCCAGCTGGCGCACGCGGTGAAAGCCCGTCGCGGATAAAAAAATGCCGGATAACTATCCGGCATTCAGTCAGTCAGGCCCGATCGAAGCGATCGGGCTTTTTTATTACTTCGCTTTACCCTGGTTCGCTACCGCAGCTGCTTTAGCCGCGATCTCGTCAGCGTTGCCCAGATAGTAGTGCTTAACAGGTTTGAAGTTTTCGTCGAACTCATAAACCAGCGGAACGCCAGTTGGGATGTTCAGCTCGAGGATCTCGTCTTCGCCCATGTTGTCCAGGTATTTCACCAGCGCACGCAGGGAGTTACCGTGAGCGGCAATGATCACGCGCTCGCCGCTTTTCAGGCGTGGCAGAATGGTTTCGTTCCAGTAAGGAACAACGCGATCGATGGTCAGCGCCAGGCTTTCGGTAGTTGGCAGCTCAGCGTCCGTCAGGGATGCATAACGCGGATCGTGGCCCGGGAAACGCTCATCATCTTTGGTCAGCTCTGGTGGAGTTACAGCAAATCCACGACGCCACTGTTTAACCTGCTCGTCACCGTATTTTTCTGCGGTTTCTGCTTTGTTCAGACCCTGCAGCGCACCGTAGTGACGCTCGTTCAGTTTCCAGGATTTCTCAACCGGCAGCCAGGCCTGATCCAGTTCGTCCAGCACGTTCCACAGAGTGTGGATGGCACGTTTCAGCACGGAGGTATAAGCAAAATCGAAGCTGAAGCCTTCTTCTTTCAGCAGTTTGCCCGCCGCTTTCGCTTCGCCAACGCCTTTCTCGGACAGATCAACATCGTACCAACCGGTAAAACGGTTTTCGTTGTTCCACTGGCTTTCGCCATGACGTACCAGAACCAGCTTAGTTACAGCCATATCATACTCCTCCAGAACAAGCATTATTTGAATGATAACAATTCTCATTATATTGCCGCAGTTGTCCTGCGGGCAACGCTTAACCCTAACCATAGCGAAAATAGCGTCGCAGTGTAAGATGCATGTGAATGAGGGGTTGTGATTTTGTCTGTGACTGGCGCTATTTTCAGCAAGATGGATAAAAAAAGCCCTCCAGCAGGAGGGCCCTTTTTATTGCGCGATAAAATGATATTCCGTCACGCTGACATAGACTTCGCCCGGCATTAAGGTGCAGTCGGGCTGCGGCCATTCCGTATGGTTCGGACTGTCGGGTAAGAACTCGCTCTCCAGCGCCAGACCTTGCCAGGCGCGGTATTCCCCGTCTTCGCGCGCCGGGGTGCCCTCAAGGAAGTTGCCGGAATAGAATTGCAGGGCAGGGGCGGTGGTATAGACCGTCATCTGCAGCTTTTCATCAGCGGACCACAGATGCGCGGCAGGCTTGCTCAGATCGCCCTGGGCATCGAGCAGGAAAGCATGATCGTAACCCTTCACTTTGCGCTGATCGTCATCGGTCAGGAAATCCTGGGCGATGGCCTTGGTGGTACGGAAATCAAAGCTGGTGCCGGCAACCGCTTTTAAACCTTCGTGTGGGGTGCCCATCTCATCAACAGGCAGATAGCGTTGCGCCAGCAGCTGTAGGCGGTGCTGGCGCACGTCGCTGCAGCTCCCGTCGAGGTTGAAGTAAGCGTGGTTGGTCAGGTTGACCGGGCAGGGCTTATCCACCGTGGCGCGGTATTCGATGGCGATACGGTTATCATCCGTTAAGCGGTAATGTACGCTCGCTGCACAGTTACCGGGAAAACCCTGATCGCCATCAGGCGAGTCGAGGACCAGCAGTGCTTCGGCGTCGTTCTGCTGCATGATGCGCCAGCGACGCTTATCGAATCCGTCCGGACCGCCGTGCAGCTGGTTTTCGCCCTGGCTTGGCAGCAGGTTATAGCGCACGCCCTCCAGTTCGAAGCTGCTTCTGGCGATACGGTTGGCATAACGGCCTACCGACGCGCCCAGGAAAGCGGTTTGCTCAACGTACTGTTCCGGGGACGCACAGCCGAGCAGGGTTTCGCGCACGCTGCCGTCGTTCATTGGTACGCGGGCGGACAGCAGCGTCGCGCCCCAGTCCATCAGCGTGACGACCATTCCTGCCTCGTTGCGCAGGGTGATCAGGCGATACGGCAGGCCGTCAGGGGCAAGAACAGGTGTTTCGTTTAGCACTGGCCAGCTCCTTGTGATGCATTGCAAACATAAAAAGTCTCTTTGATGCCGGTTTTGGCCTCATACTGCTGTTCCACGGCTTGCTGAACAACCGGCACCAGTTCCTCTGGCACCAGCGCTACTACGCAGCCGCCGAAACCGCCGCCGGTCATACGCACGCCACCCTGCTCGCCAATGGCCGCTTTCACAATCTCAACCAGGGTGTCGATCTGCGGCACGGTGATTTCGAAGTCATCACGCATGGAGGCATGGGACTGGGCCATCAGTTCACCCATTCGCAGCAGGTCGCCTTTCTCCAGCGCTGCCGCCGCTTCCACGGTACGGGCGTTTTCGGTCAGCACATGGCGAACGCGTTTTGCCACCACCGGATCCAGCTCGTGCGCCACTTTATTGAACTCAGTGAGCGAGACATCACGCAGCGCAGACTGCTGGAAGAAGCGTGCCCCTGTTTCGCACTGCTCGCGGCGGGTGTTGTACTCGCTGCCCACCAGGGTGCGTTTGAAATTACTGTTGATGATGATCACCGCCACGCCTTTCGGCAGAGTGACCGCTTTGGTGCCCAGCGAGCGGCAGTCGATCAATAACGCGTGGCCTTTTTTCCCCAGCGCCGAGATCAGCTGATCCATGATGCCGCAGTTGCAGCCGACGAACTGGTTTTCCGCTTCCTGGCCGTTGAGGGCAATCTGCGCCCCGTCCAGCGGCAGGTGATACAGCTGCTGGAAGACGGTACCAACCGCCACTTCCAGCGAGGCGGACGAACTCAGGCCCGCGCCCTGCGGTACGTTACCGCTGATCACCAGATCCGCGCCGCCAAAGTTCTTGTTACGTTTCTGCAGATGCTTCACCACGCCGCGGACGTAGTTGGACCACTGCTGGCTGTCATGTGTAACAATGGGCGCATCGAGCGAGAATTCGTCGATCTGGTTATCGTAATCGGCGGCCATCACGCGCACCTTGCGGTCGTCACGTTTGGCGCAGCTAATCACCGTCTGGTAATCAATGGCGCAGGGAAGGACAAAACCGTCATTGTAGTCGGTGTGTTCGCCGATCAGGTTAACGCGGCCTGGCGCCTGGATAGCGTGCGAGGCGGGGTAGCCAAATTTTTCAGCAAACAGGGCGTGGGTTTTATCTTTCAGACTCATTGTTATTCTCCGGATTCGCGAAAATGGACATCACTCACTGCGCGCAGACGCTCTGCGGCCTGCTCTGCCGTCAGGTCACGCTGGGTTTCTGCCAGCATCTCGTAGCCAACCATAAACTTACGCACGGTGGCGGAGCGCAGCAGAGGCGGATAGAAGTGGGCGTGCAGCTGCCAGTGCTGATTCTCTTCGCCGTTAAAGGGCGCGCCGTGCCAGCCCATAGAGTAGGGGAAGGAACACTGGAACAGGTTGTCATAACGGCTGGTCAGTTTTTTCAGCGCCAGCGCCAGATCGCTGCGCTGGGCGTCGCTCAGCTCGGTTAAGCGCAGGACGTGCGCTTTCGGCAGCAGCAGGGTTTCGAACGGCCAGGCCGCCCAGTAGGGCACCACTGCGAGCCAGTGCTCGGTTTCCACGACGGTGCGGCTGCCGTCAGCCAGCTCGCGCTGGACATAGTCCAGCAGCATCGGCGACTGCTGCTCAGCGAAATAGGCATGTTGCAGGCGATCTTCCCGCTCCACTTCGTTAGGCATGAAGCTGTTGGCCCATACTTGGCCGTGCGGATGCGGGTTGGAGCAGCCCATCGCCGCGCCTTTGTTCTCAAACACCTGCACCCAGGGATAGCTCTGCCCCAGCTCGGCGGTCTGTTCCTGCCAGGTTTTTACCACCTCGGTCAGGGCTTCAACGCTCAGCTCCGGCAGGGTTTTGCTGTGATCCGGCGAGAAGCAGATCACGCGGCTGGTGCCGCGCGCGCTTTCGCAGCGCAGGAGCGGATCGTCACTCTGCGGGGCTTCCGGCGTGTCGGTCATCAGGGCGGCAAAGTCGTTGGTAAAGACGAAGGTGCCTTTATAGTCCGGATTGACATCGCCGGTAACGCGGGTGTTTCCCGGACAAAGGAAACAGTCCGGATCGTGCTGAGGCAGCGTCTCACTGGACGGTGTCTCCTGCGCCCCCTGCCAGGGACGCTTAGCGCGGTGCGGGGAGACCAGGATCCACTGCCCGGTTAACGGATTGAAACGACGATGCGGGTGATCGACGGGGTTAAATTGGGTCATGACAGGTCCTTAGTCTGGATAACCCTGCGGGTGGCGAGACTGCCAGCGCCAGGTATCCTGTGCCATTTCATCAAGCGTGCGTGAGACACGCCAGTTAAGCTCTTTATCAGCCTTCGATGCGTCTGCCCAGTAGGCAGGTAAATCGCCGTCGCGACGTGGGGCAAAGTGATAACTCACGGGTTTGCCGCAGGCCGCGCTGAACGCGTTCACCACATCCAGCACGCTATTGCCGACGCCTGCGCCGAGGTTGTAAATGTGGACGCCAGGTTTACCGGCCAGCTGCTGCATGGCGGCGACGTGCCCGTCGGCGAGATCCATCACGTGAATGTAGTCGCGAACGCCGGTGCCGTCCGGGGTAGGGTAGTCGTTACCGAACACCGCCAGCGAGTCGCGGCGCCCCACCGCAACCTGCGCAATATAAGGCATCAGATTGTTGGGAATGCCCTGCGGATCTTCACCCATATCGCCGGATGGATGGGCGCCAACCGGGTTGAAATAACGCAGCAGGGCAATGCTCCACTCCGGCTGTGCTTTTTGCAGGTCGGTCAGGATCTGTTCCACCATCAGCTTGCTCTTGCCGTAAGGGCTTTGCGGCGTACCGGTCGGGAAACTTTCGGCATAGGGGATTTGCGGCTGGTCGCCGTAGACGGTGGCCGAAGAGCTGAAGATCAGGTTTTTGACGCCCGCCGCGCGCATGGCAGAGACCAGACGCAGCGTACCGTTAACGTTGTTATCGTAATATTCCAGCGGCTTTGCCACGGATTCGCCCACGGCTTTCAGCCCGGCAAAGTGGATCACCGTATCAATGGCGTGATCGTGGAGGATCTCAGTCATCAGCGCTTCGTTACGAATATCGCCTTCGACAAAGGCAGGCTGTTTACCGGCCAGGCGTTCCATGACCGGCAGCACGCTGCGTTTACTGTTGCACAGGTTATCAAGGATGATGACGTCGTGGCCATTTTGCAGCAGTTGCACACAGGTATGACTTCCTATGTAACCGCTACCACCTGTTACCAGAACTCGCATATTTCGCTCCATTAGGCTTATGGTATGAGATAATCCTAGCATAACAGAGAGCAGGAAAGTGTGACATGGGATAAAATAGTGGAATCGTTTACACTCCATCGGACGCTGCTTCTGTTGAGCTAAAAAAGAATTGTAAATCAAAGCGCCGGGGGTGGGATGTTGCGGGTTGTCCGAAAAAAAGCGGGGGCGAGGCCCCCGTCAGGATGTCAGATGCGGCCAACCTGGTAGCGATAGCTGTCGCTATCGGCGATAAATTCCAGGCGGTGGGTAATACAGGCGGGCGCATCTTCGGCATGGTGGGAAACAAACAGCAGCTGCGTTTCACCTTCGCTGATCAGTACATCAACAAAGCGGCGAATCAGCTGGCGGTTCAGGGGATCCAGCCCCTGTAAGGGCTCGTCGAGGATCAGCAGCGTCGGGTGTTTCACCAGCGCACGCACAATCAGGGCCAGCCGCTGCTGGCCCCAGGACAGGCTGCTGAACGGCGCATCGGCGACCCGGTTATCCATCCCAAGAATATCCAGCCACTGCTGCGCCAGCTTGTGCTGCCGGTCAGAAACCGCCTGATAAATACCGATCGAATCGAAATAACCGGACAGGATAACGTTGCGCACCGTGGTGCTGACGCGGTAATCGAGGTGCAGGCTGCTGCTAACGTAACCGATATGTTTTTTGATATCCCAGATGGTTTCGCCGCTGCCGCGACGACGACCAAAGAGGGTTAAGTCGTTGCTGTAACCCTGTGGATGATCGCCGGTAATGAGGCTCAGCAGGGTGGATTTACCGGCACCGTTAGGGCCGACAATCTGCCAGTGCTCTCCCGGATTGACCGTCCAGCTTAAGTGGTTGAGGATCGGGCGATCGTTATACGACACCACACCATCATTAAGTACAATCCGCGCTTCACCTTCCGGCAGACCATGACGCGCCGAAGGAGCGTCCGGTTCGGGTAGGGTGATGCCGTTCAGTTTTTCACTGTGCGCCAGCTGGGCAATCAGGGCCTGGTTCAGCAGGGCCGCCTTATCGCCTGACGCCGTCAGGGTGCAGTCGGCCAGTACCCCCGCGTTCTGCACAAAATCGGGGATCTCATCAAAACGGTTCAGCACCAGCACCAGGGTGTAACCCTGCTGGTTGAGGGAGGCCAGCAGGTCTGCCAGCTGCCCGCGGGATTTCACATCCAGGCCGTCAAAGGGTTCATCGAGGATCAGCAGTTCGGGTTCGGCCATCAGGGCCTGGCACAGCAGCGTTTTACGGGTTTCGCCGGTGGAGAGGTATTTAAAACGTCTGTCCAGCAGGGACGTGATACCGAACCGTTCCGCCAGCTGGCGGCAGCGGGCATCATCTTTTACTTCATCCTGAATAATTTCGGCGGCCGTTCGGCCAGTATCGTCTTCGTCGGGGCTGAGCATATCGGTGTTGTTACGCTGCCACTCGTCGCTGACCAGTTTTTGCAGCTGCTCAAAGGAGAGGCGGGTCAGGCGGGTAAAACTGCTCTGGCGTTCGCCCTTCAGCAGCGTCAGCTCTCCGGCCAGCGCGCGCGCCAGAGCCGATTTGCCGCTGCCGTTACTGCCAACGAAAGCCCAGCTTTCACCGGCATTCAACGTAAAATCAGCGAGCGTGAGCGTACGGGTGTCGCTAAGACGAAACGTGCCTTGCGAAATTTGCAATGATGACATTATTTATCCCATTTTTTGCAGCAATAAGCATCAGGGATAACCTACTGTCGGCACGAATGTCAATGTGCTTAGCACAACGTGGCGATAATCACCCGGTCGGCATTAAAATATGCGGTCGCCTTAGCACCTTCTTCTAAATCCTGGCTCTGGGCCAGCGGCACGGTGGCACAGAGGGTCTGGCCATCGGGCAGGGTCATCAGCACTTCACACTGCTCGTCGCCACGGTCAATATGGTTAATTACGCCCTGTAACTGGTTGTCCGCCTGTTTCGCCGCCTCGCTGTCCAGGGTGATGTTAACCCACGGCGCTTTCAGCAGGACCAGCACCTCTTTGCCCTCGTCCAGCCCCAGCCGCTTGCCGCTCCGGGCGGTGATTGCCACTTTCAGGCGGGTGGCGCCGTCGGCGAGTAAGATGTCCACGTGCTGCTGAACCTGGTCATCATCACGGGCGGTGACCGTGCCAAACCACTGGTTACGAGCGCTGGTTTGCAAAGAGAAACGCGAGATGGCGCCGAGCAGGCTGTCCAGCGGCAGGGCGTCGTCGTCGCTTAACACATCAAAGGCCTTTTGCTGGATCTGCGCCAGCAGGTCATAGAGCTGGATCAACCGCTGACCGTAGCGCGTCAGGATCGCGCCGCCGCCCCCTTTGCCACCGGTGGCGCGGTCGACCAGGGTCTTTTCGCTCAGCGTGTTCATCTCGTTGATGGCATCCCACGCGCTTTTATAGCTGATACCGGCGTTCTTCGCCCCCTGGCTGATGGAGCCGGTTTGCTCAATCTGTTTGAGCAGGGCGATGCGGCGGGGATCGGCGAACAGTTTTTGCGAAAGACGTAGGGTGAGGAGAATTTCGGCCTGCATAACAATGTCCTGGCAAAAGGGTTATTGTGACGCAATTCATTACAGGCGCAAACTGTACCGCACAAAAGGGGATGTAATTCTCGCTTTTCCGGTTAGAATAAGGCATTCACATTGTCTGGAGAAAGCCATGTTAGAGTTGCTGAAAAGTCTGGTATTCGCCGTGATCATGGTGCCAGTGGTGATGGCTATCATCCTCGGTGCCATCTACGGCCTGGGTGAGGTGTTCAACATCTTTTCCAATATCGGCCACAGAAAACAGCCGAAAAAGCAGCATTAATTTTCTGTAAAAACGCCCGGTTCTGCCGGGCGTTTTGCTCTCAAGTTTCCCCCTTCTTCGCCGATATTATTTTCGGTACAAATTTGATTTACTCCCTGATCGGTACGATTTAACGCTGGGAAAACCTGAGGGTTATCGTTATATTTCATTTTATATAACGACACCCACAGGAGCTTCAAATGAAACGTAAATGGTCAGGACTTATTACCGGGGCGACGCTGACACTCACTCTGGCCGGCCAGGCGCTGGCAGACGAAGGCAAGATCACCGTATTTGCCGCAGCATCTCTGACAAATGCGATGCAGGATATTGCCGCGGTATACAAAAAAGAGAAAAACGTCGACGTGGTGTCGTCATTTGCCTCGTCTTCCACCCTGGCGCGTCAGATTGAAGCAGGTGCCCCCGCCGACCTGTTTATCTCCGCCGATCAGAAGTGGATGGATTACGCGGTCGATAAAAAAGCGGTTGATACCGCGAGCCGCGCAACCCTGCTCGGAAACAGCCTGGTTGTGGTGGCGCCGAAAGCCAGCGCTCAGGGCGATGTTGCTATCAATAAAGACACCAACTGGGCCAGCCTGCTGAAAGAGGGACGTCTGGCGGTGGGCGATCCGGAGCATGTCCCGGCGGGCATTTATGCCAAAGAGGCGCTGCAAAAACTGGGTGCCTGGGAAACCCTCTCCCCGAAACTGGCTCCTGCGGAAGATGTGCGTGGCGCACTGGCGCTGGTGGCGCGCAATGAAGCGCCGCTCGGGATCGTCTACGGTTCCGATGCCGTTGCTGAGAAAGGGGTGAAAGTGGTAGGTACGTTCCCTGAAGACTCGCATAAGAAAGTGGAATATCCTTTGGCCATCATTGATGGACATAAAAACGCAACCGTCAGCGCCTTTTACGATTACCTGAAGGGGCCGCAGGCGTCTGCCATCTTTAAACGTTACGGATTTACGACTCACGAATGATATTGACCGATCCTGAATGGCAGGCCGTGCTGCTGAGCCTGAAAGTCTCTTCCCTCGCGGTTGCATTGAGTTTGCCCTTTGGGATCTTTTTCGCCTGGTTGCTGGTTCGCTGTAAGTTTCCGGGCAAAGCGCTCCTCGACAGTATTTTGCACCTGCCTCTGGTGCTGCCGCCGGTGGTGGTGGGCTATTTACTGCTGGTTGCCATGGGGCGACGCGGGTTTATCGGCGAGCGGCTCTATGAGTGGTTTGGCCTCAGCTTTGCCTTCAGCTGGCGCGGCGCGGTGCTGGCGGCAGCGGTAATGTCATTCCCGCTGATGGTGCGGGCGATCCGCCTGGCGCTCGAGGGCGTCGATCTTAAACTCGAACAGGCTGCCCGGACGCTGGGTGCCGGACGCTGGCGCGTCTTTTTCACCATCACGCTTCCCCTGACGCTGCCGGGTATTATCGTCGGCACGGTGCTGGCATTTGCCCGCTCGCTGGGCGAGTTTGGCGCAACCATCACCTTTGTGTCTAATATCCCAGGCGAAACCCGCACCATCCCGTCGGCCATGTACACCCTGATCCAGACCCCGGGTGGCGAGGGGGCTGCGGCGCGGTTGTGCCTGATCTCCATCGTGCTGGCGCTGGTATCGCTGCTGGTCTCAGAATGGCTGGCGCGCCTTAGCCGTGAACGGATGGGGAAATAACCATGCTGGAACTTAATTTCACCCAGACCCTGGGCGAGCACTGCCTGACCCTGAATGAGACCCTGCCCGCCAGCGGCATTACCGCTATTTTTGGCGTCTCCGGCGCGGGCAAAACGTCGCTCATCAATGCGATAAGCGGGCTGACCCGGCCCCAGTCAGGGCGGATAGTCCTGAACGATCGGGTGCTTAACGACGTTGAAAAGCGCATTTACCTGGCGCCAGAAAAGCGCCGGATTGGCTATGTCTTCCAGGACGCGCGGCTGTTCCCGCATTATAAAGTGCTGGGTAACCTGCGTTACGGCATGGCGAAAAGCATGGCCGGGCAGTTTGATAAGCTGGTGGCCCTGCTGGGGATTGAGCACCTGCTTGACCGGCTGCCTTCGTCGCTCTCGGGCGGAGAAAAACAGCGCGTGGCGATAGGCCGGGCCTTACTGACCGCACCAGAGCTACTACTGCTGGACGAACCGCTGGCGTCGCTCGACATTCCCCGCAAGCGCGAACTGCTGCCTTACCTGCAGCGCCTGGCGCGCGAGATTAATATTCCGATGCTCTACGTCAGCCATTCGCTGGATGAGATCCTGCATCTGGCCGATAAAGTGCTGGTGCTGGAAAACGGCAGCGTAAAGGCGTTCGGCAATCTGGAAGAGGTGTGGGGCAGCAGCGTGATGCATCCGTGGCTGCCCCAGGAGCAGCAAAGCAGCATTCTCAAGGTGAGCGTGCTGGAGCACCATCCTCACTATGCGATGACGGCCCTGGCAATTGGCGATCAGCACGTCTGGGTCAACAAGCTGGATAAACCACTGCAAACCAACCTGCGCATTCGCATCCAGGCATCTGATGTTTCGCTGGTGCTACAGCCGCCGTTACAGAGCAGTATTCGTAACATCCTGCGGGCTAAAGTGGCCCAGTGTTACGATGATAACGGCCAGGTGGAGGTGCAGCTGGAAATTGGCAGCCGCACGCTGTGGGCCCGCATCAGCCCCTGGGCCAGGGATGAACTGGGGATCAAACCTGGCCTCTGGCTCTACGCGCAAATCAAGAGCGTGTCGATCACTACCTGATCACAGCAGATGGGTATAGATGAATTTGGCGATACTGTCGGTGGTATTATCGCCGATTACCACGTTAGCGCGTGCTTTAACGGCGTCGTCGGCATTACCCATCGCCACCCCGGTGCCGGCCGCTTCCAGCATGCTGATGTCATTGTAGTTATCGCCAAATGCAATGACATCCTTCATTGACCCGCCCATCGATTCCACATACTGCGTCAGGCGTTTACCCTTGCTGTTGCCGTGGCGAGCAATATCCACCTGATCGTGCCAGGACCATTCACACTCCAGCCCCAGCGTCTGCTCGACCTCTTTTGCGAAGCCATTCAGTTTGCCGATGTCCTCGCCGGTCAGGGCAAATTTCCAGATCGCGTTCACTTCCCGGGCAGCCTGCGCCAGCGAAGGTACTTGTGTGAACACGGGACGCTGCGCTTCTGGCAGCGCCTGCGCCCAGGTGCGGGTGCGGATGACGTGCCCGGTAGGGCGTTCGTACAGCATGGCCTCATCGACATACATCAGGCCGTGAATGGCATGTTCGTCGAGTAGATCAATCAGTTGCAGCGCCTGCGGAACCGGGAGCGGATCGGCTTCCAGGACCTTTTTTGCTTGATAATCATACAAATAGGTTCCATTACAACAAATTGCAGGTGTATCTAACGCCAGTGCCTGATAAAAAGGATGGATAGCAACGTGATGCCGACCCGTGACGATGAGGAGCTGGTATCCCACTTCCTGGGCACGCTTCAGTGCATCAAGTGAAGAAGGGAGCAGGGTTTTTTGCGGGGTTAACAACGTACCGTCTAAATCCAGTGCAATCACACGCGAGGTCATTTGATATTCCGGGTTAATGTTGAAATCAGAGAGTGCGCAGATGGTACACCGTGCAACTAACGCTGCAAAATTCCTGGTTAAAATTCAGCATTCACCGTTAAAAAAGACTATCCTGGTACATTACTTTTACGCGCAGTGAGGAAAGGAGCATTCATGAAACAAACCGTTTATACCGCCAGTCCTGAAAGCCAGCAGATCCATGTCTGGCGTCTGAATTCCGAAGGTACGCTCACTCTGGTTCAGGTTGTCGATGTTCCCGGCCAGGTTCAGCCGATGGTTATCAGCCCGGATAAACGTTTCCTGTATGTGGGTGTTCGCCCGGAGTTTCGTGTACTCGCGTACCGCATCTCCCCTGAAGATGGCGCCCTGACGTACACTGCTGAGGCCGCGCTGCCAGGTAGCCCAACTCATATCTCAACCGATCTGCAGGGGCGCTTTATCTTTAGCGGCTCCTACAATGCCGGCTGCGTCAGCGTAACCCGTCTTGATGACGGTATTCCTGGTGAAACCGTTGAGGTGGTGGAAGGGCTGGAAGGCTGCCACTCGGCCAACATCTCCCCGGATAACCGCACCCTGTGGGTTCCGGCGCTGAAACAGGATCGTATCTGCCTGTTTACCCTGGGCGATGACGGCAAGCTGGCCGCGCAAAATCCGGCGGAAGTGACCACTGTCGAAGGGGCGGGCCCTCGCCATATGGTCTTCCATCCAAACCAGCAGTATGCCTATGTGGTGAACGAGCTGAACTGCTCGGTGGACGTCTGGGCGCTGCGCGATCCGCACGGCAACATCGAGTGCGTGCAGACTCTGGACATGATGCCCGCTGATTTCACCGATACCCGCTGGGGGGCGGATATCCATATCACCTCTGATGGCCGTCACCTCTATACCTGCGATCGTACCTCCAGCCTGATCACGGTCTTTAGCGTCTCTGAAGATGGCAGCGTGCTGGCCATCGAAGGCTTCCAGCCAACCGAGACGCAGCCGCGCGGCTTCAATATCGATCACAGCGGGAAATTCCTGATTGCAGCGGGGCAAAAATCGCACCATATCGCGCTGTATGAAATTCAGGGCGAGCAGGGGCTGCTGGAAGAGAAGGGACGTTATGCCGTCGGCCAGGGGCCAATGTGGGTAGTGGTTAACGCCCACTAAGGCGGATGAAATAAAAAAACCTCGCCTATGCGAGGTTTTTTTATGCCCGGTGGTAGCCGGGTGAGCACATCAGTATAAACCAACCGCTTTATAGTAGCGCCGTAGTCACCATTTGCACAACGTCAGTTACGAAGCTGTAAAATAACTAGCGCAACAGTTAGAGCTTAATTGACTGAATTATAAATATTTAATTCTCTTTTCTTTATGAATTCCTAATTGATAGCGAACTGTTTAAATATCCAGTCTTGTCTGTTTATAATCGGAACTGTTGGTGTAGATGTGTGGCAGTCCGCAATCTGGGATCACTTTCAAGTCCTGGCTGGCGGGTGGTGCCGCCAGTGCCTTAACTGCGAAGCACATCAGTACAAACCAACGCCCACTGGCGACAGGCAGCGGAAAGGTAAGTCAGTGGAAGTGCTCCTGACCAAAGGAGTGGCGTATGAGCATGATGGGATAGATTATTCTGTTCCTGCAACTCATGGTTGCAGTATTGCAACTGCTGGATGCGTATCTTAAAACCGGTGCCTGACGCGTTCAGCCGCAGCATCAAGGGGGAGTGACTCCCCCTTTTTGCTATCTAAATTACTGCTTCGGTTCTGCGATCACTTTGCTGCCCACACCGCGGTTGTTGTACTCCCACATGCGGTTGAAGTTAGCGTCGTTGAGGTCACGCTGCACGTTGCCTTTGTCATCTACCGCACCGGTGTTACCCGCATACGGACGCTGAGAGATGGTGGCGTTGCCCCAGGGTTTTGCCACGTTAAAACCTTCGTTGATCACGCTGTCGCGGATCACCACCTGACCGTTAGTGGCTGAATCAACGTCCAGCGAGCGGCCCAACTGCGCCACGCCCTCTCCCGCTGCGGTAAAGCGGCTGTTCACGGCCAGGAAACCGTAGAACAGATTAGACTGCGTTGCAGGTGCAAAGACGTAGCCTTCCTGCTGGGTGCGGGTATTCATTACGCGGAAATCGGTGTTATCAAACACCACGGCACCGCGGCCGGAAACCATATCCACATCCCCTTCAATGTAGCTATTGGTCACCAGCGTCCGGGTGATGCGGTTGTTTTTCAGGGTGTTCTCAACGCCGCTGTTGGTGACGAAGAAAGTATTCTGACGACCCAGAATATTCACCTTGTCGATTTGCACGCGATCGCCATCGCTGCGCAGGGCCACCGCCTGGTGGTTACCGGCATCAACGCTGTCGCCCAGATTGTTTTCGATCGTCAGGTTCTGCAGCTGCAGGCCGCTATTCTGCGACCAGAAGACCGCGGAACACATCAGGCCAATGGTCGCGCTGTGCTTGCTCTGGCAACGGTCGAACATATACCAGGCTGGTTTACCCGGCATGTACTTACCGCCCGGATTGACCAGATGACGCCAGGTTGTGGTGTCGATCTCTGAGTCAATCGCCAGACCAATTTTGACATCAATTGGCTTTTCGCCCGTACCGTACAGCGTCACGCTGCCCGGTGCCGCAGGCACGTATACGGTACCTTCGTACTCACCCGGTAAAATGGCAATGTACTGACGAGAGCTGCTGTGCTTCGCAATGGCCGCATCGACTGCCGCCTGGATTGTGGTATGGGTTACGCCCTGCGTTCCCGCCGGACCAACGACAAAGTCCGGCTGCGCAGGCAGACGAATAGCATAAGGACTCCACGGCGCTGCGTTTGGATCCATGGCCGTAAAGTAGCGAGCCTGCTGGAAGTTTTTCGCTTCAGCGGCGGTAAGGATTGGGCGGGAAGCCGTGCCCGGCGCGGCCTGCTCTGATGGCAGTTGATCCGGCGGGGTAGAGCTGCACGCAGACAACGTCACGCCAAATGCGAGTGCCAGCGCCAGACGAGAAATCCTGGAAGTATTCAAGGGAAGCTCCTGCAAAGCATATCAATAGGGGGATAACCGAAATAGCCTGCTTTTTTATACTAAGTTGAGCGAAACGGGAAGATTAAAAGGCAAAAAGTTACTTTTTATTCCCGCGCTTAGCGGGAAAGTTATCACAAATAAATAACAATTTCGGTAAAGGCGATTGACAGGGCGGCGGGAATAAAAATAAATGTCTATACAACCCATGACAAGCGGAAGCCCGATGCTGCAACTTCATCCTGACGACCTGATATGGCGTAACCTGCGCCTCGCGACAATGGATCCCGACCACGGCACGCCTTATGGCCTGCTGGAGAACAGGGCGTTAATTGTGCGCGCAGAGACCATCCTGGCGATTGTCCCTGAATCTGACCTGCCTGCGCATCTGCCCAACACCGTCGATTTACAGGGGCGATTGGTAACCCCGGGCCTTATCGACTGCCATACGCACCTTGTGTTTGGCGGCGATCGCGCCGCCGAGTGGGAGCAGCGGTTAAATGGCGTCTCCTACCAGACCATCAGCACACAGGGTGGCGGGATTAACGCCACGGTGACCGCTACCCGGGAGAGTTCCGCTGAGCAGCTTGAACAGCTGGCGCAGCAGCGTCTGGAGCGACTGATGCGCGAAGGCGTCACCACCGTTGAGATTAAATCGGGTTATGGCCTCAACGACGAGGCGGAAGAGAAGATGCTGCGCGTTGCCCGGCGTCTGGCGCAGACCAACCCCGTGGAGATCGGCCCGACGCTACTGGCGGCGCACGCCGTGCCGAAGGAATATCGCCAGGATCCGGATGCTTACATCGCGCATGTTTGTCAGCACACGATGCCGCAGCTGTGGGAAAAAGGGCTGTTCGAAGCCGTAGATGTGTTCTGCGAAAATGTCGGGTTCACCCCGGAACAGAGCGAAAGGGTGTTCCAGGCGGCCCGGACGCTGGGGATCCCCATCAAAGGCCACGTTGAACAACTCTCTAACCTTGGCGGCACCGCGCTGGTCAGCCGTTACCACGGCCTCTCCGCGGATCATATTGAATATCTCGATGAGGCCGGAGTAGATGCGATGACCCGCAGCGGCACCGTGGCGGTATTACTCCCCGGTGCCTTCTACTTTCTACAGGAGCGCCAGCGCCCGCCGGTTGATCTGCTGCGCCAGCGGGGCGTACCCATGGCCGTCGCCACGGATTACAACCCGGGCACCAGCCCCTTTGCCAGCCTGCATCTGGCGATGAACATGGCCTGCGTCCAGTTTGGTTTGACGCCGGAAGAGGCATGGGCAGGGGTAACGCGGCACGCCGCGAAGGCGCTGGGTCGCGGCGAGACGCACGGGCAACTTAAGGCCGGGTTTGTCGCCGACCTCGCCATCTGGGATGCCAGAAGCCCGGTGGAGATGGTCTATGAGCCGGGACGCAACCCGCTTTATCAGCGCATATTCAGAGGAAAAACAGCATGAGTTCGTGGCAGCCGGTTTCACCTGACGTCTGGCAAGGACGCGACGACAGCGGCGAGGCCAGCAACGCGCTGCGCCTGTTTCAGACCGTAAAGCGCAGCGATACGCCGCACCCTTCCGGGAACGGCATCGCCTTACTGGGCTTCGCCTGTGACGAAGGGGTCAGACGCAATCAGGGCCGCCCTGGCGCCGCGCAGGCCCCGGATGTCTTACGCCGTGCGCTGGCGAACATGGCGAGCCATCAGGGGCACGCGCGGCTGATGGACATGGGTAATATCGGCGTGGAGGGGGACGCGCTGGAGGCGGCCCAGCAGATGCTGAGCGAGACGGTCACCGCCTGCCAGCAGGCGGGAATGCGCACCCTGGTCTTTGGCGGCGGACACGAAACCGCCTGGGCGCACGGTCGCGGCGTGCTGGATGCCTTTCCCGGCGAGCGGGTGGTAATTATCAACCTCGATGCCCATCTCGATCTACGTCATGCCAGCCAGGCGACCTCCGGCACCCCGTTCCGTCAGCTGGCGCACTACTGCGCCACGCAGCAGCGCGAGTTTCACTATGCCTGCCTCGGGGTCAGCCGGGCGGCAAATACCCAGGCGCTGTGGGACGAAGCTGCGCGTCTTAAGGTCACGCTGGTAGAAGATCTCGATTTTCAGCAGCAGGCCCTGACCGCGCTCACAGCGCTTCTTGAGCAGGCAGACCGTGTTTACCTGACCATCGATCTCGACGTTATGCCAGCCGGGGAAATGCCCGCCGTGTCGGCGCCAGCCGCGCTGGGGGTGCCGGCCCGGGAGCTACTCCCGGTCATTGAAAAGATCTGTCGCAGTGGCAAACTGCAGGCGGCCGACCTGGTGGAGCTCAGCCCTGACTTCGATCGCGACGGACAGGGAGCGAAGCTCGCCGCACGGCTGGCGTGGCAAATAGTTCACTGGTGGGTGTGATCTCTCTATACTCGACTTTTTACGGCTTAAGGAATTGCTATGTTCTCTCGCGCCCCGCAGCAGGCCAGTGCGCCAGCCCCTTTCTACGAAAAGGTAAAACAGGCGATCAGTCACCAGATTGCCACCGGCGTATGGCGTCCCCACGATCGCATTCCGTCCGAGGCCGAGCTGGTGGCCCAGTTCGGCTTCAGCCGGATGACCATTAACCGCGCGCTGCGGGAGCTGACCGATGAGGGGCTGCTGGTGCGTCTGCAGGGAGTCGGCACCTTTGTCGCCGAGCCGAAAGGGCAGTCGGCGCTGTTTGAAATTCGCAGCATTGCCGATGAAATCGCTTCCCGCAACCATCAGCACCGTTGTGAAGTGCAGTTCCTCGAAGAGACGCAGGCCAGCGCCGCCCAGGCGGTGGCGTTGAACGTCAAAGAGGGATCGCGCATCTTTCACTCCCTGATGTTGCACTATGAAAACGATGTTCCGGTGCAGATAGAGGATCGCTGCGTCAATGCCGCCCTGGTGCCGGACTACCTCCAGCAGGATTACACCAGCACCACGCCCCATGCTTATCTGTCGCGGGTGGCGCCGCTGACGGAAGGGGAACACATCGTCGAAGCCGTGCGCGCCACGCCGAAGGAGTGCGAGCTGCTGCGCATCAAGGAGCATGACCCCTGTCTGCTGATCCACCGTCGGACCTGGTCGGCATCGCATATCGTCTCTCACGCCCGACTGCTCTTCCCCGGTAACCGCTACCGGCTGCAGGGCCATTTCATGTCTTAAGGCAAAAGCGTGATTGCTGACGCAATATAACAAAAATGTATCGTAATTGTTAAAAGCAGGCTTGTGTGCACTTGTCTATACAAGTATATCTTACTGTATATTCTGTCCCCAACGAGGAGCACACCATGTCGTCAGGTAAGTATCGCCAGCAAGAGATCCGCGCCCCACGTGGCACCCGCCTTAACGCTAAAAGCTGGCTCACCGAAGCCCCGCTGCGCATGTTGATGAACAACCTCGATCCCGAGGTGGCGGAAAATCCCCACGAGCTGGTGGTGTATGGCGGTATTGGCCGCGCCGCGCGCAACTGGGCGTGCTATGACGCCATTGTCGCCGCGCTTACCCAGCTGGAAAACGACGAAACCCTGCTGGTGCAATCCGGTAAACCGGTCGGTGTGTTTAAAACGCATGAAAATGCTCCCCGCGTGCTGATCGCCAACTCCAACCTGGTGCCGCACTGGGCTACCTGGGAACACTTTAACGAGCTGGATGCCAAAGGGCTGGCGATGTATGGCCAGATGACCGCCGGCAGCTGGATCTACATCGGCAGCCAGGGCATCGTTCAGGGCACCTATGAGACCTTTGTCGAAGCGGGTCGTCAGCACTATAACGGCTCCCTGAAAGGCCGCTGGGTGCTCACCGCAGGCTTAGGCGGCATGGGCGGCGCGCAGCCGCTGGCGGCCACCCTTGCGGGCGCCTGCTCCCTGAACATTGAGTGTCAGCAGAGCCGCATCGATTTCCGTCTGCGTACCCGTTACGTTGACGAACAGGCTGAATCGCTGGATGACGCGCTGGCACGTATCAAAAAATACACCGCTGAAGGCCGGGCCGTCTCCATCGCCCTGTGCGGTAACGCGGCTGACATCGTGCCGGAGCTGGTGGCACGCGGCGTGCGCCCGGACCTGGTCACCGACCAGACCAGCGCCCACGATCCGCTGCACGGTTATCTGCCAAAAGGCTGGAGCTGGGACGAATATCAACAGAAAGCGCAGCAGGATCCCGAAGGCACCGTGCTGGCAGCGAAGCGCTCCATGGCCGATCACGTTAACGCGATGCTGGCCTTCAGCGAGCAGGGCGTGCCGACGTTCGACTACGGCAACAACATCCGCCAGATGGCGAAAGAGATGGGAGTGGCCAACGCCTTCGATTTCCCGGGCTTTGTCCCTGCCTATATCCGTCCGCTGTTCTGCCGCGGGATCGGCCCGTTCCGCTGGGTGGCGCTCTCCGGCGACCCTGAGGACATCTATAAAACCGACGCCAGAGTGAAAGAGATTATCGCCGATGATGAACACCTGCATCACTGGCTGGATATGGCGCGCGAGCGCATTAACTTCCAGGGCCTGCCGGCGCGTATCTGCTGGGTGGGGCTGGAGTGGCGTCAGAAGCTGGGCCTGGCCTTTAACGAAATGGTCCGTAACGGTGAAGTCTCGGCGCCGATCGTCATTGGGCGCGACCATCTCGACTCCGGCTCGGTAGCCAGCCCGAACCGCGAAACCGAAGCGATGCAGGACGGCTCCGACGCGGTCTCCGACTGGCCGCTGCTGAACGCCCTGCTCAATACCGCCAGCGGCGCGACCTGGGTTTCGCTGCACCACGGCGGCGGGGTCGGGATGGGCTTCTCCCAGCATGCCGGGATGGTGATCGTCTGCGACGGCACCGACGAAGCCGCGGCCCGTATTGCCCGCGTCCTGCACAACGATCCGGCCACCGGCGTCATGCGCCATGCGGATGCCGGATATGACATTGCCATCGCCTGTGCGAAAGAGCAGGGGCTGAACCTGCCGATGATCGCCACCAACGAAGGAAAACGCTAATGAATGCTTTAACACTGACGCCTGGCACGCTTACCCTGTCGCAGCTGCGTCAGGTCTGGCGACAGCCGCTGGAACTGACGCTGGACGAGGCCGCCCATCAGGCGATCGCCGACAGCGTTGCCTGCGTCGAAGCCATTGTGGCCGAAGGGCGCACCGCCTACGGTATCAACACCGGGTTTGGCCTGCTGGCGCAGACGCGCATTGCCACGCAGGATCTGGAAAACCTGCAACGCTCGCTGGTGCTGTCCCATGCTGCGGGCGTGGGCGAGCCGCTGGATGACGACATTGTGCGCCTGATGATGGTGCTAAAAATCAACAGCCTGGCGCGCGGTTTTTCCGGCATCCGTCTGAGCGTGATCCAGGCCCTGATTGCACTGGTCAATGCCGGGGTCTATCCCTGGATCCCGGCCAAAGGTTCGGTGGGCGCCTCCGGCGATCTGGCGCCGCTGGCCCACATGTCCCTGACCCTGCTTGGCGAAGGTAAAGCCCGCTACCGTGGCGAATGGCTCCCGGCCGCTACCGCTCTGCAAAAAGCGGGGCTGGCTCCGGTGACGCTGGCGGCGAAAGAGGGGCTGGCCTTGCTGAACGGCACTCAGGCCTCCACCGCTTTTGCCCTGCGCGGCCTGTTCGAAGCCGAAGATCTCTTTGCTTCGGCGGTGGTCTGCGGGGCGCTGACCACCGAAGCGGTGCTCGGCTCCCGTCGTCCGTTTGATGCTCGTATCCATGAGGTGCGCGGCCAGCGCGGGCAGATTGACGCCGCCGCGCTGTTCCGCCACGTTCTGACCGATACCAGCGCTATCGCCGAATCGCATCACAACTGCGACAAAGTGCAGGACCCGTACTCCCTGCGCTGCCAGCCGCAGGTGATGGGCGCCTGCCTGACCCAGCTGCGCCAGGCGGCAGAGGTGCTGCTGGTGGAATCCAACGCCGTCTCCGACAACCCGCTGGTCTTCGCGGCGGAAAACGAGGTGGTCTCCGGGGGTAACTTCCACGCTGAACCGGTGGCGATGGCGGCGGATAATCTGGCGCTGGCGATTGCCGAAATCGGCGCGCTCTCGGAACGTCGCATTGCGCTGATGATGGATAAACACATGTCGCAGCTGCCGCCGTTCCTGGTGCGCAACGGCGGGGTTAACTCCGGGTTTATGATTGCCCAGGTCACCGCCGCCGCGCTGGCGAGCGAGAATAAAGCGCTGTCGCACCCGCACAGCGTGGACAGCCTGCCGACCTCGGCTAACCAGGAGGATCATGTCTCGATGGCACCGGCGGCCGGTCGCCGTTTGTGGGAGATGACGGGCAACACCCGCGGGGTACTGGCGGTAGAGTGGCTGGCGGCGGCACAGGGCTGCGATCTGCGTGACGGCCTGACGTCAAGCCCGCTGCTGGAGCAGGCGCGGCACATCCTGCGGGAGCAGGTGGCGCACTATGACGATGACCGCTTCTTTGCCCCGGATATTGATGCGGCGATGGCGTTGCTGAAGAAAGGAAGCCTGGTGGGGATGTTACCGGCATTCCTGTAAAACACGCCCGGTGGCGCTTCGCTTACCGGGCCTACAAAAAACCGGCCCATGTGCCGGTTTTTTTATTTAACTGTACATCGCCGTAATGGACGCGCTGCCGAGGGTGTGGAAATGGACGTTAAAGCCCACCATTGCGCCGCTCGCCTCTTCATCCACCTCGATTTTTTCCACGTCCAGGGCATGCACCGTAAAGATATAGCGGTGGGTTTCACCTTTTGGCGGCGCCGCGCCGCCGTAGCCCGCTTTGCCAAAATCGGTGCGGGTTTCTACCGCACCTTCCGGCAGCGCCACCAGCGAGGAGCCTGAGCCCTGCGGCAGCACGCGGGTATCTGCAGGAAGATTGGCGACAACCCAGTGCCACCAGCCGGAGCCGGTGGGGGCGTCCGGGTCGTAGCAGGTCACAACAAAACTTTTGGTGCCCGACGGCACCTCGTCCCACGCCAGATGGGGAGAGATATTATCCCCTTCATATCCCATACCGTTAAACACGTGGCGCAGCGGGAGTTTTTCACCGTCACGCAGATCCTGGCTGATAAGTTTCATATTCTTTCTCCATCATAAGCCCTGCAAAAAGTGTAATCCTGCGGGCTTAAATCGCAAAGTGGGCAGGATCGTTGACGGCGTCCACGACGGCGTCGGTCAGTTTGCTAAGCTGGTCACGGCTTATCAGATAGGGCGGCATCAGATAGATCAGTTTGCCGAACGGCCGCACCCAGACGCCGCGCGCCACAAAGAAGCGTTGCAGCGCCGCCATGTTCACCGGATGACGGGTTTCCACCACCCCAATGGCGCCTAGCACCCGCACGTCGGCGACATGCTCAGAAGCCAGCGCTGCCGCCAGTTCCGCTTGTAACTGGGTTTCGATGGCCGCCACCTGCGACTGCCACTCGCCGCTCTCCAGCAACGCCAGGCTTTCGCTGGCGACGGCGCAGGCCAGCGGGTTACCCATAAAGGTCGGGCCGTGCATAAAGCAGCCCGCTTCGCCGTTGCTGATGGTCTCGGCCACCTGGCGGGTGGTGAGTGTGGCGGAGAGCGTCATGGTGCCGCCGGTCAACGCTTTGCCGAGGCACAGAATGTCCGGCGTAATCTCCGCGTGTTCGCAGGCAAACAGCTTACCGGTGCGTCCGAAGCCGGTGGCAATCTCGTCGGCAATCAGCAGGATACCTTCGCGGTCGCACATCCTGCGAATGCGCTTCAGCCACTCGGGATGGTACATCCGCATGCCGCCTGCACCCTGCACGATGGGCTCGAGGATCACCGCGGCAATCTCATGGCGATGGGCGGCCATCAGGCGGGCGAAGCTGACCATGTCAGTCTCATCCCACTCACCATCGAAGCGGCTCTGAGGCGCGGGGGCAAACAGGTTTTCCGGCAGGTAGCCCTTCCAGAGACTGTGCATGGAGTTGTCCGGATCGCAGGCCGACATTGCCCCGAAGGTGTCGCCATGATAGCCGTTGCGGAAGGTAAGAAAACGCTGGCGGGTTTCGCCTCTGGCATGCCAGTACTGCAACGCCATCTTCATCGCCACTTCCACCGCCACCGAGCCTGAATCGGCAAGGAACACGCACTCCAGCGCCGCGGGTGTCATCGCCACCAGCCGCCGGCAGAGATCTACCGCCGGAGGATGGGTTATGCCGCCAAACATCACGTGCGACATGCGATCAATCTGCGCTTTCATCGCCGCATTCAGCCGCGGGTGGTTGTAACCGTGAATGGCCGCCCACCAGGAGGACATGCCGTCCACCAGCTGCTCGCCGCTGGCCAGCGTCAGCTCGCAGCCGTGAGCTTCCGTTACCGGATACACCGGCAGGGGCTGAGTCATAGAGGTGTAGGGATGCCAGATATGGCGCTGATCGAAAGCGAGATCGTCCGTTGTCATAATCGACTTGTAAACCATTTTGAAAACATTTAGGTTTACAATCATAAACCGAAACCATGATGAACTAAACCCCTTTGGAGATGCCCCATGGCTCACCAGTCTCGCTGGACACTGTCGCAAGTTACTGCTTTATTTGAAAAACCACTTCTTGAACTGCTGTTTGAAGCCCAGCAGATCCACCGTCAGCACTTCGATCCGCAGCAGGTGCAGGTCAGTACGCTGCTGTCGATCAAGACCGGTGCCTGCCCGGAAGACTGCAAATACTGCCCGCAAAGCGCGCGCTACAAAACCGGGCTCGAATCCGAGCGGCTGATGGAGGTGGAGCAGGTGCTGGAGTCGGCGCGTCAGGCGAAAAATGCCGGTTCGACCCGCTTCTGCATGGGCGCGGCCTGGAAAAATCCGCACGAGCGCGACATGCCCTACCTCGAGCAGATGGTGCAGGGCGTGAAGGCGATGGGGCTGGAAGCCTGTATGACCCTCGGCACGCTTGACGACAACCAGGCGCAGCGCCTGGCCTCGGCGGGGCTGGATTACTACAACCACAACCTCGACACCTCCCCGGAGTTCTACGGCAATATCATCACCACCCGCACCTACCAGGAGCGTCTGGACACCCTGGATAAAGTGCGCGATGCGGGCATTAAAGTGTGTTCAGGCGGCATCGTGGGCTTAGGCGAAACGGTGACCGATCGCGCCGGCCTGCTGCTGCAGCTCGCCAACCTGCCCACCCCGCCGGAGAGCGTGCCGATCAACATGCTGGTGAAGGTGAAAGGTACGCCCCTGGCTGACAACGACGACGTCGATGCCTTTGACTTTATCCGCACTATTGCGGTGGCGCGGGTGATGATGCCGACTTCTTACGTGCGCCTCTCGGCAGGCCGCGAGCAGATGAACGAGCAGACCCAGGCGATGTGCTTTATGGCCGGGGCCAACTCCATTTTTTATGGCTGCAAACTGCTCACCACGCCGAACCCGGAAGAGGATAAAGATGTCCAGCTGTTCCGCAAGCTGGGGCTTAACCCGCAGCAGACCGCGGTGCTCACCGGCGATAACGAACAGCAGCACCAGCTGGAACAGCAGCTTTTCAACGCCGATACCGACCAGTTCTACAATGCGGCGACGCTATGACCTGGCAACAACGTATTGATGCCGCCCTCGACGTCCGTCGGGCGGCAGACGCGCTGCGCACGCGCAGCACGGTGGAGAACGGCGCAGGCCGTTTTCTCATCCGCGACCGGCGGCGCTTCTGCAACTTCTCCAGCAACGACTATCTGGGCCTGAGCCAGCACCCCACGGTTATCCGCGCCTGGCAGCAGGGGGCTGAGCAGTATGGCGTGGGCAGCGGCGGCTCCGGCCATGTCAGCGGCTACACCACCGCCCACCAGGCACTGGAGGCGCATCTTGCCGACTGGCTCGGCTATCCCCGCGCGCTGCTGTTTATCTCCGGCTTTGCCGCCAACCAGGCGCTGATTGCTGCGCTTACCGGCAAAGGCGATCGCATTATCGCCGACCGCTTAAGCCATGCCTCGCTGCTGGAAGCGGCCAGCCTCAGCCCGGCACAGCTTCGCCGCTTTGCCCATAACAATGTCGTCCAGCTCGCCTCGCTGCTGGATAACCCCTGCGAAGGGCAACAGCTGGTGGTGACCGAAGGGATTTTCAGCATGGACGGTGACAGCGCCCCGCTGGCCGATATCCATGCGGCGGCGCAGCGCCAGGGCAGCTGGCTGCTGGTGGACGATGCTCATGGGATTGGCGTCACCGGGCCAGAGGGTCGCGGCAGTGCGGCAGGCCTGGGCGTTAAACCCGAGCTGCTGGTGGTGACCTTTGGCAAAGGTGTCGGGGTGAGCGGGGCGGCGGTGCTGTGCAGCGACCCGGTAGCCGACTACCTGCTGCAGTTCGCCCGGCATCTCATCTACAGCACCAGCATGCCGCCTGCCCAGGCGGTGGCGCTGCTGGCGGCGTTTAACCTGATTCGCAGCGACGAAGGGGAAGCGCGACGGCAGCGGCTGGCGGCGCATATCCGGCAGTTTCGCGCGGGCGTAAGCGACCTTCCGCTTGAGATCACTGCCTCGCAGAGCGCCATTCAGCCGCTGATTGTCGGTGAAAATGACCGCGCCCTGCAGCTGGCGCATACCCTGAGGGAGCAGGGGATCTGGGTGACGGCCATCCGCCCGCCCACCGTCCCGGCGGGCACGGCGCGCCTGCGCCTGACCCTGACTGCTGCGCATGAACCGGGCGATCTCAACGCGTTACTGGAGGCGCTGCATGCCGCAGGTGAATAAACAGGCGATTGCCGCCGCCTTTGGCCGGGCGGCGCAGAGCTATTCCCGTCACGATGTGCTCCAGCGGCAAAGCGCCGACGGGCTGCGGGCGCTGGTGGCAGAGACGGCGTTTACCAGCGTGCTGGATGCCGGCTGCGGCCCGGGCAGCAACAGTCTTTTCTGGCGCCGTGGCGGAAGCGTGGTGACGGCGATGGATCTCAGCGCCCTGATGCTGGACGAAGCGCGACGCAATCAGGCGGCCGATCGCTATCTGCAGGCCGATATCGAGGCCATTCCGCTGGCGGACGCGCAGTTCAGCCTGGTCTGGAGCCATCTGGCGGTGCAGTGGTGCGCCAGCCTGCCCCGGGCGCTGGCCGAGCTGTATCGCGTGGCGAAGCCCGGAGGCAGGGTAGCCTTTACCACCCTGCTGAACGGCTCGCTGCCGGAACTGAAGCAGGCCTGGCGGGCGGTAGACACGCAGCCCCACGCCAACCGGTTTCTGACCGGGCAGCAGGTGACCGACACGCTCTCCGGCTGGCAGTACCGCAGCGCCATTCAGACCATTACCCTGCAGTTTGATGATGCGCTCAGCGCCATGCAATCTCTGAAGGGGATCGGCGCTACCCATCTGCATGCCGGGCGCGCCGACAAGCCCTTAACGCGCGGGCAGTTGCAAACCCTGGCGCAGGCGTGGCCGCAACAGGAAGGGCAGTTCCCTCTCTCTTATCAACTTTTTCATGGGATTATCGAACGTGACTGAACGCTATTTCGTTACCGGCACCGATACCGAGGTCGGTAAAACCGTGGCCAGCACCGCACTGCTACAGGCGGCGCGGGCGCTGGGCCGCAACACCGCAGGCTTTAAGCCCGTGGCCTCGGGCAGCGAGATGACTGCCGGGGGGCTGCGTAACAGCGATGCCCTGGCGCTACAGCGCAACAGCAGCGTGACGCTCAGCTATCAGGCGGTCAACCCGTACACTTTCGCCGAACCCACCTCGCCGCATATTATCAGCGCGGACGAGCAGCGCCCGATCCTGTTCAGCACGCTTTCCGCCGGGTTACGTGCCCTGGAAAAGCAGGCTGACTGGGTGCTGGTGGAGGGGGCAGGCGGCTGGTTTACGCCACTCTCAGAGGAGCAGACCTTCGCCGACTGGGCGGTAGCCGAGCGTCTGCCGGTGATCCTGGTGGTGGGGGTAAAGCTGGGCTGCATCAACCATGCGATGCTCACCGCCCAGGCGATCCGCCAGGCGGGTCTGCATTTTGCGGGCTGGATAGCCAATGGGGTGGTGGCCCCCGGCAAACGCCATGCCGAATACATGGCGACCCTCATGCGGATGCTGCCCGCACCGCTGCTGGGGGAAATACCGTGGCTTGGCGAACAGGCCGACACGGCGGCCATCGGGGATTATCTCTCCCTTAGCGCACTGACGCCGTCGGCCGCATCCAGTGGGCAATAAGCGGGTCATCCAGCTCGCTGACGCGCCCCTGGGCCACGTTTCGCCCCCGGTATAGCAGGCAGAAGCGCTCCGCCACCCGCCGGATCAGCGACAGGTGCTGCTCGGCCAGCAGCACTGATAACCCCAGCTCCAGGTTGAGCCTGAGCAGCAACTGCGCCAGCCTGGCGCTAAACTGCTGGCTGGCACCACGGCTGGGCTCGTCGAGGATCAGCAGGCGAGGGCGGGTTACCAGCGCGTTTGCCAGCGCCAGCTGGTACTGCTGATCATCGTTCAGTCCCGATGCCCGCTGCTGGCGCAGGGGGTAAAGCTCCGGAAAAAAATCGAAGATATCGCTGCTCACCGGCCCACCCGCAATCCCTTTTGCCATCCGCGCTATATGCAGGTTTTCCTCTATCGTCAGCTGTGAAAAGATCCGCCTCTCCTGCGGTACAAAGCCAATTCCCGTGCCCGGGAGCCATTCCCCGGGAGACGCGCCGGCGTCATGCCAGACCATCGTGCCGCTGGCGATAGGCAGCAGGCCGGCAATACAGCTTACGAGGGTGGTTTTCCCCATTCCGGGTAGCCCGACCACTCCGGTACACACGCCAGGCGGCAGATCGAGGTCAACGTTCCACAGGGTGTGGCGATCCCCGTAATACTGATTGACCGCACGCAGGCTCAACATGGTGTTTCTCCTTAACAATCGTCGATGACCTCTGATACGCTGCAAGACTCTTGCCACTGCCCTTAAAAGGACGATTAAAGGCTCTTTTTTCGGAATGCACTCAGAAATCCACCTTCGCCGGAAAGAAGATTGCACTGCGTCGGTGCCCCGAAGCGTGCGGTGGTGCAGTAAACATTTGAACAAAATGTGAGCAGTATCTCATCAATTCGTACGCTGATTTTCGGCATCAGATCGCCAAAATTGGGCGATAAAAATTTTTTACCGTCGCGCTGTGGGCCAAAACCGGGAATTAGCCGAGTCACGCTCCGTATGGGCTGGAGGCAGTTATCCACTATTCCTGTGGATAACCATGTGCATTAGAGTTAGAAAACACAACGTAAGCGAGAGAATACGCGGCCTGCGCCTGAATTGCTGCGAAACGCGTCTTTTTGGAAAAAATATTTAAAATCAATGTGTTAAATAAAATCAATCTCTGTCATTAAACGGTCACGGTAATGCGCTAAAGTCCGGCGCCTCGCCTTGACAAATGTTAAAAAATGAAAAGTTCTGGGGATAACCCCTTCTTGATGGAATTTTATCCCGTCGCAGGTGAAATTTTGTTCACCTTCGTTTGATTCCTGACCTGAGTGGCACAAAACGTCGCGGTTGCCACTGGATTTCTATCCAGTATAATTTACTGGCAAAAATAGCCATCCGGAGTAAAATTACTCACCTGCCGTATCAACCATCATCAGGTCGCCGTTCATGAGTAAACCGTTCAAACTGAATTCCGCTTTCCGTCCTTCCGGCGATCAGCCTGAAGCGATTCGCCGTCTGAAAGAGGGGCTGGAGGATGGGCTTGCGCACCAGACGCTGTTGGGCGTAACCGGATCGGGTAAAACCTTTACCGTCGCCAACGTGATCGCCGATCTGCAGCGCCCCACAATGGTGCTGGCCCCAAACAAAACCCTGGCGGCCCAGCTCTACGGCGAGATGAAAGAGTTCTTTCCCGAGAATGCGGTGGAGTACTTCGTCTCCTACTACGACTACTACCAGCCGGAAGCCTACGTCCCGAGCTCCGATACCTTTATCGAAAAAGACGCCTCGGTGAACGAGCATATTGAGCAGATGCGTCTGTCCGCCACGAAAGCGCTGCTTGAGCGCCGTGACGTGGTGGTGGTGGCTTCGGTGTCGGCTATCTACGGCCTCGGCGACCCGGATCTCTACCTGAAGATGATGCTGCACCTGACGCAGGGGATGATTATCGATCAGCGCGCCATTTTGCGTCGCCTGGCCGAGCTGCAGTACACCCGTAACGATCAGGCGTTCCAGCGCGGTACCTTCCGCGTGCGCGGCGAAGTGATCGACATCTTCCCGGCGGAATCGGACGACTTCGCGCTGCGCGTCGAGCTTTTTGATGAAGAGGTGGAGCGGCTGTCGCTGTTTGACCCACTGACCGGTCATGTTGAGTCCACCATTCAGCGCTTTACTGTCTACCCCAAAACCCACTACGTCACCCCGCGCGAACGCATCGTGCAGGCGATGGAAGACATCAAGGTTGAACTGGCGGATCGCCGTAAAACCCTGCTGGAAAATAACAAGCTGCTGGAAGAGCAGCGTATCAGCCAGCGTACCCAGTTCGATCTCGAGATGATGAACGAGCTGGGCTATTGCTCCGGTATCGAAAACTACTCGCGCTACCTCTCTGGCCGCGGGCCGGGCGAAGCGCCGCCAACCCTGTTTGACTACCTGCCGGCGGATGGCCTGCTGGTGGTGGATGAGTCCCACGTGACCATTCCGCAGATTGGCGGCATGTATCGCGGCGACCGGGCGCGTAAAGAGACGCTGGTGGAGTATGGTTTCCGCCTGCCGTCGGCACTCGATAACCGTCCAATGAAGTTTGAAGAGTTTGAGGCGCTGGCACCGCAAACCATCTACGTTTCGGCAACCCCGGGCAACTACGAGCTGGAGAAATCGGGCGATGAAGTGGTGGATCAGGTGGTGCGTCCGACCGGTCTGCTGGATCCGATTATCGAAGTGCGTCCGGTTGCCACCCAGGTGGATGACCTGCTCTCCGAGATCCGTGCCCGGTCGGCCATTAACGAGCGCGTGCTGGTCACTACCCTGACCAAGAGGATGGCGGAAGACCTGACCGAATACCTTGAGGAGCACGGCGAGAAGGTGCGCTATCTGCACTCGGATATCGACACCGTGGAGCGTATGGAGATCATCCGCGATCTGCGTCTTGGCGAGTTCGACGTGCTGGTGGGGATCAACCTGCTGCGTGAGGGCCTGGATATGCCGGAGGTGTCGCTGGTGGCGATTCTGGACGCCGACAAAGAGGGCTTCCTGCGCTCCGAACGATCGCTGATCCAGACCATCGGCCGTGCAGCGCGTAACGTGAACGGCAAAGCGATTCTCTACGGGGATAAGATTACCCCGTCGATGGCGAAAGCGATCGGGGAGACCGAACGCCGCCGCGAGAAGCAGCAGCGCTATAACGAAGAGCACGGGATCGTCCCGCAGGGGCTGAACAAGAAAGTGGTGGATATCCTGCAGCTTGGCCAGAACATCGCCAAAACCAAATCCAAGGGTCGCGGCAAGTCGCGCTCACCGGTTGAGGCCGATACCGTGGCACTGACGCCGAAAGCGCTGCAGCAGAAAATTCACGAGCTGGAAGGGCAGATGATGCAGCATGCGCAAAATCTGGAGTTTGAAGAGGCCGCGCAGATCCGCGACCAGCTGCATCAGCTGCGGGATCTGTTTATTGCCGCGTCCTAGGTAAAAGCAAAATGGCAGCCTTCGGCTGCCATTTTTAGGGTTTGCACCTTCTCCCTGTGGGAGAAGGCCGGGATGAGGGCATCAGACCGCACAAAACTAACCCAACGCCTGTACCGCATTCTCCAGCGCTACACGCAGTAAATGCCGGTCGTGGCGATATCCGATATCGCTCGCCTCAAGCGGCTCCTGTACCACCACCCGGCCTTCCATACCTGACACATCCTCCTTCGGCCCGACCACCACCGCATCGACGATCTTTTTCCCGACATACTGCTCCATCAGCGCCAGCTTATCGGCAAGTGAAAGATCCGCCGCGGCCGGGCTGAGCTCGCGACCCAGATTGCCGATATAGACCACCGGGGCGGGAGTACGACGCAGCGCCTGGGCCAGCTCTTTGATGAGCAGCAGCGGCATCAGGCTGGTGTAAAAACTGCCGGGGCCAATCAGGATCAAATCCGCTTCTCCGATTGCCTCTACCGCCTCGCGGGTCGCCGGAACGGTGGGGTAAAGCATCAGCTCTTTTGGCGGCAGGATAAGCTGATCGATATTTACTTCGCCATACACTTCATGGTCGTTGCAGTCGATTGCCATCAAATCGACCGGCTGTTCGGACATCGGAATGAGAAAGGCGTCCACTTTAAGCAAGTTACGAATTAAATTGATTGCCTCCAGAGGCCGCACGCTGAGGTGATCCAGCGCTTTTAACATCAGGTTTCCAAGGTTATGCCCCGAAAGTTCGCCATTACCGGCAAAACGGTACTCAAACATGGCCGACGCCACGCTCGGTTCAGCGATAAGCTGATTTAAACAGTTGCGCATATCTCCCCAGGCTATCCCCCCTTCGGAGCGGCGGATACGCCCGGTTGACCCGCCGTTATCGGTGGTGGTGACAATCCCGGTCAGGCGGGAGCCGAGGGATGACAGGGAGGACATGACCCGGCCCAGCCCGTGGCCTCCGCCGAGAGCGACCACCCGGTCAAGATCCGCAAAAGTGCGATTGCGCATAGAAATTCCTTATTAAGACCAACAGATAAACAGTAACTCAACTACCCCTAAATGACGATGCTGCGACCCGCGCAAAATGACGTATATCAATGCAAAATTTTAATATTTACGTATTCTGAATCGAAATTGCACGATTAGCTCGTTATGTACATGTTTATATAACGAAAGTCGAAGATAGCGAAACTCGGTTTAACACGCTACTATCGACATAACCACGTTTTCATGACTGAAAACATACACTCTAGCCTTTGCGCCTGTGTCGACAGATATGGCGCTCTGGCCGTGGCGCTTTCGCCACCAGGGTACAGAAAGAAATGACTGTGCCTCCCGTATCAGGAAAGGTGTACATGGCTTCACAACTTACCGATGCATTCGCGCGTAAGTTTTTTTACCTGCGTTTGTCGATTACCGATGTGTGCAACTTCCGTTGCACCTACTGCCTGCCGGATGGCTACAAACCCGGTGGCGTTACCAATAACGGCTTTCTCTCTGTGGATGAAGTGCGCCGCGTCACGCGTGCGTTTGCCGCCATGGGAACAGAAAAAGTCCGGCTCACCGGCGGCGAACCCTCGCTGCGCCGGGACTTCACCGACATCATCGCCGCGGTGCGTGAAAACGACGCCATCCGCCAGATTGCGGTCACCACTAATGGTTATCGTCTGGCGCGCGATGTCGCCGGCTGGCGCGAGGCGGGGCTGACGGCCATTAACGTCAGCGTGGACAGCCTTGACGCCCGCCAGTTTCACGCCATCACCGGGCAGGATAAATTTCACCAGGTGATGGACGGCATCGATGCGGCCTTTGCGGCTGGCTTCGACAAGGTGAAGGTCAACACCGTGCTGATGCGCGATGTGAATCACCACCAGCTGGATACCTTCCTGGCATGGATCAAACCCCGCCGCATTCAGCTGCGCTTTATCGAACTGATGGAGACCGGCGAGGGCAGCGATCTCTTCTCCCTCCATCACATCTCCGGCATGGTACTGCGCGATGAGCTGCTCAAACGCGGCTGGATCCATCAGCTTCGCCAGCGCAGCGACGGCCCGGCGCAGGTCTTTTGTCACCCCGACTACGAAGGGGAGATCGGGCTTATCATGCCGTATGAAAAAGACTTCTGTGCCAGCTGTAACCGCCTGCGCGTCTCGTCGGTGGGCAAGCTGCACCTGTGCCTGTTTGGCGACGGTGGCGTTGAGCTGCGCGATCTGCTTGCCGATGATGCGCAGCAGGCGGCGCTGGAAGCGCGCATTTCTGACGCGCTGATGCACAAAAAACAGACCCACTTCCTGCATCAGGGCAACACCGGGATCACCCAGAACCTGTCATACATTGGCGGGTAATCGCTACAAGGAACCAGAAGATGAGTCAGGTAAGCGCAGAATTTATCCCGACGCGTATTGCTATTCTTACCGTTTCCGAACGCCGTGGCGAAGAGGATGACACCTCTGGTCACTGGCTGCGCGATGCGGCCCACGAGGCGGGGCATCAGATCGTCGACAAGGCCATCGTAAAAGAGAATCGCTACGCCATTCGCGCGGAAGTATCGCGCTGGGTTGCCAGTGATAACGTCCAGGTAGTGCTGATCACCGGCGGCACCGGGTTTACCCCGGGCGACCAGGCCCCTGAGGCGCTGCTGCCGCTGTTCGATCGCGAGATCGAAGGCTTCGGCGAGGTGTTCCGCATGCTCTCGTTTGAAGAGATCGGCACCTCCACTTTGCAGTCGCGCGCCGTTGCGGGGATCGCCAACAACACGGTGATCTTTGCCATGCCGGGTTCGACCAAAGCGTGCCGCACCGCGTGGGAAAACATTATTGCCCCGCAGCTGGATGCCCGCACGCGTCCGTGTAATTTCCATCCTCACCTGAAGAAATAAGCTATGTCGCAACTGACCCACATTAACGCCGCAGGCGAAGCCCATATGGTGGACGTCTCCGCCAAGGCCGAGACCGTGCGTGAAGCCCGCGCGGAAGCGTTCGTCACCATGCTTCCGGAAACGCTGGCGATGATTATCGACGGCAGCCACCACAAAGGGGACGTTTTCGCCACCGCGCGCATCGCCGGGATCCAGGCCGCCAAACGCACCTGGGATCTTATCCCGCTGTGCCATCCGCTGATGCTCAGCAAAGTGGAGGTCAACCTGCGTGCCGAGCCGGAGCACAACCGCGTGCGCATTGAGTCGCTGTGCCGCCTGACCGGGAAAACCGGCGTCGAGATGGAAGCCTTAACCGCGGCCTCTGTGGCGGCGTTAACCATCTATGACATGTGCAAAGCGGTGCAAAAAGATATGGTCATCGGCCCGGTTCGCCTGCTGGCGAAAAGCGGGGGAAAATCGGGCGATTTCAGGGCACAAGAGAATGATTAAGGTACTGTTTTTCGCACAGGTTCGTGAGCTGGTGAATACCGATAGCCTGACGCTGGATATTCAGGTCGATACCGTGGAAGCGCTGCGGGCGCACCTGGCGGCGCAAAGCGACCGCTGGGCGCTGGCGCTGGATGCAGAAAAACTGCTGGCGGCGGTAAACCAGACGCTGGTGGAGTTTACCCATCCGGTTAAGCCGGGCGATGAGGTCGCCTTCTTCCCGCCGGTTACCGGGGGCTGAGATGGCTGAGACCAAAATTGTTGTTGAGCAGGCGCGTTTCAACGTTGGCAGCGAATACAGCTGGCTTGCTGCGCGTGACGAAGATGGCGCGGTGGTCACCTTCACCGGCAAAGTGCGTAACCACAATCTGGGCGACAGCGTGAAGGCGCTGACCCTTGAACACTATCCCGGCATGACCGAAAAGGCGCTGGCGGAGATCGTCGACCAGGCCCGCGAACGCTGGCCGCTCGGTCGCGTCACCGTGATCCACCGCATCGGCGAAATGTGGCCGGGGGAGGAGATCGTCTTTGTCGGCGTCACCAGCGCCCATCGCGGCAGCGCCTTTGCCGCGGGCGAGTTTATTATGGATTATCTCAAAACCCGCGCCCCGTTCTGGAAGCGCGAAGCCACCCCGGAGGGCGACCGCTGGGTCGAGTCCCGCGACAGCGACAAGGAAGCCGCCAGCCGCTGGTAGCCGGATTGCCGGGATGTGTTAGGCTTTAACAGTGTGTCCACTTAAAAAGGAGTGCGTTATGGACAGATTTCCCCGTTCCGATTCTATCGTTCAGCAGAGCCGTACCGGGCTGCAAACCTATATGGCGCAGGTCTACGGCTGGATGACCTGCGGCTTGCTGCTTACCGCCTTTGTCGCCTGGTTCTCAGCAAACACGCCTGCCGTAATGATGTTTGTCTTCTCCAGCAAAATCACCTTCTTTGGCCTGATCATCGCCCAACTGGCGCTGGTGTTTGTCCTCTCCGGGCTGGTGCATAAGCTCAGTGCCGGAATGGCCACTACGCTGTTTATGCTCTATTCGGCGCTGACCGGCCTGACGCTCTCCAGTATCTTCATCGTCTACACCTACTCCTCCATCGCCAGCACCTTTGTGGTGGCCGGCGGGATGTTTGGCGCGATGAGTCTCTACGGCTATACCACCAAACGCGACCTGAGCGGCTTTGGCAATATGCTGTTTATGGCACTGATCGGCATCGTGCTGGCGTCGCTGGTGAACTTCTGGCTGAAAAGCGAAGCGCTGATGTGGGCGGTGACCTATATCGGGGTGATTGTGTTTGTGGGGCTGACGGCCTATGACACGCAGAAACTGAAAAACATCGGTGAGCAGATTGACGTGCGCGACAGTTCCAACCTGCGCAAGTACTCCATCCTTGGGGCGCTGACGCTCTATCTGGACTTTATCAACCTGTTCCTGATGCTGCTGCGTATCTTCGGCAACCGTCGTTAACCGTCATGCCCGGCGTAGCTCTTTTTTCCCTCTCCCCTTTCGGGAGAGGGAACATCACTTCGCCATCTCTCTCTCGTTTTTGGCCCGCAGCTTTTTCGCCCGGCTCTCCAGCACCAGATAACAGACCGTTGCCAGCCCCAGGGGCAGGAAGTAGTAGAGCATGCGATAGGCCAGCAGGGCGGCGATGATGGTGCCGTGAGAGACATGCTCCCCCGCTAACAGCGCGATAAACACCGCTTCCAGCACCCCAATCCCGGCAGGAATATGCACGATCACCCCCGCGATACTGCTTACCAGCAGCACGCCCAGCACAAAGAAGTAATTGATATCTTCGCCCATCAGCAGCCAGATAATGGCCCCCATCGCCATCCAGTTAGCGGCTGAAATCCCCATCTGCGCCAGCGCAAAACGCCAGGTGGGGAGCACCAGTTTCTGCCCTTTAATGGTCATATGGCGCCGCTTAGCGAACGCACAGGCCCACAGATAGGCGGCGATCATCAGCAGCAACACGATACCGAGAATGCGCAGCGTGGACTGATCGATATACCAGTGGTCGGGCAGCTGCACTACGCCGGCAGTGAAGATCACCCCGCCCAACAGGATGTAGCCCAGCCAGTTGGTGGTAATGCTCAGGGAGAAGATACGGGTGATGGTGCCGCTGGGCAGTCCCAGGCGGGAGTAAAGCCGGTAGCGCATGCCGATACCCCCAACCCAGGTACTTAAGGTCAGGTTAAAGGCATAGCAGATAAACGACACCAGCATGACCTGGCGCTTGGCCAGTTTGTGCCCGCAGTAAACCCGCCCCAGCAAATCGTAACAGCCGTACAGCAGGAAACTTACCACCACCAGCGCTACCGCGCCCATCAGCGACAGGCGATCGTAATCGCGGATAACCTTCCATACCTCGGCCCAGTCAACCTTTTTGGCATACACCACCAGCAGCACCGCAACGGCAATGAAAAACACCCAGGTGAGGATCTTCTTTGCCAGATGCCAGCGCGAATGTTTTTTACTCATCAGGGTTTTACCCCCGTATTGCCTGCCTCGACACGATCCTGGGTCTCCATTTCAGGCTGCACCGGCGGCGGTACCTGCGACAGCTTGGGCGTATGGGCTGGCAACCAGCCCACCAGCGCCGGGAAATGGCGCAGGAAGTGGAACACCACCACGCTCTTGCCCAGATTCCACCAGGTACGTTTCGGCACCATCGACTCATCCACCCGCACGCAGTCCTCGGCAATGATGGTGGTGAGATTTTCGCGCAGGGTCTGGTTAAACTGGCGATCGTGGATAATCAGGTTGGCCTCCAGATTCAGCGACAGGCTGAGGGGATCAAGGTTGCTGGAGCCGACGGTCACCCAATGATCGTCCATCAGCGCCACCTTGCCGTGCAGTGGGCGGCGGCGATATTCGTAAATTTCTACGCCACCTTTCACCAGATAGTTGTAAAGCAGGCGCGCGCCAACCTTGACTATCGGCATATCCGGCTCGCCCTGGACAATCAGCTTAACCCGCACGCCGCGCCGCGCCGCGTTACGCATGGCGTGCAGCAGACGATAGCCGGGGAAGAAGTAGGCGTTGGCGATGATCACTTCGCGTCGGGCGTTGGTCAGCATCTTCAGGTAATGGCGCTCGATATCATCCCGGTGCTCTTCGTTATCGCGCCAGACAAACAGCGCCTGGGCTTCCCCCGGTTTGGTGTTCTCTTCGGGGCGATGGCGCCGCTTCCACCAGCGGCGCACTGCCGCTTTGCCGGGCAGGTTTTCCACCACAAACTGTAAAATATCCTGCACCACAGGTCCTTCGACCTGGACGGCGTAATCCTGCTTGGCTTCCGGACCATAGTCCGACATATGTTCTGCGGAGTAGTTAATCCCGCCGACAAACGCCACCTGCTCATCCACCACCACAATTTTACGGTGCATGCGGCGAAAAACGTTGGTGCGCATCCCGAGCAGGGGAGGGCGCGGATCGTAGTAGCGGAATACCACCCCTGCCGAGGTGAGTTCTCCGACGAAATCGTCGCTCAGATCGGGGGAGCCGTAGCCGTCGAGCAAGACTTCGATATGCACGCCGCGCTGAGCAGCGCGCAGGATCACGGCATGCAGTTTTCGCCCCACGCTGTCTTCAAACCAGATAAAGGTTTCAAGCAGTACCCGGCTTTGCGCGTTTTCGATGGCTTCAAACACGGCGGGGTAATATTGATCGCCATTTTCCAGCAGCTTTATTCGGTTGCCGCTTTGCCATGAACATTTCATAGATGGATCTCCGCACTTAACGGCGCATGGTCGGAAAGGTGTCGCCAGTTGCTCAGGGCCAGCGCGGTAGGGCTGCTGGCATGGGCGTTTTTGACATAGATCCTGTCCAGACGCAGCAGCGGAAATCTCACCGGGAAGGTGCGGGCGGGCCTGCCGTGGGCGAGGGTAAAGATCTCCTCTAACCCGGCCTCCACTTTTAGCGGATGGCTGGCACGCTGGCGCCAGTCGTTAAAATCTCCGGCGACCACCACCGGCTCTCCTTCCGGCAGGCCATTAACCCATTCGCTCATCATCTGCAGCTGCGCCTGCCGGTGCGCTTCACGCAGGCCAAGATGGACCGAGGCCACGTGCAGCGGCCTGACCAGTTCCGGAATCCCGATCCGGCAGTAGAGCAGCCCGCGCTTTTCACTCTCGCCAACCGACACATCGTGATTTTCATAATGTTCGATCGGGTAGCGGGAGAGCACGGCGTTGCCGTGATGCCCCTCGGGATAGACGGCATTACGCCCGTAGGCGTAGTCGCTCCACATGGTGTCGGCGAGAAATTCGTAGTGGCTGGTATCGGGCCAGTTTTCCACATGCAGGGGATGCACTTCATGCGCGCCCATCACCTCCTGCAGGCAGACAATATCCGCGCTGACGGTGCGCACGGCGTCACGCAGTTCGGGCAGAATGAAACGGCGGTTAAAAGCCGCAAATCCTTTGTGAATATTGATTGTTAACACTTTAAGCGAAAAATGCCGGGTTTGTTGGGTCATACACTCCTTCCCGCGTCACTATCCTGATGAAAATAAAGTGTAGTCGTCGTCACAAAAAGGTGCTGTGTTACGGAATTTTCCGTAAAGTGCGATAGTCTGAACATGCAGAGTAAAATCCTTCAGGAGAGTGCCATGAAGTGGCAACAACGCATTCGCGTCGCAACCGGCCTGAGTTGCTGGCAGATTATGTTGCATTTATTGGTCGTGGCCGTACTGGTGATGGCCTGGATGAGCGGTACCCTGGTGCGGGTCGGCTTAGGATTATGCGTGCTGTACGGCGTGACCGTCCTGTTGATGCTCTTTTTACAGCGTCATCATGAAGCGCGCTGGCGCGAAGTGGCGGACGTGCTCGAAGAGCTCACCACCACCTGGTATTTTGGTGCGGCGGTCATTGTGTTGTGGCTGTTGTCACGGGTACTGCAAAACAACTTTTTGCTGGCCGTTGCAGGTCTGGCTATCCTTGCAGGGCCAGCGGTGGTTTCGCTGCTCACCAGAGACAAAAAGCTACGCGATATTCCGCCTGAACATCGCATACGCCACTGAGCCCGTCACGGCCGCTATCACCAGTAGCGGCCACAAACTCCCCCACACAATATCCAGACTCGCATCCTTCAGGTAAATCTGCTTGGTGATATCGGTAAAGTGCCGGATCGGGTTGACCCAGGTTAGATTCTGCAGCCAGACCGGCATGTTCTCTACCGGCGACACATAGCCCGAGAGCAAAATGGCGGGCATCATAAAGACGAATACCCCGATAAACGCCTGCTGTTGGGTCGAGCAGAGCGCTGAAATCAGCAGGCCAAACCCCACCAGCGACAGCCCGTAAATCACCATCGTGAAGTAAAACAGCAGTAGCGATCCGGCAAAGGGGATGTGATAGGCCCAGATGCCAATCGCCAGCACTATGCTTGCCTGGAAGGTGGCAACGATCAGCGCCGGAACCGCCTTACCCACAAAGATCTGCCAGGTGGCCAGCGGGGAGACCAGCAGCTGATCGAAGGTGCCCTGCTCGCGCTCGCGGGCCACCGACAGCGAGGTGACGATCATCACCCCAATGGTGGTGATCATAGCGATCAGCGATGGCACCACAAACCACTTGTAGTCGAGGTTCGGGTTATACCAGTTGCGCACCACCAGCTCGCTGTTGTTCGGTTTGGGTTTGCCCTCCATCAGCTCCTGCTGATACTCCTTCACCACCTGTTGCAGGTAGTTGGCGGCGATTTGCGCGCTGTTAGAGTTACGCCCGTCGAGGATCAGCTGCATGGGCGCCGTTTGCAGGGTGTCGAGATTGCGGGAAAAATCGGCCGGGAAGCGCACCAGCAGCAGCGCCTTTTGCGTGTCGATGGTTGGCTTTATCTCTTGCGGGCTGTTCAGGAGCAACACGTGGGTAAACGCTTTGGCGCGGGCAAAGCGCTGGGTCAGCTCCACCGAATGCTTGCCGTTATCTTCGTTATAGATGGCGATGGTGGCGTTGGTCACCTCCAGCGTCGCGGCCCACGGGAACAGTAATACCTGGATCAGCACCGGCAGAATCAAAATTGCCCGGGTCTGGGGCTCACGCAGCAGAGACTGCAGCTCTTTGCGGATCAGCGTCCATAGACGGTAAAGCATAGTGTCGTCCTCTTGTCGGGTGGCGCTTTCGCTTGCCCACCTGCAAATCAACAGGTCTTGCAGGCCCGGTAAGCGAAAGCGCCACCGGGCGAAACCTAATCTAACCGCCGTTTGGTTTTCATCCACGTCAGGCCGATAAACATCACCGCTGACGCAATCAAAAACAGCAGATTCACAATCAGCACCACCGGGATATTGCCCGCCAGGAACAGGCTCTGCAGGGTGCTGACGAAATAGCGCGCCGGGATGATGTAGGTCACCGCCCGGATCACTGCCGGCATACTGTCGATCTGAAAAATAAACCCGGACAGCATAATCGACGGCAAGAACGCGGCATTCAGCGCCACCTGGGCGGCGTTAAACTGGTTGCGGGTGACGGTGGAGATAAGCAGCCCCATCCCCAGGGTGCTGAGTAAAAACAGGCTGGTAATGATGAACAGCACCAGCAGCGAGCCGCGATACGGCACGCCGAGGATAAACACTGCGACAAGCATGCAGAGCAGCATCGCCAGCATCCCGAGGAAGTAGTACGGGATCAGCTTGCACAGCAGCAGTTCGGTGCGCGTCACTTCGGTGGAAAGTAGCGCCTCCATGGTGCCGCGCTCCCACTCGCGGGCGATCACCAGCGAGGTGAGAATGGCGCCGATCACCGTCATGATAATGGTCACCGCGCCGGGAATAATAAAGTGCTGGCTGATGGCCGCCGGGTTAAACCAGTAGCGGGTCTGGACGTCGATCAGCGGCTCAAACGTCTCGCCGCGATCTTCTGCCCGTTGCATCTGCCACAGCTGCCAGATCCCCTCCGAGTAACCCTGTACAAAGTTGGCGGTGTTGGGCTCGCTGCCGTCGGTGATCACCTGTATGGGGGCGGTGTCACCCGGGCTTGCCATACGGGCCGCGAAATCCACCGGGATCACAATCAGCCCGCGAATGCGCCCGGCCTGCATCATCTGGATGAGTCCCTGGCGGTCGTCGCTGATGGTGGCGTCGATATAGGGCGAACCGGTCAGGGTATGGGTAAAATCCAGCGCCTCTTCGCTGTGCTGCTCCAGCAGGATCCCGACCCGCAGCTTGCTGGAGTCAAGATTAATGCCGTAGCCAAAGATAAACAGCAGCAGCAGCGGGATCACCACCGCAATCAGCCAGCTGCTCGGGTCGCGCACTATCTGCCGCGTCTCTTTGATGCACAGAGCGCGAACCCGACGCCAGGAGAGGGCATTGTTAGCCATGGCCGTGCTCCTTGTCCCAGTCATTAATCAGCGTGATAAACGCCTGTTCCATGGTGGGATCGGGCAGTTGCTCGTCTGCCACCTGGGCTTTCAGATCGTCGGGCGTGCCGTGGGCAATCAGCTTGCCGCGATAGACCAGCCCAATCCGGTCGCAGTACTCCGCCTCGTCCATAAAGTGGGTGGTGACCATCACCGTAACTCCTTTTTCCACCATGCTGTTGATGTGCAACCAGAACTCCCGGCGGGTGAGGGGGTCGACGCCGGAGGTGGGTTCATCAAGAAACAGAATGTCCGGCTCATGCATCAGGGAGCAGGCCAGCGCCAGCCGCTGCTTAAACCCGAGCGGCAGCGCGTCGGTGGCCTGGCTGGCAACCTGGCGCAGGCCAAACGCCTCGCTCATACGGGCGATTTTTTCATTCTGTACGCGTCCGCGAAGGCCGTAGACGCCGGAGAAAAAGCGCAGATTCTGCTCAACCGTGAGATTGCCGTAAAGCGAGAATTTTTGCGCCATATAGCCCAGATGCTGCCGCGCTTTGCCAGAACTCACTTTCAGATCCATATCCAGCACCAGCGCTTTTCCGGCGGTAGGCACCAGCAGGCCGCACATCATTTTAAAGGTGGTGGATTTCCCCGCGCCGTTGGGCCCCAGCAGGCCGAAAATTTCGCCGCGCTTCACAGCGAAGTTCACATCATCGGTGGCAGCAAAATCACCGAACTTTTTGGTCAGGGATTTAGCTTCGATTACCGTCTCGCCAGGCGTGCCCTCCACGGTGTGCAGGATCGCCCCCAGCGGGGATTCAGCGGTTCCCGCGCCGCCGAGCAGATCGATAAAGGCATCTTCAAACCGCGGGGCGGTATCATCAATCGCCAGATCCGGCAGATCCGCGCTCTGGCGCAGGTCATCGGCGCTGGCCTCTTTTTTGAGGATCACCCGCACCGATTTACCCTGAATCATCCCGTCACTCACCTGGGGCAGCTTCAGCACCCGCTGCAGCAGGCGACGGTTATTTTCGTGAGGCGAGTGCAGCAGCAGGCTGCGTCCGGTCATGCTTTGGGTGAGGGCAGTGGGATCGCCCTGATAGAGCAGCTCCCCTTCGTTCATCAGCAGCACGTCCCGGCACTGCTCTGCTTCGTCGAGATAGGAGGTGCTCCAGAGAATTAACATCCCGTCACCCGCCAGCTCATGCACCATCTGCCACAGCTCACGGCGGGAGATAGGGTCGACGCCCACGCCGGGTTCATCCAGCAGCAGCACCTTTGGCTCGCCCACCAGGGTGCAGGCGAGCCCCAGCTTTTGCTTCATGCCGCCGGAGAGCTTGCCTGCCAGCCGCCCGGTAAAAGGCCCGAGCGAGGTAAATTCCAGCAGGCGCTGAAAGGTTTTCTCCCGCGTCTCGCCGGTCACGCTGCGCAGGTCGGCATACAGGGTCAGGTTCTCCATCACCGTGAGATCTTCATACAGGCCGAACTTCTGCGGCATATAGCCCAGCATCGCGTGCAGGGCGCGATCGTCCCGGACCGGGTCGAGTCCCAGCACGCTGACGCTGCCTTCGTCAGGCTTCAGCAGCCCGGCCAGCATCCGCATCAGGGTGGTTTTACCCGCGCCGTCCGGGCCGACCAGGCCGGTGACGTAGCCTTTATGCAGCGTGCAGTCGAGCGGCGCGACGGCGGGTTTATCCATCCCGGCAAAGCGTTTGACCAGGCCGGTAAGCTGGATCACCGCCTCACTCATGGCCTTGCCCATTCTCGAAGCTGACGGTCACCGGCATCCCCTGGCGCAGGGCATCGTCAGCATCGGTGACGACAATGCGCAGGCGATACACCAGATCGGTACGCAGATCCGGGGTTTCGACGGTTTTCGGCGTAAATTCGGCGGTCGGTGAGACAAAGCCGATTTTTCCGTGGTAGGGCTTGTCCGGACGGCCATCGGTATAAAGCAGCACCTCGCGCCCTGGTTTAGCCTCCCCGAGGCTGGCTTCGTTCACATAGGTCCGCACCCACACCGGGCGGGTTAACGACAGGGTCAGCACCGTGCTGCCCGCGTTAAGCATGCTGCCGGGCTCCACGGCGCGGGTCATCAGCGTACCGTTGGCCGGGGCCACCAGGGTGGTGTCGTGCAGATCCAGCTCGGCCTGTGCCAGCTGGGCCTGGGCCTGTTCGAGGCTGGCTTTTGCCTGAGCGATATCCTGCTCACGGTTGCCGGCGCGGTACTGGCGCAACTTATCCTGGGAAGATTTCAGGGTAGCGAGCGCCTGATCGCGCGAGGAGCGGGCATTTTCCAGATCGTTGGCTGACACGGTGCGGCTTTTCCACAGTCCCTGCTGGCGAACAAAGAAGTTCTGCGCATAGTCATAGGCGGCCTGCGCCTGTTTGACGGCGGCGGCGGCCTGGGCCACCTCTTCGTCGCGGTAGCCCGCCTGCATTAAATCGTACTGCGCCTGGGCCACGGCCACGCCCGCCCTGGCCTGCAACAGCGCGTTCTGGTACGGAGCCTGGTCCAGCGCGCCCAGCGTCTGGCCAGCGGTAATAGCGTCCCCCTCATCCACGTTCAGGGAGCCCAGCCGCCCACCGACGCGAAAGCTCATGTTCAGGGTGCGGATATCGACGTTGCCGTACAGAGTCAGCGTTTTATCCTGCTGGCTCTGATACCACAGCCAGCCGCCGATACCGGCTGCCAACACAACCACCACGGCCACAATAATGGCGACAGGTTTCTTCATGACTCCAGGCTCCTTTGCGTTAACCCCTGCAAAATTAAATCAACATGACAGGTAATGACCTGACCGATCTGCAGGGCTTTATCCTCATCAAATTCGGTCCAGCCGGTACGTAACAGGATGGTTTCGCGCCCCAGGCGAAAGGCCAGCACCTCGCCCAGCAGGGCGTGGGTATGCAAAATGGTCTGCGTATCCAGAGGATCTCGCCCGGTATAGGCCGCCACCAGCCGGGTCAGGTGGGAGTGCATCGGGGCGATAACCTGATCGTGTACCAGTTGATAAGCGGCGGAGGGCGAGAGTTGCTCGCGTGAGATAAACTTACTCAGGTTCAGCGTATCGTCATGGGTCAGCAGCTGAATCATATTGTTGCAGGCATTTAAGATCAGCCCGCGAATGGCGGCGCGATCCGGCGAAGACTGTGCGAGCAGCGCGGTGGCTTCCTCTACGTGTGGGCGAAATTGGGTGCCAATAAAATCGGCGATCCACTGGGCGCAGGCGAGGTAGAGATCCTCTTTCGAGCCAAAGTAATAGGTGATGGCGGCGATATTCTGCCCGGCCTGCGCCGCGATATCGCGGGTGGTGGCATGCAGCCCATACTCGCCAAACTGCGCCAGCGCGGCGGCGATTAACTGGCTTTTGGCCTGCTCGCCTTTGGTAGTGGTCGGGATTGGATTCATAGCGGCACACAAAATTAATCAATCGATTGATTAAGATTATGGCTACTTTTTGAACTTGTCCAGTTTTGTTGTCTGATGAAACGCCCGCAGGCGGGATATTTTATGCGCCATGTCACAAAAGCTGCTACACTCCGCTGCTTCGCGACACCGTGGTTTTTGTCCTTTTATTCGTCACTATCTCCCTGAAAACTACACCTGAAAATGGTCGGGGCGGTTCGGAGTTGTTATGTCTTTTGATACCCTTGGCCTGAACCCGGAAATCCTGCGCGCTGTGGCGGAGCAGGGCTACCGCGAACCTACCCCGATTCAACAGCAGGCCATCCCCGCCGTGCTGGCAGGCCGCGATCTGATGGCCAGCGCCCAGACCGGGACCGGTAAAACCGCAGGCTTTACCCTGCCAATGCTGCAACGCCTTATTTCGAGCGAACCGCACGCCAAAGGTCGTCGCCCGGTGCGCGCCCTGATCCTGACCCCAACCCGTGAACTGGCCGCCCAGGTGGGTGAGAACGTGCGCGAGTATAGCCGCTATCTCAATATCCGCTCGCTGGTGGTGTTTGGCGGCGTAAGCATCAATCCGCAGATGATGAAGCTGCGCGGCGGTGTGGACGTGCTGATCGCAACGCCCGGCCGTTTGCTGGATCTGGAACATCAGAATGCCGTTAAGCTCGACAGCGTGGAGATCCTGGTGCTCGACGAAGCTGACCGCATGCTCGATATGGGCTTCATCCACGATATTCGTCGCGTGCTGGCAAAACTGCCGTCACGCCGTCAGAATCTGCTTTTCTCCGCGACCTTCTCCGATGAGATCAAAGGGCTGGCGGAAAAGCTGCTGCACAACCCGCTGGAAGTAGAAGTGGCGCGTCGCAACACCGCTTCCGAGCAGGTAACCCAGCATGTGCACATGGTGGATAAAAAGCGCAAGCGCGAGCTGCTGTCCCAGATGATTGGCGAGGGCAACTGGCAGCAGGTGCTGGTCTTCACCCGCACCAAGCACGGCGCAAACCACCTCGCGGAACAGCTGAACAAAGACGGGATCCGCAGCGCGGCGATCCACGGTAACAAAAGCCAGGGGGCACGTACCCGCGCGCTGGCCGACTTCAAATCCGGCGACATTCGCGTGCTGGTGGCAACCGACATCGCTGCCCGCGGCCTGGATATCGAAGAGCTGCCGCACGTGGTGAACTACGAGCTGCCGAACGTGCCGGAAGATTATGTCCACCGTATTGGCCGTACCGGCCGTGCGGCGGCGACGGGCGAAGCGCTGTCCCTGGTCTGTGTCGATGAACTCAAACTGCTGCGCGACATCGAACGTCTGCTGAAAAAAGAGATCCCCCGGATTGCCCTCGACGGGTATGAGGTTGATCCGTCCATCAAGGCCGAGCCAATCCAGAACGGACGCCAGGGCGGTCGTGGGCAGGGCGGTGGACGCGGGCAGGGCGGCGGCGGTCGTGGACAGCAGCAGCCGCGCCGTAGCGAAGGCGGCGCGCCGAAAGCGGCCAGCAAGCCACCGCGTCGCGATGGCGAAGCGAAACCGGCAGGTGAAGGGCAGCGCCGACGCCGTCCGCGTAAACCTGCCAGCGCGCAGTAATCTGGAAGCCCGGTCGTAAAGCCGGGCTTTTCTTTTGCGGCCCGCTTGAGAAAGTGCCACAATAGTGGCTGTTTATACAGTATTTCAGGTTCATCATGGCTTTAACCGCCGCGCTGAAAGCGCAAATTGCCGCCTGGTATAAGGCGCTACAACAGCAGATCCCCGATTTCATTCCCCGCGCACCGCAACGGCAGATGATTGCCGATGTGGCAAAAACGCTGGCCGGTGACGAGGGCCGACATCTGGCAATTGAGGCGCCGACCGGCGTCGGGAAAACCCTGTCCTACCTGATTCCCGGTATCGCCATTGCCCGGGAAGAACAAAAGACGCTGGTGGTCAGCACCGCCAACGTCGCCCTGCAGGATCAGATCTACAGTAAAGACCTCCCCCTGCTGCGTAAAATCATTCCCGAGCTGCGCTTTACCGCCGCCTTTGGTCGCGGGCGCTACGTCTGCCCGCGCAACTTAACGGCGCTTGCCAGCAGCGAACCCAGCCAGCAGGATCTGCTGGCCTTTCTGGATGACGAGCTGACCCCTAACAACAAGGCCGAGCAGGAGCAGTGCGCCCGGCTGAAGGCCGATCTCGACAGCTACAAATGGGACGGCCTGCGCGATCACACCGATCAGGCGCTCAGCGACGATCTCTGGCGCAGGCTCAGTACCGACAAGGCCAGCTGTCTGAACCGCAACTGCCACTACTATCGCGAATGCCCGTTCTTTGTCGCCCGCCGCGAGATCCAGGAGGCCGAAGTGGTGGTTGCCAACCACGCACTGGTAATGGCGGCCATGGAGAGCGAGGCGGTGCTGCCGGACCCAAAAAACCTGCTGCTGGTGCTGGATGAAGGCCATCATCTGCCGGATGTGGCTCGCGACGCGCTGGAGATGAGCGCCGAGATCACCGCGCCCTGGTTCCGCCTGCAGCTCGATCTGTTCTGCAAGCTGGTGGCGACCTGCATGGATCAGTTCCGCCCGAAGACCATCCCGCCGCTGGCCATTCCGGAGCGCCTCAGCGAGCACTGCGAAACGATTTACAGCCATATCGCCACGCTCAATAACATGCTTAATCTCTATCTTCCGCCCGGCGCGGACGCGGAGCACCGCTTTGAGATGGGCGAGCTGCCGGATGAGATCATGACTATCTGTCGCGAGCTGGCGCAGCTTGTCGAAAAGCTGCGCGGGCTGGCGGAGCTGTTTTTAAACGATCTCAGTGAAAAAACCGGCACCCATGACGTGGTGCGCGTCCACCGGGTACTGTTGCAGATGAACCGCGCGCTGGGCATGTTTGAAGGACAAAGCAAGCTGTGGCGGTTAGCGTCGATGGCTCAGGCCTCCGGGGCGCCGGTCACCAAATGGGCGACGCGTGAGGTCAAAGAAGGGCAGGTGCATCTGTTCATGCACTGCGCGGGCATTCGCGTCAGCGATCAGCTGGAAAAGCTGCTCTGGCGCAGCGTTCCGCATGTGGTGGTCACCTCCGCCACGCTGCGCTCGCTGAACAGCTTCTCCCGTTTGCAGGAGATGAGCGGCCTGAAGGAAAAAGCAGGGGATCGCTTTGTGGCCCTCGATTCACCGTTCAACCACTGCGAGCAGGGCAAACTGGTGATCCCGCGCATGCACTATGAGCCGCTGATCGACAACGAAGCGCAGCACCTCGCTGAAATGGCGGCCTACTTCCGCGAACAGCTGGAAAGCAAAAAATATCCCGGCATGCTGGTGCTGTTCGCCAGTGCCCGGGCGATGCAGCTGTTTTTAACCTTCGTCACCGACCTGCGTCTGCTGTTGCTGGTGCAGGGCGATCAGCCCCGCTACCGGCTGGTGGAACTGCACCGTAAACGCATTGAGGCCGGGGAGCGCAGCGTGCTGGTGGGGTTGCAGTCCTTTGCCGAAGGGCTGGATCTCAAAGGCGACTACCTGACCCAGGTGCATATTCACAAGATTGCCTTTCCGCCCATCGACAGCCCGGTGGTGCTCACCGAGGGGGAGTGGCTGAAAAGCCTGAACCGCTTCCCGTTTGAGGTGCAGAGCCTGCCCGCGGCGTCGTTCAATCTCATCCAGCAGGTGGGGCGTCTCATCCGCAGCCACAGCTGCTGGGGTGAAGTGGTGATCTACGATAAACGGCTGCTGACCAAAAATTACGGCAAGCGCTTACTGAACGCCCTGCCGATCTTTCCCATCGAACAGCCCGATGTGCCGGAGGTAAAAAAACGCCCGGCAAAACTGGCTGCCGGGCGCAAGAAAAGCATCCATGCTAAGAGGCGCGGTCCTACTGGTAAGTGAAGGTAAACTGTACCTGGCTTGAAAACTCGCCGGCGGTGACCGGGGTGTGTGACGCGTAATAGCGTGCCGCCATCGGGAAATCGGCGGTGTGGGTGATGGGATCGATCACCGCATTAAAGCGCGCCTCCGGCGCCAGGATAATGTTGTCGGTGCGGTCAGCCAGCTCAAGCGCCAGCCCTCTGGCGGTGCCGGTGTTCGCGAACTTAAACGGGTGGATCAGATCGCGCTGCCCCTCCAGGTTGATCGTGGCCAGCGTCAGGCTTTGCGGGCAGTGAGAGATGGTGATATCAAACTTCTTCCACACCCCGGTATCCCCCACCGCCTTAAAATCGCTGGCCACCGCCTGACCGAGATCGACCACCTTGTTCTGGCTGGTACTGTCCACCTCGCAGGCGGTGTCGTAAATATTGCCTCTGATGCTGAGGATCACGTCGGTGGCCAGGGCAGGCAGGCTGGCCAGCAGTATGAGCAGGGCGACATATTTCATCGGAATCCTCACTGGTATTCAATGTCGAGGGTGGCAATGGTATTGGCTCTCCCGGCGGTCACCTGGTCGCTCGTCTGGTAGTACTGTACCAGGAAGGGCAGGTCGAACGGCTGGTTGGGGACGGTCCGATCGCCAAAGGGGATGGGGTAGTCGTAGCGCAGTTTCACCCCGCCCACCAGCATTCGTACCCCGACACCGGTGGCGCTGTCGCTGCCTGGCGTCAGATTCAGTACATCATCCCCTTCGCCGATGGAGGTGCTGCCGTTGGCGCTGGTAACCCGGGCGGTCATGGTGACTGTGTCGGTGCACGTTGCCGTCAGGTTAAAGCTTTGCCAGCCGCTGGTGCTGCCGACGTGGGTAAAGAGAGTGACTGGAAAATTCCCCAGCTTAATGACCAAGCTTTTCGGATCCACCGAGCAGGTCGTCGCCTTCAGCGCCAGACGGCCGCCGTAGCGCACGGCATTCAGCTGGCCGAGCTGCTGATCCGGGTAGATCCTAAGCGACCAGATGCCGTTGCGTATCCTGGTTGACTGCTCACCCGTGGTGCTGGCGGTTTTGATCAGCTGCATCGTGAGCGACACGTTAAAAGTGCCGGAGCCGTCGCTGCTGACGTACCCCAGCGGCGTGCTTCTGCTGTCGCAGTGGGCGGCGCGGCCCCGTACCGGTTGTCCGGCGCTATTGAGTAGCTCAATGCCAATCCCTTCGATACCGCTACGGTAGACGCCAGGCATCCCCGGCACCTCCTCGCCCTCGCCCAGATGACAGGCGACAATCGGCTTGCCGCTGTCGGCTTCATCGCAGGTGCCGTTTACCCTGTGGGTGCGAACGGAGCCGGGAATGGCGTTGCCCACGCCCAGCGTCGTGGGAACGCTCAACGCCCCCGGCGAAGCATTCCAGGGGAGATCGGCTGTAGTACAGGCCGCTTTTGCCTGGGGTATCAACAGAAACAGCGCGGCAAACAGAGCCAGCAGGCCGCCGTATCGGAATGTTTTCATCTTCTCCTCGACGCCATCAGGTGCATTGCGCGGTGATGCTAATCACCGGATCCGCAGAGCGGGACGGCAGTTGGTAATGGGCGGAGCAGTGCGCCTCTGCGCCTTTGCCCCAGCTGACGTTGACCTGACCCCGAGCATGCATCCCGGTCAGGTAGACCTGGCCGCCATCGCCCACGATAAATTCACCGCTCTCATGGGCGGGGGCGGCGGTCGCGCCAAAGGGAACCGGGCGACCATCGGCGCGGGTGAGGGTCAGCAGCACCCGACTGCCGACCCGGGTATCAAAGCTTGCGCGGACGACTGCGCCCCGGGTAGGGGTCACCACTTTTGCCGCCTGGCCGACGTCGGCCCCGGCGGGCAGGCTTTCGGTATCCAGCGCTACGGTGTTGTGGTGGTATGGCGTGACGTAAGGCACGATGGCGTAGCCACGGTAGTCGGTTTCAACCCCGGTCTGGTTGTCGATTCCGGTGCCGCTCGCGCCCGGCGCCTTCACCAGCGCCACGGTATCGCCCATCGGCTGGCCGAGGGTGACGCCGTTGGCGTGAACAATCATGCTGCCCTGTACGCCAAGGTTAAGCTGGCGCTGCTGGTTGTCCTGTGAATAGCCCGCCGTCATTTCGCCGTAGGTGGCTTTGTAATCGGTGTTCAGGTTGCTGCTGTCCCCGCTGGTGTGGCTGTAGCCCTGCTGCACGCCCCAGCTGAGATTATTGTCGGCAAGCGCGGTGCCGCTCAGGCCAACGCTCTGGCTGGTATCATGCCTGCTGCTGTTGAGGGTGTAATTGACCCAGGCGTTGCTCAGCCAGCGATCCAGCGGCACCGAGACGTTAAAGGCGAGAGTCTGCTCGTTGCCCCGATCGTTATCATCCTGGTTATCCGCGGTATTTTTGCTCAGACCATAGTTGATGCCATAGCTGATGCCGCGCCAGCTGCCGTTATAGCCGAGGCTGAGGGAGGTCATGCTCTGGTCGCTGTGCCAGTAACTCTCCTTTACCAGGCTTAACGTCATCGAGCCAAAGGCCCCGCCCAGGGTCTGATCGACTGTCGCTTCCTGGCGAGTGCGCCGCTGGTCGGCAGGCGTCCAGTCGTCGTTGTGGGTATGCGAGTCAAACACCTCCGCCATAGTGGCAAAACCGGCGCTGTTGTAGCGATATCCGGCTACCGTAAAATGCGTACCGGTGCTGGCAAAATCCTTGCTGTAGCGCACCCGCCAGGCGCGGCCCCGGGTCGTTTTTTGCCCCTGCATCTGCGATTTGGCCCCGGTGACATCCACCGAAAACGCTCCCCAGTCGCCGATGTTTTTTCCGGTGCCGAGCGCCAGGGCATCGTAATACCGGCTGGTCTGGATGCCGCCATAGGCGGTGAGATCGTACGGCAGGCCGTATATCCCGGTGCCCTGTAAAAACGGAGTGGTCTCCACGCTGTGGTCATAGCTGCGATAGCGGCCGCCGGTCAGGCTGTATTTGAAGCGGCCTTCGCGCTGCAACACCGGCACCGAGGCGTAGGGCACCACAAAATGCTGCTCGCTGCCGTCGGTCTCTTTCACGGTGACGTTGAGATCGCCGCTGCCGCCGGTGGGGTAAAGATCGTTAATCTCAAACGCGCCGGGGGCTACATAGTTCTGGTAGATCACGTAGCCGTTCTGGCGCACCACCACCTGGGCATTGCTGTGCGCCACGCCACGAATGCGCGGGGCAAAGCCTTTCATGCTGTCCGGCAGCATGTCATCGTCCGAGGCGATCTGCGCCCCGGTGAACGACAGGCTGTCAAACACGTCGGAAGGCGTGGCGCTCTGCCCGAGGGTGACCACGCTACCCAGCGACACAATATTGCGCTGCGCATAGCTGTACACCGACGAGAAATCCCGCTGGGTAGTGCGATCGTCGCGGGTCTGGCTCCACGTGGAGTAGTTGCGCAGACGCCAGGCGCCGAGGTTCAGCCCCGGACGCAGGTTCAGGTATTCGTTGCGTTGATGCTCACCTTCATCTCCCCGGCTGCGGCTATCCCCGACGGCGTAGCCGTAGTTGAGCAGAAAGGCGTTGATGCCGTTATCCATCTCGTCGGGGGCCACATAACCGTGGGGCACTGGCGTAATCGCCGCCTGCGGGATACTCAGCAGCAGCTGCTGCGGGCCCGGGCGAAAGGTGGCGCTGGCGGCAGGTAACCCAGAGAGATCGACACAGTCATCACCCCGGGTGACGCTGAATTTATCGCTCTGGATACCCAGGCTTTTGAGGGTCTCTGCGGACAGACAGGGTTGCAGAGTGGTCTCTCCCCTGGCTGACTTTTGCAGGCCAAAGGCGATCTTTTTACTGGCGACCTTGTTGTTATTCACATACACATCCACCTGATAGCTCCCGGGCGCAATGCCCGGGCCAGACTCGTACAGCGAAAGGTCGGTCTTGCCCTGACCAGGAGTATCGATATCCAGCAGCGCCGGGTTGAAGTAATCCGCCGCCAGCACCTGCTGAACCCCAACGCTCAGCGCTGCGCAGCCCAGCGCAACCAGCAGGGCGCGCAGGGGGCGACGTGGCGCGTTGGTGGAATAGTCCCAGGGCATGGCGACGTCCGGCGGCGTAAGCCGTTACTGCAGGCTGGCAGACCAGGCGTGGCTCACCGCGCCATAGTCATTGATGATCTTCCAGCTGACGCGGGTGCCGCCGATCCCGCCCGGAACCGCAAAGTGCGCCTCACTGTAAGGGGCAACCCAGGTAACGTTGTCGACTTTTTTGCCGTTCAGGGTGATGGCCTGGAAATTCATGTAAAAGGGCGTCGGGTTACTCACCACCAGGTTATTGCCCTGTTTATGCCAGCGTAATGTGCTGGCAACCTCGTCCGGCTTACCCTTGATGCCCGTCGGGCGATAGATCAGCTTGATGCGCGTTTTGATGGCGATTTGCAGGGTGTTGCTGCTCTCTTCCCGGGAGGTGGACGGAATCGTTTTGATATTCAGCCAGTAGAGCGACTCGCGATCGGCTGGCAGATTGCCCCCGGTGCGCACCACGCGCAGAACGTTATCCCGGCGTCCATCCAGGCGAAACAGCGGCGGAGTAATAAGGAAAGGCGTTTTTTCCCGCGCGTTATCGACGCTTTCCACCCAGGATTGCACAAGATAGTCGAGGGTATCCGGGTTAGAAACTCCCAGCGACGCTTCTTTTTTATCTCCCTGATAAATTAAACGGGTCCCTTCGATAATTACCCCGGCGTGAGCGGCGGTGGTTATTAATAACAGGGAGGCGATGAAAACAGATTTACGCATGGCGGGACTCTGAATAAAGCACCGCGCCTGACCGATAGCCAGGCGCGACAGGGTTAGTTGTACATGACGGTAAAGGTGGAGACGGCATTCGCCGGGCCGGCAGTAATCGTGCTGCCGGTCTGGATATAGCGTGCGCCAAAGACCAGATCGTTGGTGGTGGTGCCAGACTGGAGTGCGTAGCTGGTCGAGGCGGTATACAGGCTCAGCGGATTTTCTGTTTTGTCCAGCAGCTGAATTCCCACGCCGGTTGCCGCGCCGGTACCCGGCGTGACCGCCAGCACGTTAGTATTGCTGCCATCTGCAGAGCCGCCAAAGGTAATGGCGGCGCTGGTGATACTCTCGGGGCAATCTTTGAGCTGTATATCAAAACGGATGGTGCCGGTGGTAGAGCCGGAACCGGTAAAGGCTGTTTGCGACACTTTACCCAGCGAAACATCCAGCGGGCTGCTGACGCCATTGACCACCTGGCAGGCAGAATCGATGATCTCACCCGTAAAATTAATTTGCCCCTCGCCGCTGTTTGCAGCCCAGGCAGAGACAGAACAACATAATGCTGTGGCAATAAAGGTGCCGGAGATAATTTTACGCATAATAATTCCTGAAAAATTCCGGAGTTAATAACATCCGTTGTGATTTATTGATGAATTAAGCGGGCAGCTTTTTATCGGGGCCTAATTTACGGAATTTATTGCAAACGAATTACTATTGACCGGGTCAATAGTGATTTCATTAGTTGTTGAAATATAATTTTTCCTGCTAATACAAAGGGATGGTATTCCTTCCGCCTGGCAGCGATAAGAGAAAAGTCTGTCCGATGGCGCCTTATCAACGCTATAGTGTTAACAAGATGTCACAAGGAGAACGATCGTGGATTATCGCAAAATTATCAAAGAGGTCGGCCGGGGAAAAAACCACGCCCGCGACCTGGATCAGGAGACCGCCCGGGCGCTCTATACCGCGATGCTGAACGGCGAGGTGCCGGACCTGGAGATGGGCGGCATTTTGATTGCCCTGCGCATTAAGGGCGAAGGCGAAGGGGAGATGCGCGGCTTTTACGAGGCGATGCAGTCGCAGACCCTGCGGCTGACGCCCCCCGTCGCGAAGCCGATGCCGGTGGTGATCCCAAGCTATAACGGCGCGCGTAAGCAGGCCAACCTGACCCCGCTGCTGGCGATCCTGCTGCACAAGCTGGGGTTCCCGGTGGTGGTGCACGGGGTGAGTGAAGATCCGACCCGCGTGCTGAGCGAAACCATTTTTACCCTGTTAGGCATTGAGCCTACCCGCCACGGCGGTCAGGCACAGGCGAAGCTGGACGGGCACCATCCGGTCTATATTCCGGTGAGCACTCTCTGCCCGCCGCTGGAAAAACAGCTGGCGATGCGCTGGCGCATGGGGGTGCGTAACAGCGCCCACACCCTGGCGAAGCTGGCAACGCCCTTTGCCGAAGATGCCGCGCTGCGTCTCTCCAGCGTCTCGCACCCGGAATATGTCACCCGCGTAGCGACCTTTTTTGCCGATATCGGCGGCAGGGGGCTGCTGATGCACGGCACAGAAGGCGAAGTGTATGCCAATCCGCAGCGCTGCCCGCAGCAGACGCTGATTGATGCCGCGGGCGCCCGGGTAGTGCTGGAGCGCGGGGAGGAGAACAGCAACGTCTCTCTGCCGCAGGCGAAAGATGCCGAAACCACGGCGCGCTGGATAGAGGGCTGTCTGGCCGGACGCGAAGCGGTGCCGCACTCTCTGAAGCTACAGATGGCCTGCTGTCTGCTGGCGAGCGGTCAGGCAGAGACGGTCGATGCTGGCCTGGCGCGGGTTAACCAGAGTTTTTAGCAAAAAAAAGCCCGTCCAGCGATGGACGGGCCAAAAAATAACAACAGGGTCAATGAGGGTTGGAGCAGCCCGCCAGCGAACCGGCGAGCGGGGCAGAGATAAGGGTCGGGTTATTTATAGATAACCGCCGTTCCGCTCAGTTTGTTGTTGGTGTTAGCGGAAGTGATGGTGTAACCGGTCGCGCCAGCGGCTTCTGCTTTGGCCGCCAGGCGTGCTTCCAGACCGTCCAGCGTGGTTGCGCCTTCTGCGCTTACCACACCAATTTTGTTCATGCCGCTTGCCTGAGCCGCGGTGACAGATTCTGCCGCGAAGGCACCGAAGGAGAGGGTGGTCAGGGCAAGAGCTGCAACAGCATATTTGATGGTTTTCATAGTTAGTATCTCGCAGGTTATTCTGTTAAGGGGACGTTGTTCCGTCGATGTGATAAGTATCACGCTTTTTTGCGAGAGATAAAATCGAAGAGAATTGATATCCTTATTCGAAAAATTTGAATGACAAATAAGTTATTGAATATTAATAAATTCAATGAATGGATTTACGTATCTTGCGGTTGCGCTTTACAGACGAGACGATGAGGGCACATTTTGCCAAACCAGGGGTTATAAATCGTGCGCTAAAAAGTAAACGCTTGCGTGCCCCGAAGCCGTCAGTGCAGTCATCGCAGCTGGCTGTCTTTGGATCCCCTGCGATTATATCCTGCATGTGATGCATTATGTGAATCTTTCTCCTGCTGGCAGGCGATGCACAGCCGCACGCCGGGCACTGCCTTACGCCGCGCTTCGGGGATCGGCTCGCCGCACTCCTCGCAGTTTTCCAGACTCTCGCCTTTGGGGATTTCACCCCGCGCCCGGGCAACCGCATCTTCAATGGTACTGTTGATCTGTTCGTTGACGGCGTCGTCATTCGCCCAACCGGAAGCCATATACCCCTCCTGACAGCATGTTTCCTGTAAAGTAACTATGGGGTCAAAAAACGTACAATCAAGGCGAAGGGCTAGATTTCAGACCATTCACGCAGCAGGTTGTGATAGAGGTTGAGCAGGGAGAGAACTTCGTCACTTTCACCATGCCGGGCGCGCAGGGTCTGGATGTTGCGGTCCAGTTCAAACAGCATGCTGCGTTTTTTATCGTCGCGGATCATCGACTGGATCCACATAAAGGAGGCCACCCGCACGCCACCGGTCACCGGCGTCACGCAGTGAAGGCTGCTGGAGGGATAGAGCACCAGATCCCCGGCAGGAAGCTTGACGCTGTGCTGGCCGTAGGTGTCGTTTACCACCAGCTCACCGCCCTCGTAGCTGTCGGGCTCGCTTAAAAAGAGGGTGGCGGAGAGATCGGTGCGCATCCAGCCGCTTTGCGGGTGGCTGCGCACGGCGCCGTCAACGTGAAAACCGTAGGTCTCCTGCTGCTGGTAGCGGTTAAACAGCGGGCTGGAGATCTGGCGCGGCAGGGCAGCGGCGAAAAAGAGAGGGTGCTGATTCACCGCCTGCAATACCGCGGCCTGCAGGGTGGTATACAGCGGGCTTTGGGTATCAACCTGCTGGTTGTTTTTCACCTGCGCGCCCTGGTTGCCCACGGTGGCGCGTCCGTCAATCCATGGGGCCTGCTCCAGCTGAGAGCGGAACTGCGCGACCTCATCGGCGTTCAGCACGCCCGGAATGTGATACATCATAAAAGGTTCTCCGAAAGGTGGGGCCAAAGCCCCACGCGGGATCAGAAGTGCATGTTCGCCGTTAACATAAAGGTGCGCGGTTCGCCCGGATGGTAGCGGTAGCCGCTCTTGTTGATGGAAGCGACATAGTCCTCATCAAACAGGTTGTAGACGTTGAGCTGCATGTCGAGGTTGCGGTTGACGCGATAGCCCAGTTTGGCATCCGCCACCCAGTAACCTTCGGTGAACGATGGCGTACCCACCGCGCCGTCAGAGCCACGGTGCATGCTGCCGATATAGCGGGCACCTGCGCCAACGGAGAGGTCATCCGTTGCCTGGTACTGGCTCCACAGCGTAAAGGCATGTTCCGGGGTATAGGGCAGAGAAGAGGTGCCATCCTGCGCCACGTTATCGCCGGTGCGCACGCTGGCGCGCTGCTGGGTGTAACCGCCGATCACCTGCCAGGCTGGAGTAATGTTGCCCGCGGCCGACAATTCATAACCTTCGATCCGTTTTTTCCCGTACTGCGAGTAAGTGCCGTCATCGTTCTGCTCGACTTCGTTTTCGATATCGGTACGGAAGACCGCCGCGGTCAGCAGCAGACGTTTATCCAGCACTTCCCACTTGGTACCCAGCTCGCTGGTTTTGGCCTTCTGCGGCTTAAAGTCGGTGCGGTTGGCGCTGTTGCCGGTGCCGCCCTGGGCCAGGGCGAAGTTATTGCCGCCCGGGGGCTGCTGGGAGATGGCGTAGTTAACGTACACATTGCCGTGCTCTGTCAGATGATAAAGCGCCCCGGCTTTCCAGTTGACCAGGTTACCCGAGGTGGCGGTATCCACCGTGGTGACCGGCGAGCCTTTCGGCGTACCGGCCGGGCAGGCTACAGCGCCGCGCCCCGTGCCGCCGCAGATGCTGGCGCTGTCATACTCGGTATGATAAGTGTCGAGGCGAATGCCGCCGTTCAGCTCGAAGTCACGGGTAATTTGCAGGGTATCAAAGGCGTAAATCCCGAAGGTATCGGTCCGGCCATTGGCGTTGGCGCCGCTGTTGTTCAGACCGCCGATGTCGATACTGCTGTTCGGGTGATAGATATTCACCGGCGGCGGGGTAATGGCATCCACGCCGTAGTTAGTCTGGGTTTCGCGGGTGAACTCCACCCCGGTGCTGATATCGTGACCGACGCTGCCGGTATAGAATCTGGTGGTCAGGTTGGTCTGGTTGGTGAGGATCTTGTTACTGACATCTTTGGTGTTAGCGTTACGTGACCAGGTCCAGGTGTCCACGTCGTTGCGGTCCGGCTGGGTGATGTTGGTGGCGCCACCCATCACGGCGGTCATCAGGTAATCCTGCTTCACCCGCGACCAGCGTGTGGTATTGCGCAGGGTGGTATTGTCATTGAAGTCGTGCTCAAAGCGCATCGTGGCGGTGTCAGAGGTGGAGTCGTCGTAATCGGAATCGGTGCCGTAGAAGTTGCTGGTGTCCACCTTGCCGGAGTGATTCAGCGCCGCGGTACCCGCCGATGGCGCAGAGTAGCCCGGCAGCCCAATGGTCGGAATACCGCCATCCGGGGTATTGTGCTGGGTGACGTGCAGGTAGTTCAGGTAGAGGCGGTTTTCCGTTCCCAGACCAAAGGCGAGGGAAGGGGCCACGCCGTAGCGCTCGTTTTTAACGTTATCGCGCCCTTCATCGTGGGTCTTTTCACCCATCAGATTCAGGCGAAACGCCGAGGTATCGCCCATCACCTGGTTAATGTCGAGGGTGCCACGACGCATATACGCGCTGCCGATGCTGGCGGAGGCATCAATACCGGAATCAAGACGTGGCTGCTTGCTGATCATATTGATCGAGCCGCTCGGGGCGCTGCGTCCGTAATCGCTGCCGGATGGCCCTTTGATCACTTCCACCTGCTCGGTGTTGAAGGTGTCGCGGGTGGTGGTGCTGATGTCGCGGATACCGTCAACGTAAATGCTGTTTGAGGTGTCCACGCCGCGCATGTACACCGCGTCACCGGTGGTTGAGTTGCCGTTTTCACCGGCAAAGAAGGCGCCGACACCCGGAACGTTTTTCAGCGCGTCGGTCAGATTGGTGGTGCCCTGATCCTTCAACACCTGCTCAGAGATGACGGTCATGGTACGCGTGGTGTCGGCCACCGGACGGCTGAATTTGGCGTCTGCGGATTTTTGCGGAGCATACAGCGAAGGCTGTGCCGCTTCTACCACCAGCGTGTCGTCGGGCTTAGTCTCCGGGTTGTCTGCGGCAAGTGCCGTCGTCACCGGGGAAAGACCGATACACAGACCCGCGAAAAAGGTCAGCGAGTTAAAGCTGTTCGGAACGTTGCGATTTTTATCCATATTGTTTAGCGACTTATAATTTTTAGTATTGAGTTTCCATTACGCTGTCAGGCAGGTCTGCGCCCGATCCTGTGCCACGTGAATATGCGTAATGAACCTACAAATGATAATAATTTTGATAAACATTATCATTTGGCGTGACTTTTTATCACTCTCGCCAACAAAAGGAAATACACAAATTTACATTACCTGCTAAAAAACTTCACAAAGTGGATTTCGGGTAAAAAACGAACTGCACCCCGGGGGATGCAGTGTGCAGTGCAGAGAGGGGGGTATTACTTGTAAATCGTGGCAGTACCAAACATAGTGTCGTCGCCGCTGGCAGAGTTCACAACATAGCCTTTGGCGCCCTGTTCACGCGCTTTTTCAGCCAGTTTGTCCTGCAAGTCGTCGAGGGTTCTTGCCCCGGAAACCTGTACGGTTCCCGCAGGTCTGAGTTGGCTCGTATCGCCGCCGGTCAGTGATTCGATCGACCATGCAGCAAACGACGCGCCTGCCAGAGAAGCGGCAGTCAGCATTACCAGGTATTTTTTCATAATCACTTCCTCTGAATGACAACGGGTGATGCACACTAAGTGTAGAACGGCTCAGAGTGTGATTTAGTGCAAAAAATTGATGATGATCTGCTTGTTTTTTGAACGACATATTTTGACATTTCCATGACAAATCAGTGACATACAGGTGTCTGATTTTTGGTGTTTTATTCTGTCGCGCAGAGAAATATTTACCGTCGCGCCCGCAACGGGTATCTTACGCCGCTGTTTACAGGAGAACGCCATGACATCCCAGAAGCCGGGGTTGCACCCACGCAACCGCCACCGTAGCCGTTACGACATGAATGCCTTATGCGAGAGCTGTCCGGCGCTGCGCGAATTTATCACCCGGACGCCCGCAGGCGAGCCGACGGTGAACTTTGCCGATCCGCAGGCGGTGAAGACGCTGAATAAAGCGCTACTGGTGCATTTCTACGGGGTGACACAGTGGGATATTCCGGACGGCTATCTCTGCCCGCCGGTTCCGGGGCGTGCCGACTACATCCATCATCTCGCCGATCTGCTGGCGGAAGGCAATGACGGCGTTGTCCCTGCAGAAGCGACTGTGCTGGATATCGGCACCGGCGCGAATCTGATTTATCCGCTGATTGGCGTGCATGAATATGGCTGGCGCTTTACCGGCAGCGAAGTGGATCCGCAGGCTTTTGCCAATGCCACCGGCATCATTAACGCCAGTCCCGGTATGAGCCGCGCCATCCGTCTGCGTCGTCAGAAAGACGCCACGGCGATCTTCACCGGCATTATCCATAAAAACGAACAGTACGATGCCACCCTGTGCAACCCGCCGTTCCATGATTCCGCTGAATCCGCCCGGGCAGGCAGCGAGCGTAAGCGCCGCAATCTGGGTCAGGCGGCGGATGCCGCGCTGAACTTTGGCGGCCAGCAGCAGGAGCTGTGGTGCGAGGGGGGCGAAGTGGCCTTTATCACGAAGATGATTGCCGAAAGCGCGCAGTTTGCCCGCCAGGTGAAGTGGTTCACCACCCTGGTCTCCCGCAGCGAAAATCTGCCGCCGCTGTACCGCGCTCTGACCGACGTCGGGGCGGTGAAAGTAGTGAAAAAAGAGATGGCCCAGGGGCAGAAGCAGAGCCGCTTTATCGCCTGGACCTTTATGGACAACGCTAAACGTCGCCAGCGCTAAGCGCGGTTTCCCCTCACCCTAACCCTCTCCCCACAGGGGAGATTCAGGTGCAGTTCCTGGCGAGATCTACAGGGTGGGTTCTTGTGGCGGGGGGGCCGATCCTGGCGGCGGCAACAGCTGATACATCTGCACCGGCATCCGCACGTTCGCCAGATCGAAGTGCTTTTTCACCATGCTGTCGAGGGCGAAACGCACCGTCCACTGCTTCAGCGGCTGGGTGGTAAAGGACACGCGCAGGGTAAAGGCGGTGCTGGTGAGACCGACTATGCCAGCAAATGACGGCTCGCCGATTATCAGCCCGCGAATGTCCTCACTCTCCAGTAGCTCGTCCACCGCCGCTTTCAGCGCGTCTTTGGCTTTCCCGGCGTCTTCATGCCTGTCCACATCGTAGTTCGCCACCACCGACCCGATGCCGCGCACAAAGTTGGCGAAGGTGGTGATCGACGACCACGGAATAATGTGGTACGCCCCGGTATCCTGCCGCACCCCTACCGAACGAATCGACATCCGCTCCACCGTGCCGGTGAGCGGCCCGATGGTCACCAGATCCCCGGTGTTCATCCCGTTTTCAAACTGAATAAAGATCCCGGTGATGATGTCCTTCACCAGCGTCTGGGAGCCAAAAGAGATCGCCAGTCCCAGGGCCCCGGCACCCGCCAGCAGCGGGGCGATATTGACGCCAATTTCGGAGAGCACAATCATGATGGTAATGGTGCTGATGACCACCGCCAGCGCGTTGCGAAACAGCGTCAACAAGGTTCGGGCGCGGGCGCTGGGCAGCGGGCGGCCATGAATATCCGACGACAGGCGGTTTTCGATCAGGCTCGCCAGTATTGTCCAGCCGATGGCGGAGAAGAACAGGATCAGCGCGATGCGGATCAGAATATCCACCGTCTTTTCACCGGCGCCGTTGTGCAGCCAGTTCCAGAAGTCGAACAACCCCCAGGCGCTGAGCAGAAGCATGATGGCAACGCAGACCGTCAGGAACCGCGCCACCTTCAGCGACACGCCTATCCAGCCGTTAAGCCGCTTTTGCAGCTCCGGATAGCTGCGCTGCACGTGCGGCGACAGGGTAATGGTTTTGGCAAGCCAGCGTGACAGCAGCCCGGAAACGAAGGCGGCAACGCCGACGATCGCCAGGCTGCGGAACGTCGCTCCCATCATAAATTTCAGGCTGTTTCCAGGATCGAACAGCGAGAAGAAGCAGAGCACGATGAAGTAAGCGCTCGCCAGCCAGTGCCAGACCAGAGCGAAGGCGCGAATAAACAGGCTGAAGAAGGCCAGCGAACGGTCGGCAAGATGGAGCAGCCCCTCGGTAATGGCGCGTTTGTTGTGAAAGATCAGGTACAGCGCCCAGACGGTAATACAGAGCATGATCAGGACGTTTGCCAGGGCGCCAATCTGCACGTTGACCTGGTTGGAGATAATCGGCACCGCCACCAGCAGGCCATAGCCGATGATGCCGCTCAGAATACTCAGCCGTAACGACCAGTAATGCGCGGCGTGGTCGTCGATGGCGAAGGGACGCAGATCGGGCACCCGCGGGCAAAATATCAGGCGCAGGATCGCTTTAAAGAACTCAATCAGCGCGAAGGCATTAAGGAACAGCGCCTGCTGGAAGGCAATGGTGGGGTTGCCGGTGTTGAGAGATTCGCTCAGCATCTGGCCGATAAACAGGGTCAGCGCCAGCAGCAGCAGATCGATAATAAAGGCGCCGGCGATGGTCATCGGCAGGTGGATCCAGCTGCTGGTTTCACGGTTCTTTTTGCGCCCCCAGCTGCCCATCCTGCGGTATAACGGCCAGGCGCACAGCCTCACCAGCCAGTAAAAGGCAAAGACTAATCCGGCCAGGATCAGAAACTGCCGTGCGGCGGTGGTGAAGGTTTGCGGGTTAAAGGGCTTATGCGGGGAGCCGATCAGGTTGCGGTACAGCTGGGCGAAACGGGAGGAGAGCGCATCACCATAATGACGGCTGATGTCGGTGACGTTCTCCAGCACCGTTTTCTCGTCGGCAATCTCCGGCGGGGTGATTTTGGGCACCGGCGCTTCAGGCGGCGTGGCGGCAACGCTGCGCAGCTGGCTGATAAGCTCCTGGCGCGAGGCGTCATTTTCCAGCACATCGGCCAGCGCCGAATAGGCCGCTTTTTTCTGCTCAACATCTGGCTCAGGGGGCGGTGCTGTCTGGTCACTGGCGGTAGCGGCAGGAACGCCCGGCAGGCTGACGGCCTGTGCAGGCAGGCAAAACAGGCTAATCAGAAGCAGCAGGATCCACGGCACGGTGTCCTCCGGTGACAATATTGAGCAAAATGATAAGTATAGAAGGCGCGTGGAGGTGGGGGAGTTTTGGGAGAATTCCGGAGGTAGCGCAGGCCGGGCAAGCGTCAGCGCCGCCCGGCGTTAAATTACGAAACGTGCTGCAAGAACTCCTGCAAACGCTGGCTTGGTGGGTTTTCAATCAGTGACTGCGGATTGCCATCTTCGGCAATGCGGCCTTTGTCGATGAAGATCAGGCGTGAGGCCACTTTCTCGGCAAAGCCGATTTCGTGGGTCACGATCACCATCGTCATCCCTTCTTCAGCCAGATCCTGCATGACCTTCAGCACCTCGTGGCGCAGTTCCGGGTCGAGTGCCGAGGTCGGCTCATCGAACAGCATCATTTTCGGTTTAACCGCCAGCGCACGGGCGATGGCCACGCGCTGCTGCTGACCGCCGGAGAGCTCGGACGGGTAGTGATGCCCCCGCTCCGCCAGACCGACTTTCGCCAGCAGCTCTTTTGCAAGCCGCTCGGCTGCCGCTTTGTTGGCACCGCGCACGCGCAGAGGGCCAAACATCACGTTTTCCAGCGCCGTCAGGTGCGGGAAGAGATAAAACTGCTGGAATACCATGCCCGCTTCCTGACGGATCAGGCGTTCGTCCACTTTTGGGTCGTTCACCTTCAGACCATCAACAATCAGATCGCCGCTGGTGATCTCTTCCAGCTTGTTGATGCAGCGAAGCAGGGTCGATTTACCGGAACCGGATGGTCCGATAATGACCACCACTTCCCCGGTCTGGATAGTCAAATCAATATTGTGCAGCACCTGGGTCTGACCGAAGTGCTTGGAGACGTTTTTAAATTCAATCACAGGATTTTCATCCTTTTTTCCAGACGACGCAGCACGAAGCTCAGCGCCAGCGTAATAATCAGGTAAACCACGGCCACGGCGCTCCAGATCTCCAGCGCACGGAAGTTACCGGCAATGATCTCCTGGCCCTGACGGGTCAGTTCAGCCACGCCGATAACGATGAACAGGGAGGTATCTTTAATACTGATGATCCACTGGTTACCCAGCGGCGGCAGCATACGACGCAGCGCCAGGGGCAGGATCACGTGGCGGATGGTTTCGCGACGGGAGAGTCCCAGCGCCAGGCCGGCCTCGCTGAAGCCTTTATGGATCGACAGGACCGCACCGCGGGTGATCTCGGCGATATAGGCGCCGGAGTTGATCATGATGGTGACCACCGCCGCGCTGAACGGGTCGATGCGCAGGTCGGTAAAGGCCATCGGCAGGGCGAAGTAGATAAACATTACCTGCACGACAATCGGTGTGCCGCGGATAACTTCGATGAAGACCAGTGCGATGTGGTTGGCTATCCAGCCGCCGTAGGTGCGGGCAAAACCGGCGACGAGGCCGATAATCAACCCGCCAACCAGACCGAGGACCGAAATCCACAGGGTCATTTTGGCGCCTTCAAGCAAAAGAGGAATGGCGGGCCAGATGGCGCTCCAGTCAAACTGCATGATGAGTTCCTGTATACCGTGGTGAAAACAAACAGTCAGCCATAGTGGTAATGACTAAAAGTGTAGGCCCGGTAAGCGCAAGCGCCTCCGGGCGTTACAGAGCCTGTGTCAGGCTGAATTATTTAGGTTCAGTACCGAACCATTTTTTATAGATTTCGTTATAGGTGCCGTTCTCACGCAGGGTCTTCAGTGCGCCGTTAACTTTGGTGCGCAGTTCGTCGCTGCCTTTCGGGAACGCAATACCGTATTCCTGGGCTTCCAGGGATTCACCTACCGCTTTGAACTTGCCGTTGCCTGCGGTTTTGATGAAGTACAGGATGTTTGGCGTGTCGTGCAGCACGGCGTCAGCACGGTTGGTGCCCAGTTCCATGTAGGCGTTATCGATGTTCGGGAACTGGCGCAGGTCTTTGGTTTTGATGTTAGCTTTCGCGTAATCAACAGAACCGGTACCGCTCTTCACTGCGAGCACTTTGCCATCGAGATCTTTCGCGCTTTTCACGTCGTTGTTGTCCGCTTTCACCATCACCAGCAGACCGCTTTTGTAGTAGCCGTCAGAGAAGTCGATGGCTTTTTTACGTGCGTCAGTGATGGTGATACCGGCCAGCGCCAGGTCAACGTTTTTGGTCTGCAGTGCCGGAACGATACCGCTGAAGTCCATTGGCTTCAGGGTGTAATCCAGCTTCAGTTCTTTCGCGATAGCTGCCCACAGATCCACGTCAAAACCAACATACTGGTCGCCCTGTTTAAATTCGAACGGTACGAAGGCGGTGTCGGTGGCAACAATCAGTTTCTTATCAGCAGCCTGAGAAGAGACCGCAAAAGCCAGGGTAAGTGCAGCCAGTGAAACTTTTAATACAGACTTCATAGCATTTCCTTTTATATCCACGGGGCGATCCCCTGCGAGAACGAACGGCTCTATGAAAAAATCGTGCCAACTTTACAACGTGTTGTTTTTGCAAGGTCAGCCCGCATTTCATTGCACAAAAAAGGGCGCAACAGGCGTCAGTTGCACCACAACGAGGCGCTATTTTGGTGCGGTAAAACGCCATCACTAACGGTTATGCTATTTAGCGCAAATATTGACGAGAAAACAATCTTTCGTTAACGATTGTGTGAGGTGATTATTACAAATGCTTTACGATTGCCGCGAGAGAGGGGAAATTACTGCACCATGAAAGTGCAAAACCCCCGCCGAAGGCGAGGGTGTAATAGCAAAACGCTATGGATTACTCGATGTTAGATTCGATGAACCACAGGAACTGATCCAGGTCGCGGGAAGCCGCGGTGAGGATATCGGCGGTATCTTCATCTTTCGCTTCGCCGATCGCTTTACGCACATCGTTTGCCACTACAGCATAACGATCCGCCAGCTCTTTCAGGTGGTCCTGAACGCTGTGGATATCCAGCGGGTAGCTTTTCAGCGGAGTTTTGCTGTTGATAACCTGAGTGGTACCCAGCGCCACGCCGCCCAGCTGTACGGCACGTTCGGCCATGGTATCCAGGTGAGTGGTCAGTGCGGTGCGGAAGCCATCCAGCATCTCATGCACAGCAATAAAGTTGGCACCGCGCATATTCCAGTGGGCCTGTTTAGTAATAAGAGACAGGTCAATGAACTGGATCACCTGGCGATTCAGCAGCTCAATCGTCGCTTTCTTATCGCTGTCTGACACATCGTTACGGGTATACAGCAGATTAGGTGCTTTTGTTTTTACCAGTTTAGCGGTAGGCATAATCTCATTTCCTCTTGATGTTGGCGTCCAAAGTTATTTCGGAATCAAGTATAGCACTGGCTATAGAGAGCGCGATCGGGTATTGCCTATCGTTTTAATAGTGACAGAGTGGTTGTGATACATAATAATTTGATATTTATATAAAAATTATATTGGCGGGTAAATTAATCTTATTTTTTGATGCGATTGAAAGTGAATCTGGTGATATTTCAAAATAATGACGTTAATGCGAATGGGAATATTTTGCCGGGAAGCCGTTCCCCGGCAAAAATAACGCCTGCTAGCGGATATCTATCTCTTCGACTTTACTCTCCCGGCGCAGGGTGAGGGTTGAACCCATCGAGGCGGCAATGATGGAGCAGAGTGCCAGCGTCTGGGTAAAGGTGAGCGACTCGCCCAGGAACACCATTCCGGACATCGCCGCCAGCGCCGGCTCCATGCTCATGAGGGTGCCGAAAATACGCGTCGGCAGACGCGTCAGGGCAATCATCTCCAGCGAGTAGGGGAGAGCGGTGGAAAGCACCGCTACCGCCAGCCCCACCGGCAGGATCGACCATTGCCAGATAGAGTCGGTGGCCTGGGCCATCCCCAGCGGCACGAAAACAATGGCGGCTATCAGCGAGCCGAGGGCGACGGTGGCCGGGCCGTGCTCCTCTCCGGCACGCTGTCCGGTCAGAATATAGATAGCCCAGCAGGCACCCGCCCCCAGCGCCAGCGCCGCGCCGGCCAGATCAACGTGCGAGACGTCCTGGCCCAGCGGCAGGAGAAACCACAGCCCGAGTACCGCCAGCACCACCCAGATAAAGTCTACCGGACGTCGGGAGGAGAACAGGGCTACCGCCAGCGGGCCGGTGAACTCCAGCGCCACCGCAATCCCCAGCGGCACCGTCTGTATCGACAGGTAAAACAGGTAGTTCATCGCCCCCAGCGACAGCCCGTAAAAGAGCAGGGGCAGACGCTGCTCTTTTTTGAAGCGCAGTCTCCAGGGCTTGAAAATCACCACCAGTATCAGGGTGCCAAGCGCAATACGCAGCGCCGTTACGCCAGGGGCGCCCACCAGCGGGAAGAGCGATTTTGCCAAAGAGGCCCCGCTCTGAATGGAGAGCATGGCAATCAGAATGACGATTACGGGTAACCAGACCGGCGCCCTGCGAGACAATCCAGGCATCCTTTCTCCTGTCAATTTGTGTCAAAGGAAGTAAAGAGGGGGAGTGTAAATGAAATAACGCCGGGCGGTTGAGACTTTGTTGAAAAAAAGTCGTCACAAATCCGTAAAATGGCGTCATACGACAGACTGATTAATGTAACAGATTAGGAATTGTCTGGATGAATGTATTGTGACTGGCGCGCACTATTAGCGTTTTGAAACACAAATCTGGTGTTTTTTGAACAAGATAGCTGCTGGTGGAAATGTTTAGTTACACGAAAACCCGCGTTAGACATCACGAAGCACAAAGAGTTTCACAAGTTTCTTTGATATATTTAAAACTTACGGATTTACTTGAAGCACATTTGAGGTGGTTATGAAAAAAATTGCATGTCTTTCAGCACTGGCGGCCGTTCTGGCTGTTTCCGCAGGTTCCGCTATGGCGGATACGTCTACCGTTACTGGCGGTTACGCTCAGAGCGATATGCAGGGCGTGATGAATAAAACCAACGGTTTCAACCTGAAATATCGCTACGAGCAGGATAACAACCCACTGGGTGTTATCGGTTCCTTCACCTACACCGAGAAAGACCGTTCTGAAGGCGGCGCGTATAACAAAGGTCAGTACTACGGCATCACCGCTGGCCCGGCTTACCGTCTGAACGACTGGGCGAGCATCTACGGCGTTGTGGGTGTTGGCTACGGTAAATTCCAGCAGACTGAAAACCAGGGCTTCAACCGCACTGCAAGCAACAGCGACTACGGCTTCTCCTATGGCGCAGGTATGCAGTTCAACCCGGTTGAAAACGTTGCGCTGGACTTCTCCTATGAGCAGAGCCGCATCCGTAACGTTGACGTTGGCACCTGGATTGCGGGCGTAGGTTACCGCTTCTAATCACTTCGGTGAGCCAGTAAAAAAACCCGCTTCGGCGGGTTTTTTTGTTTTTCTCCCTCGCCCCTTTGGGGAGAGGGTTGGGGTGAGGGGAACATGCGGCTCAGAGGGATGTTCCGTTCACTTGATGTTCAGTGCTTCTCTTTCAGGAGCGTCACCAGTGAACGTGTTAAGGGGGCTATCGCCGCCCCTTAACAATCCCGGCTCCCGGCAAGAAAATCGCCGCTTCGCGGTACCCTCAGCTTATGCCCTCCGGCTATCGGGTCGGGCGTGATCCTACATCCATGTAGGTCACGCCCTCTCGGCGCGTCCCTGCGCCTCGCCCCGGCCTACGGTCAACGCTTCGGCGATTTTCAGCCGGACCAGGCCATCGCTGTAATTACTGAGGCAATATTGTACTCTGCCATTGCTGTACGCTCGATCATTCCCTTTCCCTGTGGGAGAGGGTCAGGGTGAGGGCATCAGACCGCACAAACCTACCGACTCCTCGTCTCAAACAGATCCGTCCCCAGATGGTTGTAATCCACTTTCTGTAATTTAAAGTTGGTCACATACACCGGCGGCGCCTTGTCGTTCGACAGGAAGCGGTACTTATTCGCAATCTCTTTGGCACGAATCCCCGTCCACTGCGAGAAGAAGCTTAAGAAATCATTCGCGGAACGGCGCGCTTTGATAACCCGATGGGCTTTGTCATCGCTCGAGAGCACCATAAACGGCACCTGGAAGTTCTGCTGGAAAGCGTCGTCGTGCGCCAGGTACTGCACCTCTTTTCCGCGCTCTTTGAATGCCAGCCCGTGGTCGGAGAAATAGACCATCGAGAAACTCTCACCCGTGTTTTGCAGCTGGGTATAGAGCTTGCTGAGCAGGTCGTCGGTCTGGGTCATGGTGTAGAGATAGCATGAGGTCTCTTTCGACTGAACGAACTCGGCATATTTCCCCTGGGTGCGATCGCAGGCCTGCGGGTGCGAGCCCATCAGGTGCAGAACGATCAGCTGTGGTTGGGTGCGATGGCTGCTGAAGACCTGCTCGGTCATCTTCAGCAGTGCCTCATCCCGGGTGTTCTTATCCGCCTCAAAATCACCGCTTTTCAGGAACTGCACTTCGTCCGCGCGTTTGGCAATGCTGGCGATGGCCGTATCGTATTCGCCAATCTGCCCCTGGTTTGAGAACCACCAGCTCTGGAAGCCCGCGCGGTTGGCCAGAGTAACGAAGTTATCCTGGAACTGCGGTTTGTTATCCACCACCCGGTTAAGGGTCAGCCCGAGGGATTTCTGCGTTGAGCCGCTGGCGGCAATGTAGTCGGTGAACAGGGTGCCGTTGACCTTGCTGGCAAACGGGGTGTTATTCCAGTGTCCACCAAATGCCCCGAGCGCGTCACGGCGGGCGCTTTCGCCGATTACCACCATATAGATGTGATACTTCGGCTTCACCGCCAGCACGTTCCAGGTGTCCTTCATCTGCGACAGTTGGGCCATCCGCGCCTGTTCTTCAACAACCTCCTGGTTGTTGACCACCACGTCTTTGACGAAGCGAAACACCGGATAGCCGGTATCTTTCAGCTTAAAGACGCCGCCCCAGGCCAGGTTCTGCACCGGCGCGACAAAAAAGGCCACCACGCTGAAGACCAGGCACAGACTGTCGACTTTGTTCCACGCGTTTTTGGGCTGCGGCTTACGACGCACGGCGATGACGCCGAGGGCAAAGATAAACAGGGCGACGATATAGCTGTACCACGGGAAGATGGTGAGGATCTCCGTGGACTCTTCCATGTTGGTGGAGTGCATCGCCAGCAGGGTATTAAAGTTTGGCGCGCCGTAGGCCTGACCAAAGGGAAAGTACATCGCCGCCACCAGGGAGCAGATCCCGACCAGGCCTTTTTGCAGGCGCGGTGCGCCGAGCCACAGCAGATGCAGGATACAGGTGAAGGCCACGGCATACAGCAGGCTGAACGGATAGCCGAGGGCAAAGTTAATCAGCAGCGACTGTAAAAAATAGAATCCCGTCCACGGGCTTAAGGCCCGGCTGCGGGTAATGAGCGTCTCTTTCAGGGTTAAATTCATAGGTCACTATCGCGAAAACGCCATGTGCTCACCCTGGCGCCAAGGGTCAAAACCTGCCTGAGAATGCGTAGAAGGGGGATTGAGGTCCGCATCTGCGAGCCGCAAAAAGTGCAGGGCTGCAAGAAGATAGAGCCAGTGAGGTATAACGTCAACAGATATAAAGTAGGTGTTTTGCGAAGAGGATTACATTTCCGCAAAAAAAATCGGGGAATAGCCTTCCGTCAGGAAGTATAGCGGGGATAAATGACAAAAAAATGAAGCGGCGTACCGCGACGCCGCTTAGTGGGAAGGTTTGTTCTGCTCTGGCTTGCCGCTGACGATCTCGCAAATCATATTGAGCAGCATTAAGCGTACCTTAAAGGGAGAGTGGCTAAACACGCGCATACACCTCTTGAATTCGTTCATGATGACCTCCTGCGGGTTGATCCCTTCGATCCGTGAAGGGTGACTGCATTACATACAGATATAGCACAGGCTATGTTATATGGCTATGGCTATGTCGTTAATTTTTTGTGCTTGTGTAGCTATGGTTTACAATGCCCGCTTATGCATTGATACGCTTGATGTGTCACCGGATTGAGGAAGCACAATGAACCGCCGTGCAGGTAAACCAACAACAAAAAAAATGACGCAACTGGTCAATGTCGAAGAGCATGTCGAAGGATTTCGCCAGGTTCGCGAGGCGCATCGCCGCGAGCTGATTGATGATTATGTCGAGCTGATCTCGGATCTGATCCGCGAAGTGGGGGAGGCCCGTCAGGTGGATATGGCCGCGCGGCTTGGCGTCTCTCAGCCGACGGTGGCAAAAATGCTCAAGCGCCTGGCAACGGTAGGCCTGATCGAAATGATCCCCTGGCGCGGCGTGTTTCTTACTCCGGAAGGGGAAAAGCTGGCCCAGGCGAGCCGCGAGCGCCATCAGATTGTTGAAAATTTCCTGCTGGTACTGGGCGTCAGCCCCGAGATTGCCCGCCGTGATGCAGAGGGAATGGAACATCACGTCAGCGAAGAGACGTTGCAGCAGTTCCAGGCCTTCACGCTGAAATACGGATCCGCCGCAGAATGATCCTTCCCGGCCTGCGGGCGCTGGCCCGCGATCGTTTCTTTCATCTGTTGCTGGTGGTCGGGGTGGGACTCAGTTTTCTGGTTCCCTTCGCACCTGAGCGCTGGCCAGCCGCCATCGACTGGCACACCATCACTACCCTCGCCGGGCTGATGATGCTGACCAAAGGGGTCGAGCAGAGCGGTTTTTTTGACGTTCTGGGGCGCAAGATGGTGCGCCGCTTCGCCACCGAGCGGCGCCTGGCGCTGTTTATGGTCTTCTCTGCGGCGCTGCTCTCAACTTTTCTTACCAACGACGTCGCGCTCTTTATCGTGGTGCCGCTCACCCTTACGCTGCGCAAGCTGTGCGAGATCCCGGTCAACCGGCTGATCGTTTTTGAGGCGCTGGCAGTTAACGCCGGGTCGCTGCTGACGCCGATTGGTAACCCGCAAAATATCCTGCTGTGGGGGCGCTCCGGGCTGTCGTTCGCCGCCTTTACCTGGCAGATGGCGCCGCTGGCGCTGGTGATGATGCTAACCCTGGCGCTGCTGTGCTGGTTTGCTTTCCCGGCAACGCCGTTGCGCTATCACAGCGGTAGACCCTTAGCGCAGGCGAAACCGCGGCTGGCGTGGAGCTGTCTGGCGCTCTATCTGGTGTTTCTGGTAGCTCTCGATCTGAAACAGGAGTTATGGGGCGTGCTGCTGGTGGCGGGGGGCTTCCTGCTGCTGGCCCGACGGGTGCTGATAAGCGTCGACTGGACGCTGCTGCTGGTGTTTATGGCGATGTTTATCGATGTGCACCTGCTGATTCAGGTTCCGGCGCTACAGGGCGTGCTGCAGAACGTCACCCATCTGTCGCAGCCAGGACTATGGCTTACCGCCATCGGGCTGTCGCAGTTTATCAGCAACGTGCCGTCCACTATTCTGCTGCTCAACTATGTACCGCCGACGGCACTGCTGGCGTGGGCGGTGAACGTGGGGGGCTTTGGCCTGTTGCCGGGCTCCCTCGCCAACCTTATCGCCCTGCGGATGGCCAACGACCGCCGCATCTGGTGGCGCTTCCATCTGTGGTCGCTGCCGATGCTGATCTGGGCAGGGTGTGTCGGTTTCGGATTATTCCTTCTCATATAGTGCCCAATTTGTCAGTTTTTCCTGGCAAATGTATAGCAACGTCCTAACTTTAGTGAGCGGCATAATTGTGAGGCCGCTCACTAACAGGACGGACGCTGTTCTATGGCAGAAGAAAACCAACCCTCTGAAAATAGCGATAATAAAGAGACCGAACGTAAACGCCCCGGCAAAAAGCCGCTGATTATTCTGGGTGCGGTGGTGATCGTGATGGTCATTGTGGCGCTGGTCTGGTGGTTTATGACCCGCAACGAGGAGACCACCGACGACGCCTTCACCGAAGGCGATGCCGTCACCATCGCCCCGAAAACCGCAGGCTATGTCACCGACCTGAGGGTGCGGGATAACCAGCGGGTGAAAAAGGGCGATCTGCTGGTCACCATCGACCCCCGGGACACTCTCGCCCAGCGAGACCAGGCAAAAGCCCAGCTTGGCCTGGCCGAGGCCCAGCTGCATCAGGCCCAGGCGCAGCTGGCCCTCTCGAAGGTGCAGTATCCCGCCCAGCGCGATGAAGCCAACGCTCAGGTGATCAAAGCCCAGGCGGATCTCGCTAATGCCCAGGCGGAGTATCGCCGCCAGCGCGGCGTCGATCCCCGCGCCACCACGCAACAGAGCATCGACGCGGCTAACGCCCAGCTGCGCAGCGCTCAGGCCCAGCTTGCCAGCGCCAAAGCGCAGCTTGAAGTCGCCTCGCAGGTGCAGCTGCAAATTCGCCAGCAGGAGACCAACGTCGAAGCCCGTGAGCGTCAGGTGGAGCAGGAGCGCGCTCAGCTGGAGACCGCCGAGCTGAACCTCTCTTACACCGAGGTGCGGGCCCCCTTTGACGGCTACATCACCAAACGCAACGTGCAGACCGGCACTCTGGTGCAGGCGGGAACGGCGCTCATGTCGCTGGTCTCGACCGATATCTGGGTCGTCGCCAACTTTAAAGAGTCGCAGCTGGAGCGGATGCGCCCCGGCAATAAAGTAACGCTAAGCGTGGACGCCTGGCCGGATCTGGAGCTGGAAGGGCATATTGACTCCATCCAGCAGGGGAGTGGCTCGCGCTTTGCCGCCTTCCCGTCGGAGAATGCCACCGGCAACTTCGTGAAGATTGTCCAGCGCGTGCCGGTGAAAATTGTTATTGATAAAGGGCTGGATCCTGACAAGCCGCTGCCGCTGGGTCTGTCGGTTGAACCGAAGGTAACCCTGGAATGAGCGAGCACAGCCATGAAAACTGGCGTCCCGCCAGCAACCCGTGGGCGGTGGCGATCGTCGTCACCCTCGCGGTATTTATGGAGATCCTCGACACCACCATCGTGAATGTGGCGCTGCCCCATGTGGCGGGGTCGCTCTCCGCCAGCTACGACGAATCCACCTGGGTACTCACCAGCTACCTGGTGGCGAACGGCATCGTACTGCCCATCTCGGCGTTTCTGAGCCGGCTGTTTGGCCGCAAGCAGTTCTTTCTGATCTGCATTGTGATGTTCACCGTCTGCTCATTTCTGTGCGGGATCGCCACCGAGCTTTGGCAGATCATCCTGTTTCGCATCCTGCAGGGCTTCTTCGGCGGCGGGCTACAGCCTACCCAGCAGTCGGTGCTGCTCGACTACTTTAAGCCGGAAGATCGGGGCAAGGCCTTTGGCCTGTCATCCATCGCCATTATCGTCGCCCCGGTGCTGGGGCCGACGCTCGGCGGCTGGATCACCGATAACTACTCCTGGCGCTGGGTGTTCTTTATTAACATTCCGGTGGGGGTGGTGACCGTGCTCGCTATCTACCAGCTGCTGGAAGATCCGCCGTGGGAGAGTAAATCAAAAGAGAAGCTTTCCATCGACTGGACCGGCATCGGGCTTATTGCTCTGGGTCTCGGCTGCCTGCAGGTGATGCTCGATCGCGGGGAAGATGACGACTGGTTCTATTCGAACTTTATCCGCACCTTTGCGGTGTTGACCCTGATCGGCATTATTGGCGCCATCTACTGGCTGCTGTACGCCAGAAAACCGGTGGTGGATCTGCACTGCATGAAGGATAAAAACTTTGCCGTCTCCAGCCTGCTGATGGCCGGTATGGCAATGATCCTTTACGGCAGTTCGGTGGTGATCCCCCAGCTGGCGCAGCAGGATCTGGGCTATACCGCCACCTGGTCGGGGCTGGTCCTTTCGCCCGGCGCGATCCTGATCGTGCTGACCATCCCGCTGGTGCTGAAGCTGATGCCGATTGTGCAGACCCGCCTGATTATTGCCTTCGGCTTTACCTGTCTGGCGGTGTCGTTCTTCTGGTCGCGCACGCTCACGCCGGATATCGACTTCGAGACCCTGGTGCTGTTTCGCAGCGCCCAGTCCATCGGGCTGGGTTTCCTGTTTGTGCCCCTGACCACCATTGCCTTCATCTCGATCCCAAGACGGCTGAACGCCGACGCCGCGGCGCTGTTTACCATGTTCCGCAACGTGGCGGGGTCGGTGGGCATTTCGCTCTCGACGGCGGCCATTACCGAGCGCTCGCAGGCCCACAGCGCCCATCTGGCCACGCATACCTCAGCGTTTGATGAGCCGTTCCAGCAGACGCTGCGCGAGATGGCGCAGGCGATCCAGAACTTCACCACCCAGGTGGGCGATCCTACCGGCATTGCCACTGGTCGCATGTACCAGGCGATGATCGAACAGTCGCGTTTCCTGGCCTACGTGGACGTCTTCACCATTCTGAGCGCGGTGGCCTTCTTACTGATCCCGTTTTGTTTGTTGCTCTCGCCGGTTAAGAGCGAGGGGAGTGCAGGAGCACACTGATGATTCAACGATTAAGTCCCCTGATGTTAATGCTGTTGCTGGCAGGCTGCGCCGTGGGGCCCGACTACCAGCAGCCCGCGCCGCAAACCCCGAGCCACTGGAACGATCCGGGCGATCGGGACGTAAAATCGCAAACCGCGTCAAGCGCCCTCAACCCGCGCTGGTGGAAAACCTTCGGCGACCCGCAGCTGGACAGCCTGATCGAGCGTGCTATCGCCGGCAACCTGTCGCTGCAGCAAACCGTGCTGCGCATCGCCGGGGCAAGGGAGCAGATCAACCAGGCGGGCGGGGCCTTCTTCCCGGCGGTGAATGGCAATTTGCAGGCTACCCGGCAGCAGCTGGGGCTGGAGGGAGAGCTGAAATCCCACGGGGTATACGATCAGCTTGATGAGGTTGATCCCGAACTGCGCGGGGCGCTGGGGCCGTTGACCCAGCCGATTAACCTTTACCAGGGCAGCTTTGATGCCCAGTGGGAGCTGGATCTGTGGGGCAAGGTGCGTCGTCAGGTGGAAGCCGCTAATGCCCGGCAGCAGGCGGCCATCGAGCAGCGTAACGACGCGCTGGTATCACTGGAGGCCGAAGTCGCCCGCGCCTGGCTCCAGCTGCGCGGTGCCCAGAGCAGTATCGCTACCCTTAATACGCAGATTGAGAGCGCCCGGCAGACGCTGGAGCTGACCGACAGCCGCCAGCGCGGCGGCCTGTCACCGCAGATGGACGTGGAGAACGCCCGCGCCCAGCTCGGCAATCTGGAGGCCCAGCTTCCGCAATATGAAGCCCAGGCGCGGCAGGCGATGAACGGCCTGGCGATCCTGCTTGGCAAACCGCCGGGCGCGCTGGACGGTGAGCTACAGGCCAGCAAACCGCTGCCCGCGCTGCCGGAGATTGTCCCCACCGGTATTCCCTCCACCCTGGCACGGCGGCGGCCGGACGTGCGTGAAGCCGAGGCTAATCTGCATGCGGCTACCGCGCAGATCGGCGTCTCGGTGGCGCAACTGTTCCCCAGCGTTTCGCTCAGCGGGCAGTTTGGTCTGCGCAACAGCGAAGCCAGCTGGCTCACCGACTGGAGCAGCCACTTTTACAGCGTAGGGCCGCAGGTTTCGATCCCCATCTTCCAGGGCGGGCGGCTGGTCTCCAGCGTGAAGGTAGCCCGCGCGCAGCAGGGCGCCGCGGTGCTGGAGTACCGCCAGACGGTACTTACCGCGCTGGGAGATGTGGAGAACGCGCTGGTCAGCTACCGCACCGATCAGAAGCGGGAAGCGGGATTAAGCAAAACCATTGATGCGCTGCAAAACGCCTTCGATCTGGCGAGCAGCAGCTATCGTCAGGGGATAGCGACCTTTATCGACGTGCTGGATGCCCAGCGCCAGCTGGCCCAGGCGCAGCAGCAGCGGGATCAGGCCCGGGTACAAAGTGCGTTGGATCTGGTGGCGCTCTATAAAGCGCTGGGCGGGGGATGGGAGCCGTACCAGCAGGTGCAATTGCCGGATTATGCTGTGTTTGGGGATGCGCCGAGGGGATGATTTAGCGCTTTGGAAAGAAATTGCATATTCGCCATTCAGAGGTGAGTTCCGTTCACTTTATGACGGATAGAATATGACGTTCCAGCACACGTGAACGGGAAAAGGGGGCCACCGCGGCCCCCTTTTCAATCCCCGCGGCCCCGCAAGAAATCGGTGCTTCGCACTGCGCTCACCTCCCGACCTGCTGCCTGCGGTCTGCTCAACTCGTGATTACTCGTCCCGTCCCTGGGACTCGCCCCTTCGGGGCCAACGCAAGCGTTGTTCAAAATTGCTCCCAGCAATTTTGTCTGTCTCGATTCGCCTCTGGCCGCCATCCCTGGCGTCCAGCCCTTGTCATCCGGTCTCCGGTTCGCCGATTTCAGCGGGACTCAACACCCGTGCCACATGCAGAAATTGTTAAAAGACTCTTTTAAGATTTTTTCAAACAGCTGGAAAGGTGGAGGGGGCGAGAGTCCGGCTGAAAATCGCCGAAGCGTTTCCTGTAGGCCGGGGCGAGGCGCAGGGATGCGCCGAGAGGGCGTGACCTACAAGGATGTAGGATCACGCCCGACCCGAAAGCCGGAAGGAATAAGCTGAGGGGACCGCGAAGCGGCGATTTTCTTTGCCGGGAGCCGGGATTGTTAAGGGGGCGGCGATAGCCCCCTTAACGCGTTCACCGCAGCAGGGTGAACATAATGCAGAGATGACTTAGTGAACGGAACAATTCCACTGTTTCAGCAGAATTGTTCCTATTACCATCAGTTCAACCGAACCGGCATCCCCGAACGATTCTGAATCGCCTGATCCACAATAGTCGCATCCACATCCTGCTCACCGGTCACCGCCTTCACGTTGCTGGTCAGCGTAATCGGCACAGTCACGTTATTGTCGATCTGCTCTTCGCTGGTGGAGAGCGGGTTATGCACTTCGAGATAACGGCTGCCATCTGGCTCGGTGGTCGCTTTTACAGGCTCGTTGATGAACTGCACGCGGGTGCCAACCGGCACATTTTCGAACAGGAATTTGATGTCGTCGTTACGCAGACGCACACAGCCGTGGCTCACGCGCAGGCCGATACCGAAGTTAGCATTGGTGCCGTGAATGGCATACAGACGGCCAATATAGAGCGCGTACAGACCCATCGGGTTATCCGGGCCCGCAGGCACAACGGCTGGCAGCGGCTCGCCTGCAGCGATGTATTCGGCGTGCATTTTCGCGGTTGGGGTCCAGGTTGGGCCGGCTTTCTTGCGCTCAACTTTGGTGGTCCAGTTCATCGGAGTATCTTTACCCAGCTGGCCAATACCGATTGGCAACACGATCACGGTGTTAGTGCCTTTCGGGTAGTAGTACAGACGCATTTCGGCGCTGTTAATGACGATACCTTCATGCACGGTGTCCGGCAGGATCAGCTGCTGAGGGATGTTCAGCACGGTACCGCCTTTCGGCAGGTAAGGATCGACACCCGGGTTAGCTTCCAGCATGTTGGACAGGCCAAGCTGGTACTCTGCTGCGAAATATTCCAGCGGCTGGCTGTTGCCTTCTTCGATGGTCACAACCTGGTTCTGACCCACCAGACGGCTACCGTCGGTTGGCAGTGGATAGGTGACAGCAGAAGCGGTCTTGCAAAACCCTACTACGGCAAACGCCGCCGCAAAAAGCGAAGTTAATTTCATATTCATGTTGTGCGAGGTATCTGTGCCACGTTGGCAGGTTGTTTAAAAGTCAGAACGGTTTAGGGAGCGCATTATATGTGCATTCCCCCCCGCATGGAATTCGGATGTGTACTAAATCACACTTTTTTCAATCCTGTTAAAGTTTAGCGCTACGTTGTTACACGGGATCTCATTTCGGAATTGTGGCATAATGCCGGGTTTATCACACTTCTCGCAGGAATCTCCCGTGTTAGTTACCAGCAACGTCACTATGCAGTTTGGCAGTAAGCCGCTGTTTGAAAACATTTCCGTCAAGTTTGGCGGCGGCAACCGTTACGGCCTGATTGGTGCCAACGGTAGCGGAAAATCCACCTTCATGAAGATCCTCGGCGGCGATTTAGAGCCGACCCTGGGCAACGTTTCTCTCGATCCGAACGAGCGCATCGGCAAGCTGCGTCAGGATCAGTTCGCCTTTGAAGCGTTCACCGTGCTTGACACCGTGATCATGGGCCACGTTGAGCTGTGGGAAGTGAAGCAGGAGCGCGATCGCATCTACGGCCTCGCCGAAATGAGCGAAGAGGACGGCTACAAAGTGGCCGATCTGGAGACGCAGTACGGCGAGATGGACGGCTACTCCGCAGAAGCGCGTGCGGGCGAACTGCTGCTGGGCGTGGGTATTCCGGTAGAACAGCATTACGGCCCCATGAGCGAAGTCGCACCCGGCTGGAAACTCCGTGTTCTGCTGGCGCAGGCGCTGTTCTCTAACCCGGACATCCTGCTGCTCGACGAACCGACGAACAACCTCGACATCGACACCATTCGCTGGCTGGAGCAGACGCTGAACGAGCGTAACAGCACCATGATCATCATCTCGCACGACCGTCACTTCCTGAACATGGTCTGCACCCATATGGCCGATCTGGACTACGGCGAGCTGCGCGTTTACCCGGGCAACTACGACGAATACATGACCGCCGCCACCCAGGCGCGTGAACGTCTGCTGGCCGATAACGCCAAGAAAAAGGCGCAGATTGCCGACCTGCAATCCTTCGTCAGCCGCTTTAGCGCCAACGCGTCCAAATCGCGTCAGGCCACCTCCCGCGCCCGTCAGATTGACAAGATCAAGCTGGAAGAGGTCAAAGCTTCCAGCCGTCAGAACCCGTTCATCCGTTTCGAGCAGGATAAGAAACTGTTCCGTAACGCGCTGGAAGTGCAAGCCCTCACCAAAGGCTTTGACGAAGGTCCGCTGTTCAAAAACTTTAACCTGCTGCTGGAAGTGGGCGAGAAGATCGCGATTATCGGCGCTAACGGCGTGGGTAAATCCACCATGCTGAAGACCCTGGTAGGTGAGCTGCAGCCGGATAACGGCACCGTGAAGTGGTCCGAAAACGCCTCGATTGGCTATTACGCGCAGGATCACGAGTATGAGTTTGAAAACGACCTGACCGTTTTTGAATGGATGAGCCAGTGGAAATCAGAAGGCGACGACGAGCAGGTGGTGCGCAGCTTCCTGGGCCGTCTGCTGTTCAGCCAGGACGACATCAAAAAGCCGGCGAAGGTACTCTCCGGTGGTGAGAAGGGCCGCATGCTGTTCGGCAAGCTGATGATGCAGAAACCGAACATTCTGGTGATGGACGAACCGACCAACCACCTGGATATGGAATCCATCGAATCGCTGAACATGGCGCTGGAGATGTATCAGGGCACCCTGATCTTCGTCTCCCACGACCGTGAGTTTGTCAGCTCGCTGGCGACCCGCGTAATTGAAATTACGCCGGAACGCGTGGTGGACTTCAGCGGTAATTACGAAGATTACCTGCGCAGCAAAGGTATCGACGGTTAATCACCCGATCCTGACCCTTCCCGTCCGGGAAGGGTCATCTCAAAAGCGATCAGACCATACCCAGCGCGCGTTTGCCGTGAATGTTCAAATCATCAACGGTGAAGCGTGACTGCCATTCAGACTCATAATCTTCGCGTGGGAAATCGCCCGGCGAGGCCCCGGCCTCCAGCGCCGCTTTCACCTTCTTCGCGTAGGCGAGATTTTTCTCGCACATCGGCGCTGCCGGAATGTACATCACGTTGCCCCAGCCCTGCTGGTTCTCAACCGGTGCCACCGAGTGGATCACATCGCAATGCCACCAGACGGAGTCACCCGCCTCCAGCGCCGGAATGCTGGTCAGGGCTTCAATTAACAGCGGATGCCACTTCTCCGAGATCGGCAGCACCCGGCCCGGCGCCACGCCGCAGAGTTCATCTTCCGGCACATCGTCCAGCAGCGGACGCAGCAGAATGTAAGCCATCGCTTCCGGGATCGGCACTACGTGCAGCAGGCCCTGATCGGGGATCATGTCGGACAGCGCCGTCCAGCCCTGGAAGGTGCGAAACACCGAGCATTTGGTGGTGTTGTCCACGGTGTACTCTTCCACTTCGGTCCTGTGAGCGGCGTTCCAGGGATCGTAGCGATCGACATTACCGTTGAAAACGTGGGCAAAAACCTGCTGATAGGCCGGCAGCAGCCAACGCTCCAGCGCACCGGAATCGGTGTGCGCCCCGAGGCCTTTAGAGGTGGTGCCCGGCGGACGGCGACGAATGCGGTCCGGGTAGATGACGCTAACGTCCGGGTCGAACCACTGCTTGCCGTTGCTCTCAAAAGTCCATAAACGGTTCAGGAACGACTGCACTTGAGCCATCTCTTCGCTCTGGCGGGCTTCCATCTGGGCGTGTGACCAGTAGATCGGATAGATCTCCGGGCGGGAAGCGGTGAGGGAGCCAAAGAAGTTATCCCCTGGACCTTTATAGACATCATCAAAACGGTTGAGATCCAGATAGTCGAGCATCGCGTTATCCCACGCCAGCGCCTTCTCGCGCGGGAAATGACCTTTGATTACCGCACAGCCGCGGCGTTTAACCGCCTCGCGCTGTTCCGGGCTGATGTTACCGCTCTGCACGTCCGCAAAGGGGATCACCGGCCAGACGGCATCGCCTTTGCTTTTCAGGATAGTAATTTCTGCCACGCGGCTGGCAATTTTTGCGCTCAGGCGATCGAACACGCCCTGCACGTCGCCAATCTGTGCCCGCAGTTCGCGTTTCATCTGACGGATGGCCGCTTTGTGGTCGGAAGGCAAAGTTTCACTGGTAAACGTTAAGGTCATAACAGCCTCGCTATCTTTCATTCGAAAGTAAAAGTGATTACAAGTGATACTTTAGGTTAAAAATAAGTTAATGCAAGTTAAATAACTTGATGAAGTGCACAACCCGGAGAGAAAGAGAGAGGTTCGCCGGAGGGGCCTCCGGCGAGAAAATCAGTTACTGAATGGCGGGGTATTATCGAGGACGGCCTGAATCACGTTCAGCGCGCCCTGGTGGTTATTGTCATCGGCCTGATAACGGGTGATGGCTTTGATGCTCTCGCCCGCGTTACCCATAGCGAAGGAGTAGTTCACAAACTTCAGCATCTCAGCGTCGTTACCGCTGTCGCCAATGGCCACGCACGCCTGAGGAGAGATGTGCCAGCGCTTCAGCAGGCGACTGAGACCGCTGGCTTTATGCAGACCGGGGATGATCAAATCGACAAAGCCAAACCCGCTGGTCACCGGCTTCATAATGCCGTCGAGGGAGACATGCAGAGCGTCGATCAGGTTTGGGATATCGCTGTCGGGCAGGTTCAGGGAGAACTTGAACAGCACGTCGTCAATCTCGCGATAGTCGCTGATGCGTTGCAGCCGGTGATAGTGTTTTGACATCAGGTCGACAAAGGCGTCGGAGGCCTTTTCGCTGACGTAGGCGCTTTCCAGACCGCAGGCGACGAAGTTCAGGGAGGGATCTTTCAGCAGCTCGCCAATAACGATCTGCGACTCATGCTTCGTCAGCTCGCCGTGGAAAATCTGCTCGCCGTGATCGAACACCAGCGCGCCATTTTCCGCCACGAACGAGATCTGCTCTTTCAGCTCCGGGAAAAAGGAGATGAGCTGGTAATACTGGTTGCCGCTGGCGACAACGAACTCAATATTACGGGCCTGAAGTTGCTGGAACTGCGCCTGAAAGCGGTCACGATCGTACTGCTTGGCGTCATCAAGGAAAGTTCCGTCCATATCAGTGACGATAACTTTAACGGTCATACATTGCGCTCCTGGATATAACTGCGACCAGCAACATTCTAATAACAATGTGACCTAAACCACAAACACTTTCGAATGAAAGCGAAAAAGCCGGGTGGCGGAGGTAAAAGCAAAACGGCAACCGGGTTGCCGTTTTTGGGGTTTGCTCCCTCTCCCGGTGGGAGAGGGCCGGGGTGAGGGCACCAGCGCGCGCATTTCCCCCTCACCCTAACCCTCTCCCTCAAGGGAGAGGGGATCAAACTACAACGTATGCTCCGTACGCGCGATGATATCGTCCTGCGCATCCGGCGACAGAGCGGTGAAGAACGCTGAATAACCCGCCACGCGCACCACCAGATCGCGATACTGGTCCGGGTGTTTCTTCGCTTCCAGCAGGGTTTCGCGCGACACGATGTTGTACTGGATGTGCCAGCCTTTATGCACCTCAAAGAAGGTCCGCAGCAGCACCATCAGCTTCTGGCGGTCGCTGTCGTTATCCAGCGTCGCCGGGTTAAGCTTCTGGTTCAGCAGCACGCCGCCCAGGATCGCCTCAGTCGGCAGTTTGCCCACGGAGCCGATCACCGCGGTTGGGCCCAGGTGGTCAGTACCGGAGGCCGGACTTGCCCCTTCCGCCAGCGGAGTATGTGCTTTACGCCCGTCCGGGGTCGCCATGGTTGCCGCGCCAAAGGGCACGTTGGCGGAGATGGAGGAGGTTCCGGCGTAGTAATTGCCGCCAGTCGGGCCGCGACCGTAGCGCGGGTTATGGTACTGCTTCAGCTCTTCGATGTAGGTCTGGTAGGCCCGGGCCAGCAGCAGATCCACGCTGTCATCGTCGTTACCGTACTTCGGTGCACCGTTGATCAGACGCTGGCGCAGCTGCTCGTGAGTCAGCCCCTCGTAGTCATCGGCCAGCGCCGCCGCCAGCTGCTGCTGACCAATCCCCCCCTGGTCAAAGACCAGCTTCTTCACCGCCGCCAGGCTGTTGCCGAGGTTGGCGATACCTACCTGCAGGCCGGAGACCCAGTCGTACTTCGCGCCGCCCTGTTTGATGCTCTTCGCGCGCTCAATGCAGTCGTCCACCAGCGCCGAGCAGAGAATATCGTGGACGTTCTCCTCCAGCATGGTATCCACCACGTACTCAATTTCGATGGACTTGCGGGTGTAATATTTGATCTGATTATCCCAGGCGGCCATCACTTCGTCGAAGTTGTTAAAGTTGCCTGCCGAGAACGCTTTTTCCTGGGGCAGGAACACCTTGCCGCTGGTGGCGTCGCGCCCGCCTTCCATCGCCGCCAGCATTACGCGGGCGAAGTTGATAAAGCTCATCCCGGTGCAGCGGTAGCCCCACTTGCCGCCGACGGCGGTTTCGATACAGCCGATCGCGGCGTAGTCGTAAGCATCCGCTTTTTCGATGCCGAGCTTGATGAACTCCGGAATAACAATCTCATCGTTGTTAAAGGCCGGCATCCCGAAGCCGCAGCGGATCACCTGCACGCAGGCGTCGAGGAAGTCGTTGCTCATGCCCGCGTGGTAGCGCACGCTCAGGTTCGGCTGGGTGGAACGCAGGCGACCGCAGGATTCCAGAATCGCGTAAGAGAGCGGGTTAACCGCGTCCATCGCCACGTCGTTCACCAGCTTCTGGCCGCCGATAGTGACGTTCTGATACAGCGGGCTGCCCGCCGAGGCTTTGGAATGCGAGCCGGAGCGGATCTTGTTTACCTCCAGCAGCTTCAGCCAGCAGCTGTGCAGCAGTTCGATGGCGTGTTCGCGATCCAGGGACTGGTTCAGCTCCACGTCGCGACGGTAGTACGGATAGAGATACTGGTCCATCCGGGCAAAGGAGACCGAGTGGCCGTTGGATTCAATCTGCAGGATCAGCTGGATGAAATAGCACAGCTGCAGCGCCTGCCAGAAGGTTTTTGGCGGCTCGTGGGCAATCACATCGCAGTTTTCCGCCATCGCCAGCAGCTCGTCGCGGCGGGTTTCGCGGGTTTCGCTGGCGGCCATCTCACGCGCCAGGTCGGCGAAGCGTTTGATGTGCATGCTTACTGCTTCCAGCACGATATCAATCGCTTTCAGGAACTGGTCGCCGTGGAGGTCTTCCAGCACCGTCAGGTTGATGCGGGAGCGGCGCTCGGCCACCTTGTGGCGCAGGCCGTCGAGCCCTTTTTCCAGCACTAACGGGAAATTCACCGCCAGGTGGGCGTCGCCGGAGGTCATATTGCCTTCGGCTTTGATAATGCCGGTTTCCAGCAGGCCTTTCTGCTCGTCGGTGAACATGCCGTAGCAGCGATCCTGCACCGTCTGGCCGCGCCACCACGGGCAGAGTTTATGCAGAACGCGTTTGTTCTCTTCGCTTACCGCAAAGCCCGCACCCGGACGGTCGGCGAGATCGTCGATCTCTTTTTCAATCCACGAGACGGTGTATTCCGGGAAGATCGGCGCGGCGCGCACAACGCTTGCCTGGTTACCGATAATCAGCTCGTCATGTTTGATCCAGATAGTGCGCTGTGCCAGATGGTGTGCCAGGGCCAGCGCGCGGCGCACCGGGATCGGCTTATCCATATGCTGCTGATACATTTCGGTGTAGTGCTGCGCACGTTCGGTACAGACCGGCGGCTTAACAATGTGGACCAGGGCAGATTTATGCGCCTTAATGCGATCGCTCAGGGTAGTAAGATTCAGCTGTGTCATAACATTATCCTCGTAAGGTCGCGGTTAACCCTTTCTGGGCGGCGTACTGCCGGGCAAAGTCCAGTAATGCAGGATTATCGAGCGGTTTATCAGGGGCAGAGTAGGGTTGGCCGAGCAGGGTGTATTTGTTCATGCCCAGCGTGTGGTACGGCAGAAAATGGATGTCGCGGACGTTCAGCTCGTCGGCGGCAAAATTGGTAATGGCGGTAATCGACGCTTCATCGGCGTTAAAGCCCTGGATCAGCGGTACGCGAATAGTGAGCTGTTTTCCGGCCGCGGCCAGGCGCCTGAGGTTGTCCAGCACCCGTTTCGCCGAGCCGTCGGTCCACTGCTTAAACACCGCGCCATCGACGTGTTTCAGGTCGGCCAGAAACAGATCGATGTACGGTAATGACGGTTCGATATAGTGCCATGGCACATGCAGGCAGGTTTCCACCGCGGTGTGGATCCCCTGTTCATGGCTGGCCTGAAACAGCTGGCGCGCCAGGTCCGGATTCATAAAAGGTTCACCGCCGGAGAGGGTGACGCCGCCGCCGCTGCGATCGTAGAAAGGCTTATCCCGCAGGACGGTGCTCATGATCTCCTCAACCTGCTTCTCTTCGCCGCAGACGGTGAGGGCCTGGGTCGGGCAGCAGTCGGTAAGGAGATCGAGGTGGCTGTCGTCCAGCTTTTCGCGGTGGATCACCAGGCCATTCAGCGTGCGGTCGATGACCGCAGGCGCCACCTGCTGGCAGAGGTTACACCCCTCCAGGCACAGGCGAGCGTCGAACAGCAGATCCCGCGAGCGCTCGCGGCTCTCCGGGTTCTGACACCAGCGGCAGCCCAGAGAGCAGCCTTTCATAAAGACTACGGTACGGATACCGGGGCCGTCGTGTGTCGAATAACGCTGAATGTTGAAGATCATAATGTCGCCTCTTGTTGCGTATGAAGATTAAATTACTTTCGAATGAAAGTTATCTTGACGCAAATCAAGCTCGCGGCAGGTTTTGCCGTGGTAGGGTTACGGCATAGTTATTTTTGAGGATCCCATCATGGAACTGTATCTCGACACATCCGACGTAGTAGCGGTAAAAAAACTGGCCCGCGTGTTTCCTCTGGCAGGCGTTACCACTAACCCAAGCATCGTTGCCGCGGGTAAAACGCCGCTGGACGTTTTGCTTCCCCAGCTGCAGGAGGCGATGGGCGGCCAGGGCCGTCTGTTTGCCCAGGTGATGGCCACCACTGCGGAAGGGATGGTGGAAGATGCCCTTAAGCTGCGCAATATTGTGGCGGATCTGGTGGTTAAAGTACCGGTAACGGCAGAAGGGCTGGCGGCCATTAAAATGCTGAAAGCGCAGGGTGTGCCGACGCTCGGAACGGCGGTGTACAGTGCGGCGCAGGGGCTGATGGCGGCGCTGGCGGGTGCGGAGTATGTTGCGCCCTATGTGAACCGCGTGGATGCGCAGGGCGGTGACGGGATCCAGACGGTGGCGGAATTACAGCAGCTGCTGACGCTCCACGCGCCGCAGGCAAAAGTGCTGGCGGCGAGCTTCAAAACCCCGCGTCAGGCGCTGGACTGCCTGCTGGCAGGCTGTGAGTCCATCACCCTGCCGCTGGACGTGGCGCAGCAGTTAATTACCTCTCCGGCGGTGGATGCGGCGGTTGCGAAATTCGAGCAGGACTGGCAGAGCGCCTTTGGACGGACGTCGATCTGACGCCGGTGCACCGAACAGTTCCCTCTCCCAAAGGGAGAGGGAGCAAACACTAAAAACGGCAACCCGGTTGCCGTTTTGCTTTTACCTCCCCCCGCACACCTCACACCCCGGATTACGCATCAGCTTCATCTCGCGGAACTGGCAGGTCATCGCGTCATACATCACGATTTTCCCCGCCGCTGGCGTGCCGTAGCGGGCCAGCACTTTGATGGCCTCCATCGCCTGCAGGGAGCCGATCACCCCCACCAGCGGCGCCATCACGCCCGCTTCCACACAGGTCAGGGCGTTTTCGCCAAACAGACGGCTCAGGCAGCGGTAGCAGGGTTCGCCCTCCTCATACGTAAAGACGCTCACCTGGCCTTCCATGCGGATGGCCGCCCCGGAGACCAGCGGCGTTTTGTGGGCAAAACAGCCGGCGTTGAGCTGGTTGCGAATAGTGACGTTGTCGGTGCAGTCGAGCACCAGATCGTGCCCGGCAATCTGAGCATACAGCGCGGTTTCATCAAGAAGGGCGTCGAGCAGCGTAAACTGCACGTTGGGGTTGATGCGCGACAGCGACGCCCGCGCCGATGCCACTTTTGGCTCGCCGAGGGTCGCATCGCTGTGCAGGGTCTGGCGTTGCAGGTTGGAGAGCGAGACGGTGTCGAAATCGAGCAGCGTCATGCGCCCGACACCGGCAGCCGCCAGATACTGCGCCGCGGCGCAGCCTAATCCACCGAGGCCGACCACCAGCACGTTAGCCGCTTTCAGGGCCTCCTGACCGTCGAAATCAAAGCCGCGCAGCACAATCTGGCGATTGTAGCGCAGCATTTCATTGTCGCTCAGCTCCACCGTCATGATTAGCCTCCAAACAGGGCGTTAAAGGGCTCAACCTCCACCCATTCACCCGCTTCCACGTTACCACGCTCGCGCTCCAGCACGATAAAACAGTTGCCCTGGCTGAAGGAGCTGAAAATATGCGACCCCTGATGTCCGGTGGTGCGCACCTCCAGCTCGCCGTCGGCGTTACGTGCCAGAATGCCGCGCTGGAAGTCGAGACGACCCGGTGATTTTTTCAGCCGGGTGGCGGCGCGCACGCGCTGGCGGACAGGCAGGCTGTGCGCCCGGTTGCCGGAGAGCTTCGCCAGCAGCGGCTGCACCAGCTGATAGAAGGTAAGTGCCGCAGAGACCGGGTTGCCCGGTAGCCCGCAGAACCAGCTATTGGGCAGCTTGCCGAAGGCGAAGGGTTTGCCCGGCTTAATGGCCAGCTTCCAGAAGCCGATCTCGCCCAGCTCATCGAGGATGGTTTTGGTGTAGTCCGCTTCGCCCACCGAGACGCCGCCGGAGCTCAGCACCACATCGGCCACCCGATCCGCTTCAATGAAGACGGCGCGCAGCTTTTGCGGATCGTCAGGGATAATGCCGAGATTGATCACCTCGTAGCCCAGCTGCGTCAGCATCAGGTGTACCGCCAGCCGGTTAGTGTCGTAGATCTGCCCCTCGGCCAGCGGCTGGCCCGGCAGCTGAAGCTCATCGCCGGTGGAGAAGAGCGCCACGCGCACCTGGCGCACCACGGCGATCTCCGCAATGCCCAGCGAGGCCAGCACCGGCAGTTCAGCAACGGTCAGCTTTGTTCCCGCCGGGAAGACGGTGGCGCCCAGAGCAATGTCTTCTCCGCTGCGGCGGATATTCTGCCCCGGCTTAACGCTGGCGGTAAAACGCACGCCGTCGTCGCTCTGCTCAGTCTCTTCCTGCATCACCACCGCGTCGCAGCCTGGCGGCACCGGCGCGCCGGTCATAATACGGATGCAGCTTGCCGCAGGCCATTCTCCCTGGAAAGGCTGGCCGGCAAAGGCTTTGCCCGCCACCGGCAGCGCGGTGCCTGCCGCCATATCCGCCAGACGCACGGCATAGCCATCCATCGCTGAGTTATCAAAACCCGGCACGTTCAGGGGCGAGATGATGTCGGCGGCGGTCACGCGGCCAAAACAGCGCAGCAGCGGCAGGGTTTCCTGCTCTGACAGCGGTGAAATACGATCGAGCATCTGCGCGAGTGCCGTCTCAAGCGGCATCAGTCCGGCGGTAAAATCCATGGGTCACTCCAGGGAGAGAATAACGAAGGCGGCCATTATGGCAGAAAAGTGCCGTTAACTGTATGACACCATGGGCTTACCCTTTACATCATCGTGGCGTCTTTCTATATTCAAAAATTATATGAAGCACCGGCAACGATAATGATATTTATAGAAAAAGCGGCAATTCTGCGCGTAAAGGTGAAGTAAATGGGGAATGCAGTCATCGCCATCCACGGCGGCGCCGGGGCCATTACCCGGGCGCAGCTCACGCAGGAACAGGAGCAGCGCTACGTTGAAGCGCTCTCAATGATAGTGGAAACCGGCCAGCGCATGCTGGAAGCGGGCGAGAGCGCGCTGGATGTGGTTACCGAGGCGGTACGCCTGCTGGAGGAGTGCCCGCTGTTCAACGCCGGGATAGGGTCGGTGTTTACCCGCGATGAAACCCACGAGCTGGATGCCTGCGTGATGGACGGTAATACCCTGAAAGCGGGTGCCGTGGCCGGGGTCAGCCATCTGCGCAACCCGGTGCTGGCTGCCCGTCTGGTGATGGAGCAGAGCCCGCATGTGCTGCTGGTGGGCGAGGGGGCCGAGAAATTTGCCTTTGCCCACGGCATGGAAGCGGTGTCGCCGGAGATTTTTTCCACACCGGAACGTTATCAGCAGCTGCTGGCGGCGCGCGGCGCGGGGGAAATCCGGCTCGACCATACCGCCCCGCTGGATGAGTCCAGCAAAACGGGCACCGTTGGCGCCGTGGCGCTGGATAAAGCGGGCAATCTGGCGGCCGCCACTTCCACTGGCGGGATGACCAATAAACTGCCCGGTCGGGTGGGCGACAGCCCGCTGCCCGGCGCGGGCTGCTATGCCAATAACGCCAGCGTGGCGGTCTCCTGTACCGGTTCCGGGGAGGTGTTTATCCGCACCCTTGCCGCCTATGACATTGCCGCGCTGATGGATTACGGCGGTTTAAGCCTGGCGGAAGCCTGCGAGCGGGTGGTGATGGAGAAGCTCCCGGCGCTCGAAGGCAGCGGTGGGCTGATTGCCGTCGATCGCGAGGGTAACGTAGCACTCCCCTTCAACAGCGAAGGGATGTACCGCGCCTGGGGCTATGCAGGTGATACGCCGAGCACCGGAATTTACCGTGAATAAGGAGAAAGGGATGCCGCACAGCGATGAACTGGACAGCCAGCAGGTGCTGGCGGTGCACAACCTGAACGTTGCCTTCTCCAGCGAGCGGCAGCCGATCGCGGCCGTTAAACAGCTCTCTTTTTCGCTGAAACGCGGCGAGACGCTGGCGATTGTCGGCGAGTCCGGGTCCGGTAAATCGGTCACCGCCCTGTCGTTAATGCGTCTGATTGAGCAATCCGGCGGTCAGGTGGCATGCGACAGCCTGTTGCTGCGCCGTCGCAGCGGCCAGGTGAGCGATCTCACCACCCTGACCCCGGCTCAGATGCGCGGCGTGCGTGGCGCCGACATCGCCATGATTTTTCAGGAGCCAATGACCTCCCTTAACCCGGTGTTCCCGGTGGGGGAGCAGATTGCCGAGTCGATTCGCCTCCATCAGGGGCTTAACCGCGATGCTGCGCTGGCCGAAGCCAGGCGCATGCTGGAGCAGGTGCGGATCCCCGAGGCTGAGACCATTCTGTCGCGCTACCCGCATCAGCTGTCCGGCGGCATGCGCCAGCGGGTAATGATCGCCATGGCGCTCTCCTGCCGCCCGGCGGTGCTGATTGCCGATGAACCGACCACCGCGCTGGACGTCACCATTCAGGCGCAGATCCTGCAACTCATTAAGGTGTTGCAGGAAGAGATGGAGATGGGGGTGATCTTTATTACCCATGACATGGGCGTGGTGGCGGATATTGCAGACCGGGTACTGGTGATGTATCAGGGCGAGGCGGTGGAAACCGGCACCGTGGAGCAGATTTTCCACGCCCCTGAGCACCCTTACACGAAGGCGCTGCTGGCCGCGGTGCCGCGTCTGGGGGCGATGAACGGCAGCGATCTGCCGCGGCGTTTTCCGCTAATCTCTCTCTCCGAACCCGGCTATCAGGAGGCCGAAACCGAGCAGAATACCGTAGTGCCCGGCGAGCCCATTTTAAAAGTGCGTGACCTGGTGACCCGCTTTCCGCTGCGCGGAGGCCTGTTTAACCGCGTCAGGCGTGAAGTGCATGCGGTGGAAAACGTCAGCTTTGATCTCTGGCCTGGCGAAACGCTGTCGCTGGTGGGGGAGTCCGGCAGCGGTAAATCCACCACCGGGCGGGCGCTGCTGCGGCTGGTGGACGCCCAGGAGGGCACCATCACCTTCAACGGTGAGCGCATCGACACTCTGCCTGCCGGAAAACTGCAGCCACTGCGGCGGGACATTCAGTTTATCTTCCAGGATCCCTATGCCTCCCTCGACCCCCGGCAGACGGTGGGCTATTCGATTATGGAGCCGCTGCGGGTGCATAACCTGCTGGAGGGGGAAGCCGCCCAGCGGCGGGTGGCATGGCTGCTGGAGCGCGTTGGACTCAAACCGGAACACGCCTGGCGCTATCCTCATGAATTTTCCGGCGGCCAGCGGCAGCGGATCTGTATTGCCCGCGCGCTGGCGCTGAACCCGAAGGTGGTGATTGCCGATGAGTCGGTCTCGGCGCTGGACGTCTCCATCCGGGCGCAAATCATTAACCTGCTGCTCGATTTACAGCGGGAGATGGGCATCGCGTTTCTGTTTATTTCGCACGACATGGCGGTGGTGGAGCGCATCAGCCACCGGGTGGCGGTGATGTATCTCGGGCAGATTGTCGAGATTGGTCCGCGCCGGGCGGTATTTGAAAACCCGCAGCATCCTTACACCCGCAAGCTGATGGCGGCGGTACCGGTCGCCGATCCGGCCCATCGACAGGCCCGACGGGTGCTGTTGCAGGACGAGCAGCCGGGCAACATTCGCCAGTGGGGAGAACCCACCGAGCGGGTGGTATTACGCGAGGTGAGTCCCGGCCATTTTGTCGCCCCGCCGCCGCAGGATAATGCTTTTTCGCGTTTATGACTTAAGACAGCAGAGAACAACAGGAGAAGAAAATGACAAAATTTGTTGCTCGCCGATGGCTGTTAGCCGCGAGCGTAACGGCCGCCCTGGCGGCCACGCCGGCCTTCGCGGCAAAAGACGTGGTGGTGGCGGTGGCCTCCAACTTCACCACCCTCGATCCCTATGATGCCAACGACACGCTCTCTCAGCAGGTGGCAAAGTCGTTTTATCAGGGGCTGTTTGGCCTGGATAAAGAGATGCAGGTGAAAAACGTGCTGGCCGAGAGCTATACCGTCTCGGACGACGGGCTGGTCTACACCATCAAGCTGCGCAGCGGCGTGAAGTTCCAGGATGGCACCGACTTTAACGCCGAAGCGGTGAAGGTCAATCTCGACCGCGCCAGCAACCCGGAAAACAGCCTCAAGCGCTACAACCTGTATAAAAATATCGCCAGCACTGAGGCCGTCGATCCCACCACCGTAAAAATCACCCTCAAAGCGCCGTTCTCGGCCTTTATCAACATTCTGGCCCACCCGGCCACGGCGATGATCTCCCCGGCGGCGCTGAAAAAGTACGGCAAAGAGATTGGTTTCCATCCGGTGGGCACCGGGCCCTATGAGCTGGAGACCTGGAACCAGACCGACTTTGTGAAGGTGAAGAAGTTTGCCGGTTACTGGCAGCAGGGGCTGCCGAAGCTGGACTCCATCACCTGGCGTCCGGTGGTGGATAACAACACCCGCGCGGCGATGCTGCAGACCGGCGAAGCGCAGTTTGCTTTCCCGATCCCTTACGAACAGGCAGCGCGGCTCGGCAAAAACAGCAAGCTGGAGCTGGTGGCCAGCCCGTCGATTATGCAGCGCTACATCAGCATGAACGTGACGCAAAAGCCGTTCGATAACCCGAAAGTGCGCGAGGCGATCAACTACGCCATCAACCGCGAGGCGCTGGTGAAGGTGGCCTTTGCGGGCTACGCCACCCCGGCCACCGGCGTCGTGCCGCCCTCCATCGCTTACTCCCAGCAGTTTCATCCCTGGGAGTACAATCCGACAAAAGCCCGCGCGCTGCTGAAAGAGGCGGGCTTCCCGAACGGCTTCAGCACCACCCTGTGGTCATCGCATAATCACAGTACCGCCCAGAAGGTGCTGCAGTTTACCCAGCAGCAGCTGGCGCAGGTAGGTATTAAGGTGCAGGTGACGGCGATGGATGCCGGGCAGCGTGCCGCCGAAGTGGAAGGCAAAGGGCAGAAAGAGAGCGGCGTAAGGATGTTCTACACCGGCTGGTCGGCCTCCACCGGCGAAGCGGACTGGGCGCTGTCGCCGCTGTTTGCCTCGCAAAACTGGCCGCCCACCCTGTTCAATACCGCGTTTTACAGTAATCCGCAGGTGGATAAAGATCTGACGGAAGCGCTGAAAACCACCCAGCCGGAAGAGAAAGCGAAGCTGTACAGGGACGCCCAGGATACCATCTGGAAGGAGTCGCCGTGGGTGCCGCTGGTGGTAGAGAAACTGGTCTCGGCGCACAACAAGGCGCTGACCGGGTTTTACATCATGCCGGATACCGGCTTTAGCTTTGACGACGCGGATCTGAAATAGAGCACTCATTCCCGCAGGTATATGCCTGCGGGATGAGAGGAATGTGCATGCTGAATTATGTGATTAAACGCCTGCTGGGTCTGATCCCGACGCTGCTGATTGTGGCGGTGCTGGTCTTTTTATTTGTGCATATGCTGCCGGGCGATCCGGCACGGCTGATTGCCGGCCCGGAAGCGGATGCCACGGTCATTGAGCTGGTGCGTAAGCAGCTGGGGCTGGATCAGCCGCTTTACCGCCAGTTCTGGCACTATATTACCAACGTCCTGCAGGGCGATTTTGGCACTTCGATGGTCTCCCGTCGGCCCGTTTCGGCGGAGATTGCCAGCCGCTTTATGCCCACGTTCTGGCTGACGCTCGCCAGCATGGCCTGGGCGGTGCTGTTTGGCCTGATGGCGGGGATTGTGGCGGCCGTCTGGCGTAACCGCTGGCCGGACCGGCTGGGGATGGCGCTGGCGGTGACCGGGATCTCCTTCCCGGCCTTTGCCCTGGGGATGCTGCTGATGCAGATCTTCTCCGTGGAGCTGGGCTGGCTACCCACCGTGGGGGCCGACAGCTGGCGGCACTACATCCTGCCTTCGCTGACGCTGGGGGCGGCGGTGGCGGCGGTGATGGCGCGCTTCACCCGCGCCTCGTTCGTGGATGTGCTGAACGAAGACTATATGCGCACCGCCCGGGCGAAAGGGGTCAGCGAGAAGTGGGTGATCCTCAAGCATGGCCTGCGCAACGCGATGATCCCGGTAGTGACCATGATGGGGCTGCAGTTCGGCTTTCTGCTCGGCGGCTCCATCGTGGTGGAAAAGGTCTTCAACTGGCCGGGGCTCGGGCGCCTGCTGGTCGATTCCGTCGAGATGCGCGACTACCCGGTGATCCAGGCGGAAGTCCTGCTCTTTTCGCTGGAGTTTATTCTTATCAACTTAGTGGTGGATGTCCTGTATGCCGCCATTAATCCGGCTATCAGGTACAAGTAAGATGCGACTGTTAAACTGGCGCCGGCAGGCCATGTTAAAGGCGATGCCGGGACTCAAACCGGATCAGATCCGCACCCCGTGGCATGAATTCTGGCGACGCTTTCGCAAGCAGCCGGTGGCGATTGCCGCCGGGCTGTTTGTGCTGCTGCTGATCCTGGTGGCGATACTGGCCCCCTGGATCGTACCCTTCGACGCCGAGAACTACTTCGATTACGACCGTCTGAACGAGGGACCGTCGATGATGCACTGGTTCGGCGTGGACTCTTTGGGGCGTGATATCTTCAGCCGGGTACTGATGGGGGCGCAGATCTCGCTGGCGGCGGGCGTGTTTGCGGTGCTGATTGGCGCCGCCATCGGCACGGTGCTGGGGCTGCTGGCGGGCTACTACGAGGGCTGGTGGGACCGCATCATCATGCGCATCTGCGACGTGCTCTTTGCCTTCCCCGGCATTCTGCTGGCCATTGCGGTGGTGGCGGTGATGGGCAACGGCATGGCCAACGTGATCATCGCCGTGGCGATCTTCTCTATTCCGGCCTTCGCCCGCCTGGTGCGCGGCAATACCCTGGTGCTGAAGCAGCAGACCTTTATCGAGTCTGCGCGCAGCATCGGGGCCAGCGACGCCACAATCCTGTTTAATCACATCCTGCCGGGCACCGTCTCCTCGATAGTGGTCTATTTCACCATGCGTATCGGGGTGTCGATTATCTCCGCCGCCAGCCTGTCGTTCCTCGGTTTAGGTGCCCAGCCGCCGACGCCGGAGTGGGGCGCAATGCTCAACGAGGCGCGGGCCGATATGGTGATCGCCCCGCACGTGGCCCTGTTCCCGAGCATGGCGATTTTCCTTACCGTGCTGGCGTTTAATTTGCTGGGCGATGGGTTGCGCGACGCGCTGGATCCGAGAATTAAGGGGTGATCTGGCGCGCATTTTTGCCGGGTGGCGGCTTCGCCTTACCCGGCCTGCTCCACTCTTAGACCCGTGCAAGCGAAGCGCCGACGGACAATTACAGTCGCTACTTGTCGACCCCGAAGCCTTGCTTAAGCAGGGCTGGCAGCACGTCCGGGAAGTAAATGTGCTTGTAATAACCGCTCACGCTTTCGCTCCAGGTTTCACCGTCGGTGCGGTTGATGGTCTGCCAGTGATCGGTCATCTGCTGATTGTAGCGGGTGATTTTCGCTTCCAGCCCCTCGGTGACATAGGCTTCGTCGTGACGGAAGGTCTCAAGCGGCAGACGCGGTTTGTGATGGGAAGGAACATCAACATGGCCAATCACCACGCCCGCTACCGGGAAGGTGTGCTCCGGCAGCTCAAGCAGCTCAATCAGCTCCTGCGGCTTCAGGCGGATACCGCCAATTGGCACAATCCCCAGCCCTTCTGAGCGGGCCGCTGCCATCACCGAACCCAGGGCAATACCCACGTCGGTTGCGCCCGCCACCAGGCTCTCGATGCTCTGGTGCGCCACCTGCTCGTTACCTGCCAGCTTCATGCCGACCTGCGTTTTATACATATCCAGCACAAAGGTAATAAACACCGGGGCTTTGGCAATCCACGGCTGGCCGCCGGCAATCTGCGAGATTTTTGCCCGCTTTTCAGCATCGCGGGTGACAATCGCCGACACCTGCTGGGAATGGACGGAAGTGGGAGCGCGGTACGCCGTGCTGATAATGCGTTCGAGCGTGGCGTCATCAATGGCTTGATCGGTAAAGCTGCGCTCGCTTTTATGGTCGTTAAACAGGTCAATAATGGTGTTCATAAGTTCTCCCGTGTGAAGCGCAAAAGCTTAACAGTATGAAACTGTTTTGCATTTAACACTCTTTGCGGTGCATGCAGGAGAAAAGCCCGGCCAGCGGCCGGGCGGGGGATTAACGCAGGGCAGCGACCAGCGCTTTTGCCGCCTCTCCGGAGCTGGCCGGGTTCTGCCCGGTAATCAGCTTGCCGTCTTCGACAATCCAGGAACCCCAGTTCGGGCCTTTCTGGTAATGCGCCCCAAGGGCGCTCAACTCATCTTCAACCAGGAAAGGCACCACGTTGGTCAGCTCGACGTCGGCTTCTTCGCCGTTGGTAAAGCCCGTTACCTTGCGACCTTTAACCAGTGGCTCGCCGGATTCGGTTTTCACGTGGCGCAGCACCCCCGGGGCGTGGCAGACAAAGCCCGTGGGTTTACCCGCGCGGGTGAAGGCTTCAATCAGGGCGATGGAGGTCTGCGACTCCGCCAGATCCCATAGCGGGCCGTGGCCGCCCGGATAGAATACCGTGTCAAAATCGTCCTGACGCACGCTGTCGAGCTTCAGGGTGTTGGCGAGCGCCTGCTGTGCCGCCGGATCGGCTTTGAAGCGCCCGGTCATGTCGGTCTGGAAGTCGGGCTGATCGCTTTTGGGATCTACAGGAGGCTGACCGCCTGCGGGGGATGCCAGCACCACCTCGGCGCCCGCATCTTTGAAGACGTAGTACGGGGCGGCAAACTCCTCCAGCCAGAAGCCGGTTTTCTTGCCGGTATTGCCCAGTTCACTGTGAGAGGTGAGAACCATTAATACTTTCATTGCTATCTCCGGTGATGTGGATAGCTATAAAGGTAGCCTGGTTCGGCTAAGCCATCCCCGGAGGGATGGCTGTTTCGGAATGATTACGGCAGCTTATACGCAATCACGTAGTCACCGCGATCCGGCGAGTTACGCGCACCCCCGGCGGTGATCAGCAGATACTGCTTCCCGTCCACCGGCGATTTATAGCTGATTGGCGTACTCTGGCTGCCCACCGGCAGGCGGGCTTTCCACGCCTCTTTACCGGTTGAAGTATCGAAGGCGCGCAGATAGTAATCCTGGGTTGAGGCGATAAACACCAGCCCGCCCTGGGTAACCATCGTGCCGCCGATGGTTGGCATGCCGATTGGGATGGGCAGACCCATCTTCACGCCAAACGGACCGGTATCCTTCACCGTGCCCACCGGCACCTGCCAGGCAATTTTCTGGGTTTTCAGATCGACTGCGGTCAGCGTGCCAAACGGCGGCTTCTGGCAAGGGATCTCTACCGGCGACATGAAGCGCACTTTGGCGTTAATGGCGTACGGCGTACCGGCCAGCGGCACCGGACGGCTGATGGCGGCGGCCTCGTTACCGTCGTTTTTAGCGTCCTGAATTTCAGGCGAGGCCGGGATGAGCTGCACTTCCAGACCCACGCGCATGTCGTTAATAAACAGGTACTGATTCACCGGGTCAATCGACAGACCGCCCCAGTTCATGCCGCCTAACGAGCCCGGCAGGTTCAGGGACGGGTCATCCCCCGGCGGGGTAAACAGGCCGTTGTAACGCTTCGATTTAAACTCGATGCGGCAGATCAGCTGGTCAAACGGCGTCGCGCCCCACATGTCGGACTCTTTTAGCACGTCTGCGCCAATGGTTGGCATGCCCACCGAGAAGGGCTGGGTCGGGGAGTAGATCTCTTTCGGGATCTGACCCTGGGTCACCTTGCGCTCTTCGACGTTGGTTAGCGGCTTGCCGGTGGCGCGATCCAGCACAAACAGCTGGCCGGATTTGGTGCCGAAGATCAGCGCCGGGGTGGTTTTGCCGTTGCCGGTCGGGAAGTCAGAGAAGGTCGGCTGCATCGGGACGTCAAAGTCCCACAGATCGTTATGAACGGTCTGGTACACCCATTTCACCTTGCCGGTGCTGGCGTCCACCGCCACCATCGCGGCACCAAACTGACGATCCAGGTCGTTATGCTTCACGCCCCACAGGTCCACCGCTGCGCTGCCGGTTGGCATAAACACGGTATTGGACTGGGGATCGTAAGACATCGGCGCCCACACGTTAGGGGTGGAGCGGGTGTAGTTTTCACTGGCAGGAGGCGCTTGCTGCGCGTCCGGTTTGCCCGGATCGAAGGCCCAGCGCAGCTGGCCGGTAATAACGTCGAAGCCACGTACCACGCCGCCTGGCATATCCGTCGCCACGTTATCTGCCACGCGACCGCCGACCACAATCGTTGTACCGGCGAGCGTCGGGGCGGAGGTAGGGTAGTAGAGGCCGGTATCCGCCCCTTTACCCATCTGCGCACTCAGGCTGACGCGCCCGTGGTTGCCAAAATCCTCGCAGAAGGCACCGGTATCCGCATCCAGAGCAATCAGCTCCGGGGTCACGCTGTTCATGATGATACGGCGCTTGCACTGGGCATCCGCAGGCAGCGATACGGTCGCCACCGGAGAAGAACCCGGCAGAGTCGGCTGCTGCAGCGGTGCCCCGGCATCAAAGTAAGCCAGGCCGCGACAGCGCATCCATTTTTTCTGCTTTGCGTTGATCTCCGTTTTCCACAGCTCTTTGCCGGTGGTCGCATCAACGGCAATGACGTTGTTATGCGGCGTACAGAGGAAAAGCCTGTTGCCGATCTGCAGCGGGGTCTGCTGGTCTTCCGCGCCGCCGCCGTTTGGGCTGACGGGGATATCGCCGGTGCGATAGGTCCAGGCCACCTGCAGGTTTTTAACGTTATTGCGGGTGATCTGGTCCAGCGCCACAAAGCGCGATGCGCCTGGTGTGTTGCCGTAGTTGGCCCAGTTCTTCTGTTCTTCGCCAGGTTTTACCGGAGTGAGGGGAAGCGGTTCGCCCGAGGCCGTCACCGGATCGTGCGGGACAAACATGCCCCCGACGGTGGCGGCAAAGGCAAGCGTCAGCACCGCCGCAATTGCGCCTGCGCCTTTCCAGCACGGGAACTTACCGGCGCGACGGAGCAGCAACGGCAGGGAGATCGCCACCAGAATCGCGATGCCCGCGAGGGTGAGCAGACGCGAGACCAGCGGCCAGAAATCGAAGCCCACATCCCACAGGGCCCAGATAGCGGTGCCCGCTAACACCACAAAATAGAGGATCGCGCCACTCAGGCGCTGGCGCAGGATCTGGATGCCGGAGACTACCAGCGCGCATCCGGCAATGAGAAAGTACGGACTGCCGTCAACGCTGACCAGCTTCCCGCCGTAGTAAGCGAAGAATATGCCCATCGCCAGAATTAAGACACCCAGAAGCCCCAGCAGCACGGCTGCGGCTCTGGACAATTTTTGAACGGACATAGATTTTCCCTGTTAATGACAAAGGTGTTTGATTGAAGTAAATCAAAAGTGACGATTTATAATCGAAAGCGCGCGAGTGTACAACAAGAAGGTAACAATTGATTTACCAGAAATAGCTTTATTATCCTGTCCGGGAAGGGGGACAATCCTGGCTATCCTCCGGAAATGATTGGCACATCAAGGAATAAACGATGGTTAAGGTACGTGAAGCGAAAGCGGAAGATTACGCTGCATGGTTAACACTGTGGCAAGGCTATCTGGATTTTTACGGCACCAGGCTGGAGGAGACGGTGACGCTGGCGACCTGGCGGCGGGTATTATCGGCAGATTCCGGTCTGTTTTGCCGACTTGCCGAAACCGAACAGGGCGTGGTGGGCTTTGCCATCTGCGTGCTGCATGAAGGAACCTGGGTAACCACGCCGCTGTGCTATCTGGAAGATCTGTTTGTGGATGACGCGGCGCGCGGCAAGGGTGCGGGCAGGGCGCTGATTGAGGCCATTATTAATGAGGCCCGGGAGAAGGGCTGGTCAAAAGTTTATTGGGTCACCCGGGAGGGCAATCCGGCCCGGGCGTTATACGACAAGCTGGCGGTGGTGGATGATTATGTTCGCTACCGGATTACGATGTAATAATCATCCAGGTTTAGGCTCGATAGCGAAAATTTAACGGCTTGTGTTTAAAACCTGCAAAATATTCCCGGCCGCGACGGTCCCCATTTTGATATACGAAGCTTCACTCACGCCGCCAATATGAGGAGAAATAATCACATCTTCTCTCCCTTGCCAGATATGGGGTGACGCCAGCGGCTCGACCGTAAAGCTGTCCAGCGCGGCGCTTCGCAGGATCCCCTCGTCAAGGGCGTGAATCAGGGCGCTATCATCAATCAAACCGCCCCGCGCGGTATTAACCAGAATAGCGCCTCGCTTACAGCGGGCGAGCGTTTCCGGGTTAATCATACCGCGATTGTCCGCGGTTAAAGGGCAGTGCAGGGAGATAACGTCCGCCCTGGACAGCAGGTCATTCAGCGTCTCTGCGCGCTCGCAGGAAGACGGCAAGGATTTAGCAAAGGGATCGTAGGCCAGCACGCGCATACCGAACGCACTACCCACCGTAGCGACCCGGGATCCAATCGCCCCCAGGCCAATCAGGCCCAGGGTCAGACCTTCCAGCTCCAGAGATTTATGTGTGGATTTATCCCAGTGCCCGTCACGCAGACGCTTATCGAGGGAGACAACAGACTTGGCGCAGGCGAGGATCATGGCCCAGGTGTGTTCCGCCACTGCGGCGGCGTTGGCACCGGGCGCAGAACAGACGGCGATATTCCGCTCAGCCGCTGCCGCTTGATCGATGACGTCAATGCCGCTGCCATGCTTGGAGATGACCATCAACCCCGGTGCTGCGTCCATAATACTGGCCGTGATCTTGCCGTAACGCACCAGTATTGCCGCAGGGTTGTGCTGCTCGCAAAGCGCTATCAGCTGCGCTTCCGTAGGCTGGCGACCGGCATAGACCACATCATAGTCGCGCAGCATCGCGACGGCCTGCTCAGCCAGATCGCTTCCGGTTACCAGAATCACGCTTTTACCCCCCATTACAGCGTCTCCCCGTCGGTTAACATTCCTGCTTTGCGCAGGGCGTCATTCAGCCAGCGTGGGCGCAGATCGCCTTTGCGGATGGCCTCAAGGCGCCGGGTTTCGGTCTCCAGTTTCTCTTTGGCCTGGGCGATAACCTGCTGCACTTCATCGCGTGGAATAACCACTACCCCGTCGATATCTGCCACCACCAGATCCCCAGGGCGCACGGTCGCACCGGCAACGGATATGGCATGGTTCACCCGGCCCGGGATCGATTTGGTGGGGCCGCACGGGTTAAGGCCTGCGGAAAACACGGGGTAGTTTCCCTTACTCAGGGTGTCGGCATCACGCACGGCACCGTCAATGATGATCCCGGCAATACCGCTGGCCTGGGCCTGGGTCGCCATGATTTCACCCAGCAAGGCGCAGCTGATATCGCCCTTGCCATCCACCACTAGCACATCACCGGGTTGGGCAACCGCCATCGCAGCATGAATCGCCAGATTGTCACCGGGGCGTACTTCCACGGTAATGGCCGGGCCAGCAACGGCCATCTGCGGTGCAAGGGGTTTGATACGGCCGTGCAACGTTCCACGGCGCCCGGCAACGTCTGCAAGGATGGCGGCCTGATACTCTGCGGCCTGGCGGACCTCTTCTTCGGACACACGATCGAACTCGCGATTGATCATTGGTTTCTCTGTAGCGGACATGAATGCCTCCATATTGTTTTACTGTGTACAACGCAGGTGTACAATACGAAACAACTATAGCGGGGTTAATTCGCTTTTAGCCAGAGCTACATTGGCGTTTGTGATGTAAACACGAAGTGACTCACAAAATTTGCGGTACACTCTTTGCCGACCAGAACAGGAGAAAATGATGGGTAATGAAGGCGTTGTGGCGGTTGAAAAGGCACTGGCTCTACTGGATTGCTTCCGTCCCGGAGACGAAAGCCTGACGCTGACCGCGCTGGCACAGTTGTCGGGATATCATAAAACCACCGTTTACCGGTTGATGAACTCTCTGGAGCGCATGAATTACGTCGTCAGACATGATGATGGCAACTATGCCCTGGGTCCGCGTCTGCTTTATCTGGGTAAGCTTTACGAGCAGTCGTTCCACCTCTCTCGCATAGTGCAGCCTGAGTTACAGGCCTTGTCCCTGGCGTCAGAGGAGAGCGCAAGCTGGTATGTGCTGGAAGGCGGGCAGCGTCTTTGTCTGTTTCGTGCCGAAGCCTCTCACGGGCTGCGCCACAGCAATCTGCCGGGCTCCCAGTTCCCGCTGGATAACTCCGCCATCAGCAAGGTGCTCCGCCACTGGGGGCTGAATGAAGCCTTGCCGGAAGGTGAGCCACCGGTGCCGCTCTACACCTCAGGGGCACGCGATCCCCACACTTCCGCCTTTGCGATGCCGGTGTTTGGCGTGCATGACAAACTTATTGCTGTCCTGGCCCTGACCGGGCCGTCGTCAAGGCTGACCGAAGATCGTCGCGATCGAGGAGTAAGCCAGCTGATGAAAGCCACCGCCAGCCGTCTTTCACTGAAGATGGGAGCCAGCAAGCCATTTTGCATTGAGTTCTACGGCGAAACAGAAGAGCTGGAGAGCTGATGCCTGCATGCGGGCCGCAGTCCCGCGTGGTCATCTTAATGGGTCAGCTGGTTTTCCTGGCTTACGTGACGACGAGCCTGACGTCCCATCATCAGTACCGCAATACCCCCCGCAATACACAGACCTGCCAGTGGAAGCATCGCCAGCGTATGGCTGCCGGTGCGTTCATTGATGATGCCGTAAGCGTTCACCATCACCACACCGCCAATCAGGTTAGCAATGGCCCCGATGGCGGCAAGCCCCGCGGCTGCCGAAGTGCTGTTCATCCAGCCCGACGCCAGAGCCCAGAATGGACCTTTCATCGAGTAAGCCCCAATCAGCATCACGCTGAGGATTGCAATAGTTACCGGCAGAGAGATGCTCACAAACGCCGCGAACACGCCTGCTGCAATCAGGAACAGGGTCAGGGCGGTATGCCAGCGACGCTCGTTGCTGCGGTCCGAACTGCGTCCCCACACGATCATCAGCACCGAGGCCAGGCCGTACGGGATGGCGTTGAGCAGACCGGTGGTCAAGTTATCGAGGTGGAACGACTTCAGAAGCTGCGGTGACCAGACGCTAATGGTGGTACCCGCCGAGGACGCGCCGGTATAGATCAGCGCCATCAACCAGATGTGACGGTGTTTCAGCAGTTGCCAGGTCGTCTGGTGGCCGATATTTTTTGACTGCTGACGTTCACTTTCCAGGGTAGATTCCAGCCACTCTTTTTGTTCACTGTTCAGCCAGCTGGCCTGATGCGGACGGTCGCGGAGAATAAACCAGGCCACAATGCCCAGCAGTACGGCCGGTAAGCCTTCAATGATGAACAGCAGATGCCAGCCGCGCAGACCCATCCAGCCATCCAGCGTCAGGATCAGGCCGGAAAGGGGAGAACCGATAAAGTTGGCCAGCGGGATCGCCACCATAAACGAGGCGATGATCCGTGCCCGGTAGCGGGACGGGATCCACCAGGTGAGATACAGCACCACGCCCGGGAAAAATCCTGCCTCTGCTGCGCCGAGCAGAAAACGCACGATATAGAGTGACGTGGTGCTCTCAACCAGCGACATGCACATCGACACCACGCCCCAGCTGATCATAATGCGCGGGATCCACAGACGCGCGCCGACCTTCTGCATTGCCAGGTTGCTCGGTACTTCAAACAGGAAATAGGCAACAAAGTAAAGGCTGCTGGCGAAGCCAAACGCGGCTTTGCTGAGGCCGAGATCTTCGTTCATCTGTAGCGAGGCCATGCCAATGTTTCCACGATCGATAATCGAGACCAGGTAGCTGACGATCAGAAACGGGAGGATGCGCCAGATAACCTTGCGCATGGTCTCTCTTTCTATAGCTTCAGTGGCCGTAACGGGGTTACGAGTGTGCTCTGTCATTATTTCCTCGCAGGGTTTCATTATGTTTATCAGGAAATTCTAAGCAAAGTAAGCGGCCCTTCTTGTTTACCGACTTACCTGCCGGACTGCCGCTTCTCTTTTGTTGTACTGTGTACAACATGGTTTTATCAAACAAAACCACTATAGCGGTGACGCGTTCTTTTTATCCAGTTAATGGAAGGTTTAAATGATGTAAATAAGAGGTGACTCACAGATGAGGTGTGGCAGGTATGTAACGAAACGAGAAGATAAGAGGAGGAAGGAGATGAGTCAGATATGCGCTGAAAAGCGTGTCAGTTCAGGGGGTAAGCCAATAAAAAAGGGGACATATGTCCCCTTAGTCGGCCTGATAAGCGCAGCGCCATCAGGCGCTATGCACAGGGCTGATTAAACTCGCGTACCCCACAGGTCATACTCGTCAGCGTTCTCGACCTTCACGCGCACGATATCACCCGGTTTCACCTTCGTTTCACCGTTCAGGTAGACCGCGCCGTCGATTTCCGGGGCATCGGCCATGCTGCGGCCAATCGCGCCTTCTTCATCCACTTCGTCGATGATGACCAGAATTTCGCGGCCCACTTTCTCCTGCAGACGTTCAGCAGAGATCTGCTGTTGCAGCTGCATGAAGCGGTTCCAGCGCTCTTCTTTCACCTCTTCTGGTACCTGATCGGCCAGCTCGTTGGCGGTGGCGCCTTCTACCGGGCTGTACTTAAAGCAGCCGACGCGATCCAGACGCGCTTCTTTCAGGAAGTCGAGCAGCATCTGGAAATCTTCTTCGGTTTCACCCGGGAAGCCAACAATAAAGGTGGAGCGCAGGGTCAGATCCGGGCAGATTTCACGCCACTGCTTAATGCGCGCCAGCTGGCGGTCAACGGAGCCAGGGCGTTTCATCAGCTTCAGAATACGCGGGCTGGCGTGCTGCAGCGGGATATCCAGGTAGGGCAGGATTTTGCCTTCCGCCATCAGCGGGATCACGTCATCCACGTGCGGGTACGGGTAGACATAGTGAAGACGGGTCCAGATGCCCAGCTTAGCGAGCTGTTCGCACAGGCCGACCATGCTGGTTTTCACCGGCTCACCGTTGTGGAAGCCGGAGCGGTGCTTCACGTCCACGCCATAGGCGGAGGTGTCCTGAGAGATCACCAGCAGCTCTTTTACGCCAGCATCCGCCAGACGTTTGGCTTCGGCCAGCACTTCGCCAATCGGACGGCTGACCAGATCGCCACGCATGGACGGGATAATGCAGAAGGTGCAGCGATGGTTGCAGCCTTCAGAAATTTTTAAGTACGCGTAGTGACGCGGGGTCAGCTTCACGCCCTGTTCCGGCACCAGGCTCAGGAACGGGTTGTGCTTTGGTTTTGGTACATAGTGATGCACATGTTCCAGCACCTGCTCGTAGCTGTGCGGACCGGTGATTTCCAGCACCTTTGGATGCACTTCGCGGATTTGATCGACTTTGGCGCCCAGACAACCGGTGACAATCACCTTGCCGTTTTCGGTAAGGGCTTCACCGATGGCTTCCAGAGACTCCTGTACGGCGCTATCGATAAAGCCGCAGGTGTTAACGATCACCATATCGGCGTTGTCGTAGCTTGGCACCACGTCATAGCCTTCGGTGCGAAGTTCGGTCAGGATACGTTCGGAATCCACCAGGTTTTTCGGGCAGCCCAATGATATAAATCCAATCTTTGCCATAATTTTATACAGTACATTGCTCAAGAAAGGCGGGGATTATACACATGACTAAATTGTATTCATATATCCGATGGTCGTCAGAGAGACAGGCGAACTCAAACACTCTGGAATGCCAGATGTCCAGTACACATGAGGTTGCATGTGAGAAGGCGAGAAGGGTTTAGAACTCGTAGAGATCATCGATCCCGGTGTTTCGACTTATCGCGGTAAGAAACCGAGTGAAGGTAAATTAGCTGATTTCATCTCAGTAGTTATGGATAGCGTTATTGTAGCGATAGATAAACGCGTATATATCTTGCGGAGTGTTAACGAAACCCAATGGCAATGTTGGATTCAATAATGCTCTTTAGCCGAAGCCCTGAAGAGAGTAAAACGAAGGGGGATCGCACTAAATTTATTTTCTGACATTAGTTCAATAGTCAGTAACACAGGACACTTTTCATGAGGTGCGGAATAAAATAAGGATCGTTATCAACTTAATCATTGAAACAGTGATTGTAAACAAAATTAATTCCCATTCCTGCAGGATTTTTGCCCGTAAAAAATATAAAATAAGGAACGCCGATGTTCAAAGAAGTAGAAAATAAAAAGTAATTTACCTCAAACAGAGAATTGTTGGACTTAATGCGTAAGAGTCATTTTGTAAGGTAGCTGTTAGCAATAGAACGGTACAATACTAAAACTTACTTGATACGATGCTATTCCATACCAGTACTGAACCGTTTGGGATTTGCTGCTATGGTTCAGTACTTGTAGGGAACTGAGTACTTTAATACAAGACATTACAACCCGAAGCATCACATTCTTTTCGGTATAGATTACCATTGGCATCTACACCCGAAACCACATATTCACCGTTACCCTTATTATGTTTTGTTTCACGCCACCGGGCACCATTCGCTGCCGTGCCCTTGGTGATGACATCATCCCCCCATACTCTTGTTCGTTCTTCCCATTGAGCCCCGCTTTTTATGTTATGCCCCTTGAGTTCTGTAATATCTCCGTTTCTGGAAATAGTTATTATGTTGCCATTATCGTATTTGCATGTGCTGTGCCAGTAATTACCTGTGCATTCCGCATAGGCAGCGGAAAATGCAAAGGTAGATAACAAAAGCGTTAACTTTAACCGATTCATTTCTATTCCATCATTTTTAGAAGTGCAAAATCATTAGCAATCTTTGTATGTATGCATGGACAACTAAATGAAATGATCCATTTGTGCAGCAAAATGTGAAGATACATAGTACTGCACCGTACAGATATTCCTAACCTCCTAATAATGGGGGGATGCATTAAAAAAATGCTTCTTCGTGATGATAAACTGTGATCCTCATCAAGTACTGAATCAGTATGAGGTGCCAGGGACGGTTCAGTACTATCAAATTGCTGTGGCAGTGCTGTATAAGTATGGCCATTATCACCAGCGCATTTTAAGTCCTGTTAACGGATTTTCCAGTTTTCATTAAGATGCTCCGCGGTTAAAAGTTTCAGCATTAGTTCGTCTGAAGAGTTGTTATATCTGGCACGGCCAGTACTGTCTGTGTTCATTTTGGAAAACAACTTATTACCCGTCCTGATATAACTGTTTATATATACAGTATTGCAGGGAAGGATAAGAAGATCCAGACTACCCGAAGTTAAAACAATAAGACCGGGAATTATATGAGGATTGTACAAAATATCGCAGACGACACACTCGCCTTTGAAGCATTGTCTGATGATGAAAGCATCAAATTAACACACAATGCATTAGAACTAATTTCAAATTTTGAGAAAGGATCGGAAACAACAGCAACAGAATTGGGTAGAGCATGTTGTCTTTTACTGACTGTCATACAAGATTTTATGAATGTTCAGTACTGGCAAACAGTAGAGGAATTATATTCTGGTGTTAACCATGAATTTTACAGAGAAGAAATTACGGCAGTTCGAAATTACTATTTAGAATGCATCCTGGAACAGCCTCTACCACTTCATAAACAACGCTAGAAATATTACCTCCCGGACGCGTTTAATTCAGTTAAGACGCATATAGAGAACTGCAGAAAAAATTAAAAGTATTCCCGGAAGGGGCAAGCCTGCGTATTTTAGGTAGCGAGTTCTTTTTTACGTATGTGATTTTTTATCATTCACGTACCACATAATTACAATACTGCCACCTTCCAGCCTAATGAAATGAAGCCTTGTTATCAGGACGTCATGACTATTTAGGGTACAACTGCGTATGCAGCAGCCTTTGATTGCTCAAAAGCAAATGGATATATTGACCTGACTGAGCAAGACGATGCCGCTGACGTGCGCAAAACCAAAGGTAAGCCGGAAGCAAACCGCTGGTTGGCCAGGTGGGGATTACATGTTTGTATATCTGATCGTATACAACTATTTCATGTCAGCTTTAGTACCAGCAGCGTTCGGCATAGGGTTGCTGTCTGTAAGACTTGATGGCGTGGTTAAGATGTTCGTACTGATATTGAGAGAGGTATATCGGGGCAGCATTTGCTGATGCAGGACGTAGTTAAGTACCTGTTAATTTAAAATATTTTTTTTGGTTCGGATTTTTATCATTCGGGCAGCCCAGTGAGACGAAGCCGATTTTCGGCTGGTGGGTAACATTGCTCATAGATTAAAAAGTAGTCAGTTATGGAGTTATCAGGGCAGGGATTGTACAGGGTTCTTGAGGGGATTTATACAGATCCCTGTGCTGCGCAGGGAACGGCTAAGATTTTCTTATCCCGGCTTTAAGGGGGCCTTATTGGCCAGGTTAAACAGATAATTTATCTTTCACCCCGTCGATTACTTAAATGAGGTACGTTATGAAAGATATTTATCTGCAATCTAAAATAGAAATGGCAAAAACCCTGCACACCTACGGTGTCGAATTATCCTGTATTTCCGTTGCCACAGGCCTGACCCCGTCAAAACTTGTCACTGATTTGAACATTGCCGATGACAGCGAATTCGCTAAGCACATCGTTAAACAGTATTAACGCCGGCTTACTATTCTCAAAGTCAGGTCGGTTTATTCATTAAAAAATCGTCCAGCAGAGAATAAAGAAGTTTATTCATTTCCTTTCTGAAAGAAGAGTAAATACTGAATTGCGGTAGCGTGAAGGGCGTGTCCAGTTTTTTCAGGTTGTACATCCCGGCATAGGTCGAAAAAACTTTTTCCGGGATAATGCCCAGACAGTCAGATTGCGAAACAATCAGCAGAATGGACGCGAAAGAGGTGGTCAGCAGGCAGCGCTCACTGGAGCGAAATTTTTTATCAACGATACTGCGATGATAAATAATCTTTTCGTTTTTGGTGTTATAGCCGACCAGATTGGCTTCCCTGAACCTCTCTTCCGTTACTGTATCCCCAAACAGAGGATTATCTTTTGCAGCAATCAACACCAGCGTCATATCACACATCTTCTGGCAAGAAATATTACTGCTCTCAACAGAAAAGGTGGAAAACACCACATCCGCCTGCCGCATATTCAACAGTTCGGTAATTTTGGCTTCGTTAAGTTCGGCGGTGCGGTGCAGCAGGCTGATATCAGAATTCATGTTAACGATTTTTTGCGTCAGCTCCGGGATCACCAGCGGTGAGACGAAGGATTCGGTATACAGCGTCAGCCTTCTCTTTTTAATGCGGGATGAGAGCGGCAGCAGGGTGGAGAGCTTATCGATAATCGGCAGGATATTATCGTACAGCTCATCTGCATAGACCGTGGGCAGCAGCATGTTGCCGCTGCGGACAAACAGGTTATCGCCCATCTGCTCGCGCAGTTTTCTCAGCGACTGGCTGACAGCGGAGGGGGAAATGTCCAGCATATCGGCCACCTTTGAGATACTGCCGACGCTGTAAATTAAGCAAAAGAGGGTCAGCAGATTCAGGTCGATCCGGGTTAACGAGACGATCTTTTCTGACACCGGCATCCTTTGCATACGCCCTCTGTATCAACAGCATGACCCTGTGAAAAATAGCCGACTCCGTCAGGTGCGCAGTGAGGGATAAGTATGATTTTAGCGCTGGTGGAGCCCTGTGCCGCTTCGGGGCTGCCCGTCCGGGCCGATTTAACATTGTAAATTATGTTAGTTCGTCGCGAATTATTGACCTGACGCATTAAATTGCGCAAAAAATAGACATAATCTGAGAGTGTTCTAAGGCTGACAAGGGAGGAAAAAGCATGTCCGTTGACAGACTAAAACGCGATCTTCTTAACAAGATGATCAACGCCCGGATCGATCTCGCGGCCTATCTGCAGTTGAGGAAAGCGAAGGGGTACATGTCAGTCAGCGAAAGCGACCATCTGCGTGATAACTTCTTTGAACTTTGTACTTACATGCGTGAAAAAGCGCCGGAACTGAGAGCCTGGTGCAGCGCCGGGGAGCAGGCTATGCTTTATCGCGCCGCCGGTTCGCTCACCACCGCAGGCGTCTGCATGATGACCGGCAACCATGATTGCCCGACATTTATCGCCGTTAACGCAGAGAAGCTGGAAAACTGTCTGAACGATTTAACTCTCTGCATCCAGTATCTGAAATCGCATGCACCGCTGATTCAGAGCTGACCCCGGGGGAGGCAACTCCCCCAACTGCTTAAGTTTTTGTAAAAGTAATAATGCCCCTGCGCTGAGTGTCTACCTTTAAGGCATACGTCGAAAAGGAGTGCGTTATGCGTCGATCTTCGCTTATTTCCCTGCCATTGTTGCTGATATCCGCCTCGCTGTGTGCGGCACCCGCCGAGGTAAAGGTTGCGGTTCTGCAGAATAAACTCGATCACCCCTGGGCGCTGGCGTTTCTGCCGGAAAATCAGGGGATGTTGATCACCCTGAAAGGCGGACAGCTTAAGCGCTGGCAGGCGGGCAAAGGGCTCTCCGATCCCATTGTCGGCGTGCCGAAGGTCTGGGCTAACGGCCAGGGCGGGTTGCTCGACGTAGCACTGGCCCCCGACTTCGCCACCTCGCGCCGGGTCTGGCTGAGCTATGCCGAAGCGGGGGAAGACGGGAAAGCGGGCACGGCGGTAGGATATGGTCGTCTGAGTGACGACAATACGCGGCTGGAGGCCTTTAAGGTGATCTTCCGCCAGCAGCCAAAACTCTCTACCGGCAACCACTTTGGTGGCCGGCTGGTGTTCGACGGTAAAGGCTATCTCTATATCGCGCTCGGCGAGAATAACCAGCGGCCCACCGCCCAGGATCTGGACAAGCTGCAGGGCAAGGTGGTGCGCCTGACCGATCGGGGAGCAGTCCCGGGCGACAACCCGTTTGTGAACCGTAAAGACGCGCGACCGGAAATCTGGTCCTACGGCATCCGCAACCCGCAGGGACTGGCGATGAACCCGTGGAGCGACACGCTGTGGCTCAATGAGCACGGCCCGCGCGGCGGGGACGAAATCAACATCCCGGAAAAAGGCAAAAACTACGGCTGGCCGCTGGCAACCCACGGTATCAATTACAGCGGATTGCCGATCCCGGAGGCTAAAGGGGAACATGCGGAAGGCACCGAGCCGCCGCTGTTTGTCTGGAAAGAATCTCCGGCCATCAGCGGGATGGCCTTCTATAACAGCGATGTCTTCCCGCAGTGGAAGAACAAACTGTTTATCGGCGCGCTGAAAGACAAGGACGTGATCGTGCTGAACGTCAATGGCGATCGCGTAACGGAAGAGGGGCGAATTCTGGGGGATCGCAACCAGCGGGTTCGCGATGTGCGGGTCGGGCCGGATGGCTATTTATACGTGCTGACCGATGAATCGGACGGGCAGCTGTTAAAAGTCAGCCCGTCCGGGACATAACTCAGGTCACCGGGATCATCACCACGTTGCGGTAGGCAGGGCGCTCGCTCAGGTTAGCCAGCCAGCGCGTCAGATGCGGGCGCGGCGCCCATTCCAGGCCAACATTGGTGAGGTTCCAGACAAAAGGCGCGACGGCGATGTCGCCTACACCAAAGTCGTCCCCCGACAGCCACGGCTGCGTCGCAAGCGCCTCATCCAGCATGGCGAGCAGGGATTCGCAGCTCTCTTTTGCGGCATTGATGGCCGGGTAGTTACGCTCGGCTGCCGGGGTTCTCACCAGCCCCATCAGGATCACCCGGTGAGCAGGCGACAGCGTCTGGTTCGCCCAGTCCATCCATTTTTCGCCGACCGCACGCTTCGCGGGGGCATCGATCCACAGCCGGTTCTGGCCGTACTGCGCCGCGAGGTAGCGCACAATGGCGTTGGATTCCCACAGCGTCAGGTCGGTTTCGTCATCGCGCAGCAGCGGGACCAGGCCATTGGGGTTCATCGCCAGATACTCCGCGTCTTTATTCACCCCATACTCCAGCCCTGCCATGATCTGGTTAAAGGGTAAATCGAGCTCTTCCAGCGTCCAGAGCACTTTTTTGACGTTGGTCGAATTATTCCTGCCCCACAGCGTAATCATAATAACCCCTTATAATTAAAGCCGATATCAAGATGACATCCGCGTGTCTGGCTTCACATGGTGAGATAAACCCAACAAATACGCAACAGAGGCGAAAAAAATCGATGCGGTCAAAGCGTATCGGGTTGTTATTGCTTAAACTTTAAAAACTTTACCAGGATTGGGTTTTTTTTAAGTCTTTAGTACGTTATTACTCATCGCTTCTTACGGCACGGTAGTGTGACGTGATTTTTGGAATGGACATTCGGGTGGCAACATGATGCGAAAAACTTCTTCTTTACGCGGTCTGGTGGCGGGTTCTGCGCTACTGGTCCTTTTTGCACCTTCGCTGTACGCAGCGGAACAGGCGGCCCCCGAGGCTCCGCCGGTTGATGCGCGCGCCTGGATATTGATGGACTATGCCAGCGGCAAAGTGCTGGCCGAAGGCAATGCGGACGAGAAACTCGACCCTGCAAGCCTGACTAAAATCATGACCAGCTACGTGGTAGGGCAGGCGCTGAAAGCGGGCAAAATCAAGCTCACCGACATGGTGACCATCGGCAAAGATGCCTGGGCGACCGGCAACCCGGCGCTGCGCGGTTCCTCGGTAATGTTCCTTAAGCCCGGCGATCAGGTTGCGGTTTCCGACCTGAATAAGGGGGTTATTATTCAGTCGGGTAATGACGCCTGTATCGCGCTGGCCGATTATGTAGCCGGCAGTCAGGATTCATTTATTGGTTTGATGAATGGTTATGCTCAAAGACTGGGCCTGACCAACACGACGTTTAAAACCGTTCACGGTCTGGATGCACCGGGCCAGTTCAGTACCGCTCGCGATATGGCGTTGCTCGGAAAAGCGCTGATTCGTGACGTGCCGGAAGAGTATGCGATCCATAAAGAGAAAGAGTTCACCTTCAACAAGATCCGCCAGCCGAACCGTAACCGCCTGCTCTGGAGCAGCAACGTTAACGTCGACGGGATGAAGACCGGGACCACGGCAGGGGCAGGATACAACCTTGTTGCGTCGGCCACCCAGGGCGATATGCGTTTGATCTCGGTGGTGCTGGGCGCCAAAACCGACCGCATCCGCTTTAACGAGTCGGAAAAACTGCTGACGTGGGGCTTCCGCTTCTTCGAAACCGTCACCCCGATCAAGCCGGATGCAACCTTTGTCAGCCAGCGCGTCTGGTTTGGCGACAAGAGCGAGGTCAGTCTCGGCGCCGGTGAAAGCGGCTCAGTCACTATTCCGCGCGGCCAGCTGAAAAACCTCAAAGCCAGCTACACCCTGACCGACAAACAGCTGACCGCACCGCTGAAAAAAGGCCAGGTGGTTGGCACCATCGACTTTCAGCTGAACGGTAAATCCATTGAACAGCGTCCGCTGGTGGTGATGGAAGCGGTGGAAGAGGGCGGTTTCTTTGGCCGGATGTGGGATTATGTGCTGATGAAATTCCACGAGTGGTTTGGGGACTGGTTTAAATAATTAAAAGCAAAACGGCAACCCTGGGTTGCCGTTTTCATGTTTACCCTCTTTTTACCTGATGGAGTTTCAGCCCGCGGTTGACGCTGTCTGCAATGACAACCATAAACGCCAGCAAGCTCAGCAACGCCCCTGCCCACAGCGGTGAGACAAAGCCGTAACCTTTATCCAGGGCCATACCGCCAGGCCAGGCGCCAGGGGCATTACCAATATTAAACGCGGCTATATTGATGCCTGAGTCGACAGTTGGCGCATCGCTGGCATACTTCATCATGCGCAGTTGCAGCCCCGGGGCGTTCCTGTCAGCAGCAGCAGGATCACGGTCATAATCTGGCTCTGGGCCGACAGAGCGAACGCGGCCATCACCACGCTGAGAAGTATCAGCAGGGTACCGAGCGTTTTGTTGAGTGATTTATCCGCCGCTTTGCCACCGTAGATATTTCCCACGACGGTGCCTGCGCCAGACAGCGCCAACAGCCATGGCACCATCTGTGCGGTGAAATCCGAAACCTGCGTTAAGGTAAAGGCAATATAGGTAATTCCACCGATCACGCCACCGAAGGAGAGCACGCTCAGGAGGGCGGATACCCCTACCTGGTGCCGGTTTAAGACGGCAAACTCGCGTCCAGGATGAGTATCACGGAGAGCGGGCATAACCGGAATTAACGTCCTGATCCCCATTATCGTTATCAGGCCAACGATCGCCAGTGCCCAAGACGCTGAAAAATTTACGTCGAGAAGCAACCGGCACCCGGATGGCGGCGGTTTTTGGGGAAACATCGATATTGCGCTGTCAGAGATGGGGTTAAGCAGAAAAGTGGTGCTGTCGGTGCCACATTTTATGTTTGCAGTTTTAACCATTGCCACAACCGATCTGGTCGGGATGCTGCCGCTGCGGTTGGTCAGAGATAATCCACAGCTACAATACTTCGCACCGCCGGTAGATATTCCGGGCTTTAAGATGAATATGCTCTGGCACGAACGTTTGCATCGTGAACCTGCGCACAAGTGGCAGCGGGATCTGATGTGCGCTCTCTGGAAGAGGGCGAAAAAGAAAGACCCGAACATCGCCGGGTGGCGGCTTCGCCTTACCCGGCCTACGAACGGCCCGTCGGCCATCCGGTTAACAAACGGCCCGCTAGCGTGGGTCCGCGCCAGCGCAGCGCCGCCGGGCAATAAGCCGCACTCAGTACATCAACTTTATCTGCTGCGCCTTCGCGTAGGCCACCATTTCCTCATCCGGACGGCAGTCGCTCACGATCGCGTCAAAGCGGGTCAGCTCGCCCATCCGCGCCGGGCGCACTTTGCCTATCTTACTGTGATCCACCACCAGCACATGGTACTGGGCCATACTCATCGCCCATTGTTTTACCGGCAGCTCGTCCAGATTGAAGCAGGTCGCGCCCTGACGAACATGGACGCCCGCCGCGGAGTAAAAGGCGATATCCGGACACAGATTACTGAGCGTGTCCTGCAGATTAAGCGGTTTGAAAATGGCATTGCTGGCGTGGAACTCGCCGCCGCAGAGGATCACCCGACACGCGGGTTTTTCCTGCAGGGCGAGAAAGGTGTTCAGGGAGTAGCAGACCCCGGTAAACGGCAGATCGTTATCAATGGCTTCGATAATCCACGGTGTGGTGGTGCCGCAATCAAAAAACAGCGTCTGATGGGGCTGCACCAGCGAGGCGGCCAGACGTGCCGCTTTGCGCTTCTCTTCCACCAGGCGGGTTTTCTGATCGCTTAACAGATAGTGGCTGGCGCTGCGGGGTTCAAGGACGATATAGCCGCCAAGCAGCACCACGGGGCCACTTTCACTGTTGAGATCCCGACGAATGGTCATCTCGGAGACACCCAGCAGCGCGGCGGCCTCTTTCAGGTGCAATTTATCGCTGCGCTTAAGCGCATTAATCAGTTGAGCCAGCCGTTCGTCACGTCGTGTTTCCATAGGTCCTCGGAGCCATAAATGAACCCCCGCTACGCCGGGGGCTCAAGTTTAACTCGCTAAACCCGACTTAGTCACGTATCCAGCCTTTGCGGATCGGCAGGGCAAAGCAGATCCGGTGCAGCTGTGAGAGCCGTTGATAAATAACGTGACCGCAAAGATTCCACAGGATCTGCGCACTCAGGCAGCCCAGCATGCCGACCATCAGGCCGCCCAGCATGTCCATCGGCCAGTGCACGCCAAGGAAGACGCGGGACCAGGCGACAGCGCAGGCTACTATCATCAATACCATCCCCGACCAGACGCGATGCCAGAACAGGAACGCCAGGGCAAAGGTGAAAATGACGGTACCGTGATCGCTCGGGAAAGAGTCGTCGGCGGCGTGATGCAGGAAGTTGTAGCCGATACGATCGACAAAGGGGCGATCGTGAGGGAACAGATGACCCAGCAGCCACGACGCCGCCAGGCTAATCACCAGCGCTATGGCGATCTTAATCACCAGCTGACGCTGGGCGCCCACCTGCCGGCGCGGCCCCCATAGCCAGAGGATCGCAATCAGCGCCGGGACGATGGTTATCAGGTCTTTTGCCACAAAGGTGGCCAGCTGGATGCTCCACGCCGGTGTGGCAGGTGTGGCATTAATCAGATGAAACAGTCCGTAGTTCAGATTTTCTAACATATCCTCGTCACTCTTTTGCAAACCAGGCGGAAACAAGGCCATAGGCCACCACCTGTGAAAACCACACCCACCAGCCTGCCCACAGGTTATGGGAAAAGAAATGTGCGCCCCGCATCACCTGGCCATAGCCCATCACCAGCCCGAGCACGATACCCGCTACCACCAGGCCCCAGGCCAGGCGCGGACGCTCGCGCCAGAAGGCGAAGAACAGCCCCATTACCATAAAGCCGCTTGAGGAATGCCCGCCCGGAAAACAGCGGCCAGGGCCACTGCCGGCAGGGGAGGCATCAAACAGGGGATACGACAGCGCTTTGCCGCCGTACTCCACCAGATCCCAGGGGCAGCTGTGATGGCTGACGGCCTTCAGTATCCCCACCACCGCCGTTCCCAGGCCCATCAGTAACGCTCCCGTCACCCATTGGGCGTTACGCCGGTACAGGCCGTAAAGCAGGGTTCCGGCTGCCAGGGCAATGGTCAGGTATTTCGCCAGACGATGATTAAGCAGATCCAACAGCAGGTTCTGCTGCAGGGGAAAGCGCTGGCTCGCCGCATCAAACCAGTAGCCCGTCAGCAGCCTGTCGAGCGTTTCATCCCGCGCCAGCCAGGTAAAAACCACGGCCAGAATCAGCAGCACAATGAACTGATAACCATAAAAACGGACCGGCAAAGGGTAAAGCGGTTTTGTCTTAGAACTCTTTAACTTAGACAATTCTGAAGCGGACGAAATCTGTGTCATAATTAGGATCAATGACTGTAAAAGCCCAAGCATACGGATGCCAACTTAAGGAAACCTTAAACGACGGCGATTTGTGCGTTATTTCTGAACTGCTGCGTTAATCTGCTATCTCTGACGCGGCCATTTCATTACACTCTGCGCGATTTTTTATCGGATATTGAGACTCCATGTTAAACCGTTCTTCTTCTGGCACTCGCCTGGGGCGTCAGGCGTTGCTGTTCCCCCTGTGCCTGGTGCTTTACGAATTCTCCACCTATATCGGTAACGATATGATCCAGCCAAGCATGCTGGCGGTGGTGGAGCAGTACAACGCCGGGATCGAGTGGGTGCCCACCTCCATGACCGCCTACCTGGCAGGGGGGATGTTCTTGCAGTGGCTGCTGGGGCCGCTGTCTGACCGTATTGGCCGTCGTCCGGTGATGCTCACCGGGGTGGCGTGGTTTATCGTCACCTGTCTGGCGACCCTGCTTGCGCAAACCATCGAGCAATTTATGGTGCTGCGTTTTTTACAGGGGATCAGCCTGTGCTTTATTGGCGCGGTCGGGTATGCCGCCATCCAGGAGTCCTTTGAGGAGGCGGTGTGCATCAAAATCACCGCCCTGATGGCAAACGTGGCCTTGATTGCGCCGCTGCTGGGTCCGCTGGTGGGGGCGGCCTGGGTGCATGTTGCGCCCTGGGAAGGAATGTTTGTGCTGTTTGCGGCGCTGGCCGCGATATCTTATTACGGCCTGCACCGCGCGATGCCTGAAACGGCCACCCGTATCGGCGAGAAGCTCTCAATGCAGGAGCTGGGACGCGACTACAAAGAAGTGCTGAAAAATGGCCGCTTTGTGGCCGGGGCGCTGGCGATCGGTTTTGTCTGCCTGCCGCTGCTGGCGTGGATTGCCCAGTCGCCGGTGATCATCATCAGCGGCGAAAACCTCAGCAGCTACGAGTATGGCCTGCTGCAGGTGCCCATTTTTGGCGCGCTGATTGTGGGGAATATCGTGCTGGCTCGCCTGACTTCACGTCGTACCGTGCGCTCGCTGATTATTATGGGCGGCTGGCCGATTGTGGCTGGCCTGGCGGTGGCCGCGGTGGCGACGGTGGTGTCTTCACACGCGTATCTGTGGATGACCGCCGGGTTGAGCATCTATGCGTTTGGTATTGGGCTGGCGAATGCCGGGCTGGTGCGCCTCACGCTCTTTGCCAGCGAGGTGAGTAAAGGCACGGTGTCGGCGGCGATGGGCATGTTACAGATGCTGATCTTCACCGTGGGCATTGAGGTGAGCAAACACGCCTTCAGCAGCGGCGGTAACGGCCTGTTCAGCCTGTTTAACCTGGCAAACGGCCTGCTGTGGCTGGCGCTGATGTTTGTATTCCTGAAAGACAAGCGGGTGGGCAATTCGTTGCAGCCGGAGTAAGCAGGCATTGGGCCCGCATTTGCCGGGTGGCGCTGCGCTTACCCGGCCTACAAAACCGCAGGCCCGTGCAAGCGAAGCGTCGCCGGGCATTGCCCCGCTTAATGGAACGGCGCTTCCCGGTTCAGGATGCGGTCAATAATCTCCAGCACTCCTTCCTCGTTATTGTGCGGCGCTTCATAGCGGGCGACCGCTTTAATGTGATCCCGGGCGTTGGCCATGGCAAAACTAAACCCCGCCTGGCTTAGCATCTCCACGTCGTTTCCGCTGTCGCCAAAGGCGACCACTTCGCTGTCCTCAATGCTCCACAGCTTCTGAAGCAGCCGCAGGCCGTTGGCCTTGTGGATCCCCGGCAGGATAAGATCGATATTGCCGTACCCGGTGGTGACCGGCACCATAATATCGCTCAGTTTCTCGTGGATCATCGCCTGAATCCGCGGGATCTCCGCATCCGGCAGATTCAGTCCAAACTTGAAGAAGATGTCGTTAAAGTTGTCGAAGTTATCCACCTTTTCCAGCCGGTGATAATACTTCGCCGCAATATCATGGAACGCCTCGCCATAGTGTTTGAGGGTATAGGCGCTGCCTTTGCCACAGGCGATCACTTCCACTTCAGGAATGGAGCAGAGAAACTCTGCCACGGTGGCAAACTGCGCCTTGGTCAGCTCGCCGTTATAGACGTCTTCCCCGGCATTCACCACCCAGCCGCCGTTTTCGGCGACAAAGGCGATCTCGTCGGCTATCTCCGGGAAAAAGGAGATCAGCTGGTAATACTGGTTGCCGCTGGCGACCACAAACCGGATGCCCTGTTCCTTCATCTGCGCATACTGGCGCAGGAAGCGCGCGCGATTGTACGCCTTCGCATCGTTCAGGAAGGTGCCATCCATATCAACCGCAATCATTTTAACGCTCATATCCATTCTCCATGACAGATTCAGCCTGCGACGCCGGTTTGGCCACCGCCCGGGCGACCAGGGCGGCAATTATCACTAATCCTAATACCACCATCATGGCGCTGCGTAAGCCATAGTGCTCGCCGAGGAAGCCCAGCAGCGGCGGGCCCACCAGGAAGGCGAGATAGCCCGTGGTAGCCACCACGCTGACACGGGTTGCCGCATCCGGGCCGGTATCGCTGGCCGCCGAGATGGTGAGCGGGAAGCCGAGGGAGGCGCCAAGCCCCCAGAGGATCACCGACACGCCGGCAATCCAGTCGATATCCACAAAAATAATCAACGCAATGCCCAGCCCACCCAGCAGGGCGCTGGCGCGAACCACCGTCACGCGGCTGTAGCGGTCGATAAACCAGCCGCCGGTAAAGCGGCCCAGGGTCATGCCAAGCGTAAATCCGGCATAAATCAGCGAGCCGGAGGTGGGGCTGAACCCGTGACCGTCCACCATCAGCAGCGGCAGCCAGTCGTTGGCGGACCCTTCGGCAAACGCCATCGCCAGCACCACTACGCCAATCAGCATGAGCTGCATATCGCGATAAAACGGCAGCCCTTTCTCACCCGTTTTGCTCTCGCCTTTCGGGTTTTTGCCGTTGCCGTCCGGGATGGCGGTGATCCCCAGCAGGACCGGGGCGATACAGACCAGCGCCGCCAGCAAAATATGCAGATTCGCGGCGATGCCGGAGGCGGTAAGCGCCATGCCGACGCCTGCGCCAGCCAGGGTTCCGAGGCTGTAAAAACCGTGCATCATCGGCAGCACGGTTTTGTTCATTTCGCGCTCGATAGTGGCGCCTTCGACGTTAATCGCCACTTCCGCTGCGCCAAAGCTGGCGCCAAAGACCGTCAGCCCGAGGGCAAAGGCCAGCGGGGAGGCGAACCACAGCGCAACGCTGAGCATCATCATACCTGTAATCGCGCAGCACATGGTGGTGCGGATCACAGTCCGCGTGCCGAAGCGCTTAACCAGCCAGGCGGAGCAGAGAATACCGCTCATCGAGCCTATCGACAGGCCAAATAACACGATGCCCATTTCCGCCGTAGAGACGGACAGAATATCGCGGATCGCGGGGGTACGAGTGGCCCAGGAGGCCATAAGCAGGCCAGGAATAAAGAAGAACATAAACAGCGCCCACAGGCGGCGTTGCAAAAGTTTGCGCGATGAGATGACGGTCATGGTTTCTGTACCAGAGGGACAACACAGGAGACAACACTAGCAAGTTTGTGTACATTTGTACATAAATTCGCTGAGGTAAAAATGAACAGACGACCCAACGATCCGCAACGGCGGGAAAGGATCCTCCAGGCCACGCTGGATACCATTGCCGGACACGGCCTGAACGCCGTCACCCATCGTAAAATCGCCAGCTGCGCCGGGGTGCCGCTGGGGTCGATGACCTACTATTTTGCCGGGATGGACGCGCTGCTTGAGGAGGCCTTCACCTGGTTTACGCAGCAGATGTCGGTGCAGTATCGCGCGTTTTTTGCTGGCGTGACGGGGCCGGAAATGGCCTGTGACGCCATCACCGCCCTGATCTACAGCTCTGAAGTGACCACGCCGCATAACATGGAGCTGATGTACCAACTCTACGCCTTTATGAACCGCAGCCCGCCGTTAAAAACCGTGATGCAGGACTGGATGAAAACCAGCCAGACCACGCTGGAGCAGTGGTTCGATCCGGTGACCGCCCGGGCGCTGGACGCCTTTATTGAAGGGATGACGCTACACTTTGTCACCGACAGACAGCCGCTCTCAAGGGAAGAACTAAGGGCGATGGTGGGGAGGATTGCGGGGGAGAAACCGTGATAATCAATAAGGCCCGTGAAAACGGGCCTTGTTGTTATGTTAGTCCAGCAGGCCGTTAGACACGGAGCTGGAGGTCTGAACGAAGTTATAGCCCTCGACCACGTTGCCTTTAAACCAGATATCCATGGATTTAATGCTGGCCGTCGCGCCATTCGTAAACATAGAAACTACCGGAATATAAGTGGTAATCGAGCTTTTTCCGGAGGTCACCGAGTATCCCCAGGTCTCTTTACCATCATTCATCGCCCGGGTTTGCGGCTCGCCATACATTTTAAGGATCTCTTGTTGCGTGGTTTTGCCTTTAATAATTTTAGACGCCACGGTTTGCTGGCTCTCTTCTTTGATGGATTTGTTGCCATATACCGTACAGCTTGCGAGAGGAAGAATAGCAAGTGCAACAAAAATGAATTTTTTCATGTTTTACCTTATATATGCTGATTATTTATTGCCGTGTAGTGATGCGAAATCCGTTAAAACGCGCGTCCTGTTTCTGCCCAGGGCATTACTCTTCGCGCGTGGTATAGCCAAAATCAAAACCCTGCAGCACGTTTTCTCGCAGGTATTGATTGAGCGGATAGCTGTAGCTTTGCCCTATGCTGACGGCATGGACAATACGCAATACCGTCTCGCCGCTGAGCGGGAAGGGGTCATCGGTAATCGAAATCTTTACGCCTGCTAAACCGTCTTTTAAGTCCTGATAGGCCTGCGATTCAGTGATGTTGTTATTGATGAGGCTGAACGTCACCAGCAGGGCGGAAATCAACGCCACAGGGAGTACCAGCGGGTGGTGATTCAGAAAATGCACGGGACGTGAGGCGCGCCGGGTCAATATCGCCGCGGTGAGGGGCACCAGCAGCAGATAGAGCAGTTTTGCCAGATGGGTAAGGGCACCCGCCAGAGAGAAGATCAGCGCAACCGGCGGCACAATGACGGCACGCGCTGCATCTTCACCCAGCTTTTCATTTGCGCCGCCCGCGCGATAGCTTGATCCCGCCGCGCGCAGTTCCGGTAACTGCTGCTTTACCGCTTCGTCAAGATGGGGTGCGTGCAGCTCAAGAGCGAAGTTTTTTAACTTATCGGTTAGCGGGTACTCCTCACGTACCAGGGTTCCGGCCGGGAGCACCAGCTTCTTGCGTAACGCGTTTTGCACGACGTCCAGGCGGAAAAAGACGCCCCAGTCGAGCCGTTTAGGAATGGTCACGCCTTTATAGACTACGGTCCGCTGGGCGAGATATTTCTGTCTGGCGGCTTTCGCCACGGCGGCGTTAAAACCGGCACGATCCGACGGCGTCCAGTCACGGGTGACGGGCACGCCCTGGCCGCGAACCTGATTGCGCACGCTGGCGTAGTAACGGCGTGGTACGTTCCAGGTTTTCAGCCGCTTCGCCTCTAACGAGCGCTCATAGCGATGCCAGGCCCTGTCCTGCTCCTGGCGCACCGTGTCGCCGATATCCATTTCATCGTTGTAATAGGCCTGAAACTGTTTATAGACCTCTTCGCGCGCCTGCTGCCAGGCTTTGTAGTAGCCAAGCACGCCACCTTCCTGCGCGCTGATGTTGTCACGTAAATTCTGCTCCATGCCGCTTTCCAGTAAATTACGGTAGCGGTCGGAGGTACTTAACAGGATCGGGAGCGTTGCCAGAAATGCTTTCCCCGAGGGGCTGGTCCAGGTCTGCACCTGCCCGCCCGTGCTCTCCAGCGGGATACCCTGCAGCGTCTGCTGCCCTTCAATCAACGCATGCTGGTAGAGCTGCGCCAGCAGCGACATCTGGCGGAACTCTCCGGTGCTCTTTGACACCTGGCGTTCAATCACCCACTCCACGGCATGCCAGGTCAGGGTGCCGGTGAGGAGGCAGATCAGCATGACCGCGCCTGTGCTGGCTCTTGCGCTCAGCCTGACCCCTTTTTTCTTCAGCCGGACAAGACCCATGAGTGAGAACTGCAGCGCCAGCAGCGCCGCGGCGATGGCGGTTAATGTCCGTCCGTAACGTTCCATGTTGTGAACTTCTTCGGCCGTCGACACGCTGCCGACCAGATCCAGCAGGCGCGAGTTAAAGGCCAGCTCACAGATGAGATAGGTGAGGGTAATGCCCGTCACCAGCCAGTTCTGCCAGGCGGGGAGAGGGGAGCGCTTGATCCGGTCCTGCGGCCATGGCTTTTCCTGAATCTGTTCGGTCATGACTTAAGATCCAGGCTGGTCTGGCGCGTTTTTGTCGGGGCATAGATTTCGGTAGGCAGAGAGTTATCCAGCGTCGGCTGAGCGACCTTAGGCGGAAGCGGCTCTGCCGGGGTGGATGGCGAACGTTTTACTGGCTTAGCCACAGGCTGCGTTTTGGCTTTAGGGGAGGTTTGCGTCTTCTCGCGGGTGGCGCTCTGCACCGTTTTTTCTTTCTGAACTGGCAGGCGACGATGGTAAACCTCACCATGCTGCCAGTTGAACTGTTCAACACGACTATCGGTGGTGAAATTCAGCTGCAGCTTGTCCGCGCTGGGGGTGATCTCCGGGCCTGTATCGCAAACGCCAGTGAACGCCCACTCCTGGGAACGGGTGTTTTGCAAATCGACCAGACGATACTGCGCCGGGCAGGATGGCGTCGCCACTTTCATCAGCAGCAGCGTATGTCCCTCGATGTGATACTGACTGATGATCCTCGCCCAGCTGACACCCTCCAGTGGGCGCTCGATCATCAGATTGCTCCATTTCAGGCTATAGCGCCCGTTAAGTTCCCTTAACGCGCCTGTCGAACCATCCGCCAGCGTGAACTGACCCACTTCGTTCCCCAGCACGCTCGCGAAATCGGGATTGAACAGAATTTTGCCGTTTTTATCGTAACGTACAGAGCAGCCACTCAACCCAATAATTACTGTCAGCACCAGCAGGCTACGCAGAGTTAAGTTGTGTCGTGAGATACTCATCAATCAATTCCGTTCTGTTCGTTATTTTATTAATGTGCAAAGTTACCCGTGGCGCAGGGGTAATTTGTTGAGGATGGTTTCGGCGCGTGCTTATACATTTATTTTAAGAAAAGATAAGCCAGCAAAACGCATTCTGATAGAGGAACACAGAGTTATCCACCGCGTTAAAAATCACGCAGCGCTCATCCATGATAAAAATTTCAGAAAATTTAACATGTTAAAATAATGCGTCAATCGCTAATTCTGGTAGTAAGCGACAGGAATACCGGGCGGATTGAAAACGACGATCCGGGGATACATTATTTTCACTTCTGCGGAATATAAAAAAACAACTACCCTTTCTGGTTATTTAAGCGTAAGAAAGCAACCAGAATAGTTCAAATTTTATCTGTTTTTCAAAATGCCGATAGCAGAAGTGCATTTAAGTGAAATCGGTATTCTTATTAGCGCCATTATTTTGAGTATTATTTGGTTTTAATTTTTTCGCCTGACTTCATTCCATGGAGAGTGGTTTATCCAGCCCGGTGGCGCTGCGCCGACTTCACCCTGACGGCAGGGTGCCGAAAATCTCTACAAATGTAAATTTCTGTGCAATTTACATGATGAATTTTCTTTTAACTATTTGATTTTAATATTAGTTTATTTCATGTATGGTTTCTCTTTTTCCGCCGGGCAACAAAACGCAGAAGGATACGCTACGCTTTGTAAACCAACCTGCGGCAAGCGTTTTTACCTCTTCTGCGGACGTCGCCACTATTACACCGGGGAAGCCACTATGACCCTTAGTCATGAAGATGATGTAAAAATGCTGTTGTCTGCGTTTGAACAACGTCTTGAATACCTTCTGCCCGCGGGCGAGCAGGAAGGCCAGGTCTATGCGGCCATGCGTGATGCCACGCTGGTCGCCGGCAAGCGGATGCGTCCTCTGTTGTTGCTGCTGGCGGCGAGGGACATGGGCTATAAAACGGAGCAGACGGGCCTTCTCGACCTGGCCTGCGCCATTGAAATGGTGCACGTCGCCTCCCTGATTCTGGATGACATGCCCTGCATGGACAATGCCACGCTCAGACGCGGGCGACCGACGGTACACTATCAGTATGGTGAACACGTGGCGATCCTGGCGGCGGTAGCGCTGCTGAGCCACGCTTTCTGCGTTATCTCCCGTTCGCCTGCGCTGACGCATGAGGCAAAAGCACGTGCGATGGCGGAGCTGTCGGCATCTGTCGGGCATATGGGGCTGGTGCAGGGGCAGTTTCGCGATCTGAATGAGGCCCGACAGAGCCGGAATACCGACGAGATCCTGCTGACCAATGAGCTTAAAACCAGCAGTCTCTTCAATGCCACCCTCCAGCTGGCGGCCATCGCGGCTGAAGCGCCGCCCCAGGTCAGCGAACGGCTGCGCTTTTTCGCCCGCGATCTTGGCCAGGCCTTCCAGCTGATTGATGACCTGACGGACGGTTCCAGTTCCACCGGCAAAGATCCCCATCAGGATAAAGGTAAATCGACGCTGGTCGCCGTGCTCGGGGCCGAAAGCGTGTTCCTGCGGCTGCGCGAGCACGTGCGCAGCGCCGATCAGCATATCGCTACCGCCTGCCAGCCGGGCAATACCACCCGCTACTATATTCACACCTGGTTTGAAAAACAGCTGACGCTTATCAGCCAGAGCCTGTCGTTATCCCTGTCGGAGTGTCAATGAGCAGCCTGTCGCAACGTAAAAGCGATCATCTCGATATCGTACTGAACAGCACGCCCGGCGCAAAAAAGTGTACCAGCGGCTTTGAAAAATGGCGTTTCGGGCATTGCGCACTGCCCGAACTGCATCTTGATGAGATCGATCTCTCCACCTCGCTGTTTGGCCGGACCCTGAACGCGCCGCTGCTGATAAGCTCCATGACCGGTGGCACCCGCCGGGCGAGCCAGATTAACCAACACCTTGCCCTTGCCGCGCAGACGCTGGGGCTGGCAATGGGGGTGGGCTCCCAGCGCGTGGCGCTGGAGAGCGAGGCCAGATATGGCCTGACGCGCGAACTGCGGGCTTATGCTCCGGACATTGTACTGATGGCCAACCTCGGCGCGGCGCAAATCGCGGGCCGACAGGGCCTTGACTATGCCAGGCGCGCCGTCGATACCCTCGCGGCAGATGCGCTGATTATCCACCTTAACCCGTTGCAGGAGGCGCTGCAGCACGGTGGGGATCGCAACTGGTGCGGGGTTATCGATGCCATCCATCGCACCGTCGAGGCGCTGCATGTGCCGGTGGTGGTAAAAGAGGTGGGCAACGGGATATCGGTGCCGGTTGCCCGCCAGCTGGCGGCGGCGGGGGTGGCGATGCTGGATGTCGCCGGCGCCGGCGGCACCAGCTGGGCGGCGGTTGAGGGTGAACTCGCCGTCACGGCTCACGGCCGGGCGGTGGCGATGGCCTTTGCCGACTGGGGGATCCCGACCGCCACGGCGCTCCAGGATCTGCATCAGGCCCTGCCCGATATGCCGCTGGTGGCCTCGGGCGGGATCGCCAACGGCATTGAGGCGGCAAAAGCGATTCGCTTAGGCGCAAATCTGGTAGGGCAGGCAGCCGGGGTGCTGCAAAGCGCGTTAACCTCCAGCGAGGCGGTCGTTGACCATTTTCAGGTGATTATCGACCAGCTGCGCGTCGCCTGTTTCTGCACCGGCAGTGCAAACCTGGCGCAGCTGCGTCAGGCCACGCTGGTGGCGCAAACGTAATGGCGCCAGAGTGGGACCTCATCTTAGCGGGCGGTGGGCTGGCGAACGGGCTGATCGCCTTACGGTTGCGCCAGCTGCGCCCGGACCTGCGCGTGCGGCTTCTTGAGGCGGACAGCAAGCCTGGCGGGAATCACACCTGGTCCTTTCATCAGGCTGACATCACCCCTGAGCAGCACCGGTGGATTGCCCCGCTGGTGGCCCATCGCTGGCAGGGTTACGACGTCCGTTTTCCCGATCTCAACCGTACCCTGGCCGGAGACTATCTCAGTATCACCTCCACGCGTTTTGCCGAGGTACTGACCGAAGCAATGGGCGAGAGCCTGGATACCTGCGCTGCTGTCACCGCGCTCACCCCGGCGTCGGTGACGCTTGCCGACGGCACTATGCTCCATGCCCGGGCGGTCATTGATGGCCGGGGCCACGCGCCGGACAGGTACCTCAGCACCGGCAGCCAGTCCTTCCTCGGTCAGGAGTGGCAGCTGAGCCGGCCCCATGGCCTGACGCGGCCGATCCTGATGGACGCCACGGTCGATCAGCAGGGCGGGTATCGTTTCGTCTATACCCTGCCGCTTTCCGCCACCGAACTCTTAATCGAAGACACCCATTACGTTGACGCCGCCCGGCTTGATCTCAGCCTCGCGCGGCAAAATATCGCCTGTTACGCCCGCCAGCAGGGCTGGGCGCTGGCCCATCTCATCCGCGAAGAGCAGGGCCATCTGCCCATTATGCTGGCGGGGGATTTTTCGGCCTGTTGGCAGGCGAAGGGCAGGCAGCCGTGCAGCGGCCTGCGCGCCGGGCTGTTTCATGCCACCACCGGCTATTCGCTGCCGCATGCGGTGGCGCTGGCCGAAGCCATTGCCGCAAGCGGGGACAGCAGCGCGACCGCACTCTTTTCCGTTATTCATCGCTATGCCCTGCGCCAGTGGCGCGAGCAGCGTTTTTACCGCTCTCTCAACCGCATGCTGTTCCTGGCGGGAGATGCCGATAAGCGCTGGCGGGTGATGCAGCGGTTTTACTCTCTTAACGAAGGGCTGATTGCCCGCTTTTACGCCGGGCACACCACTCTGGCCGACAAAGCGCGGATCCTGGCAGGTAAGCCCCCGGTTCCCGTCGGCGAAGCGATGCTCGCCATACTGAAACTCACTCCCCGGATGCGAGCGTTTCACCATGAATAAAACAGTGATTATTGGCGCCGGTTTTGGCGGATTAGCCCTGGCCATTCGGCTGCAGGCGCAGGGCATCGACACACTCCTGCTGGAGCAGCGGGATAAGCCCGGCGGGCGCGCTTACGTGTATCACGATGAGGGATTTACCTTTGACGCCGGGCCGACGGTGATTACCGATCCCAGCGCCATTGAAGAGCTCTTTACCCTGGCCGGCAAACGGATGGCGGATTATGTCGAGCTGCTGCCGGTAACGCCGTTTTATCGCCTGCGCTGGGAGACGGGGGAGGTGTTTGACTACGACAACGCGCAGACGCGGCTGGAAGAGCAGATAAGCCGTTTTAACCCCCGCGACGTGGAAGGTTATCGCAAATTCCATGCCTACTCACGCGCGGTGTTTAACGAGGGATATCTCAAGCTCGGTACGGTACCCTTCCTCTCTTTTCGCGACATGCTGCGCGCCGGACCGCAGCTCACCCGGCTCCAGGCCTGGCGCAGCGTTTACGGTATGGTCTCCCGCTTTATCGAAAACGAACAGCTGCGCCAGGCGTTCTCCTTTCATTCGCTATTGGTGGGAGGCAATCCCTTTGCCACGTCGTCCATTTACACCCTGATCCACGCCCTTGAGCGTGAGTGGGGCGTCTGGTTTGCCCGGGGCGGTACCGGGGCGCTGGTGCAGGGGCTGGTGAAGCTCTATCAGGATCTGGGCGGCGAGCTGCAGCTGAATGCGGAGGTGACCCGGCTGCAGGCCGCGGGGGATCGCATCAGCGCCGTGGAGCTGAAAGATGGCCGGACGATCCCGGTTGCGGCGGTCGCTTCCAATGCTGACGTGGTGCACACCTATGAGAAGCTGCTGGGGCATCATCCGGTGGGGGCGGCGCGTTCGGCCTCGCTCCGGCGCAAACGCATGAGTAATTCCCTGTTTGTGCTCTATTTTGGCCTCAACAAGCAGCACGATCTGGCCCACCATACGGTCTGTTTCGGGCCGCGCTATAAAGAGCTGATCGACGAGATATTTAATAAAAACGCCCTGGCGGAGGATTTTTCCCTCTATCTGCATGCCCCCTGCGTCACCGATCCCTCCCTGGCGCCGCCGGGCTGCGGCAGCTATTACGTGTTAGCGCCGGTGCCCCACTTAGGCACCGCGGATCTCGACTGGGCCGTGGAGGGGCCGCGCCTGCGTGACAGGATTTTTGACTATCTCGAAGCCCACTACATGCCGGGGCTGCGCAGCCAGCTGGTGACCCACCGTATGTTCACCCCCTTTGATTTTCGCGACCAGCTTGGGGCGCATCTGGGTTCGGCCTTTTCTGTCGAACCGATCCTGCGCCAGAGCGCCTGGTTCCGGCCGCATAACCGCGACAGCCGCATCCCCAACCTGTACCTGGTCGGCGCCGGAACCCATCCGGGCGCCGGTATCCCCGGGGTGATTGGTTCGGCAAAAGCGACGGCAGGGCTGATGCTGGAGGCGCTTAACCGATGAACACCACCCTGATGGATCACGCCAACGACACTATCGCCGTGGGATCGAAAAGCTTTGCCACCGCCGCAAAACTCTTCGATCCCGCCACCCGGCGGAGCGTGCTGATGCTCTACGCCTGGTGTCGCTACTGCGACGACGTGATCGACGGGCAGGAGCTGGGCTTCAACGCCGCGCCCGTGGACAACGCCCTGGCAGAGCAGCGCCTGGAGATGCTCAGACACCAGACCCGGCGCGCGTGGGAGGGGGGCGAGATGCATGAGCCCGCCTTTGCCGCCTTTCAGGAGGTGGCCCTGGGCCACAACATCCCGCTGCAGCTGGCTTACGATCACCTTGATGGCTTTGCCATGGACGTGCGCGAGACGCGTTACGAGACCTTCGACGATACCCTGCAGTACTGCTATCGCGTGGCGGGCGTGGTGGGGCTGATGATGGCGCGGATGATGGGCGTGCGCGATGACGCGGTGCTCGATCGCGCCTGCGATTTAGGCCTGGCGTTCCAGCTGACCAATATCGCCAGAGATATCGTGGAGGATGCCCGCGTGGGCCGTTGCTATCTGCCGTCCCGGTGGCTGGCAGAGGCAGGTATCGATCCGGCGGCGATCACCGCACACCAGATGCGCCAGCCCCTCGCGGGCATTGCCCAAAGGCTGGTGGCCGAGGCCGAGCCCTACTACGCTTCTGCCCGGCAAGGCCTGGCGGGGCTGCCGCTGCGATCCGCATGGGCGATCGCCTCGGCACATGGTGTGTATCGTGAGATTGGCGTGAAGGTGAGCGCGGCAGGGCCCCGCGCCTGGGATAAGCGGCAGGGCACCAGCGCGATTGAGAAGTCGGGATTACTGCTGAAAGGCGCTTTGCTGGCGATCACTTCTCGTTTTGCGACGCAGGCACCGCGTTCGCCTCAGCTCTGGCAGCGTCCTCGCTAGCCGCGCGACGCGCCTTGCGCTGGCGTAACGTCGCCTGCAATTTGTCGATCGGCGGGGCATAGAGAAAACCAAAGGAGACGCAGTCTTCTTTGCCCCGCACCGCGTGGTGCAGGCGGTGCGCCAGGTACAGGCGTTTGAGATAGCCTTTGCGCGGAATATAGCGAAACGGCCAGCGCTGATGCACCAGCCCGTCGTGCACCATAAAGTAGAGCGCGCCGTAAGCCGTCATCCCGGCGCCAATCCACTGTAGCGGCCACAGACCCCAGGTTCCCAGCGCAATCAGCACAATCGCCAGCACGGCGAAGACCACCGCGTAAAGGTCGTTAATCTCAAACCAGCTGGTGCGCGGCGCGTGGTGCGATTCATGCCATCCCCACCCCCAGCCGTGCATGATGTATTTGTGTGCGAGAGCGGCGACTAACTCCATGGCGGCAACGGTTAAAAGCACGATCGCTGTGTTGTACAACGCGAGCATTGGAACTCCTTGGGCTCGGGGGATTGTGGTCTCAGGTATTAAGCGTAACAGGTAATTGGAGGAAGGGGGGGCGAAGTATGCGAACCGGATTTTATGATAATAAAATCGATGACCGCTTGTAACATCCCATAGCAAAAGGATGTGATAAGACATTTAAGCTAAATAAATAACCTGGAGTCAGCGTTATGCAGTCCTGATGATCCAGGTTGTTGCCATTATTTATAGGCTGTCGCTAAAGAATATTATGATAATTAAGATAACCGTACCATACTGCAATTGCAGCACCATAAATAACAGTGACAATCCATCCTTTGTTTAATTTTGGTGACGTAAAGTGAAAAGACTTTTCTTTTCTTATCGCAACATAAGTCGTTAAACAATAACCCAGGACGGCTAAAAGTATGAACAGTGAAAGAAATAGTTTGACGATATTATCCATTGTCAAATCTTGAGGGTTATCATAAAACAATATGCCAAAGTTGATAAAGGTCAAAAGCGTTAAACCGGTCAGTGCACCTGCTATCCAGATAAGGACATCGGAAGTGAAGCGTCTGAACGTGTGATAGAATATTTTAACATTCTGACATTTTGGGGAAGAGATGCTCTCACGGTGTTTTGTATATAAAGCAAACAGTACCATAATCGTGCTTACCGGAAAAACAAAATTCAGAGCAGGCATAGTTGATGCATAAGCTTTCATTAAATAATCTGCTGCAGAATAATTATTGCTTCTCCAGTTAATAATTAGCGTTATTAAAGGAAATAGCGTCCAGATAGAAGCCCGATACAAGAGATCGCGGTATATTGTTACTTTAAGAAGCTCGTCGAACCAATTGCTTTCAACTTTCATTCGTATTCCTCAGTTTGCGCTTATAGTGAAAGGTGAAATGAGATTATCGACAAAAATCAGTAAAATATGAGGTTTATTTTACCGCGTAAATTGATGGCTATTAATTGAAACAAAAATGTGCTTAAGAAATTTGCCATTATTTATGTAGAGCATTGCTCGACCGTCGGGGTGACCAGGTTTGAGAATGTACATTTTCATTCCTGCACCATATGCAGAACTTACTTAAGTGCGTAAAGCCTGGTGTCATTGGTCAATGAATAAAGATGACTCAAAACAGCTTTAAAATCTTCGTCTTCTTCTGCTGTGGTATCCAGCCCTAAAGTGCACGGACCACTTCCCAAAAACCTTGTAATTGATATGACTATGGCGTCCGCGTTGCTGAACCACACCATGACGGCACCGTGCACTGGCATCTGCTGTGCTTCATGCGCAAAAAAGACCGCCGCACGCTCACTGCGTTGCTGCGAAAATTTGCCATTCGTGAGGACCGCGCCGAGCTGGGCAACAATACCGGCCCGCGCTTCAAGTCTGAACTAATCAACCCGCGCATAGGCACACCGACCAGCTATATCGCCAAATACATCAGCAAGAATATCGACGGGCGCGGCTTGGCGAAAGAGATTAGCAAAGAAACCGGCAAATCACTGCGCGACAGCGCCGAGCACGTCAGTGCCTGGGCATCCCTGCACCGCGTCCAGCAGTTCCGTTTCTTCGGCATTCCTGGGCGTCAGGCATACCGCGAGCTGCGTCTGCTGGCCGGGCAGGCTGCGAGATCGCAGGGCGATAAAAAAGCAGGTACGCCGGTGCTGGAAAATGCGCGGCTTGATGCCGTGTTAGCTGCCGCTGATGCGGGCTGCTTTGCGACCTACATCATGAAGCAGGGCGGCGTTCTGGTTCCCCGCAAACATCACCTTATTCGTACCGCATACGAGCTTAACGACGAGCGGGGCACCTACGGTGATCACGGAATCCGCATTTATGGCATCAGGTCCCCAATAGTTGAGGGCCGGATCTGCACACACGATGAAGTGGAAAATGGTTCGTAAGGCCATTGACGTTCAGGAGGCGACAGCCGACCAGGGCGCTCGCGCCCCTTGGACTCGTGGCAATAACTGTCCCTCTGTTGAAAATTTGAACCAAACAGGGGGGATCTACCCGAGATTAAATCTATGAATGACAAGGAGCTGCATGAGTACCTGCACAGCATGGGCCGGAAAGAACGCCGTGAGCTGACCGCAAGGCTGAGGCTCGTTAAACCGAAGCGGAAAAAGGAATACAAACAGAACATTTCGGATCATCAGCGCCTTCAGCTTGAGTATGAACTGCAGTCCAGAGGGTTCGATGGCAGTGAATACGAGGTTAATTTACTTTTACGCGGCGGCAGCCTTCCGTCAGGGGGCGGGTTGCGCATCTTTTACCAGAACGGGTGGCTGCGTGATGATGACAAGTGGCGGCAGTATTATTGACCAACCAATAATATTTCCTGTTATTGAGTCATATCAGGGCTTTCTTATTGAAGGCCAAAAAAGCGTTTCACATTTAGAAATCGGTACTATACTGTATGTGTAAACAGTTGATATATATACAGTTATATTGTGTAAGTGGCCGTAATAGGTGGGAAATGCAGGATTATCTTTTGGAGTCATTGAAACTTCAGCGCATTGATTTTTTCTTAAAGCTGGTAGCAGCAAGCGATTGTAGCGAAGAAGAAAAGCAGCTGGCTATTCAGTGGGTTTCTGAGCTGACTGATGAGCTGATGGCAAAAATACGTAACCATGAGTACTGCCGCACAATGGACTCTACCAGTTAGGGGGAATCTATGCGCATTGAAATAATTATCGATAAAGAGCAGAAGATAAGCCAGGCAACACTGGGAGCCCTTGAATCCGAGCTTTGCTGAAATTTGCGCCCTTTCTATCCAAAACGTCAATCCACATACGTAAGGGAAGCGCTAACGACTTGGAGCTGAGCGGCTTAAAACTGAACGAAAGTAAAAAGCGAGTACTGGAAATTTTGTAGCAGGTCAGGGAGGACTACAGATGGCTACATTAAAACGTTGATCCCGATAAGAGCCTATCAGAGGGAGCAAGGTTGAACAACGAGTGAAGCGAGGCGTTAGGTATGGCGGTCATTACCTTCAATGGTCGTCAGCTTTGTACTGTTTGCTCAACCAGCGGGCGCAACACACTTTTCTAGCTCGAATATAAAATAAGATTTTGTATTTACAATACTTGGCTTGTTACTTAGTATCGAGCTAATCCTGAGTGTGGGTTAGTAGAAATTACAAGGAAATATATGAAACTGACTGAGCTAACTATCAATGGTGTCGGGGGGATAAAATCCCTGTACGTAAAATTTAGACCTGACATGAATATTATATGTGGGCCTAACGGAATTGGAAAATCTACCCTCTTGCTTGCTGCTTCCTTTCCTTTTCTTTATGGATACACTAATAAAATAAAACGCAATGTCACTTCTGAAACAGGAAGTGTCAGTCTAAAAATAGAAGATAATTCTACCATCTTCAATCCAGTGTTAGATGTTAACGTCCATTTGCCTACAGAAACAATCCACCATTTTAGTAATAACGGATTCGATAAAAGAAAACTAATAAAATTTGAAACATTACGTAACTTTGATTATAAACATCTTGAAGCGTTGAATGCAGATAAATCACTATCCGATGATGCTGTTTCGCAACAAATTAATTTAGGTGTCAATTTACATGATATCAAGGATTGGTTTGCTAAGAGGGATTTGTTTGAAAAAGTAGATAATGGTTACGGTCCTAATACAATAAAAAATATACATCTCGCAAGGGAGTGTATATCAATTTTAAATCCACAGTTTTCTTACAATCGCGTCGATCCTAAATCTTACGATATTTTTGTAAATACTCCAACCGGGGTAATATGGTATGAATATCTGTCCTCGGGGTTCAAATCATGTATGAGTCTCCTTCTCGGGATTATTAAAGAGATCGAGCTTCGTTATCCGGAGCAAGATCTTTACGCCCAAGAATTCGATGGAGTGATTCTTATTGATGAAATTGAGCTCCATTTGCATCCTGAGTGGCAGGCAAGAATCACTGAAGCCCTAACGACAACATTTCCATCAGCACAATTTATCGTCACAACTCACAGCCCACATGTAGTACAGAATGCAAAATCACATCAGATCATTGCGTTAGTACCAGATAATGATGGCGCAGTGAGAGTAAAAGAACTTCCTGAAAATGGCTTGGGTTATTCGGCTTGGACAGTTGAAGAGGTTTTGTTAGATGTAATGGGGATGGAAAGCACTCTCAGTAGAAAACTTCAGGAACTGCTTGATAATTTCGAACGTTTTGTTGATGAAGAAGATTTCGATAAAGCTAAAGAAATTTATGATTATTTGGATATGGCGTTGCATCAAAATAGTGTTCTTCGTAAATCTCTTAAAATAAGCCTGATGTCAATTCGAGAGAGAGAAGAGTAAAATGATTAAGCTTGATCGGAGTTTTATTCCTGATTTTTTTACTCGTATGGATCTTCTATCTTTAACTCAGGAGTTTAAAGATAATGGAACATCTGTCTGGCATCATCCGGAAGTAAAATCGGCATGTCTAAAATTAGGTAATGGTAAATGTGCATTTTGTGAGGTCAAGCTCGAAGAGGCTAGCACCTATAATGAAATTGAGCATTTTAAGGATAAAAAAACTTTTCCTGATGATGTCATTAAATGGGAGAATCTCCTTCCTTCATGCCGTCACTGTAATGGTTCTAAACAACGCCATAATGTTGTACTCAATCCTATAATAAATCCATGCAACGATTTACCGCCAGAACACCTTTATATGAGAGGTTATCGTATTAAAGGTAAAACTGATTTAGGTGAAACAACAGTGGATGTTTTAAATTTTAATCACAGGGAGCACAAGTTTATACCGCGTTGTAAAGCAGGGGAGCTCATAGATAGCAGTATTGATGACGCAATAGAAAAGCTTAATTGGTTTAATGAAAGTCCAAGTACTAGACGTAAAAACATTCTTATGAATCTAGTCGAGGCAATATTAGGTGAGTGTCAGAAAACATCCCCCTTTTCTGCTGTGTCAGCAACAATGCTTCATCGTTCAGTCGAATATTCTTATCTGAAAGAGACCATGCAGACGCAAGGGTTATGGTCAGATTATATGCAGGAACTTCATGATGAATCTTTGTGCCTGACGTTACCGTCAATTCGCTAGTCAATACATTTTTTTCCATAAAAGCTAAACGTTCAGATATTCTTGGCTGAACGTTTGATTTTAAGAATGCGATAAGCAGATTGGGGCTAGTGAGTATCTCGGGAAAATAAACCTTTTACAGACTATGTTTATCGCTCAAAGCACACTTCAAGATTTCTTAGTTCTTCTGCTTCGATATACAAATGGTCATTACTTCTCCCCTAAGTGCATGCCTATGCTGCATGAGAGCGCATGATCGTTTGAGGAGTGTTGTAGCTCAGGCCCGCCAGGTGTGACGGACTTTTCGTATGTTACGCACCTGCATGAAAACCATTCTCTAAAGTGGGCAGGCGTGGCGGGGATACGAGCGCGCGCTGATGGTTGAAATGATGAAGTTTGTGGTATCAAATATGCTCATTTTTCAAATCATCAATATTCAATGGTTAGGCTTGTTTTACTAGGGGAGATACAGATATGGTCACGTTAGTGGATGACTGCCCAAGATGCGGTTCACAGAAAATTGCATTCGACGTCAACGGCTGGAATCTCTTGAAGGTGTATAACGGCTTGGGTTTGACTAAGACTCACGAGTATGAATTTTATTGTGTATGCCGAGAATGTCATAAAACGACGATCTTTCTATGCTGGCCGTTAGAAAAAGGTCAAACCTTTGATGGGTTTAATTGGGCCGGCGGGGGATTTGGTTTAAGGGATGTGGCTGAAGTTGGTAACCCTATTTCCCCTGCTGATTTAGCAGTGGGGGAGCCACCTGAATATTTACCTGAGCATATTAATAGCGCATATGAGGAAGGGGCTAAATGCTTGGCTATCGGCTGCTATAATGCGGCAGCCACTATGTTTAGACTTTGTCTCGACTATGCAACAAAAGATCTTATTCCTGATGGCGATGAAGGGCCTGCGCAAAAGATAAAGAGAAGCCTGGGTTTAAGAATGGAATGGCTATTTGCTAATAACTTCTTGCCAAGGGACTTAAGGGATTTAGCAGAATGTGTAAAGGATGATGGTAATGATGGCGCGCATGAGGGGATACTGGATAAGGCAGCGGCGGAAGATTTAGAGGATTTTACATACATTTTTCTGGACCGTCTTTATACCGAACCTCAGCGCCTTGTCGAAGCTAGGACAAGACGCGAGTTAAGAAGAAAGAAATAAGGTGAAAATTAATCATCAACTAAGATATAGGGCGTAAATCTAATTACCTCCTCTTCAAGCCAGTCGTTTAATTCCTGCAGCCTTTTCTGCAAAGGCTGCAACTCATTTCGAACAAACACGCGACTGGCTTTTTCTACATCACCGAAACCGCCTGTATTGTTAGGAATGATGCCCATCATCTGCGGTGGTACACGGTGCACAGCCATCATGTCATCACGGCTAACATTTTTGATGTTCAGGAATTCATCTTTTGCGGCAACCTCTGACAGGGGAATGATCTGAATCCCGTCCTTTTTACCGTTTGGCGAGTACATAAACAGGTTGCGGAAATTACCGGGGCCCTTTGCGCTTTTCATGGCCTGGCGGATGTTGTTCACATCTTCCTGGTTCTGCGCGGCGTCGGTCATGTACATGATAAAGCCCGCATGGCTGCCGTTGATGTAATACTTGCGGCGGAAAAGCGTGACGGACTCGTTGAGCAGGGCGGACGGAATAGCTGAGAGGTAGCCGGGTAGCCCATAAATTTCCTGGTTAATATCAGGTTCAAGAAGATGGAAAATGCTTCCCGGCGTGAACTCATAGGGCTGCGTGGTGAATCCGTACTGCACAAACCAGTAAGTGTCCAGGTCAACGCCGCGGCGGGTATATTTCGCCAGGGCTGGCTCCAGCGAGAGAACGCCGCCGAGCCTGTTGGTGCGTTTCTCAAGGTAGGCGTTGCCGAATACTAGGTAATCCTGCACGAACCGGCTGAATGACTGCTGACTGAGTAAAGGATGCGGAATAAACGTGCTGGTAAGAATGTTGCGCTTAACGGCAATCGGTGAACTGTGATGCACGGCGGCGCGATAGGTGCGCGCCAAGCCCGTCAAAACTCACCGGCGGTTCATACCAGCGATCCATCTGTACGCACTCTACATAATCCAGCAGTTCCCGGCGGTCTAGTACCGGGATCGGATCACCAAAGCTAAAAGCCTCTGCCGAGGTGGTTTTAGTTTCTTCTGTGGTTAGGGTATCGACAGGGGCGTTAAGATCACTCATTAAAAAATCTCCACAATGTTGCTGGTATTGGCGGCTTCGCCCTGCAGCGGTTCGTTAAACAGTGCGTGCATCGTTGCCCAGGCCAGATCTGCATGGCTGGCTTCTTCGCTGCGGCTGGCTTCGTAGGTGGGGCGATTGCCGCTGGCGGTGGTGGCGCGGCGGATTGCCATAAAGGACTGCGCAATGTCAGTGTGCCCGGCGTCAAACTCCAGGCGTCGGTGGCTGATAATGTCGTATGCCTTGAGCACTAGGGCGTTTTTGACGTTGGGGTTGTAGACAAACTCCCGGACCGCCGGGAAGAACGCCTTAACGTTCTCATAGTCGCCGTGGCCGACGCCGGTCGAGTCGATGCCGATATAGGTCACGTTGTACTGCTGGGTCAGCTTCTTAATGGCGTCAGCCTGGGCGCGGAAGTCCATCCCGCGCCACTGGTGCCGCTCCAGAATGCGGAACTTGCCGCCCGGCACCGTGGGTGGTGCCACCACCACGCATCCGGCGCTGTCGCCGTTCTGCGTACCTTTTGCCGGGTCATAGCCAATCCAGACTTCGCGCTAGCCAAACGGGCGCAGCGCCAGCGCCTGAAAATCGGACCATACTTCCCAGCTGTCCACCATGCAGGCCTGCAGCTCGCTCAGCGGGAACACTGACGCCAGATCGTCAATAAACTCGCACATCAGCAGGTTCTGGTATTCGTCCGGGCTGTACTCCATGCGCAGCTGGTCGAGGTCGAAAAGGTTACAGCCGCCGCGTACCGCATCTTCCACGGTGACGATCTGGCGGTACTGACCGTCCGGGCAGAGCAGGCCCCGGGCCAGATTGCTGTGGGTCAGGTCAATATCCACCTTGTACGCTTTGTTGCGGCCCCGGTTGAACAGTGTACCGGACCAAAACGGTTAGGCGCTGTGGGTCAGGCTGGAAGGTGTGGAAAAGTAGGTCTGCCGCCATTTTTTGTGAAAGGCCATACCGGAGGCCACCTTGCGCAGTTCCTGGAATTTCGGTATCCAAAAATATTATCTAGTTACAGATTGCAGTGGTAGTTCTGCGCTGTGCGAACGTTGGTGGTGGATTGGTTGGCGGCGTTGCTACGAATCTCGCTCCTGCTTCACACGGCCGTATGATGGAGCAATTGGCGCAAGAGATATGCCGCACTCAGCAACACAATATCAGGCTGTAGCTTGATTCCGATGGTAGCGGTTAGGAGTTGCGTCGGGCCACGACCGGCAACAAGAAAGGCCGTATTTAGCGCCAGATGTTTGCGAAGGAGCAGCAATTCAATAGCTTAAGTGATTTATTTGTAAAATTATAAATTCAAGACAACAAAAAACCCATCAACCTTGAACCAAAACGGCGGGGTTGATGGGCTCCACAAATTGGGGACATCAAAGAAAAGCAGTGGCAATAGTTATGACTGACGTCTGGCAGAAAAGTTCTGCGCATAACGAAAATTTTTTCGCCATTGCGCAAATATTTTTTATCCCAGACCCGGCCAGATGATGATGATCAATGTCCCCGCGAGGGTTAACAAGACGTTAGCGATGGCGTAGGTGCCCGCATAGCCCAGCGCCGGAATGTTGCTGCGGGCGGTATCGCTGATGATTTCCATGGCCGGTGCACAGGTACGGGCTCCCATCATCGCGCCAAACAGCATGGCGCGGTTCATGCGCAGCACGTAGGCGCCGAACAGGAAACAGATCACCACCGGCACCAGGCTCACGATCAACCCCGCCACCAGCATCTGCCAGCCTACCGCGCCCAGGCTGTGGCTGATGCCGCTGCCCGCGCTTAAGCCGACGCCTGCCATAAACACCATCAGGCCAAACTCTTTCACCATATTCAGCGCGCCCTGCGGGATATAGCCGAAGGTGGGGTGGTTGGCGCGCAGGAAGCCGAGCATAATGCCGGCGAACAGCAGACCGGCGGCGTTGCCGATGCCGAAGCTGAAGTTGCTGAACTGGAAGGTGATCATCCCGATCATCAGGCCGACAATAAAGAAGGCGCAGAAGGCCAGCAGGTCGGTCACCTGGCTGTGAATGGAGATAAAGCCGATGCGATCGGCAACGGTTTTCACACGGCGGGTGTCGCCGCTCACCTGCAGCACGTCGCCCTTGTTTAAAACGATGTTGTCATCGATAGGCATCTCAATCTGGCTGCGGATCACGCGGTTCAGGAAGCAGCCGTGGTCGGTCAACTTGAGCTGTGCCAGACGGCGGCCCACGGCGTTGTGGTTTTTCACCACGATCTCTTCGGTGACGATGCGCATGTCAAGCAGGTCGCGGTCGAACACCTCTTTACCGTTGCGGAAGCTCGGATCGAGACGGGCATGGGCATCCGGATAACCGACGAGGGCGATATCGTCCCCCATCTGCAGTACCGCGTCGCCGTCCGGGCTCGCCAGAATGCCGTTACGCCGGATGCGCTCAATGTAGCAGCCCGTCTGACGATAGATACCCAGCTCGCGCAGGTTTTTACCGTCCGTCCAGGCCACCAGTTCCGGGCCGACCCGGTAGGCGCGGATCACCGGCAGGTAGACTTTGCGCTTGCTGTCGGTGTCCAGGCCACGCTCGCGGGCGATTTGCTGGGCGCTGGTCTGCAGATCCTGATGCTGCAGTTTCGGCAGATAGCGGGCGCCCACGATCAGGCTCACCAGGCCAATCAGATAGGTCAGGGCATAGCCGAGGCTGAGGTGATCCAGCGCCAGCGAGAGCTGAGCGTTATCCAGGCCGAGATGGCGCAACGTATCTCCCGCGCCAACCAGCACCGGAGTGGAGGTCATCGAACCGGCCAGCATCCCCGCCGTCAACCCGATATCCCAGCCAAACAGTTTGCCTAAACCTAACGCAATCAACAGGGCACTGCCGACCATCACCAGCGCCAGCATCAGGTAATTTTTGCCGTCGCGAAAGAAAATAGAAAAAAAGTTGGGTCCGGCTTCAACACCGACGCAAAAAATAAACAGCATAAAGCCTAAATTAAGCGCATCGGTGTTAATACTGAAATGCTGCTGGCCTAATAATAATGAGACGACTAAAACGCCAATAGAATTACCAAGTTGGATTGATCCCAGACGTAATTTACCCAGACAGAGACCGAGAGCCAGCACCACAAATAACAGCAGGATGTAATTCCCGTTTAACAATTCTGCGACGTTTATGTTCACGAAGGATAACTTCTTGTTTACCAGTAAGTGGTTGAAGAGACAGGTGATTTAGGCTACTGTTTGCCCAGCGTTGAGGCGCGCAGTGACGCCTGACCGCACACTATAATATATATCGCAAAATAATACCAAACTATTACTTTATTTATAACAATCAGCAACATCTGATAGCGATTGCGTAACGACGCGCCGTTCAGGCATGGAATGCCATATAAACCATCTGATTGTGCGTCCAGTGGACGAAATGAATTTGCCCGCGATGTAGGGGGACGATTTGAATATTAAACGTAATTGGTTTGGGGTGGCTTGCTGTTTTTTACTTTTTACCGGTGTATGCATCTGCCTGACGTTCAACATCACTGGGGCATTTATTGCCGCCGGGCGGCCTGAACTGGGATTATTGTTCTTTACCTTGCCCGGTGCCGCTGCCAGTTTTGTCTCCCGCGGGGGAGAAGTCATCAGGCCGCTGGTTGGCGCGATGCTCGCCGCGCCACTCTGTCTGGTGGTGATGCGCCTGGTGTTTATCCCGTCACGCACGATGGTGCAGGAGATGGCCTGGCTGTTGAGTGGGATCTTCTGGTGTGCGTTAGGGTCGCTGTTCTTTCTGTTTGTGCGCCGGGCGCTGGAGAACCGCCGCGTGAAAACAAAAACGCCCTCAGAGTGAGGGCGTAAAAGGCTTACTGGGCAGCGAACAGCCCGAGGTGCTCTTTGGCATAGGCTTCAAAATCGGTAAAGCCGCCGATGTGGTTCTGATCGAGGAAGATCTGCGGTACGGTTTCAACCGGCTTGCCGACGGTTTTTTCCAGATCGGCTTTGGTGATGCCTTCCGCATGAATATCCACATAGCGGTAGTTAAAGTCTTCACGCTCAGCGGTCAGCTTTTCTGCCAGATCTTTTGCGCGCACACAGTAAGGGCAGCCTGGACGTCCAAAAATTACTGCAAACATTTTCTCTCTCCTGAAACTAAGCTTGACGGCGAATGACGCTATATTGCCGATAACTATCGGTAATGAAAAGCAGGTTCTGCCTGTTACATTGATATCTTCAGGCTATGTTTGGCCAATTACAGCCTCCTTTTCTTTGCCTATACTGGCGATATTGTCAGTAATGTCCGTACAGAGAGAGAGCATGACGCCAGTAATTGATCTACTTCGTTCGCACCGTTCCATTCGCCATTTTACCGACCAGCCCATCAGCGATGCCCAGCGTGAGGCCATTATCGCCGGGGCGCAGGGCACCTCCAGCTCCAGCTTTCTGCAGTGCAGCTCTATCATTCGCGTTACCGACCCGGCAATGCGTGAACAACTGGTGATCCTCACCGGCGGGCAGAAGCACGTGGCCCAGGCGGCGGAGTTCTGGGTGTTTTGCGCCGACTTCAACCGCCATCTGCAAATCTGCCCGGAGGCCCAGCTGGGGCTCGCCGAACAGCTGCTGCTGGGCGTGGTGGATACCGCGATGCTGGCGCAGAATGCGATGACGGCGGCGGAGTCGCTGGGGCTGGGTGGCGTTTACATTGGCGGCATCCGCAACAGCATCGAGGCGGTGACCGGGCTGCTGCAGCTGCCGAAGCACGTGCTGCCGCTGTTTGGCCTGTGCCTCGGCTGGCCTGCGGATAACCCGGACGTCAAGCCGCGCCTGCCTGCAGCGCTGGTGGTGCATGAAAACCACTATCAGCCGGTCGATAAAGACGTCCTGGCGCAGTACGACGAGGAGCTGGCGCAATACTACCTCAGCCGCGCGACCAATAACCGTCGCGATACCTGGAGCGACCATATCCGGCGCACCATCATCAAAGAAAATCGTCCGTTTATTCTCGACTATTTGCACAAACAGGGCTGGGCTACGCGATAAGTCCATTCATCCTGCGCCTCCCTGCGTGTATGATACGCAGGCTTTTACCAGATCATGTCTGAGAGGTGCAGGGTGAAAATTGCCATATTGTCCCGGGATGGAACGCTCTGGTCGTGTAAACGCCTGCGTGAAGCGGCGCAGCAGCGCGGCCATCTGGTGGAAATCCTCGATCCGCTGTCCTGTTATATGAATATCAGTCCGGCGGCTTCCTCCATTCACTATAAAGGGCGCCAGCTGCCGCATTTCGACGCGGTTATCCCGCGCATTGGCTCGGCGATCACCTTTTACGGCACCGCCGCGTTGCGCCAGTTTGAGCTGCTCGGCAGTTATCCGCTGAATGAATCCGTTGCCATCACCCGGGCGCGTGACAAACTGCGCTCCCTGCAACTGCTGGCCCGTCAGGGGATCGACCTGCCGATCACCGGCATTGCCCACTCTCCCGACGACACCCACGATCTGATCGAGATGGTCGGCGGGGCGCCGCTGGTAGTCAAACTGGTTGAAGGCACCCAGGGGATTGGCGTGGTGCTGGCCGAAACCCGCCAGGCGGCAGAGAGCGTGGTAGATGCCTTTCGCGGTCTCAACGCGCACATTCTGGTGCAGGAGTACATCAAAGAGGCGAAAGGGCGCGACATTCGCTGCCTGGTGGTAGGCGACGAAGTGGTCGCGGCCATCGAACGGCAGGCGAAAGAGGGGGATTTTCGCTCTAACCTGCATCGGGGCGGCGTTGCCCGGGTGGCGGTGATCACCCCGCGCGAACGGGAGATAGCGCTGCTGGCCGCCAGAACGCTGGGGCTCGACGTGGCCGGGGTCGATATCTTACGCGCCGACCGCGGGCCGCTGGTAATGGAAGTCAATGCCTCGCCAGGGCTTGAAGGCATTGAGAAAACCACCGGGATTGATATCGCCGGGAAGATGATCGGCTGGATTGAACGCCATGCCACGCCGGAGTTTTGCCTGAAAACGGGCGGATAACTGGCCTGTTGTGCATTTTTGCCCGGGCCAGGCACTATATTTTTGAAGGGGTTCCACCGTTATGGATTCACTTGTTGTACCGACACTTGATACGTTACGCCACTGGCTCGACAACATGGGCGTCAGCTTTTTTGAATGCGACACCTGCCAGGCGCTGCATCTGCCGCACATGCAAAACTTTGACGGCGTGTTCGATGCCAAGCTCGATCTGATCAATGATGTCATTCTGTTTTCCGCGCTGGCGGAGGTTAAGCCTTCGGCACTGCTGGCATTAGCATCGGATTTGTCCGCCATCAATGCCAGTTCTTTGACGGTGAAGGCATTTCTCGATATACAGGATGATAATCTGCCAAAACTGGTGGTTTGCCAGTCTTTATCCGTGACCGTAGGGCTGACATTCCCGCAGTTCGCGGCGTTCATCCAGCAGAGCGAAGAGCAGATTTCCATGGTGATGCTTGAAGCCAGCGCCCATCATCTGCTCTACAACACCGACGAAGCCGTTGAGCAACCTGATTCTGCGGGCAATTTTCTGCACTAACCCTGTCTGACATTTAGGCAGTCGCTGTTGTGGCGGCTGCATAACACCCTCTTTTCTGCTGGCTTTAACCTTTCTTTAAAGAATTATTCACCGCCATCCTGCCAATTCGGCTTATCACATAGATACTTCTTGCATAAAAAATTGTTAAAAGGCGTTTTTTAGTCTGAGCTATAGCTACGGAGACAAGCTACAGTTTATTCTTGCGATGCCGTTAAACGCGAGCAGATACAGCCACCTGAGTAACATCTTCTGCTGCAGGCGGAGTGATAAATTATGCACGTTTCTTGCATAGGCTAAGAGTGTTCATTTTTAGTGCGTTTGTTAACGTGCTTTCAGAAGGATTAACGCTATGATCGCTTTAAATAAAAAATGGTTATCGGGTCTGGTTGCGGGCGCGCTGATGGCGGTCTCTGCAGGCACGCTGGCGGCAGAGCAAAAAACGCTGCATATCTACAACTGGTCTGATTATATTGCCCCGGACACGGTGGCGAATTTTGAGAAAGAGACCGGGATTAAAGTCGTCTATGACGTCTTCGATTCCAACGAGGTGCTGGAAGGCAAACTGATGGCGGGCAGCACCGGGTTTGACCTGGTCGTGCCGTCAGCCAGCTTCCTCGAGCGTCAGCTCTCCGCGGGCGTCTTCCAGCCGCTGGATAAAAGTAAACTGCCGGACTGGAAAAACCTCGACCCCGAGCTGCTGAAGCTCATCGCCAAACACGATCCGGAAAACAAATACGCCATGCCGTATATGTGGGCTACCACCGGTATCGGCTATAACGTTGAGAAAGTGAAGCAGGTGCTGGGCGCCGATGCGCCGGTCAACAGCTGGGATCTGGTGCTGAAGCCGGAGAACCTGGAAAAACTGAAAAGCTGTGGCGTCTCCTTCCTTGATGCGCCTGAAGAGATTTTTGCCACCGTTCTGAACTACCTCGGCAAAGATCCGAACAGCACCAAAGCGGATGACTACACCGGCCCGGCAACTGACCTGCTGCTAAAGCTGCGTCCAAATATCCGCTATTTCCACTCCTCGCAGTACATTAACGACCTGGCGAACGGCGACATCTGCGTAGCTATCGGCTGGGCAGGGGATGTGTGGCAGGCGGCCAACCGCGCTAAAGAAGCGAAAAACGGCGTGAATATTGCCTATTCAATCCCGAAAGAGGGGGCGATGGCGTTCTTTGACGTCTTCGCGATGCCTGCCGATGCGAAAAACAAAGACGAAGCCTATCAGTTCCTGAACTATCTGCTGCGTCCGGAGGTTATCGCCCACATCTCTGACCACGTCTTCTATGCCAACGGCAACAAAGAGGCCACGAAGCTTGTCAGCGCCGAAGTGCGTGATAATCCGGGTATTTATCCGCCTGCTGACGTGCGCGCCAAAATGTTTACCCTGAGCGTGCAGGAGCCGAAAATCGACCGCGTACGTACCCGCGCGTGGACGAAAGTGAAAAGCGGTAAATAACGATGTGATGTAGGCCGGGCAAGCGTAGCGCCCCCGGCAACAGGCGCACCGTTCTGGTGCGCCTGCACCATTTTGATTGATGCCGGAGAGCACCCCGTGAACGACGCGATCCCCCGCCCGCAGGCGAAAACCCGTAAAGCGCTGACCCCGCTGCTGGAAATCCGTAACCTGACCAAATCTTTCGACGGTCAGAATGCCGTGGATGATGTCAGCCTGACTATCTATAAAGGTGAAATTTTTGCCCTGCTTGGCGCCTCTGGCTGCGGGAAATCGACCTTGCTGCGCATGCTCGCCGGGTTTGAACAGCCCAGCGCCGGGCAAATTATGCTGGACGGCGTCGACCTCTCCCGGGTACCCCCGTATCAGCGTCCAATCAATATGATGTTCCAGTCTTACGCCCTGTTCCCGCACATGACCGTGGAGCAGAACATTGCCTTTGGCCTGAAGCAGGACAAACTGCCGAAAGCGGAAATCACCGCCCGGGTGGCCGAAATGCTGAGCCTGGTGCATATGCAGGAGTTTGCGAAGCGCAAACCGCATCAGCTCTCCGGCGGCCAGCGTCAGCGTGTAGCCCTGGCCCGCAGCCTGGCGAAGCGGCCAAAACTGCTGCTGCTTGATGAGCCGATGGGGGCGCTGGATAAAAAACTGCGCGACCGCATGCAGCTGGAGGTGGTGGATATTCTCGAGCGCGTGGGCGTCACCTGCGTCATGGTGACCCATGACCAGGAAGAGGCGATGACCATGGCCGGTCGCATCGCCATCATGAACCGCGGCAAGTTCGTGCAGATCGGCGAGCCGGAAGAGATCTATGAGCACCCGACCACCCGCTACAGCGCCGAATTTATCGGCTCCATGAACGTCTTTGAAGGGCTGCTGAAAACCCGTGATGAAGACGGGCTGGTGATCGACTCCCCGGGGCTGATCCACCCGCTGAAAGTGGCGGTGGATAACTCGGTGGTGGATAACGTGCCGGTCTACGTGGCGCTGCGCCCGGAAAAAATCACCCTCTGCGACGAGTCGCCCGCCGATGGCTATAACTTTGCCGTGGGGGAGGTAGTGCATATCGCGTATCTCGGCGATCTCTCTATCTATCACGTCCGCCTGAAGAGCGGGCAGATGATCAGCGCGCAACTGCAGAACACATACCGCTACCGCAAAGGGCTGCCGACCTGGGGTGACGAAGTGCGCCTGTGCTGGGAAGCCGATAGCTGCGTTGTGCTGACGGTATAAGGAAGGGCTATGAACAAACCTGAACCTGCGACCCGCGTTGCGGCGGATATTAATACCAGCTGGCTGACGCGCATGCAGATGGCCCACGGTCGCAAGCTGGTGATCGCGCTGCCGTATCTGTGGCTGATCCTGCTGTTCCTGCTGCCGTTCCTGATTGTGTTCAAAATCAGCCTGGCGGAGATGGCGCGGGCGATCCCGCCCTACACCGATCTGCTGGAGTGGGCGGACAGCCAGCTGTCGATCACCCTTAATCTCGGTAACTTCCTGCAGCTGACCGACGACCAGCTCTATTTTGACGCCTATCTGCAGTCATTGCAGGTCGCGGCTATTTCGACCCTCTGCTGCCTGCTGCTGGCCTATCCGCTGGCCTGGGCGGTGGCGCACAGTAAACCCTCGACGCGTAACATTCTGCTGTTGCTGGTGATTTTACCCTCGTGGACCTCGTTTCTGATCCGCGTTTACGCGTGGATGGGGATCCTGAAAAATAACGGGGTGCTGAATAACGTCCTGCTGTGGCTCGGGGTTATCGACCAGCCGTTGACCATCCTCCACACCAATCTGGCGGTCTATATCGGGATTGTGTACGCCTATTTGCCGTTTATGGTGCTGCCAATCTACACCGCCCTGACGCGCATCGACTACTCGCTGGTGGAAGCGGCGCTGGATCTGGGTGCCCGTCCGCTGAAAACCTTCTTCAGCGTCATCGTGCCGCTGACCAAAGGCGGGATAATCGCCGGGTCGATGCTGGTGTTCATTCCGGCGGTGGGCGAGTTCGTGATCCCGGAACTGCTTGGCGGCCCGGACAGCATCATGATTGGCCGCGTGCTGTGGCAGGAGTTCTTTAATAACCGCGACTGGCCGGTGGCCTCAGCGGTGGCGATCGTGATGTTGCTGCTGCTGATCGTGCCGATCATGTGGTTCCACAAGTATCAGCAGAAACAGATGGGAGATCACGGATGAACAACTTACCGGTAGTGCGCTCGCCGTGGCGGATCCTGATCCTGGTGCTCGGCTTTACCTTCCTCTATGCGCCGATGCTGATGCTGGTGATCTACTCCTTCAACAGCTCGAAGCTGGTGACGGTGTGGGCGGGCTGGTCGACGCGCTGGTACGGCGAGCTGTTCCGCGACGAGGCGATGATGAGCGCCGTGGGCTTAAGCCTGACCATTGCCGCCTGTGCAGCGACGATGGCGGTCATCCTTGGCACCATTGCCGCGGTAGTGATGGTGCGTTTTGGTCGTTTTCGCGGGGCCAATGGCTTTGCCTTTATGATCACCGCGCCGCTGGTGATGCCTGACGTCATCACCGGTCTGTCGCTGCTGCTGCTGTTTGTCGCCATGGGGCACGCCATCGGCTGGCCGTCCGATCGCGGCATGCTCACCATCTGGCTGGCCCACGTCACCTTCTGTACCGCCTATGTGGCGGTGGTGATCTCCTCACGCCTGCGCGAGCTGGATCACTCCATTGAAGAGGCGGCAATGGATCTCGGGGCGACACCGCTGAAGGTGTTCTTCATCATTACCCTGCCGATGATCATGCCGGCGGTGATCTCCGGCTGGCTGCTGGCGTTTACCCTGTCGCTGGACGATCTGGTGATAGCCAGCTTTGTCTCAGGCCCAGGGGCCACCACGCTGCCAATGCTGGTCTTCTCCAGCGTGCGCATGGGGGTCAACCCGGAGATCAACGCCCTGGCGACGCTGATTCTGGGGGTGGTCGGTATTATTGGGTTAATTGCCTGGTATCTGATGGCGCGGTCTGAAAAACAGCGCCAGCGCGATATCCAGCGTGCAAGACGCGGCTGAAGCACCTAAAATTTGCAACAGCGTAATTGAGATGCCGCGTTATCGCGGCATCGTTTCATGGAAGACATCACGTTGGGATTTTTCACCAAAACAAGCCGGTCACATGCCCGTCTGAACGTTCCTGCTCTGGTGCAGGTGGCGGCGCTCGCCATTATCATGATCCGCTGTCTTGATGTGTTTATGATTTTTAACACCCTGGGCATGCGCGGGCTGGGCGAGTTTATTCACCGCAGCGCGCAGACGTGGAACCTGACGCTGGTTTTTCTCGCCAGCCTGATGCTGGTGTTTATCGAAATTTACTGCGCCTTTTCGCTGGTGAAAGGGCGTAACTGGGCGCGGATAATCTATCTGCTGACCCAGGTTGTCGCTACCGGCTATCTGTGGTCCGCGTCGCTGGGCTACGGTTACCCTGAGCTGTTCAGCATCCCCGGCGAGTCAAAGCGCGAGATATTCCACACCCTGGTAATGCAAAAACTGCCCGACCTGCTGGTGCTTGGCCTGCTGTTTGTTCCCGCGGCCAGCCGACGGTTTTTCCGTCTGCAATAACGTGTATAATCGCTGCCCCCAGACGTATTAAGGTTTCTTTATGCAGTGCGCACTCTATGACGCCGGCCGCTGTCGCTCCTGTCAGTGGATAGCGCAGCCGGTCTCTTCCCAGCTTTCCGCCAAAATGGCCGACCTCCAGATGTTGCTGTCTGGCCTGCCGGTGGCGGAGTGGTGCGCGCCGGTCAGCGGGCCGGAGCAGGCGTTTCGCAATAAAGCTAAAATGGTGGTCAGCGGCAGCGTCGAAAAACCGCTGTTCGGCATGCTGCACCGCGACGGCACTCCTGTCGATCTGACCGACTGCCCGCTCTATCCGGCCTCCTTTGCCCCGATCTTTGCCGCCCTGAAACCCTTTATTGCCCGCGCGGGCCTCACGCCGTATAACGTGGAACGCAGGCGCGGCGAACTGAAGTACCTGCTGCTCACCGAAAGCCAGCTTGATGGCGGAATGATGCTGCGCTTTGTGCTGCGCTCAGAGGCCAAGCTGCCCCAGCTGCGGGCGGCGCTGCCGTGGCTGCAACAGCAGTTACCCCAGCTGAAGGTGATTACCGCCAATATTCAGCCGGTGCATATGGCGATTATGGAAGGCGAGGAGGAGATCTTCCTCACCGACGCCCAGGCGCTGGCGGAGCGTTTTAACGACGTACCGCTGTGGATCCGCCCGAAGAGCTTCTTCCAGACCAACCCGACCGTGGCAGGCCAGCTATACGCTACCGCCCGCGACTGGGTGCGCGCGTTGCCGGTTAATCATATGTGGGATCTGTTTTGCGGCGTCGGCGGCTTTGGCCTGCACTGTGCCACCCCGCAGATGCGGCTGACGGGTATTGAAATCTCCGCCGAGGCGATCGCCTGCGCCACCCAGTCCGCCGCTGAGCTGGGGTTGACGAATCTGCATTTTCAGGCGCTCGACTCTACGCAGTTTGCCACTGGTCAGGGCAGCGTGCCGGAGCTGGTGCTGGTGAATCCGCCGCGTCGCGGGATCGGCAAGACGCTGTGCGACTACCTGAGCCAGATGGCACCGCAGTTTATTATCTACTCCAGCTGCAACGCGCAGACCATGGCGAAAGATCTCCGAGACCTGCCCGGCTACCGGGTTGAACGGGTGCAGCTGTTCGATATGTTCCCCCATACCGCGCACTATGAAGTGCTGACCCTGTTAGTTAAGTCCTGAGACCTTGCCTGGCGGCGCTACGCTTGCACGGGCCTATGCTTTATTCCCTCTCCCCTACGGGGAGAGGGTCAGGGTGAGGGTATCCGCGGTTTATTCCCTCTCCCCTTGGGGAAAGGGTCAGGGTAAGGGGATCCGCGGTTTATTCCCTCTCCCCTATGGAGAGAGGGTCAGGGTAAGGGGATCCGCGGTTTATTCCCTCTCCCCTATGGGGAAAGGGTCAGGGTGAGGGGATCCGCGGTTTATTCCCTCTCCCCTGTGGGGAAAGGGTCAGGGTAAGGGAATCCGCGGCTTATTCCCTCTCCCCTATGGGGAGAGGGTCAGGGTGAGGGGATCTGCGCGCATAATCTTAAACAAAATGTGAACGTTTCCCGCCTCCGAAATCAGGTAAGCTTTAGCTGTTAAGATTCGATAAGGCTGACCGATGAAGCAGATCCTGCTGGTAGAAGATGACGGCGATATCGCCGCGTTACTGCGACTCAATTTAGAAGACGAAGGTTACGTCATTACCCACGAGGCGGACGGGGGCAGGGCGCAGCAGCTGCTCGCGCAATCCCACTGGGATGCGGTGATCCTCGATCTGATGCTGCCCAACGTTGACGGGCTGACCCTCTGCCGGGCGATCCGCGCCCGGGACCACTATCTGCCGGTGATCATCATCAGCGCCCGCAGCAGCGAAACCGAGCGTATTCTGGGCCTTGAAACCGGCGCCGATGACTACCTGGCCAAACCTTTTTCGGTGCAGGAGCTGGTGGCGCGCATTCGGGCGCTGTTCCGCCGTCAGCAGGCGATGGGGCAGCAAGCGCCCGGGCTGATTAATGCCCACGGCCTGACCATCGATCCGCTGGCCCGCAGCGTTCTGCTGCGCGGGGAAGTTGTAGACCTGACGCCGCGCGAGTTCGATCTGCTCTACTTTTTTGCCCGCCATCCCGGGGAAGTCTTCTCCCGGCTGGCCCTGCTCGAACAGGTGTGGGGATACCAGCACGAAGGCTACGAGCACACCGTCAACACCCACATCAATCGTCTGCGGGTAAAAATTGAGAAAGACGCCGCCGAGCCGGAAATCATCCGCACCGTCTGGGGCAAAGGCTACCTCTTTGCGGAACGCCCGCTATGATCCGCCGTCTCACTCTGCTGTTTATCCTGCTGCTGATGGGCTGCGCGGCGGTGGCCTGTGCGGTGCAGCTCTGGACCAGCATGCAGTACGGCAACGCCATGGTGCAGCGGCTGTCCGGTGGGCTGGCGCAGCACATCGCCCAGCGTGAAACCTTACTGGATGCCAACGGGCAGGTCGATCGTACCCGGCTCAAGCCGCTGTTCGATCGCCTGATGACCTGGAACCCCAGCGTGGAGCTCTACATCCTCTCCCCGGACGGGCAGATCCTCGCGGACGCCGCGCCGCCGGGACATATCAAACGGCAAAAACTGGCCGTTGCGCCGGTACAACAGTTTCTGAGCGGCGGGATGATGCCGGTCTACGGTGACGATCCCCGCAGCCTGACGGGAGAGAAGGTCTTCAGCGCCGTGCCGCTGCATCAGGACGGCGTGCTGCGCGGCTATCTCTACATCATTTTGCAGGGAGAAGAGCTGAACGCGCTGGCGGAGCGAGCCTGGCAGAAAACGCTGTGGAGCACGGTGCTCTGGTCGCTACTGCTGGTGGCGCTTTTCGGCGCGCTGGCGGGCGGCCTGGTCTGGTACTGGGTGACCCGCCCCGTGAAGCAGCTGACCGATGAGGTAAGCGGCCTGGATCGCGAAAGTATGCACGTTATTAAGCAGCTGGCCGCCCAGCCTTTACAGACCGCTCCCGCTGATGAAGTGGCGCTGCTGCGCAATACTTTCATCGAACTGGCGCGGCAGCTCGCCAGCCAGTGGGATCAACTGGCCGACAGCGACCGTCAGCGCCGGGAGTTTATCGCCAATATCTCCCACGATCTGCGCACCCCGCTGACGTCGCTGCTGGGATATCTGGAGACCCTGTCGCTGAAATCCGGCACCTTATCCGCCCAGGAGACGCAGCACTATCTCTCCATTGCCCTGCGCCAGGGGCATAAAGTGCGCCATCTGTCCCAGCAGCTGTTTGAGCTGGCGCGCCTGGAGCACGGCAGCATCAAACCCCAGCGCGAGCGCTTCGCCATCGGGGAACTGATCTCCGACGTGGCGCAAAAATTTGACCTGGCGGTGGAGACCCGTCAGATCCGTTTGCATATCGACGTGCCGCGCCAGCTACCGATGATCAACGCCGATCTGTCGATGATCGAGCGGGTGGTCACCAATCTGCTGGATAACGCGATTCGCCACACCCCGCCGGGCGGCGAGATTGGCCTGAAGGTGTGGCTGGAGGGCGAGCAATTGCAGGTGGAGGTTAACGACAGCGGACCGGGGGTGGATGAACATCTGCGCGATCAGCTCTTTATGCGGCCTTCCGCGCTGAGCCAGCAGGCGTCGCGGGATAATCGCGGCGGGCTGGGATTGTTAATTGTCAAAAGGATGCTGGAGCTGCACGGGGGAGGGATCAGGCTGATGGAGGCGGCAAAAGGGGCACGATTTCGCTTCTATGTGCCGTTATAAAAACGCCGGGTGGCGCTCACGCTTACCCGGCCTACAAAACTACAAACCGCACCATTCGTAGGCCGGGTAAGTCGAAGCCGCCACCCGGCACAACAATCTTACTGCGGGAACCACTGGTCGCTGATTTTCTGATACGTGCCGTCCGCTTTAATCGCCTTCAGGGCACCGTTCAGTTTTTCCAGCAGGGCTTTGTTGTCCGGACGAACCGCGATACCGAGGCCAGTGCCGAAGTACTGCGGGTCGGTCACTTTATCCGTGGCGGTGCCCAGCTGCGGGTTGGTTTTCAGCCACTCGTTCACCACCGCGGTGTCGCCAAACACGCCATCGATACGGCCGTTTTTCAGGTCGATAATCGCGTTCTGGTAGCTGTCGTAGGCGACGGTTTTCACTTCCGGATGCTTATCCTGCAGGTATTTCTGGTGCGTGGTGCCGTTTTCCATGCCGATGCGCTTGCCTTTCAGCTGCTCAAAGGAAGTGTACTGGCCTTTTTTAGCGATCACCACGGCGGAGTTGGCATAGTACGGCTCGGTGAACGATACCTGCTTGCTACGCTCCGGGGTGATATCCATGCCGGAGATCACCGCGTCATACTTTTTGAATTTCAGGGACGGGATCAGGCTGTCAAAGGCGTGGTTAGTAAAGGTGCACTCGGCCTGCATCTGGGTACACAGCGCTTTCGCCAGGTCGATATCAAAACCGACGATCTGATTGCTGGCATCCAGCGATTCAAACGGTGGATAAGTGGCAGAAACACCGAAGTTGATTTTATCGGCGGCAGAGGCGCCCGCGGCGAAGGTTGCGAGTAAAGCGGCCAGAACTAACTTTTTCATTGTGAAGCTCCCGTCTGTCAATCTTGTCATTATATGCCGTGTCTGCGGCTGGGAGTTACAATGCCATTGAATGAATTTGTATGCAATAAAAATGATTAACTATTAATTAAAAAATAAAAAAGACGGGCAGTGGTGAGACTTGCCCGTCTTTTTTAAATCAAACTTATGCAGTTCTAGTTACGGCGCTCAAAGGCCAGCGCTCTGCGTTCAACCAGTCGCATCAGCAGGGTCAGCAGACCGTTGACGATGAGGTAGATAATGCCGGCGGCGCCGAACACCATCACATCATAGGTACGTCCGTACAGCAGCTGTCCGTGGCCCATCACCTCCATCAGGGTGATGGTATAGGCCAGCGAGGTACTTTTGAACACCAGCACCACTTCGTTGGAATAGGACGAGAGGGCGCGTTTGAAGGCGTACGGCAGCAGGATCGCCAGCGTGTCTTTCTTGCTCATCCCCAGCGCACCACAGGACTGCCACTGGCCGTCCGGAATGGCGCGGATCGCGCCGTAGAACAGCTGCGTGGTATAGGCGGCGCTGTTCAGCGACAGGGCGAGCAGGGCGCACAGCCACGGCTCAGAGAGCAGATGCCACAGCACCGGATATTCCTGCAGCGTCGGGAACTGGCCCGGGCCGTAGTAAATCAGGAAGATCTGCACCAGCAGCGGCGTGCCGGTAAACAGGGTGATGTAGCCGCGCACGATCCACACCAGCACCGGCGTTTTCAGCGTCAGGATGATGGTAAAAATCAGCGCCAGGATCAGCGCCACGATAATCGAGGCCACCGTCAGCGTCAGGCTGGTGTGCAGCCCTTTCATCAGTTCGGGTAAATAGTCAAGCATCAGCCTGGTCTCCGTTCAAAACGCGTCGCACGCAGGTCAATACGCTTGAGAATGTACTGACTGAGCAACGTGATCACCAGGTAGATGGCCGCCGCCACGATGTACCAGGTAAAAGGTTCCTGGGTACGGGTGGCAATGCTTTTGGTCTGCAGCATCAGGTCGTTGACGCTGATTAAGCTCACCAGCGCGGTATCTTTCAGCAGCACCAGCCACTGGTTGCCGAGCCCCGGCAGGGCATGACGCCACATCTGCGGCATCACCAGACGGAAGAAAATCGCGGTTTTCGACAGCCCCAGCGCCTGGCCGGACTCCCACTGTCCCACCGGCACCGCTTTCAGCGCACCGCGCAGGGTTTGCGAGGCGTAGGCGGAATAGAGCAGGGAGAGGGCGATCACGCCGCACAGGAACGGGCTGACGTCGAAGTTTTCGATCTGCATCTGAATCGGGATCTGCACCACGCCCAGATTGAGCGTAAAGCCGTCCGACAGCATCAGCAGCAGCTGCGAGGAACCGAAGTAGATAAACAGCACCACCAGAATTTCCGGCAGGCCGCGCAGCAGGGTCACCAGTGCCGAGCCGAGCCAGGCGACAGGCCGCCACTTAGCCGACTCCCACACGGCAAAGATCATCGCCAGCACCAGGCCGATAATCAGCGCACAAACGGCAAGGCCGACGGTCATCCCGGCGGCGCTTGCTAATGGAAAAATTTCGTTCATCAGATCTTACTTCTGGAACCATTTGTTGTAGATGGAATCGTAAGTGCCATCTTTCTTCACTTTTTCCAGCGCAGTGTTGAATTTCTGCTGCAGCTCGGTGTTACCCTGGCGGACAGCAATACCCAGGCCAGTGCCGAAGTAATCTTTATCCGTCACTTTATCGCCCACCGCGGCCAGCTTGTCGTTGGCCTTCAGCCATTCGGTCACGACCGCGTTATCGCCAAAGACGGCATCAATACGGCCATTCTGCAGATCCAGACGGGCGTTCTGATAGCTGTCGTAAGGCACGGTGGTGATTTCCGGGTGCTTATCCATGATGAATTTCTGGTGAGTAGTGCCGTTCTGCACGCCCACTTTCTTGCCTTTCAGCGCGTCGATAGAGGCGTACTTGCCCTTCTGACCGATGAACAGGGCAGAGTTCTCATAGTACGGCGTACTGAACAGGACCTGCTTTTCACGTTCCGGAGTGATGTCCATCCCGGCCATGACCGCGTCGATACGGCGGAATTTCAGGCTTGGGATCAGGCTGTCGAAGGACTGGTTAGCAAAGGTACAGGTCGCGTCGATCTCTTTACACAGGGCGTTAGCCAGATCCACGTCAAAGCCCACAATCTTGTTATTCGCATCGATAGACTCAAACGGAGGGTAGGAGGCTTCCGTGGCAAAACGAATGGTCTGAGCTGCGGTGGCAGAGAGGCTAACGCTTGCAAGCAGCGCGGCAATCACTATTTTTTTCATTGTCGTTCTCTCGGTTCGATTAGTGAGACAGATAATTTCTGAATGCGTCGGTCTGCGGCTCGGCAAAGCAGCGCGCATCCCCTTGCTCCACGATATGACCGTTTTCCATATAGACCACACGGCTGGCGGTTTTACGCGCCACTTCCACTTCGTGGGTCACGATCACCTGGGTAATGTTGGTCTCCGCCAGTTCGCGGATAATGCTGACGATCTGGGCGGTGATTTCCGGGTCCAGCGCGGCGGTCGGTTCATCAAACAGCAGTACCTGCGGCTCCATCATCAGGGCGCGGGCAATGGCCACACGCTGTTGCTGACCACCGGAAAGGTGCAGCGGATAACGGTCGCTGTAGGGCTTAAGGCGCAGACGCTCCAGCAGCTTCTCGGCTCGCGCCAGCGCCTGCTCTTTGGACAGGCCCAGCACGCGGCACGGCGCTTCAATCAGGTTCTGCTGCACGGTGAGGTGCGGCCAGAGATTGTATTGCTGAAAGACCATGCCAACATTCTGGCGCAGATCGCGGATCGCTTTCTCAGAAGGCGCTTTCGCAAAATTGAAGTGATTACCCGCAATATCCAGCGTACCGGAGCGAGGCATTTCAAGCAGATTGAGGACGCGAAGCAGCGAGCTTTTACCCGCGCCGCTGGGACCTAACAGAACCAGCGTTTCGCCCTCAGGGCAATTCAGTGTGATGTCGAACAGCGCCTGGTGTGCGCCGTAAAAGCAGTTAATGCCGTTTAGTTGAATACTCATCGGGGCAGTCTTTACTCATCCAGGCAATCTATAGCAATTGAGGCCGCAAATAGTACCGTTGACAGAATAGTTATGCAATATAACTGCGTTAAAAGTTAAATATAAACCGTATCTATACCTAAACATAGCACAAAATAGCGGAAGGCAATGTCGGCGAGAATAAATGTCGGCATTCCTCACGAAATGCCAGACATTTTACGGGGTTTTCACGGCTAAACGGTCTTAAGCACGTCCGTTTAGCGGTTTTCAATGGACTGGCGCAGCGTGCCGGCCGGGGCATGAACGCTGCCGCCAAGGTAGCGGACGTCGTCGATTGCCCAGCACTGGCCCTCGCGGATCATCAGCACTTCATCCTGCCAGGTCTGGCTTCCCTGCGTCAGCCTGACGCGCAGCGGAATATTTCGCGCATCGGTATTAGGGATGGTCGATGCGCTGGAAACTTCCGCCTTTTCAGGCGCGGTGGTACGGCTGGAGAACGGATCGTCTTTCAGCAGGTTACTGTGCTGCGGATCGCGGCTGGCATCGCTCAGTAGCTGGGCCAGATTATCGCTCAGGTAAGGGCGCAGGGCGGTGAAGTCATTGCTGCGGTGCGAAATGCGGTAGTCATAGAACTGTTGAGCCACGGCATCCGGCCCGCCGGTAATACAGCTGCCGCTGCGGGTACCGATGTCCTTAAAGGCCGGGGTGACTGGCGTCGTGCAGGCGCTGAGCAGCAGCGCGCACGGCACTAAAAGCGTCAAAGCAGAATAGCGCATGATGATTTCCTTATTAGGCTGCAATAATTAACTAACCTTTAAATCATAGCGTAACGAGCAGATAATGATTTTGTTCTTAATCGCTTAGCGCCTTAACACGCTCAAAGGAGACAAAGATGCAATTTTCAACGACCCCAACGCTTGAAGGGCAGCCTATCAGTGAATACTGTGGCGTGGTGACCGGGGAGGCTATTCTCGGCGCTAATGTCTTCCGTGACTTTTTTGCCGGGATCCGCGATATCGTCGGCGGCCGTTCCGGTGCCTATGAAAAAGAGCTGCGCAAAGCCCGTGAAATTGCCTTTAAGGAGCTGGGTGAGCAGGCGAAGGCGCTGGGCGCCGACGCGGTGGTGGGCATCGACATCGATTACGAAACCGTCGGCAAAGACGCCAGCATGCTGATGGTCAGCGTCAGTGGTACGGCGGTGAAAACGCGCCGATGAAGCAGGCATTTGCGCCCGTCCTGCTGGCACTGCTGCTGGCAGGCTGTGCGGCAGAAAAAGGCATTGTCGAGAAAACGGCCTATGAGCTGGATACCCGGCGTCAGGCCCAGGCGGCTTACCCGCGCATCAAGGTGCTGGTTATCCATTATACCGCCGGCGATTTTGACACGTCGCTGACCACCCTCACCGATAAAAATGTCAGCTCCCACTATTTGATCCCGGCGATCCCGCCTCTGCATAAAGGTAAACCGCGCATCTGGCAGCTGGTGCCGGAGCGCGAACTGGCCTGGCACGCCGGGGTCAGTTTCTGGCGTGGCGCCACGCGCATCAATGACACCTCTGTTGGTATTGAGCTGGAAAACCGCGGCTGGCAGAAAATTGACGGCCAGAAACGCTTTGTTCCCTTCGAACCGGCGCAAATCGACGCCCTGATCCCGCTGGCGAAGGACATTATCCAGCGCTATAACATCAAACCGCAGAATGTGGTCGCCCACGCGGACATCGCCCCGCAGCGCAAGGACGATCCCGGGCCGCTGTTTCCCTGGCAAGCGCTGGCGCAGCAGGGGATAGGTGCCTGGCCAGACCCGGAAAGGGTGGCATTTTATCTCAACGGGCAATCGCCCTGGCAGCCGGTAGAGCCCCGGGCATTGCTGGATCTGTTAGCCCGTTACGGGTATGAGGTTCCTGAGAATATCTCTCCGGCACAACAGAAACGCGTCATTATGGCGTTCCAGATGCATTTTCGTCCGCAAATATGGAATGGTGTTGCTGATAAAGAAACAATGGCCATCGCCGAAGCTTTATTAGAGAAGTATGGCCAGCATTAAGCCTGAAATTTTAGCGATGACGGCCTCTCTTCTTAATCGGACTTAAGATTAATCTTAAGTACATACGCAATTCATTTTTAGTTAATTGACTTAATTTTACTCAGATTTACTATGTACCCATAACCCGCAAAGCAATTTAGCAAATAAGAGTGAGAGTCACTCTCTTTTAATATATCTCTGGCATTCACCTTAACGTGGTCACTAAATTCTGTTGCGACAGGAAGGTCGCACCGGTCTCTTTTAAATAAGAAACATTTACAGGCATACTTATGTTAAGCATATACAGTAAAAATAACCGCCCGCAACAGGCGATGGATGCGATTGTTGCTGCAACTGCAGAATGTCCGGAAAAAACGTTAAAGAAATGGCAGAAAATTATTACCGCTGACCCTGATTATATTCACATTGTGATAAGCGGTGAGGTGGAGATCCGCCGTAAATCAGACGAATTAAGCATGTTTATTATGCGCCATTCGGGTTTTTTGGGCGTCTCCGCTATCTACAGTAGTGCGAGCCGCATGTACGGTCTGGCCCGCACCAACACGGTGATCCGAACCATCAAAAAAACGGATTTTGAACGTCTGATTGGCGAGCATAATCTCTGGGCGGAATTCACTCAGGTGCTGGTCTGGTATATCAATATTCTCAGCAAACGTGATGATGTTCTGGTGGCCCGTAGTGCCTATTCCGTGGTGCGCGAATTCCTGTTAGAAATAAACGACCTGATCGTTCAACATAAACGTGATGTTAATGTTTATGACTATATTCAGGAATACACTAACCTGGCGCGCAGTACCATTATTAAAATTCTCTCGGATCTGAAGAAAGGGCAATATATCGTCGTTGAAAAGGGCAAGCTGGTTTCAATTAATTCCCTCCCCGAGCGCTACTGAAATTCCCGTCTGTCATCTCCTTCGGTCATCCCCGGAGGAGAATTTTTATCCTCCTGGCCGATATCTGAGGTTTCTTCTTCCGGTGCGGCTGGGATCTTCCCTTGAGAATAGTCTAATTGCTGTTCTTTCACCGCCTGCAGCAAGCGTTCCTGCAACGTTGGGGTGTGAAAATTGTCATGCGCGGCGGGCAGGGTTCGATCCTGAATCTGGCCGTCCGGAGGTTGTTGCCAGTCGGCGTTGTTATCCATCACCGGGCTCTCGTCGGGGGCAGGCAGCGGCAGGGCCGGTAATGGCGTTGGTTCTGGCGTCGGGAAGGGTTTTGACACATACACGTAGTGCATATCCGACAGCTGCACGTCGGGTTTGACGACCTTAACCGGTTTGTTGGCGGGTGCCGGATGGCGTAAGTCCCGCAGCAGGTGAGCGTAAACGCCTGCCGCAAGCATGGCGCACAGACAAATCACGCTGACCAGCAGGCCGGTCAGCACTTTTCGCATGGCGGGCAGGCGGTACGAGAACCATACCGCCTCACCGAGGGTATAGCTGCGCTGGGCAGCCAGACAGATAGTGGACATCAGTGTGTCTCTCCCTGCGTCAAGGGTGTCACAAGAGCCGGGGCGATGTGGTTAACGCGCATCAGCTGCATCAGGGTCTCTTCCCCCGCCAGACCATCGACGCGTAAGTGTGTATTTTGCTGGAATGCGCGGGTGCGGTTTGCCAGCGTCCGGGTCCAGCGATGGGCGTGGGTTTCCGGTTCATTCAGCGCCTGGCTCAGCTGGGTGTCGAGCCAGTCCAGATCCTGATTGTCGCTGGCGGCGCCGATTGCCTCTTTACCGGACGGCGTCAGGCGGTGCAGCAGGGTATATTGACCGGTGGCATGTCGGGTAAACCAGCTTCGGCTCACCTGCCAGGTGCGGTTATTCATCAACAGATCGAGGGTGTCTTTTCCGACCCGCGCCACCACCGCGTAGTTAAGGTGATCCCCGGTTTTCAGCTCGCCGATCCACGGATAGCCCTCCTGCTCCAGCGTCGCCAACGGAGCATTACCCTGCTTACACTGCAGATTCACCCGCCCGGCATTCTGACACAGCGCCTCCCCGGCGGAGGCGTCGTAACCCCACATGATGTATAGCTGATGCATGGCATCCGCCTGATTCACCACCTCGCGATCGATGGCCGGCTGCACCGGCACCTGCGGACGTTTCACCGGCGGGCTCCAGCGGGCAGGCACCGGCGGTGTGAACGGCAGCGCCGCCGTGATGGCCGCAGAAAACTGCCAGCCGCAGGCTGCAAACATCACGCAGGCGAGCAGCCCCATCGCCGCCAGACGTTTGTTGCTTCGCGCGACCGGCAGAACTTCGCCCGCCGCCAGACGCAGATGACGAGCCCCCACCACCCCGGCGCGTTCAGTCCATGCGGCCAGCAGGGCCAGATGCGCCAGCGCGTTCAGCTGGCTGACGCACCCTTTCGTCAGCGCCTGCATCCGACGGATGTGAGCCGGGGTGAAGGGTGAAATATCTGCACCCTGATGGGTGATTTGCGCCTGAACATAATGCAGGCACTCGCGGCCGGTAAGGGCGCGCAGGCTATGGCGTGTATGTACCCGGGCGCCGAGGCCGGAATGGGTCAGCAAACGCGCTTCCTGATCCGCAGCACCGGTCAGCAGCAGGGTGAGTGGCAGACCGCATTCCTGCGCGCGGGACAACAGCATGCCCAGAACCTCCCAGCCGTTATCCCGCATCGCCTGAATAGCCGAGAGACTCAGCACCAGGCCCTGGTTACGGCAGGAGGGAAACGCCTCATGCCACTGGCGCAGCACGGCATCAATGGCATGAAGTCGGTTTTTGGCATCGGTGTTGTCCGGGTTGAGTTTATACAGCAGGTCGCTGGCGCTCAGCCTGGGGAACGCATTAACCGCCACCCCGGGGGTCTGCGCCAGCAGCTCGCTGCTGAACTGACCGAGCAGGGTTTCGTCGTCGGAAAACAGCCCGATAATCCCCGGTATGCGTGATTTTTCCCGCAGCATGCCGAACACATCCTGGTGATAAGGCACGAAGAACTCACCCGCTGAACGGGTCACCTTACAAAAAGGCTGGCCTGCAAATTTAAAATGGCTCAGATACATAACGACACACCCCGGGGATGACTAAAACAGATATTCCCCGCCGAAAATAAGGGATGTCACCGGCATGTTCAATTTGCAGACAGGAGAAAAATAACCTGAATAACGACCTATCATCTGGATTATGGCGGGTCAATATTTTTCTGCACTAAAGTTGCTGGCAATCCCGGTGGAGCACGCCCTGTCAGGTAATTAGTATTAAGGTCATTCTTAAGCAGCGCCTGCTGTCAGTTTCTGCGTGTAAAAGGTCCGTTAATAATGAAGATGCAGCGTCTTTATGGCCTGATAACGCCCTGTGTAATGTTTATTCTTCTGATATTCAGCGGTCAACAGGGATACGTTGTCTTAAAAGAGTATAAAAAGGTCGGCGATAAATTATCGGAAGCCGATCCTGTGTCAAAGATGAATCCGGAACAAGGGCAGGATTTTGCCCTTTTCCAGCCCGCGGTGAGCCAGCCGGCTCCACAGCGGACGGTGCAGGCGCCAGTTAATGCCGAGGTAGAAGGCATTATCCGCAGTGACGAGGCCTGGATGTCGTTTGCGGTGATCAAGACCCCTTCCGGGCAGCAGAGCTATCGCGAAGGTGAGAGCCTGACGGGCTTTCCCGATACCTGGGTTGAAGAGATCAACCGCGACAACGTCGTCATTAACTATCAGGGCAGCCACCAGACGCTGGCGATTAAACGCCCCGACTATTTTAAAGGTGATGTGAACAGTGCCCCCACGCCTGCGCCGCAGGCCGATCCAGGCTCAGAGAATTTACACCTCAACGATTATTTAGTGCTGAAACCCCGGTTCGACAACGGTCATCTCGAGGGATATCAAATAAAGCCAAGGAATGCGTCCTCCTTTTTTAGCCAGAGCGGGCTGAAAAAAGGGGATGTGGTTGTGAAAGTGAATACCGTCGACATGACGAAAGAAGAACAGGCGAAAAATATTATCGCCAGCTGGTCGAAAATGAGAGAGGCGGAGTTTGTCGTTAAACGTCACGCTCATCTTGAACATATTCGGGTTAATGTTCTAAACAATTAACAAGTGTAAAGCCATGAAGAAAATTCCCTGGGCGTGTCTGGCGTTGACTGCCGCCTCGCTGTTTTCCAGTTCGCTACTGGCGGCTAATTTCAGCGCCAGTTTTAAGAATACCGATATCCGCGAATTTATCGATACGGTAAGTCGCAACCTGAATAAAACGATTCTGGTTGATCCATCCGTTCAGGGCACCGTTTCTGTCAGAACCTACAACGTGCTCACCGAGGAGGAATATTATCAGTTCTTCCTCAGCGTCCTGGATGTTTATGGCCTGACGGTGATCCCGATGGATAACGGCATGGTGAAGGTGGTGCGCTCCAGCGTGGCGCGGACCGCCGGCGTGCCGGTGGCCGACAGTAAAAACCCCGGCAAGGGCGATGAGATTATCACTCGCGTGGTGCGCATGGAGAACGTGCCGGTACGCGAGCTGGCCCCGCTGCTTCGCCAGCTGAACGACGCCTCCGGTATCGGCAACGTCGTGCATTTTGAACCCTCCAACGTGCTGCTGCTGACCGGGCGCGCCTCGGTGGTGAACCGGCTGGTGGATCTGGTGGAGCGGGTGGATCGCTCCGGCGTTCAGCGCCGCGAAATCGTGCCGCTGCGCTACGCGTCGGCGAAATCCCTCGGCGACATGTTGAACAATCTCAACAATGAAGAGCAGAAGGGGCAGAATGCGCCGCAGCTGGCGACCAAGGTGGTGGCCGACGATGAAACCAACAGCCTGGTGATCAGCGGCCCGGAAGCGGCCCGGGCACGCACCCGGTTGCTGATTAATCAGCTCGATCATGAGCAAAACAACGAAGGCAATACCCGCGTCTTCTACCTGAAATATGCCAGCGCCAGCAAAGTGGTGCCGGTACTGACGGGAATTGGCGAGCAGCTGAAAGACAAGTCGGGGTCGGCGAAAAGCAAGTCCGCCTCCGCCAGCGGCGATCTGAACATTACCGCTGATGAGGCCACCAACTCGCTGGTGATCACCGCCCAGCCTAACGTCATGAACTCGCTGGAAAAGGTGATCGACAAGCTCGATATCCGCCGTCCACAGGTGCTGGTGGAGGCGATCATTGCCGAAGTGCAGGATGGCAACGGCCTCGACCTCGGCGTGCAGTGGACCGGCAAACACGGCGGCGTGCAGTTTGGTTCGACCGGGCTGCCGATAAGCCAGGTGAAAGCGGGCACCCTGAAAGGCACCAGCTTCACCGGCATGGCGACCGGCTTCTTTAACGGTGACTTTGGCGCGCTGATGACCGCCCTCGCCACCGACGGGAAAAACGACATTCTTTCGACCCCGAGCGTCGTCACCCTGGATAACAAAGAGGCGTCGTTCAACGTCGGGCAGGATGTGCCGGTGCTGTCCGGTTCCCAGACCACCAGCGGCGATAACGTTTTTAACTCGGTGGAGCGTAAAACGGTCGGCACCAAGCTGAAGATTGTTCCGCAGATCAACGATGGCGACATCATCCACCTGAAGATTGAGCAGGAAGTGTCAAGCGTGGATGCCAGCGCGACGGAAGATGCCAGCCTCGGCCCCACCTTCAACACCCGTACCATCAATAACGAAGTCATGGTGCACAGCGGGCAGACGGTGGTCCTCGGCGGCTTAATGGAGAACGTCACCAAACAGAACGTCTCGAAGGTGCCGCTGCTGGGGGATATCCCGCTGATCGGCCAGCTGTTCCGCTACACCTCCCAGGACACCTCGAAGCGCAACCTGATGGTCTTTATCCATACCACGGTTCTGCGTGACGAAGATGCCTACAGCGCCTCGTCGAAAGAGAAATACGATCAGATCCGCGCCCGTCAGCAGCAGCGCCTGGAGGAGAGCAAGTTTGGCATCGTCGCGCCGGAGAGCAACGCTGTACTCCCCGCGTACCCGACGACGGCAGGCTCTGCATCGGCGAAAAGCCGCAATCCCTTCAAAGAGTAACGGCGAGGCGCAACATGGACGAAATGCAACTGAGTCACGATCTCTGCAGCAGCAACTACGCCCGGACGCACGGTATCCTCTTTTACCAGGGGCAGGTCTGGCTGCGCGATGACGCTCCGGCGTTTGCCCTGCTGGAGATGCGGCGGGTGCTGGGGCGCCCCTTTACCCCGACCATTCTGTCGGCTGAAGCCTTCGATGAGATGCTGACCCGGGCCTGGCAGCAGAACAGCGGCGTCTCCCAGCAGCTGGTGGATGACATGGACGCCGACATCGATCTGCTGGCGTTAACCGAGGAGATCCCCGACAACGAGGATCTGCTGGATAACGACGAGAACTCGCCGGTGATCCGCCTGATCAACGCCATCCTTGGCGAAGCGGTCAAAGATGGCGCCTCGGATATCCATATTGAAACCTTCGAGCGCACCCTGAGCATTCGCTTTCGCGTTGACGGCGTGCTGCGTCCGGTGCTGCAACCGGCGCGCAAGCTGGCGCCGCTGCTGGTGTCGCGTATTAAGGTGATGTCAAAGCTCGATATCGCCGAAAAACGGCTGCCCCAGGATGGCCGTATCTCGCTGCGCATCGGCCGCAAGGCTATTGACGTGCGTGTCTCCACGATCCCCTCGCAGTATGGCGAGCGGGTGGTGATGCGTCTGCTGGATAAAAGCAGCCTGCAGCCGGACATTAACAAGCTGGGGCTGATCGATCGCGAGCTGGCGCAGCTGAAAGCGCTGATAGCCCGTCCGCATGGCATCATCCTCGTTACCGGACCGACCGGCTCCGGGAAAAGTACCACCCTGTACGCCATTCTGTCGGCGCTGAACGGCCATGAGCGCAACGTCCTGACCGTCGAAGATCCCATAGAATACGAGCTGGAAGGGGTGGGACAGACCCAGGTTAACCCGCGCGTGGACATGACTTTCGCCCGCGGGCTGCGCGCTATCCTGCGCCAGGATCCGGACGTGGTGATGATCGGCGAAATCCGTGACGGCGAAACCGCGCAGATCGCGGTACAGGCCTCCCTCACCGGGCACCTGGTGATGTCCACCCTGCATACCAACAGCGCCGCCGGGGCCATTACCCGCCTGCGCGATATGGGGCTGGAGTCCTTTTTGATCGGCTCGTCCCTGCTTGGGGTCATTGCCCAGCGTCTGGTGCGTCGGCTCTGTACCCACTGCCGCACCACCACGCCGCTGGACGAGAACGAAAAAGCGCTGTTCAGCTTTATGGCCGTCACCCCGAAGGCAATCTATCGGGCGGTGGGCTGCGAACACTGCCGTCAGAGTGGCTATCAGGGGCGGGCGGGGATCCACGAGTTTCTGGTGGTCGACAGCGCGATGCGCCGCGCGATCCACGAAGACAAAGACGAAATGACGATCGAAACCCAGCTGTTCAGCCAGGCGCACAGCCTGCGCGAAAACGGTCTGCTGAAGGTGATCTCCGGCGTGACGTCGCTGGAAGAGGTGATGCGCGTCACTGCCGAACGCGGGGGTGACGAGTAATGGCATGGTACGCATGGACCGCGACCAACGCGGCGGGTAAAACCCAGCGCGGCACCCTGCAGGCGGAAGGGCTGAAGCAGGTGCGCCAGGCGCTGCGCGAGCAAAAGCTGATGCCGCTGACTATTACCCAGACCCGGGAACAGGCCGCAGCCGGTAGCGCGCACAAAGGGATCAAGCTCGCAACGCCGATGCTGTCGATGTTTACCCGTCAGCTCTCCACCCTGGTCAATGCCGCGCTGCCGCTGGAAAGCGCCCTGAAGGCCATCGCCAGGCAGTCGGAAGATAAAAAGCTGGCGGCAATGGTGAACGACATCCGCGACAAGGTGGTGGAAGGGCACACGCTGTTTGACGCCTTCAGCCAGTTCCCGCGCACCTTCGATAAACTCTACTGTACGCTGGTGATGGCCGGGGAAAAAACCGGCCATCTCGGCGAGGTGCTGGAAAAACTGGCGGAGTACAACGAGCAGCGCCAGAAGATGAAAAGCAAGCTCAGCCAGGCGATGGTCTACCCCATCACCCTGACGGTGGTGGCGGTAGCGGTGATCTGCATCCTGCTGGTGGCGGTGGTGCCACAGGTGATCGAGCAGTTCACCCACATGAAACAGCAGCTGCCAATCACCACCCGCACGCTGATTGCGGTGAGCGATTTCCTGCAGGCGTACGGGATGTTTATTGCCGGCGGGCTGGCGGCGGGCTTTATCGGCTTTAAAAGCTGGCTGAAGAAGCACCGCAACCGCTTTATCTGGCACCGCTGGCTGGTGTGCGGCTCGCCGGTGAAAAAGCTGGTGCGCGCGATTAACAGCGCGCGTTACATCCGCACCCTGAGCATCCTGCAGGCCAGCAGCGTACCGCTGCTGGAGGGGATGTATATCGCGATGGACGGGATTGAAAACCTTTATGCCCGGCAGGTGCTGGAGCAGGCGGCGGACACCGTCCGCCAGGGGGCATCACTCTATGCCGCGCTGGAGCAGGCGCAGCTTTTCCCGCCAACCATGCTGTACATGATCGCCTCCGGCGAAGAGAGCGGCGAACTGGGTAACCTGATGGATCGCGCGGCAGAAAACCAGGAATGCGCATTACAGCATCGAATTACCTTAACGCTGTCGGTATTTGAGCCGGCACTGGTGGTCACCATGGCGACCATTGTTCTCTTTATTGTGATGTCAATATTACAACCGCTTCTGCAACTTAATAACATGGTAGGTTAATTATGGCGATGAAACGAAAATACCTGGCGTCCCAGGCGGGCTTTACTTTGCTCGAATTAATGGTGGTGATTGTTATTCTCGGCGTGCTGGCGAGTATGGTGGTGCCGAATTTAATGGGTAATAAAGAGAAAGCCGATATTCAGAAAGCCACCAGCGATATTGTCGCGCTGGAAGGATCGCTGGATATGTACAAACTCGATAACCATCGCTACCCCACTACCGAGCAGGGCCTGCAGGCGCTGGTGACTAAACCCGAAATCGCCCCAATCCCGAACGGCTATCGCGCTGACGGCTATATTCGCCGCCTGCCGCAGGATCCCTGGAGCAACGATTATATTCTGGTCAGCCCGGGCGAACACGGCGCGGTGGATATTTTCTCTCCCGGTCCGGATGGCGAAGCCAATACCGCTGACGATATTACTAACTGGTCACTCGATAAAAAATAATGAACACACAACGCGGTTTTACGTTGCTGGAAATTATTCTTGCCCTGGTGATATTTGCCAGCTGCGCCATGATGGTGGTTTCCACTATTCCGTCGCGCAGCGGCGCGGATATATTTGGTCAGCAATTAAAAGCCCTTGTTGAATATGGTTCCGATCGCGCGGTGATGGACGGCAATATTATCGGCCTGACCATCACCGCCGATCGTTATCAGCTGGTGACCTTCAAAGAGAAAAACGGCAGGCGGGGCTGGGTGCCCTTAACCGCTGGCCGCATCGCGACCGAAGGGCGTTTTCCTGAGGGGATGCACGTGTCGCTCTCGCCCCAGCGGCTGGCGGCCACCCGGGATGCCGACCCGCAGATTCTTTTTTTGCCGGATGGCGAAATCAGCCGCTTCACCCTGTCGCTGCAAAGTGACGATAAACAGCACGCGTTTCGCGTGATCTCCCAGGGTGCGGCGCCGGTAACGGTAGAAAACAATGGCTAAGGTAAAGCAACAGGGGATGACGCTGCTGGAGGTGATGGTCGCGCTGGTGATCTTCTCCACCGCGGCGCTGGCGCTGATGAACTCGGTGTCGCTCAACGTCCGCTTTACCTGGGGGCTGGCGGATACCCTGCAGGCCAGCTGGGTGGCGGAAAACCAGCTCGCAGAAGCGCACCTGATGCAGAGCGACTTTCCCGATGCCGAAGAGGAGGGGAGCGAAACCCAGGGCGGGCGCAGCTGGACGTGGCGTAAAGCCCGGGTCAAAACCGCCGAACACGGGCTGGTGGATCGGATCAGCGTCTGGGCCGAAGGGAACGACAGCCAGCCGGTGATCGCCCTGGATATCGTCCCGCCAGGAGAGCAAAAGTGAAAACGACACGCCGCCAGCAGGGGTTCACCCTGCTGGAGATCATGATTGCGCTGACCATTTTTGCAGTGATCAGCACTCTGGCCTGGCAAATTCTCGATGGCGCGATGCGCACCAGCGCTGCCACCGATGCCAGTGCGGCAAAGCTCAATCAGCTGCAACGTGCCTGGAACCTGCTGGAGCGGGACTTTTTTCAGTTACAGGGCGTCGCGCCGCGTAACGGTAGCGGCACGTTTTTCGTGAAAGATAACGCCCTGGAGATGACGACCCTGAACGGCGTCAGCGGCCAGGTGCAGCTGGAGCGGGTGCGCTGGCGGCTGGCAGGCAATCGCCTGTGGCGCGACGTCTGGCCGTTCTTTGACGGCCCGGCCAGCACGAAACCGGACGAAGTGCCGATCGTCAACGAGGTGAAATCTCTTCAGTGGCGTTTCTGGCAGTCTGGCTGGCAAAAAGCCTGGCACGACAGCGACCACCAGCCGGACGGCGTGGAGCTGACGTTAACGATGCTAAGCGGCGAGCGCTGGCGCTGGGTTTTTACCACGCCGGGCGATCTGCCGCAGGAGGTGGAAAAGCCGAAGGACGCGTCAGCGGATAAACCGACGGAGGTCCCGGCAGACGCGGCAACGTCAGAATCTGCACAAACCGCGCCGCCGGCCCCTGAAACCCCGTCCGCCGCGGAGACACAGCCATGAAGCGAGCAGGCAAACAGCAGGGAGTCGCCCTGCTGGTAGTGCTGATCCTGCTGGTAATGATGTCGGCGCTGGCCGCCCGCATCAGCCAGCAGTTCTGCCGTAATCTGCAGAAAACCCACTATCAGGTGAGTCAGCAGCAGCTGCGCTGGGCGATGCTGCGTCAGGAGCAAGTAATCAACGCACGCCTGTTGAGCGCCACCGGCGGCGAGAAAAACGTGCTGACCCTGAAAGGCGAGTGGCATGCGCCGCTGGAAACCCGGGGCGAGCACTACACCCTGGTCAGCCAGGTGGAGGACGCCCAGAACTGTTTTAACGTCAATAACCTGCTAGCGGTGCCTGACTCAGGGGCCCAGGAAAAAACGCCGCCCGCGGCGGCAGATACCGAAAAACCGCGCCAGCAGCAGATCGTTGAACGGCTGCTGGTGGACAGCGGGGTCAGCACGATGATGGCACAGGAGATTTACCTGCAGCTGGTGGATTACCTCGACGAGGACACCACTACCGCCAGCGAGGGGAGGGAGGATGACGCCTGGGCGGGCCTCAAGCCCGCGCGTCTGCCGGCGAACCGGATGATGCGCAACCTCAATGAACTCAAACTGTTGCCCGCGTTTCCTGCCGTAGCCTGGGCGAAGGCGCGCAACCTGTTCTGCGCCCTGCCGACCACCAGCAGCAGGGTGGATGTCAACACCCTGCCGCCGCAACAGGCGGGTCTGCTGGCGGCGCTGTTCCCCGGCAAGCTAACCGAAGCAGAGGCGAAACGGGTGATTGAGGCGCGACCGGAGGCGGGCTGGGAGAGCGTCAACGCGTTCAGCGAGACGCTGGCGCAGAACGCCCCGCAGCTGAAGGACGACCTCAAACAGGCCGCCGACTGGTTTGACGTCACCAGCCGCTATTTCCAGGTGAATTACACCGGCAATACCGATGAATTAACCCTGCGCGTGGTCAGCCAGCTGCGGGCAGAGCAAGACGCAGGCGAGGTCAGAACCTGGCAGCGTCGTTACCGAATGATTGAATAACACAAGTCTGAGACTATGAAACAGGTAATGTTTGTGCGTCCCGATAGCCGCGAGGACGCGAAAGTATGGTGGTGTGAATCGGACAGTCAGCAGGTGATGGCCCTGGGCGGTCACCAGGCCCTGAACGAGCTGGCGACGCATCCACTGGCATCGCGCATCTGTCTGCTCCTTCCCGCGAGCGAGACTGTCTTCCGCCATTTTACGCTGGCGAAAAAGAGCCAGCCGGCGGCATTCTCCTGGATGGCGGAGGAGACGTTGATTGGCGACGTCGACAACCTTCACTGGACGGTACTAAAGCAAAAAGGGTGTGAAGTGGATGCCGTCGCCATCGACACTGACCGGCTGGAACAGTGGCTGGCGCGCTTTGACGAGGCGGGTCTGAAGGTTATTCAGGTACTGCCCGACGGCTGGCTGCTGCCCACGGAGCCTGGCTACAGCACCCTGGTGCCGCTGGAGGAGAGCTACTGGCTGCGCACGGCCAGCGCGGGGGCCTGCGAGGTGGACGCCACCATGCTGCCGCTGCTGCTAGCGAAAACCGCCGATCCGGTGCGCTGCTACGGCGATGCCCCGGAGGGGGTCATCTGTAGTGAGACCCTGGCCTGGCAGCACCCGCTGGTGTTGATCCAGTCCGGCTGGAAAAACAGCCGCGTCAACCTGCTGCACGGCGAATTCGGCCTGCGGGCCGACGCCGGTGCGGTGAAAAAAATCCGCCTGGCGAGTGCGGCGATGGCGCTGCTCTGCGTGGGGCTGCTTACTGGCCCGCGCGTGGCGACGGCGTGGCTGCTGGTGCAGGAGGAGAACCTGCTTCAACAGGAGATCGTGCAGCTCTATCAGCACCATTTCCCCAGCGTGCGCCAGCAGACCAACATCAAATACCATTTTGGACAGAATTTAAAAAAGCAGAAGAAAGGGCTGTTTCAGCAGCTTGAGGTGCTGGAGCAGATTAAACGCGACGTGCCGGGGATGGAAATTGAACGCGTCGAATATGACAACACGCAAAATAGCCTGACGCTGAGCGTAAAAGCGCAGGATCCGCAGCAGCTACAAAACTTTGTCCAGCAGGCGAGCGGTAATTTTGCCTTTACCTTGCAGCCTATTTCCACGTCAGCGCCCTATACCGCGATGGTGACAGGAAAATATAAATGAAAACCAAAGCCGCACAATTAAAAGCGCGCTACCAACAGTACAGCGCGCGGGAACGCAATCTGATCAAAACGGGCGCGGCGGCACTCTGCTGCGCGGCGGTGTATTACGGCGGTATGGTGCCGCTGGATAATACGATCGCCCGCAGTCAAGCCACCCTGAACCGACAGCAGGAGACCCTGCGCTGGATGCGCGACGAAATTCAGAAAAACCATCTGCAGGTGCAGCAGTTGAAAACCACCAACCCCCGCACTGCGCTGGAGAACAGCGCCCATGAGATCAACCTGACGCTGAACGATGTCCGTCAGGACGGCCAGTCATTATCATTTGTTATTAATCGGGTGAACGTCTACGTGCTTAAAAACTGGCTGCGCGAAATGAATCTCACCACCGGGGTGCGGCTGGAAAAGATCACGATGGACCCGGTGGATCGCCGCAGTGACGTTAAGGCGGAGATCCAGCTGACCTGGAAAAAAAGCGCATGAGCACCCAGGCTCTGCTGCACGGGCAGGCTCTGCCGGGATTTTGCGCGGCCAGCGCCGGGCTGGGGGCCATTTTCGGCAGCTTTCTCGGGGTGGTGGCGGAGCGGCTGCCCGCATGGATCCGGCAAGAGGCCGGGGCAGGAAATCTGCTCTATCCGCCGTCCCATTGCCCGGCCTGCCAGCACAGGCTGAGCGCGTGGGAAAACATCCCGCTGATCGGCTGGCTTCTGCTGCGCGGGCGCTGTCGTCAGTGTAAGACGCCGATCCCCGCGCGTCTGCTGCTGATGGAGCTGCTCAGCGCGCTCTTCTTTGCTATAAGTGCCTGGCTGAGCCCGTCGCTACCGGTGATGCTTGCCCTGTGGCTGTTGTGGTGCGGCCTGCTGCCGCTGGCGGTTATCGACCTGCGCGAGCGGCTGTTGCCCGACGCCCTGACCCAGCCCCTGCTGTGGGCCGGGCTGTTGTTAAACCTTCATCTGCATTTAGTGCCACTCGCCGATGCGCTGTACGGCGCGGTGGCGGGCTACCTGACGCTGTGGCTGGTCTACTGGGGACACCGTCTGGCGACCGGGCGGGAAGGGCTGGGCTACGGTGATTTTAAACTGCTGGCGGCGCTGGGCGCCTGGTGCGGCTGGCAGGCGTTACCCTCACTCCTGCTGATTGCGGCGGGCGGGGGTATTGTTGGCTGGGCGATCTGCTTTAAGCGCCGGAACGACCACTTTATCCCGTTCGGCCCATTTCTGGCGTTCGCCGGGCTGCTCATATTTATTTTGCAGCACGTCTTTCCCATTTTTTAATTCATTGGTCAAGTTATTCCTGAGTTTTTTTCGTGAAAGCGAAAACGCGAAAAATAATTCGCCGGGCGATATTGTTATTCCGGGTTAATTACCTCTTTTACCAGGCGTATGGAACGCATGGTCTGTTTAAGTTCACGTTTATTAAAAGGAATGAATAATGAAAATTATGCAGCCTAAATATCTGGCTTTATTTGTCGCGGCGGCAGTGAGTCCGGTATTTGCGGCAGTGCCAGGTAAAGCGATGCTGACGAACGGCAATGATAAATATGCCATCGTTGAGATTGACCAGGCCGCTCAGGACTATAACAGCCTCGTGAAAGTGAACGACGGGGCAGACGTTAAGGTTGAGTGGAATGTCTGGACCGGCGATGCGCCAACCTCGGCCAAAGTGCTGCTCGACGGCCAGGTGGTCTGGAGCGGTGCGGCGGGCGCGGCCGGCTCCGCCACCTTTAAGGTAAAAAAGGGCGGACGCTACCAGGAGCAGGTACAGCTCTGTAATGACAGCGGCTGCAGCACCAGCGACAGCAAGCTGGTGATCGTGGCTGATACCGACGGCAGCCATCTGCTGCCGCTGAACGCTCCGCTGCTGGAAAATAACAAATCCTTCGCTAAACACTCCGATAAAGTGGTGGCAGCATACTACCCGGAGTGGGGCGTATACGATCGTAAGTTCAGCATTGATAAAATTCCGGCCGCTAACCTCAACCATATTATCTATGGCTTTATTCCCGTCTGCGGCGACAATATTAACGCCAGCGCCGGTAACGCGCTGGAGGCGCTGAAAAAAGCCTGTAAAGGCCGTGAAGATTATACCGTCGCGATCCACGACCCGTGGGCGGCGCTGCAGATGCCGCAGGCGGGCGTCTCTAATTACGACGACGCTTACAAAGGCACCTACGGCCAGATGATGGCGCTGAAAAAAGCCCATCCGGGGCTGAAAATCCTGCCTTCTGTTGGCGGCTGGACGCTTTCCGATCCCTTCTTCCGCATGCACGACAACGCCATCCGCGCCCGCTTTGTCTCCTCGGTGAAAGAGTTCCTTCAGACCTGGAAATTTTATGACGGCGTCGATATCGACTGGGAATTCCCGGGCGGCGGCGGTGAAAACCCTTCCCTGGGTAACCCACAGCAGGATAAAGAGACCTATACCCTGCTGATGCGCGATCTGCGCGCCATGCTCAACGACCTGTCGGCGCAGACCGGCCGCACCTATGAGCTGACCTCCGCCATCGGCGCGGGCGAAGCCAAAATCGCCAACGTGGACTACAACGCGGCGCAGAAGTACATGGATTACATCTTCCTGATGAGCTATGACTTCTACGGCTCCTGGAGCATGACCGACCTCGGCCACCAGACCGGTGTCTATGCCCCAACCTGGAAACCGAACAGCGTCACGACCGAAGGCAGCGTGAACGCGATGCTGGCCCAGGGCGTCCAGCCGGGTAAAATCGTGGTCGGCGCGGCGATGTACGGTCGCGGCTGGACCGGCGTTCACGGCTATACCGGCGACAATCCATTTACCGGCACCGCCACCGGCGCGATCCCAGGCTCCTGGGAACCAGGCATCGTCGATTACCGTGATATCGTCAACAAATACAAAGATAAAGCGGGCTGGGAATATAAATATGACGCTACCGCGGAAGCGCCATACCTGTTCAACAAGAGCAGCGGCACGCTGATCACCTATGACGATGCCCGCTCCGTGCAGGCAAAAGGCAAATTTGTGCTGAACAAAAACCTCGGGGGCCTGTTCGCCTGGTCGCTGGAGTCGGATAACGGCGACATCCTCAACGCGATGAATGAAAGCCTGCTGGCTGGCGGTTCCGGTAGCGATGAGCCGGTAACGACTAACCATGCGCCGGTCGCCTCCGCCCACGACGTCACCGTAACCGGCCCGGCGACCGTGACCCTGGACGGCTCTGCCTCTTCAGACCCGGACAACGATGCCCTGACCTGGAAGTGGACGCAGATTTCGGGTACCCCGGTGACGATCGCCAACAGCACCCGTGAGAAAGCCTCCTTCCAGGTGGGCGCGGTTGCCAGCAACCAGACCTTCGCCTTCCGTCTGACCGTCACTGACAGCAAGGGGCTGAGCAGCACCGCCGACGTGCAGGTGGTGAACAAAGCCCCGCAAGCTAACCAGGCGCCGGTACTCAACACCATGGAGCCGGTAACCGTTGAAGCGGGTCAGCCCGTGTCGTTACACGTGCAGGCTGTGGATCCTGATGGCGATGCGTTGACCTACGCCTGGAGCGTACCGGGTAACGTGAACGCCACCGGTAGCGATACGGCGAACCTTAGCTTTATCGCCCCGGACGTGAGCAGCGAAACCGCTTACAACCTGAATGTGCTGGTCAGCGACGGTAAAACCAGCGTGCAGGGCAACGTGGGCGTCACCGTCACGCCAAAAGCGAGCGACGAGGAGATCGCCCCGCCAGAGGACAACACCCCACCTGCCGATGAGGGCAGCTGCGCCAGCGCCGGGGATGCAAATGCCAGCAACTATGCGGCGTGGAGCGCCAGCAAGGTTTACACCAGCGGCAATATCGTCAGCTTTGATAACCTGGTCTGGAAAGCGAAGTACTGGACCAAAGGTAACCAGCCGGGCTTCGGCGTGGATGCGTGGGAGCTGATGAGCCAGGTGAGATTCGACTGGCGTCCAGAGGTGGCCTACAACGGCGGCGACACCACCACCTTTGAAGGCAACGTCTACCGCGCGAAATGGTGGACGAAGGGGGACAAACCGGGCCAGAACGACGTCTGGGTGAAAGAGGGCGCGGCAGCCGATTGTCAATAATCGTCCGCACCGGATCTGACGGGGGCCAGTCTCCCGTCTTTTTATTTCTTGTGGTTAAGCGAATGAAAAATTTGGTTTTTATTTTCCTGCTGTTCAGCCAGAGCGCCCTGGCGAACTGCTGGAATAACGCGGGGCATCGCTATCACGTCGATCCCTGGCTTCTGTTTGCCATTGCCAAAGTGGAGTCCGGCATGAACCCCCGGGCGGTGGGCTGGAACCGGGATGGCACGCGGGACGTCGGGCTGATGCAGATTAACAGCGCGCACTTTCCGGCGCTGCAGCGCGTCGGTATCGACGAGTACCGCCTGATGCGCGAGCCCTGTACCTCCGTTATGGTCGGAGCCTCGATCCTCTCGGCGATGATTCGGGTGTACGGTTACAACTGGGAGGCAGTGGGGGCGTATAACGCGGGGTTAAAGAAAGAGAACTACCCGCAGCGGATGCTTTACGCTCATAAAGTGTGGCAGAAATACCAGCAGCTGACGTATCGCCGCCAGCGTTCATCAACGATGTAACTTACCGTGATCCCGCAGCCATGCTGCGGTGCGCATAATACCCTCATCCAGCGTCACCAGCGGCTTATAGCCCAGCTCACTCTCCGCGCGTTGCGTATCGAGGGTAAAGTCAAAGTTCAGTTTCGACACGCCATAGTGGGTTAACGCAGGCTCTTTGGCGGCTTTATTGCCCAGACGTTCCATGCTGCGGGCAATGATATCCAGCATCGGGTAGGGCACGGAGCGGATCCGGCAGTGAATGTTCAGCTCGTCAATAAGCCGCTGCACAATGCTGCGCAACGAGCGCGGTTCGCCGTTGGTGATGTTGTACGCCCGCCCGGACGGCAGCCCGTCGCATTCGTGCTGGCTGGCCAGCCACATGGCATGAATGGCGTTGTCGTAATAGGTCATATCCACCAGCGCATCCCCACCGCGCGGCAGCAGCACGCTGCCGTAGTGATGCATCATCTGTGCCAGACGCGGAATAAACACTTTGTCGTGCGGACCAAACAGGCTCTGCGGACGCAGGATGGTAAAGCGGGTGTGCGGGTTGGACTGCGCCAGCAGATCGATCACCTCTTCGCTGGCGGCCTTGCTGCGGGCAAACTCGCAGGCGAAGCGCGCCGGACGGAAATCTTCCTGAATATCGCGATGGTGATGGTAGTCGAAGTAGAGCGACGGCGAGGAGATATGCACGAAGTTGCGCACGCCCCAGGCGACGGACCATTCGCCCAGACGGCGGGTGGCGCGCACGTTCGCCAGATCGAAGGCTTCCTGAGTGCCCCACGGGGAGGTAAAACTGGAGCAGTGCCACAGCGTATCGATGCCGGCGAGCATCACTTTTGCCTGGGAAGAGACCAGTTCCGTCAGGTCGGCATGGACAAACTCTGCGCCCATTTTTTGCAGCAATTTACCCATCGCTTCATTACGACCGGTGGCCCGGACGCTGACGCCTTTATTGCGCAAAAACTCCACCGCATTGCGGCCTAAGCCGCTGGTGGCGCCGGTAACCAGTACCTTCATATCGATCCACTGTATTGAAAGAATTTCGTGCGCATTCTTCCGTGAATTACGCCTGTATGCAATGGGAAACGTGAAAGATTCGGAGTTTAAATCAGACTTTTTCTGGGTTTTGTTCTGCCAGAAAAGCAATACGCCGCGCCATACCCCGAAAGATAAACAGGTGCGCCGGGATCATCAGCAGCCAGTAGAACAGACCCGGCATACCGTGGGGGTGCCACCAGGCGCGCACGTCCAGCTCCCGGTGGTCGCCTTTGTCCTTCAGGGTAAAGCACAAACGCCCGAGGCCGGGGGCCTTCATGCCAAACAGCAGCGCCAGCTGCTTCTCTGGCTCAACGATGATCACCTTCCAGCTGTCGACGGCATCGCCGGTTTGCAGGTATGGCGCGGCCGGGCGGCCTTTCGCCAGCTTATGCCCGACCAGCAGGTCCATCATCCCCCGGGTTTGCCACAGGACGTTACCAAAGAAGTAGCGCTCTTTGCCGCCGATCTGGTTCACCACCTGCCACAGGGCGCGCAGGCTGGCGGTGGTTTTTACCGTATATCCGGCCTGTTTCGGGTAGTAACCATATTCCGGACGCCAGCGGGCGAAGGCCTGGGCGTCGTAGCCCCAGTCGCTGGAGTTCACCAGCTTCTCTTCCTCTTTCAGCGTATTGCGTACCGCGTCATCAAAAGGGATTAATCTTTGCGGGATCAATGCCCGCAGTTCGCGATCATCCGCCAGCAGATCGTGTTTCAGCCCCTGGATTAACGCTTTGGCCGTGGTGGGCGGCACCGAGGTGATGACATTTAAAAACCACACCGAGATCCAGCGGGTCGGGAAGGGGATGGGGATCAGCGGACGGCGGCGACCGCTCACCCGCATAAAGTGTTCGAACTGCTGCTGGTAGCTCAGCACCTCGGGGCCGGCGGCCTCCAGCACCCGGTGCGCTGTGGCCGGGTGATCGAGAAGCGCCACCAGGTAGTGCAGCAGGTTTTCCAGCGCTATCGGCGTGGTGCGCGAGCGCACCCAACGCGGCGGCGTCAGCACCGGCAGGTTGTAGACCATGTCGCGCATTACCTCGAAGGCGGCCGACCCGGCGCCAACGATGATCCCGGCCCGCAGTTCGGTAAGCGGGATCCCGGCGCTGCGCAGCGTGTCGGCGGTGAGCTGCCGGGCACGAAGATGGTCGGACTGCTCATGTTCCGGGGCCTGCAACGAACTGAGGAAGATAATCTGCCTGACCGGATGTTCCAGCAGCAGGTCACGCACGTTCATCGCCACCTGGCGCTCGTGGGCGATAAAATCCCCCCCTTCGCCCATGCTGTGTACCAGATAGTAAAGGGTATCCACCCCCTCAAGCAGCGCGGCCAGCGTCTGCGGCCAGGTGAGGTCGATGGCATGACAGGTCACGCCAGGCAGATTCTGCTTTTCCAGGCGCTCAATGCCGCGTGCCGCTGCCCGTACCTGATGCCCGCGTGCGCTCAGGGCGGCCACCAGATGTTGACCGATATACCCGCTGGCACCCAGCACCAGAATACGTTGCGGCACGAGAGCTCCTTAGCGCTGTAAAAACGCCTGCCAGTGAGCAACCACCTCTGCCAGCTGCGCGCGGTTCACATCGAGATGCATCACCAGACGTACCACCGGCGAGGCGTTAATCAGCACGCCGCGCGCCTTCATAAACTCGCCCAACGCCGCCGCGTGCTCTTCCCCGACGCGGACAAACAGCATGTTAGTATCATGGCGCATCACGTCGGCACCGATCTCCCGCAGCTGGCTCGCCATCCACGCGGCGTTGTCGTGATCCTCTTTCAGGCGGACAACGTTGTTTTTCAGGGCATACAGCCCCGCCGCGGCGAGGATCCCGGCCTGGCGCATGCCACCGCCGGTCATTTTGCGCCAGCGGTTTGCGCGCTTAATGTAGTCGGCGTTGCCCACCAGCAGGGAGCCCACCGGCGTGCCCAGCCCTTTGGAGAGACAAATGGTGAACGAGTCGCAATATTGCGTAATATCTTTCAGCTCGCAGCCATACGCCACCACGGCGTTAAAAATGCGTGCGCCATCGACGTGCAGCCCCAGTTTGCGCTCGCGGGTAAATTCCCACGCCGCTTTCAGGTAGTCGCGCGGCAGCACTTTGCCGTTATGGGTGTTTTCGATGCTGAGGAGTTTTGTGCGGGCGAAGTGGATGTCGTCGGCTTTGATTTTGGCGGCGACCTTGTCCAGCGGCAGGGAGCCGTCGGCGGCGGCATCAATTGGCTGCGGCTGAATACTGCCGAGCACCGCTGCGCCACCGGCTTCGTACAGGTAGTTATGCGCACCCTGACCAACGATATACTCTTCGCCGCGCTCACAGTGGCTGAGCAGGGCCACGAGATTCGCCTGGGTGCCGGTTGGCAGGAACAGCGCCGCCTCTTTACCACTGAGTTCAGCGGCATAACGCTGAAGTTCATTAACGGTCGGGTCGTCGCCATAGACGTCGTCCCCGACCGGCGCGGCCAGCATCTCTTCCAGCATGGCGCGCGTCGGGCGGGTCACGGTATCACTACGTAAGTCGATCATTTCACATCCCTATAGTTTTAAAGGTGATGTGAAATGTTTTACCTGAGCCAGTTGGTTTTGGCTAGCTCCAGAACTTCGTCACCGCGGCCGCTGATAATGGCGCGCAGCATGTACAGGCTAAAGCCCTTCGCCTGCTCCAGTTTGATCTGCGGCGGAATGGCCAGCTCCTCTTTGGCGACCACCACATCCACCAGCACCGGGCCTGGGGTGGCAAAGGCGCGCGTAAGAGCCTCATCTACCTCAGACGCCTTCTCCACGCGAATACCGGTGATGCCGCAGGCTTCGGCGATGGCAGCGAAGTTGGTGTCGTGCAGATCCGTACCGTCGGTGAGATAACCACCCGCTTTCATTTCCATCGCCACAAAGCCCAGCACGCTGTTGTTAAAGACGATGATTTTGATCGGCAGCTTCATCTGCGCCACCGAGAGGAAATCCCCCATCAGCATGCTGAACCCGCCGTCGCCGCACATTGCCACCACCTGACGATCCGGCGCGGTGGCTTTCGCCCCCAGCGCCTGCGGCATGGCGTTAGCCATCGAGCCGTGGTTAAACGAGCCCAGCAGGCGGCGCTTGCCGTTCATTTTCAGGTAGCGGGCCGCCCAGACGGTAGGGGTGCCAACGTCGCAGGTGAAGATGGCGTCCTCGTCGGCGTAACGGCTGATCTGCTGGGCCAGATACTGCGGGTGCAGCGCTTTGTCGCCGGGTTTCGCCAGATCGTCCAGCCCTTTGCGGGCATCGCGATAGTCGCTGAGGGCCTTATCAAGGAAGGTGCGATCGGTTTTTTCCTCCAGCAGCGGCATAAGTGCGGCGAGGGTCGCTTTGATGTCGCCCACCAGCGCCATGTCCACTTTGCTGTGTGCCCCGATGCTGGCGGGGTTGATGTCGATCTGGATGATTTTGGCGTCGGTGGGGTAAAACGCGCGATAGGGGAACTGCGTGCCCAGCAGCACCAGGGTATCGGCGTTCATCATGGTGTGGAACCCTGACGAGAAGCCGATCAGCCCGGTCATCCCGACGTCGTATGGGTTATCGTACTCCACATGCTCTTTGCCGCGCAGGGCGTGAACTATCGGCGCCTTAAGGGTACCGGCAAATTCCAGCAGCTCGTCATGGGCACCGGCGCAGCCGCTGCCGCACATCAGGGCGATATTGCTGGAGTAGCGCAGCAGCTGGGCCAGTTTTTTCAGCTCGGCGAGGGCGGGCGTCACCACCGGCTGGGGCGCCGGATACCAGTGGGTGCTGGCCTGCTCCGGCGCCGGTTTCAGCGCCACGTCGCCCGGCAGAACGATCACCGAGACGCCGCGCTTGAGAATGGCGTTGCGCATCGCCAGGGCCAGTACCTGGGGGATCTGTTCCGGCGACGAGACCAGTTCACAGTAGTGGCTGCATTCACGGAACAGCTCCTGAGGATGCGTCTCCTGAAAATAGCCGCTGCCGATTTCGCTCGAGGGGATGTGTGCCGCGATGGCCAGCACCGGGACATGGTTGCGATGACAATCAAACAGACCGTTAATCAGGTGCAGGTTGCCCGGCCCGCAGGATCCGGCGCAGACCGCCAGTTCACCGGTAAGCTGCGCCTCGGCCCCGGCGGCGAACGCGGCGACCTCCTCATGGCGGGTCGGCATCCATTCGATGGTGCCCATCCGGTTCAGGCTGTCGCTCAGACCGTTAAGGGAATCTCCGGTGACACCCCAGATTCGCTTAACCCCCGCCTGTTCCAGCATTTTCGCAATATAGTTCGCCACGGTTTGTTTCATGGTAGTCCGTCTCCTCGATGTGATAACGCTTTCAAGCTTAGATGAAACTCACCGCTATGCCTGTTTAATCCCCCTGATTATTAGTTGCTTTCAATGTGCAATATTTCGTCATACTCTGCGGGGTAGCTGATAAAAAAATGGAGTTAATTCAGATGGTTAAATCATTGTTAATGGCTGTTAATAAAACGCTAACACAGGAAGATTTTGGCAAACTGTTGCTGCGACTGGCAGTAGGGGGATTAATGCTGTTTCACGGTCTGCATAAGGCTATTGACGGAGTGGGGGGCATTGCAGGAATGCTGGTGGCGAAAGGGCTGCCGGGCTTTATCGCGTATGGCGTGTTGATTGGTGAGGTGGTGGCGCCGATCCTGATTATCCTCGGCATTCTTACCCGTCCGTCGGCGCTGGTGCTGGCCTTTACCATGGTAGTGGCGTGGCTGATGGTAGGCACCGGGAAAACCTTCGCGCTGGATGCGGTAGGGGCCTGGGCAATTGAGAGCCTGGTCTATTTCTTTGTGGGTGCGCTGGCAGTGGCGTTTTTAGGGGCTGGGCGGTATTCGGTGGTAAGCGATCCAGTCTGGAAGTAACGCCGGGCGGCACTGCGTTTGCCCGGCTTACGGATTCATTGCACGTTGTGGGTTTTGTAGGCCCGGCAGCGCCACCGGGCTTTTTCATCACGCCAGAACCAAATCCCCCTGCGGATGACAGGAGCAGGCCAGCACGTAGCCTTCCGCCACTTCGGCATCCGTCAGCGTCATGGTGCTGGTGACGGTATAGTTCCCGTCCACCACCTTCGTTTTACAGCAGCCGCACACGCCTGCGCGACAGGCGGCCACCACCGGCACGTTATTACTCTCCAGCGCCTCCAGCAGCGTGCTGCCCACGCGGCCAAAGAAGGTCTTTGCCGGCTGCAGTTTGGTGAATTTCAACCCGCTGGCGGCAGCTTCTGCTACCGGCGTAAAGAACTGTTCTTTGAAGAAGCGGGTGACGCCCAGCGCTTTGACCTCTTGCTCAACGATCTCCATGTACGGCGCCGGACCGCAGGTCATCACGGTGCGGGAGGCGATGTCCGGCACGCTTTGCAGCAGCTCGCGGCTCAGGCGTCCGGCGACAAAGCCCTCTGTGGCGTTGTTCTCGGCCACCAGGGTAACCGGATAATTACGCCATTCGTCGGCAAAAATCACATCCTGCGGCGAACGCACGCTGAAGATCACCTCCACGTCGGCCTGCGGACGGTTCTTCGCCAGCCAGCGGCGCATCGACATCACCGGGGTCACGCCGCAGCCGGCGGCCAGCAGCAGGAATTTATCTTCCGGCTTATCGTCACAGGTGAAATCCCCCTGTGCGTCGGACAGCCAGATGTAATCCCCGCGCTTCACATCGTGCGTCAGCCACTGCGAGCCCGCCCCCTTATCAATGCGGCGGACTGTCAGCGTAATGTATTCGCTGATGCCGGGCGTTGAGGAGATCGTGTACGCCCGCAGCGTCTCTGCGGAGTTACGCACGCTGACCAGCGCATACTGTCCGGCACGGTACGGATAATAGTCGTGGCAGAGCAACGAAATTGTCCAGACATCCGGCGTTTGCTGGTGGATGTGATGAACCTGCATCCGCCATGGGCACTGATGGGTTGGCATCGTCATACTTATACTCCTTACGCGCTCAGCAGTTGCTTCATGTCATCTTCAACGGTGGTCACGGAACGCAGACCAAACTTCTCGTTGAGGACCGCCAGCAGATCCGGGGTAAAGAAGCCGGGTGCGGTTGGGCCGGTAACAATGTTTTTCACGCCCAGCGAGAGCAGGGTCAGCAGGATCACAATCGCTTTCTGTTCGAACCAGGAGAGCACCAGCGACAGCGGCAGGTCGTTTACGCCACAGCCCAGTTTTTCTGCCAGGGTGACGGCCAGGATGATGGCCGAGTACGCATCGTTGCACTGGCCGGCATCGATAAGACGCGGCAGCCCTTCGATATCGCCGAACTCCAGCTTGTTAAAACGATACTTACCGCACGCCAGGGTCAGGATCAGGCAGTCGTCCGGGACGCTGGTGGCAAAGTCCGTGAAGTAGTTACGTTCGCCGCGCGCCCCGTCACAGCCGCCCACCAGGAAGATGTGACGCAGTTTTTCGCGGCTCACCAGGTCAATCAGGGAATCGGCGGCACCCAGCAGGGTCTGACGGCCAAAGCCAACGGTGATCAGGTGTGGGATTTCGCTGTACGGGAAGCCCGCCATCTGCTGTGCCTGGGCGATAACCGGACCAAAGTCGTCGCCTTCAAGGTGGCTTACGCCCGGCCAGCCGACGATGCTGCGAGTCCAGATACGGTCATCGTAGGCGCCAACGGTTGGGTCGATGATGCAGTTTGAGGTCATCACGATGGGGCCAGGGAAACGGGCAAATTCTACCTGCTGGTTCTGCCAGCCGCTGCCGTAGTTACCGATCAGATGTTTGAATTTGCGCAGCTCAGGGTAACCGTGGGCGGGCAGCATCTCGCCGTGGGTGTAGACGTTAACGCCGGTGCCGTCGGTCTGCTCCAGCAGGTTGTAGAGATCTTTCAGGTCGTGACCGGAGATCAGGATGCACTTGCCTTCAGTCGCCTTAACGTTGACCTGAGTCGGGGTCGGGTGACCGTATTTGGTGGTTTCACCGGCGTCCAGAATGCTCATTACTTTGAAGTTCATCTGGCCGATTTCCATGGAACACTCCAGCAGGGCGTTCATGTCGGCAGGCCAGGTTCCCAGCCACGCCATAATCTTGTGATACTGGGCGTAGATGTCGTTGTCGTACTGATCCAGAACGTGGGCGTGTTCCATATAGGCTGCGGCGCCCTTCAGGCCGTACAGGCACAGCAGACGCAGGCCGAGGATGTTCTCGCCAATAGCGGCTTTGTCTTTGTTCGGAGTAAATTCCGCCGCCTGGCGCTGCAGGTCGCCCAGGTCATCGCTGATCAGCTGCAGGTCAGCCATTGGGTTAGCGACACGAGCGCTGGCATCCACGTTGAGGCACTGGGCTTTCAGGGCTTCACGCAGGGCAATGGCTTCGCGGGCGTAGCCCACAATGCGCGGAGAGTCGAAGTTAACGTTCGTCAGGGTTGAGAAAAACGCACGCGGGGCGAAGTTATCAACGTAGTGATCGATAATGCCATATTCCCGGGCTTTTACTGCCCATGCGGATAAACCCTGCAGGGAAGCAATCAGTAAATCCTGCAGATCGGAGGTTTCTGCGGTTTTACCGCACATGCCCTGTGCGTAAGAGCAGCCATTGCCGGCTGGGGTACGGATGGTTTGTTCACATTGCACACAAAACATAATCACACCTGTTAAAGTTATATTTGAGATACATGTTTAAGGTTATGCCTGTGGCGATACGGTGGAAAGTGCTTTCTGCTACAAAATAGAGGGATGTTGATTTAGCGCAATTTTGGCGGCAGCGGGCTACCGCCAAAGAAGTATCAGGCTGAGAAAAACGCCATCAGGACGGGCACCAGCAGGCTTAAAATAAAGCCATGCACGATGGCGGCAGGGACCATCTCCAGCCCGCCCGAGCGTTGCAGAACCGGCAGGGTAAAGTCCATTGAGGTGGCGCCGCACAGACCCAGCGCCGTGGAGCGACTGCGGCGCACCAGTCCCGGGATCAGCATAATGGCGATCAGCTCGCGTCCAAGATCGTTAAAGAAGGCGGCGCTGCCAATCACCGGGCCGAAGGATTCGGTTAACAAAATGCCGGAGAGAGAATACCAGCCGAAACCGGAGGCCATCGCCAGGGCGGTATTGAGCGGCAGATCGAGAATAAAGGCATTAATCACTCCGCCAATGAGCGAACTGCCCACCACCGCCACCGCCACCATCATGCCGCGACGGTTGAGAACGATCTGCTTCAGGGTCATACCATTATTTCGCAGCTGAATACCAATCAGGAACAGCAGGAAGATGAGCGTATATTCGCTGGCTTCGGTGGCATGCTGTAAAAAAGCGAACCCCGTCAGCCCCAGCAGAAAACCGAGCACCACCACGCCGCACAATTTTAATGACTCCAGCGCCATGGCAATGCGCGAGGGTAATTTTTCCTGATGGTGATGGTTTTTCCACGGCATAGTGCGCTCCAGCCAGAACAGGGCCGCGATATTGCAGAGCAAAATAACCGCCATCGTAATAATGGAGTAATGCAGGATAGAGAGCAGATTGGTGGCCAGATTATCGAGGAAGGCGAGACTGATCCCCATAAAAAAGAGGATGACGTAGACAATCCAGCTTAGTAAGCGGTTGATCAGTTTTAACGCTGACAGCTGACGAAGAGGAATGAGGTAGCCCACGACCAGTGGGAGAAGAATGATTAAGAGTCCTGAAAACATGAACAACCGGTCCTTTATTTGAGTGGCGCTGAGACACTACCCAATTAAGGCTGTTCAGTAAAGGCGGAAAAGGGGAGCCGGTGCGGTTTAAAGCCGGGCGGCGCTGGCGCTGGCCCGGCCTGGGTTTTGTTGGCCGGGTAAGACGAAGCCGCTACCCGGCACCACAACGCACAGGAAATTAATCGTGTTTTTCCAGCAGGGTGCGGTACAGCACGCCGCCGAGGATCCCGCCAACAATCGGCATTACCCAGAACAGCCACAGCTGCTGCAGCGCCCAGCCCCCCTGGAAGATGGCCACCGCGGTGCTGCGCGCCGGGTTAACGGAGGTGTTGGTCACCGGAATGCTGATCAGATGGATCAGGGTCAGCGCCAGACCAATCGCAAGAGGTGCGAAACCCGCCGGAGCCTGTTTGTCGGTGGCACCGTGGATCACCAGCAGGAAGCCTGCGGTCAGCACGATTTCAATCACGATGGCAGAGAGCATAGAGAAGCCGCCCGGGGAGTGTTCGCCAAAACCGTTCGAGGCGAAACCGCTCGCGGTGGCGTCAAAGCCCGCTTTACCGCTGGCAATAACATACAGAATGGCAGCAGCGATAATCCCGCCTACCACCTGGGCAATAATATAGCCAAGGATCTCTCTGGCCGGAAAACGACCGCCAGCCCATAAACCCAGAGTCACCGCCGGATTAAAATGGCCGCCGGAAATATGGCCCACGGCATACGCCATGGTTAATACCGTTAAGCCGAAGGCCAGTGAAACACCGACAAAACCAATCCCTAATTCCGGGAATGCGGCTGCCAGAACAGCACTGCCGCAGCCGCCAAAGACCAGCCAGAATGTACCAAAACATTCAGCCGCTAATTTTCTGAACATATCCACCTCTGTAAAAGTAATACCCTGCGGCTATTTAACGCGCAGTGTTATTTATTGCCCCAAAATGTTAAGGGCTTAAGTCAAGCGGCTATATTTTATAAATGACAAAGAGCCTTCACCAGCGGAATAACTCAGAGGAAATTGATTTAAGACAATGATAAGTCATTCGCCTGACGATGGGCGTAAATAATTACAGCCTATAAAGTGAATTACGCGACCGGATATCCATAGATAAATCTCATCCAAACTTATCTAATATTGATGATGACGATAAATACAGGACATATTCTGAATATGGTTGCAAACATTGACACAGGTGAAGGGGAATAAATAGTATTCAACCGAAAATAGACATAAAGACTATTTTCGGGAAATATTGCCGGATAAGGTAATAACGATCAAACTTCTGAAAAAGGATTTTTACAATGAGAGAATTACAGACCGAAGAAATCGCCGCGGTAAATGGTGCGGGTTTAATTGCTGACGCGGCTGCGGCACTGGGTCAGGGCATCGGTAAAATTATTGATGCATCCATGAAAAATGGCACCACTAACGCAGCCGCCGCAGGAGAATCGATGGGCCGTGGTATTGGGCAGATCGTTGAAGCTTCTGTGAATATTTTGCAGAGTCTTTTTTCTTCACTGTTTTCAAAAAAATAAGTGATTCACTGTTTGTAAGGAGAGCTTGCTCTCCTTTTTTATTCCCTCCGGTTCACATCGCAGTACTCTCTCTTCGCTACCAGCGCTATACTCTTGATAACTTAAAGGAAAAAGTTCATCTCTCCCGGAGGGTGCATGTTACTTGAACGTGTGGAAATCGTGGGATTTCGCGGTATTAACCGCCTGTCGCTGATGCTTGAGCACAACAACGTGCTGATTGGGGAAAACGCCTGGGGTAAATCCAGCCTGTTGGATGCCTTAACATTGCTGCTCTCCCCGGCAGCGGATCTGTACCATTTTGTCCGGGAAGATTTCTGGTTCCCGCCCGGAGACGTTCTGGGGCGTGAACATCATCTGCATATCATTCTTACCTTTCGCGAAACCGAGCCGGGTCGCCATCGTGTCCGTCGCTACCGCCCCCTTGCCGACTGCTGGGTGCCTGGCAATGACGGCTATCAGCGTATTTTTTATCGGCTGGAGGGGGAGCTGGCAGACGATGACAGCGTCCTGACGCTGCGCGGTTTTCTGGATCCCGAAGGCCATGCCCTGCCGCTTGACGATATCGACGAGCGGGCGCGCCATCTGGTACGCCTGATGCCGGTGCTGCGTCTGCGCGACGCCCGTTTTATGCGCCGCATCCGCAACGGTACGGTACCCAATATGCCTGATGTGGAAGTTACCGCCCGGGAGCTGGACTATCTGGCTCGCGAGCTGGTAGCCCGCCCGCAAAATTTAACCGACGGCCAGATCCGCCAGGGGCTGTCGGCGATGGTGCAGCTACTGGAACACTACTTCTCCGAGCAGGGCTCTTCGCCGGTACGCAACCGCCTGATGCGGCGTCGTTCGCACGATGAACAGCGTAGCTGGCGCTATCTCGACATCATCAACCGCATGATTGACCGGCCCGGCGGTCGTTCTCACCGGGTGATCCTGCTGGGGCTCTTCTCAACCCTGCTGCAGGCCAAAGGCACCGTTCGCCTGGACCGGGATGCCCGTCCGCTGCTGCTGGTGGAAGATCCCGAAACGCGCCTGCACCCCATCATGCTCTCGGTGGCATGGCACCTGCTGAATCTGCTGCCCCTGCAGCGCATCGCCACCACCAACTCCGGCGAGCTGCTGTCGTTAACCCCGGTAGAGCATGTCTGCCGCCTGGTTCGCGAGTCCTCCCGCGTGACGGCATATCGCCTGGGGCCCGGGGGGATGAACGCCGAAGACAGCCGTCGCATCGCCTTTCATATTCGCTTCAATCGCGCCTCCTCGCTGTTCGCCCGCTGCTGGCTGCTGGTGGAAGGGGAGACCGAAACCTGGGTGATTAACGAGCTGGCCCGCCAGTGCGGCCACCACTTTGATGCCGAGGGTATCAAGGTGATCGAATTCGCCCAGTCGGGACTCAAACCGCTGATCAAATTTGCCCGGCGGATGGGCATAGAGTGGCATGTGCTGGTGGACGGCGACGAGGCGGGTAAAAAATATGCCGCTACCGTGCGCGGGCTTATCAATAATGACCGCGAAGAGGAGCGGGAGCACCTGACGGCGCTCCCCGCTATGGACATGGAACATTTCATGTACCGGCAGGGCTTCTCCGATGTCTTTCACCGGGTGGCGATGATCCCCGACGATATTCCGATGAACATGCGGCGGGTGATCATGAAGGCCATTCACCGGTCGTCGAAACCCGATCTGGCGATTGAGGTGGCGATGGAGGCCGGACGTCGCGGCGTCGAGGCTGTTCCAACGCTGTTGCGTAAGATGTTCTCCCGCGTGCTGTGGCTGGCGCGCGGGCGGGCGGATTAGCGGCAGGTCACCTGGTTGACCTGTTCAATCAGGCTGTCCAGCAGGGCGAAGCGGCGACGGTATTCGGCGCGTTTTTTGCTGGCGATCTCCTCCATCGGTTTACGCGGCATAGCGAGCGGCAGACGGAAATTGCCTTCGTCGTCGCGCTCTCCGCCAAGCGACAGCCAGAAGCCGTCATAATCAGCCAGCAGTTTGCCCTCTTTTTTCTTGCGATAACGCCAGCTGCGGTAAATATGGGTGCTGTTGCTGACGGCAATAATCTGCTCGACGGCCAGGGCGCTACCCAGCGTCATGGCGGCCTCCACCAGCAGACGTTTCGGGAACAGGCCGTGGCAGGCTTTGGTGGCGCTCTGGATCGCTTCATGGGGTACAAAGGCTTTTGCCCCCTGCATCCCGCCGATAAACAGCGTTGGAATGCCGTTAATCTGACACAGCGTAAAGGTCATCTCTGCCAGCACCGTCTGTTGTGCGTCGCAAAAGGCCAGCGTCGCTTCGCCCTCTTTATCGAGAAAGGCGTCAGCGCACAGGCGCAGGGTGAAGGGCCGATCGTCTTTGCCGGTGAGGGTCAGGAGCGTTACCCCTTCCCGGGAGAGATAGCCGTTCATCAACGTGGCCGGGAGCTGACGCTGCATAGTCTGATAGTGCCAGTTCAGCGCTTTCAGCGTCTGCTGGCGGTTCATCGCCACAGAGAGCCACGGGCGATGCAGGCGGCAGGGCAGCCCTGGCTGGGCCTGTAACATTTGCAGGAGTTGCGGCTGCTTCGCCAGGTTAGTCAGCAGACGTGCGGTGCTGAACGGCGTCATCAGCGAGCGCAGCATAAACTTGCGGCGGTAGGCCGGGTTGCGCCAGGCAAGACCGGGAGTTAATGTCCCGGATGCCAGATGCTGAAACAGCTGCCAGGCTGATTTAGGTTGCGGCTGATGTGAATAAGATGACTCTGCGATGGAGGACATAATAGATCCCGGTCTTGTTGCCAGGGTTTTATTTCAGCAGGGGGGATATCAACCTTTCCTCAATAACGTGTACACGCCAGCAAAAGCAGGGGTTTCGTTGAGGCGCGGTTTAGTTAGAATCAACAGTTATGTAAGCCGGAATAGCTATTTGGAATATTTATGAACTTAAAGGGAAAGCGCAGGAAGCTGTTTCTGCTGCTGGTGCTGATTGTACTGGTGGGTGGATTCTGGCTGTGGCGGGTGCTCAATGCACCGGTGCCGCAATATCAGACACTGATTGTCCGTCCGGGCGAGCTGCAGCAGAGCGTGCTGGCAACGGGCAAGCTGGACGCGTTGCGTAAGGTTGACGTGGGTGCTCAGGTCAGCGGGCAGCTCAAAACGCTGTCGGTAGAGATTGGCGACAAGGTGAAGAAAGGCCAACTGCTGGGGGTCATCGACCCGGAGCAGGCCGAAAACCAGATTAAAGAGGTGGAAGCAACCCTGATGGAGCTGCGCGCCCAGCGTAGCCAGGCGGAAGCGGAGCGTAAGCTGGCCCAGGTGACCCTGAATCGTCAGCGGCAGCTGGCGACCACCCAGGCGATCTCGCAGCAGGATCTGGACACCGCGGTCACCGAACTGGCGGTGAAGCAGGCGCAGATTGGCACCATCGACGCGCAGATCAAACGCAATCAGGCCTCGCTGGACAGCGCGAAAACGAACCTCGATTACACCCGTATCGTCGCGCCAATGGCCGGGGAAGTAACGCAAATTACCACCCTGCAGGGGCAGACGGTGATTGCCGCACAGCAGGCACCGAACATCCTGACCCTCGCGGATATGGGCACCATGCTGGTGAAAGCCCAGGTCTCCGAAGCGGATGTGATCCACCTTAAGCCGGGGCAAAAAGCCTGGTTTACCGTGCTGGGGGATCCACAAACCCGCTATGAAGGGGTGCTTAAAGATATTCTGCCGACCCCGGAGAAGGTTAACGACGCCATCTTCTATTATGCCCGTTTTGAGGTACCTAACCCGCAGGGGGTGCTGCGTCTGGATATGACCGCGCAGGTGCACATCCAGCTGTCCGGGGTGAAAAACGTGCTGACCATTCCGCTGGCGGCGCTGGGAGAGCCGGTGGGGGATAACCGCTATAACGTCAAGGTGCTGCGTAACGGTGAAACACGCGAGCGTGAGGTGAGCCTCGGCTCGCGTAACGACACCGATGTGGTAGTGGTTAAAGGGCTGGAAGAGGGTGAAGAGGTGGTCATCAGCGAGAGCCAGCCGGGGGCGGTTAAATGACCGCCCTGCTGGAGCTGAATGATATCCGCCGCAGCTACCCCTCCGGCGACGGTCCGGTGGAGGTGCTGAAGGGTATCACCCTGCAGGTGGAGGCCGGGGAGATGGTGGCGATTATCGGGGCGTCAGGTTCCGGTAAATCGACGCTGATGAATATCCTCGGCTGTCTGGATAAACCTACCAGCGGCACCTACCGCGTGGCGGGTACCGACGTCGCCACGCTGGACAGCGACGCGCTTGCCAAACTGCGGCGGGAGCATTTCGGCTTTATCTTCCAGCGTTACCACCTGCTTTCGCATTTGAGCGCGGCGCAAAACGTCGAAGTGCCGGCGGTCTACGCGGGCGTGGAGCGGAAAAAACGCCTTGAGCGGGCGCAGGCGCTGCTTACCCGGCTGGGGCTGGGGGAGCGGGTGGATTACCAGCCTTCGCAGCTCTCTGGCGGCCAGCAGCAGCGGGTGAGTATTGCCCGCGCGCTGATGAACGGCGGGCAGGTGATCCTCGCCGACGAGCCGACCGGCGCGCTGGACAGCCACTCCGGGGAAGAGGTGATGGCGATCCTGCACCAGCTACGGGATCAGGGACATACGGTGATTATCGTTACCCACGATCCGCAGGTGGCATCCCAGGCCGGGCGGATTGTTGAGATCCATGATGGCGAGCTGGTCAGCAACCCGCCAGCCGCCAGCAACCCGACGCGGCGACAGGAGGTGGCGCTTCCCCCGCCGTCCGGCTGGCGGCAGTTTGCCAGCAGCTTCCGTGAAGCGCTGACCATGGCCTGGCTGGCGATGGCCGCCAATAAAATGCGCACCCTGCTGACCATGCTCGGGATCATCATCGGTATCGCCTCGGTAGTGTCGATTGTCGTGGTGGGGGATGCGGCCAAACAGCTGGTGCTGTCAGATATCCGTTCTATCGGCACCAATACCATCGACGTCTATCCCGGCAAAGACTTTGGCGATGATGAGCCGCAGTACCAGCAGGCGCTGAAGTATGACGATCTGACGGCTATCCAGAAGCAGCCGTGGGTTAATTCCGCCACCCCGGCGGTATCCCAGAACCTGCGTCTGCGCTATGCCAATATCGACGTGGCGGCCAGCGCCAACGGCGTCAGCGGCGATTACTTTAACGTTTACGGCATGACCTTCAGTGAAGGGGGCACCTTCAATGCGGAACAGCTGGCGGGGCGGGCGCAGGTCGTGGTGCTTGACAGCAACTCCCGGCGGCAATTGTTCCCCAATAAAGCGAAGGTGGTGGGCGAGATCGTGCTGGTGGGCAACATGCCCGCAACGGTGATTGGCGTGGCGGAGGAGAAGCAGTCGATGTTTGGCAGCAGCAAGATTTTGCGCGTCTGGCTGCCTTACACCACTATCTCCGGGCGCATTATGGGGCAGTCGTGGCTCAACTCGATCACCGTGCGGGTGAAAGATGGTTACGACAGCGCCCAGGCAGAGCAACAGCTTGAGCGCCTGCTGACGCTGCGCCACGGGAAGAAAGATTTCTTCACCTGGAACATGGACGGGCTCTTGAAAACGGCGGAAAAGACCACACGTACTTTACAGCTCTTTCTCACCCTGGTGGCGATCATCTCCCTGCTGGTGGGGGGAATAGGGGTGATGAACATCATGCTGGTGTCGGTGACCGAGCGTACCCGTGAAATCGGCATCAGGATGGCGGTCGGCGCCCGTGCCAGCGATGTACTGCAGCAGTTTTTAATTGAGGCGGTGCTGGTGTGCCTGGTAGGCGGCGCGCTGGGGATTTCGCTCTCGCTGTTAATCGCCTTTACCCTGCAGCTGTTTTTACCCGGCTGGGAAATTGGTTTTTCGCCGATGGCACTGCTAACCGCCTTTCTTTGTTCTACCTTTACCGGGGTGCTGTTTGGCTGGTTGCCGGCACGAAATGCCGCACGGCTGGATCCGGTGGATGCCTTAGCCCGGGAGTGAGTCTGTTGCCGGGTGGCGGTTATGCCTTACCCGGCCTACAAATCTACCCGTGCCAGCGCTGCCGGACGTTAAGCCGCACAACCGCGCACAAATAAAAATGCCAGCGCATCGGGCTGGCATTTTGAGTGCGGGGTGTACACAATGAAACAGAGGGCTATGCCACCACTTCTGCTTCGATGGGCACAATAACGCTGGCATGATTACCTTTTGGCCCAAGGTGTACATCGAACCGGACGGCCTGCCCGGCTTTCAGCGTTCTGTATCCATCCATCTGAATGGTGGAGTAATGTGCGAAGATGTCTTCGCCACCGCCTTCAGGGCAGATAAAACCAAACCCTTTGGCGTTGTTGAACCACTTAACTGTACCCGTTTCCATGCTTCGACATCCTTCGTAAATCTTATTGAGTTAGATGTAATGAACCGGTGGTGGAGTGGGGGCTGTTCAAAACCTCGCCAACTCACGCTTGTACAATTTAGATAAACCAAAGGGATCGTCAAGCATTTGCCGGGGTAGCGGGGGGAAAAATGAGTCAAAATTTGAAGCAGTTAACGCTATTGGTGGGTATTGTGACAGACATCGCGGATGGCAATAATAGATGTGAGTTATCTGATATCTGAGGTAGATTCAGGTTATGCATAGCCTCCTGTCAGCATCAGAGACACACGACCGGAGACCGTAAACGAAGATGACGACTGACAATGGGTAAGACGAACGACTGGCTCGATTTCGACAAGCTGGCGGAAGATAAAGTGCGCGACGCGCTAAAACCGCCATCTATGTATAAAGTTATGTTAATGAACGATGATTACACGCCGATGGAATTTGTTATTGACGTGCTACAAAAGTTCTTTTCTTATGATGTAGAACGTGCAACGCAACTGATGCTTACGGTTCACTATCATGGTAAAGCCATCTGCGGTGTTTTTACTGCAGAAGTCGCAGAGACGAAGGTGGCGATGGTGAACAAGTATGCGAGGGAGAACGAGCATCCGTTGCTGTGTACGCTGGAAAAAGCCTGAATAAGGCAATGAAAATTGGGGGAGGTGCCTATGCTCAATCAAGAACTGGAACTCAGTTTAAACATGGCTTTCGCCAGAGCGCGTGAGCACCGACATGAGTTTATGACGGTCGAGCACCTGCTGCTTGCACTGCTCAGTAACCCATCCGCCCGCGAAGCGCTTGAAGCCTGCTCCGTGGACCTGGTGGCGCTGCGTCAGGAACTTGAAGCCTTCATCGAACAGACCACACCTGTGCTGCCCGTCAGTGAAGAGGAGCGCGATACGCAACCTACGCTCAGCTTCCAGCGTGTACTCCAGCGTGCGGTATTTCACGTCCAGTCCTCCGGACGTAGCGAAGTCACCGGTGCCAACGTGCTGGTTGCCATCTTCAGCGAGCAGGAGTCGCAAGCTGCCTATCTGCTGCGCAAACACGAAGTCAGCCGCCTTGATGTGGTGAACTTCATCTCTCACGGAACGCGAAAAGACGAGCCGAACCAGGCATCGGATTCCAGCAATCAGGTCAACAGCGAAGAGCAGGCAGGCGGGGAGGAACGTATGGAAAACTTCACCACCAATCTTAACCAGCTTGCCCGCGTCGGCGGTATCGACCCGCTGATAGGCCGCGATAAAGAGCTGGAACGGGCGATTCAGGTGCTGTGCCGCCGCCGCAAGAACAACCCGCTGCTGGTGGGGGAATCGGGTGTGGGTAAAACCGCCATTGCTGAAGGGCTGGCCTGGCGCATTGTACAGGGCGATGTTCCGGAAGTGATCGCCGACTGCACCATCTACTCGCTGGATATCGGTTCTCTGCTGGCCGGAACCAAATACCGTGGTGATTTTGAAAAACGTTTCAAAGCGCTGCTGAAACAGCTGGAGCAGGATACCAACAGCATCCTGTTTATCGACGAAATCCACACCATCATCGGCGCCGGTGCGGCATCGGGTGGCCAGGTGGATGCCGCCAACCTGATTAAACCGCTGCTCTCCAGCGGCAAGATCCGGGTGATTGGCTCAACCACCTATCAGGAGTTCAGCAATATTTTCGAAAAAGACCGTGCCCTGGCGCGTCGCTTCCAGAAAATTGACATTACTGAACCGTCGGTTGAAGAAACGGTGCAGATCATCAACGGCCTGAAGCCGAAGTACGAGGCGCACCACGACGTGCGTTATACCGCGAAAGCGGTGCGTGCGGCGGTAGAGCTGGCGGTGAAATACATCAACGACCGTCATCTGCCGGATAAAGCGATTGACGTGATCGACGAAGCGGGCGCGCGTGCGCGTCTGATGCCGGTCAGCAAGCGTAAGAAAACGGTCAACGTGGCGGATATCGAGTCCGTGGTGGCCCGCATCGCGCGTATCCCTGAGAAGAGCGTCTCTCAGAGCGACCGCGACACGCTGAAAAACCTCGGCGATCGCCTGAAAATGCTGGTCTTTGGTCAGGATAAAGCCATTGAGGCCTTAACCGAAGCCATTAAGATGGCCCGCGCCGGACTGGGGCATGAGCACAAGCCTGTCGGTTCTTTCCTGTTCGCCGGTCCTACCGGGGTGGGGAAAACCGAGGTGACGGTTCAGCTCTCCAAAGCGCTGGGTATTGAGCTGCTGCGCTTTGATATGTCCGAGTATATGGAGCGACACACCGTCAGCCGTTTGATCGGTGCGCCTCCGGGTTACGTGGGCTTTGACCAGGGCGGCCTGCTCACCGACGCGGTGATCAAGCATCCGCACGCGGTTCTGCTGCTCGATGAGATCGAGAAGGCGCACCCGGACGTCTTTAACCTGCTGCTGCAGGTGATGGACAACGGAACGCTGACCGACAACAACGGGCGCAAGGCGGACTTCCGCAACGTGGTGATGGTGATGACCACCAACGCCGGGGTGCGTGAGACCGAGCGTAAATCCATCGGCCTGATCCACCAGGATAACAGCACCGATGCGATGGAAGAGATCAAGAAGGTCTTTACGCCGGAGTTCCGCAACCGTCTGGACAACATTATCTGGTTCGATCATCTCTCTACCGAGGTGATTCAGCAGGTGGTGGATAAGTTCATCGTCGAGCTGCAGGTTCAGCTGGATCAGAAAGGGGTCTCCCTGGAAGTGAGTCAGGAAGCCCGCAACTGGCTGGCAGAGAAAGGCTACGATCGTGCGATGGGTGCACGTCCAATGGCGCGTGTGATTCAGGACAACCTGAAAAAACCGTTGGCTAACGAGCTGCTGTTTGGAACGCTTGTGGATGGTGGGCAGGTGACGGTGGCGCTGGATCAGGCGAAGAATGAGCTGACGTATGATTTCCAGAGTGCGGCGAAGCATAAGCCGGAAGCGGCTCACTGATCTTGTTGAGTGATGATACAAACCGGGCGAAAGCCCGGTTTTTTTATGCCTGCTCGATCGGTTCCCTCTCCTCTTTGGGGAAAGGGTTAGGGTGAGGGGAAACATGCCGACTCCGGTGGTGGTTCCGTTCACCTCACGTTTCCTGCTTCTCTGAGACTCCTGAACCGGTGAACGTGTTAAGGGGGCTATCGCCGCCCCCTTAACAATCCCGGCTCCCGGCAAAGAAAATCGCCGCTTCGCGGTCCCCTCGGCTTATTCCCTTCGGCTTTCGGGTCGGGGGCGATCCTACATCCATGTAGGTCGCCCCCTCTCGGCGCGTCCATGCGCCTCGCCCCGGCCTGCGGTCAACGCCTCAGCGATTTTCAGCCGGACCTGGGCGTTGCTGGCGTTGCTGAGCCCAACCTGCATTCCGTCATCGCTGCACGCTCGATCGGTTCCCTCTCCCTTGAGGGAGAGGGTTAGGGTGAGGGGGAACCGCGCGCACTCTTGCCAAAAATTTTGCGAGGCGTTATCCAGAATTTAAATGCGAGTATTGCTGGATAAAACCACAGTAATAGAATGGCGATGCACCTGCAAAATCAGGTGCCAGGATTGGCGTCCTGAATTGTGTGCACAGATATGTTCCCGTGCATAAAGGATGATTTATGACTAATGAAAATAATGTTGCCCAGCTTTACAGCGAACTCGAACACAGCACCCCCGATCTCTCCACTCTCGCCGCGCGCTGCAACCTGCTCACCGAAATCCTTGTCGATTGCGACTCGCTGCCGCAAACCCAGCCCGTCTGCCGCTGTCTGGCGGCTTACCTTGATGTATTCAGCGCTGAGCTGGCAAAATCGATGACCGATTTTCGCGTGCTGGATGAGAATGAGATCCCGCCCACGCACCAAAAGGAGTGGCTGCTGGACAGCACCGAAGCCCAGTGCGATTACTGCCGGGCGTTAAATCATGTGCTGCTGGTGTCGCATTTCGACCGCGAGATGCTCCCGCACCTTACCGGCCTGCTGCATGAGATTTCCCACGCGATGCTGGCGGATCTGACCGTGGTGCATATCCACTGATACGCGACGGGCACAAAAAAAGGCCGGGATAACCCGGCCTTTATTAATCTCTCTACGCCATTCGCGGCGAAAAACTCTTAGCGACTACGGAAGACAATGCGGCCTTTGCTCAGGTCGTACGGGGTCAGCTCAACAGTCACTTTGTCGCCCGTCAGAATACGGATATAGTTCTTACGCATTTTACCGGAGATATGCGCGGTAACAACGTGACCGTTTTCCAGTTCTACGCGAAACATGGTGTTAGGCAACGTTTCAAGAACGGTACCCTGCATTTCAATATTGTCTTCTTTGGCCATCTAATCCTCTGGGGTATCACTACCAAGTTTTGAACCGGCAAGATAATGCCGAAATTCATCAATTAAGTAAAGATTTGCGCGTTTAAAACGCAACAAAGCAGTTTCAGCGTATTACCCGGACGTCACGGATGAACCGTACGAAAAGCGCATACGTAAAGGGGAGGTGGCAGGATAAACGATAGGGCGTTATCGGATGCGAACTATTCCCAAACGGCGGCGGGGCAACAGGCAGAACCTACTCTGCGGCAGAATTATAGCACCTTGAGGAAAAATATGCGGAAAACATTTATCTCTGGGGCACAAATAACGTCGTCGGCACCCAGAAGTTCTGCGGTAATTTTTGCATGCGCAGGGTCGCCAGCTGCGACAGATATTCATGACGGGTAATTTCAACGGCACCCAGGGAGGCGGTATGTTCGTTCAGCACCTGACAGTCAATTAACTGGCCGCCGCTGCGGACAAAACGTTCGCAGAAGACCAGCAGCGCGGTTTTCGACGCGTTAACCGCCCGGCTGAACATCGACTCGCCGCAAAACAGCGTGCCCTGCGCCACGCCGTACATCCCGCCCACCAGTGCGTTGTTGTCATCCCATACCTCAATCGAGTGGGCGTAACCCAGCTCGTGCAGGCGATGGTAGGCGTCGACGACCTCGGGCGTGATCCATGTCCCTTCAAAGCGATCGCTGGCGCACCCCCGGATCACCTGACCAAAGGCGTGGTTGAGGGTGACGCGATAGGGGGAGCGGGTGTGAAAACGCTTCATGCTGCGGCTGACATGAAACGCCGCGGGCCACAGAACAGCCCGGGGGTCGGGCGACCACCATAAGATCGGATCGCCCGGGGAGAACCACGGAAAAATCCCTCGCTGGTAGGCCATCAATAAGCGTGACGGGCTCAGATCGCCGCCCAGGGCCAGCAAACCGTTAGGTTCACGCAGCGCCCCTTCCGGAGAAGGGAACGCAAGAGAATGACGAGAGAGCTGGACCAGGCGCATGACAACAAAACTCCAGTACGCAAAGTGGGGATCGGTTCAAATATAGACTACAGACGTTGTTTAAACTGGTAGTAGCGGCCCTGTTTTGCCAACAGTTCAGCGTGATTACCTTGCTCAATAATTTGTCCGTTGTCCATCACAATAATTCGATCGAAATCCGCCAGCCCGCGCAGACGGTGCGTCACCATCAGCACCGTTTTGCCCTGCATCTCTTTTTTCAACAAATCAAGGATTTGCCGCTCGGTGGTAGCATCCAGCCCTTCGGTAGGTTCATCCAGCAGCATCAATGGCGCATTGTGCAGCAGCGCACGCGCAATCGCCAGGCGGCGCAGCTCGCCGCCGGAGAGCTGACGGCCACCTTCGCCGAGCCAGCTGTTCAACCCTTCATCTTCCAGCAGCTTGTGCAGCCCCACCTTTACCAGCATCCCGCGTAATTCTTCATCGGAGGCGCCGGGAGCGGCCAGCAGCAGGTTATCGCGCAGGGTGGCGCTGAAAAGATGAACCCGCTGCGGCACCACGCTTACCGTCTTGCGCAGCGCGGGCTCGCTCATCTGTACCAGAGGCGTGTCGTTAAACAGGATCTGCCCCTGGGCCGGATCCCAGGCACGGGTCAGCAGCTGCAGCAGGGTCGATTTACCGCAGCCGGTACGTCCCAGCACCGCCACACGCGCGCCAGCGGGAACCGTCAGGTTAACCTGGTTCAGCGCCGGTTGCGCCTGGCCTGGGTAGGCAAAGCTGACATCCGCAAGGCGCAGGGCCAGCTGCTCAGGCACCTCAGCCGCGGTGGCGCTGAACTGCACTTCGGGCTGCTGGCCGGTGATTTGCGTGATGCGCAACGCGGAGGCCACGACCTGACCCAGATGCTGGAAAGCGCCGGTCACGGGGGCAAGGGCTTCGAACGCCGCCAGCGCGCAGAAGACAAACAGCGCAATCAACGGACCGGGCTGAGTGTTACCGCCGACGCCGCCTGAGGCCAACCACAGCATCGCCATTACCGCCAGCCCGCCAATCAGCAGCATCAGTGCCTGGGACAAGGCCGTCAGCTCCGACTGCTTGCGCTGGGCTTCGTGCCAGTTCAGTTCGGTGTTTTCCATTTGCGCGCGATAGCGACGGCTGGCGCCAAAGATGGTCAGCTCCGCCTGACCCTGCAGCCAGCCAGTAAGCTGCTGGCGATACTCGCCGCGAAGACGCGTCAGGTTTTCGCCGGTCGGTTTTCCGGCGCGGTAAAACAGCGGCGGTAATATAACGAGCGTCGCGAGCATGATCCCGCCGAGCACCAGCGCAATATTGACGTCCAGCAGGCACAGCCCCAGGGTGACGACCACAATCACCACCAGGGCGCCAACCAGGGGAGAAATCACGCGCAAATAAAGGTGATCGAGGGTATCCACGTCGGCGACGACGCGGTTAAGCAGTTCGCCCTGACGATAGCGTACCAGCCCGGCAGGGGAGAGGGGCAGTAATTTACTGAAGGTGGTGACGCGCAGGTGTTGCAGCACGCGGAAGGTCGCGTCATGGCTGACCAGACGTTCAAAATAGCGCCCGGCGGTACGAGTGATGGCCGTGCCGCGCACCCCGGCGGCAGGCAGCATATAGTTAAAGCTATAGAGACCGGCAAACCCGGCTACCGCTGAGGCAGAAAGGAACCAGCCGGAAAGCGTTAACAGGCCGATACTGGCCAGCAGGGTAACGATCGCCAGCACCACACCAAGCGTCAGCATCCATTTGTGACGCATATACAGCGCCAGGTAAGGCAGTAAAGCGCGCATCAGATCTCCTCCTGACGGTTCGCCAGCAGAGCCGCAAACGGCCCCTGGGCCGCCGCAAGCGTGGCGTAATCGCCCTGCTCAACAAGCTGGCCATTTTCCATGACCCAAATCTGATCCCACCGGGCGATGCCCTCCAGCTGGTGAGTCACCATCAGCGTAGTTTGTTGCTGCGACGCGGCATCCAGCGCCAGCATCACGCGCTGTTCACTGTGCGCATCCAGGCTGGCGGCGGGTTCATCCAGGAGTAAAAGCTGGCACGGGTTGAGCAGGGCGCGGGCCACGGCGATACGCTGCGCCTGGCCGACGGAGAGCCCTGCGGACTGATCGCCCACTACCGTGTCCACGCCGTTCGACAGCAGGGGCAGAAACTCGCTGACCCAGGCGCGATCGAGCACCGACTGCAGCTCCTCTTCGCTGGCATCCGGGCGCGCCAGCAGCACGTTTTCCCGCAGCGTGGCCGCTGGCAGCTGCGGGTTCTGGCCCACCCAGCTTAAATGGGTGCGCCACTCGTCAGGATCGAGCGCTGAAAGCTCAACCTGATTGATCCGCAGCGAGCCGCTGTAGGCCATAAAGCCGGATAACGCATTCAGCAGCGAGCTTTTACCGGAGCCGCTGGTGCCGACCAGCACCACGCGCTGGCCAGCGGCCAGCGTAAAGTTGAGCGGTCCGGCCAGCACTTTGCCTTCCGGTGAGAGCACGCAAAAATCGTCTGCTTCAACGCTGACCGGCCTGGTGGTGCTCAGGGTCACGTCGCCGCGCTGCGGATGCGCCAGCGGCGTTTCAAGGAAGGTTTTCAGGCTGTCTGCCGCGCCCACCGCCTGTGCTTTCGCATGATAGAAGGTGCCCAGATCGCGCAGCGGCTGGAAAAACTCCGGTGCCAGAATCAAGGCCAGGAAGCCTGCGGAGAGGGTCACGGCGGTACCGTAATGACCAAAATCGAGTGCGCCCAGGTAGGAGAAACCAAAATAGACAGCAACCAGCGCAATCGACAGCGAGGTGAAGAACTCCAGCACCCCGGAGGATAAAAAGGCCAGGCGTAACACTTCCATGGTGCGCTGACGGAAATCCTGCGAAGCGTGGCGGATATTTTCGGTTTCGGCTTCACCACGACCAAAGATACGCAGCGTTTCCATGCCGCGCAGGCGGTCAAGGAAATGGCCGCTGAGGCGCCCGAGGGCCAGGAAGTTGCGGCGGTTGGCATCGGCGGCGCCCATGCCGACCATCGCCATAAACAGCGGGATCAGCGGAGCGGTGCCCAGAAGGATCAGTGCGGCGACCCAGTTGTAGGGGAAAATCGCGAGCACAATCAGCAGGGGGACGAAAGCGGCGAGCGCCATCTGCGGCAGATAGCGGGCATAGTAGTCGTGCATATCATCGATTTGTTCGAGGATAAGCGTTGCCCAGCTTCCGGCAGGTTTGCCCTGGATCCAGGCGGGACCGGCCTCCTGCAGCCTGTCGAGCACCTGGCGGCGAATTTCATAGCGGATATTCTGCCCGGCGTGAAAACCCACGCGCTCACGCAGCCAGACAACCCAGGCGCGCAGAATAAAGACCAGAGTCAGCACAATGAAAGGCAGTAACAGAGCCTCGCGCGGGATATTTTCCATGATCATAAGGTTAAGAATGCGGGCCAGAAGCCATGCCTGGCCGACAATCAACAGTCCGCTGATAAACCCTAAGAGACGGGAAATATTCAGCCAGCGGCGGGAAAGAACGCTTTGCTTTTTAAGCCAGCGCGTTAACTCTTGTTGACGGGTTTTTTCCATTGCGTGCTTTGCAGGTGATGTTATGTGGTATTGGGCACGGCAATGTTACATCGCAGAGACAATAAAGGCGACTTATCGCCGCCTTATTTACGTTTGTTGCTGATTTGTAAAAATTATTTACTCTGATCGGCCAGTCCGTCGAGATAACGTTCTGCATCCAGCGCCGCCATACAACCGGTACCCGCAGAGGTGATCGCCTGACGATAAATGTGGTCCATCACGTCACCCGCAGCGAACACGCCCGGGATGCTGGTCTGGGTAGCATTACCATGAATACCAGACTGCACTTTAATGTAGCCGTTCTCCAGCTCCAGCTGACCATCGAAAATCGCCGTGTTCGGACTGTGACCGATGGCCACAAACAGACCTGCTACTTCCAGCGTTTCGACGTTGTCGGTGTTCTGCGTATCGCGAATACGCAGGCCCGCCACGCCCATCTGATCGCCGGTCACTTCTTCCAGCGTGCGGTGGGTGTGCAGCACGATATTGCCGCTGGCCACTTTGTCCATCAGACGCTTAATCAGGATCTTTTCCGCGCGGAAAGTATCACGGCGGTGAATGAGGTGTACTTCAGAGGCGATATTCGCCAGATACAGTGCCTCTTCTACTGCAGTGTTGCCGCCGCCGATGACCGCAACCTTCTGGTTACGGTAGAAGAAACCGTCGCAGGTTGCGCAGGCGGAAACGCCACGGCCTTTAAATTCCTCTTCAGACGGCAGACCCAGATAGCGGGCAGAGGCGCCGGTGGCAACGATCAGCGCGTCGCAGGTGTATTCCGCGTTATCGCCGGTCAGGCGGAACGGGCGGTTTTGCAGATCGACCTTGTTGATGTGGTCAAAAATGATTTCGGTATCAAATTTGGCGGCATGTTCGTGCATGCGCTCCATCAGCAGCGGCCCGGTCAGGCCTTCAGGATCGCCTGGCCAGTTTTCTACTTCGGTTGTGGTGGTCAGCTGACCGCCTTTTTCCATGCCCGTAATCAGTACCGGTTGCAGGTTAGCGCGTGCAGCGTAGACCGCTGCGGTGTATCCCGCAGGTCCAGAACCAAGGATTAGCAGCTTACTGTGTTTGGCCGTGCCCATGAGATCCCCATTGTTGTTGGCAGACATTTTCACGGATTGTAGGGAATTTGTTGCCGTAAAAAAAGGGCGCAGCGATTTTGTTAACGATGTGTGTAATAGAAAGCGCCAATCAACGGCAGGGCAGGAAAGGTAATTTTATAACAATAATGGTGGGTAATCGGTCGAAACGACGGCGATAAAATGAGGATTAATCGCCGGACGTAATGAATATCCGGCATGTTGTACTAAAAATCGATGTTTTGCTTTGACAATCCCCTGCGCTTTTGCGAAAACATTCAAGGAAGAAAAAAAACGGTGCTTTTGTAACGCATAGTCATGCACAAAATCACCATTTTTACCGGGTCAGCGAAATCTACGCATGGTGTGGACAGATGCCATACGTGATGTTGATGGCCGCCTCTGGGCAACGGTCTTCATACCACATAACCCCAATCGGCATCGCGTAAACTAAAAAACAGGCGATGCGATTAACCGCGGGGAAAGACTCTGAACAGTGAAGTGCACAGGGTCCTGGCAGGAGTTAGGGAAGGAATACAGAGAGACAATAATAATGGTAGATAGCAAGAAGCGCCCTGGCAAAGATCTCGACCGTATCGATCGTAACATTCTTAATGAATTGCAAAAGGATGGGCGTATTTCCAACGTCGAGCTTTCAAAACGTGTGGGACTTTCCCCGACGCCATGCCTTGAGCGTGTGCGCCGACTGGAAAGACAGGGTTTTATTCAGGGCTATACAGCACTGCTGAACCCGCATTATCTGGATGCCTCACTTCTGGTATTTGTTGAGATTACTCTGAATCGTGGTGCGCCGGATGTGTTTGAGCAATTCAATGCCGCCGTACAAAAACTTGAAGAAATTCAGGAGTGTCATCTGGTTTCCGGTGATTTCGACTACCTGTTGAAAACCCGCGTACCTGATATGTCCGCCTACCGTAAGCTGCTGGGTGAAACCCTGCTGCGACTGCCTGGTGTGAACGACACCCGTACCTATGTGGTAATGGAAGAAGTCAAACAGAGCAATCGTCTGGTTATTAAGACGCGCTAACACGGAACAGGTGCAATATCAGCGTACTTTGATTACACTCCTGGTAATCCATACAGCAACAGTGTCGGGCTTCCCGACACTGTTGTCCGTTTAGCACTCAGGCAGGAATTGCCTGATACCTGGAGAGCCTGTTTTGAGCCAGGAATATACCGAAGACAAAGAAGTCAATTTAACCAAGCTCAGCAGTGGACGCCGACTCCTTGAGGCGTTACTGATCCTTGTTGCTCTTTTTGCCGTCTGGTTGATGGCAGCCTTACTCAGTTTTAATCCCTCCGATCCGAGCTGGTCACAAACCGCATGGCACGAGCCTATCCATAATTTAGGCGGTGTACCGGGCGCCTGGCTGGCGGATACGCTGTTCTTTATCTTTGGCGTGATGGCGTACACCCTTCCCGTGATTATTATCGGCGGCTGCTGGTTCGCCTGGCGCCATCGCCAGAACGATGACTACATCGACTATTTTGCCGTGTCGCTGCGCCTGATTGGTGCGCTGGCTTTAATTCTTACTTCCTGCGGTCTGGCGGCGATTAACGCCGATGACATCTGGTACTTTGCCTCCGGTGGCGTGATTGGTAGCCTGCTGAGCACCGCGCTGCAGCCGATGCTGCACAGTAGCGGCGGCACGCTCGCGCTGCTCTGCGTCTGGGGGGCGGGACTGACGCTCTTTACCGGCTGGTCCTGGGTCACTATCGCCGAGAAAATCGGCAGTGTAATCCTCAATATTCTCACCTTCGCCAGCAACCGTACCCGTCGCGACGATACCTGGGTTAACGACGAAGAGTACGAAGACGACTATGAAGACGCCGAGCCGGTCGCTGAGCGTCGCGAATCTCGCCGTGCCCGCATTATGCGCGGGGCGCTGGCGCGTCGTAAGCGTGTGGCAGAGAAATTCGCCAATCCATTAGGCCGCAAAACCGATGCGGCGTTGTTCTCCGGCAAACGGATGGACGACGAAGAGGTGGCTTACAGCGCCCGTGGCGTGGCCGCCGATCCGGATGATGTGCTGTTCTCCGGTAATCGTGCGCTGGCATCCGATTATGATGAATACGATCCGCTGCTCAACGGGCACTCAGCGGCTGAGCCGCTTGCCGCCGCCGCTGCTGCAACCACGGCAACTCAGGCCTTCGCAGCCCCGGTTGAGCCGGTGATTCCGGCGCCTGCTGTGCCGGAGATGCCACTTCAGCCGCCGGCAGTTGACTGGCAGGCTGAGCCTGGTGCGCCAGTAGCCCCGGCGTATATCCCTGAGCCAGAACCTTACACCGCCCCTGCATCACAGGAGCAGTGGCAACCGCCTTATCAACCTGAGCCGGTCTATGCGCAGCCGCAGTACGAGCCGCAGCAGCCCGTGTATCAGCCGGAACCCGTGTATCAGTCTGAACCGGTCTGTCAGCCTGAACCTGTTTATCAGCCTGAGCCGGTTATCGCTCAACCGGTCGCTGAAGAGCCTCCGGTAGAAGAGGTTAAACCCTCCCGTCCGCCGCTTTACTATTTCGAAGAGGTGGAAGAGAAACGTGCCCGTGAGCGCGAGCAGCTCGCGGCCTGGTACCAGCCGGTGCCTGAGGCGGCGCAAGAGCCAGCCCCGGTTCAGGCTGCTGAAATTCCGGCTGTTCCGGTTCCGGTTGTGGAGCCAGCGTCTACCGTCGCGCCAGTTGCCGCAAGCGTGCAGCAGGCAACAAGCGCAGGCGCTGCTGCGGCCAGCGTTGCCTCACCTTTATTCAGCCTGGCAACCGGCGGCGCACCGCGGCCGCAGGTGAAAGAGGGTATTGGCCCGCAGCTGCCGCGCCCTAACCGCGTGCGGGTTCCTACCCGCCGTGAGCTGGCCTCGTATGGCATTAAGCTGCCTTCTCAGCGAATGGCGGAGGAGAAAGCGCGTGAGGCCGGACGTCAGCAGTACGAAGATGAACATTACGACGATGCCGATGGCATGCAGCAGGAGGAGCTGGCCCGCCAGTTCGCCCAGCAGCAGCAACAGCGTTATGGTGATGAGTATCAGGCTGAGCCGCAGCAGTATCAGACCCAGGATGACGAAGATGATGCCGCCGAGGCGGAGCTGGCTCGCCAGTTCGCCGCCACGCAGCAGCAGCGCTATTCCGGTGAGCAACCGACAGGCGCCAATCCGTTCTCTCTGGCAGATTTCGAATTCTCGCCAATGAAAGACTTGGTGGATGACACGCCGAGTGAACCGCTGTTTACGCCGGAGGTAATGCCTGAAGCTGAGCCGCCGCGTCAGGCGTTTACGCCGCCCCAGCCGCAGCAGTATGCCCAGCCACAGCAGCCAGCGCAGCCGCAGCAGTATGCCCAGCCACAGCAGCCAGCGCAGCCGCAGCAGTATGCCCAGCCGCAGCAGCCCGTGCAGCCGCAGCAGTATGCCCAGCCGCAGCAGCCGCAGCAGCCAGCCGCTCAGCCTCAGCAGAGCCTGATCCATCCGCTGCTGATGCGTAACGGTGACAGCCGCCCGCTGCAGAAGCCGACCACGCCGCTGCCGTCGCTGGATCTGTTAACGCCGCCGCCAACGGAAGTCGAACCGGTCGATACCTTTGCCCTGGAGCAGATGGCGCGTCTGGTTGAGGCGCGTCTGGCCGACTTCCGCATTAAAGCCGATGTGGTGAACTACTCCCCGGGCCCGGTGATCACTCGATTCGAGCTGAACCTGGCACCGGGCGTGAAGGCCGCGCGTATTTCTAACCTCTCCCGTGACCTTGCGCGATCGCTGTCGACCGTGGCCGTGCGCGTGGTGGAGGTGATCCCGGGCAAACCTTACGTTGGCCTCGAGCTGCCGAACAAAAAGCGCCAGACCGTTTACCTGCGTGAGGTGCTTGATAACGCCAAATTCCGTGATAATCCATCCCCGCTCAGCGTGGTGCTGGGTAAAGATATCGCTGGTGAACCGGTGGTGGCGGATCTGGCTAAAATGCCGCACCTGCTGGTCGCGGGTACGACCGGTTCCGGTAAATCTGTCGGCGTGAACGCCATGATCCTCAGCATGCTCTATAAAGCGCAGCCGGAAGATGTGCGTTTCATCATGATCGACCCGAAAATGCTGGAGCTGTCGGTCTATGAAGGAATACCGCATCTGCTGACCGAAGTTGTGACCGACATGAAAGATGCTGCCAACGCCCTGCGCTGGAGCGTTAACGAGATGGAGCGTCGCTACAAGCTGATGTCTGCGCTGGGCGTGCGTAACCTTGCGGGTTATAACGAGATCATCGCCGAAGCGGCGAAGATGGGGCGCCCCATTCCGGATCCGTACTGGAAACCGGGCGACAGCATGGATGCCGAGCATCCGGTGCTGGAGAAACTGCCGTATATCGTGGTGCTGGTGGATGAGTTCGCCGACCTGATGATGACCGTCGGCAAGAAGGTGGAAGAGCTGATCGCCCGACTGGCACAAAAAGCACGTGCGGCAGGCATCCACCTGGTGCTGGCGACTCAACGTCCGTCGGTGGATGTGATCACCGGCCTGATTAAAGCCAACATTCCGACCCGTATCGCCTTTACCGTGTCGAGCAAAATCGACTCCCGTACCATCCTCGACCAGGGGGGCGCGGAATCGCTGCTCGGCATGGGGGATATGCTCTTCTCCGGCCCTAATTCGACCTCGCCGGTGCGTGTCCACGGTGCCTTTGTCCGCGACCAGGAAGTGCATGCCGTAGTCCAGGACTGGAAGGCGCGCGGTCGTCCGCAATATGTCGAAGGCATCACCTCTGACAGCGAAAGTGAAGGCGGTGGCGGTGGCGGCTTTGACGGCGGTGAAGAGCTGGATCCGCTGTTCGATCAGGCAGTTAACTTCGTCACCGAAAAACGCAAAGCTTCTATTTCCGGGGTACAGCGTCAGTTCCGCATCGGTTACAACCGGGCGGCGCGCATCATTGAGCAGATGGAAGCCCAGGGCATCGTCAGCGAGCAGGGGCATAACGGCAACCGGGAAGTTCTGGCGCCGCCGCCGTTTGAGTGATCCCCTCTCGATTGCAAAGATGGGTAAATCAACAAAAATTAAGCATTTTCTTCTGTCGCCTGCCTGCGGGCAGGTCCAGAATAGTGACAGAACCCCCATTCCGGGAAGACGCTTTGTAAGGATGAACAATGAAAAAAATCGCAATCACCTGTGCATTACTGACTGGCTTTGTGGCAAGCAGCGTCTGGGCTGATGCCGCCAGCGACCTGAAAAGCCGTCTGGATAAAGTGAGCAGCTTCCATGCCAGCTTCACGCAAAAAGTGACCGACGGCAGCGGCAACGCGGTGCAGGAAGGTCAGGGTGACTTGTGGGTTAAACGACCGAATCTATTCAACTGGCATATGACCCAGCCGGACGAAAGCATCCTCGTCTCCGATGGCAAAACCCTGTGGTTCTTTAACCCCTTTGTTGAGCAGGCCACGGCAACCTGGCTGAAGGATGCGACCAGCAATACGCCATTCATGCTGATTGCCCGTAACCAGTCCAGCGACTGGCAGCAATACAACATCAAACAGACCGGCGACGACTTTGTGCTGACCCCGAAAGGCAGCACTGGCAATCTGAAGCAGTTCACCATCAATGTGAGCAGCAACGGCACCATCAATCAGTTCAGCGCCGTAGAGCAGGACGATCAGCGCAGCAGCTACCAGCTGAAATCCCAGCAGAACGGTGCGGTCGATGCATCGAAATTCACCTTTACCCCGCCGAAGGGCGTAACGGTGGACGATCAACGTAATAAGTAAGAGGCGTGAGTGAGCAACCTGTCGCTCGATTTTTCAGATAATGCGTTTCAACCTCTGGCCGCCCGTATGCGGCCAGAAAATTTAGCGCAGTATATCGGACAGCAGCATCTGCTGGCTGCGGGCAAGCCGTTGCCGCGGGCCATTGAGGCCGGGCATCTGCATTCGATGATCCTCTGGGGGCCGCCGGGTACGGGCAAAACAACGCTGGCTGAAGTGATAGCCCGCTATGCCGATGCGGACGTCGAGCGCATTTCCGCCGTCACCTCCGGCGTGAAAGAGATTCGCGAAGCCATCGAGCGGGCGCGACAGAACCGCAATGCCGGGCGCCGCACAATCCTGTTTGTCGACGAGGTTCACCGCTTTAACAAAAGCCAGCAGGACGCCTTTCTGCCGCACATCGAAGACGGTACTATAACCTTTATCGGCGCCACTACCGAAAACCCTTCGTTTGAACTGAACTCGGCGCTGTTGTCCCGTGCCCGCGTCTATCTGCTGAAGTCCTTAACCACTGACGATATCGAGCTGGTGCTGACTCAGGCAATGACCGATAAGGCCCGGGGCTACGGCGGCCAGGATATCGTGCTGCCTGACGATACCCGTCGCGCCATTGCTGAACTGGTAAACGGCGATGCGCGCCGGGCGCTGAATACCCTGGAAATGATGGCCGATATGGCCGAAGCCGACGACAGTGGAAAGCGGGTTCTGCTCCCGGCACTGCTGACTGAAATCGCCGGCGAGCGCAGCGCGCGCTTTGATAATAAAGGCGATCGCTTTTACGATCTGATCTCTGCGCTGCATAAATCGGTACGAGGTAGTGCGCCCGATGCCGCGCTTTACTGGTATGCGCGTATTATCACCGCCGGTGGCGATCCGCTGTATGTTGCCCGTCGCTGTCTGGCGATTGCCTCAGAAGATGTTGGCAATGCCGATCCGCGCGCCATGCAGGTGGCACTTTCCGCCTGGGACTGCTTTACCCGGGTCGGGCCTGCCGAAGGCGAGCGCGCCATTGCACAGGCGATTGTCTATCTGGCCTGTGCGCCAAAAAGTAATGCCGTCTATACCGCCTTTAAAGCGGCGATATCCGATGCCCGCGAGCGTCCGGATTACGACGTGCCGGTACATTTGCGCAACGCGCCGACCAAACTGATGAAAGAGATGGGTTACGGTCAGGAGTATCGCTATGCGCACGACGAGCCCAACGCCTACGCCGCCGGAGAAGAGTATTTCCCTCAGGAAATGGCACAAACACGCTACTATCACCCGACAAACAGAGGCCTTGAGGGCAAGATTGGCGAAAAGCTCGCCTGGCTTGCCGGACAGGATCAAAATAGCCCTATAAAACGCTACCGTTAGGGCTATCGTTGCGGTAATGTTGGCAATGTATACCCGTTATACTTCAGGTTGCATGTGCGTTGGCTGCGCTCGTTCACCCCATTCGCATAGTTTTCTATGCTCCCGGGGATTCACTCGCTTGCCGCCTGCCTGCAACTCGAATTATTCAGGGTATATTCTTGTGACCGCAGGCTGCGGTCATTTCCTCCTATTTTTTTAATTCGATAAGCACAGGATAAGCATGCTCGATCCCAATCTGCTGCGTAACGAGCCAGACGCAGTCGCTGAAAAACTGGCACGCCGGGGCTTTAAACTGGATGTAGATAAGCTGCGCGCTCTCGAAGAGCGTCGTAAAGTTCTGCAGGTACAAACAGAAAACTTGCAGGCAGAGCGTAACTCTCGATCGAAATCCATCGGCCAGGCGAAAGCGCGCGGGGAAGACATCGAGCCATTACGCCTGGAAGTGAACAAGCTGGGTGAAGAACTGGATCAGGCGAAAGCGGAGCTGGACGTGCTTCAAGCCGAAATTCGTGATATCGCGCTGGCGATCCCTAACATCCCTGACGACAGCGTACCTGTCGGTAAAGACGAAAACGACAACGTGGAAGTGAAACGCTGGGGCACCCCGCGCGAGTTCGACTTCGACGTGCGCGATCACGTGACCCTGGGCGAAATGCACGCGGGGCTCGATTTTGCCGCTGCCGTTAAGCTGACCGGTTCTCGCTTTGTGGTGATGAAAGGCCAGATTGCTCACCTGCACCGTGCACTGGCGCAGTTCATGCTGGATCTGCATACCGAGCAGCACGGCTACAGCGAAACCTACGTCCCGTATCTGGTCAACCACGATACGCTGTACGGTACCGGCCAGCTGCCGAAGTTTGCCGGCGATCTGTTCCATACTCGTCCGCTGGACGAGGAAGCAGACAGCAGCAACTACGCGCTGATCCCAACGGCAGAAGTGCCGCTGACCAACCTCGTGCGTGACGAAATCATCGATGAAGATGACCTGCCGATCAAACTGACTGCGCACTCGCCGTGCTTCCGTTCTGAAGCGGGCTCCTATGGCCGCGATACCCGTGGTCTGATCCGTATGCACCAGTTCGACAAAGTTGAAATGGTGCAGATCGTCCGTCCTGAAGAGTCCATGGCGGCGCTGGAAGAGATGACCGGTCACGCGGAAAAAGTGCTTGAGCTGCTGGGTCTGCCATACCGTCGTATGGCGCTGTGCACGGGTGATATGGGCTTTGGTGCCTGCAAAACCTTTGACCTTGAAGTGTGGGTTCCGGCGCAGGGTACCTACCGTGAAATCTCCTCCTGCTCCAACGTCTGGGATTTCCAGGCGCGTCGTATGCAGGCACGTTGCCGCAGCAAGTCTGACAAGAAAACCCGTCTGGTGCACACCCTGAACGGTTCTGGTCTGGCCGTAGGGCGTACGCTGGTCGCGGTGCTGGAAAACTACCAGCAGGCTGACGGACGTATCGAAATTCCTGAAGTGCTGCGCCCGTATATGAAAGGCCAGCAGTACATCGGTTAATTTGCTTTTAAGTAAAAAAGCGCCTGTGGGCGCTTTTTTTATGTCCTGCTTTTGATGTCAGGCAATATTCCCTCCCTCTAAAGTAGTAATACTTCTCAAACAGCTGGTTAGCGTAAACGTCTGCTAACGAACGCCTTCCTTATATAAAAAACTATATAGCGGTTATCGCCGCACTTTTGAACTTTGTGAGCAATCAAAGTGAGAGCCTATGAAAATGAAAACGCCTGATGCGTTGCTGGCGGCTGAGGTGAGCCGGCGTGGGTTGATGAAAACCACCGCGATTGGCGGTCTGGCTGTTGCCAGCAGCGCATTGACCCTGCCTTTTTCACGTCTGACATCTGCCGCCGAAGCCGTTGCGGCAGTCAAGCCTGACGAGAAAGTGGTCTGGAGCGCCTGCACGGTGAACTGTGGCAGCCGCTGTCCGCTGCGTATGCATGTCGTTGACGGTGAAATTAAATACGTTGAGACCGACAATACCGGGGACGATAACTACGAAGGGTTACATCAGGTTCGCGCCTGCCTGCGTGGTCGCTCGATGCGCCGCCGCGTCTATAACCCGGATCGCCTGAAACAGCCGATGAAGCGCGTGGGCAAACGCGGTGAAGGCAAATTTGAACCCATCAGCTGGGAAGAAGCCTATGACACCATCGCCAGCACGATGCAGCGTCTGATTAAGGATTACGGCAACGAATCTATCTATCTGAACTACGGCACCGGCACCCTCGGCGGCACCATGACCCGCTCCTGGCCGCCGGGAAAAACCCTGATCGCGCGCCTGATGAACTGCTGCGGGGGTTACCTCAACCATTATGGTGACTACTCCACCGCGCAGATTGCCGCAGGCCTGAATTACACCTATGGCGGCTGGGCCGATGGCAACAGCCCCTCGGATATCGAAAACAGCCAGCTGGTGGTGCTGTTCGGCAATAACCCTGGTGAAACCCGCATGAGCGGCGGCGGGGTGACATACTACGTTGAACAGGCGCGGCAAAAATCGAACGCCCGGATGATCGTCATTGATCCTCGCTATACCGACACCGGGGCTGGGCGTGAAGATGAGTGGATCCCCATCCGTCCGGGAACCGATGCGGCGCTGATCTCAGCGCTGGCGTGGGTCATGATCACTGAAAACCTCGTCGATCAGCCTTTCCTTGACAAATACTGCATCGGCTACGATGAAAAAACGCTGCCGGAAGGCGCACCAGCGAACGGTCACTATAAAGCCTATATTCTTGGTCAAGGAAATGACGGCATTGCCAAAACCCCGGCCTGGGCCGCAGCCATCACCGGTATTCCCGAGGCGCGTATCGTTAAACTGGCACGTGAAATTGCCGGGGCGAAGCCCGCATTTATTTCCCAGGGCTGGGGCCCGCAGCGCCATGCCAATGGTGAACTGGTCTCCCGCGCTATCGCCATGCTGGCAATTTTAACCGGCAACGTCGGGATAAACGGCGGCAACAGCGGCGCACGGGAAGGGTCGTATTCCTTGCCGTTTGTACGTATGCCGACTCTGGATAACCCGGTTCAGACCAGTATTTCGATGTTTATGTGGACCGATGCCATTGAGCGCGGTACGGAGATGACCGCCACCCGCGACGGCGTTCGCGGCAAAGATAAACTTGACGTACCGATCAAAATGGTCTGGAACTACGCCGGGAACTGCCTGATCAACCAGCATTCGCAGATCAACCGCACCCACGAGATCCTCCAGGATGACAAAAAGTGTGAGCTGATTGTCGTGGTAGACTGCCATATGACCTCCTCGGCGAAGTATGCCGACATTCTGCTGCCGGACTGCACCGCCTCTGAGCAGATGGACTTCGCCCTGGATGCCTCCTGCGGCAACATGTCTTATGTCATTTTTGCTGACCAGGCGATCAAACCGCGCTTCGGCTGCAAAACCATCTATGAGATGACCACCGAGCTGGCAAAACGCATGGGCGTTGAGCAACAGTTCACGGAAGGCCGCACCCAGGAAGGCTGGATGCGCCACCTGTACGAGCAATCCCGCGAAGCCATTCCGGATCTGCCGTCATTTGATGAATTCCGCCAGCAAGGTATGTTCAAAAAGCGTGACCCGGAAGGGCATCACGTGGCTTACAAAGCCTTCCGCGCCGATCCTGTCGCTAACCCGCTCACTACGCCGTCGGGCAAAATTGAGATCTACTCCGCCCAGCTGGCGCAGATTGCTGCGACCTGGGAGCTGGCGAAAGACGACGTGATCGATCCGCTGCCGGTGTACAGCCCGGGCTTTGAAAACTACGACGATCCGCAGAGCAAATCCTTCCCACTGCAGCTGACCGGCTTCCACTATAAAGCGCGTACGCACTCCACCTACGGCAACGTTGACGTCCTGAAGGCAGCCTGTCGTCAGGAGATGTGGATCAATCCACTGGATGCAAAATCGCGCGGGATCGCCAACGGTGACCGGGTGCGCATCTTCAACGGTCGTGGCGAAGTACACATTGAAGCCAAAGTAACGCCGCGTATCCTGCCGGGCGTGGTCGCGTTAGGTGAGGGGGCCTGGTACAACCCGGACGCGAAGCGCGTCGACCAGGCGGGCTGCATTAACGTGCTCACCACGCAACGCCCGTCGCCGCTGGCGAAAGGCAATCCGTCTCACAGTAACCTCGTTCAGGTTGAAAAGGCGTAAGGAGTAGCCGATGACCACTCAGTATGGATTTTTTATTGATTCAAGCCGCTGCACCGGGTGTAAAACCTGTGAGCTGGCCTGTAAAGATTACAAAGATCTGACGCCGGATGTCAGCTTCCGCCGTATCTACGAGTACGCGGGAGGCGACTGGCAGGAAGACAACGGCGTCTGGCATCAGAACGTCTTTGCCTACTATCTGTCCATTTCCTGTAACCACTGTGAAGATCCTGCCTGCACCAAAGTGTGCCCGAGCGGTGCGATGCACAAGCGCGACGACGGTTTTGTCGTCGTGAATGAAGATGTCTGCATTGGCTGCCGCTACTGCCATATGGCCTGCCCGTACGGTGCGCCGCAGTATAACGCCGCCAAAGGCCACATGACTAAGTGCGACGGTTGCCATGACCGCGTGTCCGAAGGCCATAAGCCCATTTGCGTTGAATCCTGCCCGTTACGCGCGCTGGATTTTGGCCCGATTGCCGAGCTGCGGCAGAAATACGGCAAGCTGGCTGCCGTCGCGCCGCTGCCGTCAGCGCACTTCACGAAGCCGAGTATCGTCATTAAACCCAATGCCAACAGCCGACCAACGGGTGATACCACCGGCTATCTGGCTAATCCAAAGGAGGTGTGAGATGGGAAGTGGATGGCATGAATGGCCGTTAATGATTTTCACTGTCTTTGGACAGTGCGTAGCGGGTGGTTTTATTGTGCTCGCGCTGGCGTTGCTAAAAGGTAATCTCAGTACCGAACAACAGCAGCGTCTGGTAGTGAGTATGTTTGGCCTGTGGGTGCTGATGGGTATTGGCTTTATCGCCTCTACGCTGCACCTGGGGTCGCCAATGCGCGCATTCAACTCCCTGAACCGCGTGGGTGCCTCTTCACTCAGCAATGAGATCGCCAGCGGGGCGATCTTCTTCGCTGTTGGTGGTCTGGGCTGGCTACTGGCGGTGCTGAAGAAGCTGCCTGCCGGGCTGCGCAGCCTGTGGCTGGTGGTCACTATGGTGCTGGGTGTGGTCTTTGTCTGGATGATGGTACGGGTCTATAACACCATCGACACGGTGCCCACCTGGTACAGCCTATGGACGCCGATGAGTTTCTTCCTGACGATGTTCATCGGCGGGCCGCTGCTGGGCTTCCTGCTGCTGCGCATGGCAGGCGTAGACGGCTGGGCAATGCGTTTACTGCCTGCCGTGTCGCTGCTGGCGCTGGTTGTCAGCGCCATCGTCGCCGTGATGCAGGGCGCTGAACTGGCAACGATCCATAGCTCCATTCAGCAGGCTTCGGCCCTGGTGCCGGATTACGGCTCGTTGATGGCCTGGCGTTTGGTACTGCTGGTGGCTGCGCTGGGCTGCTGGGTCGTACCTCAGGTTAAAGGCTATCAGCCTGCTCTCCCGTTACTGTCGGTGGCATTTGTGCTGGTGCTGGCGGGTGAGTTGCTGGGGCGTGGGGTGTTTTACGGCCTGCATATGACCGTTGGAATGGCTGTCGCCAGTTAACCCTGATTTTTGTTATATAAAGCCGGGACTTAGTGCCCGGCTTTTCATTTTCGATCATGAAATTTTTCAACTGTCGTTTGGTTTTAATTTTGTCCCTACATAAATAAAAACAAACACATAATTAATATCGATAGCAGTCATTGCATGAACAGGATGAGTTTTTTCAATCGACAGGCAACATATTGTGCGTGCGGCCCAATCGGGTGGATTGACTTTGTTTTTGCCAGTGGCATGATGCGCACGAAATCTGAACTTCCTCACGGTTTTTAATCCATGTCGACCTATACCCGGCCAGTGCTTTTGTTGCTCTGTGGCCTGCTTTTGCTGACCCTGGCGATCGCGGTGTTAAATACGCTCGTTCCGCTGTGGCTCGCCCATGAAAACTTACCGACCTGGCAGGTGGGCATGGTCAGCTCGTCCTTTTTTACCGGCAACCTGCTGGGAACATTGCTGACGGGAAGCCTGATAAAACGCTTCGGTTTTAACCGCAGCTATTATCTGGCATCGCTTATTTTTGCTGCCGGATGTGCCGGGCTGGGGTTGATGGTCGGCTTCTGGAGCTGGATGTTCTGGCGATTTATTGCCGGCGTAGGCTGCGCCATGATCTGGGTGGTGGTGGAAAGTGCCCTGATGTGCAGCGGCACCTCCCGCAACCGCGGCCGCCTGCTGGCAGCCTATATGATGGTCTATTATGTCGGCACCGTTCTGGGCCAGCTGATGGTCAGCAAACTTCCGACCGACCTGATGAACGTGCTGCCGTGGGTGACGGGCATGGTACTGGCCGCGATTCTGCCGCTGCTCTTTACGCGCATTGTCAATCAGAGCAGCGAGCATCAGGAAGCGACCCACGTGTGGCCGATGCTGAGATTGCGCCAGGCGCGTCTGGGCGTTAATGGCTGCATCATCTCCGGAATTGTGCTGGGTTCACTCTATGGTCTGATGCCGCTCTACCTCAACCATCAGGGCGTCAGTGATTCTGGAATTGGTTTCTGGATGGCGGTGATGGTCAGCGCGGGCATTGTCGGACAGTGGCCGGTGGGACGTCTTGCTGACCGCTTCGGGCGCCTGCTGGTGCTGCGGGTTCAGGTCTTCGTGGTGATCATGGGTTGTGTTGCCATGCTCAGTAATGCCGCCATGGCGCCTGCGCTATTTATTCTGGGCGCGGCAGGCTTTACCCTCTATCCGGTTGCAATGGCCTGGGCCTGCGAAAAAGTGGAGCATCATCAGCTGGTTGCCATGAACCAGGCGCTGCTGCTGAGCTATACCATCGGCAGTTTACTGGGGCCGACTTTTACCGCCATGCTGATGCAGAATTATTCCGACAATCTGCTCTTTATCATGATCGCCAGCGTGTCGTTTATTTACCTCTTAATGCTGCTGCGTAAAGTGGGTGAACACCCAACGCCGGTGGCGCATGCCTGAAGAAATAAAAGCCTGTCGACGACAGGCTTTTTTGTCTCTGTCACATCTAAGAGTTTTACGCATTGTTTGTTTATTACGCCTGGCGATAATTCAGATGCGTTCTACCACTAAAAGGCAGCGATCATGTCTATTTGTCGTTTTACCACTACCGCGCTGGCAGTAGTGTTGTCTTTATCATTTGCAACTGCACCTGTTATGGCTAATCCGGGAAATGGCAATGGCCACGGCAACGGCGGTGGGCAAGGTAATAGCGGTAATCATGGTAACGGAAATGCCGGCAAAGGGAATGCCGGCAAAGGGAATGCCGATAACCATGGCAATAAACAAAATAATGGTAGCCACAGTTCCGGAAAATCAAATAAAAGCGTAAGGGATGATGTGGATGCGCGTGTCAGTTACGATCATGTCCGTCATCTGGCTCTGAACTATGGTTTAACAGGCTATGATTCACTGCCGCCGGGGATTGCAAAAAACCTTGCGCGCGGTAAACCGCTGCCTCCGGGCATTGCGAAAAAGACCGTACCGGCGTCGATGTTAGGCCAGTTGCCCTCTTATCCAGGCTATGAATGGCGGGTAGTCGGTAAAGATCTGGTATTAATTGCGCTGAGTACGGCGATTGTGACCACCATTATTAATGGTGTCTTTGACTAATAAATAAAACGCCCGGTGAATACCGGGCGTTTTGTTAATACATTACCTTGTGACCGTACTGCTCAAGAATGCCTTTGACGCGTTCCATGGTCTCTTTCTTCGGCGGCTTCACGCCATCAAGCTTGTACTCTTCACCCATCGCCACCCATTTATGTTTGCCCAACTCGTGATAAGGCAGCAATTCAATTTTCTCGACGTTACCCATATCACGCGTGAACTCACCCAGGCGGTGCGCGGAGTCGTCGTCGTCTGACCAGCCAGGAACCACAACATAACGGATCCAGGTTTTAATGCCTTTGGCGGAAATATATTTCGCGAACTCTAAAGTGCGATGGTTAGAGACGCCCACCAGATTCTGGTGGATTTCATCGTTCATCTGCTTGAGATCGAGCATCACCAGGTCAGTCACTTCCAGCAGTTCATCGATCACCGGATCGTAGCGGCGGACAAAGCCGTTGGTATCCAGGCAGGTATGAATGCTCTCTTTACGGCAGGCGCGGAACCAGTCGCGCACAAACTCGGCCTGCAGGATCGCTTCACCACCGGATGCGGTCACACCGCCACCGGAGGCGTTCATAAAGTGGCGATAGGTCACCACTTCTTTCATTAATTCTTCGACGGTGACCTCTTTGCCGCCGTGGGTATCCCATGTATCGCGGTTATGGCAATACATGCAGCGCATCAGGCAGCCCTGGAAGAAAGTAATAAAACGGATGCCCGGGCCATCGACGGTGCCACAGGACTCAAAGGAGTGAATGCGACCAATAGTTGACATTGCGGTGATATCTCCAGATTCGGCCCGTCCGGGGCCTGTTTATTTGCACAGCTCAGGCGGCTGTGTCGAGTCTGTTTTGGCTGTTATCCATTCATTATAGATAGCGGGCAAAAGAGACTGCGGAGCGGGAGGTGTTAAAAAGGCCCCACTTATGTGGAGCCTTTATTGTACGCCTTTTACCTGGCGTTTTCAGTCAAATCCACTTACATGGACTGAGTGAAAGTACGGGTAATAACGTCTTTCTGCTGTTCTTTAGTCAGCGAGTTAAAACGTACTGCGTAGCCAGATACACGGATGGTCAGCTGCGGATATTTTTCCGGATGTTCCATCGCATCGAGCAGCATTTCACGGTTCATCACGTTCACGTTCAGGTGCTGACCACCTTCGATGGATGCTTCGTGATGGAAGTAACCGTCCATCAGACCCGCGAGGTTGGTTTTACGCACTTCGTCGTCTTTACCCAGCGCATTTGGAACGATAGAGAAGGTGTAAGAGATACCATCTTTAGCGTAAGCAAACGGCAGTTTGGCAACGGAAGTCAGAGAGGCAACTGCACCTTTCTGGTCACGGCCATGCATTGGGTTGGCACCAGGTCCGAATGGCGCACCAGCACGACGACCGTCTGGGGTGTTACCGGTTTTCTTACCATACACAACGTTAGAGGTGATGGTCAGAACAGACTGGGTCGGGATAGCGTTACGGTAAGTAGTCAGTTTCTGAATTTTCTTCATGAAACGTTCTACCAGGTCAACCGCCATGTCATCAACGCGAGCATCGTTGTTACCAAACTGCGGATATTCGCCTTCGATTTCGAAGTCGATAGCCAGACCGTCTTCATCACGAACGGGTTTAACTTTCGCATATTTGATAGCAGACAGGGAGTCAGCAGCCACGGACAGACCTGCGATACCACACGCCATGGTGCGTACCACGTCACGGTCGTGCAGCGCCATCAGAGAGGCTTCGTAGCTGTACTTGTCGTGCATGTAGTGGATGACGTTCAGCGCGGTGACGTACTGTTTAGCCAGCCAGTCCATGAAGTGATCCATGCGATCCATCACTTCGTCGTAGTTCAGCACATCGCCTTTGATCGGCTCAGACTTAGGACCAACCTGCATTTTCAGTTTTTCATCAACGCCGCCGTTGATTGCGTACAGCATGGTTTTCGCCAGGTTTGCACGCGCACCGAAGAACTGCATTTGTTTACCAACAACCATTGGGCTTACGCAGCAAGCGATAGCGTAGTCATCGTTGTTGAAGTCAGGACGCATCAGGTCATCGTTCTCGTACTGCAGAGAAGAAGTGTCGATGGAGACTTTAGCGGCGAATTTTTTGAAGTTCAGTGGCAGTTTTTCAGACCACAGAACGGTAATGTTCGGCTCCGGAGATGGCCCCATGGTGTACAGGGTATTCAGGAAGCGGAAGCTGTTTTTAGTGACCAGGGTACGGCCATCAACACCCATACCGGCGATGGATTCAGTTGCCCAGATTGGGTCACCAGAGAACAGTTCATCATACTCTGGGGTACGCAGGAAGCGAACCATACGCAGTTTCATGACCAGGTGGTCAATCATTTCCTGAGCGTCAAGTTCTGTGATTTTGCCTGCTTTCAGGTCACGTTCGATGTATGCATCCAGGAAGGTGGAGACACGACCGAAGGACATTGCTGCACCGTTCTGGGACTTAACAGCAGCCAGATAACCGAAGTAGGTCCACTGAATAGCTTCCTGAGCGTTGGTCGCAGGTCCAGAGATATCGCAACCGTACTTAGCTGCCATCTCTTTGATCTGGCCCAGCGCACGGTGTTGTTCAGAAATCTCTTCACGCAGACGGATAGTGGCTTCCAGGTTTACGCCATTTTCCAGATCGGACTGCAGAGACAGGAACTGGGAGTATTTGTCTTTCAGCAGGAAATCAATACCGTACAGCGCAACGCGACGGTAGTCACCGATGATACGGCCACGGCCATACGCATCTGGCAGACCGGTCAGGACGCCAGATTTACGGCAGTTCAGGATGTCTTTGGTGTAAACGTCAAACACGCCCTGGTTATGGGTTTTACGGTATTCAGTGAAGATTTTTTTCAGCATTGGGTCCAGCTCGCGATTGTACGCTTTGCAGGAACCTTCAACCATTTTGATACCACCGAACGGGATAATCGCACGTTTCAGTGGTGCTTCAGTTTGCAGACCAACGATCTTCTCAAGGGACTTGTTGATATAACCCGCGTCGTGAGAAGTGATGGTGGACGCGATGGAGGTGTCGAAATCAACAGGCGCGTGAGTGCGGTTTTCCTGCTTAACGCCTTCCATAACGCTGTCCCACAGGGCTGTGGTTGCGTCGGTAGCACCGGCCAGGAAGGATTCGTCACCTTCATATGGGGTGTAGTTTTTCTGGATGAAGTCACGAACGTTGACTTCATTCTGCCAATCACCTTTGGCAAAACCTTCCCATGCTGTGGCTAACTTTTCATTAAGTTCGGACATGTAACACCTACCTTCTTAAGTGGATTTTTTATTTACTGCCTGAGAAAACCATTACTCACTAATGATGGTTATCGCCACGCAGGTAAATGACCCAGTATGTCAACCCAACCAGCAGACCACCGCCAATAATGTTCCCGATTGTGACTGGGATCAGGTTATCAGTAATGAAGTTCATAACGGTCAGGTGAGAGAAACTTTCCGGGCTGGCGCCAACTGCGGTCCAGAACTCCGGGGTGGCAAAGTTACGGATTACGATACCGAAAGGAATCATAAACATGTTTGCAATGCTGTGCTCAAAGCCGCTGGCAACGAACATGGCGACCGGCAGCACCATGATCATGGCTTTGTCCATCAGGCTGCGTCCGGAGTAGCTCATCCAGACTGCCAGGCAGACCATCAGGTTTGCGAGGATGCCAAGGGCAACGGCTTCAATAAATGTATGGTGTACTTTGTGGTCGGCGGTTTGCAGGACGTTAAGCCCCCACGCACCGTTGGCGGTCATATATTCACCTGACAGCCACATCAACAAAACAAAGAGCAGGGCACCAATCAGGTTGCCTACGTAAACGTTGAGCCAGTTTTTCCCCAGTTGACCCCAGGTGATCCTGCCGCTGGCTTTTGCCACCACGATAAGCACCGTAGAGGTAAAAAGATCGGCACCGCAAATGACGCACAGAATCAGACCCAGTGAGAAACAGATGCCGCCAATCAGCTTGGCAATACCGAATGGCATCGCGGCTGTACCGGTGGTCGCAGTAATATAAAAAACAAAGGCAATGGAGATGAACACCCCGGCAGTAATCGCCAGGAAGAACGTCGTCAGCGGTTGTTTCGTTGCTTTATAGACACCCGCTTCTTCGGCAACTTTTGCCATTGCAGCTGGGAGTAAAAGATCAAAAGGGTTGTCAGCTTTCACACTAACTCTCTCTTTATTAAGTCGGCGACGAGATACTAACAAAGCATTATAGAAGAGAAATTGATATAGATCATATCTCGCCTGGCTTATAGGCCCGCACGGTGTATGGTTTTTCAGCAAATGCGGGGTAAGTTTATGATTATCCAAATAAAAATAAATTTTAAAAGTTACAAAATGATTTGATTTTTTTCTCCTGACGCCATCTGTGACAGTTAATTAGAATGGAGTATTTCATATAAAAAGTAACAATAACCGCCAGGTCGCTATTATTATAGCTACCAATATTTAACTTAATTATTACAATTAAACATTTATTACCGCAGAAATAAAAAACGGGGCAATAAAATTGCCCCGTAATATAACGTAGGTGATTGTATTCGCCTACTCTTTGTAATGGTATGTAACGTTATTTAGCCCAGAATGCGCTTTTTGCCTTCTGCAACTTCTCATAGGCTTTTAGTAATGACTGGTGCGCAGGGAAGGCTTTCAGATCGCTATCCACTGCTTGCAGGCCATAGAACGGCGCTTCGCCGCAGAGGGCCGCGCTGGCGTTCTCTACCGCTTCGGCACCATACATGCGGGTAAAGGCATTCAGATACTGTAAAGGCTGACGATCTTCTTCCTGTGACAGTAACAGCAGCGTCTGCAGGCAGCGGTAGTAGTTCGCACGCTCAGCGCTGAATACCGAGGCGTTGAATTCGATGGTCCACTCAGTCCAGATGAGCGCCTGTTCCAGATCGCCACCCGCCAGCGCCAGCATCGCCTTCAGCTCGCCGATACGCAGGGTGTACCAGCCGTTATCTTTGCCTGTTGCCAGACCCAGCAGCTCGCGCACGCGCGTGAAGTCGTCGTGACCTTCGTCGTCCAGTTGGGTAATGAGATTCAGGTAATCCTCTTTCTCCCATGCACTCTCCGGCAGCGCCAGCAGGGTTTCGCGCAGATGGCTGCCCATGCTGTTATTTGCCAGCCACAGATCTTCCACCGGATAGATATCAGACATGCCCGGCACCAGAATACGACAGGCATAAACGCCCAGGTGCTCATAATCGGCGATGTACACTTCCTGATCTTCGGCTGTGAAGATAGCCATCAGCGTGGCGAACTCTTCCTCCGTGGTACCGGAGAAGCTCCAGTCAACAAATGGATAATCGGCGTCCTGCTTAAACAGATCCCAGGAGATAGAACCGCTGGAGTCGATGAAGTGCGTTTCCAGGTTGGCATGTTCCGCCACCTCTTCGTCATCGAACGTCGGCGGCGTAAACACGTCGAGATCTTTAAGGCTACGGCCCTGCAGCAGTTCGGTAACGGTACGCTCCAGCGCCACGCCGAAGTCCGGATGTGCTCCAAAGGAAGCGAAGCAGGTACCGTTCGCTGGATTGAACAGCACCACGCAGATGACCGGATACTTACCGCCCAGAGAGCCGTCATAGGCGAAGATCGGGAAGCCTTCTGCTTCCAGTTTGGCAATAGACTCCACCACGCCCGGATAGCGGGCCAGTACTTCAGCCGGGATTGCCGGCAGGCTGATAGATTCTGCGATAATGCGATTTTTAATATGACGCTCAAAGACCTCGGACAGACCCTGAACACGCGCTTCGTTGCGGGTGTTACCGGCTGACATGCCGTTGGAGACGTACAGGTTGCCGACAATGTTCATCGGAATATAGACGGTTTGCTCATCCGACTGACGGGTAAACGGCAGGGCGCAAATACCGCGATCTTCATTACCCGACTGCAGATCGACCAGCATGCTGGCGGTCAGTTGATTCTCCAGATCGTAAAACGCACGCAGACGATCGTCGAGGATCCCTTCCGGCAGTTCATCGTCTTCGGTCAGCGGGAACCATTTTTCATTTGGATAGTGGACAAACGGGCCATTTGCCACAGTCTCGCCCAGCCAGAAATCGGCAAAGAAATAGTTAGTGGAGAGACGCTCAAAATACTCACCCAGCGCGGAGGCCAGCGCCGCTTTTTTGGTCGCGCCTTTACCGTTGGTAAAGCACAGCGCACACTCTTTATCGCGAATATGCACAGACCAGACGTGGGGAACCGGGTTTAGCCAGGAAGCCTCTTCGATGTTAAAGCCCAGGTCGGTCAGTTTTTGCTGGAAGCGCGCAATGGAATCTTCCAGGGCGGCGTCTTTGCCGGGGATAAACGTTTGGGTCATGGGGATCACTTATATCGTACGGAAAGCGCGCAATGATACGGGTTTTACGTGACAGGCGCTATCTCCGCAGGGGTCGCGGCAAAAATAAAAGCCTGGGCTATGCTTATCTTCAGTAACTTGCTGTAAAGGAATATAAAAATGAAAGCGTTCGATCTTCAGCGGATGGCCTTTGATAAAGTGCCCGTTGAATTTTTAGGTGAGGTGGCGCTGCGAAGTCTCTACACCTTTGTGCTGGTTTTCCTGTTTCTTAAGATCACTGGCCGGCGCGGTGTGCGCCAGATGTCCCTCTTTGAAGTGTTAATCATTCTTACCCTGGGGTCGGCGGCGGGTGACGTGGCCTTTTACGACGATGTGCCGATGGTACCGGTGTTCATCGTTTTTGTTTCGTTGGCCGTGCTCTATAGGCTGGTCATGTGGCTGATGTCCAAAAGTGAAAAGCTGGAAGATCTGCTGGAAGGAAAGCCTGTCGTCATCATCGAAGAGGGAAAACTGGCCTGGGATAAGGTCAAAGGCGCCAATATGACTGAATACGAGTTTTTTATGGAACTTCGAAACAGTAGCGTTGAGCAACTGGGCCAGATCCGGCTGGCCATTATGGAAACGAATGGTGAAATTAGCATTTATTACTATCCAAATGACGAAGTAAAGCCGGGATTATGTATCCTGCCAGCTGAGTATGTTGAGCGTTATACCCATGTTCCTTCAACGCAGGAATACGCCTGTATAAGATGTGGCCACGTCGAGGCAATGGTCGCGGGGGATCATAAATTGTGCCCACGCTGCGTGAATCCAGAATGGACGAAGGTTAGCCGGGCCAAACGCATTGCCTGACAGCGATTTTGTCGGTTTTGTGACAGCCCGCTGGCAGAATCTATTGTGTGATGGCGGGCACATTTTCCGGGTCATAAGTTTTAGACATTGCGGCGCGTGTCACTGAATGATAAAACCGATATCCACAGTTATAACTTATTGCTTTTAGCGTGGTGAGGGGAAATGGCTCAGGTTTTTAATTTCAGTTCAGGTCCGGCAATGTTACCGGCGGATGTACTCAAACAGGCTCAGCAGGAGCTGGTTGACTGGCAGGGTCTTGGTACGTCGGTGATGGAAATCAGCCACCGTGGTAAAGAGTTTATTCAGGTGGCGGAAGAGGCAGAACAGGATTTCCGCGATCTGCTGAATATCCCCTCCAGCTACAAAGTGCTGTTCTGTCACGGCGGTGGTCGCGGTCAGTTTGCAGGCATTCCACTGAACCTGCTGGGCGACAAAACAACGGCGGACTATGTTGATGCTGGTTACTGGGCGGCGAGCGCGGTAAAAGAAGCCCACAAATATTGCGCCCCGAACGTTATCGATGCCAAAGTTACCGTTGACGGCTTACGCGCGGTGAAACCGATGAGCGAATGGCAGCTCTCCCGCGATGCGGCCTACCTGCACTACTGCCCGAATGAAACTATTGACGGCATCGCCATCCACGAAGAGCCAGACTTTGGCGATGACGTGGTTGTGACGGCGGATTTCTCCTCCACCATTCTCTCTAACCCGCTGGATGTCAGTCGCTACGGCGTTATCTACGCAGGCGCACAGAAAAATATCGGTCCGGCCGGTCTGACGTTAGTGATCGTGCGTGAAGATCTGCTGGGTAAAGCGCATAAGTCTTGTCCGTCGATCCTTGATTATACCGTGCTGAACGACAACGATTCTATGTTCAATACCCCACCGACGTTTGCCTGGTATCTCTCCGGCCTGGTCTTCAAATGGCTGAAGCACAAGGGCGGCGTGACGCAGATGGAAAAACTCAACCAGCAAAAAGCAGAACTGCTTTACGGCACCATTGATAACAGCGATTTTTACCGCAACGACGTCGCCAAAGCGAACCGTTCCCGCATGAACGTGCCGTTCCAGCTGGCCGACAGCAATCTCGATAAGCTGTTCCTGGAAGAGTCTTTCGCCGCAGGTCTTCATGCGCTGAAAGGCCACCGCGTGGTTGGCGGAATGCGTGCATCTATTTATAACGCCATGCCGCTTGAAGGCGTTCAGGCCCTGACTGACTTCATGATTGACTTCGAACGTCGCCACGGTTAATCACGGCATGGCTCACCCCCGCGGCCTGGCTGCGGGGTTTTTATTATGTTGAACTGAGAATTAAATTTCATGGAATCCCTGACGTTACAACCTATCGCGCGGGTAGATGGCACCATCAATCTGCCTGGTTCAAAAAGTGTCTCGAACCGCGCCTTGCTGCTGGCTGCGCTGGCAAACGGCACCACTGTTCTCACTAACCTGCTGGACAGCGATGACGTTCGCCATATGCTCAATGCGCTAAAAGCGTTAGGAGTCCACTATACCCTGTCTGCCGATCGTACCCGTTGTGAAGTGACGGGCAATGCTGGTGCTCTGCACTCCGCTGAGGCGCTGGAGCTGTTCCTCGGGAATGCCGGTACGGCAATGCGTCCGCTGGCTGCGGCGCTGTGCCTGGGTAGCAATGACATTGTGCTGACGGGCGAACCGCGCATGAAAGAGCGCCCGATTGGCCATCTGGTTGATGCGCTGCGTCAGGGCGGCGCGCAAATTGATTATCTGGAGCAGGAAAACTATCCGCCGCTGCGTCTGCGCGGTGGCTTTATCGGTGGTGAGGTGGCGGTGGATGGCAGCGTCTCCAGCCAGTTCCTGACCGCGCTGTTAATGACCGCACCGCTGGCACCGCAGAACACCACCATCACCATCAAAGGTGAGCTGGTTTCAAAACCCTATATCGATATCACGCTGCATCTGATGAAGACGTTTGGCGTTGAGGTCGAAAACCAGAACTACCAGCGTTTCGTGGTGCGCGGTGCACAGCAGTATCAGACGCCGGGGCACTACCTGGTGGAGGGAGATGCCTCGTCTGCCTCTTACTTCCTGGCGGCGGGTGCCATTAAAGGCGGTACCGTTAAAGTGACCGGAATTGGCCGCAACAGCGTGCAGGGCGACATTCGTTTTGCCGATGTGCTGGAGAAGATGGGTGCCGTTGTGACCTGGGGCGATGATTATATTTCCTGCACCCGCGGTGAACTGAACGCCATTGATATGGACATGAACCATATCCCTGATGCGGCGATGACCATTGCCACAGCGGCTCTGTTTGCCAAAGGCTCCACCACGTTACGCAATATCTATAACTGGCGCGTGAAGGAGACCGATCGTCTGTTCGCCATGGCGACCGAGCTGCGTAAAGTCGGTGCCGAAGTGGAAGAGGGCGAAGACTATATTCGCGTGACGCCGCCGGCGAAGCTGCAGGTTGCAGAGATTGGCACCTACAACGATCACCGTATGGCCATGTGCTTCTCGCTGGTGGCGCTGTCGGACACGCCGGTCACCATTCTGGATCCGAAATGTACCGCGAAAACCTTCCCGGACTATTTCGACCAACTGGCGCGTATCAGCACGCCGGCCTGATAAGCCATGCCGCACCGTCCGGTGCGGCATTTCCTTACTCTTCCTGACGTTAACATCGCCCATTTCTTCTACACTCAGCTTCAATCATTCCGTAATTTGCACGCAAAGGTAACAGTTGTGCACATTGACGCGTATAATGCGCGGCGTTTACACAACGGTATGCCTAATTTAAGGAGAAAAAGATGACGGCAATTGCCCCGGTTATCACCATTGACGGGCCGAGTGGCGCAGGTAAGGGTACCCTGTGCAAAGCGATGGCGGAAGCACTGCAATGGCATCTTTTAGATTCGGGCGCAATCTATCGTGTGCTGGCGCTGGCTGCTCTGCATCATCATGTTGATGTGGCCTCTGAAGAGGCGCTGGTGCCGCTGGCCGCCCATCTGGACGTGCGTTTTGTCTCCACCAACGGCAACCTTGAAGTGATCCTCGAAGGGGAAGATGTGAGCGGGGAGATCCGCACCCAGGACGTGGCGAACGCCGCCTCTAAGGTCGCCGCTTTCCCGCGCGTTCGCGAGGCGCTTTTACGTCGCCAGCGCGCCTTCCGCGATGCACCGGGCCTGATCGCCGATGGACGCGACATGGGGACCGTGGTTTTCCCTGATGCACCGGTCAAAATTTTCCTTGATGCCTCCCCGGAAGAGCGTGCGCAGCGCCGCATGCTACAGTTGCAGGAAAAAGGCTTTAGTGTTAACTTTGAACGTCTTTTGTCTGAGATAAAAGAGCGCGACGATCGCGACCGTAATCGCGCCGTTGCACCGCTTGTTCCTGCAGATGATGCATTAGTTCTGGATTCTACCAGTTTAACTATTGAGCAAGTGATTGAAAAAGCGCTACAATATGCGCGCCAAAAACTGGCACTCGCGTAATTGCGACCGATTTAGCAGTACCCCCGCTGCAATGGATTGACGGCGGGTATGTGAAACAACCCCATCCGGCACGGAGCCAGGTGGACGTTAATATTAACCTGAAGATTAAACATGACTGAATCTTTTGCTCAACTGTTTGAAGAATCCTTAAAAGAAATCGAAACCCGTCCGGGTTCCATCGTTCGTGGCGTTGTTGTTGCTATCGACAAAGATATCGTACTGGTTGACGCCGGTCTGAAATCTGAGTCTGCCATTCCGGCAGAGCAGTTCAAAAACGCCCAGGGCGAGCTGGAAATCCAGGTTGGTGACGAAGTTGACGTTGCTCTGGATGCAGTAGAAGACGGCTTCGGTGAAACCCTGCTGTCCCGTGAAAAAGCTAAACGTCACGAAGCTTGGATCACGCTGGAAAAAGCTTACGAAGAAGCTGAAACTGTGGTCGGTGTTATCAACGGCAAAGTTAAAGGCGGCTTCACTGTTGAGCTGAATGGTATTCGTGCGTTCCTGCCAGGTTCACTGGTAGACGTTCGTCCAGTTCGTGACACCCTGCACCTGGAAGGCAAAGAGCTTGAGTTCAAAGTAATCAAGCTGGACCAGAAGCGTAACAACGTTGTTGTTTCCCGTCGTGCCGTTATCGAATCCGAGAACAGCGCAGAACGCGATCAGCTGCTGGAAAACCTGCAGGAAGGCATGGAAGTCAAAGGTATCGTTAAGAACCTCACTGACTACGGCGCATTCGTTGACCTGGGCGGCGTTGATGGCCTGCTGCACATCACCGACATGGCGTGGAAACGCGTTAAGCACCCAAGCGAAATCGTGAACGTGGGCGACGAAATCACTGTTAAAGTGCTGAAGTTCGACCGCGAGCGTACTCGTGTATCCCTCGGCCTGAAACAGCTGGGCGAAGATCCATGGGTTGCTATCGCTAAACGCTACCCAGAAGGTACTAAACTGACTGGCCGCGTTACCAACCTGACCGACTACGGCTGCTTCGTTGAAATCGAAGAAGGCGTTGAAGGCCTGGTTCACGTTTCCGAAATGGACTGGACCAACAAAAACATCCACCCATCCAAAGTTGTTAACGTTGGTGACGTAGTGGAAGTTATGGTTCTGGATATCGACGAAGAACGTCGTCGTATCTCCCTGGGCCTGAAGCAGTGCAAAAACAACCCATGGCAGCAGTTCGCGGAAACCCACAACAAGGGCGACCGTGTTGAAGGTAAAATCAAGTCTATCACTGACTTCGGTATCTTCATCGGCCTGGACGGCGGCATCGACGGCCTGGTTCACCTGTCTGACATCTCCTGGAACGTTGCAGGCGAAGAAGCAGTACGTGAATACAAAAAAGGCGACGAAATCGCAGCAGTTGTTCTGCAGGTTGACGCAGAGCGTGAGCGTATCTCTCTGGGCGTTAAACAGCTCGCAGAAGATCCGTTCAACAACTGGGTTGCACTGAACAAGAAAGGCGCAATCGTAAACGGTAAAGTCACTGCAGTTGACGCTAAAGGCGCAACCGTAGAACTGGCTGACGGCGTTGAGGGTTACCTGCGCGCTTCTGAAGCTTCCCGTGACCGCGTTGAAGATGCAACTCTGGTTCTGAGCGTAGGCGACGACGTTGAAGCTAAATTCACCGGCGTTGATCGTAAGAACCGTACAATCAGCCTGTCTGTTCGTGCTAAAGACGAAGCTGATGAGAAAGATGCAATCGCAACTGTTAACAAACAGGAAGATGCAAACTTCTCTAACAACGCAATGGCTGAAGCTTTCAAAGCAGCTAAAGGCGAATAAGTTACTCGCAGAGTGACTTGACAGATTGCAGGATTCGTCCTGTAATCAATAACAAAGGGCGGCTACGGCCGCCCTTGTTTAAGCTGTTTAGCTAATGGGTTTGAAGGAACCGGAGGAATCATGACCAAGTCAGAATTGATTGAAAGACTTGCCAGCCAGCAATCGCATATACCTGCGAAAGCAGTGGAAGACGCTGTAAAAGAGATGCTGGAGCATATGGCTACCACTCTTGCACAGGGCGAGCGCATTGAAATCCGCGGTTTCGGTAGTTTTTCTCTGCACTATCGTGCTCCACGTACCGGGCGTAACCCGAAGACTGGCGATAAAGTAGAGCTGGAAGGTAAATACGTTCCGCACTTTAAGCCGGGTAAAGAACTGCGCGATCGCGCCAATATTTACGGCAACTGAGTTCTGCCTGCGGGCGGAACTGAGTGACCACAAGAAAAGCACCTGCGGGTGCTTTTTTGTTTTTCTGCTTTTTATCTGGAAGCTGCGCCGCAAAGTTTGCCGCACTTTTCTGCAAACTGTTAATTTACGCCAGCCTGCGTCGCAACCGCTCATTTTCGCACCTGACATACTCAACCTTCAACGGCACACTGCCCTGACACAGGGAGGTGTGAATGCGTTTGACTACGTTGGCGACAAGTCTGATCCTGGCTATCTTGCCGCTGCTCTGGCTGCCCGCTCTGCCAAAGCTTTCGCTGATTCAGGGCATGATGATTGCCGGCTTCCTGCTCGCTTTAATTCGCCATAATACTGCCCGCTATTGTGGCTTCTGGCTGCTTTTTTTTGCCTGGGGAGCGCTTGCGGCACACGGTGCGGTCTGGCCGATGCAGAATCTGACCCGAGGTCCGCAAAAAGCCGGGGTTGAGATCCTGGCCGTTGAGAGCGATACGGTATATCGGGCCCGCATTATCCAGCTTAACGGTAAAGCGGTGGTGCCGGCGGTGGGCGTCAGATTGTATGGTAACACTCTGCCGCAAACAGGCTGCGCCGGGCAGCGCTGGTCAATGACATTGTCATTACGTGCCGTTCACGGGCAGCTTAACGACGGCGGTTTCGATTCTCAGCGCTATGCTCTGGCACAGCATCAACCTCTGACCGGTCGCTTTACCCACGCCGAAGTGACAGATGCCCGCTGCAGCTTGCGCGCCCGCTACCTCGCCTCGCTGACAACCTCACTCTCTGCCTATACCTGGGGGCCGGTTCTGCTGGGGTTGGGTATGGGGGAGCGGCTGGCGGTGACGCCGGAGATAAAAAATCTGATGCGGGAAACCGGCACCGGGCATCTGATGGCAATTTCGGGTTTACATATTGCGCTGGCGGCGTCGGTTATCTGGCTCCTTGTGCGTGGCATTCAGTTTTTTATCCCGGCAGCCTGGGTGAACTGGCGAGCCCCGCTGTTGGCAGGGTTCTGCTTTGCTGCCTTTTACGCCTGGCTTACCGGAATGCAGCCTCCCGCGTTGCGCACCGTCGTCTCCCTTGGCGCATGTCTGGCGTTGCAGTTGAGCGGCCGTCTCTGGTCACCCTGGCAGGTATGGCGAGTCTGCATCGCCGCCATTTTACTGGTCGATCCGCTGGCCGTGTTGTCGCACAGCCTTTTGCTGTCAGCCTTTGCGGTGGCGGTGCTGATTTTCTGGTATCAGTGGGTGCCCGCGCCGCGTTGTTCCAACTTCTGGGCAGTCAGGGCCGCCATTAACTTGCTGCATTTGCAGCTCGGCATGCTTTTGCTGTTGCTGCCGGTGCAGGTTGTCGTCTTCCATGGTTTTAGCCTCTCTTCGCTGGTCGCGAACATGGTGGCGGTCCCACTGGTGACCTTTATCTCAGTGCCGCTTATTTTGCTGGGAATGGGACTACATCTCTGGACATGGCCGTTTGCGGAAAATATGGTCTGGCATCTGGCAGATGGCTCACTGTCGCTGCTGTTTAGTTTTTTAACCATGTTGCCTGACGGCTGGATACCGGTCGATAAACGCGGGTTGTGTCTGACCCTGCTGCCCTGGGGCGCCATCGTTGCCTGGCGCATGCGCGGCGCGCGCACGTATCCGGTAGTCTGTGCGTCGGTACTGGTGCTGACGGTCAGTCCACTCTGGCGTGCGAATAAAACAGAGGGCTGGGCCGTTCATATGCTGGATGTCGGGCAGGGGCTGGCAATGGTGATCGAGCGCCAGGGAAGAGTGATTTTATATGACACAGGTCCCGCCTGGCCTGGCGGCGACAGTGCGCAACAGCTGATTATTCCCTGGCTACGATGGCATCATTTACACCCGGAGGGGGTAATTGTCAGCCACGAACACCTCGACCACATCGGCGGGCTGGTGTCGTTACGCAAGGCGTGGCCAGCGATGTGGGTAAGAAGCCCGCTGGGATGGGCCGGACATGACCCCTGCGTGCGCGGAGAGCGGTGGCATTGGCGGGGGCTGACCTTCAGCGCACACTGGCCCCTCGCCAACAAACCGCTGCGCGGAAACAACGGTTCCTGCGTGGTCAAAATTGAGGACGGCAACCATAGCGTGTTGTTAACAGGAGATATTGAGGCGCAGGGAGAAAAAGCGATGCTCAGTCGTCACTGGCAATATCTTGCGTCTACACTTATCCAGGTGCCGCACCATGGCAGTAATACTTCCTCGTCACTCCCACTGGTGCAGCGCGTGGGGGGGCACATTGCCCTGGTGTCTGCATCCCGCTATAACGCGTGGCGATTGCCCTCGGTTAAAGTGGCTCGCCGTTACAGAAAGGAAGGGTATCTCTGGTTAACAACCCCCCGTTCTGGACAACTTACCGTTTCGTTTTCGCAACATGGCTGGCAAATCCATAGCTTACGGGATCAAATTTTGCCCCGTTGGTATCATCAGTGGTTTGGCGCGCCCGGCGATAACGGGTAGAATATGCGGCTATTTCAACAAATGCTGGTTTTTTGAATGCATAACGACAAAGATCTCTCCACGTGGCAGACCTTCCGCCGACTCTGGCCGGTGATTGCACCCTTCAGAACGGGCCTGATCGTGGCGGGCGTAGCGTTAATCCTCAACGCAGCCAGCGATACCTTCATGTTATCGCTCCTCAAACCGTTACTGGACGACGGTTTTGGTAAAACGGATCGCTCAGTGTTGCTATGGATGCCGCTGGTGGTTATCGGCCTGATGATTTTACGCGGCATCACCAGCTATATCTCCAGCTACTGCCTCTCCTGGGTCTCGGGCAAAGTGGTGATGACCATGCGCCGCCGCCTGTTCAGCCATATGATGGGCATGCCGGTAGCGTTTTTCGACAAACAGTCGACAGGGACTTTGCTGTCGCGCATTACCTATGATTCCGAGCAGGTGGCTTCTTCCTCTTCCAGCGCACTGATCACCGTCGTGCGTGAAGGGGCCTCGATCATTGGTCTGTTTGCCCTGATGTTCTGGTACAGCTGGCAACTCTCCCTGATCCTTATCGTGCTGGCGCCGATTGTGTCGATTGCGATCCGCGTCGTCTCGAAGCGTTTTCGCAGCATCAGTAAGAACATGCAAAATACCATGGGGCAGGTGACCACCAGCGCAGAACAGATGCTGAAAGGCCACAAAGAGGTGCTGATTTTTGGCGGCCAGGAGGTCGAAACTAAACGCTTCGATAAGGTCAGCAACAAGATGCGTCTGCAGGGGATGAAGATGGTGTCTGCCTCTTCTATTTCCGATCCGATCATTCAGCTTATCGCCTCCCTGGCGCTGGCGTTCGTGCTGTATGCCGCCAGCTTCCCGAGCGTGATGGAAACCTTAACCGCCGGGACCATTACCGTGGTCTTCTCGTCGATGATTGCCCTGATGCGTCCGCTGAAATCGTTAACTAACGTTAACGCCCAGTTCCAGCGCGGCATGGCAGCCTGCCAGACGCTGTTCGCGATCCTCGATTCCGAACAGGAAAAAGACGAAGGTAAGCGCGTGATTGAACGCTCAACCGGCGATGTGGAATTCCGCAACGTGACCTTTACCTATCCGGGTCGCGATACGCCTGCGTTGCGCAACATTAATCTGAAGATCCCGGCAGGCAAGACCGTGGCGCTGGTGGGCCGCTCTGGCTCGGGTAAATCCACTATCGCCAGCCTGATCACCCGCTTCTACGATATTGATGAAGGTGAGATCCTGATTGATGGCCACGATCTGCGCGAGTACACCCTGCGGTCGTTACGTAATCAGGTCGCCCTGGTCTCCCAGAACGTGCATCTGTTCAACGATACCGTGGCCAATAACATCGCCTATGCCCGAAATGAAGAGTACAGCCGCGAGCAGATTGAAGCGGCGGCGCGGATGGCCTATGCCATGGACTTCATTAATAAGATGGATAATGGTCTGGATACCATCATTGGTGAAAACGGCGTGCTGCTCTCCGGCGGTCAGCGCCAGCGTATTGCCATTGCGCGTGCTCTGCTGCGTGACAGCCCAATCCTGATCCTTGATGAAGCTACATCGGCACTGGATACCGAGTCCGAACGCGCTATCCAGTCCGCACTGGATGAGCTGCAGAAGAACCGTACTTCGCTGGTGATCGCGCACCGCCTGTCGACTATCGAAAAAGCCGACGAGATCGTGGTGGTGGAAGATGGCTACATCGTCGAGCGGGGCAGCCATACTGACCTGCTGGCACATCAGGGCGTGTATGCGCAGCTTCATAAGATGCAGTTTGGCGAATGATTGCCCGCATCTGGTCCGGTGAGTCTCCGCTCTGGCTGCTGCTGTTGCCGCTTTCGTGGCTGTATGGTCTGGTCAGTAGCCTGATTCGCCTGAGTTATAAAGTGGGGCTCAAACGGGCCTGGCGTGCCCCCGTGCCGGTGGTGGTGGTGGGCAACCTTACCGCCGGTGGCAACGGTAAAACGCCGGTGGTGATCTGGCTGGTGGAGCAGCTGACAAAACGCGGTATTCGCGTCGGTGTCGTCTCCAGGGGATACGGTGGCAAGGCGGAGCGCTATCCGCTGCTGTTAACCTCGCAAACCACCACTGCGCAAGCAGGAGATGAGCCAGTGCTGATCTTTCAGCGTACCGGTGCGCCGGTAGCGGTCTCGCCAGTGCGCAGCGAGGCGGTGCAGACCCTGCTGACGCAGACAGATGTCCAGATCGTCATTACCGATGATGGCCTGCAGCATTACGCACTGGCCCGGGATAAAGAGATTGTGGTGATCGATGGCGTACGCCGCTTTGGTAACGGCTGGTGGTTACCCGCCGGGCCGATGCGCGAGCGAGCCTCGCGTTTGGGTTCTGTGGATGCGGTCATCGTTAACGGCGGCACGGCGCAGGCGGGGGAGATCCCGATGCAGTTGCGCCCGGGACCTGCCGTGAATCTGCTGACCGGTGAGCGTCGTGACGTCGCTGAGCTTAATCATCTGGTGGCAATGGCCGGTATCGGTCATCCCCCGCGCTTTTTCTCCACGCTGGAAGCCTGCGGTGCAAGGCTCCTCCGTACTGTACCGCTGGCTGACCACCAGGCGCTAAGCCTGGAGCAGGTTGCGGCGTTTACCGTCCCCGGCCAGACGCTGATCATGACCGAAAAAGACGCGGTGAAATGCCGCGCCTTTGCCCGTGAAAACTGGTGGTATTTACCGGTTGATGCTCAACTGCAGGGCGAACAGCCTGAACGGCTGCTTCAGGAACTGATTGTTCTCGCAGGGCAGGTAAAAGAGGTTTCGCCCGCGCACTAACAGACAGGAAAAGGCATGGCTTTACCGCAACTTACGCTTTCAGCCGCACGTCATCTCCATCTCGCCGCCCAGGGGCTTTTGAAAAAGCCCCGTCGTCGCGCCCAGCCCGCCGATATTCTTACCACCATCCAGCGCATGTCTTTGCTGCAGATCGACACTATCAATATCGTTGCCCGTAGCCCTTATCTGGTGTTGTTCAGCCGCCTCGGTCCTTATTCTCCTGAGTGGCTGGATAATGCCCTGCGTCAGGGAGAGCTGATGGAATACTGGGCGCACGAGGCGTGCTTCCTGCCGCGCAGTGACTTTGCGCTGGTGCGCCACAGAATGCTTGCGCCTGATGAGATGGGCTGGAAATATCGCCAGGCCTGGATGCAGGAACATGCGGCTGAAATAGACCAGCTCATCGCCCACATTCAGGATAAAGGCCCCGTCCGTTCCGCCGATTTTGAGCATCCCCGCAAAGGAACGAGCGGATGGTGGGAGTGGAAGCCGCATAAACGCCATCTTGAGGGCCTGTTTACTGCGGGCAAGGTGATGGTAGTCGAAAGACGTAACTTCCAGCGCGTTTACGATCTCACGCATCGGGTTATGCCAGAGTGGGACGACAGCCGGGATATGCTGACACAGGCGGCGGCAGAAGCCGTGATGCTGGAAAACAGCGCCCGCAGCTTAGGCATTTTTCGCGCCCAGTGGTTAGCCGACTATTACCGCCAGCGCCAGCCGGTGCTGGCTCCGCTGCTTGAGCGCTGGCAGGCGCAGCAGCAGGTGGTTCGTGTTGAGGTCGAGACGCTGGGTGAGATGTGGCTGCATGCCGATCTGCTGCCGCTGCTCGCCCAGGCGCAGGCAGGAAAGCTCACCGCAACCCACAGCGCTGTCCTGTCGCCTTTTGATCCGGTGGTCTGGGATCGCAAGCGTGCAGAGCAGCTGTTTAATTTTAGCTACCGCCTGGAGTGCTATACCCCGGCGCCGAAGCGTCAGTACGGCTATTTCGTCCTGCCGCTGCTGCATAAAGGGCAACTGGTGGGGCGGATGGATGCCAAAATGCACCGCAAAACCGGCGAGCTCCAAATCATCGCCCTTTACCTGGAAGAGGGCGTTCGGATCAGCACCGCGCTGGAGCAGGGGCTTAGTACCGCAATCAGTGATTTCGCGGGCTGGCAGGGGGCAACACGCGTGGTACTGGGGCATCTTCCTGACGGACTTTTTCTGGCCTGTCGAACTGGCTGGGAAATAGACGCGGTCTGAAAAAGGAATATGGTAGACTTTACCGATTATTGATACGGAGGAACTATGGATCACCGTTTACTGGAAATTATTGCCTGCCCGGTGTGCAACGGCAAACTCTACTACAGCCAGGACAAGCAGGAGCTGATTTGCAAAGTGGATAGCCTTGCCTTCCCACTGCGCGACGGCATCCCTGTTCTGCTGGAAACCGAAGCCCGCGCCCTGGCGCCAGAAGAGAGCAAACCATGAGTTTTGTTGTCATCATTCCGGCACGTTTTGCCTCCACGCGTCTGCCGGGTAAACCGCTGGTCGATATCAACGGTAAGCCGATGATCGTGCATGTCCTTGAACGTGCACGGGAGTCTGGCGCTGAGCGGATCATTGTTGCCACCGATCATGAAGACGTTGCCCGTGCGGTCGAAGCGGCAGGCGGCGAAGTGTGTATGACCCGCGCCGATCACCAGTCCGGCACAGAGCGTCTGGCTGAAGTTGTTGAAAAATGCGGCTTCAGCGACGACACGGTGATTGTTAACGTGCAGGGCGATGAGCCGATGATCCCGGCGGTCATTATTCGGCAGGTGGCAGAAAACCTGGCCCAGCGTCAGGTGGGTATGGCGACGCTGGCCGTGCCGGTACATCATGCGGATGAGGCATTCAACCCTAACGCGGTGAAGGTGGTGCTGGACGCCGAAGGCTATGCGCTCTATTTCTCTCGCGCCACTATCCCCTGGGATCGCGATCGCTTTGCTGAAGCCCGCGATAGCATTGGCGACAATATCCTGCGTCATCTGGGCATTTATGGCTATCGCGCAGGCTTTATCCGCCGTTACGTCACCTGGCAACCGAGCCCGCTGGAAAACATCGAAATGCTCGAGCAGCTGCGTGTGCTGTGGTACGGCGAGAAGATTCATGTCGCCGTCGCGCACGAAGTGCCTGGCACAGGCGTTGATACGCCAGAAGATCTTGCCCGCGTTCGCGCTGAACTTCGCTAGTCCCCGCCATCCCCTCTTCTGAGGGGATTTTTTTGCCGCGTTTTTCTGACTTTCTGCGACAGAATCGTCTCAGAAGAGTGACATCCGCCCGCCAGACGCTCATTATAAAAGCAGTAGTCTTAATGGGGGTAATCTCAAAATGGAACAGCTGCGAGCCGAACTCAGCCATCTGCTGGGTGAAAAACTGAGCCGTGTGGAGTGCGTGCATGAAAAGGCGGATACCACGCTATGGTCGTTATACGACAGCCAGGGAAACCCCATGCCGTTACTGGCGCGAAGCTTTTCTTCACCGGATGTTGCCCGACAGCTGGCATGGAAAATCTCAATGCTGGCCCGCACCGGTACGGTGAGAATGCCGACCGTCTACGGCGTGATGACCCATGATGAACATCCTGGCCCAGACGTTCTGCTGATTGAACGTCTGCGCGGCGTCCCGGTTGAAGCCCCGGCGCGTACCCCGGAACGCTGGGAACAGCTAAAGGATCAGATTGTCGAGGCGCTGCTGGCCTGGCACCGGATGGACAGTGGGGGTCTGGTCGGGTCGGTAGACAGTACCCAGGAGAATCTCTGGCCCCTCTGGTACCGCCAGCGGGTCGAGGTGCTGTGGGGAACGCTGAACCAGTACCACAATACCGGCCTGACCATGCAGGACAAACGGATCCTGTTTCGTACCCGGGAGAGCCTGCCTACCCTGTTTGAGGGATTCAACGACAACAGTGTGCTGATCCACGGCAGCTTTACCCTGCGCAGTATGCTCAAGGATCCCCGCAGCGATCAGCTGCTGGCGATGGTCGGCCCCGGGGTAATGCTGTGGGCACCCCGGGAGTATGAACTGTTTCGTCTGAGCGAGAGCGGGCAGGCGGAGGATCTCCTCTGGTACTACCTGCAGCGCGCGCCAGTCTCTGAGTCATTCCTCTGGCGGCGCTGGCTGTATATGCTGTGGGACGAAGTGGCGCAGCTGGTGAATACCGGGCGCTTTAGCCGCGCCAACTTCGACCTGGCCTCGAAATCACTGCTCCCCTGGCTCGCCTGACGTACCTTTCAACCACTGCCAGACGCGCCCGAGCGTTTCATAGCCCACACGATCGCTGTGCATCAGCCATACCGGGGAGGGGATGATGCTTTCCCAGAGGTTCAGCGGGGCGCTGATCGCCAACTGGTTAGCGGGCGCGGGCAGAGGATGCAGCCCCTGTTGTTCAAAGAAAACCATCGCTCGCGGCAGATGGGAAGCCGAGGTCACCAGCAGGAAAGGGGCATCGCCAATCGCCTGTTTCACCGCGGCGGCTTCCTCTTCCGTATCTTTTGGGCTGTCGAGAGTGATAATCGCCTCGCGCGGCACCCCCAGCGACTGCGCCACCCGGGCCCCTGCTTCGGCGGTACTCACCGGGTTACTTTGCGCTGCCGCCCCGGTAAAGATCATCTTCGAACCTGGATTGGCCATCCACAGCCGCATCCCTTCATTGAGACGCGGCAGGCTGTTGTTAATCAGATTTGAGCTGGGGGCCCATTCGGGATCCCAGGTGTAGCCCCCGCCAAGCACCACGATGTACTTAACCTTTTGATTCCCCTGCCAGGTAGGATATGTGTCTTCGATCGGACGTAACAGCCCGTCAGCCACCGGCTGCAGGCTCAGCAGCGTCAGCACCAGCCAGCCTGCCGTAATCAAAAATTTGCCGCTTTTCTGATAGCGGCTAAACCACAGCAATCCCAGGCCCAGCGCGATACACAGCAGAAGGAGAGGGAGGGGAAGCATCATGCCGCCAATATATTTTTTTAGGGTAAAAAGCATCCTTTCTGGCTCCTTTTTTAACCATATAACCGATCATTGTCAGCGATATTACACCAGAGAGGTTCATTCTCCGCCCGGCTGTGACAAAATAGCGGTTTTGTTGTTAGCGGGTGGAGCTCTCCCAATGCGGGATCGCAATTTTGATGACATCGCGGAAAAGTTTGCCCGCAATATTTACGGCACGACCAAGGGCCGGCTGCGGCAGACGATCCTCTGGCAGGATCTGGACATCCTGCTGGCCAGCTTTGGCGACAAAAAACTGCGTGTCCTCGACGCTGGCGGCGGTGAAGGCCAGACGGCGATAAAAATGGCAGAACGCGGGCACCACGTCATTCTTTGCGATCTGTCGGCTGAGATGATCGCCCGTGCCGAAAGCGCGGCGGTGGAAAAAGGTGTGAGCGATAACATGCAATTTATACATTGCGCCGCTCAGGACATCGCACAACATTTGGAAAGCCCGGTTGATCTGATATTGTCTCATGCGGTACTGGAGTGGGTGGCTGAACCCCAGGTGCTGTTGCAGACGCTCTGGTCGATACTGCGCCCTGGCGGCGCGCTGTCGCTGATGTTCTACAACGCTAACGGCCTGTTAATGCGTAACGTGCTGGTGGGCAATTTTGGCTATGTGCAGCAGGGTATGTACAAAAAGAAACGCCGCACGCTGTCACCGGACTTTCCGCGCGACCCGCAGCAGGTTTATAGCTGGCTGGAATCCTCCGGCTGGCAGATTACCGGGAAAACCGGCATAAGGGTGTTTCATGATTATCTGCGCGATAAACAAAAGCAGCATGATTGCTTTGACGCCCTGACAGAATTAGAGACGCGGTACTGTCGCCAGGAGCCTTATATCAGCCTTGGTCGCTACATTCACGTCACCGCGCACAAGCCGCAGAGCAAGGATAAACTATGAGTGAATTTTCCCAGACAGTCCCCGAACTGGTTGCCTGGGCCCGAAAAAACGATTTCTCCCTCTCGCTGCCGGTAGACAGACTCTCTTTTCTGCTGGCGGTCGCCACGCTGAACAGCGAACGGCTGGATGGAGAAATGAGCGAGGGCGAACTGGTGGACGCGTTCCGCCACGTCAGTGATGCGTTTGAGCAAACCAGCGAAACCATTAATGTGCGTGCCAATAACGCGATTAACGATATGGTGCGTCAACGTCTGCTGAACCGCTTTACCAGCGAGCTGGCAGAAGGGAATGCCATCTATCGCCTGACGCCCCTGGGCATTGGTATCACCGACTATTACATTCGCCAGCGCGAATTTTCGACCCTGCGCCTCTCGATGCAGCTCTCCATTGTGGCGGGTGAACTTAAGCGTGCGGCCGATGCCGCAGACGAAGGCGGCGACGAGTTCCACTGGCACCGCAACGTCTACGCGCCGCTGAAATATTCGGTGGCCGAGATTTTCGACAGTATCGACCTGACGCAGCGCATCATGGATGAGCAACAGCAGCTGGTGAAGGATGACATCGCCCAGCTGCTGAACAAAGACTGGCGGGCGGCGATCTCCAGCTGCGAGATGCTGCTGTCAGAAACCTCCGGGACCCTGCGTGAACTGCAGGATACGCTGGAGGCTGCGGGCGACAAGCTGCAGGCCAACCTGCTGCGCATCCAGGATGCCACTCTGGCTCATGACAACCTGCATTTCGTCGATCGTCTGGTCTTCGATCTGCAAAGCAAACTCGACCGTATTATCAGCTGGGGCCAGCAGGCGATCGATCTGTGGATCGGCTATGACCGTCATGTGCACAAATTTATCCGTACCGCGATCGATATGGATAAAAATCGCGTCTTTGCCCAGCGTCTGCGCCAGTCGGTTCAGACCTATTTCGATGCGCCATGGGCGCTGACCTACGCCAGTGCCGACCGTCTGCTCGATATGCGTGACGAAGAGATGAGCCTGCGCGACGAAGAGGTTACCGGCGAGCTGCCAGCCGATCTGGAATATGAAGAATTTAACGAAATTCGGGAACAACTTGCGGCCATGATCGAAGAGCAGCTGGCGATCTTCAAAGCCAGACAGACGCCGCTGGATCTGGGTCTGGTGGTGCGTGACTACCTTGCACAATACCCGCGTGCCCGCCATTTCGATATCGCCCGCATCGTGGTCGATCAGGCGGTACGTCTCGGTATCGCACAAGCAGATTTCACCGGCCTGCCGCCGAAGTGGCAGCCGATTAACGATTACGGAGCCAAGGTACAGGCGCATGTCATTGACAAATATTGAACAGGTGATGCCAGTTAAGCTGGCGCAGGCGCTGGCAAATCCGATTTTTCCGGCGCTGGACAGCCAGCTGCGTGCCGGTCGTCACATTGGTCTCGACGAGCTGGATAATCACGCTTTCTTAATGGATTTTCAGGAATACCTGGAAGAGTTTTACGCCCGCTATAACGTGGAGCTGATCCGCGCGCCGGAAGGGTTTTTCTATTTGCGTCCGCGCTCCACCACGCTCATCCCGCGCTCGGTGCTCTCTGAGCTCGACATGATGGTCGGTAAAATTCTCTGCTATCTCTATCTCAGCCCGGAGCGTCTGGCTAATGAAGGCATCTTCACCCAGCAGGAGCTCTATGACGAGCTGCTGACCCTGGCTGACGAAAGCAAACTGCTGAAGCTGGTGAACAACCGTTCCACCGGCTCTGACGTTGACCGTCAGAAGTTACAGGAAAAAGTTCGCTCATCCCTGAATCGTCTGCGCCGTCTGGGGATGGTGTGGTTTATGGGCCATGACAGCAGCAAATTCCGCATTACGGAATCGGTATTCCGCTTTGGCGCAGACGTGCGCGTGGGCGATGACGCCCGCGAAGCGCAGCTGCGCATGATCCGTGATGGCGAAGCAATGCCGGTGGAAAACCATCTGCAGCTCAATGACGAGCATGAAGACAATCAGCAGGACAGCGGGGAGGAAGAGTAATGATTGAACGCGGTAAATTTCGCTCACTGACGCTGGTTAACTGGAACGGCTTCTTTGCCCGGACCTTCGATCTTGACGAGCTGGTGACCACGCTCTCGGGTGGCAACGGGGCGGGGAAATCCACCACTATGGCGGCGTTCGTCACGGCGCTGATCCCGGACTTAACGCTGCTGCACTTCCGAAACACCACCGAAGCCGGTGCGACCAGCGGTTCCCGCGATAAGGGTCTGCACGGCAAGCTGAAGGCAGGTGTCTGTTATTCCGTGCTCGACGTGATTAACTCCCGTCACCAGCGCGTGGTGGTCGGCGTCCGCCTGCAGCAGGTTGCCGGTCGTGACCGTAAAGTCGATATCAAACCCTTCGCCATTCAGGGGCTACCAACATCCGTTCAGCCCACCGCGCTGCTGACGGAAACCCTGAACGAACGCCAGGCGCGCGTGCTGACGCTTCAGGAGCTGAAAGACAAGCTGGAAGCCATCGAGGGCGTGCAGTTTAAGCAGTTTAACTCCATTACCGATTACCACTCGCTGATGTTCGATCTGGGCATCGTCGCGCGTCGTCTGCGCTCCGCGTCGGACCGCAGCAAATACTATCGCCTGATCGAAGCCTCACTGTACGGCGGCATCTCCAGCGCTATTACCCGCTCCCTGCGTGACTACCTGTTACCGGAGAACAGCGGCGTACGTAAGGCCTTCCAGGACATGGAAGCGGCGCTGCGTGAAAACCGCATGACGCTGGAAGCCATTCGTGTGACCCAGTCGGACCGCGATCTGTTTAAGCACCTGATCAGCGAAGCCACTAACTATGTGGCAGCCGACTATATGCGTCACGCCAACGAGCGCCGCATACATCTGGATCAGGCCCTTGAGTATCGCCGCGAGCTGTTTACCTCGCGCCAGCAGCTGGCGTCTGAGCAGTACAAGCATGTTGAGATGGCGCGCGAGCTGTCCGAACATAACGGGGCAGAAGGGGATCTGGAAGCCGACTACCAGGCTGCCAGCGACCACCTGAACCTGGTGCAGACCGCGCTGCGTCAGCAGGAAAAAATCGAGCGCTATGAAGCGGATCTTGATGAGCTGCAAATTCGTCTGGAAGAGCAGAACGAAGTGGTGGCGGAAGCGGCCGACAAGCAGGAAGAGAATGAAGCCCGGGCCGAAGCCGCCGAGCTGGAAGTGGATGAGCTGAAAAGCCAGCTCGCCGACTATCAGCAGGCGCTTGACGTCCAGCAAACCCGCGCCATTCAGTACAATCAGGCATTGCAGGCGCTGGAACGAGCGAAAGCGCTCTGTCATCTGCCGGATCTGACGCCAGATAGCGCCGATCAGTGGCTGGAGACCTTCCAGGCCAAAGAGCAGGAAGCAACTGAAAAGCTGCTGAATCTTGAACAAAAAATGAGCGTGGCGCAAACCGCGCACAGTCAGTTTGAACAGGCTTACCAGCTGGTGGCGGCGATTAACGGCCCGCTGGCGCGCGCCGAAGCGTGGGAAGTGGCGCGTGAACTGCTGCGTGATGGTGTGAACCAGCGTCATCAGGCTGAGCAGGTTCAGCCGCTGCGTATGCGTCTGAACGAGCTGGAACAACGCCTGCGCGAACAGCAGGAGGCGGAACGCCTGCTGGCCGAGTTCTGCAAGCGTCAGGGCAAACGGGTCGATATTGAGGATCTGGAAAGCCTGCACCAGGAGCTGGAAGCCCGTATCGCGTCGCTGTCTGACAGCGTATCAAACGCCAGCGAACAGCGCATGGCGCTACGTCAGGAGATGGAGCAGCTGCAGTCGCGTATTCAGACGCTGATGCAGCGCGCCCCAATCTGGCTGGCGGCCCAAAGCAGCCTCAGCCAGCTGAGCGAGCAGTGCGGCGAAGAGTTTGAATCCAGCCAGGACGTTACGGAGTATCTGCAGCAGTTGCTGGAGCGCGAGCGCGAAGCGATTGTTGAACGTGATGAAGTGGGTGCACGCAAACGGGCGGTTGATGACGAGATCGAACGTTTAAGCCAGCCGGGCGGTGCGGAAGATGCTCGTCTGAACACCCTGGCGGAACGTTTTGGCGGCGTGCTGCTGTCAGAGATCTATGATGACGTCAGCCTCGAAGATGCGCCTTACTACTCCGCGCTGTACGGTCCTTCCCGCCACGCTATCGTGGTGCCGGATCTCTCCCTTGTCGCCGATCAGCTCGAAGGGCTGGAAGATTGTCCGGAAGATCTCTATCTGATCGAAGGGGATCCACAGTCGTTCGATGACAGCGTCTTTAGCGTCGACGAGCTGGAAAAAGCGGTGGTGGTCAAAGTCGCCGATCGCCAGTGGCGTTATTCCCGCTTCCCGTCGTTGCCGCTGTTTGGCCGCGCCGCGCGTGAAAGTCGCATCGAGAGCCTGCATACCGAACGCGAAGCGCTGTCTGAACGCTTTGCCACCCTGTCGTTTGATGTACAAAAAACGCAGCGCCTGCACCAGGCATTCAGCCGCTTTATCGGCAGCCATCTGGCCGTCGCTTTTGAGGCCGACCCAGAGGCAGAAATACGCAAGTTTACGGCTCGTCGTACCGAACTCGAACGTGCGATCTCCGCCCACGAAAATGATAACCAGCAGAGCCGCGTCCAGTTTGAGCAGGCTAAAGAGGGCGTTGCCGCCCTTAACCGCATTCTGCCGCGTCTGAACCTGCTGGCGGATGACACCCTCGCCGATCGCGTGGATGAGATCCAGGAGCGTCTCGACGAGGCGCAGGAAGCCGCGCGCTTTGTTCAGCAGTACGGCAACCAGCTGGCGAAGCTGGAGCCGATTGTCTCCGTGCTGCAGAGCGACCCGGAACAGTTTGAACAGCTGAAAGAAGATTATGCCTGGTCGCAACAGGTTCAGCGCGAAGCGCGTCAGCAGGCGTTTGCCCTGACTGAAGTTTCTCAGCGCCGGGCGCACTTCAGCTACTCCGATTCGGCGGAGATGCTCAGCGGCAACAGCGATCTGAACGAGAAGCTGCGCCAGCGTCTGGAGCAGGCGGAAATGGAACGTACCCGCGCCCGTGAGGCGATGCGTAGCCATGCCGCGCAGCTGGGCCAGTACAACCAGGTGCTGGCATCGCTGAAAAGCTCGTTTGATACCAAGAAAGAGTTGCTGACCGACCTCCATAAAGAGCTGCAGGACATTGGTGTGCGTGCCGACAGCGGGGCGGAGGAGCGGGCGCGTATTCGTCGCGACGAACTGCATGCCCGGCTCAGCAATAACCGCGCCCGCCGCAACCAGCTGGAAAAAGCGCTTACCTTCTGCGAAGCGGAGATGGACAACCTCACCCGCCGTTTGCGTAAGCTGGAACGTGACTACCATGAAAAACGCGAGCAGGTCGTCACCGCCAAAGCGGGCTGGTGCGCGGTGATGCGCATGGTGAAAGACAACGGGGTTGAACGTCGTCTGCACCGGCGCGAGCTGGCTTATCTCTCCGGCGATGAACTGCGTTCCATGTCGGATAAGGCGTTGGGTGCGCTGCGTCTGGCGGTGGCCGATAACGAACACCTGCGTGATGTGCTGCGTATGTCGGAAGATCCGAAGCGCCCTGAGCGCAAAATTCAATTCTTCGTGGCGGTGTATCAGCATCTGCGCGAACGTATTCGCCAGGATATCATTCGTACCGACGATCCGGTTGAAGCCATCGAGCAGATGGAGATTGAACTGGGCCGTCTGACGGAAGAACTGACCTCCCGTGAGCAGAAGCTGGCGATCAGCTCCCGCAGCGTGGCCAATATTATTCGCAAAACGATCCAGCGCGAGCAGAACCGTATCCGCCAGCTCAACCAGGGTCTGCAGAGCGTGTCGTTCGGTCAGGTCAATAGCGTACGTCTGAACGTCAACGTGCGTGAAGCTCATGCCACGTTGCTGGACGTGCTGGCCGAGCAGCACGAACAGCATCAGGATCTGTTCAACAGCAACCGCCTGACCTTCTCCGAAGCGCTGGCGAAGCTGTATCAGCGTCTGAATCCCCATATCGACATGGGCCAGCGCACGCCGCAAACCATCGGCGAAGAGTTGCTGGACTACCGCAACTATCTGGAGATGGAAGTGGAAGTTAACCGTGGCTCCGACGGCTGGCTGCGCGCAGAGTCTGGCGCGCTCTCTACCGGTGAAGCGATCGGTACCGGGATGTCGATTCTGGTGATGGTGGTGCAGAGCTGGGAAGACGAATCCCGTCGTCTGCGCGGCAAGGATATCTCGCCATGCCGCCTGCTGTTCCTCGATGAAGCGGCGCGTCTGGATGCCCGCTCTATCGCCACGCTGTTTGAGCTGTGCGATCGACTGGATATGCAGCTTATTATCGCGGCGCCGGAAAACATCAGCCCTGAGAAAGGCACCACCTACAAACTGGTGCGTAAGGTCTACCAGAACAGCGAGCATGTGCACGTTGTGGGTCTGCGCGGCTTTGCCCCGCAACCGCCGGAGTCCCTGCCCGGAACGGCTGATGCCTCCTGAGGTGTCTGATTAACAAAAAGGGCGGCCTGGGGGCTGCCCTTTTTTTATTCCTTGAGCTTGTACTGGCGGCTGCGTTAACTTTAAACTTCTTTACATAAGGTAAGGCTGGTGCCGGTCTGCCTTTCTATAATGAAGTGAAGCCCCGGTAATGAGGGCGTGACGTACAGCAAACAGGGGGCAAGGGATGTTGCTGAATAAAGTATATGGTCGTCGGCTGTCGGCGCTAAGTTTGTGCCTGACGGTAATAGTTGCTCCGCTGTTTTCTGCCCGGGCCGATGAGCCCGAGCTGGTTCCTGTCGACAGCTCTGCTACGGTGGGCGCGCAGCCTACGGCGCTGTCCCAGCCGCTTGAACAATCGCCTGCTACGGCCATGATGGCCGGCATCCAGCCGCTGCCTGCGGATGTCAATGCAGAACAACGCCGTCAGGATTTGATCGCGGCGCTGCCTGCCGGCTACACCCCGGCGTACCTTAATCAACTTACGCTGCTGTATGCTGCCCGCGACATGAAGCCCATGTGGGAGGATCGTGAGGCCGTGCGCGCGTTCCAGCAGCAGCTTGCCGAAGTCGCCATCGCGGGTTTTCAGCCACAGTTTACCGCCTGGGTTGAGCTGCTGACTCAGCCTGCCGTCACCGGCATGGCACGTGACGTGGTGCTCTCGGATGCGATGATGGGCTACCTGCAGTTTGTGGCGGGGATCCCGGTCAACGGCAACCGCTGGCTTTACAGCAATAAGCCTTACAAGCTGGCGACGCCGCCGCTGTCGGTAATCAACCAGTGGCAGCTGGCGCTGGATAACGGTACGGTGCCGCACTTCATTGCCGGGCTTGCCCCGACGCATCCGCAATATACCGTGATGCACCAGTCGCTGCTGCAGCTGGTGGCTGACACGCAGCCCTGGCCACAGATGCAAAGCACCGCCAAACTGAGTCCGGGACAGTGGAGCAGCGACGTGCCCGCGTTGCGTGAGATCCTCAAACGCTCTGGTGTGATTGATGGCGGACCAAAAATCGCTCTGCCGGGTGACGATCCGCAAAGCGTGGTTGTCAGCCCGTCAGCGCCGACGGTGGAGAAGAAGAAGAAACCCGTTTCCGGCAAGCCGGCCTCCTATGACCGGAGCCTGGTCGAAGCGGTGAAAGCGTTCCAGACCAGCCAGGGGCTGAGTGCTGATGGCGTTATTGGCCAGGCAACGCGTGACGCGCTAAATATGACCCCTGCACAGCGTGCCGGGGTACTGGCGCTTAATATCCAGCGTCTGCGTCTACTGCCGGGTACGCTGTCCACCGGCATCATGGTCAATATCCCGGCCTTTTCGCTGGTCTATTACCAGAACGGCAGCGAAGTGCTGGCCTCACGCGTGATTGTAGGTCGTCCGGATCGTAAAACACCGATGATGAGTAGCGCGCTGAATAATGTGGTGGTCAATCCGCCGTGGAATGTGCCGCCTACGCTGGCGCGCAAGGATATTCTGCCTAAGGTATGGAATGACCCTGGTTATCTTGAACGTCACAATTATACCGTGCTGCGCGGCTGGAACAGTAAAGAGGCGATTGACCCGTGGCGAGTTGACTGGGCGACCATCACCCCTGCTAATTTGCCGTTCCGTTTCCAGCAGGCGCCGGGGGCTCACAATTCGCTGGGACGCTATAAATTTAACATGCCAAGCTCGGATGCGATCTATCTACACGATACGCCTAATCATAACCTGTTCCAGAAAGACGCCCGAGCGCTTAGCTCCGGTTGCGTACGTGTCAATAAAGCGTCTGAACTGGCAAACATGTTGTTACAGGATGCAGGCTGGAACGACACACGCATTTCCGATGCCCTGAAGCAGGGCGACACGCGATATGTAAATATCCGCCAAAATATTCCGGTTAATCTGTACTATTTGACCGCCTTCGTCGGTAAGGACGGCCGGACCCAGTACCGTACAGATATTTACAATTATGATGAGACAGCCCGAACTAACACACAAATCCTGACCAAAGCAGAACAATTGATCAGATAAATGAAGAAGTTCGGAAAGTTCTGGTAGCCTCAGTGAAAAAATAAACGGGGCCTTGCGGCTGCAAGCCCCGTATTTCCTGGGTTGTGGTGCCTTGACGATGACAGGTTTGCCCGGTAATGTGCCCTTCGTGCGCTGTAAAGCATCTATACGATAACACTGACCTGTAGACCTGATTACCATGGAAAAATTCGACGCTAATCGCCGTAAGTTGTTGGCGTTAGGTGGCCTTGCGCTGGGCGCTGCCATCTTACCTACGCCATCCTTTGCCACGCTCTCCACCCCTCGACCACGTATTTTGACGCTTAATAACCTGCACACAGGTGAGTCAATAAAAGCCGAGTTTTTTGATGGTCGGGGTTATATTCAGGATGAATTAGCCAGGCTGAACCATTTCTTCCGTGATTTCCGCGCCAATAAAGTCAAAGCCATCGATCCGGGATTATTTGACCAGCTTTATCGCCTGCAGGGTCTGCTCGGCACCCGCAAACCGGTGCAGCTTATTTCCGGTTATCGCTCACTTAATACCAATAATGAATTACGTGCCCACAGCCGCGGTGTTGCTAAAAAAAGCTATCACACTAAAGGGCAGGCGATGGATTTTCATATTGAAGGCGTTTCGTTAGCCAATGTTCGCAAAGCTGCGTTATCTATGCGCGCAGGTGGTGTAGGATATTACCCACGTAGCAACTTTGTGCATATTGATACCGGGCCATTACGGCACTGGTAATAACAAATCAGGAGCAGTATGAACTATCGTATTATTCCGGTCACCGCGTTCTCCCAGAACTGCTCGCTAATCTGGTGTGAGCAAACCAGGCTGGCCGCCCTGGTCGATCCCGGTGGCGACGCAGAGAAGATCAAACAGGAGGTCGCTGCCGCTGGCGTGACCCTAATGCAGATTTTGCTGACCCACGGCCATCTTGATCACGTTGGGGCCGCGGCTGAACTGGCGCAGCATTATGGCGTGCCGGTGATTGGCCCGGAAAAAGAAGATGAGTTCTGGCTGCAGGGATTACCGGCGCAAAGCCGTATGTTTGGTCTTGATGAGTGTCAGCCCCTGACGCCGGATCGCTGGCTGAATGAAGGCGAGAGCGTCAATGTCGGCAATGTGACATTACAGGTCTTACATTGTCCGGGGCATACTCCAGGCCATATTGTTTTCTTTGATGACCAGTCGCGCCTGCTGATCTCCGGCGACGTGATCTTTAAAGGCGGCGTAGGGCGCAGTGATTTCCCGCGGGGCGATCACGGCCAGCTGATCCGCTCTATCAAAGAGAAGTTATTACCGCTGGGCGATGATGTGACCTTTATTGCAGGACATGGCCCGATGTCGACGCTGGGCTATGAGCGTCTGCATAATCCCTTCCTGCAGGATGAAATGCCGGTCTGGTAATTACCATTAAAAAAGCCTGCTTAAAGCAGGCTTTTTTATTATCCGGCGACGCGAGCCGGCAGAGCAATTAAATGCCGGGCAAACGCAGTACCGCCCGGCTTAGCGTTTATAATACCGCAACAATCGCTTCGCACAGTGGCGCCATGTTATCCGGCGTCATTCCCGCCACGTTAACACGACCCGATGCCACCGCGTACACGCCAAACTCTTCGCGCAGACGCAGAACCTGATCTTTGGTCAGGCCGCTGAATGAGAACATGCCGTTCTGCTTGATGATAAAGCTGAAGTCGCGATCCGCGCCTTTTTCTGCCAGGGTGTTCACGAACAGCTGGCGCATGCGCTGAATACGCTGACGCATATCGTTCAGTTCCTGTTCCCAGATGGCGCGCAGGGCGTCATTGCTGAGGATTGTGGCAACTACAGACGCACCGTGAGCCGGTGGGTTAGAGTAGTTGGCACGAATGACGGATTTCATCTGGCTGAATGCACGGTCAACGGTTTGCTCATCTGAAGCCACCAGCGTACAGGCACCTACGCGCTCATTGTACAGACCGAAGTTCTTGGAATAGGAGCTGGCAACAATTAGCTCTTTATGCACGGCTGCGAAGGCACGCAGACCTTCTGCATCTTCTTCCAGACCCCGGGCAAAGCCCTGATAAGCGAAGTCGAACAGCGGCAGCCAGCCTTTTTCGACGGAGAGTTTCGCCAGCTGTTCCCACTGCTCAAGCGTCGGATCGATACCGGTTGGGTTATGGCAGCAGCCGTGGAACAGGACCACATCGCCCGCCTGAGCCTGGCTCAGGCTGGACAGCAGGCCATCAAAGTCAAGGGCGTGGTTTGCCGCGTCGTAGTATGCATATTCACGCACTTCCAGACCCGCAGAGTTAAAGACGCTCTTGTGGTTTGGCCAGCTTGGGTTACTTACCCACACGGTTTTAACGCTGGTATTTTTGGCGAGGAAATCCGCCGCCACGCGCAGTGCGCCAGTACCGCCAGGGGTCTGCGCCGTACGGGCACGTTTATCGCTGACAATCACGCTGCCTTTGCCGAACAGCAGTTCCTGGGTGCAACGACCAAATTCCGGAATGCCGTCGATGCCGAGGTAATTTTTGGTATTCTCATTTTCCAGCAGATACTGCTCAGCCTTTTTAACGCTGGTCAGTACCGGGGTCTTGCCGGTCTCATCTTTATAGACACCAATACCCAGGTTAATTTTTCCAGGGCGGTCATCGGCACGAAACAGATCGGCCAGGCCCAGAATAGGGTCGGCAGGGGCGGCGGTAATGTTCTCAAACATGACGAAGTTCCATTGTGGTTACGGAAGTGAAATCCGCTATCAGGTTAACGATAGTTCTACAAAATGCCAACCGTTTGCTACAAAAAGCGTGCGGCTTTTCAAAAGTCGCCATTTTTTGCTTTCAGTCATAAAAAAACAGGGCCGAAGCCCTGTTTTTTAGACATATAACAAAGTGGTGTACTGATTAGAACTGGTAAACGATACCAACAGCTGCCTGGTCGTCGGTCGCCAGACCAGCCGCTTCAGAGTAGTTGTTGTCGTCCAGCAGGTTGAATTTGTACGCAGCGTACACGTTCATGTTTTTGTTGAAGTAGTACCATGAACCCACTTCCACGTATTTAACCAGGTCAGCATCGCCACCGGAGAAGCCGTTACGAGCAACCAGGTCTTTACCTTTAGACTGTACGTAGCCCACGGATGGACGCAGACCGAAGTCGAACTGGTACTGAACCACTGCTTCGATGTTCTGAGTTTTGTTGGCGAAGTTGTTGTCAGCTTCACGAGTCATGTTGTAGGTCTGAGCGTAAGAAACCGCTGCATAGATGTTGTTCGCATCGTATTTAGCTGCAGTAGCCCATGCTTCAGCACGGTCGCCGCCTGCGCTTGCCCAGCCATCAGCTGCGCCAGCAGTGGTACCGGCCCAAACTTGCTCGTTGGTACGGTCAGCAGTTTCATAACCCGCAACCAGCGCAAAGCCTTCGCCGAAATCGTACTGTACAGAGGAGCTGAAGCCGTCGCCGTTACCTTTAGCGCCGTTACCGCCACGACCTACGTTGATGATGTTGCCGTTGTCGTCAACGTTGGCAGCAATGGCGTTGCTGCGCTCGTTTTTACCCTGGTACTGGAGAGCGAAGCTCAGACCATCAACCAGGCCAAAGAAGTTGCTGTTACGGTAGGTCAGCAGGCCAGTAGAACGACCGTTCATGAAGTTGTCGGTAGCAACCCAGGAGTCACCGCCCCACTCAACCAGCATATCGGTGTATGCGCCGACGTCATAGATTGCGCCGTAGTTACGACCGTAGTCGATAGAACCTGCATCACCAAAGTTCAGGCCAGCGAAAGCCAGACGGGTGTTGGTGTTCTGAGAACCTTCAGCGTTGGACGCGTTCAGGTTGTATTCCCAGTGACCGTAACCAGTGATCTGGTCGTTGATCTGGGTTTCGCCTTTGAAGCCGATACGGACATAGGTGGTGTCTTCGTTACCAGTGTCACCGTTGGTAGTCCAGATGTGCTCACCTACAGCTTTACCGTAGAAGTCCAGCTTGTTGCCATTTTTGTTATAGATTTCTGCTGCGTTAGCTGCACCGGCTGCCAGCAGGGCAGGGATAACCACTGCCAGGATATTGCGCTTCATCATTATTTATTACCCTCATTGGTTTTTTTATGACACTCGCCACTGCCGTCAATAAATTCTGTCAATAAATATTTCCGGAACTATTGATGAGAGTTTGGTGTCTTTATGTATCTGACAGGCATCTTTCCATTCAAATAACCGTTTCGCTACTCTGAAAGTGCTACAAACATAAAGAATCGGTAACAATAAGAAAATATGTGTAACTAAATGTGAATTTTAGGGAACTTTGTGAGGCACCTCAAAGTTCAGACCTGTATGGCTAAAATTAAAGCTTAACTAATCCTATCTATATGAATTACTTATCTTAATTTTAGATAATGACTTTTTTTATGATCCGAAGCATTAGTGCGCTATTTTTCTTATTACCAGAGATGGACATCTGGATAGCCAGGAATTTGCACGAAAACTGTGCTAATGCTTGAGAAATGTATTAGGCGCAATAAGAATAGGGTTTATTTTTTGTTCAAAGATGTTTCGTGGAAATAAAGCGTAACACTGGAGAGGATCTGACGGGGTTGCTCTTTATAGATACTGACTTTCAACTGACATAAGTTGACAGTGCAGGATAAAATAATGGCCAGCAAAAGCTGGCCATTGAGTACTGAGAGATTAGAACGTTGCGCTGCGCGGGGTGCGCGGGAAAGGAATCACATCACGCACGTTCTGGACACCGGTTACGTAAGCGATCAGACGTTCGAAGCCAAGACCGAAACCGGAATGCGGCACGGTGCCATAACGGCGTAAATCGCGATACCACCAGTAGTCCTCTTTGTTGAGGCCCATTTCTGCCATACGCGCATCCAGCACATCCAGACGCTCTTCACGCTGAGAACCACCGATGATTTCACCGATACCTGGGGCAAGCACGTCCATCGCGGCAACGGTTTTGCCGTCTTCGTTAAGGCGCATATAGAACGCCTTAATGTCTTTCGGATAGTTTTTCACGACCACCGGTGCCTTGAAGTGTTTCTCGGCCAGGTAACGTTCGTGCTCGGAAGCCAGATCCACGCCCCAGTAAACCGGGTTCTCAAACTTCTCACCGCATTTTTCGAGGATGGCAACGGCATCGGTGTAATCCACCTGCGCAAAGTCCGCAGAAACGAAACGCTCCAGACGGGTAATCGCATCGCTGTCTACGCGCTCGGCGAAGAACTTCATGTCGTCTGCACGCTCGGTAAGCACGGCCTTAAAGACGTACTTCAGCATCGCTTCTGCCAGGCCAGCAACGTCGTCGAGGTCAGCAAAAGCCACTTCCGGCTCCAGCATCCAGAATTCTGCCAGGTGTCGGCTGGTGTTGGAATTTTCGGCGCGGAAGGTCGGTCCGAAGGTGTAGATTTTGGACAGGGCGCAGGCGTAGGTTTCGCCGTTCAGCTGGCCAGAAACGGTCAGGAAGGACTCTTTACCAAAGAAATCTTTGTCGTAGTCCACTTTGCCTTCCGGCGTACGCGGCAGGTTTTCCATATCCAGCGTAGAAACGCGGAACATCTCGCCGGCACCTTCGGTATCTGAGGCAGTGATCAGCGGGGTAGAGACCCAGAAGTAACCCTGCTCGTCAAAGAAACGGTGCAGCGCCTGTGCAAGGGTGTGACGAACACGGGCTACGGCACCAATCATGTTGGTCCGCGGGCGCAGGTGAGCCACTTCGCGAAGATACTCGATGCTGTGGCGTTTTGCTGCCATCGGGTAGGTATCGGGATCTTCAACCCAGCCGGTCACTTCAATGGAGGTTGCCTGCAGTTCATAGCTCTGACCCTGGCCCTGAGAGGCGACGATTTTACCGGTGACGACAACGGAGCAACCCGTGGTCAGACGCAGCACTTCCTGATTGTAATTGGGCAGAGAATTATTAATAACGGCCTGTACAGGATCAAAGCAGGAACCGTCATAGACGGCGAGGAATGAAAAGCCAGCTTTTGAATCTCGGCGGGTACGCACCCATCCACGCACGGTGACTTCGCTGTCAACGGTAACGCGGCCCTGGAGTACGTCGGCTACAGGCACAACGCTCATAATAGTCTCTCTATGTTGTCCAAAAATAAAATCTGTATCCCCTTCAATGGGGGGATATCTATGTTACCTGGCATCCGCCATCAGACAAGCAGATTTCGCAATCATAAGAGAAGAAATAGGAAATAAATGGGGGAAGGGAGCGCGACAGGCTCCCTGAAGAGATTAGCTGGCGATTTTAACCTGCGGCAGGTCGAAGGCTTTACGCAGCGCGCGCACGAAGGCTTTGTCATGGCAGATGGTTTTGCCCGGACTGTCGGAGAGCTTCGCCACCGGCTTGCCGTTACATTCCACCAGTTTAATAACGATATTCAGCGGTTTCACCTGGGGGATATCGCAGGTCAGACGGGTGCCGATACCAAAGCTCAGGTTTACCCGCGAAGAGAAATGACGATACAACGCGACCGCTTTTGGCAGGTCGAGGTTATCGGAAAAGACCAGCACTTTACTCATCGGATCGATGCCCAGACTTTGATAGTGGGCAATCGCTTTCTCGCCCCACTCCAGCGGGTCGCCGGAATCATGGCGCAGCCCCTGATAGGCGGTGGCGAACTCCGGGCCAAAATCGCGCAGGAAGGCGTCCATGGTAATACAGTCGGTCAAGGCAATGCCGAGCTGCGTCGGATACTCGGTAAGCCAGGCCGCCAGCGCCGCACGCTGACTGGTCGCCAGTTCCGGGCTGATCTGCTGATGCGCCTGGAACCACTCATGCGCCTGAGTGCCCATTGGGGTCAGATTCAGACGGCGGGCGAGATCGTAATTGCTGGTACCGACAAACCACGGCTCCTGCTGCAGACGCTCGACGATGGCCTGCTGCACCTCGCGGGAGAAACGGCGGCGGGTGCCAAAGTCCATCAAACGGAAACGCGACATATCCAGCGAGTCTGTCAGTTCCGCGAACCCAACCAGCTTATGCTCAAGCGTCGACAGCGCCTGCTCAACGCTGGCCTCCGGCGAGCGATAGCGGTGCACCAGCTCGCTGATCACCGCCAGCAGCGGTACTTCCCACATAATCACTTCCCGCCACGGACCTTCAAGGCGAATATGCAGCTTGCCGTTATCGTTGCTGATGGTGACCTGATTCGGGTCGTAGCGGAAATTGCGCAGCCACTGGAGATAATCTTCTTTAAAGAAGGGCAGGCCAGAAAGCCACTGGAATTCATCATCCTGCAGACGAAGATGCTGCATTGCGTCGACTTGCTCACGGATGGCGTCAGCATAGATCCCCAGCAAATCGTCACCACGGCAGCGGAATTCAGCCGCGACCTGTACGTCGTAGTATTGGTGGAAAACGGCTTGCTGCATATGCAGTTTGTACGCGTCGGTATCCAGCAGCGTATGCAGAACAGGTGAAGCGAATCGAGTCATAGGTGCGCAGTAGCATCCTCTCACGGGAGCGTTTAGTACAATAAACGACTAATGAAACCGCTGGAGTATACCTTGTTTAGCGATTTATTGAACCCCGATCACACCATAAGCCTGGTTCGGGGTCGAGCGCATTTCGTGCCGCGTGTTATATAAATGTAGCAAATAGAGTGTTTGTACCTGAAAAGATGAACATTCTGCATAGCGCGATTTCCACAACAGGAATAGACTGACTCGTTATTCGACAAACGATGCAAAAGGTTTTCTATGACACAACAGCCTCAAGCCAAATACCGCCACGACTACCGTGCGCCGGATTACCTGATTAGCGATATCGATCTGACTTTTGACCTGGATGCCACAAAAACCGTTGTAACGGCGGTAAGCCAGGTGACGCGCCATAACGCCACGGCGGTGCCGCTGCGTCTTGACGGCGAAGACCTGACCTTAGTGTCAGTGCATGTAAACGACACGCCATGGACTGACTATAAAGAAGAAGATAATCAGCTGGTGCTGGATAATCTGCCGGAGCGGTTTACTTTACGCATCGTTAACGAGATCAGCCCGGCGTCCAACACCGCACTGGAGGGGTTATACCAGTCGGGCGTGGCGCTCTGCACCCAGTGCGAAGCCGAAGGTTTCCGTCATATTACCTGGTATCTTGACCGTCCGGACGTGCTGGCCCGCTTCACTACCAAAATTATCGCCGATAAAGCCACCTATCCGTTCCTGCTCTCCAACGGCAACCGCGTGGGCGAGGGCGAACTGGAGAATGGCCGTCACTGGGTGCAGTGGCAGGATCCGTTCCCGAAACCTTGCTATCTGTTTGCACTGGTGGCGGGTGACTTTGACGTGCTGCGCGACACCTTCACCACCCGTTCCGGCCGCGAAGTGGCACTAGAGCTGTTTGTCGATCGCGGAAATCTCGATCGTGCCCCCTGGGCGATGACCTCGCTTATCAACTCCATGAAATGGGACGAAGAGCGTTTCGGCCTCGAATATGACCTCGACATCTATATGATCGTCGCCGTCGATTTCTTTAATATGGGCGCGATGGAGAACAAAGGCCTCAACGTCTTTAACTCCAAATACGTGCTGGCGCGTACCGATACCGCCACCGATAAAGACTACCTCGATATCGAGCGTGTTATCGGTCACGAATATTTCCATAACTGGACCGGCAACCGCGTCACCTGCCGCGACTGGTTCCAGCTGAGCCTGAAAGAGGGCTTAACCGTCTTCCGCGATCAGGAGTTCAGTTCCGACCTCGGCTCACGTGCGGTCAACCGCATCAACAACGTGCGCACCATGCGCGGCCTGCAGTTTGCCGAAGACGCCAGCCCAATGGCTCACCCGATCCGTCCTGATAAAGTGATCGAAATGAACAATTTCTACACCCTGACGGTGTATGAAAAGGGTTCCGAAATCATTCGCATGATCCACACCCTGCTGGGCGAAGCGAATTTCCAGAAAGGGATGCAGCTCTATTTCGAACGTCATGACGGCAGCGCCGCCACCTGCGATGATTTTGTGCAGGCGATGGAAGATGCCTCCAACGTCGATCTGTCCCACTTCCGCCGCTGGTACAGCCAGGCCGGGACGCCGGTTGTCACCGTTAAAGACGACTATAACCCGGAAACCGAGCAGTACACCCTGACCATCAGCCAGCGCACGCCGCCGACCGCCGAGCAGGAAGAGAAGCATCCGCTGCACATTCCATTTGCCATTGAGCTGTATGACAACGAAGGTAAGGTGATCCCGCTGAAGAAGGGCGGTCACCCGGTGCACAATGTGCTCAACGTGACTCAGGCTGAACAAACGTTTGTCTTCGATAACGTCTACTTCCAGCCGGTCCCTGCGCTGCTGTGCGAGTTCTCCGCGCCGGTCAAACTTGAGTATAAATGGAGCGACCAGCAGCTGACCTTCCTGATGCGTCACGCGCGCAATGATTTCTCCCGCTGGGACGCAGCGCAGAGCCTGCTGGCAACCTATATCAAGCTGAACGTAAACCGTCATCAGCAGGGGCAGCCGCTGTCAGTGCCGGCCCATGTTGCCGACGCCTTCCGCGCTATCCTGCTGGACGATAAGATTGACCCGGCGCTGGCGGCAGAAATCCTGACCCTGCCATCGGTAAACGAAATCGCCGAGCTGTTTGAGATTATCGATCCGATCGCTATTGCGACAGTGCGTGAAGCCCTGACCCGTACCCTGGCAACCGAGCTGGCGGATGAATTCCTGGCGATCTACAACCACCACAAGCTGGATGCGTACCGTGTTGAACATGCTGATATCGGCAAGCGCGCACTGCGTAACACCTGCCTGCGCTATCTGGCGTTTGGTGAAACGGCACTTGCCGACGAGCTGGTCAGCAAGCAGTATCATACTGCCGACAATATGACCGACGCCCTGGCTGCCCTGGCCGCCAGCGTAGCCGCAGAGCTGCCTTGCCGGGATGCGCTGATGCAGGAGTATGACGACAAATGGCATCAGGATGGCCTGGTGATGGATAAATGGTTCATTTTGCAGTCCACCAGCCCGGCTGCTGATGTCGTGAACAAGGTGCGCAGCCTGCTGGAGCACCGCTCATTTACTCTCAGCAACCCGAACCGCGTCCGTTCCCTGATTGGCGCTTTCGCCAGCAGCAACCCGGCCGCCTTCCATGCGGAAGATGGTAGCGGCTACCAGTTTATGGTGGAGATGCTGACCGAGCTTAACAGCCGTAACCCGCAGGTGGCGTCGCGTCTGATTGAGCCGCTGATCCGTCTGAAACGCTATGACGCTAAACGTCAGGCGAAGATGCGTGCTGCACTGGAGCAGCTGAAAGGGCTGGAAAACCTGTCCGGAGATCTGTACGAGAAGATCGGTAAGGCTTTAGCCTAAAAGAAATGCCCGGTGGCAAGGTAAAAGCGAAAAGGCAACGTAGGTTGCCTTTTTTAATGTTTGTACACTCTCCCTGTGGGAGAGGGCCAGGGTGAGGGCATCAGGCATTAGCCATCGCTAAATGCCGCTCCGCGACACCACGCTTCATTACCCGATCCAGCACCTCCGCTTCCAGCTCCGCCAGCCGCGCCGAACCCACCCGGCGGGGACGAGGGAGATCCACCGTCAGGTCCAGTCCGATCTTACCCTCTTCAATCAGCAGCACCCGGTCAGCCATGGCGACAGCTTCGCTCACATCATGGGTCACCAGCAGCACCGTAAAGCCATGCTCCTGCCATAGCGAGACGATCAGATCCTGCATCTCGATCCGCGTCAGCGCATCCAGGGCTCCCAGCGGCTCATCCAGCAGCAACAGACCCGGGCGATGGATCAACGCTCTGGCCAGCGCCACACGCTGCTTTTGCCCGCCTGACAGGGCGGCAGGCCACTCCCCGGCACGCGTGTCCAGCCCGACGGCGGCCAGCGCCTGCTGCGCCGACGCTTTCCAGTTGCCCTTCAGCCCCAGCCCGACGTTATCAATCACCGTTTTCCACGGCAGCAGACGCGCGTCCTGGAACATCATGCGAGTATCATCCTGGATTTCGGCCAGCGGCGTATTCCCGGCCAGCAGTTCGCCGCTGTTCGGTGTCTCCAGCCCGGCCAGCAGGCGCAGCAGGGTGCTTTTCCCGCCGCCGCTGCGGCCCACTACCGCCACAAATTGCCCGGCGGGAATATGCAATTCCAGGTCGTTCAGAATGGTGTTATCGCCGTAGCGTTTGCTTACGCCATTTAACAGCAGCGGCGTACCCTGATTTAAGCGAGCCGTATTCATGCGTGTGCCTCTTTTTTAACGTAGGCCGGATTCCAGCGCAGCCAGCGGCGTTCCAGCCACTGGGCGCTGACATCAGCGAGTTTACCGAGCAGGGCGTAGAGAATGATGGCGACCACCACCACGTCGGTTTGCAGGAATTCACGGGCGTTCATCGCCAGATAGCCGATGCCGGAGTTAGCGGAGATGGTTTCCGCTACGATCAGCGTCAGCCACATCAGACCGAGGGCGAAACGCACGCCCACCATAATGGAGGGAAGGGCGCCCGGCAGGATGACGTGAATGAACAGAGCGAAGCCGGACAAGCCGTAGCTGCGTGCCATCTCCACCAGCCCTCGGTCGATATTACGAATCCCATGCCAGGTATTGATGTACACCGGGAAGAGAGTGCCGAGGGAGACGAGGAAAATCTTTGCCGTCTCATCAATGCCAAACCACAGGATCACCAGCGGGATCAACGCCAGATGCGGCACGTTGCGCAGCATCTGGATAGAGGTGTCCAGCAGACGCTCACCCCAGCGGGAGAGACCGCTGATCAGGCCAAGAATCAGGCCAATCATCCCGCCGATGGAAAACCCGGTCACTGCGCGCCAGGAGCTGATCGCCAGATGCTGCCACAGCTCACCGCTCGAACTCAGCGACCAGAAGGCCTCCACCACGCCCTCCGGCGACGGCAGTATGCGGCTCGAGAGCCAGCCTACGGAGGAGGCCAGCTGCCAGATAAAGACAATGCCAGCGGGAAGCAGCCAGGGCGCAAGGCGCAGCAGCCATTTTCGGGAAGCATTAGCCATAGGTTCTCCTTAGCGCTGGGCAGCTTTACGCGGGATAAATTCGTTGGCGACCGCTTCGCCCTGCTGCAACAGCGGCTGCGGCTGTGGGATTTGCAGAATGGCCACATCCAGATGCGGGAACAGCAGTTCGCCTACCTTGTACGCCTCTTCCAGATGCGGATATCCGGAAAGAATAAAGCTGTCGATACCAAGTTCTGCATATTCATTTATACGCGCGGCCACGGTTGGACCATCGCCCACCAAAGCAGTACCCGCGCCGCCGCGCACCAGCCCCACGCCAGCCCACAGGTTCGGGCTAATCTCCAGATTTTCTCTCTTACCCTTGTGCAGGGTGGCCATCCGGTGTTGCCCGACGGAATCGGTGCGGGCAAAAGCGGCCTGGGCTCTGGCAATGGTGTCATCGTCGAGATGGGCAATCAGGCGATCGGCGGCCTGCCATGCCTCTTCATTGGTTTCGCGCACGATCACATGCAGACGGATCCCAAAGCGGACGTTACGGCCATGTGCCGCGGCTTTGGCGCGCACCTGCTCAATCTTCTCTTTAACCAGTTCCGGCGGTTCGCCCCAGGTAAGGTAGAGATCCACCTGTTCGGCAGCCAGGTCCTGGGCGACGTCCGATGAACCACCAAAATAGAGCGGCGGACGCGGCTGCTGGACAGGTGGGAAGAACAGCTTCGCATCACGTACATGGATATGCTTGCCCTCGAAGGTGACGCTCTCCCCCTGCAGCAAACGACGCCAGACGCGGGTAAATTCAGCGGAGGCTTCGTAGCGCCCGGTATGATCCAAAAAGACGCCATCCCCCGCCAGCTCCTGCGGATCGCTGCCCGTTACCAGGTTGAAAAGGGCGCGTCCGTTCGACAGACGATCGAGCGTCGCGGCCTGGCGTGCCGCCACCGTCGGGGAGGTCACGCTCGGACGCAGCGCCACCAGAAACTTCAGGCGTTGGGTCACCGGGATCATCGACGCCGCCACCAGCCACGCATCCTCGCAGGAGCGCCCTGTCGGGATCAGCACCCCGGTAAAGCCAATCCGGTCCGCGGCCTGGGCGATCTGCTGGAGATAAGCATGATCCACCGGGCGGGAGCCCGCTTCGGTGCCAAGATAATGACCGTCGCCGTGGGTAGGTAAAAACCAGAACAGATTCAGACTCATGACTTATCTCCTTTCGAGGCAGTGGGCTGCCAGATGCGGTCGCGAATATCGATTTTTTTCGGTAACAGGCGGTTGTCGTAGAACAGGTCAGCGGTTTGCTGCTGTAGCGCGGCGATTGCGTCATCTACCGGTTTAATCACCGTTGGCGGGCGATGGTCAAAGTAGGTGGCGATCACCGGCTCCGGCAGGCCCATGGTTTTTGCCAGCAGGGCGATACTGGCCTGGCGCTGGCTCAGGGTGAGAGCATCCGCTTCGCTGAAGGTGTCAAGCACCCCCTGAATGAACGCGCCGTTCTTCTGGGCGTAAGGACGCGCGGCAAGATAGAAAGAGCCGGTCTGTTTCAGGGTTTCGCCGTCTTTCAGCACTTTTACGCCACCCTGCAGCAGCGCCGCGGAGTAGTAAGGGTCCCAGATAGCCCAGGCATCCACATTGTGTTGCTGGAAGGCCGCCCTGGCATCGGCGGGAGAGAGGTAAACTGGCTGAATATCCCTGAAGGTCAGCCCCGCCTGCTGGAGCGCGCGCAGCAGCAGATTGTGCGAGCTGGAGCCTTTCTGGAAGGCAATTTTGCGCCCTTTCAGATCGGCCACGGTTTTAATCGGGCTGTTTTCAGGAACCAGTATCACTTCCGCTTTTGGTTTCGGTGGCTCTACGCCCACGTACACCAGATCCGCACCGGCGGCCTGAGCGAAAATAGGGGGAATATCGCCGGTGCTGCCGAGATCGATACTGCCCACGTTCAGCGCCTCCAGCATCTGCGGGCCTGCCGGAAACTCGACCCATGAGAATCGGGTGTCCGGGTAGCGTTTCTCCAGCAGCTGGTGGCTTTTCGCCAGCACCATACTGACGCTGCCTTTCTGGTAACCGATGCGCAGGCTTTCGGGGGCGGGCTCTGCGGCGTGCGCCAGGCCGGACACAACCATCAGGCCTGCCAGACTGAGGCGTGCAAGAGATTTAAACATGGGCGACTCCTTGCTGAAGACCAAAAGCTGGGACCTGAACGTCGCGGCGGTGTAACGCTTGCCAGAAGGTCTCCAGTGCGCTGTCGAGGCGGGTTTGCAGGTTAGGCGTAAAGTGCGGCTTGTGCTGGTAATCAATGACCTGAGAATCATCGGCAAACACGCCATGCAGGATCTCCTGCGCTTTCAGGGCGTTGAGTACCGGCTTCAGGGCATAATCCACCGCCAGCAGATGGGCCACGGTGCCGCCCGTCGCCAGCGGCAGCACGATTTTGCCCTCCAGCGCGCGTTCGGGCAGCAGATCCAGCAGCGTTTTCAGGGCACCAGAAAACGAGGCTTTATAGACCGGTGTAGCCACAATAAGCCCATCGGCTTCTTTCAGTTGTTCAGTCAGGGTCTTCAGCGCCGGGCTATCGAAACGGGCATAAAGCAGATCTTCCGGGGCAAAGTTATGCAGATTCCAGTGGAAGACTTCCACATCCAGAGCAGTGAGCTGCTCCCGGGCGTATTCCAGCAGGGCGCTGGAGCGGGAAGGGAATCGCGGACTGCCAGCCAGTGTAATGACGCGCATAGTTTCTCCTTATAACCAATTGTTCGATTTTCTCTAACATTGATAACATTTGTTGGCAGTGTGGCACCGCTGACTTATTCCACTAAATGATTTATCCGCAAAATAAATGCCAAAAAATGAATAAAGGAGGGATGAAAAGTAAACGATTGCGTGGGTTGGGGCTTTTTTTGCCCTGAGTCAATTCCCTTTCCCGCTGCGATCGCAGATAATACGCCCCCGGTTTGCACACCGGGAATCCAGGAGAGTTCATGTACTACCCCTTCGTTCGTAAAGCCCTTTTCCAGCTCGATCCTGAGCGCGCTCATGAATTTACATTCCAGCAATTACGCCGTATTACGGGAACCCCGCTCGAAGCGCTGGTGCGCCAGAAAGTGATGGATAAGCCGGTAACCTGCATGGGGTTGACCTTTAAAAACCCACTGGGTCTGGCAGCAGGCCTGGATAAGAACGGCGAGTGCATTGATGCACTGGGTGCGATGGGCTTTGGCTCCATCGAAATTGGCACCGTCACGCCACGCCCGCAGCCGGGTAATGACAAGCCGCGCCTGTTCCGTCTGGTAGAAGCCGAAGGGTTGATCAACCGCATGGGCTTTAATAACCTTGGCGTCGACCACCTGGTCGAGAATGTTAAGAAAGCCCATTTTGATGGCGTTCTGGGCATTAATATCGGCAAAAATAAAGACACGCCGGTTGAGCAAGGCAAAGATGACTATCTGATTTGTATGGAAAAAGTCTACGCTTACGCCGGATATATTGCGGTAAATATCTCCTCGCCAAACACCCCGGGGCTGCGTACTCTGCAATACGGTGAAGCGCTGGATGACTTATTAATCGCCATTAAAAATAAGCAAAATGAACTTCAGGCGACGCACCATAAATATGTGCCTGTGGCCGTTAAAATTGCCCCAGATTTGACTGAAGAAGAGCTGATTCAGGTGGCCGACAGTTTAGTTCGCCATAATATTGATGGCGTTATTGCCACCAATACCACTCTCGACCGCGCGTTAGTTCAGGGAATGAAGTATTGCAACGAAATGGGGGGGCTGAGCGGGCGCCCGGTGCAGTTAAAAAGCACTGAAATTATTCGTCGCCTGTCGCAGGAATTACAGGGTCGTCTGCCGATTATTGGCGTCGGCGGGATTGATTCGGTAATCGCCGCTCGTGAGAAAATGGCGGCTGGCGCTTCGCTGGTGCAAATATATTCAGGCTTTATTTTTAAAGGCCCGCCGCTGATTAAAGAAATCGTTAATCACATCTAACCTTTTAGCATCATTGACAACCAGGGCTTTATTTCCAGCTCTGGTTGTTTTATATTCCCGGACTGTTGCTTTATTAGACATTGTAGTCTTTGATTATTGAAGTTAAAAAAACGAAGCGGCAATCAGGACTTTCTTACGACAGGATGTTTAAGGAACGGGAGAGACAGATGCGAATTAAACCTGACGATAACTGGCGCTGGTATTTCTGCGAAGAGCACGATCGTATGATGCTCGATCTGGCTAATGGCATGTTGTTTCGTTCGCGTTTCGCCCGCCGGATGTTAACCCCGGATGCCTTTGCCGATACCGGTTTTTGCGTCGATGATGCCGCTCTCTATTTCTCTTTCGAAGAGAAATGCCGCGACCTGGAACTGTCGAAAGAGCAACGCGCTGAACTGGTGCTCAATGCGCTGGTGGCGATCCGCTTCCTTAAACCGCAGATGCCAAAAAGCTGGCACTTTCTTGCCAACAGTGAGCGCTGGACGCCGGTCATCGGCGATGCCGCATGCGTCAGCCTGAGCGAAAATGCCGAGCAGGTGAATTTGCTGGTGGTGGAGCCAGGCGACAACGCCGCGCTCTGTTTACTGGCGCAGCCGGCGGTGACCATCGCCGGGCGAACCATGCAGCTGGGCGACCCGATTAAAGTGATGAATGACAGGCTGAAACCGCAACCGGTCAGCTTCAGCCTTGAGCAGGCCGTTTAGGCTTCGAGCTGTAACGACGTTTTAGGTACGCAGCTGCAGCACAGGATCGTGCCGTCGCTGCCAATGGCCGATTTCTTCAGCGCACTCACTTCTCCCTCAACCAGCGTGATGCGACAACATCCGCAAATCCCCGCACGACAGGAATAGGGCACGCGAATACCGGCCTGCTCAAGCTGCTCGAGTAAAACCTGCTGATTGTTGCCGCGAATAGTCTGCCCCTGCCACTGGATGGTTACCGCCGTTGCGGGCTGCGTTTCCACTTCGCTGGCCTCCTCCTCGGCGCCCGCACCGTAGACACGGCCAGCGCCGGTAGAGAGAACTTCTACCTCGTCGCCCACGCGGATCACCCCGCTTGATCGCGGAATCAGGTTCTGACCGAAATCGACATCGCCGTTATCCTGGGCGGTGCGGAAGGATTGCAGGGTTTTCAACGGCTCACCGGCAGGGTGCTTCTGTCCCTTTTCCGGGCTGACGGTGGTAAAGATGCAGCGGCTACAGGGTTTTACCACATCAAAAACGACGTCGCCGATGCGGATTACTTTCCAGGTATCCTCTTCCCAGGCTGCAGCGCCGGTCACCACCAGGTTCGGACGGAACTGCTCCATCTGTACGCTTGCCGGGCAGCGCTGCTGCAGATCGCGCAGAGAAGCCTCGTTAGTCAGCAAATAGGGGAACCCATCGGCAAAAGAGAGCGGCACCGCGGCAAATTTTTCTACGCGCCGCGTCAGCTCGGGCCCAACCCAGCGGAGCTGAACCGGACGAGAAAAGAATTCGCTCAGCCAGCGGTTGATCGCGTCCGGGGCGATACGGGCGGTAAAGTGATTGCCCCAGACTTCGGTAGGGGCATCCGCTGGCGCAAAGTCGCTGAAGCGAACGATACTACTGGAACCATCCGGCGCGGTCAGATGCAGGCCATCCTGAACGGGCGCCGGAATGAAGCGAACCATTTGCGGGAACTGGCGTGCGGTGATGAATGTGCCATCCGGCTCTGTGACCATAAAAATGCGATCAAAGGCAAAACCGCTGACATCTGCGAGGGCATGAGTGAGCCCAATACCCCGCATGGATTTAACCGGATGAATGAAAAGCCTGGATAACGTCGCCACGGGGCAGCCCTCAAATGAAAATAAGCCCTCAACTTTATGACATAGAGCCCAGATTGGCTATAATGCGCAGCAATTTTCTTAGAGTAAAAGTGACGATATGAATTCTCTGTTTGCCAGTACGGCCCGTGGGCTGGAAGAGCTGTTAAAAACTGAACTGGAAAACCTGGGCGCGCAAGAGTGTCAGGTGGTTCAGGGTGGTGTCCATTTTCAGGGCGACACGCGGCTTATTTACCAGAGCCTGATGTGGAGTCGCCTGGCCTCACGCATCATGTTGCCGATGAGAGAGTGCAAGGTATATAGCGATCTCGATCTTTATCTGGGCGTGCAGACTATCGACTGGACAGAGATTTTTGCTCCGGGCGCCACTTTTGCCGTCCACTTCAGCGGCCTTAACGATGAGATCCGCAACAGCCAGTACGGCGCGTTGAAGGTGAAAGATGCCATTGTCGACTGTTTCACCCGCAAAAACCTTGAGCGTCCGAACGTCGATCGCGAAAATCCGGATCTGCGTATCAACGTTCGCCTGAACAAAGAAGTCGCCAGCATTGCGCTGGATCTCTGTGGCGAAGGCCTGCACCAGCGCGGCTACCGCGACCGCGCAGGTATTGCGCCTATCAAAGAGAACCTGGCGGCCGCCATTGTGATGCGTTCCGGCTGGCAGCCGGGCACGCCGCTGCTCGATCCGATGTGTGGTTCCGGCACGCTGCTTATCGAAGCGGCGATGCTGGCGACCGACCGTGCACCAGGCCTGCATCGCGGTGCGTGGGGCTTTAAGGGCTGGGCGCAGCATGACGAAACAATCTGGCAGGAGGTGAAAGCCGAAGCCCAGACCCGCGCGCGCGCCGGGCTGGCGGCCTATGAATCCCGCTTTTACGGCTCTGACAGCGATGCCCGCGTAATTGAACGTGCGCGCAGTAACGCCCGTCGCGCCGGGATCGGTGAACTGATCGCCTTTGAGGTAAAAGACGTTTCTCAGCTGAGCAACCCGCTGCCAAAAGGGCCGTACGGTACGGTGATCAGCAACCCGCCTTATGGCGAACGTCTGGACAGCGAACCCGCGCTGATTGCTCTGCACAGCCTGCTCGGTCGCCTCATGAAGGATCTGTTTGGCGGGTGGAATCTGTCCTTGTTCAGCGCCTCACCGGAGCTGCTGAGCTGCCTGCAGCTGCGCGCCGAGCGTCAGTTCAAGGCCAAAAACGGTCCGTTGGACTGTGTGCAGAAGAATTATCATCTGGCCGAGAAAGAGGCAGATAGCAAGCCAACCAGTATCGCGGAAGATTACGCCAACCGTCTGCGTAAGAACCTGAAGAAATTCGAAAAGTGGGCGAAGCAGGAGGGGATAGAGTGCTATCGCCTGTATGACGCCGATCTGCCGGAGTACAACGTGGCAGTCGATCGCTACGCCGACTGGGTGGTGGTGCAGGAGTATGCTCCGCCAAAAACGGTCGATCCGCAGAAAGCCCGTCAGCGTATGCTCGATATTATCGCCGCGACCATCAACGTGCTGAATATTGCCCCGAACAAACTGATCCTCAAAACCCGTGAGCGTCAGAAGGGTAAAAACCAGTACGAGAAGATGAACAGCAAGGGCGATTTTATCGAGGTGGGCGAATATAACGCCCGTTTGTGGGTGAACCTCACTGACTACCTCGATACCGGTCTGTTCCTCGACCACCGTATCGCCCGTCGCATGCTGGGCCAGATGAGTAAAGGTAAAGACTTCCTGAACCTCTTCTCCTATACCGGCAGCGCCAGCGTACATGCCGGTCTGGGCGGTGCGCGTACCACTACTACTGTGGACATGTCCCGCACCTATCTGGAGTGGGCAGAGCGTAACCTGCGTCTTAATGGCCTGACCGGTCGCGCCCACCGTCTGCTGCAGGCCGACGTGCTGGGCTGGCTGCGTGAGTCTGAAGAGCAGTTCGATCTGATCTTTATCGATCCGCCAACCTTCTCTAACTCCAAGCGCATGGACGCCTCTTTTGATGTCCAGCGCGACCATTTAACGCTGATGAAAGATCTTAAACGTATGCTGCGTAAAGGCGGCACGATCATGTTCTCGAATAACAAGCGCGGTTTCCGCATGGATCACGAAGGGCTGGAAAAACTGGGGCTGAAAGCACAAGAGATCAGTCAAAAAACCCTGTCCCAGGATTTCGCCCGTAACCGTCAGATCCACAACTGCTGGCTGATTACCGCAGCCTGAAAGGATAAGTAAATGTCATTAATTAGTATGCACGGGGCGTGGCTGTCGTTCAGCGACGCGCCGCTTCTCGATAATGCTGAGCTGCATATCGAAGATAACGAACGTGTCTGTCTGGTAGGCCGTAATGGCGCCGGAAAATCGACGCTAATGAAGATCCTGAACCGTGAACAGGGGCTGGACGACGGGCGCATTATTTACGAACAGGATCTGGTTGTGGCACGTCTGCAACAGGATCCGCCGCGTAATGTACAGGGCAGCGTCTACGATTTTGTCGCCGAAGGGATCGAAGAGCAGGCTGAATATCTGAAGGGTTATCACGAGATTTCGCATCTGGTGATGACCGACCCCAGCACCAAAAACCTGAATGAGATGGCGCGCCTGCAGGAGCTGCTTGATCATCATGGCCTGTGGCAGCTGGAAAACCGCATCAATGAAGTGCTGGCGCAGTTAGGTCTGGAAGCGGACATGCCGCTGGCCTCCCTTTCCGGCGGCTGGTTGCGTAAGGCGGCGCTGGGTCGGGCGCTGGTCAGCGGGCCGAAAGTGCTGCTGCTCGATGAACCGACGAACCACCTGGACATCGAAACCATCGACTGGCTGGAAGGGTTCCTGAAAACCTTTAACGGCACCATTATCTTTATCTCCCATGACCGTTCGTTCATCCGTAATATGGCGACCCGCATAGTCGATCTTGATCGCGGCAAGCTGGTGACCTATCCGGGCGATTACGACACCTATCTGCTGGAAAAAGAGGAGAATTTGCGGGTAGAGGAGCTGCAAAACGCAGAATTCGACCGCAAGCTGGCGCAGGAAGAGGTATGGATCCGTCAGGGCATTAAAGCGCGTCGTACCCGTAACGAAGGTCGCGTCCGCGCCCTGAAAGCAATGCGTCGCGAGCGTAGCGAACGCCGCGAGGTAATGGGCAGCGCGAAGATGCAGGTTGAAGAGGCGAGCCGCTCGGGCAAAATTGTCTTTGAGATGGAAAATGTTCATTACCAGGTCGATGGCAAAGTGCTGGTTAAGGACTTTTCCGCCCAGGTACAGCGCGGCGATAAAATCGCCCTTATCGGCCCGAACGGCTGTGGTAAAACCACGCTGCTGAAGCTGATGCTGGGCCAGTTGCAGGCCGACAGTGGTCGCATCCATTGCGGCACTAAGCTCGAAGTGGCGTACTTCGACCAGCACCGTGCAGAGCTGGACCCGGATAAAACGGTGATGGACAACCTTGCGGAAGGTAAGCAGGAAGTGATGGTTAACGGTAAGCCGCGCCATGTGCTGGGCTACCTGCAGGATTTCCTGTTCCATCCAAAACGGGCGATGACCCCGGTTCGCGCCCTCTCCGGCGGGGAACGTAATCGCCTGTTACTGGCGCGTTTATTCCTGAAACCCAGCAATCTTCTTATTCTTGACGAACCGACTAACGATCTTGATGTTGAAACGCTGGAACTTCTCGAAGAACTGATTGATAGTTATCAGGGAACAGTAATGCTGGTCAGCCACGATCGTCAATTCGTGGATAATACCGTCACCGAATGCTGGATCTTCGAAGGCCAGGGCCGAATCGGACAGTACGTGGGCGGTTATCACGATGCCCGCGGACAGCAGGCGCAATCGCTGGCGACAAAACAGTCAAAAGCGAAGGTTGAAACGGAAGCTGCTGTTACAAAGGCAGAAAATATCAAACGCGGCACGACCAAACTCAGTTATAACCTTCAGCGCGAACTGGAAGGCTTGCCGCAGCGTCTGGAACAACTCGAAGCCAGTCTGGAAAGTTTGCAGGCTCAGGTGGCCGATGCGACATTCTTCAGCCAGCCGCATGACTATACTCAAAAAGTCCTGGCTGATATGGCCCAGGCTGAGCAGGCGCTGGAAGAAGCATTTGAACGTTGGGAATATCTTGAGGCTCTGAAAAACGGCGCATAAGTTAAACATGGAGCCAGTATGTGTGAACATCACCATGCCGATCGGCATATCTTATGCTCTCAATGCGATATGCTCGTGGCGCTCCCTGCGCTCGAGCATGGACATAAAGCGGCATGTCCGCGGTGCGGAACAACGCTGACAACAGAGTGGGACGCGCCGCGACAGCGTCCCACTGCGTATGCTTTTGCTGCGCTATTCATGCTTTTGCTCTCGAATCTTTTTCCCTTTATCAATATGAAAGTGGGGGGTATCACCAGCGAAGTCCATTTGCTGGAGATACCTGGCGTGATGTTCTCTGAAAACTACGCCAGCCTGGGCACTTTCTTTATGCTGTTCGTGCAGATCGTACCGGCGTTTTGCCTGGTGGTTATCTTATTGCTCGTGAACCGCGTGCAGATGCCCATGGCACTTAAAATCAGGCTGGCGCGGATCCTGTTTCAGTTAAAAAGCTGGGGGATGGCGGAGATCTTCCTCGCCGGTATTCTGGTGAGCTTCGTTAAGCTGATGGCCTACGGTGATGTAGGCGTTGGCCCGAGCTTTATACCCTGGTGTCTTTACTGCATTCTGCAGTTACGTGCGTTCCAGTGCGTGGATCGCCGCTGGGCATGGGACGATATTGCCCCGGCGCCCGCACTGCCGCAGACGCTGAAAGCGGGCGTTCCCGGCATTCAACAAAATTTGCGCTTATGCTCCTGCTGTACGGCAATCCTGCCTGCTGACCAGTCGGCCTGCCCGCGCTGCGAAACGAAAGGGCACGTACGGCGTAAAAACAGCCTGCAATGGACCATGGCGCTGCTCATCACGTCAATGATTCTCTATCTGCCAGCCAATATTCTGCCGATCATGATCACCGATCTGCTGGGCGATAAAATGCCGTCGACCATCATGGCTGGGGTCGTATTATTGTGGGGTGAGGGATCTTATCCCGTGGCGCTGGTGATTTTTATCGCCAGTATCATGGTTCCCACGCTCAAAATGATTGCGATTGCCTGGCTCTGCTGGGACGCCAAAGGGCACGGCAAGCGGGATTGTGAACGCATGCATCTGATTTACGAGGTCGTTGAGTTTGTCGGACGCTGGTCAATGATTGACGTATTTGTGATTGCCGTACTCTCTGCGCTGGTGCGTATGGGAGGATTAATGAGCATCTATCCCGCCATCGGAGCGGTGATGTTTGCATTGGTCGTGATTATGACCATGTTTGCGGCCATGACTTTCGACCCGCGGTTATCGTGGGATCGTGAGTCAGAGTCGAGTCATGAGGATAAGTAAAAGCATGGAAAAGAAAAGCGGAGAGGCGAAAGTGCAGAAGGTCAGAAACTGGTCGCCGGTGTGGATTTTCCCCATCGTGACCGCGCTGATCGGTGCCTGGATCCTGTTTTATCATTACAGTCACCAGGGGCCGGAAGTGACGCTGATCACTACCAACGCCGAGGGCATTGAGGGCGGTAAAACGACCATCAAGAGCCGCAGCGTGGATGTGGGGGTGGTCGAGAGAGCAACCCTGACTGACGATCTGACGCACGTTGAAATCAAAGCCCGTCTCAATGCTGGCATGGAGAAGCTACTGCACGGCGACTCGGTGTTTTGGGTGGTGAAACCGCAGGTGGGCCGTGAAGGTATCAGCGGTCTGGGCACTCTGTTATCCGGGGCATATATTGAACTGCAGCCGGGCAAAAAGGGCTCGCAGCCGGCTCAATATCAACTGCTGGACTCACCGCCGCTGGCGCCGCCGGATGCGAAGGGGATCCGTGTGACCCTCGACAGTAAAAAAGCCGGTCAGTTGAGCCCCGGCGATCCGGTGCTGTTCCGCGGTTATCGTGTGGGTTCCGTTGAAACCAGCACGTTTGATACGCAAAAACGCGCTATCAGCTACCAGCTGTTTATCAATGCGCCCAACGATCGCCTGGTGACCGGCAACGTACGCTTCTGGAAAGATAGCGGTATCGCCGTGGACCTAACCTCAGCCGGTATGCGGGTCGAAATGGGTTCGCTCTCCACGCTCTTCGGCGGTGGCGTCAGCTTTGACGTGCCGGAAGGCCTGGATCAGGGGCAACCCGTGGCGCAGCATACGGCTTTCAGACTCTATGACGACCAGAAAAGCATTCAGGATTCGCTTTATACCGACCATATCGACTACCTGATGTTCTTCAAAGACTCGGTTCGCGGCCTGCAGCCGGGCGCGCCGGTTGAATTCCGTGGTATCCGTCTTGGAACCGTCGGTAAGGTGCCGTTCTTTGCACCGGGCATGCGTCAGGTGCTGGATGACGATTACCGGATCCCGGTGCTGATCCGCATCGAGCCTGAACGTCTGATTAACCAGGTGGGCGATACCCCTGATATCGCTCAGCATATCGACGGGTTGATGAAACGCGGCCTGCGCGGTTCGCTCAAAACCGGTAACCTGGTGACAGGGGCGCTGTACGTGGAGATGGACTTCTTCCCGAAAGAGCCGCCGGTAAAATCGATCCGCGAATTTGCCGGATATAAAATTATCCCAACCGTCAGCGGGGGGCTGGCACAGATCCAACAGCGTCTGATGGATACCCTGGATAAGATCAACAACCTGCCACTTACGCCTATGGTTCAACAGGCGACCAATACGCTTCATGAGAGCCAGGCGACCATGCGCCGTCTGCAGGCTACGCTGGATAATCTGAATAAGATTACCGCCAACCAGTCGATGCAGCAGCTGCCGCAGGACATGCAGAAAACGCTCCGCGAGCTGAACCGCAGTATGCAGGGCTTCCAGCCGGGTTCAGCGGCGTATAACAAAATGGTGGCGGATATGCAGCGCCTCGATCAGGTTCTGCGTGAACTGCAGCCAGTGCTGAAAACGCTGAATACGAAGAGCAACGCGCTGGTATTTGAAGCAAAAGACAAAAAGGACCCTGAGCCGAAGGGGGCGAAATAATGAAAAAGTGGCTAATCATTACCGCAGTGGCGCTTCTGACCGCCTGTAGCGCACCAGAAAACAAGAGCTATTATCAGCTGCCGGTAGCAGCGCCAGCGAGTGGACAAAGCACGGTAAGCCAGGGGAACCGCTTGCTGTGGGTTGAGCAGGTGGCGGTTCCTGATTATCTGGCCGGCAATGGCGTGGTCTACCAGACCAGCGATGTGCAGTATGTCATCGCCAACAACAATCTGTGGGCCAGCCCGCTGGATCAGCAGCTGCGCAACACGCTGGTCGCCAATCTTGGCAGCCAGCTACCGGGATGGGTGGTGGCATCGCAGCCGCTGGGAAGCGATCAGGATACCCTGAACGTCAACGTGACTAACTTCCATGGGCGCTACGATGGCAGGGTGATTGTCAGCGGGGAGTGGCTGCTGAACCATCAGGGCCAGCTGATAAAACGGCCTTTCCATCTGGAGCTGATTCAGCAAAAAGATGGTTATGATGAGATGGTGAAAGTGCTGGCACAGGGTTGGGCGCAGGAGTCCGCCAGTATTGCTCGCGAGATCTCGCGTCTGCCATAAGTAAAATTCATCGAACCAGGCCGCAATGCGCTTCATGCTAATTGCGGCTTTTTTTTCGTTTGAAGCTCAGGCGGTTACTTGTGCCGCGTCACAATTTTTGTACAAATGAACTTTTGTATAGTTCACAAATATGACACTGGCGTGAATTTTGCGCGTTGACGCTCGGCGGAAATCAGGGTATTCGTTATCTGTGATTGCACGTTTTGTAATCACTGTTTTCTTTTCCACCAGATCAAATAATGAGGGAAACGAGGCATGAAGAGACAGAAACGAGATCGCCTTGAAAGGGCTCATCAACGTGGTTATCAGGCTGGCATCGCCGGACGTTCAAAAGAAATGTGTCCCTATCAGACTTTGAATCAAAGGTCACAATGGTTAGGGGGCTGGCGAGAAGCCATCGGAGACAGGGCAGTACTTGCTTGATAGCGTCTCTTTGAAAAAGAAACCTCCGCAGTGCGGAGGTTTCGCCGTTTTATGCTTTTGTAAAAGCAAAAATCAGAATGCGGAAGTGTCCTGGAACAGACCCACTTTCAGGTCGGTTGCTGAGTAGATCAGACGACCGTCGACCAGCACTTCGCCATCCGCCAGGCCCATAATCAGACGACGGTTAACAACGCGTTTGAAGTGAATACGGTAGGTAACTTTTTTCGCAGTCGGCAGAACCTGTCCGGTGAATTTCACTTCACCCACACCCAGTGCACGGCCTTTACCTTCGCCACCCAGCCAGCCGAGGTAGAAGCCAACCAGCTGCCACATCGCGTCCAGACCCAGGCAGCCTGGCATCACCGGATCGCCAATAAAGTGGCAACCAAAGAACCACAGGTCCGGGTTGATATCGAGCTCTGCTTCTACGTAACCCTTATCGAAGTTGCCGCCGGTTTCCGTCATCTTCACGACACGGTCCATCATCAGCATGTTCGGGGCCGGTAACTGTGGGCCTTTAGCGCCAAACAGTTCACCGCGACCAGAGGCAAGAAGATCTTCTTTTGTATAGGATTCGCGTTTATCTACCATGTTCTCAGTAAGCCTTATTTTAGTGAAGGACGCAGGATAGCTAACACGTGTACGCTGAACAAGTCCGATCAGTTTGGCGTGAACCAGCTCAGCCAGCGTAACGGCCAGGGATAACGGTGGCGTGCTTCCTGTTGCGTTGCCTGCGCAATACGTTCCTGAATAGTCTGCATCAGCGTGGTCTGCCCCTCGGCATCCCACACCAGGTTTGTCAGTAAGGGTAGCGCATCTGTAATGTCTTCGATGGCCCAGAGACTGAATTGTTCTTCTTCTACCGCTTTCAGCAGCTCCGCGCTGAGGCTGAGGTGGCGCACGTTCGGCAGGGGAATAATCACGCCCTGTTTACCGCTCAGCCCACGCTGCTGGCAAACCGTAAAGAAGCCCTCGATCTTCTCATTCAGACCGCCTACCGGCTGCGCACGACCAAACTGGTCCACGGAACCGGTGATAGCAATGCTCTGATTCACCGGCACATCGGCCAGCGCGCTGATAAGCGCACACAGCTCCGCCATCGACGCACTGTCGCCATCCACTTCGCTGTACGACTGTTCGAAGGTCAGCGAGGCGGTGAACGGGATCTGCTGTTCAAGCTGCAGCTCGGACATCAGAAAAGCCTGCATGATCATCATGCCCTTGGCATGAATATTCCCGCCAAGCTCCGCTTTACGCTCCACGTCGATAAATTCACCGTCACCGATGTGCACGACGCAGCTGATACGCGATGGCTCGCCGAAGGCACGCGGATGACCAGGGAATTCAATCACCGACAGGGCGTTAATCTGCCCGACGCGTTCGCCTTCGGTTTCTACCAGGATCTGCTCAAGCAGGATCTCATCCTGCATGCGATCGGCAAGATAGCCTTCGCGCCACTGACGCTGCAGCAGCATTTGGGAGAGCTGCTCGCCGCTAACCGTATCCTCCTCGGTCATGGCCGCTGCTTCACGCAGCTGCTTGCCAAGCCACAGAGGGCAAAGGGGGAGTGTCTCCTGATCGCCGGTGTAGCGGACCGCTTCGCGGATCAGCACCGGCCAGGCATCGGCAGCGGGGGTTGGCAGCTGCGCGCGCTGGCAGACGGCGTAAACCCACTGCAGCCATTGCTGCATATCTTCGGCATCCGCAATCTGCGTACTGTCTTCAAACTCGCTGTACACCACCTGGTCGGCCAGCTCGGGCTCCATCTCCTGAAAGTCGGCCAGCGCTTCGCGATCGCCGATGAGCACCACTTTCAGGGAGAGCGGCATAGAAGGTACTGCGACAGGGAGCGGGCGCGATTCGTCCCAGCCAACCCAGTCAAAGCGCTGCTGAGTGACGCTGTTTTTCAGGCGCATCCACAGCAGGGGTTGGGCAAGCAGCGTGCGCAGAGAGATTACCAGCACGCCGCCGTTGGCCTGATGCACCAGACCGGGGTGCAGGGTTAATTCGCCGTTAAACTGGCGCAGGGAGCCGAAAAGCTGCTCTGCTTCTGTCCAGCCAGCCTGAATGACGTTACCCGTTACCGCAAAACGACCATCGGGTACGGAGGCGGGCTCAAAGGTGACGGTGTGCCCGTTGATGCTGTACTCGCCTCCAAAGACCGCTGTGGCTTCTGGCTGCAGTTGCTGTATAGCATCCGCCAGAAGACTCAGATACTCCGCTTCGTCTGGCGCTTTCAGCAACATAAATGGCGAGGTTGCCCATGGGCTTAACACCTGCTCCAGCGCGTAATACAAGCGGGGCTGTGTGTCGCTGAGGATTGAGTCATGTTTATTCGCGAGATCGGGCTGTGCAAACAGTTCCTGATAGCTGTCTGTATCCGGAACGAGGTCACGCCATGCAAGTTTCGTAATGGTCAAAGTTGATGTTTTTTAGTCAGAAGTAAAACGATGGAGTATACCGTAAGGCGCAGGCTCTGCACATGAGGGAATGGGCGTTTCCAGGCAAGAATGCGTCACCGCGTGCCACAGGATATGATTTCTTTTCAGCAGATTGCCAAAAAACTGATATTCTGAACACAGTTACACGGTCACACTGAGATCGCAATGAAATATCAACAACTGGAAAATCTCGAAAGCGGCTGGAAATGGAAGTATCTGGTTAAAAAACACCGTGAAGGGGAGTTGATCACCTGCTACCTCGAAGCCAGTGCTGCAAAAGAAGCTGTAGATTTATTGCTGACCCTCGAAAATGAACCCATTCTGGTTAATGGCTGGATTGAAAAGCATATTAATCCCGCTTTACTGAACCGAATGAAGCAGACTATCCGCGCGCGCCGCAAGCGGCATTTCAATGCGGAGCATCAGCATACCCGTAAGAAGTCGATTGATCTGGAGTTTATGGTCTGGCAGCGTCTGGCCGGACTTGCCCAGCGACGCGGGAAGACTCTGTCGGAAACTATCGTGCAGCTGATTGAAGATGCGGAACATAAAGAGAAGTACGCCAGCCAGATGTCGACCCTGAAAACCGATCTCCAGGCGCTATTGGCCGGAAAGAAGTAGCGTTTTCATTTTCTTCAGGCAATAAAAAACCCCGCAACATGGCGGGGTTTTTTGTCAGACGATAACTTATGCCGCTGGCTGAGTTACAACGTCTTTGATGCCTTTAACTTCGATCTCTACGCGACGATCTGGAGCCAGGCAGTCGATCAGTGCAGCGCGAGGTTTCACGTTGTCACAGGTAGAACCGGTAACTGGGTTAGATTCGCCCATACCACGTGGGGAGATCTTGTTAGCCGGGATACCTTTAGAGATCAGGTAGTCAACAACGGACTGAGCACGTTTCTCAGACAGACCCTGGTTGTAAGCGTCAGAACCGATACGGTCGGTGAAGCCCAGAACCACTACGGAACCGTCTTTCGGATCCAGGTTGCTCAGCTGGGTGTACAGCTGATCCAGTGCCTGCTGGCCTTCTGGTTTCAGGGTTGCTTTGTTGAAGTTGAACAGAACGTCAGACTTCAGAGTGAAGTGCTTGGTCTGTACTTCTGGCGCTGGTGCTGGCGCTGGAGCAACAACTGGTGCTGGCTCTGCCTGACCGAAACGGTAGGAAACACCTACGCTCAGCATGCCGTTGTCTGGACGAACACCCACGGTGTTGCCGTCGCCGATGTTGTTAACCCACTGGTATTCCAGACGGGTAGCGATGTCACGGGTCATAGCCCACTCAACGCCACCAGCGAATACTGGGGATACGCCAGTGTCATGGTCGTCGCCAACTTCGCTGTTGCTGGAGTCTGCACGCCATACCATGCCGCCCAGACGGGTGTAGATGTCTACAGCGTCATTTACCGGGTAGCCCAGTTTAGCAGTCAGCTGAACGCCTTGAGCTTTGAATGCGCCGTTAACGTTGTCGCCTTTGTAAGGCATACGGCCCAGCCAGTCGTAACCCATTTCGAAGCCAACGTACGGGTTAACCTGATAACCACCGAACGCGCCTGCGCCCAGCTGGCTTTCGTGAGTTGGACCGTCGTTGTTCAGAGTGTCGTTATACCAGCCAGTGTCGTGGAACTGAGACCAACCCAGTTTACCACCAGCGTACCAGGTATTATCTTTCGGAGCGGCCTGCGCTACGGTAGCGAAACCAGCCAGTGCCACTGCAATCGCGATAGCTGTCTTTTTCATTTTTTGCGCCTCGTTATCATCCAAAAATCGCCATGAGAATCTCAATGAGAGTCACGGTTAAATCCTTCACCGGGGGGCGGGGACAAAGAGTAAACCTACCGATATCTTCGGTTTAGGCCGAGCACCCCTGGCGAAGTAAAGTCTACAACGTACCTGAAAACTTACAAGTGTGAACTCCGTCAGGCATATGAAAAAAAAAGTTTTGTATACACAATATTTAACATTTATTGCGTAATTTGAGGCGTGCTAAATTGGAGGAAGCCGCGGCAGACAAGACTTGTCGCGGCTTTTGTTCAGGGAACCAATGGCGTAGAGAACCTGCAAAAAAAATTCCAGGAAAACTCTTATTTTTACTTAGTGATACAAATTCGAGTGAATTTTTAGCCCAGAGAGGTGTCCGTTGCCCAGAGCATTCATTCGAACAGGACGCATGATAAAGCCAAGCGCATTACCTTCTTCGGCGGCTTCAGCCAGACGGTGTTGTTCTGTTTCCGTCAACTCCTGCGTAAACCAGCCAATCACTACGCTGTAATTTCCGGTACGCAGCGCCCTCACCATTGATTCTACAGTATGGCATGGATCCATCTGGCTTATCTGCATTACTTTCGTGAGCGGCAAGCCGGCGGATTGCACCCATTCCCGGCTCAATTTCTGCTGCGGCGTGAGCCACAGTTGCCAGCGAGACTGCTGACCAAGCTGCTGTAACAGGGGCAGCAGTAAAAGCTGCGTCATCATGGGCTGGTCTTCACGGTAGAGCACTTCACTAATCAGCCCGGTAGAAACAGGCGCAGGGGAATTCAGCACGCTTTTGCCTGCGGAAGAAGAGGAAGTTGTTGAACGGTTTGCATAGCCTGAAGAGTACATAATCAATCCAGCCCTGTAGTTACTGTATGGATATACAGTAACCCCTGTGCGACTAAAGATCAACCTCATTTTCGGAAAGCGCCTCGCAAATTTGGTTTGTAATTCAGGCGTATTGAAAAATCATCTTGCCGTTCGAACATAAGTTACCTATTTTCTGGCTAACGGATCCGTTAACAAGCAACTTCACCATTAATCCATGATTTAAAAGGGAAATATCATGAAAAAGTTATCTTATGAACGGATCTATCAATCAGCGAAATACCTTTCCCCCCTTGGCGATGTTCAGTATCGCGCTCTGTTTGGCGGCTACACGCTGGCAGTAGATGACACGGTGTTTGCCATGGTGTCTGAAGGGGAGTTATACCTGCGCGCTTGTGAGGAGAGCGCCCCCTACTGTGTAAAACACGCCTCTTCCTTCCTGTCGCTGGTGAAGCGTGGGCGACCGGTTTTGTTGAACTATTATCGCGTCGATGAAGGACTCTGGCAGGATCGGGAGAAACTTCTGCAACTCTCCTCGTTCGCGCTGGAAGCGGCGCGGCGGGAGCGCTGTGAACGCTACAAACGCGAGAGGTTGAAAGATTTACCCAATCTCACCTTTCAGCTTGAGATCCTGCTGGTCGAGGCAGGTATCACAACTGAAGAAGCATTACGTACGCTGGGAGCTGAACAGTGCTGGCTAAAGATCAGAGCGCTGAACAAGCACCTGAGTTACAAGGTGCTGTTTGCGCTGGAAGGGGCAATCACCGGGCTACACGTCGCAGCGCTCCCGGAGATAAGGCGCCGGGAGCTTGTTGAATGGTACAAAAGACTGCCGGTAGAGAAGAGCCCTCATTCCGGCAGTTGATTAACGTGCTGCTGTAAGCGACAAATTTCTGGCAGCAACGCGATGAGCAGACCAATTTGCTGCAGAACCAGAGGGGCTTTGCTCTCGGCTCCCGGCTCAATATGCGAAATGCGTTGCGCCAGTTCGGTTAATGCCTGCTGAACACGAGGCTCATCCGCCGGACGTTGATGAAGCGCATCATCAACGTAGCAAACCGCATCATCGAGCAATGCCAGAACAGCGGGGCTGGTTAGCCGCTCGCGGTGTGCACCCAGCGCGGAGATGTAGCTGGTAAAAGTATGATTCAGGCAGAGCAGACGGAACGCGACTTCACGGGTCTGCGCTGTTGCCCGCGGCTCTGTGGACATATTCGACACCACCGAGGCCAGCTCCGCGTCGCGGTTATAGGCGTCACGTCGGGCGATACGGTACGCCAGGCGGTTATCGCGTCCCTGGTGATACTGCTCCAGGATGGCATCAAGATAACGGCAGTTGGCGTTCATAGCCTGATCCAGCACGCGTGGCAGATTACGGAACCGCCAGTCCGGCCAGATGAAGCTCACCGCGGCCCAGGCAATGGCGCAGCCAATCAGCGTATCAATAATGCGCGGCAGGGCCACCTCAAAGCCTTCTCCGAGCAGGTTGAAACAGAGCAGCACCAGCAGGGTGATAAACATAGTGGCGTGCGCATACTGCACATTGCGGAATGCAAAAAACAGTACCCCAGTGATCACAATCAAGATCAGCTGTCCTTCCAGCGAGGGGACAAAGTAAAGGATGGGTAAACCGATAGCCACCCCAACCAGGGTGCCCAGAATACGCAGCGCAAGTCGATGGCGGGTGGCGTTGTAGTTGGGCTGACAGACAAACAGGCTGGTGAGCAAAATCCAGTAGCCATGATCGAGCCCGGTTACTTGTATAAAGGCATAGCCAATGCAGAGCACCACCGACATCCTGACCGCATGGCGAAAAAGCGCCGATTCCGGGGAAAAATTGCGGCTTAAGCGCAGCCACATATCGCTAAAACCATGCAGGCTGTCATCAGCAAGCTGGTTTTCCACCTCATTGCCAGGAGTAGCCAGCGCCTGTTCGGATTCAATGGTGGCGAGCTGGGCATCAATGGCGCGTAAATTACTTAACAAAAATCCCAGCGCTTTCATCTGTTCGGAAGAGGTACCGCTGGCCTGAACGCGGTCAAGTGCCGCATCCAGGTGCGTAAACGCGCGTTCAAATCGCGGATCGTGTTGATAAGGTGTGCGCAACAGGATAGAGCGTGACAGCTGCTGGCAGGCGTGCGACTGCATGGACAACAGGCGCTGAAAGCGAAACATAACGTCGCTGTAGCGAAACTTCTCTCGCAGATCGGCGTACTGAATATGCGATGAACTGGCGCGCTCGTGGATATCCTGCGCCACAAAGTAATAGTGCAAGGTTCGGCGGGTGCCGCGCTGCCCGCGGTCGCCACGTAAACGGGTGAGTAACGAGGCTTTAGTCTGGTTCAGCGTTGTCACCAGTTGTCCGTTCGCCAGCGCCAGATCGTACAGCGGCGCCTGGCCATCATCTTCTATATCAGGATCGAACAGCCGGGACTTTAACTCCAGATAATGGGCCAACTGCTCATAGCTGCGGGCCAGATTATCCTGTAGCGGGCGAATAGGAAAAATAAGATGACCGGCAAGCGTCAGCAGGTTATACCAGACTGCACCCAGCAACAGCAGCACCGGCTGTTGATACCACTGGTCGTACAGCGACACCCCCAGCATGGTGTAGATGGCAATAAGCAGCGCGCCAAAGGCGATGGTGGCGTAGCGCTGGCCCAGCCCACCCAGCAGGATGAAAACGCTGGTGGAGAGCGTCAGCCCGATCGCGAAAAACCATGGCCACGGAAAGAGCAGCTCAACGGACGCCGAGGCGATAAAAAAGCAGATCAGAGTGATGACAAGATTACGTAGCCGACCGGTGAGGCGGTCGTCCAGATCCGCCAGTGCTCCGGCGACCACCCCCAGCGTTAGCGGGATGGTCAGCTTCACCTCGCCTAACCACCAGGGTAAGGCGGTGCTGCCACACAGGGCAATAAATATCCTGGCATTGTAGAGCCAGGCGCTGTTCAGGGTGTAGCGGCGTAGCAGTGGGCTTAGCATGAGCGCGCGGGATCCTTGTTACGGAAAACGACGGCGGGCGTTAGCTTCCCGCGCGGCGCGGGCTACTTCCACCGGCACAACCCGGCGTCCGACAGGCCACAGGGCGATGGCGGCAATTTTGAAATTGGCGATCCCGACAGGAATGCCGATAAGAGTGAGGCACTGCGCGATCCCTGCCGCAATATGCATCAGACACAGCCACCAGCCGAAAAAGATCAGCCACAGAATGTTAAGCAGCGTTCCGCCGGTATTCAGCAGCGCGCTTTTGCTGTCAGGCTCCAGTTCGTCCACGTGAACCGCCTCGTTACCGTAAGGAACCAGCGAAAGTTTAGTGATTTCCCAGCAGGAACGCGTCAGCGGCAGGGTGAAGACCAGAACCACGCTGATAAGCGTCGCCAGTAGCCAGGAGAGAGTGGTGGCAAAACCGCCAAGCACAAAATTCAAAATATTCAGAATGGTACGCATAAAACCTCAATTCTTTCCGTAATGTTGAAGTCCTGCTGATTGTAACGTTTTTTTGCGCTGGAGCACCTGAAAACTGGCAGTTAAACTGTTATGCAATTATTCACGTCGTGGATCAGGCTGGACATGGAACTGAAAGCAACATCGTTAGGCAAACGCCTGGCACAACATCCGTACGACAAAGTCGTTCTGCTCAATGCCGGGGTTAAAGTCTCAGGCGAACGTCACGAATATCTCATCCCCTTCAATCAGCTGCTGGAGATTCACTGCAAGCGTGGCCTGGTCTGGGGCGAGCTGGAGTTTGTTCTGCCCGATGAAAAAGTGGTGCGACTGCATGGTACCGAGTGGGCAGAAACCCAGCGTTTTTACCGCCAGCTGAACACGCACTGGCAGCAATGGAGTGCTGAAATGAGTGAGGTTGCAGCTCAGGTGCTGCACAACGCGCTGAATGATATTGCTGCAACCAATGAGCAAAACAGCTGGTTGACGCGGGAAAAAACGCTCGGCCTGCAACAGAAAATTCGCCAGGCGTTACAGGCCTTGCCGTTATCCGTCTCGCGGCTCGACGAGTTTGATAACTGTCGTGAAGCCTGGCGTCAGTGTCAGGCCTGGCTAGAGGATCTTGACCAGAGCCGGCTGGCGCACAATCAGGCGTGGACTAACGCCATGCTCAGCCAGTATGCCGATTTCTTTGCCGGTGTTGAGTCGTCTCCCCTTAATCCGGCCCAGGCCCGGGCAGTGGTGAACGGCGAACCCTCGTTGCTGGTGCTGGCAGGGGCCGGTAGCGGCAAAACCTCGGTGCTGGTGGCGCGGGCAGGCTGGCTGCTGGCGCGCAATGAAGCCTCTGCCGATCAGATTTTACTCCTGGCGTTTGGTCGTAAGGCAGCCCAGGAGATGGACGAGCGGATCGAGGCGCGGCTGCATACCCGCGACATTACCGCCAGGACGTTCCACGCCCTGGCCCTGCACATCATCCAGCAGGGTAGCAAAAAGGTGCCGGTTGTCAGCCAGCTTGAAAATGACACCGTGGCGCGCCAGAAGATATTTATCGATGCCTGGCAGCAGCAGTGCAGCGAAAAAAAAGCGCAGGCCAAAGGCTGGCGCCAGTGGCTGGAAGAGGAACTCAACTGGAGCGTGCCGGAGGGCAGCTTCTGGCAAAACGAGAAGCTGACGCGCCGACTGGCTCCCCGGCTCGATCGCTGGGTGAGCCTGATGCGGATGCACGGTGGCGCTCAGGCCGAGATGATTGCCGGTGCGCCGGAAGAGGTACGTGCGCTGTTCTCTAAGCGGGTGAAGTTAATGGCGCCGCTGCTTAAGGCGTGGAAAACCGCCCTGAAAGCGGAGAACGCCGTTGATTTTTCCGGGCTGATTCATCAGGCGATCGTGATTCTGGAGAAAGGCCGCTTTATCAGCCCCTGGAAACACATTCTGGTGGACGAGTTTCAGGATATCTCCCCCCAGCGCGCGGCCCTGTTGGCGGCGCTGCGGGCACAAAACAAACATACCACTCTGTTCGCGGTGGGCGACGACTGGCAGGCGATCTACCGCTTCAGTGGCGCGCAGTTGTCTCTGACGACGGCATTTCACCATTACTTTGGCGAAGGCGATCGCTGCGATCTGGACACCACCTACCGATTCAATAACCGGATCGGTGAGATCGCCAACCGGTTTATCCAGCAGAACCCGCATCAGCTGGCTAAACCGCTGAACAGCCTGTCGGCAGGCGATAAAAAAGCGGTCACGCTGCTGGCAGACGATCAGCTTGATGCCCTGCTGGATAAGCTGAGCGGTTACGCAAAAGCGGATGAACGTATTCTGGTGCTGGCGCGTTATCACCATCTGAAGCCTGCCAGCCTGGAAAAAGCCGCGACCCGCTGGCCGAAATTGCAGCTGGATTTTATGACCATCCACGCCAGCAAGGGGCAGCAGGCAGATTATGCGATCGTGGTGGGGTTACAGGAAGGAAGCGACGGCTTCCCGGCGCCTGAGCGCGAATCGGTGATGGAGCAGGCCCTGTTGCCCGCGGTGGAAGATTTTCCCGATGCCGAAGAGAGGCGCTTGCTGTATGTAGCGATCACCCGCGCCCGGCACCGCGTCTGGCTGTTGTTCAACAAAGAGCAGCCTTCACGCTTTGTCGACATACTGAAAGAGATAGATGTGCCGGTGGCACGTAAACCCTAGCGATATTTTGCCCGGCGGCGAGACGCTTACCGGGGGGATAGGCCGGGTAAGGCGAAGCTGCCACCCGGCGATGCCAGCATTTACTTCAGACGTTCAGCCAGATAGCGCTGATAATCGGGGATCAGGATCTCGACAGGCGAATTGAACTGCGGGGACTCGATGATAAAGTCCGCCGTAGACAGATTGGTGGCAACCGGAATATTCCACACCGTGGCCAGACGCAGCAGGGCTTTTACGTCAGGATCGTGCGGTACCGCGTTGAGCGGGTCCCAGAAGAAAATCAGCACATCAATCTTACCTTCCGAAATCTGCGCACCCACCTGCTGATCGCCGCCCATTGGGCCGCTCAGCATGGCATTTACCTCAAGTCCGGTCTCGCGATGAATCAGGTTGCCGGTAGTGCCCGTTGCCGAAAGCCGATGCTGTTCCAGCAGGGATTTATGACGCTGAACCCAGTTGAGCAGCATCTGTTTGCAGTGATCGTGCGCCACCAGGGCGATATGTTTGCGTTCCGGCAGTGTGCGGGTTGTGAGTTCCATAATCTCTATCCGTTAGTTAACTGGCTACAGATTACTGGAAGCATCTGACGCTGCAAGAGAAAGGGGTAAAAAATGCGGCTCAGGACGAGGGTTGCTGCTTCGCCCATTGCAGGAAACGGCTGCGGGTTTCCGGATCGGCCTGGGCAAACCAATATTTGAGGCGTTGCTCCGTCATGCTCTGGGATTGCGGTGGCGGCATGTCCAGCTCAGACACGCCAGATAACAGCGTACTGTCATCTGCCATGGTGGTGGAAAACTGCGGTATCGAGGCGCTCTGTCCGGCTTTGTTATAGCGCTCGGTATCGTACTCATAATTTACGCCGTTTGGCGTATTGGTGATCGCCAGAATATCCAGCTTGACCGGAATAGGGGTCGCATCGCCGTCCAGTAATTCAATTTGCGGTGTTTTATCAAAAAGTTGTGACTCTTTTTCTGTTTCCAGCCGCGGAAGGCTAAAATTAACCTGACTGATCCGCTGGGTGTTAAAGCTGGCGACCAGGGGAGGGGAGATATAGATCCGCTCCTCGTGATTGCCAAGACGAATGGTTTTTTCTACCCGGAAGACAATCTGATGCGGGCCATTGTCCAGTTCTATGCTATCGGCACCGCGCAGCAGAGAGCTGGAGACTTTTTTCCCATCAAGCACCAGCAGGTCGATGTCCGTAGAGAGCCGCAGCGTTGTGGCAAAAACGCAAACCGGCATGAGCAGCGCAAACAGACTCCAGGCAATGCCGGCTTTCATAGAGGGCCCTCTTAAAAGACATGCGTCATGAATAATGTATCAAAATTTTTCGCTAATCATATTTACTAACATATAGACATATTCTGGCAATTTGCCCTCATACAGACGTATGGGATGAAAGTTGCTTAATAGCATTGATACCCAGTCTGGACGAGCCAGGAGGAATAAATGAAAGAGAACGATATCGCTGAGATCCTTACCACCACCCAAACCATCGCGCTGGTGGGAGCAAGTGATAAACCAGATCGCCCCAGCTACCGGGTGATGAAATACCTGCTGGATCATGGCTATCACGTGATTCCGGTTTCGCCAAAAGTGGCAGGTAAAACATTGTTAGGTCAGCAGGGGTACGGTACCCTGGCAGAAGTACCGGAAAAAATCGATATGGTGGATGTATTCCGTAATTCCGAAGCGGCCTGGGGCGTCGCTCAGGAGGCGATTGCAGTCGGGGCTAAAACGCTGTGGTTGCAGCTCGGCGTGATTAATGAACAGGCGGCGGTGCTGGCACGCGACGCAGGTATGAATGTGGTGATGGATCGCTGCCCGGCGATTGAGATCCCCCGCCTTGGAATTGTGAAGTAAAAAAAACCCGGTCAGCCACAGGCTACCGGGTTTTTTGTTAGTTGCGCAGGCGTGGGGCCTGCAGCTGTCTGCGGATCGTTTGCGCCAGTTCATCCATCGATGGCTGTTCAGGATGTTCATCCTGCTGTTCGCTACTTAACTGGGCTTCGGCAAGATAGGTATGCACAGCCTGGCCATCGTCATCTTCCATAACCACGTGATACCAGGGCGCGGCGCGGAGCTCTGCGTTTACCGCCAGCTCATCCGCTGACGGTTCGTCGAGGGAATATTCCGGGTCGATATCCACGACCACGCCCAGATAACCTAACAGGGAGTGGCGGACCTGCTGGCCGATACCGAATTTGCTGGCAATCATAGTCACCTCCCGGGAAACGTTACTTACACTATAGGTGTGGGCAACATTCCACTTTTCAAGTTACATGATGCGACAGGCAAATCCTTTCAGATACAGCCCTTCCGGATAGGTAGCGATCACCGGATGATCGGCCGCCTGACGGAACTGCTCTATAAATTGTACATCACGACCAGCATCTACAGCGGCATCTGCGATAATTTTCTGGAATAATTCGGTGGTCATCAGGCCAGAGCAAGAGAACGTCAGCAGCACGCCGCCAGGGTTGAGCAGCTGGATTGCGAGCATGTTGATGTCTTTATATCCACGGCAAGCGCCCATCAGCTGATTTTTATTCTCCACAAACTTAGGCGGATCCATCACGATGACGTCAAACTTCTCGCCCTGGTCGCGGTATTTGCGCAGCAGCTTAAAGACATCGTCGCGCACAAACTCAGCTTTGCTCAGATCCAGCTTGTTCAGCTCAACGTTCTGCTTCGCCACGTCCAGCGCTTCCTGAGACGTATCGACGCTTACCACCTGACGACACCCGCCCATCAGGGCCGAAACCGCAAAGCCGCCGGTGTAGGAGAAGCAGTTCAGCACGCGCTTGTCGGCCACGTACTGGCGAGTTGCCAGACGGCTGTCGCGCTGATCGAGGTAGTAACCGGTCTTATGGCCTCCCTGAATATCCACCAGCAGTTTCATGCCGTGCTCTTCAATGGGCAGCAGGGCAGGCGGCAGTTCGCCGGTGACCGGCCCCTGAGTCAGCTCCATACCCTCTTTTTTACGCACCGCGACGTCGCTGCGATCGTAAATGGCGCACGCCGGATACAGCGTCTGCAGGGCGCTGATTAATGCCGCGCGCTGATATTCGGCGCCCGCGCTTAGCAACTGCAGCACCAGGAAATTGCCGAAACGGTCAATGGTTACGCCCGGTAAACCGTCGGATTCACCGGCGATAAGACGATAGCTGTCCAGCCCGTCGCGTTTTGCCAGCCAGTCGCGCCACTGCTGCGCCTGCTGCAGACGGCGGACAAAGAAATCGATATCAATGGATTCATCTTTATCGAATGTCCAGACGCGCGCCCGGATCTGCGACGCGGGCGAGTATGCGCCACGCGCTAACCATTTCCCCTGGTGGTCAACGATATCGATGGTTTCACCGAGGCTGGCTTTGCCTTCCATACGCGCAACCGCGCCGGAGAAGACCCAGGGATGACGGCGCAGCAATGACTTCTCGCGCCCTTTGGCTAACACTAAACGTACACTCATAATTTTCTGTTCTGTCGATTCCAGGGAAATGGCGCGTAGAGTAGCACAGATGGTCAGGGGCAATCATCTGCGGACACTATTGAGCGTTTCGGCACATTTTAAAATCGCTCAGGCACATTCTCCATTCGCAACGGGCTTTACAGTGTGGTTTCCGGTTCAGCAAAAGGACACAACAATGAAAAAGCACGTTACCATTGCCGCCATCACGCTGGCGACAATCAGTTTTACGGCTTCTGCGGCCCTGTCGTTTAGCCTCAGCAGTCAGGATATCGCCGACGGCCAGGCGTTAACCTCAAAGCAGGTCTTTGCGGGTTTCGGCTGCCAGGGAGAAAATACCTCGCCGCAGCTGGCCTGGCAGCATCCACCGGCGGGCACAAAAAGTTTCGCCATTACCGCGTACGATCCTGCCGCACCCACCGGCAGTGGCTGGTGGCACTGGACGCTGGTCAACATTCCCGCAGAGACGCTGAGTCTGCCCGCTGGCGCCGGGAAAACGAACAGCGATAAATTACCCGCGGGCGCGGTGCAGGGGCGCAATGATTTCGGTTATGCTGGTTTTGGCGGGGCCTGTCCGCCTGAAGGGGATAAACCGCACCCTTATCAGTTCACCGTCTGGGCGCTGAACGTAGACAAACTGCCCATCGACGATAATGCCAGCGGCGCGCTGGTCGGCTTTATGCTCAACAGCCACGTGCTGGCCAAAGCACAATTAACCGCAACATACGCACGATAAAAGGTGGCCCGGTGCAGGATTTTCATTTTCAACATAAACATCTGACGGCGGCCGAGGTCAATGCCAGCAAAATGCATCGCCTGCACCATGTTAAGCTTTTTTACCCGGCTATTTGCCACATTACCTACGGCAGTAAAGTGATTATCCAGGAGGAGAGGCGCCTGGTGGCCACGCCGGATGAACTGATTATTATCCCGGCCAATACCCCAATGGAAATCATTAATCAGCCTGCGCAGGGAGTGTTTCACTCCGATCTGTTGCTGCTATCGCCCGATATTATTGCCGGGTTTAAGACGCGCTATTTGCAATCCTGGCCGCGTGCCAGAACGGACTCGTTATGTGCCCCGCTTAGCGAAGGGCTGGCCTTTATGTGGGATAACCTGCTGCATGCGGTGCGGCACGGTTTTTCGGATGAACTGCAAAAGCATCAGGCCCACGGGCTCCTGCTGGCGCTGCTGCACGATGGGGTGGCAGGCCCGCTGCTCATCGAGCGAAACAGTAATCTGACCGAACAGGTGCGGCATTTCATCATGCTGGCTCCCGCCAGAGCATGGACGGCGCAGGATATTGCCAGCCGTCTGGCCGTAAGCGTGCCGACCTTACGTCGACGCTTACGGGAAGAGTCGCAAAGTTTTCGCCAGATCGTGGAAGAGGTGCGTATGGCGGTTGCGCTCTCTCAGCTCCAGTCGACCCGCCTGCCCATCGGCGAGATCGCCATGCAGTGCGGGTACCTGTCCAGCTCCCGTTTTACGGCCCGTTTCCGCCAGCATTACGGCTGTTTACCCAAAACGCTGCGCTAAACCTGTAGCCATTATTTGCTATTCTTTGGGTTCAGGCTCAGGCATGGATAAGGGGAAGGAGTATGGCAAACGTCTGCATCATCGCGTGGGTTCACGGCACGGTTCAGGGGGTTGGCTTTCGTTACAGCACGCAGCGTGAAGCCAAGGAGCTTGGGCTGACCGGTTACGCGCGCAATATGGATGACGGAAGCGTCGAGGTGGTGGCCTGCGGCGAGGCGGAACAGGTTGATAAGCTGCTCGCCTGGCTGAAAGCGGGCGGGCCACGCATCGCGCGGGTTGAGAAGGTCCTGTCAGAACCGCATCAACCCGAGCGGGAATACATGAATTTTGGTATTCGCCATTAAATGCACTTCACGGGCTTAGGCAGACCGGCGATTTTGGTCGCCTGTTTTGCCGGGCCTTTCGGGAACAGGCGATACAGATAGCGGCTGTTGCCTTTCTCCTCGCCATACTTATTGGCCATTGCTTTTACCAGCATGCGGATGGCGGGGGAGGTGTTAAATTCCAGATAGAAATCGCGCACGAAGCGCACCACTTCCCAGTGCTCTGGCGTCAGGGCGATAGACTCTTTTTCGGCAATGACAGCCGCCAGACCTTCGCTCCACTGGCTGGTCTCTTTCAGATAGCCTTCGCTATCGGTCTCAATCTCTTTACCTTCAAAGTTCAGCATAATCATCACGGGTTTAACAAAAACCGCGGCAGTTTACCAAAAAAGAAAGCCCCGCATAAGCGGGGCTCATTATACAGCACTGTCGGTTAATCGCGGCTGGCGAAGCCCAGGATGCTCAACAGGCTGACGAAGATGTTATACAGCGACACATACAGGCTCACGGTGGCGCGGATGTAGTTGGTCTCGCCGCCATGAATGATGTTGCTGGTTTCCATCAGGATCGCTCCGGAGGAGATCAGGATGAACACTGCGCTGATGGCCAGATGCAGGGCCGGCAGCTGCAGGAAGATGTTCGCCACCATCCCGATCAGCACCACCACGATGCCCGCCATCAGCATACCGCCGAGGAAAGACATGTCTTTGCGGGTGGTCAGCACATAGGCGGAACAGCAGAAGAACACCAGCGCCGTACCCCCCAGCGCCAGGCCGATCAGATCGCCCATACCGGCAGACAGGTAGGTGTTAAGCATTGGTCCCAGGATGTAACCCAGGAAACCGGTGAAGGCAAACGCGGACAAAATACCAACCGGTTTGTCAGCAGTTTTGTAGGTCAGGAACATCAGACCGTACATCCCCACCAGCGTCAGGATCAACCCCGGAGACGGCAGCATCAGCACGGTGCTGGCGGTTGCCGTGAGCGCCGAGAAGGCCAGCGTCAGGCTGAGCATAAAGTAAGTATTGCGCAGCACCTTGTGGGTGCTGAGTAGCGATGTGCGGTCGCGTGAAGAACTAATAATACGATCCATGAGTCACTCTCTTATGACAGATGTAATTAACGGCAAGAATAGGAAACGATGCGCCAGTTACAAAGTGGTTTTACCCATCTTTACTCAGCACCTTAGGGGTCGCCATAGCATGAAATTTTACACAACGACCTGAAAGCAGAGCGAACTCCGGTTCATCAGGATTAATCAGATCAAGCTCTTATAGGTCACTGAAATATATTGCCTTATTACAGCCGCAGCGCTAAGAGTTATTTTGCATCGTCAAAACTAAACAATAAGGCGAAGGACATGAAACCCTCATCACAAGCAACATTTACGCTCTCTTTGCTGACGGCAGGCATTCTTTGCGCAAGCGCAACGGCGTTTGCTGCCAGCGTACCGGCAGGAACAGCGCTGGCAGAGAAGCAGGAGCTGGTCAGGAATAATGGCAATGAACCGGCATCGCTCGATCCGCATAAAGTCGAAAGCGATGTCGAATTTAATATTATCAGCGATTTGTTCGACGGGCTGGTCAGCGTCTCGCCGCAGGGAGAGATCCAACCGCGGCTGGCTGAGAAATGGGAGAACAAAGACAACACCGTCTGGACCTTCCATCTCCGTCCGGGCATTACCTGGAGTGACGGCACGGCCATTACCGCCCAGGATGTAGTCTGGAGCTGGCAGCGGCTGGTGGATCCTAAAACCGCCTCGCCGTACGCCAGCTTCCCGGGCAATATGCATATGGTCAACGCCGCCGATATCTCAGAGGGTAAAAAGGCCCCCGATACCCTGGGCGTCAAAGCGCTGAACGACACCACCCTGGAAGTGACGCTGAATCAGCCCAACGCGGCGTTCCTTGCCATGCTGGCGCACCCGTCGCTGGTGCCGATCGATAAGGTGCTGGTCGGTCGCTATGGCGATAAATGGTCCAGGCCGGAGCACTTTATCGGCAGCGGAGCCTATACGCTCAAGCAGTGGGTCGTCAACGAGCGGATTGTCGCCGGGCGCAACCCGCGCTACTGGGATAACGCCCATACGGTGATAAACCAGGTGACATACCTGCCCATTACCTCTGAAGCCGCCGACGTGAACCGCTACAGGGCGGGTGAAATCGATATCGTTTATACCCTGCCCATCAACCAGTTTGCTCAGCTGCAAAAAACGCTGGGCAAAGAGGTGGATGTCTCGCCGCAGCTGGCAACCTACTATTACCAGTTCAATACCTCCCGTCCGCCGTTTAACGATCCGCGCGTCCGCAAGGCGCTAAACCTTGCGCTGGATAAAGAGATTATCGCCGGGAAAGTTTTGGGGCAGGGGCAGCGTCCGGCGTGGGTCATCAGTCAGCCGGATATCGGCGGGGTCAAACTACAAAACCCCGATTACGCCAGCTGGCCAATGGATAAGCGCATCGCTGAAGCGAAAAAGTTGCTGAAGGAGGCGGGCTTCAACGACGGCCACCCGCTCAGCTTTAATCTTCTGTATAACACCTCGGAGTCACACCAGCGGATTGCTATCGCCGTCAGCTCCATGTGGAAGAAAAACCTCGGGGTGGAGGCGAAGCTACAAAACCAGGAGTGGAAAACCATGCTGGACACCATGCACACCCATAATTTTGATGCGGTGCGCTACGCCTGGATCGCCGATTACGACGATGCGGCCACCTTCCTGAATAACTTCCGTACCGGCGACAGCCAGAACACCACTCAGTACAGCAATCCGGCCTATGACGAAGCGCTGGCAAATGCCGCAAAAGCCAAAACCACCGCCGAGCGCGGTACATATTACCAGCAGGCTGAAGATTTGCTGGCGCGGGATGTTCCGGCGATCCCGGTCTATCACTATGTGCGCACCCACCTGGTCAAGCCGTGGGTCGGTGGATTTACGCCGGACAAGCTGGGGTACTACTACACGAAAGATATGTACATCAAAAAGCACTGAGCGATTATCGCGTGATTTTGTGCTGATAAAATGGTCAGAATGTTGGCTATTCAACCGATTAAACGCATTTTGACTATTTTTCAGGCGAACGATCGCGGGCACGCTTTACAGGGCGCCAGGAGGTGTTTATAGTTCGCCTCATTCTGGAAGTGTGGCCGAGCGGTTGAAGGCACCGGTCTTGAAAACCGGCGACCCGAAAGGGTTCCAGAGTTCGAATCTCTGCGCTTCCGCCAGATTAGATAAGCCCTGCGATAGCAATATCGCGGGGCTTTTTCTATTGTGGTTCTGCTCAAAAGACGACGTTATGTCAGTCCCGTTTTGTTAATTAAGCCCTGGAAAACACAGGGACAGGAGAAGGTAACCAGGCCATCAACAACTGCATATGCAGACTAAATTTGCTAACCTGAAAGAGATGACTCCTCTCATCCGGAGCGGTTTCAGTTTTAATGGAATACATAACATATGAGTGAAAATAACCCCATCCCAAAGAAGTCTGAAAGCAAGATTAACAAAGCGGTATTCTTTACATCTGCTTTGTTAATTTTCCTTCTTGTTGCCTTTGCAGCGCTTTTTCCTGACGTTGCCGATAAAAACTTTAAAATACTGCAGCAGCAAATCTTCACCAACGCCAGCTGGTTCTATATCCTGGCCGTCGCGCTGATATTACTGAGCGTGACCTTTCTTGGTCTATCGCGCTACGGCGATATCAAGCTTGGCCCCGATCATGCCCAGCCCGATTTTAGCTATCACTCCTGGTTCGCCATGCTGTTTTCAGCAGGTATGGGGATAGGCCTGATGTTCTTCGGCGTTGCCGAGCCGGTCATGCACTATCTTTCCCCGCCTGTAGGCACACCTGAGACCGTCGCCGCGGCCAAGGAAGCGATGCGACTGACGTTCTTCCACTGGGGACTTCACGCATGGGCTATCTATGCCATCGTGGCGCTGATCCTGGCCTTTTTCAGCTACCGGCACGGCCTGCCTCTGACCTTACGTTCAGCGCTCTATCCTATCATCGGCGACAAAATTCATGGGCCGATAGGCCATGCGGTTGATATTTTTGCCGTTATCGGTACCGTTTTTGGGGTGGCAACCTCGTTAGGCTATGGTGTGCTGCAGGTGAACGCCGGGCTCAATCATCTTTTCGGCGTGCCCATTAATGAAACGGTGCAGGTCATCCTGATCGTGGTCATCACCGGTCTGGCGACCATTTCCGTGGTCTCCGGGCTGGATAAAGGCATCCGCATCCTGTCCGAACTTAACCTGGGTCTGGCGGTTTTACTGCTGGCCCTGGTGCTTATCCTCGGGCCAACGGTGCTGCTGCTGAAATCCTTCGTGGAAAATACGGGCGGCTATCTGTCCGAGCTGGTCAGCAAAACTTTCAACCTTTACGCCTACGAGCCAAAATCAAGCAACTGGCTGGGCGGCTGGACGCTCTTATACTGGGGATGGTGGCTCTCCTGGTCGCCGTTTGTCGGGATGTTTATTGCCCGCGTCTCACGCGGCAGAACCATTCGTGAATTTGTGACCGGCGTGCTCTTTGTCCCGGCGGGCTTTACCCTGATGTGGATGACCGTTTTCGGCAATAGCGCGATTTATCTCATCATGAGCCAGGGCGCCACGGATCTGGCCACCACGGTACAGCAGGATGTGGCGCTGGCGCTGTTCAACTTCTTGGAGCACTTCCCGTTCTCGTCCGTGCTGTCGTTTATCGCCATGGCGATGGTCATCGTCTTCTTTGTCACCTCAGCTGACTCGGGGGCGATGGTGGTGGACACCCTGGCGTCCGGCGGCGAGGCGAACACACCTGTCTGGCAGCGCATTTTCTGGGCCGCGCTGATGGGGGTTGTGGCGATTGCGCTTCTTCTCGCAGGCGGGCTAAGCGCGCTGCAAACCGTCACCATCGCCAGCGCGCTACCGTTTTCCGTCATCCTGCTTATCTCCATTTACGGGCTTCTTAAAGCGCTGCGTCGTGATTTAACCAAACGCGAAAGCCTGAGCATGGCTACCATCGCGCCGACCGCGGCCCGCAACCCGATCCCGTGGCAGCGACGCCTGCGCAATATTGCCTATCTGCCAAAACGATCGCTGGTGAAACGCTTTATGGATGAGGTCATCAAACCGGCGATGACCCTGGTTCAGGAGGAGCTGCATAAGCAGGGGACAGTGAGCCGAATCAGCGATGCCTCGGACGATCGTATTCGCCTTGAGGTTGATTTAGGTAATGAACTGAACTTCCTCTATGAAGTCAGGCTGCGTGGCTACAACTCGCCGACCTTCGCCCTGGCGGCTATCGATAACGATGAACAGCAGGCGGAGCAGCACAGATACTATCGTGCGGAAGTCTACCTCAAAGAGGGGGGACAGGATTACGATGTGATGAGCTGGACTCAGGAACAGCTCATCAACGACATTCTGGACCAGTACGAAAAGCATCTGCACTTCCTGCATCTGGTTCGTTAATCTCCCGGTGCCGCCATCCCTGGCGGCATTTTTTTTGCCCCTTTATGCGGCCATGCCGTGTTTAAACCTCCCCTTTAAAAACCTTCTTCTATACTCAGTTACGTTTAGTGAGCTATGCCGCTGTTTTTCCACTCAGCCTGCGTTTTCAGCTATTGCCCATGCGCGTCGCAGCGGCATAAACCCACGTATATGACGTATTGGTTAATTTTTATTTTGATAGGGGACCTCCTGGTATGTTGCATTCTCATCCCTCACGCGCTGGCAGCATAATACTGTTGCTGGCTGCGGTAATCGGCTTCGCGGTGGCGTTATACGCCTGGCTGACGCCCCTTACCGGCGTCACCGGTACTATTGGTGCGCTGGGCGTCGCCATTGCCTGCGCGGTGCTGGCGGTACTGACCTTTATGCTGCGTGCCGCATCCGGTCGCGGCGCGCGCATCTTCCTGATTATTGTCATCCTTGTGGTACTGGTGGGTATTGGTTTTGCGGCCGCGCTGCTGCACCAGTACATCATTACGGCAGCCATGGTGGTCGGCCTGATTGGCCTGATTATGCTGAGCAGCAATTCCGCCCGTCACCATCCCCGCGTCAGAGCCTGAGGAGCCACCCGTGCATAACGATAAACACTACCCGTTAATAAAAGTCAGCATGACGGCGCTGGCACTGCTGGTTACGCCGTTCACTCTACAGGCGCAGGATAAAGCCGCTGAGGCCTCTCAGGGGACGCAGGAAGAGCTTAACGTGGATGCGGCCGACCAACAGGCGCCGGGCACCACGAAAACCACCGATGAAGCCTCAACCGGAAAAAGCGAAGGGCAGAAAGTGGCCTCGGCTGGACATCCGGCAACGCCGCTGGTGCCTTCTGCCGCCACCTGGGACAGCTTTCACGGGCAGCTTAACGCCCAGAAATATAGCCCGCTGACCCAGATCACCGCGGACAACGTCGGGGAACTAAAAAAAGTCTGGGAGTTTCATACCGGCGATGTCTCGGATGGTAAAGGCGAAACGCCTGCTACCGTCTGGTCAGCAACGCCCATTTTCGCCAACGACACGCTCTACATAGGCACACCGTTCGATCGCCTGATTGCGCTCGATCCGGGTACCGGAAAAGAGAAGTGGCACTATGACACCAAATCGCCGCGCGAGGCGCTGACCCAGCCGGTGCTGAAAAACCGCGGCGTCTCCTACTGGCAGGCCAAAAATCCGGTGGCCGGCGAGGCGTGCCAGAAGATCGTCTACATGGGCACCGTTGACGGCAAGCTCTTTGCGCTGGATGCCGATTCCGGCAAGCCGTGCAGCAGCTTTGCGGATAACGGGGTGCTGAACGTGAACCAGTGGAACACGGTGAACGCCAAATTCCCGCTCTCCATTCTTCAGCCGCCAACGGTGGTGGGTAACCATCTGCTGGTGGGCTGGGCTGGTAAAGACTGGGCCTATGCCGAAGCGCCTCCGGGCACCGTGTTTTCCATTAACGCCCAGACCGGCGAGCGGGAATGGTCCTTCGAGGCTATCCCGGCCGAGATCCGCCAACGCACCGGAACCGCCAACGTCTGGACGCACATGTCCGCCGACGAGGCCAATGGCCTGGTCTATCTGCCGGTCTCGTCCCCGTCCCCTAACTACTGGGGCGGAAACCGTGTCGATGCTATTCCGCTTGGCACTTCCACCACCGCGCTGGATATCAACACCGGTAAAGTGGTCTGGTCGCGCCAGTGGGTGCATCACGACGTGTGGGATTACGATATCAACTCTGCGCCAACGCTGATGGATATCACCGTCGACGGCAAGCAGATCCCGGCGCTGGTTCAGGCCACCAAGCAGGGCTTTCTGTTTGTGGTTAACCGCCTGACGGGGGAAGACGTCTGGCCTATCGAAGAGCGTCCGGTACCGCAGGGCGACGGTTCGGTACAGGGGGAAAAACTTGCCCCAACCCAGCCGTTCCCGACGAAGCCTGCACCGCTGCTCGATCAGTCGAAAAAGCCGGAGATCTGGAAACTGGCGGATATGGTCGGTGCCGGCCAGTGCTCCCGCCTGTGGGATAACCTGACCTATGAAGGTATGTACACACCGCCGACGACCAAAGGCGAGGGGGCGCTGACCTATCCGGACAGCGCCGGTGGCGTGCAGTGGGGCGGGGTGGCGTTCGATCCGCACAAACAGATTGCTATCGTCAACACCTCACATATCGTGCAGTACGTGAAGCTCTACAGCCGCGAAGATTACGATAAAGCCGATAAAAACGCGGGCAACGAAAGCGGCTTTGCGCCGCAGGAAGGCGCCCCGTACGGTATGCGTTTGCTGGTGGCGAACAACTGGCTGGGCATGCCGTGCTGGAAGCCGCCGTTTGGTGAGATCGTTGCGCTGGATATGCATACCGGCGATGTGAAATGGCGTCGTCCGGTTGGCGCCTCGCAGCAGTACGGCTTCTTTATGCCGGAAAGCTGGGGCTCCCCAACCATCGGCGGCCCGGCCATCACGGCGGGAGGGGTGATCTTCATCGGTGCCTCTATGGATGCCAAAGTTCGCGCCTACTCGGTGGAGAGCGGCGAAGAGTTATGGTCCGATCAGGTTGAAGCCCCTGCGGTCGCCAACCCGTCGGTCTATGAGTACAAAGGCCGTCAGTACGTGGCGTTTGTCGCGGGCGGGAATACGATCCTGAAGGATCAGGTCGGCGACCAGGTTGTGGTTTACGCCTTGCCTGAATAATTCCTCTACGCGCAATGCCATTACAATGGGGCCCCTGGGGCCCCATTTTTTTCTCAATCCGGGCACTGACTCGCCAGCCATTGACCCACGACGGGCCATAATTTTTCCGCACAGCGCGTGCGAAAAAAGCCCATGTGGCCAACAGACGAAAGACCAAACTCCGCGGGCCGGATCTCGCGACGTTCAATTCTGGCGTTTTTCACGGGCTCCAGCAGGCGTGAAATGGCGTCAGGGTTAGCCCAGGGATCGTCATCAAAGCCCATCACCATCAGCGGTAAGGTAACCCCGGCTGCTCTGCGACGCGCATCCCAGTCAGGATCGTCGTAGAAGTAGCCCGGCATGGCGCTCCAGCGTCCCCACTGCAGCATGACGGGCGCCGGCAAATCTTCTCCCAGCCCGAGGCGTCTGGCAGGCATATAGCCAAACAGACGGCAAAGCGCCGGGCCGAGAACACGCAACAGGCACCAGACGCGCACCCTCTCCGCCGTCTGTTTTATCGAACGGGTCACCCCGGCGTGGGATGCCACAATGACCGCAGCATGAAGGTGTCGGGTCGCCGTGGAAAGCAGAACGGCGTGGCCTCCAATGCTGTGCCCAACCGCCAGCAGCCTCAGCCCGGGAAAACGTGCCCTGGCCCAGGCGGTGATGCAGCCCACATCCTGCTCGATCCAGTCTGACATAGAGACGTTACAGCTCCGGAGTCTGCCTGACGTCGAGCGACCCGTACCCCGATAGTCATAGGTCAGCACGCTGAATCCATAATCGTAAAGGTACTCAGCGAAACGCGTATAAAATTGCTGTACAACTGCCGTCGCGGGGTGAAGGATCACCAGCGCGCGGGCATTTTGTTTCTCCCAAAGCGTAGCCGCGAGAGAGCCGCCTTCATTTACCGGTATTGTTATTGAATTCATGGGTAAACCTTGGTTGAGTGGTCATACCAGTGGTAAATAAAAGACAATAGCCGCTTCTGACGATTCTGGCGATTTTTTCTTGTTTGAATTCTGACGGCCGTCAGAAGGCGATATTGCTGACGGGGCTGTATCAACCTGCTTATGTCCGCCTCAGTCCTTGCTATTCCAGTCGTCCATCCTGCACCCACTGGGTCAATAACCGCAGGAAAGCAGGCAGAACCGGATTGGTATTAATGCGCGAATACACCAGAAAATTATGCGCCTGTATATCCACATCATCTAACGCCATATAGGTCACGTTCGGAAAGCCCAACGTTCTGGCGGAGGCCGGGACAATGGCGCATCCCAGCCCGGCATTGACCAACCCCAGAATGGTATGAGTCTGCGCCAGTTGATATTTATAGTCCGGCGTAATGTTATGGAACGTAAACAGATCGGTAATACGATCAAAGAAATAACGAGCTTCATCGGGACTGTATAAAAAGAAGGGTTGTCCGGCAAAAGCGCTAAGCGGGATTTTACGCTTTCTGGCCAGAGGATGATCGACGTGGAAAGCCCCCATCAGCGCTTCGCTTTTTAAGGGCAGGTAATCAAGCAACGGATTTATTGGGACTTTGCGCACAAAACCCACATCGATTGTCTGATTTTCAATCGCAATGATTTGTTTGTTTGACACATTTTCATGCAGCTGAACATTCAGCCCGGGCAACGTGGCGTGCAAGTTTTTTAACAGGGCAGGAATAAATGACCAGGAAAAAACCGCAGTAAATCCAACGGATAAGGTTCCACTTTCTCCGCTTACGCAGGACTGCGCGGATAGCGTCAGTTGCTCAGCCTGCTGCAGGATCTGGCAGGCTCGTCCCAGCAAATGTTCACCAAGAAAGGTTAGCCTGACGTGACGGTTATCACGTTCAAAGAGTGCGCCACCCAGGCTTTTCTCCAGTAACTGAATCTGGCGGCTAAACGGCGGCTGCGTCATGTTGAGGCGGCTGGCAGCACGGCCAAAATGCAATTCTTCGGCAAGGGCGGTAAAGCAGCGAAGTTGATGAAGGTCCATGATTTAATTTTTGAATCAAAGTATGCCGTATTTATATTATACAGGTATTGCAGCGCTGTTCATGATTAATGTCATTCATACCTTATGGAGAGACTTCATGTCAGTCACCTTTACCCGCCCACACATTCTCTTAACTCAGCCTGTCCCTGAGGATACCGACAGGATCCTTAACCGGGACTATGTCGTGCACCGGTTGTATCAAGCCGCCGATCCCAGCCATCTGCTGGAACAGGAAGGGTCGCATATTGCTGGCGTGGTCACGGGCGGAGCAAAAGGATTGTCCCGGGACATGATGGAGAAGCTTCCCGCCCTTAAAATTATCGCGATCAGTGGTATCGGCACCGATGCTGTGGATCTCAATTATGCCGCTGAGCGAGGGGTCTGGGTCACAACCACCCCGGGTGTGCTGACGGATGACGTCGCGGATATGGCCTTTGGACTGCTGATTTCCACCCTGCGTCAGATGGGCGAAGCTGAACAGGTGGTACGCAACGGACTCTGGCCGCAAACCAGCCTGCCTCTGTCCCGTAAAGTCAGCGGCATCACGCTCGGGATCGTGGGCATGGGGCGGGTAGGGCAGGCTATAGCCCGTCGGGCGGAGGCCTTCAGTATGAAGGTGCTCTATAACAGCACCAGGGCCGTACCGGATCTCGATTACCGTTTTATCAGCGATATCCATCAGCTGGCCCGTGAAGCGGATGTGCTGGTGCTGGCTGCGTCGGCAGACGGTGGGCATGTCATCATTACCGATGCGGTACTTGATGCTCTGGGTCGGGACGGCTATTTCATCAACGTGGCGCGCGGAAAACTGGTGGATGAAAACGCGCTGCTTGCTGCCCTCACTGAAGGGCGTATTGCCGGTGCCGGGCTGGATGTCTTTGCGCACGAACCCCATGTCCCGGAAGGCTTTTTATCGTTAAAAAATGTCACGCTACAGCCGCACCGGGCCAGCGCCACTCTACAGACCCGTATTGCCATGGGCGAAATGGTGCTGGAAAACCTGGCGGCCTGCTTCAGCGGCAAACAGCCCCCACACCGGGTGTAACCCCACATCATGCTCTTTACCCTACGCCAATCTAAAAAAGAGAGTAATCATGACAAGCAAAGATGCCGATATCACCGCCGCGATAACGGGTACCATTCCGCGCTATCGTTACCGGGTGTTAGGACTGATTTTTATCATCACCGTCATTAATTATGCTGACCGCGCTACCATGTCAATCGCGGGAACCTCAGTGGTACAAGCGCTGCAGCTCGATCCTCTGATGCTGGGTATGATTTTTTCCGCCTTTGCATGGGCGTATGCGCTGGGGCAGATCCCCGGCGGCTGGCTACTGGATCGCTTTGGCGCAAAACGGGTCTATGGCACCAGTCTGCTGCTATGGTCCCTCTTTACCGCGCTTCAGGGGACCGTCGGCTGGATGGGAATGACCGGTGCGGCAGCCGCCATGACGCTGTTTCTGATGCGATTCATGCTCGGGCTGGTGGAGTCGCCAGCATTTCCGGCCAACTCACGTATTGTCTCTTGCTGGTTTCCCACCAGCGAGCGTGGACTCGCCTCGGCATTGTTCAATTCGGGTCAATATATGGCTGTGGTCGTATTCGCACCGATTATGGCCTGGCTGACACACGCCTGGGGATGGGAGCACGTATTCCTGTGGATGGGAGGCGTTGGGTTCGTACTGGCAGCCTACTGGTTCGTCTTTTATCAGGAACCGCACAGGGACCCGCGCCTGAGCACAGATGAGAAGGCCTTTATGAAATCCGGTGGCGCCCTGATTGACCTGGATGCCGAACGCGGAAAAGGTAAAAAAGGGGTGACCTGGCAGGAAGCGAAACAGCTCTTTGTGCATCGTAATTTGTGGGCCGTTTATCTCGGACAATATTGCATTACTGCGCTGACCTATTTCTTTATCACCTGGTTCCCGGTGTATTTAATCCAGGGGCGCGGCATGACCATCATGGAAGCCGGCTGGGTGGCCGCTTTACCGGCAATCTGCGGCTTCAGTGGCGGTATTCTGGGCGGTTTTCTCTCCGACAGGCTGATTGCCAGAGGCGTTCACCCCTCAAAGGCGCGTAAAACGCCCTTTATTATTGGGATGGCGCTGTCAACCATGCTGGTGTTCGCGAATTTTGTTGATGCCAATAGCGCCGTTATTTTTCTGATGGCAATGGCGTTCTTCGGCAAAGGCTTCGCCGCCGTGGGATGGGCCGTACTCTCCGATATCGCGCCAAAAAACATGATTGGCCTGTGCGGCGGTGTATTTAACGGCATCGGGAATATTGCCGGGATCGTAACCCCCGTCGTCATTGGCTATGTCGTGGCGGTGACCGGCTCCTTTAATAATGCGCTCTGGTTTGTCGCGGCACACGGCATCCTCGCCGTTGTGAGTTATCTACTGGTGGCACGTCAGTTTGAACGCGTACAGGTCAAACAGGCGTAAGCACACACTCTTTCAGCCCCGTCTACCGTCGGGCTATGTTCACCCCTGAACACTATCCGTCGCGCGTTGCGCGCGGATCGTTCTGTATCTCAAAGGTATCTGATATGTATAACGACTTTTCAACGCCTGTCGTCACTGAAATGAAGGTCATCCCGGTTGCCGGCCATGACAGCATGCTGATGAACCTGAGCGGCGCCCATGCCCCGTTCTTCACCCGTAATATTGTGATTATCAAAGATAACTCCGGCCATACCGGCGTGGGTGAAATCCCGGGTGGCGAGAAAATCCGTAAAACGCTGGAAGACGCGATCCCGTTAGTGGTCGGCCAGACGCTGGGCACCTACAAAAATGTGCTCAATGCCGTACGTAACGAATTTGCCGACCGTGATGCGGGCGGCCGCGGCCTGCAGACCTTTGACCTGCGCACCACCATTCACGTGGTTACCGGTATTGAAGCGGCGATGCTGGACCTGCTGGGCCAGCACCTGGGCGTTAACGTGGCGTCACTGCTGGGCGACGGACAGCAGCGCAGCGAAGTGGAAATGCTGGGTTATCTCTTCTTTGTGGGCAACCGCAAGCTGACTCCGCTGCCGTACCAGAGCCAGCCGGATGAGCAGTGCGACTGGTACCGTCTGCGCCATGAAGAGGCGATGACCCCGGATGCGGTCGTGCGTCTGGCGGAAGCGGCTTATGAGAAGTACGGCTTTAACGATTTCAAACTGAAGGGCGGCGTGCTGGCCGGTGAAGAGGAAGCCGAATCAATCATCGCCCTGGCGAAACGCTTCCCGCAGGCGCGCGTTACCCTCGATCCTAACGGTGCCTGGTCGCTGGATGAGGCGATTCGCATCGGTAAGCGCCTGAAGGGCGTGCTGGCCTATGCGGAAGATGCGTGTGGCGCTGAACAGGGCTATTCCGGCCGTGAAGTGATGGCCGAGTTCCGTCGCGCCACCGGCCTGCCCACCGCCACCAACATGATCGCCACCGACTGGCGTCAGATGGGCCACACCCTGTCGCTGCAGTCCGTGGATATCCCGCTGGCGGATCCGCACTTCTGGACCCTGCAGGGTTCGGTGCGCGTGGCGCAGATGTGCCACGAGTTCGGCCTGACCTGGGGCTCGCACTCCAACAACCACTTTGATATCTCGCTGGCGATGTTCACCCACGTGGCCGCTGCCGCGCCGGGCAACATTACCGCCATCGACACCCACTGGATCTGGCAGGAGGGTAACCAGCGCCTGACCAAACAGCCGTTCGAAATCAAAGGCGGTATGGTGCAGGTGCCGACGACACCGGGCCTGGGCGTCGAGCTGGATATGGATCAGGTGATGAAGGCGCACGAGCTGTATCTGCAGCACGGTCTGGGCGCACGCGACGACGCGATGGGCATGCAGTATCTCATCCCGGCGTGGCAATACGATAATAAGCGCCCCTGTATGGTGCGCTAAGCTCAGCCCCTGTCCGGCTCAGTGCCGGACAGGGGCGATGTTGTTCACAAGGCGAACATGTTCAATTTCCTGAATTTTTCGCTTTACATAACAGACAGAGATGTTTATAGTGCGCCTCACTTTGGAAGCGTGGCCGAGCGGTTGAAGGCACCGGTCTTGAAAACCGGCGACCCGAAAGGGTTCTAGAGTTCGAATCTCTACGCTTCCGCCAAATTTGAAACCCCTGCGATAGCAATATTGCAGGGGTTTTTGCTTTTGTGCTGTGTGTGGATACCCGTGATCCCACGGGTATCCGAAACATCAGGACTTAAACAAATTCTTCAGGGTGTGGGGCTGGCAACGCAGATACTGATCGGGCGCATGCACCTGGGCACCCAGTGCCGCGGCCGCATGCCATGGCCATCTTGGGTTGTAGAGCGCGCCGCGGGCGATGGCAATGAAATCCGCGTCGCCGCTGGCCACGATGGATTCCGCATGCTCGGGCTCGGTAATCAACCCTACTGCCACCACCGGAATATTCACTGCGGCTTTCACCGCTCTTGCCAGTGGTACCTGATAGCCGGGATAAACCTCTATCTTCTGAGCCGGGTGCAGGCCGCCGCTGGAGACGTGGATCACGTCAACGCCTCGCGCTTCCAGCATCCTGGAAAATTCAACCGCTTCTTCAAGATTGAAGCCGCCTTCCACCCAGTCTGTCCCGGAGATACGCACGCTGATGGCCTTATCGGACGGGAAGGCTTCGCGCACCGCATCGACAATTTCCAGCGGGAACCGGGCTCTGTTTTCCAGCGATCCGCCGTAATTATCCGTGCGCTGGTTTGAGAGCGGCGATAAGAACTGATGCAGCAGGTAGCCGTGGGCGGCGTGGATCTGGATCAGATCGATATTCAGTCTGGCAGCGCGTTTTGCCGCCTGCGCGAACTGGTTGCGAATTTCGGCTAACCCGTCGCTGTCGAGGGCAGTTGGCGGGATATTACCCTCGCTGTAGGGCACCGCAGAAGGGGCTAAGGTCTGCCAGCCTCCAGGCTGGTCGGGTGGAATTTGTTGTCCCCGATTCTCCCACGGTTTGTCGGTTGACGCTTTTCGGCCCGCGTGGGCCAGCTGGATGCCAACAGGGATATCTGACCACTTCCGCAGGGTGTCGAGCACCCGGCCCATCGCTTCCTCGGTTTTGTCGTCATAGAGCCCGACATCAGCGTAGGTGATCCGGCCTTCGGGGGAGACGGCTGCTGCCTCGATGGTGAGCAGACCCGCGCCGGAGAGCGCCAGTTGCCCCAGATGAAGGGTATGCCAGTCATTCATGCAGCCCTCTTCGGCGGAATACTGACACATAGGTGCGATCACGATGCGATTGTCGAGTTCAAGATTGCGGATACGTAACGGTGTAAACAGCTTGGGTTGAGACATACATGTCACTCCAGATTGCAGCGTTAGAAACAGGACGGGGCGATTTTTACCCTTGAATATTCATCAACATAACGCAGAGATAACCATAACTGAACCTGCCGTTTATGCAAAAGTCCGTTGCGTCAGACGCAACGCTAAAGCATTCACGCTATTCACTTTGCGACGCGGGTGAAAGATGCGCCAGCAGAAAATCGACAAATACCTTCACCTTTTTGGTATTACGGCGGGTGGGATGGTAGATGGCGTAAATGGCGGAATCATCCTCGCCGTCATTCACCTCCGCGCGCCACTCCGGGAGGAGTCTGATGAGCTTTCCGTTCTGAATATCCTTGTCAATCAGCCAGTCAGGCAGAAGCGCAATGCCATAGCCGCTTAATACGGCCTCGCGCAGGATCTCGGAGTTATTGCACTTCAGGGTGCCTTTTACATCAATGGCGACGGGCTGCTTCCCGTTGAAATACCACTTCGTTTTCCCGGAGGAGTAGGAAAAGATCAGGCAGTTATGGTGTTTAAGATCCTCAGGGATAACAGGCGCGCCCTGTGCTTTCAGGTACTCCGGGCTGGCGCAGACGCACCGGCGCTGGGACAGCAGCTTGCGCGCGATCAGATTGGGTGAGTCGATTTTCCCCAGACGGACGGTCAGATCCAGCCGCTTTTCCACCAGATCGACCACCTCATCGGTAAAGGTGAGATCGAGGGAAATTAACGGATAGCGGCGGGAGAAGGGGGCCAGCAGCGGGGCAATATGCAGCCGTGAAAACGAAACCGGTAAGCTGATTCGTAACACTCCCCTGGGCTCCCCGGTCTGGTCCCGAACTTCCTGGTTGGCATACTCCAGGTCGTTAACGATCCTGACCGCATGCTCGAAATAGACATGTCCCGCCGCGGTGAGCGCCACGCTGCGGGTCGAACGGGTCAGGAGCTGCGTGCCCAACACGTTTTCCAGCCCATCGATCTGGCGGGTGACAGAGGAAGTTGCCAGGGCCAGCCTTCTGCCCGCCGGGGCGAAGCCGCCCTCTTCGACAACCGTAATAAAGGCTTCAAGCGAGGCCAGCATATCCATGTTTTTCTCCCTGCATCGTTGCGCACGGCGCAACTCTGTTAGCGATTTTAACCATATTATCACCTTTAAATAACAGTGTTAGCCTGCTACGCACTGAGAAGTGAAACACGAAAGTCGCTATCAACGTCACGTCTGAATTTATATGTCCCTGGCGCCGGATTGCGCATGCGCGGCTGGAAAAAGTCCTGCACGCGTTGTCTGAAGATGTCGAGGTGAATGTCAACTGGCTGCCTTTTGAACGCAACCCGGGCATGCCGCTGGCAGGCATGGATCGTCTCGCCTGTCGCCGCGCTAAATTCGGCAGCTGGGCATATTCACACCAGCTCGATGAACATACGGCTGAGAAGGGTAAACGGACCCTCTCGTTTTTAACTACCCGGCTATTCCCCGGCCTCATACTGCCGCGAGCACCGCTTAACACCTGGCCGAATGACACGGACAAAGCCCTGGCGGAGTGGGAAGGTGAGCAAATTTTTCGTGGCAAGTATTTCCGAAAACTGGGGGTGAGCATGGGGGACCGGCTGCTGTTCGGCAGATAACGCCGCTAATATTTAACAGATGTCATTGAAGAGAGACCTGATGCGCCGAAGCCGGTAAAACGCGCACTGGCGCTGGTATTATTTTTATCCTCGGCATGGTGCCGGACGTTTTCATACAGTCCAGCGCAGATCATTTATGCCGCTTTTTTATATTCACCCCCCCCATCGGATTACTCCTAATATTAATTTGACTGCTATTTTTCTCTGGCGGGAATAATTAATCCAGCAGCTATTTTCAGGGCCTTAATGTTATATTTTTGTAGCTATATTTCACCACTATAGTGCAACTTAATACAAAAATAATAATATTAATCAACAACATCAATGTTGACATGTCAACATTGATGGAGAAGGTCTTTTGCACGGCAAGTAGCAGGTTGTTTTTTAGTGTTACGGGAAATATCATTTTTATGTGCGCAGGTGTATTGCGCGCAAATTTATTCTTTTCATAAAGGGAGATTAATCAGGGAAATAATGTATCTGATTAATCAAAAGAGGCATTTCTATTTAAAGGGAAACGCATAAGGGATGAATGCCACGACCGGAGGGCATCGGTCAATGTCATCAAAATAACGATTAAAGTTGAGCGTAATAATGAAAAATCAATTTCGGGGAGCCGCAATTCTGATGGGGATGCTGGTCTCTGGTGCCGCATTTTGCGGAAATAGCGTCCCTGCCGGGACGAAAGGCGCAGGTGGGGTGGTTGAATTCAGCGGTGAAATCGTTGATGTATCTTGCAATGTCTCATCAGTTAACGGTGGCAATAAAGTCGACCTGGGTAAGTGGGCGATAAGCTATTTCACCGGAACAAGTACTGAAACGACAAAAACCCCGTTTAACATCAGTGTCGATAATTGCCCAACCTCCGTTACCGATGTTGCCGTCCTGTTGGATGGTCAAAAAGATGCCACAGACCCTACGCTGTTGGCGGTAACGGGCGGGGCGACCGGTGTAGGCATTAAATTGTATAACGGTGGCGCATCCGGTTCGCAGATTAATCTGGGGACGGTTTCCGCAAGTGTCCCGGTGACCTCGGGTAAAGCCACGGTTCCTTTTTTTGCTGATTACAAATCCACGGGGGGTAGCATTACCTCAGGTGACGCAAACGGCGTGGCAAACTTCCTGATGGTTTACAACTGATCCCTCATTGAGCAGGCCTTGCGCCTGTTCATCTCCCTTATAAGTCCGATGGTAACTGCACGATGAAACAGCTTCTTGCCGCTGTGATGGCCTCTTTTTCCCTGTTCTGCGCCACCGCGCAGGCCGGCATAGTAATGGGCGGAACCCGCGTGATTTATCAGGAGGGAAAACGCGAAGCCACTATTACGGTGACAAACATGGAGACCCGCGTTCCCTACCTGGTGCAGTCCTGGGTTGAAAACCAGGCCGCAGACGATAAACGTCCGGTGCCGTTTGTGGTCACACCGCCGCTCTTTCGCCTCGATCCTGAGCAGGAGAACGTCCTGCGGATTAGCTTTACCGGCGCCGCGCTACCCGCCGATCGGGAGTCAGTCTACTGGCTGTGCGTGAAAAATATCTCCCCAACGCCTAAAGAGGCGTCCAACAAGCTCCAGATTAACGTCAAATCCAAATTCAAGCTCTTCTGGCGCCCGACAGGGCTGGGAGACGCCAAAGACGCCTGGCAGAAACTGACCTTTACCCGGGAGGGCAACCGGCTGGTGGCCCATAACCCGACGCCGTTTTATGTCTCCTTCTACAGCCTTGCGATAGGCGGAACAGCGATTCCTGAACCCGGTATGGTTGCGCCGCTGAGCAGCCAGACGTGGACGGTTAACGGCTCCGGGCAGGTGTCATGGCGCGCCATCAATGACGCGGGTGGTATCACTGACGTCGCGCAGCAGTAACCGGGGGCGAGGGTGAAAACATCTCTTTCATGCCACGACAGCACTGCCTCTTCAGGCGGCGCCTTGCTGCTGGCCACGCTCCCCACGGCGCTGTTTATGCTGTGCCGGCCAGGGCTGGTGCGGGCTGAGGATTATTTCGATCCGGCGGCGCTGGAGCTAAGTTCGCCACAGCAAAAAACCGCCGATCTGCACTATTTTGCCACGTCGGGCGGGCAGCAGCCCGGTACTTATCCGGTCAGCATCTGGGTCAATGACCAGCAGGTGAGTGAGCGCAACATCGCCTTCGTGGAGGAGAACGGCAAACTGGCGCCGCTGCTGACGGCGGCGCAGCTGGCGGAATATGGCGTCAACGTCAGCGCGTTCTCCTCATTTGACCGCCTGCACGAGGGGGAGACGTTTACCCGTATCGGGCAATACATCCCGGATGCCAGCAGCGCGTTCGACTTCTCCAGCCAGCGGCTAAACCTGAGCATCCCCCAGGCGGCGATGAATGTTCAGAGCCGGGGCTATATCGATCCGGCACGCTGGGACGAAGGGATTCCTGCGGCGTTTGTCGACTATACGCTCTCCGGGGCGCAGACCGGGCAGTCCAGCCATAACGGGCGCTCCACCTTTGTGAACCTGCGCAGCGGCGTCAACCTCGGAGCCTGGCGGTTACGTAATACCTCGTCGATGCAGTATGACACCACCCGGCGCTGGAACTCCCTCAGCACATACCTGCAACGGGACGTCACGTCGCTGAAAAGCCAGCTGCGGATTGGGGATACCTACACGCGTGGTGACGTGTTTGACAGCGTGCAGTTTCGTGGCGTCCAGCTGATGTCAAACGAGGAGATGCTTCCTGACAGCCTGCGCGGTTTTGCCCCGGTGATCCGCGGCGTGGCCCACAGTAACGCCAAAGTGACCGTCTCCCAGCATGGCTACGTGATCTACGAAACCTATGTCTCACCGGGTGCCTTTGCCATTAAAGATCTCTACCCGACGGCGCAGAGCGGCGATCTGGAAGTGAAAGTGAAGGAGAGCGACGGCGCGGAGCGCACCTTCACCCAGCCGTTTTCATCCGTGCCCTTTATGCTGCGCGAGGGCCGGTTCAAGTACAGCCTCAGCGCCGGGCGTTTCCATTCCGGGCAGGATGAGAGCCGCTCGCCGACGTTTATCCAGAGCACGCTGTTTTACGGCTTGCCGGCGGCGTTCACCCTCTCTGGCGGCACGCAGCTGGCCGACAATTATCACGCGCTGGCTCTTGGGGTGGGGCACGGCTTAGGCGAGCTGGGATCGCTTGGCGCGGACGTTACCCTGGCAGGCACCACCGCCCCTTCCGGCAAGCGCTACAGCGGCCATTCGCTGCGGGCGCAGTATCAGAAAAGCTTTGCTCAGGCAGGCACCTCCTTCAGCCTCGCCAGCTACCGCTACTCCTCCAGCGGGTTTTACGATTTCAGCGAGGCGATGATGCTGGAGCGCCGTGACGGGACGGTGGACAACAAACGCACCCGGGAAGAGATTGCCGTCACTCAGACCCTTGGCGCAGCGGGTAATCTGTCGTTGTCCGCTTACGTGCAGGATTACTGGCGCAGTCAGAGCAGCGACAAAACGCTCCATGCCGGGTTTTACAGCGCCTGGAGAGGCATCTCCTGGGGACTGGGCTACTACTACACCCAGACCAGTGGGCACAGCAATCCCGATCGCTCCTGGTCGTTCAACATCGCTATTCCGCTGGGTGGTTCGCTTGCCAGCAGTTCCGTCAGCTATACCACCTCGTCGGATAACCGCGGCTACGCCTCGCACCAGGTGGCGATGTATGGTTCGGTACCGAAGAACCCGAATCTTTACTACGCCGTGCAGCAGGGTTACGCCAGCCAGGGGCAGGGGAGCAACAGCGGCGCCTCCCTCGACTACCACGGGGGCTACGGCCAGGCGCAGCTCGGCTACCGGCAGGATCGCGACAGTCGCCAGCTCACCTGGGGAGCCTCGGGTTCCCTCGTCGCCCACCCGCACGGCATGACGCTGGGGCAGAGTCTGGGCGACAGCTTCGCCATCGTGCGGGCGCCAGGCGCCGCCAACGTGGCGGTTGAGAACGGCAGCAACGTGCATACCGACTGGCGGGGCTACGCCGTTGTGCCCGCGCTGACGGCGTATCACAAGAACGTTATCACCCTCGATACCGAATCCATGACCAGCGACACCGACGTCGATCAGTCTGGCGCGACGGTGATCCCCGGCGGCGGGGCGGTGGTCGAGGCAAACTACCAGACCCATCTCGGCCATCGTGTGCTCTTTACCCTGCACGACAGCCAGGGCCCGGTGCCGTTTGGCGCCAGCGCACAGCTGGCAGGCGATCCCACCGCCGCCACCGGCATGGTGGCTGATGGCGGAACGGTTTACCTGAGCGGCATGCCGGATGAGGGCACCCTTGAGGTGAACTGGAACGCCGACGGGGCGGCCCACCGCTGCACGCTGCCTTTCCACATCGCCACCGACCAACAGGATGCGGTGAAGCGTATTGCCGCACGCTGTCTGCCACCCGAAGGATTTTAACCATGCGCGTAATCTATCTGCTTCTGTTGGTCGCCGGGTTGTTCAGCCCCGGCGTGCGGGCGGCAACCTGCAACGGCGATACCGCTCAGATGACCATCAACTTTCAGAACATCAAATATCTGCCTTCGCTGCGAAACCACACCCAGATGACCAGCATCATGCCCGACAGCGGCAGTGGATTTCGTTTCACCTGCGACCAGCAGGCGCAGCAGGCCGGGGCGATAGCGGTGCACTATGCCCAGACGCGGACAGGTAATGAGACCAGCATTAACGGCCAGATGGTATTTGAGTCAGCCATTCCCGGCATCGGCTATGCGCTGGGCTTTCAGTGTAACGGGGGGCCGATCCACTATCTGGAGGGATCCAGCGCGCACGACGCCGAGGTCTGTCGCAGCAGCGAGGATCCCGCGTTGCTGAACCAGGAGCATATCGTGGTGAAAGCCTTTATCACCTTCTATAAAACCGGTGAGGTCAGCCTGACCAGCGGCAACCACACCAACGCCTCGCCGCTGGGGAGCGTCGGCAAACTCTATGTCGCGATCCCGGGGACGGGCACAACCGGCACCCCCATCAGCGCCGACCTGACGGCGATGAACGTGGATATCGGCGCTGCGGGCAGTTGCAACGTCACGACCCCGACTATTCTGGTCAATCTGGGCAAGGTTAACCGCACCGATTTTAAAGGCGTGGGGCAAACGGCGGGGACGGCGCAGACGTTCACCATTCCGGTGTATTGTTCCCAGCCTGCGCAGATCAAAATTGGCTTTTTCGGTACCCCAGCCGCCGTCGGCACCACCGATACGCTGGCCATTACGCAGACGCCGTCGAGCGCCAGCGGCGTGGGGGTGAAGCTAAGTTATGGCAATAATGGCGCCGGTGCGCCGGTTGCTGGCAGCACCCTGCATATCAATGAGGCAGGAAACCTGCCGGGGCTGGGGCAGGTGACCGCGACGGATGCCGCCAGCGCCCAGCCTTTCCACTTCGGGGCCCAGCTGGTACAGACCGGACCGACCGTGACGGCGGGCTTAGTAAATACGACCGCCACCTTTGCGCTGGAATATAACTAGCTTTACATGAACTGGCGCAGAGGCGTCAGTTCGCCTCCCGGCCCGTTTTACATCTCCCCGCCAGGCCTGCAAAATAGGCGCTTCACTTTTCGCCCGAGCATCCCGATGAAAAAATCCCTGCTTTATACGCTTCTCATTTGCCTGTCCGGTTCCGCCTTTGCCGCCACCCCGGAGGAGACGAAAGTCGCGGACGCGGTTAACCCCACCATCACCGCACTGATGAAGGCGCAGGCGATCCCGGGGATGGCCGTTGCAGTCATCTACAAGGGGCAAACGTATTTCTTCATGCAGGGGCTGGCGGATGTCGCCGGGAAAAAGCCCGTCACCCGACAAACGCTGTTTGAGCTGGGCTCGGTGAGCAAAACCTTTACCGGGGTGCTCGGCGGCGATGCGGTGGCGCGCGGCGAGATAGCGCTGGACGACCCGGCCAGCAAGTTCTGGCCCGCGCTGTCTGGCAAGCAGTGGCAGGGCATCAGCCTGCTGCATCTGGCGACCTACACCGCGGGCGGCTTACCGCTCCAGGTACCCGAGAACGTAACCGATGCTGTCTCGCTGGAGAAATACTATCAGGCGTGGCAGCCAACGTGGGTGCCGGGTACTAAACGCCTTTACGCCAATGCCAGTATCGGCCTGTTCGGTGCGCTGGCAGTCAAACCCGCGAAGATGAGCTTCGGGCAGGCGCTCACTCACCGGGTGCTTCAGCCTCTGCATCTTAACCACACCTGGATAACGGTTCCGGCCAGTGAGCAGGCGAACTATGCCTGGGGCTACCGGGACGGCAAGGCGGTGCACGTCTCACCGGGTATGCTGGATGCCGAAGCCTACGGGGTGAAAACCTCGATCGTGGATATGGCGGGCTGGCTGCAGGCCAACCTGCATCCGGAGAGCATTAAAAACGCTACGCTGAAAAAAGGGGCAGAGATTGCCCAGTCGCGCTACTGGCAGGTGGGAGAGATGTATCAGGGGCTGGGCTGGGAGATGCTCAACTGGCCGGTTTCATCGCAGACGCTGGAGCAGGGGGCGGATAACAAATACGCTCTGGCCGCGCACGAGGCCAGGGCTATCGTGCCCGCCCAGCCGCCCGTGCCCGCCTCGTGGGTACACAAAACCGGCTCTACCGGTGGGTTTGGCAGCTATATCGCCTTTATCCCTGAAAAGCAGACTGGCATCGTGATGCTGGCGAATAAAAGTTATCCCAACCCCGAGCGGGTGAGGGCAGCGTATCGCATCCTTGATGCGTTGCAGTAGGGTGTGCGGCCTGCTCTGATGAGCGCTTATCCCTGATGCAGTGCGCCGGTACTGCCTGCGTTACGACCGCCTGCGCTGGTTGCGCGCTGTTTTCCCGGGCGCGTTCGTCCTTTTAACGCGCTTTTATCCGCATCATGGAGGTCGAAGCGGTCCAGCGCGTGTTTCGTGATTTTTTACTCATTTTTATTCGCCTGGCGTGAAGGTTCAGAGGGGGGCGAGTGAGAAAATTAATGATTTTATCTGCGCTTTGCAAACGGCAAAACCCGCTTTCTCACTCGAGTGTTGTAGGCCGGATAAGCGAAGCCGCCACCCGGCACACATACGACTCAGCAGGTAAACGCCAACGCCTTCGCCAGCAGGAACGGGCGCAGGTAGGCCACGGTATTCGACAGCGGGATCACCTCATCCGCCAGATTGATGTGTAACACATCGCGGATGTAGGCCCGGCGGGTAGCGATCCGCGTCCACAGCGCCGGGTATGCCGCCTGGATCTTCTCCTGCAACGTCTTGTCCGCAAGGGCAATGCTCTCTTCGGCGCTCACGCCGGTGTAGCCCGGCACGGAGGGGATAATATCGATTTGCAGGATCATGCCGCTTTTTAGCGTTTCGGCAGAGTGGGGGTAGATGGGGGAGGACATCCACTCCTCATCGGCGCTGAGATGCCCCGGATTCAGATGCCAGCCATACTGCGCTTTGTTGAACGCCTGTTCGATGTGGGCATACATCTCGCCGCCCGGCATCCCGATTTTAATCTTCTCAAGCCAGCTGGCGACGGCGGCAAAATAGGGTTTTGCCACCCGATCCAGATAATCTTTCTGGCCGTCCGGCAGCTCGCTCTCGTCGGCAATCACAAACCCGGTCCGGCTGGAAAGGCCCCCCTTGAAACCGGTAGTCATCGACAGGGGCTGACCGCGCTCCAGCGTTTTCCAGGTAGGGTAGAAGTTCGCTTTCTCAAAGCGCTGGCCGGCGGCGGCAATGGTCACCACCGTCTGATACTGGCCCTCCGCCGCGAGCAGCGCCCCCAGCTCGGTTTCGCGCATCCCCGGCGCCACCGCGTTCATGGCATTGAGAATGCAGTTTGAAGCCAGGCTAGCGCCATATTCGTAGTGGGCAATTTCGTTCGCGTTGTTGGTGATGCGGGCCCCGTTCTCGCCGCCAATAAACAGGTATGCGGCGTTTTCAAAGGCCGCGGCGGTGCTGTTTTTGAGTGCCTCAACGATAAAATAAGGCAGATCGAACAGCTGCCTGTTATCCGCCCCGGTGGCGGTAAACATTTTCCAGCCCACCAGCCCGATTCTGGTATGCGCGCTCAGGCCCGCGTCGTGAAACAGCGTCTCCAGCGCGCACTCATTGTCCATCGGCTGATTGGGCAGCGAGAACAGCGGGCAGTGCTTTAAGGTGGCCGGAATGCGGGAGTGCGCGGCCATCTTCAGGTTTTCATTGCCCAGAATCAGTGTCGCAGCGCCTGTGTTTTCCAGAATCAGCAGCCCCTCCTCGAAGCGGGGCACAAACCCGGTCAGGTACTCAAAATTGCTCCCGTGCTCCTTGTCGGCATAGATCACCAGGGCGTCATAGCCCGCTTCATTTATGCGAGTCAGTACCTTGTTTTTACGCTCGAGCATGGTGGCATCGGTGAGCAGCTCTGGCGCCACATCGGTGAAGGCGTGCGGAGCAGGAAGGGTCTGCAGCTGGATCATTCATTACCTCGTCGTCAGAAGGCCGGGGGATCAGGATTGTTTTTGCGCATGAACCCGCAGGGTAGAAGCGGGCGAATTCACCAGCTTATTCGCCGGACGCACCGGGCGGCGTACCAGCTCGCCCTGGCAGTTAGGGCAACGATGATTGAGATGGGTTTCGGCACAGGTTGCGCAGAAGGTGCATTCAAAGGAACAAATCAGGGCGTCCAGGTCATCAGGCGGCAGGTCACGATCGCACCATTCACAGTTCGGGCGAAGTTCGAGCATAGTTTTTCATCCTGTTGGTTAGTGGCGTCTCTGACGCAGGTTTGGTTCATTCAGCTCAACAGCTGAAGTCTTCTGAAATCGTCCGGGGTGTCGATATCAAAGATAATTTCCGGGTGGTCAAGGTCCACGCAGCGGTGTTTTCCCTGCATCAGCGCCTGGCGCATGCTGCAGATATCCGGGCGGGCAATGGCCTGTTGCAGGCCGGGGCTGTCAATTAACACGGGGTGACCCGGCGTGCCGTGATAGTGCGGCAGGATTGCCCCATCTGTGCGTAACGCCCACATTTCGCGGTAGATATTCCCGTGAAGGCAGGGCAGATCGCCGGGGGTAATAAAGCAGTAGTCGGTGCTCACCGCCCGCACGCCGGTTATCACCGAACCGACCAGCCCATTTTCATAATCGGGGTTATGTACCAGGGTCACCTTATCCTGATGGCGATAGCGGGCCTGTAAATCCTCTGCGCGAAAACCGGTGACGACGATAACCCGGGAGCAAAATTGCAGTGCGTTGCTAATGCTGGCATCAAGAATTGTGCCTTCTCGCCAGGGTAACATCATTTTCCACCTCCCCATTCGGGAGGAAAGCCCTGCGGCAGTAATAATACAGTCGACCAGCATGATGATGTTCCCTGGTAAAAGTGAGAAGGGGTAAAGGAAAATATACCGCAATTTTCTCAGCTGTTACCCCCTTCAATGAGGGATCCCGTCCTGACGCTCAGCGCGCCAGATAGCGGGGCGCCGGTTCGCCGGTGCGGGCGCTGGTAAACAGCGCCAGCCGCGCCTCTTCATAGCGCGCCCACAGCGCTTCATCATGCATCGGCGGAATGGTAATCAGCTCACCCTGATCCAGACCCGCCAGCGCCGCATCCACCATGTTGTCGGCGGTCATCACCGACCCGGCGGGCAGATCCTCAGCGGTGATGCCGGACAGCTCCCAGATCTCCGTGGCCGTTGCCGCCGGTAATACCGCCTGAATGCGCACCTTGCTGTCGGCAAACTCCTCCTGCAACCCGCGCGTAAAATTGAGCACCCAGGCTTTAGTGGCGCTGTACAGCGCGCTGCCCGCCCGGGCGTGGATCGACAGCACCGACGCGATGTTAATCAGCGTTCCCCGGTTGTTTTGCGCCAGCCGCGGCAGCAGGGCCCAGGTGAGGCGCATCAGGGCGGTGGTGTTGAGCATGTTGATCGCCTGATGCTGCGCGATATCCCCCGCGAGAAACGGCGCCATCTGCGCGGTACCGGCATTGTTGATCAGCGTGTCGATAGCGGTATTGCTGCGCAACACCTCTTCCACGGCGCCGATCCCGGTTTCATCGCTCAGATCCGCCGTCAGCGTGGTGACCCGTATGCCATGGCGCTGCTTCAGCTGTTCCGCCAGCGCCAGCAGACGTGCCTCCCGGCGGGCCACCAGCACCAGATCGTAACCGCGCGCGGCGAGTCGGTCGGCGTACACTGCGCCAATCCCGGAAGATGCCCCTGTAATCAAAGCCGTTGAACGTTGTGTCGTCATGGTCGTACCTCAGTAGTTGGTGATTTAATGGTTTTAAAATGAAACCAAATAAAGCGTGCGGCATTTGGTTTTATAATGCAACCATGTGGCGACGTATTTTTGAACTCTGCGCCTCGCGCCGGCCTGCGGTTAACGCCTCAACGCCCGAAAAAGTGTCCTGAAACAGCCGCTCAGCCCGGTTTTAAAGTAAAGTGAATACACAGACTTCTGTTTCAACCGTCAGCTTGCTGCGCTGGCGATGCTTATCAGGAAGGGTATGAAAAAGCTGCTGCTGGTTCTCTTTGTGTTAACTGCCTTTGCAGCTAACTCCATTCTCTGTCGCATTGCCTTAAAAAATGGGCATGCCGATCCTGAGACCTTCAGCATGCTGAGATTGCTGGGTGGGGCGGCAACGCTGTTTGCCTGGCATCTGGCCCGAAGGAAGCTGAAAGAGATACGCTGGAAAATGATCGACGCCCTGCTGTTGTGCGCCTATGTCTTATTCTTCTCGCTGGCTTACGTTCAGCTCAATACGGCGACCGGCGCATTGCTGCTGTTTGGCGCAGTCCAGGTCTGTATGATCGGCTGGGGGGTGATAAAAGGGGAAAGAGTGAGTGGATCCAGGGCCTGCGGGATCCTCATTGCCATTGGGGGGATCATTACCCTCCTGCTCCCCGGCGCCACCGCACCGCCGCTGGCAGCGGCCGTGACGATGGTGGCGTCCGGTCTGGCGTGGGGAGCTTATTCGGTGCGCGGCAAAAATATCCGCTCTCCCGCGGGGACGACGACGGGAAATTTCATCCTCAGCCTGCCTGTTATTCTGGTCCTTACCCTGATACGGCAGGCGCCAGTCCATGTTGACGCCAGCGGCATCATCCTGGCCCTGCTGTCAGGCGGGCTGGCTTCCGGTATTGCCTACGTGCTCTGGTATGCTCTTGTCGCCACGCTCTCTTCGGCCACCGCCAGCACATTGCAGCTGAGCGTGCCCTGTATTGCAGCGGCAGGTGGGGTGTTATTTCTTGGGGAAATGCCGGATCTGAGGATGCTGCTTTGCACGCTGGCGGTGCTGGCCGGGATAGCGATTGTTATCGCCTCCGATCGCAAATTGCGCGAGAAGATGGATAAAAACGTTTTTTGAAACGCAGGTGCCCCGCTTATCAGCAACTGAGCCAGCGACAACAAATAAACCTTTATATTAGTGGGTGTTTATATGCATTAAATAAACAGTCTGGTTACTTTTTGTACAGAGGTAATAAAATTTAGCCTGGCGCATATAACAGACCTGACCTTGCTTAATCAATTTTACGTAGCTAAAAAAATTAACTTATTGATTTTAATGGTTTAAACTAAGGATAAATCTATTGAATCAATAATAGGCAGGCAGCATATATTAATAGCACGTTAACTAAATTATAATTCTTTCACATCCGGCGTAAAGGTGAGGTTAGTATGCGGTTAATTGTCATGTTGTTAAGCTTTGCGGTAGCTACCCAGGTCTGGGCGGATGAACTATCCAAACCTGTCGGTAAAGTCCTTTTAACCCTGTCCGGTAATATCAAAAAAACGAATGAGGACGGGAAAGCTGTTTTTGATATCGCGGGCCTTGAAAAACTGGGCATGGTAAGTATCCAGACTACCTCCCCCTGGTATAATGGACGCACAACCTTTACGGGTGTTCCGCTGCAAAAACTCATGGATTATGTTGGGGCAAAAGGCTCTGTCGCTAAGGTCATTGCGCTCAATGACTACACGACGGCTATCCCTCTCAGTGATTTTAAAAAATATAACGTTATCCTTGCCTATAAAATCAACGGGGAATATATACGTATCCGCGATAAAGGACCATTATTCATTGTGTATCCCTATGACAGTCTGCCTGAACTGAATAATAAGATATTTTATTCAAGATCGGCATGGCAGGTCAGCAAAATGAATATTGAGTAGGAGTTCAGAGGAGTAACATGAACAGAATACTGGCGGGCATCATTTTTTTCCTGTTCATTTCTACGGGATACATCTCATTTCTTGTACATGAAAGGCAACAAGAGTTACAAAAGCTGACTCATTACACGGATTCATGGTCTGTGGCACAGCTGGTATCGGAATATTACCGATTCGAATCAACGCTGGGTCTTTACGCCAATGACAGCGATGCGATGACGATCGATGATGTTCGCCTGCGTCTCGACATTATGCTCAGCCAGAGTAGTTTAATGAAAGAGGGTGATTTGGGGCGTTTTATTGCAAGCAACAGAGCGCACAACGAACTCGCTACAGCACTTGAAAAAATACTCAAAGAGATGGATTCTCGTCTGGAATCAATGAGCCATTCCGAAATTCTGTCATATTTAAGAATAATGCATACGCTGGATGCTCCCCTCAGCCGCCTTTCATCCGGCGCATTAACTAATGACGTGAACTCGATTAATAAAGCTAACCTCAAAATACAGACCCTGTATTATATATACTCAGCAGCTTCTTTGCTGCTGATAATCCTGAGTGCCATCCTGGGTGTGCTGATATTCTTTCAGAACAGGAATATTCTTAAGGCACACCTTCAGGTTAAAAGTCTTGCTGAAGAGCTGCAGAAATCCAAGGAAAAACTGCAAATCCAGAATACGCAGCTGGAATATGACGTCTACCATGACTCGCTGACCGGCATGAATAACCGTCAGTTTTTCTGGGAAAATATAAAAAAAATCATCCAGACGGCAGAAAAAAATAACGATTCTGTAACCGTGATGCTGTTTGATTTAGATCGCTTCAAAGAGATCAACGATACCTATGGTCATGATGTCGGCGATATGCTTTTACGGCAGATATCCCAGCGTCTGGTTTCGATGAGCCTCACGTCCGATACACTTTATCGCCTGGGCGGGGATGAGTTTGCCTTTCTTTCAAGCGGCCTGACAGAAAGCAGTGCCGTTTCACGAGCCCAGAAAATATGCGCTTCGATCAACCAGCCGTACACGATTTATAACACCATCATAAACATTGCTACCTGTGTTGGTATTGTTATTTCAGATACGGAGCGCCGGTCCGACTACCTCTATAAATTTGCCGATCTGGCCCTTTATGAAGCCAAAAAAGAGGGGCCTGGTCAGATAAAAGTCTTCCGTCAATTCATGTTACAAAAGCTGCAGGAAAGCAGAACCCTTGAACACGATCTGGCCATGGCCTTAGCGAATAAAGAGTTCGTGGTTTATTATCAGCCTATTGTCGATTCGTTCAGCCGGGAAATTTACAGCTATGAAGCCCTTGTGCGCTGGATCCATCCTTTAAAAGGCCTTCTGTCGCCGGATACCTTTATTCCCGTTGCTGAAAAAACTGGAATGATTAATGAAATGGGGAAATCGGTGCTTGAAATGGCCTGCAGAGAAGCGGCTACCTGGGCGGTTCCGGCAAAGATTTCGGTGAATGTTTCCCCTATTCAGCTAAGCAGCAAAGCCTTTGCCGGAATAGTGCTGTCCATTCTGGAAGAGACAGGCCTTCCGGCAAACCGACTTGAGCTGGAAGTGACGGAGTCCTCGCTCTTTACCGACAACGATACGCCGATGAATACCCTCAATATGCTCAGAGCCCGCGGTGTACAAATTTCCATTGATGATTTTGGGACGGGATATTCCTCTCTTTCACGGCTGAGTAAGCTGGCCTTCGATAAAATCAAAATAGATAAGTCTTTTGTACATTCAATATCGACCCAGGATGACGCCCTTACCATAATCAAGCTGATTACTGGCATGGCGAAGTCACTTAATATGAAGGCTGTTGCTGAAGGTGTCGAAACGCAGGAGCAGCTGGAAAGCCTTCAGGCACTGGGCTGCGATCTCGCGCAAGGCTATCTGTTTGGTAAACCTCAGCCCGGTATTGATGGCAGAATCAGGAACGGTTAAAAAACACGATGGCCTGCATGGGTTATGATTATCAGGAACATGACTGTTGACTGAATTCAATTCCATGGAGAGCCCTATGTTAACTGAAGCGCAGAAACAATTAGTCAAAGATACCGTTCCGGTACTAAAGGAAAATGGCGTTGCGTTAACGGATTATTTCTATAAGCGGATGTTACGCAATAATCCTGATTTACAGGAAGTCTTCAATCTGGGACATCAGCGCAGCGGCGCGCAGGCAAAAGCGCTGGCAGGCGCCGTTCTGGCGTATGCGGAAAATATCGACGATCCCGGGGTTCTGGCGCCGGTCATTGAGCTGATCTGCCACAAACATGTCAGCCTGAATATTAAGGCCCCGGACTACAATACTGTCGGTGAAAATTTACTGCATTCCATCAGCGAAGTGCTCTCCGTCCCCATGGAGAGCCCACTCATCGAGGCCTGGCATGCCGCATATCAGGATCTTGCCGGGATATTCATCCAGTCTGAGCAAAAACTTTACGATGAGCACCTGAATACCCCCGGCAGTTGGGTGGGCTGGCGCAACTTTACCGTCAGCAAAAAAGTAAAGGAAAGCGAAGAGATCACCTCTTTTTATCTGAAGCCTGAAGATGGAGAGGCCCTGCCTGATTACCGGCCGGGGCAGTATGTGACGCTGCGTGTACTGGTGCCTGAACTGGGTCTGAAGCAGCCGCGGCAGTACAGCCTATCCGGCAAGCCGGGGGCCGATTATCTGCGCATCTCCGTCAAACGCGAAGATCCACGTGGAGAGGGACAGGATCCCGGGTACGTCTCATCAACCCTGCATAATGGCGTCAATGAAGGCGACAGGGTGGAACTGAGCGCACCGGCGGGCAACTTCTTTTTGTTAAACCCCGATGTGGATAACGTGCTTATCAGCGCAGGCGTCGGCCTGACGCCCATGATGTCCATGACACACCATCTGCTGGCCGAGATAGCCGATCCGCATACCTCCCTGAAACCGGAACACGCGCCACAGACGCAGGAGAAAAAGCGGATATTTTTCCTCCATGCTGCCCGAAGTTCCGATGTCCACGCGCTGCGAGAGGAGCTGGGCGCCCTCGCAGAGGAGAACAGCAACCTGCATATATTTATCGCCTATGAGCAGGTAAAGGAAACTGAGGTGCACGGGGAAGATTATCACGTGCAGGGTCGGCTCGATCTCAGCGCTGTGCCGGCGGACTATCTGCCGACTGATGCCGATTATTATCTGTGCGGGCCGGTGCCGTTTATGCACGAACAGTACCGCTCCCTGCTGGAGCGAGGGATCGCCAAAGAGCGCATTCACAGTGAAGCATTCGGTACGGGTGGGGTGGGTATCTGAAGCGGCGATCTCTTACCGTAGTGGTGCTAACAGGACCCATAAACATAAATGCCCTTGCGGGCATTTATGTTTTAACAGCGAATATTAATGGAAGAACAGCGCAATCAAAATAATGATTGGAATAGGCACGCCTAAGAAGAACAGTAACAATGAGCGCATGTTAAACCTCCTGCTTAATTAAAGATTATAAATCACGTTGACGGCCACCGAAGGTCGCACACAGGCTGGCGACGAAAGCACCTGCCAGCAGAGAGATAAATGTCCAGAGCATCAGATAGCTCGTGGCTTTGCGTGCGGCTTCAGCAGCCTGCTGCGCTTTCTCTTTCGTTTCTTTTAATTTGGCCTGGGCTTTGTCATACGTGGTTTGTACCCGCTGCTCAGCTTCCTGCTGGCTGATGCCCGTCTTCTGCGCGATCAGCTGGGCAACATACTGACGATCTTCCGGCGGTAAGGTGCCGGTGGTGATGCTGTTGGCAAAAATCCCGGTCACTTCGCTTATCTGTTCAGGCGTTACCGGCTCAGCAGATGCGGCTGGCGTTGCTGTAGCAGGCGCAGGCGCCGCAGCTGGCGCAGCAGGATCGGTTGCCGCGTCTGCCGGTGCGGCAGGAGCAGGGGTAGCAGTTGCCGGTGTGGCAGGGCTACCCGCCCTGAACATGGAATTCACGAAATAGTTCATGGATGAACCGGGTAAATCAGACGAGCCGTTTGCCATACCCGCCGCGCCCGCCGCCGTGGCCGTCGCAGCGCCCGTAGCAACGGTACCTACGACTTTAGCGCCGCCGCCAATAATGGCACCCAGGGTGCTGGTTAAAAGCACAGCCGAGACCAGCGCAGCCACAGCCCAGGTCAAAAAACCGTGGGCCGTATCGCGGAAGTAAACCTCATCGGTGTGGGTATCGACCCATTTGGTGCGCAGTCGTCCGGCTAAGTAGCCCCCCATGCCCGACGCCACAATTTGGGTAAACGTCAGCCAGGCGATGGCGGCGATACCCACCGTTCCTGCGTCGAGCCCGCGGCTCTCCCAGGGAGAAATGGAGGTCAGGCCCAGTCCGGCGCCCAGCATCAGCAAAATCAACGACAGAGATGCCGCTGCCGCCGCGCCAGCAAAGATGGCCCCCCAGGATACGGCGCTGCTGCTTGTCGCAGGTACGGGCAGACGCGTATCAGGATACGTAGTGTTAACCGTAGCGTGTTCGTGAATGTGAGTCATAGCTGTTGTCCTTTATTAATCTTTGCGTTCGGAACCAGGAACTGATTGAAAAACAGGAAACATTATCAACTTCAACATTTAAACCCTTTAAGGGCAGATGATGTCATTTATAACGAAGAAGGCTGTAAAACTTACCGAAATAAAAAAACGTAAATCAACGATCTAAGAATAGTTGATAATTTTGAGCCGAACGGCTTTTCAGCTTTAAAAATCCGTTACCGCTTCGGATAACGGATTTTATAATAAGCCTTGTCGTCATCAGGCGCGTCAAAATAAAGGCAAAAGCATCAGGCTACGCCGGTACCCCCGTCTGAGCACCAGACCTGACCAGAGGCATAAGAGCACTCTTCAGACGCCAGCAGAACATAAAGAGGCGCAATCTCCACGGGCTGACCGGGTCTTCCCAGCGGCGTATCTTCCCCGAACTGCTGGACCTTCTCCTGTGGCTGTCCACCGCTTGACTGCAACGGGGTCCAGTAGGGACCCGGCGCCACGGCATTTACGCGAATGCCTTTCGGCCCAAGCTGTTTTGCCAGTGATTTGGTAAACGCCACATTACAGGCTTTGGTCTGGGCATAATCCAGCAGGATTTCGCTTGGCTTAAAGGCCTGAACCGAAGAGGTGTTAATAATCACCGCGCCTTCTCCCAGGTGACGCAGGGCGGCACGGGTGATCCAGAAGGGGGCGTAGACATTGGTTTTGAACGTCGCGTCGAAAGCGGCAGTGGTCAGGTCGTCAATGGATTCGCAGAACTGTTGTCTGCCCGCGTTGTTGACCAGAATATCGAGACCGCCCAGCTCAGTGACGGCGCGTTCAACCAGCGTCTCGCAAAAGGATTCCACCCGAATATCGCCCGGGATAGCGACGGCCTTGCGTCCTTCCGCCTGAATCAACGCAATAACGGCTGCGGCATCGGACTCTTCTTCAGGTAAATAGCCAATTGCCACATCGGCGCCTTCGCGGGCGTAGGCAATCGCCACTGCACGACCAATCCCGGAATCGCCGCCGGTAATGAGCGCTTTTTTACCTGAGAGTTTGCCCGAGCCGGTATAACTCGTCTCGCCATGATCGGGTATTGGCTTCATCTCTGACGCCAGTCCGGGCATTTGTTGAGGTTGCTCCACAAATGGGGGCTGTGGATAGTGTTTTGAAGTGGTGTTTCCTGATGTCATCCCGACCTCCTTTATCAATGAATTTAAAGCGTAGACACTGTGACGGAACGCACCTTTCGGGAAGAGATAATTCAGATTATTCTTCTTCTGAATATATTTTGGATTTTTTCCTGAATATGTCATACCGGTGAGGTTCGACCTTATTTTCCAGCGAACTTCCCGGTAAACGGATTTATAAAAAATGGTTATCTAATTTTCGGTTGTTGGCATTTCTCAGAATCTTCAGGATGAAGCTGTCCATCACCACAGGAAACCAACATGAACTTTACCGAACTTCATCAGCAAAAAAGCCCTTTAATCATCGCCAATATCTGGGATGCAGGCAGTGCGATTGCCGCTCAGCAGGCGGGTTATCAGGCACTGGCAACATCAAGTGCTGCAATTGCCGCCATGTTGGGTTATGAGGACGGCGAGGCAATCGCTTTTGATGAAATGCACTATATTGTCACACGGATCAAATCCGTGACTCACCTGCCATTAAGTGTTGATCTTGAAGCCGGGTTTGGCAGAACAACAGACGAAATCGCGGCACATCTGATCCGCCTTGCGAGACCTGGCGTTGTGGGGATCAACCTGGAGGATAGCCGCGTCGTGAATGGCTGCCGGCAGCTTAATGATGCAGAGGTCTTTGCCGCAACGATAAAACAACTCCGCAATGCCGTGGCCCGTGAAAGTCCGCTATTTTTTAATATTCGTACCGATACTTTTCTTCTGGACCATAAGCAGGCAGTGGCGGCAGCAAATGGCGCAAATCGCATCGCTATCGTTATTCCATGCCACCGAATTATCGGTAAAGACGGGGCGTTGACCGGTTATGGCGGTGGCATCGCGCGTAAAGCCTGGCTTATTGAGCATGAAAAACGGTGCTTAATGATATGCGCCAGCAATTAAAACTCTCAGGCTAAGAAAAAACAGACCTGATGGGGACAAAGTCTTCTCCGTCAGGATCCGATACGATAAGATAAAACCAGGGTAAAATTACGCTGTAAGAGGGTAGCATGATAAACAGAAACAGAATTGTTGTGGATTATTCGTTATCCGTTTTAGAACGAACCCAGGCCGCTAAACTTATTAACGATCATAAAAAAGCGTATATCAAACCCTACGGTTCTGTTTCTCTTATTCAAAAAGCAGCGTTGTGCGTATTTGCTATTTCGGCGCTTTTTAATTTTCTGCTGCTTATTCAGTTCAGTCTGAAAACAGCGCCTGACGGTGCTTTTATCGCCAGAATGAAAACGTTGAGCATTATTCTGCTCGTCCTTTTTGGCGTCGCGCTGGGATTATTTCAGCTCTATGATGTGCTGCTGAAAAAGATAATGGCGAAGCACCAGCGTGCTGAGCAGGAGGATCTTGATACCTTGCAAAAAGTTAAGCTCAATCGCTTCTTTATTGAAAATATTACCCCCACCGCCAGCGGCAAAGTTTACTGGAAAAATATCAAGGAAAGTTACCGCAAAAAGGGGTTTATTTTTATCCACATGATGAATGACAATTGCGTGGTGATCCCTGAACGGGTGTTCCCTTCTTCCGAAGAAGCTGTGAAAGTGTTTGACTTCATAAAATTGCAGCTAGCGCAAAATCATTCCGCCGCGAGTTAACCTGTGACAACGCAAAAACAGTTCAGCTTTGCCACCCGCCCGCTGGTGCCGTTGGCTCATGATTACACCCATGGCGCATCGGAGCCGTGGCACAGTCACGACTGCGCGCAGCTTCTTCACACTCTGAGTGGCGTGGTGCGTGTCGAGACCGGGCAGGGCGTCTGGATTGTGCCGCCGGGACGGGGCGTCTGGCTACCCGCCGGGACGCAGCACCGCCTGCTGATCACCGGCAACGTGGCGGCGCGGACGCTGTTTATCGATCCCTTTGCCCGGGCGGATTTACCCTCGGTGTGCCAGGTGGTACAGATATCCCCCCTGCTGCGCGAGCTGATCGTCGCCTCGCTGCAACTGCCGGAAAGCTATGCTGCGGGCAGCCGGGCGGAGCGCATTTACGAGCTGATCCTCGATGAAATCAGGGTGACTGGGGTTTTACCCTTTAACCTGCCTGAACCTCAGGCCCCCGCGTTGCTGGCCCTGTGCCGCCAGATCCAGGCGGAGCCGGGGATCCGGTGGACGACGATGCTGGCCGCCCGCCAGCTCAACATCAGCGAGCGCACCCTGCTGCGCCACTTTCGCCAGCAGACCGGGCTGGCGTTTAGCGAATGGCTGCGCAGGGCGCGGCTGATGGAGGCGCTGAACCGCCTGGCGCAGGGGCAGTCGGTCCTGCGGGTGGCACTGGATCTCGGTTACGAGAGCCACAGCGCCTTTAGCGCCATGTTTCGCCGTACCCTCGGGGTGGCGCCAAGCGACTACTTCCCGCCCGAGGCGCTCGCCGGTAACGCATTCAACAAGGCCTGAAGCGACGCCCGGGAGACGTCGTTGTCGATGCCGGTTCCCCAGCGGCTCGTGCCCTGCTTAAAGCTACAGCGGATATAGGCCGCCGAGCGGCTTTCGCTGCACCTGCCGAGGGTATGCTCGTGATAATCCTCAATGGCTAAAGCCACATTAAAGCTTGCTTTGATCGCGCTGGCGGCGGCGGACAGCAGGCCGTTGCCTTTCCCCTCAAGGGTCATAATGCCGTCGGCGGTCTGGACGCGGGCCCACAGCGCCAGCCCGCCGTCTGCCTGACTCCCGGTGCGGTAATCCAGCAGCTGCCGTGGGGCGGCCTGATGCGGCCCGTACAGTTCGCGGTACAGTTGCCACAGCGCGCTCAGCGTCATCTCGGTGCCTTCCCGATCGGTATGTGCCTGGACGTGGCGGCTGAAGTCCTGCTGCAGCGCCCGGGGCAGCACCAGGCCATGATTTTGCTCCAGCATCCAGGCCGCGCCGCTTTTGCCGGACTGGCTGTTGACGCGGATCACCGCTTCATAGCTACAGCCGATATCCTCCGGATCCACCGGGAGATAGGGCATCTCCCAGCGTGGGGAGGCGGACTGCTCCCGGGCGTGAAAGCCCTTTTTGATGGCGTCCTGATGGGAACCCGAAAAGGCGGTAAAGGCCAGCTTCCCGGCGTAAGGGTGGCGGGGATGCACCGGCAGCTGGTTGCACTGTTCCACCAGCTCCACCACCTGTTTCATATCGCTGAAATCCAGCTGGGGTGAAATTCCCTGGCTGTAGAGATTCATCGCCAGCGTCACCAGGCAGACGTTCCCGGTACGCTCCCCGTTGCCGAACAGACAACCTTCCACCCGGTCGGCGCCGGCCAGCAGGGCCAGCTCGGCGCTGGCGACGCCGCTGCCGCGATCGTTATGCGGATGCACGCTGATACAGACGTCACCCCGGCGTGAGAAATGGCGGCAGAAGTACTCGATTTGATCGGCATAGACGTTGGGGGTGTTAACCTCTACCGTGGCGGGCAGGTTAACGATCATCGGCCGTCCGGCAGCGGGCTCCCAGACATCCGCTACCGCCTCACAGATTTGCAGGGCGAATTCCGGCTCGGTGAAGCAAAAGGTCTCCGGCGAGTATTCGTAAGTCCAGAGTGTCTGCGGGCTGGCCTCACTCAGGGCACGTATCTGGCGCGTAGCGCTGATCGCCAGCTGAATAATCTCCTCTTTGCTCTGGCGAAAGACCAGCTGGCGGAACAGCGGTGCGGTGGCGTTGTAGAGGTGTACCGTGGCGCGTTTTGCCCCGTCCAGCGAAGCAAAGGTGCGCTCAATCAGATCGCTGCGGGCCTGGGTGAGCACCTGAATAGTGACGTCTTCCGGGATGCGTTGCTCCGCAATCAGCTGGCGCACAAACTGAAAGTCCGTTTCGGAGGCAGAGGGGAAAGCCACCTCGATCTCCTTAAAGCCGCATCTGAGCAACTGCTCCCAGAAGCGCAGCTTGCGGGGGATATCCATCGGTTCGGCCAGCGCCTGGTTGCCGTCGCGCAGGTCGGTAGAGAGCCAGCGTGGGGCACGGGTCAGCGTCTTATCTGGCCACTGGCGATCGGGTAACGAAATGGGGGCACAGGGCACATACTTCTGCGAAGGGTTGCGCAACATAGGGTTTCTCCAGGTGATGTTGTGTTTTTATCCTGGCGAATTACGGCAAAGGGTACTGGCGCAAAACTGACAACCTGTGGCGAGGATCCGCCATTTATCTCAGCCCGGGCAGGGCCTGCTCCATCAGCTGCCCCAGCAGCATTTGCGCGCGCTGCTCCGTATCATTCTCGTGTTGCTCCAGCGCGATACCCAACATTCCCGGGGCGGGCAGCAGCTTTTCCGCCACCCGCAGTGAGTCCGGCATCCCGATCCGGGTACGCAGCGTAACGCCGAGCCCGGCCCGCACCGCCGCCCAGATCCCGCTCAGGCTGTGGCTGACAAACACCACCTGCCAGGGAATACCCGCCTGGTTCAGACACTCAATGGCGTGGGAGCGCATCAGGCACGGGCTGTCAAACATCACCAGCGGCAGGGGCTCGCCCCGGGCCAGCAGGGCGTTAAGGTCCATCTCCGGGGGCTGGATCCACACCATCTGGCTCTGGCCGACAAGCCTGCCCTTGCGCGGTTCATTCTCGTTCTGCCACAGAAGCACCATATCAAGGGCGTTATCATCAAAGGCGTTGAGCAGCGCCCGGTTGCGGTCCACCCGGGCAGTGATTCGCACCGCCGGATGGTGGCGTCTGAATTCGCCCAGGATGCCCGGCATCAGCGACTCACCGAAATCCTCCTGCATGCCGATGCGGATCTCTTCCTGAAACAGTTCGCCTTGCAGCGCGTGCTGCATCTCGTCATTCAGCGCCAGCATGCGGCGGGCGTAGCCCATGACGATCTCACCGTCGCGGGTCAGCGCCAGGCCACGTCCTTTTTTCATCACCAGCGCTGCGCCGCACTGCTGTTCCAGTTTTTTGAGCTGCGCGCTCACCGCCGAGGTTGAGCGGCAGAGCCGGTTGGCGGCAAGAGCAAAGCTGCCGCACTCAATGCCGGTAACAAAACTGCGCAGGGCGTCGAGGTCGAGCGTCAGGGGAAGCTTATTCATAATCGTCCTGAAATACGGGATGGTATGGCGAGTGTAATTTGATTTTCAGGATGAAAATATCGCGCCAGAATCGCCTTATTGTCAATGCGGAGAAAACATGATGGCGAAAACACTCACTTCAGAAACCCTTGGTCGCATCGCGCCTAAACTGGCCGGGCTGAGTAAAGAAGTCCTTTTTAATGATATCTGGAAACGCGACGCGCTCTCGCCGCGCGATCGCAGCCTGATCACCCTGGCTGCCCTGACGGCGCTGGGACGGGTGCAGCAGCTACCCTGGCATATCGACTTTGCGCAGCAAAACGGCCTGACCTGGGAGGAAATCACCGAAGCCTTCACCCATCTGGCGTTCTACGCAGGCTGGCCTGCGGCGGTCACCGCCCTTGGCTGCCTGGAAGAGGAGTAGCGCGATGCCCTTTACCCGTATCTCTTTGCGCCCGGGGTACAGCGACGCGCAAATGTCGCAGATCTCCGATATCCTCCAGCAGAGCCTGGAGGCGGAATTCTCGGTGCCGCCGGGGGATCGCTTTCAGATTTTTGAGGAGATCCCGGCCACCCGGCACCGGTTTGACCGCCACTACAAAAGCGGCGGGCGCAGCGATAATTTTATTCAGTTTCACATTCTGGCGGGCAAGCCCCGCTCGTCTGCGCAGAAGCAAAACCTCTGTCGCAGGCTATGTGAATGTCTGCATAATGCGCTGGATATTCACCCGAATGACGTGATGGTGATGATTCAGTTCAATACTGCCGATGAGTGGAGCTTCAGCCAGGGGCGGATGCTGTCGCAGGAGGGGGGATAAATTATTGGTGAGGGTTCACGCTTAACGTTATTACGTGTCCTTTTACTGCGGACACGTTTTTTTATTAGGTATCATTTTTAACTATAGGGCTGTGATGATCATTATCTTAATTAAATGTTTTTTCTAAATGATTTCTGAAGCTGAAAAGAATATCTGCATGGTCCCGAAAGTACCCGCCTGAGTGATATACGCTTTTCCCGCGCAAATAACGCTGAGGCATAAAATGTATTATTCAGATCCTGTTAAATGACCACCTACTGAAGAGGGCGATTTAAGGCGGTTAAGGCTGGGTGAGATCAATTTAGCCAGTACGCTTTACGGTTACAGCATTCATTATCATAAGGTCTGGATCCATTTCGACAGTTATCTCCCTTTCAATCTGCAGGATCCCGGGCAGGCCATTGCGCCAGATGGGGAAATGTGGTTCCGCTCGGAAAAATATGAGGATGATTTTTCTATGCCGGGCAAAGAAGATACGCCGGTCTCCCAACACCTTTTCCTGCATGAAATGATGCACGTCTGGCAGCATCAGCGCGGCATGCGAGTACCAATGCGCGGCGCGTTTTCGTGGATGGCGACAATGCAGCCAATGGCCTGTACGGCGTGATTAAATTTGCTGATGCCTGGACTAAGCCCGCGCCACAACAGCAACGGGCTGAGGGATGAATCCAGTATGTCCGGGCACAGACCGAAATACCTGCGGCTGGTATAACCGGGGGGGTGCTTCGGGTATTACAGCTCCTGCGCTGTCGGGCGGAAAATAATTTCGTTAACGCCAACGTCCTCAGGCTCACCAATGGCAAACGCCACCATGCGGGCGTAGGTTTCAGGGGGAATGCCGACTTTACTGACATATTCCTGATTCGCGGCCTGCACATCCTTATCGCTGATATGGTCCAGCAATTCGGTTGTCACCGCGCCCGGAGAAACGATCGTGGCGCGGACGTTGTAAGCGCTGGCCTCTTTTCTCAGCCCCTCAGTCAGGGCGCGTACCGCAAACTTAGTGGCGGAGTAGACTGCAGAGGTAGGAAACACCAGATGACCCGCAACCGAAGCCGTATTGATAATGTGACCGGACTTCTGGGCTTTCATTACAGGCAAGGCCGCAGCGATACCGTGCAAAACGCCTCTCAGGTTAACGTCAATCATCATGTCCCATTCATCCACCCTGGCCTGATCGAGGGATGAAAGAGGCATCACACCCGCATTATTGATAAGTACATCGATACGGCCCCATTTTGCCACTGCGGTATCGATCAGTTTTTTCACCTCCTCCAGATGGGTAACGTCTGTCGCCAGCGCAATCGCTTCACCCCCCTGTCCGATGATATCTTGCGCGATAATGTCGATTCGCTCAGCACGTCGGGCGGCCAGCACAACGCGGGCACCCTGTTTTGCCAGGTGACGCGCGGCCGCCTCACCCATCCCACTCGATGCGCCGGTAATGACGATGACTTTGCCTGTGATGTTTTCTGTCATGATGATTTCCTTCAGTTTTCAGTAAAGGGGAGGCCGGGGATGATCTCAGTGGCAGACAAGCCGCCTGAGAGGGGAATGCCTTCCCCTGGCTGCTGCGGGGTAAGAGATTAGTAAATGCCTTGCCGATCCCAGAATGCGCAGTGATGAACATCCGCGAAGCGTCCGGAAATCATCGACCCGGCGGGTAATGCGAAGGTCATGTAGTTATCACGTTGCGGGCTGTATCGAGACCACGCCTGTTCGCGTGATGGCATTTTTGCTATCGCCGCAAAATAGCTCACCATCTCGCCTGATAATTTTTCCTGCAACGGATTTAACGTGGTTGTGGCCGTGCCACCGCCATGGAATCCGGGGAAAACATACGCAAGTTCAAAAGTATGCGCCGCAAGCAGCGGGAAGGTTGTCGCGCCGATATAGGAGGGCGCTGTGCGATCGCTGAACTCATAAGCATATACGGGCATTATGTCTGAGAGCGCCAGATTCACGGCACGAGCCGGGCAGGCGAATAAACTGTCCGTGACCGTGGCGGCAAAGGCCTCGCTGGGGTTCTCATCGTTCGTGAGAGGATATTCAGCCAGAACCCTGGATTTGAGAGCGTCACCATACTGGTGGCTCACCCAGGCCGGGTACGCTTTTGCCTGCAGAGGCTCTCCCTTCATTAATTCTGGTAAAGCTACAAAAAAGTGGCCTTCGTCGCGCGTTGTGCCGTTAATCAGCGTAACGTGATTTATACTGCCGTTTTTAAAGGCATCTGCCGGATGCATGGGAATAACGCTGCCATCAATGATGAGCTGATTCTGCAGATACGGCGTCTGCATTTTTAGTATCCGCTGCGTCGGAATAGCGCGCAGGCAGGCTGAATCTTCAGCGTCGCAACCCAGCGCCCGCGCAAACTCTGTCCCTTTCTGCTGCGCGACATTGAGAGGAGAGGGCGCGCCAAAAGCGGGGTAGCGGGAAATAATGGCTGCGCCACTCATCGAAACCGCATGCTGGAAAAGCCCTGTTGAGCCAGGCGCAACGATATGCGCCATAACGCTATTGCCGCCTGACGATTCTCCGGCAATGGTCACGTTTGAGGGATCGCCCCCGAACGCAGAGATATTTTTCTGTACCCACCGCAGCGCAGCCTGTTGATCCAGTAGTCCATAGTTACCTGACTGATGGCCTTCTGAATCAAGCCCCGGTACGGACAGGAAGCCAAACACGCCCAGGCGGTAGTTCAGCGTAACCACTACCGCGTTTCCCTGAGTGACCAGTCTGGCAGGATCGTAATCGCCTCCTTGTCCCACCTGCAGCGCGCCACCGTGGATCCAGACGAAAACAGGTAGTTTTTTGTCTACCTTTTCAGCTGCAGGGCGATAAACATTCAGATAAAGACAGTCTTCGCTACCGCCCGCGCGTGCAAAGTCCCCGAGATCGGCATTTTGCGCGCAACGACTCGCCAGCTTGTTGGCTTTTCGCGGCGTGGTCCATGAGGCCCCGGCCTGCGGCGGCTGCCAGCGAAGCTGATTAACCGGGGGAGCGGCATAAGGCAGGCCGAGCCACGATATGACGCCTTCTTTTTCTGTTCCGATCACCGGGCCAGAAGCTGTCTGGATCAAAGTGGATTCCTTTGCCAGTGCCGACACAGTGAACAGGCTTACAGTGCTGATAAGAAACGCGGCCGCAATTTTTCTGAAAGGGAAGTGAGATTTCATAAGGATATCCAGAGGCGTAAAACAGATGGCATAACTATAAAGGCTCAGTGGTAAGAAAATTAGCCGGGTAATATAGGTTAGAACTATGAAGAATTTTCATAAGTCTGGCCCGCTCTGATAAGTTAATCTCTGGGGTCAAGCAGTATGCAGAGATAATGTCAGCGCCATCGCGAAAGAGGAGATGCCTGTGGCACGAAGTAATATTAATGATTTGGCCGTATTTCTTGCGGTTGCGCGGGCGCGAAGCTTCACAAAGGCGGCGGCAAAGATGAGCATCTCCCAGTCCGCCCTGAGCCATACGATCCGTAATCTCGAGACCAGGCTTGGCGTGCGGTTGTTGACCCGTACCACCCGGGCAGTCACCCCAACGGAAGCCGGAGAGCGTTTGCTGGAAGGAATTGCTTCGCACTTTGATGGGATCGAAGCGCAGCTTGAAGAACTCAACGCGTTTAAAGACAAACCGTCAGGGACGATAAGAATCAACGCCCCTGATTTTGCCATCAGCTGCGTGCTGCTTCCCAAACTGCGGGAATTTATCCCGCGTTATCCGGATGTCACCGTTGAGCTGGTTCAGGATAACGGCTTATCAGATATTGTGAACGATCGGTTTGATGCGGGCGTCAGGATGGGATATCAGTTAGCCAATGGCATGATTTCAGCACGCATTAGCCCGGATTTCCGTTTCGCGGTGATAGGGTCAACATCCTATTTCGCCAGCCGCGAACAGCCCGTAAAACCGCAGGACTTAATACACCATAACTGCATCAACTATCGTTTTCTTACCGGGGGAAATCTTTATGCCTGGGAGTTTGAGGAGAACGGACGGGAAATAAAAATCCGGGTGGAGGGTCAGCTGGTTTTTAATGATATTTTTCACGTGCTTGATGCTGCGGTGGCAGGACTGGGGCTTGCCTATGTTCCTGAAGAGATCGCCCAACCCTGGATTGAAAAAGGTGAGGTGATAAGGGTTCTGGAAACGTTCTCTCCCTTCTGGGATGGTTTTTATCTTTATTATCCGCACCGCCATCAGGCTTCACCGGCTTTCAGAGAAATACTGAATGCCTTGCGCGTGCAGGAATAAGGTGCCGGTGCGGAATAGTATTTTCAGCACCGGATCCTGGCTAGCGCCCTTTATACTGTTCATCGCTGACAGGTTCGAACCATTCAGCATTTTTACCGTCACGAATGTAGGTCACAGCAATATGACTCATTCCGGTTGTGTCCGTTGCGCCATGCCAGTGCTTCACGCCGGCGGGTATCCAGACGGTATCTCCGGCAGCAATAACGTGTTTAGGTTCGCCTTCTTTTTCAACCCAGCCTTTTCCTGCGGTCACTATCAGCATCTGTCCCGCCGGGTGAGAATGCCAGGCTGTTCGTGCCCCTGGCGCAAAGGTGACCTGCCCGGTTGCGGCTGGCGTAACGAGGGAGGAAGGCGTGAGAAGATCAACGATAACATGGCCGGTAAAATTTTCTGCCGCCCCGGTAACGGATGGCGCAGAACCCGCAGGCGTGACGGTGATAGGCCGATCATCGGCAGCGGCGCTACCTGAAATAACGGCCAGCGCCAGGGCCGCGCTTCGGGTCATTCGTTTCATTAGCATACTCCTTTGAGTTTAACAGGGGGTTACCCGGCACGCTTATCCAGCACATCCCGAATAACGGGTACCGCTGAAAACGCATTTGGCCATCCGGCATAGAAGGCAATTTGTGCAATGGATTCACCAACCTGCTCACGGGTTAATCCGTTATCCATCGCTTTATTAAGATGAAAGCCGATTTGCCCGACTTGCCCGTTAGCAATAAGGCTGGTCATGGTGACCAGGCTTCTGTCCCGGGGGGCGAGGTCCGGTCGCAGCCAGAGGCTGTGAAAAAGCACATCGGTGGTGTATTTCACGAGGCCCGGCGAGACGGCGCCGACAATTTCATTGGCCTGGGCGACGCGTTTTTCTTCGGCTTTTTCATCTAACGGTAGCAGGGTAGGATTCGCGACCGGCATCGCTTTTTGTTCAATTCCCCGGCTTACAAATATCGGCTGAACGATATCCGATGCGCTTGTGGCATTGGCCAGGCCCGAATAAAAAGCGAGATGGGTAATGATTTCGGAGATTTCACCCGGCTTAACGCCATTATCGAGCGCCCGGTTTACTTCATTGGGAAGCAGTGAGACCTGATTACGTGAAATAATGACGGCCAAAGTAACTATGCTTCGATCTCTGGGGGAGAGCTGTGGACGTTTCCACAGATCGTCATTAATGGCCGACTGAATATAATTTTCCAGGGCGGGTGAAACAAAAGAAACGGAAGATGAACGATGTCCGGGCATGTCTGATTTTCCTGCATCAACTTCTGCAAATGAAGGGGCGATGGAATTTAGCGCTAAGGTTAACAGTGCCAGTTTTTTCATGGGGTTCCTTTATTGCGAGCCAGCAATGGGAACTGTTATCCTGGCATAATCAGTTGAAATGATTAGTGCTTGTAATGAGATTGGAGTGATGAGCTAAATTCATCAAAAAGGCGGTTATTTTCCTTTTATCGGGAAAATTAAACGCGGTGTTTAACACCGCATAACAAGGGGAATGAGGGCTGACGAGATGTGGGTACAATACCGGTCACGTCTTCGTCACCGGATATTTCGCCACCACCTCATCCGGCCCCAGCTCCCGCCCATCGCTCGCCACCATCGCAAGCTTGCGCAGCGGCTGGCGATCCCGCGCATCTACCAGCACCGTACCCGTATCCCCCCCGGCGAAGAGGTGCGCGTTTCCCCACTGGGAGAGCGCCAGCAGCACGGTTTGCAGATCGCGCCCTTTCGGCGTCAGCACATATTCCTGCCAGGCGCTGCCGTCGGAGGCGGGTTGCAGGGACAGAATGCCTTCGTCTACCAGCAGTTTTAGCCGGGTCGCCAGCATGTTCTTCGCGATGCCGAGGCTTTTCTGAAACTCACCAAAGCGCGTAACGCCGCTCAGGGCATCGCGCACAATCAACAGGGACCACCAGTCGCCGATAATATCCAGCGAGCGGGCGACGGGGCAGGGACTTTCTTCGAGGCGGGTACGTTTCACGGTGTCTCCTTATCGGCAGCAGGTTTAATTATAAAACCAATTCTCGCCCACATACAAAGTAAGCCGTCACTTTGCGGGCAGGCTCCAGGTAATCCGTCACAAATCTGTCACACTGTTAACGACAATAAACACATGAGGAATTAGGGATGAGAAAAGCACTACTCGCGCTCGCCGTGGCGGGCAGTATCGGCCTCTCAGGTGGCGTTCAGGCGCAAACCGCGCCGGAAGGATACCAGCTGGAACAGGTTCTGATCATGAGCCGCCATAATCTGCGTGCGCCGCTCGCCAATAACGGCAGCGTGCTTGAACAGTCGACCCCGGAAAAATGGCCGGAGTGGGACGTGCCAGGCGGGCAGCTCACCACTAAAGGCGGGGTGCTGGAAGTCTATATGGGCCACTATATGCGTGAGTGGCTGGTGGAGCAGGGCCTGGTTACCGCCGGGGAGTGTCCAACGGCAAACAGTGTTTATGCCTATGCCAACAGCCTGCAGCGCACGGTTGCCACCGCGCAGTTCTTTATTACCGGTGCCTTCCCGGGCTGCGATGTGCCGGTGCATCATCAGGAACAGATGGGCACCATGGACCCCACCTTTAACCCGGTGATCACCGACAACTCCGCGGCATTCCGCGAGAAAGCGCTGCAGGCGATGGATAAGGAGCGCCAGGGGATGCAGCTTGATGAGAGCTACAGGCTGCTGGAAAAGATGACCGACTACAAACAGTCGCCTTCGTGCAAAGAGAAGCAGGTCTGCTCCCTGACGGACGCCAAAGACACTTACAGCGCTGAGTACCAGAAAGAGCCCGGGGTTTCCGGTCCGCTGAAGGTGGGCAACTCGCTGGTGGATGCCTTCACGTTGCAGTATTACGAAGGCTTCCCGCTGGATCAGGTGGCGTGGGGCGAAATCAAAACCGACCAGCAGTGGCGGGTGCTGTCCCGGCTAAAAAACGGCTATCAGGATTCGCTGTTTACCTCGGCTGAGGTCGCGCGCAACGTGGCGAAGCCGCTGGTGAAATACATCGATAACCAGCTTGTCACCGATCGGACCAAAGCGCCGAAAATCACCGTACTGGTGGGGCATGACTCTAATATCGCCTCGCTGCTGAAGGCGCTGGATTTTAAGCCTTACCAGCTGCACGGCCAGTATGAGCGCACGCCGATTGGCGGCAAGATCGTGTTCCAGCGCTGGCACGACAAGACCGGCAACCGCGATCTGATGAAAATTGAGTACGTCTATCAGAGTACCGAGCAGCTGCGTAACGCGCAGGTGCTGACGTTAGCAGCCCCGGCGCAGCGGGTTACGCTGGAACTGAACGGCTGTCCGGTGGATGCGGATGGTTTCTGTCCGGTGGAGACCTTTAATACGGTGCTGAACACGGCGGCGAAGTAAGGGTAACGCCATTGCATTGTGGCTGTGCGCCAGGTTCCTCCCTCACCCTGACCCTCTCCCCAACGGGGAGAGGGAAGGAACAGTCAGACGTTTTTACGTTCAATGGTCTGCTCGCCCCAGAACAGCGAGTCTTTATCGGTTTTCTGGAAGGCTAACATCAGTACTTCATCATTACCTTCTTCCCAGATTTTCTCTGCCAGTTTTTCGTCATATTTTGCGACTTCGAAAATCGCCTCGGCGATCTCCGGTGACGTATTACGTAAACGCGCAAATTCTCCGACGCGATGTGCTTTTGCTTCTTGAGTTGGCATAGTAATCCTCCTGTTGAGAGTTAACCTTTCAGTTTAGCAGCCAGGCCGGCAACGTATTCACCCTGATAGCGGGCAATGTTCAGTTCTGCTTCCGACGGCTGACGCGAACCGTCGCCCCCGGCGATGGTTGTCGCGCCATAGGGCGTTCCGCCGCGCAACTGTGAAATATCAAACAGCTCCGGTGTGCCGTAGCCGATCGGCACAATGACCATCCCGTGGTGCGCAAGAGTGGTCCAGGTGGAAGTGATGGTCTGCTCCTGCCCGCCACCGGTGCCGGTGGAGCTGAACACGCTGGCGATCTTGCCGAGTAACGCATTTTTGGCCCACAGCCCTCCGGTCTGGTCGAGGAAGGTACGCATCTGCCCGGCCATGTTGCCGAAGCGCGTCGGGGTGCCAAAGATAATCGCGTCGTAATCGCCCAGCTCCTGCGGGGAGGCCACCGGCGCGTCCTGCGCTTTACCGCCTGCTTTGGCAAACGCCTCTGCCTGCATGGTTTCCGGAACGCGTTTGATCACGACCTCAACCCCCTCGATTTTCCTGGCGCCGTCCGCCACTGCGTGAGCCATGGTCTCGATGTGTCCATACATGGAATAGTAGAGCACCAGAATTCTCGTCATTTCGCTTCACTCCTCGCATGATTTTTTGGCCAGCGGCATGCTGTCCTCTTTTAAAGATATGACGTGACAGCGAGACTGCAAATCTGTACGCCATTTATTTGATTTTAAACAACAAAGAATGCAGGGCCCTGGCCGTAGCAAAATGAAACATTTTCGCGATTGTCAATTTTCAGAATGATAAGAAAAGCTTATGGTTCCGTTTCGACGGGCTTCATACAAAAGGCTGATATCGTATTGCAGGATATTACCACTGGCTGGCTGAATGCCCACACTCCACTAAGATTAGGTTCACGCGGCGCAGTTAAAGACACTTTTTTAGCGTCGTGAGGTGGATGAATCCGCTTCCACTGAATGCAGAATTAAATCTTATGTTTTTAACTCTGGAGGTCCGACATGGCAAACCATCGTGGTGGGTCAGGTAATTTTGCAGAAGACCGTGAAAGAGCATCAGAAGCAGGACGTAAAGGTGGCCAGCAGAGCGGGGGGAACTTCAAAAACGATCCTCAGCGCGCATCCGAAGCTGGCAAAAAAGGGGGCAAAAATAGCCATGGCGGCAACAGAAACAAATAAGTTGCCGCTGCCTGAATCAGGGGTCTTATGACCACTGACACCCCCGCCGCCGGTAACCCCGGCGGTTTTTTTATATTTGTTGTTGAATGGTTAACAAATTCCTCCCACACTAGCGGATTAACTCTTTACGCTGGTGTTCCATGTCCTTCTCCCGTTATGCCTTCTCCATCAAACCGCAGGAAGCGATCCTGATCCTCATCACCATGTTCTGGGGCGGCACCTTCCTGGCCGTGCAGTACGCCGTGACGCTGAGCGATCCCTTCTTCTTTGTGGGCCTGCGCTTCGCCACGGCGGCGCTGGCGGTGGCGCTCATTTCGCTTAAAACCCTGCGCGGCCTGACGATGACCGAGCTGAAAGCGGGGCTGGCGATAGGGGTGGCGATTGCGATGGGCTACAGCCTGCAAACCTGGGGCTTACAGTCCATCCCCAGCAGTAAATCGGCATTTATTACCGCCATGTATGTCCCGCTGGTGCCGCTGCTGCAGTGGCTCTGCCTGCGTCGCATGCCGGGCATGATGTCCTGCATTGGTATTGTGCTGGCCTTTATCGGGCTGATCCTGCTGGCGGGGCCGGAGGATAACCTGCTGGCGCTCGGGCCGGGCGAGATCATCACCCTGGTGGGGGCAGTCGCCATTGCCGCCGAGATTATCCTGATCAGCGCCTGGGCCGGAAAGGTGGACGTCAGGCGCGTTACTGTCGTACAGCTGGCGACCGCCTCGCTGGTGGCGTTTCTGACCATGATCCCGGCCGGGGAGTCAGTCCCGCCGATGTCGGCAGGGTTATGGACTGTGGCCCTGGGCCTGGGGATTTTCAGCGCTATTATTCAGGTAACAATGAACTGGGCCCAGCGCAGCGTCTCGCCCACCCGGGCGACGGTGATTTACACCGGTGAACCGGTATGGGCGGGGATCTTCGGACGCCTGGCTGGCGAACGTCTGCCTCTGCTGGCTTTGCTGGGCGCCGCCTTTATTATTGCCGGCGTGCTGGTAAGCGAGCTCAAGCTTAAAAGAAAGAAAAAGGCGCTGGCGGAAGCCGACAGCGCCACGCTGGATCAGCGCTCCTGAGGCACGACCTCGCCCGGCGTTACCCCCGCCAACCGGCGGCTGAGCAGGGCGTTAAGGACAATGGCGCCAAAGGTGGCGGTGCCGATCCCGCCAAGCGTAAAGCCGCCGAGCGAAAGGGCAAAATCACCCGCGCCCAGCACCAGGGTCACCGCGACCATAATCAGGTTGCCGTTCTGGCTGAGATCGACATGGTTCTGCACCCAGATCCGCGCCCCGGCCACCGCGATCAGGCCGAACACCACAATCGACGCCCCGCCGATCACCGGCCCGGGGATGGTGTGGATCAGCGCGCCAAATTTGGGTGAAAAACCGAGCAGCATGGCAATCACCGCTGCCGCCACAAACACCAGCGTCGAGTAGACTTTGGTTACCGCCATCACGCCGATGTTCTCGGCATAGGTGGTAACGCCGCTGCCGCCCACCGAGCCCGACAGCATGGTCGCCAGCCCGTCGCCGACAAAGGCTCGTCCCATATACGGGTCCATGTTGCGCCCGGTCATTCCGGCTACCGCTTTCAGATGACCGAGGTTTTCCGCCACCAGGATCACCGCAACCGGAGCAATCAGCATTATCGCCTGGCCATTAAAGGTGGGCGAGGTGAGCTGCGGCAGGCCAAACCAGGCCGCCTGTGCAACCAGCGTAAAATCCACCGGCTTGCCAAGCCCCAGCACGCTGGTCAGCAGGGCATAGAGCAGGCAGGCGACTATCAGCCCCACCAGGATCAGCAGCCGCTGGATCATCCCCCGGGTAAACACCGCCACCAGGCCAATGCACAGCACCGTCATCACCGCCATCCAGCTGTCAAAGGCCGAGCCGGAAACCCCTTTGACGGCGATGGGGGCCAGGTTCAGGCCGATCGCCATCACCACCGCCCCGGTCACCACCGGCGGCATCAGCCGTTCGATCCAGCGGGTGCCCAGCTTCATCACCACCAGCCCCACCGCCGTGTAGATCGCCCCGCAGGCGATGATCCCCCCCAGCGCCACGCTCAGTTGCGGGTTGATCCCCTGGCCGGTAAAGCCGGTGGCGGCTATCACCACCCCGACAAAGGCCGCGCTGGAGCCGAGGTAGCTTGGCACCCGGCCGCCGGTGATCGCAAAGAACAGCAGGGTGCCAATGCCCGACATCAGAATCGACAGGTTAGGATCCAGCCCCATCAGAATGGGCATCAGCACCGTGGCACCAAACATCGCCACCGCATGCTGCACGCCCATTACCGCGGTTTGCGCCAGCGGGAGACGTTCATCCGGCGCGACCACGCCGCTATCTGAGGAGGTCGATTTCAACTGCCAGTGAGGAAAACCGAATAGTGCCATCAGCTGCTCCTTAAGGAGGGTTAACAGGCGGGTCGCATCAGCGCGTGGTAGCCGCGGTCAAACCACACCAGGCCCTGGGGCACCGGGTGGCGGGTAATAGCAACGATCTCGCAAAACAGAATGTCGTGCGTGCCGACGCTGACCACCTGGCTAATCCGGCAGTCGAACGAGGCCAGCGCCTCGTCCAGCCGCGGACAGCCGGTGGCCCCCGTCTGCCAGCCTGCGGCGGCAAAGCGGTCGGCCATCGGGGTTTTGCCCCCGAACAGATTTGAGAGCGACTCCTGTCCCGCGCTCAGGGTGTTGACGCACAGGGTGCGGTTGTGGTTAAACACCGGCCACACCGAGGCGCCGCGATTCAGGCACACCAGCAGCGTCGGCGGGGAGTCGGTCACGCTGCATACCGCGCTGGCGGTAAAGCCCGCCTGCCCGGCCGGACCGTCGGTGGTGATGATATTGACCGCCGCGCCCAGACAGGCCATGGCATCACGAAACGTTTGTTTATCAATGTTCATGGTGGCTCCTTATGCCAGCCCGCAGGCGTCTTCAAAGCTCAGGCGGGGCAGTCGCCCGTACAGTTTGCGGGTATCACCGTAACCGATATTGATCAGCAGATTGCTTTTCAGGCTACTGCCGGTGAAGAAGGCCGCGTCAACCTTCTCGCGATCGAAGCCTGACATCGGTCCGGTATCCAGCCCCAGCGCCCGGCAGGCGACAATCAGGTAGGCCGCCTGCAGGGTGCTGTTGCGAAAGGCGGTCTCCTCGGCGAGCTGCGGGCTGGCAGTAAACCAGCTCCGGGCATCGGCGTGGGGGAACAGCTCCGGCAGACGCTCGTAAAACACGCTGTCCCAGGCGACGATGGCCGTCACCGGGGCGGTGAGGGTCTTTTGCAGGTTGCCGCTGGAGAGCGCCGGTTGCAGCTTCTCTTTTCCCTCCGGTGTGCGGATAAACACGATCCGCGCCGGGGAGCAGTTGGCGGAGGTGGGCCCCCACTTCATCAGGTCATAGATTTCACGCAGCGTCTCGTCGCTGACCGGGCGGTCGAGCCAGCCGTTATGGGTTCGCGCTTCGGTAAACAGCGCGTGCTGCGCCGTCGGATTTATGGCTTCACTCATGATAACTCCCTGGATAACAGTTCGTGGCGGTGCAGCAGGCTGGCGAGCCCGTTTTGCAGCAGGGCGTTAAACGCCTCCGGCTCGGTCAGATTGCAGGCGTGGCCGCCCCGTGGCATCCGGGTGAGAATGCTGCCGGGCAGGGCGGTATGCAGCTCTGCTGAACAGACCGAGGGCACCAGCAGATCGTCGGCGGCGCAGATTATCTGCACCGGGCAGTGGATGCGCGCCGTCTGGCGGCTGAAATCGGCCCGCTTCAGGGCGTTCAGCCTGCGCAGCAGGGTGGTTTTGCCCTGAAAATGGGCCAGGGCCAGCGCCTCTTCGGCCTCCATGCGCGGCTGACGGGCGGCCATCCAGTCGGCGGGGTAGAGAAACAGCGGCTGGGCCTCCACCCACGCCTGCGCCCCACCGGCATGCAGCAGCCGCTCGCGGATCTGAAAACAGCGCCGGGTATGGGGATGCAGCGCCAGCCAGCCGTTAACGCACACCAGCGCGCTGAGTGCTGCCTGGTGATCCACTGCCAGCTGCAGGCCAATCAGCGCACCCAGCGCATGGCCTACCACGCTGAACTGCGCAATCCCCGCCAGCGAGAGCGCCTGCCACAGCTCATCGGCCATCTGCGCCAGGGTGTAATCTTCCGGCAACTCGCCGGGATTGTTGCCGGTGCCGCGCTGGTCATAGCAGACCACCTGATACGCCTGTTCCAGCTCGGCGAGCTGGGGCAGCCAGTAGCTGCCGCTGCCCCCCAGCCCGGCGATCAGCACCACAACCGGCGCGTCATCAAAGGGCGGCGGTGAAATGGAAAGATTCATGGCAACCTCACGGCGTGATGTGGGCGATGGTAGCGATCTCCACCAATGCGTCGGGTTTGACCAGCCCGCACTGAATGCAGAAACGCGCCGGCTTGTCGCCCGGGAAAAACTCGGCGTAGATTTCGTTAATCGCGGCGTAGTTTTTCCAGTCGGTGATAAAGATGCTGTTGAAGGTCACATCCTCCATGGTCCCACCCGCCGTTTCGATAACGCGCTGGATGGTCTGCAGCACGTGGCGGGTTTGCGCCTTTGGGTCTTCAGGGAAGACCACGTTGTTGTTAGCGTCGAACGGCAACGTGCCGGAGACGTAGACCACGCCGTCCGCCAGCGTGCCGGGGACGAAGGGGGCAATCGGGGTGCTGGAGCCAGGGGGAATAATCACAGATTTCGGCATGGGGTCGCTCCTCAAGCAATACGGGCACAGGCGGCAGGGGAGAGGGCATCGCAGAAGGTGGCGACGTCGCTGACCCAGCCAAAAAAGGTTTCGATGTTGAACAGCGCGGCCTGCTGGGCAAACGCCGGCCCCGCCTGGTGGGTGGCGTCCTCCAGTACCACGCCGAAATACTCCAGGAAGAAACCGTCCCGCAGGGTGGACTCCACGCAGACGTTGGTGGCAATCCCGGTGAAGATCAGGTGGCGAATGCCGCGGCTGCGCAGCAGGCTGTCGAGTGGGGTGTTAAAGAAGCCGCTGTAGCGCGGTTTGGGCAGCACAATGTCCCCCGGCTCCGGCACCAGCTCATTGACCAGCTGATAATCCCAGCCGCCTTTCGCCAGCAGCGTGCCGTGCAGTTCCGGGCGCTGGCGCATGGTTTTCAGCGCATTCGATTTGTGGAAGTTGGGCGAGCCGGGGCCGCCTGCCTCAACGTACTGTTCATCCCAGCCGTTCTGGAACCAGACGATCAGCATCCCGGCGCGGCGGGCGGCGGCTACCGCGGTACGGATATTTTCAATCACCGGACGGGTGGCGGAGACGTCAAACCCGGCAAGGTCAAGATAGCCGCCCGGGCTGGCGTAAGCGTTCTGCATATCCACCACAATCAGCGCGCTCTGCCGGGCGTCAAAGGTGATGGCTTCCGGACGTGCGGGCAGGGTTATCATTACGCGACCTCCTTCGTGATGGCCGGAATGTGGGTGCGGCACTGCATCAGCGGCTGGATACGCTCGCCGAAGGCCTCAATACCGGTAATAAAGTCATCAAAGGTCAGGAGCACCCCTTCCGCGCCCGGCACGCTGGCGACCTCGTCGAGCATCCGCGCCACGCTGGCATACGAGCCCACCAGCGTCCCCATGTTAATGTTTACCGCCGAGGTCGGGTCGGCCATCTGCCGCACGTTGGTGTCCGCCCCGGAGCGGGTGTCTTTCTGGCTCTGCTCGCTAAGCCAGCTCAGGGCTTCGTCGTCGGCCCCGGCTTTGTAGTGTTCCCACTTCGCCCGCGCCGCCTCGTCGGTTTCATCGGCAATCACCATAAACAGCACGTAAGAGCCGACGTCGCGCCCGGTTTTTTCAGCCGCCGCTTTCATGCGGGCGGCAGTAGGGGCAAAGGCTGCCGGGGTGTTTACCCCTTTGCCGAAGCAGAAGTTAAAGTCGGCATAGTTCGCCGAGAATGCCATTCCGGCATCGCTCTGCCCGGCGCAGATGACCTTCATCGGCACCGACGGCTGCGGGCTGACGCGGCAGTCGTTCATGGTGAAGAACTCACCCCTGAAATCGCTCTTGCCGGTGCCCCACAGATCGCGCAGGACCTGCACATACTCGGTGAGGTAGTCGTAGCGCTTAGCGAAATAGTCATCTCCCGGCCAGAGCCCCATCTGCTCATACTCCGGCTTCTGCCAGCCGGTGACGAGGTTAACGCCAAAGCGGCCGCCGGAGATGGTGTCGATGGTGGAGGCCATCCGCGCCACGATCGCCGGGGGCAGGGTCAGGGTGGCGGCGGTGGCGTAGATCTGGATGCGCGAGGTGACCGCCGCCAGCCCCGCCATCAGGGTGAAAGACTCCAGGTTGTGATCCCAGAATTCGGTCTTACCGCCGAAACCGCGCAGCTTGATCATCGACAGGGCAAAGTCGAAGTGATAGTGCTCCGCCTTCTGCACGATGGCTTTGTTCAGCTCAAAGGTCGGCAGATATTGCGGCGCGTGGGTAGAGATAAGCCAGCCGTTGTTGCCAATGGGAACGAATACGCCAATTTTCATCACGAACCTCTCTTCATCTCAGCATGGGGTGAAAGTCAGACGTGGCGCTGCATCCTGCATCTCCTGTTCAGCCGCGTATCGTGGGTTTTGCAAAGGGGATGCCAGTTTTAAAATTGGTAATGTTATTAATGTGTTAACTGATGGTTGATGAAATGCAGGTAATAAAACCGGACTGTCTGGTCAAAATAGTTGCACACAAAGCAGGCAGTCGTGCGCGCTGGCGGTGCAGATTGTCGTGGTTAGCCGGGGGTTTTGCTATGCTGGGGGCCCATCTACAAGGAGTGAGCACATGGCACAAGGCGCAGTGAAAACAGGCGGTAAACGTTCTCAGGCAGTGAGTGCAAAGAAACAGGCGATCCTCTCGGCGGCGCTGGAGACCTTCTCGCAGTTTGGCATCCACGGCACGCGCCTGGAACAGGTAGCCGAGCTGGCCGGGGTGTCGAAAACCAATCTGCTCTACTACTTTCCCTCGAAGGAGGCGCTGTACATTGCCGTCCTGCAACAGATCCTGGATATCTGGCTGGCGCCGCTGAAGGCCTTTCGCGAAGAGCTGGCCCCGCTGGTGGCGATCCAGCAGTATATCCGCCTGAAGCTGGAGGTCTCCCGCGATTATCCCCAGGCCTCCAGGCTGTTCTGTCTGGAGATGCTGCAGGGGGCACCGCTACTGAAGGCGGCGCTGAGTGGCGATCTGAAATCGCTGGTGGATGAGAAGTCGGCGATTATTGCCGGTTGGATCGCCACCGGTAAACTGGCGCCGGTGGACCCGCATCACCTGATCTTTATGATCTGGGCGACTACCCAGCACTACGCCGACTTTTCTGCCCAGGTGGAGGCAGTGACGGGCAAGACGCTCAAAGATGACGACTTTTTCCACAGCACGGTGGAAAACGTTGAGCGAATGATAATCGAAGGGATCCGGGTGCGTTAATTCGCCGGGGGCAGCGGGCAGCTTAAATCACCCTCTTCACACTGCATCAGCGAGGCCAGATACGCCTCGCGTTCGTGAGTTTTATCCGCCAGACACTGGTTGACAATCATCGGCTGAACGGAGCCGCCTTCGGTGCCGGAGCCGATAAAGGCGCAGTCGGCATCGCGCAGGGCGATCCACGCCTGCTGGGCCTTTTTCAGTAGCTCACGCTGGGGGGCGTCGGCACGTTTGATGACCGCCTGGTAAGTCTGGTTCAGGGTTTTATCCGCGGCCTGATAGTGTTGCGCGGTGCAGGTGTTCAGTTCCGTCTGGGTGCCGGCGCTGGCGCATTCGTCCGCCAGGGCGCTGGCGCTGAGCAGCAGTGCTGCGCCTGCGATCAAAACTCGTTTCATTATCCCCTCCATGTAAAAAAGCCGGATGCGCTGCGCTTATCCGGCCTGCAAACATCAGATTATCATTTGTAGCCCCGGTAAGCGTAGCGCTACCGGGGACGGATTGCACGCTTAACCGATGGTCATCAGGCTGGCGTTACCCCCTGCGGCGGCGGTGTTTACGCTGAGCGATCGCTCCACGTACAGACGCTCAAGCTGCAGGTTGGTTTCACCCCGGGCAAAGCCCTGCACCGAGACAATCGCGCCGCTGCGGGCGGCAACCTGCTCGCACAGCTCGCGCAGCTGGTCAGAGTCGCCGTGATAGATCACCGCGTCAAACGGCTGGGTGGTCAGCACATCGGCTTTGGCGAAGCGAATACGTTCGGTCACCGCTTTCGGCAGCTGCTTCGCCAGGTCGCGATGCAGGGCATCTTCCGGCCACAGCACTTCACACCCGGTCGCCAACGCGGCCGCCAGCTGGATCAGTGCATCCTGCTCGTTATCCGCCACGCACAGCACGCGCTCGCGTGGCATCAGCGTCCAGGTATTGCGCTCGCCGGTCGGGCCAGGCAGCACGCGCTGGGTACCGGCCTGCGCCAGCTCGCCATACTCCTGACACAGCTCACGCAGCTCAGGACGTTTTTCCGCCCACGCCTTCAGGGCCTCCAGCGGCTGGGTCAGCACCGTTTTCACCTGGGTGTCGACCGCGTACTGCGCATCCTGACGCGCCAGGGTGATGCCCAGCGCGTGCGCCGGACGGTTGGCCAGCAGGCGGTAAAGGTACATAGGCCCACCGGCTTTCGGACCGGTGCCCGACAGCCCTTCGCCGCCGAACGGCTGCACGCCGACCACGGCACCGACCATGTTGCGGTTGACGTACAGGTTGCCGACGTTGGCGTTGCCGGTCACCTGGGCGATGGTTTCGTCGATACGGGTATGCACCCCGAGAGTCAGACCGTAGCCGGAGGCGTTAATCTGCTCAATTAACTGGTCGAGGTTGTTACGGTTGTAGCGCACCACGTGCAGTACCGGACCGAACACCTCTTTTTTCAGTTCGTCGAAGCTCGCCAGCTCAATCAGGGTTGGCGCCACAAAGGTGCCGCTGGTCCACTCGCGGGCATCTTCGCTGTTCTCACGCACCGCCTGGTACACCGGACGGCCCCTGGCGCGCATCGCCTGAATGTGGTTTTCAATGTTGGTTTTCGCTTCGGCATCGATCACCGGGCCAATGTCGGTAGTGAGACGGCCAGGGTTACCCATCCGGCATTCCGCCATGGCGCCGCGCAGCATTTTCAGGGTGTGGTCGGCCACTTCATCCTGCACGCAGAGCACGCGCAGGGCAGAGCAGCGCTGTCCGGCGCTGTCGAAGGCCGAGGCCACCACGTCCACCACCACCTGCTCGGTGAGGGCGGAGGAGTCCACGATCATCGCATTCATGCCGCCGGTTTCAGCGATCAGCGGCGTCGGACGGCCCTGGGCATCCAGACGGGTGGCAATGTTGCGTTGCAGCAGAGAGGCCACTTCGGTGGAGCCGGTGAACATCACGCCGCGCACGCGATTGTCGGCGGTCAGCTTCGCGCCAACGGTCTCGCCGCGGCCTGGCAGCAGCTGGACCACGCCCGCCGGGACGCCGGCTTCCAGCAGGATGTTGATCCCCTGGGCGGCAATCAGTGGGGTCTGCTCGGCCGGTTTTGCCAGCACGCTGTTACCGGCGGCAAGGGCGGCGGCAATCTGGCCGGTGAAAATCGCCAGCGGGAAGTTCCACGGGCTGATACAGACCACCGGCCCCAGCGGACGGTGGGTTTCGTTATCGAAATCGTCACGTACCTGGCCAGCATAGTAGTGCAGGAAGTCAACGGCCTCGCGCACTTCGGCGATGGCGTTGCTGAAGGTTTTACCCGCTTCACGCACCAGAATGCCAATCAGCTGCTGCATCTGATCTTCCATCAGCACCGCCGCGCGCTCCAGAATCGCCGCACGCTCCTGTGGCGGTGTGGCGAACCAGATCGGGGCGTTGTTCACCGCGCTGTCGAGCGCCAGATCCACTTCCTGTTCGGTGGCTTCACGGGCAAAGCCGACGATGTCTTTCGGCTCGGCCGGGTTGATTACCGGCTGCATTTCGCCGTTGCTCACCGGCTGCTCGAGGATCGGTTTAGCCTGCCATTTTTGCAGGGCGCTGTTGAGCAGCGACGAGGAGAGCGACGCCAGACGGTGTTCGTTCGCCAGGTCGAGGCCTGCGGAGTTGACGCGGCCGTTGCCATACAGCTCGCGCGGCAGGGCAATCTTCGGATGCGGCAGACCGACCTGACTCTCCTGGGCGGCCATTTTCTCCACCGCCTGCACCGGGTCTGCCACCAGCTCGTCCAGCGGCAGAGTGGCATCGGCGATGCGGTTCACGAAGGAGGTGTTGGCCCCGTTCTCCAGCAGACGACGCACCAGGTACGCCAGCAGCGTTTCATGGGTGCCGACCGGGGCGTAGATACGGCACGGACGGTTCAGTTTGCCCTCGGACACTTTACCGGTGACCTGCTCGTACAGGGGTTCACCCATACCGTGCAGACACTGGAACTCGTACTGGCCCGGATAGTAGTTCTGGCCGGCCAGCTGGTAGATGGCCGCCAGAGTATGGGCGTTGTGGGTGGCGAACTGCGGATAGATCAGGTTCGGCACGCTAAGCAGCTTTTTGGCGCAGGCAAGGTAGGAGACGTCGGTATAGACCTTGCGGGTATAGACCGGATAGCCTTCCAGACCGTCCATCTGGGCGCGTTTGATCTCGCTGTCCCAGTAGGCGCCCTTCACCAGACGGATCATTAGGCGGCGACGGCTGCGGTTGGCGAGGTCAATCAGGTAATCAATGACAAACGGGCAACGTTTCTGGTAGGCCTGAATCACAAAGCCAATCCCGTTCCAGCCCGCCAGCTCCGGCTCGAAGCACAGTTTTTCCAGCAGATCGAGGGAGATCTCCAGACGGTCCGCCTCTTCGGCGTCGATGTTGATGCCGATGTCATACTGGCGCGCCAGCAGGGTCAGGGACTTCAGGCGCGGATAGAGCTCTTCCATCACCCGGTCGTACTGGGCGCGGCTGTAGCGCGGATGCAGGGCGGAGAGCTTGATGGAGATCCCCGGACCTTCATAAATACCGCGGCCATTGGAGGCTTTACCGATGGCGTGGATCGCCTGCTGGTACGAGACCAGATAGGCCTGCGCGTCGGCGGCGGTCAGCGCCGCTTCGCCCAGCATGTCATAGGAGTAGCGGAAGCCTTTATCTTCCAGCTTACGGGCATTGGCCAGCGCTTCGGCGATGGTTTCACCGGTGACGAACTGCTCGCCCATCAGGCGCATCGCCATGTCCACGCCTTTACGGATCAGCGGCTCGCCGCTCTTGCCGATAATGCGGTTCAGGGAGCGGGAGAGGCTGGCTTCGTTGTGGGTGGAGACCAGCTTACCGGTAAACAGCAGGCCCCAGGTGGCGGCATTAACGAACAGCGACGGGCTGCGGCCGATGTGCGAATGCCAGTTGCCGTTGCTGATCTTGTCGCGGATCAGCGCATCGCGGGTGGCTTTGTCGGGGATACGCAGCAGCGCTTCCGCCAGACACATCAGGGCCACGCCCTCCTGAGAGGAGAGGGAGAACTCCTGCAGCAGGCTCTGCACCATCCCGGCCCGGCCGGAGGCGGTTTTCTGGTTACGCAGTTTTTCGGCAAGCTGATACGCCAGGCTGTGGGCCTGGGAAGCCATTGGCTCCGGCAGACGCGCCTGCTCCAGCAGCATCGGCACGGCGTCGGTCTCTGCGCGACGGTAAGCGGCGGTAATGGCCGCGCGGCTTACCGACTGGGGCAGGATCTGCTCGGCAAATTCAAGGAACGGCTGGTGGATCTCTTCGCCCGCGTCGGCGCTTTCGTCGCTCTCATTGGCGGCACCGGCCAGCAGGGCAGGCAGCTCTGGCAGGGCGTCGTCGCTCTCCAGCTTTTCCAGATAGTTAAAGATTGCCTGTTTGATTAACCAGTGTGGCGTGCGGTCAATTCGGGTGGCGGCCGATTTAATCCGTTCGCGGGTCGCATCATCCAGCTTAACCCCCATGGTGGTCATGCCCATGCCAAAAACTCCTGTGGTTCAGTAGCGCTAGTGTAGTTAACGTGAAATATCCACTATGTTGCAACTTTGTGCAACCACGTTAAATGTGACCCGGTTTGCAAGCTGGAAAATGAATGGAATGTTACGGGGTGGTTAACCTGAATAAATGTGTGGATTTTGGCGATCAACCCTGGTTTCATGCGGCGCTTAACACTTTTTGCAGGTGCAACCCTAAAAAACGTGAGCGAGTGCAACCTCCAGGAATCTGGTGTGATACCGGGGGTGTAATTCATGTAAATGCAGTGTTAAATCGTTTGTGTCGTGGAGGCGCATACGGCAGGATACGCGCGGCCAACAGAAACACACATCATCACCCCCTCGTTCCGGGGGTGTAATAAAGACGGTCACAAAGGCCGTCGAACATCTTTGCGGAGTATTTAAATGGCAATTAGCACACCGATGCTGGTGACATTTCTTATCTATATTTTTGGCATGATCCTGATAGGGTTCCTTGCATGGCGTTCTACCAAAAACTTTGACGACTACATCCTCGGCGGGCGGAGCCTCGGGCCATTCGTGACCGCGCTCTCTGCGGGAGCGTCGGATATGAGCGGCTGGCTGCTGATGGGGCTGCCTGGCGCAATCTTTATCTCCGGTATTTCAGAAAGCTGGATCGCCATCGGTCTGACCTTGGGGGCGTGGATTAACTGGAAGCTGGTGGCCGGGCGTCTGCGCGTGCACACCGAAGCCAACAATAACGCCCTGACCCTGCCGGACTACTTTACCGGGCGCTTCGAAGATAACAGCCGCATCCTGCGTATTATCTCGGCGCTGGTTATCCTGCTGTTCTTCACCATCTACTGTGCCTCAGGCATCGTGGCGGGCGCGCGTCTGTTCGAAAGCACCTTCGGCATGAGCTATGAAACCGCACTCTGGGCGGGCGCGGCGGCGACCATCCTTTACACCTTCGTGGGCGGGTTCCTGGCCGTAAGCTGGACCGATACCGTGCAGGCCAGCCTGATGATTTTCGCCCTGATCCTGACTCCGGTGATCGTGATCCTCTCGGTGGGCGGTCTGGGTGAATCCCTGGCGGTTATTCAGCAAAAGAGCATCGAAAACGTTGATATGCTGAAAGGGCTGAACTTCGTCGCCATCGTTTCATTAATGGGTTGGGGGCTGGGTTACTTCGGTCAGCCGCACATCCTGGCGCGCTTTATGGCCGCGGATTCTCACCACACCATCGTTCATGCGCGTCGTATCAGTATGGCCTGGATGATCCTCTGCCTGTGCGGTGCCTGTGCGGTGGGCTTCTTCGGTATCGCTTACTTCAACAACAATCCGTCGCTGGCAGGCGCGGTAAATCAGAACGCCGAGCGCGTGTTTATCGAGCTGGCGCAGATCCTGTTCAACCCGTGGATCGCCGGTATTCTGCTCTCTGCTATCCTGGCGGCGGTAATGTCCACCCTGAGCTGTCAGCTGCTGGTCTGCTCCAGTGCCATCACGGAAGATCTGTACAAAGCCTTCCTGCGTAAACATGCCAGCCAGAAAGAGCTGGTGTGGGTGGGGCGCTTTATGGTGCTGGTAGTGGCGCTGGTTGCCATCGCGCTGGCGGCAAACCCGGAAAACCGGGTGCTGGGTCTGGTGAGCTACGCCTGGGCAGGCTTTGGTGCGGCCTTTGGTCCGGTGGTGCTGTTCTCGGTGATGTGGTCGCGCATGACCCGTAACGGCGCGCTGGCGGGGATGATTATCGGTGCGGTTACCGTGATCGTCTGGAAGCAGTTCGCCTGGCTTGGCCTGTACGAAATCATTCCGGGCTTTATCCTCGGCAGCATCGGGATTGTAGTGTTCAGCCTGCTGGGCAAAGCGCCGTCTGCCGCCATGCAGAAACGCTTTGCGGAAGCTGACGCGCAGTATCACACCACCGCGCCGACGAAGTTACAGGCGCAGTAATGTGTTTTCTCCCTCTTCCTGAGGGAGAGGAGGAGGTGAGGGGAAACCATCATCTTCGGAAACTAAGCCGGGCTCGCCCGGCTTTTTTTATTGCTAATTTCCGTGGTTTACGCTGATATCGCAGGGCAAATTACAATGAGGATAGCGAAGAATGACAATTAAAAACGGACTTATGGCGGGAGCGCTTTTACTGCTGGCAGGCTGTAATGCCCCCTCGCACAGCACCGCGGACAACACCTGTAAAGCCGATAACCAGATGCAGCAGACCACGCTCTATTTTGGCCTGAACCGTCCGGCAGGGGAGGCGATCACCGGCCAGGAGTGGCAGCAGTTTGTGGATCGGGACGTGACGCCGCGTTTTCGCGATGGCTTAACGGTGTTTGATGCGCGCGGCCAGTGGCTGGGCAATGACGGCAAAGTGGCGCGAGAGGCGAGCAAGGCGCTGATGCTGATCCACGGCAAAGATGCGCAGAGCGAGAGCAATATTGAGGCGCTGCGCGGGATCTATAAACAGCGCTTTGCCCAGGAGTCGGTGATGCGCGTTGACCAGCCGGTGTGCGTGCAGTTCTGATAAACCCTGCCGGGTAGGGTGCGGCCTGATGCCCTCACCCCGACCCTCTCCCCGTGGGAGAGGGTGAAAATACTCAAAACGGTAACCTGAGTCACCGTTATGCATTTACCTCGCCGCCGGGCGTTTACCTCACCCTGTTAAAGTACTAATCCTGCAAAGCTCGCCGATAACAGGCTCACCAGCGTCGCACCATACACCAGGCGCAGACCGAAGCGTGACACCACGTTGCCCTGCTGCTCATTCAGCCCCTTAATCGCACCGGCCACAATCCCGATCGAGGCGAAGTTCGCGAAGGAGACGAGGAAGACCGACAGAATGCCCAGCCCGCGCGGAGTCATCTCAGCTGCAATTTTTTGCAGCTCGATCATCGCCACAAACTCGTTCGCCACCAGCTTGGTCGCCATAATGCCACCCGCGTGCAGGGCATCGCTCAGCGGAATGCCCACCAGCCACGCCAGCGGATAGAAGACATAGCCTAAAATCTGCTGGAAGCTTAAACCAAACAGGCTGGAGAAGAGGGCGTTGACGGCGCTGATCAGGGCGATAAAGCCAATCAGCATCGCCAGAATAATCATCGCCACTTTAAACCCGGCCAGAATATATTCCCCCAGCATCTCAAAGAAACTCCGGGACTCATGCATCTTCTCCAGCTTAATTTCCGGCTCCGCTTCCGGGCGGGTCGGGTTAATTACCGTGAGGATGATGAAGGTGCTGAACATATTCAGGATCAGCGCCGCCACCACATATTTTGCTTCCAGCATGGTCATATAGGCGCCGACAATGGACAACGACACGGTGGACATCGCCGTGGCCGCCATGGTGAACAGACGACGCGGCGACAGATCCCCCAGCACCCCTTTGTAAGCGATAAAGTTTTCCGACTGGCCCAGCGTCAGCGAGCTGATGGCGTTAAAGGACTCCAGCTTGCCCATGCCGTTTACTTTCGACAGCAGGGTGCCGACAACGCGAATAATCACCGGCAGAATACGCCAGTGCTGAAGAATACCGATCAGCGCGGAAATAAAGATAATCGGGCACAGCACGCCGAGGAAAATAAACGCCAGCCCTTTTTCGCCCATCCCGCCAAATACGAAGTTGGTGCCTTCGGCGGCATATTTCAGCAACGATTCGAAGAAGCCCGAGACGTACTGAATAACAAACAGACCGCTCTCGGCGTGGAGGAAAAAGAACGCCAGCGCAATCTCAATCACGATAAGTTGAATGACGTAGCGGATACGGACATTGCGGCGGTCGAAACTGACCAGCCAGGCCAGCGCGAGAATAACCACCAGCGCCAGCAGGAAGTGCAGAAATTGATACATAGTTGATTTTCAGCAGATTAATGAGGCGCACATTTAGCCACAGCCTGCCGTAACCGTAAATGGGGTATTTCGTTATAGCTTATAAACCTTTTAGTAACCTGGGTGATTATTTTCGCGATACGGGTTTACATCCTGTCATCAAAATGCAGCACATTTCGCTTGTGTTTCTTATTGTCGTAATGATAATCACTATCACAAGAATTTACCTTTCTTTGCATCAGTTGACGGCGAATAACATTTAAGGTGTCGCATGTTTGTTCCATTTCTCATTATGTTACGTGAAGGGCTTGAAGCGGCCTTAATTGTCAGCCTGATCGCCAGCTACCTGAAACGCACGCAGCGAGGCCGCTGGATCGGCGTGATGTGGATTGGCGTTTTCCTTGCTGCCGCCCTTTGTCTGGGGCTGGGCATTGCCATCAACGAAACCACCGGTGAATTCCCGCAAAAAGAGCAGGAGCTGTTTGAAGGGATCGTGGCGCTGATTGCGGTGGTGATCCTCACCTGGATGGTGTTCTGGATGCGCAAAGTGTCGCGTAACGTAAAGGTCCAGCTTGAACAGGCGGTGGACAGCGCCCTGGCGAAGGGGAACAGTCACGGCTGGGCGCTGATCGTGATGGTCTTTTTCGCCGTGGCGCGTGAAGGGCTGGAGTCGGTCTTCTTCCTGCTGGCCGCCTTCCAGCAGGATGTCGGTATCTGGCCACCGCTGGGGGCGGTACTGGGCCTGGCAACCGCCGTGGTGCTCGGTTTTCTGCTCTACTGGGGAGGTATACGTCTCAACCTCGGCGCCTTCTTCAAATGGACCAGCCTGTTTATTCTGCTGGTGGCCGCCGGGCTGGCCGCGGGGGCGATCCGTGCCTTCCATGAGGCGGGTCTTTGGAACCATTTCCAGGCAGTGGCCTTCGACCTCAGTAATGTCCTCTCTACCCATTCGCTGACCGGCACGCTGCTCGAAGGGATCTTCGGCTACCAGGAGACGCCGAGCGTCAGCGAAGTGGCGGTCTGGTTCATCTATCTCATTCCGGCGCTGGCGCTGTTCTTTATGCCGTCGCGCCCTGGCGCGCAACCTTCACGGACTGCGCACTGATCGGTTTGCTTTAGTTACAACATACTTATTAACGGGAAAGGCCATGGCTATTCAACTTCGTCGCACCGCTTTGCAGGCAGGTATTGCCGCGCTGCTCACCTCCGCATGTTATGCCCAGGCGGCCGATGTGCCGCAGGTAAAAGTTACCGTCAATGATAAACAGTGTGAGCCGATGACCATTACGGTCAACAGCGGCAAAACCCAGTTCATCATTCAGAACCACAGCCAGAAAGCGCTGGAGTGGGAGATCCTGAAAGGGGTCATGGTGGTGGAAGAGCGTGAGAACATCGCGCCGGGCTTCAGCCAGAAGATGACCGCCAACCTGCAGCCGGGCGAATATGACATGACCTGCGGCCTGCTGACCAACCCGAAAGGCAAGCTGATTGTTAAAGGCGCCGCCACCGCCGACGCCGCGAAAGGCGAGGCGCTGTTGAGCCTGGGCGATGCCATTACCGCCTATAAAGCGTACGTCACCAAAGAAACGGCGGATCTGGCTGCCGGCACCAAAGCCTTCACCGACGCGGTGATAGCGGGTGACATTGAAAAGGCGAAATCCCTGTATGCCCCAACCCGCCAGCACTACGAGCGCATTGAGCCGATTGCCGAGCTGTTCTCTGACCTCGACGGCAGCATCGACGCCCGTGAAGATGATTACGAGCAGAAAGCTGCCGATCCGAAATTCACCGGCTTCCACCGTCTGGAGAAAGCGCTGTTTGGCGACAATTCGACGAAAGGGATGGCGCAGTATGCAGAGCAGCTGAACAGCGACGTGCTGGAGCTGCAAAAACGCATCAGCGAGCTGGCCTTCCCGCCGTCAAAAGTGGTGGGCGGTGCGGCAGGATTGATTGAAGAAGTGGCCGCCAGCAAGATCAGCGGAGAAGAAGACCGCTACAGCCACACCGACCTGTGGGATTTCCAGGCCAACGTTGAAGGGGCTCAGAAAATTGTCGATCTGCTGCGTCCGCAGCTGCAAAAAGAGAACAGCGCCCTGCTGGAGAAAGTGGATGCCAACTTCAAAAAAGTGAACACCATTCTGGCGAAATACCGCACTAAAGACGGCTTTGAAACCTACGACAAGCTGACCGATGCCGACCGCAACGCCCTGAAAGGGCCGATTACCGCGCTGGCAGAAGATCTGGCCCAGCTGCGCGGCGTACTGGGTCTGGACTGATTCGATGAGCAAGCATGATGAGTACGATGTCGCTGAACCTTCACGACGTCGGTTGTTAAAAGGGGTAGGGGCGCTTGGCGGCGCCCTTGCCCTGGCGGGCGGCTGCCCGGTGGCCCATGCGGCAAAACCGCAGAGCGCGCCGGGCACGCTCTCCCCGGATGCCCGGATGGAGACGCAGCCATTTTATGGCCCGCATCAGGCGGGGATCTTAACCCCGCAGCAGGCGTCGATGATGCTGGTGGCTTTTGACGTGCTCGCCAGCGACAGGAACGAGCTGGAACGTCTGTTCCGCCTGCTGACCCGGCGCATCACCTTTCTGACCAGCGGTGGCCCTGCGCCCGATACGCCGAATCCGCGTCTGCCGCCGATGGATTCCGGGATCCTGGGCGCCTTTATTGCCCCGGATAACCTGACCATGACGGTGTCGCTGGGAGCCTCGCTGTTTGACGATCGCTTTGGCCTGGCGGCGCAGAAACCGAAATCGTTGCAGAAGATGGTGCGCTTCCCGAACGATTCGCTGGATGCGGCGCTGTGTCACGGCGATCTGCTGATCCAGATTTGCGCCAACACTCAGGACACGGTGATCCACGCTCTGCGGGATCTCATCAAGCACACCCCGGATCTGTTGAGCGTGCGCTGGAAGCGGGAAGGGTTTATCTCTGACCACGCCGCGCGCAGCAAAGGCAAAGAGACGCCGGTGAATCTGCTTGGCTTTAAGGATGGCACCGCCAACCCTGACAGCCAGGATGCGCCGTTAATGGACCGCGTGGTCTGGGTGACCGCCGATCAGGGCGAGCCGGCCTGGGCGGTAGGTGGCAGCTACCAGGCGGTGCGTATTATCCAGTTCCACGTCGAGTTCTGGGACCGCACGCCACTGAAAGAGCAGCAGACCATTTTTGGCCGCGACAAGCACAGCGGGGCGCCGCTGGGCATGAAGAACGAGCACGACGTGCCGGATTACGCCGGCGATCCGGAGGGCAACGTCATCGCCCTCGACAGCCATATTCGCCTCGCCAACCCACGCACCACAGAGACCGAGCCGAACCTGATGATGCGTCGGGGTTACAGCTACTCATTAGGGGTGACCAACGCCGGCCAGCTGGATATGGGGCTGCTGTTTGTCTGCTTCCAGCACGATCTGGAGAAGGGTTTTTTGACCGTCCAGAAGCGTTTAAACGGCGAGGCGCTGGAGGAGTACGTGAAGCCGGTAGGTGGGGGCTACTTCTTTGCGCTACCGGGGGTGCAGGATAAAAACGGCTGGCTTGCTCAGGGGCTGCTCGACGCCTGATTCGCGTCCCGCTTACCCCTTAAGCGGGATAAACTTTTTTCGTCTCGCTATCTTCTTGTTATAATTCTGTAATATTTCCATTGCAGATTAAATGCAGCTGTAAGGCGAATCTTAAAGGTTGCATTCAGGTAAAAATAATGTTGCATTCATGCTAAATCCTGTTGTACTTACTTTAAGAAAGCGGTAAACCTTGCAGTGATCATGAATCACTTTGGAGATCGCGAATGGTTGGGTCCTCTACTGGACAAGGCAAACGAAACAACCGCAGCACCCGGCGCGGAGGCTCACACTCCGGCAGCGATTTCTTCACCGAAAAATTCTCCCCCTCCACAGCAAATCCTGATTTTTCCGACCCGTCGAATGGTGAGCATAGCGATCCGGCGGTGTCATTTTACCAAGCAAGCTATGGCTTAGAAGGAAGCCAACCCTCAGATGTTTGTTCGCCTAATCGCACTGATTCTGGTGCGAGTGATGAATACCAACAACTCAAGGTGCTATCCATGGGAAGACAAAAAGCAGTGATCAAAGCTCGTCGTGAAGCAAAACGTGTGCTGAGACGGGATTCACGTAGTCATAAACAGCGTGAAGAAGAATCGGTCACCTCGCTTGTGCAGATGAGTGGCGTTGAAGCAATTGGCATGGCGCGGGACTGCCGTGATACGACCCCAATTGCGGCGCGCAATGACGCTCAGGCGCAGTACCTGAATGCTATTGAGAGTAAGTCGCTTATCTTCGCCACCGGCGAAGCCGGGTGCGGGAAGACGTGGATAAGTGCAGCCAAAGCGGCGGAGGCTCTGATTCATAAGGACGTCGACAAGATCATTGTCACCCGTCCGGTATTACAAGCTGATGAAGATCTCGGCTTCTTGCCCGGGGATATTTCGGAGAAGTTTGCTCCCTACTTCCGGCCCGTTTATGACGTGCTGGTAAAGCGTCTGGGCGCATCTTTTATGCAGTACTGCCTGCGGCCCGAAATTGGTAAAGTAGAAATTGCGCCGTTCGCCTATATGCGCGGACGTACATTTGAAAATGCAGTTGTGATTCTCGACGAGGCTCAGAACGTAACTGCTGCGCAAATGAAGATGTTCTTAACGCGCCTCGGGGAAAACGTGACGGTGATCGTGAACGGGGATATCACCCAGTGCGATCTGCCGACCGGCGTCAAATCGGGTCTGAGCGATGCGCTGGCACGTTTCGAGGAAGATGAGATGGTGGGCATTGTGCGTTTTGATAAAGACGACTGCGTGCGCTCGGCGCTGTGCCAGCGAACGCTGCAGGTCTATTCCCGGTCATAGCATAACCTTCTCGTTTTACTTGCTTCTTGTAATCCCTTCCCGGCGCAATGCCGGGAAGCTGCGTCTGTCGCTTCGGTTGAAACACCTTTATGTTGGCTTATCTTTAACAGATATCATTATGATAATGACATATTTATTTCGTATAGAAAATGCCGGGTATTGTCCGGCGTTTTGCTGTATCTATAAATCTGATTGTTAATCTACTGGTCTCTTTAATAAAAATGGCAGAAGTGTGATATTAATTCATAATACCCACAAGATATGTATGAAAATCATGATCAGGCTAATTATAAATAATCAATTAAACGTGAATGTTGTCACAGTTCATTACTCCAGGGTGAATATTAAGTTGGTGTCTTTCGGGCTATTATCTATGTTTCGTAGTTATTCAAACACAACTCTATAAAGAAACTCCCAGAGAATCTGTTTTCTCTGAAACATCACGCTGAGGGCCATACATGAACGAACTGGTTGGTGCAATTAATGGTGTTATCTGGAGCCCGGCGTTAATATTTTTATGCCTGGGTGTCGGCCTCTATTTCTCACTGCGTAGTCGCTTTTTGCAATTACGCCATGTTAAGCATATGGTTACCCTGATGTTTCAGGGACGTGCCACCGATGCGGGGGTGTCGTCGTTTCAGGCACTGACGATGACGCTGGCGGGACGCGTGGGCACCGGGAATATCGCTGGCGTGGCTACTGCAATCACCTTTGGTGGGCCAGGCGCGTTATTCTGGATGTGGATGGTAGCCTTTTTGGGTGCCAGCTCTGCTTTTGTGGAATCCACCCTGGGTCAGGTTTATAAGGAAAAAATTAACGGTGAATATCGTGGCGGTCCTGCCTTTTATATTGAAAAAGGGTTGGGCGTAAAATGGTATGCATGGTTATTCGCGATAGTGACTATTTTCTCCTGTGGGTTATTACTTCCAGGTGTGCAGGCAAACTCGATTGGCGCCAGCCTCGATATTGCCTTTGGGCTTGATCCGAATGTTACCGCCGCACTGTTGGCCATATTGTTAAGTTTCATTATTTTCGGTGGTGTGAAAAGGATTGCCAGCTTTAGCAGCATGGTCGTTCCTTTTATGGCGCTCGGTTATATTATTGTCGCCTGCGTTATTATCGCCATTAATATTGATCAACTCCCTTCCGTTATTCTGCTGATCTGGAAAAGCGCTTTTGGCCTTGAGGCGGGCTTTGGTGCCGTTCTGGGACAGGCAATAATGTGGGGCGTTAAGCGCGGCGTTTATTCTAACGAGGCGGCGCAGGGTACAGGGCCACATGCTTCCTCAGCGGCCGAAGTGAGTCATCCAGCAAAACAGGGGCTGGTGCAGGCATTCTCAGTCTATATCGACACGCTGTTCGTCTGCTCCGCGACCGGGTTTATGCTGTTGATTACCGGGCTGTATAACGTTCAGGGCGTCGACGGCGCGGCAATCTACACGGGCATTGCAGGGGTAGCGGCAGGTCCCGGGTATGTGCAGACCGCGATGGAAAGTATGATGCCTGGTTTTGGTAATTACTTTGTCGCCATTGCGCTCTTCTTCTTTGCCTTTACCACCATTATTGCCTACTACTATATTGCTGAAACGAATATCGCCTATATCAACCGCAAAATTCACCGTCCATGGCTGACCTTCTTGCTGAAAATATTTCTGTTAACGTCCACGGTATATGGCACCGTGCGTACAGCAGATCTGGCATGGGGGCTGGGCGATATTGGCGTCGGATTGATGGCGTGGCTTAACATTATTGCAATTGTTCTTTTACATAAAAAAGCCTTTGCCAGCCTTAAAGATTATGAAACACAGCAGGCTCAAGGTATCGATCCGCAATTTGACCCAATCCGACTTGGGATTAAAAATGCCGATTACTGGGTTAAGGAACGTAAAGAAGAAAAGGGTGTGAGCACGGGTCAGACAACTTCTCTGCCGGGGAACGGTCAGGTAAGTTGAGTGTGTGAAAAAGAGCCCGTACGAAAGTACGGGCTCTTTTTTAATATGGCGGTGAGAAGGTGTGACTCGCTGCGCTCTCAGTCTGTCCAACTGGCTGCGCCAGTTGTCGAACCCCGGTCGGGGATTCTCATCCCCCCCACAGGCGTGCAATATGCGAAAAAAAAGCCCGCATTTTCATGCGAGCTCTTCTTTAAATATGGCGGTGAGGGGGGGATTGACTCGCTGCGCTCACCGTTACTCGGCCCATCCATGGGCCTCGCCCCTTCGGGGCCAACGCAAGCGTTGTTCAAAAACGCTCCCGGCGTTTTTGTGCGGGCAGCCTGTTCGCTGCGCTCTCAGTCTGTCCAACTGGCTGCGCCAGTTGTCGAACCCCGGTCGGGGGTTCTCATCCCCCCCGCAGGCATGCAATATGCGAAAAAAAAGCCCGCATTTTCATGCGCGCTCTTCTTTAAATATGGCGGTGAGGGGGGGATTCGAACCCCCGATACGTTGCCGTATACACACTTTCCAGGCGTGCTCCTTCAGCCACTCGGACACCTCACCATATTGTTTGCTGCCTTTCCTCTCGGGGGCAACGGGGCGCTACTATAGGGAGTCAGGCTAAAACGGTCAAGCAGATTTTCTGCTTTACTGCGCGTTCGGTTAAGCAATAAGCAGCTCCACGGTTTTCAGGCCGTGGAGCAGGGGATTAGCGCTGCGAATCGAGCGCTTCACCGTTCTTCACCACCTCTTGCGCCTTGCCGTAGCTTTCAATCAGCAGCTGATAAGCCGGGAAAATATGGGTGTAGACCTCTGCCCACTGCGCTGCATCTTCACGATTCCAGGTGCGCTGGATCTCTGAAGCGACGGCGGCGGTATCCATCGGCACCACGCCTGCCTGCACCACCCGCGCCAGGGTGATCTCCTGCGCCATTTTGCTGTAGGTGCCCGACGCGTCAATCACCGCAAACACCTTATAGCCATCGGCCACCGCGCTTATTGAGGGGAAAGCCATGCAGACGCTGGTGATGGTACCGGCGATAATCAGCGTCTTGCGCCCGGTCGCCTTCACGGCGGCTACGAATTCCGGGTTATCCCAGGCGTTGATCTCGCCTTTACGCGCCACGTATTGCGCATGGGGCGCGTTGGCGTGGATCTCAGGGATCAGCGGTCCGTTTGGCCCCTGCGGTACTGATGCGGTGGTGATCACCGGAATATTCGCCAGGCTGGCGATTTTCGCCAGGGCCGCGGCGCGGGCGCGCAGCTCCGGCATCGGCATATCACCAACGGTCTGGAACAGGCCGCTCTGGTGATCGATAAGCAGCATGACCGCATCATTGACATCAATTGCCGGACGGGCGCCGTTAAAGTTAGCTGGGGTAGACATCATTCTCTCCTTTATTACATTCAGATCTGGCCGAAGCGGCCGGAATTGAAATCGCGAATGGCTTCGGCGATTTCGGTTTTACTGTTCATCACAAACGGGCCATAGCCCACGATCGGCTCATTCAGCGGTTCTCCGGCCATTAGCAGTACTTTGGCGTCGCTGCTGGCTTCCAGATGCAGCTTCTCGCCTTCCTGACTCAGGACAACAAGCTGAGCTTCACCCGCCCGGGCGGAACCGTTCACCGTCACGCTGCCTTCCAGTACCACCAGCGCCGTGCTCCAGCCTTCTGGCTGAGCAAGCGTGAGATGGTTGCCCTGACGCAGAGCGATGTCCCAGACGTTCAGCGGCGAGTAAGTGTGTGCCGGGCCGGTAGTCTCCCCGTAGCGCCCGGCGATCACCCGCAGCGATCCGCTGTTGTCCGGCAGCGTTACCACCGGAATCTGACTTTGTGTGATGCTCTGATAGCCCGGAGTGGCCATCTTGTCTTTCGCAGGCAGATTGACCCATAGCTGCATCATTTTTAGTTCGCCGCCTTTGCGCGCAAAGGTGCCGGAGTGAAACTCCTCATGCAGAATGCCGGAGCCTGCCGTCATCCACTGCACGTCGCCCGGGCCAATCACACCCCCTTTACCCGTCGAGTCGCGATGTTCGACTTCCCCGGAATAGACGATAGTGACTGTTTCAAAGCCGCGGTGGGGATGCTGGCCCACGCCGCGTTTCGCGCCATCCGCCGGGAAGGTATAGGGCCCGGCGTAATCCAGCAGTAAAAAGGGGCTCAGCGGCTCACCCTGGGTCTGGTAAGAAAACATGGAACGCACCGGGAAACCGTCGCCAACCCAGTGCTGACGAGGTGCGGTAAAAATGCCTGTTACGTTTTTCATCGTTTTCTCCTGATGTTCTGTTGATGTAATTAGCTTATATTCAGGTTTAATAACCCGGTAGATGGTGAAAACGATATTCACTGTTCTGTTTATGGAACGACGAGGGCGTTATGCAGGATCTCAATGATTTCGTGTGGTTTGTCAAAGTGGTGGATCACGGTGGCTTTGCGGCGGCGGGCCGGGCGCTCGATCTGCCCAAGTCCCGGCTCAGCCGACGGATTGCTCAGCTGGAGGCGCGGCTCGGTGTGCGCCTGATCCAACGGACAACGCGGCAGTTTACGGTCACCGAGGTGGGGCATACCTTCTACCAGCACTGTAAGGCGATGCTGGTAGAAGCCGAGGCGGCGGAAGAGGCGGTAGCGGCGTTGCAGGCTGAACCGCGCGGTATGGTCAGGATCACCTGTCCGGTCACGCTGCTGCACGTTCACGTCGGGCCGATGCTTGCCAGATTCATGACGCGTTATCCCGGCATCAATCTGCAGCTTGAGGCGACTAACCGGCGGGTGGATCTGGTGGCTGAGGGGATTGATATTGCCATTCGCGTGCGGCCTCGCCCGTTTGATGACAGCGACCTGGTGCTGCGGGTGCTGGCTGACAGAGGGCACTGCCTGGTGGCGGCCCCAGAGTTGATCCAGCGTCTGGGCAAACCGACTACGCCATCGGAGCTGAGTGCCTGGCCCGGTTTAAGCATGGGGGAGGGGAAACAGATCCACCGGTGGGCGCTGAGCGGGCCGGAAGGGGCGAAGGCGGAGATTCATTTTCAGCCGCGCCTGATTACCACCGACATGCTGGCGCTGCGGGAGGCGGCTATGGCGGGTGTGGGACTGGTACAGCTACCCATTTTGATGGTGAAAGATCAGCTGGCATCCGGGGCATTAATAAAAGTGCTCAAAGCGTGGGAGCCACGTCGGGAAGTGATCCACGCGGTCTATCCCTCCCGACGTGGGCTGTTGCCGTCAGTCAGGACGCTGGTGGATTTTTTGACCGAGGAGTATGCAAGGATGGTGGAGGAATAATACCTGATGGCGCTGCGCTCATCCGGCCTGCGGGATCGATGCTGGCTTTGGGTTTCGTAGGTCGGGTAAGCGTAGCAACACCCGACGTGTGTTGGCTGTCGCCAGTTGTCGAACCCCGGTCGGGGGTTCTCATCCCCCCGCAGGCATGCAATATGCGAAAAAAAAGCCCGCATTTTCATGCGAGCTCTTCTTTAAATATGGCGGTGAGGGGGGGATTGACTCGCTGCGCTCGCCCTACGGGCAGCCTGTTCGCTGCGCTCTCAGTCTGTCCAACTGGCTGCGCCAGTTGTCGAACCCCGGTCGGGGGTTCTCATCCCCCCGCAGGCATGCAATATGCGAAAAAAAAAGCCCGCATTTTCATGCGAGCTCTTCTTTAAATATGGCGGTGAGGGGGGGATTCGAACCCCCGATACGTTGCCGTATACACACTTTCCAGGCGTGCTCCTTCAGCCACTCGGACACCTCACCATATTGTCATCCCGTTGTTGACGGGACGGGCGCTAATGTATGTAAAAGCCTGACTGACGTCAATCAACTTTTTCAGTAAATTGCGCGTTCAGACAAACTTCAACCAACATGATTTCTAATTGCGCTGAAAGTGCTTTTTTTATCAGCAACGACCCCGCCTGCAAATTTTGTTATGCTGCAATGCAGTTGAAAATGAACATAAAACGGCGCAACTAAAGGCAATCGCAATGGACATTATTTTTTATCATCCGACATTTGATAACGCTTACTGGCTAAAAACACTGTCAGCGGCGCTGCCAGGCGCACGGGTTCGGGAGTGGAGGCGCGGTGATAACGAACCGGCAGATTATGCCCTGGTATGGCATCCCCCGGTTGAAATGCTGCAGGGGCGAAACCTGAAGGCAGTATTTGCTCTTGGAGCCGGAGTGGATTCCATTCTCAGCAAGCTCAAGGCGCACCCGGAAATGCTGGCGGAGTCGATCCCTCTGTTTCGCCTGGAAGACACCGGCATGGGCCAACAAATGCAGGAGTACGCGGTCAGTCAGGTTCTGCACTGGTTCCGCCGGTTTGATGACTACCAGGCGTTAAAACTGCAGGCTCGCTGGGAGCCGCTGTCCGACTATCAGCGCGAAGATTTTACTGTCGGTATCCTCGGGGCTGGCGTATTAGGTTCGAAAGTGGCTGAAGCGCTGGCGCCGTGGGGCTTCCCGCTGCGCTGCTGGAGCCGTACCCGTAAGTGCTACCCTGGCGTCACCAGTTTTGCAGGGAAAGAGGAGCTGCCGCAGTTTTTACAGGGCACGCGGGTGCTGATTAACCTTCTGCCAAATACGGCCGAAACTGTCGGCATTATTAATAAGACGCTCATCAACCAGCTGGCGGATAACAGCTATCTGATGAACCTGGCGCGCGGTGTACATCTGGTGGAAGCCGATCTGCTGGCGGCACTGGAGGGCGGCAAACTCAAAGCGGCCATGCTGGATGTCTACAGTAAGGAGCCGTTACCGGCGGATAATCCCCTGTGGGCGCACCCGCGCGTAGCCATGACGCCGCACGTTGCGGCGGTAACGCGACCGGCAGAGGCCATCGACTATATCGCCCGTACCATCTCGCAGCTGGAAAAAGGCGAGCCGGTTACCGGGCAGGTCGACAGGCAGCGCGGTTACTGAGTTAAACCCGGCATTAGCCGGGTTTTTGCTGATAAACGACATTGATAACTGCTATCCTTTGGGAAACACGAGAGGAGAGAACGATGTATCCCGTTGACCTGCATATGCACACCGTCGCCAGTACCCACGCCTACAGCAACCTTCATGACTACATCGGCCAGGCAAAGCATAAGAACATTAAGCTCTTTGCGATCACCGATCATGGCCCGGATATGGCAGATGCTCCGCACTACTGGCACTTTGTGAATATGCGTATCTGGCCGCGCGTGGTGGATGGCGTGGGGATCCTGCGCGGCATTGAGGCCAACATCAAAAACACTCAGGGTGAAATCGACTGTACCGGTCCGATGCTCACCTCTCTGGATCTGATCCTCGCCGGTTTTCACGAGCCGGTTTTCGCCCCTCAGGATCAAGCCACTAACACCGAGGCCATGATTGCCACTATCGCCAGCGGTAACGTGCATATCATCAGCCATCCGGGTAACCCAAAATACCCGATCGATATTCAGGCCGTCGCGCAGGCGGCGGCGAAGCATCGCGTAGCGCTGGAGATCAATAACTCCTCCTTTATTCACTCCCGTAAAGGCAGTGAAGCGAACTGCCGGGCAGTGGCGGCAGCGGTAAAGGAGGCTGGCGGCTACGTGGCGCTGGGCTCAGATTCCCATACCGCCTTTACGCTCGGTGATTTTAGCGAATGCCGCAAAATCCTCGACGAAGTGGACTTCCCGGAAGATCGCATTCTGAACGTCACGCCGCGCCGGTTACTGGATTTTCTGGAGTCGCGCGGTATGGCGCCCATCAGCGAATTTGCCGAATTTTAACTGTGTAATGGACTAAATAAATGAACGAGTTTTCCATCCTCTGTCGCGTACTGGGTTCCCTCTATTATCGCCAGCCGCAGGATCCGCTGCTGGTGCCGCTGTTTACCTTGATTCGCGAAGGCAAGCTGGCTCAGAACTGGCCGCTTGAACAGGATGTACTGTTGCAGCGTCTGCAAAACAGCTGCGATATGCAGCAGGTCGCTGCCGATTACAATGCGCTGTTTGTCGGCGAAGAGTGCCGCGTGTCGCCGTATCGCTCCGCCTGGGAAGAGGGGGCAACAGAGGCCGAAGTGCGCGCGTTTCTCTCTGAACGCGGGATGCCGCTGACCGATACCCCAGCCGATCACCTCGGCACGCTGCTGCTGGCGGCCTCGTGGATTGAAGATCACGCGGCGGAAGATGAAAACGACGCGCTGGAAACCCTCTTCGGGGAGTATATCCTGCCCTGGTGCGGGACGTTTCTCGGTAAAATTGAAGCCCATGCCACCTCGCCATTCTGGCGCACCATGGCGCCCCTGACCCGCGAGGCGATTGCCGCCATGTGGGATGAGCTGCAGGAAGAGAATGAAGAGTGATGCAGATCACTTTATTAATGTAACGACAATATTCATTTTGCATATTATGTGTTCTTGATCGCATTTATGGGCCGCGTATCTGTTAAGATGCGCGCCATGAACATACTCCTCTCAATCGCAATCACGACAGGTATCCTCTCCGGTATATGGGGGTGGGTTGCCGTCTCCCTCGGGCTCCTCAGCTGGGCGGGCTTTCTTGGCTGCACGGCCTATTTTGCCTGCCCGCAGGGTGGCGTGAAGGGGCTGTTTATCTCAGCCTCTACGCTGATGAGCGGCGTGGCGTGGGCGATGATTATCATCCACGGCAGCGCGCTGGCGCCCCATCTGGAAATCATTGGCTACGTCATGACCGGCGTGGTGGCATTTTTGATGTGTATCCAGGCAAAGCATCTGCTGCTCTCATTTGTACCCGGCACCTTTATGGGCGCCTGCGCGACCTTTGCAGGGCAGGGCGACTGGCGGCTGGTGGTGCCTTCGCTGGCGCTGGGGCTGGTATTTGGCTACGCGATGAAAAACAGCGGACTGTGGCTGGCAGCACGCAAAGAAAAGACGCGAAACGTTACGGCGTTGAGCGAATAAAAAAGGCGAGACCCCGGTCTCGCCTTTTTAATGCGCTTTCTGTCAGGATTCTGGCGGTGATGACATCTCGCGGTATTTCACCAGAACATCGTTTTTCACTTCGTTTTTGTTTTGCAGGTCCCATAATCCGCGATCGATACCGTCGTTAATCAGGAAGATCACCCCGGTTTCGATTGCCGACATCAGACAGAGCATGACCGGCTCGTTAGAGGTATAACCGATTTCACCTTCCAGCAGACGCTGATAATCGATGAAACGGAACACCCCGGCCTGCACTTCATAGGAGAGAATGGTTTTGCTGGTAGTCACGGAAGACAGGATCTCGCCGGTACTGACGTTGACCACACGCAGGTTCACCGCAATCTGGTCAAGCTGGTACTGCGTGTCGCCGCCGATACCGAAGTAACGAGCCCCCACACCACCCGATTTCACGTTACTTTCGTAGCCGATAATCGAGCCTTCTACCATCACGTTCGCCGCCGTGAGCGAATGCAACGGAATGCGGTTGTTCATCGCCACGGTGCCGTTATCCTGCGCCGCACGAATGATCTTACGTTCGTTAAGCAGGTTTTGCAGCCCCTGACGTTCCAGAGGAATAAACCAGCGAGAATCTTTTAAAGCGGTGACCAGCATCGCGGTGGCGCTTTGCGGTACAGCCGTTGAGAAGTTACTTGCCGGATACGGTTTAAATTGCCCGGTTTCATCCTGAATATTATAAACCGACACGTAGATCTTACCCGTTGGCAATGGCAATTTGGTCAAATCACGATAGCTCTGGGCGCGAGGCATTAATGTCGGTTTCGCCGCTTCTTTCGGAGGAGCAGTTAAACAACCGCTCAATAAGCACACTGCAACAAGGAGGAGAAAGCGCTGCATGATTATTGTCCTTATCTCGACATTATTTAAAAGTCGGTAGAATTGTTTTGCAAGCCAGCAACCTGAATGGTGGATGTTTTCCCCGTTTTCCGGTCTGTCACGTTCAACTGCATTTGTCCGTCCGCATTGGCGATGTCGACAATAAAGTCGCTGGTTACCATACGGCCGGGTGTGCCGGTATTAATATTGGTCAGGAGTCCGCCCAGAACCTGGGCCTGGATTGCCTGGGTAAAGTTATCCAGTGCGCTCGGGGTTTCAATACCGAAATCATCAGAGCTTGGGTCCGTATAGGAGTTCTGCGCCTGAGCCGAGTTTAAAAGAAATGAGCCGTTATTAGGGTTTCCACCAAAGTTCGGGTTGCGGAACTGGAAGGTCATATTTCCGGCCCAACTCAGAGATGGAATAAGCATTAAAGCTACAACTGCATGGACAACACGCATGAATGCCTCCGAATTAAAATTCGTCTTGCGCTAAATCGCCGGTACTCAGCAGAGCTTTATCGATCTGCAGACGATTTAATGCCTCTTCGGTTTGAACCAGAGCAAAGGCCACGTTTTTATCGAGGTCAGTTTTCGAGGGGAATAAAAAGGTCTGGAAAATAACGTCCTGATTCACCGTTATTGTGATCCAGCTTCCCCAACGTGCACTGGGCCGTTCATTGATGGTTAAGTTACCGGGATAGTCACTTTCCCATTTGTCACTGAAGCCGCGATAAAAAGCGTGCCCGACAGCCGAGACGGTGTGGTCAGTTAACAATCCCGGGATCTCCACTTCAATTGCATGAAGATTCCCGGCAGCAAGCCATAGGCCTGCTGCGGTAATCCAACTCACTGTGCGTTTCATACTGTTAACGCCTGAGGTTATCATTCGCCCATGAAACCGCCTGAGTCCGGTTTTTAACAGCTATCTTCTTGAAAAGATTATAAAGATGAGTCTTAACCGTATTTTCGCTGATAAATAACGAACGGGCGATTTCAATATTTGAAGCACCTATACGTAATTTATTCAGAATCTCTTTTTCGCGATGGGTCAGCAAAGCGGACTCTGAACTGTTATAGCGATAATTTCCGGAGTGCGTTATGAGGTAGCTGGCAAGTTTCTGCGAAAAATAGCATTCCCCACGCAGAACGCCCTGCAGGCCATCAACCACGCGGGTCTCGTCCTCGTGGACATAAAAGACACCGTTGATATGTGGCCAACTTTCAATATCCCTGAAGGGGTATTCTTCGGGCGTATTTAACAACAATACACGGATGTTGTTGTTTTTTCTGCTTAAAATATCTTGCCAGTATTGGATAAGTTTTTTATCCGCTTCCATCATATCGAAAAGAATAATGCTGCCAGGCGCAATGTCGTCGAAAGAGCGTTGAATACTATGCAATTTCCCGCTCAATGTTAAACTATGCTTTAAATGCTGTAGTAAAGCTGTCGCTTGTAAAGAAGGTTTGGTGACTAACAATAAAGTCTGACCATGCAAGCTTTGGACTTCATTAAACATGATGAAACCCCTTTTATGAAACATCTGTCAGTTGCCCCCAATATATTATTGGGGGCACCAGAAGTACTGACTGATGTTGCACTGCTGTGTGTAGAAGAAAGACCATATCCCTTAGAAGGAAGGGAAAATAAATTAATAATGCCGAACTTCTGTTTTCAATCTAGCTATTACGATTTTTAAAGCAAGTGTTAAACGTGTAACAGAATGTAAAAATCAATATTACTTTGTAAAAAATGAGTTCATGAATTGATTAGGAATCATTAAAAAGTTGTACATTAAGATATTGATGCACACATTTTAAAAATCATACAAATTACGGTAACTCATTGATTTTATTGATTAAGGTAATTTAAATGTTAATAGTGATAAGGTATGAGCCTGGTCAAAACGCTAAGCCTATTTTTACAATGTGTAAACGTCTTAAGAAATCACGGACTTTGTCACGCAATCATGGATATATCCCGTTCACCCTCCCGTAGACCAGACGAAACGGCAACTCTGTAGTTTTAACGCTTTCCATTTCTGCAAGCTGAAAATGGCGCTTCTTGAGCACCTTTAAAATCGTTGTAAAGCCACGATATTTAATTTTATTTAATACTTTGGGGTGAACGGAAGAATAAAAATACAACTGGCGGGTGAGATATTAAAATTGTTTCGGCAGACATACTCTTCATCGTAACGCCGGGTTAACAAAATATTGGCTCTTGTTAACACAGTTATTATACCACCAGGTCCAGGGTGATAACATGAAGAACAAGTTGTTATTGATGTTGACATTACTGGGTGCACCTGGATTTGTTTTCGCAGCGACTGATCTGGCAGCGTCAGAATATAATTTCGCGGTTAATGAGCTGAGTAAATCCTCATATAACCAGGCAGCTATCATTGGGCAAGTTGGTGTAAATAACAACGCCAACGTTCAACAGCATGGCCAGAAATTATTAGCTGCCGTTTCTCAGGAGGGCGGAAATAATCGAGCGAACATTGATCAATCAGGCAGTTACAACCTTGCCTATATTGATCAAAAAGGGAACTCGAACAATGCGAGTATTAATCAAGGTGCATATGGTAATACCGCAGTGATTATTCAGAAAGGTTCTGGTAATAAAGCGAATATTACGCAGTACGGTACGCAAAAAACGGCAGTTGTAGTGCAGAGACAGTCGCAGATGGCAATTCGCGTTATTCAACGCTAGCTATTGAGCGATAATTAATCAATCCGATGGGGGCTTTACAATGAAACTTTTAAAAGTGGCAGTAATTGCAGCAATCGTGGTTTCTGGCAGTGCTATGGCTGGTTCTATCCCACAATGGGGTAATAACCATGGTGGTAACGGCAATAATAACGTCAGCCCAGAATCGCTGACCGTTTATCAGTATGGTGGCCGTAACAATGTGGACGCTTTGCAAAGCGATGCACGTGGTTCTGAAATCACCGTTAGACAGAATGGCTTCGGTAACGACGCCGACCTGTCTCAGGGTGCTGACAGCAGCGAAATCAGCCTGACCCAGCGTGGCCAGGGTAACGAAGCGACCATCAGCCAGTGGAGCGGTCGTGACCTCTCTGCAACTGTTAGCCAGTCTGGTGGCCGTAACGAAGTCGATCTTCGTCAAACTATGAACGGCGCTTCTGCTAACATCACTCAGGTTGGCTTCGGCAACACCGTGACTGCTGGTCAGTACTAATACTGCCGCCGTACGTCAAAAAAACAGGGCTGAGGCCCTGTTTTTTTTTGGGAGATGATCATGAATACACTTTTATTGCTTGCTGCGCTGAGCAGTCAGATTACCTTTCAGACCTCCACCGAGGGTGAGATGGTGACCATTATTCCCCAGGTGACCGTTACGGAGCCCTGTTTATGCCAGGTGCAGATCCTCACCTCGCGCAGTGGTCCTGGCGGGCAGAGCACCTCGCGTCAGCAAAATACCGTCTCGTTACCGGCAAATAAAACGGTCAATCTTTCCCGCATGACCCTCAATTCCGGACCTCATGACAAAATTAACGTCATCGTGACGGTGTCGGATGGCAAATCGCTGCATTTATCGCAACAGTGGCCCTCTTCCAAAGCATGACGCGCAAAACATTCATAAAATCAATATATTGAATGTCGTAGCATGGATGTTATTTCATTGTTATTCTGATGTTGCTGGCATCGCCGATGCCAGTCGACAGCTCTGCATGAGGCGTGTCGTTTAAGGGTCAAGGACGATTGTCATTGAGGAGTGCACTGATGGTTTCGTCCCGAATTACCCTGGCTGCAGCCTGTATTGCTGCGGTTACGCTTACCCCGGCTTATGCTGGCCATGTCATTCATATCTCCGGACAGATTGTCGAAGATCCTTGTAACATCACGCCTGATGCGTACAGACTGTCTGTTACCTGTCCGCAGAACAATAAAATGTCCACCCAACTGGTAAGCTATAAGGATGCGCTCAACGGCAATGTTCCCGCCGCAGACCGGGCGACCATCAGCATGAACTACATTAACCCTGAAAAATCCCTCGCTGTTGTTCAGGTTGACTACCGCTGAGGCGGGGCGTTTTCTGTCAACCGGGCTGCCACAACCCAACCTCTGCGGTACACTTAAGAAAAAAGCGGTATGCAGAGGTTGATTATGTTCTCCCGAATTGAAGTCTTTCACGGTGATATCACCACGCTGCATGTTGATGTAGTGGTTAACGCAGCCAATCCTTCCTTAATAGGCGGTGGCGGCGTGGATGGCGCCATACACCGGGCGGCGGGGCCCGCCTTGCTGGAGGCCTGCCGACTGGTGCGTCAGCAGCAAGGCGAGTGCGCGCCGGGGCATGCAGTGATTACGCTTGCCGGCGACCTGCCCGCCAAAGCGGTGATCCACACCGTCGGCCCTGTCTGGCATGGTGGAGAGCATCATGAAGCGCGGATCCTGGAAGAGGCCTACCGCAACAGCCTGAATCTGGCAGCGGCCAATGGTTATCACACCCTCGCATTCCCGGCAATCAGTACCGGAGTCTATGGTTACCCACGCGCGGCCGCTGCGGAAATCGCCGTTAACACGGTTTCGGATTATCTCACCCGCAAGCCTCTGCCGGAGCGGGTATACTTTGTCTGCTATGATGAAGAAAATGCCCGGCTATACAAGCGACTGCTTACCCAACGAGGACAGGAAACCGACGCATAACACGCGACTGGGACGCGCGATTGCGCCGGTCAGTTCTGCTCACCCTGGGCTCTGCGGCCTTCTTCCCCTTGATAACAGTCTGGACGCCTTCGCCTGCCGGTACCGGCTGGCGGAGATGGCGGAAAAGACGCTGGATGTGCAGTACTACATCTGGGAAGACGATATGTCAGGACGCCTGCTGTTTTCCGTCTTGTTGTCTGCCGCCATGCGCGGTGTCCGCGTGCGCCTGTTGCTGGATGACAACAATACCCAGGGGCTGGACAGCATTTTGCGTCTGCTGGATGCTCACCCCAACTTCTCTGTCCGGCTGTTTAACCCCTTCTCGTTCCGCTCTCTGCGCGCGCTGGGGTATCTCACCGATTTCGCCCGCCTCAACCGCCGGATGCACAACAAAAGTTTTACCGTGGACGGCGAGGTCACCATTATTGGTGGGCGAAACGTCGGCGATGCCTATTTTGGTGCAGGCGAAGAGCCGCTGTTTTCCGATCTGGATGTGATGGCGACAGGGCCAGTGGTGCAGGACGTGGCCGAAGACTTTGAGCGATACTGGAACTGCGCATCGGTCTCGACACTCCAGCAGGTGCTGGAACTTTCCGAGGCGGAAATCGAAGACAAAATTCATCCCCCTGAAGCCTGGTATCGGGACGATATTACTCGTCGCTATCTGGATAAATTACAGTCCAGTGATTTTATCACCAACCTTGAGGCCGGGAATTTACCGTTGATCTGGGCGAAAACCCGGCTGCTCAGTGACGATCCGCGTAAAGGGCAGGGGAGAGCCAAACGGCACTCTCTGCTGCCGCAGCGCTTACTGGACGTGATGGGCTCACCGGTTGAGCAAATCACGATTATTTCAGCCTATTTTGTTCCCACCCGGGCCGGGGTAGCGCTGCTGCTGCAGATGGTACGCAAAGGGGTTAAGGTTGCCATCATGACCAATTCGCTGGCAGCCAACGATGTCTCAGTGGTTCATGCCGGTTACGCCCGCTGGCGTAAAAAATTGTTGCGCCACGGCATCGAGCTCTATGAACTCAAGCCGACTCAGGATGGCGTCCCGCCGGCGCACGATCGAGGGATTACCGGGAACTCTGGCTCCAGCCTGCATGCCAAGACCTTCAGCGTTGACGGCGAGAAAGTGTTTATTGGTTCGCTCAATTTTGATCCCCGTTCAACCATGCTCAATACCGAGATGGGTTTTGTCATCGAAAGTGAGAGGCTGGCGCGGCTCATACACACCCGGTTTGTGCGCAGCCAGCGCCACGAAGCCTGGCAGCTCCGGCTGGATAAGCTGGGGCGTCTGAACTGGATTGAGCGCAAGGACGGGCAGGAGATCGTGCATAAAAAGGAGCCCAAAACCCGCTTCTGGCAGCGGGTTTTGGTGCGTATGGTCTACTGGCTGCCGGTGGAGTGGCTGCTGTAAAAGGGCGCCGGTTCAGCGACCGGCGCAGAACGGCTTAGCTGGTGGCCTGTGGTGTGTTTTCCGCTTTAACAGCCGGTTTGCCGGAAAACAGAAAACGCAGCAGCGGAATACGCAGATGGATTTCATACAGCACAATCGCGATCCCCACCACAAACACCAGCCCGCAAATAAAACCGAGCAGGTTGGAACGGATATGCGGCGTGATGTACGCGCCAAAGAACAGCGTTAACGGATGGTGCACCAGATAAATGAACAGCGAGGCGTTGACGAAATAGGTGACGCGCGCGGATTTAAAGTTCAGCAGGCGGTGGCCCAGGGCAAAGACCACATTGACCATCCACAGCCCCAGCAGCATGGTGATCACGCTTTCAGTTTCATACATCCACGCATCGCCGCTGCCATAACGCTGATTGAGCAGATAGGCGATAAACGCCAGCACTGCCCCGAGTGTGCAGCCGCGCGACGGGGTGGTGAACAGGGCTTTGAGCTTTGGATGAACAAAAGCCAGCGCACCAATTAAAAAGAATGGCAGGTAGAACAATGTCTGCATTACTACAAAATTAAACAGGCCATCGCTCAGGATCGGTGAAAAGACAATGAATAGCGTGCGGCGCAGCGCGGCATAAGCGATGCCCAGCAGTAAAAACAGGACCGACAGTTTGCCCCAGGTGATATCCGCAAAAAATGCGTCCGACCGGGCGCTAAGGTGGTGACGCATACGGCTGAACAGCCACAGGCTGACCGTGGTCATCACTACCAGCACCAGCAGGAACCACAGGTGCGAGATCAGTTCCCAGGCGAGGGTATTGTATTTTTCGTACAGCGACAGGGTGTGCCAGGTGTCCGCTTTGCCTTTGACATATTGCAGCATGATAAATTGCGGCAGCGTCAGCAGAGGAATGGCGGTGAGCATTGGAATACCGACGCGCTCCACGCGCACTTTCCACCAGCGCTTAAGCGGATAGCGCAAAAAAAGCATGTAGGAAAAGTAGCCTGAGATAACGAAAAAAACCTGCATCCGGAAGGCGTGGATAAAGTCGTTAAACAGCGTCAGCCACCACGACGACTCCGCGCTGTTGACGTGCCAGACGTGGCTCGAATAAATCAAGGAAATATGAAACGGGATCCCCAGCAGCATGAGCCATGCCCGGATAGAATCAAGGAAATATTCGCGTTGTGCGGGTACGGTGCTCATATTACGTTGCGCATTCTCAGACTTTTCGTCTTATCCCTAAGACCAATAGTGTTTACATTCGGTGCCAACCCTACACGAAGTCTGACACACTGTCTCCAGGATAAGCACGCAAAGTGAAAACGGGTTACTTTCACTTGCTTAATCCATGAGCCAGCACGCTGAACAAAGCGGTGATTATGTTGTCGGAATGCCTGATTTTCCATTAAAATGGATCGGATCGATATAAGCACACAAAGGGGGAAGTGCTTACTTATTATGAAACATAAACCACAATTGATGAAAATGCGTTGGTTAGGAGCGGCAGTCCTGTTGTCTCTGTATACCTCATCGGCCCTGGCCTTTACCATCGACGACGTCGCAAAACAGGCAAAATCGATGGCCAGTAAAGGGTACGAAGCGCCAAAAAGTAACTTACCCTCCGTTTTCCGCGACATGAAATATGCGGACTATCAGCAGATCCAGTTTAATCACGATAAAGCATACTGGAATAAAATTAAGACCCCGTTCAAGCTCGAGTTTTATCATCAGGGGATGTACTTCGACACGCCTGTCACCATCAATGAAGTGACATCAACCGCGGTACGTAAAATCAAATACAGCCCGGACTACTTTAATTTCGGCAATGTGCAACACGACAAAGACACCGTGAAAGATCTTGGCTTCGCGGGCTTTAAAGTGCTTTACCCCATCAACAGTAAAGATAAAAACGACGAAATTGTCAGCATGCTGGGGGCAAGCTATTTCCGTGTGATTGGCGGCGGCCAGGTTTACGGCCTCTCTGCGCGTGGTCTGGCGATCGATACCGCTCTGCCTTCCGGGGAAGAGTTCCCGCGTTTTCGCGAGTTCTGGATCGAACGTCCAAAACCGACTGACAAACGCCTGACCATCTATGCGCTGCTGGACTCTCCGCGTGCAACGGGTGCCTATCGCTTTGTCATTATTCCTGGCCGCGACACCGTGGTCGACGTGCAGTCTAAAGTCTATCTGCGCGATAAAGTCGGCAAACTGGGCGTTGCGCCGCTGACCAGTATGTTCCTGTTCGGGCCAAACCAGCCTTCTCCGACCACTAACTTCCGCCCGGAACTGCACGACTCCAATGGTCTGTCGATTCTGGCCGGAAACGGCGAGTGGATCTGGCGCCCGCTGAACAACCCGAAACATCTGGCGGTAAGCAGCTTCAGCATGGAAAACCCGCAGGGGTTTGGTCTGCTGCAACGCGGTCGTCAGTTCTCCCGCTTTGAAGATCTGGACGATCGTTACGATCTGCGCCCTAGCGCCTGGATCACGCCGAAAGGCGAGTGGGGCAAAGGCAAAGTTGAGCTGGTAGAGATCCCGACCAACGACGAAACCAATGACAACATCGTCGCGTACTGGACGCCGGACCAGCTGCCGGAAGCCGGTAAAGAGATGAACTTCAACTACAGCATCACCATGAGCCGCGATGAAGACAAGCTGCACGCGCCGGAAAGCGCGTATGTGCTGCAGACCCGTCGTTCTACAGGGGATGTGAAACAGTCCAACCTGATCCGTCAGCCTGATGGCACCATCGCGTTTGTAGTCGATTTTACTGGCCAGGATATGAAAAAGCTGGCACCAGAAACCCCGGTCACCGCTCAGGCGAGCATCGGTGACAACGGTGAAATCGTTGAGAACAGCGTGCGTTATAACCCGGTCACCAAAGGCTGGCGTTTAACCCTGCGCGTGAAAGTGAAAGACGCGAAACAGCCGACTGAGATGCGCGCCGCCCTGGTGAATGCAGACCAGCCGTTGAGTGAAACCTGGAGCTATCAGCTACCTGCCAATGAATAAGATAACTGAGTATATCGATGCCATGCCGCTGACCGATATCGAGAAGGCGGCACTGCCGAAGGGTGACATCAGCGCGGTTCACACCGCGCTGGATGCCGATCATCATCCGTTTACCCGTGAAGATGATACCCCGCTGGGCTCGGTTAAAAGCCGTCTCGAGCAGGCCTGGCCCGATTCACTGGCCGATGGCCAGCTGATCCGAGATGACGAAGGACGTACCCAGCTTGAGGCCATGCCGAAAGCGACGCGCTCCTCGATGTTCCCCGATCCCTGGCGCACCAACCCGGTGGGCCGTTTCTGGGATCGCCTGCGTGGCCGCGATACCACCCCGCGCTATCTCTCCCGCCTGACCAAAGAGCAGCAGGTCAGCGAGGAAAAATGGCGTACCGTCGGCAGTATTCGCCGCTACATCCTGCTGCTGCTGACCATCGCCCAGACCGTCGTCGCCACCTGGTATATGAAGACCATTCTGCCTTACCAGGGCTGGGCGCTGATCAATCCGGCCGATATGCTGGACCAGGATCTGCTGGTCTCGTTTATGCAGCTGCTGCCTTACATTCTGCAAAGCGGCATTCTGCTGCTGTTCGCTATTCTCTTCTGCTGGGTTTCGGCCGGTTTCTGGACCGCGCTGATGGGCTTTTTGCAGCTGTTGATAGGCCGGGACAAGTACAGCATTTCGCACTCTACGGTAGGGAATGAACCCCTCAATCCCGAACACCGTACCGCACTGATTATGCCGATCTGTAACGAGGACGTGGATCGCGTTTTCGCTGGCTTGCGCGCCACCTGGGAGTCGGTGAAGGCCACCGGTAACGCCGAACATTTCGATGTTTACATCCTGAGTGACAGCTACAACCCAGATATTTGCGTAGCAGAGCAGAAAGCCTGGATGGAGCTCATCGCCGAAGTGCAGGGCGAAGGGCAGATCTTCTACCGCCGTCGCCGTCGCCGCGTGAAGCGTAAAAGCGGTAACATCGATGACTTCTGCCGTCGCTGGGGTAATCAGTACAGCTATATGGTGGTGCTGGATGCCGACTCGGTCATGACAGGTGAGTGTCTGACCGGCCTTGTGCGCCTGATGGAAGCCAATCCAAATGCCGGTATCATTCAGTCCTCGCCGAAAGCGTCAGGAATGGACACGCTGTATGCGCGTTGCCAGCAGTTTGCTACCCGGGTGTACGGGCCGCTGTTTACCGCTGGTCTGCACTTCTGGCAGCTGGGTGAATCCCACTACTGGGGGCATAACGCCATTATCCGCGTGAAGCCGTTCATCGAGCATTGTGCGCTGGCACCGTTGCCGGGTGAAGGCTCGTTTGCGGGCTCGATCCTGTCTCACGACTTTGTTGAAGCCGCGCTGATGCGCCGTGCCGGTTGGGGGGTGTGGATTGCGTATGACCTGCCGGGTTCCTATGAAGAGCTGCCGCCGAACCTGCTGGATGAACTGAAGCGTGACCGCCGCTGGTGTCACGGCAACCTGATGAACTTCCGCCTGTTCCTCGTGAAAGGGATGCACCCGGTACACCGTGCGGTGTTCCTGACAGGTGTAATGTCCTACCTCTCTGCGCCGCTGTGGTTTATGTTCCTGGCCCTGTCGACCGCGTTGCAGGTAGTTCATGCCCTGACCGAGCCGCAGTACTTCCTGCAGCCGCGCCAGCTGTTCCCGGTGTGGCCGCAGTGGCGTCCTGAGCTGGCGATTGCCCTCTTTGCCTCGACGATGGTGCTGCTGTTCCTGCCGAAGCTGCTGAGTATCGTGCTTATCTGGTGCAAGGGCTCGAAGGAGTACGGTGGTTTCTTCCGCGTGACGCTCTCCCTGCTGCTGGAGGTGCTGTTCTCGGTTCTGCTGGCGCCGGTGCGTATGCTGTTCCATACCGTTTTTGTGGTCAGCGCCTTCCTCGGCTGGGAAGTGGTCTGGAATTCGCCACAGCGTGACGATGACTCCACCCCGTGGAGTGAAGCCTTCATGCGTCACGGCTCGCAGATGCTGCTCGGTCTGGTCTGGGCGGTGGGCATGGCGTGGCTGGATCTGCGCTTCCTGTTCTGGCTGGCACCGATTGTCTTCTCGCTGATCCTGTCGCCGTTTGTATCGGTGATCTCCAGCCGCTCAACGGTGGGCCTGCGCACCAAACGCTGGAAGCTGTTCCTGATCCCGGAAGAGTATTCCCCGCCGCAGGTGCTGGTGGATACGGACCGCTACCTGGAACTCAATCGCAGCCGTTCGCTGGAAGATGGTTTTATGCACGCGGTGTTTAACCCGTCGTTCAACGCCCTGGCCATCGCTATGGCGACCGCCCGTCACCGTGCCAGCCAGGTGCTGGAGATCGCCCGCGATCGTCACGTTGAGCAGGCGCTGAACGAGACACCAGAGAAGCTGAATCGCGACCGTCGTCTGGTGCTGCTGAGCGACCCTGTGACAATGGCGCGGATGCATCATCGTGTATGGACCGCCCCGGAGAAATACTCTTCGTGGGTGAATCATTACCAGACGCTCAAGCTGAATCCGCAGGCGTTGAAAGGGAAGTGATGCGCCGGGTGGCGCTGCGCTAACCTGGCCTGCAAAACTGTAGGCCCGTGCAGCGCAGCGCCGCCGGGCAAATAAATACCGGCTCCAGGGCCGGTATTTTTTTATCAGAGGTACTGGATGAGACTTTTCATCGTCATTACGATGGCGCTCCTGCTGAGCGGCTGCGGCAGTATTATCAGCCGGACAATCCCGGGGCAAGGACACGGCAATCAATATTATCCGGGTGTGCAATGGGATGTCCGCGACTCCGCATGGCGCTACCTGACGGTACTGGATCTGCCGTTCTCGCTGGTCTTTGATACCTTGCTGCTGCCCATCGACGCTCAGCACGGGCCCTATGAATAATTAACGCTCGTCCCACTCATCCGCTGCGGTTTGTCCCTCTTCGGTATCCAGCGGTGGTTCGAGCTGAAACTCACCCTCATCCCATTCATGCAGGGTGTTTTCTTCCAGCCACTCCTGACGCAACTCGATTTCGTCGTAATCGCCATCAAACACCGCCTGAGCCGCTTCGCCGCTCAGTACGGGCAGGCATTCGCCGTCTTCACCATCATCGGCAAAAAATTCGGCCTGCCACATAATGTCCCCATCCTGCATGACATACTTCTGGATATTGAGCTGCTCAATATTCGCGTCATCTTCCTCGATGCCTGGATTATCGGCGAGAAACTCTTCGCGCGCGGCATCAATCGCTTCCTCTAAAGTGGCAAACATAGTCATCGGCGTCTCCCTGTGAATTGACGTGGTATTCAGGGAAAGAATAGCTGATTCTCCATAATTGCAAGTATGAAAGCGGCAAAAGCCTTCACGCAGTTGTCTTAATCTGACGCTGAGAGCTTATCTGACTCCGGAGTCGCTCTGGGCTGACGCACCGCACGGGACAAACTGAACCATGAGTAAATCGCGTTAAACAGCACCACGCAGGCGGTGACAATAAATACCGCGCGAAAACCGTAGCTGGCGGCAATACCGGCCCCGAGAAGAGGCCCGGTAACGTTGCCGATATCGCGAAACGACTGGTTATAGCTGAAGATGCGTCCGGCAATCTGATTGGTGGAGTTATAAACCAGCAAAGTCTGTACCGCAGGCAGCAGAGCGCCATCGGCCGCCCCCAGTAAAAAGCGCAGAACGCCAAGCTGCCACGGCGATTGCACAAATGACATCGGAATGAGGAGCAGAACGGAGATCACCAGCGCGACAATCAGGATCCTTTCAGGGCCAATGCGATCGCCCAGTTTCCCCAGTCGCGGGGCGCTAATCAGGGCGGCGACGCCGGGTACCGAGGCAATCATACCGCTGATAAAAGCGATATTACCGACGTGTCCGGCCAGATCGCGTACGTACAGCGTCAGGATCGGCGCGATAGAACCGGTGGCGACCTGAATAATCATAGTGGTGACAAACAGGCTGATGACCAGCCGGGGATTTTTAAGCGAGGCGAAGACCTGGCGGGCATGCAGCATCTCCTTTTTCGGCACCGGGATGAAATTTTCCCGGATACAGAACAGGGTCACCAGGAAGCAGGCAAACAGCACCCCTGCGGTAATAAAGAATACCGGCCGCAGGCCGTAGCTGTCCGCCAGCAGTCCGCCGGCCAGCGGGCCAAGCAGGGCACCGCTCACCGCGCCGGTGGAGAGCGTTCCCAGCGCCCAGCCGCTTTTATGGCGGGGAATTTGCGTGGCGATAAGCGCGTTGGCATTGGGCACAAAGCCGCCCAGCAGCCCCAGCAACGCGCGTAAAATCAGAAACTGCCAGATGTTTTGCGCCAGTCCCATCAGCAGCATGATGATGGCCATGCCCAGCGCAGAGCGCAGCAGCATAATTTTGCGCCCTTTGCGGTCGGCCAGCCCGCCCCAGAACGGCGACGCGATAGCGGAGAAAAGAAAGGTGATGCTGAACACCAGCCCGGACCACATGTTGAGCGCGCTGTGGCCGTTGACCCCTAATTGTTCAACATAGAGCGGCAGAAAGGGCATCACCAGACTGAAGGCGGCACCCGTAAGAAAGCAGCCCAGCCAGGCAACCGTGAGGTTCCGCTTCCAGTTTATTGGTATTTCTGAGGGAGACATAGCTATCCGCATTATGATGCGCAGCGGCATCATTATAAAAGAAGGTAATAAGCCTGCTAATTATGCGCCTGGGTGATGATTGCTGCAACGACGGAGAGCACTATAAGCTCATAGGGAAGCATGCGGCCGGGAAGGCCGCAGGGAGATTAATAGCGGGAAGGCACCCCTTCCGGGCGGGTTTTAAAGCGGCGATGCAGCCACATATACTGTTCCGGGGCCAGCAGAATACAATTTTCCACGACCTTGTTCATCCACGCGGCGGTGGTGGTGGCATCCTCCAGCGGCGGGGAACGCTCAGGTTCCAGCATCATCAGCTCATAGCCTTTGCCGTTGGCTTTACGGCGCGGCACAAATGGCACAATCGCCGCGCCGGACAGACGGGCCAGGGTCCAGGTACCGGTGGTGGTTGCCGCCTCATCAACCGCAAAGAAGGGTACGAAGACGCTGGCGGTTGGGCCGTAGTCGTGATCCGGCGCATACCAGATTACCTCGCCGGATTTCAGCGCACGGATCATGCCCTTGAGATCTTTACGATCGATCATGCTTTTATTCGAGCGCATCCGGCCCCAGGTTTGCAGCCAGTCGAGCACCGGGTTGTCGTTCGGACGATAGACCCCGATGCCGGGCGCCTGCATGCCAAACATTCGCGCGCCGATCTCAAGGGTAAGGAAATGGACACCGATCAGCAGTACGCCAGTTTTCTGCGCCTGCAACTGGTGCACCGGATCCATACCGGTACCGGTCACTTCCGTCCAGCGCGCCATGCGCTTATCGGACCAGAACCAGGCCATCCCGGTCTCCATCAACCCCATGCCAACGGATTCAAAATTTTTCACCACCATGTTGTCACGCTCTTGCTCGCTCATCTCCGGGAAACAGAGTTCCAGATTACGGCGGGCAATGCGGGCGCGGCGGGACATAAAGCGCATCGCCAGTCGACCCAGGCCGCAGCCAAGACGGTAGATCACCGGGTAGGGCAGATGCACCAGCAACCATAATAACCCGATGCCAGCCCAGGTCAGCCAGTAACGCGGATGCAGTAGCGCAATGGAAAATTTAGGTAATTGAGTCATGTCGTTCCTGTTTTAAATACGTCCTGTTGGCAGATTGTCGCATTTTTTGAATCATATCCAAAATGGATGGCAACGGAATGTTTATGAAAACAGCAAATGTTATTGCCCGGAATTTTAATGTGAGAAATGTAGCGCAAAATGAAGGGATGTAAATTCTCATTGTTTGCTATATGATGCCGCCCGATTTTCATTCTTATTACGATTGCAGGAACCGTACACCATGCCAGTGTTACACAACCTCATTTCGAACGAAGAGCTGAAAGCGCGCATGTTGGCTGAAACCGAGCCGCGCACGACGATCTCGTTCTATAAATATTTCACCATCGTTAACCCGCAGGCGACCCGCGATGCGCTCTATCAAGCGTTAACCGCGATGAACGTCTTTGGCCGTATCTATCTGGCCCACGAGGGCATCAACGCCCAGATCAGCGTGCCGGAAAGCAAAGTCGATGTCCTGCGCACCTTCCTTTATGCCTTCGATCCGGCGCTGGACGGCCTGCGCTTGAACATCGCGCTGGACGATGATGGCAAATCTTTCTGGGTGCTGCGTCTGAAAGTGCGCGAGCGCATTGTGGCGGACGGTATTAATGACCCGAGCTTTGATGCCACCGACGTAGGCGATTACCTGAAAGCGGCGGAAGTCAACGCCATGCTGGACGATCCCGACGCCGTGTTTATCGATATGCGCAACCACTATGAATATGAAGTGGGCCATTTTGAAAACGCGCTTGAGATCCCGGCGGACACCTTCCGTGAACAACTGCCGAAAGCCGTCGAGATGATGCAGGAGCACAAGGACAAGAAAATTGTCATGTACTGCACCGGGGGGATCCGCTGCGAAAAAGCCAGCGCGTTTATGAAGCACAACGGCTTCAACAAGGTCTGGCATATCGAAGGCGGGATCATTGAGTATGCCCGTCGCGCGCGTGAGCAGGGGCTGCCGGTGCGCTTTATCGGCAAGAACTTCGTCTTTGACGAGCGCATGGGCGAGCGCATTTCTGATGACGTGATTGCCCATTGCCACCAGTGCGGCACCGCCTGCGACACTCATACCAACTGCAAAAATGACGGTTGCCATCTGCTGTTTATTCAGTGTCCGGCCTGTGCTGAGAAGTTTAACGGCTGCTGCAGTGAGCTGTGCAGCGAAGAGAGCGTGTTGCCTGAAGAGGAGCAGCGCCGCCGCCGTGCCGGGCGCGAGAATGGTAATAAGATCTTCAATAAGTCGCGTGGCCGTCTCAACACCCGTCTCGGCATTCCTGACCCGGAATGATCCTGAAACCTTGCCCGGTCGTGTGACCGGGCGAGGGCATTACTTCTGCTGAACCCCTTCCACCGAAATGATCAGCTCAACGTCCTGCGACGCCGGGCCCAGATCGGTCGTAATGTTGAAGTCTTTCAGGTGAATTTTACCTGCTGCCTCGAACCCTGCGCGTTTGCCGCCCCACGGATCGTCACCCTGACCAATCAGTTTTGCATCCAGCTTAACGGGCTTCGTCACGCCGTTCAGGGTCAGGTTGCCGGTGATATCCAGCCCGTCGCCATCCTTTTTCACCTCGGTTGAGGTGAAGGTCGCCTGTGGGTACTTCGCGACGTTGAGGAAGTCCGCGCTGCGCAGATGCTTGTCGCGTTCTGCATGGTTAGTATCGAGGCTGTTGGTGTTCAGGGTCACATTGACCTTATCATTCGCCGGATTGCTCTCATCAAAGGTAAAGGAGCCGTCAAAATCCTTGAAGGTGCCGTACAGCCAGCTGTAACCCAGATGCTGAATACGGAAGTTCACAAAGGCGTGCTGGCCTTGTTTATCAATTTTGTAGTCCGCTGCCACGGCGGCACCGGTGGTGAACAGCAGAGACGCTAAGGTTAATCCCAGCAGGCTTTTCTTCATTTTACGCTCCAGAGTCAGGTGACGCTTTGCCCAACATTCGTGTCAGGGTGGCGTCTTTGTCGATAAAGTGATGTTTTAAGGCGGCAAGGCCATGCAGGACGGAGAGAATGACCACGCCCCATGCCAGCCACAGATGGACGGTTCCGGCCAGATCGGCCTGCGTGCCGGCATCTGCCAGCAGGGCAGGCACGTCAAACAGACCAAAGACGCTGATGGGCTTCCCGTCGGCGGTGGAGATCAAATAGCCGCTGATCAGGATGGCGAAGAGCAGCCCGTACAGCGCGAAGTGCGCAGCGGCAGCGCTAATACGCGTGAAGCGCGTCTGGCTTTTCAGCGCCGGGGGAACCGGGGAAAAATGACGCCATAACAGTCGCACCACCAGCGCCAGCATCAGCATAAACCCGATGCTTTTGTGCAGCTCCGGTGCCTGGTGATACCAGCCATCGTAATAGCTGAGGGTCACCATCCAGAGGCCAAGGCCAAACATGGCGTAAACCGCAATAGCCATCAGCCAGTGTAAACTTATGGAGACAACGCCGTAGCGTGTCGGGGTATTACGCACCTGCATAGTGTGTACCGTTATTCATTTGTAAGCGCTAAAAATGGCGTGCGATAAACATTAATGCAAATGATATTTACAGATATTCATTATCAATATTATTTGTTCAATTAATTTGAAATAAAGTTAAGAATTATGGTCAACAGGACTGTTAATGGTTTGTGATTTTGGCTGGATCCGGCGGGTTATGACGCTTTGATGATGTTCAAATAATTTATTGTGAAATTATAGTTATTTTAAGAAATGTCAGTTTTTGTCAGTAATTCTCATCAGAAAAATACAATGTACAGAATATCGAGGATTGCCAGTAACGACCACAGCAAAATATAGAGCATCAGGTGTTCGCGAATATTATTAATCAGGTAATTGACGATACGACGCATGGGAATACCGGTAAGAGATGAAATGAAAGGCTTCGGACACCCGAAGCCTGACAACATTATCGGCTAAAGCGCGACAGGGAGAATGGCGTGAGATCAAACGGCGGGGCGATCTGCTGAGAGAATTGCGCGGCAATCTCGCCCAGCACGCTGGCAAATTTAAATCCGTGTCCACTCAGGCCGGTGATCAGCAGCGTATTGTCATGGCCCGGCAGGGTGTCGATGATGAAATCTTCGTCCGGGGTGTTGTCATAGGTGCAGGCTGCGCCGTGTAACAGGCCGCCAATACCGGGCAGTACGTTGCGCAGGAACTTAAAGGCTTCAGATCCGTCGCCAGGATAAGCGCCAAACGGCTTACGCTCTTCGGGTGAGTTGATGATCTGCCCACCGTTATGTTTACCGATCTTCAGCGCATCTTTCTCGGAGGGGAAGCCGTAAAACTGGTCGCCGTCAGGCAACTCGCCGGTAAAGGCCGGGAAGCGGTTCTGATGGCTGTAACGGCCATCGGCCTGGAACCAGGAGAAGACTTTACGCACCGGCTGCACCGGCAGGCCCGGCACCAGATGTGAGACCCAGGTGCCCGCGCTCACCAGCAGGCGATTTGCGCTATACGGGCCCTCGGGCGTCTCGACGGTGACGCCATCATCCTGGTGGGTAATGGCGGTCACCGGACAGTTAAACAGCTGGGCGCAACCGGCCTCTTTCGCCAGCGCAATCCAGGTTTTAATCGCCAGTTCGCTGCGCAGTACGCCAGACTCGGCTTCATACAGGCCAATATAATCCGCCGGAACGTTGATTTCAGGCCAGCGCTTCATGATTGCCGCTGCGTCCAGTCGTTCGAGATTGAGGCTGAACTGACGGGCACTCTGTTCAACCGTTGCCAGAAACGTCGAGTCGGATGGCCCAAGATTGACCACGCCCGTACGTTCAAAGACCGGTTCACCGCTGATTTGCGCCAGTTCATCCCATAGTGCCTGCGCCCGTAACACCAGCGGTACGTAGCGTTCTCCTTCCCCGTACGCGTGGCGCATCAGGCGGGTATCGCCATGGTGGCTTCCTTCCGTATGGGGCGGCATATGGGCGTCAATCATCAGCACATTCTGGCCGGCTCGCGTTGCGTAATAACCTGCCGCCGCTCCGACAGATCCGCTGCCAATAATAATAAGATCGTATTTCATGAGGCTCTCTTTACGCGTTTCGTTGGTTAGCAGGGTAATTAAGAAGGCAGGCTTATACAAGGGAGAAATAAATGAGGCACCGTGAGGTGCCTGGTAGGTGAAAAAATGACATAGCGCTAATGTCGCCGGTATTCATTTTCCTGGTAGTCACTGGATTCTATTTTTGCAATGCCGGCTTCTAAAATAGAAATAAACTGGCGTGCGACATCTGTGGTTAACCACAGCGTCTGCCCAACTTCCGCTTCGTCGGTGTCAGCGTGATCCGGGATCTGGTAATGTAAACGCAGCATCAGCGCGTCGTAGCTATCTACAGTACTAATATCCCAGCCAACAAGCGGATGGGTCTGGATGACTTCATTATTCTTTTCCATCATAACCCCCTGAATACGTGTTAAAAGACAACGACTGTGAGGTTCAATGCGTGTTTTTCTGAAGCAATTTCAGTATATCAATAAATAAGGCTTCCGAAGGGAAAAAGAAACAGGGAGGGCCACATTTTTATATGTTTTAGGATTGTTTGAACATAAAAACATCATCTTGCTGATGATTTTTGACGGAGTCAGTCAGATTATTCGGGCTTTCGTAAAAAGTTCAAAAAAAGCCGGGGCGACCCGGCAAAAAAACACAATGAAGGAGAAAAATTAATCGGTAATAAACCAGTCGTCAGCGCTCTCCCAGGTTTCTTGTAAAATTTCGCTGACGCGATCTTTATCTTCTTTTGCGCCGCCAATGACCGACAGATTATTTGACCCCGCATAGCGCACGGTGACAGCGCCTTCGCGTTCGGGGAAGGAGTGATTTATACGGCGGGATAATTCACCCGCCAGCGCGTCCAGCGCACCGGCAGGCAAAGCAGTTGTTCTGGCAATGGTGACTTCAATACGCATAGTTGCCCCCTGTGTAATATACTGTTTATTTATACAGTTATATTGATGAACTTACAACAGGGGACAAACAATTTTTAGCGTTTCACCGTCCACTGAACGGTTTCACCCGCCAGGAACGGGATCAGGGTGTCGTCGGTCAGCGCGATAGACTCCATTACGCTGCTCTCTTCGCGTACCAGCTCAACAAAGGTTTCATTCACTGGCAGACCGTAGAAGCGCGGCCCGTTCAGGGAGCAGAACGCCTCGAAGTGCTGCAGGGCATTCATTTCGTCAAATACCTGGGCGTAGCTGGCAAGGGCCGTCGGAGCGTTAAAGCAGCCAGCACAGCCACAGCTGGCCTCTTTGCGGTGACGGGCATGCGGCGCGGAGTCGGTGCCGAGGAATGCGCGCTCAAAGCCGCTGGCAACTAGCTCACGCAGCGCCTGCTGGTGGATATTGCGTTTGAGGATCGGCAGACAGTACAGGTGAGGGCGCACGCCGCCGACCAGCATGTGGTTGCGGTTAAACATCAGGTGCTGCGGGGTGATGGTGGCAGCCAGAAGCTCATTGCCATCACGCACGTACTCTGCGGCGTCTTTGGTGGTGATATGTTCAAACACCACTTTTAGCCCCGGGAGGCGTTTGCGTAGCGGCTCCATCACGGTGTCGATAAAACGCGCTTCACGGTCGAAAATGTCGATTTCCGCATGGGTCACTTCACCGTGCACCAGCAGAGGCATCCCCAGTTTCTCCATACGCTCCAGCACCGGCATAATCGCGTCAATGCTGGTCACACCGTGGCTTGAGTTGGTGGTGGCATTGGCCGGGTAGAGCTTGGCGGCGGTAAAAACCCCCTCATTAAAACCGCGCTCAATCTCGTTGGGGTCGAGCGTATCGGTCAGATAACAGGTCATCAGCGGGGTAAAAGTGTGCCCGGCAGGGACGGCATCCAGAATACGCTGGCGATAGGCGATCGCCGCGTCGACCGTGGTAACGGGCGGCACCAGGTTTGGCATGACAATCGCGCGGCCATAAATTTCACTGGTATACGGCACGACGGTTTTCAGCATATCGCCATCGCGAAGATGGATATGCCAGTCGTCTGGGCGGCGGATTTTCAAAACCTGGGATTGTACAGTCATGGATAGGCTCCGGCTGAGTGAGATGATTTTTGCCGGACACAAAGGATAGGGGGAAACGTTTTCGTTTGCACTCTTTTCCGTAAAAAAAAGGCGCCGAAGCGCCTCAGAGGTTAATCGACGAAGGGGATAACAATCTCACCCGGCTTCACCTCGATCCCTTTTGCGTATTTTTTCGCCAGCGCTTCGCCCTGGCTGTTGTCTTCGCTCAGGATGTAGGCTGGCTGATGATTGAAGTAGTTTTGCAGCGACTGGTTCAGATAGGGCATCAGCGTCTGCAGAACCGGTTTCATCTTGTCCGGTGATACCACGGCGTCGGTGATCTCCATCTGCTGCAGATAGATAGCGCCCTGATCTTTATTGAAGACCGGCAGCGCCTTTAACTTCAGCTTGATATTGGCTTTCTGGCTGCCGAATAGCGAGTTCATGTCCAGGCTGGCATCGCCGGAGAGCATCACTTTGTTCGGCTCTTCACGGCCAATCTGGCTGGCAAGATTGCTGAGGACGATATGCGCATCGGCCACACCCGGCACGCCAATATCTTTCGCAAAGTTATTGCGCTTCTGCAGCGCCTGGTTGATCTCCTGTTCACTAACGGTGTACTGGGTGAGCTGATTACAACCAACCAGCAGACCGCTGATGATCAACGCAGTGGCAATAACAATCTTTTTCATGGCTTTCCTCGACATAATGTCAGCGCTTCAATCCTGACGCGCCAGTATGTCAGGGGACCGTCACTCAGACCAGCAGAAAAAACTGATAACGACGAAGAACAGGAATTGTGCCTGAGGCGCAATCAGGCGCCGGGCTCCAGCATTCCGGGGGCGCTGCGCTTGTGGCTGAACTGCCAGCCCAGCGCGAAGAAGGTGCTCACCCCAATCAGGGCCAGCATCGCCCACGGAAGCTCTGGCTGGTTGAACGCTTTTCCGGCATCGAATAACCAACCGCCCCCGGCATACCCCAGCGCGCCGCCAATCGCCAGCCCCAGCCGGCTGAAGCCCATATAGCTCCCCCGGGCACGGGCGTCCGCCAGCTGTGCGCTCAGCGTTTCACGGGCAGGCTCCGCGATGATAGAGCCGATATAAAACGTGCAGATCAGGATAAACAATTGCTGCAGCGAGCTCACCATCCCGATGGGCAGCATGCTCAGGGACATCAGCAGCAGCCCCGCCATCAGGCGATGCTCAAGGCGAAAGCGTTTTTCGCTCCAGCGAGCAATTGGGTAGAGCAGGGTGAGGGAGAAGCAGGCCTCAATGGCGTACATCCACTTTACCGCTGCCGGAGAGCCGGCAATATCGTTGACCATGATGGGCAGCATCAGCATCACCTGCACAGCCAGCATGTAATAACCTGCCAGGGTCAAAACGTAGGTAATAAAGCGTTTGTCGCGCCAGACCCGATCGAGCCCTTCCCGCACCGGCGCTTTAACGGTGGAGAGCTTCCAGGCGGGCAGCAGCCAGGCATTGAAGGCCGCGCACAAAATAAACAGCACCGCGCCGGTGGCGCAAACCAGCCGAAAATCATACTGCAGCAGCCAGCTTCCCAGCAACGCGCCCACCACTGCGCCCGCACTGTCCTGCATCATCAGCAGCGAGAAAAAACGCCCGCGATACTGGGGGCGGATCAGTTTGACCACTAAAGCCGTGCGCGGCGGGTCGAACAGGGTGCCGCCAAGCCCGGAGACAATACAGGAAACCCAAAGCACCCAGGGCTCGTGGGCAATCGCCATGGTGCCAAACCCCGCCGCTCGCAGCAGCATGCCGGTGACAATCATCGGTTTGGCGCCGAACCTGTCGGCAATCGCGCCGCCAAACACCCCCAGCCCCTGCTGGACAAACTGGCGCAGCCCCAGCGCAATGCCGACCATTAATGCTGCCCAGCCCATCTGATCGACAAAGCGAATAGAGATGAGGGGAAAAACGACAAAAAAGCCGAGTACAACCAGCATGTTATCGACAAGCAGGAAGTATTTACCCAGGTTCCGGGCCTGTGAGATATGGGACATTTCCCCTCCAGGGAAATATACCCGTCATACTTCAAGTTGCCGGTGCGTTGGCCTCCTCGCTCACCCCTATCACTTACCGGAGTAAGCTCCAGGGGATTCGCTGCGTCGCCGCCTTCCTGCAACTCGAATTATTTAGGGTATCAAGATAGTGAGCGCGCTAATATTCTGCGGTGTCGGCAGGTTTTTTCCCACAGCGCGGGCGACAATATTTTTTTATCAAAAAGGGACTTTGATTGAGGCTTTTCATCGAAAAATGTGAAAAGCCTTCAAAATGGTATGTCGCTGTTTTCCCAGACGGCGGCGGCACAGGTATAGTAAAGCTAACGGGTCAAGGTTGTAACATGAAGGAGTTGTATCCATGTTTGGCTATCGCAGTAATGTGCCGAAAGTGCGCCTGACGACCGACCGGCTGGTGGTTCGTCTGGTGCATGAGCGTGATGCCTGGCGTCTGGCGGACTACTACGCTGAGAATCGTCAGTTTTTAAAACCCTGGGAACCCGTACGGGACGAGAGCCACTGCTATCCTTCCGGCTGGCAGGCCCGGCTGAGCATGATTGCCGAGTTCCATAAACAGGGCTCGGCATTCTATTTTGCCCTGCTGGATCCTGATGAAAAAGAGATCATCGGTATCGCCAACTTTTCCAACGTGGTGCGGGGCTCGTTTCACGCCTGCTATCTGGGATACTCCATCGGGCAAAAATGGCAGGGGCAGGGGCTGATGTTTGAGGCGCTGACCTCGGCGATCCGCTATATGCAACGTACCCAGCATATGCACCGCATCATGGCCAACTACATGCCGCACAATCAGCGCAGCGGGGGGCTGCTGGCGCGCCTCGGATTCGAAAAAGAGGGCTACGCCAAAGATTACCTGCTGATTGACGGTGAATGGCGCGATCATGTCCTGACGGCGCTGACAACAAAAGAGTGGAGCGCGGGGCGCTAAGGAACAGAGATGAAATACCAGTTAACCGCGACAGAAGCGCGCGTCATCGGCTGCCTGCTGGAGAAGCAGGTCACAACACCGGAACAGTATCCCCTTTCGGTCAATGCGGTTACCCTGGCCTGTAACCAAAAAACCAACCGTGAACCTGTGATGAATCTTGGCGAGCATGAGGTTCAGGATCTGCTGGATGCGCTGGTCAAGCGCCACTATCTGCGCACCGTCAGCGGCTTTGGCAATCGGGTAACCAAATATGAACAGCGCTTTTGCAACTCGGAATTTGGCGCCCTGAAGCTCAATTCTGCCGAAGTGGCGCTGATTGCCACTCTGCTGTTACGGGGCGCGCAGACGCCGGGCGAGCTGCGCAGTCGTGCCGCGCGCATGCATGAGTTCGCCGACATGCAGGAAGTGGAGCAGACCCTTGAAGGCCTGGCGGCCCGGGAAGATGGTCCGTTTGTTCTGCGACTGGCGCGCGAGCCCGGCAAGCGTGAAAGCCGCTATATGCACCTCTTCAGCGGTGAGGTTGAAACCGAGGTCGCAGCGGCAGAGATCGTGGCTCCGGCGGCGGCGGACGAAACCTTGCTGGCCCGCGTTGAATCGCTGGAAAATGAAGTCGAAGAACTCAAGCAGCGCCTCGATTCGCTGCTGGCACATCTGGGGGATTAACGGTGACAAAATTACGTGTAGGCGTGGTAGGGCTGGGTGGCATCGCCCAGAAAGCCTGGCTGCCGGTGCTTAGCGCCGCGACAGACTGGACGTTGCAGGGAGCCTGGTCGCCGTCGCGGGATAAGGCGCTCAGGATCTGCACCTCGTTGCGCATGCCTTACTATGAGTCGTTGCAGGATCTGGCTCGCGCCTGTGATGCGGTATTTGTTCATACTTCCACCGCCACCCATTATCAGGTGGTCAGCGAACTGTTGCATGCCGGGGTGCACGTCTCTGTCGATAAACCGCTGGCGGAAAATCTGGCCGACGCCGAGCGCCTGATCGACCTCGCGGCACAGAAGAAACGTACCCTGATGGTCGGTTTTAATCGCCGTTTCGCGCCCCTTTACCGGCAACTGAAAGCCGGGCTCGAGGGGGCGGCATCGCTGCGAATGGATAAGCATCGCACCGACAGCGTCGGCCCCAACGATCTGCGTTTTACCCTGCTCGATGATTATCTGCACGTGGTGGATACCGCACTGTGGCTGGCGGGGGAGAACGCGCACTTAACCGGCGGGACGCTGCAGACCAATGAGCAGGGGGAGATGATCTATGCTGAACACCATTTCAGCGCGGGGAATCTGCAGGTGACCACCTCCATGCACCGTCGGGCGGGCAGCCAGCGGGAGTGGATCCAGGCGGTGACGGACGGCGCACTGCTGGACATTACCGATATGCGCGAGTGGCGCGAGGAGCGGGGGGCGGGCGTTGTCACACCGGCTATTCCGGGCTGGCAAAGCACCCTGGAGCAGCGCGGTTTTGCTGGCTGCGCGCGCCACTTTATTGAATGCGTGCAAAATCAGACGGTTCCTGAAACCTCGGGTGAACAGGCGATCCGCGCCCAGCGCATCGTGGAGAAGCTCTGGCGCGACGCCATGAGCGAATAACCCGCTGTAACATCTGCCCATAGCAATTCCTGTTTTTACGAGTAGACTAGGCGCGTTTTGCGTTTTCCAGGCCGGGTAAGCATAGCGCTACCCGGCGAAATTACGCCTGCTTTGCAGGCGTTTTGTTTCAGGTAGTGGAAGCTCACGTTAATGAACCTATTAAAATCGCTGGCCGCCGTCAGCTCGATGACCATGTTCTCGCGCGTGTTGGGTTTTGCGCGCGATGCCATTGTGGCGCGGGTCTTTGGTGCAGGGATGGCGACTGACGCCTTTTTTGTTGCTTTTAAACTGCCCAACCTGCTGCGTCGTATCTTTGCCGAAGGCGCTTTCTCCCAGGCCTTCGTTCCTATTCTTGCGGAATACAAAAGCAAGCAGGGTGAAGACGCCACCAGGGTCTTTGTCGCCTATGTATCGGGTCTGCTGACCCTTGCCCTGGCGATCGTTACGGTAATTGGCATGCTGGCGGCCCCCTGGGTGATCATGGTGACTGCGCCAGGCTTTGCCGATACCGCTGATAAATTTGCCCTGACCACCCAGCTGCTGCGCATCACCTTTCCTTACATTTTGCTGATCTCGCTGGCGTCGCTGGTCGGCGCCATCCTCAACACCTGGAACCGCTTCTCGGTGCCGGCCTTTGCCCCGACGTTCCTTAACGTCAGCATGATCGGGTTCGCGCTGTTTGCCGCGCCGCACTTCAACCCCCCGGTGCTGGCGCTGGCCTGGGCAGTGACCGTAGGCGGTATACTACAGCTGGCGTACCAACTGCCACATCTGAAGAAGATCGGTATGCTGGTGCTGCCGCGCATCAACCTGCGCGATGCCGGGGCGATGCGGGTGGTTAAGCAGATGGGACCGGCTATTCTTGGCGTCTCGGTGAGCCAGATTTCGCTGATCATCAACACCATCTTCGCCTCATTCCTCGTTTCCGGGTCGGTCTCCTGGATGTATTACGCCGACCGCCTGATGGAGTTCCCGTCCGGGGTACTGGGCGTGGCGCTGGGTACCATTTTGCTGCCTTCACTCTCCCGCAGTTTTGCCAGCGGCAATCATGATGAGTACTGCCGCCTGATGGACTGGGGCTTACGCCTCTGCTTCCTGCTGGCGCTGCCGAGCGCAGTGGCGCTGGGGATCCTCGCGAAACCGCTAACCGTCTCTCTGTTCCAGTACGGGAAGTTTACCGCCTTTGATGCCGCCATGACCCAGCGGGCGCTGATCGCCTATTCAGTGGGGCTGATGGGGCTTATCGTGGTGAAAGTACTGGCGCCGGGCTTCTATTCACGTCAGGACATCAAGACCCCGGTGAAGATTGCCATCGTCACGCTGATTATGACCCAGGTGATGAACCTGGCGTTTATCGGCCCGCTGAAGCATGCCGGTTTGTCGCTGTCCATCGGTCTGGCGGCCTGTCTCAACGCCGGGCTGCTTTACTGGCAGCTGCGTAAGCAGCAAATCTTCACCCCGCAGCCGGGCTGGTCGAGCTTCCTGTTGCGTCTGGTCATTGCGGTGCTGGTGATGGCCGCGGCGCTGGTGGGGATGCTGTACGTAATGCCTGACTGGTCGCTGGGTACCATGCCTTATCGTCTGCTGCGCCTGATGGCGGTTGTGCTGGTGGGCGTGGTGGCGTACTTCGCCACGCTCGCGGTGCTGGGCTTTAAGGTCAAAGAGTTCGCCCGCCGCACGGCGTAACGCAAAAAAGGGGAGCGCCTGTCGGTGCTCCCCGTTCTGTGTCTGGCTATCGCCTGATTAAATCGAAAATTTCTTCCCGCCGCTGCGTGAGCTGGCTGTCTGGCCATCGGCGCCATACAGTCCCGTCTCCTGATGCGGCTTAAGTACCTCAAGCGCCTGTTGATTACGAAGGATTTGCCCCTCCAGTAACCACCCGTTGTGCTGATTCAGATCGCGCAGATGCTGCGTTTTTTCAGTAATAGTTTGCCAGCGATCGACGACATCATCATTTGCACCGTGGCGTGAGGCTTGCTCGCTGCGCCGCTGCTGTTCAAGGTAGTCCAGCGTGGCCAGCAGTGAGCTTTTGTCTTCTGTAATGCGCTGCAGCGCGCTGCCGTGAACATTGCCGGCAGAGAGCTGCTGTTGTTCGGCGTCCATCACCGTTTTCAGGTCGTTCAGCACGACCGTCATTTGATCCATTATTTCCGTCAGACGACTCATACGGTGATTACTCTAAGAAACTTTGCGCATCCTGGATCAGCGCATCAGCGATTTTACTGGTATCCATTTTCAGCTCGCCATTACGAATGGCAGTTTTCAGCGCTTCGACACGTTCCATGTTGATGTCGTTGCTACCAGGCTGCATCAGTTTCGCCTGGGCATCGCTCAGCGTGACGCTGGTGCTGTTGGCGGTCGCCGATTTTTGCGGGCGAGTCATTGCAGCGGCAGTGTCATTCATTTCGCGCGGTTGTACTGGGCTAACCGGCTTCAGGGGCGATGTACGATCAATGCTCATTATGTTGTCCTCATCGAGGGTTCGCGGCGTGGGCGCCTGACATCATCAGTTGTTACTTATTTATCGGCAGCCGCCGCAGAATCTTTAAAAAGATTACAGGTTAATCAGAATATTCCCATCAGAATCGACCGTACCGCTCACCACCTGGCCCGATGACATTCTGACCCGTGCATTTTGCGCGACCGCCGCATTGTTCAGCGCCTGTCCTTCACCGTTGACGCTAAAGCCGTCGCCGCTGGCGATAACCATCACCCGCTGTCCGGCTTTAATGCGCCATGACTGACGCAGCATCGACAGCTGCAGAGGCTGTCCTGGCACCAGATCGCGCAGGCTGACGGCATTCTGCACCTGGTTAATATCCAGGATTGCCCGCGGCGGAAGCTGATCCAGTCTGCCGCGTTTCAGCGTGACGCTTCCCGGCTGCAGGGCGGAACCCCGAGGGATACTCCGGGACGCGACAACATAATCGCCCGTCGCCTGAACTGCAACCTGTATAAACCGTTTTTCGTTGCCACATCGTGCGGTAACGCTGAGGTTGCCCCACAGCTTCGTGTTGCCGAGGACGCTGAATGCAGGCGTCTCGCAGGAGGGGCGCATGCTGTCTGGCGTACGGACCTTCACCGAAACCTCATCGCTGAATCCCGCCAGCCGCTGGGCAAAAAACGCCGTTAGCTGGGCATCAAGATCCTGCGCCTGTGAGAGAGTGCTCCACAGGAGCAAGGTTGCGGTCAAACCCCGTTTAAGTGCCATATCGCCTGTTACCGTCGGTTTAATGATGAGCAGAATTCTACCCGTAGCGGTTTGGCATCAACGCAATAAATAGCGACGCATTTTGTGCTTATTCCGTCGATGAAGGACATGGGTTGAGATTTAAGCTATCCACTGAAATTTTGCCATCAGCGGAGGAGACATGCTCGATAAACTCGACGCCGCGCTACGTTTTCAGCAGGAAGCGCTCAACTTACGCGCCCAGCGTCAGGAGATTCTGGCCGCCAATATCGCGAACGCCGATACCCCCGGGTTTCAGGCGCGTGATATCGATTTTTCCAGTGAATTAAAAAAAGTGATGGAGCGCGGTCGGGCCGAAAATAGCGGTGTCGCCCTTGCGCTGACCTCTGCACGCCATATTCCCGCAGAAACCGTGACTACCCCGAATATCGATTTACTTTATCGCATTCCCGATCAGCCATCCCTGGACGGTAACACCGTTGATATGGACCGGGAGCGTACGCAGTTCGCCGATAACAGCCTGAAGTACCAGATGGGGCTGACCGTTCTCGGCGGGCAGATTAAAGGCATGATGAATGTTCTGCAGGGAGGCAACTAATAATGGCCTTACTCAATATCTTTGATATCGCGGGCTCAGCGCTGACCGCGCAATCCCAACGTCTGAACGTCGCCGCCAGTAATCTGGCGAACGCCGACAGCGTGGCGGGCCCGGACGGGCAACCGTACCGCGCTAAACAGGTGGTGTTTCAGGTCGATGCTGCACCGGGTGCCGCAACCGGCGGGGTCAAAGTGGCCAACGTGATTGAGAGCCAGGCACCGGACAAACTGGTGTACGAGCCAGGCAACCCGCTGGCGGACGCCAATGGCTACGTCAAAATGCCGAACGTGGACGTGGTGGGTGAGATGGTGAACACCATGTCAGCCTCCCGTAGCTATCAGGCCAACGTCGAAGTACTGAACACCGTGAAGAGCATGATGCTTAAAACCCTCACTCTGGGCCAGTAAAGGAGAGATCAATGTCCATTGCCGTTAATGTAAATGACAGATCGACTGCCACTGGCGTCGGCAGCGCCACCGGCAGCAGCTCGCTGACCGGAAGTAACGCGTCCGATCTGCAGGGTAGCTTTCTGACGCTGCTGGTCGCGCAGCTGAAAAACCAGGATCCGACCAACCCGATGCAGAACAACGAACTGACGACGCAGCTTGCGCAGATCAGTACGGTGAGCGGCATCGAGAAACTTAACACCACCCTGGGTTCTATCTCCGGGCAGATCGACAGCAGCCAGTCGATGCAGGCCAGTACGTTGATCGGCCATGGCGTAATGATCCCGGGTTCCACCATTCTGGCGGGCAGCAGCACCACCGACGGCACCAGCACCACCTCCACCACGCCGTTTGGTGTTGAGCTGCAGCAGAGCGCCGACAAAGTGACCGCCACTATCACCGATAAAAACGGCGCGGTGGTTCGCACCATTGATATCGGCGAACTGAAAGCAGGCGTTCACACCTTTTCCTGGGACGGCACGATGACCGATGGCAGCAGTGCGCCAAACGGCTCTTATAACGTGGCGATTTCCGCCAGCAGCGGCAGCACGCAGCTGGTGGCACAGCCGCTGCAGTTTGCAATGGTGCAGGGCGTGATCCGCAGCAGCAACGGTAACACGCTGGATCTGGGGACTTACGGTACAACTACGCTCGACGAAGTTCGGCAGATTATTTAAGCCTTAACATTTATCAGGAGTAACAAATGGCCTTTTCACAAGCGGTCAGCGGCCTGAATGCTGCAGCCACTAACCTCGACGTCATTGGTAACAACATTGCCAACTCCGCGACCTATGGCTTTAAGTCCGGTAGCGCGTCGTTCGCAGATATGTTCGCCGGTTCCAAAGTGGGTCTGGGGGTAAAAGTTGCTGGCATTACCCAGGACTTCGCCGACGGTACCACCACCAACACCGGTCGCGGTCTGGATGTGGCGATTAGCCAGAACGGTTTCTTCCGTATGCTCGACAGCAACGGTTCCGTCTATTACAGCCGTAACGGCCAGTTCAGCCTGGACGAGAACCGCAATCTGGTGAACATGCAGGGTCTGCAGGTCACCGGCTATCCGGTAGGAGGCACGCCGCCAACGGTACAGACCGGTGCGAACCCGCAGCCGATCACCATTCCGAACAACCTGATGGCGGCAAAAGCGACCACCACCGCCGCGCAGCAGATCAACCTGAACTCCACGGACAGCGTGCCGACCATTGCGTTTGATACGACTAACGTCAACCCGGATTCAGACAGCTACAACAAGAAAGGTACCATCACCGTTTATGATAACCAGGGTAACGCCCACAACATGTATGTCTACTACGTGAAAACGGCAGACAACAAGTGGGATCTGTATACCCAGGATGGCAGCGTCGCCAACGGTAAGATCACCAAATCCGCACAGATGAACTTCGACAGCAACGGTAATCTGGACGGGATTTATGACTACACCGCCATGGGCACCACACCAGAAACCTGGACCCTGAGCACCGACAAAAATGATAACCCGGCCATTGAGGTGACCACCGATCCGCTGAGCGGCGCGCTGCCGGTGACCTTCTCCCTGAGCTTCCTCAACTCCATGCAGCAGAACACCGGGGCGAACAACATCGTGGCCACCAACCAGAACGGCTACAAGCCGGGCGATCTGGTGAGCTATCAGATTAATGATGACGGTACCGTGGTAGGTAACTACTCCAACGAACAAAACCAGGTGCTGGGCCAGATCGTGCTGGCAAACTTTGCCAACAACGAAGGGCTGCAGTCCGAAGGGAATAACGTCTGGTCTGCGACCCAGTCCTCAGGCGTGGCGCTGCTGGGCACCGCCGGCACCGGTAACTTCGGTACCCTGACTAACGGCGCGCTGGAAGCGTCTAACGTCGATCTGAGTAAAGAACTGGTCAATATGATTGTCGCGCAGCGTAACTATCAGTCGAACGCGCAGACCATCAAAACACAGGATCAGATCCTTAACACGCTGGTTAACCTCCGCTAAGTGGCTGACGGGATAGCTTAATGGATCACGCAATATATACCGCGATGGGCGCGGCCAGTCAGACGCTTAATCAGCAGGCCGTGACCGCCAGTAACCTGGCTAACGCCTCCACGCCGGGTTTTCGTGCGCAGCTCAATGCGATGCGCGCGGTCCCGGTGGAAGGGCTCTCTCTGCCGACGCGTACGCTGGTAACCGCCTCCACTCCCGGCGCCGATATGATGCCTGGGCAGATGGATTACACCTCCCGTCCGCTGGACGTCGCCCTGCAGCAGGACGGCTGGCTGGCGGTTGAGACCGCCGACGGCGGCGAAGGTTATACCCGTAACGGGAACATCCAGGTGGATGCTGTCGGGCAGCTGACCATCCAGGGACGGCCGGTTATTGGTGAAGGTGGCCCGATTGTCGTACCGGAAGGTTCGGAGATCACCATCGCGGCTGACGGTACCATCTCCGCCCTGAACCCGGGCGATCCGCCGAACACCGTTGCACCTGTTGGTCGCCTGAAGCTGGTAAAAGCCGAAGGTTTTGAAGTGCAGCGTGGCGACGATGGCATGTTCCGTCTGACCCAGGCGGCGCAGGCTACCCGTGGCGCGACGTTACAGGCTGACCCGACCATTCGCGTCATGTCTGGCGTGCTGGAAGGCAGCAACGTTAAGCCGGTGACCGCGATGACCGACATGATCGCCAGCGCACGCCGTTTCGAAATGCAGATGAAGGTGATCGCAAGCGTTGATGAAAACGCCGGCCGCGCCAACCAACTGCTGTCAATGAGTTAACAGGACTACTTATGATCAGTTCTTTATGGATCGCGAAAACGGGCCTCGATGCGCAGCAAACCAACATGGACGTTATCGCCAACAACCTGGCAAACGTCAGCACCAATGGTTTTAAGCGTCAACGTGCGGTTTTCGAAGACTTGCTTTATCAAACCATTCGCCAGCCAGGCGCGCAGTCGTCTGAACAGACCACGCTGCCGTCTGGTCTGCAGATCGGTACCGGCGTTCGCCCGGTGGCGACCGAGCGTCTGCACAGTCAGGGTAACTTGTCCCAGACCAACAACAGCAAAGACGTGGCGATCAAAGGCCAGGGATTCTTCCAGGTCCAGCTCCCGGATGGTACCTCTGCCTACACCCGTGACGGTTCGTTCCAGGTGGATCAGAACGGTCAGCTGGTAACCGCGGGCGGTTTCCAGGTGCAACCGGCGATCACCATTCCGGCGAACGCCCTGAGCATTACCATCGGGCGTGACGGCATCGTGAGCGTGACCCAGCAGGGGCAGGCCGCGCCGGTGCAGGTCGGCCAGCTTAACCTGACCACCTTCATGAACGACACCGGTCTGGAAAGCATCGGTGAGAACCTGTACATCGAAACCCAGTCCTCCGGTGCGCCGAACGAGAGCACGCCCGGTCTGAACGGGTCAGGTCTGCTGTATCAGGGGTATGTGGAAACCTCAAACGTCAACGTCGCGGAAGAGCTGGTGAATATGATCCAGGTTCAGCGCGCGTACGAAATTAACAGTAAAGCAGTGTCGACGACCGACCAGATGCTGCAGAAACTGACGCAACTCTAAGGTGTAGTCCGGTGCGGTTCGCGCCGCACCGGCTCCCTGTTTTCGAAGATGAAGGCAATGCAAAAACACGCGGCGATTCGTTATCCGATAGTGACTCTCCTGGCCGTTACCCTCAGCGGTTGCGCCTGGGTTCCGTCTCAACCGTTGGTGCAGGGTGCGACTTCCGCCCAACCCATTCCTGGCCCGACGCCGGTAGTGAATGGCTCAATTTTCCAGACCGCGCAGCCGATCAACTACGGTTATCAGCCGCTGTTTGAAGACCGTCGCCCACGTAATATCGGCGATACGCTGACCATCCAGCTGCAGGAAAACGTCAGCGCAAGTAAGAGCTCGTCGGCAAATGCCAGCCGCGACGGGAAAACCAATTTTGGCTTCGATACCGTACCACGCTACCTCGAAGGTCTCTTCGGAAATGCCCGTGCCGATGCCGAGGCGTCTGGCGGTAACTCCTTTAACGGTAAAGGCGGCGCTAATGCCAGCAACACCTTTAATGGCACGTTGACGGTTACCGTCGATCAGGTGCTGGCGAACGGCAATTTACACGTGGTGGGTGAAAAACAGATCGCCATTAATCAGGGCACTGAATTCATTCGCTTCTCCGGTGTGGTTAACCCTCGCACCATCAGCGGCTCCAACACCGTACCGTCCACCCAGGTGGCCGATGCGCGCATTGAGTACGTCGGCAACGGCTATATCAATGAAGCGCAAAATATGGGCTGGTTGCAGCGTTTCTTCCTTAATTTATCACCGATGTAATCGAGGTGACCTATGTTTAAATCCCTCTTTGGGTGCCTGCTGGTACTGGTAGCGACCTGTGTCCAGGCTGACCGTATTCGCGATCTTACCAGCGTACAGGGCGTGCGGGAAAACTCACTGATCGGTTACGGTCTGGTGGTGGGGCTTGACGGTACGGGTGACCAGACCACCCAGACGCCGTTCACTACGCAGAGTCTTAACAATATGCTCTCCCAGCTCGGCATCACGGTGCCCGCCGGGACTAACATGCAGCTGAAAAACGTGGCGGCGGTAATGGTCACCGCTTCCTATCCGGCCTTCGCGCGCCAGGGACAAACCATCGACGTGGTGGTCTCCTCCATGGGTAACGCGAAAAGCCTGCGTGGCGGTACCCTGCTGATGACCCCACTGAAAGGGGTGGATAGCCAGGTCTATGCTCTGGCGCAGGGTAATATTCTCGTCGGCGGGGCGGGTGCCTCCGCAGGTGGCAGCAGCGTACAGGTCAACCAGCTTAACGGCGGTCGTATTACCAACGGGGCGGTTATCGAGCGTGAGCTGCCAACCCAGTTCGGCACCGGTAACACCATCAACCTGCAGCTGAATAATGACGACTTCACCATGGCGCAGCAGATTGCTGACACTATCAATCGCAGCCGCGGCTACGGCAGCGCCACCGCACTGGATGCCCGCACCGTGCAGATCCGTGTCTCCAGCGGCGGCAGCAACCAGGTGCGTCTGCTGGCGGATATCCAGAATATGGAGGTGAACGTCACACCGCAGGATGCCAAAGTGATCATCAACTCCCGTACCGGCTCGGTGGTCATGAACCGTGAGGTGACGCTGGACAGCTGTGCTGTGGCGCAGGGTAACCTGTCGGTGACCGTTAACCGCTCGGCTAACGTCAGCCAGCCGGATACGCCGTTTGGCGGTGGTGAAACGGTGGTCACGCCGCAGACCCAGATCGATTTGCGTCAGAGTGGCGGCTCGCTGCAGAGCGTGCGTTCCAGCGCCAACCTGAACAACGTGGTACGCGCACTGAACGCGCTGGGCGCCACCCCGATGGATCTGATGTCGATTCTGCAATCCATGCAGAGCGCGGGCTGTCTGCGCGCCAAACTGGAAATTATCTGATGCTGACCGATAGCAAACTGCTGAGCAGCGCGGCCTGGGATACCCAGTCGCTCAACGAACTGAAGTCCAAAGCGGGCAAAGATCCGGCGGGGAATATCCGCCCGGTTGCCCGCCAGGTGGAGGGAATGTTTGTTCAGATGATGTTGAAAAGCATGCGTGAAGCCCTGCCGAAAGACGGTATGTTCAGCAGCGACTCCACGCGTCTGTACACCAGCATGTATGACCAGCAGATTGCGCAGCAGATGACCGCCGGTAAAGGGTTGGGACTGGCCGATGTGATCGTTAAGCAGATGGCGGCCGCCCAGGGCGTGCCGCCAGAAGAAGCACCACAGCAGGTGCCGATGAAGTTCGATCTGGAAAGGGTGACCAGCTATCAAAATCAGGCGCTGACGCAGATGGTGCGCAAAGCGGTGCCGAAGGTGCCTGAGAGTAACGATGAGCCCCTCACCGGCGACAGCAAAGACTTCCTGGCGCAGCTCTCACTACCGGCACGTCTCGCCAGCCAGCAGAGCGGGGTACCGCATCACCTGATCCTGGCCCAGGCGGCGCTGGAGTCGGGCTGGGGGCAGCGCCAGATCCGCCGTGAGAACGGCGAGCCGAGCTTTAACATCTTTGGGGTCAAGGCCTCGGGTAGCTGGAAAGGGCCGACCACCGAGATCACCACCACCGAATATGAAAATGGCGAAGCGAAAAAGATCAAAGCCAAATTCCGCGTGTACAGCTCGTATCTGGAGGCGCTTTCAGATTATGTCGGCCTGTTAAGTCGTAACCCGCGCTATGCGGCAGTGACCCAGGCCGCGACGGCAGAGCAAGGGGCGCAGGCGTTGCAGAACGCGGGCTATGCCACCGACCCACAGTATGCCCGCAAGCTGACCAGCATGATCCAGCAGCTCAAAGCCATGGGTGAGAAAGTCAGCAAAGCCTACAGCAACGATATCGAAAATCTGTTCTGAAAGTTCTCAAGTCCGGCTGAGGCCTGCCGATAATCACCAGCAGGACTCGTGTCTGAAAGTATAAAAGGAACCCCCATGTCCAGTTTGATCAACAGCGCCATGAGTGGCCTCAGTGCAGCACAGGCTGCGCTGAATACCGCCAGTAATAACATTTCAAGCTACAACGTGACGGGTTATACCCGTCAGACGACGGTGCTGAGTGCCTCAAACAGCACCCTGACCGGCGGCGGCTGGGTTGGCAACGGCGTGTATGTCTCCGGGGTACAGCGCGAATATGATGCATTCATCACCAACCAGTTGCGCACCGCCCAGAATCAGAGCAGTGCCCTGACGACCCGTTATGAGCAGATGTCCAAAATTGATGACATTCTCTCTGGCAGCAGCAATAGCCTGGCTACCACCCTGCAGGATTTCTTTAGCAGCCTGCAGACTCTGGTGAGCAATGCCGAAGATCCGGCGGCGCGGCAGACGGTACTGGGCAAGGCTGATGGCCTGGTGAACCAGTTCAAAGTGAACGATCAGTATCTGCGCGATCAGGACAAGCAGATCAATACCGCGATCGGCACCAGCGTTGAACAGATCAATAACTATGCCAAACAGATCGCCAACCTGAACGATCAAATTTCCCGTCTGACCGGCGTGGGTGCGGGGGCATCCCCGAACAACCTGCTCGATCAGCGTGACCAGCTGGTGAGCGAGCTGAACCAGATCGTGGGCGTTGAAGTTTCCGTCCAGGATAGCGGCACTTATAACGTCTCCTTTGGCAATGGCTACAACCTGGTTCAGGGCAGCACCGCGAACCAGCTGGCGGCCATGAAGTCCAACGCCGATCAGTCTCGCACCACGGTGGCATTTGTTGACGGCACCTCGGGCCCGGTTGAGATCCCGGAAAAACTTCTGACCAGCGGTTCCCTGGGCGGCATGTTGACCTTCCGTACCGAAGAGCTCGACGCGGCTCGTAACACCCTTAACCAGCTGGCGCTCTCTTTCGCTAACGCGATGAATACCCAGCATGAAAAGGGCTTTGACGCAAAAGGCGCTGCCGGCGGTGAGTTGTTTAAAATCGGTGAGCCGGCGGTAATGAAAAACATCAAAAATACCGGTTCGGCCTCCGTCACCGCCGCGATTAACGTGGCCGACAGCGCCAAAGTGCAGGCTACCGACTATAAGATGGAGTTTGATGGCGGCAACTGGAAGATCACCCGTCTGTCCGATAAAACCACCGTCACCCCAACCGATGACGGCAACGGTAATTTATCTTTCGATGGCCTGACGGTCAGCGTATCGGGGGAGGCAAATAATAAAGACAGCTTTGTTATCAAGCCTGTCGTCAACGCCATTGTGAATATGGACGTGGCGATCACCGATGAGTCCAGACTGGCGCTCGCCTCTGAAGAGAAAGGCGGCGAAAGTGACAACCGTAACGGCCAGGCGCTGCTGGATCTGCAAAGCAGCAAAGTGGTTGGCGGCAACAAAACCTTTAATGACGCCTATGCCTCGCTGGTCAGTACTGTCGGCAGTAAAACCGCGACGCTGAAAACCAGCAGCACCACCCAGGCAAACGTGACGACGCAGCTGAGCAACCAGCAGCAGTCGATCTCCGGGGTTAACCTTGATGAAGAGTATGGCAACCTGCAGCGTTACCAGCAGTACTACCTGGCCAATGCCCAGGTTCTGCAAACTGCCAGCACGCTCTTTGACGCGTTAATCAATATTCGCTAAGGCCGAGGTGAACGATGCGTATTAGCACCCAGATGATGTATGAGCAGAACATGCGAGGGGTCACCGAATCCCAGAGTAAGTGGCTCGGTTACGGTGAACAAATGTCCACCGGCAAGCGTGTTAACCGTCCTTCGGACGATCCGATCGCCGCGTCGCAGGCGGTTGTTGTTTCTCAGTCACAGGCGCAAAACAGCCAGTATACCCTCGCCCGTTCTTTTGCCACGCAGAAGGTATCGCTGGAAGAAAACGTGCTGGGCCAGGTGACCACAGCGCTGCAATCGGCGCAGGAAAAGATTGTCTATGCGGGTAACGGTACTCTGAGTGACAACGACCGCAACTCGCTCGCCACCGATCTGCAGGGTATTCGCGATCAACTGCTTAACCTGGCGAACAGCACCGATGGTAACGGTCGCTATATTTTTGCAGGTTATAAAACCGATGCTGCGGCGTTCGATCAGACCACAGGTGATTATGCCGGCGGCGCCACGCCAATCAGCCAGCAGGTCGATTCCGCGCGTACTATGCAGATTAGCCATACCGGCAGCGACGTGTTTGAATCCTTCACCAGTAATGCTGTACCAGAGCCGGACGAAAGCACGCCAGAAAAAAATATGTTTAAAATTCTGGATAACGTGATTGCAGCGCTGAAAAATCCGGTTGAAGGCGATGAGGATAAGGCTAACCAGATGACTGCGGATATTGATAAGGCAAACCGCGGATTACGTAATTCACTGGACAATGTGCTGACCGTGCGTGCCGATCTCGGGACTAAACTGTCCGAACTGAGTTCACTCGATTCACTGGGCAGCGACCGTGCTTTAGGCCTTACCCAGCAGATGAGCGATCTGGTTGACGTTGACTGGAATGCGGCGATTTCTTCCTACACTATGCAGCAGGCGGCGCTTCAGGCGTCCTATAAAGCATTCAGCGATATGCAGGGCATGTCTCTGTTCCAGCTCAATAAATAACTGACTTGACCTTTAGAACATGGCTTGAAACTGGTTATGTTCTGTATGCCCAATCCGTTTTACGGATTGGGCTTTTTTTTCAGGAATTTTGGACTGCTGATGAGGCGGTGCGGACGTTTTCGGTCAGACGAATAACCAGCGCCACGCCTGCAGTTGCCGTTGCCAGCGCAATCACGCCCGGCCAACCGGCCATGGTATAGAGCTGACTGCCAAGGGCTGAACCCAGCGCCATGCCGATGAACACGCCGGTAAAGAGCAGGGCATTCAGTCGACCACGGGCCTGCGGCTCAAGGCTGTAAACCAGGTTCTGATGCGCCACCAGACTCGACTGCAGACCCAGATCAAAACCTACGGCGGCGACGGCAATCAGGATTAGCTGGCCCTGTACGCCTAAAGCCGGCATGAAAAACATCAGGGCGAAGGAGGCTGTAACCAGCGCGGCACCCAGTTGAGTGACTTTACCGGCACCCAGTTTATCCGCCAGACCGCCAGCGAGTGGGGCGGCCAGGGCACCTGCAGCACCGGCAATGCCATATGCTCCGGCAACCGCACTACCCAGTCCATAATGTTCCATCAGCATCACCGCCAGGGTAGACCAGAAAGCACTGAAGGCAATCGAGAGAAAACCCTGAGCCAGTGCGGCACGGCGCAAAGCCGGATAACGACGCCACAGATGCGCCATGGAGCGCATCAGCTGCGGATAACGCAGGTTCGACGGGACCGCGAAGCGGGGCAGAATGAACCACATCACCGCGGCGAGGATCGCAATGCTGCCCGCTGCCAGCTGGTACATCACGCGCCAGCCAAAGGCTTCCCCTACCACGCCGCTCACCGTACGGGAGAGCAGGATCCCCAGTAACAGGCCGGTCATCACCGTGCCGACGGTTTTACCCTGTTTGCCCTCTGGGGCGAGGATTGCTGCGGCCGGAACGATATCCTGCGCCATGGTTGCGGTCATACCAATCAGCAGGCTGACCAGCAGCAAGGAGTGGATTTGCCCCGCCAGGCTACAGACCAGCAACAGCAATGCCAGGGCGATGCTTTTCACCACTATCAGGGTGCGGCGGTCGTAGCGATCGCCAAGCGGCAGCAGGAACAGGATCCCCAGCGCATAGCCTGCCTGCGTGAGGGTTGGCACCATCCCCATCCCTTCGATGCTGAGATGCAAATCTGAGCCCATCAACGGCAGTAGCGGCTGGGCATAATAGATGGCGGCGACGCTAAATCCAGCGCCGATGGCGAGGATAAAAATAACCCAACGGTTGACGGCTGGGCTCAGGGTACTGGTATTCATATGCAGTTCCTCATTTCGGGTGTGTCGCTATTCTTTATCAGCGCGCCTTGCGGTGGTAGCGGGCGCAGTGATAAAACACTTATACGTGTAACGTATAAGCAGATAGAAAATGAAACGCTCAGAACGTATAGACAGGGTAGAGTTAATGCGCACCTTTGTGCGCATCGTGGAGACGGGCTCACTCTCCGCAGCTGCCGTTCAGATGGTCACCAGCCAGGCCACGGTCAGCCGCCGACTGCAATCGCTGGAGACGCTGCTGGGCGTGCGCCTGATCCTGCGAACGACACATGCCATGAAGCTGACGGATGATGGCGAACGATGCTACCAGCATGCCCGACGCGTAATCGACAGCTGGTACGCGCTGGAAGATGAAGTCGGACATGCCGAAGATGAACCGGTAGGTGTGCTTCGCGTGCGCGCGCCGCATGCTTTTGGTCAGGAACAGTTGCTGGAGCCGTTAACGGCGTTTCTGTTGCGCTATCCGCGACTGAACGTGGAGTGGATGCTCAATGACCGCTCGGCAGATTTTTTAAGCGACAATATCGACTGCGCCATCCGGGTAGGGGCGGAGATCGACCCGGCCACGGTATCGGTGTTACTGGCCGAAGTGCCGCGCAGTATTGTGGCATCCCCGGCGTTACTCTCAGGGTTTACGCCTGTCGAAAAACCGGAAGATCTCTCCGCGCTGCCCTGGGTTGCGCTCAATACGTTTTATCGCCAGCATGTCGAGCTGTTCAGCGCGGGAACATCGCAACCGCTACGGGTGGCTATCTCGCCGCGATTGAGTACCGATAGTCTGTACGTTGCACGTAAAAGCGCACTTACCGGGCTGGGTGTGGCGGTGGTTTCAAGCTGGACCGTGGAAGAGGATATTCGTGAGGGCAGGCTGGTTCACCTTCTGCCTGACTGGCAGCCAGCCGCGTTGCCGGTTCATCTTGTTTACCCCTGGTCACGCTATTATCCGGCGCGACTGCGTCGTTTTCTGGAGATGATGAGAGAGGTAATGCCGGAAATTGCGGGGATGCGCAGGCCAGAGCAGATGCAATAAAAAAGCCGACCCGAAGGTCGGCTTTTGCGCTTAAGCGGGCTTATTCAGCCGGCTGCGGGCGGGTAGCCGGTGCAGTGGCCTGATGCGTGGCGCTGTGACCACCTGCAGAGCCTTTACCGTCAAATTCAAATGCCGGACGTATCCAGTCACTGTGGCGCGGCGCTTCCGGAACATATTCCGGTGCCGGAGCACGGGTCATTGGAGCCGTAGCATGATGCGCTTCAGCGTGAACCTGAGCGGCTGGAACTGGATTCACCGCAGTTACTGGCTTCACTTCTGGCGCGTCGACTTCAGCGACTTCAGTAATTTCAGGTTCGACTTCAGCGGCCTCAACCGGTTCAACATCAATTTCGATTTCAGGTTGAACTTCAGTTTCCACTTCAACTTCCACGACCGGCTGCGGCTCAACCACTGCTTCGGTGTTCACCGCGGGTTCAACTGCGGCAGCTTCTTCCGCAACCTGTTCTGCAACGACCGCATCTTCAGGGGTGACGATCTGCGGTTGTTCTGTCACAGGGGCCGCAATTACCTCTGGATGTGAAGTTTCAACTTCAATTACCTGCGGCTCAGGGATCACGACGGCAGCAGCCTCAGTAATCACCTCAGCAGCGGCGGGTGCAACAGGGGCAACAGGCTCAGCAGCAACGTTCTGCTCATCAAACTGTGGCTCCTGGGGACGTGCAACCGGATAACGGATCCAGGCTTTACCAGAGGCCATCTCTGGTGACGCACAGGCAATGGTCAGCGGCATCGGTGACTGCAGCGGATAACGTTCGTCACGGTAACGACGACGACGCTGGCCGCTTACGCGCAGATGACGCGGGGAGCGACGTGAACGACGCGGCATACCGGCGTTTTCACGGCCTTCACCGTTATCTTCCTGTTCAGGTGCGTTTTCGATCACGGCAGGCAGATCCACTTTAGCCAGCTCGGTGCGCTGTGCAGGCTCGGCCTGCGGTGCTACCGCTTCGACTGCGGCTTCTTCCGTCTGTGACTCGAAACGCACTTTCTGGTTCATCTGACGCTGCTTACGGCGCGGCATCACCTGAACGCGTTCTTCCTGCTCGCTATCCTGTGCGGTCTCTTCGTCGCGATTCAGCGCTTTAACTTCCTGCTGGGCCTGGCGCTTGTCATCGTTACGACGACGATTACGCTCGCGGCGCGGCTGCTGCTCATCACGCTGTTTGCCTTTGTCAGACTCTTCACTGACCGACTGACGGATTTCACGATCTTCTGCGTTCTGCTGCGGTTTCTCGCGACGGTTGCGACGGTTATCGTCACGGCCTTCGCGGCGCTCACGGCCTTCACGATTGTCGCGATTGTCACGGCTTTCGCTACCTTCACGACCTTCGCTGCTGTCTGAACGATTATCGCGGCGCTCGTTGCGGTCACGGCGGTTGTTCTGACGTTTACGACGATCCGGTGAACGCTCCTGTTTCTCTTCTTTCTTCTCAACCGGCGCCGGGGCAGGCTGTGGCTCTTCGCCAGCAAACATCTTTTTCAGGGCACTGAAGAAGCGGCTCAGCAAACCTGGCTGGGCAGCCGGCTGACTGACTTCTGCGGCTGGTTTTACAGCAGGTTTAGCCGCAACGGGCTCCTGAGCTGGCGCAGGTGGCGCTTCAGGCATCACAAACGCTGCCAGAGCAGGCTGTTCAGGCAGTTTACGCTCTGAGTACTCTTCCTCAGACGGCAGTGCCATCGCCTCTTCATGCAGCTTAGGCAGCATGTAGCTCAGGGTAGAGGTCTCTTCGCCTTTACGCACGCGCAGAACGGAGTAGTGCGGCGTTTGCATCTGATCGTTAGGAACGATCACGCAACGTACGCCGCCCAGACGGGCTTCGATCGCGCTAACTGCCGCACGTTTTTCATTCAGCAGGTAAGAGGCGATAGGTACAGGCACAATCGCGTGAACTTCTTTGGTGTTCTCTTTCAGCGCTTCTTCTTCGATGAGACGCAGGATAGAGAGCGACAGCGATTCGTTGTCACGCACGGTACCGGTGCCGCTACAGCGCGGGCAGACGTGGTGGCTGGATTCGCCAAGCGACGGGCTCAGACGCTGACGGGACATCTCCAGCAGGCCAAAACGGGAGATGTGGCTGATCTGGATACGAGCCCTGTCCTGGCGCACCGCTTCACGAAGGCGGTTTTCCACCGCGCGCTGGTGACGTACCGGGGTCATGTCGATGAAGTCGATAACGATCAGGCCGCCCAGGTCACGCAGACGCAGCTGACGTGCAATCTCATCTGCCGCTTCAAGGTTAGTGTTGAATGCGGTCTCTTCGATATCGCCGCCGCGGGTTGCACGCGCGGAGTTGATGTCGATGGCGGTCAGCGCTTCGGTGCTGTCGATAACGATAGAACCGCCGGATGGCAGACGCACTTCACGCTGGAATGCGGATTCAATCTGCGATTCGATCTGGTAGTGGCTGAACAGCGGGATCTCACCGGTGTACAGTTTGATTTTGCTGGTGAAATCCGGACGACCCAGCGCAGCGATGTGCTGGCGAGCCAGCTCAAGCACTTTTGGGTTATCAATCAGAATTTCGCCAATGTCCTGACGCAAATAGTCACGGAAGGCACGGACGATAACGTTGCTTTCCTGGTGAATCAGGAAAGGAGCAGGGCGGCTTTCAGCCGCTTTCTGAATCGCTTCCCAGTGCTTCAGGCGGAAGCTCAAATCCCACTGCAGCGCTTCGGCAGATTTGCCAACGCCTGCGGTACGGACAATCAGACCCATGCCGTCCGGCAGTTCGAGGCTTGCCAGCGCTTCTTTCAGCTCGGTACGATCGTCGCCTTCGATACGGCGAGAGATACCACCCGCACGCGGGTTGTTTGGCATCAGTACCAGATAGCTGCCCGCCAGGCTGATAAAGGTTGTCAGTGCAGCGCCTTTGTTGCCACGCTCTTCTTTATCAATCTGGACGATAACTTCCTGACCTTCACGCAGAACGTCTTTGATGTTTGGACGGCCATGGGCGTTATAGTTGGAAGGGAAGTACTCGCGAGCGATCTCTTTCAGCGGGAGGAAACCATGACGCTCGGCACCGTAATCGACAAATGCGGCTTCAAGGCTGGGTTCAATGCGGGTGATTTTGCCTTTGTAAATGTTCGCTTTTTTCTGTTCGTGTCCAGGACTTTCGATATCCAGATCGTACAGACGCTGCCCATCCACAAGGGCGACACGCAACTCTTCTTGCTGAGTTGCGTTGATTAACATTCTTTTCATCGTAACTTACTCATTATTCTTACATTGACGACTAAGCTGCGGGCAAGGTGACGCTTTCCGGGGTATGAACCGATGGCCTCGTGTCTATTCACGTCGCCAACCTCACGGTTGTCGCTCGCTTAAGAGGCGCAAAGTGTCGGTTGCCTGTATTTCATACGGAAATACAGCGCGATTATCAGGGGAATAGCCTGGGTAAAACTCTCCAGAAAAGATTCCATTTACCGGTAAGTACTGCAACCCGCAGCCCGCTAACTGTCTGAAAGATCAATACGTCTTACGCCATTGCTGCGTGGATGATCGGTCAGACAAAATTGGTCATTCCGTCGATATCCTTGCTTAACCAGGATTTAACACGGAAAACTGCAGCATTATTCCATTGCTAACCCGGTTATAGCAAGATGACTTTTGCCAATTATCACCCGGTTACTCACAGTTTTTTCACTTCTCACACAGGATTGGTTTAATAACCACCAAATCGATTGCGCGAACGAAACAGCGACCGGGTAAAACTAAATATAAGCATAGAAAAATGAGTGGCGCTATTGGCTGCCGATAATTAGAATCGCCCCCCATGAAAACAGAGACTCCAGCCGTAAAAATGGTTGCCATTACCGATGATGAAGCGGGGCAACGCATCGACAACTTTTTGCGTACGCAACTGAAGGGCGTGCCAAAGAGTATGATTTACCGCATCTTGCGTAAGGGTGAGGTGCGTGTAAATAAGAAGCGCATCAAACCTGAATACAAACTTGAAGCGGGTGATGAAGTGCGCATTCCACCCGTGCGCGTAGCCGAGCGGGAAGAAGAGGCGGTATCGCCACATCTGAATAAGGTTGCCGCGCTGACGGATGTGATTTTATATGAAGACGACCATATCCTGGTGCTCAACAAACCTTCCGGCACAGCAGTACACGGCGGTAGTGGCCTGAGCTTCGGCGTCATCGAAGGGCTGCGCGCGCTGCGTCCGGAAGCGCGCTTCCTTGAGCTCGTGCATCGACTTGACCGCGACACCTCAGGCGTACTGCTGGTGGCGAAAAAGCGTTCGGCGCTGCGTTCGCTACATGAACAGCTGCGTGAGAAAGGAATGCAGAAGGATTACCTCGCCCTGGTGCGGGGTCAGTGGCAGTCCCATGTCAAAGTGGTGCAGGCACCGTTATTAAAAAACATCCTGCAAAGCGGTGAGCGTATTGTTCGCGTGAGTCAGGAAGGAAAACCGTCTGAAACCCGCTTCAAAGTTGAAGAGCGTTATGAATTCGCCACGCTGGTACGATGCAGCCCGGTTACCGGCCGTACTCATCAGATCCGTGTTCACACTCTGCATGCGGGTCATCCTATCGCTTTTGACGATCGTTATGGCGATCGTGAATTTGATAAGCAACTGGCCGGTACGGGCTTGTCTCGCCTGTTCCTGCATGCCGCCGCGCTGAAGTTTACCCATCCAGGTACAGGCGAGGTGATGCGCATCGAAGCCCCAATGGACGAGCAATTGAAGCGCTGCCTTAAAGTTCTGCGCGGATAATTGCCTGCGGCGCTACGCTTGCACCGGCCTGGGGTTTGTAGGCCGGGCAAACGCAGCGTCACCTGGCGTAAGTTACGCCATCAACGGGTTGTAATGCTCCCGGCGCAGCATCTGGCACAGCGCAATCAACGGTAATCCCACCAGCGTGTTCGGATCGCGTCCATCCAGCCTGTCAAATAATGCTATTCCCAGCCCTTCGCTCTTAAAGCTCCCCGCGCAGTTTAACGGGCGCTCTTTGCGAACGTAATCATCAATCTCTTGCTCGCTGAGATGGCGAAAGTGAACGTCAAAGGGTTCGCATTCCGTCTGGAGATGGCCTGTCGCGCTGTTATAAAGGGCGAGTCCGGTATAGAAGGTCACGATATTGCCACGCGCTTTCAGCAGTTGTTGGCGCGCCTTTTCTTCGGTATGCGGTTTACCGGTGATGATTCCATCAAGGACACAAACCTGATCGGAACCTATAATCAGATGGTCAGGAAATCGCGCTGCCAGGCTTTTCGCTTTTTCCTGCGCCAGACGTACCACCAGATGCCGTGGCGATTCTCCGGGTTGTGGCGTTTCATCCACATTCGGCGCGGCGCATTCAAAGGGTACGCCAAGTTTTTCCAGCAACACGCGGCGGTAGGGCGAAGTTGAGGCGAGAATAAGATTTGGCATATTTTTTTCACCAGATATAGCGTATCGATGCCAGCCATTTTAAACTACGGGCCGCAATGTGTGCGAATAATTGGCAAAAGGCAGCCTGAGGTTGCCTTTTTCTTTGACTCTATGACGTTACAAAGTTAATATGCGCGCCCTATGCAAAAGGTAAAATTACCCCTGACTCTTGATCCGGTTCGTACGGCTCAAAAACGCCTCGATTACGAAGGTATTTATACCCGTGAACAGGCTGAGCGTATTGCCGAATCCGTAGTCAGTGTGGACAGTGATGTGGAATGCTCCATGTCGTTCGCTATCGATAACCAGCGCCTCGCCGTTTTAACCGGTGATGCAAAGGTATCGGTTACGCTCGAGTGTCAGCGTTGCGGGAAACCGTTCCCACTTCATGTTCACACAACATATTGTTTCAGTCCGGTTCGTTCAGACGAACAGGCTGAAGCACTCCCGGAAGCGTATGAGCCGATTGAGGTTAACGAATTCGGTGAAATCGATCTGCTGGCGTTAGTTGAAGATGAAATCATCCTCACTTTGCCTGTAGTTCCGGTGCATGATTCTGAACACTGTGAAGTGTCCGAGGCGGACATGGTCTTTGGGGAACTGCCTGATGAAGCGCAAAAACCAAACCCATTTGCCGTATTAGCCAGCTTAAAGCGTAAGTAATTAAGGAGTAAGGTCCATGGCCGTACAACAGAATAAACCAACCCGTTCCAAACGTGGCATGCGTCGTTCCCATGACGCGCTGACTGCAGTTACCAGCCTGTCTGTAGACAAGACTTCTGGTGAAAAACACCTGCGTCACCACATCACTGCTGACGGTTTCTACCGCGGCCGCAAGGTTATCACTAAGTAATCACGCGTTTGCGTGATTAGGCTTAGTGAGGGTTTCCCCGTGCAAGCGGGGATATACCGAACCAGGCTGCGACGATACCTTGACACGTCTAACCCTGGCGTTAGATGTCATGGGGGGAGATTTTGGCCCTTCCGTGACAGTGCCTGCAGCATTGCAGGCACTGAACTCTAATTCGCAACTCACTCTTCTTTTAGTCGGCAATCCCGACGCTATCACGCCATTACTCGCAAAAGCTGACTTCGAACAACGTTCACGTCTGCAGATTATTCCTGCCCAGTCAGTTATTGCCAGTGATGTCCGGGTTTCACAGGCGATCCGCAGCAGTCGCGGAAGCTCAATGCGCATCGCGCTAGAGCTGGTTAAAGAGGGGCGTGCGCAAGCCTGTGTCAGCGCCGGGAATACCGGGGCGCTGATGGGGCTGGCAAAATTACTGCTCAAACCCATTGACGGTATTGAGCGCCCGGCGCTGGTGACGGTACTGCCCCATCAGCAAAAGGGCAAAACGGTGGTGCTGGATTTAGGCGCTAACGTCGACTGCGACAGTGTTATGCTGGCGCAGTTTGCCGTCATGGGCTCGGTGCTGGCAGAAGAAGTGGTGGGGATTTCTCATCCCCGCGTTGCCTTGCTGAATATTGGTGAAGAAGAGACCAAAGGTCTCGACAGCATCCGTGACGCTGCCGAGCGGCTAAAAAACGAGCCTTCCATCAACTATATTGGATATCTCGAAGCCAACGAATTATTGACCGGAAAAACGGATGTACTGGTGTGTGACGGGTTTACAGGAAACGTTACATTAAAAACCATGGAAGGGGTGGTGAGAATGTTTCTTTCTCTGCTTAAATCGCAGGGAGAGGGTAAAAAACGGTCATGGTGGCTGATTATATTAAAGCGTTGGTTACAAAAGAGCCTGGCGCGGCGATTCAGTCACCTCAACCCCGACCAGTATAATGGCGCCTGTCTGTTAGGATTGCGCGGCATTGTGATTAAGAGTCACGGTGCGGCCAATCAGCGAGCGTTTACCGTCGCGATTGAACAGGCAGTGCAGGCGGTGCAGCGACAAGTCCCACAGCGGATTGCCGCTCGCCTGGGATCTGTATTAGCAAAAAGTGACTGAGCGTACATGTATACGAAGATTTTAGGTACCGGCAGCTATCTGCCAAAGCAAGTGCGAACCAACGCCGATCTGGAAAAAATGGTAGATACGTCTGACGAATGGATCGTCACGCGTACAGGTATCCGCGAACGTCGTATTGCCGCGCCAGATGAAACAGTTTCCACCATGGGCTATGAAGCCGCCCAGCGCGCATTGGAAATGGCGGGTGTCGATAAAGACGACATCGGCCTGATTATCGTTGCGACCACCTCCGCCACGCATGCCTTCCCAAGCGCAGCTTGTCAGGTTCAGAACATGCTGGGGATCAAAGGTTGCCCGGCGTTTGACGTTGCCGCAGCCTGCGCAGGCTTTACCTACGCGCTGAGCATTGCCGATCAATACGTGAAATCCGGCGCGGTGAAGTATGCGTTGGTTATCGGTGCTGATGTGCTGGCGCGCACCTGCGATCCTAACGATCGCGGGACGATCATTATTTTTGGTGATGGCGCGGGTGCCGTCCTGTTAGGACAATCTGAAGAGCCGGGCATTATCTCGACGCATCTGCATGCAGACGGTCGCTACGGCGAACTGTTAACGCTGCCAAACGCGGATCGAGTTAATCCGGACAGTGCCATCTACCTGACCATGGCCGGAAACGAAGTTTTCAAAGTGGCGGTAACCGAGCTGGCGCATATCGTTGACGAGACGCTGGAAGCCAATAATCTTGAGCGTTCCGCTCTCGACTGGCTGGTGCCGCATCAGGCTAACCTGCGCATTATTAGCGCCACAGCGAAGAAGCTCGGCATGTCTATGGATAACGTTGTGGTGACGCTGGATCGTCATGGCAACACGTCTGCAGCATCAGTACCGTGCGCGTTTGACGAAGCGGTGCGCGATGGACGAATTCAACGGGGCCAACTGGTCTTGCTCGAAGCCTTCGGTGGCGGTTTCACCTGGGGCTCTGCGCTGGTTCGTTTCTAGAAAAAGGATAAGAAAATGACGCAATTTGCTTTTGTGTTCCCCGGCCAGGGTTCTCAGGCCGTTGGAATGTTGTCTGGATTGGCGGAGCAGTTTCCGGTAATCGAAGAGACTTTTCGTGAAGCTTCTGAGGCTCTGGGCTACGATCTTTGGGCGCTGACCCAGCAAGGGCCTGCCGAAGAGCTGAATAAAACCTGGCAGACGCAGCCCGCATTGCTGACTGCATCGGTCGCGCTGTGGCGCGTATGGCAACAGCAGGGTGGCAAAACGCCAGCGCTGTTGGCCGGTCACAGCCTGGGTGAATACTCTGCGCTGGTTTGCGCGGGTGTGATTGCGTTTGCTGATGCTGTGCGTCTGGTTGAACTGCGCGGCAAATTTATGCAGGAAGCGGTGCCGGAAGGCACGGGCGGCATGTCAGCCATTATTGGTCTGGATGATGCTTCTATTGCGCAAGCGTGCGAAGCGTCAGCAGAAGGCCAGGTCGTTTCGCCGGTGAACTTCAACTCGCCGGGCCAGGTGGTTATTGCCGGCCATAAAGAAGCGGTTGAGCGTGCAGGCGCAGCCTGTAAAGCCGCCGGCGCGAAACGTGCGCTGCCGCTGCCGGTGAGCGTACCATCGCACTGCGCGCTGATGAAGCCTGCTGCAGATAAACTGGCTGTTGAGCTGGAAAAAATCACCTTCAACGCACCGGCTATTCCGGTGGTAAATAACGTTGATGTACAGTGTGAAACCGCGCCAGAGGCCATCCGCCACGCGCTGGTTCGCCAGCTGTACAGCCCGGTTCAGTGGACGAAAACTGTTGAATTTATGGCAGCACAGGGCGTTGAACACCTGTATGAAGTGGGCCCGGGTAAGGTCCTCACCGGTCTGACAAAACGTATTGTTGACACCCTGACCGCATCGGCGATTAACGAGCCGGAAGCACTGTCAGCGGCACTTGCGCAGTAAGAAGAGGAATACCATGAGTTTTGAAGGAAAAATCGCACTGGTCACTGGCGCAAGCCGTGGTATTGGTCGTGCTATCGCTGAAACTCTCGTCGCTCGCGGCGCGACAGTGATCGGTACCGCCACCAGCGAAAACGGCGCGCAGGCTATCAGTGAATACCTGGGTGCGAACGGTAAAGGTCTGATGTTGAATGTGACCGATCCTGCATCTATCGAATCTGTTCTTGGAAATATTCGCGCAGAATTTGGCGAAGTGGATATTCTGGTCAATAATGCCGGAATCACTCGCGACAACTTACTGATGCGAATGAAAGATGACGAGTGGAACGATATTCTCGAAACCAACCTGTCATCTGTGTTCCGTCTGTCAAAAGCGGTAATGCGAGCTATGATGAAGAAGCGTCATGGGCGTATTATCACTGTCGGTTCTGTGGTTGGTACCATGGGAAATGCTGGTCAGGCAAACTACGCTGCGGCGAAAGCAGGTCTGATCGGTTTCAGTAAGTCGCTGGCGCGTGAAGTCGCGTCCCGCGGTATTACTGTAAACGTTGTTGCTCCGGGCTTTATTGAAACGGACATGACGCGTGCGCTGACCGATGAGCAGCGTGCGGGTACGCTGGCGGCAGTTCCAGCGGGTCGTTTAGGTGACCCTAAAGAAATCGCCAGCGCGGTTGCATTTTTAGCCTCTGACGAAGCGAGTTACATCACTGGTGAAACTCTCCACGTCAACGGCGGAATGTACATGGTTTAACCACGATAAAAAAATTTGCGTTATTAGGTCGAATGGCCTCAAAATAACGCAAAATCGTGGTAAGACCTGCCGGGATTTAGTTGCAAATTTTTCAACATTTTATACACTACGAAAACCATCGCGAAAGCGAGTTTTGATAGGAAATTTAAGAGTATGAGCACTATCGAAGAACGCGTTAAGAAAATTATCGGCGAACAGCTGGGCGTTAAGCAGGAAGAAGTGACCAACAATGCTTCTTTCGTTGAAGACCTGGGCGCAGATTCTCTTGACACCGTTGAGCTGGTAATGGCTCTGGAAGAAGAGTTTGATACTGAGATTCCGGACGAAGAAGCTGAGAAAATCACCACCGTTCAGGCTGCCATTGATTACATCAACGGTCACCAGGCGTAAGTGAACATCTCCAGGCGGTCATTCGACCGCCTGAGTTTTTTCTTTTGTAGTCCCTCGTGTTTCTTTTTTTATCCCTCCCTGGAGGACAAGCGTGTCTAAGCGTCGTGTAGTTGTGACCGGACTTGGCATGTTATCTCCTGTCGGCAATACCGTAGAGTCCACCTGGAAAGCTCTCCTTGCCGGTCAGAGTGGCATTAGCCTAATCGACCATTTCGATACTAGCGCCTATGCAACGAAATTTGCTGGCTTAGTAAAGGATTTTAACTGTGAAGAGATCATCTCGCGCAAAGAACAGCGCAAGATGGACGCCTTCATTCAATATGGAATTGTCGCTGGCGTTCAGGCCATGCAGGATTCTGGCCTTGAAATTACGGAAGAGAACGCAACCCGTATTGGTGCCGCTATTGGCTCCGGGATTGGCGGTCTTGGCTTAATCGAGGAAAACCACAGCTCTCTGGTGAATGGTGGCCCTCGTAAGATTAGCCCGTTCTTCGTTCCGTCAACGATTGTTAACATGGTGGCAGGTCACCTGACCATCATGTATGGCCTGCGCGGGCCAAGCATCTCCATTGCTACTGCCTGTACTTCGGGCGTGCACAACATCGGCCAGGCAGCGCGTATGATTGCTTATGGCGATGCTGATGCGATGGTCGCCGGTGGCGCAGAGAAAGCCAGCACCCCGCTGGGCGTAGGTGGTTTCGGTGCCGCACGCGCCCTGTCTACCCGCAATGATAATCCGCAGGCGGCAAGCCGTCCGTGGGACAAAGACCGTGATGGCTTTGTGCTGGGTGACGGTGCAGGTATGGTCGTACTTGAAGAGTACGAGCATGCGAAAAAACGCGGCGCGAAAATTTATGCAGAAGTCGTTGGCTTCGGCATGAGCAGCGATGCCTATCATATGACCTCTCCGCCAGAGAACGGCGCGGGTGCTGCGTTGGCTATGGTTAATGCTATCCGTGATGCGGGTATCGAACCGGGTCAGATTGGCTATGTGAACGCGCACGGTACCTCTACGCCTGCGGGTGATATTGCAGAAGCACAGGCCGTTAAGTCTGTGTTTGGTGATGCAGCCCGCCGCGTAATGGTCAGCTCGACCAAATCCATGACCGGCCACCTGCTGGGCGCGGCAGGAGCAGTAGAGTCTATCTACTCTATCCTGGCGCTGCGCGACCAGGCCGTTCCGCCAACCATCAACCTGGATAACCCGGATGAAGGTTGCGATCTGGACTTCGTTCCGCACGAAGCGCGTCAGGTCAGCGGTATGGAGTATACCCTGTGTAACTCCTTCGGCTTTGGCGGCACCAACGGCTCTCTGATCTTTAAAAAGATCTGAGGCTGAAAGCCGGGCGGTATACTTGCTTCCCGGAATATTGATAAAAAAGGTCCGCTTGTCGGGCCTTTTTTATTCGGGTTTCTTCCCTTGTCCCGGGGCATCCTTCCTGCCAGACTATTCGACCATCTTAAAGGAGCCACCATGTTCTTGATAAATGGCATAAAGCAGGCACAGCTTCCGGCAAGCGACCGGGCTTTTCAGTTTGGTGATGGATGTTTCACAACGGCACGCATTGTCGCGGGGAAGGTATGCCTGCTCGAGGCGCACCTGCAACGGCTGCAGACAGCCTGTGAAAAACTGTTCATTCCTTTTGTACAGTGGGCAGCGTTAAAAAATGAAATGGCAGGGCAGGCTAAGGATGTCGAACGCGGCGTGCTGAAAGTGATTATCAGTCGGGGAAGCGGCGGCAGAGGATACAGCGCGGCTGGCTGTTCGGAGCCAGTTCGTATTCTGTCGGTATCGGCGTATCCGGCCCATTACGATCGCTGGCGCGCCGAAGGCATTGCCCTGACACTCAGCCCGGTCAGACTGGGACGTAATCCGCAGCTTGCAGGGATCAAACATCTCAACCGGCTTGAGCAGGTGTTGATCCGCTCCCATCTTGAACAGACCGACGCCGATGAAGCGCTGGTTCTTGACAGCGAAGGGGTCATTACGGAATGCTGTGCGGCGAATTTATTCTGGCGGCAGGGTAAGAATGTGTTTACCCCTCGTCTGGATCAGGCAGGCGTTAATGGTCTGATGCGGCAGTTTTGTTTGCGCCAGCTGGCACACTCGGGGTTTCCAGTGGTCGAAGTGCAGGCGTGCGAAGCTGCGCTGAACGATGCCGACGAGATCGTCGTGTGCAACGCGCTAATGCCTGTCGTGCCGGTGCGCCAGTATGGTTCTCACCGTTTTACATCGCGTGAGTTGTACCTGTTTTTAGCCCCTCTGTGTGAGCAAATCAGATAGTCATGAAGAAAATGTTGCGCTTTATTCTCCTCGTTGTTGTCGTGCTGGGCATTGCCGCTGGCGTGGGGATGTGGAAGGTTCGCCAGCTGGCGGACAGCAAAATCCTGATCGCCGACGAGACGGTATTTACGCTGAAGCCCGGCACCGGGCGACTGGCGTTGGGCGAGCAGTTGTATGGAGAGAAGATCATTAACCGTCCGCGGGTGTTCCAGTGGTTATTACGCGTTCAGCCAGAGCTCTCCCACTTTAAAGCGGGTACTTACCGCTTTACGCCGGGGATGACCGTGAAGGAGATGCTGGAGCTGCTGGAAAGCGGTAAAGAGGCACAGTTTCCGCTGCGTTTTGTTGAGGGGATGCGCCTGAGCGATTACCTGAAGCAGCTACGCGATGCGCCATACATCAAGCACACGCTGCCGGACGACAGTTATGCTGGCGTCGCCCGGGCCCTGAATTTTGAACATCCTGAATGGGTAGAGGGCTGGTTCTGGCCAGATACCTGGATGTACACCGCAGGCACTACTGATGTGGCAATATTGCAACGTGCGCACAAAAAGATGGTTGAAGCGGTGGATAAAGCCTGGGAAGGGCGGATAGAAAACCTGCCTTATAAAGATCAAAACCAGTTCGTTACCATGGCTTCTATCGTTGAGAAAGAGACAGCGGTGGCCAGTGAGCGCGAGCAGGTAGCCTCAGTATTTATTAATCGCCTGCGTATCGGTATGCGTCTGCAGACCGACCCAACGGTGATCTACGGGATGGGGGAAAACTACAAGGGCAAGATTTCGCGAAAGGACCTTGAAACCCCAACCGATTATAATACTTATGTTATTAGCGGGTTACCCCCGGGGCCGATTGCCACACCGGGTCAGGCATCGCTGAGTGCCGCCGCGCATCCGGCCAAAACGCCGTATCTCTATTTCGTCGCTGATGGAAAGGGTGGACATACTTTCAACACCAATCTTGCCAGTCATAATCGTTCGGTCCAGGACTATCTGAAGGCACTTAAGGAAAAAAATGCGCAGTAATTACATCGTGATTGAAGGGCTGGAAGGCGCCGGTAAAACCACCGCCCGCGACACCGTAGTCGAGACGCTGAAAGAGTGTGGCATCGAAGAGATGATCTTCACCCGCGAGCCGGGCGGTACACAGCTGGCGGAAAAGCTGCGCAGTCTCGTACTGGACATCAAGTCGGTCGGCGACGAAGTGATTACGGACAAAGCCGAAGTCATGATGTTCTACGCTGCGCGTGTCCAGCTGGTCGAAACCGTTATCAAACCTGCGCTGGCGCGCGGATGCTGGGTCATCGGCGACCGCCACGACCTCTCCACACAGGCTTACCAGGGTGGGGGGCGCGGTATTGACCAGAACATGCTTGCTACGCTGCGTGATGCAGTGCTCGGTGACTTCCGCCCGAACCTGACGCTCTACCTCGACGTGACGCCGGAAGTGGGGCTGAAGCGCGCCCGTGCCCGTGGCGAACTGGATCGTATTGAGCAGGAGTCCCTGGACTTCTTCAACCGTACCCGCGCCCGTTACCTTGAATTAGCCGCCCAGGACAGCTCGATTCGCACCATTGACGCGACACAACCGCTGGAAACGGTGATGGACGCCATTCGTGAAACGGTCACTGGCTGGCTGAAGGAACAACAGGCATGAAATGGTACCCATGGTTGCGCCCGCACTTTGAACAGCTTGTGAACAGCTATCAGTCCGGTCGGGGGCATCATGCGTTACTTATCCAGTCGCTCCCGGGGATGGGCGATGAAGCGCTGATTTACGCTATCAGCCGTTTTCTTATGTGCCAGCAACCACAGGGGCATAAGAGCTGCGGCCAGTGTCGCAGCTGTCAGCTGATGCAGGCGCAAACGCATCCGGATTATTACACGCTGGAGCCAGAAAAGGGCAAAACGACGCTAGGCATTGATGCGGTGCGCACGGTCAGCGAAAAGCTGTACGAGCGCGCGCGGCTTGGCGGGGCAAAAGTCGTCTGGCTGAAGGATGCCGCCCAGCTGACCGAAGCGGCGGCAAACGCGCTGTTAAAAACCCTGGAAGAACCGCCGGAAAATACCTGGTTCCTGATGGCCTGCCGCGAACCCGGACGGCTGCTGGCGACCTTGCGTAGCCGCTGCCGTTTGCATCATCTTAGTGCACCGCAGGAAGCATGGGCTATCAGCTGGCTTGCGCGAGAAGTGACAACGTCACAAGAGGCGGCGCTGAGTGCGTTGCGTCTGTGCGGCGGCGCCCCCGCGGCCGCGCTGGCCTTACTGCAGCCCAATGTCTGGGGGCAACGTGAAAAGCTTTGCCAGACGCTCGGGACAGTGCCAGACAGCGGCGACTGGATGAGCCTCCTGCCGGTACTGAATCATGAACAGGCGACAGAGCGTCTGCACTGGCTGGCGACGCTGTTGCTTGATGCCCTTAAAATTCAGCAGGGGGCGAACCAGCTCAGCAACGCCGATGCCTGGCAACTGGCTCATAACCTCGCCCGGTGCCTGCCAGGTATGGCATTGCGGGCTATGCTTCATGACGTATGCCAGTGTCGCGAACAACTCCTTAGCGTAACGGGGCTGAATCGGGAGCTTGTGCTGACCGACCTGTTACTCACTATTGAGCATTACCTGCAACCGGGCACGACGCTGCCTGTATCCCATCTCTGAGAGAGACATTATGTTTTTAGTCGACTCACACTGCCATCTCGATGGCCTGGATTATCAATCCCTGCATAAAAACGTTGATGACGTGCTGGAAAAAGCCGCCGCCCGCGATGTGAAATTTTGTCTGGCGGTCGCCACAACGTTACCCGGCTACCGCACCATGCGCGAGCTGGTGGGCGCGCGCGATAACGTGGTTTTCTCCTGCGGCGTGCATCCGTTGAACCAGGATGAAGCATACGACGTTGAAGATTTACGCCGTCTGGCGGCAGAAGAGGGCGTGGTGGCGATGGGCGAAACCGGGCTGGATTATTTTTACACTCCGGAAACGAAAGCCCGCCAGCAAGAATCCTTCCGTGACCATATCCGCATCGGTCGGGAGCTGAACAAGCCGGTGATCGTCCACACCCGCGATGCCCGTGCCGATACGCTGGCGATCCTCACGGAAGAAAAGGTGACGGATTGTGGTGGCGTACTACACTGTTTCACAGAAGACAGAGAAACAGCGGGCAAGCTGCTGGATTTGGGTTTTTATATCTCGTTTTCCGGGATCGTGACGTTCCGTAATGCAGAGCAGCTTCGTGATGCCGCGCGTTATGTCCCGCTCGATCGTCTGCTGGTGGAAACAGATTCCCCTTATCTGGCACCGGTACCGCATCGTGGTAAAGAAAACCAACCCGCGATGGTACGGGATGTGGCCGAATATATGGCTGTTTTGAAAGGCGTCGAGGTTGAAGAACTGGCACGCATCACCACCCACAATTTTGCCAGTCTGTTTCACATCGATCCCGCCCGCCTGCAATCTGCATGACGAGTCAGTTTTTTTTAGGCTCGTAATTAATACCTAAAGCGAGTAAAGTTCACCGCCAAAATGAGGGCGGTGAACACGTTTCTGGAAACATTTAGTCATCTTTTTTGTAAAATACTGAAAGTTTTTCAGGTAATGAACGCTGAAACGTGATAGCCGTCAAACAAAGATACACAGATTTATTTTACTCTGTGTAATAAATAAAGGGCGCTTAGATGTCCTGTCCACGGCGCGGTTCTCCCCCCGTGCCAATGCGTGAAAACGTAAAAAAAGCACAAATACTCAGGAGCACTCTCAATTATGTTTAAGAATGCATTTGCTAACCTGCAGAAGGTCGGTAAATCGCTGATGCTGCCAGTATCCGTACTGCCTATCGCAGGTATTCTGCTGGGCGTCGGTTCTGCTAACTTCAGCTGGCTGCCAGCCGTTGTCTCTCATGTTATGGCAGAAGCGGGCGGATCTGTTTTTGCAAACATGCCGCTGATCTTCGCCATCGGTGTGGCGCTTGGCTTCACCAATAACGACGGCGTATCTGCTCTGGCTGCGGTTGTTGCCTACGGCATTATGGTGAAAACCATGGCCGTGGTCGCGCCTCTGGTGCTGCATTTACCTGCTGAAGAAATCGCGGCAAAACACCTGGCGGATACCGGTGTTCTGGGCGGTATCATCTCGGGTGCGATTGCGGCCTATATGTTCAACCGCTTCTATCGCATCAAGCTGCCTGAGTATCTGGGCTTCTTTGCCGGTAAGCGTTTTGTGCCGATCATCTCTGGTCTGGCAGCGATCTTCACTGGTGTGATCCTCTCCTTCATCTGGCCACCGATTGGTTCCGCTATTCAGACCTTCTCTCAGTGGGCTGCATACCAGAACCCGGTTGTGGCGTTCGGTATCTATGGCTTCATCGAGCGTTGCCTGGTGCCGTTCGGTCTGCACCACATCTGGAACGTTCCTTTCCAGATGCAGATCGGCGAATACACCAACGCAGCAGGTCAGGTGTTCCACGGCGATATCCCACGCTACATGGCGGGTGACCCGACCGCAGGTAAACTGTCTGGCGGCTTCCTGTTCAAAATGTACGGCCTGCCGGCTGCTGCGATTGCAATCTGGCACTCTGCTAAACCAGAGAACCGTGCAAAAGTGGGCGGTATCATGATCTCCGCAGCGCTGACCTCGTTCCTGACCGGTATCACCGAGCCGATCGAGTTCTCCTTCATGTTCGTTGCGCCGATCCTGTACATCATCCACGCGGTTCTGGCAGGTCTGGCCTTCCCAATCTGTATCCTGCTGGGTATGCGTGACGGGACTTCCTTCTCGCACGGTCTGATCGACTTTATCGTTCTGTCCGGTAACAGCAGCAAGCTGTGGCTGTTCCCGATTGTCGGTGCTTGCTACGCGGTGGTGTACTACACCGTCTTCCGCGTGCTGATTAAAGCGCTGGATCTGAAGACCCCGGGTCGTGAAGATGCAACAGAAGACAGCAAAGCAGGTGCGACCAGCGAAATGGCTCCAGCACTGGTTGCAGCCTTCGGTGGTAAAGAGAACATCACTAACCTCGACGCGTGCATCACTCGTCTGCGCGTGAGCGTTGCTGATGTTGCAAAAGTAGACCAGCCGGGTCTGAAAAAACTGGGCGCAGCTGGCGTAGTTGTTGCCGGTTCCGGTGTACAGGCTATCTTCGGTACGAAATCCGATAACCTGAAAACCGAAATGGATGAGTACATCCGCAGCAACTAAGTTGTGACCTGGGGAGACTAAGGCAGCCAAATGGCTGCCTTTTTTATTTCTGTAGTTTGTGACATGCCGTGCAAGCGCAGCGCCACCCGGCAAGCAGAGCGCACAAAAAAGGGAGCCATAAGGCTCCCTGGAACCCGGATTGTCTGTCAGAACTGATAGCTTGCGGTCAGGCTCACGTTACGCGGTTCGCCATAGACAATTTCGCCCTCAACGTTCGTGTCGTAAGTCTTATCGAAGAGGTTATTCACGTTACCCTGCAGGGAGAAGTTCTTCGTCACCTGGTAACGCGTGAAGAGGTCTACCAGCGCGTAGCTGCCCTGCGATGCACGCCAGGTGCCGTAAGGGGTATCCTGGTAAGTGTAGACGCTGTTTTGCCACTGAACGCCGCCGCCTACGGTCAGCTCAGGCATGGCCGGGAGACGATAGCGGGTAAACAGTTTCACCGAGGTACGCGGCAGGTTCGGGTTAACCGCTTTGCCCTCGTTATCTTCCGCAACGTAGCGCGTTGCGCCAAAGGTCATCTGCCAGTTGTCCGTCAGCGCGCCGTTGATTTCAAACTCCACGCCCTTGCTCACGGTACCGTCCACGCTCTCATAAGCGGTATCCGTGGAGCCCTGAATCGTTCGGCCGGTGCTTTGGCCCAGATTATCCTGCTCGATGCGGAACACGGAAAGGGTGGTGGTCAGGCGGCTGTTCATCCAGTCGGATTTCAGACCTGCCTCATAGTTATTACCGGTGATGGGGTCAAGGTATTTGCCCGAGCTGTCACGGTAGTTCTGCGGCTGAAAGATAGAGGTATAGCTGGCGTAGGCAGACCAGTTGTCATTGATGTCGTAAACCAGACCCGCGTAAGGCGTAGTGTGGTTTTTCTCCATGCCGTAGGTCAGGGTCTCAATACTCCAGTTGGTGTAACGCGCGCCGAGGATCAGGTGCAGCGGATCGGCCAGCGAGATACGGGTTGCCGCATACAGCGACTTCATGTTGGTGGTGTCGTCCTGGGCCAGCGACTGCGATCCCCAGTTGGTTTCCGGGAAGTTACCGTTATAGTCGTAGAAGTTGCCGAACTCTTCCGGATAGACGTTCGCCCACGAGTTGGTATAACGATTAGTCTGACGACTGAAGCTGCCGCCAATCATCATGGTGTGCTGGCGGCCCAACAGCTCATAGCCCCCATCGGCAAACAGATCCACTGCATCTACTTTACGCTTGCCGCTGTTCCAGCCGGTACCGCCAATGTAATCATAACCCGCACCATAGTTCGCATAGGGGCCTTCCAGCATGCCGGTGCTCTTATTCACAAAGGCATCGATGTACATCGCTTTGCTGTCGAATTTGGCTTCGGTATGGGTCGCATTCAGCGTCGCCTGCCAGTCGTCGGCAAAGCGCTGCTTCAGGGTGAAGAAGACCTTATTGAACTCTTTGTCGTTGTACGCCCAGTCTGGTGACGTGCTGTGAGCGCGGTCGTAATGTCTGGTGCTGCCGTCGGTGTTCCAGCGCGGTAAGCCTCCCCACGTCTGGTTATTGATGTCGTTACGCTGGTACTCGTAACCGGCGGACAGCGATGTGCTGGTGCCCAGGTCAGCGTCCAGGATACCGGAGAAGAAGGTTCGCTTTTGATTGTAGTTGTCGAGCCAGGAGTCACTGTCCTGATAACCCGCCACAATACGGCCGCGCAGGTTACCGTCTTCCGTTAATGGACTTTGCATGTCCATAACGTAACGTTGTTTGTTCCAGCTTCCGTATTCTGCGGACAGATTGCCTTTAAATTCACGGCTGGTGGCATGCTTACGCACCATGTTGATTGCCGCCGACGGGTTACCTGTCCCGGTCATCAGGCCGGTGGCGCCGCGCACGACTTCGACGCGTTCAAACAGCGCCATATCAGACTGGGAATCGCCCAGATTCCAGCGTGACTCGAAATAGGTCGGGATGCCATCGACCATGTAGTTGTCGATTTCGAAACCACGGGAGTAATAGTTGCTGCGATCGGAATCAGTCGTACTTTTGCTGATCCCCATTGTGCTGTCCATCACGTCACCCAGGGTCTGCAGCTGCTGGTCTTCCATGCGCTGTTCGCTGACGATCGTCACCGACTGCGGAATATCACGCTGGACCATTTGCATTTTGGTGCCCACGGCGGTGGTTTTAACGCTGTAGTCCTGGCCGTCATCAGCGGAGTCACCCGGTTGAGACGATCCCTCAACAATAACAGTATCTTCAGCCGGAGCAGCGAAAGTGGTGGCTGGCATCAATGCCATAGCAATGCAGGCCGCCAGCAACGAAGGTGTTGCGACAGACCGGGATTGCCCTTCCCTGGATTGAATGGTGAAAGACATCATCAAACCCTTATGAACGGTGAATGGTGTGCATCAGTCCCGTCTGGACGAGCTGAAGTGGTTTTTTTAGGTATTAGTTGTGCATGAAAATGCAAATGCGAAATATACGCATTCGAGTTATCACTGTAAACAGATGTTGCGGCGGTAAGTGAAATAATGTTTCACAGCCAGCGGGGAGGAGGTGGTCACGGAGCAAGCAGATCGGGGCGTACATGCAAAGAAATCGGGGGATAAGGTTGAAAGGACAGGAGAAAGTCGCTCATACTCTTGAGTTGTGTCACAACATAATGCGCCTGCACCGGGCGGGTTGTCTCCGGTCACGTCGCCAGATTAAATGAATAAGGAAAACCTCATGGCTGAAGAAACCATTTTCAGTAAAATTATCCGCCGCGAGATCCCGGCAGATATCATCTATCAGGATGAACTGGTTACCGCTTTTCGCGACATCTCTCCACAGGCGCCCACCCACATACTCATTGTTCCTAATATTCTGATTCCGACGGTTAATGATGTGAAAACTGAGCATGAACTGGCATTAGGCCGTATGCTGACACTAGCGGCGAAAATCGCTGAGCAGGAAGGCATTGCCGAAGACGGTTACCGTCTAATCATGAACTGCAACCGCCACGGTGGTCAGGAAGTTTATCACATTCATATGCATCTGCTGGGCGGTCGACCGCTGGGGCCGATGCTGGCGCATAAAGGTCTTTGAGATGCAAAGAGGATGGATGGCGGCGCTGGTAATAGCATTGGCGGGATGCAGTTCGCAACCGTCGATACCCGTTAATAACGATCAAACGCTGGTAATGGAGTCATCGGTGCTGGCGGCTGGTATCACCGCCGACCAGCCTTCGCTTACGATCAGCGAAATTCAACCGTCCGCCTCCTCTGTGCTGTTCAATGAAAGAGATGAGCCGGTTACCGTGCATTACCGTTTTTTCTGGTATGACGCCCGCGGCCTGGAAATGCATCCACTTGAAGCACCACGCAGTGTAACCATTCCGGCAAAATCGTCGGTTAAGCTGTACGGCAGCGCAAACTACCTGGGTGCGCATAAGGTCAGACTTTATTTATATCTCTGAGGGGTGAATTTTGATTAATAACATCAGTCGTTACGCGCTTGTCACGGCTTTTGCACTATTTCTGTCGGGCTGTATTAGCCGCACTGAGCAACCACCAGCACCGGTGGAAGAGGTCAAACCGGGCACCGAACAGCCGGTTCAGCCAACGCAGCCAGTTCCCACCGTTCCTACCGTGCCAAGCGTTCCCGCACAGCCTGGCCCGATAGAGCATCAGGATGAAACCGCCCAGCCTGCACCGCGTGAACGTCACTATGACTGGAACGGTGCGATGCAGCCGATGGTGGGCAAAATGTTGCAGGCGCAGGGCGTTACCGCAGGCAGCGTGCTGCTGGTGGACAGCGTCAACAACCGCACTAACGGCAGTCTTAATGCCGCTGAAGCAACCGAAACGCTGCGCAACGCGCTGGCGAATAACGGTAAATTTACGCTGGTATCCGCGCAGCAGCTCGCAGTGGCCAAGCAGCAGTTAGGCCTCTCCCCACAGGACAGCCTGGGGTCACGCAGTAAAGCCATTGGCATTGCCCGTAATGTGGGCGCGCAGTATGTGCTTTACTCCAGCGCCACCGGCAACGTGAATTCCCCGGCGTTGCAGATGCAGCTGATGCTGGTTCAAACAGGTGAGATTATCTGGTCGGGTAAAGGTGCAGTTCAGCAACAGTAACCTGACGCGCGACGCGCTGCTGTCGCGCTTTTTTCCGCAGTTTCGCATCGTCGCGCCGCCGACCCACGCCGGGTTGAGCGGCGCGAGCTGCATTATTGAGGATGCAGCACGTCGTCTGGTGCTGCGCCAGTCTCATGCCGCCCTGGCCACGCCCGCTCATTTTCGCCGTCAGTACCATGCCCTGCGCCATCTTCCCGCCGACATTGCCCCCCAGCCGCACTTTTACAGTCCCGGCTGGATAGCGGTGGATTATCTGCCGGGTATTATCAAAACCACGTTGCCCGCCGCACCTGTGCTGGCCGCGATGCTGTATCATCTTCATCAACAGCCTCTGTTTGGCTGGCGTATCACCCTGATGCCGCTGCTGGAACAGTACTGGCTACAGTCCTCACCTTCCCGACGCACGCCGTTATGGCTGAGATGGTACAAACGTCTGCTGAAACGGGGAGAGCCGCGCCCGCTGCGACTGGCGCCGCTGCATATGGACGTTCATGCGGGTAACATCGTACATACGGAAGTCGGCAGCCGGTTGCTGGACTGGGAGTATGCGGGTGACGGGGATGTGGCGCTGGAGCTGGCGAGCGTCTGGACAGAAGGTGACGCTGAGCGTCAGGCGCTGCTCATCGCATATGCTCAGGCCGCGCAGATCGATCTGACGCTGTTGCAGCGTCAGGTGACGCGCTGGCGACCCTGGGTGCTGATGCTGATGGCCGGTTGGTTTGAGCTGCGCTGGCAGCAATCACAAGACAAACAATTTATGACGCTGGCCGATGAGATCTGGCGCCAGTTAGAAACAACAGAATAAGAGAGGTTTGTGTGGGTCCGGTCATGTTGGATGTGGAAGGTTATGAGCTGGATGCGGAGGAGCGCGAAATTCTGGCGCACCCGCTGGTGGGTGGCCTGATCCTGTTTACGCGTAATTATCACGATCCGGCGCAGTTGCGTGAGCTGGTACGCCAGATCCGTGCCGCCTCACATCACCGGCTGGTGGTGGCGGTGGATCAGGAGGGGGGCCGCGTGCAGCGATTCCGCAACGGTTTTACCCGTCTGCCTGCTGCCCAGTCGTTTGCGGCACTGCTCGGACTGGAAGAGGGCGGTAAACTGGCGCAGGAGGCCGGCTGGCTGATGGCCAGTGAAATGATTGCCATGGATATTGATATCAGCTTCGCCCCGGTGCTGGATGTCGGCCATATCAGCGCCGCCATCGGCGAGCGGGCGTACCACGACGAACCGCAGAAGGCGCTGCAGATGGCAACCCGCTTTATCGACGGGATGCATGACGCCGGGATGAAAGCCACCGGTAAACATTTCCCGGGTCATGGGGCCGTCACGGCGGATTCCCACAAAGAGACCCCGCGCGACCCACGGCCACAGGCTGAGATCCGCGCCAGGGACATGTCGATTTTCAAATCGCTTATCAGCGACAACAAGCTCGACGCCATCATGCCTGCGCATGTCATTTATACCGACGTCGATCCGCGTCCGGCCAGCGGCTCACCGCACTGGTTGAAAACCGTTTTGCGTCAGGAGATGGGATTCAACGGCGTGATTTTTTCTGACGATCTGTCGATGGAAGGGGCGGCGATCATGGGCAGCTATGCGGAGCGCGGTCAGGCATCGCTGGATGCGGGTTGCGATATGATCCTGGTCTGCAATAATCGTAAAGGCGCGGTGAGCGTGTTAGATAACCTGTCGCCGATCAAGGCTGAACGTGTTACGCAATTGTATCATAAAGGTTCTTTTAGCCGTCAGGAGCTGCGGGATTCAGCACGCTGGAAAACCGTTACAGCGCAACTTGAGGCACTTCATGAACGCTGGGAAGCGCATAAAGCGGGGCAGTAATCCCTCCTGACAAGCGTAGTGTGGCGAGGATACGATGATCATCTATTTGCACGGTTTTGATTCGAACAGTCCCGGCAATCACGAGAAAGTACTGCAGCTGCAGTTTATCGATCCGGATGTGCGGCTGATTAGTTACAGCACGCGCCATCCGAAACATGATATGCAGCATCTGCTGAAAGAAGTGGACAAAATGCTGCAACTGAACGTTGATGACCGCCCGTTGATTTGTGGCGTCGGTCTGGGGGGGTACTGGGCTGAGCGTATTGGCTTCCTGTGTGATATTCGCCAGGTAATGTTCAATCCGAACCTGTTTCCGAATGAGAACATGGAAGGCAAAATCGACAGGCCGGAAGAGTATATTGATATTGCAACCAAGTGCGTGAGCAATTTCCGTGAGAAAAACCGCGATCGTTGCCTGGTGATCCTCTCCCGCAACGATGAGGCGCTCAACAGCCCGCGCGCAGCGGAGCTGCTGCATCATTACTACGAAATCGTCTGGGATGAAGAACAGACGCATAAGTTCAAGAATATTGCTCCCCATCTGCAGCGCATCAAAGCGTTCAAGACCTTAGGATAAGGCTCATTTTTCAACCAGGCCCGGCCACGCTAAGTGAGCCGGGCTTTCTTTTTGCTAAGCTTGGGTAAATTTTAAGCGGCAAAACTTGATGCACATCAATTTTGGTATGACCAATGCACCGAACATGTTATTCTCAAGACGGTTGAATGGTTTCAGTGCTGTAACCTGTTGTTAATTAAAGGTTATTTTAATAACTTTTAGTTAACAATTGGTTAATAATTTAGGGGGTCATGTTGACTACGCCATTGAAAAAGATAGTGATTGTGGGCGGCGGCGCCGGCGGGCTGGAGCTGGCTACGCAGCTGGGTAAAAAGCTCGGACGCGGTAAAAAAGCCAAAGTTACCCTCGTCGACCGCAACCACAGCCACCTGTGGAAACCGCTACTGCACGAAGTTGCCACCGGTTCTCTGGATGAGGGCGTAGACGCGCTGAGCTATCTGGCGCATGCGCGCAACCACGGTTTTCAGTTCCAGCTGGGATCGGTGGTAGATATCAACCGTGAAAGCAAAACCATCACCCTGGCAGAGCTGCGAGACGAGAAGGGCGAGCTGCTGGTGCCGGAGCGCAAGCTGGCGTATGACACGCTGGTAATGGCGCTGGGCAGCACTTCCAATGACTTCAACACACCAGGCGTAAAAGAGCACTGTATCTTCCTCGACAACCCGCACCAGGCACGACGTTTCCATCAGGAAATGCTGAACCTGTTCCTGAAATACTCCAATAACCTCGGCGCAAGCGGCAAGGTCAATATCGCTATCGTTGGTGGCGGTGCGACGGGCGTTGAGCTCTCGGCGGAGCTGCACAACGCGGTAAAACAGCTGCACAGTTACGGCTATAAAGGTTTAACCAACGACGCGCTCAACGTGACGCTGGTGGAAGCGGGCGAGCGTATTCTGCCTGCGTTACCGCCGCGTATTTCCAGTGCCGCACACAGCGAACTGACCAAGCTGGGCGTGCGTGTCCTGACCCAGACGATGGTGACCAGCGCCGATGAGCATGGCCTGAACACCAAAGATGGCGAACACATCAAAGCCGATCTGATGGTCTGGGCGGCGGGGATCAAAGCGCCTGATTTCATGAAAGAGATCGGTGGGCTGGAAACCAACCGTATTAATCAGCTGGTGGTTGAGCCGACACTGCAAACCACCCGTGACCCGGACATCTATGCTATCGGCGACTGTGCCTCCTGCGCACGCCCGGAAGGTGGATTCGTGCCACCGCGCGCCCAGGCCGCACACCAGATGGCCAGCCTGGCGCTGCATAACATTCTGGCGCAGGCGAAAGGCAAAACGCTGAAGAACTATGTCTATAAAGATCATGGTTCACTGGTTTCGCTCTCGAATTTCTCCACCGTCGGCAGCCTGATGGGGAACCTGATGCGCGGTTCGATGATGGTAGAAGGGCGCATTGCCCGCTTCGTCTATATCTCCCTGTACCGTATGCACCAGGTTGCGCTGCACGGTTACTTTAAAACCGGCCTGATGATGGTAGTGGGCAGTATCAACCGTGTGATCAGACCGCGACTGAAACTGCATTAAGACCTACGCCCCTCCGCATCCAGTGGAGGGGCTTATTCAGCATATCATCCTGCCAATTGCGCTCTGGCGGCCTAAGAGTCCTCCTAAACCGGCCCGTTTTGCGCTTGTTCCCACATTTTTAGTCCTTTCTCTGATTTGCTTGCGCACATCATTGGTTGCAGAATTGTTACTAATAGCAACAAAAAGGAGTCGTCACATGAATAAATCCATGGTGGCAGGTATAGGGATTGGCGTGGTCGCCGCATTAGGTGTGGCGGCAGTAGCCAGTCTTAATGTTTTTGAACGTGGCCCACAATATGCGCAGGTGGTTTCGGCTACACCTATTAAAGAGACGGTAAAAACCCCGCGTCAGGAGTGCCGGAATGTAACCGTAACGCATCGCCGCCCTGTACAGGATGAAAACCGCATCGCCGGTTCGGTGCTGGGTGCGGTAGCCGGCGGGGTGATTGGTCACCAGTTTGGCGGTGGCCGCGGGAAAGATGTCGCAACGGTTGTAGGGGCCCTGGGTGGCGGATACGCAGGCAATCAGGCTCAGGGGGCGTTGCAGGAGCGGGATACTTACACCACCACCCAACAGCGCTGTAAGACAGTATATGACAAGTCAGAAAAAATGCTGGGCTACGATGTGACCTACAAAATTGGCGACCAGCAGGGCAAGATCCGCATGGATAAAGATCCCGGCAGCCAGATCCCGCTTAATAGCGACGGTCAGCTGGTACTGAATAACAAAGTATAAAAAAATCTGTTCTCTGCATTTAGCTCCCCATTCGCTCAGGCTGGGGAGCTTTTTTTGTCCATAAAAAAAGACCTTAACACCTGCGCTGGTTGCGCCAGAACTAAGGTCTTTCATGGGGCTTCAGGGTGAACGTGGTTACAGGTCAAATTCGTTATACTGGCGCAGTAACATAAATCCCGTTATCAGTACGGAAAGAAAGGCAAATAGAACTGATCCACCACATAAGACCCAGAGACCGAATAACAATGTAATCACTATTAATACCTTGAATAAAGGTAATAGCAAAATCATGTTTATTCTCCTTCTGAATGTGAATAGCCAGAGCGTCTCCGTCATAACTAATGCGCCTAATCATTAGCACATCAATAATCACACATTTAAGGATAGCAACCGGCAGAACCGGTGCGATAATTTTTTTACCTGGCTTTAGATGAAGTATAGCGGAAGCTGCAGTGACAAGAGGCGGGATAAGGGCGGCGGACCGCCCTGATAATCAGACTTTCAGTAGTTCAGGCCACAGACGCAGGGTAATGTGCGTAATGGTCTGCAGTTTTTCCAGGCTGGCGCCTTCGCGGGCACTGATCGACATGCCCTGCAAAACGCAGCTCAGATACTGGGCAAGTTTCTGCGGGTCGCACTGCTCCGGGATCTCACCGCGCTGCTTACGCTGCTGTAAAAATCGGCACAGCGTCTCCTCCTGCATAGCATGGCGAGACTTCACCGTATGGGCAATCTCTTCTGAAGAGGCCGCAAGGGTAGCCGAGGTGTTAATCATAAAACAGCCCGCAGGCGTATCTTTGCTGGTAAAGCAGGTCGCCACCGTGGTGAAGTAGTCTTCCAGCGCACGTTCGACGGGCTTCTCTTCGCAAAACAGCTGCGCTTCGTGGCGGGCGGCGAAACGGCTGATATAGCGATCCAGTACCGCCCGGAATAGCCCCTCTTTATTGGTAAATTCTGCATACAGCGTGGGCGCTTTCGCCCCCGTCGCGGCAACCAGGTCTGCCAGCGATGTAGCTTCATACCCATGCTGCCAGAACAGCGTCATGGCCTTATCCAGCGCCGCTTCCCTGTCGAACACTTTTGGTCGGCCACGGCTTTTCTTTTCGCAACGCGTGTCGTCGGTTGTCATGAGCCGTTGTACCTCAGTTGGTTTGTTGAACGACCATTATAAAAATAATCCCTTTCCACAGCCAGCGCTGCATCGATAAAAATTGATGCATCATATCAATATGAATTTAAACGTTTTTAAAATTATTTTAATGATCGTTATAAAAATAAATTGACGTGTGATGCAGATCACATCTATCATTTTGTTATCGATCGTTAAGTTAATTACGACATCCCGTTCACTTGCAAAAGGTCCTTATTATGAAAAACGTAAAAACACTGATTGCCGCCGCTGTACTGAGCTCTCTCTCCTTTGCCAGCTTCGCTGCGGTTGAGGTTCAGTCTACCCCTGCCGATCAACAAAAAATGGGCACTATCGCCGCCAATGGTGGGACTAACCTGGGCTCTCTGGAAAGCCAGTTAGCGCAAAAAGCGGATGAAATGGGGGCGAAATCTTTCCGTATTACCTCCGTGACTGGCCCGAACAACCTGCACGGTACTGCGGTGATCTACAAATAAGCATGGCTTAACCCTCATTTATGCCACTGCGAAAAAAAACGCTCTGCCTGTGCAGAGCGTTTTTTTATCGGTAAAGCCTAAATCGACCGGGCGACAGGATGGGGCGTCACATCCACCGGCATACCCGAACGCGCTTCCATAGCGCGCTCCATCACCACCTCGTCGGCGCTGGCTCTGAAGCCCTGCTGCGCGGCATTTAACACAATCGGCAGGGTCTGCGGATCGTCATTCAGCTGTTTCGACAAGGGTTGATGCACTTCCACCAGACGTACGCCGCCAGGCTCTTCTGACACCTTGATCGGCGTATTCATGATATTCACTTTGGTACCCGGCTGGATGACGCGGAACAGCGTCTCGATGTCGTTGTCCCGCAGGCGAATGCAGCCGGAGCTGACGCGCATGCCGATGCCAAAATCGGCATTGGTGCCGTGCAGCAGATAAACCCCACCGTAGGCCGCCAGACGAATAGCGTGATGACCCATCGGGTTATCCGGGCCGGCTGGCACTACCGCAGGCAGATCGATCCCCTGGGCTTTATAGCGGGCGCGGATGTTGGCGGTAGGCGTCCAGGTGGGGTTAGCCCGTTTGTCCGACACCGTGGTCACCATCGTGGGCGTCAGGGTATCGCCCCCCAGCTGGCCAATGCCGATGGGATAAACCGTGACCTCATTTTTACCCGGCGGATAATAATAGAGACGCAGCTCAGCCAGGTTAATCACAATGCCTTCCCGCGGGGCATCCGGGAGCAGGGTCTGTAACGGAATGGTCAGGACGCTGCCTGCGCGGGGAACATAGGGATCGACGCCCGGGTTAGCCTGCAGCAGCGCCAGAAAACCGACGTTATACTTTTTGGCAATCGCTTCCAGCGATCCGCCATCGTTTTCCACCACATGAAAACGATTTTCGCCCACTAATCGGCTGCCAGGCTGGGGCAGGGGCCAGGTGTTAGCCCTGACGGGCAGGGCAAGAGCCACGGCCGCGAGAAGCGCAAACAGAGATATCCAACGGGTAAAACGCGACGTTTTTATCATCACCAGAATCCATAGCAATAAAGATTATTATTATCTGAACGTTAATAGATAATTATGGCGAATGGGTGTGTCGGGAAGTCCAGGCGTATTGCAAAGAGTTGTAAATTGCGGGGAAAAGCGGGCCGGGCGACCAGGAGGTTGCCCGGCGAAGGATCAGGCTACGGCGTTCTCTTCTAGCTGGCGCATAAAGTTGCACACCCAGTCCATGCGGATTTTTCGTTCCGCCAGATCCTGGGTGAATTTCAGGCGCGTGGGCCCATCAAGTCGATAGTGCTGGGGCTGTTTCTGCAGCAGGCCAATCAGCCACATCGGATCGACATGGTTCTTCTCGGCAAACTCAATCATGCCACCTTTTTCGTTCCCTTCCAGCTTGCGGATCCCCAGTTTTTGCGCCTGCTGGCGTAAACGGGCGATTGCCAACAGGTTACGCGCCGCATCCGGCAGCAGGCCAAAGCGGTCGATCAGCTCCACCTTAATCTCCTCAAGACTGGCTTCGTCTTTGGCGCTGGCGATGCGTTTGTAGAACGACAGGCGGGTGTTGACGTCCGGGATAAAATCATCCGGGAGCAGGGACGGCATCCGCAGTTCCACTTCCGTTTGCTGGCTGGTGAGATCTTCCAGCGAGGGTTCACGCCCTGCCTTCAGGGCATCAACGGCGTTTTCCAGCAGTTCCATATAGAGAGAGAAACCGATGGTCTCCATCGAGCCGCTCTGATCTTCCCCGAGCAGTTCCCCCGCGCCGCGGATCTCCAGGTCGTGAGTCGCCAGCGCAAAACCGGCGCCCAGATCTTCCAGTGAGGCGATGGCTTCAAGACGCTTCTGCGCATCGGGGGTCATCGCTTTCGGGTGTGGGGTCATCAGCCAGGCGTAGGCCTGATGGTGCGAACGCCCGACGCGGCCGCGCAGCTGGTGGAGCTGCGCCAGGCCGAAGTGATCCGCACGCTCAATAATAATGGTGTTGGCGGTAGGGATATCGATACCTGTTTCGATGATTGTGGTACAGACCAGCACATTAAAACGCTGGTGGTGAAAATCGTTCATCACCCGTTCCAGCTCGCGCTCGCGCATCTGACCGTGACCGATAGCAATGCGCGCTTCCGGCACCAGCTCTGCCAGCCGGTCGGCTGCTTTCTGAATGTTCTCCACATCGTTGTAAAGATAGTAAACCTGACCGCCACGCAGCACCTCACGCAGGATTGCCTCGCGCACCACCAGGTTATCGTATTCCCGGACAAAGGTTTTTACCGCCAGACGACGGGCAGGTGGGGTGGCGATAATCGACAGATCGCGCATGCCGCTCATCGCCATATTCAGGGTTCGCGGGATCGGCGTGGCGGTGAGGGTAAGGATATCGACGTCAGCGCGCATCGCTTTAATGCGCTCCTTGTGACGCACGCCGAAACGGTGCTCCTCATCGACAATCAGCAGCCCCAGATCTTTCCACTTCACGTCGCTCTGCAGCAGCTTGTGGGTACCGATCAGGATATCGATCTTGCCTTCGCTTGCCTGCTCCAGAATCTGCGCCTGCTCTTTGGCGCTGCGAAAACGCGACATCATCTCGATGCGCACCGGCCAGTTGGCAAAGCGATCGCGGAAGTTATCATAATGCTGCTGCGCCAGCAGGGTGGTCGGTACCAGCACCGCCACCTGCTTGTTGTTCTCTACCGCAAGGAAGGTGGCGCGCATCGCCACTTCGGTTTTACCGAAGCCTACGTCGCCACAGACCAGGCGGTCCATCGCCAGCGGCTGGCACATGTCGCTCAGCACGGCATTGATTGCCTGAGCCTGGTCCGGCGTCGTTTCAAACGGGAAGCTGTCGCAAAAGAGCTGGTACTGCTCTTTATTATGTTTGAACGCATAGCCCGCCTTTGCCGCGCGCTGGGCGTAGATGTCCAGCAGCTCCGCCGCCACATCTCGCACTTTTTCCGCCGCTTTTTGCCGCGCCCGCGCCCAGGCGTCGCCGCCGAGTTTGTGCAGCGGGGCGTTCTCTTCTGCACCGCCCGCGTAGCGGCTGATCAGATGCAGGGACGAGACGGGCACATAGAGTTTGGCGTCGTTGGCGTACATCAGCATCAGGTATTCACCCTTGATACCGCCTGCTTCCAGCGTGGTCATCCCCGCGTAACGCCCTACGCCATGCTCCAGATGAACAATCGGCTGGCCGGGGTGCAGCTCCGCCAGGTTGCGGATCAGCGTGTCCGGGTTGATGGTGCGGCGGCTGTCCTGACGGCGGCGCGCCACGCGCTCACCCAGCAGATCGCTCTCGCAGATCAGTGCCAGATTATTCAGCGTGTCAATAAACCCATGTTCGGCGGCACCGATCATCAGATAGCGTCCGCTGCCGCTGGCCTCATCAAGACGCAGGATCCGCTTCGGCGACACCTTAATACGGCTGAGCAGCTCGCCCAGTGCCTCACGACGCCCTTCACTTTCGACGGAGAAGATCACCGGGCCGGTAAAGGATTCGAGGAATTTACGCAGGTTATCCAGCGGCGATTTATTCTGCGCCTGCACCGCGAGATCCGGCAGCGCCTGATAGGCCAGGTTGGTGTTAGCGGCCTTGTCCGCCAGGCTTTCGGTTTTAAGCTGCACGCGCGGCCAGCGTTTCAGCTCGCTGAACAGCTCGTCAGTGCGCAGCCACAGTAATTCAGGCTCCAGCAGCGGGCGCATCGGATCGACGCCGCGGTTCTCAAAGCGCGCGCGGGTTTCACTCTCAAACCGGCTGGCGCTGCTCTCCAGATCGCCGGTGTTCAGCACCAGCGTGTTAGCCGGGAAATAGCTGAACAGGGCAGGCAGCGGCTCGCTGAAGAACAGGGGCTGCCAGTACTCAATGCCCGAAGGCAGAGTGCCTTTACTCACCTGCTGGTAGATATGTTCGGCGTCACGCTTGACGTCAAACTTATCGCGCCACTGGCTGCGGAACAGTTCAATGGCGGTTTTGTCAGTCGGGAATTCATGAGCCGGTAGCAGGTTGATGGCCTCCACTTCCTCCAGCGTGCGCTGGGTATCGGCATCAAACAGGCGCAGGCTGTCAATTTCATCATCGAAGAAATCCAGACGATAAGGTTGTTCACTGCCCATCGGGTAGAGGTCGAGCAGGGCGCCGCGGGTCGCGTACTCTCCGTGCTCCATCACCTGATCGACATGGCGATAGCCCGCGCTGTCGAGCTGCACGCGCAGGCCATCCCTTGAGAGGCGCTGACCTTTTTTCATCACCAGGGCGTGACCGTGCAGATAGCTGTGCGGACAGACCCGCTGCATCAGGGTATTGACCGGCACAATCAGCACGCCGCGCTGCATGGAGGGCAGCTGATACAGCGTGGAAAGGCGAGAGGAGATGATCTCCTGGTGCGGCGAGAAGCTGTCATACGGCAGCGTCTCCCAGTCGGCAAGGCTGGTGACCAGCTGATCGGTGAACTGGCGGATCTCATCATGCAGGCGAAGGGCGTTTTGCATGTCCGGCGCGACCAGCACCACCGGGCCCTGATGACGCTCTGCAATTTCCGCAACCAGCGTGGCGCAGGCTGCCCCGGTCAGTTCACCCAACTGGCGTTGGTCGCCCGCTTTGCCGGGCAGTGAAAAACGATTTTGTTCAGGCATGGCTTTGTCAGGATCTCTTATGGGCATATCACTGATACACAATGTCTTTATTATCCGCGATCGTTTTACATTAGCAAACCGTAACCGCACGCTGGGTAAATGAGGTCTCCACTGGGGCGCTAGCGTGTCGCCTGAACCAGCGTCAGGCGGGCCGGCGGGGTAAAGAAAATATCTCCGGCCACCGCGCTTGAAAGTTTACGGGCGCCCAGCCCCACCAGCGTGCAGAGCAGCAGGCTGGCAAAGGGATAGAACAGCACCAGCGTCAGCTCAGCCCACACCGGCCAGGCGCCACCATTCAGCTCGTGAATTAAGAACAGGCTCACCCCTTCGATAAGGATGCGATGGGTGGTGTAAATCGCAATGGTGTTGGAGCCAATCACGTTAAGCAGATTGTCAGGCCCGACGGCGTAGCGCTGCTCAAGGCGGTAAAACAGGGTCATAATCGCTAAAATTGACAGCAGCGACAGCGGCAGGGGAACGTTGGCGAACCACAGCACAACGGACACCGCCGCGAAAGCCTCAATCGCCAGCCAGTCCCGCCGCCACACCCTGGCCTGCATCCAGGCCATCAGCTGCACGCCGTACCAGGCGCCCAGGCTGTAATAAATCATATTGCGTACCACGCTGTTCATTCCCCACCACGGCAGCGGCATAAAGTTGATGGCGATACTGGCCAGCGCCAGCAGTCCGATCAGCGGCACTCTCCAGCGGCTCAGCAGTTTGCAAAGAGTGAAATAGACCACCAGGGCATAGAGATACCACAGGCTGGTGCTGGCGGTGAGCATCCCGGAGATAAAGCCGGTCGGCGAGTCGGCATAGGCGGCGTTAGAGGTAGTATTCAGCTCGCGCTCCGGAGCCAGCCAGGCGTTGAGGTGGGTCAGCGCCTGCCACTGCAATACTCCCCACAGCAAAAGGACCCAGACAATGCTCCACAGCCGCTTGTCGAGGCTGCTTTTCCAGCTCACATCATCGATATAGCGGCGGATTAAATAACCCGAAATAAAGAAAAACACCGGCATACGAAACGGGGCGAGATAGAGATTGAAATAGACCCAGCATTTGGCGAGCAGCGCCGACAGCGGCGAATGCAGCGCGTTCAGATGCGGATAAAAGGTGATCACCGAGTGGTAAATCACCACCAGGCAGATACAAAGCCCCTTTATCTGGTTAATCCATAATGTTTTTTGTTTCATCGCTTACCGGATCCTGTTGTGACCTTAATCGAACGGGTAAGTGTGTTGGGGGGCAGTCAGGATGTAACGGGTAAGAGTCTGTATCCGGATGATTTTCAGAAAAACTGCAAATAACAGCGAGTGCCTGGGCTTCTTATGGGAGAGAGTATTGCGCTGATTTACCGTGCTTTTTCAGACAAATGGTAAGCAAAGCTTACGGTTTCAGTCATTTACCCTTAGCGGATTCGCTTATATACTCGTGGGTCTGCTATCAGCAAACAGACGGATTTCATGTACCAACCTGTCGCACTATTCATAGGCCTGCGTTATATGCGTGGGCGCGCCGCGGACCGCTTCGGTCGCTTTGTCTCCTGGCTTTCCACCATTGGCATTACGCTTGGCGTGATGGCGCTGGTGACGGTTCTCTCCGTTATGAACGGCTTTGAGCGCGAGCTGCAAAATAACATTCTGGGGCTGATGCCGCAGGCGATCCTCTCCTCCGGCAACGGCTCGGTGAACCCGCAGCAGCTTCCCGAAAGTGCCGTGAAGCTGCAGGGCGTAAGCCGGGTAGCGCCGATCACCTCCGGTGATGTGGTGCTGCAAAGCGCGCGTAGCGTGGCGGTGGGAGTGATGCTGGGCATCGACCCGGCGCAAAAAGATCCGCTCACGCCCTACCTGGTTAACGTCAAACAGACCGATCTGGCTCCCGGCCAGTACAACGTTATCCTCGGTGAACAGCTTGCCGGGCAGCTGGGCGTCAACCGCGGCGATCAGCTCCGCGTAATGGTGCCCTCTGCCAGCCAGTTCACCCCGATGGGACGTCTGCCGAGCCAGCGCCTTTTTAACGTGATCGGCACCTTCGCCGCTAACAGCGAAGTGGACGGTTACCAGATGCTGGTCAACATTCAGGACGCGTCGCGCCTGATGCGCTACCCGCTCGGCAATATCACCGGCTGGCGTCTGTGGCTCAACGAGCCGCTGAAGGTGGATGTGTTAAGCCAGCAAACCCTGCCGGAAGGGACCAAATGGCAGGACTGGCGCGAACGTAAGGGCGAGCTGTTCCAGGCCGTGCGGATGGAAAAAAACATGATGGGCCTGCTGCTGAGCCTGATTGTGGCGGTCGCCGCGTTTAACATTATTACCTCGCTTGGCCTGATGGTGATGGAGAAGCAGGGTGAAGTGGCGATTTTACAAACCCAGGGGCTGACGCCGCGGCAGATCATGGCTGTCTTTATGGTACAGGGCGCCAGCGCAGGGATCGTCGGGGCACTGCTTGGAGCGGTACTCGGCACCCTGCTCGCCAGCCAGCTCAATAACCTGATGCCGATTATCGGCGCGTTGCTCGACGGCGCGGCACTGCCGGTGGCTATTGAGCCGCTGCAGGTAGTCGGCATTGCGCTGGCTGCGATGGCCATCGCGTTACTCTCCACGCTTTATCCTTCCTGGCGCGCTGCCGCCACCCAACCCGCTGAGGCTTTACGTTATGAATAAGATCCTGTTGCAATGCGACAACCTGTGCAAACGCTATCAGGAAGGCACGGTGCAGACGGATGTCCTGCACAATGTCAGCTTCAGCGTCGGGGAAGGGGAGATGATGGCGATCGTCGGCACTTCCGGCTCCGGTAAAAGCACCTTGCTGCACCTGCTCGGCGGACTGGATACGCCAACCTCGGGCGACGTGGTGTTCTCCGGTACGCCGCTGAGCACCATGTCATCAAGCGCCAAGGCCGATCTGCGTAACCGCGAGCTGGGCTTTATCTACCAGTTCCACCACCTGCTGCCCGATTTTACGGCACTGGAAAACGTGGCGATGCCGCTGTTGATCGGCAAAAAGAAACCGGCGGAAATTAACGCCCGCGCTAGCGATATGCTGAAAGCGGTCGGCCTGGGCCATCGCGGCAATCACCGCCCTTCCGAGCTCTCTGGCGGCGAGCGCCAGCGTGTGGCAATTGCCCGTGCGCTGGTGAACAACCCGCGCCTGGTGCTGGCGGATGAACCGACCGGTAACCTGGATGCCCGCAACGCTGACAGCATTTTCCAGCTCCTCGGCGAACTGAATGCCTCCCAGGGCACCGCATTTCTGGTGGTGACCCACGATCTGCAGCTGGCGAAACGCATGTCCCGCCAGCTGGAGATGCGTGACGGTCATCTGAATACCGAGCTGACCCTTATGGGGGCAGATTGATGGCTTCACCGTTATCGTTACTCATCGGTCTGCGCTTTAGCCGGGGCCGCCGTCGCAGCGGCATGGTGTCGCTGATTTCTGTCATCTCCACCGTTGGCATTGCGCTCGGTGTGGCGGTGCTGATTGTTGGCCTCAGCGCCATGAACGGCTTTGAACGCGAGCTGAACAACCGCATTCTGGCGGTGGTGCCACACGGCGAAATCGAGCCGGTAAACCAGCCGTGGAATAACTGGAACGACGCCCTGAACAAAGTGGAGAAGGTGTCGGGCGTTGCCGCTGCCGCACCCTATATCAACTTTACCGGGCTGGTGGAGAGCGGCGCGAACCTGCGCGCCATCCAGGTGAAAGGGGTAAACTCGCGCCAGGAAGAGAAGCTCAGCGCGCTGCCACAGTTTATTCAGAAGGATGCATGGGCAAACTTTAAAGCCGGCGAGCAGCAGATCATTATCGGTAAGGGCGTGGCCGATGCGCTGAAAGTGAAGCAGGGCGACTGGGTGTCGATCATGATCCCGAACGCCAGCGCCGATCATAAGCTGCAGCAGCCGAAGCGCGTGCGCCTGCACGTGACCGGTATTCTGCAACTGAGCGGCCAGCTCGATCACAGCTTTGCCATGGTGCCGCTGGAAGATGCCCGCCAGTATCTGGATATGGGCAGCAGCGTCACCGGGATCGCCATCAAGGTTAACGACGTCTTTAACGCCAACAAACTGGTGCGCGACGCCGGGGAAGTGATCGACAGCTATGTCTACATCAAGAGCTGGATCGGCACTTACGGTTATATGTATCGTGATATCCAGATGATCCGCGCCATCATGTACCTGGCGATGGTGCTGGTGATCGGCGTGGCCTGCTTTAACATCGTCTCCACCCTGGTGATGGCGGTGAAAGACAAGAGCGGCGACATTGCGGTGCTGCGTACCCTCGGGGCGAAAGACGGTCTTATTCGTGCCATTTTCGTCTGGTATGGTCTGCTGGCAGGGCTGCTGGGCAGCCTGTGCGGGGTGGTCATCGGGGTGGTGGTGTCGCTGCAGCTGACGCCGATCATCAACGGTATTGAGGCCCTGATTGGCCATCAGTTCCTGTCGGGCGATATCTATTTTATTGACTTCCTGCCGTCTGAATTGCACTGGCTGGACGTTTTTTATGTGCTGGTAACGGCACTTTTACTGAGTCTGCTGGCAAGCTGGTATCCGGCGCGTCGCGCAAGCCGAATTGATCCGGCGAGGGTATTAAGTGGCCAGTAATTACGTCATGATTTATCGTCTTATACGCACAATAATTCGGGCTGAATCAAGGCGGCAAGTCTGAGAATCCCCATGAGCTTACTCAGGTAAGTGACTGGGATGAACAGACGCAGCCAACGCAGAGGCAGCCTGAAGGATGAAGTGTATAGCCGCTGGATCAGAAAGAGGAATGCACTATGTATTACGGATTTGATATTGGCGGCACCAAAATCGCGCTGGGCGTATTTGATACCAACCTTAAGCTGCAGTGGGAAACCCGTGTTCCCACTCCCCGCGAAAGCTATGATGAATTTTTAACCGTCATTGCCGCGCTGGTGGCCCAGGCCGATGAGCGCTTTGGCATAAAAGGCACGGTGGGTATTGGCATTCCGGGGATGCCCGAAACCGACGACGGTACGCTGTATGCCGCCAACGTTCCCGCCGCCAGCGGCAAGCCGCTGCGCGCCGATCTGACCCGCCTCCTTGAGCGCGACGTGCGCCTCGACAATGATGCCAACTGCTTTGCCCTCTCCGAAGCCTGGGATGATGAGTTCCGCCAGTATCCGCTGGTGATGGGGCTTATCCTCGGCACCGGCGTCGGCGGCGGGATTGTGGTCGATGGCAAACCGGTGACCGGGCGCAGCTATATCACCGGCGAGTTTGGCCATATCCGGCTACCGGTGGATGCGATGGAGGTGGTCGGGCGGGATTTCCCGTTAATCCGCTGCGGTTGCGGCCAGCACGGCTGCATCGAGAACTATCTCTCGGGCCGTGGATTTGCATGGCTTTATGAACACTTCTATCATCAAAAACGTCAGGCACCTGAAATCATCGCGCTGTGGGAACAGGGGGATGAGCAGGCCGTTGAGCACGTCGAGCGGTATCTCGATCTGCTGGCGGTCTGTCTGGGTAACATCCTGACGATTGTCGATCCTGACCTGCTGGTGATCGGCGGAGGATTATCAAACTTTACGGCTATCGCCGAACGGTTGTCCGGACGATTGCCGCGTCATTTATTGCCGGTTGCCCGCGTCCCGCGCATTGAGCGCGCACGCCATGGCGATGCCGGCGGAATGCGCGGCGCCGCATTCCTCCATCTCACCCGCTAGCCATACGAGGTTTTTATGCTGTCGCGTCGGTCGCTTCGACTCAGCCGTTTTCGCAAAAACAAACGCCGCTTGCGTGAACGCTTACGCCAGCGAATTTTCTTCCAGGATGTGGCAATGCCGGAATTGATGGAAAAACCAAGAGTACTGGTCCTGACCGGGGCGGGGATTTCCGCAGAGTCGGGCATTCGAACCTTTCGCGCGACCGACGGGTTGTGGGAAGAGCATCGGGTTGAAGACGTGGCGACACCGGAAGGTTTTGCCCGTAATCCGGAACTGGTGCAGAGCTTCTACAACGCCCGCCGCCGCCAGCTGCAGTCACCGGATATCGCCCCTAACGCGGCGCATCTGGCGCTGGCTAAACTCGAAGAGGCACTGGGAGATCGGTTTCTGCTGGTGACGCAGAACATCGATAACCTGCATGAACGCGCGGGCAACCGCAACGTGATTCATATGCACGGTGAACTGCTGAAGGTGCGCTGTTCCAGCAGCGGCCAGGTATTCAACTGGACCGGCGATGTGACCCTTGATGACAAATGCCACTGCTGCCAGTTCCCGGCTCCGCTGCGCCCTCATGTGGTGTGGTTTGGCGAAATGCCGCTGGGAATGGACGAGATATATAGCGCGCTGGCGATGGCAGATGTGTTTGTCGCCATCGGCACCTCCGGGCATGTCTATCCGGCAGCGGGATTTGTGCACGAGGCGAAGCTGCACGGGGCGCATACGGTTGAGCTGAACCTCGAGCCGAGCCAGGTCGGCAGCGAATTTGAAGAGAAAACTTACGGACTGGCCAGCGAAGTTGTGCCGGAGTTTGTGGATAAGCTGCTTAAGGGATTGTAAGCGCTACAATGCGCGAAGAGCAGACGTTCTTCGCGCAAATTTTTAAGGAACGACAGGAACAGGTTATGGATAACCCGCTAATTATATCGGCCATTATTTTTATTGTGGCGTTAGGGATAGGGCTGTGGAGCCAGTGTTCCCTGCCTCGCCTTTCTGACAGTAGAAATATTCTGTTCATTCTCTTTTTGTACCTCGGCATTGTGTCCGCTGGCTCTTGTATATTTAACCTGGTATACCTGCTGTTTACCGGGCAACTTGCGCATGGCGATGTGCAGCTGCTCGGCACGATTGCTACGCTGGTCGTGCTGTGGAGGCCGCTGATGTATGTGGTTGGCAAAATTGATGACGCGTTGCAAAAAATATCGGAGTAAATATTTAAGCGGCACGAATCAACGCCAGATATCCGCAAAGCCCTGACAACAATGCAGGACCTTACGCAGTTAAAAATAAAATAATTAATCTATTGTGTATCTGTTGTTGATTCGACCTGTACCTCGTCAGACCACGGCGTCTCCGGCAGCCTGCGCATAATTCGCCTCATTGCCAGAGCGTCCAGTAAAATGGTTGGCACCATAATAAAAGCAAGTAGCCAGAAAAAAGGATTCCTGACGGGGAAAATAGTTGTCCATTTATCATGTTCATTGACACGCGACAGCGTCCGGCTACTCAATCTCGTCACGCAATATTTATAGGAGTATTTATTTTCTATTGATATTAAATGAACGGGTGTCATCAGGCCATTCATATAGTTTCTGCACCACGCCCAGGATTCCGCATAACTCAAAAGAGTATCTGCAATATCGGTAGAGAAGCGGGAGACTTGATAAAATAAAGGCGCGTTATCATCGCTGATGATCAGCCAGTTTTTTCTCCCGTCAGTCGAGGGGGCTTGCCACTTATACCATGTCCGGGAGCCCGCGGTTCCGGAACCGTTACTAAAATGGGCTTCAATGTCCTTCCAGTCATAAATCAGCGTTTCGACAGGCCATTTTGCAAAGATATTACGCGTGGGACGATACGTTTGAACATACACGCGTTGTCGTTTGCGATTCAGCCTGACGAGTAACGTTTTGGGGTGGGTAATGACGACACGCAACGCGTGGATGCTGCTATAGAACATCAGGATGAGTATAACCTCAACCAGAATAAATACGGGAGAATACCCAATAATTGGGCCAATAAAAAAAATAGATAACAGAAAGGGGATTACTGTCAGAAGCGGCATTGTTACGCCAGACCATTCGCTTCTGGGGACGTGTCTTACGATATCACAATAAATGTCGTTGACGGCGACTACACCGAAGAGGGGCGGCGCTTTTCTCTGCGCTTTTTTTGACATAATGCATCCTTGTATAGTGTTACCTGTAGTCCTTTAAATCAGGAAACTCAATGCCTGTGTCTTGTTAACGGTCGTAAAAATAATGTCGATGCAGAAAAAAGAGAATAAAGAACGTTACTGTTCAGCTTCATATGTACTTATCCTTGTACCAATGAGTCATGCCGGGTCGAAACCCGGCATATTATTGCATTATCGTCCTGCCTTCAACTTCTGGTAATACTCTTCATACAGGCGGCTGGCGTCGCCCACGTCATTCTGCCACTCGCCTTTACTGATGATTTGCGCATCCGGGTAGAGTGACTTATCGTTAGCCACTTCCGGGCTCAGCAGCTTGCGAGCGGCCAGATTAGGCGTCGGATAGCCGATGGTCTCTGCCACCTGTTTTGCCACATCCGGGCGCAGCAGGAAGTTAATCAGCTTCAGAGCCCCGTCCACGTTTTTGGCATTGGCCGGAATAGCCAGGCTGTCCATCCAGAAGATCCCGCCCTCCGCAGGCCACACAATTTCCAGCGGCGTACCGGCCTGACGCGCTACGTATGCCGAACCGTTCCACACCATCCCGACGTTGACTTCCCCTTCCATATAGGGGTTGGCCGGATTGTCGGAGTTGAAGGCGGCGACGTTTGGCATCAGTTTCTGCAGCTCGTGATATGCCGCTTCAATCTCTTTCGGATCGGTAGTGTTGCCGGAGTAGCCCAGCTTACGCAGCGCAATCTGGAATACTTCGCGCGCGTCATCGGTCAGCAGCAATCCGCCTTTATAATCCGGTTTCCACAGGTCAGCCCAGCTCGTCACCGATTTCGGATCCATTGCCTCGCTGTTGATCCCGATAGCCGTCGCGCCCCAGATATACGGAATGGAGTAGTCATTATTGGGGTCAAACGGCTTGTTAAGCATCTCCGGATCGAGATTTGAAAAATTGGTTAGCTTCGTTTTGTCGATCTTCTGGATCATGCCCTCTTTACGCATCTTGTCGACAAAATAGGTCGACGGAACCACCAGATCGTAGGCACCATCTTTATAGGTTTTGAGCTTGGCGTACATGGTTTCATTCGACTCGTAAGTCGAATAGATCACCTTGATGCCGGTCTCTTTGGTGAACTGCTCCAGCAGGCCTGGCGGCACATACTCGGTCCAGTTGTAGAAATAGAGCGTTTTACTGTCGTCCGCGTGCGCAGCGCTCATACCCATTGCCAGAGCGCCTGCTGCGAGCAGGTGGCGTGACCATTTCATCATTTATACGTCCCCTGAGATTTTGTTTTATCACGAGCAATAAGCTGGCTGGCGATCACCAGAACCAGCGATAACATCAACAGAACGGTCGCCAGCGCGTTCACCTCAGGTGAAACGCCGACTTTCACCATTGAATAGATCTTCAACGGCAGAATTTCATAGCTCGGCCCGGTGACGAAGGACGAAACCACAACGTCATCCATCGACAGGGTAAAGCTGAGCAGCCATCCTGCCGCCACGGCGGGCATCGCCAGCGGCAGGATAATTTTGCGCAGGATGGTCATTTCGCTGGCACCCAGATCTTTCGCTGCTTCCAGCATCCGCACATCAAAGCCTTTCAGACGGGAGTAGACTGTCACCACCACAAACGGCAGGCAGAAAGTAATGTGCGAGAAGAGCAGCGACCAGAAGCCAAGCTGGATCCCCAGCAGCATAAACAGTACCAGCAGCGAGATAGCCATCACGATGTCCGGGGACATCATCACCACAAACAGCATGCCGCTGACGAAGGGCTTGCCGCGAAAACGGTAGCGGTAGAGCGCCACCGCTGTCAGCGAGCCAATCAGGGTGGCGAGGGTGGCCGAGAAAATAGCCATCGTCAGGGAGTGCTGCGCCGCCTGCAGCAGACTGTCGTTATTCATCAACAGGCTGTACCACTGAGTGGTGAATCCCTGCCAGTTAATGCCAAAGCGCGAGCTGTTAAAGGAATTCACGATCAGAATAATGATCGGAATATAGAGGTACGCATAAATGGCGGTCATAAAACCGCCGCGGAGCAGGCGACCGATCATTCAAGTTCCCCTTTACTGTTGAGCAGCCGCGACGCGCGCCAGTAAACCAGCAGCATCAGGCCCATTACCAGCGTCAGGGTGATACTGGTGGCCGATCCGAATGGCCAGTCGCGAATATTCAGGAACTGGCTCTTGATGACGTTGCCGATAAGCAGGTTTTTAGCCCCGCCCATCAGGTCGGAGACGTAGAACAGCCCCATCGCCGGCAGCATCACCAGCAGGCAGCCGGCAATGATCCCGGGCATGGTCAGCGGGATGATGATGCGGATAAAGGTCTGCAGCTTGCTGGCACCCAGATCTCTTGCCGCCTCCAGCAGGGGTTTATCCAGCTTCTCGATGCTGGAGTAGAGCGGCATCACCATAAACGGCAGCAGGATATAGACCAGCCCCACGATCACCGCGCTGGGGGTGAACATGATGCGGATTGGGGTATCAATGACGCCCAGCCACAGCAGAAACTCGTTCAGATAGCCTTTGGTGCTGAGAAAGATCTTCAGACCATAAATGCGGATCAGGGAGTTGGTCCAGAAAGGCACAATCAGCAGGAACAGCAGCAGTGGACGCACCTTCGTTGGCAGCTTCGCCAGAAACCAGGCGAAAGGATAGCCCAGCACCAGGCAGGCCAGGGTGGCAATCAGCGCCATATTGAGCGAATGGAGCAGGACCTGGAAATAGAGCGGATCGAGCAGACGCGCGTAGTTTTCCAGCGTAAAGACCAGCGAGACGAAATGGGCGTCATCACGGGTCAGGAAGCTGGTGGCAATGATCATCAGGTTGGGTAAAAAGACAAACAACACAAGCCAACCGACGATAGTGGCGATCACCACATTCTGGAATTTACTTGTGTTCTTCATCAGCCAGCACAACCTCCCAGCTTTCTACCCAGTTAATGACCATTTTTTGATTGAGCGAGTGGTCGAAATCAGGATCGTCTTCGTTAAAAAATTCACTGACGATCACCATCTTGCCGTTTTCCAGCTCAACCACCGACTCAAGCGTCATGCCTTTATAGTTGCGCTCGCGGATATAGCCGATTAACCCTTCGGCTTCGGTTTCGTCGTGGATCTCATCGACGCGCAAATCTTCCGGACGCAGCAGGACGTTCAACTGTTGTCCCGGTTCAACGGCAAAATTGACGAAGATATTGCAGTCGCGGCCTTCAACGCTGGCGAGCACCCGCTGCTCGTCGAGACGTTCAATAACGGTAGCACTGAAGATATTGATTTCACCAATAAAGCTGGCGACAAACAGGTTTTTGGGTTCTTCGTAGATCTCACGCGGGGTACCGTCCTGCTCGATTTTGCCGTCGCGCATCACCACGATGCGATCGGACATGGTCAGCGCCTCTTCCTGATCGTGGGTGACAAAGACGAAGGTGATCCCGAGCTTACGCTGCAACGCCTTGAGTTCGTTCTGCATCTGCTTGCGCAGCTTGTAGTCCAGCGCGGAAAGGGACTCGTCCAGCAGCAACAGGCGTGGCTTATTGACCACGGCACGGGCGATGGCGACACGCTGTTGTTGTCCGCCCGAAAGTTGATGTGGCTTACGCTGGGCGAAGGTTTCGAGCTGCACCATGCGCAGGGCATCGGTGACGCGCGGGGTAATTTCGCTGGCGGGCGTTTTTTGCATCCGCAGACCAAAGGCGACGTTTTCGAAAACCGTCATGTGCGGGAAAAGTGCATAACTTTGAAAGACGGTATTGACGTGACGGTGTTCAGCAGGAACCTGAGTAATGTCCTGATTTTCCAGATGGATGTGACCGCGATCGACGTTATCCAGCCCGGCAATAAGGCGAAGCACTGTCGTTTTACCACAGCCCGAAGGCCCCAGTAGCGTAAGAAATTCGCCGTTGTTGATGGTTAAATCGAGGTCGGAAATGACGGTTTTTCCGTCAAAGCTTTTACGAATTCCGGCCAGTCGCACCAACGGTGACAGTGAAGCGGGTTGTGTATTCAATTTTTGATTCAGTCCCATATCGACGCTGCAAAAGCTTATCGCAGCGGGGTTTGTGGTTAACCACCTTGGTGAAACGTAATGAGGGCGGACATTCTACGGGAATCCTCCGGAATCGCCAATCCTTGTTACCCATTGATAAGCTACATTTATTAGCAAAGGGTGAGATAAACGGAAATATTCTCGTTTACGGGATAAAAGTGACCTGACGCAATATTTGGGTTTTGATGCTTATTGATAATGTTGTCACAAAAAGTGAGGGTGACTGCATGGATAAATTACTTGAGCGTTTTTTACAGTACGTATCGCTGGATACCCAATCAAAGCCGGGTGTTCGCCAGGTACCAAGCACTGAAGGCCAGTGGAAACTGTTACAGCTGTTAAAAAACCAGCTGGAGGAGCTGGGGCTTGTCAACGTGACCTTAAGCGAAAAAGGGACGGTGATGGGCACGCTACCTGCGAATGTCAGCGGTAATATTCCAGCCATTGGCTTTATTTCCCATGTTGATACCTCACCGGATTTTAGCGGTAAAAACGTTAATCCGCAGATTGTTGAGAACTATCGGGGCGGTGATATCGCCCTTGGCATCGGTGACGAAGTGCTATCGCCGGTGATGTTCCCGGTCTTACATCAGCTGCTCGGCCAGACGCTCATCACAACCGATGGCAAAACGCTGCTGGGTGCTGATGATAAAGCGGGCGTTGCGGAGATCATGACCGCGCTGGCGGTGCTAAAAAACAGCACGGTTCCTCACGGCGATATCCGCGTCGCCTTTACCCCCGATGAAGAGGTGGGAAAAGGGGCGAAGCATTTTGACGTCGAAGCCTTTGATGCCCGCTGGGCCTATACCGTTGACGGCGGCGGGGTGGGCGAACTGGAGTTCGAAAATTTTAATGCCGCATCGGTTAACATCCGTATCGTCGGCAATAACGTCCATCCCGGCACCGCAAAAGGAGTAATGGTGAATGCCCTGTCGCTGGCGGCGCGCATTCATGCTGAAGTCCCGGCAGATGAAAGCCCGGAAAAAACCGAAGGGTATGAGGGCTTCTACCATCTCACCAGCGTCAAAGGAACGGTAGATCGTGCGGATATGCACTACATCATCCGCGATTTCAACCGCGACGGATTTGAAGCACGTAAGCGCAAAATGATGGACATTGCCAAAAAGGTGGGTAAAGGATTACACCCGGACTGCTACATTGAGCTGGTCATTGAGGACAGCTATTACAATATGCATGAAAAGGTGATTGAGCATCCCTACATCCTTGAAGTGGCGCAGCAGGCGATGCGTGACTGCGACGTCGAGCCGCAGCTCAAACCGATTCGCGGCGGCACGGATGGTGCGCAGCTCTCCTTTATGGGGCTACCCTGTCCGAATCTCTTTACCGGCGGCTATAACTACCACGGTAAGCATGAGTTCGTGACCCTGGAGGGCATGGAGAAAGCCGTGCAGGTGATCGTGCGGATTGCCGAATTAACGGCGAAGCAGCAGTAGGAAATTGCCCGGTTCCCCGGGTCCATTCGTAAGCCGGGTAAGGCACAGCCGCCACCCGGCCTGCTCGGTCTTTGTAGGCCCGGTAAGCGGAGCGCTACCGGGCGTTACTACTCACAAACGACTCAGTCCTCGAAGAACCAGTACCCGCTATTAACCAGTGCCGCCAGCATGGCGAGGAACGAGGGATCGTCCAGCGCATCGCCGAAATGCTCCGCTGTCAGCACCATATGGCTGGCAAGGGCCTCCAGCGCCGGACGGTGCGGAGAATCCAGCTGTTCGCCATTAACGTACACCTTTTCGCCAATGCGTAACACGCGTAATCCGCCCAGACGTGCCAGCTTGTCGCCCTGCTGCAGGGCATCGTAGACTTCATCCGGCTGATACGGCGGCTCCGGCAGGGAGACGTCCAGTTCGTGGCGGGACTGGCTGATAAACTCTCCGATCCACTGATTAAAGTGCTCGGGCTGGTTAATCAGATCCAGCATCATCCCGCGCAGCTGATCCAGCTCCTGCGGCAGAATATCGGCCGGATGCTCGCGGGAAGGAACCGCCGGATCGCTGAAGCGATGACTGCCCAGCTCGCGTTGCAGAACGTAATCGGCAAACCCGCTGATCATCTCGCGGCCGCTTGGGGCGCGGAACCCCACCGAATAGTTCATCGAGTTCTCAAGGGAATACCCCTCGTGCGGGAAGCCCGGCGGAATATAGAGAATGTCGCCCGGTTCCAGCTCTTCATCGATGATGCCGACAAAGGGATCGACCTGCAGCAGATCGGGGTGTGGGCAGTGCTGCTTCATCGGCACCTTCTCACCCACGCGCCAGCGACGGCGGCCGGTACCCTGAATAATGAACACATCGTACTGATCCAGATGCGGGCCAACGCCGCCCCCAGGCACGGAGAAGGAGATCATCAGATCGTCCATACGCCAGTCGGGCAGAGCGCGGAACGGCAGCATCAGGGCTGCGGCGGGCTGATGCCAGTGGTTAACCGCCTGCACCAGTAACGACCAGTTGCTCTCGCCCAGGTGATCGTAACTTTCAAACGGACCGTGACTGACCTGCCATTTCCCATCCTGATGGCTGACGAGACGGCTATCGACTTCGCTCTCCATGGCCAGGCCTGCCAGCTCATCGGGAGAGATCGGATCGACGAAATTGGCGATGCCGCGTTTCAGAACCACCGGACGCTTTTGCCAGTAACGTTCGATAAAGTCGGGCCAGTTAAGTGCTAATTGATAATCCATATTTATATTCCGCAGGCTTTTACTGACTCGGATTATAACGGAAGCTCAGCGGCCTGCGTGTGAGAATCACGCTTTTTTCATCCAGGCGCTTAACTCTCGTCGCTTGTCAGGTGCTGACGGGCAAAAATCGCCTCCATTCGGGCGCCACCCAGCAGGCTGTCACTGGTCTCGATCCTGCCGTCATACTGCTCCACAATGTCGCGCGCAACCGACAGGCCAACCCCCTGGCCGGGGCGTAAGGTGTCGGCGCGCTGTCCGCGATCGAAGACCTGGTCGCGTTTGCCCTGTGGGATCCCGGGGCCATCATCCTCAACAATGATGTACAGTTGATCTTCTCCCTGACGGGCCGACACTTCCACAAACTCAAGACAGTATTTGCAGGCGTTATCGAGCAAGTTGCCCATCACCTCCATAAAATCGTTTTTTTCGCCCACAAAGCTGATTTCAGGCGAGATATCGAGGGTAATGTTGACCCCTTTGCGCTGGTAAACTTTATTCAGCGCGGAGGTCAGGCTGTCAAGCAGCGGGGCGACAGGGTGCAGCTCCCGGCTCAGCAGAGTGCTGCCGGTTCGCATGCTGGCACGGTGCAGGTAATAGCCAATCTGCTGTGAGATACGGCTGATCTGTTCCAGCATTATCGGTTCCGCTTCATCGGCGCTCAGCTTCGCGCTACGCAGGGAGCGCATCGTGCTCTGCATCACCGCCAGCGGTGTTTTGAGGCTGTGCGTCAGATCGGTGAGCGTGGTGCGGTACTTATCGTAACGTTCACGCTCGCTTTTCAGCAGCCGGTTGAGGTTACGCACCAGGCTGGTGAGTTCCCGGGTGGTGTTGGGGTTAAGTTTTTCCCGGTGATGCTCTTCGAGCTCGCGCACCTCTTTTGCCAGCGACTCGATAGGCCGCAGGCTCCACCAGGCGGCCAGCCAGAGCAGGGGGATCACCAGCAGCAGGTTGGCGGCGAGCACGTACACGAACCAGTTCCACACCATATAGGAGCGTTTCAGCTCCACCGGAATGGTGTCGATAACGACAATCGTCAGCTGGGGCATTTCGAGGGTAGCGGGATAGATATTGACTGCTACCGAGTGGGTCAGCTCGCTGTCGTTATCATCTTCGCGGATCTCAGCCAACTCCTGCTGCATATTATGATCGTTACCGAGCAGCACGCTGGTGGCATCGACATTCGCCTCCAGCTCATGAAAGCCGTTGGCTCTTAACCACTCCGGGCGGATACTTTTTATCAGCCAGGGGACGTCGCGCTGGGCCCACAACAGCTTCCCTTTTTCATCGTAAATCAGCGACATGGTCGGGCTCTGGCGATCCAGATGTTCGGGCATATCAATGCTGATTTTATTGTTTTCCCATGTCGCGAGGGTATAGAACAGATTGCTTTCGCCGCGCAGCAGACGGAAGGTGGTTTTATCGAAACTGACGCTGTAGCCTACCAGCGCGACCATCCCGTAGGCCAGTGAGAGCACCAGCACCACCACCGCTGTCGCCAGCAGGAACCGAAACCGCAGCGACAGAGGCAGAAAGTGACGCAAGAGATTTTTCATTTAGCGTAATTCGAAAAGATAGCCCTGCCCGCGCACGGTGGTAATGACATCCTCCGGGTACTGCGCCTGAATTTTTTTCCGCAGACGCCCCATCAGGACATCAATAGTGTGGCTTTCGCGCAGTTCCGCGTCGGGGTAGAGCTGGAGCATCAGGGAATCTTTGCTCACCACCTTGCCGCTGTTACGGATCAGCGTCTCCATGATGGTGTACTCAAAGGCCGTCAGCTTGATCACCTCGTCGTTAATCGCCAGTTCGCGGCGGGAGAGATCGACCTGAAAAGGCGGAATAGAGATCACCTGCGAGGCCAGGCCGCTGTTGCGACGCATTAACGCCTGCATGCGGGCAGCGACCTCTTCAATATGGAAAGGTTTGGTGACGTAGTCATCGGCGCCTGCGCTGAGCACTTCGACCTTATCCTGCCAGCCTTCACGGGCGGTTAAGACCAGTACCGGCAAAGAGACGTCGTGGCTGCGCCAGCGGCGGATCAGCGACAGGCCATCTTCATCAGGCAGACCGAGGTCAACGATGGCGATATCGGGCAGGTGTTCGTTGAGATAGTAATCGGCTTCTTTGGCATCTTCGGCATCATCCACCTGATGACCCATTTCCTGAAGCTGAACCTTCAGGTGATGACGTAGCAACGCATTATCCTCAACAACCAGTACGCGCATCATCGCTTCTCCCTAATATGAATGGTCAGAGTAGTTTAACGCTGATTATGTTGCGGCGGGGATAAACATTTCATAAACCGGGGGGAGGGAACCCTCTTTCCGGGCGGAAAGAGGGTAAAAAGCCTTATTTCAGCTCATCAACCATCGCAATGGCGCGACCGATGTAGTTGGCTGGCGTCATCGCTTTCAGGCGGGTTTTCTCTTCATCCGGCAGGGCCAGACCGTCGATAAACTGCTTCATGCCTTCGGCGTCAACACGCTTGCCGCGGGTCAGCTCTTTCAGTTTTTCATACGGCTTTTCGATGCCATAGCGGCGCATCACGGTCTGGATGGGCTCAGCCAGCACTTCCCAGTTGTGATCCAGCTCGTCGAGCAGACGCTCGCGGTTCACTTCCAGCTTGCTCACGCCTTTCAGGGTGGATTGATAGGCGATCAGCGCGTAGCCAATGCCGACACCCAGGTTACGCAGCACGGTGGAGTCGGTCAGATCGCGCTGCCAGCGGGAAACCGGCAGTTTGCTGGCCATATGTTGCAGCAGCGCGTTCGCCAGGCCCAGGTTGCCTTCGGAGTTTTCGAAGTCGATCGGGTTGACCTTGTGCGGCATGGTGGAGGAACCGATTTCACCGGCGATGGTCTTCTGCTTGAAGTGGTTCAGGGCAATGTAACCCCAGATGTCGCGGTCGAAGTCGATCAGAATGGTGTTGAAGCGCGCGATGCAGTCGAACAGCTCGGCGATGTAGTCGTGCGGCTCGATCTGGGTGGTGTACGGGTTCCACTGAATGCCCAGAGAGGTCACGAACTCTTCGCTGAACTGGTGCCAGTCCACTTCCGGGTAGGCGGCGATGTGCGCATTGTAGTTACCTACGGCGCCGTTGATTTTACCGAGGATCTCCACCTGTTCCAGCTGGCGGTACTGACGCTCCATACGGTACGCGACGTTCGCCATCTCTTTGCCGATGGTAGATGGCGTTGCTGGCTGACCGTGGGTACGGGAGAGTAGCGGGATATCGCGATATTCAACCGCCAGCGCTTTCACCGCATCAATGATTTTGCGCCAGTACGGTAGCACCACGTCCTGACGTGCGGTAGCGAGCATCAGCGCGTGAGAAAGGTTATTGATATCTTCGGAGGTGCAGGCGAAGTGAATGAATTCCGATACCGCATGCAGCGCCGGGATGTTTGCCACTTTCTCTTTCAGGAAATACTCAACCGCCTTCACGTCGTGGTTGGTGGTGCGCTCAATGGTTTTGATGCGCGCGGCATCTTCTTCATTGAATTCTGCGACAATTTTATCGAGGTAATCGTTTGCCTGGCTGTCAAAAGCAGGAACTTCCTTGATTGCTGCCTGCGCGGCCAGCTTTTGCAGCCAGCGTACTTCAACCTGTACACGGAATTTCAGCAGACCATATTCGCTGAAGATCCCGCGCAGCGCGCTGACTTTATCGCCGTAGCGTCCATCGACAGGGGAAACGGCGGTCAGTGAGGATAATTCCATAGTTCGCAACTCCGGGAGGTTAACAATGAGCAAGAATTTGTTTTGCCTGAGTCGTCAGGCGATTACGGTAAAACATTAACTGCAGGCGGCCACCGCCAACCTGCTGCCACAACACCGCGGCACGAATACCGGCCAGCAGAGAGGCACGCACTTTGGCCTGCACCTGAGGGCTTTGCAGTACGGCAGGGGAGCCAGTGACCTGGATACGTGGCCCCAGTGGACTGATCACATCCACATAGATGCCCGCCATGGCGCTGAGCAAAGTGTCGGATTGCAGTTCGAAATGGTCGAGCTGACGCTGCAGGCCGCCAATGCGATCGCCAAGGGTATCCATCGCCCCTTTGGCGGCATTCAGCTTGCGCTCCAGCACCATCATGCTGAGGGTGTAACGGGTCAGTTCGGCGTTGAGCCCCTGACGGTTGCTGGCATTTAATACACCGAGCAACGTTTCCAGACCGAGGCGAAGATTTGCTTCGCTACCACCGAACACGCCGAGGGTGGAGCTGGGGTTCAGATCGACAACGCTGTTGAGCGAAACGTGCAGCGCGTCAGCATCGCAGTGGCCCTGATGCGCCAGCTGTTGCACCAGACGGGCCGACTGGCAAATTCCCGCCAGCGCCAGGGTGATGTCATAAAAGTTCTTCGCCACACTTGCTCCTTTCTGTGTGTTATCGCATTACACCGCGGTCAGCGGCAGGCGTTGTTCGATGATACCGCCGCCAAGGCAGATCTCGCCGCTGTAAAAGACGGCAGACTGACCCGGGGTCACGGCGGCGACCGGCTCGTCAAAACGCACTTCGATGCGTTCGTCGTCCAGCGCGGTCACGGTGCAGGGGATATCGGTCTGACGATAGCGAGTTTTCACCGTACAGCGCAGCGTGCCTTGCAGCGGCTCGCGGTCGACCCAGTGCAGCTGTTGGGCAATCAGGCCGACAGACATCAGACGCGGATGGTCATGACCCTGCGCCACAATCAGAATATTGTTTTCAACATCTTTATCGACAACGTACCACGGATCTTCGCTGCCCTCTTTGATACCGCCGATACCCAGGCCCTTACGCTGGCCGAGGGTGTGATACATCAGACCCTGGTGCTCGCCGATGGTATCGCCATCCACAGATAGGATTTTGCCCGGCTGGGCAGGGAGGTAGCGGCCAAGGAATTCACGGAATTTGCGCTCACCGATAAAACAGATACCGGTTGAGTCTTTTTTCTTGGCGGTGATCAGATCAAGCTCTTCGGCGATTTTACGCACTTCCGGTTTTTCCAGCTCACCCACCGGGAACAGGCTTTGGGCAATCTGTTCGTGGCCGAGAGTATAGAGGAAGTAGCTCTGATCTTTATTGCCATCGAGCCCGCGCAGTAGCTGGCTTTTGCCGTCGACGTCGGCCCGGCGCACGTAGTGGCCGGTCGCGATGTAGTCAGCACCCAGATCTTCAGCGGCAAATTCGAGGAAGGCTTTAAATTTGATCTCTTTGTTGCACAGAATATCCGGGTTCGGCGTGCGGCCGGCTTTGTATTCTTCCAGGAAATGCTCGAAGACGTTATCCCAGTATTCTGCGGCAAAATTGACGGTGTGCAGTTCAATGCCAAGCTTGTCGCAGACCGCCTGAGCGTCAGCCAGATCCGCAGCGGCCGTGCAGTATTCCTCGCCATCGTCCTCTTCCCAGTTCTTCATGAACAGGCCTTCGACCTTATAGCCCTGTTGCAGCAACAGCCAGGCAGAAACGGAAGAATCGACACCGCCGGACATGCCGACGATCACTTTTTTTTGGCTTTCAGACATTGGAATACTCACGACATTGAACTTCAAGGCGGCGTATTCTATCACGCGCCCCCGGCATTGACACCCTCTGTAAACGGCCAGTTAAATTCACCAATGGTCTCCAGCGGCAGACGCTGACCGGAAAGATAGCTGCGAATGCTCTCCGCAACCAGCGGCGAGCGCAGATTTGTCGCGTTCAGAATGGTGTCGGCATCCACCCACAGGCAGCGGTCGATGTCGCTGTCATGGGGTTCAGTGGCGCACGTTTCGCCAAGCTCAATGGCGAACAGGAAACGGATAAACGGCGTTTTGTCCGGCGCGATCCACTGATGTAAGCGGATGAAATGTTGCGGCTCTGCATCAATGCCCGTCTCTTCCCATAGCTCACGCCGCGCCGCCTGAACCAGCGTCTCGTCGGCTTCGAGGTGGCCTGCGGGCTGGTTCCAGAGCGCTTTGCCGTTGATGGTCTCTTCCACCACTAAAAATTTGCCCTGAGCGTGGACAATCGTGGCCACCGTAACATGCGGTTTAAACATCAGGCTCTCCTTGTTTAGTAACGTCCCGCCACTCACCGTTGGCGAGATTATCCAGCGTATAACTGCCCATGGCGTAGCGGATGAGGCGCAGCGTGGGATGGCCGACATGCGCCGTCATGCGGCGCACCTGGCGGTTGCGGCCTTCATAAAGGGTGACTTTGATCCAGGCTACGGGAATCGATTTGCGTTCACGGATCGGTGGGTTGCGCGGCCAGAGCCACGCCGGCTCACTCACCAGCTCAATGCCCGCAGGCAGGGTAGGGCCGTCGTTGAGCGTAACGCCGTGACGCAACGCCGTGAGCGCCGCTTCATCCGGCACACCTTCAACCTGGACGTAGTAAATTTTGCCGGTGCGCTTGCCGGGCTGGGTGAGCCTCGCCTGCAGCTCACCGTCATTGGTGAGCACCATCAGCCCTTCGCTGTCGCGATCGAGCCGGCCTGCGGCATAAACCCCCTGAACAGGGATGTAATCTTTCAACGTGCTGCGCCCGGCTTCGTCGGTAAACTGCGGCAGGACATCGTAAGGTTTATTGAACAAAATAACGCGTGTCGGCGCGCGTTGCTTGCGTGGTCTGGATGCTTGTCGTGTGCTGAATCGTTCAACCCGGTGATTTCTAAAAGAAGTTTTCTGCATGGTATTTTCAGACGTTATCAATTGCCGCATTATAGCCTAATAACGAATGCCTTTCATGGCGCCAGACATTCAGGTACTATCGATGGGCTCATTACAAATTATTAACATAAGATCAGTAACAACCAGAAGCGCTCGAAGGAGAGGTTAATGGAAAGCAAAGTAGTTGTTCCGGCGGAAGGTAAAAAGATCACCCTGCAAGACGGTAAGCTGAACGTCCCTAATAATCCGATTATCCCGTTCATTGAAGGTGACGGTATCGGTGTAGACGTCACCCCAGCGATGCTGAAAGTGGTGGATGCCGCTGTTGAGAAAGCCTATAAAGGCGAGCGTAAAATTTCCTGGATGGAAATTTACACCGGTGAAAAATCTACCCACGTTTACGGCCAGGACGTCTGGCTGCCAGCTGAGACGCTGGATCTGATTCGCGACTACCGCGTTGCCATCAAAGGCCCGCTGACTACCCCGGTCGGTGGCGGTATTCGCTCCCTGAACGTTGCTCTGCGTCAGGAACTCGACCTGTACGTTTGTCTGCGCCCGGTACGTTACTACCAGGGTACGCCAAGCCCGGTTAAACACCCGGAACTGACCGACATGGTTATCTTCCGTGAGAACTCCGAAGATATCTATGCAGGTATCGAGTGGAAAGCAGACTCTGCAGAAGCAGAGAAAGTGATCAAGTTCCTGCGCGAAGAGATGGGCGTGAAGAAAATTCGCTTCCCTGAACATTGCGGCATCGGCATCAAGCCGTGCTCAGAAGAAGGCACCAAGCGCCTGGTTCGTGCGGCGATTGAGTATGCAATCACTAACGACCGTGACTCTGTGACCATCGTTCACAAAGGCAACATCATGAAGTTCACCGAAGGTTCGTTCAAAGACTGGGGCTACCAGCTGGCGGCGGAAGAGTTCGGTGGCGAGCTGATCGACGGCGGCCCGTGGCAGAAGATCAAGAACCCGAACACCGGCAAAGAGATCATCATTAAAGATGTGATCGCCGATGCGTTCCTGCAGCAGATCCTGCTGCGTCCGGCTGAATACGACGTTATCGCCTGTATGAACCTGAACGGTGACTACATCTCCGACGCCCTGGCGGCGCAGGTTGGCGGTATCGGTATCGCGCCTGGCGCGAACATCGGCGACGAGTGTGCGCTGTTTGAAGCCACCCACGGTACCGCACCGAAGTATGCTGGTCAGGATAAAGTGAACCCAGGTTCTATCATCCTGTCCGCAGAGATGATGCTGCGTCACATGGAATGGTTCGAAGCTGCAGACCTGATCGTTAAAGGTATGGAAGGCGCGATCAACAACAAGACCGTGACCTATGACTTTGAACGTCTGATGGAAGGCGCGAAGCTGCTGAAATGTTCAGAGTTTGGTGACGCGATCATCGAAAACATGTAATCCGGTTTCCGGGTTAGATAAGAACGGGAGCCAGTTGGCTCCCGTTTTTTTATTTTTTTATAAACGACAAATAGCAGGACTATCATAAATATCCTTTAATATCAGTAAGTTGAGTAGGTTGATTGAAAGCGGTATATTTACGGCAATGAGATGACAAATAAAAAATACGTTCTAAGATTCTCATGGAACAAACCTGAGAACATGGAGTTTCTTATGACGATTGCCTGGTTGACATCCTTATCCACGCTTCTGATTGTGTCGGGGCTAATCTGTGTTTTGAAGCAATTAATAAATAGCTGGTGCGACCCGGATCGTCCTGTCGCCGGGAAAAGTCGTTCCGGAACCACATCTGAACTGAATGAGCAAAGGGCTTGTTTTACGCTGGCGCAACGTGATGAATCCTATCCAACCCAGAATTGAAGCTACTTATCAGTTGAGATAAGAGAGGGAGCCGATGGGCTCCCGTTTTTATGGATACGCAGGAGGAATTATGCTTGATGACACAGCGCTTCGCCGCATTGCCGCAGGCGAACTCTCCGCGGTGGCCCCAGCAGAGCTTGCCGCAGAGCTGCTGGTTGCCCGCCAGGATAACGCCCGCCTGAAACAGCTTCTTGCGACAGAAGTGAAGCTCCCTTACGTCAGCGCCAGCCCGGTGTGCGATATCGAAGCAGGGTATGCTGCAGGCGTTACGGACAGTAAAGAGGCGATACGTCGGGCAGGGTTTTTGATTGAAGGCGATGATTAAAAGATGAAACCCGGCGAAATGCCGGGTTTGCTCACATTAAAACCAGTTGAATTTGTCAGACAGTATAAGTAACAACGAACTGGCACAAACAAGGTTAATACAAATCACGAATCTGCTGGAAACATTCATGTTATCAATACCATTATGGCTGTACTGGGATTGTGTTAATAAGCGTAATAGCAAATTCCAGAACGTCAAATCGTCAGATAACAGGCAAAAAAAAGCCCACGTTGAGTGGGCAAGTAATACTGGAAGCAATGTGAGCAATGTCGTACTGAATACCTGAGTGATTTGCTCAACTATTCAGTGTTGAGAAAGATAATATTTCTCATTAACGATTACAACCCCAATTTTTGTGCGGAACAGGTGTTTTCGACAAATTCTTAAAATTTTCGCGTGATGGCAATCACAAACTTGCATTTCTGAATCCTGTGCTAAGCTTTGTGTGTACTTGATTTGACGACAAAAACCATACAGAGAGGAAAGCAGTTATGGGAATCATCTCCTGGATTATCTTTGGGCTTATTGCAGGTATTCTGGCGAAGTGGATTATGCCGGGCAAAGATGGCGGTGGGTTCATCGTTACGGTCATTCTGGGCATCATCGGTGCCGTAGTGGGTGGCTGGATCAGTACCCTGTTCGGATTCGGCAGAGTCGATGGCTTCAACTTTGGCAGCTTTATGGTTGCAGTAATTGGTGCGCTGGTTGTGCTGTTTATTTACCGCAAGGTAAGAAGCTAACCTGACGATTCAGAGAAAAAGACCGCCGATACGGCGGTCTTTTTTTCGCGATTCACCACCAGCCTAACTGGCTTCCGGCGACGGCCACAATGGCGACAATCAGCATGATAATCGTCGTTTTTCTCATTTATCCCCCGGGCGCAGCGTAGCCGCCGATAAAAAACCACGTTAAAAACACCACCGCCGTGATAAAAATCACGATCGGGAACAGAATACCAAGCCGCATGTTACCACCTGTCCAGAAGTACAAAACCCGTCGAGTTTACGGGGTTAATCAATATTGAGAAAGGCCGTTTTCAGTTTACTTTTTTTATCACTGTACATGGCCGCATCGGCTGCCCGCAGCGCGCTGTCGGCATCCAGTTTGGCAGGATCCACCTCAATCACCCCAAGACTCGCGCCCGGGTAGACAAGATGAACATCCCCTAGCCAGTATTCACCGGCAATCTGCGCGCTCAGCTGTGTCCTCAGCATGGTTAACGGCGTTTGCTCCCCGCTTTCGCGATCGTTACTCAGACAGGCCACCAGAAACTCGTCGCCACCCAGCCTGCCGACAATATCATCATTATCGCGCCCGTCATTTAGCCTCTTTCCTACCTCAACCAGAAACTGGTCGCCTGCTTCATGACCAAAGCGATCGTTAATGAGCTTAAAATTATCCAGGTCGATGTAGGCGATAATGGCGCTGCGATTCAAATGTCGCGCCAGTGAGAAGAGGGTAGTGAGATTTTCAAAGATGGCCCGGCGGTTGGGTAGCCCGGTAAGAGCATCGGTATAGGACCAGGTAATCAGGGCAGCGTTAGCTTCACGCAGTTGGCTGACCAGCGACTCTTTTTCAATGTACTGGGCGATAAGCCCGGCGAAGAGCTTCAAAACCTGCTGACCGCGTTCGCTCAGTGGCTGTTTGCGGGTGCTGGTGGCGCACAGGGTACCGTAGAGCGAACCATCGGTCAGATGAACCGGTATGCTCATGTAGGTGGTAATCCCCAGCGTTTTTGCCGCGTCGCAGTCCGGAAAGCGTTCGGGCACGTTATCGCTAAAGAAGCAGCCGGCGTCGATCGCCCGTTTACACAGCGTCTCATCCCAGGGAACGCTTAGCCCTTCCGGGATCTGCATCTGTTTGCTGTTTCTGGCGTAGAGAATGTGCTGCAGACGGGCATTGATATCAATTTTGGTGAGGTAGGTAGACTCCATGTCAGTCACTATCTCAAGCATTTCGAGCAGCTGACGCACCAGGCTCTCAAGTGATTGCTCAGTGCTGAGCGTTTCTGAAACACGGGCAAGAATGATATCCGACATGACGCTGCTCAACTCCCTTACAGATGACCTCTGTACCTGTCTGGTTTGTTCAAAGATTGACGGCGGATAGTAAAACATGAATTAAAAACATTTCATATATTCATGCGAAGAACGGCACATTCTGGCAGGAAAAAGCCCCGGCGCAGGGCCGGGGAAATAACATCTTGATTACGGAATGATGTTCTCTGGTCTTTGCGAGAACGCCACCACTATAGCGAGCAAAGATGTCTGCATAATGAAGAAATCATGGAGAAAGATTAACCGCCTCCCCTGGTGACAGGGCGTTGGGGCTGAGATAAACTTCGCGCTAAGAAAAATCTTATATGTTCAGTATCCAGATTCGAGGAAACATGTTTCAGTTAAATCCGGGCAGCCTGGCGATGATCATCGGTGCCCGCACGCCAGCAGGGCGTCGCAATATTGGCAAATCCGTTGAGTTGTTTAACCTCTGTCAGCCGGGACAGCGTTTTTTAAACCCGGTCAACGGCGTGATGACAGAGCTGCCGCCTGGGGCTGAACGTCCCTTGTGGCTGGTGACCGGGGATGTCTGGTCGGTGGATAACCAGCACGGCTTTGCTTTTGTGCGCCCGGAACATCTGATGCCGCTCACGCCTGAAGACGCGCCGGAAACCCTCGATGCCCTGATGCTGGACTGAATTACAGCTCACGCAGCCAGTCGGCTAACACCAGGGCGTGATTCTGCTGCCGATCTTTCGCGCCATAAAGCAGCGTCACGGTCTGGTTGTCTGCCAGACGAGCGATCCGCCGCCCCTCATCCTGATGCAACGCCACCAGTTCCTGACGATAGGCCTGGGTGAAGCTGGCGAAGTCGATCGTCTCGCTGTGGAACATCTTGCGCAGTTCATTAGAAGGTGTGAGCGTTTTACACCACTCATCGTACGCCAACGCCTCTTTTTTCACGCCTCGCGGCCAGAGTCGATCTACCAGGATCCGGTAGCCATCTTCTTTACTGGCCTCGTCATACAATCGTTTGCACTGAATCATTATCTTGCTCCTCAATCCCGGCGAAGCGGTGCTGGTGCCTGTTGTTATGAGCTTAACGCTATCACAGGTTTTGACCACCCAATTTAAGATGTTGTGATAACAGCGAAAGATCGGTAGTCTGACGTGCCTTATGTTATCTGATATTTGTCTGGCATAAGGACCACTCTATGGAACTCTCCGCGGTAAAAAACACCCTACGAATTGCGCTGGTCGGTGACTACAATCCTGACGTTCTGGCTCACCAGGCGATCCCGCTGGCCATTGATGATGCCGCCGCGGTACTGGATATTACGGCCGACTATGACTGGCTGGCGACCACCGAATTAACCAGCCCGGAAGACCTGGTCGGCTACGACGCTATCTGGCTGGTTCCGGCAAGCCCCTACAAAAATGCCGAAGGCGCGTTTATTGCCGCTCGCTATGCCCGCGAAAACAGCGTGCCGTTTCTTGGTACCTGCGGCGGATTCCAGCATGCGCTGATTGAGTACGCCCGTAACGTCATGGGTTGGCAGGATGCGGCACATGCCGAGACCGATAACGAAGGCCGGATGGTGATCGCCCCGCTGACCTGCTCGCTGGTCGAGGTAAGCGACGCGATTGAACTGCGCGCCAATACCTTGATTGCCAGAGCCTATGGTCAGGAAGAGATCGAAGAGGGTTATCACTGCAATTACGGCGTTTCGCCGGAGTTCGCACTACAGCTGGAGAAGGGCGATATGCGCGTCACCGGCTGGGACGCACAGGGTGAGATCCGTGCCGTAGAGCTGGTGACGCACCCGTTCTTTATCGCCACGCTGTTCCAGCATGAGCGCGCCGCCCTGGCGGGCCGACCGGCCCCGCTGGTGCAGGCGCTGCTTCGCGCAGCTCAGGATTACTGAACGCTGGCTCAGCCGGGCGTGATCTCCCGGTCACGCCCGGCCAGTATTCCGCAGACGGCCATCACCACCGAGACCAGCGCACAGGCCAGCAGCGGGATCCGCCAGTCGCCGTTGGCGTCGTGGATTTTACCCATTAGCGGTGGTCCGCAGGCGGCCAGCAGATAGCCCACCGACTGCGCCATCCCGGAGAGGGCCGCCGCCTGATGCGCCGAGCTGGCGCGCAGGCCGATAAAGGTCAGGCCGAGGATCATGGTGGCGCCGGAGCCAAAGCCAAAAATCAGCGTCCACATTACCGCCATATCCGGCATAAACCACAGTCCGGCACTGCTCAACGCGCACATGATGGCCGCCAGCCCGGCGATACCGCGCTGATCCTTCAGGCGAAGCAGGATCAGCGGCACCACAATCCCAGGCGCGGCGGTGGCCAGCTGCAACAGCCCGTGCAGAGAACCCGCCTCGGTTTCGCTGTATCCATGACTCTGCAGGATCGCCGGCAGCCAGCCGATAATCACATAGTAAATCAGCGAGTTAATGCCCAGAAACAGCGTTACCTGCCAGGCCAGCGCCGAGCGCCATAGCCCGCGGCTATGCAGCGCCCGCGCGCCGCTCAGGGACCCAGCAGGGCGCTGACGCCACTGCGGTAGCCACAGCAGCAGCGCCAGCAGCGGGAACACCATCAGCATTAGCAGCGCCCCGCGCCAGCCCGCGCCGCTCAGGGCTACGGGTACCACCAGCGCCGAGCCCAGCGCAGCGGCGGCCCCCATGGTCAGAGAATACGCCCCGGTCAGTTTCGCCACCTGTCCAGGGAAATCGCGCTTAATTAACCCCGGCAGCAGCACGTTACCCAGCGCAATACCGCAGCCGATTATCGCAGTACCGCCAAACAGCAGCGTTGCTGAGGGCAGCGAACGCAGCCCGATCCCGGCTATGACCAGCAACAGTGCGATAAACAGGCTGCGCTCCATGCCGATACGGCGGGCGAGGCCGGCCGCCAGCGGTGAAATCAGCGCAAAGGCCAGCAGGGGCAGCGTGGTGAGCAGTCCGGTCTGGGCAGTCGTCAGGGAATAATCCGAGCGGATGGCGTCCAGCAGCGGCGCTGCGCCGGTAAAAGTCACCCGCAGCGAGGTGGCAATCATCAGGATCCCGGCAATCAGTAGCAAACGCTGTTTGCCGGTAGCAGAAAAGGCAAGGGTCATGAGTTTCTCTTACGTCGAAATGAGCCTACAGGATACGCATTTTCACGGTGGTTGAAATCAAGCTAAAATGACAGATTATCGCTAATATCGGACAAAATTATGCCTGGACTTGGCCTCGAGGGCTACGATCCCGACAGCCAGCACGATCCTGCGGTGGCGTTTCATGTGAGCGTGGTGGCCGATGAGCAGCGCATTCCGCCTCATCAGCACCGTAAAGGGCAGCTGATCCTGGCGCTGCATGGCGCCATCACCTGTGAAGTAGAAAATGCCATGTGGATGGTGCCGCCGCAGTTCGCCGTCTGGATCCCCGGCCAGTTGCCGCACAGTAATAAAGCCACGCCCAGCGCCCGGCTCTGTTTTTTATTTATCGAGCCTGGCGCGGTGTCGCTGCCGGACCGCTGCTGCACGCTAAAAATCTCTCCCCTGGTGCGGGAGTTAATTCTGACCCTGGCGGAGCGCAGCCCGGGGCAGCAGGAGCCAGCAACCCGGCGTCTGGTGGAGGTGCTGTTTGATGAACTGCCCCGCCAGCCCGAGGAGCAGCTGCAGCTCCCGGTCTCCGCGCACCCCAAAATTCGCCTGATGAGTGACACCATGGCCGCCTCCCCGGCGAAATGGCAGACGCTACACCAGTGGGCGCACCATTTTGCCATGAGCGAGCGCAATCTCGCCCGGCTGGTGGTGAGTGAAACCGGGCTCAGTTTTCGCCGCTGGCGGCATCAGCTCCAGCTGATTGTGGCCTTGCAAGGGCTGATCGGCGGTCAGTCGGTACAGCAGGTTGCACAAAACCTGGGCTATGATTCCACCACGGCGTTTATCACCATGTTCAAAAAAGGGTTGGGTCAGACCCCGGCCCGGTATGTCGCCAGCCTCGCTACGACTTCCCGATAAATAACGAGACCAGCCCGGCGGCGATCAGCGGCCCGACCGGAACGCCGCGAAACAGCGCCACGCCCAGCACTGTACCCACCAGCAGGCCGGCGACCAGCGAGGGCTGGGAGCTCATCAGCGTGACGCCGCGACCGCCAAGCCAGGAGACAAACACACCGACGGCAATGGCAATCAACGATTTCCAGTTCATAAAGGCGTGGATCAGCGTTGAGGCCGGCAGCGTGCCGCTGGCAATAGGTGCCATCACCCCCACGGTGAGGATGATAATCCCGACGGTCAGCCCCTGTTTTTCAATCCACGGGAAAAAACTGCTGAGCGGCGTCACGCGGACGATGATCAGCACCAGGATTGAAATCGCTACCGTGGTGTTATGGCTGACAAATCCCAGCGCAGCCAGGCCCAGAAGAATGAGCAGGGTAGGGTCAAGCATGTTGTATTCCTTGCCAAAATAATAATAGTAAGCCTGCTTACTTTACGCACCCGCAGGTCAGTAAAAAGGGTTTTGTGCAAAAAATGTTGTGATTTGGGCGAATGCCTGGCTGGCTGACTTATTTATGCGGTTTGTTTGCCTGTACCGGCATCATTAAATATTTTCAACTCCTTTCCGCACCTCTTATTCTCTTCGCGCCGCGTTGTTCCGCTTCGCGCACCCGGGCAAAATTTTACTCCAGTTTATGTGCCAGCTCGTTAAGCGCTTTCGTCAGCGAAAGGATTCGGTTTCGCAGCGGTACACCACGCCACTCTGAACTCAGGCACAGGAATGAAAAACGTTAAATTTGCCCCCCATCCGCTGGCTCTGGCACTGCTGCTCGCTTTCTCCGGCACTACGCTGGCGGCGAAAAATAACAGCGCAGCGCCGGTGAACGATCAGGATGTTATTACCGTGACAGCGCCCGTACTCTCTCCCCTCGAGGTGGTGACATCACCAAAAACGCCGCGCCAGCCGGTTCCAGCCAGCGATGGTTCGGACTACCTCAAAACCATCCCGGGCTTTAGTCAGATCCGCAACGGCGGCAGCAATGGCGATCCGGTTTTTCGCGGCATGTTTGGCTCGCGTCTGCGCCTGCTGACCAACGACAGCGAGATGCTCGGCGCCTGTCCGGCGAGAATGGATGCGCCCAGCTCGTACATCTCGCCGGAAAGTTACGATCTGCTGACGGTCACTAAAGGGCCGGAAACCGTGCTCTGGGGGCCGGGAAACTCCGCTGGAACGGTACGTTTTGAACGTGAACCGCCGCGCTTTACCCGCGCGGGTATTAAAGGTGACGCCAGTTTCCTCGCCGCCTCTAACGATCGCTTCGATGAGAACGCCGACGTCAGCTTTGGTAACGATACCGGCTATGTGCGCCTCAACGGCAATAAATCGAAATCGGGCGACTACAAAGACGGGAACGGCGATCGCGTGGCCTCAAAGTGGGACAAGTGGAATACCGAACTTGCCATTGGCTGGACGCCTGATGCCGATACGCTGCTGGAACTGACCGCAGGCCAGGGCAACGGCGACGCCAGCTACGCTGGACGAGGAATGGACGGCTCCCAGTTCAAGCGTGAAAGCCTGGGCCTGCGCTTTAAAAAAGAGAATATCGGTGAGGTCTTCGACTCGCTGGAGATGAGCGCGTATTACAACTATGCCAACCACATCATGGATAACTACTCTATGCGCTCGCCTGGAACCCCGGATTCAGGTTCTATGAACGGGATGCCGATGGGGGCGATGGATATGTCGATGCCGATGGAAAAACAGGTCGATCGTCGTACCGTCGGCGGCAGGATGATGGGCACCTGGCTATGGCCGGATTTCCAGCTGCAAAGCGGGCTGGATATGCAGACCAATACCCATCGCAGCAACGAAGATGACGAGAACAAAGGCTGGCAGGAGGATGCGCGTTTTCATGATTACGGCGCGTTCGGCGAGCTGACGTGGAATGCAACCGATCTGAGTAAGGTGATTGGCGGTGCACGATTCGATAAGGTCGACGTGGATAACTATACCGGTATTGGCAGCGACAGTCGGGAAGATACTCTTCCGGCGGGCTTCCTGCGGGTTGAACATAATCTGGGCACGGTACCGGCGATGGTCTATGCCGGACTGGGGTATACCGAACGGTTCCCGGATTACTGGGAGCTGTTTTCGCCGACTTACGGGCCGGATGGCACTTCGGATGTGTTTGACAACCTGAAACCCGAGAAGACCACCCAGCTTGACGTCGGCGCCCAGTATAAAGGCGAGCGTACCACCGGGTGGATCTCCGCCTACGTCGGACGCATTAACGATTTTATTCTCTTTATTTACGATCCTGACGACACGCATGTCAGCCAGGCCGATAACGTGGACGCTACCATTATGGGAGGAGAGATGGGTGCCTCATATCAGCTGAGCGACCAGTGGAAAACCGATGCTACCCTTAACTACGCCTGGGGCCAGAACACCGACGATCGCCAGCCGCTGCCGCAAATGCCGCCGCTGGAGGCGCGTCTTGGCCTGACGTGGGAGAAGGGAGACCTGAGCTCAACCGGCCTGCTGCGCATGGTCAGCCCGCAGCATCGGGTGGCGATGAATGAAGGTAACGTGGTCGGGAAAGACTTTGACCAGAGCGCCGGGTTCGCAATCCTTTCCGCTAACGCGGCCTACAAGGTGAACCGCTACCTGAAGCTCAGTACCGGCGTTGATAACCTGCTGGACAAAAACTACAGCGAACATCTCAACCTGGCGGGGAACAGCAGCTTTGGTTACTCCTCCGATACGCCGGTGAATGAGCCGGGTCGTACCCTGTGGGCGAAAATGAACGTCACCTTCTGAAGCTGACAGCCAACGTAAAACCGCCGGTCATTGACCGGCGGTATGGTTAGCTGTTGCTGGTGGCGGACTGCTTGTGGAAAAGCTCTCTGAATACCGGATAAATATCGTCCTGATCGCGAATATGCTGCATCGCGAAGTTATCGAACGTGGATTGCAGATGTTCATACTCGCGCCACAGCGTCTGGTGGGCACGGCGGGTGATCTCAATATAGCTGTAGTAACGCACCACGGGCAGCAGCTTTTTCGCCAGAATTTCATGACACAGCGGCGAATCATCTGCCCAGTTATCACCGTCCGACGCCTGGGCGGCATAGATATTCCACTGCGCCGGGTCGTACCGCTCCTTCACCACTTCATCCATCAGTTTCAGGGCACTGGAAACAATGGTACCGCCCGTCTCCTGCGAGTAGAAGAACTCATGCTCATCCACCTCTTTGGCCTGAGTGTGGTGGCGAATATAGACCACTTCCACGTTCTTATAGGTTCTGCTCAGAAACAGATAAAGCAGAATATAAAAGCGCTTCGCCATATCTTTTGTGGCTTGATCCATCGAGCCGGAAACGTCCATCAGACAGAACATGACCGCCTGGCTTGAAGGCTCAGGACGTTTTTCATAGTTTTTGTAACGCAGGTCAAAGGTATCGATGAACGGAACGCGCTCAATTTTAGCACGCAGTTCGGCGATCTCCTTGCGCAAGCGCTCCTCTTCCAGCAGCTGCGCAGGCTCGCTCTTCGCCACGATATCCAGGCTCGCTTCCAGTTCGCGCAGTTCACGCCGTTTACCTGCCGTCATGGCGGTACGGCGCGCCAGTGAGTTCTGTAACGAACGCACCACGCTGATGTTGGCTGGCACACCGTTAGCGGTAAAACCGGCTCTGTGCGTTTTATATTCGTTCAACTGACGATGCTGATTCTTCTTCAGATTCGGCAGGGCCAAATCTTCAAACAGCAGATCCAGATATTCATCCTTGGAGATCTGAAACACAAATTCGTCCTGACCTTCACCGTCCTGGCTGGCCTGCCCCTGTCCACTGCCGCCGCCACCGCCGCCACCCTGCGGACGCTCGATACGGTCGTTCTGGACAAAATGGTCATTACCCGGGTGAACACGATGGCGCAAACCGCCGCGTCCCTGATGGAACATCGGTTCGCTAATGTCATCCGTCGGGATTGAGACGGACTCCCCGCTGTCTACGTCGGTCACCGAACGCTTGTTAATGGCCTCGGAGATCGACTGTTTAATTTGCGCTTTATAACGGCGCAAGAAGCGCTGGCGATTCACCGTGCTCTTGTTTTTGCCGTTAAGACGCCGGTCAATAAACCAGGTCATATGCCCCCCCGTACTGCATTTGCCAACTTTATGCTGCGTGATAGTGCCGGATAATCGCAGGTTATCCGGCCTACGTTTGCATCTTTGTAAGCCCGGCAAGCAATGCGCCGCCGGGCATTGGGCTATCAGGACGATTTACGCACGCGCAGGTACCATTCGCACAGCAGGCGAACCTGTTTGCGGGTGTAGCCTTTTTCCATCATGCGATCGACAAAATCGTCGTGCTTTTTCTGCTCGTCGGTAGAGGTTTTGGCATTAAACGAAATGACCGGCAACAGCTCTTCGGTATTGGAGAACATTTTCTTCTCAATAACGGTGCGCAGTTTTTCATAGCTGGTCCAGTTTGGATTCCGTCCGCTGAAGTTCGCTCTGGCGCGCAGTACGAAGTTGACGATCTCATTACGGAAGTCTTTCGGGTTGCTGATCCCGGCAGGCTTCTCGATTTTTTCCAGTTCGGCATTCAGTGACTCGCGGTCAAACAGCTGGCCGGTATCCGGGTCGCGGTACTCCTGATCCTGGATCCAGAAATCGGCGTAGGTGACGTAGCGGTCAAAGATGTTCTGCCCGTACTCAGAGTAAGATTCCAGGTAGGCGGTCTGGATCTCTTTGCCGATAAATTCGGCGTATTTCGGGATCAGATAGCCTTTCAGGAACTCCAGATAACGTTCAGCCTGCTCTTGCGGGAACTGTTCACGTTCGATCTGCTGCTCCAGGACGTAGAACAGGTGTACCGGGTTGGCGGCCACTTCTGCATGGTCAAAGTTGAACACGCGGGAGAGAATTTTAAACGCGAAGCGCGTGGACAGACCGTTCATCCCTTCATCAACACCGGCGTAGTCACGATACTCCTGGTAGGATTTCGCTTTCGGGTCGGTATCCTTCAGGCTTTCACCGTCGTAAACGCGCATTTTCGAGTAAATGCTGGAGTTTTCTGGCTCTTTCAGTCGCGACAGGATCGAGAAGCGCGACAGCGTTTCCAGGGTCCCTGGGGCGCATGGGGCATGAACCAGCTCACTGTGGTTCAGCAGTTTTTCATAAATCTTGATCTCTTCGGAGATCCGCAGGCAGTAAGGCACTTTGACAATGTAAACACGGTCAAGGAAGGCCTCGTTGTTTTTATTATTTCTGAACTGAACCCATTCAGATTCGTTGGAGTGCGCCAGGATAATGCCGTTAAACGGCAGGGCGGAGATGCCTTCCGTCCCGTTGTAGTTACCTTCCTGAGTTGCCGTCAGCAGCGGATGCAGCACCTTAATCGGCGCTTTAAACATCTCGACGAACTCCATAATCCCCTGGTTGGCGCGGCACAGCGCACCGGAATAGCCGTATGCGTCAGGATCGTTTTGCGCGTGGTTTTCCAGTTTACGGATGTCCACTTTACCGACCAGCGCCGAGATATCCTGGTTGTTCTCATCGCCTGGTTCAGTCTTGGCAATCGCAATCTGCTCCAGAATCGATGGCCAGACCTTCACTACGCGGAATTTGGTGATATCGCCGCCAAATTCGTTCAGGCGTTTCGCTGCCCACGGCGACATAATAGTGCCGAGATAGCGGCGAGGTATGCCGTACTCTTTATCCAGAATCTGCGCATCTTCCTGCGGGTTAAACAGGCACAGCGGATGGTCGTTAACCGGGCTACGTTCGCCGTTGGCGCTGAGCACGTAAATAGGCACGCGCTGCATCAACGATTTCAGCCGCTCGGCCAGCGAGGATTTACCGCCGCCGACAGGCCCCAGCAGATAGAGGATCTGTTTCTTCTCTTCCAGACCCTGAGCAGCGTGCTTCAGATAAGAAACAATCTGCTCGATGGCATCTTCCATGCCATAAAATTCTTCGAACGCAGGATATCGGGCGACGACCCGATTCGAAAACAGACGGGAAAGCCGTGGCTCCTGGGCGGTATCGACCATATTTGGCTCCCCAATAGCCATCAATAGTCGTTCCGCCGCATTGGCATAAGCACTGCGATCTTGCCGGCAGATGGTAAGAAACTCCTGCAGTGTGAACTCTTCGTCCTTGGCAGCTTCATAGCGCTGGCGATAGTGATCGAATATATTCATGGCATGCCGTCCTTTCGTTTTTTAGCACAGGAAAAGAGCCGTTCATATGAATAGTAGAGGCTCCCGGAAGCGGGATCCGTTGCACCTCACTGCCAGAGCAGCAACCCGTGTGCCAGGTCGGGCGGCCAAAACTGCGGGGTGATCGGGTATTCAGCTTCTTAAAATTAAGCGTAGATGGCATTTGCAAAACTTGCATGTATGCCAAAACTAATTTCAATGACATATCAATAACTCATCCAAAAAATTAGCCAAATCTTGAACGTCAAACACACTTCTTTCACTGAACGGTAATCAACGTGACAGCGTTTCGTCATCTGTAACAAACAAAATATTCTGTTAATCAAATTGATTAGCAGACAAAAAATTTTGAGGTAAGAGGGGGATGACGGTTACACTTCACCCGCTGATTATTTGACTACAGGAAAGAATGGATTGTGACCAAACTCAAACTTCTGGCACTGGGGATTATCGTTGCCACCTCAGTGAGTACAGCATACGCGGAGAATCAGTGGTCTGTTGGAGCTGGTGTCGGCGTAATCAATAGCCCTTATAAACAATACGATCGCGATTTCTATCCGGTTCCGGTTATCACCTATGAAGGGGATAACTTCTGGTTCCGCGGGCTGGGCGGTGGCTACTATCTGTGGAACGACCAGACCGACAAACTCTCCATTATGGCCTACTACGACCCAACGCACTTCAAACCCGGGGACAGCGATAACCGCCAGCTGCGTCAGCTCGACAAGCGTAAGAGCACCATGATGGCCGGGATTTCCTGGGTACATCATACCCAGTATGGTTTCCTGCGCACCGCTCTGGCGGGTGACACCCTCGACAACAGCAATGGATATATCTGGGATCTGGCGTGGTTGTACCGTTACACCAATGGAGGGCTGACCTTCACGCCGGGTATCGGTATCGAATACAACAGCGACAACTACAACGACTACTATTATGGCGTATCCAGCCACGAAGCCAGACGCAGCGGCCTGCGCAGCTATGATGCTGACGACAGCTGGAAGCCTTATCTGGAGCTGACCGCCAGCTACAAGTTTGCCGCTGACTGGAACGTCTATGGCACGGGCCGCTATGCCCGTCTCAGTGATGAAGTGAAAGACAGCCCGATGGTCGATAAGTCCTGGACCGGTCTGATGTCGGTAGGTGTCACCTACAGTTTCTGATTGTGCATTATTACTGTGCAATTTGTGAATATAGATTTACGAGTCACTAAAAATCAACAGGACTCAGGATCTCAATTGAAGCCCGCCATGTGCGGGTTTTTTGTTTCCACGAGCTATCAACAAGCATCAAGAAAGCGCATAATGATTGTGTACCCAAAGGTGTAACCAAAAAAGCCTGTGGGTCAAATTTCAAAATTGGGTACACGCTGGTGGGGTGAAATTGGCAAAGCTAACTGATATGCAGATCAAAGCCTGGGTAAGGGCTGGCGAGCGTTTCGAGGGGCGCTCTGATGGTAATGGCCTGTATTTAAGATACCGCGAAGTTGACCGCGTTCCTGTGTGGCGGTTCAGGTACAAGATTGCTGGAAAGGCCCGGGCGATGGTAATCGGTTCGTATAACGACCTGACGCTTGCTAAAGCGCGTGAAGCCGTTAAGGAGCTTTCGGCGCGTGTGGCTTTGGGTTTTGACGTCGCCGGGGAAAAGCAGCAACGCAAGGCTGATGCTGTCGCAAAGATTGAGGCAGATAAGAGCGCTGTCCGTGTTCAGGATCTAATTAATGACTTCTATGCTCGTCACATACTCCCCTCATTCAAGAACCCGCAGATTTATAAAAAAGTCGCTGACTTCAACATTGGTACCTTGATTGGGAGCATGAAAGTTGAGGACGTAAAACCTCGGCATGTTGATGAGGTTTTACGATCGGTACGTAACCGTGGCGCTTTGACTGTAGCGAACGACGTGCTGCGCATGATGAAGAAGATTTTTGACTTCGCAGTTGTTCGCGGTCTGATTGAATTGAACCCGGCCATGCCGTTCACAGCAAAGGATGCAGGCGGAAAAGAAGAGAGCAGAAAGCGATTCCTGACTCGCACTGAACTGGCACGCCTGTTTGATGCCATGCACAACGTTAAAGCATTTACCAGAGAAAATGAATTGACCGTTAAGCTGCTGCTTTCTCTCTGTGTAAGGAAAATGGAGCTTTGCGCGGCACTGGCGAATGAGTTCGATCTCGATAACGCAGTCTGGCATCTTCCTGGCGAGAGAACGAAGACGGGGGAAGGAATAGATATCCCATTGGCCGAGCCTGTAATTTGCTGGCTGAAGGAGTTAAAAGCCTTATCCTGCGGTAGTAAGTGGTTATTGCCCGCCAGAAAACTGCGCCTTACAGCTCACGTTAGCAGTTCAGTGCTTAACACTGCCTTCCCTCACATACTGGCAGCTATGCCGGATGTTGAATCATTTAGTGTGCATGACTTCCGACGCACAGCCAGAACGCATCTGGCAGCGCTTGGTGTGGATCCGATAATCGCTGAAAGATGCCTTAATCACAAAATACCAGGCGTAGAGGGTGTCTATAACCGGCATCAGTATTTTAACGAACGGAAGGCTGCGCTGACTTTGTGGGCTGATCTGCTGGTGACGCTGGAGAGCTGCGGGGATTACAACGTCACACCGATAAAAATGGCCAAGTAACCGAAGTATAGATTCTTACATGCCCTTGAAAAAATTAAGATAATCCTCGGGTAAGTTAGAAAAAACTCATCAGCATTAAGGTAGGTAACGCAATGGTAGATAAATCGGATCTCTCAATTTGGCAAAGAAGGAATATTGCCCCACTAGAATATTGTTCTTTAGAGAGAGCGTGTAAACTTTTAGAATGTGAAATTGATGATTTATGGCACTGGCAAGATATTGGAGCCATCAATTTTGCAGCTAATATAAAAGAAGATACAACATTCAGATGCGGTATTTTTAGTCCCGATGACATTGACTGCTCAAAATTAAGCCTTAAAGAACAGACGCAATTACAAACTTATGCCCTTATTAGTTTAGGTAGAAATCAGAGAGGGATTCGTTTCACATACAAAGATAAGCCTACTCTTATAGGAGAAGCTATTAATGTTGAAGTGTTGTGTTCTGGTATATTCAGCTTTGTAAATAAAATTGATAGATACAAGAATAAAGAGTGGTCATCTGAAGACGTATGTCGAATAGAGACTAATGAGTTTGCAACAGTTTTTATTTCTGGTACCTTACCTGAAGAAGAGTTGTCAGAGAAGGATTTATTTATCTTAAAATCTGAAGTGGAGAAAGTTCATCGTGCAGTATTGTCCGGAAGGTTCGATGAAAATATCTTCAAAGAATTGGAATCGCAACCCAGAGTTACTGTCCACCAGTCAAATATGATAGTAGCTCTTTTGAGGATTGCTGGTCTGTCTGAAGATGACATTTTCCATGTTTCGCCGAGCAATCTTAACAAAAGAATATCTCAGCTTGGGGCATCTAAGGGTATTAACGTACCTCAGCCAGATAAAGATACGTGGTCAAAGTGGAGAGGGCGGTTTAGGTAGCAGACTAAAATTTATTAACTTAATTAAGGACGTATGCTTATGAAAAGCGCTCTGCCTGAGAGACAGTATTATACATTGGAAGATGCTGCACAAAAATTAGGGTGTACGCAAAATGATTTGCTTCATTTTGCACAGATTAAGAGGTTGTATTTATCTGCATATATTGAACATTTTGATAATTCTTCTGGAGAGTTAGAGATCGACTCTGTTCATTTGTTTGAAAGTAGTGTTTTGGTTTCTGATATATACAATATTAGTTCAGTTGAATTAATAAACAATCCTAACGTTGATACTGAGAAGGAGGTTGATGGCTTCTATAAATATTCATTTGAAACATTGTCAGGAGTATTTTTTATAAGTCCATTGAATTTAATTGATATGGAGTTTGATGAAACTATAAGTGATGTTCTGACTGTTTTTATAGCGCCAAGAACCCCCTCTGAAAGTGAGTTTATTTATATAGCTAATACAGTAGAGCAAGCTATAAAAGTGAAGCGGAAAAATCTGTGCGTTCATGCTGATGATTTATATAATTTCACTACAAATCCAGCTAGCCTGCCAGATATCGTGAAAAACATTACAACCCCACCGAGGGCAACAATTCATCAATTTAACATGATGTATTCACTTTTAAGAATCTCAGGGCTTACAGATGATGAAATATATAAGATATCGCCCTCTGAACTAAATGTCAGGCTGGCAAAAATCGGAGCTAAGGCAGGCGTAGATGTTCCTCAGCCTGATAAAGCTACTTGGAGCAAGTGGCGGGAGAAATTTAGGTGAGAAATTGAAACTCTCCGAGATTTTTCCAAAACTCCCCCATTTTTACCATTCACTCATGTTTAATTCCCGTAACGAAGCAACAACTACCGGAAAGAGGTTACGGGAAGCATGAACATAGATACGATCCCATCGAAAGGTTACATCCGCCGCTTTCGCTTGGCTGAATTGCTGGGCGTTAGCGTATCCACCATTGACCGCAAAGTTCGCAATGGCTCAATGCCTCGCCCAGTAAAATTGGGCGAAAAGATTACCGCATTTGACGCTGTGGAAATTAATAACTGGCTGGCAGAACGCCGCGGGAAGGTGGCGTAATGGAAATAAAAAACGCCCGTGCCACCGAGCGTCATATCGAACTGAACCATACACCTGCGCAATTGGAAGTTGCTGGTTGTAATGATAACCAGCAGAGCACCACAAAACCAGTGCCCAAAAAGCATAAAGCGCGTGTCCTTATCCTGCGTTCTGGCGCAACCGGTATCACTGAGAACGAGATCCTGCGTTACTGCCGCCTTTCTTCTGGCAGGAACTACCTCACGGACCTCGAAAGACGTCTCGATATTCAGTTTGAACGCATCGACGAGCCTAACCCTGATGGTATTGGCAGCCACTACCGCTACCGCTTCATTAAGCGCGCTGACGTGCAGAAGGTGATCGCCCTCGTTAATGCCTGCGCAGCGACTAACGGCCACCAGTCGCTAAATCAGATGGACGTTGAAGGCATTCTGAACCTATACCCGGACAACGCCGCCGAATAAGGAAAATGATGATGAAAAATAATATGACCTTTACCGGTCAGGGCCTCACTCACCCTGAAGCCAGCCAGAAGGTAATTTACCGGGCCAGCGAAAGCGATATTTCCGTAATCAAATTTGAGGGCGCGAAGGTGCGGATCGTGAAAGTGGCAGGTGAGCCGTGGTTTGTTGCTTCCGATGTATGCCGGGCGCTTGAAATCAGTAACACCACCGAAGCGGTGTCCGCTCTAGATAGCGATGAAGTAATGACCCTAACTTTAACCGAGGGTCATTCTGGTAAACGTGGTGGCGCGCGCAGCTGGAACATGGTTGCAGAGTCCGGTTTCTACAAACTGATCGCCCGCAGCCGCAAGGCCGCCGCGCCGGGCACGCTCGCTCACCGGTTCACTAACTGGGTATTCCGCCAGGTGATCCCATCCATCCGTAAAACTGGTTCCTACGGTGTGCCGTTCGCGTTCCTGAACGACTTCACCCGCCGCAAGTCCCAGTACACCCACAAGGCCAGTAAGCGCGGCCATGACCTGCAGGCATGCCGTAAAGAGAAGGAGCAACTGAATCGTGAAGAGGCCCAGCTCTGGCGCGAGCACCAGCCGCAATTGCCGGAAGTAGAGGGCAACGTAAATGACTAATGACGTGAATCAAGTTTTGCACCCTCTGCACAAAAAGGGCTTGCCGTTTGTCCCTAACCAGGTTTATGGTTATAGCGCACCAGCAAAATCTGGTGTCGGGATTGGCGTCCTGGTAAAGTACAAGGCGACACATGACGCGCCGAGCGTCTTTTTTTGTGTCCTCGCATCTTCACACCCTTTTTTCGGCGATATGGAAGCATTCCGTGTCGCTCGCGAAGTAATGGTGGGCTGGATGGGGGCGGAGCAATCCGCGCCGGTTACCTTGTACGCCGGTTACGCCAACCCTGTTCAGCTCACCACCAGTGAAATTGGCGTTTCCGGTGGTGGGATTTATTCCCAGTACAAGGAGGCTGCCACATGTTGGCTACTACCCCCACCCAAAATCCACAATTCATATGGATTATCGCCGCAGTTCGCCGCGATTGTCCGACAATCAAGCCTGTTCTCCACCATGTTGCTGCTGAGACTGAGCGTGATGCTCGTCGCTCTCTGGTGCGTGATCACGTCTGTTTCTTCGCTGGCCGCATCTCCGTGCAGGGGGTGCGCCATGATTAAGACCTACGACCTCCCTCTCGATCCGGCCGGTCATTCGGCCAACCTCATTTCACTGGCATTGCTGATGGATGAAGTGCTGAAAGGTAACGCTGACAACCGAGATGAATACCTGTCCGCTCTTATCTCTCTCTTTGAAGTGTACGCCCGCGACTTACATAGCCTGCTGGAAGGCCACGCACTGCCGGGGGTGGCGCAATGAACATTGATCTCCTGACCAGCCACCCGGCAGATGTGAAGGCGGAAGTCATGCTCAGGCGTTTACATGGTTATTCCGATACATCCACGCAGGCAACTCGAACCGTTGAGCGCATGACCCGCACCCGTTCCGGTCTGGTTTACCTCATGACCGAATTGATCCCCTCTCTCGATAAAGAACAGGGCGAAGAGCTTTATTGCTGGCTGGATAAGGTGCTGACACTGGTTGATGTAACTCGTATTGATGCGGAGGGCGGCGTATGAGCAAGCTCCAACTGATTGATGCCACCTGCCAGGTAGAGCAGGCACAGGCTGTTTTATCCATGTGGCTGGAAAGCACCACAAAGAACTCCCATCCCGATTTGCCTCGTCTTATCGGTTCCGTTCTCACGCTGTTGCATGGCGTACCGCAGGCAATGGAAGAGGCAGAGAGCCAGCTGGCTGATTACGTGATGCGTGAGCACCAGGAGGGCGAGGCATGAGCAACGTTCTGTCATTTCCTGAAAAGTCGGGGAATCCCGGCTTTACCAGCATAGAGGCAACGCCGGATGGTATCCGGCTTGATAACCGGCTGGTGGGCTACACAACTGCGATACGCCAGCTTGATAACGGTCGCTTTGATACATCGCTGAGCGACGGTCTGCGCGTATCAGCAGAGATTCAGCTTGGTCATAACCGTGGCTGGTTCAGGCCCAGCGATGAACAAATGGCGCTTACCTGGCGCTGGATTGTGTCCTGCCTGTTTATCTGTGAGCAGCGGCAGGAAAACGGCACTGTGGATGTAATGAACGAAGAGGGCGGAGTTGACCGGGCGGTGATCTATGCCGGAGAGCAGGGCGGCCTAAGCGTTTACCCGGCGACGGAACGGTTCTCACTGGCGAACCATATCGAGGGGCTGGCAATTGAAAAATATGGCGTGGAAACAGGACTTCCTCTGGCTGTAAAGATGTATCAGGGCATGACCGAGGTGGATCCCCATTGCGGGGCGCTGAGACTGTCACAAATGGGGCGTGAAGGGCTGGCAATGCTTCACGATGGGTTTATCGAAACACTGATGGAAGAAGGCATTCCACCAGCTCCAACGGCGCACTGAGGGACTGAACATGAAAGAGCAAAACGAAGCGCTATCAAGCCACGCAGATTACGCGATCAGCTCACAGCTGGCAGAGCGCATCGCAAGGCTTTGCGGTGCTGTGTGGGTCCACAATCTGGCTTTATCTGGCACCGAATCGATGACAATTACTACGCCAGAGGGGCGCTCAGTGGATACGCCGCTGAAACCCTCAGATGTCGGCGCTCTGATTGATGCCTACCTGTTGCCGGTAATGAAACTGGTACACAAAGAGCAGTGGAAGCTGACAACTCTGGCCGAACTCGAACTATGGCAGAACGAGGACTGGACGCTCTCTGATTACGGCATTGCCAAATGGAACATGCTGGTGAATTACATCGCTACGTATATCGACAACGTGGGGTATGGCGATGCGAAACATTGATGTGATCCGGCAGGTATCAGAGGCAGCCCGTGGTCGCTGGCCGGACGTACTCTCGTTGATGGGGATTGATGTACCCGCTTCACCACGCGCGCAGGTCGCCTGCCCGGCTTGTGGTGGCAAGGATCGCTTTCGCTTCGATGACGACGGGCGCGGGGCGCACTTCTGTAACGCCTGTGGAGCCGGTGACGGACTGGAGCTGGTGAAGAAGGTCAACAGCTGTGATGCCACCCGGGCCGCGCAGCTGGTGGCCGACGCGCTAGGGATGAATGTACACACCCTGCACACTATCCCCGGTAAGGATAATGCCCAGCGTCAGCAGGAACAGGCTGACCGTCGGGCAGCGCTGGAGCAGCAGCAGGCTCGGGAAAAATCTGAACGTTCAGCTCGTTTCTCAACTAAGTTGGCAGGGCTGACAGCGCAGGCGCATGAGAGGAAATCTGCCTACCTAGAGGGCAAAGACTTACCCTTTTTTGTCTATCCGATCCTGCCAGATGGTTCCCTGCTTTTGGTGCTGGAGAATGAGTTCGGAGAGCCAGCAGCTGCGCAGATCATTACGGAGCAGGGTGAAAAACGCTTGCTAACAGGTTCGGCGAAAAAGGGAGCATATCACTTCATTAATCCCATGTTTTGTACGCAGGTTGTGATTGTTGGTGAAGGGCTGGCGACAGTATTAAGCGTTCATAAGATGCGCCCTGACGCACTGGCGGTGGTTGCTATCGACGCCGGGAATCTGCTGCCTGTAGCGCAGGTAATGCGCCGGAAGTATCCGCAAGCGCAGATCATCATTGCCGCAGATAACGACATCAAACCGGATGAGCCTAATACGGGGAAGGAAGCCGCAGAGAAAGCCGCTGCCGCTGTGGCGGGATTGGTGGCTCTGCCACCTGTAGAGCATAAGGCCGACTGGAACGACTACCACCAGCAGTACGGACTGGTTGCCGCCATCGACGCGTTTAACGATTCGTTGTACCTGCCGCAAGGAGAAGAAGTGACTGCGCCAGCAGAAGTAATTGAGATCGGATCTCATGCCAGCCAGAAACGTAACGCACAGAAGCCCTATGTTGACAGCCGTCGCAATGGCCTTTACTGGGTTGAACCTAAAGAAAAGAGCGGGGAGATCACCGAAGTAGAGAGCCTGCTTTGTTCAGCGCTGGAAGTGGTTGGTGTGGGCATTGATGACAACAGAACGCGATATCTGGTACTGCGCTGGCGGGCGTTGGGCGCGAAGGAAGAAACAACGCATGCGATCCCCCTGGCCGACATCGGCGAAAGGGAGGGATGGCGCACACTCAAAGCTGGGGGGCTGTATGTCACCACCAAAAGCGGTCTGCGCGCGACGCTGGCGGACTGGCTGCAGAGTCAGGCCCACAGAGGGGAGATCTGGCGTATTGCCCAGGCTACAGGCTGGCAGTGTGGCGCATACCTTATGCCTGACGGCGACATTATCGGCACACCTGAAATACCGGTTCTTTTCAACGGCCGCAGTTCTGCCGCATCAGGCTACACCACCAGCGGCACAGCTGAGGGCTGGCGTGACAGTGTGGCGCATTTGGCAAATGGCAATTACTCCATGATGACGGGTGTTGCGGCAGCGCTGGCGGCCCCGCTGATTGGGCTGGCTGGCGCTGACGGGTTCGGGATCCATTTCTACGAACAGTCGAGCGCCGGTAAAACCACCACGGCCAATGTCGCGGCCAGTCTTTACGGCAATCCTGATGTGTTGCGTCTGACATGGTACGGCACAGCGCTGGGGCTGGCGAACGAAGCGGCCGCACACAATGACGCACTGATGCCCCTGGATGAAATCGGGCAGGGTGCGGATCCGGTTGAGGTCTATAAGTCGGCTTATGCGCTGTTCAACGGTACCGGGAAACTGCAGGGAGCCAAAGAGGGCGGTAACCGCGAGCTGAAGCGCTGGCGTACTGTTGCCATCAGCACCGGAGAAGTGGATCTGGAGACTTTCATTGCTGGTGCCGGGCGTAAGGCAAAGGCCGGGCAGCTGGTGCGCCTGCTCAATATTCCGCTGAGTAAGGCTGTTCGCTTCCACGGCCACGAAAGTGGTAAGCACCATGCCGATGCGCTGAAAGATGCGTATCAGAGCCACCATGGCGCTGCTGGCCGCGCATGGGTTCAGTGGCTGGCTGACCATCAGCAGGAAGCTATTAACGCGGTGCGTGAAGCGGAGGCGCGCTGGCGCGGGATTATTCCGGCTGACTACGGGGAGCAGGTACATCGAGTGGGTGCGCGTTTCGCCATTCTGGAGGCTGCGCTCATGGCCGGACGGGTGATCACCGGGTGGGATGAACAGACCTGCCGTGATGCGATTCAGTACAGCTTCAACGCCTGGATCAGGGAGTTCGGTACCGGAAACAAAGAGCATCAGCAAATCATCGAGCAGACCGAAGCATTCCTCAACGCTCACGGCCTCAGCCGGTTTGCGCCATTCCCGTATGACCCGGGCAGCCTGCCAATTGCCAACCTGGCAGGATATCGCCAGAAGGGAGGGCATGAAGCTGACCCGGTGGTGTTCTACACCTTCCCGGCAGCTTTCGAAAAAGAGATAGCACAGGGATTCAACGCGAAGATGTTTGCTGAGGTACTGAAAAACGCCGGGATGCTGACCCCGCCAAATACCGGGCGAGGGTATCAGCGCAAGTCACCGCGCATTGATGGAAGGCAAATCAATGTCTACGTGATCCAGTATCAACCGGAGGGGAGCCAGCCAGAGTAAGTAACTCTCTTATGTGCGTAGTTTAGGTGTTGGTTCAGTTGGTTCAGTTGGTTCAGTGTTTTTATGTTGCTGTTATTTAAGGGTTCACGCTCAAAAATTGAACCAACACTGAACCAACAAATAGCCTTTTTGAACCAACACAGACCCCGGATTTCAGCATCAAAGACAGGTAAAAGACGATGACAGCACAAATTTCAGCGTACGGGCGGCTGGTGGCGGATGTTCAGAGTCGCACGACCAGCAACGGTAACCCGATGGCATTTACCCGCATGGCGGTGACGCTGCCGTGTCAGAAAGCAGAGAACGGAGAGGCCACCTTCTGGCTGGCAATTACTGCGTTCGGCAAACAGGCCGAAGCACTGGCGAAGCATCAGAAGGGCGACATGGTAAGCGTGGCGGGCAATATGCAGGTGAATCAGTGGACGGGTAACGACGGCGGCACACAGACCGGGTATCAGGTGATTGCCGACAGTGTGATCAGCGCCAGAACGGCGCGACCGGGTGGGAAGAAAGCCCAGCGAGGACAGGCAGCAGCCGCGCCTCAGTTTATGGGGGCTGGTGGGCCTGCCTCACTTGGCGCGCAGGGTTATGGGGAATATGACCAAACCCCGCCTTATGCAGATCATGAATCATTCTGAGGGGGTGATATGCGTGTATTCCAAAAAACCTTGAATAGAATTTCTGTGATTTTCGGGTTCAATCAGAAAAACATTCACCCTGCAGTGGTCCCAATGCGTGGGCAGAAAATTAATTTTATGGACTTGATAGCATTCCCATACATAGACCTTTCTGATCCGATGAAAGCCACGCTTTTTAAGCAAGCTATATACGAAATGGAGCACCGATTTACAGGGGTATATGGGCGGATTGATATTTGCACGATAAGAGACATCGTTAACTTGGCAGGCATAAATTTGTGGGGTGAATCTGCAGATGCTTATAGATGGCTTGATAGCCTTCATTGTGTGGCATTTGAAAACATGCACCCTGACGTTGCCAAACAGGTGCCGCACCGAATTAACATGGTATTTGCTGGCGGGGATTATGCCTATCCGTGGGAGCGGGCTGTAAACGCAGGCGTGAAAGATTGCGATCCGCAAACAATGGAGGGGCTCAAGTGATGGATACTAAACGCCAGATATTGCGCCTAAAACGCGCTACAACATCCGCAACGGCTAAACCATCCGCTAACACGGCGACAGCAGAGAAAACGGCTCACGCAAGCGCTGGGGCAGCCACAGGTACAAAGAGCAGTAGGCACAACCGCAAGAAGCTGGAGCTGCTGGTAACTCACTGGCCTGCAGCTTTTAGCCTGGACGCACCGCGCCCGCTGGCGATTGGCACTGCGGAGCTGATAGCGGCCGATATATGCGCCCGGGGCATTACCGGAGCGGGCAAGATCCGGGCCGCCGTTGCGATGTACACCCGGCGCGCAATCTATCTGAAAGCACTGATCGCAGGCGGAGCGCGTTATAACCTCGCGGGGGAACCGGTCGGAGAGGTGACGCCGGAGCAGCAGCAGATGGCGAGAGAAAATCTCTCTGCCATGAACAGCAAGATTACAACAAGGGGTGGATATGCGCCTGACGCCTGAACAAAAAGCGGAAATCATCCGCCTTAAACGTCGGGGCCTTGGATATGGCCGCATTGCCGGAGAGCTGGGCATCAAAACCACTACGGTGCGCGCCGTCTGTAAGCGCAGCGGCCTGTTTGATGACAACCCGGCCCACGCCGAGCTATTTACCATCCCGGAGCCAGTACACAACTGCGAACTGGCGACAGTGAAGCCGCTACCATCGCAAAGAGTGGTGACCGGGCATAAGCAGACCGATGCTTATCTGTGGGTGTTGGAGGTGATTCAGCTGAACGAACCGGCGCACCTGGCAGCCGCAGAGGAAGCCCTGCAGAAGCTGACCATCAAGCCGAAAGACGCAGAGAAGCGTTACCGTGACTGGCTGGTTCTCAACGGTACTGACCTACTCAATGTGGCATTTGGCACGATGTTTATGGACGACCCTCAGCACTTTATCCGCTGCGCAAAAGCTGATATCGCCAGTGCCCGCCAGGTGAGAGCGCACTACGGCAGCTATGATGCTGCGATGGAACCGGTGGCCGCCGAAATGCTGATTGACCAGTCGGCGCTGCTGGTGGGGGATGACTTCGGTATGACAGAAGAGGAGTCAGCCAGCGGATCTATATCTGGCGCTGATCGTTACTTTGAAGTCGAAGATGCCCGCAAGGCAGCGCATAACGGCTTTTGCGACGTTCTGCCTGATCCGCACACTCTTTCTGACGTGGTGCGAGAGTTTGAATACTGGAACTGGCTCTATCACATGCGCCATACCGCCAGTAAAGAACTGGGAGACAGATACGGCACTGAACACCGGCAGGAGGTTTATGATCGGGAGGACTGGCTTGATGGGAAGCTGGCAACCCTGCGCCCACGCCACCAGCGCGAGGCGGTGGACGTGCTGAAATGGTTGCTACAGAGCGAGCGGCACGACGGCAGGGATGAGCTGGACGAAATCCTGATTAACCTCGTCAGTGGACAGGGGGCAATTGAGTGAAGTGCTGGCCCGGGAGGAAGAGAAATGCGACACCATAAAGGCGCATTACAGAGTTTTTGGAGTCCATAAAAAAGGAACGCATCCTGAATTTCTTGAGTCCATAAAAAAGGGTTCGCCAGCCAGCGATAACACCTGATAACAGGCCACCTGAAAGGGTGGCTTTTTTACGCCCAATTCATTTCATTTTTTGCAATATAAGTAATGATCATTGCGTTTTATGAAACTATAATGGCTGTATCGTTATACAGTGACGGAGGTTGTATGGCTGTTTCAGTTAAACCGGTCCTGCTCAGCGAAAAGCAGATGCAGGCCATCAAAAGGATTCAGGACGAGCAGCGGAAAAAATCAGGGATTGGCGTTGCGCCATCTCTTCACGAAATCGCGCGAGGCCTCATGGAAAAGGCGCTGGCGGGTTGCATGTAGCAGCGGGCGGTAACGCATGGAACTGAAAATCATTGATGACCCACTGCGATTACAGGCCTTTCTTAACGATCCCCTAAATACAGGGAACATTGTTGAGTCAGGCGATAGCTATCAAATCAAAGCCGACGCGCTCTACCTCGGCATCTACGAAGGATTGATGCTGGTTGGCGTGCATGAGGTGCGCAATTTCTGGCACTGCATAGTGGAGGCGCACGCAATTTACGATCCCGGATTCCGTGGTGAGTATGCGCTGAACGGTCACCGCTTATTCTGCAAATGGCTTCTTCAGAACTCTCCCTTCCTGAACAGCATCACGATGGTGCCCGACACAACGAAATACGGCAGAGCGATTATCCGCCTGCTTGGCGCGACTCGTGTAGGCCACCTGGAAGATGCGTATATCTGCAATGAAAAACCAGTCGGCGTGACTCTGTACCAGCTTACGCGCCAGCAATATAAGGAATTCGTCGAATGTTAATTTTCCAGATCGCAAACAAACATCTTTCCCGTGCGGTATATGCCAAAGGTGGCAGCAGCGACGGCGGCGCAAAGGCTCAGGCTAAAACCCAGCAACAGGCAATTGATTTGCAGCGTGAGCAGTGGAATACGGTGATGAATAACCTTAAGCCGTATGCCGAGGTTGGCCTCCCTGCGTTACAGGGGTTGCAGGGGCTAATGACGCTTGAAGGGCAGGACAAAGCGGCAAATGATTTCTTCGGCTCGGGTGTATACCAACGAATGGCTGATCAGGCGCGGTACCAGATTTTGCGTTCTGCAGAGGCTACGGGCGGTTTAGGTTCCACTGCTACAGCAAACCAACTGAGCGCAATTGGCCCACAGCTTTATAACGACTGGCTTAGTGGGCAGATGCAAAATTATGGAAATATGCTCAATATCGGGATGAACGCAACTTCGGGTCAGGCTACATCAGGGCAGAACTTTGCGAACAATACCGGGCAACTTTTGCAGGGGCTTGGTTCCATTCGTGCAGGGCAGGCGCAACAGCCATCCGCTTTTGCAAGAGGTATTGGTGGCGCGGCTACAGGGGCAATGACCGGTGCTGCGTTGGGTAGTGTTGTTCCTGTGCTGGGTACTGGTGTTGGTGCCGCGATTGGCGGTGGCATTGGCTTACTTGGGGGGCTGAGTTACTAATGGCTACATGGCAACTTGGTGGGCTCGCGAGCATGGCTCCTCAAAATACAAATGCTCCAGGTGCTGACGTTCCTCAACCTATGCAGTATCAACAACAGCCGAATGTGGGGCTGATGGCCCTTCAGGGACTGCGGGGCGTTGCTGAGATTAATCAGCAGGCGGAGGCCGCCAAGCAACTTAAGGATTATCAGAAGCAACTAGGGGATAAGGTATCCAAAAACGACCGTGCTGGCGTCCAGCAGTTAATGGCCCAGTACCCGCAGTTTATGGCTGACTCACAGAAACAGATGGGCTTCATTGACGCTGAGCAGAACCGGCAAACCGCTGACGCAGCAATGAATCTCCGGCTTGCTTCGCAGACCGGTGATCCCATGGTCATGCAGAAAGCCATTCAGCAGGCGAATCCTGTGTTACAGAGATTTGGCCTGCCTGCGGAAGAGGTTTATCAGTCCTGGCAGAACGACCCGCAGGGATTCAACAGAACCACTGACCTGATTCACCTTCATGCTGATCCGAATAGTTACTTTGCGGTACAGGATAAACAGCAGGGGCAGGGCATCGCGCAGCAGAACGCAAACACCTCAGCCTATAACGCTCAGGTTAATGCGGAGCAGGGCGATAGGCGGCTAGATCTTGAGCAGTTCAAAGCACAGTCAGATAACCAGCTGCGTACCAAGGAAATGGCTCTGAAAGCACGGCTTGGGCGTGCTCAAAATGATATCGAGCGCGACAAGCTGAACGCTGAACTTGGCAAAGTACAGCAGGCGAAAATGGAGAAGCAGAACGACAAAATTAATACCGTCGCAGGAAATATCGACTCCCTGAACTCTGCGCTTGGAGTAGGGCATGAGCTGGCGGGTATTGTCGGGCAGCATCCAACGGCGGTCACCCGCTCGCAAAACTACAACCCACTGACTGGTGGGCTTGGGTTCCTTCCTGACATGGCAGAGGACACGCGAAGCCTACGCGCCAAAGCTGATGAATACAGCCTCAAGGTTATTCTGCCGAGCCTGAAAGGGACTTTTGGCGGTAACCCAACTGAGGGCGAGAGGGCAGCGCTTGTACAGTCTCAAAATGGCATTAAGTCAGCTACCAGTAACGAGGCGTTCTTGCGGGAGCTGAACAAAGCTCAAAACGTCATTGTCGGCATGCAGAAGCGTCAGATTGCCGGGCTCGGCATTCCTGTAACCAAATCGAAGGATGAGGACACAGATACCAAAATGCTGCTGCAGGATCCCTCACTGGTTAAGGATTATGTGACCGCACATGGCTACCTGCCGGAAAGTTACTACCAGGCAAAACTTAAGGGAGGGCAATAATGGCGCAGATGACAGAAAGACAGACAGCCTATTCCCGCCGTCTCGATGAAAAATACGGATTCCCATCCGGCACAATGGAAACGTTAGTGGGCAATGAATCCAGTGGCAACGGTGGCGCAGAATCACCGAAAGGTGCCAGAGGGTATGCCCAGCTGATGCCGTCGGCAATGACTGATGCGGGTTATCGCGGGACGGATCCGCGCTCACTGCCGTTTGAAAAGCAAATGGACATCGCAGCAAACCACCTTAACAAAGGGGTGAAGCGCTTTGGCGATATAGGTATGGCGCTGGCCGGTTACAACTCCGGCAACGCGCGTGTTAATGCGGTCAGGAACGGCAAAGCTACACTGCCAGCTGAAACAGCGGATTACGTCAGTAAATTTGCAGATGCAGGGATTATCCCTGGTGACAGCGAAATCCTGCAGTATGCCCAGGCTGGGCAGCGCCGCACCCCTCAGCAGCCTGACTACTCAGACCTCGATAAGGCAATCTCACAGGTGGGTGATACCTCGGCATGGGATGCAAAACGACAGCAGTTTAAGAATCAGGAGGCAGGGCAGCCAACCGCCAGCTCGTGGGAACAGAAACGAGCCCAGTTTCTCGCCAATGAGGCGTCCGGGGAACCGCAACAGCAGGTAGCCCAGTCAAACCTTAACCCTGAGATGGAGTATCTTTCTCCTGGCCTGAAAGCAGCGCCTGAACAGGCAGCCAGAGGGATTGCCAATATCCCGTTTGATGTAATGGACGCCGGGGTTGGTGTAATCAACGCGGCCCAATCGGCAGGGGCATGGGCAGGCCAGCAGCTTGGCATGGGAGATGGCACATATAACCCAATGTCACCTGTATATCGCCCCATAGATCGTCCTACAGACCCATACGCGCAGGCTGGTGAACAACTGGCCCCTTACCTCATCCCAGGGGTGGGCGCGGAAAGGACAGCCGCTGCTGCCGCTTCAATTGCTAATTCTCCACGCGCTGAACGCGCCGCCACTCAGGTTGCTGGTATGCTGGCGGAAAACCTGCCGGGCACACTGGTGAACGCTCAAAAGAACGGGCAGATCAGCCCGGAGGACTTTGCAAAAGAGACTGGTATTGGCATGGCTGGATCGCTGGGGGCTCGAGCTTTGATAAAGGGCGGGCAAGCGGCAACCGGCGTGTTGCGTGGGAATGCGGGCCCTGCTGGTGGAGCTGGCAATGCGCTGGATACATCTAATGACGTATCAAGAGCAGCGCGTTCGGCCGCCGGTCGTGAAAACATTTCCACCCAGGCGGCAGTCATTAGCGATGATGTAGCAAAGGCTGCGGATGATACTGGCGTTGATATTAATACTCTCACACCTGGGATGCGGTCAGGTAGTCGTGGTATTGCTCAGGCTGAAGGTGTTCTAGCGTCAACGCCCGGTACCGTACAGGATGCGCACCTGGTTGCCTTCAATGAAATATCTTCAAAGTTGAATAAACAGCTTTCTGATTTCGGTGCTGAGTCTGGTAGCGCATCTGAAAAAAGCGCAGCGATTAAAGATCGTATCAGCGCGAGCCTGGCCGACATGAAAATCGCCGAGAACGCGGCATGGGCGGATCTGCGCAGCACGATGCCGCGCGACAGAATGAAAATGAGTAATGGAATGGCTGTCGTTCAGTCTGAGAAATCGGCTGGGGTGCCACTGAGCCCAGAAATGAAGCAGTTTCAGGCCGCTAACGGCCAAGGTGACGGCATAACCTTTGACGGGATGAAGGCATGGCGCGCTAAGTTTGCTGATGCTGAACAGGCAAACATTCGCGCCGGTAAGGCCAATGCCGCCAGGACAGCCGGGGAGATGCGTCGCGCTATCACTGATGATATGCGCACCATGGCTGAAAAAGGCAATTTCCTCCCTGAGTGGCAGAAAGCTAACGATCTCTCGAAGGGATACATTACCGCCAAACAAAATGCCGAATCTGTTTTTGGTCGGGATCTGGCATCAGACGCCATGGTAAGAAAAGGTGTCGATATGCTTAAGGCATCAGCAGATAGCGGGCCCGGGGCATTCAACCGCCTTATCGCCTCACTGCCGGAAGCAGAACGCCAGCCAGCAATAGCTTCCATTCTCCAACATGCTGCGGCGCAGGGAGAAAGGGGTGGTGTCGGTGAAGGCGCAGGGCTCCAGTATTTTGCCAAAATTATGACCCCGCAGAATGTAAAAGCCATCAGCAGACATGCGCCGGAACTAGGGAAAATTATGAAGGAGTTCGGCGTGCTCGCTAAAGCCGGCACCAGGCCGCAACGATACATAGAGCGCACAGGCAGAACGACCGAGGCCCTTAAAACGCTGGATACCGGGCTTCCTAAAATTGTCGGCGTGATTATGAATGGAATTCAGCAGTCTGGAGCAATCGCGGGCGGATTCGGCGGTGGCGTACTGGGCTCGATTGGTGGCCTGGTTGCTGGTGGTGCGCTGAGGAATACAGTAGCGAAGATTGGCGCAACCAGGAGTGGCCGGCATGCCATCGAGAAGGCGGTTCAGGAGGCCACAAAGGCAGTAAACGCGGGAGCCTCACCGGCAGCGTTAGCCGCAGCTGAGAAGAGATTTGCAGCCAATAAGATTGCCATGAAAGCGATCCGGGACGCTGTCGGGGCGGAGGGATTCACGCAACTGACAAGGGCCGGGATTGTCGCTACGCTCAGCGGCATGAAAGATGATGGTGAAAAAGAATAGCCAGCCTGGCGGGTTGGCTATCGGAGTCACAGGGGCCATGGAAGGCTATTGGCATTCAACCGTCATTTCTTTTCGGTTAAACCCGGATGATTTGGACACATCATTGTAGCCTGACGGGCAAACGTTGTTAGCTTCCTCATAGCAGACACTCCATGCGGATGCTGCCCCGCACTCGATAAGATATTGTTTTTTCCCATCCCCTCGGTTGATTTGAGTCGACTGCGCGCATGACGCCAGGAGCAGGGGAAGAACCAGAGCTATCTTTTTCATTTAATCCTCGGCATTGTTATTTTTTTATTGGCTGCATGTCATACACATGATCACCGATTACAGCTTTAATAGCATATCCCGTTCCTATATCTCTGCTCAGGATAGCGACTGCAGGCGAGTATGAATATGAGTAATTAAAGGTGTTACAAGTCAGTGTCCAGCCATTCATTAAAATTATCTTTTTATCAAAATCACACCCCTCAAAATCACCATCAACTTGGGTGATCTTAGCGATGGTATAACCTTCTAACTTCGAAAAATCACCAGCATCTAATGCAAAAACATTTGGAGCAAACAGAAACAAACATCCCGTGAAAATAGCGCATATGGCTTTCATTAGCCCTCCTGTGTTTTGGCAAACTTTATCATGCGCTATCGGAGACGCGAGTTAAAAGTAGCGAAAACTTGTCATTGCGCAAAAGCTCCAACGTAAACAGTCAAAGTACATCTAAGCCCCAAGAGCATCCTAAGCATTCCGGTGATGAATAATGCTTAATACGCACCAAGGCTATTCACGTCTCAAACCTCGCCGAACGGGGTTTCGCGATAAGTACGCGCCTATGCGCGCACACGTGAAGATTTATCTGGGGTCACTATACGAACAGATAGATGTTTTGTACCAAACACACCAGGGGAAGGTTTTTCGGTGATCACTATGTGAAGAGGGGGGAGTTTCGTGACCAGTACGCGCGCGAAGAAGATATTAATTACCTCACCATGCGAGCTGGGAAGGTTTATGTGGATTCATTATGCGAGGAGGAAGATTTTTGTGGGGTCACTACGCGAGGATAAGCGACTTTATGCAACAGTACGCGCGCGTGAGGTTGGCCGGCGGGAAAGGCCGCTGATTGAAAATTAACTGTACATCACCGAAGGCGCAGAATAGCTGAGATGCCCACTGCATGGAATTTCGAGACAAGTACGAGGCATACCCCTCCAAAGGTTTTCTTACGGTCACCACGCGAGGCTCTTTCACCGATAGGGTGAAGGTTTTTTCGGGGTCACTATGAGGATCGGAAGGTTTTTCCGACATCACTACGCGAGCGAAACATGATGAAGGTATTTCTGACATCACCTGGCAACAAAGATTTTTGTGGGGGCACTACGCGAGCAGCATGAGAGTTTTCGGAGTCCATAAAGAAACCTTATAAAACCTAACATCCAAAATGGGCAATTTGCAGTCAGGCTTAGTCAAACTTAGTGTTACGAGCTGACCTGTTAGCAATTGTTAGTGCGTAGAGCCTGTTATGGATTGTTATGGTTGCGGTGGGCCTGGTGATTATCCAGTGCGACCACCAGCCACATAAACGCATCTTCGGCGGTCCGCAGCTGCAGGTTCCCACTTTGGTTCGCAGGGGTTAGCCAGTTTGGAAGTGGGAACCATACATCCCCGTTCGTTTCTTGGCTTATTAATAGGTAAAAACAATAAGCTCAACGGGTTGTGTTTTATGAAACTAAAACAACATTATGTTGTGTGATGTGACTGCGAACGGTGCCGAATTGTAGCTAACAGCAATAGTATGCTATTGACAATTTCCTACTTGAAGATAAATTTAACTCAACACACCCGCCAGGCCTCTCAACGATGCCCAAATTGGCGGGTTTTTTTTGTCTTGAATTTGAGGGTTAGGATGGGAGCCTTTAGTAAGCCCGCTATGTCTCCACAAGAACATCTGGAGCAGTGGAAAGCTCGTGGATTGAATGTTCCTGATGAGAACAGGGCGGTAAGGTATCTCTCTTTCATCAGCTATTATCGCTTGTCAGCTTACGCTATTCCATTTTGCATTCCATCTGATGGAAAGCATACATTTAAACCAGATATCAGTTTCGATGACGTACTGACACTTTATGTGTTTGATAGAGAGTTGCGTCTCTTAATTATGGATGCGATCGAACGTGTCGAGGTGGCGGTCCGGGCTAATCTATGTAATCACATGGCTGTGACATATGGAAACAATCCATTCTGGTATCTAGATGAGACGCATTTCAAAAGAGAGTATGGTCACAAGCGGCTTTTATCTGATTTGGAAAAGCAGCTGGATGACGAGCGTAAGCGATATGAAAATGATGTGAGGCATCTGGAAAAAAGGAAAGGTCTGTCAGAAGAACAGAAGAGTTCCATTATGGAAAACCTTCAAAAGGAAACCTTTCTGAGGCATTACATTTGTAAATACGACAGCCCAAGGCTTCCCCCATGCTGGATGATGGTAGAGTTGCTAACTTGGGGTAGCTTGTCACATCTTTATGCCGGCTTGAGCCGCGTATCAGACCAAAAGGCTATCGCGACAAGCTTAGGAAGCAATGCTGAATTGCTTGTGTCATGGCTCAAGTCCTTCAATACAATTAGAAATCACTGTGCCCACCATAGTCGGCTGTGGAACAGAGAGTTCGGACTCAGCATCAAAATTCCAAACTCTGATAGGGTTCGCTGGTTAAAGAATACTCCCGAACTTGCCGATCGGCAGATTCGATATGAGAAAAGGCTTTATCCAATACTAGCTGCGTTACAATGCTTACTGTATACGATTAGCCCCTCATCAACATGGGCTCTGAGGCTGAAAGATTTACTGTCGAGATTTTCTCAGGTATCCCTAGCCCATATGGGAATACCATCTAATTGGATGGAAGACGAATTTTGGGCTGACGCGCTAGCGAACCGTAGTTGACTCAACTAATGGTTAATTGACATGGAAGAGTTATGTCTACACCCCCCTTCCTCACCTTGGCTATACGCCAAATTTTCGTAATCTGGGAGTTTGGCGACCTGTAAAAACCTGTTATCAGTTACGGCCATAGAGATAATAAATCCAGCAAAGTCTGATGGTATCCAAATGCCTGATAGATAGGGTCACTTTTCGTCACTAAGTGACCCTATGTCGAACCCGCATAGGGTCATTTTTTTTAAAAGTGGCACTATGGAGCAGAATTCATAGGGTCACTTTTCCCGTAAAAGTGGCACTAGATATATGTATAACTTCTATGCCAAAACGCCTCTATACAAAGAGCATTTTTGTTAATGGGAGGGGCGAGGAGATGTGTCCGAAAGCATAAGGATTAGCCGCCGAGTAGAAGATTCTAGCTTGAGTTTTCCAACAGAATGGTAGTGGCCGGCTGCCAGTAACCAGCGCTGGTTACCAAAAAAGTTACCACGGAAGAGTGGCACGCATGATGGCGGTACGCAGGTTTTTGCCATCGTCTACGTGCGAACCTACAGATCTGTCAAAGGACAAAAATGTCCTCTAGAAAAAGTCCGGTTAGTGAATGCTGCGGAACGCCTGGCGCGGCGCTGTATATCGGCTTGTCCAACGGTTGTCCGACGTTGTGCCGTGAGTCAGGAGGCCCGGACAGCTAACTTGTCCAGCCGTTGTCCATCAATCGCATATGACCAGCGGATTGAAAGACGGCGGGCCCTGACTCGATTCAAGCTCCATTCATTCGCTGTCAGCCCTCGAGTCAAGTTGGTTCTGGATCCAAGCCTCCACCTCTTCTAGCGACCATCTGGCTGATCTGCCAATTTTAACTGGTTGCGGAAACAAGCCCTTTTTAACCCATGAGTAGATTGCCGTTTTCTTGAAGCCCGTTCTGAGCATGACTTCGCTTAAATGGATAAGGCGCATAGGTTCTCCCGATCTATCGACTAAGCAGGTTTGAGTGGGCTGAGAGTTTCATCTGCAGATCATGATTTGTTAGCCGCTTTCGACAAATTAACCTTTTCTTCCCAAGCTGCGATTTCTGATTCCCGCCAGCGATTCGGATTGCCAGGGATGGTAGGTTTAGGAAAGGGACAAGAGAAGCACGCCGGCATGCGCTCTGGGGTGCTCCAGAAATAGAGAGTGCTTCGGGAAATCTTGTAGCGAGCCAGTACGTCACTGGTAAGCAGGATGTTGTCATTCATGGTTTTCTCCAGGCAAAAGAAAGACCACCAAAATGGGCAAACAATCATGGGGTTGGTTTGATATCCACCAGCCCGACAGCGACACGAAAGTTTACATGTGAGCAAATCAAAAACTGCTGTTCGATCCAGTAAGGATAACGCTATGGGAATAAATAGCCTTTTGATGCAGGAAAAAGAGGTGATGGAGCTTTTAGGTATTTCATCACGACAGACCATCTGGAATTACACGCACCGGCATAGATTCCCGAAGCCGGTCAAGACCCATCCAAAGGTTTACTTGCGGGAGGCTGTGTTAAGTTGGATCTTAAATGGAGGCGTGAACCCCAAAGGCTAACCAGAGCTCTGGTGTCAAAATGCGAGGTATCCATATTGGTATCCACCAGAACGGCAGGAATTGGCTGGATACCTGCAGTTGGTAACCAACTCGGGTAACCAGTTCTGGTAACCGCTTCTTCCGGTTACCAATGGGGAGGTTTCCATACAGGTTTCCGGCAAAACGCCGGTTGCCAAACATGAGGTTGCCAGGCAGGTTGCCACCGAAAATGGTAAATTTAAAAAGGCAGTAAACCAAACAGCGGAGCAGGTGAGGGAATGACAGAGAAACCAATAATCCAGCTGGTTCCAAATAAATGGGTATCTGAAGAGCTGCTAATGGCCATCACTGGCTTGACCAAAAACGCAATAAAATCGGCTCGTGAAAAGTCATGGCTTGAAGGTCGAGAGTACCGGCACTACTCCGGGGACTGCCAGCCAAAGGAGAATTCCCCCATCCTCTACAATCGCTTTGAAGTTGATAACTGGGTTGAACGTCAGCAGCCAGCCAAGCCTAGGGCAAAAAAGTGTAAGTCTGCAGAGTAGTCAAGTTCCCCTCTGGCTAGATCATACCATTCAGTCTATTGACATTTAGACAGGAGATTTATGGATAAAATAACTTTAACTAGAGCCGAAGCCGCTGATTTACTTGGAATCTCAACGGCCACAGTCACAGCGTGGGTTCGCACCGGTAGGCTTAAAGCGTATCGAGTGAGCGATAAGCCCAGGTCTCCGTACCTGTTCACTAAAGATGATTGCATGGCCGCTTTAACAACTGTAGTCAGCCAAGCGCAGAAAGATTCTCATGTTGAACCTAGCTATGAATCTGCTGATGGCTATAAGTACCGGGATCCGAAACGGGTCAATGAAGAACTGCACGCTTTGTTGAAGATTAGAAAAAATAGAAAGCAATAGTCATCCATATCAATAGCGGAAAGAAAGAGTATTGCCAGCCAGACGCTACATCCTCTGGCTAGCAACATCAAACAGAGTGGGTAATAGAGATTTTCAGGCGGGTGCTATCGAGAAGGATTGATGTGTTTATCAAGCCAGTTTCGATAATCCTTGTATAGCCATCTCGAAGCGCGTGCGAATTTGATCGGTGCAGGAAATTGGTGCCGTTGAATAAGCTTGTAAAAGTATCTGTCCGTAAAGCCCGATTTCTGCACAAGAAATTTCATATCAATCAGAGTGTCATCATCCATGTTGTTTGCCTTGTTACTTTGATGCTGGTTTTTCTTTTTCATCTCTTCTCCTCGCTTTAGTTGGAAATCAGTCGTACCGCACTAAGGTTAAACGCCAACATATCTCATGGCTGGCATTACAATGCCGATCACCATCAGAGGGAGTTTCCATGACACCACGCGAAATCGAGTTACTCACCATTGCCAAACTGGAGCATGACGGCCACCAGCATAACCATGCAGAACTGCGAGAGCTGAAGCGCCAGCTGGCAAAGGAAACTGTAATAGCCAGGCGGGACCGTGAAATGATGACCGGCCCTGCATATAGGTGGAGCAAACCAGCGCCACGACGCGCGAGGTGATCAGCACTAAACCAGCATCAGACAATCCCTAAGCTGGTGGTTTCCCCCCTAAATAACGGATTTTAAGCGGCGTGTTGGTTCACGGCCTCTTTTTGTTGGTTCAAAAATGGGGTGTGTTGGTTCACTTTTTTGAAATAACGCTTTTAAAAACAATCACCTTTACAAATTGAACCAACTGAACCAACTGAACTAACGCTTTTTAAGTACACATGGAGTAAAACTGTTTAGTGGGCAGCCGTATTTGATAGGAACTACTCTGTCGGATGGCATGAAAAACTAAGCGAAGGGGTAGCACTGCCGCTTAATGTGTACCCGGGGGTGTACACAAAATGTTTTTATTAATAAGAGAGCCTTTATTTATAAGCTCTGTTGGCGTTATTGATGATTCAATCTGTGCATCATAACGGGGCTCTTGAGCCCCGTTTGTTTTAGGGTGGTGCAGATAAAAAGGAGCCTGTTATGAGCGATAAAACCGTTACGTTTAACGACAAGGTTATGCTGCCGACCATTGGCCAGGGCACATGGTATATGGGTGAAAAGGCGAGTCAGCGCCGTCAGGAAGTGGATGCCCTGCGGGCGGGCATTGAGCGGGGACTGACGCTGATCGACACTGCCGAGATGTATGCCGAGGGCGGCGCGGAAGAGGTGGTGGGCGAGGCGATGAAAGGCCAGCGCGATAAGGTCTTTCTGGTCTCCAAAGTCTACCCGTGGAATGCCGGAGGGCCAAAAGGCATTGCCGCCTGTGAAGCCAGCCTGCGCCGTCTGGGTACGGATCATATTGACCTCTATCTGCTGCACTGGCGGGGTAATCACACTCTGGAGGAGACCGTCGGGCTAATGGAGACGCTGCAACAGCAAGGTAAGATTGGCCGCTGGGGCGTTTCTAATCTTGATTACGCCGATATGCAGGCGCTCTGGCAGGTGCCGGGTGGCAAGGCTTGCGCCACCAATCAGGTGCTCTACCATCTGGCCTCTCGCGGGATCGAATATGACGTGCTGCCGTGGTGCCAGGAGCAGCAGATGCCGGTGATGGCCTATTGTCCGCTGGCGCAGGCCGGACGACTACGCGCCGGACTGTTAAATCATCCGGTGGTCAATGCGATTGCGCAAGAGTACAACGCCACAGCGGCTCAGGTTCTGTTGGCGTGGGTTATCAGCCATCGCGGGGTAATAGCCATCCCGAAAGCATCCTCGATTAAGCATGTGGAAGAGAACGCGGACGCGCTGGATATTTCATTGTCAGCAGAGGCATTACTGAAACTGGATGTGGCATTACCGGCGCCGAAACAGAAAACGGCGTTAGACATAGTGTGAAGTGAATCTCATGCCCTCTCAGCATGGAGAGGGCAGGGGCGGGGATTAACGCTTCACAATGTGAATCGTCTGTCCCAGACGGGTAGGCTTCTCTTCAGTCGCTTTTTGTGGTTCGCTCACGCAGGCGGTCTCCACGCAGACAAAGGTTTTATAACCGTCATTCGGTACATCCCCCATGCTTACCGACAGCGCCGGGCCAGGGTTCCAGCCAACCACGTTGCTGTGGTGATGATGGATAACTTCAATAGCACGGTTCAGCACAGTATCTTCGATTACGCTACAGGCTTCCGGGTTCAGATAGACGCGGTCGGTACGATCGGGGAAGGTCTGCGCGCCGTCGCTCAGTCTGCCTTCTTTCGCGTTATCTACCTTGTCGATAAAGGTATCACCCAGGCCGTTCACCGTGACGGCAGCAATATCGCCAACGTTGAAATAGGTGTGCAGGGCAGAGGTCGTTTCAAATTCACCGTGCGCTTCCAGTTCAATCTCGCAGGTTTTACCCAGCTTAAAGCGTGCATAGAGGGTGAAGTCGTGCGGCCAGAGTTTGCGCGTTTCGTCATCGCTCTGCAGTTCAAAGGTCAGCACCACGCCGGACTCATCTTCGTTGTGCGCTTTTAGCGTCCACGGCAGATTGCGGGCAAAACCGTGCGACGGCAGACCCTGCTGGGTAGCCGGACCAAACCACGGCCAGCAGATCGGCACGCCGCCGCGGATAGCAGCCCCTTTTTTAAAGGAGGTGACATCACTCAGCCACAGCGCTTCCACTTCATCTTCAGGCTGCCAGGAGAGCAGATGTGCGCCCTGCAGGGCGACAGACGCCTGAACCTGCGGATGTTCAACGACAATCACTTCAACTTCGTCAATCTGACGGCGGGAAAGCACAGGGGTAATTTGTTCGACTACCGGAAGTGCAAAAATTGTTTTAATCATTACGCAATCCTCTGTCTTTAAAGCCATAAAAAAAGGCGACCGAGGTCGCCTTTTTGGATCAATTTCTCATCTCACTTATTTGGAGATGTGAGCGATCAGGTCCAGAACTTTGTTAGAGTAGCCGGTTTCGTTGTCGTACCAGGAAACCAGTTTCACGAAGTTGTCGTTCAGTGCGATACCCGCTTTAGCATCGAACACGGAAGTGCAAACTTCGCCGTTGAAATCGGTAGAAACAACGTCGTCTTCGGTGTAACCCAGAACGCCTTTCATTGCGCCTTCAGAAGCCGCTTTGATTGCTTTCTTGATTTCTTCGTAGCTTGCTGCTTTTTCCAGACGAACGGTCAGGTCAACAACGGAAACGTTCGGAGTAGGAACGCGGAACGCCATACCGGTCAGTTTGCCATTCAGTTCTGGCAGTACTTTACCTACAGCTTTAGCAGCACCGGTAGAGGATGGGATGATGTTCTGAGCTGCGCCACGGCCGCCGCGCCAGTCTTTGTGAGACGGGCCGTCAACGGTTTTCTGGGTAGCGGTGGTCGCGTGAACGGTGGTCATCAGACCTTCAACGATGCCGAAGTTATCGTTGATAACTTTTGCCAGCGGTGCCAGGCAGTTGGTGGTGCAGGATGCGTTGGAAACGATGTCCTGGCCAGCGTAAGTTTCGAAGTTAGCACCGCGAACGAACATTGGAGTGTTGTCTTTAGAAGGACCAGTCAGAACAACTTTTTTCGCGCCAGCGGTGATGTGCTTACGCGCAGTTTCGTCGGTCAGGAAGATACCGGTAGCTTCAGCTACTACGTCAACACCGATTTCGTTCCACTTCAGGTTAGCTGGATCTTTTTCAGCAGTAACACGGATGGTTTTGCCGTTAACAACCAGGTGGCCGTCTTTCACTTCAACGGTGCCGTTGAAACGACCGTGAGTTGAGTCGTACTTCAGCATGTACGCCATGTATTCAGCGTCTAACAGATCGTTGATACCAACGATTTCGATGTCAGAACGTTCCTGAGCAGCACGGAAAACAATACGGCCGATACGGCCAAAACCGTTGATACCTACTTTGATAGTCATATATTCCACCAGCTATTTGTTAGTGAATAAAAGGTTGCGTGTAAAATTACAAAAACCTTACGCAGCGTCAAGCGGAATCGTGTCAATCATTGCGACAAATCAATCCTTCGCACTAGCTTTGCTCGATTGACCTACCTCACATTCCCTTGGAGCTTGCACCCATATGGGGCCTGCGCACGGAATTTTAAAGGGCTGCCCACATAAAAATGTGGAGTAGATCACATTTGTCTGAGCACCTCTGCGCAACGAGTAAGTTTAGAACAAAAGTTCATACTTCAGTGTTAATGTTTTGTTAGAATCGTCGGTAAAAGTTGTCTGTTTCAACTGCGAGATGTCAGCCTATGTCGAATCAACATAACCCCGATGAACTGAAAAAAAACCTCACTGAAATGCAGTTCTACGTGACGCAGAATCACGGGACAGAACCGCCATTTACCGGGCGTTTACTGCATAACAAGCGGGACGGTGTATACCACTGCCTGGTGTGTGATGCGGCGCTGTTTAACTCCCAGAGCAAATATGACTCTGGCTGTGGTTGGCCAAGCTTCTATGAACCGGTAAGTGAAGAGGCAATTCATTATCTGAAGGATACCAGTCACGGTATGGAGCGCATTGAGATCCGCTGTGGAAACTGTGACGCCCATCTCGGTCATGTTTTCCCGGATGGCCCGCAGCCAACAGGCGAGCGTTTTTGCGTTAACTCCGCCTCTTTAAGCTTCACTGATGACCAGAATGGCGACCAGACGAAAGGTTGAAAAATCGATTCAGCAAATTATTCCTTTGGAGCTCGATTTAACATGAATATTGAAGAGATGATCAACGGCATGACGCCAGATGTTTATCAGCGTCTGGTTACGGCGGTGGAACTGGGTAAATGGGCCGATGGTGTGGCACTGACCCCGGAGCAGAAAGAGAACTGTCTGCAGCTGGTAATGCTGTGGCAGGCGCGTAATAACACCGAGGCGCAGCACATGACCATTGACACTCAGGGTCAGATGGTGATGAAAAGTAAACAACAGCTGAAGGAGGATTTTGGCATTGCGCCGAAATCGATCGCGACGCTAAAAGTTCATTGATCGCATGAACAGCGGCCCGGTGAAGCTGTCACCGGGCCTGTTTAAACCGTTAGTGTTTGATTCCCAACGAATCGGCTAACTGCTTCGCCAGCTGGTTATTGTCGTCTGCGCCGTACTCCCAGAACATGGCCCCGGCCAGTCCTTTCTCTTTGATGTACTCCGCTTTTATCGCCACTGAACGCGGGTTTTCATACGACAGGGCAAACAGCGGTTTGCCGTCATCAGACTTCACTGATAACCACGGTACCTTAGCCTCATCGTCCCACTGTTCAGTAAAGCGTTTCTGCGGGTCGTTCAAAAACGTCTTAACGATGTCGTTGTATTTCACATAGGTATCTTTGGTCAGATCGTAGCCCAGCGATTTGAACAGGTCGATCTGCTGCGCACTGAAGTAAGGCTGGGTCGCAGGATTTTTTTGCGCATCGGCTTTACTCCAGTCGATACCCGGCTCGACGGCGCGCTTAGGTACACGACCATAGAAACCGATACCGAGGTTCATCTGCTGCGGTTTCAGGCCAGCAGCCAGATAGTTATTGACCACGAAGTCCACACTATATTTATCCGCGGCGGCGACCGTCGGCCAGGCGCTGGAGTCATACAGGTTAGCGTTAAAGTACTGGGTACCGTACGCCATGTCGTAGGTCATCAGGTTAATGTAATCGAGTAACGGTGCCACTGCTTTGACGTCCACCCAGCTTTTCGGACTCTCCACGTTCGCGCCCACCGCGATGGTCACCAGCTTTTTATCGCCAAACGCGGTGCGCAGCTCCTTCAGCAGGGCGGTAAAGTTAGCCCGATCTTCTGGTTTGCTGGCGACCAGCCCCCATGCGCCGTTCACCGGGAACTCCCAGTCGAGATCGATTCCGTCCAGACCGTATTTCTCCACGATTGCCTGAGCAGAGCGGATAAACACCGCGCGGGTCTGGGGAGTTGATGCCGCCCCTGAGAAGCCGCGCGCCCCCCAGCCGCCCACGGAGAGCAGCACCTTAAGGTCAGGATTTTGTTTACGCAAAACGGGGAGCAAAGCCAGATCGGCGGCAACTTTTGGAGAGAGCCAGATTTGATGCAGTTTGGCGGGGTCTTTTAACGCCGCGTTGGTTTCGTCTTTCTCGTCGTTGTAGATCAGGCCAAAGGAGTAGTTGAGGTGGGTTATCTGGCGCACATCCAGTTTATTAATGTCCCCGCCCGGTCCGGCAGTGACATCGCCACCACCGTTAAAATAGCCCACGGACATCAACGAACTGGCGGAAGCAACCGACGCGCAGAGCAGGGGTAAAGCTGCCAGCAATGGCAAACGTTTCATACAAGTTCCTCTTTGACTAAATAAAAATATCGCGCCACGGAAAGGCGTGGCGAAAAAAAGCCAAAAAAGAATAACATTACCGCCTCGCTGAGAGTGCGAGGCAGTTCACCTTATGGGTTTTATGGGAATTTTGCCCGGTAATTTGCGGTCATTAGCAGGCCGGGTAAGGCGTAGCCGCCACCCGGCACAAGGCGATCAGGCCTGGGTCTCCTGCCAGTCCGCCAGCGTATACAGCGTGGCGCCTTCCGCCGCCATATCCATAAATGCCTGGGCGCTGTCCTGGCGCTGTATGTTCACGCCGCGACAACCGTCGGTGATGACGTTCACCCTGTAGCCCAGCTGAAGCGCGTCCAGCACGGTAAATTTCACGCAGTAATCCGTCGCCAGCCCCATTACGATCAGCTCGACAATTTCGTGGTGGCGCAGCCACTGATCCAGCCCCGTCTTCTGCCGGTGCCCGTTATCAAAAAAGGCGCTATAGCTGTCGATGTCCTGGTTTTCGCCCTTCTGAAATACCGCGTCTATGGCTTTGCTGTTGAGAAGGGGATGCAGCTCAGCACCTTCGCTGTGCTGTACGCAATGATCGGGCCAGAAGGTCTGCGGAAGGCCGTCCAGCTCGCCCTGGGTGAAGGGCTCGACGTTATGCTGACTGGCAAAGCTGCCGTGATCCGCCGGGTGCCAGTCCTGGCTGGCCACCACCGCTTCGCCGCGCGCTTTGCACCATGATATCAGGTCATTGGCTATGTCTACGGTGCTGTCGCCTTCGGCTACCGCCAGCGCGCCGCCCGCGCAAAAATCATTTTGTAAATCAACCAGTAACAGAGCTCGCTGCTTCATAACCACTCCTTATTCGTCTGGCGTCAGTTCGCCACGCAGATTTTGCATCATCGCGGTGCGGATCGCCTGTACATCCAGATCCTGACTGAGTAAATAGTGAAGTTTAGTCAGTGTGGCTTCGACCGTCATATCAAAGCCGCTGATCACCCCCGCATGGGCCAGAGCGTTACCTGTGGCGTAGCCGCCCATATTCACCTTGCCGGACATGCATTGGGTCAGGTTTACCACCACGATCCCGCGACTGCTCGCCTCCTGAAGCTCTTTCAGGAACTCGCCGTTCTGCGGCGCATTGCCCACACCGTAGGAGCGCAGGATCAGCGCTTTAACCGGCTGACGCAGGAAGTTACGCACCACTTCGGCGGAGATACCCGGGTAGATCGTTACCACGCCAATCGGCTGCGGGGTGATCGGATGAACGATCAGCTCACCGGAAGTGTGCGGTGCCGGCGGTGTACCGAGACGGCGGATATGAATACCCGCTTCCAGCAGTGGCGTGAGGTTTGGCGAAGCAAAGGCATCAAAGCCGTCGGCATGGGCTTTGGTGGTTCGGTTCCCGCGATAGAGCCGGTTATTGAAGAACAGGCTCACTTCGTTAATCGGGAAGTTTGCCGCCACGTACAGAGAGTTAAGCAGGTTGATCTGCCCGTCGGAGCGCAGTTCCGCCAGCGGGATCTGCGACCCGGTAACGATTACCGGCTTGCTGAGATTCTCCAGCATGAAGGAGAGCGCCGAGGCGGTAAAGGCCATGGTGTCCGTACCGTGCAGGATCACGAAGCCATCGTAGTCGTCGTAGTGCGCTTTAATGTCCTCGGCAATATGTTGCCAGTCTTCCGGGGTCATGTCGGAAGAGTCCATCAGGGGATCATACTCGTGAATGGTGAAATCCGGCATCTCCGGGCGATGGAATTCAGGCATTAACGCCAGCTGGCGCTGCAGATGGCCCGATACCGGGATGTAGCCATTTTCCGAGCGCTGCATACCGATGGTACCGCCGGTATAGGCCACATAGATTGATTTCTTTTGCATGATGTACTGTTCTTGGGCTTCAAAGAAAAATCCCCTCTTCAACGAAGAGGGGATGGGAATTAACGTACGTTAGCGCAGGTGAGGCAGAACGCGTAGCGGTTTTGCGGATCGTTAAAGGCGGCCAGCTTATCGCCCTCCGCTTTGACCGCTTTAGCTGCCGTCGCGACCGGGGCGGGCAGGTATGCCTGCAGCGCGTCGGGCAGCATGGCTTTTACCGAGCCGGAGAAGCTGTCCATTACCAGATCCATGAAGGTAGGCTCATCCTTATAAAAATCGATATGCCACTGCTTCAGCTTCGCCAGTTCAGCCGCCTTGGCCACAGCGTCGTCGAAATCACCCAGATTATCCACCAGACCGTTGTTCTTCGCATCCTGGCCCGTCCAGACGTGGCCCTGAGCAATCTCATCGATCTGTTCCGGCGTTCGCTTACGGGAATCAGCCACCAGAGTGATAAAGCGTTTATAGCCGTTCTCAATGCTGAGCTGCATCATCTGCGACACTTCCGGCGGTAACGCTTTCGTCACGGCGATATCGGCCAGCGGTGAGGTGGCAACGCCATCGGTGTGTACGCCAAGGTAGTCGAGGCTGTTTTCGACGGTGTTAATCACCCCGAAGATGCCAATCGAGCCGGTCAGGGTGCTTGGGTTTGCCACGATGTAGTTTGCCGGGGTGGAAATCCAGTAGCCACCGGATGCCGCCATACCGCCCATGGAGACCACTACCGGTTTACCGGCGGCGCGGGCCGCTGACAGTTCCGCACGGATCACTTCTGATGCGCTGACGCTGCCGCCCGGGCTGTTAACCCGCAGCACAATCGCTTTAACTTTTGGATCGAGGCGCGCGTCGCGGATCTGCGCGGCAGTGGTATCGCCACCGACGTTCCCCGGCGTCTCTTCGCCATCCATGATCGCTCCGTTAGCGAAGACCACGGCGATGCTGTCCCCGGTATCAGACGGTTTTTTCGCCTGATAATCATAGTAGCTAATAGCGCTGTAGTTTTTATCCTCTTTGCTCCAGCCGAATTGTTTGGTCAGGGATTTTTCAACCTCAGCGCTGGAGCCCAGAGCATCAACCAGCTTGTTATCCAGTGCATATTTCGCCGTATCGCCGTCAACCTTACGCAGCCCGTCGAGCATGCCCTGCGCGCCAGGGAACAGCTGTTCAGGGGTGATCTGACGGTTAGCGGCAACGGTGCTCAGGTAGTTCTGCCACAGTTCACCAATCCAGCGGCTGTCCGCTTCACGGGCAGCAGGCGACATATCGTCACGGATGAACGGCTCGACGGCGGATTTATAGGTCCCGACGCGGAAGACGTGGGTGGTAACCTTCAGTTTATCGAGCAGTGATTTGTAATAGAGACCGTTGGTGGCAAAGCCGTGCAGATCGACGGTACCCTGCGGCGAGAGCCACACTTTATTGGCAAAACTTGCCAGATAGTACTGCCCCTGGCTGTAGTTATCACCCACCGCAATCACCGGTTTGCCGCTGTCGCGGAACTCACGCAACGCTTTACCGATGTACTGCATCGAGGGCTGATCCGCCCCGGCAAAATTCTTCAGATCCAGCACGATACCGGTAATGTTGCGATCGTCCTTCGCCTGACGAATGGCGTCGACGATATCGAACAGCGAGTTCTCCTGCAGACGGTCGCCGCTGGCGCCAAACAGCTGACGGCCCAGCACGCCAAGGCGATTACTGGTGGAAGGTTTGTCCACCACCACGCCGGCGATATCCAGCAGCAGCGCGCCGCGCCCGGCATTCTGGCTCTGGCTGCTGGAGCTGAGGTGCATCCAGACACCGACGCAAACCATTACAATAAGGATGAAAAAGAGGTTCATCACCAGGTTGCGGACGAAATTGAGCAGACGCCACGTCCATTTAAAAAAGCCGGCAAACAGTCGCCAGAGGGTTCGCATGTATTCTCCCTGTCCAGATAATTACCTAACCGTCGCCACTTGACGGTGTTGTCGGGCTATCGTAATGACCCGACCGTCACTTGTCAGCAGGAATCGCCTGCTACGCTGTAACAAAATCTGCCGTCGTGTTAATTTTGAGTAAATTTCAAGACAGGAGTTAACCCAATGGATGCACTCGAACTGCTTGTTAATCGCCGTAGCGCGGCGCGTCTGGCAGAGCCCGCTCCGGCTGGCGAACAGCTGGAGAATATTCTCCGCGCCGGGATGCGCGCGCCGGATCACGGTACCTTACAGCCGTGGCACTTCTTTATCATCGAAGGGGAAGGGCGCGAGCGCTTCAGCACCCTGCTGGAGAAAGGCGCTATTGCCGCCGGGCAGGATGATAAGGCGATTGAAAAGGCTCGTAACGCGCCGTTCCGCGCTCCGATGATCATCGCCGTGGTCGCTAAATGCCAGCCGCAGCACAAAGTGCCGGTGTGGGAGCAGGAGATGTCTGCCGGCTGCGCGGTAATGGCGATGCAGATGGCGGCGGTCGCTCAGGGCTACAACGGTATCTGGCGCAGCGGCGCGTTGACCGACAGCCCGGTTGTGCGGGAAGGCCTCGACTGTGGCGCAGAGGATAAAATCGTCGGTTTCCTCTATCTGGGCACCCCGCAGCTCAAGGCGTCGACTACCGTCTCCGTGCCCGATACCGCGCCTTTTGTCACCCGTTTCTGATCGATTGCATAAAACTGTCTGGATCCTGAGCAAGTGCAGCAGAATTCAGACAGTCATACTTATCACTTAATGGAATGAGCGCTAACATAGTGCAATTGTAATGAAAGGAGATTGTCATGAGCGAGCAAGCCATTCGTTTAACGCAATACAGCCATGGAGCCGGTTGCGGTTGTAAAATTTCCCCTAAGGTGCTGGAGACCATTCTGCACAGCGAGCAGGCGAAGTTTGTCGACCCGAACCTGCTTGTTGGCAACGAAACCCGCGACGATGCCGCGGTATACGATTTAGGCAACGGCACCAGTATTATCAGCACCACCGATTTCTTTATGCCTATTGTCGATAATCCATACGACTTCGGGCGCATTGCGGCCACTAATGCCATCAGCGACATTTTCGCTATGGGCGGCAAGCCGATCATGGCGATTGCGATCCTCGGCTGGCCAATCAATACCCTGGCCCCGGAGATCGCCCGCGAGGTCATTGAGGGTGGACGTTTCGCCTGCCAGCAGGCGGGGATCGCCCTGGCGGGTGGGCACTCGATTGATGCCCCGGAGCCCATTTTCGGCCTGGCGGTGACCGGCGTGGTGCCGACTGAACGCGTCAAACGTAATAGTACCGCGGAAGCGGGCTGCAAGCTGTTCCTCACCAAGCCGCTGGGCATTGGCGTGCTCACCACCGCCGAGAAAAAGTCGCTGCTGTTGCCGGAGCACGAGGGGCTGGCGACGGACGTGATGTGCCAGATGAACCTTGCCGGCGCTGCTTTTGCCAGTATCGACGGCGTGAAGGCGATGACCGACGTGACCGGTTTTGGGCTGCTGGGCCACCTCAGCGAAGTGTGCCAGGGCGCAGGGGTGCAGGCGCAGGTCTGGTACCAGGATGTGCCGAAGCTGCCGGGTGTCGAAGCCTACATCGCCCAGGGCGCCGTACCGGGCGGGACGCAGCGTAACTTTGCCAGCTACGGGCACCTGATGGGCGATATGCCCGCTGAGTGGCGCGATCTGCTGTGCGATCCGCAGACCTCCGGCGGCCTGCTGCTGGCCGTGACGCCAGATGCCGAAGACGAGGTGCGCGCAACCGCTGCTGAATTTGGTATCACCCTGACCGCCATAGGCGAGCTGGTGACCGCCCGCGGTGGCCGCCCGATGGTTGAGATCCGTTAATTCGATGCGGTTATTTATTGCCGAGAAACCCAGCCTCGCCCGGGCGATTGCGGATGTGTTACCCAAACCGCATCGCAAGGGGGACGGCTACATTGAGTGCGGAAACGGGCAGGTGGTGACATGGTGTATCGGCCACCTGCTGGAGCAGGCCCAGCCGGATGCCTATGACAGCCGCTACGCGCGCTGGAATCTCAACGACCTCCCCATCGTGCCGGAAAAGTGGCAGCTTCAGCCGCGCCCGTCGGTCACTAAACAGCTGAACGTGATTAAGCGTCTGCTGAATGAGGCCTCCGAGGTGATCCATGCCGGTGACCCGGATCGCGAAGGGCAACTGCTGGTTGATGAGGTGCTTGATTACCTGAGTCTGGCAGCGGAAAAACGCCAGCAGGTGCAGCGCTGTCTGATTAACGATCTTAATCCGCAGGCGGTAGAGCGCGCTATTTCACGTCTGCGCGCCAACAGCGAATTTGTGCCGCTTTGCGTTTCGGCACTGGCCCGCGCCCGCGCCGACTGGCTGTACGGCATCAACATGACCCGCGCCTACACCATACTTGGCCGCAACGCCGGCTATCAGGGTGTGCTCTCAGTGGGGCGGGTGCAGACGCCGGTACTGGGGCTGGTGGTACGCCGTGATGAAGAGATTGAGAACTTTGTCGCTAAAGACTTCTTTGAGGTAAAAGCCCATATCGTCACTCCGAAGGACGAGCGTTTTACCGCCGTCTGGCAGCCGAGTGAGGCCTGTGAACCCTATCAGGATGAAGAGGGGCGGCTGCTGCATCGTCCGCTGGCCGATCACGTGGTAACCCGCATTCAGGGCCAGCCCGCTGTCGTCACCAGCTATAACGATAAACGGGAATCAGAACCTGCGCCGCTGCCGTTTTCGCTTTCGGCCTTGCAGATCGAGGCGGCAAAACGTTATGGCCTCAGCGCGCAGAACGTGCTGGATATCTGCCAGAAGTTGTATGAAACCCATAAGCTGATTACCTATCCGCGTTCCGACAGTCGCTACCTGCCGGAAGAGCACTTCGCCGGGCGCCATGCGGTGCTGAACGCCATTGCCGCCCATGCCCCCGATTTAGTGCAGCCGGTGGTCAACCCGGACACCCGCAACCGCTGCTGGGATGATAAAAAGGTGGATGCCCACCACGCCATTATCCCGACGGCGCGCAGCAGTTCCGTTAACCTGACGGATAACGAATCGAAGGTATATAACCTGGTGGCCCGTCAGTATCTGATGCAGTTCTGCCCGGATGCGGTGTTCCGCAAATGCGTTATTGAACTTGAGATCGCCAAAGGCAAGTTTATTGCCAAAGCCCGTTTCCTGGCGGAAGCAGGGTGGCGCACGCTGCTGGGCAATAAAGAGCGGGACGAGGAGAATGACGGTACGCCGTTGCCGGTGGTGGCGAAAAACGACGATCTGCTGTGCGAGAAGGGAGAAGTGGTGGAGCGACAGACCCAGCCGCCGCGCCATTTTACCGACGCCACGCTGCTGTCGGCCATGACCGGCATCGCCCGGTTTGTGCAGGACAAGGATCTGAAGAAAATCCTTCGTGCCACCGACGGCCTGGGAACGGAAGCCACCCGCGCCGGCATTATCGAGCTGCTGTTCAAACGCGGTTTTCTGCATAAGAAAGGGCGTTATATCCACTCGACCGATGCCGGAAGGGCGCTGATTCACTCCCTGCCGGAGATGGCCGCCAGACCGGATATGACTGCGCACTGGGAGTCGGTGCTGACCCAGATCAGCGAAAAGCAGTGTCGCTATCAGGACTTTATGCAGCCGCTGGTGGGCACGCTATTCGATCTAATCAACCAGGCGCGGAACACCTCAGTCAGGGATTTTCGCGGCATGGTAGCGCCGGGCGGCGACAAGAAGAAAAAGTTTAAGAAAAAGAGTGCGGCTTGAGAATTTGGCCGATGGCGCTACGAGGTAAAAGCAAAAAGGCAACGTACGTTGCCTTTTTTAATGTTTTCTCCCTCTCCCTGTGGGAGAGGGCCGGGGTGAGGGGACCCGGCCGCAGCCTGTTAAATCAGATAACACCCTGGCCCATCATCGCATCCGCCACTTTTACAAAACCGGCAATGTTCGCGCCGCGAACGTAGTTGGTCTGCTTCTCTTCCCCGCCGTACTCGACGCAGGCGTGGTGAATATCCAGCATGATGTGATGCAGACGCGCATCCACTTTCTCCGCTTTCCAGCCCATACGCGCGGCGTTTTGCGCCATCTCCAGGCCTGAGGTTGCCACTCCGCCAGCGTTAGCCGCTTTACCCGGCGCGAACAACACGTTCGCTTCCAGGAACAGGTCGGTGGCTTCGATGGTGGTTGGCATGTTAGCCCCTTCAGCGACTGCTTTAACGCCATTAGCGATCAGCTGTTGCGCCGCCTCGACACCCAGCTCGTTCTGGGTTGCGCAAGGCAGGGCGATATCCACCGGTACGGACCACGGCTGTTTGCCTTCAAGATAGGTCAGACCAAACTCACGGGCATAGTCGGCCACACGACCGTCGCGGCTGGCTTTGATTTCGCACAGGCGCGCCAGTTTTTCGGCGGTAAAGCCCGCTTCGTCAACCACGGTGCCGCTTGAGTCGGAGGCGGTAATGACGCGCGCGCCGAACTGCATCGCTTTTTCGATAGCGTACTGGGCGACATTGCCGGAGCCGGAAACCGCGACGCGCATGCCTTCGAAGCTCATTCCGTGACGCTTAAGCATCGCTTCAGTGAAATAGACCAGACCGTAACCGGTGGCTTCCGGGCGAATCAGGCTGCCGCCAAAGGAGAGGCCTTTTCCGGTAAAGACGCAGGCACTGTTGTTGGAGAGCTTTTTCATCATCCCGGCCATAAAGCCCACTTCACGGCCGCCGACGCCAATATCCCCGGCCGGTACATCGGTATCCGCACCCAGGTGACGATAGAGTTCCGTCATCAGCGCCTGGCAGAAACGCATCACTTCGCCTTCGCTTTTGCCTTTTGGATCAAAATCGCTGCCGCCTTTGCCGCCGCCCATAGGCAGGGTGGTCAGGGCGTTTTTAAAGGTTTGCTCAAAGCCGAGGAACTTCAGGATCGACAGGTTCACCGATGGATGGAAGCGCATGCCACCCTTGAACGGGCCGATGGCGGAGTTGAACTGCACGCGCCAGGCGCGGTTGACCTGCACCTGATTACGGTCATCCACCCACACCACGCGGAACTGAATCACGCGTTCAGGTTCAACCAGGCGCTCAAGCAGGGACATCTGACGATAGCGGGGATTTTGTTCGAGGAATGGCCAGAGGGTGGTCATTACTTCACGTACTGCCTGAGCAAATTCGCTCTGATGCGGGTCACGCTGTTGAACGCGATTCAGAAAGGATTCAAGAGAGCTAGCCTGGTCCATAACTATAAGTTCCTCTAATATATTGGGATTATCTTATTTGTAACAAATATCTTCATGATGTTGTGTTTTTCGACTATACCACCCGACAGGCTTTGTGACGCAAGCTAAATTTCGCCCTCAAGTTAAATTCATTAAACGTGCCGGGTCATAATAAAAACCGATGGACGGAGGGATTAAAGCTTCACCCTGTTTTTACCGTTATATTCATAATCAGGACACAACAGGAAGAGACGTCGATGAAGCGTATTGTGATGGCTGTTTTGCTTGGGGTTTTCGCGGCTGGCAGTCAGGCCGACCAGCGGTTTGGAACCGGGGTGGATGTGAATATCCCGCCGGAGATCTTTAGCTCCAGCGGTCAGCGGCCACCGCCGTGCAACCAGTGCTGCATCTATCAGGATCAGAACTATTCAGAAGGGGCGGTGGTAAAAGCCGAGGGGGTATTGCTGCAATGCCAGCGCGATCCTAATGCCCTCAGTACTAATCCGCTGGTGTGGCGTCGCGTAAGAGAATAAAGGCCTGCAGCAGGGGAATGTCCGCCGGGGCGAGATCGTACTCCAGCGCCTCGCGCGGTGAACACCACACCAGCTGGCTGTGATAGTGCGGGTGGGGCGTGCCGGTAAACTCAGGGACGTGCCAGGCGTGCAGGTTGATCAGCCGCCGGGACACTTCCCGCTGATGGCTGGCAATATAGCGGGCAGGGTATGCCTCGATACCCAGCTCCTCTCGCAGTTCACGCGTTAACGCCGCGGGCTGGGTTTCTCCCGCCTCCACTTTTCCTCCGGCAAATTCCCACAGACCGGGCTGATCTGCATGCGCTGGGCGTTGCGCCAGTAAGATTTTGCTATCCCGTTCGAGAATAGCGCAGACAACATCGAGTGTTTTTAGCATGGTCGTCAATAATAGTTGAAAGAAAAAAAGTTAGGATCTGCGCACTTACCACGCCAGGAGCATCCTGTGAAAGAGATACCGCCAGTCTGGGTTAAACCCATCGAATCCATTCCCACCATTCTAACGCCGGTCGCCACAATGCAGAAAAAACATTATGGCGCGGTGCTTAATCCTTTGCGCTGGTGGGGACGAATGCCCCGGCTTTTCTGGCTGGTGGCGCTGTTTGTGGGCTTTCTCGAGCGCAAAAAATCCCCCCTTGAGCCGGTGCTGCGTTCCCTGCTGATGACCCGTGTCTCGCAGATCTGCCACTGTGCCTTTTGCATCGATGCCAACGCCCTGCGTCTGGCGGAACGCAGTGGCGGGCTGGACAAAGTGCAGGCGGTAGCAACGTGGCGAAACAGCAGCCTGTTCAGCGACAAAGAGCGTGCCGCACTGGCCTATGCAGAAGCGGTTACCGCCACGCCACCGGCGGTTGACGATGCCACCAAAGCGGCACTGCGCCGTCACTTCGATGATGAGGCGATCACCGAGATGACGGCCCTCATTGGTTTTCAGAATTTATCAGCCCGCTTCAACGCGGCGCTGGATATTCCCTCCCAGGGATTGTGCGTCATGGCAGGAGAACAACGCGATGCTTGACCGTCACCTTCACCCGCGCATTAAGCCGCTGCTCAACCGGCTGGTGGCAACCCTGGATAAACCAGGAGTGACCCCGGACGGCATCACCCTTATCGGCTTTGCCATCGGGGTGCTGGCGCTGCCGTTTCTGGCGCTGGGGTGGTATCTGGCGGCGCTGGTGGCCATTGTGCTGAACCGCCTCCTTGACGGGCTGGATGGGGCGCTGGCCCGGCGGCGGGGGCTGACCGATGCCGGGGGCTTTCTCGATATCTCACTCGACTTCCTGTTCTATGCCCTGGTGCCCTTTGGCTTTGCTCTGGCGGATCCTGTCAGTAACGCGCTGCCCGCCGCCTGGCTGCTGTTTGCCTTCATCGGTACCGGTAGCAGTTTTCTGGCGTTTGCGGCGCTGGCCGCGAAGCATGAGATTGACAATCCGGGCTACGCCCACAAGTCGTTTTACTATCTGGGGGGATTAACAGAAGGGACCGAAACCTTGCTGCTGTTTGTGCTCTTTTGCCTGTTTCCGGCGTACTTCGGGTGGCTGGCGTGGACGTTTGGCGCGTTGTGCTGGCTCACCACCGCAACGCGCGTCTGGAGTGGGTATCTGACGCTGAAAAACGTCCAGCGCCAGCCTTGATCACAGCGAGCTGTCTGGCCCGCGTTCGCCGGTCGCTACCGGGTTCTGCGGGTTGCTGCTCCACTCATACCACCCGCCGTCATAGACGCCGATATTTTTCCAGCCCATCGCCCGGGCATACATAAAGGTTTCCGATGCCCGCCAGCCGGTACCGCAGTAAAACGCCACCTGCTGATCCGGCAGAATGTTCCACTGCTTCCACAGGGCGGCGATATCGTCCGCGCTGCGCATGGTGCCGTCCGGGTTGTGAAAATCTTCCATATGGGTCGAGTCGCTGCCGGCGTGACCCCAGCGGGCTCCTGCGATCTCACCTTTTGGCTTAATGTAGCTATAGCCGCTGGTAACGCCGGTAAACTCCGGCCACGAGCGAATACTCACCAGCGAAGCGTCTTTACGGTGCAACAGGCCGCGGGCCTGTTCCGTAGTCAGCATCAGCTGCGGCTGACCGGGGATCGGCGCGCCAAAATCGGTCGCCGGTTTGACGTTGTCCGGCGTTCCGCGCTCGACCGGCAGCTTCGCGTCGTCCCAGGCTTTCCAGCCCCCATCCAGCAGACGCACATCCTTCACGCCAGCATAGAGCATGATCTGCGCCACGCGCGCGGCGGCATAGACATCGCGGCCATAGAGGATCACCGTAGTGTCATGGCGGATGCCGTGTTTCGCCAGCATCGCTTTTAAATCCGCATCGGAAACTTTGTTCCACAGCGGTTCGCTCTCGACCTCATTGGTGTCGATATAGCCCGCGCCGGGAATGTGGCTCAGCAGATAAAACTTCGGTGCTCCCCAGGCGGCTTCAATCACTTTCCACTCTCCGGCAGGGGCGGCGGTGACCGGTTTTCCCTGCTGGAGCTGATGCAGCCACTGGGGATAAACCAGCTGTTCAAAATGGGCGAGGCGCTGCAGGCGGGCCGGCGTTTGCAGGGCGTCACCGAGCAGCGCGACGTGGTGAAAGCCCGCCTCGTTCAGCCGCGCTTTTACCGTCTGGTTATCGCTATCGCTGCCGTATAACGCGATGGGGGTGGCCGGCGTCAGCTGATGCTGCGTGGCCCAGGCTTTCAGTTGCGGGGCGTTCATCGCGCCCAGCCAGCTTGCTGAGAGGTTCAGAGCCGAAGGCTCATGGCCGGAGGTGCCGTTCAGCGTCTGCGGCCAGCCGTTGTAAAAGGCGCTGACGCGGGTATCAATAATGGCGCCTTGCTGCTGCTGAAGCTGCGTGAGGGTCAGTGAATGTGCCATTTCAGTGGCAAAAGAACAAAAAGAGGCGAGACCTAAAGCGGCGGTCAGCGCGGTCAATTGAGAAACACGTTTCATCGAAATGCCCGTTCCTGAAAAAATGAGCCGCCATTCTGGCAACATGGCAGAGAAAAAACGTTGCGCTTGCGCAGGTTGCCACGGGATTCATTGCCAGTTTGCCAGCGGCAGTACCCGTCCATGCGCAGGGATATCGTCCTCATCGTGCGTCACCTGAACGACGGGGATCCCCTGCGCCTGCACTTCGGCGAACACCCAGCGGCGAAACTGGTCGCGCAGCGTTTTATCCAGTCGGCTGAACGGCTCGTCCAGCAACAGCGCCTGCGGTCGGGCCAGCAGGGCGCGCAGCAGGCTCACCCGGGCTCGCTGTCCTCCGGACAGGGTCGCGGGATCGCGATGAAAGAATCCGGCCAGATCGGCGGCGTGCAGGGCGGCATCTGCCTGCGCTTTACGCTGCTCCCCCCTGACGGCGGCGGGCAGGGCCAACAGCAAATTCTGCCCGACGCTGAAGTGATCGAAAAGCAACGCATCCTGAAACAACAGCCCCAGCCCGCGCTGCTCGGTAGGCAGGGTGTCGCAGCGCCGGGCGTTGATCCACAGCTCTCCGGCAGCGTGAAAATCCGCAGGCAGGGCGCCCACCATCCAGGCAAACAGCGACGATTTACCGCTGCCGGAGGGGCCCATCAGGGTGAGAATTTCACCGGGCGATACCTGGAAATTGACGTTGTGCACTAGCGTCGTCTGGCCCAGTGAGAGCGAAACATCCTTGACCATCAGCATTAACGTAACCCCTGTCGATAACGGCCAGCCAGCCGGGAGAGCCCGATGCAGGCGGCAAAAATCAGCAGCGGCAGCAGTAACTGCCACAGCGCCTGCGCCGCCAGCACGGCACTACTGCCGCCGCTGCTGAGGGCAACGGCGTCGGTGGTGAGCGTGGCGTAGCGCCCGCTGCCCAGCCACAGGGTGGGCAGATACTGCGCGATACTGACGGAAAAGCCAACGGCAAACGCCGTTAACGCCGGGCGGATCATCTGCGGACATTTGATCAGCCAGAAAATTTTAAACGATCCCCAGCCGAGGGTGCGGGCAATCAGGATCTGCCGCGGATCAAGCCGGCGCCAGGCCGGCTGCATCACCAGCAGCATCCACGGCAGGACCCACAGCAGATGCCCCCACAGCATGGCGATAAATTGTCCATCGAGCTGCAGCAGTAACGCCACCTGGTACTGCCCGGCCACCAGCGGCAGCGCCGGGAGTGCCAGCGGCAGCCAGACCCAGAATGCTCCGCGCTGCGGCCCCCACTCGAGCCACAGCAGGATCATGCCAAGCGAACAGCCCGCACTGAGCAGACCCAGCGTCAGGCTTACCATGGCGGCGTCGCGGGAAACTCCGGTGTTATCCGCCGCCACCACCAGCACCGCCACGCTGATAATACCCGCAAGCGGTAACAGCAGGCCGCAGGCGCGGCCCACTATCAGCGGGCGCGGCGTTGGGCGAACCCCGGAAATGTCCGGAAGGGTACTGCGCCAGCGCCGCCAGCAGAGATACACCCCAATGGCGATTAGCTCCAGCAGTACCAGCAGGATCACGCACAGCAGCATCCCTTTGGCCTGCTGTTGCGCTTCTCCCTGTGAGAGCCACTGCCAGGCCAGCACCGCCAGCGTGGGCGGATTCCCCGGCCCGAGGATCAGCGCCACATCCACCACCGACAGCGACCAGGCGATCGCTGCCAGCATCACTGCGCCCAGCGCGGGGGCAATCGTCGGCAGGATCAGCCAGCGCAACGCCTGCCAGCGCCCGTAACCCAGGGCGCGCAGGATCGTTACTTGCTGCGCGAGCGCTTTTTCCGGCAGCGAGGCATAAATAGCCCAGACCACAAACGCGCTCTCCTTCACGGCGAGGGTCAGCCCCAGCCCGACACCGTAGCGATCCATCACCGGGGAGCACAATGTACAGACGCGGTAGAGCACACCGCCTTCGGCAAAAATCAGCAACACGCTGACGGCAAAGGCCACGTGCGGGATCGCCAGCAGCCAGGGCAAATGGTTGCACAACTGCCGCCAGCGGCTGCCGGGCCACAGCGCGGCGACCACCGCCAGCGCTATCATCAGCGCGCCAGCGGCGGCGATCAGGGTAGAGACCAGCGTGGCGATCAGCGCCTGCGGAAGCTGCGTATCGGCGGCCAGCGCCCGCCAGCTCTCCGCCGAGAAGATCGGGGGCAGCAGCAGGGCGAAGGCGGGCAGTAACGGCAGATACACCGCCATTACCAGCAGCCAGGCAAGCCAGCTTAGTGGCTGCCGTAGCGACGCAGCCATTCCTGCTCCAGCGCGTTCACCCAGGCGGCATGGGGTTCGCCCAGCGTCGCCGGGAGCGCGGCCGGGATAAACTGACGCAGTTTTTCAGCTTCAGATGCCGGTAATGTTTGTGGATCCAGCACGCTTGGATCTCCCCAGTTTGCTGGATCCGCTTTACGGATCTGCGCCTGCGGGGAGAGCAAGAAGTTAGCGACAACTTTCGCCCCCGCGCTGGCAGAGGCATTGGCCGGGATTGCCACAAAGTGCACGTTACCGATCATCCCCTGCTGAAAACCAAAGCCGTAGCTGTCTGCGGGCAGCGCTTTGCTGCTCACTTTCTGTTGTGCATGAGCCGGGTTAAAGGTGATTGACAGACGTAAATTGCCGCTCGCCAGCAGGGCATCCATCCGCGCCGGTGAGGGGGGGAAATCTTTGCCTTCGCGCCATAAATACGGGTGCAGTTTATCCAGGTAAGCCCACAGCGGCGCGGTGACGGCGGCAAAGGTGGCGCTATCCGGTGGCTGTTTCAGGGCATCCGGCTGGGTGGTTTGCGTCAGCAGGATCTGTTCCAGAAAGGCCGTGCCGGTAAAGTCGGGCGGACGCGGATAGGTGACGGTGCCGGGATACTGGCGGGCAAACTCGAGCAGCCCCTGCGGGTCGGCCAGCTGCTCAGCCAGCTGTTGACGACGGGCGATAAAGGTGAGCTGGGCGCTGCCCCACGGGGATTCGGCGCCCTCGGTAGGAATGGCAAAATCCTCGGTTACCGGTTTGGCAGTATCCACATAGCGCCAGTTGGGCAGGGCTTGCGCCCAGCCGGTCTGGAGCAGCCCGGCGCTTTTCAGAGTGCGGAAGTTCTCGCCGTTGACCCACAGCAGATCCACCGAGCCGTTGGTTTTACGCCCGGCCCTGGCTTCGGTCTGGATCCGTTTTACCGCGTCGGCGGCATCCGCCAGACGGACAATCTTCAGATTAATCGCGTAGTGGCTTTTCATCTCGCCGCTCACCCAGTCCAGGTAGCGGTTCACTGCCTCATCGCCGCCCCAGGCATTGAACCAGACGGTCTGGCCCCGGGCATCCTCTTTGGTTTTCTGCCAGCTATCGTCAGCCAGCGCATGGCCTGCCATCAGCAGACCCGTCAACAACAGGCAAAAACGCACAGGGCGCATAGTGTCTCCCAGTTATGGCGAAGTTCGGGAAAAGCGGGCAAACAGCCAGCGGGTGATGAGTGGCAGTAAACCCAGTAGCGTAAAGGCAAAAACCACGCCGGGCGAGAGGATATCACGCAGTGAGCTAATCTGCCCCAACTGGTGGCCGGCGTTGAGATAGACAATGGCGCCGGGCAGCATCCCAAGCTGGCTGACCCACCAGTAGCGCCCCAGGCTCAGGGCAGTAACGCCGGCCAGCAGGTTGACCATAAAGAAAGGGAACAGGGGGACCAGGCGCAGGGCAAACAGATAAAAGGCGCCATCCCGCGAGACGCCTTCATTAACTGTGCGCATCGGCCTGGAAAAACGGCGCTGGACCCAGTCGCGCAGCAGATAACGACTGACCAGCATCGCCAGCGTCGCACCAAGCGTTGAGGCAAACGACACCAGTATAATGCCGGGCCACAGGCCGAACAGCGCCCCGCCGAGCAGAGTCAGCACCGCGGCACCCGGCAGCGACAGAGCGGCGATCAGCACATAGAAAATAAAAAAGAGGACAGCGCTCTGGAGCGGCGCCTGCTGGCAGTAGAGCAGCAGCGTCTGATGCTGGGCCTGAAGGTTGTCCAGCGTCAGCGCGCCGGGAGGGAGCAGCCTGGAAACAAAGACAAATGCGCCCAGAAGGGCGCAAAAAAGCAGAATTTTACCGCGACGTGCGCGCATTTACTTCACGTCGAAGGTTGCCCACACCGGGGCATGATCGGAGGGTTTTTCCATGCTGCGGATTTCGTAGTCGATCCCGGTTTCGATGCAGCGTTCCGCCAGCGGGCTGCTTGCCAGCAGCAGATCGATACGCAGGCCACGGTTATCATCAAAGCCTTTAGAGCGATAATCGAACCACGAGAAGCGATCCTGGGTTTCCGGGTTGGCGTGGCGGAAGGTATCCACCAGGCCCCAGCCCAGCAGACGTTCCATCCATTCGCGCTCTTCCGGCAGGAAGGAGCACTTCCCGGCCCGCAGCCAGCGCTTGCGGCTCTCTTCCCCGATGCCGATATCCAGGTCGGTGTGGCTGATGTTCATGTCGCCCATGATCAGCACCGGGCTCTCTTTTTTCAGCTCGCTTTCCAGGAATGACTGCAGATCCTGGTAGAACTTCTCTTTCGCCGGGAACTTCAGGGGATGGTCGCGGCTCTCGCCCTGCGGAAAATAGCCGTTGATAACGGTGATGTTACCCAGCGGGGAGGGGATTTCCGCCATGATGATGCGACGCTGGGAATCTTCACCGTCGCCCGGGAAGCCGCGACGCACCGAGACTGGCGTCTCTTTGGTGAGCAGCGCCACCCCGTAATGGCCTTTCTGGCCGTGATAAAAGACGTTGTAACCCAGTTTCGCCACCTCTTCGAGGGGGAACATATCGTCGTGAACTTTTGTCTCCTGCAGGCCAATCACGTCGGGCTGATGTTGTTCGACGATGGCCTGAAGTTGATGAGGGCGGGCGCGCAGGCCGTTGATATTAAAAGAGACAAATTTCATAGTCGCTGCCAGTGCAAGGTGAATAGTGCAAGGATGGTAGCAGAATTTCTATGTGAAAACCTGTTGTTATTCAGCTATTGATTTCCCTCTAATCTCCTGGATATAAATTTGTTATCATATTGATAAATAAGGATAATTATTCGATGGGAAATATAAATGGAATATATAGATGGCCCTGGCAATGCCTTCAGTGATGGGCTTAACCGCTATGTTCTGAAGCTGGAAGACAGCGATTTGCATCTTGATGTTTTGAAGTTTGTAGGCCGCGAAGGGTTAAGTGAGCTTTACCATTACACCATCAATTTTACGTGTCTGGATCGTGACATTCAGCCCGAAGCGATGCTTCGTAAAAGCTGTAAATTTATTATGCGCTTCCTTCCAGAAACCGGTACTGGTGCAATACAGCTTCCTGTAACAATCAAAACTGTATCTGGAATTATCTCATCTTTTCGTCGTCTTACCGGCTCCCGCGATCAGGTCGCTTATGAGATCATACTCGAACCTTTTTTGTCGCTGCTCAGTCACCAGCATCGTAGCCATCGCTTTTTTGTCAATAAATCGGTACCCGAGGTCGTCGAACAAATTCTGACAGAGCATGGACTGAAAAACTGGGAGTTTGAGTTCAGGCTAAAAAAGAGTTATCCAGTACGTGAGCAAATTAACCAGTATCAGGAAAGCGATCTCGCATTTATCCAGCGTCTGCTTTCCGAAGTGGGGATCTTTTACTTTTTCTCCTTGCAGCAGGATACGCTAACGGAAGTCATTCATTTTGGCGATAAGCAAAGTGCAATGACTTTTGATAAGCAACTGGCGATAAACAGTCCCTCTGGTATGAGCGACAACGGCTCCGATTCGATATGGGAACTTAACGTTGCGCATAACGTGGTGGAAGCAAGTGTCACCACAAAGGACTACAACTACAGGGAAGCCCAGGCGCTGTTGCATTCCGCTCCGGCAGATATGACGCGCGGTGATGGTCATGATGTTAACTATGGCGATGTGTATCATTATCAAATGCGACATCTGGAACGGGGGGATAAATTCGACCCGGCACCAGAAACCGCTAACTTTTATGCCCGTCTCGATCACGAACGATTTTTATCCAGCCAAACACTGATTACCGGAAAAAGTACGGATGCCACCCTCTCTCCGGCGCAGGTCTTAACCATTACTGAAAGTTCACCACCATCCTTACCCGTGTTGCTGCAAAAAGACTTACTGGTCAGGCATCTAAAATTCACCGGTAGCCGCAAAAAAGCGCTTCTGGTGGAATTGACGGCTGTTCCGTATAGCGAGACGGTATGCTGGCGGCCGCCCTTGTTGCCGCGTCCGAAGGTTATAGGGACAATGACCGCTCGCGTGACGAGCGCAAAAGCGGAAGATGCTTATGCCTGGCTCAATGCTTCCGGTTCGTATCGGGTAAAATTTGATGCCGATCTTGAAAGTAAAAACCCAGGGCAGGAGAGTATGCCGGTACGTCTGGCAAAGCCCTATGGCGGAGATCGATACGGTTTTCACTTTCCGCTCATACGAGGAACTGAAGTCGCTATTGCCTTCCACGAAGGCGATCCTGACCGTCCTTACATAGCTCACGCTTTGCATGATTCGCGACATCCTGACCCCGTCACGGAACTGAATTACACCCGCAATGTCATCCGCACGCCGAAAAACAACAAGTTACGGATGGAGGATAAAGCGGGTGCGGAGCACATTAAGCTCAGCACGGAGTATGGTGGCAAAACCCAACTTAATATCGGGCACAACGTGGATGCCCAGCGAGTGCTGCGGGGCGAAGGTGCCGAACTAAGAACGGATGACTGGGTAACCATACGGGGTGGAAAAGGGATATTTTTGAGTGCGGATCGTCAGCCGAATGCGCAGGGGGCAATGCTTGAGATGGAGGCGGCGGTACGTCAACTTGAGCAGGCGCTCTCTCTGGCGCGCAGTTTGAATAAAGTTGTGCAACGTCAGCATGCTACCCCAGGGGACATAGCCAGCCAGGCCGAGCTAAATGAAACGCTGGATGGGCTAAAGCAGGCTGGGTTGTTAGCCCATGCCCCGAATGGCATTGGGATCCTCAGCCCGGCGGCTGTCAGAGTGGCTTCTGGTGGGCAAAGCGTTGGCATCATGTCTGGCCGAAATACGGACATCAGCGCAGCTGAATCAGTAACTATCGCCGCGGCAGAGGCGGTTAGTCTGTTTGCGCAAGGCACCGGAATGCAACTTATTGCGGGAAATGGGAGCCTGGAACTCCAGGCACAAAGCGACACATTCAATGCCCGGGCTAAACGGGATGTTACTGTTACCAGTTCTGAAGGGCGTGTTGAAATTACCTCAGCCTCTGAGTTGATCCTTAAAAATCGCAATGGCTCTTATATCAAAATAGTGGGTGATAATATTGAACTGGGTTGTAAGGGAAATATTTTGCTCAGGTCAACCAATATGCAAAAAATAGGGCCTGCCACTATTACCACTCCTCCATTTGTCTACCAGTATGGCTATGGCGCAGGGTTCACGCTGAAAGACAGTGAAACCGGAAAAATAAAAACCCATACCCGATACCGTATTACCACCGCTGAAGGTGAAGTTTATAACGGAACATCAGATGACACTGGTAAAACGCTGCCAGTCTATACCATGGTGCCAGCCTCATTGAAGGTTGAATTCCCTGACGAGGAAGAGAGCAAGGAGCAATAATTATGACGGAAACCGTAACCTCACTTCGTGTCAGATATCCTGATGCCTTCACGGGAAAACAACAATCTCACTGGCTTGAAATCCAACTTGTCGATGAGCTAAATAAACCTGTCACCGGTATATCTTATAAGGCCAAAAGCGAAGGCCTCAATGACAGGGTTCTGGAAGGGAAAAGTGATGTCGATGGCCTTATTCGATTAACGGATCTCCACTGGCTTGATCTCACCTTAATTCTCGATGCGCAGCAACTAGCGGATGAAATGGAAAATCGGCCCCTGGCACTGTCACGTCATCCGGGAAAATTTAAAGAGGCGCATAAAAATAGTCATTCGGACTGGCGTTCAAATGTACAGATAAGTGCAGAGCAAAAAGGTTATTTATATCACTATGCTGTTATAGGGGAATTGTGTGACCAGGTTCCGGAAATTGAAAAGTGGGATGAGAGTAAACCACCTTCATTTCATTTCCCTGAGGAAACTGCACTTAAAGGGAAAAAGATTAGCTGTGAGCAAATCGATCAACGACATGTTATAGAGATATGCCCGTTCCGGGCATGGATCCTGGTACTGCATGATACAAAAGAGTATGCACTAGCGAATGGGTATAATCTGGGATTGATGGCAGATATGGCTTATTCTGAAAAGCATATCGTGGAGTCATTTTTCCTGAAAAAATGTTTGGATCTTTCTGCAACGCCTCAGCATGACGAGTTTCCAGCGTATCCTTATGCTTTAACGATTGATGTACCTTTTAGCAAACGTTATACCACGGCAGTATTTCTGGATACTAAAGCAAAAAAGCCCAGTGAATCTGCGAGCCCTTTACTTGATAGTACTCAACTATTTTATGTTGAGTGCGATGAACATTTAGCTGTTGCATGGCGCGGTACGCAGGAAATCCCCGACTGGATTACAGATGGGACTTATGTTCCTGAGCCATGTCCAACTGAGTTGGCGAATGCTGGATGTATTCATGGCGGTTTCCTGAAAGCTTATCAACTGGCAAAAGAGCGGTTTGATGAACAATTCGATGTTATTAAATCAGCTACAGACTATGGTAAAAAACTTTTCGTTTGCGGCCACAGTTTGGGAGGAGCATTAGGCTTGACTTACTGTGCTGGGATGAAAAGTTATCAACCTATACTCTATACTTACGGTATGCCTCGCACCTTTACCGCAAGCGCGGTTGGAGGCCTTCATCAAATAATCCACTACCGACACGTAAACGATACCGATACCATTACCAGTGTTCCTTATGATGCCAACATGGATAACTGGCTTTATGGCAAATTTGGCCCGATCGGCTCAGTGCTGGGATTCTTCTGGACGTTGCTTGCAGAGCTTCCCGCACAAATGGCTGGGGCATATGTTGGTGAACACTATTGGCATCATGGAAAACCGGTGGTTTTTTTCCGTACTACGCAAACCAATAGCTGGGAAGAGTGTAGGGTAATGATGAACCCCAATACCTGTCGTCGACTCAGTTACACTCTGCCTGCTAAAGCTCGCTTGTTCCTCGTCCCTTCATTATCAGAGGCTGAAAACGACAAGGCAAAACAGGCCCAGGAGACATTTATACGTAAATATCCTAAGGAAGATATCGAGCGTATTTTTCCGCGCAATACTAATCCCTCTTTTGACCATATGACTAACCCTGTAAGACATTCCATGGCAAAAGAGTATTTGCCATTCCTTAACAATCAACTCCTGGAATCCGCATGGCCGGAACTGAAAATGTTGCGAAAGTCTCGACGGGAGATATTTATCCGACAAATGGAACAGTATGCTGAGAATACTCCGGAAGAGGAGCTAACCCGCAACCGAATATTTATTGGGTTACAGGAGGAGATTCAGCGAACGATTGAGATAACAAAAGCATTGCCCTGCGGAGAAAATGCATTGGCGCGTTTTAAATCGGTTGCGGAGGAAGAAATTGAAATTAATTAACTGTTTTATGTTGGCTTTAATGTTCCCGCTGGCAGGTTGCGTAAGCCGGCCGGATTACACCCTAAATCCTCCTGCGAGCACGGAATGGGTAAATATTTTCTTAAAATTACCCGCGCAGGTAGAAATAATGCCAATGGATGTGCTGTATCGTTCGGCTAAATGCCAGAGAGAGGATTATGACAGTACGACGGAATCTCATGTTCGTAAAGAGCGGGGATATAACCCTCAAATTATTAGAATGAAGCAGCTGAATGTTACAAACCTTTGGCAACGTGATATTGCACTTGATGGAGGAGGTAAATGTGAGTGGAAACTCAGCACCGTCAGGATTGATATGAAATTAAACAGAAACATCCCCCAGACAAAAGGGAAAGATCCAACATCCGTAAGTTATGTCTTTGCCTTCGATGATGAGTTTTATAGTGGCGGCGGTATGCCTGGTCAAAGAAAAGAGGTACAGGGTAATCTTGAAATTAAGACGGATTTTTTCCCTATGGTCTTTATCAATCATGCCTTCAACGAAACGGATATCGATATGTTTGGCGGAAATGTCAGAAAGCTGCAATGGAGCAGGCATTACAGAGTTCATGAGACACAAGAGATAGTTATTACGCCCGTACTGCATATTAACAAAGTCGTGACGCTGGAAAGTCCGCTTACGCCGCCAAGCAAAGTTACCGTAACCTATCCCGACGGGAGTCAAGAGAGCGTTTCGGGGATTATCCCGGATTATAAAAAGTTGCTGTCAATGATGTAACCGGAAAATGCACAGGAATATTTTTAAGAATGTTCGTCAAGGAGGATCACCATGATGTACACTCACGCCGTATTACTACTTTTAGCGCTTCCACTGAGTGGATGCGCCAGTCGCCCGGACTATACGCTCAATCCGCCAGTCAGTACCGAGTGGGTAAACGTGACGGTAGAGCTACCCGCTTATACTGAAGTGATGCCAATGGATGTGTTATATCGTTCGGATAAATGCCAGCGAGAAGATTATGACAGCACGACGGAGTCACATGTTCGTAAAGAACGAGGCTATAATCCTCAGATTTTCAGAATGACTCAACACGTAATAAATAACATCTGGAAAGGTCGTATCGCCCTGGATGGTGGCGGTAAATGCGAATGGAAACTCAGCGGAATACGTGTTGATATTCAACTGGAGAAAACGCTGCCACTGGCCGCGGCTAAAAAAATCATACCTACGAGCTATGAATTCGCTTTTGACGATGATGCCTACTCCGCTGGAGAAGGTTCGGGTATGCGAAAAGAAGCCTATAATGATTTGTATATTAAGACGGAATTATTTCCTGTGATTATCCATCATCGGGATAATGAAATCGTTCTGAAGCTTTTTGGCGGGAACACCCGTAAACAACAATGGAGTCGGTTTTACAGAGTTCATGGTGTTAAAAATATCACTATTAAACCACTCTTATACATTAAAAAAGTTGTTCTACTTGAAGCACCTAAAAGCAGCAGTGCCCCGGCTGGTATGACCATAACCTACCCTGATGGCACAGTTGAACTTAAACGGGCGATTATTCCGGATTATGACAGGCTATTGTCACTGAAATAATCGGCATGTCTTTCATCCCCTCTGCTTAAGTCGTTTTACCCTGTTTAGGTGTATTCAGGGATTACTCCAGGCAGACATATACCGATGCTCACGCCTTCGTTGTTTTTTCCTTCCAGTAGCACATAAGCGGTATAACTAAAATAACGGTGCAATTTTTGCACCGTTCTGGCGCATTCCGCCCTCTGATGGCGCACAAAAGCTATACAAATTTCGCGAGCGATCACAATTCCAGAATTATATTTGGCCTATGCATAATATTTCTGTTTTTCCTTCGGCAAAGCCGCGCTTGTTGTAAAAATATTCACTTTTTATGCAGTAACAGTGAATAACTCCATATTGTAACTCGTTGATATTTCGTTCCCTCATCCCGTTTATGCAATTTTATCGCTGGCTGGCATGAAGGCTGCAATCTACATTCACAGGGCAAACACATAAATATTTAACATTTTATAAACCTTTTATTTACCGGATGAGGTCGCTATGTCTCTGTCAATTACGCGTGAAAACTTTGATGAATGGATGATGCCGGTTTACGCTCCGGCGGCTTTTATTCCGGTACGGGGAGAGGGCTCGCGCCTGTGGGATCAGCAGGGTAAAGAGTATATCGACTTCGCCGGAGGTATAGCGGTGAATGCCCTGGGTCACGCGCATCCGGCGCTGCGTCAGGCGCTGAACGACCAGGCGGCGAAGTTCTGGCACACCGGCAACGGCTATACCAACGAGCCCGCGCTGCGCCTGGCAAAAAAGCTGATCGACGCCACCTTTGCCGAAAAAGTGTTCTTCTGTAACTCCGGGGCCGAAGCCAACGAAGCGGCGCTGAAGCTGGCGCGTAAATATGCCCACGACAATTTTGGCAGCCACAAAAGCGGTATCGTCGCCTTCAAAAATGCCTTCCACGGCCGCACCCTCTTTACCGTCAGTGCGGGCGGGCAGCCTTCTTACTCCCAGGACTTTGCCCCGCTGCCGCCGGATATCCGCCACGCGGTCTATAACGATCTGCAGTCCGCCAGCGAGCTGATTGACGAGTCCACCTGCGCGGTGATCGTCGAGCCGATGCAGGGCGAGGGCGGCGTACTCCCTGCGGATAAAGCTTTCCTGCAGGGGCTGCGCGAGCTCTGCGATCGCCATAACGCGGTGCTGATCTTCGATGAGGTTCAGACCGGCGTGGGGCGCACCGGTGAGCTCTATGCCTATATGCACTATGGCGTCACCCCGGATGTGCTCACCACCGCCAAAGCGCTGGGCGGCGGCTTCCCGGTCGGTGCGATGCTGACCACCGATAAATTTGCCCGCGTAATGACCGTCGGCACCCACGGCACCACCTACGGCGGTAACCCGCTGGCCTCTGCGGTGGCGGGTCAGGTGCTGGATATTATCAACACTCCGGAAGTGCTGAACGGCGTGAAGCAGCGTCACGACTGGTTTGTTGAGCGCCTGCAGGCCATTAACAGCAAAACCGGCCTGTTCAAAGAAATTCGCGGTCTGGGGCTGCTGATTGGTTGCGTGCTCACGGAGGAATTTGCCGGAAAAGCTAAACTTATTTCACAGGAAGCAGCAAAAGCGGGCGTGATGGTACTGATCGCCGGGGCTAACGTGGTGCGGTTTGCGCCTGCGCTGATTGTCAGCGAAGAAGAGGTGCGGACCGGGTTAGATCGCTTTGCGCTGGCCTGTGAACAGGTGAAGTCCGGGGTGTCATCATGATGGTCATCCGTCCCATCGAGCGCGGTGATTTATCCGCCCTCATGCAGCTTGCCGGTAAAACGGGAGGCGGGCTGACCTCGCTTCCCGTTGATGAAAATACGCTCTCGGCGCGCATTGAGCGCTCCATCGAGACCTGGCAAGGGACGCTGCCGAAAGGCGAACAGGGTTACGTCTTTGTACTGGAAGATACCGACACTGGCACCGTGGCGGGGATCTGCGCCATTGAGGTGGCGGTGGGTCTGAACGACCCCTGGTACAACTACCGCGTGGGCACCCTGGTGCACGCCTCGAAAGAGTTGAACGTCTACAATGCGTTGCCGACGCTGTTCCTCAGTAACGATCATACCGGCAGCAGCGAGCTTTGCTCTCTGTTCCTCGATCCAGACTGGCGTCGGGAGGGGAACGGCTATCTGCTCTCCAAATCGCGTTTTCTCTTTATGGCCGCCTTCCGCGATCGCTTTAACGAAAAAGTGGTCGCCGAGATGCGCGGCGTGATCGACGAAACCGGCTTTTCCCCGTTCTGGAAAAGCCTCGGCGAACGCTTTTTCTCTATGGAATTCAGCCAGGCCGACTATTTGTGCGGCACCGGACAGAAAGCCTTTATTGCCGAGCTGATGCCAAAGCACCCCATCTATACCCACTTCCTCAGTCCCGAAGCGCAGGCCGTGATCGGCGAAGTACATCCCCAGACCGCCCCGGCGCGCGCGGTGCTGGAAAAAGAGGGCTTCCGCTACCGTAACTATGTCGACATCTTCGACGGCGGGCCGACGCTGGAGTGCGATATCGACCGGGTGCGGGCGATCCGCAAAAGCCGGCTGGTGGCGGTGGCTGAAGGCCAGCCTGCGCCGGGGGAATGGCCCGCCTGCCTGGTGGCTAACGAGCAATATGATAATTTTCGCGCCACGCTGATCCGCGTGGATCCTGATTGTGAACGTCTGGTGCTGACCCCTGCGCAGCTGGATGCCCTGAAATGCCGCGCTGGCGATCGTATTCGCATGGTGCGCCTGTGCCCCGAGGAGAAAACGGTATGAACTTATGGATTAACGGCGACTGGGTAACCGGCGAAGGTGAACTGCGCAGCAAACACAATCCGGTAGGCCAGGAGAGGCTGTGGCAGGGGGCGGACGCCAGCCCGGCCCAGGTTGAGCAGGCCTGCCGCGCGGCGCGTGGCGCTTTCCCCGGCTGGGCGAAGCAGCCGTTCAGCGCCCGCCAGGCTATTGCCGAGAAATTTGCTGCCCTGCTGGAGGCCAATAAACAGGAGCTGACCAGCATTATTGCCCGTGAAACCGGCAAGCCACGCTGGGAGGCGGCAACCGAAATCACCGCCATGATCAACAAAGTCGCCATTTCGATAAAGGCGTACCATACCCGCACCGGCGAGCAGCACACAGAGATGGCTGACGGCGCTGCCACGCTGCGCCATCGCCCGCACGGCGTGCTGGCCGTGTTTGGCCCCTATAACTTCCCCGGCCATCTGCCGAATGGTCACATCGTGCCCGCGCTGCTGGCGGGCAATGCCCTGATCTTCAAGCCGAGCGAGCTAACCCCGTGGAGCGGCGAGGCAGTTGTCAAACTGTGGCAGCAGGCCGGGCTGCCGCCGGGCGTGCTTAATCTGGTGCAGGGCGGGCGTGAAACCGGTCAGGCGCTGAGTGCGCTCGGCGACATCGACGGGCTGCTGTTTACCGGCAGCGCGGGTACGGGCTATCAGCTGCACCGTCAGCTGGCCGGGCAGCCGGAGAAAATCCTGGCCCTGGAGATGGGCGGCAACAATGCCCTGATCGTTGATGACCCGGCGGATATCGACGCCGCCGTCCACCTGACGATCCAGTCGGCCTTTATCACCGCCGGGCAACGCTGTACCTGCGCCCGTCGTCTGCTGGTAAAACGCGGTGCAGAGGGCGACGCGTTCCTGGCCCGTCTGGTGGAGGTGAGCGGGCGCCTGCTGCCGGGCGAGTGGGACGCCAGCGACCAGCCGTTTATCGGCGGGCTGATTTCCGAGCAGGCGGCGAAAAATGTTTATCACGCCTGGCGGGAGCATGTCGCCCGCGGCGGCCAGTCGCTGCTGGAACCGCGTCTGGTGAAGGCGGGAACCTCGTTACTGACCCCGGCCATTGTTGATATGACCGGCGTGCGCGATGTCCCGGATGAAGAGGTCTTTGGCCCGCTGCTCTGCGTCTGGCGCTATGACGATTTTGACCAGGCCATTGCCATGGCTAACGCCACACGCTACGGCCTGTCGTGCGGGCTGATTTCCCCGGAGCGCGAACGTTTTGACCAGCTGCTGCTGGAAGCCCGCGCCGGGATCGTCAACTGGAATAAACCGCTCACCGGCGCGGCCAGTACCGCACCCTTTGGCGGGGTGGGGGCATCCGGCAACCATCGCGCCAGCGCCTGGTATGCGGCGGATTATTGCGCCTGGCCGATGGCCAGCCTGGAGACGCCAGCCATCGTCCTGCCGGAGCAACTGAATCCGGGCCTCGATTTTACACGGGAGAAGCGTCATGAAAGCGCGTGAAGTTAACTTCGACGGGCTGGTGGGGCTGACCCACCACTACGCCGGGCTGTCGTTTGGCAATGAGGCCTCCACGAAACATCGCTTTCAGATCTCCAACCCACGGCTGGCGGCAAAGCAGGGGCTGTTAAAGATGAAGGCGCTGGCGGATGCGGGCTTCCCGCAGGCGGTGATCCCGCCGCAGGAGCGGCCTAACGTTGGCGTCCTGCGTCAGCTCGGCTTTAGCGGGACGGACGAGCAGGTGGTGGAAAAAGCGGGTACCCAGATGCCGCAGCTGCTCTCTGCCGCCAGCTCTGCTTCCTCTATGTGGGTGGCCAACGCCGCCACGGTGGCCCCGTCTGCGGATACGCTCGACGGGAAAGTGCATCTGACGGTGGCGAACCTGAATAACAAGTTCCACCGCGCCAGTGAGGCCAGCACCACGGAGCAGGTGCTGCGCGCCATTTTCCGCGATGAATCCCGCTTCAGCGTGCATACGGCGCTGCCGCAGGTGGCGATGTTCGGCGACGAAGGGGCGGCCAACCATAACCGCCTCGGCGGCGATTATGGCGAGCCGGGCCTGCAACTGTTTGTCTATGGCCGTGAAGAGGGGGGCAATGAGGCGCCGGCCCGTTATCCGGCGCGTCAGACGCTGGCGGCGAGCCAGGCCGTTGCCCGCCTGAACCAGGTCAATCCGGGGCAGGTGATGTATGCCCAGCAAAACCCGCTGGTGATCGACCAGGGTGTATTCCATAACGACGTGATTGCGGTATCGAACCGCCAGGTCCTGTTCTGCCACGAGCAGGCGTTTGTGCACCAGTCAGCGTTGTTAGATTCGCTTCGCGAGCGCGTGCCCGGATTTATGCTGATTGAGGTACCCACCGAGGCGGTATCGGTGCAGGACGCGGTGGCAACCTATCTGTTTAACAGTCAACTGCTGAGCCGCGATGATGGCAGCATGATGCTGGTCCTGCCCCAGGAATCACAGGCTCACCCGGGCGTCTGGCGCTATCTCAACGAACTGGTGGCCGGGGATAATCCGATCGATGAACTGCGGGTGTTTGATCTGCGTGAAAGCATGGCTAACGGTGGCGGACCGGCCTGCCTGCGCCTGCGCGTGGTGCTCACTCCTGAGGAGCAGCGGGCGGTTAACCCGGCGGTGATGATGAACGATACCCTGTTCAACACACTAAACGACTGGGTGGATCGCTACTATCGCGACCGTCTGACCCAGGCCGACCTGATCGATCCGCAGCTGCTGCGCGAAGGCCGCGAGGCACTGGACGCGCTGAGCCGCATTCTGCAACTCGGCTCCGTCTACCCGTTCCAGCAATAGAGGAGGCGTTATGGAAAACTTTCTGGCGCTGACGATGGCCGATGAAACGCCTGCCCGGCGAGAGGGCAACGGCGCGTCGTTTCACTGGCGCTGGCTGGCGCGCGGGGTGCTCGAGCTGACCCCGGAGACAGCCAGCGAGCGCGCCCTGGTGCTCTCTGCCGGGATCCACGGCAACGAAACGGCGCCTGTGGAGATCGTCGACCTGCTGGTCAGGGCGCTGTTTCGCGGTGAACTGCCCCTGCGCTGCCGTCTGCTTGTCATCTACGGCAATCCTTCGGCGCTGCGGGCCGATAAGCGCTATCAGGCCTGCGATCTTAATCGCCTGTTTAGCGGGCGCGGCGCGCAGTTCCCGGCCTGCGATGAGACAGAGCGGGCGGCGTTGCTGGAGAAACTGGTAGACGCGTTTTATCAGCAGGCGGGGGCCGATCGCTGGCACCTCGATCTGCATACCGCCATCCGCGCCTCTTATCACGAACGCTTTGGCGTGCTGCCTCAGCGCAGCCAGCCGTGGGATGAGACGTTCATTCAGTGGCTGGGAGATGCCGGGCTGGAAGCGCTGGTCTTTCATCAGGCGCCGGGCGGCACCTTTACGCATTTCACCTGCGAGCGTTTTGGTGCGCTGGCCTGCACGCTGGAGCTGGGAAAAGCGCTGCCGTTCGGGCATAACGATCTGACGCGCTTTGCCACCACCCATCAGGCGCTGCGGGCGTTGCTGAGCGGTGAGGCATCGGCGCCCCATGCGGAGCCGGTAGAGCAGTATCGCGTGGTGCAGCAGATCACCCGGCGCAGCGAGGCCTTTGTGCTGCACATGGCCGGGCATACCCTCAACTTTACCCCTTTCCGCCAGGGCGTTTTACTGGCGGAGGACGGGGACGAGCGCTACGAGGTGCAAAAGCCGACCGAGTATGTTCTGTTCCCCAATCCGGCGGTGGCATTTGGTTTACGCGCCGGGCTGATGCTGGAAAAAATCGTCTGATAAGCACGTGGCCCCGATAAGCGTAACGCTACGGGGTCATTTATTTTCTCAATCATTTCCTCAATCTGTCTTTTTATTACAGATTATTCCTGGTTGTTTGCTTTATTATTAATCTCTTTGCCGGTATACTTCTCCATAATCTCTTTAAAATCATCTTCATGCATATTTTTGTTTCAACTCTCCACGCTTTATCCTTATTTCCTCCATATTTGACGATAATTTGTTTTTTACACTTTCATTGTTTTACTGTTGCTCTGACTAATTGACGATAAACCCCGTAAAGTTAATCTCGTCAACACGGCATAGCGCCGAAGAATAACTGAAAGGAAGGACAAAATTATGCGTAAATTAACTGCACTGTTTATTGCCTCTACCCTGGCTCTGGGCGCTACCAGCGCGGCATTCGCCGCAGATACCGCCACCACTACGGCAGCGCCGACCGAAGGCAAAATGATGCACCACAAAGGCAAGCCGGGTATGCATCACGACATGATGTTTAAAGACCTTAACCTGACCGATGCGCAGAAACAGCAGGTCCGCGACATCATGAAAAGCCAGCGCGAGCAGATGAAGCGTCCGCCGGTAGAAGAGCGCCGCGCAATGCATGACATCATCGCCAGCGACAGCTTCGATAAAGCGAAAGCAGAAGCGCAGGTTGATAAGATGGCCGAGCAGCATAAGGCCCGTATGCTGGCGCACATGGAAACCCAGAACAAGATTTACAACATCCTTACTCTGGAACAGAAAAAGCAGTTTAATGCCAATTTTGAGAAGCGTCTGACGGAACGTTCAGCGGCGAAAGGTAAAATGACCCCTCCAGCCGAATAATCGGTTCAGCATTCAAGACCGCCGGAGTCTTGTCCACTCAAGCAGATTTGCTGTGGACAGGTCCGGCGGTTTTTTCTTTTCCAGCCTCTTGCCAGCCGCCGTCATCACGGTATTCTCCTCTTATCGATTTGCAGAATGTGTCTGAAATCTCTGACGTTACTCTTTTTCATCGTCAGAATAAGGCCCGCCCGCACATCTGCCGATACTAATCCACAGCGACCTAACGATAACAAACAATAAGCGACCGCCTCATGCGGGATGCTCTGGCGCGTATTGCGCCATTTGGAGTGGTGATGGAATTTTTTGATATCCGCAAAATGCCGGTCAACCTCTGGCGCAACGGCGCGGGAGAGACGCGCGAAATATGTTGTTTTCCCCCTGCAACCCGGGACTTTACCTGGCGTGCCAGTATCGCGTCTCTTGCCAGCAACGGCGACTTTTCTGTCTCTCCCGGCGTCGACCGGGTAATTACCCTGCTGGAAGGGGGGGAAGTGAAACTGGATGGCGGGAAGGCGTTCAATCACACCCTGCGACGTCATCAGCCCTTCAGCTTTGCCGGAGAATTGCCGGTAAAGGCACAGTTGCTGGAAGGGCAGATGTCGATGGACTTTAACATCATGACTCGCCGGGACATCTGTCGGGCGAAGGTGCGGGTGGCAGATCGCACCTTCACCACCTTTGCGTCACGTGGCGGGGTAATATTTGTGCTGAGCGGGGCCTGGCAGCTGGGCGATAAACTGCTCACCGCCGATCAGGGCGCTTACTGGCATGACGGCGACCATACCCTGCGGCTGCTGAAAGAGGAGGGTACTCTGCTGTTCAGCGAGATTTTCTGGCTTCCGGGTCATTGAGCGGAATGATCTCATAGTTGCCGGCCAGCAGGGGTTTGCAGAGAATTTTATACCCATCCTGATCAAAACCGGCGGGGGTGCGCAGCAGTTCCGCCGCCTCGTCGAGGTTGTCGACCGCGCCCAGCCACAGCCAGTTATGGATGATATGGTAGTGGGTCATCTCCGGGCGCGACTCTTTCAGCGCCACGGCGCAGTCCCACGGCCAGCATGTGACGCCAATCGCCTGCAACCCTTCAAGCAGTCGCTGCTGGTGATCCTCAACGCTCTCTTTTCCGCAGCACGCCCCCGCACAGCGCTTCAGCGCCGAGCGGAAACAGGCCCGCCCGCGGGTTAAGGACTCCAGCCCGAGCAGGCCATAACAGAGCTGACGCTCATCGGCCAGCGCCTGCAGGGTTTGCAGCGCCGCCCGGCGGTTCGCAAACAGGCCAAACAGGTTCGGCGTATGCGAAAAATCCACCTCACGGGCATACACAATCTGCGGTTTACCCGCGGTGATCTGCAGCGAGCAGAGCTGGCGATTGCGGCGTAACCGCTTATTGAACAGCGGCTGCTGCTCCTTGATTAAACGCGCTTCAAGCAGGAGAGCGCCCAGCTCACCGGCGGTTTGCGTCCAGGTGATGCGCCGGGACTGGCGCAGCATGGCGGCCTCATCCGGGGTGCGCAGATGCGAGAGCACCCGGCTGCGGATATTGACGCTCTTGCCGATATATAGCGGCATGGCGTCGCTTTCGCCATGAAAGAAATAGACGCCTGGCTGCTTCGGCAGTGCCTCAAGCCACGGGCGCAGATGTTCGGGATATTCATAGATGGCGGCCGCTTCGAATTCAAGCCGCGGTGCCGATTGACGCCTGCTCACAACATACTCCTGATACTGTTCAGGCATACAGTGTAGCAGCAGTTATGTGGTTAAAAAAGAGGCGGCAGACGCCGCCCCTGCAGAATTACTGTTTCCAGAAGTCATCGAAGACCGTGATCGGCGGGCGACGTTTGTGCTCGGTCTTCAGGTACCAGCCTTCAATGATGCGGGCGGTGCCTTCGTCCAGCGTCTTGCCTTCCAGATAATCATCAATGTTTTCATAGGTGACGCCAAGCGCAGCTTCGTCAGGCAGGGAAGGACGATCGTCTTCCAGATCCGCGGTCGGCGCTTTCTTATAAAGGTGCTCCGGGCAGCCCAGCGCGGCCAGCAACTGTTTGCCCTGGCGTTTGTTGAGACGGAACAGCGGGTTAATGTCGGTGCCGCCGTCGCCATATTTGGTGAAGAAGCCGGTCAGCGCTTCCGCTGCATGGTCGGTGCCTACTACCACGCCGCCGGTCATTCCGGCGATGCTGTACTGGGCTTTCATTCGCTCACGGGCTTTTTCGTTGCCGCGGACAAAATCGCTCAGCTCAATACCGGCGTCACGCAGCGCTTTTTCGCTCGCCAGCACCGCTTCTTTAATGTTTACGGTCAGCACGCGATCGGGCTGAATAAAGGCGATGGCATCCTGACAATCCTGCTCGTCGAACTGCACGCCATAGGGCAGACGGACCGCGATAAATTGCAGGGCCTCGTTGCCCGTTTCGGCACGCAGTTCGCTGATCGCCATCTGGCTCAGCTTTCCGGCAAGGGTGGAGTCCTGACCGCCGCTAATACCCAGTACCAGCGTTTTCAGGAACGGAAACGTCGTCAAATAGGACTTCAAAAAATCGACGCTACGGCGGATCTCTTCTTCCGCATTAATGGCGGGTTTTGCACCCAGCGCCTGGATAATTTCTTGTTGCAGAGCCATCAGCCCCTCCGTTACACAAATTTGCCTGATGAATGTTCTGTTAAAGCTAACCCGTCATGGGGAAAACGACAAGGATCACAATTTTGAATGGAGCGAAATAGAACGATTTAGCAGGTTATCTCTGTCTTGCAGGAATTTTCCGAAAAAACTCTGCCGTCACGCTTGAGGTTGAAAAATGTGATTTTCTATTCCAGGCTTACTTAACACGCTGATAAACAAGAGGACGGAATATGAACAAGAACGTAGCAGGAATGTTAGGCGCAGCGGCAGTACTGACTTTGCTGGCGGGCTGTACCGCCTATGACCGCACAACCGATCAGTTTAAAGAGCCGGTAGTAAAAGACGTTAAAAAAGGGATGACCCGTGCTCAGGTAGAGCAGCTGGCCGGTAAGCCATCATCTGAGGTGACGATGATCCACGCGCGTGGTACCTGCCAGACTTACATCCTCGGTCAACGGGATGGTAAAACCGAAACCTATTTTGTTGCATTAGATGACACAGGTCACGTTATGAACTCGGGCTACCAGACCTGTGCTGAATACGACACCGATCCGCAGGCACCTAAAGCCTGATTAAGTCCCTTCCTGAGCAGATACAAACCGGCCAACTGGCCGGTTTTTCTTTTTAGCGCTTCTAATCTTATTTCTTAACGCGAATTATTTGCCTGAAATGTGAAGGCAGTCATAGCTGCAGGTCAATGAGAGACAATTCCAAAACATCCTGGATTACCACAGGCATTTCGGTTGCCGTATACTCATCCCATCAGACCGGCTTGCGAGAAGAGACGTCCGGTAACGGCGCTGATGTCGCGGCTAACGCAGTGGCCATATAAGAGGGAAGTCGTTATGGAAAAGAAACATATCTATCTGTTTTGCTCAGCGGGCATGTCAACATCACTGCTGGTGTCAAAAATGCGCGCGCAGGCAGAGAAGTACGAAGTACCGGTAGTGATTGAAGCGTTCCCGGAAACACTGGCAGGCGAAAAAGGCACCAGCGCGGACGTTGTGCTGTTAGGACCGCAAATTGCTTATATGTTGCCAGAAATTCAACGCCTGTTACCGAATAAACCGGTGGAAGTGATCGACTCAGTGCTGTACGGCAAGGTAGATGGTTTGGGTGTTCTTAAAGCTGCTGTAGCGGCGATTAAAAAAGCTGCTAATTAATTTATTTTTTTATTTTTCCCGTCAAAGAGCAATTTCACACACATTTACGCCGCAATATTATTGCGGCATTTAAGGGCATTTTCTATGAGTAGATTTATTGCTGCGCTTGAAAAGGTACTCCTTCCTTTTGCAGTTAAAATAGGAAAACAACCGCATGTCAACGCCATTAAAAACGGCTTTATTAAATTAATGCCGTTAACCCTGGCCGGGGCCATGTTCGTTTTAATTAACAACGTTTTTCTTAGCTTCGGTGATGGTTCATTTTTCTATTCATTAGGTGTTCGTTTAGATCCCTCAACTATTGAAACGTTAAATGGTTTCAAGGCCATCGGCGGCAATGTGTACAACGGTACGCTGGGTATTATGTCGCTGATGGCGCCTTTCTTTATCGGGATGGCGCTGGCAGAAGAGCGTAAAGTCGACTCGCTGGCCGCTGGTTTATTATCTGTTGCTGCCTTTATGACCGTGACGCCTTATAGCGTGGGTGAAGCCTACGCAGTAGGCGCGAACTGGCTGGGTGGTGCGAATATCATTTCCGGTATTGTGATCGGTCTGGTTGTGGCGGAAATGTTTACCTTTATTATTCGTCGCAACTGGGTGATCCGCTTACCGGACAGCGTACCGGCATCGGTATCGCGCTCCTTTTCGGCGCTGATCCCAGGCTTCATTATTCTCTCCATCATGGGGACTATCGCCTGGGCGCTCTCTCATTGGGGCACCAACTTCCACCAGATCATCATGGACACCATTTCCACACCGCTGGCATCCATGGGTGGCGTGGTAGGCTGGGCTTACGTGATTTTCACCTCCCTGCTGTGGTTCTTCGGTGTTCACGGTTCTCTGGCGCTGGCCGCGCTGGACAGCGGCATCATGACCCCATGGGCCCTGGAAAACGTGGCGCTCTACCAGCAGTATGGCTCCGTTGACGCGGCGCTGGCGGCAGGTAAAACCTTCCACGTGTGGGCGAAACCGATGCTGGACTCCTACATCTTCCTGGGCGGTACCGGGGCAACGCTGGGTCTGATCATCGCGGTATTCATCACCTCCCGTCGTGCAGATCACCGTCAGGTGGCGAAGCTGGCCCTGCCGTCAGGCATCTTCCAGATTAACGAGCCAATCCTGTTCGGTCTGCCAATTATCATGAACCCGGTGATGTTCATTCCGTTCATTCTGGTACAGCCGCTGCTGGCAGCCATTACCCTGACGGCTTACTACCTGGGAATCATCCCACCGGTGACCAACATTGCGCCGTGGACGATGCCAGCCGGACTGGGCGCCTTCTTCAACACGAATGGCAGCGTCGCGGCCTTCCTGTTGGCGATATTCAACCTTGGTGTGGCAACCCTGCTCTATATGCCGTTCGTCGCCATCGCCAACAAGGCCCAGACCACCATTGATGAAGAAGAGAGCGAAGAAGATATCGCCCTCGCACTGAAATTCTGATGTCGTATGACGCGGGGCAACCCGCGTCAGTACAGGAGAACAAGAGATGTTTGATTTAGAAAATATTGTTGCAGAAACGGAAGACGTAGCAGAGAACGACCTTGAAGAAGTGGTGATGGGGCTTATTATCAACTCCGGTCAGGCCCGCAGCCTGGCGTACGCGGCACTGAAAAAAGCCAAACAGGGCGATTTCGACACCGCTAAAGAGATGATGGCCCAGTCGCGCACCGCGCTGAATGAAGCGCACCTGGTGCAAACAAAACTGATCGAAAGCGATCAGGGTGAAGGTAAAATGAAGGTGAGCCTGGTGCTGGTACACGCCCAGGACCATCTGATGACCTCCATGCTGGCGCGTGAGCTGGTAGCGGAACTCATCGAACTTCACGAGAAAATGCAGTAAGTCAGTCTGATAGCAGGAGGTCAGCGCCATGGAAATCACTACCGCCCGGGAACAACAGCTGTTTAATGGTAAAAATTTTCATGTGTTTATTTATAACAAGGTGGAGAGCATCAGCGGTCTGCATCAGCATGACTACTATGAGTTCACCATCGTGCTGACCGGCCGCTATTTCCAGGAGATCAACGGCAAGCGGGTGCTGCTGGAGCGGGGGGACTTTGTCTTTATCCCGATGGGTTCGCACCATCAGAGCTTTTATGATTTTGGTGCCACGCGTATTCTCAACGTCGGCATCAGTAAACGCTTCTTCGAAACCCACTATTCGCCGCTGCTGCCGTTTTGCTTTGTTGCCTCGCAGGTCTATCACGTTAAAAGTGAATTCCTGAACTGGATCGACACCGTTATTGCCTCTCTCAACTTCCGCGACAATGAGTTCGATGAATTTATTGAAACGGTGACTTTCTACGTCGTCAACCGCTTACGCCATTATCGCGAAGAGCAGCAGGCCAGTGACGATATTCCGCAATGGCTACGCACCACCGTTGAAATGATGCACGACAAGCTGCGTTTTGGTGAAAACGCGCTGGAGAATATGGTGGCGCTGTCGGGAAAATCGCAGGAATACCTGACCCGCGCGACCCAGCGTTATTATCAGAAGACGCCGGTGCAGATTATTAATGATATACGGATCAATTTCGCCAGAAAACAGCTGGAAATTACCAATTATTCGGTAACGGATATTGCTTACGAATCCGGTTATAGCAGTCCGAGTCTGTTTATTAAGACCTTTAAGAAATTGACCTCCTTTACACCTAACAGCTACCGGAAAAACCTCACGGTTATTAATTAACGTCCGGCGGGTTCACCGCCGGGAATATTTATTACAGGCTTGCCCAATATAAATGGGACGGGATCGCTATACTCAAAAGGCGGAGCACCCAGGGAGAATATTATGCAAAAGAAACTTAAAGTAGTCACCATCGGCGGCGGAAGCAGCTACACCCCGGAATTACTGGAAGGCTTCCTCAAACGCTATCATGAATTACCGGTCAGCGAATTGTGGCTGGTTGACGTGGCCGAGGGCCAGGAGAAGCTCGATATTATTCACGACCTGTGCCAGCGCATGGTGAAAAAAGCGGGTGTGCCGATGACTGTGCATAAAACCCTCGACCGTCGTGAGGCGCTGAAAGGTGCCGATTTCGTTACCACCCAGCTGCGCGTTGGCCAGCTGAAAGCGCGCGAGCTGGATGAGCGTATCCCGCTGAGCTACGGCTACCTGGGCCAGGAGACCAACGGCGCTGGAGGCTTATTTAAAGGGCTGCGTACCATTCCAGTAGTGTTCGACATCATTAAAGATGTGCAGGAGATCTGCCCGCAGGCGTGGGTCATCAACTTCACCAACCCGGCCGGTATGGTCACCGAAGCCGTCTACCGTCACACCGGATTCAAACGCTTTATTGGGGTATGCAATATCCCTATCGGCATGAAGATGTTCATCCGCGATGTGCTGGCCCTGACCGACAGCGACGATCTCTCCATTGACCTGTTTGGCCTGAACCATATGGTCTTTATCAGGGATGTGCTGGTCAACGGTGAATCACGTTTCGCGGAGCTGCTGGATGGCGTTGCCAGCGGCACCCTGAAGGCGAGCTCGGTGAAGAACATTTTCGACCTGCCGTTTAGCGAAGGGCTGATTCGCTCCCTGAATCTGCTGCCATGCTCCTATCTGCTCTACTACTTCAAGCTGAAAGAGATGCTGGCGATCGAGATGGGCGAATACTACAAAGGCGGCGCGCGTGCGCAGGTAGTGCAGAAGGTGGAAAAACAGCTGTTCGAGCTGTATAAAAACCCGGACCTGAACGTCAAGCCGAAAGAGCTGGAGCAGCGCGGCGGGGCTTACTACTCCGATGCAGCCTGCGAAGTGATTAACGCTATCTACAACGACAAACAGGCGGAACATTACGTCAACGTGCCGCATCACGGCCACATTGATAATATCCCGGCAGACTGGGCGGTAGAGATGACCTGCATTCTGGGTCGCGACGGGGCGAAGCCGCATCCGCGCCTGACCCATTTTGATGACAAAGTGATGGGGCTTATCCACACCATCAAGGGCTTTGAGGTGGCGGCCAGCCAGGCGGCCATCAGCGGCGAACTGAACGACGTGCTGCTGGCTCTGAACCTGAGCCCGCTGGTGCAGTCCGATCGTGATGCCGAGAAGCTGGCGCGCGACCTGATCCTGGCCCATGAAAAATGGCTGCCTAATTTTGCCGCCACTATCGATAAACTGAAAAGCGAGCAGCACTAAGAGGGATCGCTATGGAATATCTGCTGATCGTTAATGCCGATGATTTTGGCCTCTCAAAAGGGCAAAACTATGGCATTGTGGAAGCCTGTCGGCACGGCGTGGTGACCTCCACCACCGCTATGGTCAACGGCGACGCGATTGAGCACGCCGCCGCGCTCAGCCGGGATCTGCCTGACCTGGGGGTAGGGATGCACTTTGTCCTGACCCTCGGTATGCCGCTGACACCCATGCCAGGGCTGACGCGGGACGGGTTGTTGGGCAAGTGGATCTGGGAGATGGCAGAGCAGGGGACCTTGCCGCTGGAGGAGATTGCCCGCGAGCTGGACTGCCAGTTCAATCGCTTCGTCGATCTCTTCGGCCGCGAACCAACGCACATCGACAGTCATCACCATGTGCATATGATCCCGGCCATCTTCCCGCTGGTGGCCGAGTTTGCTCGCCGCAAAGGGGTGGCGCTGCGTGTGGATCCTCAGGTCGACGGGATCGACGAACGGGGTGGCGATCTGCCCCCCACCACGGACGGTTTCAGCAGTGCATTTTATGGCGATGAAATCAGTGAAGCGCTGTTCTTAAGCGTGCTGGACAGCTCTGTACAGCGGGGGGAGCAGTCGCTGGAGGTGATGGCACACCCGGCCTTTATCGATAATACGATCCGTAAAAGCGCCTACTGCTGGCCGCGCCTGACGGAGCTGGACGTGCTCACCTCGACGTCGCTGAAATACGCGATTGCCGAGCGTGGGTATCGGCTGGGGACATTCAGGGATCTGTGAGAAATCGCCCGGTGGCGCTACGCTTACCGGGCTCAGGTTACAGAGTTAGCCGGGTAAGGCGAAGCCGCCACCCGGCTTTTTTTACGCAGGTATCTGGTCAATCTTACTGGTGCGCGACCACACCCGGTGCGCCGCCATCAGCAACGTCAGCTCATCCATAAACGCGCCTGCTGCCGTGTCGCCTTCGACGATCCCCTCTTCACCCTGATCCGCCACTTTCAGTAGCGGCTTAAACTGGCGGGCATCACCGGCCAGCGCAATCGGCTTGAGATGCTTGTACGCCTCCAGCAGATAATAGGCAGCGTCGCCGTTATTGAGCAGGCTCTGGATATCGCCGCACGGCACGACTACCGCATCGACGGTCAGGGACGGTGAACCGGCAAAAGTCGCCGCAACCGGCAGTACCGAGCCGTCATCGGCGGTGACTTCACCCATGCGCGAATAGAGTAACTTCGCATGCACGCCTTTTGCCTTCAGCGCCTGAAGTACCGCCAGCACATCGCTGGCCCGTGGGGTGTCGTTCAGTAACACCGCCACCACGCGGCCTTTGATATCGCCGCCAGGAACGGCATACAGGCTCAGAGCCGGATCCTTTTTCACGCCGTTGACATCCTGCGGCGGGGCCAGGTTACGCTGCTCGTCGGTGAGGGCGATCCCCAGATTGTCCGCCACGCCCTGTGCCAGAGTGATATCAATATGCGCCAGCTGATCGACTACCCGCTCGCGAATATAGGCGCGCACAACTTTGCTCAACTCAAAGCTGAAGGCGCCAATAATGTGCTCCTGCTCCACCGGCGTCTGGCTCTGCCAGAACAGGCGTGGATGGGCGTAATATTCGGCAAATGAGGGGCTACGCTCGCGGATTTTTGTTCCTTCCACGCGCTCCTGATACGACTCGAATCCGCCCCGTTTTGGTCCGGGCGGGGTTTCGCGCGGCCAGTTGTCGTTGATCGAGTTTGGCTCGTAGTTAGCCGGGTTGGTGTCGATCTCCATGCGATGCATCCCGTCCCGCTGGAAATTATGGTACGGACAGGTTGGCCGGTTGATGGGGATCTCGTGGAAGTTAGGCCCGCCCAGACGGCTGATTTGCGTATCGGTATAGGAGAAGAGACGCCCCTGCAGTAATGGGTCGTTGGTAAAGTCCAGCCCGGGGACGATGTGGCCCGGGTGGAAGGCGGCCTGTTCGTTCTCGGCAAAGAAGTTGTCCGGGTTACGGTTGAGCACCATCTTGCCCACCAGTTGAACCGGTACCAGCTCCTCAGGGATCAGCTTGGTTGGGTCGAGAAGATCAAAATCAAACTTGAATTCGTCCTCTTCCGGGATCAACTGGAAACCGAGCTCATATTCCGGGAAGTCGCCAGCTTCAATGGATTCCCACAGATCGCGGCGATGGAAGTCCGGGTCGCGTCCGGTGAGCTTCTGTGCCTCGTCCCACACCAGCGAGGCTTTACCGGCTACCGGCTTCCAGTGGAAGCGCACAAAGGTGGCCTTGCCTTCGGCGTTAATCAGGCGGAAGGTATGAATGCCAAAGCCCTCCATGGTGCGATAGCTGCGCGGGATACCGCGGTCGGACATCGCCCACATCACATTGTGCAGGGTTTCCGGCTGCAGCGACACGTAATCCCAGAATGTGTCGTGTGCGCTCTGACCCTGAGGGATGGCCCAGTGAGGCTCCGGTTTTACCGCATGAACAAAATCGGGGAACTTGTGTGCGTCCTGAATAAAGAAGATCGGCGTATTGTTGCCCACCAGATCAAAAATGCCCTCATCGGTATAAAACTTGGTGGCGAAGCCGCGAATATCCCGCACCGTATCGGCTGAACCCGCGCCGCCCTGCACCGTAGAGAAACGGACAAAGACCGGGGTGATTTTATCCGGATCCGACAAGAAATCAGCTTTAGTAATATCTTTCAGACTCTTATAAGGCTGGAAATAGCCGTGAGCCGCGGAGCCGCGCGCGTGCACGATACGCTCAGGAATACGCTCATGGTCAAAGTGGGTGATTTTTTCCCGCAGGATAAAGTCTTCCAGCAGGGTTGGGCCGCGCGTCCCGGCGCGAAGGGAGTTCTGATCGTCAGCGATGCGCACTCCCTGGTTGGTGGTCAGCGGGAAATTCTCTCCCCCTTTGCGAACCTCATCCAGCGCATTCAGTTTTTGATTGCCGGTATCCGGCGCTTTCATGCTGCCGGGTGCCGTCGGCTCCTGGCCCGGTGGGGTAGGGACCGGACTGGCACGATGAGAGCCGTCCGCAGGAGCCAGGGAGTCCATCCCGGGCTTCGCTTCACTGGCGTCGTGAAGCGGGGACTGTTCAGGTTTATGTGTCTTATCATTTTGCGACATTGCACTCGTCTCCTGTTTTCATTGCTGAAACGCGGCCTTATTTGCCTTAAATCCCAATAACTATAGAACATTAAGGGTTATAAGCAGGGTAAACACCCATTTTCAGACAACCGCTTACGCTTGAGGAGGCAGATGGGGCGCGACGCAGGAGGGGCAATCGGCTATGATAGGAATTTGCTGATTTTTGAGTTTGATTAGTGAACCTGCTGCTTATGAAACCTCTTCGCCAACAAAATCGTCCTGTTATCAGTTACCAGCCTCGTGTTGAACCCGCGCCACCAGAACATGCCACTAAAATGGATGGCTTTCGTGACGTGTGGCTGTTACGCGGTAAATATGTCGCCTATGTGCTGATTGGAGAGCGTTTTCGCCGTTCACCAGTGTTTACCGTGCCGGAGTCAGCCCAGCGCTGGGCATTGCAGGTGCGTCAGGATGAGGACATTGAGGATTAACAGACATAAAAAAACCGCCTTCACTACTGAAGGCGGTTTTTTTACTCAAAAGGCGATTAACGGTGCGCCAGCTCCACGTCATCTTCGCTTGCCAGAATGGTTTTGTCGGTCTGCTTCAGCCATTGGCTGGTCAGCGTACCGGCAGTCATGGAGCCGCTGACGTTCAGCGCAGTACGCCCCATGTCGATCAGCGGTTCAACTGAGATCAGCAGCGCCACCAGCGTCACCGGCAGACCCAGGGCAGGCAGTACAATCAGTGCCGCGAAGGTTGCGCCGCCACCCACACCGGCCACACCGGCAGAGCTTATGGTGACGATCCCGACCAGAGTTGCAATCCATACCGGATCCAGCGGGTTAATCCCTACCGTAGGCGCAACCATCACCGCCAGCATTGCCGGGTAGAGTCCCGCACAACCGTTCTGACCAATCGTGGCGCCAAAGGAGGCGGAGAAGCTGGCGATAGACTCCGGTACGCCCAGACGACGTGTCTGCGCTTCCACATTCAGCGGAATAGAGGCAGCGCTGGAGCGGCTGGTGAAGGCGAAGGTCAGGACAGGCCATACTTTGCGGAAGTATTTCAGCGGGCTTACGCCGTTGACACTGAGCAGAATGGCGTGGACCACAAACATGATGCCCAGGCCGAGGTAAGATGCGACCACGAAGCTGCCCAGCTTGATGATGTCCTGCAGATTCGAGCCTGCAACCACTTTGGTCATCAGCGCCAGAACGCCGTACGGAGTCAGCTGCATCACCAGACGTACCAGCTTCATCACCCAGCTTTGCAGGGTGTCGATAGCGGTCAGCACGCGCTGGCCTTTCGGGGCATCATCTTTCAGTAACTTCAGCGCAGCCACGCCGAGGAAGGCGGCAAAAATCACCACGCTGATGATTGACGTTGGGTTGGCACCGGTCAGATCGGCAAACGGATTTTTCGGGATAAAGGAGAGCACCATCTGCGGAACGGTAAGATCCGCCACTTTACCCGCGTAGTTGGTCTCGATGGCCGTCAGACGCGCGCTTTCAGCTGTGCCCTGCACCAGACCTTCTGCCGTCAGGCCAAACAGATTGGTGACCAGCACGCCGACCAGCGCCGCAATTAGCGTGGTAAACAGCAGCGTACCAATGGTCAGAAAGCTGATTTTGCCCAGCTGGGAGGCGTTATGCAGACGGGCAACCGCACTCAGAATAGAGGCGAATACCAGCGGCATCACAATCATCTGCAGCAGCTGTACGTAGCCGTTGCCGACAATGTTAAACCACTGGATAGACTCTTTCAGCACCGGGTTGCTGGCACCGTAGATGGCCTGCAGCGCCAGGCCAAAGGCCACACCCATCACCAGACCGACCAGCACCTTTTTGGCCAGGCTCCACTGTTTGTGACGCGACTGCGCCAGCAACAGCAGTAAGCCGACGAACACCACAATGTTCGCGATTAATGGAAAATTCATCCCCGTTCTCCTGATTTAATATCAGATCGGTATCAGTCCGACCTTGTTGGCGCAAGGTTAGCAGAAGTGTGATCTGGTCGCTTATATCCAAATGGAATGGGTTATTCCAAATGCGCTAATTTTGTCGAATTAGCGCTCAATCTGGTGGTGGATAAAGCGGTTAAACTGAAATTGCAGTGAATTGATCATGTGCGATGACCATCGGACGGCGCCATTTTCAGGGAGTGTCTGCGGCATCCATACGGCCCAGGCAAACAGCGCCATACACAGGGCGCGCTCCAGCTGGTTACCTTTTTGCGGCCGGAGGATCGGCAGACGAAAACGCCAGCGGCAGGGCCAGAGCAGGGGGACGCCCGCCGGGGTGAGCATGTCTGCCAGAATATGGCTAAGATAGCCCAGCACCATCCCCTGGATGGCGTCAGCGGGGATTAGCCAGCTGTCCGGCACTTTTAAATAGAAGAGGGTAAGGGCAGCGAACACCGCCAGCAGGCTGTGCGTAAAGCCGCGATGGCCGCACGCCCGGGCGATGGGTTTTGAGATCCACTTCAGCCGCTGCCCGAGCAGTGACTTGGGATGATCGATATCCGGTAACAGGCAGGTCAAAACTGCCGATGGCACGATATGCCACCAGTCACCCTGCGCCAGCACCGGTGTAAGCTCAGCGTTTTTGGCAAACACTGCGCAGGCGAGAGAAAAGAGCAGATGACCTTCCGCCGTCATGATAAAACCCACTAAACTGTCGATGCATCCAGTATAGGGATTTTATACAGTAGACGGAAGTAGTGACGGTGTAACTCTTTGTCACAAAGCTGTTAACGTGCCAGCCAGCCACCATCGACGGCCAGGGTATAACCGTTCACATAGTCTGAGGCGGAAGAGGCGAGAAACACTGCCGGACCCTGCAGATCGTCCGGTTTGCCCCAGCGACCCGCCGGAATGCGGTCGAGGATCGCTTTGCTGCGCTGTTCGTCATCGCGCAGCTGCTGGGTGTTGTTGGTGGCCATGTAGCCCGGCGCGATGGCGTTAACGTTAATGCCGTGCTGCGCCCACTCGTTGGCGAGTAAACGGGTTAGCCCGAGTACGCCACTTTTTGAGGCGGTATAAGAGGGCACGCGGATCCCCCCCTGGAAGGACAGCATAGAGGCGATATTAATGATTTTGCCGCCTTTTCCCTGGGCAATAAACTGGCGGGCCACGGCCTGAGAAAGGAAAAAGACCGATTTCAGGTTGAGGTTCATCACCTCATCCCAGTCCTTTTCGCTGAAGGTCAGCGCATCTTCCCGGCGAATAGTCCCGGCGTTATTGACAAGGATATCAACGCGTCCCATGTCGGCTACCGTCTGTTCAACAATACGGGGAATGGCGTCCTGCTTGCTGAGGTCGGCCTGAATCGCCAAAAAACGGCGCCCCAGTGCCTTAACACCTGCGGCAGTCTCTTCGGGAATGCGCCGGTTGACGCTGACGATGTCGCAGCCCGCCTGGGCCAGACCCAGCGCCATACCTTGGCCGAGTCCGGTATCACAGCCGGTAACGATGGCAACTTTTCCTGCAAGATTAAAGGCGTCCAGTATCATACAGACCTCAGAATGTAGGGGATATTATTGTTCTGAGGTAAGCATAGAAGCAGTTGCAGAGAAGATCAAACTAAAATGAAATGGTGTTTTAATAATTTTTAAAACGATCATGATTGCGGGCAACAGCGCGTTGCCCGCCAGTGATATCACCCGCGCAAATGCGCCACGGTGAGATCTTGCAGAGAGGTCAGTCTGGCATCCGCCAGTGCGTAACGGGCATCATGCTGGTTCTCTTCAGCTGGCACAACGATAGAGCGCATCCGGGCCGCTTTGCTGGCGATCATGCCATTCACGGAGTCTTCCAGCGCCACGCAGGCTGTCGGGTCGACGCCCAGCTTCGCTGCGCAATCCATATACACCTGCGGGTGCGGTTTGCTATAAGGCAGTTTTTCTGCCGAGGCCAGCGCGTCAAAGCTATCGCGCAAATCGAACATGATGAGCACCTTTTCCAGCATATGCAGCGGTGAAGCGGAGGCGAGACCCACCTTCAACCCTTCCGCTTTACATAAGGCAACGGCCTCACGGGCACCTTTCAGCAGCGGGCGATTCTCTTCTACCAGCGTGATGGCCCGGTTGATGATGCGATCGGTTACCTCATCCCGGCCCGGACCTACCCACGGCTGGTGGGCGTACCAGAGCTCTACCACCATATCGATACGCAGCCCCAGGGTATCAGGCAGTTCGTGGCGGCGGCTGATATCCACGCCCAGGCTTGCCATCACATCCAGTTCAGCCCGATCCCACAGCGGCTCGGAATCAATCAGTAATCCATCCATATCAAAAATGGCAGCAACAATTTGACGCGGCGTCGACATGCAACCTCTCCTTTCATTGGTTTTAGCGGGGGTAAGAGCTATCTCACCCCGGCAATTTAGCATATCGCCAGTAAAGAGCGGGCGAAAATGACATCCAGCAGGTAGACTTAGCCTCAAAGGATGTAATTTGATAATGAGGAACCAATGACATATCAACAAGCTGGACGCGTCGCGATACTGAAAATCATCGCCGGATGGGTAATTTTTATTCCGTCAGTTATCTCGACCATTATTTCTGTCCTGAAATTTATCTATGACCACAGCGAGAAACAGGCCGGGATCAACGCCGTGATGCTTGATTTTGCCCATGTCATGATTGAGGTGATGCGATTCAATACGCCGTTTTTGAATTTCTTCTGGTACAACTCACCGACGCCCGACTTCCGGCAGGGGATGAACATCGCGTTCTGGATTATTTTTGCACTGATCTTCATTGCTCTGGCGCTACAGGCCTCGGGTGCGCGGATGCGCCGACAGACCCGCCTGATCCGTGAAGGATTAGAGGCTCAGCTGATTCTGGAGAAAGCAAAAGGGGACGAGGGATTAAGCCGCGAGCAGATTGAAGCGCGCATCGTGGTGCCGAATCACACCATTTTCCTGCAAATTTTCACCCTGTACGTTCTGCCCGTGCTGATGATTGTGGCCGGCTACTTTCTGTTTTCACTGCTCGGCCTGCTGTAAGCCTTCGCTGCCGGGCGCAGATGCCCGGCAGCCTGCGCGTTATGCTGCCAGTACCCTTTCCAGCGCTCTTTGCGCATTCACCAGATGTTCACCACCAAACAGAATGGCGCGGTTCATCAGCGTATAAAGCTGATACACCGGCTGCCTTTGCAGGAAATCTGCCGGCAGTGGCGATACCGACTGGTAGCCATCGTAAATTTGCGGTGGTTGTTCAGGATGAAGCGGCAGCATGGCGAGGTCGCACTCTCTGTCTCCCCAGTAGCAGGCCGGATCGAAAATATAGGGACCGTCCGGACCCAGCGCGCAGTTGTTTGACCATAAATCGCCATGCAGCAGCGAAGGCTGCGGCTGATGCGAAGCCAGGCGCTGCTGAATATGATCGACTATGGCGTCAATGTTGCCGAACTCCAGTCCTTTTTCCGCCGCCAGTTCCAGCTGCCAGCCGATGCGCTGTTCGGCAAAGAAGGTGGACCAGCGTCGTTGCCAGGCGTTGGGCTGGGGAGTGGTGGAGAGGTCGTTGTCAAAATCGAGGCCGAACTGCGGCTGGTCGCTCCACTGGTGCAGACGCGCAATCTGTTGCCCCAGAATAAAGGCGTTGTGGGCGTCGAGCGGGCGGGGCGGGAGATAGTCCATCACCAGAAAGCTGTAGTCGCGATCGCTGCCGACGGCCCAGACCTTAGGTACACAGACGGTTTTGCTGCGGGAGAGCAGTTCCAGCTGGTCTGCTTCTGCCGTGAAGATGGGCAACAGTTCACGTTCGTCGCATTTTACGAAGAGTTCCCGACCTGCATAACGCAGATGCCATGCGGCGTGGATTTCGCCCCCTGGCAGCTCATTGCGCAGTTCAATTTCACCTTCGCCCAGTTGTTCACTTAAAAGATGACTGATAGCCTGCCACATGATCGCTCTCCCATGTTGTCTGCCAGATCATAAAGTTAGCGTGAAACTCAGGTAAAAATATACGAGCTAGCGCACAGAAGGGCCGTTTGGTTGGCCCTGGGGCATTTATTGTTGCTCTTTGTGCCAGGCTTCCCAGCGGATTACCTCAACCTGCGGCTCTTTCCCGGTTGCGCTCTCCACGAGCCCTGTCGCCAGCGCCTTTACGTCGTCTTCGCTTAACGGGCTGACCAGACCGTAGGTATGGGTTCCCAGCTCATGTAGCGTGCCGTCATCGTCGGTCATGGTCATTAAAAAACCGCCGCGGGTAAGATGGTTGTTGATTTCATTGAGCTCAGTCAGCGAATCTTCATGAACCTTAACGGTTACCACGTAGCGCGCGATCTCTCCACTGCCCATAATTCACCTCGTTGTTATCACGAAAGTTTTTTTAGCATAGTCGATCCATGCCATTTGTCGCCCTCGCCGGATAACCGGGAGGGCAGCCATTACGCATTTGCCAGATAAGTGAATATCTTCTGCGTGTCCTCCAGCGAGCAGAGTCGGGTGCCATGGTTGATGGTCGCGGCGCTGCCTGCCGCCACGCCGTACTGGGTCATCTCTTTTAAGGATGCGCCCTGCGCCAGCTTCAGGGTCATGGCACCGACCATGCTGTCACCTGCGCCGACGGTGCTCTGGCTTTTCATCGGCGGCGGAACCACCTGCACCGAGCCGCTTTCATCAACGGCCAGCGCCCCCTGCGGACCCAGGGAGACGACAACGCGTCGCGCTTTACCGCTCTTTACCAGCTCTTCAGCAGCAGTGCGCACGTCATCAGGCTGGCTGAGATCGCGATTAACCAACGCGCTTAGCTCTTTCTGGTTGGGTTTTACCAGCTCGATGTTGCCGAGAGTGAGTGCGGCATTGAGCGCCTCACCGGAGCTATCAACAATGCAGCGGATGCCGTTCTGCTGTGCGGCGCGGATCAGCTGTGTCAGTTTTTCGGTTTTGACGCCAGGCGGCAGACTTCCGCTGATAACCAGCAGGGCACCGCTCTCAATGGCCAGTACTTTCTCCTCAAGCTGGCGAAACTCATCGTCGCTCAGCGTTGCGCCCGGCATCACAAAGCGATATTGCTCCTGGGTGGATTCAACGTGAACATGCAAATTTTGCCGGGTCCAGTCCTGAGCATCGACCGTATCGACGGCGACCTGCTCGTCAGCAAGAAGAGAGACGAGATGTTCTCCTGTAGCACCCCCCGCAGGAAAAATGGCCGTGGCTTTTCCGCCAAGATGGGTAATGGCTCGGGCCACGTTAATTCCACCGCCGCCGGGCTCGAAAACCGGCACGCTACAGCGGAGCTTACCTTCAGGATAGAGTTGTGCCGTCAGGGTTGCGCTGTCCAGGGAAGGGGAGAGCGTCAACGTATAGATACGATCCATGCTTATCTCCTGTAAGTGAGGTTAGCATTAAGCCTGGCACCGAACCCACGGAAGCGAAAGTAATAACAATATGATTTTCAAAATAAATATCTTTACGTACCGTGACTTTTATTTATAAATATCAGGCGGGTTTGAGATCGTTCTTATTCCAAAAATGAAACAAGAAATCATTGCTATGTTATTTGAGCCTTTTTATAATTTGTTACCTTTCTAAGGATCCCATGGCATTGATCCGCAAGAAAGTTTCCGGGACCGTAATGGTCTCTTTTTTTGTTGTACGGACTCTTTATAAATGAAAACTATAAAGTCTATCGTACAACTCTGATAGACTGATTCCTCATCCCTACACTGTTCAGGCCATGCAGCAATGATTCACCTTGCCATACCTTACCGACGCTTCAGCAGCGACAAGCAAACAGGCAATACATCCCTAACCAGACAGCAAGACCTCGTCACCAAATGGCTGTCTAAGAATCCTGAATACAAGACTCTTCCACAGTATGACTATGTGGATGAAGCTGTGTCGGGTTATCACGGTGACAATATCAAATTTGGTCAGTTAGGGGAATTTATCTCGGAAGTGGAGAAGGGCACCTTCAACCATTACAAGGCTCCGACGCTCCTTATAGAAAACTTTGACCGTTTCGGTAGGCTTAAGCCCCGTAAAGCTCTGGGATACATCACCGATATTTTGGAGGCTGGCGTATCCATCTGCCTGCTAGACCGTGGTGAAGTCATTACCCCTGATAAGGTGGATGATGATTTCTTTCTCATGCAGTTGGTGATGACAGCTTCCCGCGCCCATGGTGAGAGCAAGCGTAAGTCTGACAATGTGACTAAAGCATGGCAGATTAAAGCCGAAGGCATTGCAGACGGTGCAACCCTGACTCGTAACGTACCATTCTGGATTAACCCGGATAACCGCCAACTTGTGATTCCTGAACGAGCGAAGCTGGTGGAACGTATCTTCAAAATGCGTCTTGAGTCGATGTCCTGTTACGCTATCGGTAAAATTCTCAACCAGGAGGGTATTCCGGTATACACACACCGTACAGTGACCCCCGGTAAGGAATATAAAAAACGCAGAGTCGCCCCTTGCTGGCATTCAGCTAACGTATCCGGGCTACTGTCTAATAAAGCTGTTCTGGGTATCCTGCCCGCTCAACAGGTCAATAAGCATAACAAGCACCGTCAGGATACCTTACGTACTGATACGCCCGGCTACTATCCTGCTGTTATTTCAGCGACACTCTTTGCAGCGGTTCAATCCCTTAAGGATGAAAAGCACGGTAAGAAGCGTGTGCTCTCCAACATCAACAGCATCCAAATCTTCAAGAAAATGCTTCGTTGTGTCTGCGGTGCTTATATGGATGTGACTGGCTGTCGTTCAACGTATGCAGGTGTGTTTAAATGCGCCTCAGCGCGTGCAGGTTCAACGCTATGCACTAAGCCATCTATCAACCGCCAGAAGGTAGAGGAAGCCCTCCTGACCCGTCTGTTGCCTTCTCTGACCCGTCTGGATGTTAACCACGAACTATCGAACCAGATTGAAACACTCAAATCTGAGATAAAAGGTTTAGACATACTGATACGCAAAGGTTGGGAAGACTACGAGAACAGTGACCATCCGTTCTACCTCTCTGACGGGCAAGCTTTACGGATTTCTCAGAATGAAAAGAAACGTGAAGAAAAAAGGTCACAGCTTGCTGCACTAAGCGTCACCGAACAGTCATCCGTGTACGAGAATATCAGCCATCTCGACCTTTCCGACTACACACAACGCTGTGAGGCAAGGGTAATCATCAAGCGCATGATTTCATCCATCACCATAGATACGGACAAAGGTTTACTGGATGTGTACCTTGTAAACGGCAACTCCATCACAGGTTTCTGTATTGACTCCACCAGCAATAAAAAGGCTGTATTTACAGAGGCTACAGACGAAGAAAAGCAAGCAGAACTGACAGCAATCATAGGTGAACGTCTACCGCTGGTTATCCCTGCTGGTGACCCTGTTGGAGTGGCTTATGAGCCTATGCTTGATTGGCCTGATGTGGATGCAGACGATTATCCGAATGAATAGAGATTGATATGAAAGAAATCATAAAAGAATTTAGCGTCACCCTGAATGATTCGCTTATCAACGATTTTAGAGATGTTGTAAATGATGAGGGGTTCGCATATCACTACTTCGCGAACAAGGACGGTAGAAATCAATTTAATCCAATTTGTTCTTGTATGGATTGGATTACCGTTGCAGTACGTTCAATAAGCAATTTCCCTGAGCTATCAGAAGACATTGATGTTAAAGCAATGCAGGTCTACTCGCTTATTTCCTCCATCGACATTGTGACTGAAGCTGTGGGGCAGTTACACCGAATCATAATGAATGACCCAAAGAGAAAGGATAAATGGCCTTTCAAAGATTCAACTCATATCTTCGTGGAGAAATCGAGTTATTTATCTGACCGCAATGATGATGATTACTTCAAAGAGATTCGGGCTATCTTTGGCGCACATCCTACCAAACTAGAAAAGGGTAGCGAGAGGATGTTTGCAAGTTGGCCTCACTATCATGCTTTCAATGAAAATGATTTTACCGTCAGCATCTACAGTAACAAACCTGAAAGTGATAACATCATCTTTGGTATAAAAATCAAAGAGCTATTGGAGTATTTAAAAGAGCGGTATGAGTATCTTTCTGTGTTAGGGAAGGTCTTGCAGGATTTAAAAAAGAAACATTACAAGATGCTGTCAAAGAGACCAATACCACCCACAGATAACATCAAGGATGAGTTGCGGGTATTGCTCTCAGAGGTTGAAGTCAGAGGTAACAATGACTATTACCGAATGGAGTTAGGTGACCTGAAGCATATGTTTGAGGGTGACGTTAAAGAGCCTCATCTCATGGATGAAACCAGAGCGTTCAAGGATATGCTATACCCTGCTGTTGCTGAGATTCGAACCAATCTACAGAAAATGAAGTTGGTTGACCTTACAGCCAAGGGTAAAGTCATGTTTTCAGGTTTGCCTGGATATAATTTAGGGTATGAGTTACAAAAAATATTTACATGGTTACACTCTGACCGATATGACCCGTTGAGCAATTACTATCTAGAGCGTCTTAATAAGTTTTCGGATGGGAGGTATTGCTTCAATGCAGTTGACAGCGATAGTACCACCCTATTGAAGATTCATATGATGTTGTACCGCTACCAATAAGAAAACCCCGTACAGTTATTCACTGGTACGGGGTCTTCACAGAATTCTTAAAATACAACTTAACAGTGTTATCTGATGCGTGAGCATCGAGCTACGTGGAGAGCGAGAAGAAAGTGTTAACCGAACTTTTAAAAGATACTGTTAAGTATCTGGTCACACTAAACCATGTTGTCTACGACATAACATGATTTTCTTCATACTGTGACCAACTCGGTTAACCAACACTGTACAGAAGAACAACTTCGAGAAACTCTTAACAGAATATCTCTTTTTATAGCATATTTTTAGTAAAATAGCAATCGCTGCAAAACCAAATAGCACTTTTTGCTAAACAATGCCTGTTGTTGTCTGCTACGTGTTCGGATTGCCCTGCATGATATCTCTTCCGAATCGCTCCTGTAGCGCGCTCTAACGCCTTCTGTGTCCGTGGTGGTGCATATGCATTGCCGGGTGCGTTATCACTGCTCAAGGTGGCTCTGGCAATGGCTCTGGCTCTCTTTCGGGCTGTGGCTGAGGTTTTGGGTGTGTCTGTCGCCTCTTCGTTATCGTGCTGGGTCACTAAGAGGTTACATGGCTTTTCTGAGCCTGCAATGTGAGAAGTGTAAGGTGAATTCTGTTAATGACAATGTTAATAATATGTTGACATTATGTAATAATAATGTTACTATTTCCCTGTCATCGAGATTTTTAGTTGCCATTACCCCCCCCTGAAAGAGCATCCCGTGAAGGGTTTAATTCTCCCTTCGTTCAGTCTTCACTTCCTGGTGAAAAGAAAATCCACGTTAGATGGCGTGGTGTGAATGGTTATACCGTCTTTCTCCAACGGCATAGCCCTCTTCACGAGATGTTCTTCTTGCTTTATCTCAAATACCTCACTTCAGGCTGCCAACTGTGCAGCCATTTTTTTAAATAACATTCATCAGGAAATGAAAAATGAATCTGAATGATTTAACCATCATCGCTTTAGCTCTTATCGCTGCGGATGTAGTAAAAACCGTTTTAAGAACAGTTTTCGGAGGTGCTAATGAGTGACGTAGCAAAGATTTTAGAAGTCCTTGCAGCACAGGAAGAAAGTAGGGTGCAGCAGGAAGCACTTCAGTCACAAAGAGAATCTGACCTCGCTAAACGAAAAGCAGACATTGCCCGGTTGCGTGATGAGCTTTCAGTAGCCGTGCAGAATCGTGAATATACCAAGAGTGTGATGTTAGAACAGTTGCAGCGTGACCCAGCTTTTCACGGTGAGGCCATCGCAAAACTACTTACTGACACTTTTGAAGCTATTTTTGTCCATCTTCACCCAAATGTCGATAAACACATCCAGACGCTTCAGTCAAAAATTGAACGTTTAGAAAATCACCAGGGATAATTATGAATGAAACACGAATTTAATTTAACAAATGCAAGTTTGGATACGCTGAGCTTTAATGAAGTTGCAAACCTATTATATATAGAGCCTCAAGAACTTCTTCAGAGCATTTATAATGAGCTTACCGATTCCGGCATCCCTGATTATATTGCCATCCCATCAGCAAAGAAGGCTTTTATTCTTACGCGTGACGCTGTGAGCGAAACACTTAAAAAGCTTATTGCTAATCAGGTTGATGTATCTGAGTGGGGAGGTCTGGAATGATTAATTTCACTATTCAGAAGGAAATCTTAAATGCAGACCCTGGAAAGCCTGGAGTAACAAAACAGATTATTCCCGCTATGGGAATCTTTAGCGGTGTCGATGAAGAAGCCTTTGCTGCTGCGAAAGCGCAAGCAGATGCTGTTAATGCTATTAATGCGGCGGTCACAGTTGGGCGGGATGAATTTGCCGGGCTAACTGGTACGGAAGCACGTATCGAGATTGAGAAAAAGTACAAGCCACTTCTGACGCAACTCATTCACCAGCATAAAGAGGCATGTAACGCGGTTACGAGATTCGAAGATGAAGAAGATGCTTATTGTGCCAGAGCGTGTGGAAAGTATGCTTCTGAATTAAAACACCCCGAAATCAAAAAGCTTGATGTGGCAGGTGTCGAACACCTTAATCACCTCGTAAAAAGTGGCGCTCTGGAAATTGAAGGATATCACCTCGTCGAGAACAGACCTTCAGTTATGCCCGGTCGCTCTACATTGATTTTTATTCCTTCATCAAAAAGTTCTCTTTTTGCTTACGCTGACACAGAAGAGGCAAAGAGTTATGCGAAAGGTGATTATCAGCGTGAACTAAAGCGCCTAATCAGTAAGCGCAATGCAGCAGCACGAGAACTGACTGAACTTCAGGCGGTTGTTTCTGAACTCTGGAATTCTGTTGAAGATTTTTCGCAGATGTTCGGCAATATTCGTAAAGGTCGCAAGTGACCATCACACAATCAAGAGGCCGCTTACCGTTTTATTTCGGTGGCGGTCTTTTTCGTTTCTAAGGAATATTTATGAATGAGTCAATTTACAGTTAGCTCTTTTGTCATTGAGGTTGGGTTTAAAGAATCTGTTACTCAGAAACTTACCCGCCTTGAATCACAGGTAAACAAAGCAGCTTCACGAATTGAAAAACAGTTAAACGGTGCCTTCTCTCGTCTGAATGGTGCTCAGAAAACAGGTGAGATGTTTAAGCAGATTCAGCGTCAGGCCGACCAGACAAGCAATCACATCCAGAAGGCTCTGCAACGTGGTTTCGCTGTTGGTGGTATCGGTGGCGGTATGTTTGCTCGTTACCAGCAAGAGGGTATGGCTGCTGCTAATGCTGTTCGTGATGCTATGCAAGCCGCTGCACGTGCTGGTGTACCCGCTGGTAATCCACGCCCATATACTCCACGTATTAATAATCGTCTGTCAGGGGCAGAGTCCATCCGTAATTTATCGCATCGACAGACTACGAGTTCCTTCTACGGCAACATGCAATTACGAAACCCTCAATTAGCTCAGCAGTACCAGCAGAGATTAAACGAGCTACGTAACAGTAGCCTGATGGGTAACCGTGACGTAACAGCCTTTCGCGAAAACTTAAGGTCTATGAACTTTGAGTTTTCGCAAATTATGCGTCAGGCATCTATCACACGCTCACAGCAGAGACTTAACGCGATGGAGGGTTCAGGTGCACTGTCTCGTCTGTCTGGTGCAGCTACAACTTTAGCGGTTGGCTTCCTATCCTTACAAAAATCTGTGGAGTTCTTCGGAGAAGCACTTCAGGAAGGGGCTAAGCGTCAGCAGGCATCTACCATGCTCAGAACAGCCTATGGTGACCAGGCTAAAGCGATTACTGCTGCTGTCGATGAGTATGCTAACAAATACGGTGCAGACCGTCTTGAGGCTCGTCAGCAAGCTGCACAGCTTCGTATGACCATGCCCAAAGACATTTTCTCTGACACTGACATCCCTAAATTACTGGAAACGGAAAGCGTCTTTGCGCATCAGACAGGTATGACACAGGATGCTGTAGGACGCCTGAACTACGCCATGCAACAGATAGCCACCAGTACCCATTTGATGGGTGGCGATTGGCTACAGGTAGTAAACGCGTCTCCTGCACTCATTCAGCAGTTGCTACAGCTAACCGGGAAGAAATCTGTCAAAGACCTGAAAGAGCTTGCTCAGACAATGTCTGGTGCTGACTTCGTTCAGAAAATGGTTCAGGCCATGGAACAACTTAACAACAAGACTAACGCTGCTGTGGCTGCTCAGAATTCAATGATGGCGGTGCAGGGTCGCATGAGTAATGCTATTAAAGATTCTCAAGATAAGTTCTTCCAAGGGCTTGAGGGGGGTTTGAAAAATCTGCTAACGGCGGCGGCAGGCTTGCTTGGTGATAATCAGGACATCTTCATGTCACTCGGTAAATCGTTGGGGTCATTCTTCAACACACTTGCAGGATATGTTTATGCTCTCGATAATTTCACAATGATTTCAAAAGCATACTTAGCTGACCTATCCGACTGGTGGAAAAAGTTCTTTAAATCACTTCCCGAACCTGTCCAGAAGGGACTGAGCGGTGTCGGTGATATCATCACGAGCTTCATCAAGGGTGTCTCTGAGGCTGCATTGCTTTACATGGGGGTTGGTATCGCAGGGAAGGGTGCAGGGCTTATGGCTCGTCTTGCTGGCCTTGGTGGTGCAGGTACTGCTGTAACTGGTGCAGGTGCGGTATCTGGTGGTTTCCTGACAGCAATTATCCCAACCGTGGTTGCGGCTGTTGCGTCATATTTTATCGCTAGAGGGACTGGTGATGCAGTCTTTGGTGCTGCTAAGAGTTTCAGTGATAAGCAATATGGTGAAGATAAAATCGCAGGTGGGAATCTGTATAAGAATTCACCTCTCGGAAAAGTGTACACGTGGCTAAATGAGCAATTTGCAGATGTACCTGACAACTGGTCACAGGCTGTGAATGCTCCGTTACTGCCAGGCTTAAACGCTTCTCCTGGTAATAATGCCGCAGCTCCGCAAAGATTGCAGGTGCAGTTATCCCCGGTTCAGTTCAATCCGCTTACGCTGAATATCCCGCTACCTGACAACTCTACCTACACAACTACCGTTGATGTAAATCAGCTTATCCAGAACCAGGCTGAAGTAACTATGATGTCTGCTCAGGGTCTTGGTGGTGGATGGCAGATTCCCGGTCAGAATGCAGGGTTTTCTCCATCTCTGCTGAAGCGTTAATCCCTCCCGTGTGGAGGGGTTTTACGTAACCTTTTATTAACATAAATGCAACATTTCATTGACAAAATGATAATACTTATGATACTATTAATTCATTGGGTTATTATTCTTTTTCCTTGAGGTGTTAATGTATGAGCAACAATTAAACCGCTTACCTTCTGATTTCAAAGTACCTACCGAGCAAGACGTAAAGAACGCTGTCGAACAAGTCCTTGAAGAAATCCTCCCCTCTGTACCAGCACCGTTATTTAAACCTGTAGCGACTATCACCAAGACGGGCAAACCTCGTAAACCGAGAAAGGGTAAAGAGACTCCGAACCTTTACCTGTCAGAGTTCAAACGAATCCACAACTATCACAATATGCCATCTTTGGTGGAGGACATCTTTATGGGTGCAGTACGTCAGACTCCAACTGGTAGCAATATCAATCCATATGTTATTTTCGGACTGCTGAAATCCCTGAGCACTATTTCTACAGAATCCGTTTACATGGCTGTTAATAGTCGCAGACCTAAGCATGAGCATATTTCAGTAGGTTACGCTCAGCAGTTAGCTTGCGCTTGCCGTAACGTTATCAATGCTTTTCAGCATCATGAAGAAGTCAAAAATATAAATGGTTACTATAGAGATGAAACTCTCTACGATGATTTTGACATTGAATCTGATGCAGAGGGTTACAGGAGTCATGTTCAGCCTTTACAGACATCTGAACAGAAAAGGACACTGCTGGTTCAGGCTGGTTTGACTCCATCTCAGGTGGAATCTCACATGAATGGCGACAGAGTGATGTGGGGCTTCAGCATTCACTCTAAGGCCGGTTGCTCTGTTCAGGTTGGTTCTGATTATGTTCAGTGTCGTAGTGAGCCTGAAGATGTTGATAGCCTGATGTGGTTACCCAATCTTCTTTGCTATGTGGATGTGACTACAGGTGAGATGTTCGACTGGTAAGCTACACCGTTAAAAATATAAATGGTTACTATAAGAGACTGACCAAGTCTCTGTGCAGCACACTTCAGAAATTCTCTTTACAGTGTCGGGAGCCATCGGGCATGGCGACCACAGGCTACATAGCGAAGCGAGAGCCGTCTTTTACTGTGACCAAATACCTTACCCATCTGAGCAGAATACTTATCAAATCTTAAGGGCTTTCTTCGTCACTATACGATGACTCATCTTATCCCATGATAAGTGTCTGCTCGCACTCCCTTACGCGTAAGCATCGAGCTACGTGGAGAGCGAGAAGGGTGTTTACAGTATCTGTTTACCCGTCACATCATCATTGTTCGGATTTTCCAAATCCTCAAATGGACTACAGAAACAAGGTTAAAACTATGAAACATACCCCTGAAGAAATCCGTCAGATAGAAATTAACATGAATCGTAAAGTGTCACGTATAGCAAGACACTTCATCTTCTACCAGCTTACAAACCCACAATTTGAAGACCCAATCTTTGAATGTAACCACTCCCTTTATAACCGTGTACTCATCAAAATTCATGAGTATATCGGGTGACCAACAGAGACAATATTAAATGCACATCAACGCCGAACACATCCAACTTCTACGCCTTGCAGAACAAAATCGCCGTAGCAACCCATCAGAGTTGTACAAGGCAGTCCTCATCCTGAAAGGTGAGCGTAAGACTCATGCACAGATTGCTGATGCTCTACAGATTTCCCCTGCCTACGTGAACAAAATTATCACTGTGACACGCAAAGCGGCTGATGCAGTAGATGCAGAATCAGATAAATTATTGATTTGTAATGATATTTGTGGATTTAATTCTAATTCTGATACTGCTTAGACATACGCTAATGCTACCCACCTATCCAATCTGGAATAAACAAAATGCAAAACCCTACTATTCAAACAGCGGCTAATGACGCTGCTGAGACATCTGTGACCATTGCAGAAATCTCTTCTTCTCAGACCTTCCTCGAAGCTGTTCTGTACAAAGATGCTAAAACGCTTCGTACATTCGGTGTTGATGACAAGGCGGTTCAGTCAATCACTCTGGACAAGCAAATTGAGGTAGCCATGAAGTTACTCGCTGCTGATAACAACCTTCGTAGAAGTCAGTCAAAACGTGTTCAGTCTGCGACAATGTTGGGCGATAAGAAACCATCTGCTCCTGTGACAAGTAAGCCTTCACTGGCTGGTAAGCAAGCTGCTACCTTTATCCCGACCCCATCAAAGACCACTCTTAAAGCTGTCTGACCCTCTTCACGTAGGGTATGCCTTAACTGAAAAGGTTCTTTCATGAAAATGGTGTTCACATAGGGTTGTTTAAATTGACCCTGTGTAATGTTTTCACGTAGAATCATTTCATTGGAACCCATTGTGAACACATCATGAAAAACGTCAGAATCTATTGCAGGGCAAGTACGAAAGAGCAAGATGCAAAACGTGCATTGTCACAGCTTGAACAATTCGCCAGTGATAATAATCTGCGCATCGTTGCTCGCTACGTAGAAAACGAATCTGGGGCAAAACTCAACCGTACCGAACTGAGCAACATGCTCAATGAAGCACAGTCAGGTGACGTACTGCTGGTAGAGTCTACTGACCGTTTGTCTCGTCTCGAATCTCAGGATTGGGATAAATTGAAGTCACGTATCAATGATGCTGGAATCTCACTTGTGATTGCAGACTTACCAACTACGCACCAGGCGCTAACATCCACCAGCAATGACCCCGTAACGGCGGGTATCCTCAAAGCGGTAAACTCAATGCTAATTGACATCATGGCTACAATGGCGCGTGAGGACTATACAAAGCGTCGTAAGCGTCAGGCTGAAGGGATTGCTAAAGCGAAGGGGGAAGGGAAGTATCAGGGCAGGCCAGCAAACACAGCGTTACGTGACAAGATTTCATCCTATCTGGTGAGAGGTGGTTATACCTATGCAGAGATAGCAAAGCTGTGTGACTGCTCTCTGGGGATGGTGGCAAAGGTGAAGGCTCTGCAAGCTCAGTAACACAATTTAGAAGTAACCCATTACAGACTGTCTTCGGACGGTCTTTTTTCGTTTCTGTACGTAGATATTTTAAAATTTTGCCAGCAAAGGTACTTAGCCCACCTGAGCCTACTAAGCACGTATACATCGTCGCAGATACTTTAGAGCAGATACGAAAAAGGCTACTATGACAGCAGCCTTGAAATTTATAAGAAAAAAAACAATAAAAATCAGAGGTCTTTTTCTGCTACGTTGAACTTACAATGACCATTAAAACCCACGTTGAGAGTGACCCGTTTGAAGTGTGACTCGTACACACATATCAAATCATTGTTTTCATCCCGGTACTGTTCCTTAAGCGTTGCAGCCTGAGCAGACCAACCCACCAGCAACAGAACAAGTAAGATAATCGTTTTCATGATGCCTACTTAGTCTTACGACTTTTGCAGCCTGCACCCATCAAAGACCAAATGGCGTTACCATTCTCATCTTCCATAGATACAACTAGTGCGGCTGTATGCGGTGCAAAACCATCTGAGCCTGTCACAGTCAGAGTCATGTTATTTTTATCAATAGTTCTGATTATGTAGCCACCAAAATGCTCTGTTACTGGTGGTAGGTCGGTTTGGTGACCATCAACTACCAAAGCTGATTTTACACCGTCACTCGTTAAGCTTGCTTGCTTAATGACTTGTGTGCTGCCGTCCTCTTTCGTTGCAATGAATTGCCACGGGTTTAACAGACACCTCAGAGTCATTTAAGATGGCTTAAAGAGAGGTGCCCATGAGCGGTAAGCGTTATCCCGAAGAGTTTAAAATTGAAGCAGTCAAACAGGTTGCTGATCGTGGTCATTCTGTTTCCAGCGTTGCAACACGTCTCGATATCACCACCCACAGCCTTTACACCTGGATAAAGAAGTACGGTCCGGATTCTTCCACGAATAAAGAACAGTCAGATGCTCAGGCCGAGATCCGCCGTCTCCAGAAAGAGCTGAAGCGGGTTACCGACGAACGGGACATATTAAAAAAAGCCGCGGCGTACTTCGCAAAGCTGTCCGACTGAGGTACGCCTTTATCCGTGACAACACCTTTTGCTGGCCTGTTCGCCTGCTCTGTCAGGTGCTGGATGTTCATCCCAGTGGATTTTACGCCTGGCTTCAGCAGCCGCATTCACAACGCCATCAGGCAGACCTGAGACTGACAGGACAGATTAAACAGTTCTGGCTGGAATCGGGATGCGTCTAT
>NZ_JALKTL010000001.1:0-1570527 GCF_035787115.1 Leclercia adecarboxylata | reverse complement strand
TCATCCTCGGGGGTAGAGCACTGTTTCGGCTAGGGGGCCATCCCGGCTTACCAACCCGATGCAAACTGCGAATACCGAGGAATGTTATCACGGGAGACACACGGCGGGTGCTAACGTCCGTCGTGAAGAGGGAAACAACCCAGACCGCCAGCTAAGGTCCCAAAGTCATGGTTAAGTGGGAAACGATGTGGGAAGGCACAGACAGCCAGGATGTTGGCTTAGAAGCAGCCATCATTTAAAGAAAGCGTAATAGCTCACTGGTCGAGTCGGCCTGCGCGGAAGATGTAACGGGGCTAAACCATGCACCGAAGCTGCGGCAGCGACGCTTAGGCGTTGTTGGGTAGGGGAGCGTTCTGTAAGCCTGCGAAGGTGTGCTGTGAGGCATGCTGGAGGTATCAGAAGTGCGAATGCTGACATAAGTAACGATAAAGCGGGTGAAAAGCCCGCTCGCCGGAAGACCAAGGGTTCCTGTCCAACGTTAATCGGGGCAGGGTGAGTCGACCCCTAAGGCGAGGCCGAAAGGCGTAGTCGATGGGAAACAGGTTAATATTCCTGTACTCGGTGTTACTGCGAAGGGGGGACGGAGAAGGCTATGTTGGCCGGGCGACGGTTGTCCCGGTTTAAGCATGTAGGCGGAGGTTCCAGGTAAATCCGGTACCTTTTTAACGCTGAGGTGTGATGACGAGGCACTACGGTGCTGAAGCAACAAATGCCCTGCTTCCAGGAAAAGCCTCTAAGCATCAGGTAACAACGAATCGTACCCCAAACCGACACAGGTGGTCAGGTAGAGAATACCAAGGCGCTTGAGAGAACTCGGGTGAAGGAACTAGGCAAAATGGTGCCGTAACTTCGGGAGAAGGCACGCTGATATGTAGGTGAAGCCCCTGCGGGTGGAGCTGAAATCAGTCGAAGATACCAGCTGGCTGCAACTGTTTATTAAAAACACAGCACTGTGCAAACACGAAAGTGGACGTATACGGTGTGACGCCTGCCCGGTGCCGGAAGGTTAATTGATGGGGTCAGCCGCAAGGCGAAGCTCTTGATCGAAGCCCCGGTAAACGGCGGCCGTAACTATAACGGTCCTAAGGTAGCGAAATTCCTTGTCGGGTAAGTTCCGACCTGCACGAATGGCGTAATGATGGCCAGGCTGTCTCCACCCGAGACTCAGTGAAATTGAAATCGCTGTGAAGATGCAGTGTACCCGCGGCAAGACGGAAAGACCCCGTGAACCTTTACTATAGCTTGACACTGAACACTGGTCCTTGATGTGTAGGATAGGTGGGAGGCTTTGAAGCGTGGACGCCAGTCTGCGTGGAGCCGTCCTTGAAATACCACCCTTTAATGGCTGGTGTTCTAACGTAGACCCGTTACCCGGGTTGCGGACAGTGTCTGGTGGGTAGTTTGACTGGGGCGGTCTCCTCCTAAAGAGTAACGGAGGAGCACGAAGGTCAGCTAATCCTGGTCGGACATCAGGAGGTTAGTGCAATGGCATAAGCTGGCTTGACTGCGAGAGTGACGGCTCGAGCAGGTGCGAAAGCAGGTCATAGTGATCCGGTGGTTCTGAATGGAAGGGCCATCGCTCAACGGATAAAAGGTACTCCGGGGATAACAGGCTGATACCGCCCAAGAGTTCATATCGACGGCGGTGTTTGGCACCTCGATGTCGGCTCATCACATCCTGGGGCTGAAGTAGGTCCCAAGGGTATGGCTGTTCGCCATTTAAAGTGGTACGCGAGCTGGGTTTAGAACGTCGTGAGACAGTTCGGTCCCTATCTGCCGTGGGCGCTGGAGAATTGAGGGGGGCTGCTCCTAGTACGAGAGGACCGGAGTGGACGCATCACTGGTGTTCGGGTTGTCATGCCAATGGCACTGCCCGGTAGCTAAATGCGGAAGAGATAAGTGCTGAAAGCATCTAAGCACGAAACTTGCCCCGAGATGAGTTCTCCCTGACCCTTTAAGGGTCCTGAAGGAACGTTGAAGACGACGACGTTGATAGGCCGGGTGTGTAAGCGCAGCGATGCGTTGAGCTAACCGGTACTAATGAACCGTGAGGCTTAACCTTACAACGCCGAAGCTGTTTCGGTGGATTTGAGACGATTTTCAGCTGATACAGATAACAGAATTTGCCTGGCGGCTGTAGCGCGGTGGTCCCACCTGACCCCATGCCGAACTCAGAAGTGAAACGCCGTAGCGCCGATGGTAGTGTGGGGTCTCCCCATGCGAGAGTAGGGAACTGCCAGGCATCAAATAAAAAAACCCCGTACCTTCAGGTACGGGGTTTTTTGCTTTCTGGTCTTCTCACAGATCTCTTACCATGCTAATTAAATTTGTGATCGTTATCACAATGTCATTTATAACAAAAATATAACATTTTGTTTACGGGTTCGCCTGTCAGGTCATCCTGCCAGGCAGACCGAAGTCTTTGGCTGGAGCAAAATTACAATGACAGAAACGGTTACATCGAACGGGATGCTGGATAACAGCGATACCCGACGTCGGATTTGGGCAATTGTCGGAGCATCATCAGGTAATCTGGTGGAGTGGTTTGATTTTTACGTTTATTCGTTCTGCTCGCTCTACTTCGCACATATCTTTTTCCCTTCCGGTAATACCACCACACAATTGCTGCAAACCGCAGGGGTTTTTGCTGCCGGGTTTTTAATGCGTCCGATAGGCGGCTGGATATTTGGCCGCATTGCCGATCGAAAAGGGCGAAAAACGTCCATGCTGATCTCCGTCTGCATGATGTGTTTCGGCTCTTTGGTTATCGCCTGTCTGCCCGGCTATGAAACTATTGGCACATGGGCACCGGCCTTACTGCTGTTAGCGCGTTTGTTCCAGGGGCTCTCCGTTGGAGGAGAATATGGTACAAGCGCGACATATATGAGTGAAGTCGCAGTGGATGGACGTAAAGGTTTTTATGCATCCTTCCAGTACGTAACGCTGATAGGTGGTCAGCTTTTGGCTATCCTGACCGTGGTGATCCTGCAACAGATCTTGAGTAATGAAGATCTCCGCGCCTGGGGATGGCGTATTCCTTTCGCACTCGGCGCAGTGCTTGCTGTTGTGGCGCTGTGGTTACGTCGTCAGTTGGACGAAACGTCGCGAAAAGAGGTGAGAGCGTTAAAAGAGGCAGGCTCATTTAAAGGCTTGTGGCGTAACCGAAAGGCATTTTTGATGGTGCTCGGCTTTACGGCTGGCGGTTCGCTCACCTTCTATACTTTCACCACCTATATGCAAAAGTATCTGGTTAATACCACGGGTATGCACGCTAACGTGGCGAGTATGGTCATGACGGTGGCGCTCTTTGTATTTATGCTCATTCAGCCCATCATCGGCGCGCTGTCGGATAAAATTGGCCGTCGTAGCTCAATGCTAATTTTCGGCGGATTGTCGGCGTTATGCACCGTGCCCATTCTGACGGCACTCCAGCATGTTTCATCTCCTTATGCCGCTTTTGCCCTGGTGATGGCCGCGCTAATTATTGCCAGTTTTTATACCTCTATCAGCGGTATTCTTAAGGCAGAGATGTTTCCGGCTCAGGTACGTGCGCTGGGTGTCGGGTTATCTTATGCGGTAGCTAATGCACTGTTTGGCGGCTCGGCAGAATACGTTGCCCTGTCATTAAAATCGATGGGGAGTGAGACGACCTTTTTCTGGTACGTCACGCTGATGGGAGCGCTGGCATTTGTTGTCTCTTTGATGCTGCACCGAAAAGGGAAAGGCGTCCGTCTTTAGCGATCCGCCAGTTGCCAGACGGCATAGCCGGTGGTCGCACCGGCTATGTCCCAGGCGAAATCTTTCCAGCTCCATCCGCTTCCTGTTGGTCGGCTATCCCAGAACTCTTTTGAGGCTCCAAGGCTCACAGAAAACAGAAAGCCAATTGCTGCACTGCGGTCGCGGCTGTAGCCCTGGTGCTGCGCGTATTCATTACCTGCCGCAGATAACATGGCGGAGGCAAGGAAGTGTTGAGCTTTATCCTGACCATGCCATTGATCGTTAGCCATATGGCTGCAGCCGGAAAGAAGTAAAAGACTAAAAACCAGAGCGAAACGCATGGCAGCCTCAATAAAAAAGCCCTGTCAGGATCAGGGCTTGTGGATCACAGAATGCGGCTGATCAACCGATCGATTCTAATACGACGTAAACGGCGAATGAGTTTACGCACCTTCACCGGATAGTCGGCGATACTTTGCAGATCGCGGTAGTGACGTACCACAGTGGTATGGGTGCGGATCAGCTCCAGCTCACGGTCGCGCGGCACGGCCAGTTCTTGACGTGGGTCGTGGATCAGAATGGCATTTTCGAGATCAAGACGCCAGGCGCGTGGATTAAGGTTATTACCGGTCAGCAGCATCCATTCATCATCAACCCACATTCCTTTCAGATGATAGCTGTTGTCTTCATCTTTCCAGAGACGCACAACCAGCTGATCGGTATTCACATAATACTGCAGGCGGCTCAGGAAGCGACGCAGGTTAATCTCATAGAGATAAGGCAGGGCGCCGATAATCTTAAACGGCTGATCTTCCGGAATATAAAAGTCGTTCGCTGTTTTGTCGCCAACGATAATTTCCACTTTTTTACCGTCGCGCAAAAGCTGAATGATATTACGCACCAGCACGGCCGGCAGGTTAAAGTACGGTGTACAGATGGTCAGCTTATGCTCTGTGCATGGCATCAGATGGAAGATGGTTTTATTGAGCAAGCTGGATTTACCCAGCCCCACCAGAGGGGTCACTGCAAGCTGTTCGTTATCCGCATCACCCTGAAAGTGGAACATGGCATCACGCAGTTCCTGGCGGAAGAGCCGAACGTCATTTTTGATCTCCGGGCTTTTGGGTCGATGCGGATCGTCAAGGCGATTCACGCCGCGGCCGTGCACCAGGTTCTGATCCACCCACTCGAACATGACGTCAGCCATGCGGGCATTACGCACCAGGTGGTAGCGATCGTAACGGTATTTATCCAGCTGATGCAGATAGACATCGTTGAGACTCGCGCCGCTATACAGCACGCTGTCATCAATGATAAAGCCTTTGAAATGAAGGACGCCAAGGGCTTCGCGGGTGTTCACAGGGACACCGTAAACGGGGACGTCTACGCCGGGATTTTCCTGCGCCATTCGGCAGTACCAGTCGGCGTTAGTGTTGGACGCAGCCGCGCCAATGCGACCGCGCTGGGCACGATGCCAGTCGACCAGAATGCGGACATCCAGCTCCGGGCGTTGACGTTTGGCCTCGTAAACGGCGCGCAGGATCGCGCTGCCACCTTCATCCTGTTCAAGATAAAGAGCAATAATGCAAATACGATGCGTTGCGCTGGCAATTTTTTCCAGTAGCGTTTCCCGAAAATCGGCGGGAGCATAAAAGAACTCTACATCATCAACTGACTGAGAAATCTTCGGTAGTTGAGCAAGGTGTTGTTGATGTTTATTACGCTTAAATTTTGACAACATCACAGTGCGTTTCTTCTCTGTTCATTGAAGGATTATATGTACTATGCAGACGACAGAAGCGGGCAATCATACCATCAGTGCCGTTTAAAGTGGTCAACATTTCCAGTACCTTACTCTTGTTTACCTGCTGACATCAGTTGCAAAGTCAGTCCGACAATTCCATCTTCAAGCTGAATATCAACGGTAAAACCCAGTTTTCGCGCCAGGGCGACCATGCCACGATTGTTCGGCATAGTAATGCCATTGAGTCGGATCAGTCCGTGATCGCGCGTATAGCTGATGAGCTTTTCGAGTAATCGTCTTCCCAGCCCCAGACCTTTCAGATCGGAGCGGACAAGCACCGCAAATTCCGCATCCACGTTATCAGGATCGGAAATAGCACGTGTGACGCCAAGGATTTCATCGCCCTCTTCAGTACGCCGGACGGCAACAAAAGCCATTTCCCGATCGTAGTCGATCTGCGTCATATTGGCTAAATCTTCGTGGGTAAATTCGTTGATTTCACTAAAGTAGCGATAGTACAAATCTTCTTTTGTGACCTGGGCGATAAAGCGCTGCAGTTGAGGTTCATCCTCTGGGAGAATGGGGCGGAACAGCGACAGTTCGCCATTCTTCATTTCCACCCACTCTTCGAGCTGATGGGGGTAAGGGCGGATAGCGAGCCGGCTTTCACGATCCCCCGTATAAGCCGCCACATCCATCGTGACATCGAGCGCCGTCAGTTCGCAGCCGGATACCAGTAAGGGGTGAATATCCAGGCGCTGAATTTCCGGGCTATCGACAATCAGGTTCGATACCTGCACCAGAAACTGGCTAAGTGCAGCGATATCAAGTGGTCGCAAGGCGCTGCGCCCGCGAATTTTCTTACTCTTGATCCCCTGAATCACCAGATAACGCGCCAGGTTCATGTTCAGTGGCGGCAGGGCGACCACCGCCTGCTCTTCAGGGCGCCACTCCACTCCCCCTTCACCCAGCATAATCAGAGGGCCGAAGACCGGATCGTGTTCCACCACCACCCGTAACTCCTGCGCGCCCGCGCGGTTGGCCATGCTCTGCACCAACAGGCCGTGGATACGCGCCTGAGGCCAGGTCATTTTAACGCGATCGATGATGGCGTCCGCCGCCTGCTGAACCTCTGCCGCGGTACGCAGGTATAACATCACCCCCTGGACTTCAGATTTATGTGGAATATCGGGTGAACGCAGTTTGAGTGCAACGGGATAACCGATCTGCTCGGCAATATGCACGGCTTCCGCACTGTCGCTGGCAATCCAGGTGGGTAACGTATGCAAACCATAGGCATTGAGGATTGGCTGAACTTCATGGGTATCCAGCGAACGCGCGCCATCATCAATGGCGCGTTGTAACAGGTTATGCGCATGGCCCGTATTGGCCGTCAGATTCCCCGGCAGGGCAGGCGTTTCACGCAGCTGTTTCTGGTTACGCCGGTACTCGACCATATGCATAAAAGCAGTGACAGTGCCCTCCGGGGTACGGTAAGTGGGCAGTCCGGCCTCGCTGAACAGTCGTCGCGCCTCCTGCGACGAAAACTCACCGCACCAGTTGGTCAGAAGCGAAACGTATTTTCCACGCGGATGCTTTTTCACAGTATCAATCAGTGCACGGGCGCTTTCGCTACCTGGCGCTACGGCGCTCGGTGAGTGAATGACCATCAGAGCGTCAAAATCCTGGCTATCCAGCAAGATATTCAGCGCGCGGAGATAATTCTCGCTGCTGGCGTCGTCGCGTAAGTCGAGCGGATTACCTGGCTCCACGCCGGGCGGTAGCGTCTCACGCAGGCGCTGCAGACTCTCTTCGCTGAGCGTGGCCAGCTTCCCGTTACGCAGCCAGAGTTCGTCAAGCGCCAGCGCTGCCGGTGCGGCGCCGTTGCTGATGATCATCAGGCGTTCACCCCGAAGCGGACGCATATGGCTGAGCGTTTCGACAGCGGAAAAAAGTTCGTGGGTGTCCTGAACGCGCAGTAAGCCGGCACGCTGAATGGCGGCATCCCATGCTGGATCCATTCCGGAATGCGAGTGTAAAAGACGCTGGGCGGCCGGGCTACGTCCGCTTTTGATCACCAGAATAGGTTTGTTACGCGATGCGCTGCGTGCGGCCGACACGAAACGTCGCGCGTCGCTGAGATGCTCAAGATAGAGCAGGATCGCGCTGGTTTTGGTATCGCGCGCCAAAAAATCCAGCAGCTCATCAACATCAATGTCAAGGCTGTCGCCCAGCGCGATGAAGTAAGAAAATCCCATCTCGCGCTGCTGGGCCCAGTCGAGGATCGTATTGGAGACCGCCGCCGACTGGGAAATGAAGGCCAGTTTGCCTTTACGTATCGGAACGGGGGAAAAACTGGCATTCAGCCCCTGCCACGGTGCCAGCAGCCCCAGGCTGTTTGGTCCCAGCAGTCGCATCTGGTATCGCGCAGCGCAGGCCAGCAGCTCCGCCTGCTGTTCAGGGGGCGAAGAGAGAATGATGCAGGTTTTACAGCCTTTTTTCCCCAGCGCATCGAGTAGCGTAATGTTACGCCGGGCGTGGGTACAGAGCACCGCGAGATCGGGAATGAAGGGCAGGCTGTCCACGTCCGGCCAGGCAAGGACACCCAGTACTGCCTTATACGCAGGAGTCACCGGCAGTATCGGGCCATTAAAGCCACCCGCGAGCAGGTTACGCATCATCAGGTAACCGGCGCGCTCGGGTTTCATCGACGCGCCAATCACGGCAATGGATTTAGGACGGAGTAAGGCTTCCAGACCACGCTGGCTCATACAGGTCTCCTGAAAAGGCGAGTGACCTGATGATTTTAAACGTTTTCCGCCTCTGCCGCTGTGATGCTTCCCTTATGAATCGTTTTTCCCGTCAGATAGCGTTCGCGAAAACGAGAAAAGTGATCGCCCAGCGCGCTCGCCGCCTGCACATCTCCCGCCAGATCCAGCAGGGCAATGGCCACTTCGGCAGTGCAGTACTGACCATCGGCATGGGCTTCACGTAGCTGGTAAGCCGACACGCGCGACAGATCGACGGAGATCACCGGCAGGTCATCCAGATACGGGCTTTTGCGAAACATTTTCCGCGCCTCGGTCCAGGTGCCATCCAGCATAATAAACAGCGGTGGCTTGCCGGACGGAGGTGCGGTAAGCACCTGGCGCGTCTCTCCAGCGTAAGAGGCCGGGAACACCACCATCGGTTGATAGTCAGGACTGGCGACCAGATCGAGCAGCGCCTGGGGCGGCTCGGTGCGTGACCACTGGAAGGCGGCGGTATCCGGTAACATATCGGCAATCAGCCGCCCGGTGTTGCTGGGCTTCATCGGTTCGGTATCGAACATCACCAGACAAAAACGACTCTGGGCATGGCTGGGCGTAAGCGTCGCGCACAGGCACTGTTTAAGCGGCAACAGGCAGCGCTGACAACGTCGAATACGGTTGCCACGGGCAAGGAAAGGGCGGGTCGCACGCGCCAGGCGTTCGGCGCGCAATTGCAGTACGGCGTTATCAGTCATGGGGAGAGCGCAGAAAAAACGCCATTCTCGCAGAGGTGAGAGTGGGGCACAAGTAACGTGCCCCGGTAATATCAGAGGGATTCGTTCAGCCAGCTGTCGAAAGGTGCTTTAGGCACGGCGCCGTTCAGCATATCGACAACTTCACCATTTTTGAAAATCATAATGGTCGGGATACTGCGAATGCGGAAGCGGGTGCTCAGCTCGCGTTCGGCCTCCGTATTCACTTTTACGAAACGCATTTTACCGCTACGCTCTTCGGCGACATCCTCAAAGATCGGGGCAAAGTTGCGGCACGGACCGCACCATGGTGCCCAGAAATCGACAACAACCGGCAGATCGTCCTTCAGCAGTTTATCCAGAGTTGCGCCGGTAGCATTAATCACGTCGCCATCGAACAATTCATGACCGCAGCGTCCGCATTTTGCTCCGTCATCAATTCGATCATCCGGAATGCGGTTAAGAGCCTGGCAGTTGGCACATACGGTATTCATAACTAACCTCAGGTAGAGCAGGGGGACAAAGCGGCAAGATGCCGGTTATGTTTCTAAGATGTTACATATTATCAACGACCCTGTTTGAAACGACAATGCGTTTTGTTCAATGAGACCAATAGTCACAGGCTTTTATACGAAGTAATGGCTATGCGCGGGGACATCGGGTAATCTGCGCGCTTCGCGCAGCGCAGGTGGAGAAAAGCATGAATGACGAACTGAAAAACAAAAGCGGCAAGGTCAAAGTGATGTATGTCCGCAGTGACGATGACTCTGATAAACGCACCCAAAATCCGCGTACCGGAAAAGGCGGCGGGCGTCCAGGGCCATCTCGTGCAGACGGTGGCCGTCGCCCCGCCCGCGATGAGAGAAACAGCCGCGGTGATGACCGCAAACGTGACGATCGTAAGCGTGATGATTTCAAACGTGACGACTTCAACCGTGACGCCTCGCCATGGCGTACCGTTTCCCGCGCGCCGGGTGACGAATCAAAAGCGCCTGTCGATCATGGCAGCATGGCCGGTAAAACGCTTATCGATCCGGAAGTGATCCGTCGTCAGCGTGCGGAAGAGACCCGCGTCTATGGCGAGAACGCCTGTCAGGCCCTGTTCCAGAGCCGTCCTGATTGCATTGTACGCGCCTGGTTTATCCAGAGCGTGACGCCGCGTTTTAAAGAAGCGCTGCGCTGGATGGCGGCCAACCGCAAAGCCTACCACGTTGTGGATGATGCAGAGATCACCAAAGCGTCCGGTACCGAGCACCATGGCGGTGTATGCTTCCTCATTAAGAAACGTAACGGTACCTCCGTGGCGCAGTGGGTCAGCCAGGCGGGCGAAGATGACTGCGTGCTGGCCCTGGAAGACGTAGGCAATCCGCATAACCTCGGCGCCATGATGCGCAGCTGCGCGCATTTCGGCGTCAAAGGCGTTCTGTTGCAGGATGCCGCGCTGCTGGAGTCCGGAGCGGCAATCCGCACGGCGGAAGGCGGAGCGGAGCATGTTCAGCCGATCACCGGCGACAGCGTTCTGGACGCGATCGAGCAGTTCCGTAAAGCGGGCTACGCCATCGTGACCACCTCCAGCCATAAAGGCACGACGCCGCTGTTTAAAGCGACACTGCCACGTAAGATGGTGCTGGTGCTGGGTCAGGAACGAGATGGTCTGTCTGATGCGGCACTGTCCAGCGCCGATCTGAGCGTGTCCATTGACGGTACCGGTAATGTCGAGAGTCTCAACGTATCCGTTGCGACTGGCGTTCTGCTGGCGGAGTGGTGGCGTCAGAACAAAGCGTAATCCCGCTTTGCCTGTAGGCCGGGTAAGTCGAAGCCGCCTCCCGGCAATATGCCCGGTGGCGCGACGCTTACCGGGCCTACATATCTTAATTACTCGCTTTCAGCCGGTAACTCCGGCATCCAGTCGATCGGCGTTTCGCCCTGTTTTTCCAGCCACTCATTCGCCAGCACAAAATGATTGCAGCCGAAAAAGCCGCGATGGGCTGACAGCGGTGACGGGTGCGGTGCTTTCAGCACGTGATGGCGCTGGGTATCAATAATCGCCCCTTTCTTCTGTGCGTGCGATCCCCAGAGTAAAAACACGACGCCTTCCCGGTGTTGGTTAATCAGGCTGATGACCTTGTCCGTAAATGTCTCCCACCCGAGGCTGGCATGAGAATGGGCCTGTCCGGCGCGAACCGTCAGCACGGTATTCAGCAGCAAAACTCCCTGACGCGCCCAGCTTTCCAGGTAACCATGAGCAGGCCGGGTAAAGCCGGGCACGGAGGCTTCCAGTTCTTTATACATATTCAGCAGGGAAGGGGGAATGCCGACGCCCGGTCGCACCGAGAAGGCCAGACCGTGTGCCTGACCCGGCCCGTGATACGGATCCTGCCCCAGGATGACCACTTTGACGTCGGCCAGCTCGGTAAAGCGAAAGGCGTTAAATACATCTTTCTGTGGCGGATAAATGGTGATGCCGTCCTGACGTTCAGCGGCAACGGTGTTCATGGTATTAACGAAGTAAGGCTGTTTTTTTTCATCGGCCAGTACGTCGTGCCAGGTTAAAGGTGCTGTCATCTCGCTCTCCTGCGAATTCTCTCTGTGTTTAGCTTAACTGCTTATGACGATGGAACAAAATTCGCGAGATAAAAACGTTACATCACTGAAAAATATTGAAAACTTACACATATTTTTTAAGGTGAGTGAGGGTGAAAAATTGATATAAAACAATAATCATCTCCTATCACCCTTTTGCTGGTGTGGTTTTTGTTGATTTATATCAATGAATGACGGTGGTTTGACTGATATATATACACTCAAGCAACAATGGTTTTACCAATTGCCCTGATGAACAGGGCGACACCCAATATTGTAGTTTAAGGGAGGCATCACATGATTACTGGTATTCAGATTACTAAAGCTGCTAACGACGACCTGCTGAACTCTTTCTGGCTGCTGGACAGCGAAAAAGGTGAAGCGCGCTGTGTTTGTGCAAAAGCAGGCTTTGCTGAAGACGAAGTTGTTCAGGTTAACGCGCTGGGCGAGTTCGAATATCGCGAAATCCCGATGGAAATCAAACCCGAAGTCCGTGTTGAAGGCGGTCAGCATTTAAACGTTAACGTGCTGCGTCGTGAAACGCTGGAAGATGCCGTTAAGCATCCGGAAAAATATCCGCAGCTGACCATCCGTGTTTCTGGTTATGCAGTACGCTTCAACTCACTGACTGCGGAACAGCAGCGCGACGTTATTGCCCGTACCTTTACCGCCAGCCTGTGATCGTTGCCAGCGTGCAGACAAAAAAAAGCCGGGTTTTAACCCGGCTTTTTTATTACTCTTCTTTCTGTGAAGCTGGTTCGCTGCCACTAGGCTTACGACGCTTGCCCACGTTTTTGGTGTCACGGTGGCGTTGTTTAACGCGCGGTTTCTCTTTTTCTTTCGCTTTTTTCTCAGCGCGTTTAGCGAGCACCTTTTTGGAAGGTTTACCCGTCATTTTTTCACTTGGTGCGCGGGTGCTCGGACGCAGCTCGTCGATCACGCGAGCCTTCAGCGGCTCTTCAACGTAACGTCCAATTTTTTGCAGCAGCAGATGGTCGTGCGCTTCGACCAGCGAAATAGCGGTGCCTTTACGACCGGCACGACCGGTACGGCCAATGCGGTGCAGATAAGTATCCGCAGTACGCGGCAGATCGAAGTTGAATACGTGGCTGACATCGGGAATATCAATCCCGCGCGCAGCGACGTCGGTCGCTACCAGCACGTTCACGCGACCATCGGTCAGGCGTTTGATAGCTTCGTTACGTTTAATCTGCACCATCTCACCTTCGAGATAGCAGTTATTGATACCCGCCTCACGCAGCCAGGTCGCCAGCTCATGCACGCGTTCACGTTTGCGCACAAAGACGATAGAACGGGTGGCTTCCGGCTGTTTCAGCAGGTGGATCAGCAGCGCTGTTTTATGCTGAATATCATCGGCACGGTAGTACCACTGATGGATTTTCTTACGCTCGCGCGTGGACGGATTAGCAGAAACCTCAACCGGATCTTCCAGCAGACGCTCGGCAAAGTCTTTAATCGCATCGCCTTCGAGCGTCGCGGAGAAAAGCATGGTCTGCTTACGCCAGCGGGTCTCACCGGCAATATGCTCGATATCCTGCGCAAAGCCCATATCCAGCATACGGTCGGCTTCATCAAGGATTAATGTTTCCACCGCACGGCAGTCGAAGTTCTCTTCTTTAATGTATTGCAGTAAACGTCCGGTCGTCGCTACGACGATATCCTGATTTTCACTGAACACTTCGGCGTGGTTCATGTAGGCCACACCGCCGGTAATGGTTGCGATATCCAGATGGGTATTCTTCGCCAGCTCACGGGCGTGATCGGCAACCTGCATCGCCAGTTCACGGGTTGGGGTGAGGATCAAAATACGCGGCGGGCCTGATTTCTTACGCGGAAAATCCAGCAGATGCTGCAACGCAGGCAGCAAATAGGCTGCCGTTTTACCCGTACCTGTTGGCGCAGAACCGAGCACGTCACGGCCCTCCAGTGCAGGCGGAATAGCCGCTTCCTGAATAGCGGTCGGGCGTGTAAAGCCTTTTTCCTGGAGCGCGTCCAGAAGGCTTTCGTCGAGTTCAAGTTCGGAAAATGTCGTTACAGTCATGTTCTACCTCTGTGTGGGGCGCTGATTATAGACGTTACGGCTGCAATCTTCATCTGTTTGTGTGGATATCCCTTTTACGTCGTTGCGCTTTCACCTATGCTACTCCCGTTTCATTTTGAAGGTTGCTCCGACATGTCTCAACTCAAAGCGCAGCTGCGCCGCGATGGTTTTACTTTTAAGCAGTTTTTTGTCGCTCACGATCGCTGTGCAATGAAAGTTGGCACTGATGGCATTTTACTGGGGGCATGGGCACCGGTAGCAGGCGTTAAACGTATCCTCGACATTGGCAGCGGCAGCGCATTGTTAGCCCTGATGCTGGCGCAGCGCACCGAGCCGTCCGTCACGCTCGATGCCGTTGAACTGGATCCTGAGGCAGCCGGGCAGGCCGCCGAAAACGTGGCGGAATCCCCCTGGGCTTCGCGCGTGTCGCTCCATTGTGCGGATGTTCTTACCTGGGCGCCAGAGCAAACGGCCCGCTATGACTTAATTGTCAGCAATCCTCCCTATTATGAGCCGGGCGTCGGGTGCGCAACCCCTCAACGTGAGCAGGCGCGGTATACCGGCACGCTCGATCATGGCGCGCTGTTAGCCTGTGCCGCGGGGTTGATCTCCGAAGAGGGATTTTTCTGCGTGGTGTTACCGGAAAGTGCAGGCAGCGCATTTATTGCCAGTGCGCTGGAGATGGGCTGGTTTTTACGCCTGCGCACCGATATCGCGGAAACCGACGGCAGGCTACCCCACCGGGTACTGTTGGCGCTGTCGCCGAAAGAGGGTGAATGCTTCAGCGACAGGCTGGTGATCCGTGGGTCAGATCAGCGTTATTCCGATGACTACACGGCGCTGACCCACCCCTTCTATTTATTTATGTGAGTGAGCGGTGAGAGCACGGACGGCCCGGAATACTCAAGCTGCTCCGGGTAGTCGAGCGTGTAATGCAAACCGCGACTCTCTTTACGCATCATTGCGCAGCGCACAATCAGTTCCGCCACCTGAACCAGATTACGTAATTCCAGCAAGTTATTGGATACGCGGAAGTGCGCGTAATACTCGTCAATTTCCTGCTGAAGCATGGTGATTCGTCGCAGGGCGCGTTCCAGGCGCTTGGTCGTGCGAACAATCCCAACATAATCCCACATAAAGAGACGCAGCTCGTGCCAGTTATGCTGGATCACAACCAGTTCATCCGGGTTTTCCACGCGGCTTTCATCCCAGGCAGGCAGGTTTTCTGCCTGGCGGGCATAAGGCATGCGCTTCGCAATATCTTCCGCCGCAGACCAGCCGTAAACCAGACACTCCAGCAGGGAATTCGATGCCATACGGTTAGCGCCATGCAGGCCGGTATAGCTCACTTCGCCGATGGCATACAAACCGTCTACATCGGTCCGGCCATAATCGTCCACCATTACGCCGCCGCAGGTATAGTGCGCTGCGGGCACCACTGGCATTGGCTCTTTTGTGATGTCGATGCCTAACCCTAACAGTTTTTCATAGATCGTCGGGAAGTGCTGGCGGATAAAGGCTTCAGGTTTGTGGCTGATATCCAGATACATGCAGTCCACGCCCAGGCGTTTCATCTCATGATCGATGGCACGGGCCACAACATCACGCGGAGCCAGCTCGCCCCGCTCGTCGAAATCGAGCATAAAGCGCGTGCCGTCCGGGCGCTTTAAGTGCGCGCCTTCACCGCGCAGGGCTTCGGTCAGCAAGAAATTGCGTGCCTGCGGATGGAACAACGCGGTGGGATGGAACTGGTTAAATTCCAGATTGGCAACGCGGCAGCCCGCGCGCCAGGCCATGGCAATGCCGTCGCCTGACGAAATATCCGGGTTAGTGGTGTACTGATACACTTTGGAAGCACCGCCGGTCGCCAGCACCACCGATTTTGCCCGGCAGGTTTCCACCTTCTCTTTATTACGGTTCCAGACCCAGGCTCCCACGACACGCCGCGTGCCCGGCAGACCAATCTTATCGGAAATGATCAAATCCACCGCATTGCTGCGCTCAAGTACCTGAATATTTGGATGGTTTAACGCCTGGCTGACCAGTGTCGTTTCAACTTCCTTACCGGTGGCATCAGCGGCATGCAGGATACGGCGATGGCTGTGCCCGCCTTCACGCGTCAGGTGGTAACTCTCTTCCCCGTTGGCCTGCACGTGCGTGTCAAAGAGTACGCCCTGATCGATGAGCCACTGCACACAGTGACGGGCATTGCCGGCGACAAATTCAGCGGCGTGTCTGTCCACGATTCCGCCGCCTGCAATCAAAGTATCTTCGACATGGGAGTCGATACTGTCAGTTTCATCAAACACCGCCGCAATCCCGCCCTGAGCATAGAAGGTTGAACCTTCGCTGACAGGCCCTTTACTGAGGACAATCACTTTCTGGTTTGAGGCGAGTCGTAGCGCCAGTGAAAGGCCGGCGGCACCGCTGCCGATGATCAATACGTCACAGGTGAGTTCGGAAATTGCGTTCATGGTGTGTGTTTAATTTACTAAACAATGTTTGGTCAGCATAGCATTCGAATGCGATGAATCGCACGTTTTTTTTATGGTTGGTTGCAAGGACTAAACACAGGCAGGGGAGAGATGAAGGATAAAAAGCGTGAAAATATTTTGCGAAGCAGATCGTTAGCTTCAGATTTTGTGGTGAAATAAAGCCCGTCTTGCGTTACCCTGCAAGCGGGAAAATACCATTTCTTATCAGAAACTGGGTGCGTATCGTTATCAGACTTATAATGATAGAAAATGAACAGTCTGCGACGTGATTAACAAAAACAAAGGCGTGACGGAACTAATTGAAAAAAAGACCCTCAAAGCAACTGCTTGCTCACAGTGCAGTGTTTGGAGTGGCGTTTCGATAACGCGTGGATTTTAGGTTTGGGGAGACATTACCTCGGATGAGCGAGCAGTTAACGGACCAGATTCTGGTTGAACGGGTCCAGAAGGGAGATCAGAAAGCCTTTAACTTACTGGTGGTGCGCTACCAGCATAAGGTGGCGAGTCTGGTGTCCCGCTATGTACCGTCAGGGGATGTTCCTGATGTGGTGCAAGAGTCTTTCATTAAGGCCTATCGGGCGCTGGAATCTTTCCGGGGAGATAGTGCTTTTTATACCTGGCTGTACCGCATTGCCGTTAATACGGCTAAGAACTACCTCGTCGCTCAGGGGCGTCGTCCGCCTTCAAGCGATGTAGACGCTATCGACGCTGAAAATTTTGAAAGCGGCGGTGCGTTGAAAGAAATTTCGAACCCTGAGAACTTAATGTTGTCAGAAGAACTGAGACAAATAGTTTTTCGCACCATCGAGTCGCTCCCGGAAGATTTACGCATGGCAATTACGTTGCGGGAGTTAGATGGCCTGAGCTATGAAGAGATAGCCGCTATCATGGATTGCCCGGTCGGTACGGTTCGCTCACGGATTTTTCGTGCGCGAGAAGCTATTGATAATAAAGTTCAACCGCTAATCAGGCGTTGACGATAGCGGGATACTGGAAAAGGTATTAGGCATGCAGAAAGAACAACTTTCCGCTTTGATGGATGGTGAAACGCTGGACAGTGAGATGCTCAATGAGCTCTCTCGCTCTCCTGAGATGCAAAAAACCTGGGAGAGTTATCATCTCATTCGCGATACCCTGCGCGGCGATACCAGCGATGTCCTCCATTTTGATATCTCAGCTCGTGTAATGGCTGCCATTGAGAACGAACCTGTTTCTCAGGCTACCCCGCTGATCCCTGAAGCCCAACCTGCACCGCACCTGTGGCAGAAGATGCCTTTCTGGAACAAAGTGCGCCCCTGGGCGAGTCAACTGACTCAAATGGGCGTGGCTGCTTGCGTATCGCTTGCAGTTATTGTTGGTGTCCAGCACTATAACACTCAATCTGAAGTCAGCCAGCAACCAGAAGCGCCAGTGTTTAACACACTGCCGATGATGGGCAAAGCCAGCCCGGTAAGCCTGGGCATTCCTTCTGATGCATCGGCAGGCGCCGGTCAGCAGCAGCAGGTTCAGGAGCAGCGCCGTCGTATCAATGCGATGTTGCAGGACTATGAATTGCAGCGTCGTCTGCATTCCGAGCAGCTTCAGTTTGAACAGGCGCAAACTCAGCAGGCCGCTGTGCAAGTGCCAGGAAACCAAACTTTAGGAACGCAATCGCAGTAATGAAGCAACTTTGGTGCGCCATGTCTCTGATGGCGGGTAGCCTGTTGTTCACTGTCAACGCCTCGGCTGATGTATCGTCCGGGGCGTTGTTACAGCAAATGAACCAGGCCAGCCAGTCACTCAACTACGAGCTGTCTTTTATCAGTATCAATAAGCAAGGCGTAGAGTCGTTACGTTATCGCCATGCCCGTCTTGATAAACAGCCGCTTGCCCAGCTTTTGCAGATGGATGGTCCGCGCCGCGAAGTTGTGCAGCGTGGTAACGAAATCAGCTATTTTGAGCCGGGTCTCGAACCCTTTACGCTGAACGGCGACTACATCGTTGATTCGCTGCCTTCGCTCATCTATACCGACTTCAAACGACTCTCTCCTTACTACGACTTTATTTCCGTAGGACGTACCCGTATCGCCGACCGGCTCTGCGAGGTTCTGCGAGTGGTTGCAAGAGACGGAACCCGTTACAGTTATATTGTCTGGATGGATGCGGAGACCAAGCTGCCGATGAGGGTCGATCTGCTGGATCGTGACGGCGAGACGCTGGAACAGTTCCGGGTGATCTCTTTTACCATTGACGATCAGGTCGGCAACAGTATGCAGAACCTGGCAAAAGCTAATCTGCCGCCGCTGCTCTCCGTACCTGCAGGGGATACCGTCAACTTTAACTGGGCGCCAGACTGGATCCCTCAGGGTTTCAGCGAAGTCTCCAGCAGTCGACGTCAGCTGCCAACTATTGATACCCCGGTGGAATCCCGGCTCTATTCCGACGGCTTGTTCAGCTTCTCGGTTAACATTAATCGGGCAACGCCGATCAGCGCCGATCAGATGCTGCGTACCGGGCGTCGTACCGTCAGTACCACGGTGCGTGATAATGCAGAGATCACCGTAGTGGGTGAACTGCCGCCGCAGACGGCTAAACGTATCGCTGACAGCATTAAATTCAGGGCGGCACGATGATCAAAGAGTGGGCAACTGTCGTTTCATGGCAGAAGGGCGTCGCGCTGGTCAGCTGTGATGTTAAAGCATCCTGCAACAGCTGCGCTTCCCGCGCCGGTTGTGGAAGCCGGGTGCTGAACAAACTCGGGCCGCAGACCTCACATACTATCAGCGTGCCCAGCGAACAGCCGTTGGTAGAAGGACAAAAAGTCGAGTTGGGGATTGCCGAAGGCAGCCTGCTTGGCTCAGCCATGCTGGTGTATCTTTCTCCGCTGTTGGGGCTATTTGTTCTGGGCGGTCTGTTCCAGGTACTCTTTGGCACCGATCTGGCCGCGATGTGCGGTGCAGCGCTGGGCGGAGTGGGCGGCTTTTTACTGGCTCGCGGCTTTTCTTCCCGGCTTGCGGTGCGGGAAGAGTGGCAGCCCGTGATTCTCAGCGTAGGATTGCCACCCGACCAGCTACGTGTTGAAACGCTCTCTTCAGAAGCCCGGTGATATCACCGGGCTTTGTTTTATTTACATCTCATAAAAGAAAACGCCGGATCTTCGCGCTAAGCTTGCTGGAAGAGCATTTCCCGGTGAAGGAGATGTAGTGTAGAATGCTGCGTTTTCGCACTGAAAAACGTCAGGCTAAGAACAGCGGCCTCCAGGAATTCGTAAGGCATAATTATTTAACTATATGAAGAACATACGTAACTTTTCGATCATTGCTCACATTGACCACGGTAAGTCGACGCTGTCTGACCGTATTATCCAGATTTGCGGTGGCCTGTCTGATCGTGAAATGGCAGCCCAGGTTCTGGACTCCATGGACCTGGAACGCGAACGCGGTATTACCATTAAAGCGCAGAGCGTTACGCTCGACTATAAAGCGTCTGACGGTGAAACCTATCAACTCAACTTTATCGACACCCCAGGCCACGTTGACTTCTCCTATGAAGTTTCCCGTTCGCTGGCGGCCTGCGAAGGCGCGCTGCTGGTGGTTGATGCCGGACAGGGCGTAGAAGCCCAGACCCTGGCTAACTGCTATACCGCGATGGAAATGGATCTCGAAGTGGTGCCGGTTCTTAACAAAATCGACCTGCCAGCGGCGGATCCTGAGCGCGTAGCGGAAGAAATTGAAGATATCGTCGGTATCGACGCGACGGACGCAGTACGCTGCTCGGCAAAAACCGGCGTGGGTGTGACCGATGTCCTGGAACGTCTGGTGCGCGACATCCCGGCGCCAGAAGGCGATCCGGAGGGGCCGCTGCAGGCGCTGATCATCGACTCCTGGTTCGATAACTATCTCGGCGTGGTCTCGCTGGTGCGTATTAAAAACGGCACCATGCGTAAAGGCGACAAGATTAAAGTGATGAGCACCGGACAGGTCTATAACGCAGACCGTCTGGGTATCTTCACGCCAAAACAGGTAGACCGTACCGAGCTGAAGTGCGGCGAGGTAGGCTGGCTGGTGTGTGCCATTAAAGACATCCTCGGCGCGCCGGTGGGCGATACCCTGACCGCTGCCCGTAACCCGGCAGATAAAGCGCTGCCAGGCTTCAAAAAGGTAAAACCGCAGGTTTATGCGGGTCTGTTCCCGGTAAGCTCTGATGACTATGAGAACTTCCGCGACGCGCTCGGTAAACTGAGCCTGAACGATGCTTCCCTGTTCTATGAGCCAGAAAGCTCCACGGCGCTGGGCTTCGGCTTCCGCTGCGGCTTCCTCGGCCTGCTGCACATGGAGATCATTCAGGAGCGTCTGGAGCGTGAATACGATCTGGATCTGATCACCACGGCACCGACGGTAGTCTATGAAGTTGAGACCACCTCCAAAGAAGTTATTTACGTCGACAGCCCATCCAAGCTGCCGCCGCTGAACAACATTGCTGAACTGCGCGAGCCTATCGCGGAGTGTCATATGCTGCTGCCGCAGGAGTTCCTCGGTAACGTCATCACGCTGTGTATCGAAAAACGTGGCGTGCAGACCAATATGGTTTACCACGGTAACCAGGTGGCATTGACCTATGAAATCCCAATGGCAGAAGTGGTGCTCGACTTCTTCGACCGCCTGAAGTCGACTTCTCGTGGCTATGCGTCGCTGGATTACAACTTCAAACGCTTCCAGGCCTCTAACATGGTGCGTGTGGACGTACTCATCAACGGCGAGCGTGTCGATGCACTGGCGCTGATCACCCATAACGATAATGCTCCGTATCGCGGTCGTGAACTGGTCGAGAAGATGAAAGACCTCATCCCACGCCAGCAGTTCGACATTGCGATTCAGGCGGCCATTGGCAACCACATTATCGCCCGCTCTACGGTAAAACAGCTGCGTAAAAACGTTCTGGCAAAATGCTATGGCGGTGACGTCAGCCGTAAGAAAAAGCTGCTCCAGAAGCAGAAAGAAGGTAAAAAACGTATGAAGCAGGTCGGAAACGTTGAGCTGCCGCAGGAAGCGTTCCTCGCCATTCTGCACGTGGGTAAAGACGGAAAATAATCCTTAAGGAGTTGGCATGGCGAACATGTTTGCCCTGATCCTGGTGATTGCCACCCTGGTGACCGGGCTGTTGTGGTGTCTGGATAAGTTTATCTTTGCCCCTAAGCGTCGCGAACGTCAGGCCTCCGCACAGGCGGCCACGGGTGACCAGCTGGATGCGAAAACCCTGAAGAAAGTCGGCCCTAAACCGGGCTGGCTGGAGACAGGGGCTTCAGTCTTTCCGGTGCTGGCCATTGTGCTGGTGGTGCGTTCGTTTATCTATGAACCTTTCCAGATCCCATCCGGTTCGATGATGCCAACGCTGCTGATCGGTGATTTTATTCTGGTAGAGAAGTTTGCTTATGGCATTAAAGATCCAATCTACCAGAAGACGCTGATTGAAACCGGGCATCCTAAACGCGGCGATATCGTGGTGTTTAAATATCCGGACGATCCGCGTCTGGATTACATCAAACGCACCGTCGGCGTGCCGGGTGATAAGGTAACTTATAATCCGGTCTCCAAAGAGGTGACGATCCAGCCTGGATGCAGTTCCGGAACGGCCTGTGGAAGCGCATTACCGGTAACCTATTCCGGTGTTGAACCGAGCGACTTCGTGCAGACGTTTGCCCGCCGCAACGGCGGCGAAGCAACCAGCGGCTTCTTCCAGCTGCCGAAAGGCGAGACCAAAGAGAACGGTATTCGTCTGAACGAGCGCAAAGAGACGCTGGGTGATGTAACGCACCGCATTCTGACCGTCTCTATCGCGCAGGATCAGCTGGGGATGTACTACCAGCAGCAGGGCCAGCAGCTGGCGACCTGGATCGTACCGCCGGGACACTACTTCATGATGGGCGATAACCGCGACAACAGCGCGGACAGCCGTTACTGGGGCTTTGTGCCGGAAGCGAACCTGGTGGGTAAAGCGACCACCATCTGGATGAGCTTTGAGAAACAGGAAGGCGAATGGCCAACCGGCGTACGTCTGAATCGTATTGGCGGTATCCATTAATTCCTGATAAATGAGCACGTAGTCTCTTTAATTAGAGGCTACGTGAATTATTTAAACGATAATTCTCTTCTGACTAACGACAACCCCTGTCGTTGCGTATAGAATATTCCCCCGAAGTTTAAGGTTGGCGCTGACTTCAGAGCCACGGCACACGAAACCGCGTTGGTTTTCTCAGGTCGGTTTCGTGTGCTGCATTTTTGACGCATTCATTTATTGGTATCGCATGAACCCCATCGTAATTAATCGGCTTCAACGGAAGCTGGGCTACACTTTTCATCATCAGGAGTTGTTGCAACAGGCATTAACCCATCGCAGTGCCAGCAGCAAACATAATGAGCGACTCGAATTCCTGGGCGACTCCATTTTAAGTTTTGTTATTGCGAATGCGCTTTATCACCGTTTCCCACGTGTGGATGAAGGCGATATGAGCCGCATGCGCGCAACGCTGGTACGTGGCAATACGCTTGCCGAAATTGCCCGTGAATTTGAACTGGGTGAATGCCTGCGACTCGGGCCTGGCGAACTGAAAAGCGGCGGCTTCCGTCGTGAATCTATTCTCGCGGATACCGTCGAAGCGTTAATCGGTGGCGTTTTCCTCGACAGTGATATCCAGACGGTGGAGCAGCTGATCCTTAACTGGTATCAAACGCGTCTGGATGAAATCAGCCCGGGTGATAAACAGAAAGATCCAAAAACCCGTTTGCAGGAGTATTTGCAGGGTCGCCATCTGCCGCTGCCATCTTATCTGGTGGTGCAGGTTCGTGGCGAAGCACACGATCAGGAGTTTACCATCCATTGCCAGGTCAGTGGCCTGAGTGAACCGGTGGTTGGCACAGGTTCAAGCCGTCGTAAGGCGGAACAGGCTGCCGCCGAACAGGCGCTGAAAATGCTGGAGCTGGAATGAGCGAAGAAAAAAGTTATTGCGGATTTATTGCCATCGTCGGACGTCCGAACGTAGGCAAATCAACCCTGCTGAATAATCTGCTGGGACAAAAGATTTCCATCACCTCCCGCAAGGCGCAGACCACGCGTCACCGTATTGTCGGCATCCATACCGAAGGGGCGTATCAGGCGATTTATGTCGATACCCCGGGTCTGCATATGGAAGAGAAGCGCGCCATCAACCGTCTGATGAACAAGGCGGCGAGCAGCTCTATCGGTGACGTTGAGCTGGTCATTTTTGTTGTCGAAGGCACCCGCTGGACGCCAGACGACGAGATGGTGCTGAACAAGCTGCGCGACGGTAAAACGCCGGTGATCCTCGCGGTCAACAAAGTGGACAACGTGCAGGAAAAAGCCGATCTGCTGCCGCACCTGCAGTGGCTGGGTAGCCAGATGAACTTCCTGGATATCGTTCCGCTCTCTGCCGAAACCGGTCTGAACGTAGATACTATCGCGGGCATCGTGCGTAAGCACCTGCCGGAAGCGACTCATCACTTCCCGGAAGAGTACATCACTGACCGTTCTCAGCGCTTTATGGCGTCTGAAATCATTCGCGAAAAGCTGATGCGTTTCCTCGGTGCTGAACTGCCGTACTCCGTTACCGTTGAGATCGAACGTTTCCAGACGAACGAGCGCGGCGGGTATGACATCAACGGGCTGATCCTCGTTGAGCGCGAAGGGCAGAAGAAGATGGTGATTGGTAATAAAGGCGCCAAAATCAAAACCATCGGTATCGAAGCCCGTAAAGATATGCAGGAGATGTTCGAAGCGCCGGTTCACCTTGAACTGTGGGTGAAAGTGAAATCTGGCTGGGCCGATGACGAGCGCGCGCTGCGCAGCCTCGGTTACGGCGACGACGCTTAGTATTTCATACTCTATGGCTTTCGAGGTGCAGGAAGGCGGCAAGGCCGTGAATCCCCGGGAGCTTACTCCGGTAAGTGACTGGGGTGAATGGGTGCGGCCAACGCACCTGCAGCTTGAAAGACGACGAGTATGATGGAAGGCTGGCAGCGCGCCTTTGTACTGCATAGTCGTCCCTGGAGCGAAACCAGCCTGATGCTGGACGTCTTCACGGAAGAGTCAGGCCGCGTGCGCCTTGTTGCCAAAGGCGCACGTTCTAAACGTTCTAATCTGAAAGGTGCTCTGCAGCCTTTCACACCGCTGCTGGTGCGCTTTGGCGGACGTGGGGAAGTGAAAACCCTGCGCAGTGCTGAAGCCGTCTCTCTGGCGCTCCCCCTCTCTGGTATTACGCTCTATAGCGGTCTGTATGTTAACGAGCTCATTACGCGCGTACTTGAACATGAGACCCGCTTCTCTGAACTGTTTTTCGACTATCTGCACTGTCTCCAGGCGCTGGCGGGCACCACCGGTTCGCCGGAACCGACGCTGCGCCGCTTTGAGCTGGCATTGCTCGGGCATCTGGGGTACGGCGTCGATTTTCTGCACTGTGCGGGCAGCGGTGAGCCGGTAGAAGACACCATGACCTACCGCTATCGTGAAGAGAAGGGTTTTATCGCCAGCGTGGTCATCGACAACAATACCTTTACCGGCCGGGATCTGCGGGCGCTGGCTGAACGCGAATTTCCTGATGTCAGTACCCTGCGGGCGGCAAAACGCTTTACCCGTATTGCACTCAAGCCGTATCTTGGTGGCAAGCCCCTGAAGAGCCGCGAATTATTCCGGCAGTTTATGCCGAAGCGTTAACGTATTGAGTCCTCTCTCCTGGTGTGAGAGGGGAAACGAAACAAATGAAAACGAGGATTGTCATGGCTGAATTACTGTTAGGCGTCAACATTGATCATATTGCCACGCTGCGCAATGCGCGCGGCACCGCATATCCTGACCCGGTCCAGGCGGCCTTTATCGCCGAGCAGGCGGGCGCCGACGGCATCACCGTGCATCTGCGTGAAGATCGCCGCCATATTACCGACCGCGACGTGCGTATCCTGCGTCAGACGCTGGACACCCGCATGAATCTGGAGATGGCCGTCACCGAAGAGATGCTGGCGATCGCCGTTGAGACGAAACCGCATTTCTGCTGTCTGGTACCGGAAAAGCGCCAGGAAGTCACCACCGAGGGCGGGCTGGATGTGGCCGGTCAGCTGGATAAGATGCGTGACGCCTGCAAACGCCTGGCCGACGCCGGGATCCTGGTATCGCTGTTTATTGATGCTGATGAAGCGCAGATCAAAGCCGCAGCCGACGTCGGCGCGCCGTACATTGAGATCCATACCGGCTGCTACGCCGATGCTGAAGACGAAACCACCCAGGCGAAAGAGCTCGATCGCATTACGAAAGCGGCGACCTACGCGGCGGGTCTGGGCCTGAAGGTTAACGCCGGTCACGGTCTGACCTACCATAACGTCAAAGCCATCGCGGCGATCCCGGAGATGCACGAGCTGAACATTGGCCATGCGATAATCGGCCGCGCGGTGATGAGCGGCCTGAAAGAGGCGGTGGCAGAGATGAAGCGTCTGATGCTGGAAGCCCGCAAGTAATGGCCATCCTCGGCTTAGGCACGGATATCGTCGAGATCGCCCGTATCGAGGCGGTGATTGCCCGCAGCGGCGATCGCCTTGCCCGTCGGGTGCTCAGCGATAACGAGTGGACCATCTGGGAAACGCACCAGCAACCGGTGCGTTTTCTTGCCAAGCGTTTCGCGGTGAAGGAGGCGGCGGCAAAAGCTTTTGGCACCGGGATCCGTAACGGTCTGGCGTTTAATCAGTTCGAAGTGTTTAACGATGAGCTGGGTAAACCACGCCTCAGGCTGTGGGGCGAGGCGTTAAAGCTGGCGGAAAAGCTGGGTGTAGCGCATATGCACGTAACGCTGGCGGATGAGCGCCATTACGCCTGCGCTACGGTAATTATCGAAAGCTAAATCTTATCGGCGTGGTGCATCAGCACGAACTTGTCCCACAGCTGCTCTTCCGATTCAGGATGTGCCGGATCTTTCAGGATAGTATTAGGGATTGGGCACACCTTCTGGCAGGTTGGCGTCTCATAATGACCAATGCACTCGGTGCAACGGTCGCTGTTAATCTCGTAAATGCTATCTCCCATTGAAATGGCCTGGTTAGGGCATTCGGGTTCGCACATATCGCAATTGATGCATTTTTTGGTGATTAACAGCGCCATCAGGAAATTCTCAGAAACAACACAAACAGGGCGGGCATTATACGCTCATTCCCTGCTCAAACCAGTTTTTTTACCAGCGCCTCACTGTGGCGAATGCGTTCCGGAGCATGCTCCAGATCCTGCTGTACCAGCGCCATAAATAGCAGATCGGTTAGCATCATTTGGGCGCTGGTGGATGAGATCGCTGCGCTGCGGGTGGCCTGCTCCTCGGCAATGGTATACAGACAGCGCGTGGCCCGCTGTTGTAACGCATTGGGAGTGAAGCCGGTGATCGCCAGAATTTTGCCCCCCACGCGCAACGCTTCATCAGCGGCCAGATTGATTTCGCGGCGTTCGCCTGAATAGGAGAGGGCCAGCAGAAGGTCGTCAGGCTCCATCGCCTGCACGGTGGCCAGCAGGGCATGCATATCCTGTTCGACAATCGCAATCACGCCGATTTTATTCAGCTTCCAGCCAAAGTTACGCGCCACCAGCCCGGAGGCGCCAATGCCGGTGAGGATCACCCGTCTTGCCGCACGCAGCATGGCCACGCTCTCCAGCAGCTTCTCTTCGCTGTTGACGTCGAGGGTGGCGTGCATCGCTGCAACGTTCTCTTTGATCAGTTTTTCGCCCACCAGACGCATCGGATCGTCGCCGCGGATCTGGTTATGTACCGGCATAGATTGCGGATTCGGGTTACTGGCGAGCGCCTCACTGAGCGCCAGCTTGAGCGCGGGAAAACCTTTAAAACCAATCTTCTGCGCGAATTTCACCACGCTTGACTGGCTTACGCCCGCCTCGCCAGCAAGCTGCTGAGAGCTTAAATGGCGGGCACGATCGGGCTGAGAGAGTAAAAAATCCGCCAATTTTTTATCGCTTTGGGCAAAACCCGCGTATCGCTGGCGGATACGAATTAGACAGTTCATAAGGACTCCTGGCGAAATGTGATGACTGCAGCAATTGCGAATTCTGCTCGCCTGAATGAATTTTATATTCCATTATAATGCGACTATTATGAATTAAAAATTCTTGAGGGACAAAAAATGAATCTTGGCTCACTGGTATCAGAATCCCGCAACCCACAAACCCTGGACCTGGATGCACTCTCCACGCTTGACCTTGTTCATCGCTTTAACCAACAGGATACGCTGGTCGCGCAGGCAGTGAAAGAGACATTGCCTGAGGTGGCGAAAGCCGTGGATGCCGCGGCCGACGCGCTGAAAGCGGGTGGACGCATCATTTACATGGGGGCGGGCACCAGCGGTCGTCTTGGGGTGCTGGACGCCTCCGAGTGCCCGCCGACCTTTGGCGTACCGCATGGCCTGGTGATCGGTCTCATTGCCGGTGGCCCGGGGGCACTGCTGAAAGCGGTTGAAGGCGCTGAGGACAGCAAGCAGTTGGGTGAAGACGATCTCAAAGCTCTGAACCTGACCGCGCAGGATCTGGTGGTCGGGCTGGCGGCATCCGGGCGCACGCCGTACGTCATTGGCGGGCTGGAGTATGCGAACCAGACCGGCTGCACCACCGTGGCCATCTCCTGTAACCCAGGTTCACCCATCGCTCAGGTGGCGGCAATCGCTATCTCGCCGGTGGTCGGCCCGGAAGCGTTAACCGGCTCCACCCGCCTGAAATCCGGCACGGCGCAAAAGCTGGTGCTGAATATGATCTCCACCGGGGCGATGGTGAAGTTTGGCAAGGTCTATCAGAACCTGATGGTGGATATGAAAGCGACAAACGTGAAGCTCATCGACCGCGCGTGTCGCATGGTGGTTGAAGCCACGGGGAGCTCCCGTGAAGAGGCGGAAAAGGTGCTGCAACAGACCGGGTATGACGTCAAACCGGCCATTCTGATGATCTTAAGCGGCCTGGATGCCGTAACGGCGCGCGCCAGGCTCGACGCGCATCAGGGATTCTTACGTGCGGCATTAGAAAACTAACGAGGCGTACATGGAAAAAACAGCAGCGCTCGCCAGCGGTATCCTTGCGGGGATCGGCGGAGAAGAAAATATTCTGCGTCTGGAAAACTGTATGACGCGGGTGAGGGTGGAAGTTCAGGATGACGACAAGCTCGATCTGGTCAGGCTGAAAAAACTTCCGGGCGTCAGCGGTTACGTGAAGCAGGGGGAGCAGCATCAGCTGATCGTCGGGCCCGGCAAAGCCGCGCAGGTGGTGGATGCCATGCGCACGCTGATGGGCGGCGCGGTAATTGATGACGCCGAGCGCACCAAAGCGCAGGCCAAAGCCAAATATAAAGCCCCGATGAGCGACGCGCTGCGGCTGCTGGCAAACGTCTTTATTCCGCTTATTCCGGCTTTTATTGCCTCGGGACTGATCACCGGGATTATCAACATTCTTAAACGCCCGGACATTGTCGGGGATTTTGCGACGCACTATCCAAACCTGCTTGGGATCCTCGCTATTTTCGGCAGCGCAGTCTTTGCCATCATGAACATTCTGGTGGGTGTTAACACCGCCAAAGTGTTTGGCGGCTCGCTGGCAATGGGCGGTGTAATGGCGGGGATCCTCTCCAGCCCGCAGTTGGCGCAAATCACCCTGTTTGGTGAGGCGCTACAGCCGGGGCGCGGTGGGGTGATCGCCGTGCTGCTGGTGGTGGTGCTGATGTGCTGGATTGAGAAAAAGCTGCGTAATGCCCTGCCGGGCTCGCTGGAGCTGATCCTCAACCCGCTGCTGACCACGCTTATCACCGGCAGTATTGCTATTATCGCTTTGCAGCCGCTGGGGGGATGGATCTCAGAATCTATCGCTCATGGCGCATCCTGGGCTATCGATCGCGGTGGGTTCCTGGTGGGCGCGGTGCTGTCGGGCACCTTCCTGCCGCTGGTGTTGACCGGTTTACATCAGGGGCTGGTGCCAATCCACGTTGAGCTGGTGCAGGCGCACGGGTATAACGCGCTGCTGCCGATTCTGGCCATGGCAGGCGTCGGGCAGATCGGTGCGGCGATCGCAGTGCTGATGAAAACCCGCAATGATCGCCTGAAAAAGGTGATCAAAGGGGCGTTGCCGGTCGGGCTACTGGGCATCGGCGAGCCGCTGATCTTCGGCGTTACCCTGCCGCTGGGCAAGCCGTTTATTGGCGCTTGTCTGGGCGGCGCGGTCGGTGGGGCGCTCATCAGTTACTGGAAAGTGGCCACCGTTATTACCTTTGGTATTTCCGGATTACCGCTGGCATTAACCATCGTGACCGGAAAAGTCATGCTCTATCTGTTAGGCTATTTAGTAGCGGTGATCGCCGGGTTCCTGTTTACCTGGCTGTTAGGGTTCAACGATCCAGAGGAGTAAGGTTTGGCAAATAACGAGCGTCGTGTTGTCTTTTTTGACCTGGACGGAACGCTACATCAGCAGGATATGTTCGGCACCTTTATGCGCTATCTACTGCGCCGACAGCCCCTGAATGCCCTGCTCGTATTGCCCCTGCTGCCTGTTGTTGGCTGCGTGTTGCTGGTAAAAGGGCGCGCCGCCCGCTGGCCGATGAGCCTGCTGCTGTGGGGCTGTACCTTCGGCCATAGCGAAGCCCGGCTTAAACAGCTGGAGAAAGAGTTTGTCAGCTGGTTTCGCGAGCATGTCACCGCCTTTCCGGTAGTGCAGGATCGACTGACGAACTACCTTGACGCCAACGATGCTGATATCTGGCTGATCACCGGCTCGCCGCAGCCGCTGGTTGAACAGGTCTACTTTGATACCCCCTGGCTGCCGCGCGTTAACCTGATCGCCACCCAGATTGGCCGCGCGTACGGTGGCTGGGTGCTGACCATGCGCTGCCTCGGGCACGAGAAGGTGGTGCAGCTGGAGAAAAAAATTGGCACCCCGCTGCGGCTCTACAGCGGCTACAGCGACAGTAAACAGGACAACCCGCTGCTCTACTTTTGCCAGCATCGCTGGCGCGTCACCCCCTTGGGCGAACTTCAGCAACTTGAATGATGATGTGATTATGCATAGCGGATGTGTATAATGCGCCCGCTTTTCAGACTGGAGTATGCTGCGTTGTCCGACCCTGAACTTAATCATGAATACTGGATGCGCCATGCGCTCCGGCTTGCCCAACGCGCCTGGGATGAAGGCGAAGTCCCGGTCGGTGCCGTGCTGGTACACAATAACCAGGTGATTGGCGAAGGCTGGAATCGCCCGATTGGTCGTCACGATCCCACCGCCCATGCCGAAATTATGGCTTTACGTCAGGGCGGGCTGGTGTTGCAAAACTACCGCCTGCTGGATGCCACCCTGTACGTTACCCTCGAACCCTGCGTCATGTGCTCCGGGGCGATGATTCACAGCCGGATCGGTACGGTGGTGTATGGCGCGCGGGATGAAAAAACCGGCGCAGCAGGTTCGCTGCTGGACGTGCTCAGGCATCCCGGCATGAACCATCAGGTCAGGGTTATTGGAGAGGTGTTGGCACCAGCGTGTTCGGCGATGCTAAGTGACTTCTTTCGAATGCGGCGTCAGCAGAAAAAGCAGCAAAAGGCAGAATCGAAGTTATCGGGTGAGTAAGCTCCTCCGGAGCCACCACCGGATAACTCTGTGCCAGCTGCTGCTGCACCTGCGCCTCTTTTTCTTTCTCCAGTAGGTATCCCACCAGGCTTATCTGGTATTTGCGGATATTTTCCACGTAGGCGTACGCCTCGTGGCCGCGCGCATAGCCATAGGTTAACTTGCTGTAATAAGGTTTCTGGCTCAGCAGCGGCAGACGCTGTTTTACGTCTGACCAGCTGTCGGGGTTGCCTTTGGTTTTCGCCGTCAGGGCGCGGGCGTCGATCATATGGGCATATCCCATGTTATAGGCCGCCAGCGCAAACCAGATGCGCTCCTCTTCCGGGACGCTCTCCGGCACTTTGCCCATCATATCCTGCAGATAACGCGCCCCCCCGCTGATGCTTTGTTCGGCATCGGTACGGTCGGTCAGGCCCAGGCTCTGGGCGGTATTTTTGGTCAGCATCATCAGGCCGCGCACCCCGGTGGGTGAAGTGGCCTGCGCATCCCAGTGGGATTCCTGATAGGAGATAGCGGCCAGCAGGCGCCAGTCAATCTCCTGAGCGTATTTCTCAAATAATGGTTTCAGTTCCGGCAGGACATTATCAACCGCCCGCAGGAAGCTGCGGGTATCGACATAGTCGAAATCATCCCCGTGGCCAAGATACTTCTCCTCCAGACGCGCCAGGGTGCCGTCTTCATTCATCCCGTTGAAGAAATCGAGCATGGCGGCAGAGAGCGTCTGGTCGGCATCAAGGGGGCTGAACCAGGTGACAGGTTGCTCGTCAGTCACGTCCAGCGCCACGGCCAGTTCAGGGTGGACGCGCTGGAACAGGCTGATGGCGACCGAGTCGGCGATGGTGTAGGGCAGTTTCCCGTCTGTGACCTGTTCCAGCAGCGCCGTGGTGCCCAGCTTCTCATCGACCCGCCAGTTGAGGTCAGGGTACTTTTTCTCTTTCAGTGCCCGCAGATCATCAATGACCACATGCCCGGGCGCAACGGTGAGCTTATCGGCGCTAAGACCGGCAAGCGTGCGTGGGCGCAGGCTCCCCACGCGGTAGACCAGCTGCTGCGAGACAGAGTAGTAGGTCGGGCCTTGCTGATAGTTTTTGCTGCGCTCGTTGTTATAGACCAGCCCGGCGGCCAGCAAATCGGCATCGCCATTATCCAGGTCGTCAAACAGCTGACTGGTGTTCTGGCGTACTCTGATCTTCAGTTTTACGCCCAGGTAGTCAGCAAAATGCTGCGCCAGTTCGTAATCCAGCCCAATCGCTTTATCGTTGATCGCGCTGTAGGTGAGTGGGGAGGCCAGGGTACTGACGCGCAGCTCCCCCCGCGCCTGAATGGCGGCGATGCGGTTTTCGGCTTTCCCGAACCAGGGGATAGAAGGCCACAGGGCCGCTGCCAGCAGCAGGGTGACAATGCCGATGAACAGATAATTAATCTTTAATTTTTTCAATAAGTTGATTCTATGCGCTGCGTGTTATTCTGCTGTTTATTGGCCATAGTAAAAACAAGTATTACCAAAGATTTCGCGGCATTTTGCGTAAAGTTACGCCACTTAGCAACTTATTAGCGGGTATGGCAACATTTGTTGCTAAACGGCGGCGACGATTTTATTACGACGCAAACGGTTTCGTCGGCGCGCAGGATCCACTATAATGGCGCCCGTTTTCCCCCTTGCGCACACTGTAAGCGCCTCCGGCGCTTCGAAGACGAGAGACTTATGATGGAAATTCTGCGTGGTTCGCCTGCACTGTCTGCCTTCCGTATCAACAAACTGCTGGCACGTTTTCAGGCGGCCGACCTTCCGGTAAGCAATATTTACGCTGAGTATGTCCATTTTGCTGACCTGAGCGCGGCCTTAACGGCAGACGACCTGGTCCGACTGGAACGCCTGCTGAAGTACGGGCCAAGCCTGAGCAGCCATACCCCGAACGGTAAACTTCTGCTGGTCACGCCTCGCCCTGGCACCATCTCCCCCTGGTCTTCTAAAGCAACCGACATCGCCCATAACTGTGGTCTGAGCCAGATTAATCGTCTGGAACGGGGCGTGGCGTATTACGTTGAAGCCGCCAGCCTGACCAACGAGCAGTGGTCAGTGGTGGCAGCAGAACTGCACGATCGTATGATGGAGAGCGTGTTTGCCTCTCTTGACGACGCAGAGCAGCTCTTCTCTCATCATCAGCCTGCGCCAGTGCAGAGCGTGGATCTGCTGGGCGAAGGCCGTCAGGCGCTGATTGACGCCAACCTGCGTTTAGGCCTGGCGCTGGCAGAAGACGAGATTGACTACCTGCAGGACGCGTTCGTTAAGCTGAACCGCAACCCGAACGATATCGAACTCTATATGTTCGCGCAGGCTAACTCTGAGCACTGCCGCCATAAAATCTTCAACGCCGACTGGATTATCGACGGCGAGCAGCAGCCAAAGTCGCTGTTCAAAATGATCAAAAACACCTTCGAACAAACTCCAGACCACGTGCTGTCGGCCTATAAAGACAACGCTGCGGTAATGGAAGGTTCTGAGGTGGGCCGCTTCTTCGCCGATCGCGAAGCAGGGCGCTATGACTTCCACCAGGAGCCTGCGCATATCCTGATGAAGGTCGAAACCCATAACCACCCGACGGCGATCTCGCCGTGGCCGGGCGCCGCGACCGGCTCCGGCGGTGAAATCCGTGACGAAGGCGCAACCGGCCGTGGGGCAAAACCAAAAGCGGGCCTGGTGGGCTTCTCCGTCTCTAACCTGCGTATCCCGGGCTTTGAACAGCCGTGGGAAGAAGATTTCGGCAAGCCGGAACGTATCGTTACCGCGCTGGACATCATGACCGACGGCCCGCTCGGCGGCGCGGCCTTTAACAATGAATTTGGTCGTCCGGCCCTGAACGGTTACTTCCGTACCTATGAAGAGAAAGTGGACAGCCACAACGGCGAAGAGCTGCGCGGCTACCATAAGCCGATCATGCTGGCGGGCGGGATCGGCAACATTCGCGCCGATCACGTGCAGAAAGGCGAGATCGTCGTCGGTGCGAAGCTGATCGTACTGGGCGGCCCGGCGATGAACATCGGTCTGGGCGGCGGGGCAGCCTCTTCTATGGCGTCCGGCCAGTCTGACGCCGATCTTGATTTCGCTTCCGTGCAGCGTGATAACCCGGAGATGGAACGCCGTTGCCAGGAGGTCATCGACCGCTGCTGGCAGCTGGGCGATGCTAACCCGATCCTCTTTATTCACGACGTCGGCGCGGGCGGTCTCTCCAACGCCATGCCAGAGCTGGTAAGCGACGGCAACCGCGGCGGTCGTTTCAACCTGCGCGACATCCTGAGCGATGAGCCGGGCATGAGCCCGCTGGAAATCTGGTGTAACGAATCCCAGGAGCGCTATGTACTGGCCGTGGCGCCAGAGCAGCTGCCGCTGTTTGACGAGCTGTGCCGCCGCGAGCGTGCGCCTTACGCGGTGATTGGTGAAGCGACCGAAGAGATGCACCTCTCCCTGAGCGATACCCATTTCGACAACCAGCCGATTGACCTGCCGCTGGACGTCCTGCTGGGTAAAACGCCGAAGATGACCCGCGACGTTGAGTCTCGCAAAGCCAGCGGCAAAGCTCTTGATCTGCAGGGCGTGACCGTTGCCGAGGCGGTTAACCGCGTTCTGCATCTGCCGGCGGTGGCGGAGAAAACCTTCCTTGTGACCATCGGTGACCGCACCGTAACCGGCATGGTCGCCCGCGATCAGATGGTGGGTCCGTGGCAGGTACCGGTAGCGAACTGTGCGGTCACCACCGCCAGCCTCGACAGTTACTACGGTGAAGCGATGGCGCTGGGCGAACGTTCCCCGGTGGCCCTGCTGGACTTCGCCGCTTCTGCCCGTCTGGCGGTGGGTGAAGCGCTGACCAACATTGCCGCGACCCAGATTGGCGACATTAAACGTATTAAGCTCTCCGCCAACTGGATGGCCGCAGCCGGTCACCCGGGCGAAGACGCCGGGCTGTACGAAGCGGTAAAAGCGGTGGGTGAAGAGCTCTGTCCTGCGCTCGGCCTGACCATTCCGGTGGGTAAAGACTCCATGTCGATGAAAACCCGCTGGCAGGAAGGCAACGAGCAGCGCGAGATGACCTCTCCGCTGTCGCTGGTGATCACCGCCTTTGCCCGCGTGGAAGATGTGCGTCACACCATCACTCCGCAGCTCGCCACCGAAGACAACGCCCTGCTGCTGATTGACCTGGGTAAAGGCCACAATGCGCTGGGCGCAACCGCGCTGGCGCAGGTTTATCGCCAGCTGGGCGACAAGGCGGCAGACGTGCGCGACGTGGCGCAGCTGAAGGGCTTCTACGACGCCATTCAGGCGCTGGTGGCACAGCGTAAGCTGCTGGCCTACCACGACCGTTCCGATGGCGGCCTGCTGGTCACCCTAGCGGAAATGGCCTTCACCGGCCACTGCGGCGTAGAAGCAAATATCGCCTCTCTGGGCGACGATCGTCTGGCCGCGCTGTTCAACGAAGAGCTGGGCGCCGTCATTCAGGTGCGTGCAGCCGATCGCGAGGCAGTAGAATCGCTGCTGGCGCAGCACGGTCTGGGCGACTGCGTGCACTATCTGGGTAAAGCCGTGAGCGGCGATCGTTTTGTTATCGAGGCGAATGGTCAGACGGTGTTTGCCGAAAGCCGCTCCACGCTGCGTATGTGGTGGGCAGAAACCACCTGGCAGATGCAGCGTCTGCGTGATAACCCGGCGTGCGCCGATCAGGAGCACGAGGCGAAAGCCAACGACCAGGATCCGGGCCTGAACGTCAAGCTGTCGTTCGACCTTAACGAAGACATCGCCGCGCCGTACATCGCGAAGGGTGCCCGTCCGAAAGTGGCCGTTCTGCGCGAGCAGGGGGTGAACTCCCACGTTGAGATGGCGGCTGCCTTCCACCGTGCGGGCTTCGATGCTATCGACGTCCATATGAGCGATCTGCTGGCAGGCCGTACCGGTCTGGCCGATTTCCAGGCGCTGGTGGCGTGTGGCGGCTTCTCCTACGGTGACGTGCTGGGTGCGGGTGAGGGCTGGGCGAAATCCATTCTCTTCAACGAACGTGTCCGCGATGAGTTCGAAACCTTCTTCCATCGTCCGCAGACCCTGGCGCTGGGCGTTTGCAACGGCTGCCAGATGATGTCAAACCTGCGTGAGCTGATCCCGGGCAGCGAAGCCTGGCCGCGCTTTGTGCGTAACCAGTCCGACCGCTTCGAAGCGCGCTTCAGCCTGGTGGAAGTGACTCAGAGCCCGTCTCTGCTGCTGCAGGGCATGGTCGGATCGCAGATGCCAATCGCCGTCTCCCACGGTGAAGGGCAGGTTGAACTGCGTAACGCCGCGCATCTGGCAGAGCTGGAGAGCAAAGGCCTGGTGGCGCTGCGCTTTGTCGATAACTTCGGCAAGGTTACGCAGAACTATCCGGCGAACCCGAACGGCTCTGCCAACGGGATCACCGCGGTGACCAGCGAAAGCGGTCGTGTTACGGTGATGATGCCGCACCCTGAGCGTGTATTCCGCACCGTCAGCAACTCCTGGCACCCGGAAAACTGGGGCGAGGACAGCCCGTGGATGCGTATCTTCCGCAACGCGCGTAAGCAGTTGGGTTAATAGCAGAACGGCAACTTCGGTTGCCGTTTTTGTTTGCACCCTCTCCTTGGGGAAGAGGGCTGGGATAAGGGCATCAGGCCGCACTGTCCCGGGAAAATTCTCAGTGTCGCAAATGTGCGACAACCCTCACATATTGATGTCGTCAATTGGCGACATTTAACTTGTTGATTTTTATAGATCCATTAATAACGCTGTCAGGGTGTTGCTAATAAGCGACAGATAGCCTGAACGTCATTCCCCACGCAATTGTCGCCAGTCTCTCTAAAACGATATATAAATTAACACTTTAATATTTTTATTTGCATTATGGCACATCTGTTGCATAATAATAACCAGTGGCTCATTCACCCTCTTATGTCAGCCCCTTCGGGACGTGCTACATAAACTTCGAATGACGCACAAAAAGGTGCCTGCCGTCCAACTGCTGATCATAGCGCTGCTTTATCAGACCCAGGGCGAAACGTCGAGTTAGGCACCGCCTCATTCCTCAACAAAGCCGGGTTTTTAACCCGGCTTTGTTGTATCTGAAGGCTTGTCCGGCTAGCATCCTGTTATCCCCTCGCGACAGAGAGTAATGCGTTGAAACGCTGGCCTGTTTTCCCCCGCTCACTACGACAGTTAGTCATGATGGCCTTTCTGCTGATCCTGCTGCCTTTGCTGGTGCTGGCATGGCAGGCATGGCAGAGTCTGAACGCGCTGAGCGCGCAGGCCGCGCTCACCAACAGAACCACCCTGATTGATGCCCGCCGCAGCGAGGCGATGACCAATGCCGCGCTGGAGATGGAGCGCAGCTACCGGCAATACTGCGTCCTGGATGACAGAACCCTGGCGCGGGTGTATCAGAATCAGCGCAAGCGCTACAGCGAAATGCTCGACGCCCATGCCGGTGTTCTGCCCGACGATAAGCTCTACCAGGCTCTGCGACAGGATATCAATGCTCTGTCTCAGTTACAGTGCCTTAACAGCGGTCCTGACGCGCTGGCCGCACTACGGCTGGAGGCTTTTGCCAGTGCCAATACGGAGATGGTTCAGGCGACCCGGTCAGTGATCTTCTCCCGCGGGCAGCAGCTTCAGCAGGAGATTGCCGAGCGCGGTCAGTTCTTCGGCTGGCAGGCGCTGGTACTATTTCTGGTCAGCCTGCTGCTGGTTCTGCTTTTCACCCGGATGATCATCGGCCCGGTTAAGGGTATTGAGCGAATGATCAATCGCCTGGGGGAAGGGCGCTCGCTGGGCAATACCGTGGTCTTCACCGGCCCGCGCGAATTGCGCTCGGTCGGGCAACGTATCATCTGGCTTTCGGAGCGGCTGTCCTGGCTCGAATCCCAGCGCCACCAGTTTTTACGCCACATTTCTCACGAACTGAAAACACCCCTTGCCAGCATGCGTGAGGGAACCGAACTGCTGGCCGACGAGGTGGCCGGGCCGCTGACACCGGAGCAAAGGGAAATTGTCGAGATCCTTGATGCCAGCAGCCGTAACCTGCAAAAGCTGATTGAACAGCTGCTCGACTACAACCGTAAACTGGCCGACGGCATTCCGGAGCTGGAGCGCGTGGAGCTCGCGCCGCTGGTGGATATGGTGCTCTCTGCCCACAGCCTGCCTGCGCGGGCTAAAATGATGCATACTGAACTGTCGCTGGCGACGCCCGCCTGTTTCGCCGAACCTATGCTGCTGATGAGCGTACTGGATAATCTTTATTCCAATGCGGTGCACTATGGTATTGAATCCGGTACCATTTATGTTCGCAGTTTTACGCGCGGCTCGCGAGTCTGTATCGATGTCGCCAACACCGGAACCCCGATCCCTGACGATGAAAAAGCGATGATCTTTGAACCGTTTTTTCAGGGGAGTCATCAACGAAAAGGGGCGGTTAAGGGAAGCGGCCTGGGGCTGAGTATCGCCCGCGACTGTATTCGTCGTATGCATGGAGAGCTTAATCTTGTCACTGACGACCATACCGATGTGTGCTTTCGCATCGAACTGCCGCTTGAGTCGGAAAAACCACTAAAATGAATCTAAGCCTGGTGAGTATGTCACACGTCTTTTCCCGCGCCATTAACGCGGTATTTTCCGGTCACTCTCTCTTTCTGAGCCTTCCCTGCCTGCTGCTCGCCGGCTGCGTCAACAGTACGCCGACCAGCGCCATCAGCGACAAGCAGGGTGAAAAATTGCCTGAGCATCAGCTGGCGGACTTCTTATCTACCGACTGCAATAATATCTGGCAGCTGCACGGTCAGGAGACCGACAGCAACCCGCTTTACTGGCTGCGCGGCATGGACTGCGCGGATCGCCTCTCACCCGCCGCCGCGCGTGCAGAGGCGCGGGGCCGGACCGATGATACCTGGCAGGAGAGTTTTAAACGCGGGATCCTGCTGGCCAATGCCAAAATTAATCCCGTGGAGCGGCGCCAGTTGACCACCCGGCTGGATGCGCTGAGCCCGCAGATCCCGGCCCAGGTGCGCCCGCTGTATCAGCTGTGGCGACACGGACAGGTGCTGCAGCTGCAGCTGGCGGAGGAGCGTTTCCGCTACGGTAAGCTGCAACAGTCAACCGACGGTGAGCTGGACACCCTGCGCCAGCAGCAGCAGTATCTGCGCGCGCAGCTGGATACCACCACCCGGAAGCTGGAAAACCTGACCGATATTGAACGGCAGCTCTCCACCCGTAAGCCGGTCAGTAATTATCTGCCGGACGCACCGAAGCCTGCGACGTCGCCCACCGGTACCGAAGGTGAGACGACAGAGCCGAACAGCGATGCCCCGAAACAAGAGGACGTAACGCCATGACGAGCCGAAAACCTGCGCATCTTTTGCTGGTGGATGACGATCCTGGTTTGCTGAAGCTGCTGGGCATGCGTCTGGTCAGCGAGGGCTACAGCGTCGTGACTGCCGAAAGCGGCCAGGAAGGACTGAAAGTGCTGGGTCGCGAGAAGATCGATCTGGTTATCAGCGATCTGCGGATGGATGAAATGGACGGCATGCAGCTGTTTACGGAGATCCAGAAGCTCCAGCCCGGTATGCCGGTGATCATTCTCACCGCCCACGGCTCGATCCCCGATGCGGTCGCGGCCACCCAGCAGGGGGTCTTTAGCTTTCTCACCAAGCCGGTGGATAAAGACGCGCTGTACAAAGCTATCGATGATGCGCTGGAGCACGCCGCGCCTTCCGGCGACCAAACCTGGCGAGAGGCGATTGTCACCCGTAGCCCAATCATGCTGCGTCTGCTGGAACAGGCTCGCATGGTGGCGCAGTCCGACGTCAGCGTGCTGATTAACGGCCAGAGCGGCACCGGGAAAGAGATCCTCGCCCAGGCCATTCACAACGCCAGCCCGCGCGGCACAAAAGCTTTTATCGCCATCAACTGCGGGGCGCTGCCCGAACAGCTGCTGGAGTCGGAGCTGTTTGGCCATGCCCGCGGCGCTTTTACCGGCGCGGTCAGCAGTCGGGAAGGGCTGTTCCAGGCGGCGGAAGGCGGCACGCTGTTCCTCGATGAAATTGGTGATATGCCTGCGCCATTGCAGGTTAAGCTGCTGCGCGTGCTGCAGGAGCGCAAAGTCAGGCCGCTCGGCAGTAACCGTGATATTGATATCGACGTGCGCATTATCTCCGCGACTCACCGGGATTTGCCCAAGGCGATGGCGCGCAATGAATTCCGTGAAGATCTCTTCTATCGCCTCAACGTCGTCAACCTCAAGATCCCGGCGCTGGCGGAGCGGGCAGAAGATATTCCGCTGCTGGCCACCCAGCTGCTGCGCCAGTCCGCCGAGCGGCATAAGCCTTTCGTGCGCGCGTTCTCCACCGACGCCATGAAGCGGCTGATGACCGCCAGCTGGCCCGGCAACGTGCGTCAGCTGGTAAACGTGATTGAGCAGTGCGTGGCGCTGACCTCTTCGCCGGTGATCAGCGATGCGCTGGTGGAGCAGGCGCTGGAGGGGGAAAATACCGCCCTGCCAACCTTCGTTGAAGCCCGTAACCAGTTTGAGCTCAACTATCTGCGTAAGTTACTGCAGATCACCAAAGGCAATGTGACCCATGCCGCGCGCATGGCCGGGCGTAATCGCACCGAGTTTTATAAGCTGCTGTCGCGCCATGAGCTGGAAGCCAACGATTTTAAAGAGTGATACCCTAAATTCCGCGTGAATATGATACTGTGAGCAACCGATTACGAGGCAGCTGACAGGCATAAGTTTAAGGACCACCATGAAAAAGATTGATGCGATTATTAAACCTTTCAAACTGGATGATGTACGCGAAGCGCTGGCAGAAGTAGGCATCACCGGTATGACGGTGACAGAGGTGAAAGGCTTTGGTCGTCAGAAGGGCCACACTGAACTCTACCGTGGCGCGGAATACATGGTTGATTTCCTGCCGAAGGTGAAGATTGAAATCGTGGTGTCGGACGACATCGTGGAAACCTGCGTCGATACCATTATCCGCACCGCCCAGACCGGCAAAATCGGTGACGGCAAGATCTTCGTCTTTGACGTCGCGCGCGTGATCCGTATCCGTACCGGCGAAGAAGACGACGCGGCGATTTAATCACGCTTATCGTTTTGCACCCGTAGTCCCGTACAAGCGTCGCGCCGCCGGGCAAAAAAAAGCCCCTCCAGAGAGGGGCTTTTTGCATTACAGCACCTTATGCGGGCCGAAGCACTCGTAGTGAATGTTCTCTTTCTTCACGCCCAGCTCAAGAAGCTGCGCCGCGGCATACTGCATAAACGCCACCGGGCCACACACGTAGAACTGCATCTCCGGCGCGCTGAACAGACCTTCATGCTGGCTTAACGCCATCAGGCCTTCGCTGTCGAAGCGTGCGGCGGTACGGTCATCGTCGGACGGCAGGCGATACCAGGTATGGGCAGTAAAGTGCGGCAGACCGGCAGCAAGGGTTTTCACCTCATCAGAAAACGCATGCACTTCGCCATTCTCTGCGGCGTGGAACCAGTTAACCTGTGCGCCGTGCTGCGCTTTCGCCAGGGTATCCAGCATCGCCAGCATCGGCGTCTGGCCCACACCGGCAGAGATCAGCGTGACCGGGGTGTTGCTGTCAACGGCCATGAAGAAATCGCCCGCCGGCGCGGCCAGATGCACCACATCACCCACGCGGGCTTCGTTATGCAGCCAGGTCGAAACCTGCCCCCCTTCCTCACGTTTCACCGCAATGCGGTAGCGTTTGCCGTCCGGCTTGCGGGTAAGGGAGTACTGGCGGATCTCCTGATGCGGGAAGCCTTCAGGCTTCAGCCACACGCCCAGATACTGGCCTGGCTGGTAATCGGCAACTGGCTGGCCGTCCACCGGCTCGAATTCAAAGCTGGTGATAAGCGCGCTGCGCGGGGTTTTCTCCACGATACGGAAGGCGCGGGTGCCTTCCCAGCCGCCGTTCTTGCTGGCGTTTTCGCTGTAGATTTGCGCTTCGCGGTTGATAAAGACGTTTGCCAGCACGCCGTAGGCTTTGCCCCACGCGTCCAGCACCTCTTGGCCCGGGCTGAACATCTCGTCCAGCGTTGCCAGCAGGTGACCACCAACAATGTTGTACTGCTCCGGTTTGATCTGGAAGCTGGTATGTTTCTGGGCGATTTTTTCCACTGCCGGCAGCAGGGCCGGCAGGTTCTCGATGTTGCTGGCGTAGGCGGCAATAGCGTTAAACAAGGCTTCACGCTGATCGCCGTTACGCTGGTTGCTCATGTTAAAAATCTCTTTGAGCTCCGGATTATGGGCGAACATGCGATCGTAGAAATGGGCGGTGAGTTTAGGACCGGTTTCAACCAGCAGGGGGATAGTGGCCTTCACGGTAGCGATGGTTTGGGCGTCTAACATAGCAACTTCCTTTCATTGTTACTTTAATGATGTATTTTGAATGCATCTTATAAAAAATAACCCTGCGTTGTAAATGGTTCTTTGCAACATGAATTAACTGCATCACAAACCTGAAAAGAAATCCGTTTTGCGCGGCGAGGACGTTATTCCTCAAACCCTTGCGTGGCGGGCAGGTAAACGTTTGCGTAAAATCGTTTGTCAAGACCTGTTATCACTCTGCTAATCAGTTATACTGTTGCCCGTCGTCCATCAGGACTGCCTTTTCAGGCCAAAATTTACTTGTTAGCTGAGTCAGGAGATGCGGATGTTAAAGCGTGAAATGAACATTGCCGATTATGATGCCGAACTGTGGCAGGCTATGGAGCAGGAAAAAGTACGTCAGGAAGAGCACATCGAACTGATCGCCTCCGAAAACTACACCAGCCCGCGCGTAATGCAGGCGCAGGGCTCTCAGCTGACCAACAAATACGCTGAAGGTTACCCGGGCAAGCGCTACTACGGCGGTTGCGAATATGTAGATATCGTTGAACAGCTGGCGATCGATCGTGCTAAAGAGCTGTTTGGCGCTGACTACGCGAACGTGCAGCCGCACTCAGGCTCTCAGGCTAACTTTGCCGTTTACACCGCACTGCTGCAGCCGGGCGATACCGTTCTGGGTATGAACCTGGCGCAGGGCGGCCACCTGACTCACGGCTCCCCGGTTAACTTCTCCGGCAAACTCTACAACATCATCCCTTACGGTATCGATGAGTCCGGTAAAATTGACTACGAAGACATGGCGAAGCAGGCCAAAGAGCACAAGCCGAAGATGATCATCGGCGGTTTCTCGGCCTACTCCGGCATCGTTGACTGGGCAAAAATGCGTGAAATCGCAGACAGCATCGGTGCTTACCTGTTCGTGGACATGGCGCACGTTGCTGGCCTAATCGCCGCAGGCGTCTACCCGAACCCGGTTCCGCACGCGCACGTAGTGACCACTACCACCCACAAAACCCTGGCCGGTCCACGCGGCGGTCTGATCCTGGCGAAAGGTGGTGACGAAGATCTGTATAAAAAGCTGAACTCTGCCGTGTTCCCAAGCGCACAGGGCGGCCCGCTGATGCACGTAATCGCGGCAAAAGCCGTAGCGCTGAAAGAAGCGATGGAGCCAGAGTTTAAGGTTTACCAGCAGCAGGTAGCGAAAAACGCCAAAGCGATGGTGGAAGTGTTCCTGAACCGCGGTTATAAAGTGGTTTCTGGCGGCACTGAAAACCACCTGTTCCTGCTGGATCTGGTAGATAAAAACCTGACCGGTAAAGAAGCTGACGCTGCCCTGGGCCGCGCCAACATCACCGTGAACAAAAACAGCGTACCAAACGATCCGAAGAGCCCGTTCGTGACCTCCGGTATCCGTATCGGTTCTCCGGCTGTCACTCGCCGCGGCTTCAAAGAAGCGGAAGTGAAAGAGCTGGCTGGCTGGATGTGTGACGTGCTGGACAACATCAACGACGAAGCCGTTATCGAACGCGTGAAAGCCAAAGTGCTGGAGATCTGCGCTCGCTTCCCGGTTTACGCATAAGTCTGCCTGGCAGAACAAAAAGGCCGCGTATGCGGCCTTTTTTATGGCTAACGCCTGTCGATAGAAATGGCGCCTGGCCCGGCAACCGCCAGCAGAAGAAACCCGCCAGCAATGCTGATGTTCTTGAAGAAGTTAATCATATTCGGCATCACCGCATCGCCACTCATATCCCAGTAGTGGTGGCCAATCACCGCCGTCCCCAGCGTATAAAAGACAAACAGCACCGCCAGCGGACGGGTAAAGAAGCCGAGCACAATCAGAATGGCGGCAGGGACTTCCATGATTACCGCCACAATGGCGGCCAGCATCGGCATGGGCGCGCCCAGCTTCACCATGTACTGCACCGTACCGTCAAAACCGAACATTTTTGGTACGCCAAAAATAATAAACAGGGCGATAAGGGCGAGGCGGGCAATCAACAGGATCAGCGCCCGGGACTGACCGAAATCGAAATACCGTAGTGTGTTCATGGCAGGCTCGTTTTGGGTGGGATTTATCTTAAAGCTAATACACAAAATGCCGGCCCGCCATGGCGTTTAACTCTATAAATCAGCCATCAGAATGATTTAAATTTTCGAAATTTCAGCAGGTTTCCTGTTAGCCTTCCGCCAGCGCATCTTCAACGAACAGATAGCCGATGCCGATAATTTGCTGCTGCCGGGTCAGGCCGCCAAAGGCGATTTCCGTCTGGCGGTTACGTACCGCGTCGCCGTGATCGAAGGGGGTAAAACCAATCTGACGATTGATGGTCTGCAGCCAGCGTTCGCCAAAGGCGCAGCTGCGGCCATAAAACCAGATTTGATTGATATTGAGAATATTGAGCAGGTTGTAGAGCGTCAGTCCGATAGCGTTTGCGGCCTCGTCTGCCCAGCGCTGAATGGGGACATTACCCTGGCGCCAGGCGTCGATCAGCTGCAGGCTGGTGAGCGAGTCCGGGTCAAGGCTCAGGGTGCCGGGCTGGGATTTCAGCCATAAACGCGCCTGTTTTTTCAGGGCGGATAAAGAAGCGACCGTTTCCAGACAACCGTATCGCCCGCAGGCACAGGCCACACCGTCACGATCGAAAATGGTGTGGCCGATTTGCCCGCTGCCGTTGAGCGTTCCGCGATAGATCTGCCCGTTAATGACGAACGACGAGCCAATCCCGTAATCCACGTTAATCACGCAAAAATCGTCGCGGTTGGCCGGGTTTTGCCACTTCTCCGCCAGCGCCAGCATCACGCAATCATTATCCACCCTCACCGTGATGCCCAGCTTCTCTTCCAGCAGGTACTTAATCTCAATCGGTTTTTTCCACGGAGCCTGAGGCATGATCTGTGAAACGCCGGTGGCGGTATCGACCTGGCCGTGGATCCCCAGCGCCAGATTGATGCGCTGCCCCGGCCACCGTTTGCGCTGTTGCTGCCACAGAGTTTCAATAGCCTGCAACAGTGCCTCGGGCGTTTGGGCGTTGACGTCGGTCCAGCAAAACTCGCCCAACGGCGACATGCGGGCGTCGATCAGCTGGCTCTCAATGCTGGTGGGGCTGACATTCATGCAAAGTATTAGTGGCCCATCATCCGGGATTTGATAATGCCCGCTGTTCATCCCCCGGGTGCTGAGATTTTCACGAGAATGCCCCAGTTTTTTGTCCGCCACAAGCTCATCCAGAATTTTACTCACTGCCGGGATAGAGAGCCCGGTGTGCTGGGCCAGCTGCGATTTGCTCAGGCGCTTGTAGCGCCAGACCAGCGACATTATGGTGCGGCGGTTGTGCTGTCGCACCCTGGTGTTGTTCAGACCGGATACCTGCATTCACTAAACTCCGTTAATTGTATTGCGTGAGCATTACGCAATCAGCGCGCCGAATTCCTCTCTACACTGCCATCTTATCGCTTTTTACTGTTATTTGTTTACTGGAGAGTGAATATGTCTGGAGCAGTGAAGGTCTGGCGGGAGACGGTTGCATTACCGACGTGGACCACCGGCGCAGAAGATACCAACCCGATGTTCCTGGAAAAACGCGTCTACCAGGGCTCCTCTGGCGCGGTCTACCCTTATGGCGTGACGGATACCCTGACCGGCGTTCGTGAAATTCGCGATTACCATGCGGTGTGGATGGAAAATGACTTCATCCGCATTATGCTGCTGCCGGAGCTGGGCGGACGTATTCATCGGGCATATGACAAAGTCCAGCAGCGTGATTTCGTTTACTACAACGAAGTGGTGAAACCGGCGCTGGTAGGCCTGCTGGGGCCATGGATATCCGGCGGAATCGAGTTTAACTGGCCGCAGCACCACCGCCCGACCACCTTTATGCCTGTCGACGTCACTTTCAGCCAGCAGGATAACGGGGTGCAAACCGTCTGGATGGGAGAGGCCGAGCCGATGCGCGGCCTGCAGGTGATGACCGGGTTTACGCTCTACCCTGACCGGGCGTTGATTGAGATCACCGGCAAAGTCTTCAACGGCAACGCCACGCCGCGCCACTTCCTGTGGTGGGCGAACCCGGCGGTGAAGGGCGGGGACGATCACCAGAGCGTCTTCCCGCCGGACGTCACGGCGGTGTTTGACCACGGCAAGCGCGCGGTCTCGGCCTTCCCCATCGCCACCGGCACCTACTATAAGGTCGATTACTCGGCGGGGGTGGATATCTCCCGCTACAAAAACGTGCCCGTTCCCACCTCGTACATGGCGGAAAAATCAGACTACGATTTTGTCGGGGCATACCACCACGGCGAGCGGGGCGGTCTGCTGCACGTGGCCGATCACCACGTTTCTCCGGGTAAAAAACAGTGGAGCTGGGGCCATGACGATTTTGGCCGCGCCTGGGATCGCAATCTGACCGATGAAAACGGCCCCTATATTGAGCTGATGACCGGGATCTTTACCGATAATCAGCCGGATTTCACCTGGCTTGCGCCATACGAAGAGAAGATCTTCGTGCAGAATTTCCTGCCATACAGCGAGCTGGGGCAGGTGCAGAACGCCAGCACACGGCTGGCGCTGCAGCTTGAGCGCCGCGAGCAGCAGCTTCACCTTGGTGTTTACGCCATCGCACCGCTTCAGGCCGTGCGTCTTGAACTGACCGCTGACGATAAACCGGTCTGGGAAACGCAGCTGACCCTGATGCCGGGCGAAAGCTGGCAGCAGGCGCTGCCGGATAGCTGGCCGCAGCGCCTGACGCTCAGGGTAAAAGATGCCTCGGGCCGTACGCTGCTGCACTATCTGGAGCATATCCCGCAGGAAACCCCGCTGCCGGATCCGGCCACCGCGCCAGCGATGCCGGAGGAGATCGATAACAGCGACGAGCTCTATTTTATCGGGCAGCATCTGGAGCAGTACAATCACGCCAGCCGCTACGCGGAGGATTACTACCGCCGGGCGCTGGCGCTGGATGCCAACGACTATCGCAATAACGTGGCGCTGGGGACGCTGGCCCTCAACCGTGCCGACTGGGCGCAGGCCCAGCGCTGCGCCGAAGCCGCGCTGGTTCGCGCGCACCGACTGAACAAGAACCCGCGCGACGGGGAAGCCAGCCAGCTGCTGGCGACGGCGCTGGAGCGGCAGGGTCTGGATGACGAGGCCTGGGATCACTACTACAAAGCCTCGTGGAGTGGAAACTGCCGCGACGCGGCGTTCTGGTCTCTGGCGCGGCTGGCGATGAAGCGCGGAAATGTTGCCGATGCGCTGGAAAAAGTCGATATCAGCCTCGGGATCAATGCCAGCAACAATCTGGCGATGGGGCTCAAGGCCCTCGCACTGGCAGAGGTTGAGGGCGAAGGTACTGCGCTGGACTACATTGAGCGCTGCCTGCAAACCCACCCGCTCAGCTACGCTCTGCACTATGCACGCTGGGCAATCAGCCGGGAGGAGACTGCGCGAGATAAGCTGCTGCAGGTAACCGGTCGACGCGGGGCCAATGCCTGCCTGCTGGCGGGCTGGCTGACCTCGATGGGCATGCGCGACGCCACCCGCGAGATGCTGGATCTGCTCGACAGCCAGGAGACGTTGCCTCAGCTGTGGCGGGCAGCGTTAAGCGACGAGCCAGCCACCCGCGCGTGCTATATCGCTGCGGCGCGGCGCTGTGAGGCCAACCGGGTACGTTTCCCGAACGCTCTTGATGAAGTGCAGATGCTGCAAACCCTGCAGGACGATCCCTTTGCCCGCTATCTGCTGGGCTGCTTCTGGTACAGCAAACGCCGCTATGACGATGCGGTGATGTGCTGGCAGACTACCCTGAAGCAGGAGCCGCAGTTTGCCCCCGCGCATCGTCTGCTCGGGATCCACGCCTGGAATAAACAGCGCAACCTCAAGCAGGCGGAGCAGTATCTGCAACGCGCCGTAGCGCTGGAGCCGGATAATCCGCGTTTCCTGTTCGAGCTTGATTACCTCAATAAGCTCAGCGGACAGCCGGTGGCGAAACGCCTTGCCATGCTCACCGACCGGGAAAACGTGGCGCTTAAACGCGATGACCTGACGGCCGAGCTGTTGAGCTTATGGAACTGTTCCGGGCGCTACAGCGCGGCGGCGCAGGTGCTCGCGGAGCGTCAGTTCCATCCGTGGGAGGGCGGTGAAGGCAAAGTGACCGGCCAGTATCTGCTGAACCAACAGCATCGCGCTCTGCAGCATATGAGCCGCGGGGAGTTTCGCGAGGCGATGGCGCTGTTGCAGGCGGCGCTGCACTACCCGCATAACCTCGGGGAGGGGCGTCTGCCGGGGCAAACCGACAACGATATCTGGTATCTGCTGGGATATTGTCACGCCCGCAGTGATGCGCCTGCCGACGCGCAGCGCTGCTTTGCCCGTGCGGCACAGGGTGGATCAACGCTCGATGCCGGTCGCTACTACAACGATCAGCCGGCTGATTATCTGTTCTGGCAGGGGATGGCGCTGCGCCAGCTGGGTGACCGCGCGGGTGCGGATCGCCACTTCCAGGGTTTCCTTGCCTGGGTGCAGGCCCATCGCGACGATGTACCAGAAGCGGATTTCTTTGCGGTTTCGCTCCCGGATCTGGTGGTGCTGGATATCCCGGCCGGCCATCAACACCAGCAGCATTGCCTGTTCATTGAGGCGCTGGGCTATGCAGGACTGGGCGACATCGCGGCCTGCAAACGCCAGCTGAGTGCCTTGCTGGCGCTGCATCCGGCCCATGACAAAGCGCATCTGATTCAGCATGCGCAGGCCGCAGGCATGTTCAATTAACGACCTCGCAGGTGGGGAAACCCACCTGTTAACCCTATGTACCCTGCGTTTCCCTTACAGAGGAATCAACATGAATAATAGCGCGCAGACACAACTGAAAATGGGCTACGTCTGGACCATCTGTCTGGTCGCCGCCTGTGGCGGACTCCTGTTCGGCTACGACTGGGTGGTGATTGGCGGGGCTAAGCCCTTTTATGAGGCGTGGTTCTCGATTACCGACCCGGCGCAGTCCGGCTGGGCGATGAGTTCCGCGCTGGTGGGCTGTATCTTCGGGGCCCTGATCTCTGGCTGGTGTGCCGATAAATTTGGCCGTAAGCGTCCGCTTATCCTCTCGGCGGTGCTGTTCAGCGCCTCGGCGTGGGGCACGGCGGTGGCCAGCAGTTTTGATATGTTCGTGGTATATCGCATTGTCGGCGGGGTGGGGATCGGTCTTGCCTCCGCGCTCAGCCCGCTCTATATCGCCGAAGTCAGCCCGGCTGAAAAGCGTGGCCGCTTTGTGGCCATCAACCAGCTGACCATCGTGGTAGGTGTGCTGGCGGCGCAGCTGATCAACCTGATGATCGCCGAGCCGGTGGCGGCTGGCGCCACGCAGGAGACCATCGTACAGACCTGGAATGGACAGACCGGCTGGCGCTGGATGTTTGGCGCGGAGCTGGTTCCGGCCCTGGCCTTCCTGGTGCTGATGTTCTTTGTACCGGAGTCTCCGCGCTGGCTGATGAAAGCCGGTAAGCCAGAGCGTGCCCGCGCCATGCTGGAGCGTATCGGCACAGCGGCGTATGCCAGCCAGACCTTAAAAGAGATCGCTCATACCCTGGAAAAAGACACCCAGAAGGTGGCGTACTCCACGCTCCTGCAACCGCAGGTTAAACCGCTCGTCATCATCGGCATGGTGCTGGCGATGTTCCAGCAGTGGTGCGGGATCAACGTGATCTTCAACTATGCCCAGGAGATCTTCGCCTCCGCCGGGTTTGACATCAACGACACCCTGAAATCGATTGTGGCGACCGGTATCATTAATCTGGTCTTCACCCTGGCGGCGCTGCCGCTGGTGGATAAAATTGGCCGCCGCAAGCTGATGCTGCTGGGCGCGTCGGGCTTAACCATTATCTACCTGCTGATTGCCAGCGCCTATGCGATGAACATCATGGGCTGGCCGGTTCTGCTGCTGGTGCTGGCGGCTATTGCCATCTATGCCGTGACGCTGGCGCCGGTTACCTGGGTGTTGCTGTCGGAGATCTTCCCCAACCGCGTGCGTGGCCTGGCGATGTCTGTCGGCACCCTGGCGCTGTGGATCGCCTGCTTCCTCCTGACCTACACCTTCCCGCTGCTCAATGCCGGGCTGGGTGCGGCGGGCAGCTTCCTGCTTTACGGCGTGATCTGTGCGGCGGGCTATCTCTACATTTTACGTAAGGTGCCGGAAACCAAAGGCGTAACCCTGGAGGCGCTGGAGGAGCAACTGGAGAAGCAGCACGGTAAAGTGGCACCTGCGGCGAATGCCGGGCGCGCCCACTGATGGACTCACTGTTGCTTCAAAACGCGCATCTGCGGATGCGCGTTAACCCGCAGGGGGGCGGGTTACAGGAGCTCTTTTCCCTGGTCTGCGGGCAGCCGGTGTTATGGGATGGCGGCGACAGCGCGCTGTTTCCGATGCTGCCGCTGGCTAACCGGGTGGCGGGCAATCGCTTTGCGTTTCAGGGGCGGGAGATAGCCCTGCCGCAAAGCCCGGTGGATGAACGCTTCTTCCTGCACGGTGATGGCTGGCAGTCGCGCTGGCAGGTGGCTTCGCATTCGGACACGACGTGTATCCTTACCTTGCGCAGCCGGCATCGCTGCGGCTTTGATTATCAGGCTGAACTGCGGTATCAACTGCGCGAGCATGTACTGCATGCGGAACTGATGCTCACCCATCTCGGTCAGGCGCCGATGCTGTATGGCCTGGGCTTTCACCCATGGTTCTGTTTTGACGCACGCAGCCGTCTGCACTTTTCAGCCAGCGGCTACTGGCCGGAAGGTGAGCACCATTTACCCCTGGCGTGGCAGAGTGATATCCCGGCGGATATCGACTTCAGCACGCCACGGCATGGCGGGGATCGCTGGCTGAACGTCGGCTATTCCGGCTGGAACGGAGCGGCGAGAATAGAACGTGATGTGATGAGTATCACAATTACAGCGCAAACTCCGTGGCTGATGCTGTTCAGAATGTCGGATAAACCCTTCTTATGCCTCGAGCCCCAGAGCCATCCGGTCAACGCCCATAATATGGCCGGGCAGCCAGGGCTGGTGGCGTTAGGTCAGGGCGAGCGCAGCCATTTTGCCATGGCGATCGCCGTCGAAAGCGCCGTCCAGAGCTGTTAATCAGCTGTTAATACCCGCTTGCGCCAGCCTGTTTTTACCGCCAGACTATCGCCTCCAAAACGGGAGGGATTCATGGTTTTGCATTCCACGCGCTGGCTGGCGCTCAGCTACTTCACCTATTTTTTCAGCTACGGTATTTTTCTGCCTTTCTGGAGCGTCTGGCTCAAGGGAATCGGCCTCACGCCAGAGATGATTGGCCTCCTGCTGGGCTCGGGCCTGGTGGCCCGTTTTCTCGGTAGCCTGCTTATTGCGCCGCGCGTCAGCGATCCTTCACTGTTAATCAAAGCTGTGCGCGTACTGGCGCTGCTCACCCTGGTATTTATGGCGGGCTTCTGGGTGAGCCAGCAGTTTGCCTGGCTGATGGTGGTGATGGTGGGCTTTAACCTCTTCTTTTCGCCGCTGGTCCCGCTGACCGACGCCCTCGCTAACACCTGGCAAAAGCAGATCACCATGGACTATGGCCGGGTGCGGCTGTGGGGCTCAATTGCCTTTGTGATCGGCTCGGCGCTGGTGGGTAAGCTGGTCAGCCTGTATGACTACCGGGCGATTCTGGCGCTGTTGAGCGTGGGGATCCTGTCGATGCTGCTCGGCATGCTGTTGCGGCCCTCGGTGATGCCGCAGGGGGAGAGCCGTCATCAGGAGAGCGCGGGCTGGCCGGCCTGGCGCTCGCTGGTCGCCCAGAGCTGGCGTTTTCTGGCCTGCGTGTGTCTGTTGCAGGGGGCCCATGCCGCTTACTATGGCTTCAGCGCCATCTACTGGCAGGGGGCAGGGTATTCGGCGTCTGCCGTCGGCTACCTCTGGTCGCTGGGGGTAGTGGCAGAAGTGATTATCTTTGCCCTCAGCAACAGGCTGTTCCGCCGCTTTAGCGCCCGGGATCTGCTGCTGTTGTCGGCCGTCTGCGGCATTGTGCGCTGGGGGCTGATGGGCTGGACCACGGAGCTGCCGTGGCTGATTGTCGCCCAGATCCTCCACTGCGGCACGTTCACGGTGTGTCACCTTGCGGCGATGCGCTATATCGCGGCGCGCGAAGGCAGCGACGTGATCCGCCTCCAGGCCGTCTACTCCGCCGTGGCGATGGGGGGCAGCATTGCAATCATGACGGTGTTTGCCGGCTTCCTCTACCAGCATCTCGGTCACGGGGTCTTCTGGGTGATGGCGCTGGTGGCGCTGCCCGCGGTGCTGCTGCGTCCGCGGATCGCAGCGCGCTAAGATTCCAGCATGGCGCGAATATGTTCCTGCTGCTGCGCATTCAGTTCCTCAACGGCATGAATGAGCGGCGGCGAGAACAGCGGCAGGGCAGTGGTGTAGGGTGTGACCACCAGAGCCGCTTCGCGCGGGGCTCCGTCCTTCTGAAAAGACTGTAACGTCACATAGCGAATGTTCAGCGGCAGCAGGGTCAGCTCCCGCAGCTGCTGTTCAATCAGCTCCTCGCACGCCTTATCCTCTCCGGTCAGTAACACCACCTGTTTTTCGTGCAGATCGCTCTCCTGCATCAACCAGGCGCCAAAGATAACGGCCACCAGGCTTGCCTCCTCCTCGGAGAATCGCAGGCCGAACTCGGCTTCCAGCTCAAACAGCACTTCCCGGGTGGTGCGCATCAGGCGCGGATAGAGGCGGTGGATCTCCTCCGGCAGGCTGTTGTCGATGCCAATGCCAAAAAGCGAGCGGTCCAGCGCCTGGGCAAGGTGAATATAGAGCTGATCGGTAAGCCCCTGCTCGTCACTGAAATGCATCCCCGTCTGGGCACGAAAGCGATCGATCATCCGGATAATGGCGTGGCGCAGGCGCTCATCCTGCTGGTGCGCATCGCGCAGCGGATCGGGCGTACGCAGCATCATAAACAGCAGGGCCAGAAACAGTTGTTCATCAGCGTGGGGCACCTGCACCACGCGGCGCTGCCAGTGGCGCACGATTTCCTGCGCCATCAGATATTCGTTACGCGACTGGGTCCAGTTACGTTGAACCACACTAAACTGCGGCGTCTGACCCAGATGGTGCTGGAGCAGGCAGTACTGGAGATAAAGCTGTAAAAACTGCGCGTCGCGGCTTTCAAACTGGCGTTGCAGGCGGCGCGAGCAAAAATTAATCAGCGCTCGCAGGTTGGTATCGTCATATAACGTGCGGGCGATGCCGAGCTGCTTTAGCGCGATCTTCAGAGATGGGGTAAACTGCTGCGCGATGAAGTGAGGGCAGAGGCGTAGCGCCCGGCGCAACCAGTGCAGCAGGCATAAGCGTTGATTAAGGTGGCTACCTTCCAGCAGGTAGCAGCCATCATGCTGTGTCGCAATGTCGAGCTGGTGATAGCGCTGGATCTCCATGCGCATCTCGGCGATATCCTGCTGGCAGAGGGCATCATCAACACCATTGATTTCACCGATGCGTTGCAGGGTGGCGCGAAAGCCTGGCACATAGAGCATCAACAGAACCTGACAGCGGCGCTGCGAACTGGAAAGTGCAGATGGCATTTCGAGAGTCGTCATCATCTGTCGGGTTCCAGTTAGGGTGTTTGATAAGAATAGCTAAAGGATGTACGCCATAGCATGTGATGCCGGGCTTTCCTTCAGGAATGCGGGTGAACATCACAGAATTTTTGACGTGAGGATGAGATGCAAATAGTTAAACGCAGCGCAACTACGCTTTTTTTGGCGGTTTTATCTTTTACCGCCGCCGCGCACCCTCACAGCTTTATCACGCTGAAAACGCAAATCCTGGTACAGGACGAGCAGGTAACCGGCCTGAAAATGCGCTGGGTGATGGACGAATTAACTTCAGCCGATCTGCTCTATGATGCCGGAAACGCAAAGCCCGGAGATGAGATCTGGAAAAAACTGGCGGCGGAGGTGATGGCTAACGTGCTCGGCCAGCACTACTTTACCGAGTTCTGGCATAACGGGGAAAAGGTGAAATTCCTTAACCGGCCAACACGGTACGGTATGAGCCGCGTTGATCACCAGGCGGTGCTGACCTTTATCCTGCCGCTGGCGGAACCCCAGCCGCTGGCCGGACAAAAATACACTTTCTCTACCTTCGATCCCTCCTACTACGTGGATATGAGCTATGCCGAGGACAGTGATGTGTCGCTGCCCGATGCGCTGCAAAAACGCTGCTCCCTCACCGTCGATACCCCGGAGCCCAGCGATGAGACGCTCAGCTTTGCCAGTTCGCTGGATAAAGACGATGCCCCGCCGGAAGATATGGATCTCGGCAAACAGTTTGCCCAGACGGTGACGCTACAATGTCAGTAATTCGTGTACAACGTAGGTGGGAACTCTGGCCGCTGGCGCTGTTTCTCGTCATGGCGGTGGCGGCAACAGTGTGGTTATGGCAGGCATGGCCGCAGGTGATGCGGCAAAGCATTCTCTGGCAGCGGGATGTCAACCAGCAGATGAGCGGTTTGCTGAAAGCGGTGGCCGACAACCCGACAGCGGCGGGCGGTTCGCTGCTGATCTTCAGCTTCCTGTACGGCGTGCTGCACGCGCTGGGGCCGGGGCACGGCAAAATCGTCATTACTACCTGGCTTGCGACCCACCCCTCAAAACTGAAATCAAGCATCGGCTTAACCCTGGCTTCTTCTTTATTACAGGGTGGGGTGGCGATCGCCCTGGTGGCGGCGGTATTAATGCTGCTGCAGCGCCCGGCGCGGGATCTGCATATGAGCAGTTTCTGGCTGGAGAAGGGCAGCTACGTGCTGGTGGGCGTGCTGGGGCTGATGCTCTGCTGGCGAGCGCTGAAAAAACTGCGCGCGTTATTACGTAAGCCGACCTTCAGGGCCTTTACCCCACACCATGTCCACGACGCGCACTGCGGCTGCGGCCATCAGCATCTGCCGACCCCGACGCAGCTTAAGCGTGCTGATGACTGGCGGGCGCGGCTGATGATCGTTCTGTCGATGGGGATGCGGCCCTGTTCCGGGGCCATTATGGTGCTGCTGTTCAGTAAGGTGATCGGTGTGTTCAGCTGGGGTGTGGCCTCTGCGCTGGCCATGGCGGCGGGCACGGGGCTGACGATCTCCTCCCTGGCGTTGCTGGTGCATGGTTTCCGTCAGCTGGCGGTCAGGCTCAGCGGCAACAGAACGCCGGTACTGTGGCGGCAAGTCGGCTGGACGACGTTAGCCTTAGCGGGCGGGGTGATTCTGGTAACGGCGGCGACAGTCATGTGGCTCAGCGCCGTGCCGGTGGGGCGGGGGTTACGGCCATTTTAACCCCCGCCGGGCTAAAATCTCAAAGTGACGGAGGCGGCTTGCGACTGGCAGGGGGATGTTTTAGTTTTCAGCTTCGCTTAAAGGTCATGACAAGGAGTCACGATGACCCCTCTTTCCTCCGCGTATTTAACGCGATATCTCTGGCTGGCCGCCGCCGCCGGGCTGTTGATGGGCCTGGTTATCATCTTTTTCTGGCCCGAACTTGCCAGCTGGTGGCCTGAAGATCTCCCCCGTATCTACTCCACGCTCTATTTTCTTATCGGCACGGGACAAACCGGCCCTGATACGATCCCGCTTGCGATCTATGGCAAGCTGGTCATGGCCGGCTTTGTACTGGCTTTTATGCACCCCGGCCACGGCAAAATACCTCTCGTCGCCTGGATGCTCCATAACCAGCCCACCAGCAAACAATTTTTTGACTGGATAGTGCGCAGCTGGATCCTGCAGTGCGGCTTTTTTGTCATCATTTTCTGGCGCATCGGTTTTACGCAGAATCTCTCTCACGAAGTGTTGCTGCGTTTTGTCGCGGTGTTCAATTACGTCTGCTATTTCGCCACGCTGATTCTGGGCGTTCTGCTGGTTCGCGACGCTCTGTGCCGGCGGGAAAGCGCTGACCGTCCCGCAAGCAATATTCGGCTGCCGCTGATTTTCGCGCTGGGCTTTTATCTGCCGTCTCAGGTTGTGTGGCTGCTGCTGGGGGCGCGGGAATATGATTTGACGCTGACGGGATGGCTGCTGTTTGTGCCCACTGCGGTCGGTATGCTGTTAGCCAGGCTGGCGACGGGCGGCGTCGCCTGTCTGTTACGTCAGCAGCTGGGAGGAGTGCGGTGTCAAAGAGGGTGGCGGTATTTTGCGTTATTTAACGGCGTAGCAGTGCTGGCGATGGTCACCAATGCCTTCATTCGCATTCTGTGGTCGCTACTGCATTAATTAACAGGGCAGGAATAAAAGAGGCGGGTGAGGGATCCCCACCCGCCCGCTGAGATTAACGCTTCAGCGCTTCACTCAGTTCGTCACGCATGTTCGCCAGCATGGCTTTGACCACGCGTGGGTTACCCGCAACGATATTGCCGGACAGCATGTAGTTATGACCACCGGTGAAATCACACACCAGCGCGCCTGCTTCACGGGCGATCAGTTCGCCAGCGGCGAAGTCCCACGGCTTCAGGCCAATTTCAAAGTAACCGTCAACGCGACCAGCGGCAACGTAGGCCAGGTCCAGCGCAGCGGAACCGGTGCGGCGGAAGTCAGCGCACTCGGTGAACAGTTTGCCCAGAATTTTCATGTACGCAGGCGCGTGCTGTTTGGCTTTGAACGGGAAGCCGGTCGCCAGGATGGTACCGTCGAGATCGCGCGCGTTGGTGCCGCGCAGACGGTAGCCGTTCAGCTGTGCGCCCTGACCACGGGTGGCGGTGAAGAGTTCGTTACGCATTGGATCGTAAACCACCGCCACTTCGGTACGGCCTTTGATGCGTACGGCGATGGAAACAGCAAAGTGGGGCAGACGTTTAACGAAGTTGGTGGTGCCATCCAGTGGATCAATAACCCATTGAACATCCTGATCTTCGCCTGCATGCTCACCGCTCTCTTCGGTGATGATGGTGTGCTGCGGGTAAGATTTGCGAATGGTGTCGATAATGACGGCTTCTGCGGCTTTATCAACGTTAGTCACAAAGTCATTGCTGCCTTTCTGGCTGGTTTCTACGCTGTCTGGAGTTTCGTAGTGTTTGGCAATTACATTACCCGCCTTGCGCGCTGCGCGCACGGCGATGGTCAACATTGGATGTTGCATCGGTTACTCTCACTGGATGTTAAAGAACGGGGAAACGAAAACGGCGCAGAGTATAGCAGCGGGATCGGAATATGTCTTCCGTTTATGATAACATCACCGAATATTCTCCAGACTCAGAAAAATTATGCTGCAAAATATCCGAATCGTGCTGGTCGAAACATCGCATACCGGCAACATGGGCTCCGTAGCCCGCGCTATGAAAACCATGGGCTTAACCAATCTCTGGCTGGTTAACCCGCTGGTCAAACCCGACTCTCAGGCCATCGCCCTTGCGGCAGGCGCCAGTGACGTAATTGGCAATGCGCAGATCGTCGATACCCTGGATGAAGCCTTAGCCGGTTGCAGCCTGGTGGTTGGCACCAGCGCGCGTTCGCGCACGCTGCCGTGGCCGATGCTCGATCCCCGTGAATGCGGGCTGAAAAGCATCAGCGAAGGCCAGCATGCGCCGGTAGCGCTGGTGTTTGGTCGTGAGCGCGTGGGGCTGACCAATGACGAGCTGCAGAAGTGCCATTATCACGTCGCCATTGCCGCTAATCCGGAGTACAGCTCGCTGAACCTGGCAATGGCCGTGCAGGTTATCGCCTATGAGGTGCGCATGGCCTGGCTGGCTACTCAGGAAAAAGACGTTCCGGCCGTGCAGGAAGAGACACCCTACCCTCTGGTAGACGATCTGGAGCGTTTCTATGGGCACCTGGAGCAGACCCTGCTCGCCACCGGCTTTATTCGTCCGGGTCATCCGGGACAGGTAATGAACCGCCTGCGCCGCCTCTTTACGCGCGCGCGTCCGGAGAGCCAGGAGCTGAATATCCTGCGCGGAATTCTGGCGTCGATTGAGCAGAAGAATAAAGAGTAGTGCCGTTTGTTTTCCCCTCTCCCTGTGGGAGAGGGCTGGGGTAAGGTCATCAGGCCGCATGCAAGCGCAGCGCCGCCGGACGAAAACAGTTGAGCGCACAGAAGGTTAAATACCTGACTAAATCAGTCAAGTAAATAGTTGACCATTTTAGTCAGGAATGTCAGACTTGGCCCTGCTATGCAATACCCCCACTTTACAATAAAAAACCCCGGGCAGGGGCGAGTTTGAGGTTAAGTAAGACATGAGACTGACATCTAAAGGGCGTTATGCCGTGACCGCGATGCTGGACGTTGCGCTCAACTCCGAAGCGGGCCCGGTTCCATTGGCTGATATTTCTGAACGTCAGGGAATCTCCCTCTCTTATCTGGAACAGCTTTTCTCCCGACTGCGTAAAAATGGTCTGGTTTCCAGCGTTCGCGGTCCGGGCGGTGGTTATCTGTTAGGTAAAGACGCGGGCAGTATTGCCGTTGGCGAAGTGATTAGCGCAGTTGACGAATCCGTCGACGCGACCCGTTGCCAGGGTAAAGGCGGCTGTCAGGGCGGTGATAAATGCCTGACGCACGCGCTGTGGCGCGATCTGAGTGACCGTCTGACCGGTTTCCTGAACAATATCACCCTCGGTGAGCTGGTGAATAACCAGGAAGTTCTGGACGTATCAGGCCGTCAGCACAGCCACGATTCTCATCGTAATACCCGCGCGCAAGACGCTATCGACGTTAAACTGCGCGCCTAATAAAAATAGGTTATTCAGAATCAGGCCGGGGCGTAACGCCCCGTGTACTCGGTCGTACATCCAGCCGGTTGCCTGATTCCTTGCATTGAAGCGATGTACGGAGTTTATAGAGCAATGAAATTACCGATTTATCTCGATTACTCCGCAACCACGCCGGTGGATCCGCGTGTTGCCGAGAAAATGATGCAGTGTCTGACCCTGGACGGAAACTTTGGTAACCCGGCTTCCCGTTCACACCGTTTTGGCTGGCATGCTGAAGAGGCGGTAGATATCGCCCGTAATCAGATTGCTGAGCTGGTTGGTGCCGATCCGCGTGAAATTGTTTTCACCTCAGGCGCAACCGAATCCGATAACCTGGCGATTAAAGGTGCAGCTAATTTCTATCAGAAAAAAGGCAAGCACATCATCACCAGCAAAACTGAACACAAAGCCGTGCTGGATACCTGCCGTCAGCTCGAGCGCGAAGGTTTTGAAGTGACCTATCTCGCGCCACAGCGCAACGGCATCATCGACCTGAAAGAGCTCGAAGCGGCGATGCGTGACGACACCATTCTGGTCTCCATCATGCACGTGAACAACGAAATCGGCGTAGTGCAGGATATCGCAACTATCGGCGATCTGTGCCGTGCGCGCGGCATTATCTACCACGTTGACGCCACCCAGAGCGTGGGCAAACTGCCTATCGATCTGAGCCAGCTGAAAGTGGATCTGATGTCCTTCTCCGGCCACAAAATCTATGGTCCGAAAGGCATCGGTGCGCTGTACGTGCGTCGTAAGCCACGTATCCGCATCGAATCCCAGATGCACGGCGGCGGTCACGAGCGCGGCATGCGTTCCGGTACGCTGCCTGTTCACCAGATCGTGGGCATGGGTGAAGCTTACCGTATCGCTAAAGAAGAGATGGACACCGAGATGGCGCGCCTGCGTACGCTGCGCAACCGTCTGTGGGACGGCGTGAAAGATATGGAAGAGGTCTATCTGAACGGCGATCTTGAGCAGGGCGCACCGAACATTCTCAACGTCAGCTTCAACTATGTTGAAGGCGAGTCGCTGATCATGGCGCTGAAAGACCTGGCCGTCTCTTCCGGTTCTGCCTGTACTTCTGCAAGCCTTGAGCCGTCCTACGTACTGCGTGCGCTGGGCATGACCGACGAACTGGCACACAGCTCTATCCGTTTCTCTTTAGGTCGTTTTACTACCGATGAAGAGATTGACTACACCATCCAACTGGTTCGCAACTCCATTGGCCGTCTGCGTGACCTTTCTCCACTGTGGGAAATGTTCAAAGAAGGCGTGGATCTGAACAGCATTGAATGGTCACATCACTAATCGGTTTGTAAGGAGAATTCAGCATGGCATACAGCGAAAAAGTTATCGATCATTACGAGAATCCACGTAACGTAGGATCTTTCGACAACAGCGACGACAGCGTGGGCAGCGGCATGGTGGGTGCACCGGCCTGTGGCGACGTGATGAAGTTGCAGATTAAAGTCAACAATGAAGGTATCATTGAAGACGCGCGCTTCAAGACCTACGGTTGCGGTTCCGCAATCGCTTCCAGCTCCCTGGTCACCGAGTGGGTGAAGGGCAAGTCTCTGGACGAAGCGCAGGCGATTAAAAATACCGATATTGCTGATGAGCTCGAACTGCCGCCGGTAAAAATTCACTGCTCTATCCTGGCGGAAGATGCGATCAAAGCCGCAATCGCGGATTACAAAAGCAAACGTGACGCAAAATAATTAGTTGAGGTTGTTATGTCGATTACCCTTAGCGACAGCGCTGCCGCGCGAGTAAGCTCCTTTCTGGCAAACCGTGGCAAAGGCTTTGGCCTGCGACTGGGTGTACGCACCTCCGGCTGTTCCGGTATGGCGTATGTACTGGAATTTGTTGACGAACCCGCGGCGGAAGACACCGTGTTCGAAGACAAAGGCGTGAAGGTGGTGGTCGATGGTAAAAGCCTGCAGTTTCTGAACGGCACTCAGCTGGACTTTGTAAAAGAAGGCCTCAACGAAGGGTTTAAGTTTACGAACCCGAACGTGAAAGATGAGTGCGGCTGCGGCGAAAGCTTCCACGTATAATTGCGCATCACCTGTTAACCCCACCGCAGCCAGGCTGTGCGTGGGGTTTGCTTTAATCAGCTAACCCTGAGATTGTTATGGATTACTTCACCCTCTTTGGGTTACCAGCCGGGTATGAAATTGATACTCAGGCGCTGGCGGCCCGTTTCCAGGATCTGCAACGTCAGTATCACCCGGATAAATTCGCCAGCGGCACGCAGGCGGAACAACTGGCGGCGGTGCAGCACTCTGCGACCATCAATCAGGCGTGGCAAACTCTGCGCAACCCGCTGAGCCGGGCAGAGTACCTGCTGTCGCTCCATGGGTTTGACCTCTCCAGTGAGCAACACACCGTTCGCGACACCGCGTTCCTGATGGAACAGCTGGAGCTTCGTGAAGAGCTGGATGAGATCGACCAGGCCAAAGACGAAGCGCGTCTTGAGCGCTTTATGCAGCGCATCAAAGGGATGTTTGATACCCGCCATCAGCAGATGGTTGACCAATTGAATAACGAGACGTGGGACGTGGCGGCGGACAGTGTACGCAAGCTGCGTTTTCTCGATAAACTGCGAAGCAGTGCTGAACAACTCGAAGAAAAGCTGCTCGATTTTTAATTTCGGAAGCGATTATGGCCTTATTACAAATTAGTGAGCCGGGCTTAAGTGCCGCACCGCACCAGCGTCGTCTGGCGGTGGGCATCGACTTAGGCACCACCAACTCGCTGGTGGCGACCGTGCGCAGCGGCCAGGCTGAAACGCTGGCGGATGCGCAGGGTCAACACCTGCTGCCTTCTGTGGTCCACTATCAGCCTCAGGGCCACATCGTGGGCTATGACGCCCGCGCCAACGCCGCGCAGGATCCTGCCAACACCATTAGCTCGGTAAAACGGATGATGGGGCGTTCGCTGGCGGACATCCAGAGCCGATATCCGCATCTGCCGTATCAGCTGCAGGCCAGTGAAAATGGCCTGCCAATGATCGCCACCGCCGCAGGGTTACTGAACCCGATCCGCGTTTCTGCAGATATCCTCAAGGCGCTGGCCGCCCGCGCGACCGCGACCCTTTCCGGCGAGCTGGATGGCGTGGTGATCACGGTTCCAGCCTATTTCGATGACGCCCAGCGTCAGGGGACCAAAGACGCCGCGCGTCTGGCGGGCCTGCACGTGCTGCGCCTGCTCAACGAACCGACCGCTGCCGCCATTGCTTATGGCCTGGACTCCGGTCAGGAAGGGACGATCGCGGTCTTCGATCTCGGCGGCGGAACCTTTGATATCTCCATCCTGCGTCTGAGCCGTGGGGTGTTTGAAGTGCTGGCGACCGGCGGCGACTCCGCCCTCGGCGGCGATGACTTTGACCATCTGCTGGCGGAGCATATCCGCGAACAGGCGGGGATTGCCGATCGCAGCGACATGCGTGTTCAGCGCGCGCTGCTGGATGCGGCCATTGCCGCTAAAATCGCCCTCAGCGATGCCGCCTCCGTTACCGTTGAGGTGGCGGGCTGGAAAGGCGACATCAGCCGCGAGCAGTTCAATGCGCTGATTGCTCCGCTGGTAAAACGCACCCTGCTGGCCTGTCGTCGCGCGCTGAAAGATGCGGGCGTCGAGGCTGAAGAGGTGCTGGACGTCGTCATGGTCGGCGGTTCAACCCGCGTGCCGCTGGTGCGTGAGCGGGTGGGCGAGTTCTTTGGCCGCACGCCGCTGACCTCTATCGACCCGGATAAAGTGGTCGCCATTGGTGCCGCTATCCAGGCCGATATTCTGGTGGGCAACAAGCCGGACAGCGAAATGCTGCTGCTGGACGTCATCCCGCTGTCCCTCGGTTTAGAAACCATGGGTGGCCTGGTGGAGAAGGTGATCCCGCGTAACACCACCATTCCGGTGGCGCGCGCGCAGGAGTTCACCACCTTCAAAGATGGCCAGACCGCGATGTCCATCCACGTCCTGCAGGGCGAGCGCGAACTGGTCCAGGACTGCCGTTCGCTGGCGCGCTTCGCGCTGCGCGGCATTCCGGCGCTGCCTGCGGGCGGGGCGCATATCCGCGTCACCTTCCAGGTGGATGCGGACGGCCTGCTGAGCGTGACGGCGATGGAGAAATCGACCGGTGTCGAATCCTCCATTCAGGTGAAACCGTCCTACGGTCTGACCGATAATGAAATCGCCACAATGATTCAGGACTCAATGAGTTTTGCTGAGCAGGATGTGAAGGCGCGTATGCTGGCCGAACAGAAAGTCGAAGCCGCACGCGTGCTGGAAAGCCTGAACAGCGCACTCACTGCTGATGCCGCGCTGTTAAGCGCCGCTGAACGTCAGGCCATTGACGACGCCGTCGCGCAGCTGAGCGCGGTGGCGGTTGGCAATGACGCTGACGCCATAGAACAAGCCATTAAAAACGTTGATAAACAAACCCAGGAGTTTGCCGCTCGTCGTATGGATCAGTCTGTCCGTACCGCGCTGAAAGGCCACTCCGTGGACGAGGTTTAATATGCCAAAGATTGTTTTTCTGCCACATGCGGACCTCTGTCCGGATGGCGCAGTTCTGGAAGCTGAGACCGGCGAAACCATCCTGAACGTTGCCCTGCGTAACGGTATTGAAGTGGAACACGCCTGTGAAAAATCCTGTGCCTGCACAACCTGCCACTGCATCGTCCGCGAGGGGTTTGACTCCCTTGCGGAGAGCACCGAAGATGAAGACGACATGCTGGATAAAGCATGGGGTCTGGAGCCGGAAAGCCGCCTGAGCTGTCAGGCGCGCGTCACCGATGAAGATCTGGTGGTCGAACTTCCGCGTTATACGCTTAACCACGCACGCGAGCATTAATATGGGACTGAAGTGGACAGACAGCCGTGAAATCGGCGAAGCGCTGTATGACGCTAACCCGGATCTCGATCCAAAGACCGTACGCTTCACCGATATGCATCAGTGGATTTGCGATCTGGAAGAGTTTGACGACGATCCCAACGCGTCCAATGAAAAAATTCTGGAGGCGATTCTGTTAGTCTGGCTGGACGAAGCAGAATAAAAACGTAACGGGCTGCCTTCAGGCGGCCCGTTTGCTTGTTGCTAATAAGGATAAATAAAATGACCGAAGCGATGAAGATTACGCTCTCTACTCAGCCTGCCGATGCGCGCTGGGGTGAAAAAGCCACTTACAGCATCAACAATGACGGCATTACCCTGCACCTGAACGGCAGCGACGACTTAGGCCTGATCCAGCGCGCGGCGCGTAAAATTGACGGCCTGGGCATTAAACATGTATTACTCGACGGCGAAGGCTGGGACACCGACCGCAGCTGGGCCTTCTGGGCAGGCTACAAAGGCCCGAAAGGCAGCCGTAAAATTGAGTGGGCGAACCTCGACGAAGCCGGTAAAACCGAGCTGGAAAGCCGCCTGAAAATTATCGACTGGGTGCGCGACACCATCAACGCTCCGGCGGAAGAGCTGGGTCCGGAACAGCTGGCCCAGCGCGCGGTGGATCTGCTGAGTGGCGTTGCGGGCGATAAGATGTCTTACCGCATCACTAAGGGCGAAGATCTGCGCGAGCAGAACTACATGGGTATCCACACCGTGGGCCGCGGTTCTGAGCGCCCGCCGGTACTGCTGGCGCTGGATTACAACCCAACCGGTGATAAAGCGGCCCCGGTTTTTGCCTGCCTGGTCGGAAAGGGTATTACCTTTGATACCGGCGGTTACAGCCTGAAGCAGAGCGCATTCATGGACTCCATGAAGTCGGACATGGGCGGCGCAGCCACCATTACCGGCGCGCTGGCCTTTGCCATTACCCGTGGTCTGAACAAACGCGTGAAGCTCTGGCTGTGCTGCGCCGACAACATGGTCAGCGGTAACGCCTTCAAGCTGGGCGATATCATTCGCTACCGCAACGGTAAAAACGTCGAAGTGATGAACACCGACGCCGAAGGCCGTCTGGTGCTGGCCGATGGCCTGATCGACGCCTCTGCGCAGAAACCCGAGCTGATTATCGACATGGCAACTCTGACCGGGGCGGCGAAAACCGCGCTGGGCAACGACTACCATGCGCTGTTCAGCTTCGATGATAAGCTGGCAAACCGCCTGCTGGCGAGCGCCGCCGCCGAGAACGAGCCGTTCTGGCGTCTGCCGCTGGCCGAGTTCCACCGCAGCCAGCTGCCGTCCAACTTTGCCGAGCTGAACAACACCGCCAGCGCCGCCTATCCGGCAGGGGCGAGCACCGCCGCCGGTTTCCTGTCGCACTTTGTTGAGAACTATCAGGAAGGCTGGCTGCATATCGACTGCTCCGCCACCTACCGTAAGGCCGCGGTAGAGCAGTGGTCCGCAGGCGCCACCGGTCTGGGCGTGCGTACCATTGCGAACCTGTTAACCGCAGAGTAATTGTTTCCCCTCACCCCAGCCCTCTCCCCATAGGGGAGAGGGTGTCTGATTCCCCTATCCCCTATGGGGATAGGGTCAGGGTGAGGGGAAAATGCAACATCTGGAATACCTATGTCAGAAACCAAAAACGAATTAGAAACCCTGCTGGAGAAAGCGGCCACCGAGCCCGCCCATCGTCCGGCATTTTTCCGCACGCTGCTGGAATCCACCGTCTGGGTGCCGGGCACTGCGGCGGAAGGTGAGCAGGTTGTCGAAGACAGCGCGCTGGACCTGCTGCACTGGGAAAAGGACGACGGCACCTCGGTGATCCCGTTCTTCTCCTCGCTGGAGGCTTTACAGGAAGCGGTTGAAGATGAACAGGCGTTCGTGGTGATGCCTGTGCGCACCCTGTTTGAGATGACGCTGGGCGAAACCCTGTTTCTGAACGCCAAACTGCCGACCGGAAAAGAGTTCACCCCGCGCGAAATCAGCCATCTGATCGGCGAAGAGGGTAATCCGCTCAGCACTCAGGAGGTGCTGGAGGGCGGCGAGTCGCTGCTGTTGTCGGAGGTGGCCGAGCCACCGGCGCAGATGATCGACTCCCTGACCACGCTTTTCCAGACCCTCAAGCCGGTCAAGCGCGCGTTTCTTTGCTCAATCAAAGAGCAGGCCGACGAACAGCCGGTATTGCTGATTGGCATTGAGGCGGATGGCGAGATCGACGGCATCATTCAGGCCGCAGGCAGCGTGGCGACCGACACCCTGCCGGGGGACGAGCCGATTGATATCTGCCGGGTGGTGAAAGGGGAGAAGGGCATCAGCCACTTTATCACCGAGCACATCACGCCGTTCTATGAGCGCCGCTGGGGTGGCTTCCTGCGCGATTTCAAAAACAACCGTATTATCTGAGCCCGCACGGGGTGAGGCCTCACCCCGTCGCTTCCAGCAGCAGTAAATCCATCAGCAGCACCAGATTCGACTCAAATGACGTCACTCCTGCGGCCTCGGCGGCGAAATGCACCGCTTCGTCGTATAACGCAAAATGCAGATCCGCCATCCCCGCCAGCGTATTCGCCGACGCGCGGGTAAAGGCCACCACCGTCATCCCGACATTCTGCGCAATGCGCGCCTTATCCAGCACCTGCTCGGTCTCACCGCTGCGCGACACCGCGATGAACACCTGATAGCGCGAGGCATTGCTGAGAAAAATATTGCGGCTGTCGCCAGGGCCGGAGATAAAGGCCGTTTTGCCCAGCACCTGCAGTTTTTTGGTCAGGTACTCGGCGAACAGATAGGAAAAGCCCGCGCCGTAGAGAAAAAAGCTCTCTTTTTCCCGTAGCAGTTCGGCAAAATGGCGGCGTTTATCCGCCGTCGCCCACTGAAAGGTCTGCTGATAGTTGGCGATAAACTGCGTAAAAAGCGCGGGCATCTCCGCGGGCTGGCGAGTTTCGGCGGCAATGTGCGGGGTGTCGCTCAGCAGCTGCTTGCAGTGCCAGACGAATTCGCTAAAACCGCTGAACCCCAGCTTGCGGCACAACCGCATGATAGTAGCTGTGGAGACGAAGGTCGCCTGCGCCAGCTCCCGCACCGTGATGTGGCCCACCAGCAGCGGATGCCCGGTGAGGTGGGCCAGCACGCGATACTCCGCGCGGGTGAGTGACTCCCCGCGCGATAACAACGTCGCCAGACGGTTATCCATTGTTACGCAGGTTCAACCGGCAGATCGTCCCGGGCGCCCCATTCACTCCAGGCCCCGTCGTAGAGCGTCACGTCGGTTTTGCCGAGGGTCGCAAGGGCCAGGATCACCACGCAGGCGGTAACGCCCGAGCCGCAGCTGGCAACAACTGGCTGATGCAGATCAACCCCCTGACGGGCGAAAATCTCCCGCAGTTCGTCGGTGGTTTTCAGCTCGCCCTCAAACACCAGATCGCCCCAGGGCACGTTACGCGAATTGGGAATATGGCCGCGCTTAAGACCAGGGCGCGGCTCGTCGGCCTCGGCGTTAAAGCGTGGGGCAGGGCGGGCATCAACAATCTGCGCGGTCTGTTCGTGGCTGGCCAGCAGCACGTCGGTCACGCGCTTGATCGCCCCGGCAGCAAAGGTGGCGTCAAAATCGCCGTCTGGCAGGGAGACATCGCCCTGCTGGAGCGGCAACTCAGCCCGCTGCCAGCCTGCAAGGCCGCCTGCCAGGATCGACACCTTTTCCACGCCAAAGGTTTTCAGCATCCACCAGGCGCGCGGGGCGGAGAAGAGGTTGCCTTCATCGTACACCACCAGATGTTTATCCCGGCTGACGCCCAGCTCGCGCATGGCCACAGCAAAGGCTTCCGGACGCGGCATCATGTGCGGCAGGGGGGAGGTGTGATCGGAGAGGGCTTCGATATCAAAAAATACCGCCCCCGGCAGATGCCCGGCGCGGTATTCCGCGGGAACGTCACGATGCTCCTGGCCTGGCGGCGCCATCCGCGCATCCAGGATCTGCACTTCAGGGTCGTCACGGTGCTCAATCAGCCAGTCGGCTGCAACAAAATATGAAGTGGACATGGTTGCCTCCATAAATGAATCCATTAATGGATTGTCGGTGTTTTTTCTGACACCGACAAGCGAACCACGTTCAACTCGCGAGCAAGCCCTTATTTTTTCACCGCTTCTCCGTCCTGCCACGCTTTATGCAGCGCAGGCCAGTATTCACGGTTAGCCTCGATCATCTCATCAAGAATGGCTTTGGCGTGCTCCATGGTCGGCACGGTACGGTTGAGGGTAAACGCCTGTAACGCTTTTTCGTAGCTGCCTTCGATGGTGGCTTCCACCAGTAACTGTTCCGAGGCCAGCTGCTGTTGCAGCAGAGTCTGATGGAACAGCGGCACCCGGCCGATGCGGATCGGTTCTGGGCCTTCGCTTGTGATATAAGCTGGCACTTCCACCATCGCATCGTAGGGCAGGTTGACGATGGCTCCCTGGTTTTCCACCATCACCAGATGGCGCTGACGCAGGTTAAACGCCAGCGAGCGGGCCACATCCACGATAAACTCGCCGTGCACCCCCACGTGGAAGGCATCCGGCAGGATCCCGGTACGCTTGTACTCTTCGGCGGCGGCAAACAGCTTTTTCTCGCGCCCGTTCATCACTTCATTGGCACGGGTATAGTCCGGGTTCTGATGCTCCACGATCTGATTGGGCATCAGGTAGTACTGTAAATACGGGTTCGGCAGATATTCCGGGAAATTATCCATAATCGGCTTAATATTGCGCCAGGTTTTAACCCATGACGGGTCGGAGTGCTGCGGATCGGTTTTGGCCGCATCTTCCGTCAGCAGGCCAAATCTGGCGATATGACGACGCAGCTCAGGCAGTTTGTCCTCGCCGTCCACCAGCACGCGGGTAAACCAGCCGAAGTGGTTGAGGCCGAAGTAGTCCACCTCCAGCGTGTGGCGATCCACGCCAAGAATGGCGCCCATGTTACGCATCGCCGCCACCGGCATATCGCAGATGTTCAGCACCCGGGCGTCCGGACGCAGGCGGCGCACCCCTTCTGCGACAATCGCCGCCGGGTTGGAGTAGTTAACGATCCACGCTTTTTCGTGAGCGTAACGGTCAACCATGTCGATCAACTCGACCATCGGCAGGATGGTACGCAAGCCATACGCCAGCCCGCCCGGGCCGCAGGTCTCCTGGCCGACAACGCCGTGACGCAGCGGGATCTTCTCATCCTGCTCGCGCATTTTGTACTGGCCCACGCGCATCTGGGCGAAGACAAAATGGGCGCCGCTGAACGCCACTTCCGGATCGCTGGTGACGGTGAATTTGATGCTCTGGCTGTGATCGCGAATCACCTTCTCAACCACCGGCGCAATAGTGTGCTGCCGGGCTGCATCAATGTCATAGAGGCGAATTTCCGCCAGCGGGAAATCTTCCAGCCGCACCATCAGGCTTTTTACAATCCCTGGCGTATAGGTGCTGCCGCCACCGGCGATAGAGAGTATAAATGGGGGTGTAAACATAGTTGTCTCCTTCAGAGAATCGTCTCGACCGCTTCTCGCATTTTTTTGACATGCAGCCCGTAGACCACCTGAACGTTATTGCCCTGCTTGATGACGCCTTTCGCGCCCGTCGCCTTAAGCCGCGGCTCGTCGATGATGGCGACATCCTTAACCGTGACGCGCAGACGGGTGTAGCAGTTATCCACCACATCAATATTGTCGCGCCCGCCGAGGCCGACGATGATCGCCTCGCCTAAGCCGTCGTTGCTGCCTTTCGCCTGATACTCCTGCTTGCTGTACAGACGGGTCTCCTGATCCTCCTCTTCGCGCCCTGGCGTTTTCATGTCGAAATGCAGGATCAGGAAGCGGAAGACAAGGAAGTAGAGGCTGAACATGATCAGCCCGACCAGGATGTACATCGGCCAGTTGGATTTTTCCGTACCCAGCGGCAGGTTATAGAGAATGAAATCGATAATGCCGTTGGCGCCGATGGCATGAACGCCAAGCAGAGAGAAGAGCATCATGCCGATCCCGGTCAGCACCGCGTGCACCACGAACAGCAGCGGCGCAACGAACAGGAAAGAGAACTCAATGGGCTCGGTAACACCCACCAGGAACGAGGTCAGCGCCGCCGGGATAAGGATCGCTTTTGCCACCGCTTTACGCTCCGGTTTTGCGGTCACGTACATCGCCAGCGCGGCGGCAGGCAGGCCAAACATTTTACTGATACCGCGGGCATCCCAGACGACGGTGCTGCTGAGCTGCTTCACCTCCGGACAGGCCATCTCGGCAAAGTAGATATTACGCGCGCCCTGGTAAGTAGCACCGCATACCTCCTGGGTACCGCCCAGCTCGGTATAGAGGAACGGGGTATAGACCAGGTGATGCAGGCCAGTGGGGACCAGAATGCGCTCCAGGAAGCCGTAAATCGCCACCCCGAACGGCCCGGATCCTTTAATGGCCAAGGCTGCGGCGGTGATGCCGTCCTGTGCGAACGGCCACAGCTCGCTCATTACCACACCCAGCAGCATTGAGACCGGAAGCATAATGATGGCGACGAAGCAGTGACCGGAGTAGATCGCCATGGCGCCGTTAAACTGCACCCCGGAGTATTTGTTATACAGATAACCTGACAGCGCCCCGGTGAGGATCCCGGCAAACACGCCCATCTCCAGCACCTGCACGCCCAGCACCATGCTCTGTCCAGCGGCTTTCATCTGGTCCGCTGGCGCAAGCGCCCCCTGCAGCTGCATCGTGACGTTCATGGCGTTGATAAACACCACAAACGTCACCAGACCAATCAGCGCCGCGTAGCCTTTGTCACGTGTCGCAAGCCCTATGGGGATCCCCACGGCGAACACCAGCGCCAGGTTAACCAGCACCGAGACGGCGGATTTGGCGATCAGCTGGCCGATACTCTGAATCAGCGGATGACCAAGGAACGGCAGATACCCGGCAAGGGCACCGTTACCCAGCACATTTCCAAAGGCAATAAACAGACCGACAATCGGCAGGATGAGTACCGGTCCGTATAATGATTTTCCGAAATTTTGTAGGGCGTTCACGGCTCGTTTCATAACGTTCTCTCTTATTGAACCGCGCACTCAGGGTGCGTCTGATAATAAAGCTAGCAGTGCAAGCGCTTGTTTATCCAGATATCTTCTTGTTTTAAAAACAAATGACGTTAAAGGTTACATGTAACCTTATTCGCTGTGATCGCTGTAGCAGCGCAATGTCCAGCGCAGACAATCACTTTGCGAGGCGCTATCCATAATTGGATTGAGTGCTTTTGTATTAATGAAACTTGCGGATAATACTTAACCCGACGACGACCAACAGGCCCGCGAGGCCAGGGATAAAGGATGAAACCGTTTCGTTTCGCCGCACTTTCTTTAGCGCTGCTCACTTCACTGGCGCTTGTCGGCTGTGACAACAGTGACGACAGGCCCAAACCGCAGGCGCCCGCTGCGGCGGCTGCTTCCACCACACAACCGACTGTCCCGGCGAAGCCTGACGACGCCGCGCTGGAGAAACTGGCAGCGCAAAGCCAGGGCAAGGCGCTGACCCTGCTGGATGCGTCTGAAATCCAGCTGGACGGTGCCGCCGCCCTGGTGCTGACCTTCTCTGTCCCCCTCGATCCCGGCCAGGATTTCACCCGTACAGTGCACGTGGTCGACAAAAAAAGCGGCAAAGTGGATGGGGCATGGGAGCTGGCGTCTAATCTGAAGGAGCTGCGCCTGCGTCACCTGGAGCCGAATCGCAACCTGGTGGTCACCGTCGAGGGCGCGCTGCTGGGGCTGAATAAAGCCACCCTGGGCAGCGACATCGAAAAAACCCTTACCACCCGCGATATTGAGCCGAGCGTGGGCTTCGCCAGCCGCGGCTCGTTGCTGCCGGGTAAGGTGGTGGAAGGGCTGCCGGTGATGGCGCTGAACGTGAATAACGTTGATGTGAATTTTTACCGCATCAAACCAGAATCACTGGCCGCCTTCGTCAGCCAGTGGGAATACCGCAGCTCACTGACTAACTGGGAATCCGACAATCTGCTGAAGATGGCGGAGCTGGTCTATACCGGTCGCTTCGACCTTAATCCGGCGCGTAATACGCGCGAAAAACTGCTGCTGCCGCTGGCGGATATCAAACCATTACAGCAGGCAGGGGTCTACCTCGCGGTGATGAATCAGGCCGGGCATTACAACTACAGTAACGCCGCCACGCTCTTTACCCTCAGCGATATTGGCCTTTCCGCCCACCGCTACCATAACCGGCTGGATATCTTTACCCAGAGCCTGGAAAACGGCGCGGCGCAGTCGGCCATTGAGGTATTACTGCTTAACGATAAAGGGCAGACCCTGGCGCAGGCCACCAGCGACGCCGACGGCCACGCCACGTTGCAAACCGACAAAGAGACCGCGCTACTCCTGGCCCGTAAAGACGGACAGACCACGCTGCTGGATTTAACCCTCCCGGCGCTGGATCTGGCGGAGTTTGCCATCTCCGGCGCGCCTGGCTTCAGTAAACAGTTCTTTATGTTTGGTCCGCGCGATCTCTACCGACCGGGGGAAACGCTGATTCTCAACGGTCTGCTGCGTGACAGCGACGGTAAACCGCTGCCCGCTCAGCCCGTAAAGCTGGAGGTGTTACGCCCGGATGGCCAGGTGGCTCGCACGGTGGTCAGTCAGCCTGAAAATGGTCTCTATCGCTTTACCTACCCGCTTGATAGTGGGGCGCAAACCGGGATGTGGCATGTACGCGCCAGCACCGGGGATAACCAGCAGCGGCTGTGGGATTTCCACGTCGAAGACTTTATGCCAGAGCGTATGGCGCTGAATATCGCCGGGCAAAAAGCGCCGGTTGCGCCGCAGGATGAGGTCGCGTTTAACGTGACGGGGTATTACCTGTACGGCGCGCCCGCCAACGGTAACAGCCTGCAGGGGCAGCTCTTTTTACGTCCGCTGCGTGACGCCGTGGCCGCGCTACCGGGCTTCCAGTTTGGCGATATCGCCGAAGAGAACCTGAGCCGTAGCCTTGATGAAGTGCAGCTGACCCTGAACGAACAGGGGCGCGGGCAGGTGACCAGCGAAAGCCAGTGGAAAGAGACCCACTCACCGCTGCAGGTTATTTTGCAGGCCAGCCTGCTGGAGTCCGGTGGGCGTCCGGTGACCCGCCGGGCGGAACAGGCCGTCTGGCCTGCGGCAACGCTGCCGGGCATCCGTCCGCAGTTTGCCAGCAAAGCGGTCTATGACTACCGCACCGATACCACCGTCAACCAGCCGATTGTCGAGGAGAACAGTCAGGCCGGGTTCGATATTGTCTATGCCGATGCCAGCGGGGCGAAAAAAGCCGTTTCCGGTTTGCAGGTTCGCCTGATCCGCGAGCGCCGCGACTATTCATGGAACTGGTCCGAAAGCGACGGCTGGCAGTCGCAGTTTGATCAAAAAGATCTGATCGAGGGCGAGCAGGCGCTGGATCTGGCCGCCGACGAAACAGGAAAAGTGAGCTTCCCGGTGGAGTGGGGATCCTATCGTCTTGAGGTCAAAGCGCCGGATGAAGCGGTGAGCAGCGTGCGCTTCTGGGCTGGCTACAGCTGGCAGGACAACAGCGATGGCTCCGGCGCGGCGCGCCCGGATCGCGTCACCATGAAGCTCGATAAACCGGCGTATCAGCCCGGAGATACCATCAAGCTGCATATTGCCGCGCCGGCGGCGGGTAAAGGCTACGCGATGATTGAGTCCAGCGAAGGGCCGCTGTGGTGGAAAGAGATCGACGTGCCCGCCGAGGGGCTGGAGATGACCATCCCGGTGGATAAGGCCTGGAAACGCCACGATCTCTACCTCTCCACGCTGGTGGTTCGCCCCGGCGATAAATCCAAATCGGCCACGCCAAAACGGGCGGTAGGCTTGCTGCATCTGCCGATGGGGGATGAGAGCCGTCGGCTGAGCATCGCCCTTGAGAACCCGCCCAAAATGCGCCCGAACCAGACGCTGGCGGTGAAAGTGAAGGCCAGTGTTAAAAAGGGCGCTGCACCACAGAAGGTCAATGTGCTGGTCTCGGCGGTGGACAGCGGCGTACTGAATATTACCGATTACGTTACCCCGGATCCGTGGCAGGCTTTCTTTGGGCAGAAGCGCTATGGCGCGGACATCTACGACATCTACGGGCAGGTGATTGAAGGCCAGGGGCGTCTGGCGTCGTTGCGCTTTGGCGGCGACGGCGATGAACTCAAGCGCGGCGGCAAACCACCGGTTAATCATGTCACCATTATCGCCCAGCAGGCGCAGCCGGTAGAGCTGGATGCTAACGGGGAGGGCACCGTCTCGTTACCCATTGGCGACTTCAACGGCGAGCTGCGTCTGATGGCGCAGGCCTGGACCGATGACGATTTTGGCAGCAGTGAGAGCAAAATCATTGTTGCCGCACCGGTTATAACTGAACTTAACACGCCGCGTTTCCTCGCCAGCGGCGATACCGCAAGACTGACGCTGGATCTGACCAACCTCACCGATCGTCCACAGACCCTGAACGTCGTCCTGACCGCAGGCGGCAATCTGGCGCTGGAAGGGGCGCAGCCGCAGCCGGTACAGCTGGCCGCGGGTGAACGCTCGACGCTGTTTATTCCGGTGCGGGCGCTGGACGGTTACGGCGAGGGGGAAATTGCCGCCCAGGTGAGCGGCCTGACGCTGCCCGGCGAAACCTTTGCGCCACAGCAAAAGAGCTGGAAGATCGGCGTGCGCCCGGCGTTCCCGGCACAGACGGTAAATACCGGCACCATGCTTAATCCGGGCGAAAGCTGGCAGGCCCCGGCCCGGCATCTGGCTGATTTCTCACCGCTGACGTTACAGGGGCAGCTTCTGCTAAGCGGCAAGCCGCCGCTTAACCTTGCCCGTTATATCCGTGAGCTGCAGGCTTATCCGTATGGCTGTCTGGAGCAGACCGCCAGTGGCCTGTTCCCGTCGCTCTATACCAGTGCCGCGCAGCTGAGCGCGCTGGGCATTAAGGGCGACAGCGACGAGAAACGCCGGGCAGCTATTGAGGTCGGCATCTCACGACTGTTGCAGATGCAGCGTGACGACGGCGGTTTTGCCCTGTGGGATAAAAACGGGCCGGAAGAGTACTGGCTCACCGCCTACGTCACCGATTTCCTGGTGCGGGCGGGCGAGCAGGGGTACAGCGTCCCGTCTGATGCCATCACTCATGCCAACAACCGCCTGCTGCGTTACCTGCAGGATCCGGGCATGATGTCTGTCCGTTACAGTGACGACGCCGCTGCCAGCAAGTTTGCGGTGCAGGCCTATGCCGCGCTGGTGCTGGCGCGTCAGCAGAAAGCCCCGCTGGGCGCGCTGCGTGAAATCCAGGAGCGCCATGCCCAGGCCAAATCTGGCCTGCCGTTGATGCAGCTGGGACTGGCCCTGAAGCTGATGGGCGATGCGCCGCGCAGCCAGCAGGCGCTGGAACTGGCAGTCAAAACGCCGCGCAGCGAGACGCAAAACTGGCTGGCCGATTACGGCAGCCCGCTTCGCGATAACGCCATGATGCTCAGCCTGCTGGAAGAGTACAAACTGCTGCCGGATACTCAGAACACGTTGCTGAACGTGCTGTCTCAGCAGGCGTTCAGCCAGCGCTGGCTCTCTACCCAGGAGAGCAATGCCCTGTTCCTGGCGGGTCGTTCTCTGCAAACGCTCTCCGGAGAGTGGCAGGCCGCCACCTCGCTGGCAGAGGGCAGCATGCGGGGTGACAAACCGCAGGTGCAAAACCTTAATGCCGATCGGCTGGCTGCGCTGCAGGTGACTAACACCGGCACTGCGCCACTGTGGGTGCGCCTGGACAGCAGCGGCTATCCGCAGTATGCCCCCCAGCCCGCCTCCAGCGTGCTGAAAATTGAACGGCAGTTCCTGGCCACCGATGGCAGCAGCAAGTCACTCTCCTCCCTGAAAAGCGGCGAGCTGGTGCTGGTCTGGCTGAACGTCACCGCCACCCAGAGCGTGCCTGATGCACTGGTGGTAGATCTGCTGCCTGCGGGACTGGAGCTGGAAAACCAGAACCTCGCCAGCAGCAGCGCCAGCCTGCAGGAGAGCGGCAGCGAGGTGCAAAACCTGCTCAACCAGATGCAGCAGGCGGACATCCAGCATATGGAGTTTCGCGACGATCGCTTTGTTGCTGCCGTGCCGGTGAATGAAGGCCAGCCGGTGACGCTGGTCTATCTGGCGCGCGCCGTCACGCCGGGAACCTACGCGGTGCCCGTGCCGATGGTGGAGTCCATGTACGTACCGCAGTGGCGGGCAACGGGTGCGGCCAGCGGCCCGCTGATTGTCGTTCCGTAACGTGCGGGTTCGCTCTCTGTTACGCTCCCGCTGGCTGCGGCTGGTGGGGGCGATTCTTCTGCTATGGGGCGCCGTCGTTGCCGCCGATCGTCTGTGGCCGCTGCCGCTGCACGAGGTCAATCATGCCCGCGTGGTGGTGGATGAGAAGGGCATCCCATTGTGGCGATTTGCCGATCGCGACGGGATCTGGCGCTACCCGGTCACTCTTGAAGAGGTTTCGCCGCGCTATCTCGAGGCGCTGATACAGTATGAAGATCGCTGGTTCTGGGATCACCCTGGCGTCAATCCGTTCTCGGTGCTGCGCGCCGCCTGGCAGGATCTGAGTGCCGGTAAGGTGATCTCGGGCGGCAGTACGCTGACCATGCAGGTGGCGCGCCTGCTGGATCCCCATCCACGCACCCTGGGAGGTAAAGTCCGTCAGCTCTGGCGAGCGTTCCAGCTGGAATGGCACCTCTCAAAGCGTGAAATACTGACGCTCTATCTCAATCGCGCCCCGTTTGGAGGCACCCTCCAGGGCGTGGGAGCCGCAAGCTGGGTCTATCTGGGAAAATCCCCTGCGCAACTGAGCTACTCCGAAGCCGCCCTGCTTGCCGTATTGCCGCAGGCGCCGAGCCGTTTGCGCCCGGACCGCTGGCCGCAGCGCGCCGAGGCGGCACGCAACAAAGTCCTCAACCGAATGGCTTCCCAGGGCGTCTGGTCCGCCTCTCAGGTCAGGGAGTCGCAGGAAGAACCCGTCTGGCTGGCACCCCGGCAGATGCCGCAGCTGGCGCCGCTGTTCTCGCGCATGATGCTGGGTAAAAGCCGCGACAGCAAAATAGTGACTACCCTGGACGCTACGCTGCAACGCCAGCTGGAGGAGCTGGCGCTGAACTGGAAATCCCGCCTGCCGCCCCGCAGTTCGCTGGCGATGATCGTCGTGGATCATACCGACATGAAAGTGCGCGGCTGGGTGGGATCGGTCGACATTAACGACGACAGCCGTTTCAGCCACGTGGATATGATCGGTGCGATCCGATCCCCGGGATCGGTGCTGAAGCCCTTTGTCTATGGCCTGGCGATGGATGACGGGCTGATCCACCCGGCATCGCTGCTGCAGGATGTGCCGCGACGCACCGGCGATTACCGGCCTGGCAACTTCGACAGCGGTTTTCACGGGCCGATCAGCATGAGCGAAGCGCTGGTACGATCGTTGAATCTGCCCGCCGTCCAGGTGCTGGAGGCCTACGGGCCGAAGAAGTTTGCCGGGATGCTGCGTAATGCCGGGTTACCGCTTCTTCTTCCCGCAGGTGCTCAGCCGAACCTGTCCCTGATTCTGGGGGGCGCCGGGGCGCGGCTGGAAGATATCGCCGCGGCATACAGCGCGTTTGCCCGGCAGGGTAGGGCCGGGAAACTGCGCCTGAAACCGGACGACCCACTGCTCGAACGTCCCCTGTTATCACCCGGCGCCGCGTGGATTATCCGGCGGATTCTGGCAAATGAGGCGCAGCCGCTGCCGGACAGCGCCCTTGCGCAGGTGGTGCCACTGGCGGTAAAAACCGGTACCAGCTATGGCTATCGCGATGCCTGGGCGATTGGGCTGAACGCGCGCTACGTGATTGGGATCTGGACCGGCAGGCCGGACGGCACCCCGGTAGCCGGACAGTTTGGCTTTGCCAGCGCCGTGCCGGTGTTAAATCAGGTCAACAATCTGCTGCAGTCGCGCTCGGCGCTGGATGAGGCGCGTCTGCCGCGCGATCCGCGTCCCGCCTCGGTGAGTCGCGGCGTCATCTGTTGGCCGGGTGGGCAGTCGCTGCCTGACGGAGACAGTAACTGCCGCCGTCGACTCTCGACGTGGCTGCTTGAAGGAAGCCAGCCGCCGACGCTGTTGCTGCCGGAGCAGGAGGGCATTCGCGGCATTCGTTTCCCGATCTGGCTGGATAGCAGCGGTAAACGGGTGGCGGCAGACTGCCCGCAGGCGCAGGAAAAAAGCGTGGACGTCTGGCCGCTGCCGCTGGAGCCCTGGCTGCCGCAGACGGAGCGGCGGGCCGCGCGTATCCCGCCTGCATCTGCTGTCTGCCCGCCGCTCAGCCATAACTTCCCCGCGCCGCTGCTGCTCTCCGGCATTCGTCAGGGAGCGGTGATTAAGCGTCTGCCGGGTGAGCCGCGCGTCTCGTTACCTCTGCAGGTCAGCGGCAGCGAGGGGCCGCGCTGGTGGTTTCTTAACGGGGAACCGCTGAGTGTTCAGGGGCGAATGTATACGCTGCAACTTGACCACGCAGGGGATTATCAGCTGCTGGTGATGGATGAGGCGGGGCAGGTGGCGACCGTGGATTTCACGCTGCAATAGATAAAACGCGTTTCGGCGACGATCTGTTGTTAAAACTCGTCTTATTTTAAAAAAATGTTACGTGCATCCATAGGCAATGGCGACAATGCTCATTATAATCCGCGCCATATATTTCGCATGAATGCAAAACAACAGAACAAATCACAGAGGTAATCATGGCTATTGAACGTACTTTTTCCATCATTAAACCAAACGCGGTGGCAAAAAACGTTATTGGCAGCATCTTTGCTCGCTTTGAAGCGGCAGGGTTCAAAATCGTTGGCACCAAAATGCTGCATCTGACCGTTGAGCAGGCTCGCGGTTTCTATGCTGAGCACGAAGGTCGCCCATTCTTCGACGGTCTGGTTGAGTTCATGACCTCTGGCCCAATCGTGGTTTCCGTACTGGAAGGCGAAAACGCGGTTCAGCGTCACCGCGATCTGCTGGGTGCAACTAACCCGGACAACGCGCTGGCAGGTACCCTGCGCGCAGACTACGCTGACAGCTTCACCGAGAACGGCACCCACGGTTCCGACTCCGTAGAATCTGCCCAACGTGAAATCGCTTACTTCTTCGCAGAAGGCGAGGTGTGCGCTCGCACACGTTAATTCCTGCGGGAATATTTTTTCTGTAAATGCCACGTGCAGACGTGGCATCCCTGCACCAGACTTTGTACAATGCAACGCCCCGGACGAGCAGACCGCTTTCCGGGGCGTTTCTTTTCAACCCTCCATGGGCCATAACGTGTAACAACGAGGCCGGAATATATTATGTCTGAATTAGTTAACACCTCCGAAGTCGCCATTCCTGCGGTTCCGAATAAGAATGGAAAAATCAACCTGCTGGATTTGAACCGTCAGCAGATGCGCGAGTTCTTCAAAGAGATGGGCGAGAAGCCGTTTCGTGCCGACCAGGTGATGAAATGGATGTACCACTATTGCAGCGACAACTTTGATGAGATGACCGACATCAACAAGGTGCTGCGCAACAAGCTGAAAGAAGTGGCTGAAATCCGCGCCCCGGAAGTGGTGGAAGAGCAGCGTTCTGCTGACGGCACCATCAAATGGGCAATTGCGGTAGGCGATCAGCGCGTTGAAACGGTTTACATTCCGGAAGACGATCGCGCCACCCTGTGCGTCTCCTCCCAGGTAGGTTGTGCGCTGGAGTGTAAGTTCTGCTCCACGGCGCAGCAGGGCTTTAACCGTAACCTGCGTGTTTCAGAAATCATCGGCCAGGTGTGGCGTGCGGCGAAAATCGTCGGTGCGGCAAAAATCACCGGCACCCGTCCTATCACCAACGTGGTGATGATGGGGATGGGCGAGCCGCTGCTGAACCTGACCAATGTGGTTCCGGCGATGGAAATCATGCTCGATGACTTCGGTTTTGGCCTGTCTAAACGTCGCGTCACGCTCTCTACCTCAGGCGTTGTACCCGCGCTGGACAAGCTCGGCGATATGATTGACGTTGCGCTGGCGATTTCGCTGCACGCGCCAAACGACACCATTCGCGATGAGATCGTGCCCATCAACAAGAAGTACAATATCGAGACCTTCCTGAATTCGGTTCGCGGCTACATTTCGAAGTCCAACGCCAACCAGGGTCGCGTCACTATTGAGTACGTCATGCTGGACCACGTCAACGACGGCACCGAGCACGCCCACGAGCTGGCGGCGCTGCTGAAAGACACGCCGTGCAAGATCAACCTGATCCCCTGGAACCCGTTCCCGGGCGCGCCGTATGGCCGCAGCTCAAACAGCCGTATCGACCGTTTCTCCAAAGTTCTGATGGAGTATGGTTTTACCACTATTGTGCGTAAAACCCGCGGCGACGATATTGATGCCGCCTGTGGTCAGCTGGCCGGTGATGTTATCGACCGCACCAAGCGTACGCTGCGTAAACGCATGCAGGGCGACGCTATCGCCATTAAGAGCGTGTAATTATTATGCCGTCACGGCGCGTTATTTGCGCCGTGACGTCTGCGGATGCGAATAAACCGTCATCGCGCCGGGATATGGGTAATAATTACGGTGCGTTTTATATGACTTTAAGGCAGTATGTAACGACGCAACAACAGTTTAGCCTTACTGGCAAGCCGCTTCTGTCAATGAAAACCTGACAGCGTTGGGCTGGGTTACTAAGGTTAACTGACCAGAAGTTTCGCGGTGCGGGTGGCATTGTGACTCACCGGCGCCAGGATCCTCAATTTTCACGTACCAGTAGTTGTAGCGAATGAATACTGAAGCCACTCACGACCAAAATGCAGCACTTTCCACTGGCGTTCGTCTTCGCAACGCCCGTGAACAACTCGGACTAAGCCAGCAAGCCGTTGCGGAGCGCTTATGTCTGAAGGTTTCCACGGTCCGCGATATTGAAGAAGATAAGGCGCCTGCCGATCTTGCTTCAACGTTTCTGCGTGGTTATATCCGCTCCTATGCGAAACTGGTTCATATCCCCGAAAACGAACTGCTGCCAATGATGGAAAAACAGGCACCGGTACGGGCGGCGAAAGTCGCGCCGATGCAGAGTTTTTCGCTGGGCAAACGCCGTAAAAAACGTGATGGCTGGCTGATGAGTTTTACCTGGCTGGTACTGTTTGTGGTAGTCGGCCTGACGGGCGCATGGTGGTGGCAGAACCACAAAGCGCAGCAGGAAGAGATCACCACCATGGCCGATCAGACATCCGCCGAGCTGAATAATTCAGCGGGCGATGGCGCGCAGAGCATCCCATTGAATACCGACGCCTCTGCCACCGCCAGCGAAACGCAGGCGCCAGCAACCGGCACTCAGGATACGGCAACGGCGCAAACTGCTGCGCCAGCCGCCGATCAGACGGCGCAGGCACCTGCGGATAACGCCGTGGTTTCGCCTTCTCAGGCCAACGTTGATACTGCACCTGCCACCGCTCCGGCAGCAACGGCGGATGCCACTAACCAGACATTACCTGCCGATCCGGCAGGCGTGACGGCGGCACCTGTTGACCCGAACGCGCTGGTGATGAACTTCACCGCCGACTGCTGGCTGGAAGTGACCGATGCAACGGGCAAAAAACTGTTCAGCGGCCTGCAGCGTAAAGACGGCAGCTTAAACCTGACAGGCCAGGCGCCGTACAAGCTTAAAATTGGTGCTCCGGCTGCGGTCCAGATTCAGTTCCAGGGTAAACCTGTCGATCTGAGCCGTTTTATCAGAACTAACCAGGTTGCGCGTCTGACCGTCAATGCCGAACAATCAGCAGCACAGTAAGTAACAGTCAGGCAACGCGGGAGATTTTTCATGCATAACCAGGCTCCTATTCCACGTAGAAAATCGAAGCGTATTTACGTCGGAAATGTGCCAGTTGGCGATGGTGCACCCATCGCCGTTCAGTCGATGACCAACACCCGCACCACCGATGTGGAAGCGACGGTCAATCAGATCAAAGCGTTAGAACGCGTAGGCGCGGACATTGTTCGTGTTTCCGTGCCGACAATGGATGCGGCAGAAGCGTTCAAACTCATCAAACAGCAGGTCTCCGTTCCGCTGGTTGCCGATATTCACTTCGATTACCGTATCGCGCTGAAAGTGGCGGAATACGGCGTCGATTGCCTGCGTATCAACCCCGGCAACATCGGCAGTGAAGAGCGTATCCGCGCGGTAGTCGATTGCGCCCGCGACAAGAATATCCCCATCCGTATCGGCGTGAACGCCGGTTCTCTGGAAAAAGATCTCCAGGAAAAGTATGGCGAACCGACGCCGCAGGCGCTGCTCGAATCGGCTATGCGTCATGTGGATCATCTCGATCGTCTGAACTTCGATCGGTTCAAAGTCAGCGTGAAAGCGTCAGATGTATTTCTTGCCGTTGAGTCCTATCGTCTGCTGGCGAAGCAGATCGATCAGCCGCTGCACCTCGGGATCACCGAAGCCGGTGGTGCACGTAGTGGGGCGGTAAAATCAGCCATTGGCCTCGGCCTGCTGCTGAACGAAGGCATCGGTGATACCCTGCGCGTCTCGCTGGCCGCCGATCCGGTCGAAGAGATCAAAGTGGGCTTCGATATTCTGAAGTCGCTGCGTATTCGTTCCCGTGGCATCAACTTTATCGCCTGTCCGACCTGCTCGCGTCAGGAGTTTGACGTTATCGGTACGGTGAACGCCCTTGAGCAGCGTCTGGAAGATATCATCACCCCAATGGATGTCTCTATTATCGGGTGTGTGGTGAACGGTCCGGGTGAAGCGCTGGTGTCAACGCTCGGCGTTACGGGCGGTAACAAGAAAAGTGGTCTCTATGAAGATGGCGTTCGCAAAGATCGTCTGGATAATAGCGACATGATTGACCAGCTTGAAGCCCGTATCCGCGCCAAAGCGACCATGCTTGATGAAGCGCAGCGCATCAGCGTGCAACAGGTCGAAAAATAACGTGATGGGAAGCGGTCTGCTTCCTGTGTATGATTGAACCCTTCGGTTATGAACCTGAGGGTTCATTTTTGTCTATAGAAAGAGAACAAACGTGGCAAAGAATATTCAAGCCATTCGCGGCATGAACGATTATCTGCCTGGCGAGACCGCCATCTGGCAGCGCATTGAAGGCACCCTCAAGCAGGTGCTCGGCAGCTACGGTTACAGCGAAATCCGTTTGCCGATTGTAGAGCAGACCCCGTTATTCAAACGCGCAATCGGCGAAGTTACCGATGTGGTTGAAAAAGAGATGTACACCTTTGAGGATCGTAACGGCGACAGCCTGACCTTACGTCCTGAAGGCACGGCGGGCTGTGTACGCGCCGGCATCGAGCATGGTCTCCTGTACAATCAGGAGCAGCGCCTGTGGTATATCGGCCCAATGTTCCGCCACGAACGTCCGCAGAAAGGCCGCTACCGCCAGTTTAACCAGCTGGGTGTCGAAGCCTTTGGTCTGCAAGGACCGGACATCGACGCAGAGCTGATCATGCTTACCGCCCGCTGGTGGCGCGCGCTGGGCATCGCCGAACACGTTACGCTGGAGCTGAACTCTATTGGTTCTCTTGACGCGCGCGCTAATTACCGCGATGCGCTGGTGGCGTTCCTGGAACAGCACAAAGAGAAGCTGGATGAAGACTGTAAGCGCCGTATGTACAGCAATCCGCTGCGCGTGCTGGATTCCAAGAACCCGGACGTGCAGGCTCTGCTGAACGATGCACCTGCCCTGGGTGATTACCTGGATGACGATTCCCGCGAACATTTTGCCGGTCTGTGTAAACTGCTGGAAGCCGCCGGGATTACCTACACCGTAAACCAGCGCCTGGTGCGTGGTCTGGACTACTATAACCGCACCGTATTTGAGTGGGTCACCACCAGCCTGGGCTCGCAGGGCACCGTCTGTGCCGGCGGTCGTTATGACGGCCTGGTCGAGCAGTTAGGCGGACGTCCTGCACCTGCCGTTGGCTTCGCCATGGGTCTTGAGCGACTTGTTTTGTTAGTTCAGGCAGTTAATCCGGAATTTAAAGCCGATCCTGTTGTCGATATATACCTGGTAGCCTCAGGCGCGGAAACGCAGTCTGCGGCAATGCAGCTTGCCGAACGCGTGCGCGATGCGCTGCCGGACGCTAAGCTGATGACCAACCACGGCGGCGGCAACTTTAAGAAACAGTTCGCCCGTGCCGATAAGTGGGGCGCGCGTATCGCACTGGTACTCGGCGAGTCAGAAGTGGCTAACGGCGATGTCGTAGTGAAAGATCTGCGCTCTGGTGAGCAAACAACGGTAACGCAGGACGGCGTTGCGGCGCACTTGCGCACTCTACTGGGCTAAGGAGAAGGACTGCGTGGAAATTTACGAGAACGAAAACGACCAGGTTGATGCGATTAAACGCTTCTTTGCTGAAAACGGCAAAGCCCTGGCTGTTGGGGTAGTTTTAGGTATTGGCGCGCTGGTGGGCTGGCGTTACTGGAACAGTCATCAGGTCGACTCTGCGCGTGGTTCTTCCTTACAGTATGAAAATACCGTGAGCGCAATCCGTGCCGATCAGCCGCAAACGCTGACAGCGGCAGAGAAATTTGCCGCAGACAACAAGAACACCTATGGCGCGCTGGCTTCGCTGGAAGTGGCTCAGCAGTTTGTTGATAAAAATGAACTGGATAAAGCGGCAGCGCAGCTGCAGCAGGGTCTGGCATCAGCAAGCGACGATAACCTGAAAGCGGTTATCAACCTGCGTCTCGCCCGTATTCAGGTTCAGCAGAAGAAAACTGACGACGCGCTGAAAACGCTGGACAGCGTTAAAGGCGAAGGTTTTGCTGCCATTGTTGCCGACCTGCGTGGCGAAGCATTGCTGAGCAAGGGTGACAAACAGGGCGCGCGTAGCGCATGGGAAGCGGGCGTGAAAAGCAACGCCTCACCCGCGCTGAGCGAAATGCTGCAGATGAAAATAAATAATTTGTCCGTCTGAGAGGGACCCGATGCAATTGCGTAAATTACTTCTGCCAGGACTGCTTTCCGTTACGTTATTGAGCGGCTGTTCACTGTTCAGCGGCGAAGAAGATGTTGTCACCATGTCGCCACTGCCGACGGTTGAAAACCAGTTTGAGCCATCCACCGCCTGGAGCACGTCCGTGGGCGACGGGATTGGCGATTTCTATTCCAACCTGCATCCTGCTTCTGCGGACGGCGTGGTCTACGCGGCCGATCGCAAAGGCACGGTGAAAGCCCTTAACGCCGATGACGGCAAAGAAGTGTGGTCTGTCAACCTCGCTGAAAAAAGCGGCTGGCTGTCACGCACGCCAGCTCTGCTTTCCGGTGGTGTGACGGTGGCCGGTGGTCATGTTTATATTGGCAGCGAGAAGGCACAGGTTTATGCCCTTAACACCAGCGATGGCTCCATCGCCTGGCAGACTCGCGTAGCGGGTGAAGCGCTCTCTCGTCCGGTCGTCAGCGACGGGATGGTGCTGGTGCATACCGCAAACGGTCAGCTGCAGGCTCTGAATGAAGCTGACGGTGCGGTGAAGTGGACCGTAAACCTGGATATGCCTGCGCTCTCCCTGCGTGGTGAATCGGCTCCGGCCTCCGCGTTTGGCGCCGCCATTGTCGGTGGTGATAACGGTCGCGTCAGCGCCGTGCTGATGCAGCAAGGCCAGCTGATCTGGCAGCAGCGTATCTCTCAGGCTACCGGTCCGACCGAAATTGACCGTCTGAGCGACGTAGATACCACCCCGGTAATTGTGAATGGCGTAGTGTATGCGCTGGCCTATAACGGCAACCTGACCGCGATGGATCTGCGTAGCGGCCAGATCATGTGGAAACGCGAGCTGGGCTCAGTGAACGATTTCATCGTTGACGGTAACCGTATCTATCTGGTCGATCAGAACGATCGCGTGCTGGCCCTGAGCACGGAAGGCGGCGTGACGCTGTGGACGCAAAGCGATCTGCTGCACCGTCTGCTGACCACACCGGCGCTCTATAACGGCAGCCTGGTTGTGGGGGATAGCGAAGGGTATATGCACTGGATTGACCCGAGCAACGGTCGTTTTGTCGCTCAGGAGAAAGTTGACGGTTCCGGCTTCCTGACCGAGCCGGTATCGGTTGACGGCAAACTGCTGATCCAGGCAAAAGACGGTACGCTGTACGCGATCACGCGTTAATCACCGCGGTTGTAGTATACTCAACGGCTCCTGTTGCTTCAGGGGCCGTTTTGATTTTTTAAAAAACGCCGCAAACGCGACGTGATATCGAATTTTATGAGGCTTTAAACATGGTACCTGTGGTCGCGCTTGTCGGGCGCCCGAACGTTGGAAAATCCACTTTATTTAACCGTTTAACACGCACCCGTGATGCGCTGGTTGCGGATTTCCCGGGGCTCACGCGTGACCGTAAGTACGGTCGTGCAGAAGTGGAAGGTCGTGAATTTATCTGTATCGATACCGGTGGTATCGACGGTACAGAAGACGGCGTTGAAACCCGCATGGCGGAGCAATCCCTGCTGGCGATTGAAGAAGCCGACGTTGTGCTGTTTATGGTTGATGCGCGCGCCGGCCTGATGCCTGCCGACTCCGCCATTGCCAAACACCTGCGCTCGCGTGAAAAAGCGACCTTCCTGGTGGCGAACAAAACCGACGGTATCGATGCCGATCAGGCGATGGCAGATTTCTGGTCGTTAGGCCTGGGCGATATCTACCCGATCGCTGCCTCCCACGGTCGCGGCGTCACCAGCCTGCTGGAAACCGCACTGCTGCCTTTCGTTGACGAGATCAATCCGCCGGAAGAGGTGGATGAAGACGCAGAATACTGGGCGCAGTTCGAAGACGGCGAAGAAGGCGAAGAAGAGGAGCCTGAAGATGACTTCAACCCGCAGGATCTGCCGATTAAGCTGGCGATTGTGGGCCGTCCGAACGTAGGTAAGTCAACGCTTACTAACCGCATCCTTGGTGAAGACCGCGTGGTGGTGTACGACATGCCGGGCACCACCCGTGACAGCATCTACATCCCGATGCAGCGCGACGAGCGTGAATACGTGCTGATCGATACCGCGGGCGTGCGTAAGCGCGGGAAAATCACCGATGTGGTGGAAAAATTCTCGGTAATCAAAACCCTGCAGGCGATTGAAGACGCTAACGTGGTGATGCTGGTTATCGATGCCCGTGAAGGCATCTCCGATCAGGATCTCTCCCTGCTCGGCTTTATCCTCAATAGTGGGCGCTCACTGGTTATCGTCGTCAACAAGTGGGATGGCCTGAGCAATGAAGTGCGTGAGCAGGTGAAAGAGACCCTGGACTTCCGTCTGGGCTTTATCGACTTTGCCCGGGTGCACTTCATCTCTGCCCTGCACGGCAGCGGCGTCGGCAACCTGTTTGAATCCGTACGTGAAGCCTACGACAGCTCCACCCGCCGTGTGGGTACCGCGATGCTGACCCGCATCATGACCATGGCGGCGGAAGACCATCAGCCACCGCTGGTACGTGGTCGTCGCGTGAAGCTGAAATATGCTCACGCGGGCGGTTATAACCCGCCTATCGTGGTTATTCACGGTAACCAGGTGAAGGATCTGCCTGATTCTTACAAGCGCTACCTGATGAACTACTTCCGCAAATCGCTGGATGTAATGGGTACGCCGATCCGTATCCAGTTCAAGGAAGGGGATAACCCGTTTGCCAACAAGCGCAACACCCTGACGCCAAACCAGATGCGTAAGCGTAAGCGTTTGATTAAGCACATCAAGAAAAGCAAATAATCCTTGCTGTTATGCTCGAAAACCCGCGCCAGTCGCGGGTTTTTTTATGTCTGAACTGCTGAAAACCCGCCCTGCGCGGGTTTTTTATATCTGAAAGGAGCGAATAATTATTGATGTGATGTCAATCACTATTCATGTTTATCCAACATAAAATCTAAGAAATAAGATGATTGTCGAGTTTTCATCTTTTGATGGTGCATCAGGGGCTGGACAAAAGTAGCGTCAGGTTATCAAATGGTTAAATAACATTTCGCCGGTTGCAAAAAAAGCCGCACAGAATACTCGCTGTGCGGCTGATTTCCGGTGTTTACAAGCATGACGACACATCATCTCGGGAGAATTATGCAATCCTCTGTTAATAAAAATGAAAGCCGAACTTTCTTCGGCCATCCTTATCCCCTTGGCTCGCTATTTTTTACCGAGATGTGGGAACGCTTCTCATTTTACGGCATTCGTCCGTTACTGATCCTGTTTATGGCAGCCACCGTTTATGATGGTGGGATGGGGCTGGCACGTGAAAATGCCTCCGCCATCGTCGGTATCTTTGCCGGTACCATGTACCTGGCCGCGCTGCCCGGCGGCTGGCTGGCGGACAACTGGCTCGGACAGCAGAGAGCGGTCTGGTACGGTTCGATTCTGATTGCGCTTGGCCACCTGTCGATTGCGCTTTCTGCGGTGATGGGTAACAACCTGTTCTTTATCGGTCTGATGTTTATTGTGCTTGGCTCGGGCCTGTTCAAAACCTGTATCTCGGTGATGGTGGGCACGCTGTATAAGAAAGGCGATGCGCGCCGTGACGGTGGCTTCTCGTTGTTCTATATGGGCATCAACATGGGCTCATTTATCGCGCCGCTGATCTCCGGCTGGCTGATTAAATCGCACGGCTGGCACTGGGGCTTTGGTATCGGCGGTATCGGGATGCTGGTGGCGCTGGTCATTTTCCGCCTGTTTGCCGTTCCGGCCATGAAACGCTACGACAGCGAGGTGGGGCTGGATTCCACCTGGAACAGCCCGGTGGCGAAGAAAAACGGTGTTGGCGCCTGGCTGCTGGCGCTGGCGGCGGGTATTGCGATTATTGTCATCCTGATCGCCCAGGGCGTGATTGTTATTAACCCGGTTGCCGTGGCCAGCGTGCTGGTTTATGTGATTGCCGCTTCGGTGGCGCTCTATTTTATCTGGCTGTTTGTTTTCGCTGGCCTCAACCGTAAAGAGCGCGCCAGACTGCTGGTCTGCTTTATCCTGCTGGTTTCGGCGGCCTTCTTCTGGTCAGCGTTTGAGCAAAAGCCGACCTCATTCAACCTGTTTGCCAACGACTACACCAACCGCATGATTGGCGATTTTGAAATCCCGGCGGTGTGGTTCCAGTCGATTAACGCCCTGTTTATTATCCTGCTGGCGCCGGTCTTTAGCTGGGCGTGGCCGAAGCTTGCGAGCAACAACATTCGCCCGAGCAGCATCACCAAGTTCGTGATCGGTATTCTGTGCGCGGCAGGAGGCTTTGGCCTGATGATGCTGGCGGCGCAGAACGTTCTCAATAATGGTGGGGCGGGCGTATCGCCGTTCTGGCTGGTGGGCAGTATTTTGATGCTGACCCTCGGTGAACTGTGCCTGAGCCCGATTGGTCTGGCGACCATGACCCTGCTGGCTCCGGAAAGAATGCGCGGTCAGATGATGGGGCTGTGGTTCTGCGCCAGCGCGCTGGGCAACCTGGCGGCAGGCCTGATTGGCGGTCACGTGAAGGCCGATCAGCTGGACATGCTGCCGGATCTCTTCGCGCGCTGCTCCATTGCCCTGCTAATTTGTGCCGCCGTTCTGACGGTGCTCATTGTTCCGGTACGTCGTATGCTGGAAAATGCACAAACGAAAAGTGAGCCGAAACCGGTAACCAACGCCTGAATCCTGCCCTGACTGGCCGGGGCGTGGTTACGCCCCGGCAGTGTAACAAAAGAGGTGGGAGATGCAGATTGGTTTTGTTGGGCTTGGCGCGGTAGTAGAGACCGCATATCTGCCCGCATTAAAAAGTACCTTTGGCGATTCGCTTCGCTGTCTGGGCTTTGATATCCAGCCCGCCAGGAGCCTGGCTGGCGTCACGCGTTGTCCTTCGCTCAACGACCTCCTTGCCCGGCCTCTCGATACGCTTTTTATCACCACCGCATCACTGCAACATCTTGAAGTGCTTGAGCAGGCGCTGGCCTCTTCCATCCCCAGGATCGTGGTCGAAAAACCCATTGTCGCCACGCTTGCCCAGACCGAAAAACTGCGATTGCTGCTGGCAAAACCGGCGGCGGCTTCCCGGGTGCTGACGCTCGATCACTGGATGGCGCGCATTAACCTGGTGCGCCTGGGGCTGGTCGGGAGCTTCTCTGACATCGCCAGAATCGAGGGTTTTTTACAGGAACCGAGCGGATTTAACGCGGCGGGAGAGCCCATTGCGCTCAACTTTGCCACCGGCGAGCCGGATACCCGCTCGCTTCGCCACCCGGACGGGGTGATCCTCGATATCGGCACGCATGTGCTGGCGATGATGCGGGAAACGGTGCGTTATCTGGGCGGCAGCAGCGATCTGGCCTTGCAGATGGTGACGGCAAAAGATCGGCTGGGGCGCGATATTGCCAGAGGCGATCTGACCACCGCGGAAGGTGAGGCGCATCTTAAGGGAACGATGGGCGGCGTGCCGGTGGATATCTGGCTGAACAAATATGCCGGGCCATCCGGCGGGCAAAAAGGGCTGCGGCTGCATCTGCGGGATGGACGGGTAATCAGCCACGACCGTCAAGGGGCGGAGGATGTGCTGGAGCTGTTCGATGGCGAGCAGGTTCAGCGCTGGCGTTTTGGCGGCACGATTTACGCCCACTGCCTGGCTGAGCATATTCTCGGCGAGCAGAGTCTGTTTAACCGCGACCCGCAGGAGGTGAGCCGCACAACCCAGCGCCGGCTGGAAGAAGTCGAATGCCTGCTGGCATTACAGCAACAGCTGCGTGGCCCCCACTGAACGCATCGTGTTAACATCGACGTTGTACTGAATACCCTTCAAAGGAGTCATCATGTCGATTACCTGCCCGGAGTGTCATGCAGCGCTGGAGCCGCAAAACGGCGTAGCGCACTGCGAGAGTTGTAATAAAGATATTGCTCTGGAAGCGCGCTGTCCGGAATGCCATAAGCCGCTTGAGGTGTTAAAAGCCTGCGGTGCGGTGGATTATTTTTGCCAGAACGGCCACGGCCTGATCTCGAAAAAGCGCGTTGAGTTCGTCCTGCCCGGCGCTTAATCACAGATGCAGCCTTCGCCCTTGCGCCACAAATCTATCAGCGACGGCGGGGCTTCCTGCTCCGGCACCAGCAGGATCACATCGGTATACTGCGCCTGGTTATGGCGGGTCCAGACGATCTGGATGCGAAAGTAGCGCTGATCGCCGCGCCCCGGCGGCGACGCCTGGCCGGGCGGCTGGCCGAGGACCAGCGCCTGGTCGAGGATCTCAACCACCCGCTGGCGCTGTTGCGCGCTCAGTTCTGAGAGGGCGATACGCCGCAGGCCGCTCAGATTAGGAATAAAGGCGACACCGCCCTCGCGGGCCAGCTCAACCACCGCGTCGTCTGTCAGTTCCGGGATCTGCATTTACAGCACTCCTGTCGTCTTCCAGGCTTGTTCAATGGCCGCCGCGACGTCGGCCCCGGCGCGTTTCTCTCCGTGATAGATAGTCAGCCTTGCAAAGGCGGCAAAATCCGCGTCCTGCGTCAGGTTTCGGTCGCAAACCGTATCGTACCAGGCGTAGCCTGCCTTTTCCCAGGCATAGCCCCCGATGGCGGTGGCCGCCAGGTAAAAAGCCCGGTTAGGGATGCCGGAGTTAAGATGCACACCGCCGTTGTCCTCACGGGTTTTGATAAAATCATCCATGTGCCCCGGCTGCGGATCTTTTCCCAGCAGCGGATCGTCGTAGGCGGTTCCCGGCTCGGACATGGAGCGCAGCGCCTTGCCGTTAACCCCCTCGGCCAGCAGCCCTTCGCCAATCAGCCAGTCGGCCTCATCGGCGGTTTGCTTAAGGTGATACTGCTTCACCAGCGCGCCGAATACGTCTGATAACGACTCGTTCAGCGCGCCGGACTGTTCAAAGTAGATAAGCCCGGCTTCGGTCTCTGTGACGCCGTGGCTCAGCTCGTGGGCGACCACGTCTATGGCGATGGTAAAGCGGTTAAAAATCTCGCCGTCCCCGTCGCCAAACACCATCTGCTGCCCGTTCCAGAAGGCGTTCTGATACTCCCGGCCATAATGCACGGTGCCGGTAAGGATCAGCCCCTTGTTATCAAGGGAATCGCGCTGATAGTTTTTCCAGAAAAAATCATGGGTGATGCCCAGATAATCGTAGGCTTCATCCACCGCCACGTCGCCGTTAGAGTGCTGCCCCTCATAGCGCACCTGGGTGCCAGGTAGCTCCTGGGTCTGCCTGGCGTCATAGATGTCCCGCTCCAGCTGCCCGGCTCGGTTAACGTGCGGCGCGGCGGGTTTTCCCGGCATATGGGCCATCAGCGTCTGGACATGGGTCAGGGTCTGGCGGGCGCAGCGCTGCTGCGGCTCAGAGCCGCTCTCGATAATGCGGCGAAGAATATAGGGTGGGATCACGCTACAGGCTCGGGTCATGCGTCTCTCCTGTTATGGCAATGCCGAAAAAAGCAACAGCTTAAGTGTAAATCATAGCGGCAAAACGGCGGGTAAGTCGGACAAATCGCGGGGCAAAAAAGTGGCGCAACCGACGCTCAGGGATTAGGTTTTTTAACGACCTGACGCGAGGAACGGTATGAAAAAAAATCTGGCTCTGGCCATCACGGGATTTGCCTTAATCGCCGTCACCTATGGGATGGCACGCTTTTCATGGGGCATCATGCTGCCGGATATCCGGCAGGCTATCTCTTTTTCACCGCAGACCGCAGGCCTGATTGCCGCCTGCAGCTACGGGGCCTGTTGTCTGTCAGTTTTTTTCGCCTCTTTTCTGACGCAGCGCTTCGGGCCCCGCTTCCCGGCCGTACTGGCGGCCTTGACGGCGGCGGCCGGGTTGCTGATTCTGGCGTTAGCCCCTTCGCCGCCGGTGCTGGCCGCGGGCCTGTTTATTGCTGGCCTCAGCTCGGGGCTGGCGTCTCCCGCTCTTGCGGGGGCCGTGAGCGCCGGAGTTAACCCCGAGCGGCAAACCCAGGTGAACACCATCATTAACGCCGGAACCAGCGGCGGTATCATCCTGTCGGTGCCGGTGCTGTTTTTTGTACCGGGAGGCTGGCGGGTCGCCTGCGCGATCTTTGCCCTGCTGGCATTAGCATCACTTATCCCCGTCTGGCGCTATCTGCCCCGCGCGACGAGGGCAGCCGAAGAGGTGCCGGGCTGGCGCGCTCTGATGCAGAAACCGGGAATGATTCGCCTGTCCGCTATCGCCCTTGTCAGCGGCATCGCCAGCGCCGCCTGGTGGAGCTTCGGCCCTGAGCTTTTGCAACGCCATACCAAACTGGATGATGCTACCACCAACGTCCTGTGGCTGGTGAGCGGTGGGGCAGGGGTGGCCGCCGTGTTTACCGGCAGCCTGGCGAAGCGCATCGGCATGCGCGGGGTGTATAGCGGATCGCAGCTCTTTATGGCGGGGTCGCTGATCGCCCTGGCCCTGAGCAAGGACTTTGCCTGGTGGCTGGTGCCGGTGGTGGCGATGAGCGGGGCGGGGTATGTGATTTTATCGGGCGTGCTGCTGGTGCAGGGGGCGCGGGTTGCGGAGCCTTCGCCTGCGGCAGGGGTCAGCATTGCCTTCCTGATGCTGGCGCTTGGGCAGATTATCGGCTCGGTGTTTTTTGGTCAGCTGTATGGGACGGCCGGCGCGGCGTGGGCGCTGCTGACGTTTTCCGCGCTATCACTGGCGATGCTGGCGGTGGCGCCCGATGCCGAACATCAGGCGTCCTGATCCGCGTCAGGCCTTTTTGCGGGCGCGGGTTTTTTTGGCTACCGTGACGCCTTTCACTTCGCTTTCTACCCAGCCGTCCGACAGCCGGGTGGTGAGCACATCACCCGCTTTGACCTGTTTCGTTTGCTTCAGCACTTTGCCGTCGGTGGCGGTAGTCACGCTGTAGCCGCGCGCCAGTGTCGAAAGCGGGCTGACGGCTTCAAGATGCGTCACCGCATTGCCGAAGCGCTCCCGGGTGCTGCTCAGGCGGGCGCGCAGGTTCTCGCTCAGACGATATTCCAGCTGCTGAATACGCGTTTGCGCGCGCCAGATACGCGGCTGCGGGTTTTGCTGATTCAGGCGCTGGGCGGTGCGCTGCTGGCGCTGCCCGGCCCGTTTAAGCTGATTATCCACCGCCACGTTCATTCGCTGGCGCAGACGTTCCAGCACCGTTTGCTGGCGCGCCAGGCGCAGCTGCGGGTGCTGCTGTTGCAGGCGGTGGTGAAGCTGGGTAAAGCGACGGGTGCGGTTGGCGAGGAAATAGTCCATCGCCATCTCCAGGCGCTGCTGGCCGTTCTGGATCTGGCGCAGCAGCTCCAGCTGGTTACGGCTCACCATTTCTGCCGCCGCAGAAGGCGTAGGCGCGCGTAAATCGGCGACAAAATCGGCAATCGTCACATCCGTTTCGTGGCCGACGGCGCTCACCACCGGGATCCGGCTGGCAAAAATCGCCCGCGCCACCCGTTCGTCGTTAAAGCTCCAGAGATCCTCCAGTGAGCCACCTCCGCGCCCGACGATCAGCACATCACACTCCTGGCGGGCGTTAGCCAGCTCAATGGCACGGACAATCTGCCCCGGCGCATCGTCGCCCTGAACGGCGGTCGGATAGATGACGACCGGCAGAGAGGGGTCGCGACGTTTCAGGACATGCAGAATGTCATGCAGCGCGGCGCCGGTTTTCGAGGTGATCACCCCCACGCAGTGAGCGGGGGAGGGCAGCGGTTGTTTGTACTGTTGATCAAACAGCCCTTCAGCTGAGAGCGCGGCTTTCAGCTGCTCATATTTCTGCTGTAAAAGCCCTTCACCCGCAGGCTGCATGCTTTCGACGATAATCTGATAATCACCGCGCGGCTCGTACAGGGTGATACTGGCGCGAACCAGCACCTGCTGCCCGTGCTGCGGTCGGAACGTGACCCGACGATTGCTGTTGCGGAACATCGCGCAGCGCACCTGGGCGGTGTTGTCTTTCAGGGTGAAGTACCAGTGACCGGACGCCGGTTGGGTGAAATTGGAGATCTCTCCGCTGATCCACACCTGGCCAATTTCCTGCTCCAGCAGCAAACGGACCGTCTGATTCAGGCGGCTGACGGTATAAATAGAGGGGGACTGGGAGGATAACATGTGAGCGGGATCAAATTCTAAATCAGCAAGTTATTCAGTCGATAGTAACCTGCTGAGAGGCGATCGCAAGCATTATTTATAAAAAAGTGTGGATGCAATCGGTTACGCTCTGTATAATGCCACGGCAATATTTAACCACCCAGGTCAGAGATATTGCCCATGCTACGTATCGCTAAAGAAGCACTGACGTTTGACGACGTCCTCCTCGTTCCCGCTCATTCCACCGTTCTGCCGAATACTGCCGACCTCAGCACGCAGTTAACCAAAACCATTCGCCTGAACATTCCTATGCTCTCCGCGGCAATGGACACCGTGACTGAAGCGCGCCTGGCTATCGCCCTGGCTCAGGAAGGCGGCATTGGCTTTATCCATAAAAACATGTCTATCGAGCGCCAGGCGGAAGAAGTTCGCCGCGTGAAGAAACATGAATCTGGCATCGTTACCGACCCACAAACCGTTCTGCCGACCACCACCCTGCACGAAGTGAAAGCGCTGACCGAGCGTAACGGTTTTGCAGGCTACCCGGTAGTGACCTCCGATAACGAACTGGTGGGCATCATTACCGGTCGTGACGTGCGTTTCGTCACCGACCTGAACCAGCCGGTCAGCGTCTACATGACGCCGAAAGAGCGTCTGGTTACCGTCCGTGAGGGTGAATCCCGCGACGTCGTCTTTGCCAAAATGCACGAAAAACGCGTTGAAAAAGCGCTGGTTGTGGACGACAGCTTCCACCTGCGCGGCATGATCACCGTTAAAGATTTCCAGAAAGCAGAACGTAAACCGAACGCCTGTAAAGACGAGCATGGCCGTCTGCGCGTCGGTGCAGCGGTTGGCGCTGGTGCCGGTAACGAAGAGCGCGTAGACGCGCTGGTTGCCGCGGGCGTTGACGTCCTGCTGATCGACTCCTCTCACGGCCATTCCGAAGGCGTGCTGCAACGTATTCGTGAGACCCGTGCAAAATACCCTGACCTGCAGATCATCGGCGGTAACGTGGCGACCGGCGCAGGTGCGCGTGCCCTGGCAGAAGCGGGTTGCAGCGCGGTGAAAGTGGGTATCGGCCCTGGCTCTATCTGTACTACCCGTATCGTCACCGGCGTGGGGGTTCCACAGATCACTGCGGTATCCGACGCGGTAGAAGCGCTGGAAGGCACCGGTATTCCGGTTATCGCTGACGGCGGAATCCGCTTCTCTGGCGACATCGCAAAAGCGATCGCAGCCGGTGCGGCAGCGGTAATGGTCGGTTCCATGCTGGCGGGTACTGAAGAATCCCCGGGCGAAATCGAACTCTTCCAGGGCCGTTCTTACAAATCCTACCGCGGGATGGGCTCCCTGGGCGCGATGTCCAAAGGCTCCTCCGACCGCTACTTCCAGACCGATAACGCCGCTGACAAACTGGTACCGGAGGGTATCGAAGGTCGCGTGGCCTATAAAGGCTACCTGAAAGAGATCATCCACCAGCAGATGGGTGGCCTGCGCTCCTGTATGGGCCTCACCGGCTGTGGTACCATTGACCTGCTGCGTACTAAAGCGGAATTCGTACGTATCAGCGGTGCGGGTATCCAGGAAAGCCACGTTCACGACGTGACGATCACTAAAGAGTCTCCGAACTACCGTATGGGCTCCTGATTAATTTCCGCGCCCGGCTTTAAGCCGGGCGCTCTGTTTTTGTTTCACTTGCCTCGGAATTAGCGTCAATGACGGAAAACATTCATAAACATCGCATTCTCATCCTCGATTTCGGTTCTCAATATACTCAGCTGGTGGCACGTCGCGTACGTGAGCTGGGCGTGTACTGTGAACTGTGGGCGTGGGATGTCACGGAAGCACAGATTCGCGAATTCAACCCAAGCGGTATCATTCTCTCCGGCGGCCCGGAAAGCACCACCGAACACAACAGCCCGCGCGCGCCGCAGTACGTGTTCGAGGCCGGTGTGCCGGTGTTCGGCGTCTGCTACGGCATGCAGACCATGGCGATGCAGCTGGGTGGTCATGTCGAAGGTTCTAACGAGCGTGAATTTGGTTACGCGCAGGTTGAAGTACAGACCGACAGCGCCCTGATCCGCGGTATCGAAGACTCCCTGACCGCAGACGGCAAAGCGCTGCTGGACGTCTGGATGAGCCACGGCGACAAAGTGACCGCTATCCCGTCCGACTTTGTGACCGTTGCCAGCACCGAAAGCTGCCCGTTCGCGATCATGGCGAACGAAGAGAAGCGCTTCTACGGCGTGCAGTTCCACCCGGAAGTGACCCACACCCGTCAGGGCATGCGTATGCTGGAACGCTTTGTTCGCGATATCTGCCAGTGTGAAGCGCTGTGGACGCCAGCCAAAATCATCGACGACGCCGTTGAGCGCATCCGCCAGCAGGTGGGTGACGATAAAGTGATCCTCGGCCTGTCCGGCGGCGTTGACTCCTCCGTGACCGCGATGCTGCTGCACCGCGCCATCGGCAAAAACCTGACCTGCGTCTTTGTGGATAACGGTCTGCTGCGCCTCAACGAAGCACAGCAGGTTATGGATATGTTCGGCGACCACTTCGGCCTGAACATTGTTCACGTTGAAGGCGAGCAGCGCTTCCTGGAGGCGCTGGCAGGTGAAAACGATCCGGAAGCCAAACGTAAAATCATCGGCCGCGTGTTCGTTGAAGTGTTCGACGAAGAAGCGCTGAAGCTGGAAGACGTTAAGTGGCTGGCGCAGGGCACCATCTACCCTGACGTGATCGAATCCGCGGCATCCGCCACCGGTAAAGCGCACGTCATCAAATCTCACCACAACGTGGGCGGCCTGCCGAAAGAGATGAAGATGGGCCTGGTTGAGCCGTTGCGTGAGCTGTTCAAAGACGAAGTGCGTAAGATCGGCCTGGAGCTGGGTCTGCCGTATGACATGCTCTACCGTCACCCGTTCCCGGGTCCGGGTCTGGGCGTGCGCGTGCTGGGCGAAGTGAAGAAAGAGTACTGCGACCTGCTGCGTCGCGCGGACGCGATCTTCATCGAAGAACTGCACAAAGCCGACCTGTATAACAAAGTGAGCCAGGCGTTCACCGTGTTCCTGCCGGTTCGTTCTGTTGGCGTAATGGGCGATGGCCGTAAGTACGACTGGGTTGTCTCCCTGCGTGCCGTAGAGACCATCGACTTTATGACCGCGCACTGGGCGCACCTGCCGTATGACTTCCTGGGCCGTGTGTCTAACCGCATCATCAACGAAGTGAACGGCATCTCCCGCGTGGTGTACGACATCAGCGGTAAGCCACCGGCAACAATCGAGTGGGAATAATCCCCGCCCGTTAAGCGTTATCACATCAAGCCCGCATCCTGCGGGCTTTTTTTCGCCTGTCTCATTTCGCGGCTTGCTCAATCACCCGGGCAATCTCCAGTGGATGACTGACCATCGACACATGGCTTGCCATCACTTCACGGGTGTTGGCGTCTATTGCCTTCGCCATTGCACGCTCCAGCTCCGGATTGATCATCCGGTCATTTTTGCTGACCACATACCAGCTCGGCTTATCGTGCCAGGCCGCGTGCGTGACCTTTTCTGCAAAGGCATCCGCACGGAGCGGACCCTGGGTCGCCACCAGCGTATTTTGTTCGGCTGACGTAATGTCCGGGGCAAAATCCTGGCGTACCGATTTAGCGGACAAATAGAGAAAACCATCTGCGGTTTTGGCGATGCCCGCGCTGCCCGGTGGGGCGGGATAGCTATTTGCCAGATCTGCCGTCGACTGGCCCGAATCCGGGGCAAACGCCGCAACATACACCAGTGATTTAACCCGCGCCTCGTTACCCGCCTCGCTAATAACCGTGCCGCCCCAGGAGTGGCCTACCAGCACCACATCACCTTTAGCCCGGGCGATGGCGCGTCGGGTAGCGGCCACGTCGTCCTGGAGCGAGGTGAGCGGCAGCTGAACGGCAATGACCTCGGTATGCTGATGTTGCAGCTCGCCAATTACGCGGTTCCAGCTGCTGCCGTCGGCAAAAGCGCCGTGCACCAGCACCACGGTTTTATGCTTCGCCAGCGCCGTACCACTGGCGGCGGCCAGAAACAGGCCCGCCATCAGGGTGAGAGGAAAACGTTTTTTCATGTTCACACCTCAGCGATAAATATCGGCTGTGCCTGACAGGGTGTTGTTCCCTCCGGCTGAAGTAATGCGAAACGCGCTGGCACCGGCTTTATCGGCTTTGGCCTGCAGTTTCGCCTCCAGATCCGCGAGGGACGATGCGCCACTGCTGTCGGAAACGGTGCCAATTTTTTGCTGCCCCTGAGGACGATCAATTTCCTGGGAGGCGAAAGCGGAAGAGGTCATTGCAGCGGAGAAGGCCAGGACAGCAATCAGTAATGTTTTCATGGTTAACATCCTCAAAAATAAGTGAGTGCTTGCGTTCAGTGCATAACCGCGGCATGCGGCGGCACGGTAAATTCAATGGTTTTACGATCAACAGGTTTATGGGTTGGGTCGGCGAGAATAAGGGTCACCTTGTGATGCCCTGCGGGCAGTCCCACCAGAATGACCGGTTCGCCGCTGGCGTCGGCCCAGTGCCAGGGGTTGTCATCCACGATGACGTGGAGATGACCGATGCGCGGCGTCACTTTGAGCGCTTCGGGTCCGAACACGGGCTCAATGCGCATGTTCTCGGCGCGGTATTGAATAAAGACGGCGCCTTTACTCAGCGGGCCCGCCAGCGGCGGATCCACAATCAGTTTTGCCGGTGGCTGCGGGTGTTCGAGCGGTGCAACGGCAGCGGGGCCGTTAACATCTGCGGCACTGAGTCCGCTAAGCGGTGCAGCCCAGGTGCAGCCTGATGTCAGCGCGAACAGCGTAATCAGTAAATTTCGACCTATCATCGGGGGTCTCTCCTCATCGGGTAAGTTGTGGCGACAGCCTCATAAAACCATTTTTATGTATCGGATCTGTTTGCCGCCGGTGGCTTTTTTGTATGGCTGTGTAAGCAGGGCGGCAGGGATACAGTGCGATACATTCCGTGCAGGCGTGGGGGCATTTTCGCTGGCATGGTGTCTGCACAGGCACCCGGGTGGGTGCTAAAGCCAACAGGAGAATGTCCATCATGAATCACGAAAAAGTTGCTTTGGTTTTCGGCGGCGCACGCGGTATCGGTGCGGCCATTGCGGCGCGGCTGGCGCGCGACGGTTACCGGGTTGCCATTACCTGGGTATCACGCCCGGATCGGGCGCAGGCGCTGGTATCAACCATTGCGCGTCAGGGCGGGGAGGCGATAGCTATTGAAGCCGACAGTGCCGATGCGTCGGCAATCCAGGCGGCAGTCGATACGACGCTGCGTCAGTACGGCAGGCTGGACGTCGCCGTGGTGAATGCGGGCGTGCTTCGTCTCGGCACCCTTGAGGATTACTCATTGGCAGATCTGGACGCCACGCTGTCCGTAAACGTGCGTGGCGTCTTCCTCGCCATTCAGGCGGCGGTTAAACCGATGGCCGAAGGGGGAAGGATAATCACCATCGGCAGTAATACCGCGGTGCGCACGGGCCATGCCGGCAGCAGCGTTTATGCCATGAGTAAAGCGGCTGTGGCATCAATGGTGCAAAACCTGGCGCTGGACCTCGCGCCACGGCGCATCACCATTAACAACATCCAGCCGGGGCCTGTTGCCACCGACATGACCGCCGGGATGAGGGAGCAGATTGTCGGTAGTATTCCCCTGCAGCGCATGGGCGAGCCGGACGAAATCGCCTCGCTGGCGGCCTGGCTTGCCGGGGCGTCATCCGGCTACATGACCGGTTCAAGCCTGACCATTGACGGCGGTTTTGTTCTTTAGTCACTCAGGGCAGGGATGCCCTGATTGCCACGCGCTGCCTGACCCTTCACCATAGCTATCGCCAGCCCGGTGATTGCCAGCGTTACGCCCCACGACAGCCACATCGCACCCACGACGCCCAGGGCCCGGTTCAGCCATGCGTAGGCCAGCGGAGAGGCTGCGGCCATCAGCTGGGCGGGGATCAGCAGCACGCCGGTGCGTCTGGCGTACTCTTCAGGGGCAAACAGCTGTAAGGGCAGGGTGGCTTTTACTATCGTCACCAGGCCGTTAATCGCCCCGTAACCCAGCACAAAACCGGCGGCTGACCAGAGGAAAAGCGTACTGCTTAGCCCCAGCAGAAAACAGGCCGGCATGGCCAGGGCGGTGAGTAGTGTCAGACGAAGCGGGGTGAGACCCGCCCCGGCAACCACCTCCAGAAACCGTGCGCCGGTCTGCCCTACGCCCCATAACATGCCGACGGCAACCGGCAGGCCGACGCTGGCGATAAATTCCGGCAGATGGGTGGAAGTGCCGTTAGAGACAAAGGTGATCAGCGCGATAAACGCGGCGTAGAGCCAGCCGTTTCGCCGATCGCCTGCCGCAGCAGGCGCGGCGGGTTTGTTAACGGTGAAGCCTGTTTTATTGGGTAGCTGCAAGGTTAACGCGGCGCTCAGCAGGCCGAACAGAACATAAATCAGTAGCGCTTCACGCCAGCTCATGGCTGTGAGCAGTGCCTCCCCCAGCGGCCAGAACACCACCGAGGCCAGCCCACCCGCCAGCGTAACGCGGGAGATCGTTCGCCGTGCCTGCTGGCCGTAGAGATTAACCAGTGCGGCAAACAGCGCGTCATACAGCGACAAACGCATGCCGATGCCGGTTAACACCCAGGCGCTGTACCAGGCGACGAGCGAATGCGCCTCAGCCATGACCAGACAACCGACGGCAAGCAGCAGGGATCCTGTCATCACCACGCGTTGCCCGCCTGCCCGCGACAGGAAGCGAGCAACAAACGGCGAGAGGGCGGCCATCACCAGCATGGCAAGCGTCAGACCTGAGAAAATTTGCGGTGATGACCAGCCGGTATCTGCCGAAATTGCCCGGCCAAAGGTGCCCGGCATATAAAAAGAGATCCCCCAGTTAATAAGCTGGTTACAGCCGGTTGTCAGTGGGATGGCGCGCGGTATGGCAGGGTTTTTCATTATCTTTCAATCCGTCAGAGAGTTATCCTGAGCATATCGGGTGCAGCAGGACTCTGGCAGGCCGGTGCGTTTATGGCGCCTATAAGAGAAACTTTGTGATGACAACGCTAAATCTGGGACAGCTGGCGACCTTTCGACTGGTGGTGCTGCGGGGCAGTTTTTCTGCCGCGGCAGATGTGCTTGGGCTTTCGCAGCCGGCCGTCAGTTTGCAGATCCGCCAGCTGGAACAGTTTCTGCAGGCGCGATTAATTGAGCGTACCGGGCGGGGTATCAAAGCCACAGCGGCCGGGCTGGCGTTACTGACCCACGGCGAGCGAATCGAGCAGGCGGTAAATGAGGCGATACGCTCGGTGGCGGCATTCAGCCATGAAGTGAGCGGAACCATTACTCTCGGAATGGGCGCGACGGCCTGCATCCACCTGCTGCCGCCCCTGTTGCAGCAGTTGCGCGAGGCTCATCCCCTGTTGCGGATTGGCGTCACCACCGGAAATACTCTTGAGATTGTTCGCGCCGTAGAGGAGAACCGTCTCGATCTGGGGCTGGTGACGCTGCCTGCTGCCGGTGCTGCGCTGGCGATCGCGCCCGTAATGGATGAAGAGTTTGTCTTTATCGCCGCCGAAGAGCAGCAGGGACAGTCTGACACGCTGAGCGCGGAAAAGTTACAGGACCAGCCTTTTATCGCGTTTAGCGCCGGAAGCAGCACGCGCCTGGTAATCGACGCCTGGTTCCAGGCAAGCGGTGTGGACGCGCAGCCGGTGATGCAGTCCGGCAGCATCGAAGCGATCAAGCGTATGGTTCGCGTCGGGTTGGGATACAGCATTATTCCCCGAATGGCGGTTGCTTGCGCAGAAGACAGGCAGGGGTTATGCGTGCGGTCGCTTACGCCGGTATTACAGCGTCAGCTGGCCATCGTTATGCGTCAGGATAAAATACTGAGCAAAGGGATTAGCGAAGTTATTCGATTATTACAAACTGCAGAATAATTAAATTAACCAATATAAACCAAAGCATTAATTAATTGTTGACGTAGAACGCCCGGCGTAATCGACGGAGAGGCTGGATTGCTGGGCCTGCTTTTTCTCCTGGTGGTGATACCAGGCACCTATAGAGGAATAGACAAAGCGGCTAAGGAAAAAGAAGAAGCTGATTAGCAGTATGATACGCGTCATCCGAGTGTTAAACCGATGTCGTCTTCGCATACGTGTGGCCTGACTCACTGTTGTTTTCCTGAAAATACCCTGCGGGCGGTACGCCATTAAGGCATACGGGCGGGCAGGGGTCAATTAATCGTTATGTAAAATTCCGTCAACAACTAACCCGCTTATTGTTATGTATAATAATTAGTTTATTTACGCCATTGATAATTAGCACAAAAGTATGGTTAAAAAATGTGAAACTTATTTATCGATATTAATATGTTTGATTTAAGTCAAATATCACTCGCCGTTGCTAACTAAAATCTTTATTCCTTTCGTGTAATCGTTATTTCGTCTGCACGGCAACAGCGTCAGGTTGGATGCCTGTCTGAACTACCCCTGGACGAGCGGGTTTACTATGGCATCTATGACTATTTTCGCTTTATACAAAAAATACAGAGATCGCTGGTGGGGGCTTCCACTCATCCTGCCGGTTATCCTTTTACCAGTCGCGCGTCACGCCACCACTTATACGCATGTGCAGGGTAACGTGGTGGTGCTGTATTACATGCCCCTGGCGCTATTGCTCTCGCTGATGCTGTTCTATGGCATGGCGGCAGTGCCTGGCATTATGGCGGCGCTCTTCCTGCGCTATTATCCCTCTATAGGCGGCTACGAAACAGCCGTCACGATGGCGAACTTCCTGATCCCGATAACGCTCAGCTGGGGCGGGTATAAGGTTTTTGCGCCGCGTCGAAACAAGATCTCCTATGGCGACGGGCGGCTGATGGCGCAACGGATGTTCTGGCAGATGTTCTGCCCGGCCAGCCTGTTCCTGCTGCTGTTTCAGTTTGCTGTCTATCTTGGCTTTTACCAGACTCGATTTGACCTGGTCGGTATCAACACCATCGGTATCCGCTCGCTAATCAACTATCAGGGGTTACTGGTTGGCTGCCTGACAGGGGTGCCGTTCTGCTACCTGGTTATCCGGACCCTGCGTCATCCCCGCTATCTGCGCAGTCTGATGTCGCAGATTGTGGCTCAGATTGACAGCAAAGTAACATTAACAGAGGGTATTATCTGGTCTCTGGTTGCCAGTGCATTGCTGACCCTGCTGCTGTGGCCGATCAACGAAAACAGCTCTATTTTCAGTACTAACTACACGCTGTCACTGCTGATGCCAGTAATGCTATGGGGATCGATGCGCTTCGGCTATAAGCTGATGTCCCTGATCTGGACCCCGATACTCATCCTCTCTATTCACTATTTTTACCGCTACATACCCTGGTCGCAGGGCTATGACATTCAACTCACCATTACCTCCTCCAGCTATCTGGTCTTTACCTTTGTGGTGGTTTACATGGCGGTGCTGGCGACGCGCCAGCGGGCTATTAACCTGCGTGCCAGACGGCTGGCGTTTCTCGATCCGGTGGTGCACATGCCCAATCTGCGGGCGCTCAACCGCGCGCTGGGGAAAGCGCCCTGGTCGGTACTCTGCTTCCTGCGTATCCCGGAGCTGGAGGTGCTGGGACGTAACTACGGTGTACTGCTGCGCATTCAGTACAAACAGAAACTGGCCGCATGGCTGAACGACTATCTACAGTCGGACGAGTGCGTTTATCAGCTCTCGGGTCACGATCTGGTGTTGCGTTTAAATACCGAATCACATCATTCCCGTATTGACGAGCTGGATCTGCACATCAAACGCTTTCGCTTCATCTGGGACGGGATGCCGCTCCAGCCGCCAGTGGGTGTCAGCTACTGCTACGTGCGCTCACCGGTGGTGCATCTCTATCTGCTGTTGGGCGAGCTGAGTACGATTGCGGATCTCTCTCTGGCGACCAATCATCCGGAAAACCTGCAGCAGCGCGGCGCCATCAATCTGCAACGCGGCCTGAAAGATAAAGTCGCGATGATGAATCGCCTGCAGCGGGCGCTGGAAAAAGACGAATTTACCCTGCTGGCGCAGCCCGTACAGGGCATCCGCGGCGACAACTATCACGAGATACTGCTCCGTCTGCAAAATGGCGACACCGAGCTGATTGCGCCCGATATCTTTCTGCCCGTCGCTCAGGAGTTTGGCCTCTCATCGCGTATTGATTTACTGGTGCTGGAGAAAACGCTGCGGTTTATGGCGGATAATCGGGAGCAGCTACCGGGGCAACGATTTGCCATCAACCTCTCGCCAACGTCCGTCTGCCGGGCGCAGCTGCCGCTTGAGGTCAACCGGATGCTGCAAAAATATGCCATTGAAAGCTGGCAGCTCATCTTTGAGATCACCGAAAGCAGCAGTTTCGGCAATGCCGGGCTGGCCATGCAGACCGTGAATCAGCTGCAGCAGATGGGCTGTCGGATCGCCATTGATGATTTTGGTACCGGCTACGCCAGCTATGCCCGATTGAAAAACGTGGATGCCGATATCCTCAAGATTGACGGCAGTTTTATTCGTAACATCGTCAGTAACAGCCTGGATTACCAGATTGTCGCCTCGATTTGTCATCTGGCGCGGATGAAAAAAATGCTGGTCGTGGCGGAGTATGTCGAAAGCGAAGAGATCCGCCATGCCGCTGAGGCGCTGGGCATTGACTATTTTCAGGGCTATTTAATTGGCAAACCCGTGCCGCTGGAGAGTCTGCTTATGGTTGAGGCGCTCGGTATGAGCGCCTGACGGGCGGGTTATGCGGCGACGGTCGGCGAGCGTTCTTCTTCAATTTTGAGGCACCAGCCGGTGACGGCGTTCCAGTACTGCTGCTCTTTTTCCAGATCCAGCAACACCAGCGCGTTCTGGCTAAACCAGTCGTGCGGGAAGCTCAGTGTCCAGTGGTTGTCGTCCGTGGTGAGCGTCAGCGTTGGCGGCGTTGTGGTCGCCTGGCGCTGGTTATTCAGCAGCACGCCCAAACGTAAAAGCTGGATCAGCGGCATAAACTGTTTTTTCTTGAACAGCGTAAAGCGTGGCATATCGTCCAGCTTCACGGCTTTACGATGATAGCGAACCAGTGAGGCCATCATGGACTGCTGCTCCTGGCTGAAGCCAGGCAGGTCGCTGTTCTGCAGGATATAGGCCGAATGGCGGTGCATTCCGCTGTGGTTGATGTTGAGCCCTACTTCATGCAGCATCGCTGCCCATTTGAGCAGCGCTGCCAGCTGCGGATGAGCCAGTTTCGGGTTCTGGGTTTCCCACTGCTCATACATATGGGTCGTGGTTTCCAGTACGCGCTTTGCCTGTTCACGATCAATATTGTACTGATTGGCCAGGCTCTGGGCGGTACGGCTGCGAATATCCTGGTGACGGAAGCGGCCTTCCATCTCATACAACACTCCTTCGCGCAGCGCGCCGTCAGAGAGACGCAGTTCACGAATGGCCAGGGCATCGAAGACGCCGCACAGGATTGCCAGACCCGGAACAAACACCGCTTTGCGCTCTTCGGACAGGCCCGGCAGGCTCAGGGCATTAAAGCTCTTGTGCTTAATCACCTCTTCCATCAGCATGGTCAGACGCTCAGGGGTAATAAAGCCATCTTTCTCGCCCATCTCCACCAGCACTTCATGCGCCGCTTTGATCGTGCCCGAGGCGCCAAGCGCCACGTTCCAGCCCTGCAGACGGTACTGCCAGGCGAGGGACTCAAGTTTTTGTACGGCGGCCATCCGCGCGCGCTGGAAGTTTTCCCGGCTGATAACTCCGCCCGGGAAGTAAAGCTGGGCAAAACTGACGCAGCCCATTCGGCGACTTTCGACCAGGTGCGGTTCAAAATTTTCGCCGATCACCAGCTCCGTAGAGCCGCCGCCGATATCAATCACCAGCTTGCGGCCTTTTTCGGGTTGCGTATGTTCGACCCCCATAAAAATCAGACGGGCTTCTTCGTTACCCGAAATGATCTCGATAGGGTAGGGGATCACCTTTTCCGCGCGCTTTAAAAATTCCGTCGCGTTTGATGCCTGGCGCAGGGTATGGGTGCCGACAATGCAGACGCTCGACGGCGTGAAACCCTGCAAACGTTCGGCAAACAGCGACAGGCAGTTGAGTCCGCGCTCCATCGCCTCTTCGCTGAGCATATTGTCCGCACCCAGGCCGTCAGCCAGGTGCACGCGCTGCTTCAGACGACCGATGATCTGCATTGCGCCATCCACCTCACGGGCGATGACCATGTGGAAGCTGTTAGAGCCAAGGTCGACCGCAGCAAACTCCTGCGGTCGTGGGGTCTTGTCGTTTATCGGCATAGGTTAATCGGGTTGCTCGAGTGATTTGATATAGTCGTAAATCGCCAGCTGTGCCCGCACTTTACGGCGATTGCCGCGCGGCACATAGCGGTTACTCAGTTCTTTATCGACATAACGTGCTTTTACAGTATCGCTTAACAATAAGTCAATGATATCAAGAATTTGTTGCTTCAGTCGCGGATCGAGCAGCGGTGCTGCCACTTCTATCCGGTAATCGATGTTACGCGTCATCCAGTCGGCAGAAGAGAGGTAGACGCGTTTATCGCCACCGTTCTCAAAAATATAGATGCGATCGTGTTCAAGGTAGCGGTCAACGATGCTAATGACGCGAATATTTTCACTGATCCCTTCAAGATCGGGGATCAACGAGCACATGCCGCGGATCAACAGATTGACTATCACGCCTGAACTGGAGGCGGCATACAGGCGATCCACCAGTCCTTTATCGACCAGGTTGTTTAGCTTCAGCGTAATGCCAGCCGGCAGACCATTTTGCGCATTAGCGATCTCTTTGTCGATCATGTCATACAGCAGACGACGGGAGTTCTGCGGGGAGACCAGCAGATAGTCGAAGCTGACCGGGCGATACGGGTTTTCAATGAAGTTAAATACCCGACGCACCTCATTGGTGATCCGCGCATCGGCGGTCAGCAGCGAATAGTCGGTGTAAATGCGCGCGGTTTTTTCATTGAAGTTACCGGTGCCGATGTGGGCATAACGCACCACCTCATCGCCCTCCTTACGGGAGATAAGGAACAGCTTGGCGTGGATTTTCAGCCCCGGCGCCGAGAAGATCACGTGTACGCCCGCTTCTGTCAGGCGGCGGGCCCAGTGGATGTTAGCCTCTTCATCGAAACGCGCCTGCAGCTCCACGACCACGGTCACTTTCTTGCCGTTGTGGGCGGCATGGATCATCGCATCGATGATGCGAGAATCTTTTGCCACGCGGTAGATGTTGATTTTAATCGCCAGCACGTTGGGATCGAACGATGCCTGACGCATCAGTTCCAGCACGTGCTCAAAGGTATGGTACGGATAGTAAAGCAGGACGTCGCGCTCGCGTATGGCGTCGAAGCCGTTGCGGAACTTATCGAACCAGATATGGCGCAGGCGCGGCAGCGGTTTGTTCACCAGGTTGGCTTTGCCGACGTTCGGGAAGCCGATAAAGTCCTTGAAGTTGTGATAGCGACCGCCCGGCACGATGGAATCATAGCGGGAGATGGTCAGCTTCTCGCGCAGCATTTCGACCATGGCATCTGGCATATCGCGCTGGTAGACAAAGCGTACGGGCTCCGCCGTCAGACGCTGCTTGAGGCTGGATGACATAAGCTCCATCAGGCTGGCCTCCATCTCATGCACCAGATCGTACTCGGCGTCGCGGGTCATCTTCATGGAATAAGCGTTCAGCGCATCGTAGTCGAAGAAGCCTTTGAAGATGTCGTCCAGGCAGTAGCGCAGAATGTTATCCAGCAGGATCATCGGCTTGCGGCGCCGCGGCGTTTCCGGCGGCAGATTGACGAAGCGCGGTACTTTGTCCGACGGGATCTCCAGCAGCGCATAGTGGATGCTGTCGCCGCGGATAATCTCTACCGCCAGATAGGTGTAGTCATCTTTCAGGAACTGCACCAGATCGGTTTCGCGGTTAATCAGGATCGGGGTGATGTGCTGGCGAAGATACTGTTTGAAATAGTGCCGCAGCCAGCTCTGCTGGTTGACCGAGAGCTGGCGCTCGTTGATCAGGAAGATTTGATTGCGTGCCATCTCCAGCAGCAATTCGTTATACAGGCTGTCAAACTCCTGATCGGCTTTCAGCACGCGGGACTGGATCTTGCCAAGCAGATGGCGCGAGTTCGAATTTAAACCCTGCTCTTCACTAATGATGATCCGCCGTTTCAGTTCAGCGAAGCGAACTTTATAGAACTCGTCCAGGTTATTGGAGTAAATCCCCAGAAAACGCATGCGCTCAATCAGCGGGTTACTTTTATCCGCCGCTTCCTGAAGCACGCGCTCGTTGAATGCTAACCAGCTTAACTCTTTTTCGATGTATAACTTTTCCTGACCCATTACTACTCACACTCCAGTTCAATCACAGGACGTGGTAAATCCGTCTCGCTCTTATTATGGCGAGCATTTCCACTATATGTCCAACTGTGCCAGAAAAGTATGACAGTTAAATTTTTTTTTGAGGGATTTTAAGAAGTTGCTATGGTGCAGGCTTGTTGCCCGGCCGCGCTTAGCTTGCACGGGCCTACGGAGTAAGGCAATTTTGTAGGCCGGGATCGCCGCGCGTCACCCGGCAAAAAACTACTCTTCCGCTGCATGTCCTTGCGGGGGTAACGGCGCGCCATCCAGCCAGGCGGCGCCATCGCGCATCTCAAGACGACCGTCAACGAACCAGCTGACCACCAGCGGGTAGATGGCGTGCTCCTGAGTCTGCACCCGGGCGGTGACATCCTCTTCGCTGTCGCCTGCAAATACCGGCACTTTCGCCTGCAGAATGACCGGGCCGCCATCCAGTTCGTCGGTGACGAAATGGACCGAGGTGCCGTGCTCTTCGTCGCCGTTATCCAGCACCTGACGATGGGTGTTCAGGCCGGGATACTTTGGCAACAGGGAGGGGTGAATATTCAACAGACGTCCGGCATAGTGCGCGACAAACGCCGGGCTGAGGATACGCATATACCCTGCAAGCACCACCACGTCGGGGGCATAGGCGTCGATCTCCTGTACCAGCTCGCGGTCAAAAGCCTCGCGGCTGGCAAACTGGGAAGCGCTGAGCGCATGCGCGGCAATGCCCGCTTCGCGGGCACGCTCAAGGCCGTACGCGTCGGCCTTGTTACTGAATACTGCGCGGAGGGTGCCATTAATTTTCTTCTGTTTGCAGGCATCAATGATAGCCTGCAAATTACTTCCGTTACCGGAAATGAGCACCACTATATTTTTCATTCAATGACCACACGCTGTTCGGAATCAGAAGCCTTGATGATACCGATTTTCCACGCGTTTTCACCTTTCGCCTGCAGCAGCGCCAGGGCTTTGTCCACTTCGCTTGCCGGCAGGGCGATAATCATCCCCACGCCGCAGTTGAAGGTGCGATACATTTCATGATCGCTGACGTTACCGGCATCCTGCAGCCAGTTAAATACCGCAGGCCACTGCCAGGAAGATTCGTCGATCACCGCCTGGGTGTTGTCCGGCAGCACGCGCGGAATGTTTTCCCAGAAGCCGCCACCGGTCAGGTGGGCGATAGCGTGAACGTCTACTTTCTCAATCAGCTCAAGCACCGATTTCACGTAAATACGGGTGGGTTCGAGCAGGTGATCGGCCAGCGGCTTGCCTTCCAGCTCGGTGGTAAGAGGGTCGCAGCCGCTCACTTCAACGATTTTGCGTACCAGGGAGTAGCCGTTAGAGTGAGGGCCGCTTGAGGCCAGCGCGATCAGCACGTCGCCATCGGTCACTTTGCTGCCGTCAACGATCTCAGATTTTTCGACAACGCCCACGCAGAAGCCGGCAACATCGTAATCTTCGCCGTGGTACATGCCCGGCATTTCAGCGGTTTCGCCGCCAACCAACGCACAGCCAGACTGCAGACAGCCTTCGGCGATACCGCTGATCACGCTGGCTGCGGTATCAACGTCCAGTTTGCCGGTCGCGTAATAGTCGAGGAAGAACAGCGGCTCAGCGCCCTGAACCACCAGGTCATTCACGCACATCGCGACCAGGTCCACACCGATAGTGTCGTGGCGTTTCAGATCCATCGCCAGACGCAGCTTGGTGCCCACGCCGTCGGTGCCGGAGACCAGAACCGGTTCACGGTATTTTTGCGGCAGCGCGCACAGTGCGCCGAATCCTCCCAGACCTCCCATCACTTCCGGGCGGCGGGTCTTTTTCACCACACCTTTGATACGGTCAACCAGCGCATTACCTGCGTCAATATCAACACCGGCATCTTTGTAGCTGAGAGAAGTTTTGTTGGTCACGGCTCAAGTCCCCACGCGATTGCATTGCGATAGTAAGAAAAATCGGCGCAATTCTAACAGTCCAGGCAAACGTTTGCGAGCCCATTCTGCAACAGATAATCGCGCCCCTGAAAATCCAGCCAAAATCGCACCTTAACGCACAAACCTGATCCCGTTCACGAAAATGAAACCGGGTACATTCTTATTCTTGCAACCCTGTCGTTGAATGCACATCATTTCACTGAAACCGGTTTCTGTGCTCTTTTTTGCCGATAATTAACGCTAAATGAGGGATATCGTATGTCAGGATTCAAAGAGGGTTTTCTGTGGGGCGGCGCGGTGGCGGCGCATCAACTTGAAGGCGGCTGGCAGGAGGGCGGGAAGGGCGCGAGCGTTGCGGACGTGATGACCGCTGGCGCACACGGCGTCCCCCGTGAAATTACCGACGGCGTGCTGCCAGGCAAAAACTACCCCAACCATGAAGCCATCGACTTTTATCATCGTTATAAAGACGATATCCAGCTTTTCGCCGAAATGGGCTTTAAATGCTTCCGCACCTCCATTGCCTGGACGCGTATTTTCCCGAAAGGCGATGAGCAGCAGCCTAATGAGGCGGGCTTACAGTTTTATGACGATCTGTTTGATGAGTGCCTGAAGCACGGCATTGAGCCGGTGATCACGCTCTCGCACTTCGAAATGCCTTATCACCTGGTGAGAGAGTACGGCGGCTGGCGTAACCGCAAGCTGATCGACTTCTTTGTGCGCTTTGCCCGCGTGGTGTTCGAACGCTACCAGCACAAAGTGAAGTACTGGATGACCTTCAACGAGATTAACAACCAGGCTAACTTCCACGAAGATTTCGCCCCATTTACCAACTCCGGACTGAAATACCAGCCGGGTGAAAATCGCGAGCCGGTGATGTTCCAGGCGGCGCACTACGAGCTGGTGGCGAGCGCCCTGGCGGTAAAAGCCGGGCGCGAGATCAACCCGTCTTTGCACATTGGCTGCATGATCGCTATGTGTCCAATCTACCCGCTGACCTGCGCCCCGAACGATATGATGATGGCGATGAACGCCATGCACCGCCGCTACTGGTTCACCGACGTGCACGTGCGCGGCAGCTATCCGCAGCATCTGCTTAACTACTTTGCCCGTCGCGGTTTTGCGCTGGATATCACCGAAGAGGACAAAGCGGCGCTGAAAGCGGGCTGCGTGGACTACATCGGCTTCAGCTATTACATGTCGTTTGCCACCAAAGCGACGCAAGACAACCCGCAGCTGGATTACGACGAAAGTAAAAGCCTGGTCTCTAACCCGTATGTACAAAAATCGGACTGGGGCTGGCAGATTGACCCGGTGGGGCTGCGCTACTCTCTGAACTGGTTCTGGGATCATTACCAGCTGCCGCTGTTTATCGTTGAGAACGGATTTGGGGCCATCGATGTGCAGGAGAGCGACGGTACGGTCAACGACCAGTACCGCATTGACTATCTCAGCGCCCATATCCGTGAGATGAAAAAAGCGGTGGTGGAAGATGGCGTGGATCTGATGGGCTACACCCCGTGGGGCTGTATCGATCTGGTCTCTGCCGGAACCGGCGAAATGAAAAAACGCTATGGCTTTATCTATGTCGATAAAGACAATGAAGGCAACGGCACGCTGAATCGCAGCAAGAAAAAGTCGTTTGCCTGGTATCAGAAGGTCATCGCCAGCAACGGAGATAACCTTTAGTTGCCGGGTGGCGCTAACGCTTACCCGGCCTACACTACACGTAGGCCCGCGTAAGCGTAGCGCCACCGGGCAGATCCCGCACTCAAGCCGGAGCCCAGTCTCCGGCTTTTTTGTCTCTAAATCACTTTGCTTGATCAGCGTCAAGCAAGATGGGTATGGCGCTGTCTGAAAAAAGCGGTATAATCCGGCGATTTTTTTTGTGGCTGCCACCCGAAGGAGAAAGAGAATGAAGATTGTGGAAGTGAAACACCCACTCGTTAAACACAAGCTGGGCCTGATGCGTGAGCATGACATCAGCACTAAGCGCTTTCGTGAACTTGCCTCCGAAGTTGGCAGCTTACTGACCTACGAAGCAACCTCCGACCTTGAAACCGAAACGGTCACCATCGAAGGCTGGAACGGCCCGGTACAGGTTGAGCAGATCAAAGGCAAAAAAATTACCGTTGTGCCAATCCTGCGTGCCGGTCTGGGCATGATGGAAGGCGTGCTGGAACACGTTCCGAGCGCGCGCATCAGCGTGGTCGGCATCTACCGTGACGAAGAGACGCTGGAGCCGGTACCTTATTTCCAGAAGCTGGTGTCCAACATCGACGAGCGTATGGCGCTGGTTGTTGACCCAATGCTGGCGACCGGTGGTTCTATGATCGCCACCATCGACCTGCTGAAAAATGCGGGCTGCAGCAGCATCAAGGTGCTGGTGCTGGTTGCCGCGCCGGAAGGTATTGCCGCGCTGGAAAAAGCGCACCCGGACGTTGAGCTCTACACCGCCTCTGTCGATCAGGGTCTGAACGAGCACGGGTACATCATCCCGGGCCTCGGCGACGCCGGCGATAAGATTTTTGGTACTAAATAAGTAAATAACGAAAAAGAAGCCGACTTTGATAGTCGGCTTTTTTTTGAATAAAAAACCCAACCGCTTAAAACAAACAACACTTGAGGAAGATTCTATGACGCGCCGTGCTATCGGGGTGAGTGAAAGACCGCCACTTTTACAGACTATCCCGCTTAGTTTGCAGCACCTGTTTGCGATGTTTGGCGCAACCGTGCTGGTGCCCATTCTGTTCCACATTAACCCGGCCACCGTGCTGCTGTTTAATGGTATCGGGACGCTGCTGTATCTCTTTATCTGTAAAGGTAAAATCCCGGCCTACCTGGGCTCCAGCTTTGCCTTTATCTCGCCGGTCCTGCTGCTGTTGCCGTTAGGTTACGAAGTGGCGCTGGGCGGTTTTATTATGTGCGGCGTGCTGTTCTGCCTGGTCTCTTTCATTGTCAAAAAAGCGGGTACCGGCTGGCTGGATGTGATGTTCCCGCCTGCGGCAATGGGCGCAATCGTTGCCGTCATCGGGCTTGAGTTAGCCGGTGTCGCGGCGAACATGGCGGGCCTGCTGCCGGCCGATGGCCAGGCCCCGGATACCAAAACCATTATCATCTCGCTGGTGACCCTGGGGGTGACGGTCTTTGGCTCGGTGCTGTTCCGCGGGTTTATGGCGATTATCCCGATCCTGATCGGGGTACTGGCGGGCTATGCGCTTTCCTTCGCGATGGGCGTTGTGGATACCACCCCTATCGCGCAGGCGCACTGGTTTGCTCTGCCAACCTTCTATACCCCGCGTTTTGAGTGGTTCGCAATCTTCACCATTCTGCCCGCGGCGCTGGTGGTGATTGCCGAGCACGTCGGTCACCTGGTGGTCACGGCGAACATCGTTAAGCGCGATCTGATCCGCGATCCAGGCCTGCACCGCTCAATGTTTGCCAACGGTTTTTCGACCATCATCTCCGGTTTCTTTGGCTCGACGCCAAATACCACCTACGGTGAGAACATTGGCGTGATGGCTATCACCCGCGTCTACAGTACCTGGGTTATCGGCGGCGCGGCGATTATCGCTATTCTGCTCTCCTGCGTCGGTAAGCTGGCGGCGGCTATCCAGATCATCCCGGTACCGGTGATGGGCGGTGTCTCTCTGCTGCTGTATGGGGTAATCGGTGCATCCGGTATCCGCGTGCTGATCGAATCAAAAGTCGATTACAGCAAAGCGCAGAACCTGATTCTGACCTCGGTGATCCTGATTATTGGCGTCAGCGGCGCCAAGGTTCACATTGGTGCTGCGGAGCTGAAAGGCATGGCACTGGCGACCATCGTCGGTATTGGCCTGAGCCTGATCTTTAAGCTGATCTCTGTTCTGCGCCCGGAAGAAGTGGTGCTGGACGCCGAAGATAGCGAAAAAATCTCTCATTGATCGTCCAACCGGGCGGTCGATCCGCCCGGTTCTCTCCCCGCTTGTTCCGTGTTAAACTCTGGGCCGATTCTGAGTAAGACCTGGTTGAGGTATTTCTGAACGCACCGGCACAGCTCTCTTTGCCACTTTATCTTCCCGACGATGAAACTTTCGCGAGTTTCTGGCCGGGTGATAACCCCTCTTTACTGGCTGCACTGCAAAACGTGTTGCGCCAGGATCACAGCGGTTACATCTATATCTGGTCGCGCGAAGGCGCGGGGCGCAGCCATTTGCTGCACGCCGCCTGTGCTGAACTCTCCCAGCGTGGCGATGCGGTCGGCTATGTGCCGCTGGATAAACGCACCTGGTTTGTGCCGGAAGTGCTGGATGGGATGGAACAGCTGTCGCTGGTCTGCATTGACAATATTGAATGCGTGGCGGGCGATGAGCTGTGGGAAATGGCGATTTTTAATCTCTATAACCGCATACTGGAATCCGGCAAAACCCGACTGCTTATCACCGGCGATCGGCCGCCGCGTCAGCTGAACCTGGGGTTGGCCGATCTCGCCTCGCGCCTCGACTGGGGGCAAATCTACAAATTACAGCCGCTCTCCGACGAAGATAAACTGCAGGCTCTGCAATTGCGGGCGCGGTTACGGGGATTTGAACTGCCGGAAGACGTCGGGCGTTTTCTGTTAAAGCGTCTGGATCGCGAGATGCGTACGCTGTTTATGACTCTCGATCAGCTGGACAAGGCTTCTATTACGGCCCAGCGTAAGTTAACCATTCCCTTTGTGAAAGACATCCTTAATCTGTAGGCCCGGCGCATCTACGCTACCGGGCAACTTCATGTTTAGTTCACAATCTCAAGCACCTGTTCAGGTGGGCGACCAATCCGGGCCTGGCCGTTAGCCACCACTATCGGGCGCTCGATCAGCTTCGGATTATCCACCATCGCCTGAATCAACTCGGCTTCGCTGAGATGGCTATCCTTCAGCCCAAGCGTGGTATACAAGTCTTCTTTCTGACGCATTAATTCCCTGGCGCTGGTCATGCCCAGCTGGCTCAGCAGGGTGCGGAGGGTGTCGGCGTCCGGCGGTGTTTCCAGATAGAGCACTACCCGCGGTTCAATGCCGTTGGACTTCAGCAGGCTTAAGGTATCGCGGCTCTTTGAGCAGCGAGGGTTATGGTAGATCGTGACTGCGTCAGACATCTTTTCTCCTTTTACATCTTTTCATACGGGCGATAGCGCTCCTGCAGCTGGCGCAACTGGTCAATGCGGGCATCGTACCGGGCCTGTTGCAGGCTGCCGAGTTTCACCTGCGAGCTGGCGCTGCTGAGCAGGGAGATGGCCTGATCCAGGCGTCCGGCAAGGGCATAACCTTCGGCGCGGGCAGCCAGCTCCTGATCGCGATGGCCGAGCGCCGCTTCCGCCTGAGCCAGCAGATCCCAACCGTTAGGATCGTCTTTATTACTGAAGGTATAGCGGTTGAGCAGCGTGGCGGCTTCCTGCGGCTGCCCACCCTGTAAGTAAGCATTCGCCAGGTTAAGTTGCAGTACCGGGTTATTGCGCAGTTCGCGGGCGCCTTTCAGACGGTTAATCGCATCCTGGGCTTTTTTCTGCCCTAAATCGATATCCGTCGCCAGATCCAGATACCAGGCATTGGCGGAATCGGCGGCCAGCAGCGGCTGCAGGTTCTTGCGGGCCTCAGCATAGTTGCTGGCTTCCATCGCCTGTAGCGCACGGCCATACTGGGCGGCACGCTGTTCACGCACGTTGCCTTTATTCAGGGCATCCAGCAGATCGTTGGTCAGCTGGTTACGCCCGGAGTTGTACATGCCGAGGGTTCTGACCTTCGCCATATAGAATTCCTGCGAGGACTGGACCACCACCGGACGCATCTGGTTGGCGCGGTTGCGCGCATCCGAAAGACGGCTTTCCGGCAGGGGGTGGGTAAGCAAAATTTCCGGCGGACGAGAGGAGTAACGCGCCTGATCGAGTAATTTTTCGAGGAAACCCGGCATTGCCTGCGGGTCAAACCCGGAGCGCTGTAGCACCTGAATACCGATGCGGTCGGCCTCCTGTTCGTTCTGCTGGGTAAAGCTGATCATCCCCTGACGCGTGCCCGCCAGCGTACCGGTCAGCGCCGCCATACCCGCCTGTGGGCTGGCCATTGCCAGCAAAATAGAACCCAGCGCACCTACCCAGGTTAATGGGGCGCTACGCTTCTGATCTTCCATCGCTCGCGCCAGGTGGCGCTGTGTGACGTGGGAAATTTCGTGCGCCATTACCGAGGCCAGCTGGCTTTCGTTATCGGCATAGCGGAATAACGCCGAATGCAGCACCACGTTGCCGCCGAAGAAGGCGAAGGCGTTGATCTCGTCGTTATTGATTAAATAGAAGTGGAAAGGGGTCTTTACCGAGTTCGCGTGCGAGACAAGGCGCATCCCCAGAGAATTGATATACTGCACCAGCAACGGATCGTTAATCAGCGGCGCACTGCCGCGCAGCTGGCGTACATAGAAGTCGCCCATTTGCATCTCCTGACCAATGGAGAGCGTGCTTCCTGCCGAGGTGCCCATATCCGGCAATGAGTCTGTAGAGTCAGCGAAGGCGGGCATCATCTGGCCAGCGGTCAGCGCAGCGATGAGCGTCGCAACTAACGTTTTTTTCAACTGCCTGAACATAACCTCTGTCCTGTCTGGTGGGTGTGCTAGTTTGACCGAAGAACCCGCATATCGTTCATCTGCGGCTGCTCTGCAAGTGTATTCGCGTCAGGGCGATAAGAAAATCCCTCTTTTCAGGCTTTTGCGTTTTGTGACAGAGCAAGAAAAAGCGAAAGTCTTTTCATTGACTCTTCGATACAATTCACACTTTACGTCCAGCCATCATCTTCAGGTAAGGGTTGTATGCTCGAGTTATTAATGCAGTGGTACCGCCGACGCTTTAGCGATCCTGAGGCCATTGCTTTGCTGGTTATTCTGGTCGCCGGATTTGGCATCCTCTTTTTCTTTAGCGGGCTGCTGGCGCCGCTGCTGGTGGCGATTGTGCTCGCCTATCTGCTGGAGTGGCCCACCGTCCGGCTGGAAAATATTGGCTGCTCCCGCCGCTGGGCCAGCATCATCGTACTGGTCTTTTTTGTCGGGATATTGATGGTGATGTCTTTCGTGGTGATGCCGATCGCCTGGCAACAGGGGATTAACCTGATCCGCGATATGCCGGGGATGCTCAGCAAACTGTCCGATTTTGCCGCCACCCTGCCGCGCCGTTATCCGGCCCTGATGGATGCGGGCATCATCGACGCGATGGCAGAGAACATGCGCACCCGCATCATGACGATGGGGGACACGGTGGTGAAATTCTCCCTCGCGTCGCTGGTCGGCCTGCTGACGCTGGCGGTCTATCTGGTGCTGGTGCCGCTAATGGTCTTCTTCCTGGTTAAGGACAAAGAGCAGATGCTTAACGCGGTGCGTCGCGTCCTGCCGCGCAACCGTGGGCTGGCAGGGCAGGTATGGAAGGAGATGAACCAGCAGATCACCAACTACATCCGCGGCAAAGTGCTGGAGATGATTGTCGTTGGGATAGCCACCTGGATTGGCTTTTTAATCTTTGGCCTCAACTATTCGCTGCTGCTGGCGGTGCTGGTCGGCTTCTCGGTGCTGATCCCCTATATCGGGGCGTTTGTGGTCACCATTCCGGTGGTGGGCGTGGCGCTGTTCCAGTTTGGTCTGGGCACGGAGTTCTGGAGCTGTTTTATCGTCTACCTGATCATCCAGGGGCTGGACGGCAACCTGCTGGTACCGGTGCTGTTCTCGGAAGCGGTGAATCTGCATCCGCTGGTCATTATTCTGTCGGTGGTGATTTTTGGCGGATTATGGGGATTCTGGGGCGTATTCTTCGCGATCCCGCTGGCGACGCTGATCAAAGCGGTGGTGCATGCCTGGCCGGATGTGCCTGCGGTAGAGGAGTAGCCTGTTGCCCGGAAGCGGGCCTGTGAGGTTTGTAGGCCGGGTAAGCGTAGCGCCACCCGGCGAAACAAGCGCAGAAGCCGACTCAGGCGTTCGCTTTCACCCACGCCAGCACCACGTCGTGGTGATTGCTGGTTTTGAAGTCGTTAAAGACATGCTCAACTTTACCGTCGGCATCGATCAGGAAACTGATACGGTGGATACCATCATAGGTTTTACCCATAAAGGATTTCTCACCCCAGACGCCAAACGCGTTGCAAACCTGGTGATCTTCATCGGAAAGCAGCGTGAAGTTAAGCAGCTCTTTTTCAGCGAAACGAGACAGCTTTTCTGGCTTGTCGGTGCTGATACCCAGCACTTCGACGCCGGCAGTTTTTAACTCGTCCATGTTATCGCGTAAGCCGCAGGCCTGTACGGTACAGCCTGGGGTCATGGCTTTCGGGTAGAAATAGACCAGTACACGCTGTCCCTGGAAGTCGGTTAAATTTACTTGCTCACCGTCTTGATCGGGCAAGCTAAATTTCGGTGCGATGTCACCGGCTTTCAGTGGATTCATTACTCAACTCCATCCTGTTCATGCTGGGAATAATTGACGACGTTAATACTGCCTTGCGCATTCAGTTCTGTACAGAGGGCTTTGAACGCTTGCTCGATATTTGAGGCATCGCGTGACGCCGGGCTGTGCGCGGTGATTTGAATAAACAGTTTAGGTACGGTGTCTGCTTCGCCCGGCTGAGTACGCGAGACCAGTTCGGCGATATTCATCTGGTGGCTGTCAAACAGGGCGGTAAAACGTTCAATTAAATGCGGGGAGTCAGGCACTTCTACCTGGACCCACACGGTCGCAGGCAGGGCCGGCTGCGGGCGCGCGGTGGTGCGCTTCATCACGATCAGCAGATCCAGCTCTGCGCCTTTTAACGGCAGGGTCGACTCAATTAAGGTGATCGCATTCCACGACCCGGAAAGCAGCATGATGAAGGTGAACTCTTCACCCAGCATCGCCAGGCGGCTGTCTTCAATGTTGCAGCCGCAGCTGCTGACGTGGCGTGTTATGGTGTTTACGATCCCCGGCCTGTCGGCACCCAGCGCAGTGATTACCAGGTAATGTTGTGATGAGGTTGTCAAACCTGTTCTTCCTTTGCGTGGTTTAGTCTTTCTAAGGAAAGCATAAAAAAAACCGGCATACAATAACCTGGAGGCCTCACGTCGCTTGCTTTTATTACAGCACCAAACGTACCATTGAGGCTCTTGTACGCACAGAGGATGGCCCATGTTCACGGGAAGTATTGTCGCGCTTGTAACACCGATGGATGAGAAAGGTAATGTCTGCCGGTCAAGCCTGAAGAAACTGATTGATTATCATGTCGCCAGCGGAACCTCGGCGATTGTTTCGGTAGGAACTACCGGTGAATCTGCTACGTTGAGCCACGAAGAGCATGGCGAAGTGGTGTTGATGACGCTGGAGCTGGCTGACGGGCGTATCCCGGTTATTGCCGGTACGGGCGCCAACGCGACCGCTGAAGCCATCAGCCTGACCCAGCGCTTCAACGACAGCGGTGTGGTAGGTTGTCTGACGGTCACGCCTTATTACAACCGTCCGACCCAGGAAGGTCTGTTCCAGCATTTCAAAGCCATCGCTGAACATACTGACTTGCCACAAATTCTGTATAATGTGCCGTCGCGCACCGGCTGCGATATGCTGCCAGAAACGGTAGGCCGCCTCGCGAAAGTAAAAAATATTATCGGTATTAAAGAGGCGACCGGGAACTTAAGCCGCGTTCATCAGATCAAAGAGCTGGTTTCAGACGACTTTATTCTGCTGAGTGGCGATGATGCGACCGCGATGGACTTTATGCAGCTTGGTGGCCACGGCGTGATTTCCGTGACTTCTAACGTTGCAGCCCGCGATATGGCTGAAATGTGTAAACTGGCCGCGGCCGGTCATTTCCAGGAAGCGCGCGTGATTAACCAGCGTCTGATGCCGCTGCACAACAAATTATTTGTCGAACCCAATCCGATCCCAGTGAAATGGGCATGCAAGGAGTTGGGACTTGTAGCGACCGATACGCTGCGTCTGCCGATGACCCCGATTACCGACCACGGTCGTGAAACGGTCGCTGCGGCGCTGAAGCATGCCGGTCTGCTGTAAAGTTTAGGGAGATTTGATGGCTTACTCAGTACAGAAGTCGCGCCTGGCGAAGGTTGCGGGTGTTTCGCTTGTTATGCTGCTCGCGGCCTGTAGCTCAGATTCACGCTACAAGCGTCAGGTGAGCGGTGACGAATCCTATCTGGATGCCGCGCCGCTTGCTGAACTTCATGCGCCTGCTGGCATGATCCTGCCGATACAGAATGGCGACTACAACATTCCGGTCGCCAACGGTAGCGGCGCGGTAGGCAAAGCGCTTGATATTCGTCCGCCTGCACAGCCTCTGGCGCTGGTGAGCGGAGCGCGTACTCAGTTCACCGGCGATACCGCGACGCTGCAGGTTGAGAGCGCGCGCAATGCCACGCTGTGGCCGCAGGTAGTCAGCGTGCTTCAGTCAAAGAACTACGCCATTACCCAGCGCGACGACGCCAGCCAGTCGCTGACGACAGACTGGATCGAATGGAGCCGTCTGGATGAAGATCAACAGTACCGTGGACGCTATCAAGTCTCTGTTAAACCTCAGGGTTACCAGCAGGCGGTGGTGGTTAAACTCATAAACCTGGAGCAGGCGGGCAAACCGGTTGCCGACGCGGCATCAATGCAGCGTTACAGCACCGAGCTGCTTAACGTTATTGCTGCAGGTCTCGACAAAAATGCCACTGACGCTGCCAATGCCGCGCAGAGCCGCAATGGTTCGACCTTCGACGTGCAGAGCGCTGCCGACGATACCGGTCTGCCAATGCTGGTGGTGCGTGGTCCGTTCAATCAGGTCTGGCAGCGTCTGCCTGCCACCCTTGAGCGCGTCGGCATGAAGGTCACCGACAGCACCCGCTCAACCGGCAGTATGGCGCTGACTTACAAGCCGCTGTCCGACAGCAGCTGGGAAGAGCTGGGCGTAAGCGATCCGGGTCTGGCTTCTGGTGATTACAAGCTTCAGGTCGGCGATCTGGATAACCGTAGCAGCCTGCAGTTTATCGATCCGAAAGGTCACACCCTGACCCAGTCGCAGAACGATGCGCTGGTCGCTGTCCTACAGGCGGCATTCAGTAAGTAAAAAAGAGGGCTGGTAAATCCAGCCCTTTTAATTTTAGTGCTACGCAAACGTGTGCGTGGCATAATATCTCCAGTTTTGAACACATATCATCACACCAGGAGTAATGAAGATGCAGAAGCAAGCTGAGTTGTATCGTGGCAAAGCGAAAACCGTATACAGCACGGAAAACCCGGATCTGTTGGTGCTCGAGTTCCGCAATGATACGTCAGCAGGAGACGGCGCGCGCATTGAACAGTTTGACCGTAAGGGGATGGTGAACAACAAGTTCAACCACTTTATTATGAGCAAGCTGGAAGAAGCGGGCATCCCGACGCAGATGGAAGCGTTGCTGTCCGATACGGAGTGTCTGGTGAAAAAGCTGGATATGGTGCCGGTAGAATGTGTCGTACGTAACCGCGCCGCGGGCTCTCTGGTGAAGCGTCTGGGCATCGAAGAGGGCATCGAGCTTAACCCGCCGCTGTTCGACCTGTTCCTGAAAAACGACGCCATGCACGATCCCATGGTCAACGAGTCTTACTGCGAAACCTTTGGCTGGGTGAGCAAAGAGAACCTGGCGCGCATGCAGGAGCTGACCTTCAAAGCCAACGACGTGCTGAAAAAACTCTTTGATGACGCGGGCCTGATCCTGGTCGATTTCAAACTGGAGTTCGGTCTGTTCAAAGGCGAAGTGGTGCTGGGCGATGAGTTCTCCCCGGACGGCAGCCGCCTGTGGGACAAAGAGACGCTAGATAAAATGGACAAAGACCGTTTCCGTCAGAGCCTCGGTGGCGTGATTGAAGCGTACGAAGCCGTGGCCCACCGCCTGGGCGTGAAGCTCGATTAATCCTGCTTTCAGCCAGAGGAGCGCCTGTTCCTCTGGCATCTCACCCTTGTTTCCTGTGGTAATTCTCCCCTGAACCGCCTACGATCTACCTATTATTAGGATGATATTTTCGAGGTGGTTATGCGTTGGCAAGGACGTCGCGAAAGCGACAATGTTGAAGACAGACGTAGTGGCGGCGGCCCATCAATGGGCGGTCCGGGGTTTCGTTTACCTCGCGGAAAGGGCGGTATTGTCCTTCTGCTGGTGGTGGTGGTGGCAGGCTACTACGGCGTTGACCTGAGCGGATTATTAACCGGGCAGCCAGTGCAGCAACAGCAGCAAACGCCGCGCTCCATCAGCCCGAGTGAAGACGAAGCGGCAAAATTCACCTCGGTGATCCTCGCCACGACGGAAGATACCTGGGGCCAGCTGTTCGACAAAATGGGCCGTACCTACCAGCAGCCGAAGCTGGTGATGTATCGCGGTGCCACGCGTACCGGTTGCGGTACCGGACAATCGGTGATGGGGCCCTTTTACTGCCCTGCCGATGCGACAGTCTATATCGATCTCTCCTTCTACGATGATATGAAACGCAAGCTGGGCGCCGACGGTGACTTTGCCCAGGGCTACGTCATCGCCCACGAAGTGGGCCACCACGTGCAAAAACTGCTCGGTATTGAACCTAAAGTACGTCAGCTCCAGCAGAATGCCAGCGAGAAAGAGGTCAACGCCCTGTCGGTGCGTATGGAGCTGCAGGCCGACTGCTTCGCCGGTGTATGGGGCCACAGTATGCAGCAGGAAGGCGTGCTGGAGGCGGGGGATCTGGAGGAGGCCCTCAATGCCGCGCATGCCATTGGCGATGACCGTCTGCAGCAGCAAAGCCAGGGGCGGGTGGTGCCAGACAGCTTTACGCACGGCACCTCGGAACAGCGCTACAGCTGGTTCAAAAAAGGTTTTGACGGCGGCGATCCGGCGCAATGTAATACCTTCGGCAAGGCGCTTTAATTCTTAATGTCAGGGATGAATTTATCGGGGTTGCCTGAACAACTGACGCGGGAAGGGCACCGGCGGCTGCTGGTGCTGAGCGGGGAAGAGTCCTGGACGCAGCAGCAGGCGCTGCTGTTGAAAGAGTGCTATCCCGGCGACTGGCTGTGGATCGGCACAGATGCCCCGCAAACGCCTTCATGCGCGCCGCAGGCGCTGAATCAGCTGCTGGGCCGCGAGTTTCTGCACGCCATCTTCGATGCCCGACGCGGCTTTGACGTCTCGGCTTTTGCCGCCGTGGCGGGTACCCTGTGCGCCGGAAGCGTGCTGGTATTGCTTACCCCAGCCCTGACGCGCTGGCCGCAGACACCCGACCAGGACTCACTGCGCTGGAGCGACAGGCCAGAGCCTATTCCCACGCCCCGTTTTATCGAACGCTTCTGCCGCCACATCATGCGCGATCCGCTGGTGCTACTTTGGCAGCAGGGCGAGCCTTTTTCCTTTACGCCAACCGCAGCTGCTCCCGAGTGGCACCCGGCCTGCGGCGAGCCGCAGCGCGAACAGGCCGCGATCCTCGACGAGCTCACGACCATGCCTGAAGGCATTGCCGCCGTGACCGCGCCGCGCGGGCGCGGCAAGTCGGCGCTGGCGGGTATGCTGTTGCAACGCGTTGCAGGCAACGCCATTGTTACGGCCCCCGCCAGAACGGCGACAGAAGTTATTGCCCGCTTTGGCGGTGATCGCTATCACTTTATGGCGCCCGACGCGCTGCTGGCCTCGAGGCAGCACGCCGACTGGCTGATTGTCGATGAGGCGGCAGCCATTCCCGGCCCGCTGCTGGAACAGCTGGTGACGCGCTTCCCCCGCGTCCTGCTCACCACCACGGTGCAGGGCTATGAGGGCACCGGCAGAGGATTCTTACTGAAATTCTGCGCCCGTTTTGCCGGGCTGCGTTACTTCACGCTCTCAACTCCGGTGCGCTGGGCGGCGGGTTGCCCGCTGGAGCGCATTATCGCGCAGGTGCTGCTGTTTGATGATGAGCCCGACGACAGGATCCCGCAGGGAGAGATCCGCTATGCACCGCTGGAGCAGGAAGCCTGGGACAGCGAGCCTGCGCTGCCGGCAGAGGTTTATAAACTGCTGTGCGCCGCCCACTACCGGACATCTCCTCTCGATCTGCGACGCATGATGGATGCCCCCGGACAACATTTTACCGTCGCCCGCGCCGGGGAGAGCGTCTGCGGCGCGCTGTGGCTGGTGGAGGAGGGCAACCTCAGTGCGGCGCTCAGTCAGGCGGTATGGGCGGGTTACCGGCGTCCGCGCGGCAACCTGGTGGCGCAATCTTTAGCGGCACACGGGGGCTCGCCTCTGGCGGCGACGCTCACCGCCCGGCGGATAACCCGCGTGGCCGTCCATCCTGCCCGCCAGCGTGAAGGCATCGGCCTGGCGCTGGTGGCCGCTGCCCGCCAGCAGGTGAGCATCGACTATATTTCCGTCAGCTTCGGCTATACCGGGGCGCTCTGGCGCTTCTGGCAGCGCTGTGGTTTTGTGCTGGTGCGCATCGGCAGCCATCGCGAGGCCAGCAGCGGCTGCTTCACGGCGATGGCGCTTCTGCCGCTGAGTGCGGCGGGGCAGGCGCTGTGCCAGCGTGAGCATCAGCGGCTCTGTCGCGATGCGCCGATTATTGAGCGCTGGAACGGAGAAAAGATCCCGGTAGCGGCCGCAGGTGAGTCTACCCTTAATGATGATGACTGGCTGGAGCTGGCCGGGTTTGCTTTTGCGCATCGCCCTCTTACGGCGTCGATTGCCAGTCTGACCCGACTGCTGGCGACGGAACTGCCGCTGGCAGGCTTGCGGGGAAAAATCGAGCAGGGCAGGGACGATAGCGCCCTGAGCCAGAGGTTAGGGCTGAACGGGCGTAAGGCATTGCTGAGTTATCTGCGCAGCGAGGCGGGTCAGGCGCTGGCGCAACTGGACAGCCAGCGCTGCGAGGAACTGAAGCACACCGTTTTGCAATGGCAATTTTTTCAATGACTTCATCAGTAAACTGGCATGTTCATTCTGCCTGTCAGGCGTAGAATCCCGCTTATCAAATAAGGAGACTGCCATGAAACATGACCATTTTGTTGTCCAGAGCCCCGATAAGCCGGCCAAACAGCTCTTGCTGCTGTTTCATGGCGTTGGCGATAATCCGGTCAATATGGGACAAATTGGTAGCTGGTTTGCCCCCCTGTTTCCTGAGGCGCTGGTGGTCAGCGTAGGCGGTCCGGAGCCTTGCGGCCCGAACGGTCGTCAGTGGTTTTCGGTGCAGGACGTGACCGAAGAGAGTCGTCAGGGGCGCGTAGACGCTATCATGCCGACTTTTATCGATACCGTGCGTTACTGGCAGCAGCAAAGCGGCGTAAAGGCAGATGCCACCGCGCTGATTGGCTTTTCTCAGGGCGCGATCATGGCGCTGGAGAGCATAAAGGCGCAGCCGGGACTGGCATCACGGCTCATTGCTTTCAACGGCCGCTATGCGACCCTGCCTGAGGAAGCGACCACAAAGACAACCATCCATTTAATTCACGGCGGGGAAGATCGCGTTATTGCGCTGTCCCATGCGGTTGCTGCCCAGGAGGCGCTGATCCGCGCGGGGGGCGATGTGACGCTGGATATTGTCGACGATCTGGGCCACGCCATTGACGATCGCAGCATTCAGTTTGCGCTGGATCACCTGCGTTTTACCGTGCCAAAACACTACTTCGATGAAGCGCTCAGCGGCGGTAAGCCGAATGATGACGATATCGTGGAGTTCCTGTAGCTGATAACCCTCTCCCCCGCTGGGGAGAGGGGCAAGGCATTACTTCTTCTGGTCTTTCTTCGGCCAGTCGTCTTCATCGTCCCACTTGTCGTTAAAGTCACGATGTGGGGGCAGTTCAGGTTTGTTGGCGAGGAATTTCTTATGGTCAACACGCTTGAGATCCTTGATCACGTTCAGCAGCACGCCTACCAGAAAAACCAGTACCAGGATCCACCAGTATTTAGCCAGCCAGTCCATTCGCTTATCCTTCTTGGGAGCAACCGTCAGGCGACGAGTTGCTCCATGATACGTTGATACATACGGGCCAGCAGCTGCAAATCTGCGGCGTTCACGCATTCATTGATTTTATGAATCGTGGCATTCACCGGCCCAAGTTCGACCACCTGTGCACCCATGCGGGCAATAAAGCGTCCGTCGGAGGTACCGCCTGTGGTCAGCAGTTGCGGTTTAATTTCATTATAGTGCGCGATAGCGTTAACCACCGCATCCACCAGCTTACCGCGCCCGGTCAGGAACGGCTGACCGGAGAGCCACCAGTCAACGCTGTAGCGCAGCTGGTGTTTCTCCAGCAGGGCCACCACGCGGGCTTTGATCATCTCGTCCGTCAGTTCGGTGCTGAAGCGGAAGTTAAACTGTACAAACAGATCGCCAGGGATGATGTTATTGCTGCCGGTGCCGGCCTGCATGTTGGCAATCTGCATGCTGGTCGGTGGGAAATATTCATTACCTTTATCCCACTCGATCCCGACCAGTTCGTTAAGCATCGGCGCGGCGCGATGCACCGGGTTATCGGCCAGATGCGGATAGGCCACATGACCCTGGACGCCGTGAATGGTCAGATTACAGGTGATGGATCCACGACGGCCATTTTTGACCACGTCGCCCACCACCTCGGTGCTGGACGGCTCGCCCACCAGGCAGTAATCCAGACGTTCGTTGCGCGCCATCAGCGCTTCAACCACTTTCACAGTGCCATTTTTAGCGCTGGCCTCTTCATCAGAGGTGATCAAAAACGCCAGACGACCTTTATGGTTCGGGTACTGCGCCACGAAACGTTCCGCGGCAACCACCATCGCCGCCAGCGACCCCTTCATGTCTGCCGCGCCGCGACCAAACAGCATGCCGTCGCGGATCGTCGGTTCGAAAGGCGGATTGATCCAGCGGTCGGCGTCACCGGCTGGCACCACATCGGTATGTCCGGCAAAGGCCAGCGTTTCACCCTGACCGCGCCAGGCCCAGAAATTTTGCGTGTCGCCAAAATCCATCGGTTCGATGGTAAAACCAATCGCCCGCAGGCGTTCGATCATCAGCGCCTGACAACCCGCATCATCAGGGCTCAGGGAGGGGCGGCGAATAAGCTGCTGAGTCAGCTCAATGACCGGGCATGACATAGACTACACCTCAATAAAATAGGTTTGGTATTGATTTTCGTTGAAACCCAGCAGCATAGGCTTACCTGGCGTCCAGAGCAATGGGCGTTTGATGATTGCGGGCATTTCAACCATTAACGCGGCGGCGCTGTCCGCATTGGTGATGCTGGCGCGCAGGTTTTCATCCAGTTTGCGCCAGGTGGTACCACGGGTGTTCAGCAGGGCTTCCCAACCCAGCTCAGCAATAAATTTGTGCATTAAATCAGCATCAAGGCCGTCAGCGCGATAGTCATGAAAACGGTAGTCGACGTTGTTTTGTTCCAGCCAACGGCGGGCTTTTTTGATGGTGTCGCAATTTTTAATGCCGTACAGGGTGGTCATGGTGAATCCTTTTGTCTTAAAAGTGGTCAATTGCTCAGTAATTTCGATGGTTAAACCTTTTGGGAAATATAACACATTTGTTTTATTACCTTATTGAATATTCATCCGCGGGACAAATTGTACTTAAGTCGTGAATATTATTTCATCTTTATTGCATACCGGGCTGAAAACTAAAAAAACACTTAAGAACAGCTACAAAGTTATTTTCCCGGTCCTGAGCAAGGTTATTTCAAAATATTGCAGTTGGTCACATAAAATTTACGATTAAAGACCCATATTATCTACAAGCCAGTCGTACCAACGGGGGTAGAGCAGTATCACTGATTAAAAAGTCTTCACAATGATGATATATTCTCGTAGAATGGCCGATAATAATAAGAGAGGTAGTTATGATTGAACGTGAACTGGGGAACTGGAAAGATTTTATCGAAGGCATGCTTCGTAAATGACATTCAGCAAGAATCGCGAGAGCACTTAATTAGTTAATAACAATAGTGTGAAAATAAACACACAAAAAAGGCGGCCGGTAAGGACGCCTTTTTCTTTTCTAATATTCTTATTTCTGCTTTTCCTTTAATGGAAAACGTCGGCGCACCAGCACAAAGAACAGCGGAACAAAGTAAATGGCGAGGATGGTCGCGGAGATCATCCCGCCCATTACCCCGGTGCCTACCGCGTGCTGACTGCTTGAGCCCGCACCAGAGCTGGTGGCCATCGGCAGCACGCCGAACACGAACGCCAGCGAGGTCATCAGGATGGGGCGCAGACGCTGGCGACAGGCGTCGAGGGTGGCGGCTATCAGGTCCTGACCTTTTTCATTCATCTCGTTGGCAAACTCAACAATCAGAATGGCGTTCTTCGCCGACAGACCAATAACCGTTAACAGTCCGACCTGGAAGTAGACGTCATTTTCCAGGCCGCGCATCCAGGTGGCGAGCAGGGCGCCAATAACACCCAGCGGGACCACCAGCATCACCGAGAAGGGCACAGACCAGCTTTCATACAGCGCGGCCAGACACAGGAACACCACCAGCAGCGACAGGGCGTACAACGCCGGGGCCTGGGCGCCCGAGAGGCGTTCCTGATAGGACATCGCGGTCCACTGGAGACCAAACCCGGCAGGCAGCTGTTGCACCAGATTTTCCATTACATCCATGGCGGTCCCGGTACTGACGCCCGGCGCGGCTTCGCCGACAATCTCTACCGCAGCATAGCCGTTATAGCGCTCAAGACGCGGTGAACCCGTCTCCCAGCGTGAGGTGGCAAATGCCGAGAAGGGCACCATGCCGCCGTCTTTATTACGCACGTACCACAGGTTGATATCGTCCGGCAGCATGCGGTATTTGGCTGCCGCCTGCACATAGACCTTTTTCACCCGGCCACGATCCATAAAGTCGTTTACGTAGCTCGAACCCCACGCGGTCTGCAGGGTGTCGTTGATGTCGTCGATGGAGACGCCCAGCGCCTGCGCTTTGCGCTGATCGATATCGATTTGCAGCTGCGGGCTGTCGTCCAGACCATTGTGACGCACGCGGGTCAGGGAGGGATCTTCCCCGGCCAGCTCCAGCAGCCGATCGCGTGCGGCCATCAGGGCGTCATGTCCGGCCCCGCCGTGATCCTGCAGCTCCATATCAAAGCCCGCCGAACTGCCGAGCCCGCTGATAGCCGGTGGGCTGCTGGCAAAGACCCGCGCCTCTTTAATGTGGCTGAAGGCTTTGGTGGCGCGCTCGATAATGGCAAACGAGCTGCCGGTTTTGACATCGCGCTCATCCCAGTCTTTCAGACGGACAAACATACGCGCCACGTTCTGCCCGTTTCCACCGGGGCCAGAGCCGACGGTGGCAAAGACCGACAGCACGTTATCTTTTTCTTTGTTAAAGAAGTACGACTCGACCTGCTGCACTACTTTCAGGGTCTGCTGCTGGGTTGAGCCGCTGGGTAACTGCACGGAGGTGATAAACATGCCCCGGTCTTCCAGCGGCAGGAACGAGGTCGGCAGACGCAGGAACAGGACGACCATGCCTCCCAGCAGCAGAACGTAGATCAGCATCCAGCGCAGGCTGCGGTGTAAGATCCGTCCCACGCCCGCCTCATAGCGCGCGGCGTTGCGGTCAAACATGCGGTTAAACCAGCCAAAGAAGCCTTTCTGACCGTGGTGTTCGCCTTTGTGTAGCGGCTTAAGCAGGGTGGCGCAGAGCGCCGGGGTGAGAATCATCGCCACCAGCACCGACAGCACCATCGCTGCAACGATGGTAATCGAGAACTGGCGGTAGATCGCGCCGGTCGTGCCGCCAAAGAAGGCCATCGGCACAAATACCGCCGACAGCACCATGGCGATACCGACCAGCGCGCCCTGGATCTGCTTCATCGATTTTCGCGTGGCCTCGCGCGGCGAAAGCCCCTCTTCGCTCATGATACGTTCGACGTTCTCCACCACCACGATGGCGTCATCCACCAGCAGACCTATCGCCAGTACCATCGCAAACATGGTGAGGGTGTTAATGCTGTAGCCAAAGGCGTAGAGCACCGTGAAGGTACCCATGAGCACCACCGGAACGGCGATGGTCGGGATTAATGTTGCGCGGAAGTTTTGCAGGAACAGGTACATCACCAGGAACACCAGCGCGATGGCTTCGAGCAGGGTTTTCACCACATCCTCAATGGAGGCCTTCACGAATGAGGTGGTCTCGTAGGCGATTTTGTATTCCAGCCCGTGAGGAAAGTAGTGCGACAGCTCATCGAGACGGTCGATAACCAGTTCTGCGGTGGCCATTTCGTTGGCGCCGGAGGCGAGCTTCACCCCAAGCCCGGAGGCCGCCTTGCCGTTAAAGCGGCTCAGGTAATCATACTTCTCGGCTCCCATCTCCACGGTGGCGACGTCGCCCAGACGTACCTCGGAACCATCCTGATTCACCCGCAGCGTGATATCGCGGAACTGCTGCGGCGTTTGCAACAGCGACTGGGAGTTGATGGTGGCGTTCAGCGCCTGCTTATCCACGGACGGTGTCCCGCCCAGCTGACCCACAGCAATCTGGGCGTTCTGCGATTCAATGGCGTCGGTGACGTCTTTTGCGGTCATCTGGAAGCTGTTCAGCTTCGCCGGGTCGAGCCAGATGCGCATGGAGTATTGTGATCCGTAGGCGTCGATGTCCCCTACGCCGTTGATACGGCTCAGTGGATCCTGAATATTACTGGCGACATAGTCGGCGATATCCTGTTTATCCATTGAGCCATCGGTGGAGACAAACGCGATGGTCAGGATGTTGGTATCGCCGGTTTTGCGCACCGTCACACCCTGATTCTGTACCGCCTGCGGCAGCTTGCGCATCGCTGACTGCAGCTGGTTTTGCACCTGCTGCACCGCTTCATCCGGGTCGGCGCCCGCGGTAAAGCTCAGCGTGATCGATGCCTGTCCGGTGGCGCTGCTCTGGGAAGACATGTACATCAGGTTGTCGAGGCCCGTCATGTTCTGTTCAATCACCTGGGTGACGGTATTCTCGAGGGTTTGCGCCGATGCCCCTGGATAGTTAGCCGTGATCCGCACGTTAGGCGGGGCCAGATCCGGATACTGTTCAACGGGAAGAGAAAAAATAGCCAGCGTGCCGGTCAGGCACAACAGAATTGCCAGCACCCAGGCAAAAATGGGGCGATCGATGAAAAAATTCGCCATTAAAATAGGACCTCGTTTTGCTGCGCGTCGTAATTGTAGATAGCCCGCATCACTCTAGCGGGAAGGGGGATGTCAAACGTGGAGAAATAAAGGAGATAATGTAAATTATCATGCCCTTTCTCCGCGCCATCGCCCTTGTGCTGCGGTGAGTATTGTTCATCTGCGTGGCCGACAGGTGACACCCTGCCTGATTTTACCGTTATTTACCCTCGGTTGCGGTTGATGAGCGAAAGCTTACGCTGACCTGGGTGCCGCCGTCCGGCGGCTGCGAGAAGCGCAGGCTGCCCCCCAGCCGGTCGGCGCGCTCACGCATAATGTTCAGACCGTAGTGCCCCGGGGGTTCGCTGGCATCGCCAATACCAATGCCGTTATCGCGAATGGTCACCGTATGGCTGCCATCCGGGGCAGTTACGCAGCAGACCCTGATGTCGCTGGCCTGTGCATGCTTGATGGCGTTCAGCACCGCCTCCCGGACAATCTGCAGCAGATGCACCTGCATCTGCGCATCCAGCGCCAGGGACGAGAGCTGACAGTTGAGACTCAGCCTGGCGGCGGTCTGTTTCTGTAAGTCATCCAGCGTCTCCTGCAGCGCGGCAGGCAGATTCGCCTGGTTCAGCGTCAGACGGAAGGTGGTGAGCAGTTCGCGTAGCTGGCTATAGGCGGCATTCAGCGCCCGGGAAAAATCGGTAACGATCGCCTGCGCTTTTTCGTTCTCCTCCGGTACCTCATGCCTGAGCAGCGTCAGCTGGATGCGCAGGTAAGAGAGCACCTGCGCCAGCGAATCATGCAGTTCCCGGGCGATAGTCGCGCGCTCCTCCATCAGCAACAGCTGGTGATAGTGCTTCTGCGCCTGGTTAGAAAACAGGCCGCGGCCCAGCATCGTCGCCACGCTGTTCATCAACGGCACCGGGACGGGGCGCTGCCCGCTTTGCCAGCGCAGCTCGCCGAAGCGGGTCTCCAGCATTACGACCGGCAGCACCTGCGTTTCAGTATGTTCAGCGGCTTCGCCCTCATGCATCTGCCAGCCATCGCTGGTGTGCAGGGCCAGATACGTTATTCCGGTGTATTCGCAAACAACGTGCAGGATATGGCGGAAACAATTGCTGTCTATCTTGCCGGTATTCAGCGCCTGTGAGCAGGTAAACAGCATCTCCAGCTGCTGGTGGGCTTCATGCAGGTGGTGCGTCTTCTCTTCAACCGAAATCTCCAGCGAGCGGTAAAGGGTGTGCAGCTCCGCCGACATATGGTTGAAGGTGCGGGAGAGCAGGCCAAGCTCGTTGGGCAGATCGCTATCGGGCACCGGCGTATCAAAGTGGCCTTGCTCAATGCGCAGGCTGGAGGTCACCAGATGATTGAGCGGGGCGACAACCTGCTGGCGGATGCGACGCAGCGTGACAAACACCAGCAGAAAAATAGCGGCCCCACCGGCAAAGGAGATGGCGAACACCCGCTGAATTTTGTGTTCGGCGTAGTGCTGCAGGGAGAGAACAAAAGCGTCAATACGCGCCACGTACTCATCCATGTGGTTCTGATACCAGACGTAATCGCCCTGGGCCAGTTTCTGATCCACCGCCTGCCAGGTGATCTGCAGCTGGCGATAGCGCTGCTTTACCTCTTCCGGAACATACCAGCTGTTCAGGGTGTGCAGGGCAGGGGCGTTCAGCGTTTGTTGCCACATCTTGCGGTGCGGCAGCAGGTTGACGCTGCCCCGCTGAATATCGTACCCCAGGCGATAACTCTGCATCCGCAGCGAACCGGCCAGATTGATCGCTTCGGCATCGCGCTGGCCGCTGGCAAGGGTAAACAGCGCGATTGCGCTGGTCAGCATCGACAAAGCAATGATGGAGAAAAATGCCCGGGCAAGGCTGCGTGAAACAGGTTGTTTAACTATCACAAATCGCGTCCTGAGCTCATACGGTATCGGCCTGATAAGCGTTTCTGCAGGGAAATGAAACGTAATTTCACCCGCAATGAAGTTAATTGATCTGCCACAGGTTCAGGCCAAATATTTCCCGTTTCTGGGCAAATGAACATTGCCTGTGACCGTTGCGGTGGGTAAATACACTATTCCTTTAAAAGAATAAGGTTATCAGGGCCAGCAAGGGGAACCGTCATGAACCGTTTTATTATGGCAAATAGCCAGCAATGTATTGGATGCCATGCCTGCGAGGTCGCGTGCGTCATGGCACATAATAATGAGCAACATGTTCTCAGCTCGCGCCATTTTACCCCTCGCATTACCGTGGTCAAAGAGGGGAATAAGCGCAGCGCCGTAACCTGCCACCACTGTGAAAACGCCCCCTGCGCGCAGAGCTGTCCGAACGGGGCCATCAGCCGAACGCATGACGGTGTACAGGTGGCGCAGCAGAAATGTATCGGCTGTAAAGCCTGCGTCGTTGCCTGCCCGTTTGGCACCATGGAGATCGTCACCACTCCCCTGGCGGCCACCGCCCAGAAGTGCGATCTCTGCCTCGGGCGCCCGCAGGGCCCCGCCTGCGTGGAAAACTGCCCCGCGGATGCCCTGTCGCTGGTCACCCCTGATAACCTGAACCAGCTGGCCCGTGCGCGGCGGTTGCGCACGGCGTGTCATGAGGCGCAGCCGTGGCAGACCGGGGAGGGGGGCGTGGCAACGGCGCTCAGCAAACGTGCGCAAATGGATGCCCTGCCCACGCGTGGCGAGCCCGATAAACTTACGCCTGAGGCACGGGCGGGCAATTTTAATGAAATCTATCTGCCGTTTCGCCCGGCGCAGGCGAAGCGGGAGGCTGACCGCTGCCTGACCTGTGGCGATCATTCGGTGTGTGAATGGACCTGCCCGCTGCACAATCATATTCCTCAGTGGATTGAGCGGGTGAAAGCGGGGGATATCGACGCGGCGGTGGCGCTATCCCATCAGACCAACTGCCTGCCGGAAATCACGGGTCGGGTCTGCCCGCAGGACAAACTGTGCGAAGGGGCCTGTACGGTGCGCGACGTGTCCGGGTCGGTGACCATCGGCAATATTGAACGCTATATCTCCGATCAGGCGCTGGCGAAAGGCTGGCGACCGGATCTGAGCCACGTCACGCCGGTCAATAAACAGGTAGCGATCGTCGGTGCCGGGCCTGCCGGTCTGGCGTGTGCTGACGCCCTGATCCGCCGCGGCGTCAGGGTCACGGTCTTTGACCGTCATCCGGAAATCGGCGGTCTGCTTACCTTCGGCATTCCGGCCTTTAAGCTGGATAAATCTCTGCTGGCCCGCCGTCGGGAGATCTTCACCGGGATGGGCATCCGCTTCGAACTGAACTGCGAAGTGGGTAAAGACATTCCGCTCGCGCAGCTGCTCAGCGATTACGACGCCCTGTTTGTCGGCGTGGGCACCTATCGCTCGATGAAGGCCGGCATTCCGGATGAAGATGCGCCGGGCGTCTACGATGCTCTGCCGTTCCTGGTGGGCAACACCCGGCAGCTGATGGGGCTGGCGCCGTCTGTGGATGAGCCCTTTGTCGATACTGCCGGGCTGAACGTGGTGGTGCTGGGGGGCGGGGACACGGCGATGGACTGCGTACGCACCGCCCTGCGCCACGGCGCTGCGAGCGTCACCTGCGCCTATCGCCGGGATGAAGCCAATATGCCCGGGTCGAAAAAAGAGGTGAAGAACGCCAGAGAAGAGGGGGCCGCCTTTGAGTTTAACGTCCAGCCGGTAGAGTTGACCCTCGACGACACCGGGCGGGTAAACGGCATTCGTCTGCTGCGCACCCGGCTGGGGGAACCTGATGCTCAGGGTCGTCGTCGTCCGGTGCCCATCGACGGCAGCGAATTTGTGATGCCTGCCGATGCGGTGATTATGGCCTTTGGCTTTAATCCGCATGCGATGCCCTGGCTGCAGGCTCAGGGGGTTGAGGTGGATACCTGGGGCAGAATTGCGGCAAGCGTTGAGTCGCGCTACTGCTATCAGACCAGCAACCCGCAGATCTTTGCCGGTGGCGACGCGGTACGAGGTGCCGACCTGGTGGTGACGGCGATGGCGGAGGGGCGACACGCCGCCCGGGGGATCGCCGACTGGCTTGGGTTGGTCTCGCCCCTTGCGCATTAACCCGACGGGCGACAACGCGGGCTTCGCAGCGTAGTATGACCAGCATAACGCGTAATGGAGCCCGTATTACTTTGAAAATTGAACTGATTAAAGATAAATGCCTCTCGGATAACTATTTCATTCTGCGCAACCTGACCTACGATCTGACGCGGCGTAACGGCGAGGTAGTGCGCCACAAACGTGAAGTTTACGATCGGGGTAACGGCGCCACGGTCCTGCTCTATAACCGTGAGAAGCAGAGCGTGGTATTGATCCGCCAGTTTCGCATCGCCACATGGGTGAATGGCAACCCTGATGGACGCCTGATTGAAGCCTGTGCCGGGCTGCTGGATAACGATGAACCGGAAGTGTGCATTCGCAAAGAGGCGATCGAAGAGACCGGCTTTGTCGTCGGCGAGGCGCGTAAAGTCTTTGAACTTTATATGTCTCCGGGCGGAGTGACGGAAATTGTCCATTTCTTCGTGGCGGAATACAGCGATACCCGGCGCGCCGGGACGGGCGGCGGGATCGAAGATGAAGAGATTGAGGTGCTCGAGCTGCCCTTTGCGCAGGCCCTGGCGATGATACAATCGGGTGAAATACGGGACGGCAAAACGGTGATATTATTACAATATTTGCAAGGCTCCGGGTTAATGGCTTGATCTTATTACCGTTAATAAGATGTATTTTGGATAAATCTATCCGATAAATCTGATTGAGCAACCCCGTTCTGAGCAGGAAGATACGCTCTGTCTGTCCAGCTATTGATTCCGGGATCCTGCTATTCATGCGTCACTGCCTTTTATTTGTTTTTATGCTCAGCGTGCTGCCGGCGACTCTTGCCCGGGCGGCACCTGCACAGCAGTCGTTTATTGACTGGCAGGTGACCTGCAATAACCAGAACTTCTGCATCGCGCGCAATACCGGTGAGCACCACGGGCTGGTGATGACCTTAAGCCGCAGCGCTGGCGCAAAAACCGATGCGGTGCTGCGTATCGATCTCGGTGGGCTGGCGAACCCCGATCCTGAACAGCCGGCCATCGCTCCTCGCTTACTGCTCGACGGCGAGCCGTTGCAGCTCGATCCTCCGCACTGGCAGATTACCCCGTGGCGCCTGACAACCGATCATGCCGCCACCATTACCGCCTTGCTGACCACCCTTCAGCAAAAAAGGGCTATTACCCTCGCAGACGGCAAGCAGACGATCTCTCTGGATGGACTGAAAGAGGCCCTGCAGTTTATCGATGCTCAGCAAAAGCGTGGCGGGAGTGAAACCGCGTGGATCAATAAAGGTGCGCAACCGCCGCTGAGCGTGCCGCCCGCGCCTGCGCTGAAAGAGGTGGCCGTGGTGAATCCAACGCCTACGCCGCTCACCCGCGAGGAGCGCAGCGATCTGCTCGACTACGGTACCTGGCGCATCAACAACAGCCAGTGTTCCCTCGACCCGGCGCGTCGTGAAGTGCGGGTCACCGCCTTAACGGATGACAAAGCGCTGCTGATGATCGGCTGCGAAGCGGGGGCGTACAACACCGTCGATTTAGCCTGGCTGGTCTCGCGTAAAAAGCCGTTCGCTTCCCATGTTGTGCGCCTGCGCCTGCCGTTTGTCCCCTCCAGTGACAGCAGTGAGATGGAGCTCATGAACGCCAGTTTTGATGAGAAGAGCCGCGAGCTGACAACCCTGGCGCTGGGGCGAGGAATTGCCGACTGCGGGATCCAGACGCGCTGGCGTTTTACCGGCCAGCGCTTCCGTCTGGTGCGCTATGCGGAAGAGCCGAGCTGCGATAACTGGCATGGCCCGGATTCATGGCCGACGTTATGGATCACAAGATAAAAGCAAAACGGCAACCTGGGTTGCCGTTTTTAGTGTGTGCACCCTCGGACTAAAGGAGAGGGCATCAGGCCGCACAGCCGGGCAAGGCGCTTAAAGCAAGGCCTGCGCCTTCTCCACCACGTTCTCAACCGTAAAGCCGAAGAACGGGAACAGCTTCTCGGCAGGCGCCGATTCGCCATAACCGGTCATTCCGACAATTTTCCCTTTCAGCCCGACATACTTGTACCAGTAGTCTGCGATACCCGCTTCGACCGCCACGCGGGCCGTCACGTCTGACGGCAGCACCGACTCGCGGTACGCTTCATCCTGAGCATCAAAGATATCCGTTGACGGTAGCGACACCACGCGTACCGCATGGCCTTCGGCGGTGAGCTTCTCTGCCGCCTTGACGGTGATCTCCATCTCTGAACCGGTGGCAATCAGGATCAGATCCGGCTTGCCGCCGCTGTCTTTGAGGATATAGCCTCCCCGGGCAATATTTTTCACCTGTTCCGGGGTACGTTCGATCTGCGCCAGGTTCTGACGGGAAAGGATGAGCGCCGTCGGGCCGTTATGACGCTCTACCGCCAGCTTCCAGCCCACCGCCGCTTCTACCTGGTCGCACGGGCGCCAGGTGCTGAAGTTTGGCGTCAGACGCAGGCTGGCCAGCTGCTCCACCGCCTGGTGGGTTGGACCATCTTCCCCCAGACCAATAGAGTCATGGGTGTAGACCATGATCTGACGGGCCTTCATCAGCGCGGCCATACGCGCGGCGTTTCGCGCATACTCCACAAACATCAGGAAGGTGGCGGTATAGGGCACGAATCCGCCGTGATGGGCAATGCCGTTGGCAATGGCGGTCATCCCGAACTCACGCACCCCATAGTGGATGTAGTTTCCGGCAAGATCCTCTTTGATCGAGGTTGAGCCCGACCAGATCGTCAGGTTGCTCGGCGCCAGGTCCGCAGAGCCGCCCAGCAGCTCCGGCAGGATCGGGCCAATGGCGTTAAGGACGTTTTGCGAGGCTTTACGGGTGGCGATTTTCGCCGGGTTAGCCTGTAAATTCTCAATCAGCGCCTGGGTGGTCTCTTCCCAGTTCTCAGGCAGGCCGCCGCCCATGCGACGGCTGAACTCGGCCGCCAGCTCCGGGTGCGCCTTCTGGTAGGCGGCAAATTTGTCGTTCCACTCCTTCTGGGCTTTTTCGCCCGCCTCGCGGGCATCCCAGGCCTGATAGATCTCTTTTGGCACCTCAAAGGCCGGGTATTTCCAGCCCAGCTTTTGCCGGGTCAGGGCCACTTCTTCTTCGCCCAGCGCTGCACCGTGTGCCTCTTCTTTGCCGGCTTTGTTTGGTGAACCAAATCCGATGACCGTGCGACAGATTATCAGCGACGGTTTATCCGTCACGCTTTGCGCTTCCTGAATGGCCGCTTTCAGCGCCTCTGGATCGTGGCCGTCAATCTCATGCACCACGTGCCAGTGATAGGCTTCAAAGCGTTTCGCCGTGTCGTCGGTGAACCAGCCCTCGGTTTCGCCGTCGATGGAGATGCCGTTGTGATCGTAGAAGCCGATCAGCTTACCCAGACCCAGGGTACCCGCCAGGGAGCAGACCTCATGAGAGATCCCCTCCATCAGACAGCCATCTCCCATAAACACATAGGTGTTGTGATCGACAATTTCATGTCCCGGCTGGTTAAACTGCGCCGCCAGCGTGCGCTCGGCAATCGCCAGCCCAACCGCATTTGCCAGCCCCTGACCGAGCGGCCCGGTGGTGGTTTCCACCCCTGGTGTATAACCCAGTTCAGGATGTCCCGGCGTTTTTGAGTGCAGCTGGCGGAAGTTTTTTAACTCTTCGAGCGGCAGGTTATAGCCGGATAAATGCAGCAGGCTGTAGAGCAGCATCGAGGCATGACCGTTGGAGAGAATAAAGCGGTCGCGGTCGTACCACGTTGGATCGTTGGGGTTGTGTTTCAGAAAGCCGTTCCACAACACTTCGGCGATATCGGCCATGCCCATTGGTGCGCCTGGATGACCGGAATTGGCTTTTTGCACGGCATCCATGCTGAGGGCGCGAATGGCATTGGCTAACTCTTTACGGGACATAGTTCACTCCATGGCAAGGTTACAGTTTGGCGGCGAGCAAATCTTCAAGTTTGCGCTGGTCGACCGCGAAAAGACGGATCCCGTCTGACAGCTTCTCGACCGCCATGGCGTCCTGATTATGCTCCCAGCGGAATTCGGCTTCGGTCATAGGTTTAGGTTTTGGCAGCACCGTAGAAGACGGCACCAGGCGGCGGATAACCGGCTCATCTTTCTCCTGCAACTCTTTTAGCAGGTTCGGGGAGATGGTAAGCCGGTCGCAGCCGGTGAGGGCGAGGATCTGTTCGGTCCGGCGGAAGCTGGCGCCCATCACGATGGTTTCATAGCGGTGTTGCTTATAGTAATCGTAGATATTACGCACGGATTTCACACCGGGATCTTCTTCCACCACGTAGGGGTCCATTGGCTGGCGGGCCTGATACCAGTCATAAATACGCCCGACAAACGGTGAAACCAGATGCACCCCGGCTTCGGCGCAGGCGCGTGCCTGTGCGAATGAGAACAGCAGCGTCAGGTTGCAGTTGATCCCCTCTTTTTCCAGCACTTCGGCCGCGCGGATCCCCTCCCATGTGGAGGCCAGCTTGATCAGAATGCGCGATTTCTCCACATCCTGCTCCTCATAGAGCTGCACCAGCTGTCGCGCTTTGGCGATGCTTTTCTCCTGATCGAACGACAGACGGGCGTCCACTTCGGTCGAGACGCGCCCGGGAATGCTTTTCAGAATTTCGCTACCAATATTGACCGCCAGTTTGTCGCTGGCCTCGGCAACCTGTTGTTCTTTGGTTTTTCCGCGTCCTTTACCAAACGCGATAGCGTCGTCAATCAGGTGCGAGAAATGCGCAAGCCCGGCGGCTTTCAGCAGCAGCGACGGGTTGGTGGTCGCGTCCTGGGGTTGGTAATGGCGAATGGATTCAATATCACCGCTGTCCGCCACGACAGTAGTGAATTGTTTGATGCCGTCTAGTTGGTTCATAAATGATTACTCCTTAAAAATAAAAGAGTTGATGGAGTGCTTAGAAACACACTTCTGTGAATTTCGCGACGTACTTAACAAAAAAGCATAGCAGACGGACATGGTCTTGCTTCGCTGGACAGGTAACATGGTTGTTATAAATTGATAACAATTTTTGTTTTGGATGGTGAGAGTTTGGCAGCCTTCAAAGTTTGAACGGCATGCAACGGCGATACTGTCCGCCACGCCAGGGTGAACATCAGGACCATAACAACATCACCCTTTTTGAACGATAAGTGAAAGGAACCCTACAATGGATGAGCAGTTGAAACAGAGTGCCCTCGATTTTCATGAATTCCCCGTTCCCGGCAAAATTCAGGTTTCTCCGACCAAGCCTCTCGCGACCCAGCGCGATCTGGCGCTGGCTTACTCTCCGGGCGTGGCTGCGCCGTGCCTCGAAATCGAAAAAGATCCGCTGGCAGCCTATAAATACACCGCGCGCGGCAATCTGGTGGCGGTGATCTCCAACGGTACGGCGGTACTGGGACTGGGCAATATCGGGGCGCTGGCCGGTAAACCGGTGATGGAAGGTAAAGGCGTGCTGTTCAAGAAATTCGCCGGTATCGACGTGTTCGATATTGAAGTGGATGAGCTCGACCCGGATAAATTCATTAACGTGGTGGCCGCGCTGGAGCCGACCTTTGGCGGCATCAACCTCGAAGACATCAAAGCACCGGAATGTTTCTATATCGAGCAGAAACTGCGTGAGCGCATGAACATTCCGGTGTTCCACGACGATCAGCACGGGACGGCAATCATCAGCACTGCCGCTATCCTTAACGGCCTGCGGGTGGTGGAGAAAAATCTCTCTGACGTGCGTATGGTGGTTTCCGGCGCGGGCGCGGCAGCCATTGCCTGTATGAACCTGCTGGTGGCGCTGGGTATGCAGAAGCACAACATTGTGGTCTGCGACTCCAAAGGGGTGATCTACAAAGGGCGCGAAGCCAATATGGCGGAGACCAAAGCCGCCTACGCCGTGGACGATGATGGCAAACGCAGCCTGGCCGACGTGATGGAGGGCGCGGACATCTTCCTTGGCTGCTCTGGCCCGAAAGTGCTCACTGAAGAGATGGTGCTGAAGATGGCACGGGCGCCGTTAATCCTCGCCCTGGCCAACCCGGAGCCGGAGATCCTGCCGCCGCTGGCGAAAGCGGTGCGGCCGGATGCGATTATCTGTACCGGTCGCTCAGACTATCCGAACCAGGTGAACAACGTCCTCTGCTTCCCGTTCATCTTCCGCGGGGCGCTGGACGTCGGCGCCACCGCCATCAACGAAGAGATGAAGCTGGCGGCGGTTCACGCCATTGCCGAACTGGCCCATGCGGAGCAGAGCGAAGTGGTGGCCTCGGCCTACGGCGATCAGGATCTGAGCTTTGGCCCGGATTACATTATTCCGAAGCCGTTCGATCCGCGCCTGATTGTTAAAATTGCTCCGGCGGTGGCAAAGGCGGCGATGGACTCCGGCGTGGCGACGCGCCCGATTACCGACTTCGACGCCTATGTCGATAAGCTGACCGAGTTCGTCTACAAAACCAACCTGTTCATGAAGCCGATCTTCTCCCAGGCGCGCAAAGACGCAAAACGCGTGGTGCTGGCAGAAGGGGAGGAGGCGCGCGTCCTGCACGCCACCCAGGAGCTGGTAAGCCTCGGGCTGGCGAAGCCGATTCTGATCGGGCGTCCGAGCGTAATTGAGATGCGTATCCAGAAGCTGGGTCTGCAGATCAAGCCGGGCGTCGATTTTGAGATCGTCAACAATGAATCCGATCCGCGCTTCAAAGAGTACTGGAGCGAATACTACGCGATTATGAAACGTCGGGGGATCACCCAGGAGCAGGCGCAGCGGGCGGTGATCGGCAACACCACGGTGATCGGGGCGATCATGGTGCACCGCGGCGAGGCCGACGCGCTCATCTGCGGCACCATCGGCGACTATCACGAGCACTTCAGCGTGGTGCAGGAGATCTTCGGCTATCGCGAAGGAGTGCATACCGCCGGGGCGATGAACGCGCTGCTGCTGCCAAGCGGTAACACCTTTATTGCCGATACCTACGTCAACGACGATCCGACCCCGGAACAGCTGGCGGAAATTACGGTGATGGCGGCGGAAACGGTGCGTCGCTTTGGTATCGAACCGAAGGTGGCCCTGCTGTCGCACTCTAACTTTGGCTCATCCAAATCCGCAGCCGCCTGCAAAATGCGCCAGACTCTGGAACTGGTGCGGGAGCGCGCGCCGGAGCTAATGATCGACGGCGAAATGCACGGCGATGCCGCGCTGGTGGAGAGCATCCGCAACGAACGTATGCCGGACAGCCCGCTGAAAGGCTCGGCCAACGTGCTGATTATGCCGAACGTGGAGGCCGCGCGTATCAGCTATAACCTGCTGCGCGTCTCCAGTTCAGAAGGGGTAACCGTAGGGCCGGTACTGATGGGGGTGGCGAAGCCGGTCCACGTCTTAACGCCGATTGCCTCGGTGCGTCGTATTGTGAACATGGTGGCACTGGCGGTGGTAGAGGCGCAGACGCAGCCGCTGTAAGCGGGCCCCTCACCCCGTCCCTCTCCCCAGAGGGGCGAGGGTGAAAAGACGGTTCCGTGCGGTTCCCTCTCCCCAGAGGGGCGAGGGTGAAAAGACGGTTCCGTGCGGTTCCCTCTCCCCAGAGAGGCGAGGGTGAAAAGACGGTTCCGTGCGGTTCCCTCTCCCCAGAGAGGCGAGGGTGAAAAGACGGTTCCGTGCGGTTCCCTCTCCCCAGAGGGGCGAGGGTGAAAAGACGGTTCCGTGCGGTTCCCTCTCCCCAGAGGGGCGAGGGTGAAAAGACGGTTTCGTGCGGTTCCCTCTCCCCAGAGAGGCGAGGGTGAAAAGGCGGTTCCGTGCGGTTCCCTCTCCCCTTTGGGGAGAGGGTTAGGGTGAGGGGAAACTAAACCCAGTCCCGAACCTTAATAAAGTCCTTCAGGGCAGCCTCACGGCTGCCTTCTTTTGGCTCAAAGCTGTATTCCCAGCGCACCAGCGGCGGCATCGACATCAGAATCGACTCCGTGCGCCCGCCGGTCTGCAGGCCAAACAGCGTCCCGCGATCCCACACCAGGTTAAACTCCACGTAACGTCCGCGGCGATAGAGCTGGAACTCGCGCTCGCGCACGCCGTAATCGTGGTTTTTGCGCCGTTCGACAATCGGCAGATAAGCCTCGGTATAGCCATTGCCCACCGCCTGCATAAAGCTGAAGGCGGTATCAAAATCCGGCGTGTTCAGATCGTCAAAAAACAGGCCACCAATGCCGCGCTGCTCGTCACGGTGCTTCAGGTAGAAGTATTGGTCGCACCATTTTTTATATTTCGGGTAGACCTCATCGCCAAAGGGCTGGCACAGATCGTGGGCGGTCTGGTGCCAGTGCCGCGCATCCTCTTCAAAGCCGTAAAAAGGCGTTAAGTCGAAGCCGCCGCCAAACCACCACACCGGGTCGGCACCCGGTTTTTCGGCGATAAAAAAGCGCACGTTGGCGTGGCTGGTCGGCACGAACGGGTTATGGGGATGAACCACCAGCGAGACGCCCATCGCCTCAAAGCTGCGGCCTGCCAGCTCCGGGCGGTGTGCAGTGGCGGAGGCGGGCATGGCGTCGCCGTGCACGTGGGAAAAATTGACCCCGGCCTGCTCGAAGATGCCGCCGTTGCGCAGGACGCGGCTGCGCCCGCCGCCACCGGCTTCGCGCTGCCACTCATCCTGCTGGAATTCACCGCCATCGACGGCGCTCAGTTTCTGGCAAATGTCATCCTGCAGTTGCAGCAGGAAGGCTTTGACCAGCTGTGCATTGGGTTTCATCAACGTTTCCTGGAGTGCGCTTTCTGGTTATCGAACCAGTTAAAGTAACTGATAATCCCGGAGGCGATCGCGTTGGCGATCTTCTGGCGAAACGCTGCGGTACCGAGCAGACGCTCCTCTTCCGGATTAGTAATAAAAGAGGTTTCCACCAGCACGGACGGAATCGACGGCGATTTTAACACCACAAACGCTGCCTGCTCGGTGCCTTTGCTGTGCAGGCGGTGCACCGGCTTAATCTTCTTCAGAATATGCGAGCCGAGCGTCAGGCTGTTTTTGATGGTATCGGTCTGCACCAGGTCAAACAGCACCTGCTGCAGGAGATGATCTTTATCGGTGGTTTTCTTTCCGGCGACTTCGTCGGCGCGGTTTTCCCGGTCGGAGAGGTATTTTGCCATGGCGCTACTGGCGCCACGGTTGGAGAGAGCAAACACCGATGCGCCCGCTGCAGAAGGGTTAGTAAAGCCGTCAGCATGAATCGACATAAACAGATCCGCGCCGTGTTTGTGGGCAATCTCAACGCGGTCGTACAGCGGAATAAAGGTATCGCCGGTGCGCGTCAGGCGGGCGTCAATACCGTTGCTGCGTAAAATCGACCGGACATTTTTTGCAATCGCCAGCACAACGTGTTTTTCTTTCGAACCGTTACGGCCAATGGCGCCGGTATCAATGCCGCCGTGGCCCGGATCGAGCATCACCAGACGCTTCGCGCCAGATTTTTTGCTTTTTGGCTTGCTGTGACCGTTACTGGTTTTAAGGGTGCTCTCGTCTTTTGCCTGAGCCTGCTTTGCGATGCCCGTTAACGTTAAGGCCGCCAGCCCCGCTTTGAGTACCTGACGACGCGATGTGAGTGCTTTTAATGGTTTGAATGTGCTCATGCGGCCTGAATTGTAAAAATTGGGGTCCTGGTGTTATATCGTATCGTCTTTTGCGTTACGACAGTCCATGTGGCGAATTGTTTTACTTTTCATTTCAATACGTGACAAAGTGCCATTATGCCAAATTTTCAGAGGTTTTTCGCAGGATATTGGCGAAAGAGGGCGTTCGCGTCATAATCACAGTTTTTAAACCCAAAAAGGCGGTTAATACCATGGAGATACGCGTTTTTCGCCAGGCAGACTTCGAAGAGGTGATCACCCTTTGGGAGCGCTGCGATCTACTGCGACCGTGGAACGATCCGGAGATGGACATTGAGCGTAAGCTCAATCATGACGTCAGTCTGTTTCTGGTGGCGGAGGTCAACGGCGAAGTGGTGGGTACCGTGATGGGCGGCTACGACGGGCATCGCGGCTCGGCGTACTACCTCGGCGTCCACCCGGAGTTTCGCGGACGCGGTATTGCTAACGCGCTGCTGAATCGTCTGGAGAAAAAACTGATCGCCCGCGGATGCCCAAAAATACAGATCATGGTGCGGGAAGATAATGACGTGGTGCTGGGCATGTACGAGCGTCTTAACTATGAACATGCCGACGTGCTGACGCTGGGCAAACGCCTGATAGAAGATGAAGAGTATTGATTTTCACCCGGGTGATTACGACAGCCAGGGGCGGGTTCGTCTGCCGTTTTTGTTCTGGTGCGTGCTGCTGCTCCAGGCCCGCACCTGGGTGTTGTTCGTGATGGCCGGTGCTTCCCGCGATCAGGGCAACACGTTGCTGAACCTGTTTTATCCCGATCACGATAGCTTCTGGCTGGGGCTGTTGCCGGGGATCCCGGCGGTGCTGGCGTTTTTACTGAGCGGGCGGCGCCATCTTTATCCACGCCTGTGGCGTGCGCTGTGCGGGCTGCTGATCCTCGCCCAGTGTGTTCTGCTGTGCTGGCAGCCCCTGCTGTGGCTGAAAGGCGAAGCCCTGAGCGGCGTGGGGATCGCGCTGGTGGTGGCCGACATTGTGGCGCTGCTGTGGCTGCTGACCCATCCCCGTCTGCGCGCCTGTTTTACCCTCGAGAAAGATTAAACGGCACTTTTTAGCGATGCTGTACTCCAACAAGCGTTCAAATAACCAGAAAGGAACTCCCGATGAAATCGCTGCGTTTACTGTTATGCGCGCTCCCCGTTGTCCTGACGGGCTGTTCAACGCTCTCCGCCGTTAACTGGTCTGCGGCTTATCCCTGGAACTGGTTCGGGTCATCGACTAACGTGACCGAGCAGGGTGTTGGGGATCTCACCGCCGCCACGCCGCTGGAACAGAGCGCCATCGAATCGGCATTAGGCGGTGATTACCGACTGCGAAGCGGCATGAGAACGCAGAACGGCAACATTGTGCACTATTTCGAAGCGCTGAAAGACGATCGGCTGGCGCTGGTGATTAACGGTGAAAAAAACAGCGTTACCCGCATTGAAGTGCTGGATGGTGATATTGAAACCGACAGCGGGGTGAAGATCGGTACCCCGTTCAGCGATCTGTATCAGAAGGCCTACGGCAACTGCATCAGCGCCCCTGACGAAGACAGCATGGCGGTAGAGTGCAAGGCTGACGGCAGCCAGCATATCAGCTACCGGTTCAGTGGAACCTGGAACGGCCCGGAAGGGTTGATGCCTTCTGATGATGCGCTGAAAAACTGGAAAGTCAGCAAAATTATCTGGCAGCAGTAAATTGCGCCTGGACAAGCCGCCTCGTTAAAAAAGCGGGTATAATCGCCGCCAACCATGCCACGACCTCGTGGCATCTTTTTTTCAGGAGGAGCGATGTCTCAGGTTCAGAGTGGCATTTTGCCAGAACATTGCCGCGCGGCGATTTGGATCGAAGCCAATGTAAAAGGGGATGTCGATGCCCTGCGTGCGGCCAGCAAAATCTTTATTGATAACGTGGCCACCTTCCAGGCCAAATTCCCGGATGCGCACTGTGGCGCGGTGGTGGCCTTTGGTCACAACGTCTGGCGCCAGCTGAGCGGCGGGGAAGGGGCACAAGAGCTGAAAGACTTTGTCCCTTACGGCAAAGGCCTGGCGCCGGCCACCCAGTACGACGTGCTGATCCACATTCTCTCTCTGCGTCACGACGTGAATTTCTCCATTGCGCAGGCCGCGATGGCAGCCTTTGGCGACTGCGTGGAGGTAAAAGAAGAGATCCACGGCTTCCGCTGGGTGGAAGAGCGCGACCTGAGCGGCTTCGTTGACGGCACCGAAAACCCGGCAGGGGATGAAACCCGTCGTGAAGTGGCAGTGATCAAAGAGGGCGTGGACGCGGGCGGCAGCTATGTGTTCGTTCAGCGCTGGGAGCATAACCTTAAACAGCTTAACCGCATGAGCGTGCACGACCAGGAGATGATGATTGGCCGCACCAAAGAGGCCAACGAAGAGATCGACGGCGACGAACGCCCTGTCACTTCGCACCTGAGCCGCGTGGATCTGAAAGAGGACGGCAAAGGGCTGAAGATTGTCCGCCAGAGTCTGCCGTATGGCACCGCCAGCGGTACGCACGGCCTCTATTTCTGCGCCTACTGTGCGCGCCTGTATAACATTGAGCAGCAGCTGCTGAGCATGTTTGGCGATACCGATGGCAAGCGCGACGCAATGCTGCGCTTCACCCGACCGGTGACCGGCGGTTACTACTTCGCGCCGTCCATCGAGCGGCTGCTGGCGCTGTAAAAACACCCCTCACCCTTACCCTCTCCCCCCAGGGGAGAGGGAATTTATCCTTATTCCCTTTTCTGCTTGCAAATCACCAAACGGTATATAAAACCGTTACTCCTTTAGTACTCGTTATAAATATGATGGCCCTGAGAAAAACATCACATTTTAAGGGTGCGCAATGGCCGTTACTGTACTGAAAAAAGGATCGCTGGTGCTGGCAGCATCTGTGTTGCTGGTCGCTCAGGCGCAGGCAACCGAGCTGTTGAACAGCTCTTATGACGTTTCGCGCGAGCTCTTCGCCGCCCTGAATCCGCCTTTTGAGCAGCAGTGGGCGAAAGAGAACAACGGCGACAAGCTGACCATTAAGCAGTCTCATGCCGGCTCGTCGAAACAGGCGCTGGCCATTCTGCAGGGGCTGAAGGCCGACGTGGTGACCTATAACCAGGTTACCGATGTGCAGATCCTGCACGACAAAGGCAAGCTGATCCCTGCCGACTGGCAGAGCCGTCTGCCGAACAACAGCTCGCCGTTTTACTCCACCATGGGCTTCCTGGTGCGTAAGGGCAACCCAAAGAACATCCACGACTGGAACGACCTCGTGCGTTCTGACGTGAAGCTGATTTTCCCGAACCCGAAAACCTCCGGCAATGCCCGTTACACCTACCTGGCCGCCTGGGGCGCCGCGGACAAAGCTGACAGCAACGATAAAGCCAAAACCGAACAGTTCATGACCCAGTTCCTGAAAAACGTTGAAGTGTTCGATACCGGCGGCCGTGGGGCGACGACCACCTTCGCTGAGCGCGGTCTGGGCGATGTGCTGATTAGCTTTGAATCAGAAGTGAACAACATTCGTAAGCAGTACGAAGCCCAGGGCTTTGAAGTTGTTATCCCGAAAACCAACGTTCTGGCAGAGTTCCCGGTAGCGTGGGTGGATAAAAACATTAAAGCCAACGGGACCGAGAAAGCGGCGAAAGCCTATCTCAACTATCTGTACAGTCCGCAGGCCCAGACGGTGATCACCGATTACTATTATCGCGTGAATAATCCGGAGGTAATGAACAAGCTGAAAGACAAATTCCCGCAGACCGAACTGTTCCGCGTGGAAGATCATTTTGGCTCCTGGCCTGAGGTGATGAAAACGCATTTCGCCAGCGGCGGTGAGTTAGACAAACTGTTGGCGGCGGGGCGTAAGTAATGTTTGCAGTTTCCTCCAGACGTGTGCTGCCGGGCTTTACCTTAAGCCTCGGGACCAGCCTGCTGTTCGTCTGTCTGATTTTGTTATTACCGCTCAGCGCGCTGGTGGTTCAGCTCTCTGAGATGAGCTGGTCCCAGTACTGGGAGGTGATCAGTAACCCGCAGGTGGTGGCAGCCTATAAGGTGACGCTGCTGTCGGCGTTTGTCGCCTCCATTTTTAACGGCGTGTTTGGCCTGCTGATGGCGTGGATCTTAACCCGCTACCGCTTCCCGGGCCGCACGCTGCTGGATGCGCTGATGGATTTGCCCTTCGCGCTGCCTACCGCGGTGGCGGGTTTAACCCTGGCCTCGCTGTTTTCCGTCAACGGTTTTTACGGCGAGTGGCTGGCGAAGTTTGATATCAAAGTGACCTATACCTGGCTCGGCATTGCGGTGGCGATGGCCTTTACCAGCATCCCCTTTGTGGTGCGAACCGTGCAGCCGGTGCTGGAGGAGTTAGGTCCGGAATATGAAGAGGCGGCAGAGACGCTGGGTGCGACCCGCTGGCAGAGCTTTCGCAAGGTGGTACTGCCAGAACTTTCTCCGGCCCTGCTGGCAGGCGTGGCGCTGTCGTTCACCCGCAGCCTCGGTGAGTTTGGCGCGGTGATCTTTATCGCCGGTAACATCGCGTGGAAAACCGAAGTCACCTCGCTGATGATTTTTGTTCGCCTGCAGGAGTTCGATTACCCGGCGGCGAGCGCCATTGCCTCGGTGATCCTGGCGGCTTCGCTGCTGCTGCTGTTCTCGATTAACACTCTGCAAAGTCGCTTTGGTCGACGCGTGGTAGGTCACTGATGGCGGAAATCACTCAATTGAAACGCTACGACGCTCCCCGCATTAACTGGGGAAAATGGGTCCTGATCGGCACCGGTGTGCTGGTATCGGCCTTCATACTGGTCGTGCCGATGGTTTACATCTTTGTCCAGGCGTTCAGCAAAGGGATTATGCCCGCGCTGCAAAACCTGGCGGACCCGGACATGCTGCATGCCATCTGGCTGACGGTGATGATTGCACTTATCACCGTGCCGGTGAACCTGGTGTTCGGCATTCTGCTGGCCTGGCTGGTTACCCGCTTTAACTTCCCGGGCCGCCAGTTGCTGCTGACCCTGCTGGATATTCCGTTTGCGGTCTCACCGGTGGTGGCCGGTCTGGTGTATCTGCTGTTCTACGGCTCCAACGGCCCGCTGGGCGGCTGGCTGGATGAACATAACTTACAGATCATGTTCGCCTGGCCGGGCATGGTGCTGGTCACGGTATTTGTCACCTGTCCGTTTGTGGTGCGTGAGCTGGTGCCGGTGATGTTAAGCCAGGGCAGCAACGAAGACGAAGCGGCGGTGCTGCTGGGCGCATCCGGCTGGCAGATGTTCCGTCGCGTCACCCTGCCGAATATCCGCTGGGCGCTGCTGTATGGCGTGGTGCTGACCAACGCCCGCGCGATCGGTGAGTTTGGTGCGGTGTCGGTGGTCTCCGGCTCGATCCGCGGCGAAACGCTGTCGCTGCCGTTACAAATTGAATTGCTGGAGCAGGACTATAACACCGTCGGTTCCTTTACCGCCGCAGCCCTGCTAACGCTGATGGCTATTTTGACCCTGTTTTTAAAGAGTATGGTGCAGTGGCGTTTAGAGAATCAGGCCAAACGCCAGCATCAGGAGGGAAATCATGAGCATTGAGATTGCCAATATTAAGAAGTCCTTTGGTCGCACCCAGGTGCTGAACGATATCTCACTGGATATCCCTTCCGGACAAATGGTGGCGCTGCTGGGCCCTTCTGGCTCCGGGAAAACCACGCTGCTGCGTATTATCGCCGGTCTGGAGCATCAGACCAGCGGGCACATCCGCTTCCATGGCACCGACGTCAGCCGCCTGCATGCGCGCGACCGTAAAGTGGGTTTCGTGTTCCAGCATTACGCCCTGTTCCGCCACATGACGGTGTTCGACAACATCGCCTTCGGCCTGACGGTGCTGCCACGTCGTGAACGTCCGAACGCCGCGACCATCAAGGCGAAAGTCACCAAACTGCTGGAAATGGTGCAGCTGGCGCACCTGGCTGACCGTTATCCGGCCCAGCTTTCCGGCGGCCAGAAACAGCGTGTGGCTCTGGCACGCGCCCTGGCGGTTGAGCCGCAAATTCTGCTGCTGGACGAACCTTTCGGCGCGCTCGATGCGCAGGTGCGTAAAGAGCTTCGTCGCTGGCTGCGCCAGCTGCATGAAGAGCTGAAATTCACCAGCGTCTTCGTGACTCACGATCAGGAAGAGGCGATGGAAGTGGCCGACCGGGTCGTGGTGATGAGCCAGGGGAATATTGAGCAGGTTGATGAGCCTGAGCAGCTCTGGCGTGAACCAGCGACCCGTTTTGTGCTGGAGTTTATGGGCGAAGTTAACCGTCTGCACGGTAACGTGCGTGGCGGTCAGTTCCATGTCGGCGCCCACCGCTGGCCGCTGGGCTACACCCCGGCGTATCAGGGCCCGGTCGATCTGTTCCTGCGCCCCTGGGAAGTGGACGTCAGCCGTCGTACCAGCCTCGACTCGCCGCTGCCGGTACAGGTGCTGGAAGCCAGCCCGAAAGGTCACTATACCCAGCTGGTGGTGCAGCCGCTCGGCTGGTACAGCGAACCGCTGACGGTGGTGATGCGTGACGAAGAGCCGCCATTCCGGGGCGAGCGCCTGTTCGTTGGGCTGCAGCATGCCCGCATTTATCATGGCAAAGAGCGTATCGAAACGCGTGAGGATCTTGCTCTGGCCGAATCCGCCTGATAGGTTAATCAGTATGTTTATCGCCCGGTGGCGTTGCGCTTACCGGGCTTTTTATTGAGCAAAAATCGTGAATACACTCGAACAAACCATCGGCAACACTCCTCTGGTCAAACTCCAGCGCATGGGGCCGGACAATGGCAGTGAAATCTGGATCAAACTTGAAGGCAATAATCCCGCCGGTTCGGTTAAGGACAGGGCAGCCCTGTCGATGATTGTTCAGGCCGAAAAGCGCGGTGAAATCCACCCCGGCGACGTGCTGATTGAGGCCACCAGCGGCAACACCGGCATTGCGCTGGCGATGATCGCCGCGCTCAAAGGGTATCGCATGAAGCTGCTGATGCCGGACAACATGAGCCAGGAGCGCCGTGCCGCCATGCTGGCCTACGGTGCCGAGTTAATTCTGGTCAGCAAAGAGCAGGGGATGGAGGGTGCCCGCGATCTGGCCCTTGAGATGGCGAACCGGGGCGAAGGTAAGCTGCTGGATCAGTTTAACAATCCCGATAACCCCTATGCTCATTACACCACCACCGGCCCGGAGATCTGGCAGCAGACCGCAGGTCGCATCACCCATTTTGTCTCCAGCATGGGGACCACGGGTACCATCACCGGCGTCTCCCGTTTTCTGCGCGAGCAGGAAAAGGCGGTCACCATTGTCGGACTGCAGCCGGAAGAGGGCAGCAGCATACCGGGTATTCGCCGCTGGCCGGCGGAGTACATGCCGGGCATCTTTAATGCTTCACTGGTGGACCAGGTACTGGATATTCACCAGCGCGAGGCGGAAAATACCATGCGTGAACTGGCCGTGCGCGAAGGCGTTTTCTGCGGCGTCAGTTCTGGCGGCGCGGTAGCGGGCGCACTGCGGATTGCAGAGGCAGTGCCGGGAGCGGTGGTAGTGGCGATCATCTGCGATCGCGGCGATCGCTATTTGTCTACCGGCGTGTTTGGTGAGGAGAGCTATGCGCAGGGCGCAGGGATCTAAACGCGATGGAGATGATTTTATTCCGGGACAAAACCCGGGCGCAGCAGAGCGATATCGTGGCTGTGCAGTCGCAGGTGGTGTACGGCAGCGTGGGTAACAGTATTGCTGTACCCAATATTCGCCAGCATCGCCTGAACGTAACGGCGGTACCAACGGTGCTGTTCAGTAATACCCCGCATTACGACACCTTTTACGGTGGGGTGATCCCCGATGAGTGGTTCAGCGGCTATCTGAAAGCGCTGGATGAGCGCGACGTTCTGCGGGAGCTGAAAGCGGTCACGACTGGTTATATGGGGAGCGCCAGCCAGATTATGCTGCTGGCGGACTGGCTGCGGGCGGTTAAGGCGCAGCATCCAGAGGTACTTATCCTGGTGGACCCGGTCATTGGTGACACCGACAGCGGAACCTACGTCAAACCGGAGATCCCTGAAGCTTACCGCCAGCATCTGCTGCCCCTGGCGCAGGGCATTACACCGAACGTCTACGAGCTGGAGGTGCTCAGTGGCCAAACCTGCCGGGATAATGCCAGCGCCATTGCCGCTGCAAAAGGGTTACTCTCCGATACGCTGCAGTGGGTGGCGATTACCAGCGCACCTGTCGCCGGTGATGCTGACACTATTCACGTGGTGTTAGTGACCCATGACAACGTGACGGTGAGCGCTCACCCACGCATCCAGGCCGATCTGAAAGGCACCGGTGATCTGTTCTGTTCTGAGCTGGTCAGCGCGCTGGTGCAGCACGAGAGCGTGGCCGCGGCGATAAGCCGGGCAGGGGACAGGGTGACGCAGGTTATGCAGTACACCCAGCAGGCAGGCTACGACGAGCTGGTCCTGCCAGCCTGACAAACAAAAATGGCGCCCGAAGGCGCCATTTTTCTGTGCGGCAAGAAATTACTTCTTGATGCGGATCACCGGGGTTTCACCCACGGTAACACTGCCAGACAGTTTGATCAGTTCTTTGATTTCGTCCATGTTGGAGATAACAACCGGAGTCAGGGTAGACTTGGCTTTCTCTTCCAGCAGTGGAAGATCGAATTCAATGACCGGGTCGCCAACTTTTACACGCTGGCCTTCTTCAGCGATACGCTTGAAGCCTTCGCCTTTCAGTTCAACAGTGTCGATACCGAAGTGAACGAACAGCTCAATACCGCTATCAGATTCGATAGAGAACGCGTGGTTGGTTTCAAAAATCTTGCCGATAGTCCCGTCGACCGGTGCAACCATTTTGTTACCGGTCGGTTTGATAGCAATGCCATCACCAACGATTTTTTCAGCAAAAACGACATCCGGCACGTCTTCGATGTTGACGATTTCACCAGACAGCGGAGCAACAATCTCAATAGTTCCGTTGTCGCTATTGCCTTTGTCACCGAACAGCTTACTAAATAACCCCATTAGCCTTCTCTCCTAAGCAGTAATTTGGGCCGCATCTCGTGGATTAGCAGATTGTTTTTTCTTCAATGAACTTGTTAACCAGCGTCATTAACTCGTCCGTTGTCGGTTGAGCAAGAGCCTGCTCTGCTAATACCTTCGCATCTTCGAAGTTCGTGTTACGGATAATCTTCTTGATGCGCGGGATGGAAATGGCGCTCATAGAGAATTCGTCCAGACCCATACCCAGCAACAGAAGTGTAGCACGTTCATCGCCTGCAAGCTCACCACACATGCCTGTCCATTTACCTTCAGCATGAGAAGCATCAATAACTTGCTTGATAAGCGTCAGCACAGATGGAGACATTGGCTGGTAAAGATGTGAAATCATATCATTACCACGGTCAACTGCCAGGGTGTACTGGGTTAAGTCGTTGGTACCAATACTAAAGAAATCGACTTCTTTCGCTAAGTGACGGGCAATGGTGGCGGCCGCTGGGGTCTCTACCATTACGCCAACTTCGATAGCTTCGTCGAATGCTTTACCTTCGTCACGCAGTTCCTGTTTAAAGATCTCGATCTCTTTCTTCAGTGCACGAACTTCTTCAACAGAGATGATCATCGGGAACATGATGCGCAGCTTACCGAAAGCGGACGCACGCAGGATAGCGCGGACCTGGTCGCGCAGGATCTCTTTACGATCCATCGCGATACGCACGGCACGCCAGCCCAGGAACGGGTTCTCTTCTTTCGGGAAGTTCATGTACGGCAGCTCTTTGTCACCGCCGATGTCCATGGTACGGACGATAACAGCCTGAGAGCCACAGGCCTCAGCAACCGCTTTGTAGGCAGCAAACTGCTCTTCTTCGGTTGGCAGGGCGTCACGGTCCATGAACAGGAATTCGGTACGATAGAGACCAACACCTTCTGCGCCGTTGCGCTCAGCGCCATCGACGTCGCGCACGGTACCGATGTTTGCGCACACTTCTACCTGATGACCATCCAGGGTAATGGCTGGCAGGTCTTTCAGCTTAGCGAGTTCCGCTTTTTCAGTCGCAACCTGCTCCTGAACAGTGCGCAGTTTTTCGATCTCTTCGTTGGTTGGGTTGACGTAAACCATGTTGTTTACGGCATCCAGAATCAGATAGTCGTCGTTTTTAACCTGAGCGGTGACGCTACCGGTACCCACGATGGCTGGTAGCTCCAGAGAACGCGCCATGATAGAGGTGTGGGAGGTACGGCCACCGGCGTCAGTGATGAAACCCAGGACCTTGTTCAGGTTCAGCTGTGCGGTTTCTGACGGGGTCAGGTCGGCTGCAACCAGGATGACTTCGTCCTGAATGGCGCTCAGATCGATGATGGCAAGGCCGAGAATATTGCGCAGCAGGCGCTTACCGATATCACGCACGTCAGCCGCACGCTCTTTCAGGTATTCATCGTCCAGCTCTTCCAGGGCAGTTGCCTGACCTTCGATAACTTCATGCGCAGCGGCATCCGCCGTCATGCCTTTATCTTTAATCAGGGCTATGATTTCCTGCTCAAGCTCCTCATCTTCGAGCAACATAATGTGCCCTTCGAAGATGGCTTCTTTTTCTTCACCGAAAGTTTCGCCAGCTTTAGTTTTGATCGCTTCCAGTTGCGCAGATGCTTTTGCACGGCCACTCAGAAAACGTTCAACTTCCTGATTTACCTTATCAGCAGAAATTTTTTTCCGGTCAATGACGATCTCGTCTTCTTTCAGCAGAAGTGCTTTGCCGAAAGCGATACCCGGGGATGCTAAAATGCCTGAAATCATAACCCTACCTTACTTGTGACTGATATTTAAAAGAACCCGGATACTTACTCGAGCTCAGCCATCAGTTTAACCAGATGCTCAACTGCTTTCTGCTCGTCTTCGCCTTCAGCGGAGATGGTCACGACGGTGCCCTGAGTCAGGCCCAGAGTCTGCAGTTTGAACAGGCTTTTTGCGCTCGCGCTTTTGCCGTTGGAAGTCACAGTGATCTCAGAAGTGAAGCCTTTCGCTTCTTTAACAAACTGAGCAGCAGGGCGGGTGTGCAGACCGTTCGGAGCGGTAATGGTAACTTCTTGCTGGAACATTGTATTTCCCCAACTTATTGGTTTAGTGTTGTGGAACTAAAGTCTAGCCTGGCGGCAGGACTTTAGCCTGTATTGTTAGCACCGGCTTAACGGCACGCGGCACAAATGTGTCAAACGTATTCCGGTGCTGGCATGTCAGGCTGCTGACGTCTCGCTCGACATTAAACATTATGCCGCGAAAGCAAGACTTGAACCAAATCATAAAATCGATTCAGCAGCGCGAATTCCGTGAACGATTAATTTCGTGCTTCAAAATAATTGTCAGCTTAAATACCAGAGCCAACAGGGTTGAGCAATGCCGGAAGAGATAAAAGTTTGAAGCAGGCCACAAAAAAGCACCCGGATGGGTGCTTTTTTACGCGATATTTACATTTTGGCACTACTGTTGCAGTTCCTTCTCAGTAAAGAGATCGGCAAACAGTGCAGTACTTAAATAACGCTCACCCGACGATGGAAGAATAACCACGATATTCTTATTGGTAAAGGTTTCATCTTCGAGTAATTTCAGCGCGGCGGCAACGGCAGCACCGGAGGAGATACCCGCCAGAATACCCTCTTCTTCCATCAAACGGCGTGCGGTAGAGATGGCCTCATCGTTGGTAATAGCCACCACTTTATCAATCAGTTTCAGATCCAGGTTGCCAGGAATAAAGCCTGCGCCAATACCCTGAATTTTATGCGGGCCAGGCTTCAGTTCTTCACCGGCCAGCGCCTGGGCAATTACGGGAGAATCGGTTGGCTCAACGGCAACGGTAATAAGATCTTTTTTACCTTTTGTGCCTTTAATATAACGGCTGACGCCCGTCAGCGTACCGCCGGTACCAACGCCAGAAATAAAGACATCAACCTGACCGTCGGTATCTTCCCAAATTTCCGGGCCGGTGGTCTTCTCGTGAATTTCCGGGTTAGCCGGGTTGCTGAACTGCTGAAGGAGTAGATATTTGGCCGGATCGCTGGCAACAATTTCTTCGGCTTTCTGAATAGCGCCTTTCATCCCTTTTGCGCCTTCGGTTAATACCAGATTTGCACCCAGCGCTTTCAGCAGCTTGCGACGTTCAATACTCATGGTTTCTGGCATGGTCAGCGTCAGCTTATAACCGCGCGCTGCGGCGACGTAGGCCAGCGCGATACCGGTGTTACCGCTGGTTGGCTCAACCAGCTCAACGCCAGGTTTCAACACGCCACGCTTTTCCGCATCCCAAATCATATTGGCACCGATACGGCATTTCACGCTGAAGCTTGGGTTACGAGATTCCACCTTCGCCAGAATGCGTCCATTACCGATACGGTTCAGTCGAACCAGGGGCGTGTGACCGATAGTCAGCGAGTTGTCTTCAAAAATCTTACTCATGGCCTGTCCTTAACTGTTTGAAATTGGGATACCGACCCAGCATACCTGTTGCATAAGTATGGGGAAGTAAGGAATTCGCATATCTATATGCTGCATAGAAATAATGGGGATCAGTATGGAATAAGGGGCGGCATAAGCCACCCCTCTTTTTAACTTATTTCCACAAAGCATGTTTGTCGCGGTAACAATCCACCCACATCGCCGTCGCTCCACACACCGCCACCGGCATGATGAACAGATTAAGGAACGGAATCATGGTGAACAGACTGGTCAGGGCGCCAAACTGCATATTGGCAACCTTGCGGCTGCGCAGAGCGGTGCGCATCTCTTTAAAGGGCACTTTGTGGTTGTCGAACGGATAGTCGCAATACTGGATGGCCAGCATCCATGCGCTGAACAGGAACCACAGTACGGGCGCTACGGTCTGCCCGATACCCGGAATAAAATAGAGGAGTAGCAGCACGATGGCGCGAGGCAGATACCACGCCAGCTTTTGCCACTCGCGTTTCATAATACGCGGCAGGTCCTTCAGGACGCCCATTACCCCGGTGTCCGGCGGCGTGGCACCCGTCAGTCGGGCTTCAAGCTGTTCGGCCAGCAGACCGTTAAAGGGGGCTGCAATCCAGTTAGCAAGGGTTGAGAAGAAGTAGCCAAACACCAGCAGAACCGAAACGATCACAATCGGCCATAGCAGATAGCTCAGCCACTGCAGCCAGTCGGGAACATGGCTCATGAGCGCCGGGATCCAGCTGTCCAGACGGGTAAACAGCCACCAGAAGGCGCCCCCCATCAGCAGGATGTTGATCAGCAGAGGCAGGATCACAAAACGTCTGATGCCGGGCAGTGAAACCAGTTTCCAGCCCTGTGAAAAGTACCAGACGCCGCTGCGTGAAGGGGAAGATGTCGATGAAACCATAACCAGGTTGAGCTCCTTTTATCACAACCAGTGAAATTGCCTGCCTATATTAGCCAGTTGCGGCACGTTGACCAGTTCGGAAATGTTCGAAAAAACAGCAAAAAGCACGATTTAGCTCATCTTTATGCTGCGAATGCTCTGCACGCACTTGCACTTGACGTAATCGGCAAATACTCTTAGTGAGTAAATGTTTGCCGTGGTGGCAAGGTGTTAGAACAACAGAGAATATAATGATGCAGGATTTGCGTCTGATATTAATCATTGTTGGCGCGATCGCCATAATCGCTTTACTGGTACATGGTTTCTGGACCAGCCGTAAAGAGCGCTCTTCTATGTTTCGCGATCGCCCACTGAAGCGCATGAAGTCTAACCGTGACGACGATAGCGATGACGATATCGAAGACATGGAAGACGAGGGTGTGGGTGAAGTACGCGTTCATCGGGCCAATACTGCGCCCGGCGCAGGCCATGGGGAGCACGAAGCGCCTCGTCAGCCTCCGCAGCATCAGTACCAGCCGCCTTACGCATCTGCTCAGCCACGTCCCGCTGCGCCGCAGCCTGTGGCCGAACCGGTACACCAGCCGCAACCGCAGCAGCACGAACCTGCGCGCCAGCAGCCGGTGCAACAACCTCAGTATGCCGCTCAGCCTGAACCTCAGCCTCAGCCCGTCGCGCCGCAGCCTGTCGCGCCCGCGGCTCAGCAACCCGTTCCTGCGCCGCAACCGGCCCCTGCGCCAGCACCTGCCGCAGCGCCAGAGCCAGAGCCGGTTGTCGAAGCCGCGCCCGTGGTTGAAAAACCCCAGCGTAAAGAGACGGTGATTGTCATGAGCGTTGCGGCCCACCAGGGAACCGCCCTCAATGGCGAGCTGCTGCTTAACAGCATTCATCAGGCGGGCTTTAAGTTTGGTGATATGAATATCTTCCATCGTCACCTCAGCCCTGACGGTAGCGGTCCATCGCTGTTCAGCCTGGCGAATATGGTCAATCCGGGAACCTTTGATCCTGAGATGACCGGTGATTTCACCACCCCGGGCGTGACTATCTTCATGCAGGTGCCATCGTATGGCGATGAACTGCAAAACTTTAAGCTGATGCTGCAGTCCGCTCAGCATATTGCCGATGAAGTCGGCGGTATGGTGCTCGACGATCAGCGTCGAATGATGACGCCGCAAAAATTGCGTGAATATCAGGACCGCATCCGCGAAGTTAAAGAAGCTAACGCGTAAACCTTCGCGTTTGTTTCACACCGCCTCAACCCCCGCATGTCGGGGGTTTTTCTCATTAATGGTGCGACATGGACTCAATCGAACAACAACTCACCGAACTGCGAACCACGCTTCGCCACCATGAATATCTCTATCATGTGATGGATGCACCGGAAGTTCCGGACGCAGAATATGACCGTCTGATGCGTGAACTGCGCGAGCTTGAAGCGCAGTACCCCGAGTTAATCACGCCGGATTCACCGACCCAGCGCGTGGGGGCAGCACCGCTGGCCTTTTTCAGTCAGGTGCGCCATGAAGTGCCCATGCTGTCGCTGGATAACGTCTTTGATGAAGAGAGCTTCCTGGCGTTCAATAAACGCGTCCAGGATCGCCTGAAGCAGACCGATGCCCTCAGCTGGTGCTGCGAGCTAAAGCTGGATGGATTGGCGGTCAGTATTCTGTACGAAAACGGGGTGATGATTCGTGCCGCCACCCGTGGCGACGGCACCACAGGCGAGGATATTACCGCCAATGTGCGCACTATTCGCGCCATTCCGCTCAAATTACATGGCGAGAACATTCCGGCACGTCTGGAAGTGCGTGGCGAAGTGTTTCTGCCGCAGGCGGGTTTTGAAAAAATTAACGAAGAGGCGCGCCGCACCGGCGGGAAGATCTTCGCTAACCCTCGCAACGCTGCTGCAGGTTCGCTGCGCCAGCTGGATCCGCGCATTACCGCGAAGCGCCCCCTGACGTTTTTCTGCTATGGCGTAGGCATCCTGGAAGGAGGAGAGCTGCCCGATACTCATCTGGGTCGCCTGCTGCAGTTTAAAGCCTGGGGGCTGCCGGTAAGTAATCGGGTTCAGCTGTGTGACTCGCCGGAAGCGGTGCTGGCGTTTTATCGTCAGGTTGAAGTCGATCGTCCGACGCTGGGGTTTGATATCGACGGGGTGGTAATCAAAGTTAACGCTCTTGCCCTGCAGGAGCAGCTTGGCTTTGTGGCTCGCGCGCCGCGCTGGGCGGTAGCTTTTAAATTCCCCGCGCAGGAGCAGATGACCTTCGTGCGTGATGTGGAGTTCCAGGTGGGTCGTACCGGGGCGATAACGCCGGTCGCGCGCCTGGAGCCCGTGCAGGTCGCCGGGGTACTGGTCAGCAATGCAACCCTGCATAACGCCGATGAGATCGACCGCCTGGGGCTGCGCATTGGCGATAAAGTGGTGATTCGACGTGCCGGGGACGTGATCCCGCAGGTTGTTAACGTGGTTGAATCAGAACGTCCTGAAGATACGCGCGCCGTAGAGTTTCCGACTCACTGTCCGGTGTGCGGCTCAGACGTTGAACGCGTCGAGGGTGAGGCCGTTGCTCGCTGTACCGGCGGTTTAGTCTGCGGTGCCCAGCGTAAAGAGTCGCTGAAGCATTTTGTCTCCCGCCGGGCGATGGACGTTGACGGCATGGGCGACAAAATCATCGACCAGCTGGTTGAGAAAGAGTATGTCCATACCCCTGCTGACCTGTTCCGCCTGACCCCAGGTAAACTTACCGGGCTGGATCGCATGGGGCCGAAATCCGCGCAGAACGTGGCCGATGCGCTGGAAAAGGCCAAAGAGACCACCTTTGCCCGTTTCCTGTATGCGCTGGGGATCCGCGAAGTGGGGGAGGCGACGGCGGCCGGGCTGGCGGCCTATTTCAGTACGCTGGAAGCGCTCGAAAAGGCCACCGTTGAGGAACTGCAAAAGGTACCGGACGTCGGCATTGTTGTGGCTACCCATGTCTTTAACTTCTTCTCAGAAGAGAGCAACCGCGACGTTATCGGCCAGTTGCTTAACGAAGGTATCCGCTGGCCAACGCCGGTAGCAATCAATGCTGAAGAGATCGACAGCCCGTTCGCCGGTAAAACCGTGGTGCTGACCGGCAGCCTGAGCCAGCTCTCGCGCGATGATGCCAAAGCGCGTCTGGTCGCGCTGGGCGCAAAAGTGGCAGGCAGCGTATCGAAGAAAACCGACCTGGTGATTGCCGGTGAAGCGGCTGGCTCTAAACTTGCGAAAGCGCAGGAGCTGGGTATTGCGGTCATCGACGAAGCCGAAATGCTGCGTCTGCTGGGAGAGTAACGTGGACAAAGCGCAGCTTGTTGAGATAGCCAATACTGAGATGCCGTTCGGGAAGTATAAAGGCCGACGGCTGATTGACTTGCCGGAGGAGTATTTGCTGTGGTTTGCCCGTAAGGATGAATTTCCTGCCGGGCATCTTGGTGAGCTCATGGCGTTGACGCTACTGATTAAAACCGAAGGGCTGACCCAGCTGGTTCAGCCCCTGAGACGTCCTTAAACCTTTGCCGCGCGGGCCTGCTCCCGGGCCTGTAGCTCATCGGTCTGGCGCCTGTAGCGACGCGCCAGCACCGCGCAAATCATAAGCTGCAGCTGGTGGAAGATCATCAGCGGCAGCACCATCATCCCAACTACCGACACTGGAAACAGAATGTTGGCCATCGGGATGCCGTTTGCCAGACTCTTTTTCGATCCGCAGAAGACGATGGTAATTTCGTCGGCTTTGTTAAACCCGAAGCGGCGTGCGGCAAAGACGTTGATGGCAATGATAATCGCCAGCAATACCAGGCTGACCACCACGATAAACAGCAGCGATCCCACCCCAACCTTATTCCAGATGCCATTTACCACGGCTTCACTGAACGCGGAATAGACCACCAGCAGAATGGATGATTGATCGGTTTTGGCGATCCACTTCTTATGTTTCGCCACAAATGCCCCGGTCCACGGGCGGGAAAGATGTCCCAGTACAAACGGCAGCAGCAGCTGGAGCATGATTTTGCCCACCTGGTCCAGGCTCCCTTCCGCCCCGTGCATATTCATCACCAGCCCTACCAGCAGCGGCGAGAGAAAAATCCCTAACAGGCTGGAGGCTGACGCTGAACAGACGGCGGCCGCGACATTACCGCCCGCCATAGAGGTAAAGGCGATCGCCGACTGCACCGTGGCAGGCAAAATACACAGATACAGGAAGCCGGTATAAAGTGCCGGGTCAACGTTAACCGGCGCCCACCAGGCAAATAGCACGCCCAGCACCGGGAAAATGACAAAGGTGCTGCACATTACCCACAGGTGCAGTCGCCAGTGGCTGCCGCCAGCGATAATCGCTTCGCGGGAGAGCTTTGCCCCATGCATAAAGAACAGCAGCGCGATGGCAGCAGTGGTTAAATTTTCAAAAAAGGGGACAAAGCCGCCGCGGGCCGGGAAGAAAGAGGCAAGCAGGACAACGACAATCAAGATGATAGTGAACGGGTCAAGGATGCGGGAAAGTTTCATAAACACTCCTGAAAACAGATAGCGCTATTGTGCTTTTATCCGTTTGAGAAATAAAATTGATTTATTGCATCAATTCATGAGTAAAACAGATGAATTACTCGTTACGACAGCTGCGTGTGTTTGTCACCGTCGCGCAAGCCAGAAGTTTCAGCCGCGCGGGGGCGATCATTGGACTGAGCCAGTCAGCGGTCAGCCATAGCGTGAAGGAGCTGGAGCAGCAGACCGGCGTAAGGTTGATCGACAGAACCACTCGTGAAGTGGTACTGACGGAAGCGGGCCAGCAGCTTGCTGCCCGGCTGGAGAGGATCCTGGATGAGCTCTCCAGCACGTTGCGGGATGTGGGGCGGGTAGGGCAGCAGCTTTCCGGTACGGTTCGCGTTGCCGCCAGCCAGACGATTTCGGCGCACTTAATTCCACACTGTATCGCACAGAGCAATCAGCAGTACCCGGATATCGATTTTGTACTGCATGACCGACCGCAGCAGTGGGTGCTGGAGAGTATTCGCCTGGGGGAAGTGGATTTTGGCATCGTTATCGATCCGGGGCCGGTTAGCGACCTGGAGTGCGAAGAGGTGCTTTCAGAGCCCTTCTTATTGCTCTGTCGTGACGACGATCCGCTGGCTGCAAAAGAGAAAGTCACCTGGCAGGCGCTTCAGGGGGCCAAACTGGTATTACAGGATTACGCCTCTGGCAGCCGACCGTTGATCGATGCGGCCCTGGCTAAGCAGCAGGTGAGGGCGACGATTGTGCAGGAGATTGGCCATCCCGCCACGCTCTTTCCAATGGTGGAGGCCGGAATAGGGATTAGCGTGCTGCCGGCGCTGGCGCTCCCATTGCCGCAGGGGAGCCGGTTAACGGTCAAGCGCTTCACGCCGATGATCGAGCGCAAGCTGATGCTTGTCCGTCGCAAAAATCGCTCGCTTTCAGGGGCCGCGCAGGCGCTGTGGGAGGTGGTGCGTATGCAGGCACAGCGGCTGACACTGGCCCGCACACGCGATCCGCTCTTTATTACTGAGGATACTTAAACGTAAATATCAATCTGGTATTCAGCAAAATGGGCATTAACACCTTCCACTTTACCCTGCTGTTTCTCCTGCTTCTGCTGAGCTTCTTCCGCCTGGCGGCGTTGCAACTGCTCCAGCTGCGCCTGCAGCATTCTGATTTGTGCCTGCAGCAGATCCTGCTGAGTTTGTTTCTCTTCAGCCGTGCCGCTGCCGTTGGCGACATCTTTCAGCTGCTTAGTCAGTTTCGTGATTTGTGAGGTAAGGCGGCTGATTTGTGACGCAATATCGCTACCGGCTGAGCCATCGCTGCTGCTTTGGGTCTGTGTGGAAGGTGTTGATATATGAATGGTTGTCATGATGAGAGTCTCTTGCCCAAAAAAGAGGTATCGGTACAAATTTGAAGGGCTTGAGAAGGGCTACCGGAACGGGTAGGTATCGCAGACAGCAAAAAGGCGCCTTTAGGGCGCCTTTTTACATTGGTGGGTCGTGCAGGATGACTCGCTGCGCTCGCCCTTCGGGCCGTCGCCGCGGGCGGCTCCGTTGACTCACTTCGTTCGGCCCGAACCTGCGGCAGGTTCGAATCGTCGGAATTGCAGACAGCAAAAAGGCGCCTTTAGGGCGCCTTTTTACATTGGTGGGTCGTGCAGGATTCGAACCTGCGACCAATTGATTAAAAGTCAACTGCTCTACCAACTGAGCTAACGACCCGAAGTGGTGGGTGATGACGGGATCGAACCGCCGACCCCCTCCTTGTAAGGGAGGTGCTCTCCCAGCTGAGCTAATCACCCACTTCGGTACTTCATTTTACTGCAAGAAATCCAGCTGGCGAGAAAGTGGTGGGTGATGACGGGATCGAACCGCCGACCCCCTCCTTGTAAGGGAGGTGCTCTCCCAGCTGAGCTAATCACCCACTTCTCAATTTCTTGCTACACGGCGGAGACTACATTAAGTAGTTGGTGGGTGATGACGGGTTCGAACCGCCGACCCCCTCCTTGTAAGGGAGGTGCTCTCCCAGCTGAGCTAATCACCCCCGCTGTGTGGAGTCGCATTATAGGGAGAGTTGAAAATGAGTCAACGCCTTTTCTAAAGATTTTGTTCGTTCGTCGTAAAATTAAACAAAACGATCGCAAAACCGCCTGTGATGCATGATTTCTAAACAAAAACGGCTACAGAGAACGATCTGGCAGCAACAAGATTGAGGAATCAGGCTGGAGTGATAGAATATTGCCCACTTTAGTTTCCAGGATATGCCGGTTGTCGGCATCTTTATCACTGTAAGGCCACTTCATGAAAATCAAAACTCGCTTCGCGCCAAGCCCGACAGGCTACCTGCACGTCGGCGGTGCGCGTACTGCTCTCTATTCCTGGCTGTTTGCTCGCAACCAGGGCGGTGAGTTTGTGCTGCGTATCGAGGATACCGATCTCGAACGCTCCACGCCGGAAGCAATCGAAGCCATTATGGACGGTATGAACTGGCTTAATCTGGACTGGGACGAAGGCCCATATTTCCAGACCAAACGTTTTGATCGCTACAATGCAGTTATTGATGAAATGCTTGAAGCGGGCACTGCATATAAGTGCTACTGCTCCAAAGAGCGTCTGGAAGCGCTGCGTGAAGAACAGATGGCGAAGAACGAAAAGCCACGTTATGACGGTCGCTGCCGCCACGATCATGCACATCACGCGGCGGATGAGCCGTGCGTGGTGCGTTTCGCTAACCCGCAGGAAGGCTCGGTCATTTTTGACGATCAGATCCGCGGCCCGATCGAATTCAGCAACCAGGAGCTGGACGATCTGATTATCCGCCGTACAGACGGTTCACCAACCTATAACTTCTGTGTTGTGGTTGATGACTGGGATATGGCGATCACCCACGTAGTGCGTGGCGAAGACCATATCAATAACACCCCACGTCAGATCAATATCCTTAAAGCGTTGAATGCGCCGGTACCGGTTTACGCGCACGTTTCTATGATTAACGGCGACGACGGCAAAAAACTCTCTAAACGCCACGGCGCGGTCAGCGTTATGCAGTACCGCGACGACGGCTACCTGCCGGAAGCATTGCTGAACTATCTGGTGCGCCTGGGCTGGTCCCATGGCGATCAGGAGATCTTCAGTCGCGAAGAGATGATCCAGCTCTTCTCCCTGAGCGCGGTGGGTAAATCTGCAAGTGCGTTCAACACTGATAAACTGTTGTGGCTGAATCATCACTACATCAATACCCTGCCACCAGAGTACGTTGCTACCCAGCTGCAGTGGCACATCGAGCAGGCAAACATTGATACCCGCAATGGTCCACAGCTGGCCGATCTGATTAAGCTGCTGGGCGAACGCTGTAAGACGCTGAAAGAAATCGCTGAAAACTGCCGTTACTTCTATGAAGAGTATGACGAGTTTGATGCCGATGCCGCGAAGAAGCACCTGCGCCCGGTTGCACGCCAGCCGCTGGAAGTGGTTCGCGATAAGCTGGCCGCTCTTACTGACTGGAGCGCTGAAAATGTGCATCAGGCCATTCAGGCGACAGCGGATGAGCTGGAAGTCGGCATGGGTAAAGTCGGTATGCCGCTGCGTGTGGCGGTAACGGGCGCGGGTCAGTCCCCGGCGCTGGACGTTACGGTGCACGCGATTGGCAAAACCCGCAGCGTGGCGCGTATCAACAGAGCGCTGGAGTTTATCGCTGAGCGCGAAAGCCAGCAGTAAGCAGAAACAAAAACGGCAGGTTTCCCTGCCGTTTTTTATTCCTCTGGCTGATGAATGTTCAGCCGCACCAGAAAACCCTGTATCCCTTCTCGTGTCAGCAGCGTTTCAAGCCGCTCTTGTTCCCCTAAGGTCATATTCTCCAGCGCATTAATGATTCCGGGTAGCACGGCAACGGGTTTGGCGTCTCCGTAGCTGGCTGCGTTCTCTGCCAGCTGGTAGAGTGCCTGTCGTTTACGAATGGCGGGGATATTCATGATGTGCTTGCGCACCTGGTCATCAATATGGATAAGGCGCGCCCGCCCGCCTTTAACGCCATTAATGCCTTCCGTTTTCCAGCCTTTATTGCGCACCCAGCGGTTTACGGTTTGCCTGGCGACCCCCAGCGCCACCGCCAGCTCTTCGGTGGTCATTTTGCTACGTAATTTTTTCATATCAGTTCTGATCGCGGATCCCTAAACGTTGCAACAATCCGGAAATCCCTTCCCGGAGTAATAAAGAGGTCAGTTGTTTCTGCTCTGTTGGTGTCATTTCGTTGGCCAGCGTGATCAGCAGCGCCTGTAGCGAGTTATCGGCGTAAACGTCCGGTGATGAGGCCGCATCCGGGACTCTACGCGCATTGCGGATAAATTCCCTGACTTTCTCATTCACATGCACCAGGCGCGCTTTACCGCCCTGGACACCGGGTTTTGGCGATGTTGACCAACCCTCTTTCCGCACCCATTTATTGATGGTCTGTCGGCTATAGCCAGTGAGCCGGGCCAACTCTTCCGGCGTCATTCGTTCCTTGATCATGCAATTTCCTGAGTAAGAGTGTGGTTAATTAGTGGGTCATTTTATAACATCGTTTTACTGGAAAACGTGACAAGATTAACTCATGGCTGCGAGCATGCTCGCAATGTGATTCATTTGCATGAATTTTCAGCGATTGAATCACGGTGTGAGAATTTGCCGTTGACACTCAGCAATGGAATTCATATGATGCCGCCCGTCAACACGACAGGCTTTACGCGATGGGGCTATAGCTCAGCTGGGAGAGCGCTTGCATGGCATGCAAGAGGTCAGCGGTTCGATCCCGCTTAGCTCCACCAAACTCTGAACCCAACAGAGTAGGGTGCGTAAAGAATACTGTGGGGCTATAGCTCAGCTGGGAGAGCGCTTGCATGGCATGCAAGAGGTCAGCGGTTCGATCCCGCTTAGCTCCACCAAAATTTGAACCCTCGCCAGCTGGCGGGGGTTTTTTTATGCCCTCAACATCCCGTTTTAACCCCTTGCTGTCCTGTAAATAAAGCTTATTTGAGATTATTCCTGAGCAGGAAATGCTATTTCCTCACCCTTGCCTTGAATCACTTGCGCAAAGAAATTATTCTTATTGAGAAAAGAATATCGCCAGGTAAATAGTTTAATAAAATTAATGAATATCAAAATTAATATTAACTTCAAGAGCTTCTCGCTCGCTTTGGCATTATGCCTGGTTGTTGTCCCTTTCTCCCGCCTTATTTCACCGACGTCTTCGATCGATGGTTTTGAAGTTTATCTGGCATGGATGCCACTGAGCGTAATGCTGGCGATAATCTTATTGTTTGGTCGTCAGGGGATTCTCCCAATCGTTATCAGCTTTGCCATAATTAACGAATGGAATTTAAATTTAACGCCAGGCCAGGATGCTATTTTGCTCTTTTGTCAGGTGTTTAGCACGTTCATAATAAGCGGGATCCTGCGATGGCAACTCGGCTCGCGCTGGCGCTATCACGTTCCTAATCGCTTTATCGGAGCGCGTATTTTCTGGTTAGGATTTATCCTGCCTCTGGCAATAAAACTCTCGATGTCCCTGGCCGGTTATTTATGTGATTTTCCAGTTACCCTTGCGAATTTCACCGACCGAGGTTCTGTTATATATCATATTGTGGATATTCAGAGCCTGATTTGTGCCGTGCTGATCTTTACAATGCTCTTCTATTATCCCTTGAGAATGGTTATTAATCCGAACTATGCGCGGGCTTTCTGGCGAAGGAATATTCATAACTCATTTTCATCTCGCAACCGAATATTCACATCTGTATTACTTCTCTCTCTTGTTGCTTTCCTTTTACTACTCTGTCTACCTTTTACCTCCGATATTATTGCGGGCTACCTGGTTCCCGTTATATTCATTTTATTCACTTTAGGCGTCAGTCGATTTCGTTATCCCTTCATTGCGCTGGGCTGGGCGCTGAGCGCCTTGCTGCTGCTTACCTATAACAGCAATTTTTTACAGGGCGTGCAGAACGGCTACTCACTGGCGTTTGTGCTGTCGGTGCTTATCTCCTTCGCTATCTGTCTGGCTTATATGTCCCGCATTTTTCAGCGCAGCGAATGGCTTAAACGTGGCTGGCAGGAGAGGGCGCTGATCGATCCCCTGACGGGGCTGCGTAACCTGCGCGCGCTGGAATGTTTTCTGAAAGACAACAGGGATATCAGCCTGTGCTGTCTGCGCATGGATAACCTTGAGTTCCTGAGCCGACATTACGGCCTGATGATGCGTGTGCAGTGTAAACGGGCCATCATTCGCCAGTTGCAGCCCTTGCTGATGGCCAATGAGCAGGTTTTCCAGATCCCGGGGAATGAGCTGGTGGTGGTGCTCAACGGCCCGGAAATTGGTGCACGCTTACAACACATAACTGATTACCTGAACAGCCGCAAAATTTACTGGAACAATACCGCCCTGGACATTGAGTTTGGCGGCGCGTGGGGAGGGGTGGAGTACAACTGTGGGGAGAGCCTGTACCACACGCTGGGCCAGCTTAGCTGGCTGGCGGAAAAGGCCTGCTCGGCCAATCAGGTTTTGTCGCTGAACAACAGCCTTGAGACGGTTTCGGGGCAAACCACAGACCGCGTGCTGATGCTGAGCCGCATTAAACGCGCGCTGGATGAGGGGGGATTGCGCCTTTACGCGCAACCCATTCAGCGAGCCGATGGTGCGGGCTATCACGAAATTCTGTCGCGCCTGGAAAGCGAGGGTGAAATCCTGACGCCTGATAAGTTTCTGCCACTGGTGGCGCAATTTAACCTGAGCAGACGCTTTGATATTAGCGTGGTTCAGGCGCTGCTGGTCTGGCTGCAGAACCATCCCTCAGAAGATTCCAGCGCCCGTTTCTCCGTGAATCTGATGCCGTTAACGCTGATGCAAAAAGAGGTGGCGTCAGAGATCGTTGCGCTGTTTGAGCATTACAGCGTGAAGCCGGAGACGGTGATTATCGAGGTGACCGAAGAGCAGGCGTTCTCCAACTCGGAAGTCAGCATCGCTAATATTCAGCAGCTGCGTCAGTATGGCTTTAAAATTGCCATCGACGACTTCGGTACCGGCTATGCCAATTACGAACGGCTCAAGCGTCTGCAGGCGGATATCATAAAAATTGATGGCTGCTTCGTGAAGGATATTTGTAGCGACAGTATGGATGCGATGATTGTGAAGTCGATTTGCAATCTGGCGAAGACCCGATCGCTGTGCGTGGTGGCGGAGTATGTCGAAACGGAGGCGCAACGGCAAAAATTGCTCGCTTCAGGAGTAGATTATCTGCAGGGATATCTGGTGGGCAAACCGCAACCGCTCAGTGAATGACAGGCGAAAAAAAACCGGGGACGTACCCCGGTTTTTTTTGCTGATTACAGGACCAGTGCGGCGATAGACGCAGACAGTACGCTGACCAGCGTAGAGCCATATACCAGTTTCAGACCGAAGCGGGAAACCACGTTACCCTGCTCTTCATTCAGGCCTTTAATCGCACCGGCGATAATACCGATGGATGAGAAGTTGGCGAAGGAGACCAGGAATACGGACAGAATACCTTCGGCGCGCGGGGAGAGGGTGTCGGCAATTTTCTGCAGATCCATCATGGCGACAAATTCGTTAGAGACCAGTTTGGTCGCCATGATACTGCCCACCTGCAGCGCTTCGCTTGCTGGCACACCCATCACCCAGGCAACCGGATAGAAGATGTAACCCAGAATGCCCTGGAAGGAGATACCCAGCACGGCTGCAAACAGGGCGTTCAGTGCGGAGATCAGCGCGATAAAGCCGATCAGCATCGCGGCAACGATAACCGCCACTTTAAAGCCTGCCAGAATGTATTCACCCAGCATTTCGAAGAAGCTCTGGCCTTCATGCAGATTAGCCATCTGCAGGTTCTCTTCACTCTCATCCACGCGGTACGGGTTGATCAGTGACAGAACGATAAAGGTGCTGAACATGTTCAGAACCAGCGCAGCAACCACATATTTTGGCTCCAGCATGGTCATATACGCGCCCACGATAGACATGGAAACGGTCGACATTGCCGTTGCCGCCATGGTGTACATGCGGTTGCGGGACATTTTTCCGAGGATGTCTTTATACGCGATAAAGTTCTCAGACTGACCAAGGATCAGGGAACTTACGGCGTTGAAAGATTCCAGTTTGCCCATGCCGTTCACTTTAGACAGCACGGTACCGATAGCGCGGATCACAATCGGCAGAATGCGAATGTGCTGCAGGATACCGATAAGGGCTGAGATAAAGACGATTGGACACAGCACTTTCAGGAAGAAGAACGCCAGACCTTCATCGTTCATTTTACCAAATACGAAGTTGGTTCCTTCGTTAGCGAATCCGAGCAGTTTTTCGAACATCTCGGAAAAGCCCTTAACGAAGCCCAGCCCCACGTCTGAGTTCAGGAAGAACCAGGCGAGCAATACTTCAATAACGAGTAACTGAACAACATAGCGAATGCGGATCTTTTTGCGATCGCTGCTGACCAGCAACGCAAGCACGGCAACAACAACGAGTGCCAGGACAAAATGTAGGACGCGGTCCATATTTGCTCCAAATATGAGGCAGGTTTAATTTCGCTGCACATTCTATGAAACAAGCGTAAAGAAAACGAGATCAAAGCCACACTATCATCGCGTCCTGTGACGAGACTCAAAATTAGTGACATACGATACATTTTCGTTATGTTGTGTAAATGAATTAAAAGTTAAGTTTCTGTGCTAGGCTTCACAAAGGTTGCGTGCATTTTTGCCCGTCAGCTTATCCACAATTCCAGCCTGCTTATTGTTCTTCGCTATCGGTGCAATCACTATAACCACTTTAAATGAACTTGATAATCATTCGCATTTTGATAGCATTAAACATAGCAAAGGCTATATTACTGAGGCAAAAATGAGCAACAGTCGCGTTGATGAGAGTAGCAGTGGCAGAGCTGCACGCAAAATGCGGTTCGCATTAATGGGACCTGCGTTTATTGCCGCCATTGGCTATATCGATCCCGGTAACTTTGCGACCAATATTCAGGCCGGGGCCAGCTTTGGCTACAAACTGCTGTGGGTGGTGGTATGGGCCAATCTGATGGCGATGATGATCCAGGTGCTGTCGGCCAAACTGGGCATTGCCACCGGCAAAAACCTCGCGGAGCAGATCCGCGACCACTATCCGCGTCCGCTGGTCTGGTTTTACTGGGTACAGGCCGAGATTATTGCGATGGCGACCGACCTTGCGGAATTTATCGGCGCGGCGATCGGCTTTAAGCTAATCCTTGGCGTGTCGTTGCTGCAGGGCGCGGTCTTAACCGGTATCGCCACCTTCCTGATCCTTATGCTGCAACGACGCGGGCAAAAGCCGCTTGAGAAAGTGATCGGCGGCCTGCTGCTGTTTGTGGCAGCGGCCTATATTGTTGAGCTGATCTTCTCTCAGCCCAACCTTGTGCAGTTGGGGAAAGGGATGGCGATCCCAAGCCTGCCCACCACCGAAGCGGTGTTTCTGGCGGCCGGCGTACTGGGCGCGACCATTATGCCACACGTGATTTACCTGCACTCCTCACTGACCCAGAACCTGCATGGCGGGACACGGCATGAGCGTTACTCCGCCACAAAATGGGATGTGGCCTTCGCCATGACCATTGCCGGCTTTGTGAATCTGGCGATGATGGCGACCGCCGCAGCGGCATTTCATTTCAACGGCCATACCGGTATTGCCGATCTGGATCAGGCGTATCTGACGCTGGAACCGCTCCTGAGTCACGCGGCAGCAACCATTTTTGGTCTGAGTCTGGTGGCGGCGGGCCTCTCCTCCACCGTTGTGGGCACGCTGGCGGGGCAGGTGGTGATGCAGGGATTTGTACGCTTCCATATCCCTTTATGGGTGCGCCGTTCGGTCACCATGCTGCCGTCGTTTATTGTGATCCTGATGGGACTGGAGCCGACCCGTATTCTGGTGATGAGCCAGGTGCTGCTGAGCTTTGGGATTGCGCTGGCGCTGGTGCCGCTGCTGGTGTTTACCAGCGATAAGACATTGATGGGCGATCTGGTGAACAGTGTGACGGTGAAAAGGACAGGCTGGGCGATCGTGGCGCTGGTGGTGGCCCTGAATCTGTGGCTGCTTATCGGTACTGCGTCAGGATTGTAAAAAAGGCGCCGCAAGGCGCCTTTTTTATATCAGTGACGGTGACCGTGCCCGCCATGACCATGCCCGTGGCCTTTGCGGCCGCGATGGTCATCACGATCGCTCCAGCCTGCGCGATAGCCACGCTCATAGGCTTTACGTTTGTCCCAGCCACGGTGGTAGCCGTTATCATGTTTATGCCAGCGGTTGCCACGCCATTCATAATGACGGTGCCAGTAGCCGCGGTCACGCCAGCCGCCGCCGTCCCAGTAGTTACCGTAATTATCGCGATCGCCAATTTGTAATTTTATGGATGGCAACAGGGTGATTTCGCCAGCATTAGCGACCAGCGGGGCTGAAGCCATTAATACTGCTGCCAGAATCAGGGACCTGAACATTATTATTCTCCTTCACGATCGGAGCCGTAACCGGCTTGTTAATGCAATATTAAGGGGCGGTAAAGCCCCGGATAATCGCTTTAACTCCTAATTCAGAAGACGTAGCACTTTTTGCTAAAAGTGCTTTTAATTTACGCTGTCCAGGATAGTTTCTATTTCATTCCGTTCCGCAGGCGTGAAGTGACGGTTAGCCAGCATGCCCACCGCATCGTCAATTTGTGCCGTTTTGCTGGCACCAATCAGCACCGAGGTGACGGCCTCCTGCTGTAACACCCATGCCAGCGCCATCTGGGATAGCTTTTGGTTACGGCGTTCGGCCAGCGCATTGAGTTGCCGCACTTTCGCCAGCTTCTCTTCGGTGAGCTGATCCGGATTGAGGAACCGGCTGCCACTGGCGGCCCGGGAATCGGCCGGAATACCATTCAGATAGCGGTCGGTTAGCTGGCCCCCCGCGAGCGGTGAAAAAGCAATGCAGCCCACCCCTTTATCCTTGAGCACATCCAGTAATCCCGCTTCCGGCGTGCGTTCAAACATCGAGTATTTCGGCTGATGAATAAGACAGGGCGTACCCAAATCGTCGAGGATTTCAATGGCCTGCCGGGCCAGCTCTGCCGGATAGTTGGACAGCCCGACGTACAGGGCCTTACCCTGGCGTACGATATGGTCGAGCGCTTTCATTGTCTCTTTTAACGGCGTTTCGGGGTCCGGACGATGGTGATAGAAGATATCGACATACTCCAGCCCCATGCGTTTCAGGCTCTGATCGAGGCTGGCGATCAGGTATTTACGCGAGCCCCAGTCGCCGTAGGGCCCATCCCACATGGTGTAGCCCGCCTTGGTTGAGATGATTAACTCATCGCGCCAGGCACAGAAATCTTCCTGCAGGATCCGCCCGAAGTTACGCTCTGCCGAGCCCGGCGGTGGACCGTAGTTATTGGCAAGGTCGAAGTGCGTAATACCGACGTCAAAGGCACGATGTAAAAGTTGACGGCTGTTTTCGATCAGGGTGGCATCGCCAAAGTTGTGCCATAGCCCCAGGGAGATGGCGGGGAGCTTAAGACCGCTCTGCCCGCATCGTTGATATGTCATTGACTTATAACGGCTTTGGTCCGCCTGGTAAACCATTAATCCTCTCCCTCTGGGTCAGAATGTCTTTCAGTGTATACGTTTACACTAAACGTCAGACAAGCAGATTACCTCGCGAAAATACGTAAAGCATTATTTCCATAAGCTGATTATCGCCATTCCTGGACAGCAATCACGCTTCTTCAATACTCAAATTGACGTCAACATTATAAGGATAACTGTCATGCATACCCCCTACACCGTCGCCGATTACCTGCTGGACCGTCTTACAGATTGTGGTGCCGATCATCTGTTTGGCGTTCCGGGCGACTACAATCTGCAGTTTCTCGATCACGTTATCGCCAGCCCGGATATTGGCTGGGTCGGTTGTGCCAACGAATTGAATGCGGCCTATGCCGCCGATGGATATGCGCGCTGCAAAGGTTTTGCCGCGCTGCTGACCACATTTGGGGTGGGGGAGCTCAGTGCCATGAACGGCATTGCGGGCAGTTTCGCCGAGCATGTTCCGGTTCTGCATATCGTGGGTGCGCCGGGTAGCGCCTCGCAGAAAAAAGGGGAACTGCTGCACCATACGCTCGGTGATGGCGAGTTTCGACACTTTTATAAGATGAGTGAGCCTGTTACCGTCGCGCAGGCGCACCTGACCGAACAGAATGCCTGCTATGAAATCGACCGGGTATTAACCGAAATGCTGCGAGAGCGCCGTCCCGGCTATATCATGCTGCCTGCCGATGTGGCAAAAAAACCTGCCACCCCGCCTGTAAACGCTCTCATTGATCGCATTTATGAAAGCGACAGCTTCCGTCTTGATGCATTCCGCCAGGCGGCGGAAAAGCGGCTTAGCGCGAGCGAACGCACCGCGCTGCTGGCTGACTTTCTGGTTCTGCGCTACGGCCTGAAAAACCAGCTGCAGCGCTGGGTGGATCAAACGCCAATTGCCCATGCCACCATGCTGATGGGGAAAGGTATTTTTGACGAGCGCAAACCCGGCTTTGCCGGCACCTACAGCGGCTCTGCCAGCGCGGCGGACATCAACGACGCCATTGAAGGCGCCGATACCGTGATCTGCGTGGGCACGCGCTTTACCGATACGCTTACCGCAGGCTTCACCCATAAACTCACCCCGCAGCAGACTATCGATGTTCAGCCGCACACCTCGCGCATCGGAGATGTCTGGTATACCGGGATCCCGATGGCCCAGGCCATTGAGGTGCTCGCCAGCCTGTGCCATCAGTACGCTAACACCAGCAATACGCCCCGCCCGGCAAGACAACTTCATGCGGTAAATCCCGGCTCGCTAACGCAGGACAGCTTCTGGAAAACGCTGCAAACTTATATTCGTCCGGGTGACATTATTCTTGCCGACCAGGGTACCTCGGCGTTTGGCGCCGGCGCGCTGCGTCTGCCGGATGAGGTGAACTTTATCGTGCAGCCGATCTGGGGCTCAATTGGGTACACCCTGGCCGCTGCCTACGGCGCGCAGACCGCCTGCCCGGATCGTCGCGTGATCGCGATTACCGGCGACGGTGCGGCGCAGCTCACCATTCAGGAGCTGGGCTCAATGCTGCGGGACAACCAACGCCCGGTGATCATGGTGCTTAATAACGAAGGCTATACGGTGGAGCGCGCCATTCATGGCCCGAATCAACGCTATAACGACATTGCGCTGTGGAACTGGACGCAGATCCCGCAGGCGCTCAGCCTGAATTGTCAGGCTGAGTGCTGGCGGGTTAGCGAGACGGTGCAGCTTGAAGAGGTGCTGGAGAGAGTGGCGCACCCGGAACGGCTGTCGTTGATTGAGGTTATGCTGCCAAAAGCCGACGTTCCGCCGCTGCTGAGCGGGATCCTCGAGGCGCTGGAGGCACGTAAAAGCGCCTGATTATTTCTCCTGACGTCCGGCAATCATCATCGGTCTGCCCGCCAGCAACAGCCAGGCGGGCAGCATCACGATACAGAGCAGCGGCAGCAGGGTGATGTCCGGCACTACCACGGCCGCCATAAACAGGCTTAGCCACGCATCCCGGGTAACCACCAGCACCAGCCCCAGAATCGAACAGGAAATGGTGATCGCCAGCGGCACGGTCTCAACGTGCTCATGCAGCATCAACCCCAGCGCCACGCCGACAAATACCGCCGGGAAAATGCGCCCCCCGCGAAAACCGCAGGCCGCCGCCACCACCAGCGCCGCCAGTTTGATCAGCGCAAAGAGCAGATAATCTGACACGCTGAATAGCTGGCTGAAGGCCATCTGCTGCATCTCATCCAGCCCCTTAAACAGAGTAATGTTGCCCCCGATGGCCCCCAATATCCCCAGAATAAACCCGCCCACGCCGAGGATAAGCACCGGATGCTTCAGGCGATGCATCAGCTGGTGCAGTCGCGGCAGGCACCACACCGCCACCATGCCCAGCGCGATGGCGATAGCGGCGACAATCGCGCCGCTAATAATATCGACCAGCTGCATCTGGCTGTAGTGGGCAATGGGCAGCGAGAATTGAGGATGAAAAAACAGGCTGGTGGTTAGCGCGCCCGCAGCGGCTGAGAGCAGTGGGGCGAACAGACGATCCCAGAGTGGGATATCCATATTACCACTCAGGGTCTGCGAAAAAATCAGCGCCGCGGCAACCGGGGTGCCGAATAGCGCGCCGATGGTGCCGGCAGAGGCGAGAATAGTCCAGTCAAGGGCGTTGACCCGGGGGAAGACGCGCGCGCCGACGGCGACGGCCAGGGCGATGTTTACCGCCATTACCGGATGCTCAGGCCCGAGGCTGACGCCACCCGCCAGCCCGACAATCAGTGCGATAATCAGGCCGGGCAGGGCTGCGGCATTCACCGGGGCACCAATCAACGGCTCTGTCGCCGGATCCGGCCCGGCATGGCCCGGGCTATAGCGGATGACCAGCCCCACGATGATACCGGTGAGAGTAAGGGTCAAAATAACCCATGCCGGAGAGCTCGCGCTAAGCCCGAGGGAGGCCGGTAATGAGGTCCACAACACCAACTGCAGCACCGAGGCGACTTTCATGATCACAATCAGGATCAGGCTGGATGCGACGCCAATAATTAGTGCAGGAGGGGCCAGCAGCAGCATCGTTCTGGCACGCGGATGGAGCATGATGATTTCCTTGTAGAAAATGGCTCTCTTTACTTTGCACGTTCAGCCTGATGGTAATAGTGCAAATGGTGCTGAAACGGTAAAGTTATTATGTGACGAAGATCGATAATCCTGGGGTGCTTTTATTCAGGTCGTTGTTGTTATCGGGCCTTGAATTTAGAGTGTGCCAAACAGTTATTTTGACTTTAGCGGAGCAGTAGAAGAATGACAAAGTATGCTTTGGTAGGTGATGTAGGGGGGACTAACGCGCGTCTGGCGTTATGTGACGTCAACACCGGCGAAATCTCCCGCGCCAAAACCTATTCCGGGCTGGATTATCCCAGTCTGGAAGCGGTGGTTCGTGTCTATCTGACGGAGCATGATGTCAGCGTTGAGGATGGCTGTATCGCCATTGCCTGCCCGATTACCGGCGACTGGGTGGCGATGACCAACCACACCTGGGCATTCTCTATTGCTGAAATGAGAGCGAACCTCGGTTTTGCGCATCTGGAAATTATTAACGACTTTACCGCGGTATCGATGGCGATTCCGATGTTAAAGCCGGACCATCTGATCCAGTTCGGCGGCACCGGGCCGGTTGAAGGTAAGCCGATTGCCGTGTATGGCGCAGGCACCGGGCTTGGCGTTTCGCATCTGGTGCACGTCGACAAGCGCTGGATCAGCCTGCCAGGCGAAGGCGGCCACGTCGATTTTGCGCCAAACAGCGAAGAAGAGGGCATTATTCTCGAAGAGCTGCGCGCGGAGATCGGCCACGTGTCGGCGGAGCGCGTGCTCTCAGGCCCCGGCCTGGTGAATCTCTACCGGGCTATCGTAAAATCTGACGGGCGTCTGCCAGAAAACCTGCAGCCGAAAGACGTGACCGAACGCGCGCTGGCAGATAGCTGCATCGACTGTCGTCGCGCGCTGTCACTGTTCTGCGTCATTATGGGGCGTTTTGGCGGCAACCTGGCGCTGAACCTGAGCACCTTTGGCGGGGTTTATATCGCGGGCGGGATCGTCCCGCGGTTCCTCGACTTCTTTAAATCATCCGGTTTCCGCGGCGGGTTTGAAGACAAGGGGCGCTTTCGCGATTACGTGCGGGATATCCCGGTGTACCTGATTGTGCATGACAACCCGGGCCTGCTGGGCGCCGGTGCGCATCTGCGTCAGACCCTGGGCCAGGTGCTGTAATGGCTCATCCCCGGTGACGTCCGTTCACCGGGGCTCTCTCTTCACAGGTGCATCAGCTGGCGAAACTCTTTCACCTTGCTGCGACTCACCGGCACCTGAAATTCCAGATCCTTCAGCCGCAAAATATAGGTGTTGTTGAACCAGGGTTCGATCTCGCGGATCTTGTTCAGATTAACGCAGAAGGAACGGTGGCAGCGGAAGAAATGGCTCGTCGACAGTTTGCTACAAAACTCGGTGATGTTCATCGGCATGACGAACGATTCGCGGCGGGTATAGACAAACGTCATCTTCTCATGCGCTTCGGCATAATAGATATCGTCCATCGGCGTCACGATGATGCGCTCATCTTTGATCAGGTTAATGGTGTCATTCTCACGCATCACCGGTGAGGCGGCGGCCTGCTCCGCGCCGGACTGCTGGTGCCAGGCGTGCTCCAGCTTCTGCAGCATGCTGACGATCCGCGACTCCTGATAGGGCTTCAGAATATAGTCGAACGCTTCCAGCTCAAAGGCCTCCACCGCATGCTCTTTCCACGCGGTGACAAAGACGATGAACGGCTTGCTGGCAAACTGGCTGATGTTCTGCGCCAGCAGCACGCCGTCCAGGGACGGGATATTGATATCAAGAAAAATGGCATCGACCCGGTTGTGCTGCAGAAATTTCAGCACGTCCAGCCCGTCCTCAAAGGTGCCGACTATCTCCATCTGGCTGTGTTCTTTAATCAGCCAGCTCAGCTCCTGTTGAGCGAGTATTTCATCTTCCACTATGATGACTTTCATGCGTCACTCTCTCTAAGGCAACAACAGCGTCTGGGCATGAACGGCGGCGCGTTCATTCGGGACATAAAAGGCGATCTCGGTACCTGGCTCAAGGCGGCGAATATGCAACCCTTCGCCATAGAGCAGCTTAACGCGGTGGTGGACATTAAGCAGACCAATTTTATTGCCGGGCATCTCGTTCGACTCCACCCGCTCAATTACTTTCGGATCGATCCCGTGCCCGGTGTCGCGCACCGCCACCCGCACGCGATTGCCACATTCCGCGACGCTTATGGTCACTACGCCTTTACCCTTGCGCGGCTGAATGCCGTGAACAATGGCATTCTCCACCAGCGGCTGGATCAGCAGGCTCGGGATCACGCAGTTCACCTCTTCATCAATGTCATAGATGACCGTGAGCTTATCGCCAAACCGCGCCTGCTCGATGGCGATGTAATCTTTTATCTGGTAAAGCTCTCTCTTGATGTCGATCTGCTCGTCGTCTTTCAGCTCAATGTTGTAGCGCAGATAGCGCGACAAATTGAAGATCAGCTGGCGGGCGGTGTCCGGATTAAGGCGGATCGACGACGAGATCGCGTTCAGCGCATTGAACAGAAAATGGGGATTAATTTTACTTTGCAGGGCGCGCAGCTCAGCCTTATTTGCCATCTCCCGCAGCTGCTCGGCACGGGAGACCTCCAGCTGGGTGGAGATAATCTGCGACAGTCCGACCGCCATCTCCTGCAGAGTGGAGGTAATCTGGTGGGCATGGCAGTAGTAAATTTTTAGCGTGCCGGTGACTACCCCTTTTTCCCACAGGGGAATCACCAGCATGGAGTGGATCTCCGGGGTGCGGTGGGCTTCATCATTATTTTTGATGATGATTTTGCCGCCGTTTATCGCCTGGCGGGTGGTGGGGCTGACGGTATCATCGCTGTCCCGGTAGTTAGCTTCACCCACGCCCACGTAGGCCAGCACCCGGTCTATGTTGGTGATCGCCACCGCATCGGCGTTAATATCCCTGCGGATGATGTCGCACACCTGGCGCAGCGATTCGGCGTTAATATCGCGAAACAGCGGCAACGTTTTATTGGCAATATCCAGCGCCAGCTTGGCCTGTCGGGCGGCACTGGCCTCCTTTTCGCCCTCCACGCTCTGCACCAGCAGCACAATAAAGCCGATGCAGACAGTGCCGAGGATCATTGGGATGCCGATTTTCGAGACAATATCCACCCCCAGTTCGACAGTCGGTGCCCAGGCCACCACCAGAATCATGGTCATGGTTTCACAGACCATCCCACCGAGAATCCCCGCCCGCCAGTGCTGCTGTTTGGGGAATTTACGGTTAATCCAGCCCGACATCACGCCCGCGATGATGCAGGTGATCAGGCAGGGGACAGCCGTCACGCCGCCGATATCGATCAGGTAACGGTGGAGCCCGGCAATAACGCCGGTGATAATCCCTACCCAGGGGCCAAACAGGATCCCTCCTGACATCACGGCGATAATACGCACGTTCACCAGCGAACCTTCCACCGGCACCCCGGACCAGGTACTGAAAAGGGCAAACATTGAGAAGATGACGGTGACCGCCAGCAGCTCCCGCGGCGAGTGGGCGGACTTATGCAGCAGCTCGCGGAACAGGCGGATACGGATGAGAAAGAACAGACAAATCAGCATTAATGCCGCGCGATCGAAAACCGCCAGCAGCATATTGAATATTTCGTGCACGGGAAAACCTGGGAAAACGGGAAAGAGTCATAATAAAAAACCTGACGCTTAATGACCAGCTATCCGTCTGTTTTATCAAATGGGGATAAACCATATTAATGAAAGGGGATTGGGGCAGGAATCATTCAGGGGCGCAAAAAGGGGAAAAGTCACCCGAGCGTCGTAACTATATTGATATTAAAATGTTAATCAGTTGAAATCATAAATGCCGCTTTTCATTTTCGCTTCCGGTTTTGTCCGCAGCAGAGTTCCCGTTTTAGCGCGACGATTTTTTTTTATTTCTCCCCTCGACAAGCTGAATTTTTTCAGGTTATTTTCTAAGCACGCCACATTCGTGGCGACGTCGCTCGGACGGTCCGGGCGCTAACGTAATCTGAGGAATGTATGGCTGACTCCAGTCCTGAACGCCGTTTTTCGCGTATCGATCGTCTTCCCCCCTATGTATTTAATATTACCGCTGAACTGAAAATGGCTGCGCGTCGGCGCGGCGAAGACATTATTGATTTCAGTATGGGCAACCCGGACGGCGCTACGCCGCCGCATATCGTTGAGAAGCTCTGTACTGTCGCCCAGCGCCCGGACACTCATGGCTACTCCACCTCCAAAGGCATTCCACGTTTACGCCGCGCCATCTCGCGCTGGTATCAGGAACGCTATCAGGTTGATATTGACCCCGAGAGTGAAGCTATCGTCACCATCGGGTCGAAAGAGGGGCTGGCGCATCTGATGCTGGCGACGCTGGACCATGGCGACACTGTGCTGGTGCCGAATCCCAGCTACCCGATCCATATTTACGGCGCGGTGATTGCGGGCGCGCAGGTGCGCTCTGTTCCGCTGGTAGAAGGCGTCGACTTTTTCAACGAGCTGGAGCGCGCCATCCGCGAAAGTTATCCGAAGCCGAAGATGATGATCCTCGGATTCCCTTCCAACCCGACCGCACAGTGTGTCGAACTCGATTTCTTCGAGAAAGTGGTGGCGCTGGCGAAGCGCTACGACGTGCTGGTTGTGCATGACCTGGCCTACGCCGATATCGTCTATGACGGCTGGAAAGCGCCGTCGATTATGCAGGTTCCCGGCGCGCGCGATGTCGCGGTGGAATTCTTTACTCTGTCGAAAAGCTACAACATGGCGGGCTGGCGTATCGGCTTTATGGTGGGCAATAAGACGCTGGTCAATGCGCTGGCGCGCATCAAAAGCTACCACGACTATGGCACCTTTACCCCGCTGCAGGTGGCGGCGATTGCTGCCCTCGAGGGCGATCAGCAGTGTGTGAAGGACATTGCTGCCCAGTACAAACGTCGTCGCGATGTGCTGGTCAAAGGGCTACATGAGGCGGGCTGGATGGTCGAGATACCGAAAGCCTCGATGTATGTCTGGGCGAAGATCCCGGAAGCCTACGCTGCGATGGGGTCGCTGGAGTTTGCCAAGAAACTCTTGCAGGACGCGAAGGTATGCGTCTCGCCGGGGATTGGCTTTGGCGACTACGGCGATACGCATGTTCGTTTCGCGCTGATTGAGAACAGCGATCGTATTCGTCAGGCGGTGAGGGGCATTAAAAGCATGTTCCGCGCCGACGGGCTGTTGCCGCAGGTAACCAAAACGACGCCAGAGCAGGCTGGTCAGTAACCATAAAAAAACAGGCGCCTGAGGCGCCTGTTTTTTTGACTGTATTTTCTTTGCTCAGTTCATCATCAGGGCAAACGTGCCAACCCAGGCGAACACAATCACTGAAAAACCCATAAAGAAATATTTCACGTTCATCGCTCCGCGTATTTCGTGATACGCATCAAAAAAACAGAGTCCAACTGAGTATAGAGAGTTGAAGTCAGGCCGGGGCGGAAATGAGAATTTTCCCGTTACGGCGAGGACTCCAGCTCAGAATTCTGTGCTTTCTAATAGCCAGACGGCGCTAATGTACGCCTAAATTTCGGCAGTGACAAGAGGCATTTTTTTAAATAATTTCCGTCACTTACGAGTGTCGTGGAACGGCGACAGTTTAATTTCCTTGGGTAATAAATTGCCCTTCGGCAACATAGCCTGCTAACGATAAACTGGCGTGACTACAGGTGATTGAAAAGGTGAGTTTCATCAGGAAGCTAACCTTCGACAGAAAGCTAGCTGTAGAGGGAAGGTTCACCCACAGGGCGTGTTTTAAAGCGGCGATGCACCCATAAATACTGCTCCGGGGCACGCATGATCTCTTTTTCGATAACCTTGTTGATGTAAGCCGCGGCGGCCAGCTCTTCCTGAGGATAGTTTTCCATCTCCGGCATGATAAACAGGCGATATCCGCTGTTGTCGGCTTTTCTTACCATCGTAACCGTCAACATCGTCGACTTTGAAAGACGGCGAATAACAAAGGTGCCGTTAGTGGTGGCCACGTCCTTTACCGCGAAGAAAGGGGCGAAGCTGCTGCCATCGCGGCCATAATCCTGGTCTGGCGCAAACCAGACCGGTTCCCCTTTTTTCAGGGCGATGACCAGCCCGCGTAAGTTATTGCGGCTGATCATCGCTTTGTTTGAACGCATACGCCCGCGCGTCTGCACCCACTCCATCAGGGCACTGTTATGCGGACGATAGGTGGCCATCATCGGCTGGCATAACCCCATCACCCGGCCACCCAACTCCAGCGACATAAAGTGCACGCCGATCACCATCACCCCGCGGTTTTTAGCCTGCGCGCGCTGCAGATTTTCCAGACCTTCAACGTCGAACCACTTGCGTACTCGCCAGTCTGGCCAGAACCAGGCCATGCCCGTTTCCAGCAACGCCATACCGATGGATTTAAAATTTTCGCTGATGAGATGTTCACGAGCTTCAGTGGAGAGTGCGGGAAAACAGAGTTCGAGGTTTCTGCGGGCGATAGATTCACGGCGTTTCAAAAAAAGACGCGAGATGCTCCCAAGGCCAGCGCCCAGCCAGCGCAGCGCCGGATAAGGAAGTTGCACGAGCAGCCACAGGACACCCAGGCCAAACCACGTAAACCAGTAACGCGGGTGCAAAAGCGTGCGCGTGAATTTGCATTGAGACAAGATAAAACGACCTTTATGAAGAGTGTACAGGTAGCGCCAGACAGGCGTTACGCCAGATTGCTATTATGACCTGCGTTTATACTATTGGTTCAGGGCTGATAACGTATATGCCTGTGGTCTGAAAATTGTCTGTCGCCGTTGGGCGGCGTAATGTAGCACTGATATATCTTAACTGCTAACACTACTTTTTTGCTCAAAAAACGATCGCTAAAATGGGTAAAACAGCGGCTGTTTTTATCCAGATTAAAACGCTATTCATTACGTGTTGCATAGCCAAAATCAAAGCCGAGTAGCACGTTCTGTCGTAAGGCGTGGTTCAACGGATAGCTGTAACTTTGCCCGATGCTGACCGCATGAATCACCCGCAATAATGTGCCGCCGCTCAGGGATGAGGGCGCGTCGGCGATCGACACTTCAGCTCCCTGCAACGCATGCCGCAAAGAGTGATAGGCAGGGGAGGCGGTAATGCTGTTATTCATCAGGCTGCACAGGCTAAGCAGCAGGCAAAGCAACATTACCGGGAAGATTAGCGGATGGCGGTTGAGCAGGCGAACGGGACGCCAGGCGGTGATATACAGCAGGGCGGCACTTAAGGGGAGAAGCAGCAGATAGAGCAGTTTTGCCACATGAGTAAGGGCGCCGAGCAGGGAGAACATCAGCGCAATGGGGGGAACAATCACCGCCCGCGCTGCGTCCTCGCCGCGTTTTTCATTTGCCCCGCCCGCCCCGTAACTGGCCAGCGCAGCCTGCAGGCGAGGAAGCTGCTGTTGCACAGCGTAGTCAAGATGGGGCGCCTGGAGCTCCAGCGCAAACTGTTTCAGGGCATCATCTTTCGGATACTCAGGCCGCACCCGGATTTGCAGGGGAAGCGTCAGCTTTTCACGCAGCCCTTTCTGCACCACCTCGAGCATGAAAAACGCTTCCCAGCTGAGCCGGGCCGGGATCGTCACGCCGTTATAAATCACCTTTTTCTGCATTACGCTGTTATAGCTAAGATAGTCTTTATAAATTTCCCCTCGCGCGGCCAGCCAGCGTTTGTAATAGCCGAGAATACCACCCTCCTGGACGCTGATGCTGTCGCGCAGGTTTTGCGCCGCCTCTCGCTCAAGCAGTTCGTGATAGCGGCTGACCGAACTCATCAGCAGCGGCAGCATCGCCAGAAACGCTTTCCCGGAAGGGCTGGTCCAGGTTTCGCGTTGGCTGCCATCGTCATCAAGCGGGATCCCTTCCAGCGTCTGATGCCCGTCGATTAAAGATTGCTGATAGAGTTGCGCCAGTATCGATTTCTGTCGAAACTCGCCGGTGCTCTGCGCGACCTGGCGCTCAATAACCCACTCCACCGTTTGCCAGGTCACCACGCCGGTGAGCAGGCACAGCGAAAACACCATGCTCGCCACCCAGAGCGCAGGAAACGTAACGCCGCGTTTTTTAAGCCTGGCGTTGCCCGCCAGCACCAGCTGAAACACCAGCAGCGCTGCGGCGATGGCGGTTAAAGCTCGCCCGTAGCGCTCGATACCGTGAATGTCGTCGGACGTGGAGAGACTGCCCACCAGATCGAGCAGGCGCGAGTTAAAGGCCAGCTCGCAGATGAGGTAGGCGAGGGTCAGGAGAATAACCAGACCGTTTTGCCACAGCGGCAGCGTCGGGCGTTTAATATCAGGCCGACTTTCCAGTTCACCGATAACGCGTTCCGTCATGATTTAAGCTCCAGGCTGGTTTGACGGGTGATCGCTGGCTGCCAGATCTGTTCGGGTAATGAATTATCAAGCACCGGCACCACCCGGGGTGCCGGCTGTTCTGCGGCTTTGACCGGAGGCCGTTTTTTGGCTTTTACGGGAGTCGACGGAGCCTCTTCTGGCGCGTTGAGGAAAAGGCCTGGTGCGCTGTACACAGGCACAACAGGAACCTGAACCGGCGCGGGGGGAAGATACCTGGGCGCCACACGCGCCCGGCTTCCGGCATTATCACGGGAAGCACAACCGCTCACGCTCAGAAGCAGCGTTAATAACACCACCCCGCAGCGGGGCATTTTTTGCAGTGGCACGCTCATCAGTTTGTCCTGACTCTGTTGCACAGCGGAGTGACGTCTTTTAACTGTAATCGGGAATTTTAATTCAGGTAGTTGTATCGCTTAAAAATTCTGCTTATTTTCCGACGAGATGGGGCCGGGGTAGAGTGCCCCGGGGCGGGGCAGTGTTCTGATCCCTACTGTTTCTGGGCGTGCCCGCGTTGCGGACAAAGACGAATAGCGTGAATGCCGGCATTATCCAGCAGTCTGTGGTACATCGGCGCAGCCGCAGGACGTTCAAGCAGTCTCACCCGGTGCCCATGCTCGCGCAGCGTATTTGCGAATCGCGCCTGAAGATCGAAGGGCACATTGCGATCCTGCGGATTGCCTATCACCAGGATCAGTCGGAAGGGATCGGCGGCGATCCCGTCGACATGGTCGAGCGGATCCCAGGGGTGAGGCAGGCCGGTGGTGTCCCGCGCGGGGACGGGACCTTCACCGCGTTTCTGATGAATACGTTGCGCCCGCTCCAGCAATCCCCAGGCACCGGAGGTCAGCACCGCGCAGTCGATATCCCGGCGGCCGGTGGTCAGCAGGGCGGACGCGGCAGTTGCGCCTCCGCTCTGTCCCGTGAGGATAAAGCGCTGAATACCGTAATGCGCTTTGATGGCATTTAGGGCGGCATTGATGGCCTGAAACTCTTGCGCCTGGCGACGACGGTAATGGTTGCCGCTGGAGCCGTAGGTGCCAGGGCGGGCGAGAATAAGGGTGGGCAAGCCGGTCTGGCGCAGGATAGCCCGGGCCTGACGGCGCTGATCGGCAGCGGTATTGCCGGGGATCGTCGCGGGAGGACGCTTAATCTGTGAGACGCGGTCGCCTCTGAATACCACCACCACAAGCGGGGCGGCCTGCAGATCGCCTGCGCTAAAATAGCGTATGCAGGCGTGACCTTTCGGATAGTGCACCCACACGGCGTCGTCGCCGGTCGGACAGTGCTGTCGGGACGCCGGTTGGTTCCACAGCAGCGGCGGCTCAGCGTAAGCAAAAACGCTGACCAGCAGCAGGATCCATACCGCAAAACGTCGCCTCACACCATTGCCTCAAAGGGAAACTATAGATATACAGAATACACAACTCATCATACATAATGTTATCATCGGTTAGGATTTTTCTGACAGGGTTTCCTCAGGCGTTATCAGGAGTAAAAATGCCGCTCAGCCAATTACTGGCGCAAACCCGCCCGGCGATGGAATTGCTGGATGTTGCGCCCAAACCGCCGATCTGCCCCGCGTGGGCGATCTTTTTTAGTGCTTCTGACGGTCAAAGCCGTGCGCATATTGTGCAGGGCTGCGGCGACTCCTTCGATCAGGCCTGGCAACAGGGAACACAGGCGCTGCAGCAGTGGCAGCAAAAGAGCGGCGCAGCGGTATGCTGGCTGCGGGTTGACCTCGTGGATAAGGTTCAGACCCTGCGCTGGGATACCCTGCAATCCCGTTTAGCCAAAACCAAACGTAACTATTTTCGCTTTGGCATTAGCCTGGATCCGGCGTTTCGCTACGCGATGCTGGAGCAGGAGATTGCGGCCAACGCGCTGCTCTACCACGGCGACCACGGCGTTGCCACGCCGAATGCCACCAACCTGGCGCATTTTTCCCGCCGTCGCTTCGGCGCGGTGCTGACATGGCCGGACCAGCCTGACCAGACGCTCTGGCGATTCACCACCCGGGCGCTGTTTTGCGACGGCGAGCAGCTGCTGCCCATCGAGTCTACCGGGCGCAACAGCGGCTACCGCCAGCTCCCTGACTGGCAGGCGACGGCGCTTGAGCCGATGATCGTCTCCGCTACCGACTATCTTGCACGGCAAATCATCCCTTCCGGGCGCTACCAGTACGGCTGGTTTCCCTGCTTCGATCGCGCCATTCCCACCTATAATACCCTGCGTCACGCCAGCTCAACCTATGCGCTGCTCGAAGGGTGGGAGGTTACCCGGCAGCCTGAACAGCTGGCGGCGATCGAACGGGCGCTTAACGATCTCTGCACCAGCTTTATTCGCACTTACGTACTGCCAGATGGCAGCGAAGCCGATTTCCTGGTCGATACCGGGGATGAAATTAAGCTTGGCGGCAACGCGGTGTGCATCCTGGCGATGGCGAAATACAGCGAGCTGACCGGCGATCGGCGTTATTTCGAACCGATGGCGCGGCTGGCGAATGGGATCGGCTTTATGCAGGATCCGCAGACGGGCGGTTTTATTCATGTGCTGAACGCCGGGGATCTGTCGCTGAAGGCGGCGCACCGCATTATCTATTACGACGGTGAAGCGGCGTTTGCGCTGATGCGTCTTTACGGGCTCACAAAAGCCCCGCGCTGGCTGGCGATAGTCGAAAGGGCGATGGATCATTTTATCGAACAAAAACACTGGCAGGCCCACGATCACTGGCTCAGCTACTGCGTCAACGAGCTGACGCTCTACCGACCGCAGGAGCGGTATTACCAGTTTGGGCTGGATAACGTGCGCGATCATCTTGACTTTGTCCAGAACCGAATCACCACCTATCCCACGCTGCTGGAGCTGATGATGGCGGCATCGCGGATGATTGCGCGGCTTGAGACATCGCCGCACCAGCATCTGCTGGCGGGCTTTGATATGACGCTGTTCAACCAGGCGCTGGAGACCCGGGCCCGCTATCTGGCGAACGGCTTTTTCTGGCCGGAACTGGCGATGTTCTTCAAAAACCCGGCCTCGATTGTCGGCAGCTTTTTTATTCGCCACCATAGCTATCGCGTGCGGATTGACGATGTGGAGCACTACCTTTCCGGCTATGTCGCGTACCGTAAGCACTGGCTTGTCCGGTCAGGTGAGAAGTAAGTTAACGTCATGCGGCCTCCTCGTTCTCTCCAGGTGAGCTATCGACGCTGGCTGTCACTCTGGCTGCTGCTCCTGGTTTTCTCCTCCGGGCTCGGCGCCGGGTGGGATTTCAGCGCCATCAGTACCCGTACCGAACGGCTGTATGGCCCGGCAACTGCATCTGCCCGGCAGCGGATTGATGAGTGGGCCGCCTTGCTCAACCAGCCGCCTCAGAACACGATCCAGGACAAGTTAAACAGCGTTAATCAGTTTTTTAACACCCGCATGGCTTTTCGCGATGATATCGTCGTCTGGAAGCAGCAGGATTATTGGGCAACGCCGATTGAGTTTTTGCGAAAAGGGGCAGGGGACTGCGAGGATTTTGCGCTGGCGAAATATTTTACCCTGCGTGAAATGGGCGTTCCCGCAAACCAGTTACGTATTACCTATGTTAAAGCACTCGAACTGAATCAGGCGCACATGGTGGTGACGTGGTACTCCACCCCCACGGCGATCCCGCTGGTTCTGGACAATCTGAAAACCGCCATCTTGCCTGCTACACAGCGTACCGATCTGCTTCCGGTCTATGCGTTTAACGGCGAAGGGCTGTGGCTGCCGCAATCCGGCGGCAACAAACGCGTGGGTGACAGCAAACGGCTCTCCCGATGGCAGGATCTTCTCACCCGTATGCGTGCAGAAGGATTTGTAATTAATGAATAGGATAGGGGCATGTCACTTTATAAACAGCTACTGATCGGCATCTGTTTATTTACGCTCGTCATTTTCTGCGGCAACTTTTTTGTTACCCTGGAAAGTTCACGGGATCAGTATCGTAATCAGCTCAGCGCCCATGCGCAGGACGCGGCGACGGCGCTGGGGCTGTCGTTGACTACCCATATTGACGATCCAACCATGACCGAGCTGATGGTGAACTCCATCTTCGACAGCGGCTATTTCTATCGTATTCGCGTAATCGATATTAATACCAATAAACCGATCATCGAGCGCAGCGACGTGCCGCAAAGCACCCGCGTACCTCAGTGGTTTGTACGGCTGGTGAACCTCAGCCCCGGTGAAGGCGATGCCATTGTGATGCGGGGCTGGACCCAGGTCGCCCGGGTCGAAGTGGTCAGCCATCCGATGTTCGCCCTGGCCCGCCTGTGGAACAGCATCGTCGCCAGTTTTTTGTGGCTGATCGGCTGTAGCCTGCTGTTTGTGCTGGCGGCCACCCTGATGTTACGCCGCGTACTGAGTCCGCTTAATTATATTGCCGGGCAGGCCATGGCTATCTGCCGCCGCGAGTTCCTCAACGTCCAGGCGCTGCCGAAAACGCCCGAACTGCGCCGGGTGGTGGACGCCACCAACATGATGGTGACGCAGCTCAAGGCATTATTCAGCGAGCAGGCCAGGCGCACCGAAGCGCTGCGTCAGGAGGCCTATCACGACAGCCTGACCGGCCTGAGTAACCGCCGTGCGTTTGATATGCAGTTGCAGTCGCGCCTGAGCGATGAAGAGAACGCTGGCGGGCATATTATGCTGCTGCGGGTGCAGGATCTGATGGGGCTTAACCAGCGTCTGGGCGGTGCCAAATCCGATCGGCTGCTGGTGGCCGTGGCGGATATTCTGAGCGGCCTGCAGCGCAACTATTTCCCTAACGACGGCTTTTTAGCCCGAGTACGCGGCGGGGAGTTTGCCATTATTGCCCCGCAAATCCCGGGACAGGATCTCGACAATCTGCGCAACACCCTCAGCACGCAGCTGAAGGCGCTGTCTGAGATGGGGATGAGCGATGTGACGCCGGTGGCGCACTTCGCTCTGGTGCCGTTTAACGTTGGCGATACGCCGCAGGCGGTACTGGCGCAGGCGGATCAGGCGCTGGCAAGAGCCGAAACCGAGATGCGCATCTTTGCTACGCCCGATACCGCAGCAGCCACGGAGAGCGAAGAGGACCATCACAGCTGGTACACCCGTCTGGACGCGGTGCTGACGAACGGTGGCTTCGAGCTTTTCTCGCAGCCGGTCTACGCGTGCAATAACGCTCATCTGGTGCTGCATCATAAAATCCTCGCGCGAATTAAAACGCAGGAGGGCGAGCTGGTGCCTGCGGGGCGCTTTATGCCGTGGATTCACCGGCTCGATCTCAGCCGTCGCATGGATATCGTGATGCTCCAGCAGACCCTGCGTGAGCTGGCAAAATCGCCGCGTCCGCTGGCGCTGAGCATCAGCGGTGCCAGCATCGCGGATGACGAGAGCCTGAACGCCCTGCTGCAGCCGCTGAAAAGCGCGCCGCAATTGGCAACCTGGCTGACGTTTGAACTGGATGAGAGTGAACTGCCCGATGTCGAGCGGGTAAATATTCTGGTCAGTCGCCTTAAGGCGTTGGGTTGCCGTCTGGGGATCCAGCATTTTGGTGGTCGCTTCCACCTTATCGGCAATTTACCGCAATGGGGCCTGGCCTGGATTAAAGTTGATGGCAGTTATATTCGCGATATTGACAGCGAAGAGGATAAGAAACTGTTTATTGAGGCTATTTACTGGGCGGCCCGTCAGATTAATCTTCCCTTAATTGCCGAACGAGTGGAAACTGCAGGCGAACTGGCAATCCTCGAAAAAATGGGTCTGTATGGCGCAATGGGGCGCTATTTCGCTGATGCCAGTACGCTGGGTGCAAATTAACCTCACAGGATATGCAGAGGCTGGATATGTATTACATAGAACGCGATACGGAAAATCGAATTATTCGGGTGGAACTGACACCATTTCCCGCAATGACAGAACAGCACGATCTCTGTACGCCCGAGATTGACGAGTGGATGCGCCAGCGGGACATTCGCGAAGCCATGCTGTATCAGCTACGACAAAGCGACCTTGAAATGGTGCGTGTGCTTGAGGATCTGATTGAGGTGCTGATGAGCAAAGGGGTGATAACCATTACCGACCTGCCACCTGCCGCGCAGGCCAAACTCACCAGCCGTGCACAGGCGCGCCGCTCGCTGAGTGGTCTGGAAGGGTTAATCGCGGATGATGACGAGGGGCTTATTTAGACAGTCTGTTACGTGTCGGGATTTATCAACAACTAATAAGGGGATGTTTCCCAATACCTGGGTTGATTGTGCTGGCCTTTTACATTCCTGTTTATTTCTAGCTTCTATTAATATAGCGCTCTGACCCGTATCTGCATCAATAAATCTGATGCAGGAAGGCGTATCGTAGCCTTAGTTGCACAGCGTATTACTAATACAAATTAAATACTCTTTTAGCATTCTAAGCCTGAGCAACGGATGAATTGGGCGAGAAAAGGATTGAGGGAAATAATATATGAGTGGCGTATCTGGGATCGTCAAAGCAGTAATTGGACAGGTATTTGCCGTCAGCCCTGACGGCAGCAAGCGTTTGCTGACCGAAGGCGACAGCGTTCTCGAAGGAGAACAGGTCCAGACGGGAGCGGCTGGCGCAATTACCCTCTCTCTGGCGAACGGCAAACAGCTGGATCTGGGCCGTGACAGCCAGTGGGACAGTTCAGGGCATGGGGTCACCGAAGCAACGGCGGCGGTGCAGCAGGACGTTGCTGCCATCCAGCAGGCGATTGCCGACGGGCAGGACCCGACGCAAACCCTGGAGGCACCAGCAGCAGGTCCTCAGTCCGGTAATTCTGGCGGCGAGCCAGGCGGCAGCGGCGGCGGGTCTCATACCCACGTCGTGCTCGATCTTACCGGCGAAATTGTTGACCCTACAGCAGGTTACCCAACGATCGGCCTTGATTTCCCTGATGACGAGCCCCCGGAAGAATTAACGCTGCTTGATACTGACGATTCTGACGCAGATGCCGACTCAGATGCGGACGCCGATGCGGATGCCGATGCCGATGCCGATGCTGATGCGGACGCCGATGCAGACGCCGATGCAGATGCCGACGCGGACGCCGATGCCGATGCGGATGCCGACGCAGATGCGGATGCCGACGCGGATGCCGACGCGGACGCTGATGCTGACGCCGACGCAGATGCGGATGCCGATGCCGATGCCGACGCGGATGCCGACGCCGATGCTGATGCTGATGCTGATGCTGATGCCGATGCGGACGCGGATGCAGACGCCGACGCGGATGCTGATGCCGACGCAGACGCAGACGCCGATGCGGATGCAGATGCAGACGCGGATGCCGATGCCGATGCCGACGCCGATGCCGACGCAGACGCAGACGCAGACGCAGATGCGGATGCCGATGCCGATGCCGATGCCGACGCAGACGCCGACGCGGATGCCGACGCGGATGCCGACGCGGACGCAGATGCGGATGCAGACGCCGATGCCGATGCGGACGCAGACGCCGATGCTGATGCAGACGCCGACGCCGACGCCGACGCGGATGCCGATGCCGACGCAGACGCTGATGCCGACGCTGATGCCGACGCGGATGCCGATGCAGACGCGGATGCCGATGCAGACGCTGACGCCGATGCGGATGCCGATGCGGATGCAGACGCCGATGCAGATGCAGATGCAGATGCCGATGCGGATGCCGACGCCGACGCCGATGCCGATGCGGACGCAGACGCCGATGCGGATGCCGACGCGGACGCCGATGCCGATGCCGACGCCGACGCCGACGCCGACGCGGATGCCGATGCGGATGCGGATGCCGATGCGGATGCAGATGCAGATGCAGATGCCGACGCCGATGCGGATGCGGATGCTGATGCGGACGCCGATGCCGACGCCGATGCCGACGCAGACGCAGACGCAGACGCAGACGCCGATGCAGACGCTGATGCGGATGCGGATGCGGATGCCGACGCGGATGCAGATGCAGATGCCGATGCGGACGCTGATGCAGATGCCGACGCTGACGCCGATGCCGATGCTGATGCAGACGCCGATGCGGATGCAGATGCGGATGCGGATGCAGATGCGGATGCGGATGCAGATGCGGATGCGGATGCGGATGCTGATGCCGATTCTGACGCCGACGCCGACGCGGATGCGGACGCCGATGCGGATGCCGACGCTGATGCGGATGCGGACGCCGATGCTGATGCGGACGCAGACGCAGACGCAGACGCAGACGCTGATGCCGATGCGGACGCAGACGCCGATGCCGATGCCGACGCCGATGCTGACGCGGACGCTGACGCCGATGCGGATGCGGATGCTGATGCCGATGCCGACGCAGACGCAGACGCGGATGCCGACGCTGATGCGGATGCAGATGCAGACGCTGATGCCGATGCCGATGCAGACGCCGACGCCGATGCGGACGCCGATGCCGATGCGGATGCCGATGCAGACGCGGATGCCGACGCCGACGCAGACGCAGATGCGGATGCGGATGCGGATGCTGATGCCGATGCCGATGCCGATGCCGATGCCGATGCTGATGCCGATGCGGACGCAGACGCCGATGCCGATGCCGATGCCGATGCTGACGCCGATGCGGATGCCGATGCGGATGCGGATGCGGATGCCGATGCGGATGCAGACGCCGATGCCGACGCCGATGCGGATGCGGACGCCGACGCCGACGCCGACGCAGACGCAGACGCAGACGCGGATGCCGATGCGGATGCGGATGCAGATGCAGACGCTGATGCCGATGCCGATGCCGATGCCGATGCAGACGCCGACGCCGATGCGGACGCCGATGCCGATGCCGATGCAGACGCCGACGCCGATGCGGATGCGGACGCCGATGCTGATGCCGATGCCGACGCCGATGCCGATGCAGACGCCGACGCCGATGCCGATGCAGACGCTGATGCGGACGCCGACGCCGATGCGGACGCCGACGCCGACGCCGATGCTGATGCCGATGCAGACGCTGATGCCGATGCGGATGCCGATGCCGACGCAGACGCAGACGCAGACGCCGATTCCGACATCAAACTCACCGTCACCGTCACTCCAGGCAATAAGACCTCCGAGACGACCGATGACAAGATCATCCACATTAACGGCGGCAGCGGCGATCCGAACGGTTACGATATCCAGAACGGCGTGATTGTGGCGATCGGCAGCAACGTGCATGTCTGGCTGACCCCGGATAGCCCGGATGGCAAGATCCCTGGCGACTTTGTGCCGAAGGCCGACAGCCCGGATCAGATCCACTATTACAACAGCCAGGGTAACGCCAACGCCAACAACGGTGATAAGACCCACACCGATATCTTTGTGGTCGGCGACCATACGGGGGGCTATTACCAGCAGGGGGACTGGCCGCAGGATCGCTATGACTTCAGGCCGCTCAACGGCATCACCGGCAACCAGGGCTTACCGCAAAGCAGTGTGGGTAAGGACTATATCTTTGTTCAGGGTAATGAGGCTGACTACACCGTTACCGGTGTTGACCATCCGCAGAACGGTAAAAACAATGATATCGACAACCTGCATGTCATCGATAACGAGACCGGGAAATCACCTTTCCAGAACGCCAACGGCATCGAAGGGGTTGTTTTTGGTGACGGACCGTCCTCTGAGCTCGGCGGAAATACCACCGTCAGCTACACGGTGACGCTGAACCTGGATGTCAATCTCGAAAGCTCCGACAGCAGCGATCACCTCAATAGCATTACGCTGAGCGGTATTCCGGAAAACGCGACCTTTACCGGCAACTATTCGAGCGTCAGTTATAACGCGGAGACGCAGTCCTACACCCTGACCTTTGATAACGACACCTCCCACTTCAACGGGCAGGTGAGCGTTGAGCTGCCGGACGGTAAGAGCGATTTCGGGGAGATCACGCTGCAAGTGGACTCAACCGCCGGCGAAGGGCTCGAAAACGACTTCACCATTGACGGGAAAGAGGGCGGGACCTTTGTCAGCGAATTACACGGCGGGGAAGAGCACGACGCCGATGACAACCTTGACGATCACCCGCAGATGGCCAGCCACAGCGTTGAGGAGAGCCATTCTGAGAGTGACCATGAAGAGAGTCACAAGCAGACGCAAAGCAGCCTGACGTCTGATGATCACGACGCTGACCACAGCCTGGCTGACGCGGATCGCGGCGTATCGTTAATCGACGATGACAACCTGATGCTCAGTACTACGACGGCGGATAATGACGGCAAGCCGACGACACTGGCCGAGCATGACGGTGATGCGCAGAGCGAGACATTCACGCTTCAGAGTACGGGTCAGGAGGAGCAGCTTAACTTCAGCGATCTTATTCATGATGAGGAACATAACGATCTCAGCAACCTGATTCAGGCCGGGCCGCAGGGCGACACGGCTGAAGGTTCGGCGGAGGTCGAACATGTTCCCGCTGAAGGCGGCGCGATAGCCGGAACGGAGGGTTACGACGCCGGGAATGACGCGATGATCGATAACCTGATCGCCAAACCAGACGAGCACGCCTGATCGGCCGCCGCGCAGAGGCTGTCAGGCTCTGCGCGGCAAACATATTCAGGTCAGACGACGGATCCGTCTGACCGCAAAATCGCAGGACGCATTTTTTCCCTCGGTCTAATGGGATTTTCTCTGGTGGATATTGACCAATAATCAAGGGATATGAAGGAAAGTCGACAAAATGAAAAAATACAGTCAGATAGCTATGGGGGCGGCTCTGGTGCTTAGCGCCACTCACAGCCAGGCCACAACGCTGGAGCAGGCCGTAAAAGACAGCCTGTTATGGCACCCGGAAGTTAACGCCTCGGTAAACAGCCGCTACTCTGCGGATCAGGATCTTCGTGCAGCTAAAGGCGGTTATCTGCCGACGCTGGACCTTACTGCCGGTACAGGTTGGGAGCAGACCGATAACGCCAGTACCCGTGCGGCTGGCGATCATCTGCGCGATCTGCACCGCAGCGAGTCCGCCATCAACCTGCGACAGAACGTGTTCAACGGTTTTGCCACTACCAGCGAGGTTGGCCGTCAGAAAGCCACGGTCAACTCACGGGCCTGGACGGTGCTGAATACCAGTGAATCCACCGCTTTGCAGGCGATCCAGAGTTATCTCGATGTGCTGATGCGCCAGAAGATGGTGGCGCTGGCGGAAGATAACCTCAAAAACCACGAGCGGGTGTTCGATCAGATCCGGCTGCGTACCGAGCAGGGCGTAGGCCGTCAGGCAGACTTCGAGCAGGCTCAGGCCCGTCTGGCGCAGGCGCGCAACAACCTGCTGACAGAGCAAACTAACCTCGAAGACTCCCGTGCCAACTACCAGAGCATCACCGGCAAAGAGCCAGACACCCTGGTCATGCCTGCTAAAATCGCGGTACCTGCTTCGCTGGATGCCGCGCGTGCCGTAATGCTGGAAAATAATCCACTGCTCAAACAGGCTGATGCCGATGTGGAAGCGACCCGTCAGCAGTACGAGGCGGCTAAATCGCGGTTTTATCCGGATGTGAATGTTGAGGTCGGGCGCACCATGGATAACAACATTGACGGTACTCGCGGACACAGCCAGGAGTGGCAGGCGATGCTGCGTATGCGCTACAACCTTTACAATGGTGGCAGCGACAAGGCGACGCTCACCTCTTATGCCTACAAAATGAAAGAGGCGCAGGATGTGAAAAACAACGCCCAGCGTCAGCTGAACGAGGAGCTGCGTCTGGCGTGGAACGCCCTGAGGAACGCCGGGCAGCAGGTGCCCATCGCCAAAGAGTACGCCGATCGCAGCGTGCAGGTGCGTAGCGCCTACCAGGAGCAGTTCAGCCTTGGCGACCGAACCTTGCTTGATATGCTGGACAGCGAAAACGAGGTGTTCAGCGCCCAGCGCCGTTACGTCGAGCTGCAGTTCGTCGACATGTTTACCACCTACCGCATCAGCGCCCGTACCGGTGAACTGCTCAAGAGCCTGAACATTCAGCCGCCATCGGCAGCGGAGCCGCTTGATCAAGCGAAATCTTCCCAGGCAGAACTGCCTGAATTAAAGTAAGACGCCCCGAAAGGCTGACGGGGTTGTTGCTGACAGAAAAAACGGCAGCAACCCTCTCTTTTTTTATCTGCGACCGCCGTCTGCAGAATACTGAGGCAGAGAATGACGCCTGATATTGACTCCTCTGATCGCATTGAGATGACCCCGCAGGCGCAGGGCAGACAGGATCCGCGGCAAAGCCATGACGATCCGCTGCTCGATGCGCTGATGATTGTCTGTAAATTGCATAACATCATCACCAGCCGCAACGTCCTGACCATCGGGTTGCCGCTTGAAGCCCACACCCTGACGACAGAGACTTTTCCGCGCGCCGCCGGACGTGCCGGGCTTAAGGCGCGGGTGGTTCAGCGTCCGCTGGAAAATATTACCGCGCTCTCTCTGCCCGCGATTCTGCTGCTGAAGAACAATCAAACCGCGGTACTGATTGGCTGGGATGAACAGCAGCGTGCCCGTCTGCTACCCAGCGAAACGGAAGGCGGTGAAATTACCGTTCCGGCAGAGACGCTGGCGGAGAATTACAGTGGCCGGGTGATTTTTATCTCTCCGGAGCATGAGTTTGATGCCCAGCCGACGGCCACGCTGCCTCGTACCACCGCCTGGTTTCAGGACACGCTCAAACTGTCGAAATCCCTCTACCTGGATGCGATGGTCGCCAGTTTCCTGGTCAACCTGGTGGCGCTCGGCGCCCCGCTGTTTGTGATGAACGTCTATGACCGGGTGGTGCCTAATCAGGCTACCGCCACTCTGTGGGTGCTGGCGATTGGCATCAGCATTGCGTTTATTTTCGACTTTGTGCTGAAGATCCTGCGGGGAATTTGTCTCGATCTGGCGGGCAAAAAGACCGACCTGGTGGTCTCCTCGGCGCTGTTTGAACGGCTGCTGGGAATGAAGATGAAGCTCCGTCCGCAGCGGGTGGGGAGCTTTGCACAGAACTTTCAGGAGTTTCAGTCGATTCGTGACTTCCTGTCGTCGCTGACGCTGACCGCCTTTATCGATTTTCCGTTTACCCTGCTGATCCTGCTGGTGATTGGCATCATCGGCGGCCCGCTGGTGTTTATCCCGCTGCTCTCTTATCCGCTGGCGCTGCTGGTGAACTGGCTGATCCAGCGCCCGCTGATGTCGCGGGTCAGTAAAACCTATCAGCTCGCCAGCGAACGTCAGGCGATGCTGGTGGAGACGCTCACTGGCCTTGATGCCATCAAGATCAACAACGCCCAGAGCGAGCGCCAGTATCAGTGGGAACATCTCACCGGTCAGCTGAGCAAGCTGGAGCTGCGGGTCAAATCGCTTTCCTATGTGGCGGTGAACTTTACCGCCTGGCTGCAGCAGTTCAGCGGCGTGTCTCTGATCGTGGCCGGGGTCTACATCATTATGGGCGGCAACCTGAGCATGGGCGGGCTGATTGCCTGCTACCTGCTGCATCGCCGCGCCATGATGCCCATCGGCCAACTGTGTAGCCTGATCACCCGCTACCAGCGCGCGCGGATGACCAAAGCCACCATCGACCGGATGATGGATCTCGAGCAGGAAGTGCAGGACAACGAGGTGCCACTGAAGCGGGAAACCCTCTCCGGTGCCATCGAGTTGCGCGACGTGACCTTTATCTACCCGGGCAACCAGTATGCCTCGCTCAGCAATGTCTCGCTGACCATCCAGCCCGGGGAAAAGGTGGGCATCATCGGGCGTAGCGGATCGGGTAAAAGCTCGCTGGCGAAACTGCTGGTTGGTTTTTATCAGCCGGACAGCGGCAATGTGCTGATCGACGGCATTGATGCCCGTCAGATCGATGTTCACGATCTGCGCCACAACATTGGCTACGCGCCGCAGGATATCCATCTGTTCAGCGGTACCCTGCGCGAGAATCTGGTATACGGGGCCAGCTACGTTGATGAGGAGACAATGCTGCGGGTAGCCACACTGACCGGGGTGCATGAGTTTGCCCGCCGTCATCCGTCCGGTTACAACATGCAGGTAGGGGAGCGGGGGATGAGTCTTTCCGGCGGCCAGCGCCAGGCGGTCGCCCTGGCGCGGGCGCTGCTGCTCGACCCGCCCGTGTTGCTGATGGACGAGCCCACCAGTTCGATGGATAACACCAGCGAAGACCTGATTAAAAAGGCGCTCGCGCCGGCGATTGTGAATAAAACGCTGCTGATGGTCACGCATCGTGCCTCGCTGCTGACGCTGGTGGATCGCCTGATTATCGTCGACAACGGCAAAATCATTGCCGACGGTCCGAAAGAGAGCGTCATGAGCGCACTGAAGAAGGGACAAATTCATGCGAATCGTTGAGTCGCTTAGCCGCCTGATGAGCTGGCTGTCAGGCGATAAACAGCCGGCGCCCTTTACCACCAACGAGGTCAACAAAGCGTTGCTGGATGATGCCCCCCGGGTGGTGCGCGTCACGCTGTGGGCTATTTTCGCCTTCTTTATCGCCATGATCCTCTGGGCATCTTTGGCCAGTATTGATGAAGTAACGCGCGGGGAAGGGCGAGCCATTCCCTCGTCCCGCCTGCAGAAAGTACAGAACCTTGAGGGGGGGATCGTCGCCGAAGTCTTTGTGCATGAAGGCGAGGTGGTGAAAGCCGGAGCGCCGTTGCTGCGTCTGGATGATACCCAGTTTCGTTCCAACGCTGGCGAGAGCGAGGCCGACCGGCTGGCGCTACAGGCGCGCATCCAGCGTTTAACCGCTCAGTTGAACGATGCGACAACGCTGACGCTGGCACCGGAGATTGTAAAGCAGGCGCCGGATATCGCCAGCGGCGAGATGGAGCTTTTCGCCAGCGTGAACAAACGCATTCAGAGCGAACTGGCAGGGCTCAATGAACAGCTGATACAGAAGAAACAGGAACTGCTCGACTTCCAGGGAAAGGCCAGCCAGTACCGGCGTAGTCTGGGGCTGCAGCAGCAGGAGGTCGCCATGTCTGAACCGCTGGTGGCCAAAGGGGCTATCTCAAAAGTAGAAGTGCTCCGCCTGCGTCGTGGCGTGGTGGAAACTCAGGGACAGCTGGATTCGGTCACGCTCGCCATCCCTCGTGCGGAAGCGGCCATCAAGGAGATTGAGAGTAAAGTCAGCGAAACGCGCGGGCGTTACCGCAGTGAAGCGCTGGGGCAGCTCAACGAGGCGCGAACCGATCTCAGCAAAATAGAGGCGTCGGGCAAGGCGATTTCCGACCGGGTGAACCGTACGCTGGTGACCTCGCCGGTACGCGGCGTTGTACAACAGCTGATGGTCAACACTATCGGCGGCGTGATCCAGCCGGGCAACGATCTGGTAGAGATCGTTCCGCTGGACGACAAGCTGCTGGTGGAAGCCAGGATCCGGCCGCAGGACATTGCGTTTTTGCGTCCGGGTCAGGAGGCGACGGTGAAGTTTACCGCCTACGACTACACGATTTATGGCGGTCTGAAGGGAACGCTGGAACAGATCAGCCCCGATACGGTCACCGACAAAGACGGCAAGAGTTTTTACGTTATTCGTCTGCGTACCGACAAAAACCACCTCGGCACGGATGAAAAACCGCTGTTAATTATTCCTGGAATGGTGGCGTCGGTAGATATTATTACGGGTAAGAAAACGGTGATGGCGTATCTGCTGAAACCGATACTGCGGGCGAGAGCGGAGGCGTTCCACGAACGGTAAGAAGAGATAAAGACCCCCTCCCCGGGAGGGGGTCTTAAAGTCTTACCACATCAAATCGTCAGGTACGACAAAGTCAGCGTACGGATCGTCTTCTTCTTTCGCTTCCTGAGTCAGCTCACCGCTAAACACAATATAGCTCGCATCACGCTGCATAATTTTATTGGCGACAACCGCGGGAATAATGGCGTATTCGCTTTCACGACCTGCCCCGGAAGCCAGACGCGCAATCGCCAGACGGCCATTGATCAGCTGGGTTTGCGTGGTTTTGTCTACGTAGACTTTTTTGATCAGGTTGCTGTCGGTGAAGTTAAAACCGATATCGCCTTTCGCAATCACGATCCGGTTCATCTCAATCAACTGTTTGATCTGCGCTTTATACTCTTTTGCAAGAGTCGCCTGCTTTTGCTGTTCGCTAAGCTCTTTATCGCGTTCAATTTGCGCCTGCTTGTTCACTTCCACCGCCTCGCGTGCCTCACGCGCCTGAACGCGGGATTTTTTAGCGGTACGCTGCACTTTCGCCATTTTTTTGCTGCTGACTAAGCCAGCTTTCAGCATCTGCTCTTGTAGTGTGAGTTTGGTCATCGTCGTTTCTGAAATCTGTCAAATGATTGGCAGATTATACCCTGGAGCGTCAGGGACGTGCCAGGCGACAGACGTCTGGCTCGGCAGGTCTTTTAATTCCGTGAAGGAGATAACCTCAGCAAAATCGGCAGCAAGCAGCCCCAGAGTGACATCAAGAATGGTTTTTGCTGCTCAAGTTCAAAACTGATTACCGCATCTCTTAGCACCGTCATTTGTAGCCCGAGGTCAGCACCCATTCTGACGGTAGCGTTAACGCAAAATCCGGCCACGGCACCGATAACGACGATCTCTGAAATCTTTTCATCCCGCAGATAGCTAGCCGCATGACCAGTCAGCAAAATGGGCCGCAGCAGGCGCAGCGCAATACTGGCGGGCCGAAGACGCGATGGATGAAATTAACCATCGTTTGCAGCGTATCCGTGAGCTTACGGTTAAAGGGCTCAGTGAATCTCATACCCTGCAGGATGCCGATACTATTCAGGCTGAAATCAATTCGATGAAATAACAGTATTAAGCCCCGGCCACCCGGGGCCCCGTAACGCTTACCGAATGACATTGCCGTGCTGAACGCAGCGCCCGTCATTACAGTTAACGGCATCCACTCTGGCGGCACGGTGGTTTCTTGCCTGCGCGGTAACCGTTGCTGCGGCGACAGGGTGCGCGGAATTCGCCACCACGACTGCGCGTTCTACCGGATGGAACACGACGCCCGCAAAGGCAGAGCATGGAGCGATTAAAGCCAGAGCAATCAGGATCTTCTTCATCAACTTTCTCCGTTCAATTTTTATTACCCGATGGGGCAGGGATACGTTCTGCTGGCGGGAGAGTACAGTACAGCAACTTGCTACGTTGTGTTTATGGGTGCTATTGATACGGAAGCGGCTTACGGATAGGGGGAAAAGAGAACAGATTTGAAGGCAGGAATATGTCCCCTGCAGGAATCGAACCTGCAACTAGCCCTTAGGAGGGGCTCGTTATATCCATTTAACTAAGGGGACAAAGCGGCACGAGTATAACGTCATTTATACAATGCGTTAAGCGCGTTACCGCCTGACTGCTTAAAGTGTCGCCACTCACACCGCTTTTTTGCGCTCTTCCTCTTCTTCCTGCCGGGCTTTTTCTTTGGCTTTCATTTCAGCTTTACGCTTATTCGACATATCGTTGCGAATTTGCGCATGGCTGAGCAGGGCAAAAATAAAGGTCCCGCCGCAGATGTTGCCTGCCAGGGTAGGGAGTGCGAAGGGCCAGAAAAATTCGGTCCAGTGGATGGTGCCGTTAAAGACCAGATACAAAATCTCAACCGTTCCCACCACGATGTGGGTAGTATCGGCCAGAGCGATAAGCCAGGTCATCAGAATAATTACCACGATTTTTGCCGAACCGGCGGCCGGGAACATCCAGACCATAGTGGCGACGATCCAGCCGGAGATAATCGCGTTGGCAAACATCTCTGTCGGCGTATTTTCCATGACCCCCATGCCGATTTTCACAAAGGCGTCGCGGGTGGCTTCATCAAAAATCGGCATGTATTCAAACGCCCAGGCCGCGACGCCGGTGCCGATAATGTTACCGAGCAGCACCACGCTCCACAGACGCATCAGCAGGCCGAAATTCCCCCAGGTCGGGCTTTGCATTACCGGCAGCACGGCGGTGACGGTGTTCTCGGTAAAGAGCTGCTGGCGCGCCATAATCACGATAATAAAGCCAAAGGTGTATCCGAGATTTTCTATTATTATTCCGCCGGGTATCCCTTCGAGCTCGACATGGAAAATCCCTTTCGCCAGCAGGGAGGCGCTCATGGATAATCCGGCGGCAATAGCTGACCAGAACAGCGCCATGGCGTCGCGCTCCAGCTCTTTCTCACCGTCCTGACGAATATGTTCGTGAATCGCCATGGCGCGCGAGGGCAGGCGGTCCTCGTCGACCTCAATCTTCTTTCCCCGGCGATTCTCCTCGCTTTCCACTTCCAGCTCTTCGGTATGACTATCTATTTTCTCTTCTTTTAGCTCGTCCATCGCAACGCTCCATAGGTGGCAAATACCCCTTAAGCGTAGCGCTTTTTAGCCCGTCGCCCGTGGGTAAGCTCTGAAATTCCCGTAATGGCAACAAAGGCGATACATCTCCGGCAAAGGCCGTATAAAATTGCCAGCCAAACGAAAACGTAAAGCCAGGCTATTCTGAGATCATACCAGAGAGTGTTTATTGCCCCGATTTGTGGTCGTAGACATCAGTAAATGCGCTGATACAATCACTTGCACGTTTACAGACAGAGCGCGAAAGCGCCATGACGGATGGCTTTTGCTGATAGCCATACTTAACAGGGAGAAAGATATGAAACTTCGGCTGTCGGTGGTTGCGCTGAGCACCACGTTGCTGATGGGCTGCGCCAGCTCTGGCGAGCAGCAGGGGCGCTCCGATCCTCTGGAAGGATTTAACCGCTCCATGTACAACTTCAACTACAACGTGCTGGATCCGTATCTGGTGCGCCCGGTTGCGGTGGCATGGCGTGATTATGTTCCACAGCCTGCCCGTAATGGCCTGAGCAACTTCACCAGCAACCTCGAAGAGCCGGCGGTGATGGCGAACTACTTCCTGCAGGGCGATCCTTATCAGGGGATGGTCCACTTCACCCGTTTCTTCCTGAACACCCTGTTAGGGATGGGCGGCTTTATTGACGTTGCCGGGATGGCGAATCCGAAGCTGCAGCGCGAGCAGCCGCACCGTTTCGGTAGTACGCTGGGTCACTATAATGTGGGTTACGGTCCGTACGTGCACCTGCCGTTCTACGGAAGCTTCACGCTGCGTGATGATGGCGGTGATATGGTCGATACGCTCTATCCGGTGCTGTCGTGGCTGACCTGGCCGCTCTCCATTGGTAAATGGACGCTGGAAGGGGTAGAGACGCGCGCGCAGCTGCTGGATTCAGACGGTCTGCTGCGTCAGTCCTCCGATCCGTACCTGATGGTGCGTGAAGCCTACTTCCAGAACCACGACTTCATTGCTAACGGCGGCAAGCTGAAACCGGAAGAGAACCCGAACGCCAAAGCGATCGAGAACGAACTTTCCGAGATCGATGCGGAATAAAAAAGAAAAGGTGAGCCCAGGGCTCACCTTTTTTAATCGTGATGTAATTAGAACGCGTAGTTGAAGTTCATGCCATACAGCCAGGCTTTACCTTCAGAAGAGAACTCATACGGACCTTCCTGGAACGACACTTTCTGACCATGCATATAAGAGACACCCGCATCAATTGAGGCATCTTTGTTGAATGCATAGGTTGCACCCGCGCTCAGCCAGAAGCGATCCTGATCCGGAATGGAGATAGAACGTTTGTCTGCCGGAACCGGGCTGTCATCGAATGCAATACCGGTACGGAACGTCCAGTTATCATCCATATAGTAGGTGGTACCCAGCGCGATGCGGTAAGCGTCACGGAAGCTTTCGTCTTTATAGAAAAGCGTATCACCACCGCTATTAGTCGCTTTCAGCTCCTGGAACTGGCTCCAGCTCGTGTAGGTCAGGCTATAGTGGATGGCCCATTGCGGCGCGACTCTGTTGTATCCGGACAGCTCCCACATCTCTGGTAAATTCAGGGTCAGAGAACCGCCAGTGGTACGGCCATCGGTCCCCATTGGCAGACCAAAGTTGCCCAGGATCTGGTTGTAGGCCGAAGGCAGGCTGCTCTTATAGTCGCCATCGAAATCGATTTTTACTTCAGAACGGTAGGTAAAGCCATACCGGTTGTTCTTATCAATTTCATACAGAATACCGGCGTTCCAGCCAAAGCCCCACTCATCACCCTTCAGGTAGGCAATCTGGGTGTCACCCTGGATCCCCGCGACCTGTCGTGCCAGGGCCGGAGGCAATGCGCCGGAGCCTGCGACGATTCGACCCAGGTCACCCGCGTAGCGCTCAATTTTCGCTTTTGCATATACCGCATCAAAGCCGACGCCGAAGCTCCAGTGATTATCCAGGCGATAAGCACCGCTCAGGTTCAGGTTGAGGGTTTCCAGGTCGGTTTTACCGCCGTACGCCCCTGCCGTGTAGTTGTTATTGAACTCGGTCGCGAGTCCGTAGTTAGAGGTAACGGACGCGCCCCAGCCAAATTGTTCATTGATTGGCGCGACAAAGTGCAGGTTTGGCACCCATGCTGTTGGCGCGATGTTATCCGCGTTCAGGCTTGCGCCCGTTGGAGAACGCCCGGAGATATCCACATCAGGGTCAACAAAAATGGCGCCTGCGGAGAAGGTTGGACGATCAAACATCATGATCAGGGCAGGGTTACGGCTCGCATTCCCTGCGTCATCAGCGATGGCGCCTTCCCCGGAATAGGCGCGGCCCAGTCCAGAGGATGAGAATTCGTTAAGCTGAAAGCCCGCTGACCAGGCGGAGGTGGAGACGATTGCCACTGCGACTGCCAGCGCAGTTTTTTTGAACAGGGTTTTCTGGCTCATGACCATAACCTCATTGAGTTATTTTTATTCAATATTTGTTACATACCGTAACAGGAGCGCGAAGTGTAGGGTCTGTCGTAACACTTAGAAATCAGACCAGTGGCGAGAGTATAGGTCTGACCAGATAGAATGTTGCAAGGGTGTTTATGAATATTTACTGATATGTTTTTCGAAACGGGATCTGGTTGGCAAAATTGTGACCAGTTCGCTTCCTCCGAATGGGTGATTTTTGTTTTAGATCATTTTTACTTGTGATATTGCTCACTTACCGGCTTTTAAGCCATTAACAACTGGAGCCACCTCCGCCCGGGGCGTAAAATATCAGCATCGTGTCTATCTCGCGCCACGCGCGAATGCAGAGGAAATCTACTATGAGTAAATGCAGTGCTGATGAAACCCCGGTTTGCTGCTGTATGGATGTGGGCACCATCGTGGACAACACGGATTGCACCGCCTCTTACAGTCGTGAGTTTGCCAGCCGTGCCGATGCCGAAGAGACGCTGGCCGCGCTGACCGAAAAGGCCCGCGGCGTGGAGTCCGAACCCTGCGCAATCAACGCCACCTACACTGAAGTGGAAGGCGGGGTGCGCCTGGACATCGACTTTGTATTTAGCTGTGAAGCAGAATCCCTGATTTTTCAACTCGGTCTGCGTTAATTTCCCTTCAACGCCTCCTTCCCGGGAGGCGTTTCGTTTACTCTCTGTGTGTTCGCTCGCAATTTTTCTTCTCCCCGATTGGCTAATGTAAAAATTTAGTTAAGACTGTTATCAGGTCAGACCACTTTGCGCATGTGTTATTTACAGGGGAGCGTTATGAGTCAGGCATTACCGCTAATCACCCGTCAGGGCGATCGCATTGCCATTGTCAGTGGATTACGTACGCCATTTGCCCGTCAGGCGACGGCGTTTCATGGCATACCTGCCGTCGATCTGGGAAAAATGGTGGTGGGAGAGTTGCTGGCCCGCAGCGAAATCCCTCCCGAGGTGATTGAACAGCTGGTCTTTGGCCAGGTGGTGCAAATGCCGGAAGCCCCGAATATCGCCCGTGAGATTGTGCTGGGCACCGGGATGAATGTGCACACCGATGCCTACAGCGTAAGCCGCGCCTGCGCTACCAGCTTTCAGGCGGTGGCGAACGTCGCGGAAAGCCTGATAACCGGCACCATTCGCGCCGGGATTGCCGGCGGCGCCGACTCCTCGTCCGTATTACCGATTGGCGTCAGCAAAAAGCTCGCGCGCGTGCTGGTGGACGTCAACAAGGCCCGCACTACCGGGCAGCGCCTGTCGCTGTTTTCGCGTCTGCGTCTGCGCGATTTACTCCCCGTCCCCCCTGCGGTAGCGGAATACTCCACCGGCTTGCGGATGGGCGACACCGCCGAGCAGATGGCGAAGACTTACGGCATTACCCGTGAACAGCAGGATGCGCTGGCGCACCGTTCTCATCAGCGCGCTGCCCAGGCCTGGGCGGAAGGCAAGCTAGCGGAGGAGGTTATGACCGCTTACACGCCGCCGTTCCGCGAGCCGCTGAGCGAAGATAACAATATTCGCGGCACGTCCACGCTGGCGGATTACGCGAAACTGCGCCCGGCATTCGATCGTAAACACGGCACCGTCACCGCGGCGAACAGCACACCGTTAACCGATGGTGCGGCGGCGGTGATCCTGATGACCGAATCCCGCGCCAGAGAGCTGGGCCTGAAGCCGCTCGGCTATCTGCGCAGCTATGCTTTTACCGCCATTGATGTCTGGCAGGACATGCTGCTGGGACCGGCCTGGTCCACGCCGCTGGCGCTGGAGCGTGCCGGGCTCACGCTTGGCGATCTGACGCTGATCGACATGCATGAAGCCTTTGCCGCGCAGACCCTGGCCAACCTGCAATTGCTGGCCAGCGAACGTTTTGCCCGGGATGTGCTGGGCCGCACCCACGCCACCGGTGAAGTGGATGAAAGCAACTTTAACGTGCTGGGGGGCTCTATCGCGTTCGGTCACCCCTTTGCGGCGACAGGGGCGAGGATGATCACCCAAACGCTGCATGAGTTGCGCCGTCGCGGCGGCGGATTTGGCCTGGTCACCGCGTGTGCGGCGGGTGGCCTGGGTGCCGCAATGGTTCTGGAGGCGGAATAATGGAGATGACAACGGCATTTACCCTGCATGTGCGTCTGGACAACGTGGCGGTGGTCACCATTGATGCGCCAGGGGAAAAGATGAATACCCTGAAAGCGGAGTTTGGCGATCAGGTTCGCGTGATCCTGAAGCAGGTGCGAGAAAATAAAACGCTTCGCGGGCTGGTGTTTATCTCGGCCAAACCGGACAATTTTATTGCCGGTGCCGATATCAATATGATTGCCCGGGCCGAAAGCGCGCAGGCGGCGGAAGATCTGGCGCGGCAGGGGCAGCAAATTATGGCTGAAATTCATGCCCTGACGATCCCGGCGATTGCGGCGATCCATGGGGCATGTCTCGGCGGTGGCCTGGAGCTGGCGCTGGCCTGCCATGCGCGAATTTGTACCGATGATGCCAAAACGGTGCTGGGCCTGCCGGAAGTGCAGCTTGGCTTGCTGCCAGGTTCAGGCGGCACACAACGTCTGCCGCGGCTGGTGGGCGTCAGCACGGCGCTGGAGATGATCCTTGCCGGTAAACAGCTACGCCCGCGTCAGGCCCTGAAAGTCGGGCTGGTGGATGAAGTGGTTCCGCACGCCATCCTGCTGGAAGCCGCCGTTGCGCTGGCCCTGAAGGGTAAACCGGACAACCGTCGCTTACCGGTGCGCGAGCGCGTGCTGGCAGGTCCGCTGGGGCGTGCGCTGCTGTTCAAAATGGTGGCGAACAAAACCGAGCAAAAAACCCAGGGCAACTACCCGGCGACAAAACGCATACTTGAGGTTATCCATACCGGCCTGACTCAGGGCAGCAGCAGCGGCTATGCCGCAGAAGCGAAAGCCTTTGGCGAGCTGGCGATGACGCCTCAGTCTCAGGCGCTGCGCAGCATCTTTTTTGCCAGTACCGAGGTGAAAAAAGATCCCGGCAGCGAAGCCGGGCCTGCGCCGCTTGAGGCGATCGGAGTACTGGGTGGTGGGCTGATGGGCGGGGGGATCGCCTTTGTGAGCGCCAGCAAAGGTAAACTACCGGTGCGGATCAAAGACATTAACCCAAAAGGGATCAACCACGCCCTGCAGTACAGCTGGCAGCTGCTTGATAAAAAGGTCAAACGCCGCCATATCAAAGCCAGTGAGCGCGATCGCCAGCTGGCGCTGATCTCCGGTACCACCGACTATCGGGGATTTCGCCATCGCGATGTGATCATTGAAGCGGTCTTCGAGGATCTGACGCTTAAACAGCAGATGGTGGCCGAGGTAGAGGCGAACTGTGCGCCGCACACCATTTTTGCCTCCAACACCTCGTCGTTACCTATCGGCGATATTGCCGCCCGGGCCGCGCGCCCTGAACAGGTGATTGGGCTGCATTTCTTTAGCCCGGTAGAAAAAATGCCGCTGGTGGAGGTTATTCCGCACGCCGGAACCAGCCCGCAGACCATTGCCACCGTCGTTAAGCTGGCAAAGATGCAGGGCAAAACGCCGATAGTGGTGGCCGATAAAGCCGGGTTCTACGTCAACCGCATTCTGGCGCCCTATATTAATGAAGCTATGCGCCTGTTGACCGAAGGCGAAAAGGTTGAGCATATCGATAATGCGCTGGTGAAGTTTGGTTTCCCTGTTGGCCCAATCCAACTTTTGGATGAGGTGGGAATCGATACCGGCACTAAAATTATACCTGTGCTGGAAAGCGCTTATGGTGAACGGTTTAGCGCGCCTGCAAACATTGTTTCTGCAATTTTGAACGACGATCGCAAAGGCAGAAAAAATGGACGCGGTTTCTATCTTTACGATCCAAAAGGGCGTAAAAGCAAGAAACAGGTAGACCCGGCTGTTTATGGGCTTATCAGTGCAGGCCGCGAGGGCAAATTGTCTGCGCAACAGTGCGCAGAACGTTGCGTCATGATGATGCTCAACGAGGCGGCGCGCTGCTTCGATGAGAAGGTCATCAAAAATGCCCGCGATGGCGACATTGGCGCCGTGTTTGGCATTGGTTTTCCACCTTTCCTGGGTGGCCCGTTCCGCTATATGGATAGCTTAGGTGCGGGTGAAGTCGTTGCGATTTTACAACGACTGGCTGTGCAATATGGGCCGCGGTTTACACCGTGCGACACTTTATTGCAGATGGCAGATCAGGGGCTGCGATTTTGGCCAGCCAAGGAAACTGACCTTGTAAATTAAGGTCAAATAAGAGTAAATCCGCCGTTGAAGGGTCTGGTCCTGTCTAATTTGTAAACTGACATTGACTATACTTACGCCGTTGAGGTAAAAAACAGCGTTTCATTCAACGGATGGATCAGGCACAATGCCCGGCCATCGGTTTTTCTACCTCGTTAAGTGTTCACGCGGGGTAATAATACCGGTGATCCTGGTCAACAAAAGCGGTGCAATATGCAAGTTTTTATCATGCGTCACGGTGACGCGGCACTTGATGCTGCCAGTGACTCTGTTCGTCCTCTGACGCCTTGCGGCTGTGACGAGTCCCGCCAAATGGCAACCTGGCTGAAAGGGCAAAAAGTGGATATTGAACGTGTCCTCGTTAGCCCGTTCTTACGCGCTGAACAGACGCTGGATGTGGTAGGGGAGTGTATGAACCTGCCAGCCAATGTCGATGTTCTGCCAGAACTGACCCCGTGTGGCGACGTGGGTCTTGTCAGTGCCTATCTTCAGGCGCTGTGCAATGAAGGCGTCACCTCTGCGTTGGTGATTTCCCATCTGCCGTTAGTCGGCTATCTGGTCTCTGAACTCTGCCCGGGCGAAACGCCGCCAATGTTCAGCACCTCTGCCATCGCCAATGTCACCCTCACTGAAACGGGTTCTGGCGTGTTCAACTGGCAGATGAGCCCCTGCAATCTGAAGATGGCGAAAGCTATCTGACGTAAAACGGATCCAGGCGGGTAGCATGTGCCACCCGCCTGCCTCTCAGGGCAGCTCAGGCGGCTGCCACTCTTCTACTTCAATCAACACCAGCAAGGCGGCATCACCGCCATACTCTTTTGGTGCCTGATGAAATGCCATTACGTGTGGATGCTGAGCCAGCCACAGCGGGGTTTGCTGCTTAAGAATATGTTTGCCGTGGCCGTGCATTACGCAGGCACAAAAAACATGTTCGCGACGGCAGGCGGCGATCAGCGCGCCCAGCTCCTGTTTCGCCTGCATCTGGGTTAACCCGTGCAGATCGAGAAACAGCTCCGGCGAATAGTCGCCACGCCGCAACTTTTTCAGTTCAAAATGGCTGACATCCGCACGCACGTATTTCACCGCACCCTCCGTGTTCAGCAGCGGCTGAAACTCGTCGGAAAAATAGTGGCTGGCGTCGACCTGCTCCTGAATCAGTCGTTTTACGGGAACTTCACTCACTTTTTTGCGAAGCGGGCGGTGGACGATGGTGTCCTGCTTGATTTTACGCGTGCCGGTCATCAGCTGGCGAAACAGCGTTTGATCCTCCTGGCTCAAGGATGTTTTCTTTTTCATGGGTCCGTCTCATCTCTTATTTCCGACAGTGTACCTGACTCGCCGCACGGCAAAACGCATTTTTTACCCGCAAGCCGTTAGCGACAGTGCTGATTTATCGCCGTCTTCATGGCACACTAGCCGCCGAAAATTTAGCGAGCATGCCCTGGAGAACATAGTGGATAAAATTTTTGTCGATGAAGCGGTGAATGAGCTGCAAACCATTCAGGACATGTTGCGTTGGGCGGTCAGCCGTTTCAGCGCGGCCAATATCTGGTACGGTCACGGTACCGACAACCCGTGGGACGAAGCGGTGCAGCTGGTACTGCCGTCGCTCTATCTGCCGCTGGATATTCCGGAGGATATGCGCGCTGCGCGCCTCACCTCCAGCGAAAAACACCGCATCGTTGAGCGCGTGATCCGTCGCGTCAACGAACGCATCCCGGTGGCGTACCTCACCAACAAAGCCTGGTTCTGCGGCCATGAGTTCTATGTCGATGAACGCGTGCTGGTGCCGCGCTCGCCGATTGGAGAACTGATCAACAATCAGTTTGCTGGCCTGATTGACCATCAGCCTGAGCATATCCTGGATATGTGTACCGGCAGCGGCTGCATCGCCATTGCCTGCGCGTATGCCTTCCCGGAAGCGGAAGTGGATGCCGTTGACATCTCCCCTGACGCGCTGGCGGTAGCGGAACACAATATTGAAGAGCACGGTCTGATCCACCACGTCACCCCGATCCGTTCCGATCTGTTCCGTGACCTGCCGAAAGTACAGTACGACCTGATTGTGACCAATCCACCGTACGTTGACGCGGAAGATATGTCCGACCTGCCAAACGAATATCGCCACGAACCTGAGCTGGGACTGGCGTCCGGCTCTGATGGCCTGAAGCTCACCCGCCGCATCCTGGCCTGCGCGCCGGATTATCTGACCGATGACGGTATTCTGATTTGTGAAGTCGGTAACAGCATGGTACATCTGATGGAGCAATATCCGGATGTGCCGTTCACCTGGCTCGAGTTCGACAACGGTGGCGACGGCGTCTTCATGCTGACCAAAGCGCAGCTTCTCGCCGCGCGCGAGCACTTCAGCATCTACAAAGATTAATCCAACGGGCTGCGGCCCGTTTCACATTGCAAACACAGAAAGCTCAAACACAGAACAACGAAAACGGAGCCGTGATGGCAGGAAACAGTATTGGACAATTATTCCGTGTGACGACGTTTGGTGAGTCCCACGGGCTGGCGCTGGGCTGCATCGTTGATGGCGTACCGCCAGGCATCGAGTTAACCGAAGCCGATTTACAGCACGATCTTGACCGGCGTCGCCCGGGGACGTCGCGCTACACCACTCAGCGGCGCGAGCCGGATCAAGTCAAAATCCTGTCTGGCGTCTTTGAAGGACGCACCACCGGCACCAGCATTGGCCTGCTGATTGAGAATACCGATCAGCGCTCCCAGGACTACGGCGCCATTAAGGATGTGTTCCGTCCGGGGCACGCCGACTACACCTACGAGCAAAAATACGGTTTTCGCGACTATCGCGGCGGCGGACGCTCCTCCGCCCGTGAAACCGCCATGCGCGTGGCGGCAGGCGCCATTGCCAAAAAATACCTCGCGCAGAAGTTTGGCATCACCATCCGCGGCTGCCTGACCCAGATGGGCGATATTCCGTTGGCGATCCAGGACTGGGAGCAGGTTGAACAGAATCCGTTTTTCTGTGCCGATGCGTCGAAGCTGGAAGCGCTGGACGAACTGATGCGCGCCCTGAAGAAAGAGGGCGACTCCATTGGCGCTAAAGTCACGGTGGTGGCTGACGGCGTACCGCCGGGCTGGGGCGAGCCGGTATTTGACCGCCTCGACGCCGACATCGCCCATGCAATGATGAGCATCAACGCGGTGAAAGGCGTTGAAATCGGCGACGGTTTTGACGTTGTTCAGCTTCGCGGCAGCCAGAACCGCGACGAGATAACGAAAGAGGGCTTCCAGAGCAATCATGCGGGCGGCATTCTGGGCGGTATCAGCAGCGGACAGCAGATTATCGCCAACATTGCGTTGAAACCGACCTCCAGTATTACCGTGCCGGGCCACACCCTTAACCGCTCTGGCGAAGAAGTTGAGATGATCACCAAAGGGCGTCACGATCCCTGCGTCGGGATCCGCGCGGTACCGATCGCCGAAGCGATGCTGGCGATCGTGCTGATGGATCACTTCCTGCGCCAGCGCGCGCAGAATGCGGATGTGACGACCACCATTCCACGCTGGTAACCATGAAAAAAACCGCAATTGCTCTGCTGGCGCTGCTTGCCAGTGGAGCCGCTCTGGCGGCAACGCCGTGGCAAAAAATCAACCACCCGGTGGCGGGCAGTGCCCAGTCCATCGGCGGGTTTTCTAACGGCTGTATCGTTGGCGCCGAGGCGCTGCCCCAGCAATCCAGCACTTACCAGGTGATGCGTACCGATCAGCGTCGCTACTTTGGTCACCCGGATCTGGTGCTGTTTATTCAGCGCCTCGGCAACCAGGTGCACAACCTGGGGCTAGGCACGATGCTGATAGGCGATATGGGGATGCCGGCAGGTGGACGTTTCAACGGCGGCCACGCCAGCCATCAAACCGGCCTGGATGTGGATATCTTCCTGCAGCTGCCGAAAACTCGCTGGACGTCGGCACAGCTGCTGAAGCCGCAGGCGCTCGATCTGGTTGCCCGCGATGGCAAGCGTGTTGTGCCGTCGCTCTGGTCGCAGGAGGTTTCCAGCATGATCAAGCTGGCGGCGAAAGATAACGACGTGACCCGTATCTTCGTCAACCCGGCCATCAAGCAGCAGCTCTGCGAAGATGCCGGAACCGACCGCGACTGGCTGCGCAAAGTGCGACCCTGGTTCCAGCACCGCGCGCACATGCACGTGCGTCTGCGCTGCCCGGCGAACAGTCTTGAGTGTGAAGATCAACCGTTACCGCCGCCAGGCGATGGCTGCGGCGCGGAATTACAAAGCTGGTTTGAGCCAGCGAAACCTGGAACCACCAAGCCTGAGAAGAAGACACCGCCTCCGTTGCCGCCTTCCTGCCAGGCGCTACTGGATGAGCATGCCCTGTGATGGACCAATTTGCTGAGTTATTTATGGTATCGCCGCTGATGCTGGTGGCGCTGTTTTTTATCGCCATGCTGGCGGGTTTTATTGATGCGCTGGCCGGCGGTGGCGGGCTGTTGACCGTTCCAGCCCTGCTGGCGACAGGAATGAGCCCGGCCCAGGCGCTGGCGACCAATAAATTACAGGCGTGCGGCGGATCCTTATCCGCGTCGCTCTATTTTATCCGCCGTAAGGTGGTAAGCCTTGCCGATCAGAAGCTTAATATCCTGATGACCTTTATCGGCTCTACCAGCGGCGCGCTGCTGGTACAGCACGTACAATCCGATGTGTTGCGCCAGATCCTGCCCATTCTTGTTATCTGCATTGGTCTCTACTTTTTGCTGATGCCAAAGCTGGGCGAAGAGGACCGGCAGCGCCGTCTGCACGGATTGCCGTTTGCGTTGATTGCCGGCGGCTGTGTCGGTTTTTATGACGGCTTCTTCGGGCCGGGCGCCGGGTCGTTTTACGCGCTGGCGTTTGTGACCCTGGCCGGTTTTAACCTCGCCAAATCCACCGCCCATGCGAAAGTGCTGAACGCCACCTCTAACGTGGGAGGCCTGCTGCTGTTTATCATCGGCGGCAAGGTGCTCTGGGCGACTGGCTTTGTGATGATGGCAGGACAATTTCTGGGCGCAAGGGCAGGTTCGCGCCTGGTGCTCAGCAAAGGGCAGCAGCTCATTCGTCCGATGATTGTCATCGTCTCGGCCGTGATGAGCGCAAAACTTCTTTATGACAGCCACGGACAGGAGATCCTCAACTGGTTGGGGATGAACTAATGAACAGTACGCATAAATACGAACAGCTGATTGATATTTTCGACGACTGCTTCGCAGATGATTTTAATACCCGTCTGATTAAAGGCGACGACGAACCGATCTATCTTCCTGCTGATGCAGAGGTGCCTTACAACAGAATCGTCTTTGCACACGGTTTTTACGCCAGTGGAATGCATGAGATTTCACACTGGTGCATTGCCGGGAAAGTCCGTCGCGAGCTGGTGGATTTTGGCTACTGGTACTGCCCGGATGGGCGCGACGCGGCGACGCAGGGGCAATTTGAAGATGTGGAAGTCAAACCCCAGGCGCTCGAATGGTTGTTCTGCATGGCGGCGGGTTTTCCGTTTAACGTCAGCTGCGACAACCTGGAAGGGGACTGCGAGCCGGATCGGATCGCGTTTCAGCGCCGCGTCCATGCCCAGGTGATGGACTACCTTGAGAAGGGGATTCCGGAACGCCCGGCGCGCTTTATTCGCGCATTACAACACTATTACCACACGCCGGACATTACGGCGGAACACTTCCCGTGGCCGGAAGATCTTAACTGAGGAAAGAAGATGATCGCAGAATTTGAATCACGCATTCTGGCGTTAATTGATGACATGGTGGAGCACGCCAGTGACGATGAACTGTTTGCCAGCGGTTATCTGCGTGGTCACCTGACGCTGGCCGTTGCCGAGCTGGAAGCCGGTGACGACCATTCACCAGAAGCGGTGCATGCTGAAGTCTCCCGCAGCCTGGAAAAGGCCATTCTGGCGGGCGAGCTTTCTCCGCGCGACCAGTCTCTGGTGCTGGGCATGTGGGATAGCCTGTTTCAGAAGGCCAGCCTGAACTAATCGGTAATCGCCCGGTGGCGCTGCGCTTACCGGGCCTACGGGTTATTCCCTCTCCCCTATGGGGAGAGGGTCAGGGTGAGGAGCCCGGCCCGCATCTATTTCACCATTTTCCCCTTCAGCAGCTTCCTCACCCATAACCGGTTCGGATTGAGCGCGGCCAGCGTGTGGCTGTCCAGTGGGATCGGCTCGTTGCTCATCTGCGCAGCGAGCACTTCCGCCGTCAGCGGCGCCGTACAGAGCCCACGTGAACCCAGCCCGCCCAGTACAAACAGATTACGGAATTCCGGGGCACTCACCGCCTGGTCTTTGTTGTTTGCTAAATCCTGATAAGCCGCCAGCGTGGCGTCGTAATCCGGCACCGCACCGGTCATCGGCAGATGATCGCGGGTGGCGCAGCGAATACCGTTTCGCGCTTCTCCTCCGCTGACGTCCACCTCGCGTACCCACGCCGCCTGCGGCAAACAGTCGAGCAGACGCTGGCGATTATTCTGCTGATCCTCTTCGCTGTACTGCGGCTCGGTCTGCCCGCGATGATAGCTTGCGCCGATACAGTGCTGACCATTGGTCGGATTTTGTGGGGTCAGATATCCGTCGTAGCAGAGCACCTGACTCAGCTGACTAAGCTGCGGAGCAGCCGGGATATGGCTCACCTGGCCGCCTACCGGATAGACCGGCAGCTGTGTGGTCTGGCTAAACTGGCTTATGCCGTGCCCGTTAGCCAGCACCACGCTGCCATGTTGCGCCCGTTCGCCGTCGGCAAAATGCAGCCTCCACTGCGCGTCAGTCTGCGCCAGCGACTGCACCTTACGACCAAAGAGCACCCGTAAACCGAGAGTCTGCGCCAGCGTAATTACCGCCGCGGTGAGCTGCGCCGGACACAGCCAGCCGCCGAGAGGATACTGGATCCCGCCGCAGCCGGTTGCCACCCCGATGCTCTCTTCTACTTGCTCAGCACTGACCGCCACGGCAATCTGCTCAGGCAGGCCCAGGGCCAGCATCTGGTCGATTTTTTTCTGGCTCTTTTCGTCCCAGCCCAGCTGGGTGACGCCGCACCAGGCATGATCAAAAGTCACCGGCAGGGCATCGTACAGACGGCGGGCGAAGGTAAAGGCGGCCGGGAAAAACTGGCTCAGCGCGGCATCGTGGGCGCTCAGCAGCGGATAAAGCGCCCCCTGACGATTGCCAGAAGCACCTGTCGCCGGGGCATCATCGGCGCAGTAGAGCGTCACCTGCCAGCCGCGGCGTAACAGCGCCAGCGACAGCAGGGCGCTGGCGATACCGCCGCCCACCACGGCGGTTTCACGCCCATCACAGGCCGTGCGGGTAAACCAGGGCGTGCGGGCAGGGGAAGGGCGCTCCTGTTCCATTACTCCGACGAGCATTTCGCGCTTACGGCCAAAACCTTTGGTTTTTTGCACGGTGAAGCCCGACTCCTGCAGGCCGCGACGAACAAACCCGGCGCAGGTGAAGGTGGCGAGTGTTCCACCGGGGCGCGCCAGACGGGCCATGGCGGCAAACAGCTGCGGGCTCCACATGTCCGGGTTTTTGGCCGGAGCAAAGCCATCCAGGAACCAGGCGTCGACCTGCTGGTTCAGGGAGTCGTCCAGCTTATCGGTCAGTTCGTTAATATCACCGAGCCAGATGTCGAGCGTGACGCGCCCGCCGTCCAGCAGCAGACGATGACAGCCCGCGACAGGCAGCGGCCACTGGACCTGGAGCTGCTCTGCCCAGGGCGCTAATTCCGGCCAGCGCTGGTGCGCCAGACGCAGGTCGGCGGCGGTAAGCGGGAATTTCTCGAAACTGATGAAATGTAACCTTTGCAGCGTAGCCTCAGGGTGGGCCGCACGGAAGCGATCGAACGCCTGCCAGAGGGTGAGAAAGTTCAACCCGGTGCCAAATCCGCTCTCGGCCACCACAAACAGATCGCGGGGATGCTGCGGAAAACGGGAATTCAGCTTATTTCCATCGAGGAAAACATAACGTGTCTCTTCCAGTCCGTTATCATTAGAGAAGTAGACATCATCAAAATCTCGGGAAACAGGTGTACCCTCAGCGTTAAATTCGAGGTTGGCGGGTTGTATAGCGTTTTGTTTCACGTAAGTTACTCGTCTGACAGGCTGTAGCGCGATCTTAACGATGTGCGTCTGTTGGTGCAAATTTCCGCAGAAATTGGCTGATCGGACTTGTTCGGCGTACAAGTGTACGCTATTGTGCGACTCGAAACTTAAAATAGTGCGACTTACAGAGGTATTGAATGAAACGTGCAGTGATTACTGGCTTGGGCATCGTTTCCAGCATCGGTAATAACCAGCAGGAAGTCCTGGCATCTCTGCGTGAAGGACGCTCCGGGATCACCTTCTCTGAAGAGTTTAAAGATTCCGGTATGCGTAGCCACGTATGGGGTAATGTAAAACTGGACACCACGGGCATGATCGATCGCAAAGTGGTCCGTTTCATGAACGATGCCTCCATATACGCCTATCTCTCCATGCAGGAAGCGATTGCTGACGCTGGTCTGAATGAAGATGTTTACCAGAACAACCCACGTGTGGGTCTGATTGCCGGTTCCGGCGGTTCTTCTAAAGCGCAGGTATTCGGTGCGGACGCCATGCGTAGCCCGCGCGGCCTGAAAGCGGTCGGTCCTTATGTTGTGACCAAAGCCATGGGTTCAGCGGTTTCCGCTTGCCTGGCGACCCCATTCAAAATCCACGGCGTAAACTACTCCATCAGCTCCGCTTGCGCGACCTCTGCACACTGCATCGGTAACGCGGTCGAGCAGATTCAGCTGGGTAAACAGGACATCGTATTTGCTGGCGGCGGCGAAGAGCTGGGCTGGGAAATGGCCTGTGAGTTCGATGCGATGGGCGCCCTGTCCACCAAATACAACGAATGCCCGGAAAAAGCCTCCCGTACTTATGATGCAAACCGTGACGGTTTCGTTATCGCTGGCGGCGGCGGTATGGTTGTGGTTGAAGAGCTGGAGCACGCTCTGGCCCGTGGCGCGCATATCTATGCTGAGATCGTGGGCTACGGCGCAACGTCCGATGGCGCAGATATGGTTGCACCATCAGGTGAAGGCGCAGTGCGCTGCATGAAGATGGCCATGCACGGCCTTGATACCCCAATCGACTATCTGAACTCCCACGGTACTTCTACGCCGGTGGGCGACGTGAAAGAGCTGGGTGCTATTCGCGAAGTCTTTGGTGACAACAGCCCGGCTATCTCTGCAACCAAAGCCATGACCGGTCACTCTCTGGGTGCGGCTGGCGTGCAGGAAGCGATCTACTCGCTGCTGATGCTGGAACACGGCTTCATCGCGCCGAGCATCAACGTTGAAGAGCTGGACGAGCAGGCTGCAGGCCTGAACATCGTTACCGCGACCACCGAGCGTGAGCTGAACACCGTGATGTCTAACAGCTTCGGTTTCGGCGGTACCAACGCCACGCTGGTAATGCGTAAGCTGAAAGCATAAGCATTTGAATGTAGAGTAGAAGGGAGCCTGGGGCTCCCTTTTTTTATGCCTCAACATGGAGTTATGCATGCCGGCCGTTACCTCAGATAAAAATGCCTCCGCGGGGAATACTTCCCTGTTCCGTATCGCGTTTGCCGTATTCCTTACCTATATGACCGTTGGCCTGCCGTTGCCGGTGATCCCGCTGTTTGTTCACCAGGAGCTGGGCTATGGCAACACCATGGTCGGTATCGCCGTGGGTATTCAGTTTTTAGCCACGGTATTAACCCGTGGCTATGCCGGCCGTCTGGCAGATCAGCACGGCGCAAAACGCTCGGCATTGCAGGGGATGCTTGCCTGCGGGCTGGCGGGCGGCGCGTGGTTACTGGCCGCTCTGCTGCCCGTGGACGCGGCGTATAAATTTGCGCTGCTGGTGGTGGGGCGCTTAATTCTCGGTTTTGGTGAAAGCCAGCTGCTGACGGGCACCCTGACCTGGGGGATGGGGCTGGTGGGGCCGGCGCGCTCCGGCAAAGTGATGTCCTGGAACGGGATGGCTATTTATGGTGCGCTGGCCGCTGGCGCACCTCTGGGTTTGTTAATTCACAGTCAGTTTGGCTTTGCGGCATTGGCCGCTACCACAATGGCATTGCCGCTGGTGGCCTGGGCGTTTAACGGCACGGTGCGCAAGGTTCCTCCCCACAAAGGCGAACGTCCTTCCCTGTGGAGCGTCGTGGGTCAAATATGGCAGCCGGGTCTGGGCCTTGCGCTGCAGGGCGTAGGCTTTGCGGTGATTGGTACCTTCGTCTCGCTGTACTTTATGAGCCGCGGCTGGGCGATGGCCGGTTTTACGCTCACCGCTTTTGGCGGCGCGTTTGTACTGATGCGGGTGCTGTTCGGCTGGATGCCGGATCGCTTCGGCGGCGTAAAGGTGGCGGTGGCGTCGCTGGTGATTGAAACTATTGGTCTGGTCTTGCTCTGGCAGGCTCCCGATGCCTCTGTTGCTCTGCTCGGTGCGGCCTTAACCGGCTGCGGCTGTTCGCTGATTTTCCCGGCGCTGGGCGTGGAGGTGGTGAAACGCGTCGCGCCACAGGTGCGCGGCACGGCGCTGGGCGGCTATGCCGCGTTTCAGGATATCTCATACGGGATAACCGGGCCGCTGGCTGGGCTTTTAGCGACCTCCCTGGGTTATCCGTCGGTCTTCCTGGCAGGAGCGGTTTCAGCGGTGGCAGGGATTGTGGTAACGCTGGCGGCATTTCGCCGGAGTTAATTATGAGTTGCCCGGTAAGCGTAGCGCCACCGGGCAACACATCACGCGACCAGCCAGAAAAGCGCCAGCGCTATGACTAACGCCACTAACATCAGGCCCGGACGGGCAGACAGCGTTCTGAAGGTTTCAACCACCGGGGCAAACAGCGGGCTGTAGATCGGCTGAATATTGCGGGCTTCCGGAACGCCATTTTCCCGCTCGGTGCGGCGGGTAAAGATCTCATTGAGCAGATCCTGAACCTGGGCGGTGGTCAGCACCGTTTGTGGCGCCGCCTGCCAGTTCTGCCGGGCATAGTCCTGAATGTTGTCCCACTCCTGGGCTTCCAGCGGCTGTTTCAGTGCGGCCTGCAGGGTATGTAGCGTTGGCGCGCTCTGGGTACTCAGGGTCTGGCGCGCCTGCAGCCAGGTGGCAAGATGGGTAAACTGTCTGGCCGGTATTAATTCTCCCGCCTTTACGCCCGACAGCTCCAGCATCGACTGCCAGATAAGCTTGGTCGGTTCGCCCGTGGCGGCGGCCAGTTTGGTCACCATCTGATTCAGCGTATTGTGTTCTGCTGGCTGCAGCGGACGTTCCGTTGCAGGGCGCTGTTGCGGCTGTGGAATATTGAGCTGATTATTTTGCAGCAGCGTCAGCACCGTTTTGAGCTGTTCAGGGGTGAGCTGGTTAAGGGCCGTCTGGCCATACTGCTGGCGAATAAAATCGCTGGCCGCCTGGCGGTTATTGCCCAGATTGAGCAGCTCCGTCAACTGGGAGACCATCTGCCGGGTGGTGTGGTTTTGCTGCGCGGTATTCAGGCGCTGGTTGAGGTTTTGCTCTGCTGCAGGGAAGTGGCGCGACAACATGGGCGCATCACTCTTTAATCCCAGATCGTGTTTGACTCCGGCCCACACCTCCGCATTCTGCTGCGACGTCAGGGCTATCAACCGGGTGATCAGACGTTCCAGTACAGTACGTTGCTGGGTGGAGAGGGGCTGTTCGCCCGCGATGTGGGATGGACGCGGGCCATCACCCGGAGGTTGTGGCGGCGTACCTGAAATGGGCTGCATCGGCAAAAAATCCTTAAATTCGTTACTCATCGTTAACCAGGTTTACGTATATGCCTGGCGGCCAGATTATGGCACACTTGACCGGTTGACTTCCTCTCAAACAGGTACTCAGACGTGAAAATCCTCGTTGATGAAAATATGCCTTACGCCCGCGAGCTGTTCAGCCGCCTGGGTGAGGTTAAGGCCGTTCCCGGACGCCCCATTCCGCTCGCCGAGCTGGAGGATGCCGACGCGCTGATGGTGCGATCGGTGACAAAAGTGAATGAGGCGCTGTTGTCTGGCAAAGGGGTGAAGTTTGTCGGCACGGCAACCGCGGGAACCGATCATGTGGATGACGCGTGGCTGAAGCAGGCCGGGATCGGCTTCTCCGCCGCGCCGGGCTGCAACGCTATCGCCGTCGTGGAGTATGTTTTTTCCTCCCTGCTGATGCTGGCCGAGCGTGACGGGTTTACCCTTACCAGCCGCACCGTGGGTATTGTCGGCGTCGGTAACGTTGGCAGCCGCCTGCAAAAGCGCCTTGAGGCGTTAGGCATCCGCACGCTGCTGTGCGATCCGCCCCGCGCCGATCGTGGCGACGAAGGGGATTTCCGCAGCCTGGCTCAACTGGTGGCCGAATGTGACGTGCTCACCTTCCATACCCCTCTGTTTAAGGAAGGGCCGTATAAAACGCGCCATCTGGTAGATGACGCGCTGATAAGCCGCCTGAAGCCGGGCACTATCCTGATCAATGCCTGCCGTGGCCCGGTGGTGGACAACGCGGCCCTGCTGGAGCGTCTGGATGCCGGTCAGGATCTCAGCGTGGTGCTGGACGTATGGGAGCCGGAGCCGGATCTCAACGTGGCTCTGCTGAAAAAAGTGGATATCGGCACCGCGCATATCGCGGGCTATACCCTTGAGGGCAAAGCTCGCGGCACGACTCAGGTGTTCGAGGCTTACAGCACGTTTATCGGCAAATCCCAGCAGGTGGCGCTGGATACCCTGTTACCGACCCCGGATTTTGGCCGCATCACTCTGCACGGCCCGCTGGATCAGGGAACGCTGAAAAGGCTGGTGCATTTAGTGTATGATGTGCGCCGCGATGACGCGCTGCTGCGAAAAGTAGCGGGTATGCCGGGGGAATTTGACAAGCTGCGCAAGCATTACGTTGAGCGCCGCGAATGGTCTTCTCTGTACGTGATGTGTGATGACCCTGCTGCGGCATCGCTGCTGCATAAGCTGGGGTTCAACGCCGTTCATCACCCGGTTCGTTAATGTCTTCTTAATGCTCCCTGGCGGATACTCCGCCAGGGACGCTTTTTTATTTCTGGAGTAAACCACCATGTCTGAAGGCTGGAACATTGCCATACTGGGCGCAACGGGCGCCGTGGGCGAAGCCCTGCTCGAAACCCTTGCCGAGCGTCAGTTCCCGGTGGGCGACATCTATGCCCTGGCGCGTAACGAGAGCGCGGGCGAACATCTGCGTTTTGCGGGTAAATCCGTTGTGGTTCAGGACGCGGCCGAGTTCGACTGGACTCAGGCGCAGCTGGCCTTTTTCGCCGCCGGGACAGAAGCCTCCGCTGCGTATATTGAAGATGCCACCAACGCCGGTTGTCTGGTCATTGATTTAAGCGGCCTGTTTGCCCTTGAGCCGGACGTGCCGTTGGTGGTGCCGGAGGTGAATCCCTTCGTGCTGGCCGACTACCGCAACCGTAACATCATTGCCGTACCGGACAGCCTGACCAGCCAGCTGCTGTCAGCCCTGAAACCACTGATCGATGAAGGCGGCTTGTCCCGTATCGCCGTGACCAGCCTGATGTCGGTCTCTGCCCGCGGTAAAAAAGCGGTGGATGCGCTGGCCGGACAGAGCGCGAAGCTGCTGAACGGCATTCCGGTTGATGAAGATGACCTCTTTGGGCGACAGCTGGCCTTCAACATGCTGCCGCTGCTGCCGGATCGTGAAGGTAGCGTGCGTGAAGAGCGCCGTATCGTCGATGAAGTGCGCAAGATCCTGCAGGATGAGGGGCTGATGATCTCCGCCAGCTGCGTGCAGTCGCCCGTGTTCTATGGCCATGCCCAGATGGTGAGCTTTGAAGCTATGCGTCCGCTGGCGGCGGAAGAGGCGCGTGACGCCTTTGGCCGTGGCGAAGATATTGAGCTGTCCGAAGAGAGCGAGTTCCCGACCCAGGTGGGCGATGCAACGGGCAACGCTCGTCTCTCCATCGGCTGCGTACGCAACGACTACGGCATGCCGGAGCAGATCCAGTTCTGGTCGGTGGCCGATAACGTCCGTTTCGGCGGCGCGCTGATGGCGGTAAAAGTCGCTGAAAAACTGGTGCAGGAGTATCTGTACTGATGTCTGAAGTGGAACAAAAGCCGGTTCATAAGATTGCCCTCGGCATTGAGTACGACGGCAGTAAATATTATGGCTGGCAGCGTCAGAATGAGGTGCGCAGCGTCCAGGAAAAGCTGGAAAAAGCGCTCTCTCAGGTGGCGAATGAACCGATCGGCGTCTTTTGCGCCGGTCGTACCGATGCCGGTGTGCATGGCACCGGACAGGTCGTGCACTTTACCACCACCGCGGTGCGTAAAGACGCGGCCTGGACGCTGGGGGTAAATGCGAATTTGCCTGGTGACATCGCGGTGCGTTGGGTCAAAAATGTGCCGGATGATTTTCATGCCCGTTTCAGCGCCACCGCGCGCCGCTACCGCTACATCATCTATAACCAGCGTCTTCGTCCGGCGGTATTAGGCCAGGGCGTCACCCATTTTTATGAACCGCTGGATGCCGATCGCATGCACCGCGCGGCGCAGGTCTTAATTGGCGAAAACGACTTTACCTCGTTTCGTGCGGTACAGTGCCAGTCCCGCACCCCGTGGCGCAACGTGATGCACATTAACGTCAGCCGTCATGGGGCGTATGTGGTGGTGGATATCAAAGCCAATGCCTTTGTTCATCATATGGTCAGGAATATTACAGGCAGCCTGATGGAAGTAGGCGCCGGACACCAGCCGGAGAGCTGGATTGCAGAGTTGCTGGCAGCGAAGGACAGAACGCTGGCGGCAGCAACGGCGAAAGCGGAAGGGCTGTATCTGGTCTCGGTCGATTACCCGGATCGTTTTGACCTTCCAAAACCGCCAATGGGCCCGCTGTTTTTAGCGGACTGACAGCCGTGCAATAAAGGTTTAGATAATATGGACTTAATTCGCTTTCTCATTGATTTCATTCTGCATATTGATGTTCACCTGGCAGAGCTGGTCGCTGATTACGGCGTCTGGGTATATGCCATTCTGTTCCTGATCCTGTTCTGTGAAACCGGGCTGGTAGTGACGCCGTTCTTGCCGGGCGATTCGCTGCTGTTCGTGGCAGGGGCGCTGGCGTCGCTGGAAACCAACGATATCAACGTTCATCTTATGGTCGTCCTGATGCTCATCGCCGCGATCCTTGGCGATGCGGTGAACTACACTATAGGTCGGCTGTTTGGCGAGCGGTTGTTCAGTAACCCGGATTCGAAGATTTTCCGTCGTAGCTATCTCGATAAAACCCATGCGTTTTATGAGAAACACGGCGGCAAAACGATCATCCTCGCGCGTTTTGTGCCCATCGTCAGAACCTTTGCCCCCTTTGTTGCGGGTATGGGTCACATGTCGTACCGTCAGTTCGCGCTCTATAACGTGACTGGCGCGCTGTTATGGGTACTCAGCTTTACCTACGCAGGCTATTTCTTCGGTACCATCCCAATGATTCAGGAAAACCTTAAGTTGCTGATCGTAGGGATTATTGTGGTGTCGATTTTGCCGGGCGTTATCGAAGTGATTCGTCACCGGCGCGCGGCGGCAAAACAAGCAAAATAAAGGCACGACTGCGGTTCGACCACTTTTTTATCCAAAGTTTCGGGCTGTTATGTTTTAATGTGCAACATTCATGGTCTGTCGGGGGCAAAAATGGCATTATGCGCCCCTTACAGCAAACCTGGTTCAGGCAGAAAGGTTATCAATGAGCTGGATTGAACGAATTAAAAGCAATATCACCCCAACCCGCAAAGCGAGTATTCCTGAAGGGGTGTGGACCAAATGTGACAGCTGTGGCCAGGTTCTGTACCGCGCCGAGCTGGAGCGTAATCTGGAAGTTTGTCCGAAGTGCGATCATCACATGCGTATGTCAGCGCGTAACCGCCTGCATAGCCTGCTGGATGAAGGTTCTCTGGTTGAACTGGGCAGCGAGCTTGAGCCGAAAGATGTGCTGAAGTTCCGTGACTCCAAGAAATACAAAGACCGTCTGGCCTCAGCACAAAAAGAGACCGGCGAGAAAGACGCCCTGGTGGTGATGAAAGGGACGCTGCACGAGATGCCGGTTGTTGCGGCGGCGTTTGAGTTCTCCTTTATGGGCGGCTCAATGGGTTCCGTGGTGGGGGCGCGTTTCGTGCGTGCCGTTGAGCAGGCGCTGGAAGACAACTGCCCGCTGATCTGCTTCTCCGCCTCCGGTGGTGCCCGTATGCAGGAAGCGCTGATGTCGCTGATGCAGATGGCGAAAACCTCCGCAGCACTGGCGAAAATGCAAGAGCGCGGACTGCCGTACATCTCCGTACTGACCGACCCAACCATGGGTGGCGTATCGGCAAGTTTTGCGATGCTGGGCGATCTGAATATCGCTGAACCAAAAGCGCTGATCGGCTTTGCCGGCCCGCGCGTTATCGAACAAACGGTTCGTGAAAAGCTGCCGCCGGGCTTCCAGCGCAGTGAGTTCCTTATCGAAAAAGGCGCTATCGACATGATCGTTCGCCGTCCGGAAATGCGCCTGAAACTGGCCAGCATCCTGGCGAAGCTGATGAATCTGCCGTCGCCGAGCCCGGATGAGCCGCGCGAAGGTGTGGTGGTACCGGATCAGGAACCCGAGGCCTGATAACTGAAAAGGGCAGGGCCAGTGGCGCTGCCCTTTTGCTTTCTAACCGTAACTGAAAAGCGCGCAACATGGAAAATATCACTCTTCCCCAAGCCACGTCGCCTCTGGCCGCGTGGCTTTCTTATCTGGAAAACCTGCACAGTAAAGCCATCGACATGGGACTTGAGCGCGTCAGCCAGGTCGCGGCGCGCCTTGACGTTCTGAAACCAGCTCCCTTTGTGTTCACCGTGGCGGGCACCAACGGCAAAGGCACCACCTGCCGCACGCTGGAAGCCATGCTGATGGCGGCCGGCTACCGGGTGGGTGTTTACAGCTCTCCGCACCTGGTACGTTATACCGAGCGCGTGCGGGTGCAGAACGCGGAGTTAGCGGAATCGGCGCACACCGCCTCCTTCGCGCAAATCGAAGCCGCGCGCGGCGATACGTCGCTGACCTATTTCGAATATGGCACGCTGTCGGCGCTGTGGCTGTTTAAGCAGGCGCAGCTGGACGTGGTCATCCTGGAAGTGGGGCTGGGCGGGCGCCTGGACGCCACCAATATTGTGGATCCGGATGTGGCAGTGGTCACCAGCATCGCACTGGATCACACCGACTGGCTGGGACCGGATCGCGAGAGCATTGGCCGAGAAAAAGCCGGTATTTTCCGCGCCGGCAAACCGGCCATCGTCGGTGAACCCGACATGCCGCACACCATCGCCGGGGTGGCCCAGGAGAAAGGCGCTCAGCTTCAGCGTCGTGATCGGGACTGGCGCTACAGCGTGGCGGAAAATGGCTGGCGCTTTGAAGATGCCAACGGCGTGCTGGACAACCTGCCGCTGCCGCAGGTGCCGCAGCCGAATGCTGCGACGGCGCTCGCCGCGCTGCGCGCCAGCGGTCTGGCAGTAAGCGAGCAGGCGATGCGTGACGGCATTCAGAATGCGATTCTGGCCGGGCGTTTCCAGATAATTAGCGAATCACCGCGTCTGATTCTGGATGTGGCGCATAACCCTCATGCCGCGGCCTATCTCGCAGGACGTCTCAAATCCTTGCCAAAAACCGGGCGCGTGCTGGCGGTTATCGGTATGCTTCATGATAAAGATATTGGCGGCACGCTGGCCTGCATGGAGAGTGTGGTCGATAGCTGGTATTGTGCACCTCTGGAAGGCCCGCGCGGAGCGACTGCCGAACAGCTGTTGGCGCATCTTGGCAAAGGGCAGCGCTTTGAAAGCGTGGCGCAGGCCTGGCGGGCGGCAATGGCCGATGCCAGACCAGAAGATACCGTGCTGGTGTGTGGTTCATTCCACACGGTGGCACACGTCATGGACGTAATGGATGCGGGGAGAACCGGTGGCAAGTAAGTTTCAGAACCGTTTAGCAGGCACCATTGTGCTGGTGGCGCTGGGGGTGATTATTCTCCCGGGGCTGCTTGATGGACAGAAAAAGCATTACCAGGATGAATTCGCGGCGATCCCGCTGGTGCCGAAACCGGGCGACCGGGATGAGCCGGATATGCTCCCGGCGGCGACGCAGGCGCTGCCTGCGCAGCCTCCAGAAGGGGCTGCGGAAGAGGTGCGGGCGGGCGATGCCGCGGCCCCATCTTTAGATCCCGCGCGTCTGGCTGCCAGCAATAACAATGAGCTGGATCCCGTTCCGGCCCCGGTTGAGCAGTACGCACCAAAACCGGCACAAAAACCGAAACCGGCTGAGAAGCCGAAACCGCAGCGCGATAACACCAGCCAGCAGCTGGCAGCGGCCACAGAAACCCCACCGGCGAAAGCGGCAGCAGAAGAGAAGCCTGCCCCCACCGGTAAAGCGTACGTTGTGCAGCTCGGGGCGTTGAAAAATGCTGATAAGGTCAACGAGGTGGTGGCCAAACTCCGTGGCGCGGGATATCGCGTTTACACTTCACCTTCCACGCCGGTACAGGGTAAAATCACCCGTATTCTTGTGGGCCCGGATGCGTCAAGAGACAAGCTGAAGGGGTCGCTTGGGGAGCTGAATAAACTCTCCGGTTTGAGCGGCGTGGTGATGAACTACAGCGTGAATTAACGTACGCATTTTCCCCTTACCCTGACCCTCTCCGCCCAGGGGAGAGGGTAGGATTTTCGCCCTCTCGCTTGAGGGCGAAGGCCGGGATGAGGGGGAGGCAGACGTCCGGAGAGGCGCAAACTGCCCACGGCGCTGAATATTTTTTCAGCGCTTTTTTTATTTACGCGCGGGAAGGAAATCCCTACGCAAACGTTTTCTTTTTCTGTTAGAATTCGCCCCGAACTGGATGACAGGGCGTTTGATCGTGGGACACATATGGTCTGGATTGATTACGCCATCATTGCGGTGATAGGTTTTTCCTGTCTGGTTAGCCTGATCCGTGGCTTTGTTCGTGAAGCGTTATCGCTGGTAACCTGGGGCTGCGCCTTCTTTGTTGCCAGCCATTACTACACTTACCTGTCTGTCTGGTTCACGGGCTTTGAAGATGAACTGGTTCGAAATGGGATTGCCATCGCGGTGCTGTTTATCGCGACGCTGATTGTTGGCGCCATTGTTAACTATGTGATTGGCCAGCTGGTTGAGAAAACCGGTTTGTCAGGAACGGACAGGGTGCTTGGGATCTGTTTCGGAGCCTTACGAGGCGCGCTGATCGTTGCCGCGATACTGTTCTTCCTTGATACCTTTACCGGGTTCTCAAAGAGTGAAGACTGGCAAAAATCGCAGCTGATCCCGCAGTTCAGCTTCATCATCAGATGGTTCTTTGACTATCTGCAAAGCTCGTCGAGTTTTTTGCCCAGGGCATAAACCCTGAGATGTGGCTTAACGAGGAAATGACGAATGTGCGGTATTGTCGGTATCGCCGGTTTCATGCCGGTAAACCAGTCTATTTATGACGCATTATCGGTGCTTCAGCACCGTGGGCAGGATGCTGCGGGTATCATCACCATTGATGCACACAACTGCTTCCGTTTACGTAAGGCGAACGGCCTGGTAAACGATGTGTTTGAAGCCCGCCATATGCAGCGTCTTCAAGGTAACATGGGTATTGGTCACGTTCGTTACCCGACTGCTGGCAGTTCCAGCGCCTCTGAAGCTCAGCCGTTCTACGTTAACTCGCCGTATGGCATCACGCTTGCTCATAACGGCAACCTGACCAATGCTCACGAGCTGCGTAAGAAGCTGTTTGAAGAGAAGCGTCGTCACATTAACACCACTTCTGATTCTGAAATTCTGCTCAACGTCTTTGCCAGCGAGCTGGACAACTTCCGTCACTATCCGCTGGAAGCAGACAACATTTTTGCGGCGGTGGCAGCCACTAACCGCCTGATTCGCGGCGCGTATGCCTGCGTTGCGATGATTATCGGCCACGGTATGGTCGCTTTCCGCGACCCGAATGGTATTCGTCCGCTGGTGCTGGGCAAGCGCGACATCGGCGATGGCCGCACCGAGTATATGGTGGCTTCTGAAAGCGTGGCGCTGGATACGCTGGGCTTTGAGTTCCTGCGTGACGTTGCCCCTGGCGAAGCGGTCTACATCACCGAAAAAGGCCAGCTGTTTACCCGCCAGTGTGCGGAAAACCCGGTCAGCAATCCGTGCCTGTTCGAATACGTCTACTTTGCCCGTCCGGACTCCTTCATCGACAAAATCTCCGTCTACAGCGCCCGCGTCAACATGGGCACTAAGCTCGGCGAGAAGATTGCCCGCGAGTGGGAAGATCTTGATATTGACGTGGTGATCCCAATCCCTGAGACCTCCTGCGATATCGCGCTGGAGATGGCGCGTATTCTGGGTAAACCCTATCGTCAGGGCTTTGTGAAAAACCGCTATGTTGGCCGCACCTTCATCATGCCGGGCCAGCAGCTGCGCCGTAAGTCGGTCCGCCGCAAGCTGAACGCCAACCGCGCGGAATTCCGTGATAAGAACGTGCTGCTGGTAGACGATTCCATCGTGCGTGGCACCACTTCTGAGCAGATTATCGAGATGGCTCGTGAAGCGGGTGCGAAGAAGGTCTATCTGGCCTCTGCGGCACCTGAAATTCGCTTCCCGAACGTCTACGGGATCGACATGCCTACCGCCAACGAGCTGATTGCACACGGTCGTGAAGTGGATGAGATCCGCCAGATCATCGGTGCCGACGGCCTGATTTTCCAGGATCTGAACGATCTGATCGACGCGGTGCGCGCCGAGAATCCGGATATTCAGCAGTTTGAATGCTCGGTATTTAACGGTATCTACGTCACCAAAGATGTGGATCAGCAGTACCTGGACTATCTCGATTCGCTGCGCAACGACGACGCGAAAGCCGTCCAGCTGGCGAACGATCTCGAAAGTTTAGAGATGCACAACGAAGGTTAATCGTCATCACAGGCGAGGGCGTCCGCCCTCGCTTGCAACTCCCGCCAAAATCCTGCACAGTCAGCCCTGTATCAGCAAGGGCGAACATCATGAAACGATTAATTGTGGGGATCTCAGGGGCCAGCGGCGCGATTTATGGTGTGCGTTTGCTGCAGGTATTGCGCGACGTCGCCGACGTTGAAACCCATCTGGTGATGAGCCAGGCCGCGCGCCAGACCCTCTCTCTCGAAACCGATTTTTCCCTGCGTGACGTTCAGGCGCTGGCCGGCGTGGTGCACGATGCGCGCGATATCGCCGCCAGCATCTCCTCCGGGTCGTTTAAAACCGCGGGGATGGTAATCCTGCCCTGTTCCATCAAAACCCTTTCGGGCATCGTCAACAGCTATACCGATACGCTGGTGACCCGCGCGGCTGATGTGGTGCTGAAGGAGCGCCGTCCGCTGGTGCTCTGCGTGCGTGAAACCCCGCTCCATCTGGGCCATCTGCGCCTGATGACCCAGGCCGCCGAACTGGGCGCGGTAATTATGCCCCCGGTGCCGGCGTTTTATCACCGTCCGCAGTCGCTGGATGATGTGATCAATCAGACCGTTAACCGGGTACTTGATCAGTTTGATATTGCTCTGCCGGACGATCTGTTTACGCGCTGGCAGGGTGTCTGACGAGAAAAGGTCCTGCCAGGGTGCAGACCACCACAACTTGCCCTGTTTCAGGGCAATTCTGCAACAGCGATCATATCCTCAACATTTAATTCCTTTTTTCCCTTCTTGCCACTGCGGTTCGTTTGGCAGACCTGCTATCTTTCACCATTAAGGCAATCCTGCAACCTTTCGTTAACATATTTAACGCCGTAATTTTGCGATGAGCGCAATGTGGCATAAGACCTGCAAGAGATTGCCTGCAACAACACACAACACAATCTATTACATAAGAAAATCACGACACTTGAGGGTAATGTATGAAGAAGACGGTTCTGGCTCTGTCTTTGCTGGTGGGATTAAGCGCAGCGGCGAGCAGCTTTGCGGCCCTCCCACAGAACGTACGTATCGGTACAGACGCAACCTATGCCCCCTTCTCATCGAAAGATGCGAAGGGGGATTTCGTTGGGTTTGATATCGACCTGGGAAATGAGATGTGCAAACGCATGTCCGTGAAATGCACCTGGGTGGGCAGCGACTTCGACGCGCTGATCCCGTCCCTGAAAGCCAAGAAGATCGACGCGATTATCTCTTCACTCTCGATCACCGAAAAGCGTCAGCAGGAGATCGCCTTCTCTGAGAAACTCTACGCGGCGGACTCGCGTCTGATTGCGGCGAAAGGCTCCCCAATCCAGCCGACCATCGACTCGCTGAAAGGGAAACACGTGGGCGTGCTGCAGGGATCAACCCAGGAAGGTTTTGCTAACGCCAACTGGCGTGAAAAGGGCGTGGACGTGGTGGCTTACCAGAACCAGGATCTGATCTATTCCGATCTGGCAGCAGGGCGTCTGGATGCGGCATTCCAGGATGAAGTCGCGGCGAGCGAAGGCTTCCTGAAACAACCTGCAGGCAAAGAGTTTGCCTTTGCTGGCCCGTCCGTCAAAGACAAAAAATATTTCGGTGACGGCACCGGGATTGGCTTGCGTAAAGACGATGCCGAACTGAAAGCGGCGTTTGATAAAGCCTTTACTGAACTGCGTAAAGACGGTACCTACGACAAACTGGCGAAGAAATACTTCGACTTCAATGTTTACGGCGATTAACCATCACTGACGGGGGCGCACCATAATGACTCCCTGTTATGGTGCGACATGGGCCTTTGTGAACCCTTATGGTGCAAATCGTGCGTCGCGTTGGTTATAAAGTGAATAGTTAAGCACTCGTGATGCACTTTTTTGCGCCTGGCGGGCATAATCTTTTGCCTTGCCGCGGCGATTAGTGGCACATTAAAGGCGCCCCGTCGGCGTTAAAATCCCGTAAGAAGACAGTCTGTTGAGGATAGATATGAAAAAACTGGTTTTGTCACTTTCTCTGGCTCTGGCCTTTTCCAGCGCTACTGCGGCATTCGCAGCAATTCCGCAAAAAGTTCGTATTGGTACTGACCCGACTTATGCCCCCTTCGAATCGAAGAATGCGCAGGGTGAACTGGTAGGATTTGATATCGATTTGGCGAAAGAGCTGTGCAAACGTATCAAAACAGAGTGTACCTTCGTTGAAAACCCACTGGATGCGCTGATCCCTTCGCTGAAAGCGAAAAAAATCGATGCCATCATGTCTTCCCTCTCTATTACCGAAAAACGCCAGCAGGAAATTGCCTTCACCGACAAGCTTTATGCAGCGGACTCTCGTCTGGTGGTAGCGAAATCCTCTGATATTCAGCCGACTCTTGAGTCACTGAAGGGTAAACGCGTGGGCGTGCTGCAGGGCACCACTCAGGAGACCTTCGGTAACGAGCACTGGGCACCAAAAGGGATCGAAATCGTCTCTTATCAGGGGCAGGAGAATATCTACGCTGACCTGACTGCGGGCCGTATTGATGCCGCCTTCCAGGACGAAGTCGCCGCCAGCGAAGGCTTCCTGAAACAGCCGGTGGGCAAAGATTACAAGTTTGGCGGCCCGTCCATTAAGGACGAGAAACTCTTCGGCGTGGGCACCGGTATGGGGCTGCGTAAAGAAGACAACGAACTGCGTGAAGCGCTGAACAAAGCCTTTGCTGAGATGCGTGCAGACGGCACGTACGAAAAACTGGCGAAGAAATACTTCGATTTTGATGTCTACGGTGGTTAATCACTCCACTCATTAACGTGCGGCCCCTCCCGGCACGGGAGGGGAAAAGACACGGCTACACCACTCACGACAGGGCAGGCGGTATGCTGTACGGATTTTCTGGCGTAATTTTACAAGGCGCATTGGTCACCCTTGAACTGGCTCTCAGTTCGGTGGTGCTGGCCGTGTTAATCGGCCTTGCTGGCGCGGGGGCGAAGCTTTCTGCGAACCGGGCGATGGCGCTGCTGTTTGAGGGTTATACCACCCTTATCCGCGGTGTTCCTGACCTGGTGCTGATGCTGCTGATTTTCTATGGTCTGCAAATCGCGCTTAATGGCATTACGGATGCCATCGGTATGGCGCAAATTGATATCGATCCTATGGTGGCCGGTATCATCACTCTGGGCTTTATCTACGGCGCCTATTTTACCGAAACCTTCCGCGGGGCCTATCTCGCCGTGCCGAAAGGGCATATCGAAGCGGCCACGGCCTTCGGTTTTACCTCCTCACAGACGTTTCGCCGCATCATGTTTCCGGCCATGATGCGCTTTGCGCTGCCGGGGATTGGCAACAACTGGCAGGTTATCCTCAAAGCGACGGCGCTGGTCTCATTACTGGGGCTGGAAGATGTGGTAAAAGCCACACAGCTGGCAGGCAAAAGTACCTGGGAGCCCTTCTACTTCGCGATTGTCTGCGGGGTGATTTATCTGGTGTTTACCACCGTCTCCAATGGCGTGCTGCTGCTGCTCGAACGTCGCTATTCCGTGGGTGTGAAGAGGGCTGACCTGTGATCGAGATTATTCAGGAATACTGGAAATCGCTGCTGTGGACCGACGGATACCGCTTTACCGGTGTGGCGATCACCCTCTGGCTGCTGATTTCTTCTGTGGTGATGGGCGGCATTCTGGCAATATTCCTCGCCATTGGCCGCGTCTCAAGCAATAAGTACATTCGCTTCCCTGTCTGGCTGTTTACCTACGTGTTCCGTGGTACGCCGCTGTATGTACAGCTGCTGGTGTTCTACTCCGGGATGTACACGCTGGAAATCGTCAAAGGCACCGAGATGCTGAACGCGTTCTTCCGCAGCGGGCTTAACTGTACCGTGCTGGCGTTGACCCTGAACACCTGCGCCTATACCACTGAGATTTTTGCGGGGGCGATTCGCTCCGTACCTCACGGTGAGATTGAGGCGGCGCGCGCGTACGGCTTCTCCTCCGTGAAGCTCTACCGCTGCATTATTCTGCCTTCGGCGCTGCGCATTGCGCTGCCCGCCTACAGTAACGAAGTGATTTTAATGCTGCACTCCACGGCGCTGGCCTTTACCGCCACCGTGCCGGATCTGCTGAAGATTGCCCGCGATATTAACTCGGCGACCTATCAGCCGTTCACCGCCTTCGGGATCGCGGCAGTGCTCTATTTAATCATCTCTTATGTCCTGATTAGCCTGTTCCGCAAAGCGGAAAAACGCTGGTTGCAGCATGTCAAACCTTCGACGCACTGAGAATTAAGATGGCTGAGAACAAATTAAACGTTATCGATTTGCACAAACGCTACGGCGAACATGAAGTGCTGAAAGGGGTGTCGCTGCAGGCGAATGCGGGCGATGTGATCAGTATTATCGGTTCGTCAGGCTCGGGTAAAAGTACTTTCCTGCGCTGCATTAACTTCCTCGAAAAACCAAGCGCCGGCTCGATTGTGGTCAGCGGTGAGAACATCAACCTGGTGCAGGACAAAGACGGCCAGCTGAAGGTGGCGGATAAACACCAGCTGCGGATGCTGCGTACCCGTCTGACGATGGTGTTCCAGCACTTTAACCTCTGGAGCCACATGACGGTGCTGGAGAACGTCATGGAAGCCCCGGTGCAGGTTTTGGGCTTAAGCAAGCAGGAAGCCCGTGCCCGTGCGGAGAAATATCTGGCGAAAGTGGGTATCGACGAACGCCAGCAGATGAAATATCCGGTGCATCTCTCCGGCGGTCAGCAGCAGCGTGTCTCTATCGCCCGTGCGCTGGCGATGGAGCCGGAAGTGCTGCTGTTTGATGAACCGACCTCCGCCCTCGATCCTGAGCTGGTAGGGGAAGTGCTGCGCATCATGCAGCAGCTCGCCGAAGAGGGGAAAACGATGGTGGTGGTGACGCACGAGATGGGCTTCGCCCGCAACGTCTCTAACCACGTTATTTTCCTGCACCAGGGCAAGATCGAAGAGCAGGGGCATCCGGATGAGGTGTTAGGTAATCCGAAGAGCCCGCGCCTGCAGCAGTTCCTGAAAGGGTCGTTGAAGTAGTTTTATGCCCGGGGGCATTACGTTTACCGGGCCTACAGTTTGTCCCCTCTCCCTGTGGGAGAGGGCCAGGGTGAGGGCATCAGGCCGCACCACTCTCCAGCCGGTACACCCAGTCGTCATAGCGTACACCATTTATCTCATACGCTTTTTCCAGCACTTGCGTACGCACAAAGCCCGCTTTTTCTAATACCCGCACCGACCCGCCGTTCTCCGCCAGCACATACGCGTTAACCGCTTTGACGCCTGCCCGGATAAAAGCGTATTCGCACACGGCGCGCAGCGCCTCGCTGGCAATCCCCCGGCCCTGCGCAGCAGGGATTACGGTATAACCAATATCGGCCTCTTCAGGGTAGTGGGGGCTGATTTGCAACCCAATATCCCCCAGCGGGGTATCGTCATTAAGCTCACGGATCACAAAAGTGTGCGGGGTGATGAGGCGGGCGGCAAACAGGCGTCGGGTCTCTTTTTCCGGGGCGATCGCGGCCATATAGCGCATGATCTCGGGGGATTCACGAAGCCGGAGGAAAAAGGGCCAGTCGGCGGGCTCAAAAGGGGAGAGCCTTAGCCTGGGGGTAGTAATCGTTGCCATTGTGACGCCTGAATTGGGGAGCGGGCAGGACAAATTAACACAGCCAACGGGGCAGAATTAACCTACCACATCTCCCAGGGCCTCTTCTAAGTCATACCACCTGAAGGCAAAGCCGGAAGCTTCCAGGCGCTTCGGCAGCGCACGCTGGCCGCCCAGCACCAGCACTGAGGATTCCCCCATCAGCAGGCGGATAGCGGTGGCAGGCGCGCGAACGACCGCTGGACGGTGGACCGCGTGACCCAGCGCATGGGCGAACTGCTCGTTACGCACCGGGTAGGGGGAGACCATATTGAACGGGCCGCGCAGGTCGTTATCCAGCAGCCAGAGAATGCCGTTGACCATATCGTCGATATGGATCCACGCCAGGTACTGACGCCCGTTGCCGACCGGGCCGCCGAGGCCGAGCTTGAACACCGGCAGCATCTTCGCCAGAATACCGCCTTTAGGGGCCAGCACCACGCCGGTGCGTAGCAGGCAGACGCGGGTCCGATCGCTCTGCGCGCCGCAGGCAATCTGCTCCCAGCGGGCACACAGTTTATGGGTAAATTCGTTGTGCGGCGGCTCCTCTTCGGTCACCACCACCTCGCCTAAATCGCCGTAATAACCCGATGCCGAACCGGAAATAAACACCGACGGCGGGTTGTCGCTGGCCTTAACCATATCCACCAGCCGCTGGGTGATGTTCCAGCGACTGTTGCACAGACGCTGTTTTTGCTCTTCCGTCCAGCGCTTGTCGGCAATGGGCTCGCCTGCCAGATTGATGACGGCATCGAAGCCGTTAAGATCCTGGTGTTCCGTCAGCCCTTTCCAGATATCGATGCCGGAGCCGAGTCGCTGGCGCGCCTTCTCAGGGCTGCGCGTGACCACAGTCAGCTCATGGCCCAATACCTGCAAACGTGGGATCAGATGCCGGCCAATCAGGCCGGTGCCGCCGGTTACCAGGATCTTCATACAACCTCCAGGGTTGCGCTTAGCGTTGCCAGCTTAACGTCATAGAGACGGAGTCGGCGTAGCGCAGCGCGTGAAGTTTATCGATCTCGACTTCAGCATAGGTGACCCAGTGATGTTCGCGTGCGATATCCAGCACATCCTGAGTTAATTTTTCCAGTAAAGAGAAGCGGTTATTCTCGACGTGCTGAATAATGCTCTTGGTGACGGTGCGATAGTTCAGTGCGTCATTAATATCTTCACTGGCCCGAGCCTTGTCGGCCGGGTAGTGGATCACCACGTTAACAACGATATCCTGACGGTTAGCGCGCTCCTCCTCTTTGATGCCGATATAGGTGCGCAGGCGTAAATTTTTAATACGAATAATCGCGTCGAGCTGGGACATTGCAGGCTTCCTCCGTGTCATTATCGCCACCATAATACATGAGGAAAGCGTTTATATCTGCTGCACTTTTTGCATCGCACGCTGCGTGGCCGGGCGGGTACGGATGCGTTCAAACCAGTTGTTCACCGCCGGCCATGAGGCCAGATCGACGCGATGGTGTTCATGAGTGTTGATCCACGGCCAGCAGGCGATATCCGCAATGCTGTAGTGATCGCCCGCCAGCCAGGGCGATTTTTCCAGCCGCTTATTCAAAACGTTATAGAGCCGCTGCGTTTCGACCTGAAAACGTTCGATGGCATAGGGAATGGGCTGCGGCGCGGCGTGGTTAAAATGAAAATTCTGACCGATCATCGGCCCCAGACCGCCCACCTGCCAGAACAGCCACTGCAGCGTGACGTGGCGTTCGCGTAATTCGCCGCTCAGCAGCTTGCCGGTTTTTTCCGCCAGATAAAGCAAAATTTCACCGGACTCAAACAGGCTCAGCGGCGTTCCGCCATCCTCCGGGGCATGATCGACAATGGCCGGAATTTTATTATTGGGTGAAATAGCAAGAAATTCGGGGCGAAACTGTTCGCCTTTGCTGGTATCAACCGGCAGGATGCGGTAGTCCAGCTGGGTCTCTTTCAGAAAAAGGGTGATTTTATGCCCATTGGGGGTAGGGGCGTAATAAAGGTCAATCATCGCAACTCCTGTCATAACGCTTTTTTCTGTACAGGATCGAGTATAGGCGGTGATGATAAATCGTGAGTTTTCATCAAGTGACAGCCGGGCCAGGAGGTTATATTTTGGATATAAACCCCACCCGAAGCGTTACGAGGATCTTATGAGCCAACCTGCGATTACCCTGTGGTCAGATGCCGATTATTACTCACCTTACGTCATGAGCGTGTATGTCGCGCTGGCCGAGAAGGGATTGCCTTTTACCCTCAAGACCGTTGATCTCAGTCGCGGGGAAAACCGCCAGCCGCAGTGGCGGGGCTATACGCTGACTCGTCGCGTGCCGGTACTCGATGTGGACGGTTTTGAACTCAGCGAATCCTCCGCCATTACCGAATATCTGGAAGAGCGCTTTGCGCCGCCAGAGTGGGAGCGGATCTATCCCCTCGATCTGCAAAAACGCGCCCGCGCGCGCCAGATTCAGGCATGGCTGCGCAGCGATCTGATGCCAATCCGCCAGGAGCGCTCTACCGATGTGGTGTTTGCCGGGGTGAAAAAAGCGGCCCTGAGCGAAACTGCCCGTCGGGCGGCAGAACAGTTGTATGATAGCGCCACATCGCTCCTGGCCCACGGCAATCAGAATTTATTCGGGGAATGGTGCATTGCGGATGCCGATCTGGCGCTGATGCTTAACCGGCTGGTGCTCAATGGCGACGATGTACCACAGCCGTTGGTGGATTATGCCAGCTTCCAGTGGCAGCGCGCCTCTGTGCAGCGTTATGTGGCGCTTTCGGCGAAGCGGGCTGGCTGATAAGCCCTGCTGATTCGGGTATGATGGGGTGGCTTTTGACTATAAGGAGTCACTGATGAAGCTGATGTTTGCATCGGACATCCACGGCTCGCTACCGGCGACCGAAAAGGTGCTTTCGCTGTTTAACCAGAGCGGGGCGCAATGGCTGGTGATCCTGGGCGATGTGCTGAATCACGGCCCGCGCAACCCGCTGCCCGAAGGCTATGCCCCTGCTGAGGTTGCAGAGCGACTTAACGCCTGTGCATCGCAAATTATCGCCGTACGGGGCAACTGCGACAGCGAAGTTGACCAGATGTTGCTGCACTTTCCCATCACCGCACCCTGGCAGCAGATCCTGCTGGAAAACTGCCGCCTGTTTGTCACCCACGGTCATCTGTTTGGCCCGGATAACCTGCCCGCGCTGAATGCTGGCGATGTCCTGGTTTACGGTCATACTCATATTCCGGTCGCGGAAACGCGGGGTGACATTATTCATTTCAACCCAGGCTCCGTCAGCCTGCCGAAAGGTGGGTTCCTCCCCAGCTATGGGATGCTGGAAAAGGACCATTTGTGCGTTATGACGCTGAATGACAGCCAGGTTATTGCACAGTCCAGGATTAATCCGTAACTTACTCCTCAACAGTAAACGCGCCGTGAGAGCGCTTTAAAGAGAAGGTTTCCCGATGGTGGAGCAGAGTCATTTGGCAAGTACTGAGTGGGTAGATATAGTCAGCGAAGACAATGAAGTCATCGCACAGGCGAGCCGCGAGCAGATGCGGGCTCAGCGCCTGCGTCATCGCGCGACCTATATCGTGGTGCATGATGGTATGGGCAATATTCTGGTGCAGCGCCGTACCGAAACAAAAGACTTCATGCCCGGCATGCTCGATGCCACTGCCGGCGGCGTAGTCCAGGCCGATGAGCTGTTACTTGATTCCGCTCGCCGTGAAGCGGAAGAGGAGCTGGGGATTGCCGGCGTGCCCTTTGCCGAACATGGCCAGTTCTACTTCGAAGACAGTCACTGCCGCGTCTGGGGAGGCCTGTTTAGCTGCGTCTCCCACGGTCCGTTTGCGCTGCAGGAAGAAGAGGTGAGTGAAGTCTGCTGGATGACCCCGGCGGAGATCACCGCCCGATGCGATGATTTTACCCCGGACTCGTTAAAAGCGCTGGCCCTGTGGATGAGCCGCAATGCCAGCAACGAACCGGTAAAGCACGAAGAAGCTTAACGGCGATAATAAAAAAGGCGACCCTGGGGTCGCCTTTTTACGTTAGGGTGCAGCTTACTGCTGTGAAGACTGGATCGCGGTCAGGGCGATGGTGTAGACGATATCGTCTACCAGCGCGCCACGAGACAGGTCGTTCACCGGTTTGCGCATACCCTGCAGCATCGGCCCGATGGAGATCAGGTCGGCAGAACGCTGTACCGCTTTGTAAGTGGTGTTACCGGTGTTCAGATCCGGGAAGATGAACACGGTAGCACGACCGGCAACCGGTGAGTTAGGCGCTTTGGATTTTGCCACGTCAGCCATAACGGCGGCGTCGTACTGCAGCGGGCCATCGATAACCAGATCCGGGCGTTTTTCCTGCGCCAGACGAGTTGCTTCACGCACTTTCTCTACGTCACTACCTGCACCAGAGTTACCGGTGGAGTAGGAGAGCATCGCTACGCGCGGTTCGATACCGAAAGCAATCGCAGAGTCAGCGGACTGAATCGCGATTTCTGCCAGCTGTTCAGCAGTTGGATCCGGGTTGATCGCGCAGTCACCGTAAACGTAAACCTGTTCCGGCAGCAGCATGAAGAACACGGAAGAGACCAGAGAACTGCCTGGTGCGGTTTTGATCAGCTGCAGTGGCGGACGGATGGTGTTCGCGGTAGTGTGAACGGCACCTGAAACCAGACCGTCTACTTCGTCCTGTTCCAGCATCAGCGTCCCGAGAACCACGTTGTCTTCCAGCTGTTCGCGGGCAACGGCTTCGGTCATACCCTTGTTCTTACGCAGCTCGACCAGTCGGGCAACATAGCTTTCGCGCACCACTTCCGGGTCAACAATTTCGATACCAGAACCCAGCTCAACACCCTGAGAGGCGGCAACGCGGGTGATTTCATCCGGGTTACCCAGCAGCACACAGGTCGCGATACCGCGTTCGGCACAGATAGCCGCCGCTTTAACGGTACGCGGTTCGTCACCTTCTGGCAGAACAACGCGTTTGCCCGCTTTACGTGCCAGCTCGGTCAGCTGGTAACGGAAGGCTGGTGGAGAGAGACGACGGCTACGCTCGGAGGTTGCGGTCAGGGACTCAATCCAGTCGGGATTGATGCAACCGGCAACGTATTCCTGCACTTTCTCGATACGCTGGTGGTCATCAACAGGCACTTCCAGATTGAAGCTCTGCAGACTCAGAGAGGTCTGCCAGGTGTTGGTGTTCACCATGAACACCGGCAGGCCGGTGGCGAACGCGCGCTCGCACAGCTTGCTGACGCGTGGGTCCATTTCATAGGCACCGGTCAGCAGGATTGCACCGATTTCCACGCCGTTCATCGCGGCCAGGCAGGCTGCAACCAGCACGTCAGGACGGTCGGCGGAGGTTACCAGCAGGGAACCTGCACGGAAGTGCTCCAGCATATGCGGAATGCTACGCGCGCAGAAGGTCACGGACTTCACGCGACGGGTATTGATATCGCCTTCGTTCACGATGGTGGCGTTCAGGTGACGCGCCATATCGATTGCACGGGTCGCGATCAGATCAAAGCTCCACTGCACCGCGCCCAGTACTGGCAGCGGGCTGAATTCCTGCAGCTTAGCCGGATCGATTTTCACAATTTTCGCTTTAGACGAGTCGTCAAAGATTTCGGACAGGTCAGGGCGGGTACGGCCTTGCTCGTCAACCGGGGCGTTCAGCTTGTTAACGATTACGCCGGTGATGTTGCTGTTTTTCGCGCCGCCGAAGCTGCTGCGAGTCAGCTCAATACGCTCTTTCAGCTGTTCCGGGGTATCGGTACCCTGGGACATTACAAACACGATTTCCGCGTTCAGGGTTTTGGCGATTTCGAAGTTCAGTGACTGAGCAAACTGATGTTTGCGCGTTGGGACCAGGCCTTCAACCAGCACCACTTCCGCATCCTGGGCGTTAGCATGATAGTTAGCGATGATCTCTTCCATCAGCACGTCTTTCTGGTTGCTGGAGAGCAGAGACTCAACGTGGCTCATCTTCAGCGGTTCAGCGGCGGGCAGGTTGGAGTTTGCGCGAACAATAGTGGTAGTCTGGTCTGGGGCATCGCCACCAGCACGCGGTTGAGCGATTGGCTTAAACACGCTCAGACGAACGCCTTTGCGTTCCATCGCACGGATCACACCGAGGCTGACGCTGGTCAGGCCTACGCTGGTTCCGGTCGGGATCAGCATAATAGTACGGGACACGATTTATCCTCTTTCGTTACCGCCGAAAACAGGCGGGCTTCAAAACAGCACCGCCAGCATTGCTGGCGGTGTGGAATCAGGCAGTCAGACGGCTCGCGTCTTGCGCGATAACCAGCTCTTCATTGGTTGGGATAACCATTGCGAGACGGGTGCCTTCTTTGTTGATGAAGCCAGACTTACCGAAGCGCGCAGCCAGGTTACGTTCATGGTCAACCTCAAAGCCCAGCACGCCCAGTTTGCCCAGGGACAGCTCGCGTACCATTGCGGCGTTCTCACCGATACCGCCGGTGAAGACTACGCCATCCAGACGACCGTCCATCAGCGCAGTGTAAGAGCCGATGTACTTCGCCAGACGGTGGCAGTAAACGTCCATTGCACGTTTAGCGTCTTCTTTTTCAGCGTAGTTGTCTTCAACGTAACGGCAGTCGCTGGTGACTTCGGTCAGACCCAGCAGGCCGGACTCTTTGGTCAGCATGGTGTTGATCTGATCAACGTTCATGCCCAGGTTGTCGTGCAGGAAGAAGATGATAGCCGGGTCGATGTCACCGGTACGGGTACCCATCACCAGGCCTTCCAGCGGGGTCAGACCCATGGAGGTATCAACGCATTCACCGTTACGGATAGCAGAAACGGAACCGCCGTTGCCCAGGTGGCAAGTGATGATGTTCACTTCTTCCACTGGCTTGTTCAGCATTTTCGCGGCTTCCTGAGTCACATAGTAGTGGCTGGTGCCGTGGAAACCGTAGCGACGAACGCCATGCTCTTTGTACAGGCTGTACGGCAGGGCGTAGAGGTAAGACTCTTCCGGCATGGTCTGGTGGAACGCAGTGTCGAACACGGCCACGTTTTTGTCTTTTAAATGCGGGAAGGATTTCAGTGCTTCGGTGATACCGATCAGGTGAGCCGGGTTGTGCAGCGGCGCAAATGGTGCAGCATCCTTGATACCCTGAATAACGGTGTCATCAATGATCACAGATTTGGTGTACTTCTCGCCACCATGCACGATGCGGTGACCGATTGCGGTCAGCTGCGCGGACAGTTCCGGTTTTTGTGCCAGGATAGTGTTAACGATAAAGTTCAGCGCTTCGCTGTGAGCGGCGCCTGCACCTAAAGCCGCTTCCTGTTTGCTGCCGTCCATTTTCCACTTCAGACGTGCTTCAGGAAGATGGAAACATTCGGCCAAACCAGAAAGGTACTCTTCACCGTTGAGCGCATCGATGATGGCGAATTTGAGGGAAGAGCTACCGCAGTTCAGAACCAGTACTAACTTACTCGACATGGAAGTACCTATTATTGATACGTGGCTAAAAAAACGTCAGTGAGTCAATGATCGTAGCGCAAGATATCGCTGACATTTATGATTAACATCATGCCGGAAGGACATTCTGGCATGACGAAAAGAATACATATGATTTTATGCCATTTTGCGCATTTTTCCGGCAATGGCATAATATGCGATAATTTGACGAGTGAATGTTCCTCGTCTAAGGCCTTTGCAGGCCGGCACAGGATACCCGATACTGGGTAGCGCTGACAAAAGTTTTTGAACGTTGTCATGACCAGTTGTGGTTTTGCATGAATTTTTTAATCTTTATATGTGAAGTTGAGGTAAGCCATGTCGACACCCGAGAATCCTTCCGTGAGCTTCTTTAGCCTGTTTCGCCGGGGACAGCATTATTCAAAGACGTGGCCTATGGAAAAGCGCCTGGCGCCCGTCTTTATTGAAAACCGCGTAATCCGCGCTACCCGACACGCTATTCGCCTGATGCCGCCTGTCGCGGTTTTTACCCTGTGCTGGCAGATTGCACTGGGCGGCCAGCTTGGCCCTGCCGTTGCTACCGCGCTCTTTGCCCTGAGCCTGCCGATGCAGGGGCTGTGGTGGCTGGGCAAACGTTCGGTCACGCCGTTGCCACCGTCCGTGTTGTCCTGGTTTTATGAAGTGCGCGGTAAATTGCAGGATGCCGGCCAGGTGCTCGCACCGGTAGAGGGGAAACCCGATTATCAGGCACTGGCCGATACCCTGAAGCGGGCATTCAAGCAACTTGATAAAACATTCCTCGATGACTTGTGATTGATCATCGAAACGATGACCAAAAGAAGGCACAGTAACCCACCGTTACCGTGTCTTTTTTTAAAGCTGCCATGCGCAACAGGAGTCGAAAGATGGAAATGACCCACGCTCAACGTCTGATTTTGTCTAACCAGTACAAAATGATGACTATGCTTGATCCCGACAACGCAGAGCGCTATCGCCGCTTGCAGACTATCGTCGAACGTGGCTTTGGTTTGCAGATGCGCGAGCTGGATCGCGAGTTTGGCGAACTGAAAGAAGAGACCTGCCGCACCGTCATCGACATTATGGAGATGTATCACGCCCTGCATGTTTCCTGGACCAACCTGAAAGATGCCCAGACTATCGACGAACGTCGTGTGACCTTCCTGGGTTATGATGCGGCCACCGAATCCCGTTATCTGAGCTATGTCCGCTTTATGGTCAACGTGGAAGGTCGCTACACCCATTTCGATGCCGGTACGCATGGCTTTAATGCCCAGACGCCGATGTGGGACAAATATCAGCGCATGCTCAGCGTGTGGCACGCTTGCCCGCGTCAGTACCATCTGAGCAGCAACGAAATCCAACAAATTATTAATGCCTGACGGAGGTAGATGTGCAGTGTAAAGGTTTTCTGTTTGATCTGGACGGTACGCTGGTCGATTCGCTACCGGTTGTTGAACGCTCCTGGTGCCGTTGGGCCGACAGACATGGCATCGACCATCAGGACGTACTGAATTTTATCCATGGCAAACAGGCCATAACCTCTTTACGGCATTTTCTCCAGGGAAGAAGTGAAGCGGATATCCAGGCAGAGTTTACCTGGCTTGAGCAGGTCGAAGCCACCGATACCAACGGTATCACGGCGTTGCCAGGGGCGCAGGCGCTGCTCAGGCACCTGAATGAAGCGGCGATCCCCTGGGCTATCGTCACCTCCGGTTCGATTCCTGTGGCCCATGCGCGTCATAAAGCAGCAGGACTGCCGCTGCCGGAAGTCTTTATCACCGCGGAGCGGGTCAAGCGCGGTAAGCCGGAGCCCGATGCCTTTTTACTGGGCGCGGAGATGCTGGGTCTGGCGCCTGAAGAGTGTGTGGTGGTAGAAGATGCCGCAGCCGGCGTGCTGGCGGGCCTCAATGCCGGAAGCCACGTCATTGCCGTCAATGTCCCTGCCAACTCACCGCGTCTGGATGAGGCGGACTTTGTGCTCACCACGCTGGAGTCACTTACCGTAAGCCGCACGCCTGACGGGAATGTAACAGTCTCGCGGAAAATGTAATCCCATGATTTAGCCCCACATTGTTGGGGCTTTTTTATGGCACTATCGGTATCACTCTCTTCTGACAAGGATCTGTTGTGAACGGTGAACTTATCTGGGTGTTAAGCCTGCTCCTTATTGCCATTGTTCTTTTTGCTACCGGCAAAGTCCGCATGGATGCCGTGGCGCTGCTGATGATCGTTGCTTTTGTATTGAGTGGTACCTTAACCCTCACGGAAGCCTTCTCCGGCTTTAGCGATCCCAACGTTATTTTGATTGCTGCTCTGTTTATTATCGGGGACGGCCTGGTGCGGACCGGTGTGGCGACCAGCATGGGCTCCTGGCTGGTGAGTGTGGCGGGCAACAGCGAAACCAAAATGCTGGTCTTTTTGATGCTTACCGTCGCCGGGCTCGGGGCTTTTATGAGTTCCACCGGCGTGGTGGCAATCTTTATTCCCGTGGTGCTGAGTGTCTCCATGCGTATGCAGATCTCGCCATCCCGACTGATGATGCCGCTGAGCTTTGCCGGGCTTATCAGCGGCATGATGACGCTGGTGGCCACGCCGCCAAACCTGGTGGTAAACAGTGAATTGTTGCGAGAAGGTCTGGAAGGCTTCAGCTTCTTTAGCGTCACCCCGCTGGGGCTGGTCATCCTGGTGATGGGCATTATCTACATGCTGTTGACCCGCTTTGCCCTGAAAAGCGAAAAGCAGGACAAAACCCGCGACGGCTGGAAGCGCCGCACCTTTCGCGATCTGATCAAAGAGTATCGCCTCACCGGACGGGCGCGCCGTCTGGCGATCCGCCCCGGTTCGCCGCTGATTGGACAGCGACTGGATGATTTAAAACTCCGCGAACGCTATGGCGCCAACGTCATCGGCGTTGAACGCTGGCGCCGTTTTCGCCGGGTTATCGTCAATGTAAACGGCGTATCGGAGTTTCGCGCCCGGGACGTGCTGCTCATTGATATGTCCTCCGCAGAGGTCGACCTGCGCGAATTTTGCAGCGAACAGTTGCTGGAGCCGATGGTCCTGCGCGGGGAGTACTTCTCCGATCAGGCGCTGGATGTGGGGATGGCCGAAGTTTCGCTGATCCCCGAATCGGAGCTGCTGGGTAAAACTATTCGCGAAATAGGATTTCGTACCCGCTACGGTTTAAACGTCGTCGGGTTAAAGCGCGACGGCGAGGCGATGGACGGCTCGGTAGTGGATGAGCCGCTGCAGCTGGGGGATATTTTCCTGGTCGTAGGCAACTGGAAGCTGATTACCCAACTGGGTCAGAGAGGGCGAGACTTTGTCGTGCTCAACCTGCCTGTTGAAGTCAGCGATGCGTCGCCCGCCCACAGTCAGGCGCCGCACGCCATTTTTTGTCTGGTGCTGATGGTCGCTCTGATGCTGACCGACGAAATTCCTAATCCGGTGGCGGCGATTATCGCCTGTTTACTGATGGGAAAATTTCGCTGCATCGACGCTGAAAGCGCTTACAAAGCGATCCACTGGCCGAGCATCATTTTGATTGTCGGTATGATGCCCTTTGCGCTGGCGCTGCAAAAAACCGGAGGGGTCGATTTAGTGGTGAAAGGATTGATGGAGCTGGGCGGCGGCTATGGCCCTTATATGATGTTGATGTGCTTGTTTATTATGTGCGCCACCATCGGGCTCTTTATCTCCAATACCGCGACGGCCGTATTGATGGCGCCTATTGCCCTGGCGATGGCTAAATCGATGGGGGTATCACCTTATCCTTTCGCGATGATGGTGGCGATGGCCGCTTCCGCGGCCTTTATGACGCCGGTCTCGTCACCCGTTAACACGCTGGTACTGGGACCCGGAAGATATACCTTCAGCGACTTTGTAAAACTCGGCGTGCCGTTCACCCTTCTGGTGATGGTGGTGTGCGTGGTGATGATCCCGGTGTTATTTCCGTTCTGAGACTTGTCCGGCGGCGCTACGCTTACCGGGCCTACGGGGGAGTAGGCCGGGTCACGCGTAGCCGCTAACCGGCACAAAACTACAGCGGTGAATCCTGGCTTATCTCATCCAGCGACAGCTGGAAGCTCGGGACAAACACCTCCATGAAGTAATCCATCTCCTCGCTGCGTCGCGCCTCGAGCGTCTTTTCCAGCCGGGTTTTGGCCAGCAAAAATTCGTGGTTGCCGGCAGACAACTCCTCAAGACACTTCAGGTAGGCGCATAGCGCATCGGCCTGTTTCACAATGAAGTGCTCTTCCTGGCTGTAGCTCTGCTCGTCTATTAAAGGCGCAAAGATATCGCGAAGCTCTTCCGGCACCATCTCAACCAGCTTTTGCTGGGCGATTTTTTCAATCGCCTTGTACTCCTGGGCGATTTGCGAATTGAAGTATTTCACCGGGGTGGGCAGATCGCCCGTCAGCACTTCTGAGGCATCGTGATACATCGCCAGCAGCGCGATACGTTCGGCGTTCACCTGGCCATTGAACTTGCGGTTTTTGATGGCGGCCAGCGCGTGGGCGACCATCGCCACCTGCAGGCTGTGTTCAGAAACGTTCTCGGTGCGCACGTTACGCATCAGCGGCCAACGGTTGATCAATTTCAGGCGGGAAAGATGGGCGAAGAAATGACTCTGACTCATAAGTTACCTTTCGTCTTACACAGCGACAGGTTTCATTGTGAGGGGAGGGGCGGTGAGATGCAAATCGGGCTGCCGTGGCAGCCCGATTATCATTTTATTGATGGTAGCCGGAAAGGAAGCGTCCAAACCTGCTGATGGCCATTTCCAGATCATCCTCACGCGGCAGCGTCACAATACGCACGTGGTCCGGCCAGGGCCAGTTAAATGCGGTGCCCTGTACCAGTAATACTTTTTCCTGCAGCAGGAAGTCGAGCACCATCTTCTGATCGTCAAAGATGTTAAAGCGTTTGATATCGATTTTCGGGAACATATAGAGCGCGCCGTTTGGCTTCACGCAGGAGACGCCCGGGATATCGTTAATCAATTCCCACGCGCGCCGGCGCTGCTCATACAGACGTCCACCCGGCACGATAAATTCACTGATGCTCTGATAGCCACCCAACGCAGTCTGGATTGCGTGCTGCGCCGGGACGTTGGCGCACAGGCGCATGGAGGCGAGCATCTCCAGACCTTCGATATAACCTTTAGCGTGTTTTTTCGGCCCGTTCAGTACCATCCAGCCCTGACGGAAACCGGCAACACGATAGGTTTTAGACAGACCGTTAAAGGTCACGGTCAGCAGATCCGGCGCCAGCGCGGCAATTGAGTGGTGCTGCGCAGCGTCGTACAGGATTTTGTCGTAGATCTCGTCCGCGAAAATAATCAGATTATGCTGGCGGGCAATCTCGACGATCTCCAGCAGTAACTCTTTCGAGTAGACGGCGCCGGTCGGATTATTCGGGTTGATGATGACGATCCCGCGGGTGCGCGGCGTGATTTTGGCACGAATATCATCCAGGTCGGGGAACCAGTCGGAGGACTCATCGCACAGGTAATGCACTGCTTTGCCGCTTGAAAGCGACACTGCCGCCGTCCAGAGCGGGTAATCCGGTGCCGGCACCAGCATCTCGTCGCCACTGTTCAGCAGGGCCTGCATCGCCTGGACGATCAGCTCGGATACACCGTTACCGATATAGATGTCTTCAACGGTGACATCGCGCATGCCTTGCGCCTGATAGTGCTGCATGATGGCTTTACGCGCAGAGTACAGACCCTTGGAGTCGCTATAGCCTTGCGCCGTGGGCAGGTTGCGGATCACATCAACCAGAATTTCATCCGGTGCATCAAAACCAAATGGCGCCGGGTTGCCGATATTGAGCTTAAGTACTTTATTACCTTCTTCTTCGAGACGTTTTGCCTCTTTAAGAACCGGGCCACGAATGTCATAACAAACGTTATCTAACTTGCTGGATTTTTCGATGGGTGACATGAATCTTTGACCTTTTCACTGTTATTGCGACGTCCTGCCGTGGAAGTCAGCACGAAACAATGTACTCCTCACTTGCCTGCTTTTGAAGGGTTGGCAGTAGAAGATTTTGTCTAGTTCTGGCGGTTGTTGCTGAAATTTTTAACTGTTTTTTAAGGTTATAATCACTTAATTAGGTGGTTTTTGATTTTATACTGGTTTTTTGTGTTGTTATTTGTATTTTAAAATGGATTTTTCTCTGTTAAAAAGGTGTGTATTGAGCGACTTACGCTGGCGGTGCTACAGTTTCCAGTAGTGATATTTCGTAAAAGCTGAGTAAAACATCCGGGTATTCGCTTTTCTGCCTTTTTATATTAACGTTGCTCATGTGAAATTAATGTTAAGCATTATTAATCATTAAGTCTTGTTTCAATTATTATTTATTTCTAAATAAAGACGAAATCGCAACTTTCGTTAATATTAATAAAATTAGTTTAGTGAGTTATCATTAAGGTTAAAACACAGAAATTGCAATAAGGCTTATAAATAAAAAGGTTTTAGGGTAAGATGTGTCCCGGGTTTAGTTATGGAAGATAACCGGCCATAGCAGGCCTTGATGCCTGGACCTTTAATAGTTTATTGTAATTGCTAGAATTATCTCTGCCCGGATAAGTGAAGTGATACCATTGCTGCTTAACCTGTACTGCGATAAAGTTGACGTTGGATAGGCATCTTCTTTAATGGAATTTACATCATCCGGCAAACGTCTAAATATCTCTAACGTTTTTGAGAATAAAAATAACGTCAGATAAGTTGTTTCTGACCACTGATATACCCAGCACAATTACATTATGCAGATACACTGCCGGACCGGGACGTCAGAGGACTTTGTTCAGAAGGAACTGTATTACTTTTACGCACACAGCTTAAACCTGGGGCAGCTCCGTACGAGCAACCTGTAAGTGAAAAGATATGATTAATGCAAATCGTCCGATACTGAATCTCGACCTCGATCTGCTGAGAACCTTTGTGGCGGTCGCCGATCTGAACACCTTTGCTGCTGCGGCGGCGGCAGTTTGCCGTACCCAATCTGCAGTCAGTCAACAAATGCAACGACTGGAGCAACTGGTTGGCAAAGAGCTTTTTGCCCGCCATGGCCGCAATAAGCTGTTAACGGAACACGGTATTCAGCTGCTGGGTTACGCCAGAAAAATCCTGCGCTTCAATGATGAAGCATGTTCATCATTAATGTTTAGTAACCTGCAGGGCGTCTTAACATTAGGTGCTTCTGACGAGTCCGCCGACACTATTCTACCGTTTCTGCTCAATCGGATAAGTTCGGTTTATCCGAAACTTGCCCTTGATGTCAGGGTTAAACGCAACGCCTTTATGGTTGATATGCTGCAGGAGCAGGAGGTCGATCTGGTGGTGACGACCCATCGAACCAGCCAGTTCGAGTGTCTTTCGCTGCGCACATCACCGACGCACTGGTACTGTGCCGCCGAGTTCACGTTGCAGCGTGGCGAGCCTGTGCCGCTGGTGCTGATGGACGATCCCAGTCCTTTCCGCGACGTCGTGCTGGCCACGCTCAACGCCGCCAATGTTCCATGGCGTCTGGCGTATGTTGCCTCCACGCTGCCTGCCATTCGTGCTGCGGTGAAAGCGGGTCTGGGTGTGACGGCGCGTCCGGTTGAAATGATGAGCCCTGATTTACGGGTGCTGGGTAAAGCGGACGGGCTGCCTGCGCTGCCAGATACGGAATATATGCTGTGTCATAATCCGGCCAGCAACAACGAGCTGGCGCAGACCATCTTTAACGCCATGGATAACTACCATAACCCCTGGCAGTACAATAATGTTACTCCAGAAGGGGGGGATGACTCTCTGGTGATCGAACGCGATTTTGAGTAAAACGAATCACTAATAATCTGGTAACAATTCGCGGACGAAAAAAAAGAACCGCTGGCAGAACCTTCTTGCACAGTGGTTCTTTTTTTGCATGTCGTCATAAGCGGTTTTACTTAAGTCGTTGTCAATCTTCTTTTTTATCAATTCGATAGATATCCATCCTTCCTCCCGAAACCCGCTATACTTCTTCTTTCTAATGTCAATGTTCATGTTAAAAAAGCAGCAAAGATGTTGCCGTTTTTTTGATTGAATTAACAAAAGCGTGTCACAGATCAAGAAAATACTCCTCTTTGGGGGGAGGAATCGGGGGCAAATCCTGTCAAAATAGGAGGGTAATCTTTGTATTAGTTCATTACGGACACGATTCAACACCCCCACGCAGGAACGCGCCTCACATTTTCTGAGGATAAAGGGCATTAAATGTTAATGAAGTTCGATCAATGTAATTTAATGTGAAGAAACTTTTGTTAAAGTTGACAAAAGGTTATAGAAAGGAGTAAAAAACCACATCATTTTGCTGTCTATGTCTCATTTTCGACAGTTAGTGTACGGTTATTTGTTCCTCCCCATGAATCGATGTGATGCCCATCTGCCAGAAAGAGCAGTGTTTCAGGTATCACTTTTGATGAGTAAGCAATGAGTATGTCAACATCCACAGAAGTCATCGCTCATCACTGGGCATTCGCAATCTTTCTTATCGTTGCCATTGGCCTGTGCTGCCTGATGTTAGTCGGCGGCTGGTTCCTGGGCGGTCGCGCCCGCGCAAGGCACAAAAACACGCCATTCGAATCGGGTATCGATTCGGTAGGTACCGCGCGTTTACGCCTGTCCGCCAAGTTCTATCTGGTGGCCATGTTCTTCGTCATTTTCGACGTGGAAGCGCTTTACCTGTTCGCATGGTCGACCTCCATTCGTGAGAGTGGCTGGGTAGGCTTTGTCGAGGCCGCAATTTTCATTTTAGTGTTACTGGCCGGTCTGGTTTATCTGGTGCGTATTGGCGCGCTGGACTGGACACCTGCGCGTTCACGCCGTGAACGTATCAACCCGGAAAACAGTATCTCTAATCGTCAGCAGTAACAGCGAGGCAATAAGATGGATTATACGCTCACCCGCATAGATCCTAACGGTGAGAATGACCGTTACCCCCTGCAAAAGCAGGAGATCGTAACCGACCCCCTGGAGCAAGAAGTCAATAAAAGCGTGTACATGGGCAAGCTCGAGCATGCCATGCACGATATGGTCAACTGGGGTCGTAAGAACTCCATCTGGCCCTATAACTTTGGCCTTTCTTGCTGCTACGTTGAAATGGTGACGTCATTCACTGCGGTGCATGACGTTGCGCGTTTTGGTGCAGAAGTACTGCGCGCCTCTCCACGTCAGGCTGACCTGATGGTAGTGGCGGGAACCTGCTTTACCAAAATGGCACCGGTCATTCAGCGTCTGTACGACCAGATGCTCGAGCCAAAATGGGTTATCTCCATGGGCGCTTGTGCAAACTCTGGCGGCATGTACGACATCTATTCCGTCGTGCAAGGTGTAGATAAGTTTATCCCTGTGGATGTTTACATTCCGGGCTGCCCACCGCGTCCAGAAGCCTATATGCAGGCGCTGATGCTGTTGCAGGAGTCGATTGGCAAAGAACGCCGTCCGCTCTCCTGGGTTGTGGGTGACCAGGGCGTGTACCGCGCTAACATGCAGTCTGAGCGCGAGCGTAAACGCGGTGAACGTATCGCAGTGACCAATCTGCGTACACCAGACGAAATTTAATTTGCGCCTGTGGGCATGGAGATAACCTTCGCATATCACTATTCAAATAGCGCGAAGCCACGCCCGACAGTCACCACGGACCTTTTGCAATGGTGAACACTATGACCGACTTAACCGCGCAAGACGCCGCCTGGCAAACACGGGATCATCTGGATGACCCGGTCATCGGCGAACTGCGCAACCGTTTTGGGCCGGATGCCTTTACTGTTCAGGCCACCCGCACCGGGGTACCCGTTGTTTGGGTGAAGCGTGAGCAGTTACTGGAAGTGGTTGATTTCCTCAAGAAACTGCCTAAACCTTACGTCATGCTGTTTGACTTACACGGCATGGACGAACGTCTGCGTACCCACCGCCAGGGTTTACCCGCGGCGGATTTTTCCGTTTTCTACCACCTGATCTCAATAGACCGCAACACGGATATCATGCTCAAGGTGGCATTGTCTGAAAACGACATGCATCTGCCGACCATCACTAAACTTTTCCCGAACGCGAACTGGTATGAGCGTGAAACCTGGGAAATGTTTGGCATGACCTTCGATGGTCACCCGCATCTGACGCGCATCATGATGCCGCAGACCTGGACCGGCCACCCGCTGCGTAAAGACTACCCGGCACGAGCCACCGAATTCGATCCTTTTGAGCTGACGAAAGCCAAGCAGGATCTGGAGATGGAAGCGCTGACCTTCAGACCGGAAGACTGGGGCATGAAGCGCGGCACCGACAACGAGGACTTCATGTTCCTCAACCTCGGTCCAAACCACCCGTCTGCGCACGGTGCATTCCGTATTATTCTTCAGCTTGATGGCGAAGAGATTGTCGACTGCGTTCCGGATATCGGTTACCACCACCGTGGTGCTGAGAAGATGGGCGAGCGTCAGTCCTGGCACAGCTACATTCCTTATACCGACCGTATCGAATACCTCGGCGGCTGCGTCAACGAAATGCCATACGTGCTGGCCGTTGAAAAGCTGGCGGGCATCACTACGCCGGATCGCGTTAACGTGATTCGTGTGATGCTCTCAGAGCTGTTCCGTATTAACAGCCACCTGCTGTACATCTCGACGTTTATTCAGGACGTCGGCGCGATGACCCCGGTGTTCTTCGCCTTTACCGACCGTCAGAAAATCTACGACCTCGTGGAAGCGATTACCGGTTTCCGTATGCACCCGGCCTGGTTCCGTATCGGCGGTGTTGCACACGATCTGCCGCGTGGTTGGGACCGTCTGCTGCGTGAATTCCTTGACTGGATGCCAAAACGTCTGGCGTCGTATGAGAAAGCCGCGCTGCGTAACAGCATCCTGAAAGGCCGTTCCCAGGGCGTTGCCGCCTACGGCGCGAAAGAGGCGCTGGAGTGGGGCACCACCGGTGCTGGCCTGCGCGCGACCGGTATCGATTTCGATGTGCGTAAAGCCCGTCCTTACTCTGGTTACGAGAACTTCGACTTTGAAGTCCCGGTTGGCGGCGGTGTTTCCGACTGCTATACCCGCGTGATGCTGAAAGTGGAAGAGCTGCGCCAGAGCCTGCGCATCCTTGAGCAGTGCCTCAACAACATGCCGGAAGGCCCGTTCAAGGCGGATCACCCGCTGACCACGCCGCCACCGAAAGAGCGCACGCTGCAACATATCGAAACCCTGATCACCCACTTCCTGCAGGTTTCCTGGGGCCCGGTCATGCCGGCGCAGGAGTCCTTCCAGATGATCGAGGCGACCAAGGGTATCAACAGTTACTACCTGACCAGCGACGGCAGCACCATGAGCTACCGTACCCGTGTGCGTACGCCAAGCTTCGCGCACCTGCAGCAGATCCCGGCCGCCATCCGCGGCAGTCTGGTCTCTGACCTGATTGTGTATCTGGGTAGTATCGATTTTGTTATGTCAGATGTGGACCGCTAATTATGCACGAGAATCAACAACCACAAACCGAGGCTTTTGAGCTGAGTGAAGCAGAACGTGCCGCTATTGAGCACGAGATGCACCACTACGAAGACCCGCGTGCGGCGTCCATTGAAGCGCTGAAAATCGTACAGAAACAGCGTGGTTGGGTGCCGGATGGCGCGATCTATGAGATCGCAAAAGTGCTGGGTATCCCGGCGAGCGACGTCGAAGGGGTGGCAACGTTTTACAGCCAGATCTTCCGTCAGCCGGTAGGCCGTCACGTGATCCGCTACTGCGACAGCGTGGTATGCCATATCACCGGTTATCAGGGCATTCAGGCTGCGATTGAGCAGAAACTTAATATCAAGCCGGGCCAGACCACCTTTGACGGGCGCTTTACCCTGCTGCCAACCTGCTGCCTGGGTAACTGCGACAAGGGGCCGACCATGATGATTGATGAGGACACTCACAGCCATCTGACGCCGGAAGCCATTCCTGATCTGCTGGAGCAGTACAAATGAAAACTGTAATTCGTACTGCTGAGACCCATCCGCTGACCTGGCGTCTGCGCGATGATAAACAGCCGGTATGGCTCGACGAATATCAGAGCAAAAACGGCTATGCCGGTGCGCGTAAAGCCCTCAGCGGTATGGCGCCGGATGAAATCGTTAACGCGGTAAAAGACGCTGGCCTGAAAGGGCGCGGCGGCGCAGGCTTTTCCACCGGTCTGAAGTGGAGCCTGATGCCAAAAGACGAATCCATGAACATCCGTTACCTGCTGTGTAACGCCGATGAAATGGAGCCGGGCACTTATAAAGACCGTCTGCTGATGGAGCAGCTGCCGCACCTGTTGGTGGAAGGCATGCTGATCTCGGCATTCGCGCTGAAAGCGTACCGTGGCTACATCTTCCTGCGTGGCGAGTACATCGAAGCGGCAGAGAATCTGCGTCGCGCGATTGCCGAAGCTACCGAAGCGGGGCTGCTTGGCAAAAACATTCTGGGCACCGGTTTCGACTTCGAACTGTTTGTGCACACCGGCGCCGGGCGTTATATCTGTGGGGAAGAGACCGCGCTGATTAACTCCCTGGAAGGCCGCCGTGCGAACCCGCGTTCCAAGCCACCGTTCCCGGCGAGCTCCGGCGTGTGGGGTAAACCGACCTGCGTAAACAACGTCGAAACCCTGTGTAACGTCCCGGCGATCCTCGCCAACGGCGTGGAGTGGTATCAGGGCATCTCCTCAAGCAAAGATGCCGGTACCAAGCTGATGGGCTTCTCTGGTCGCGTGAAGAACCCGGGCGTCTGGGAGCTGCCGTTCGGCACCACCGCACGTGAAATCCTTGAAGACTACGCCGGTGGCATGCGTGATGGCCTGAAATTTAAAGCCTGGCAACCAGGCGGGGCAGGGACCGACTTCCTGACCGAAGCGCACCTCGATCTGCCAATGGAATTCGAAAGTATTGGTAAAGCAGGCAGCCGTCTGGGTACGGCGCTGGCGATGGCCGTCGACCACGAGATCGGCATGGTATCGCTGGTGCGTAACCTGGAAGAGTTCTTTGCCCGCGAGTCCTGCGGCTGGTGTACGCCGTGCCGTGATGGACTGCCGTGGAGCGTGAAGATCCTGCGTGCTATTGAGCGTGGCGAAGGCCAGCCTGGCGATATCGAGACACTTGAGCAACTGTGTCGATTCCTGGGGCCGGGTAAAACCTTCTGCGCCCACGCGCCCGGTGCCGTTGAGCCACTGCAAAGCGCGATTAAATATTTCCGCGACGAATTCGAAGCAGGCATCAAGCAGCCGTTCAGCAATACCCATTCGATCAATGGTATTCAGCCGAACCTGCTGAAAGCGCGCTGGTAAAAACAGAATTTTGATTAACGCTCGAAGCTAATTCGAGACAACTGGAAGCATGCTAATGGCTACGATTCATGTAGACGGCAAAGAATATGAGGTTAACGGGGCGGACAACCTGCTGGAAGCTTGTCTGTCTCTCGGCCTTGATATTCCGTATTTTTGCTGGCATCCGGCGCTGGGCAGCGTCGGTGCTTGCCGCCAGTGTGCGGTGAAGCAATATCAAAACGCGGAAGACACGCGTGGTCGCCTGGTGATGTCCTGTATGACGCCAGCCACCGAAGGTACCTTTATTTCCATCGACGACGCGGAAGCCAAACAGTTCCGCGAAAGCGTGGTGGAGTGGTTGATGACCAACCACCCGCACGATTGTCCGGTCTGCGAAGAGGGCGGTAACTGCCACCTTCAGGATATGACCGTGATGACCGGCCACAGCTTCCGTCGCTATCGCTTTACCAAACGTACCCACCGCAACCAGGATCTGGGGCCGTTCATCTCTCACGAAATGAACCGCTGCATCGCCTGTTACCGCTGCGTGCGTTACTACAAAGACTACGCCGACGGCGAAGATCTGGGCGTCTATGGCGCACATGACAACGTCTACTTCGGTCGTCCGGAAGATGGCACCCTGGAGAGCGAATTCTCCGGCAACCTGGTCGAAATCTGTCCGACCGGTGTGTTCACTGACAAAACGCACTCCGAGCGTTACAACCGTAAGTGGGACATGCAGTTTGCGCCAAGCATCTGCCAGCAGTGCTCCCTTGGCTGTAACACCAGCCCGGGTGAGCGTTACGGCGAACTGCGTCGTATCGAAAACCGTTACAACGGTACCGTTAACCACTACTTCCTCTGCGACCGCGGTCGTTTTGGCTATGGCTATGTGAACCTGAAAGACCGTCCGCGTCAGCCGGTTCAGCGTCGTGGCGACGACGTCATCACCCTGAACGCTGAGCAGGCGATGCAGGGCGCAGCCGATATTCTGCGCCAGTCGAAGAAAGTGATCGGTATCGGCTCCCCGCGCGCCAGCGTCGAAAGCAACTTCGCGCTGCGTGAGCTGGTGGGTGCCGAAAACTTCTACACCGGTATCGCCCAGGGCGAGCAGGAACGTCTGCAGCTGGTGCTGAAGGTGCTGCGCGAAGGCGGTATTCATACCCCGGCGCTGCGCGAAATCGAATCGTACGATGCGGTTCTGGTGCTGGGCGAAGATTTAACCCAGACCGGCGCGCGTGCTGCACTGGCGGTTCGCCAGGCGGTGAAAGGGAAGGCTCGTGAAATGGCAGCGGCACAGAAAGTGGCTGACTGGCAGATTGCGGCAATCCTCAACATCGGTCAGCGCGCTAAACACCCGCTGTTTGTCACTAACGTCGATGACACTCGTCTGGATGATATCGCGGCGTGGACCTACCGCGCGCCGGTTGAAGATCAGGCCCGCCTGGGCTTTGCGATTGCTCACGCACTGGATAACAGCGCGCCGGCCGTTGAAGGTCTGGATCGCGACCTGCAGAACAAAGTTGACGTGATCGTGCAGGCGCTGGCCGGTGCGAAAAAACCGTTGATTATTTCCGGTACTAACGCCGGTAGCGCTGCGATCATCGAAGCAGCGGCAAACGTGGCTAAGGCCCTGAAAGGCCGCGGCGCGGACGTCGGCGTGACCATGATTGCCCGTGCGGTAAACAGCATTGGTCTGGGCATGATTGGCGGCGGCTCTCTGGAGGCTGCGTTAAGCGAGCTGGAATCCGGTGCCGCTGACGCCGTCGTGGTGCTGGAAAACGACCTGCACCGCCATGCCTCTGCGGCACGCGTTGACGCGGCTCTGTCTAAAGCGCCGCTGGTAATGGTTATCGACCATCAGCGCACCGCGATCATGGACAAGGCGCATCTGGTGCTCTCTGCGGCAAGCTTCGCAGAAAGCGACGGTACCGTTATCAACAACGAAGGCCGTGCCCAGCGCTTCTTCCAGGTTTATGACCCGGCGTACTACGACAGCAGCATTGTGATGCTGGAAAGCTGGCGCTGGCTGCACTCCCTGCACAGCACCGTGCTGAGCCGTGAAGTGGACTGGACCCAGCTCGACCACGTGATCGATGCTGCCGTGGCAAAACTGCCGCAGCTGGCCGGCATTAAAGATGCTGCGCCGGAAGCCAGCTTCCGTATTCGTGGCCAGAAACTGGCGCGTGAACCGCACCGCTACAGTGGGCGTACCGCAATGCGCGCCAACATCAGCGTGCACGAACCGCGTCAGCCGCAGGACAAAGACACCATGTTCGCCTTCTCGATGGAAGGGAACAACCAGCCGTCTGCGCCGCGTTCGCAGATCCCATTCGCATGGGCACCAGGCTGGAACTCCCCGCAGGCGTGGAACAAGTTCCAGGCTGAAGTGGGGGGTTCTCTGCGCCACGGGGATCCGGGTGTGCGTCTGATTGAAGCCTCTGAAAGCGGTCTGGACTTCTTCGCCACCGTTCCGGCGAGCTTCCAGCCACAAGAGGGTAACTGGCGTATTGCGCCTTACTACCATCTGTTTGGTAGCGACGAAATGTCCCAGCGTTCTCCGGTGTTCCAGAGCCGCATGCCGCAGCCATACATCAAGCTCAACCCGGCCGATGCCGCGAAGCTTGGCGTTAACGCGGGCGCGAACATCAGCTTTAGCTACGAAGGCCAGACAATCAGCCTGCCGCTGATTATCTCTGAAGGTCTGACAGCAGGGCAGGTGGGTCTGCCGATGGGGATGCCTGGCATCGCGCCAGTACTGGCGGGTGCGCATCTTGATAACCTGCAGGAGGCAAAAGCATGAGTTGGTTAACGCCCGATCTTATCGACATCCTGCTGAGCATTCTGAAAGCGGTTGTTATTCTGCTGGTGGTTGTCACCTGCGGCGCGTTCATGAGCTTTGGTGAACGTCGTCTGCTGGGTCTGTTCCAGAACCGTTATGGACCGAACCGCGTGGGCTGGGGTGGTTCACTCCAGCTGGTCGCGGACATGATCAAGATGTTCTTTAAAGAGGACTGGATCCCGCGCTTCTCGGATCGCGTGATCTTTACTCTGGCACCGATGATCGCCTTTACCTCGCTGCTGCTGGCGTTTGCTATCGTTCCGGTGAGCCCGACCTGGGTTGTGGCTGACCTGAATATCGGGATCCTGTTCTTCCTGATGATGGCAGGCCTCGCGGTTTACGCGGTGCTGTTCGCAGGCTGGTCCAGTAACAACAAATACTCCCTGCTGGGGGCAATGCGTGCTTCTGCGCAGACTCTGAGCTACGAAGTGTTCCTGGGCCTCTCCCTGATGGGCGTGGTGGCGCAGGCCGGTTCATTCAATATGACCGACATCGTCAACAACCAGGCCGACATCTGGAACGTCATCCCGCAGTTCTTTGGTTTTGTCACCTTTGCGATCGCCGGTGTGGCGGTGTGTCACCGTCACCCGTTTGACCAGCCAGAAGCCGAGCAGGAACTGGCCGATGGTTACCACATTGAATATTCCGGTATGAAGTTCGGTCTGTTCTTCGTGGGCGAATACATCGGTATCGTCACCATTTCTGCGCTGATGGTAACGCTGTTCTTTGGTGGCTGGCATGGCCCGTTCTTACCGCCGTTCATCTGGTTCGCGCTGAAAACCGCGTTCTTCATGATGATGTTCATTTTGATTCGCGCAGCATTACCGCGTCCGCGTTATGACCAGGTAATGTCCTTCGGCTGGAAAGTTTGCCTGCCGCTGACGCTTGTCAATCTGTTGGTAACGGCGGCTGTCATTCTCTGGCAGGCGCAATAAGGGGCTATACGACCATGACCTTAAAAGAATTATTGGTAGGCTTCGGCACCCAGGTACGCAGTATCTGGATGATCGGCCTGCACGCGTTTGCAAAACGCGAAACCCGGATGTACCCGGAAGAGCCGGTATATCTGCCGCCGCGCTATCGTGGCCGTATCGTGCTGACCCGCGATCCGGACGGTTCAGAGCGCTGCGTTGCCTGTAACCTGTGTGCGGTAGCCTGTCCGGTAGGCTGTATTTCTCTGCAAAAAGCAGAGACGGTAGACGGTCGCTGGTACCCGGAGTTCTTCCGCATCAACTTCTCACGCTGCATCTTCTGCGGTCTGTGTGAAGAAGCGTGCCCAACCACGGCGATTCAGTTGACCCCGGATTTCGAACTGGGCGAATTCAAGCGTCAGGACCTGGTGTACGAGAAAGAGGATCTGCTGATTTCCGGTCCGGGCAAATACCCGGAATATAACTTCTACCGGATGGCGGGTATGGCAATCGACGGCAAAGATAAGGGCGAAGCAGAGAACGAAGCCAAGCCTATCGACGTCAAGAGCCTGTTACCGTAAGGAGAGGGGCAATGGAATTCGCTTTTTATATCTGTGGCCTGATCGCCATCCTGGCTACGCTGCGAGTGATTACGCACACCAACCCGGTGCATGCGCTGCTCTATTTAATCATTTCGCTGCTGGCTATTTCCGGGGTGTTCTTTGCGCTGGGGGCACACTTTGCCGGTGCGCTTGAAATCATCGTTTACGCCGGGGCTATCATGGTTCTGTTCGTCTTCGTGGTGATGATGCTGAACCTGGGCGGGTCTGAAATTGAGCAGGAACGTCAGTGGCTGAAACCGCAGGTATGGATTGGTCCGGCAATTCTGTCGGCCATCATGCTGGCGGTGATTGTTTACGCCATTCTGGGGGTGAACGACCAGGGTATCGACGGGACGCCAATCAGCGCCAAAGCGGTGGGTATCTCCCTGTTTGGTCCATACGTCCTGGCCGTCGAACTGGCCTCGATGCTGCTGCTGGCAGGTCTGGTTGTAGCGTTCCACGTGGGCCGCGAAGAGCGTGCTGGAGAAGTGCTGAGCAACCGCAAGGACGACAGCGCGAAAAGAAAAATGGAGGAACGCGCATGATTCCTTTACAACACGGACTGATCCTCGCTGCGATTTTATTCGTGCTGGGCTTAACCGGTCTGGTTATCCGCCGCAATCTGCTGTTTATGCTGATTGGTCTGGAGATCATGATTAACGCTGCCGCGCTGGCCTTTGTGGTTGCCGGTAGCTACTGGGGCCAGACCGATGGTCAGGTGATGTACATTCTCGCCATCAGCCTTGCGGCTGCGGAAGCGAGTATTGGCCTGGCGCTGTTGCTGCAGCTCCATCGTCGCCGCCAGAACCTGAACATCGATTCAGTAAGTGAGTTGCGTGGATGAACATGCTTGCCTTAACCATTATTTTTCCGCTGATTGGCTTCCTGCTGCTGTCGTTTTCTCGCGGCCGCTGGTCTGAGAATCTCTCTGCCACCGTCGGTATGGGCTCTGTCGGCCTTGCGGCGCTGGTAACGGCGTATGCGGGGATCGACTTCTTTAACAACGGACGTCAGGCCTTCAGCGTGCCGCTGTGGACCTGGATGTCGGTCGGTGATTTCAACATCGGTTTCAACCTGGTGCTGGATGGTCTGTCCCTGACCATGCTCTCCGTGGTCACCGGCGTTGGCTTCCTGATCCACATGTTCGCTTCCTGGTATATGCGCGGTGAAGAGGGCTACTCCCGCTTCTTCGCCTACACCAACCTGTTTATCGCCAGCATGGTCGTTCTGGTGCTGGCCGATAACCTGCTGCTGATGTATCTCGGCTGGGAAGGCGTGGGTCTGTGCTCTTATCTGCTGATCGGATTCTACTACACCGATCCGAAGAACGGCGCTGCGGCCATGAAAGCGTTCGTCGTGACCCGTGTGGGTGACGTGTTCCTCGCTTTCGCCCTGTTCATTCTCTACAACGAGCTGGGCACGCTGAACTTCCGCGAGATGGTGGAACTGGCGCCGGCGCACTTCGAAGCGGGCAATAATATGCTGTGGTGGGCAACCCTGATGCTGCTCGGTGGTGCTGTGGGTAAATCCGCACAGCTGCCGTTGCAGACCTGGCTTGCCGACGCGATGGCGGGTCCGACGCCTGTCTCCGCGCTGATCCACGCTGCGACCATGGTTACCGCCGGTGTCTACCTGATTGCCCGTACCCACGGCCTGTTCCTGATGACCCCGGAAATTCTGCATCTGGTGGGGATCGTGGGTGCGGTGACGCTGGTGCTGGCAGGCTTTGCGGCGCTGGTTCAGACCGACATCAAACGCGTTCTCGCTTACTCCACCATGAGCCAGATTGGTTACATGTTCCTGGCGCTGGGCGTTCAGGCGTGGGACGCGGCGATTTTCCATCTGATGACGCACGCGTTCTTTAAAGCGCTGCTGTTCCTCTCGTCCGGTTCGGTGATTCTGGCCTGCCACCACGAGCAGAACATCTTCAAAATGGGCGGACTGCGTAAGTCCATTCCGCTGGTTTACGTCTGCTTCCTGGTGGGCGGCGCGGCGCTGGCGGCACTGCCGCTGATCACCGCTGGCTTCTTCAGTAAGGACGAAATCCTGGCGGGCGCCATGGCGAATGGTCATATCAATCTGATGGTTGCAGGTCTGGTCGGTGCGTTCATGACCTCCCTGTATACCTTCCGTATGATTTTCATCGTCTTCCACGGTAAAGAACAAATTCACGCTCACGCAGGGAAGGGGATCACCCACCACCTGCCGCTGATTGTGCTGCTGGTCCTGTCCACCTTCGTTGGCGCGATGATTGTGCCACCGCTGCAGGGCGTGCTGCCAGACACCACCGAGCTTGAGCACGGTCGCGTTCTGACGCTTGAGATCACCTCCGGTGTGGTCGCTATCGCGGGTATCCTGATTGCGGCATGGCTGTGGCTGGGCAAACGTACGCTGGTCACCTCGGTTGCCAACAGTGCGCCGGGCCGTCTGCTGGGCACCTGGTGGTATAACGCCTGGGGCTTTGACTGGCTGTACGACATGATCTTCGTTAAGCCGTTCCTCGGCATTGCGTGGCTTATCAAACGCGATCCGCTGAACAGCCTGATGAACATCCCGGCCATCCTTTCCCGCTTTGCAGGTAAAGGCCTGCTGTTCAGCGAGAACGGCTATCTGCGCTGGTATGTGGCGTCCATGAGCATCGGTGCGGTTGTGGTGCTGGCGCTGCTGATGGTGTTGCGTTGATCGTAAAGTGAATTTATTCGAATTCGTTGAAAATCAGGCCCCTGCTGGGGGCCTTAAAAAGGAATGCAAATCGCCATGTTACTACCCTGGCTAATACTAATTCCCTTTATCGGTGGGTTCCTGTGCTGGCAGACCGAACGCTTTGGCGTGAAGATGCCGCGCTGGATTGCGCTGATCACCATGGGATTGACGCTCGCGCTTGGCCTGCAACTCTGGTTGCAGGGCGGTTATTCACTGACCCAGTCTGCGGGTATTCCGCAGTGGCAGTCTGAATTCATTCTGCCGTGGATCCCACGTTTCGGTATCACGATCCATCTGGCGATTGACGGTCTGTCGCTGCTGATGGTGGTACTGACCGGTCTGCTCGGCGTTCTGGCGGTACTCTGCTCCTGGCGAGAAATCGAAAAATACCAGGGCTTCTTCCACCTGAACCTGATGTGGATCCTGGGCGGCGTTATCGGCGTGTTCCTTGCCATCGACATGTTCCTGTTCTTCTTCTTCTGGGAGATGATGCTGGTGCCGATGTACTTCCTGATCGCGCTGTGGGGCCATAAGGCGTCCGACGGTAAAACGCGTATCACGGCGGCAACCAAGTTCTTCATCTATACCCAGGCGAGTGGTCTGGTGATGTTGATTGCCATCCTGGCGCTGGTGTTCGTGCACTACGATGCCACCGGCGTCTGGACCTTCAACTATCAGGATCTGCTGAAGACCCCGATGTCCCACGGCGTGGAATACCTGCTGATGCTGGGCTTCTTCATTGCCTTTGCGGTGAAAATGCCGGTGGTGCCTCTGCACGGCTGGCTGCCGGATGCGCACTCCCAGGCCCCAACGGCGGGTTCCGTTGACCTGGCGGGCATCCTGCTGAAAACCGCGGCCTACGGCCTGCTGCGTTTCGCTCTGCCGCTGTTCCCGAATGCCTCCGCAGAGTTTGCGCCGATTGCCATGTGGCTCGGTGTGATCGGTATCTTCTACGGTGCCTGGATGGCCTTCACGCAGTACGACATCAAACGCCTGATTGCTTACACCTCCGTTTCCCACATGGGCTTCGTGCTGATTGCTATCTACACCGGCAGCCAGCTGGCGTACCAGGGCGCGGTGATCCAGATGATTGCGCACGGTCTCTCCGCAGCCGGTCTGTTCATCCTGTGTGGCCAGCTGTATGAACGTCTGCACACCCGCGACATGCGTCAGATGGGCGGTCTGTGGAGCAAAATCAAGTGGCTGCCAGCGATGTCGATGTTCTTCGCGGTGGCGACGCTGGGGATGCCGGGCACCGGTAACTTCGTCGGCGAATTCATGATTTTGTTCGGCAGCTTCAAGGTGGTACCGGTGATTACCGTGATCTCTACCTTCGGTCTGGTGTTCGCTTCGGTTTACTCGCTGGCGATGCTGCACCGCGCTTACTTCGGTAAAGCGAAGAGTGAAATCGCTGCCAAAGAGCTGCCGGGGATGTCGCTGCGCGAGCTGTTCATCATCCTGCTGCTGGTCGTACTGCTGGTGCTGCTGGGCTTCTTCCCGCAGCCGATTCTGGATACTTCGCATTCCGCGATGGGTAACATCCAGCAGTGGTTTGTTAATTCTGCTTCTACTACAAGGCCGTAAATCGCCATGACAATAACTCCACAACAACTGATTGCGCTGCTACCGCTGCTGATCGTCGGATTGACGGTGGTGGTTGTGATGCTCTCCATTGCGTGGCGACGCAATCACTTCCTGAATGCCACGCTGGCGGTTCTGGGTCTGAACGCTGCGTTAGTCTCCCTCTGGTTTGTAGGCCAGGCGGGCGCGATGGACGTCACGCCGCTGATGCGCGTTGATGGCTTCGCCATGCTGTATACCGGGCTGGTGCTGTTAGCAAGCCTGGCGACCTGTACCTTTGCTTACCCGTGGCTGGAAGGCTACAACGACAACAAAGAAGAGTTTTACCTGCTGGTTCTGATTGCTGCCCTTGGCGGCATTCTGCTGGCGAACGCCAACCATCTGGCGGCGCTGTTCCTCGGTATTGAGCTGATCTCTCTGCCGCTGTTCGGCCTGATTGGTTACGCCTTCCGCCAGAAGCGCTCTCTGGAAGCGAGTATCAAGTATACGATCCTGTCTGCTGCTGCTTCGTCCTTCCTGCTGTTTGGTATTGCGCTGATCTACGCTCAGTCCGGTAACCTCTCCTTTATGGCGCTTGGCAAGAGCCTCGGCGACGGCATGCTCCATGAGCCGCTGCTGCTGGCGGGTCTGGGCATGATGATCGTTGGCCTCGGCTTCAAACTCTCTCTGGTGCCGTTCCACCTGTGGACGCCAGACGTTTACCAGGGCGCGCCTGCGCCGGTATCTACCTTCCTGGCGACGGCGAGCAAAATCGCTATCTTCGGCGTGGTGATGCGTCTGTTCCTCTACGCCCCGGTAGGTGACAGCGAAGCGGTGCGCGTGGTGCTGGGTATTATTGCCTTCGTCTCCATCATCTTCGGTAACCTGATGGCGCTGAGCCAGACCAATATCAAGCGCCTGCTCGGTTACTCCTCCATCTCGCACCTCGGCTATCTGATGGTGGCGCTGATCGCCCTGCAGAGCGGTCAGATGTCGATGGAAACCGTGGGCGTCTATCTGGCCGGTTACCTGTTCAGCAGCCTCGGCGCCTTCGGCGTGGTGAGCCTGATGTCCAGCCCGTACCGTGGCCCGGATGCCGACTCGCTGTTCTCCTACCGTGGTCTGTTCTGGCACCGTCCGATTTTGTCTGCGGTCATGACGGTGATGATGCTCTCTCTGGCGGGTATCCCGATGACGCTGGGCTTTATCGGTAAGTTCTACGTGCTGGCAGTGGGTGTGCAGGCGGGTTTGTGGTGGCTGACTGCGGGCGTGGTTATCGGCTCCGCGATTGGTCTCTACTACTACCTGCGCGTTGCCGTGAGCCTGTACCTGAGCGCGCCTTCGCAGCTCAACCGCGATGCGCCGGGCAACTGGCAGTACAGCGCCGGTGGTATTGTGGTGCTGATCTCCGCGCTGCTGGTGCTGATCTTCGGTATCTATCCGCAGCCGCTGATTGAGATTGTTCAGCATGCAATGCCGCTGATGTAAACCAGGCACAAACAAAAAACCCGCTTCGGCGGGTTTTTTTATTGCCCAGCGGCGCTGCGCTTGCGGGGCCTGCGGGTATTGTAGACCGGGTAAGCGTAGCGCCACCCGGCAAAACAGCGCAAATCAGGCCAGCTGCTTACGGCTAATCAACGGCCCGTCGATTTTCTTGTTGGCGCGCTCCAGCACCTCTTCAATTACCGATGACAGCTCGTTCAGCTCGAACTTCGCCACGTAGCCATCGGCCTTCACCTTACGGATGTGGTCTTCGTTGGCGTTGCCAGAAAGCGAAGAGTGAATCACCACCGGAATATCCTTCAGAATGGCGTCGGTTTTGATTTTGCGCGTCAGGGTAAAGCCGTCCATCTCCGGCATCTCGAGGTCGGTAAGTACCAGCGCGATCTTATCGGTGATCGGCACTCCTTCCGCCTGGGCCTGAGCCGACAGCTGGCCGATCTTCTCCCACGCCTCTTTACCGGTAATGTGCATCAGCGCCGGGATCGCCATCGCCAGCAAGCCTTTCTCCAGCATCGAACGCGCCACTTTCGAATCTTCCGCCACAATCGCCACGGCACCCGGCTTGATATTGAATTGGGTGGTTTTCAGATCGGTAGCATGCAGATCGTGATTGGCCGGAGTGATGTCATACAGGATCTGCTCAACGTCCAGCACCATCGCCAGATCGTTGGTATCGGTCTTCTCGTCCAGGCAGGCAATGCTGGTGATATAGCGTCCGCTGACCGCGGTTTCCGCTGCATGCACCTGCTTCCAGTCCAGTCGCATAATATTTTCGACCGACTCTACTGCAAAGGCCTGGACGCTACGGGCATACTCGGTGATCAGCAGAATATTGAGCCCGGTTTCAGGCTTGCAGCCTGCCACGGCGGCCAGATCGATGACCGGGATCACCTGATCGCGAATATTGACCATGCCCATTAGCGGCGACTTCATCCCCGCCGGTTTGGTGAATGCGGGCATGGGCACAATCTCGCGAAGCTTAAAGACGTTGATGCCGAACAGCTCAGATTTATTTTCATTCAACGAGCGGCCAAGGCGGAACAGCAGCAGCTCAAAACGGTTCGACAGAGTAAGATTTGCCCTGTCATCAATGTCTTTCTGGAAATTATCCATGTTTGCCCCTAAGTGAAAAATACCTGCCTGACAGGGTTATCGGCAGTTTCGGGGAAAACCAGAGCGTTAAACGCGTACCGTGGCAAAATCTTCTGCCAGCTGGCTGTCAGCAAACAGGGCACGGCACTCCTCCAGCAGCCTGGCGCAGCCCTGGGCGTCGTAACGGGAGCTGACGTGGGTGACGATCAATTTTTTCACCTGGGCGTCGCGGGCAAGCATTGCCGCCTGGCGCGTAGAGCTATGGCCGCGGCTGTTGGCTTTCTCTTCCATCGCGCTCTCCAGCGTGGCCTCATGCACCAGCAGATCGACGCCGCTCGCCAGCATAAGGGCGCTCTCGCAAGGGGCGGTATCGCCGAAGATAGCCAGCTTCTTACCCGGGCGGGGCGGGGAGAGATAGTCTGCGCCGTTGATCGTCCGGCCATCTTCCAGTGTGACGCTTTCGCCGCGTTTCAACTGCTGGAACAGCGGGCCGAAGGGCACACCGGCGGCGATCAGCGCGGCGGCATCCAGCGCGCCGGGTTTATCGCACTCTTCAATGCGATAGCCATAACAGGTCACCGGGTGATTGAGCGCGGCGGCGGTCACCCTGTAGGCCTCGTCACTGAACACCACCCCAGGTTTGATCTCAATAATCTCGAGGGGATAATCGGTCCACGAGCCGCTGATCCGCAGACTGGTTTCGACGAACTCCCGGATCCCGGGCGGGCCGTAGATGGTGAGCGGGTGGATAATGCCCGCCATTGAGCGACTGCACAGCAGCCCCGGCAGGCCAAAAATATGGTCGCCATGCAGGTGAGTAATAAAAATTTTGTCCAGTTTGCCGGGATGGCTGGCGGTGCGCAGCAGCTGGTGCTGCGTGCCCTCGCCACAGTCAAACATCCACAGCCCGCCACGGGTGGGGTGTTGTAAATCCAGCAACAGTGACGTGACGTTACGCGTACGGGTCGGCACGCCAGCGGATGTTCCTAAAAAAAACAGCTCCATAATGCACTCAACCTCTGCACCGGGGACGAAAAGTCATTAGTATAACGGCTCCCCTCACGATAAGGAGACTCTGATGATCCAGTGGCAAGATCTGCACCATAGCGAGCTAACCGTACCTGCGCTTTACGCCATACTTCAACTGCGCTGCGAGGTGTTCGTTGTTGAACAAACCTGCCCCTATCAGGACATTGACGGCGAAGATCTGGTGGGAGAGAACCGTCACATCCTCGGCTGGAAAGAGGATCGGCTGGTGGCGTATGCGAGGATTCTGAAAAGTGAGGACGACGTTTCTCCCGTGGTGATTGGCCGCGTCATTATCAGCCGCCAGGTTCGCGGCGAGAAGCTGGGCTATGCCCTGATGGAGCAAACGCTGCGCTCCTGTGAAAACAACTGGCCGAACAAGGCGTTATATCTTGGAGCACAGGCGCATCTGAGCGCATTTTATGCCCACTTCGGTTTTGTTCCCGTGACGGAAATTTACGACGAAGACGGTATCCCGCACATCGGGATGGCGAAGGAGATACAACAAGCGTAGCAGGCGGAATCGTCAGGGATTGTCTATAGTTACCGAACTGATGCAACCACATGGAGAACACTATGTCTTTTCAATCATCGGATAACCATGTTGATGACGATCTGACCCTGCTGAGTGAAACTCTGGAAGAGGTGTTACGCTCTTCCGGCGATCCGGCCGATCAGAAATACGTTGAGCTTAAAGCGCGTGCTGAGCAGGCTCTGCATGATGTGAAAACGCGCGTTGGCCATGCGTCCGATCAATACTATTACAGGGCCAAAAAAGCGGTCTACCGTGCGGATGATTATGTCCGTGAAAAACCCTGGCAGGGGATTGGCGTAGGTGCCGCCGCTGGCCTGATCCTGGGTATTCTGCTCGCCCGCCGTTAACAACACAGCACGAAGGCTTCTCCCTGCCAAATCGGGGGTACTGCTTTTTCTTTTAAGTACCCTTTATAATGTGAGGTTTTTGAGCTGGGAGAAGTTCGCGTGCACTCGATTTCCACCGCGCTTGAAGGTCTTCGCCATCAATTAGCAGCCGATTTTCCCGATGCCCCTGGCCTGCATTGTCTTGATGTCTCCTTTGCACTTAACGACGCGTTTGATCCGCTCGGCTGGCTGAATGCCCAGCACACCTTCCCGCACTTTTACTGGCAACAGCGCAACGGCGACGAAGAATATGCCGCGCTGGGCGCGACAATGCATTTCCCCTCGTTATCCGCAGCCCGCCAGTTTTTACGCCGGTATCCGCATGCTCCCGATCTCCGGGTCGTTGGCGTTAATGCGTTCGATCCGAAACAGGGTAGCCTGTTTCTGCCGCGTCTGCTTTGGCAGCGTTTTGGCGGAACCGCAACGTTGCGTCTGCTGCTCTGGAGCGACACCTCGCTAAAAACCGAGGCGCAGCGCGGGCGTGAGTTTATAGATTCTCTGGCTGACAGCCAGCCTGTATCCCCGGTGACGCAACGGGTGGAGAGCGAAGCCCATCTGCCTGACCGGGCCGGCTGGCTGAAGTTAGTTTCCCGGGCGACAGAGGCCATCGCCTCAGGGGAGTTTGATAAAGTGGTGCTGGCCCGGGCCACGGATCTGCAGTTTAACCAGCCGGTTAACCCGGCTGCGCTGATGGCCGCCAGCCGCCAGGTTAACTTCCAGTGCTACCACTTCTTGATGCGCAGCGATGCCTCCCGGGCGTTTCTCGGCTCGTCGCCGGAACGGCTCTGGCGGCGACGCGGCTTGCTGCTGCGCACCGAAGCGCTGGCCGGTACCGTCGCCAGCCATCCTGACGATCTTCATGCCGCGCGCCTGGGTCACTGGCTGATGAATGACGATAAAAACCAGCGTGAAAATATGCTGGTGGTTGAGGACATCTGTCAGCGCCTGCAGCGCGATAACGGGGTGCTCGACGTGCTCCCACCGCAAGTTGTGCGTTTGCGTAAGGTTCAGCATTTACGCCGCTGCATCTGGACCGCGCTGCAACAGCCGGACGATGAAGCCTGCCTGCTGCGCCTGCAACCCACTGCGGCTGTCGCCGGTCTGCCGCGCCAGGCGGCGTGGGATTTCATCGCCCGTAATGAACCCTTTGACCGGGAGTGGTATGCCGGTTCCGCCGGTTATCTCTCGTTAGCGCAAAGCGAGTTCTGCGTGGCGCTACGTTCGGCAAGCGTTGAGGAGAAACGGGTACGCCTGTATGCCGGAGCAGGGATTGTCAGCGGCTCTGACCCTGAACAGGAGTGGCAGGAGATTGAAAATAAAGCCGCCGGGCTGCGCTCTCTGCTCCTAAAGGATTAATACTGAGTCGTACATTACCGATTCATATCAAAATTACATCTTTCTCTATTATTTATACTACGTCGCAATATTGATACCGGACAATTCCATGTCAGTGAGTTCCTTTAACCGGCGCTGGGCGGCGGTGATCCTTGAAGCCCTGACCCGCCATGGCGTCAGGCATGTTTGCATCGCGCCCGGTTCGCGCTCGACGCCGCTGACCCTGGCTGCCGCTGAAAACCGCGCCTTTATTCATCACACCCATTTTGATGAGCGCGGCCTCGGACATCTGGCGCTGGGGCTGGCAAAGGCCAGCGATGCGCCGGTGGCCGTTATTGTCACCTCCGGGACGGCCGTGGCTAACCTCTATCCTGCGCTGATTGAAGCCGGTTTGACCGGTGAAAAACTGGTGCTGCTGACGGCGGATCGTCCTCCCGAATTAATCAACTGCGGCGCAAACCAGGCCATTCGCCAGGCGGGTATTTTTGCCTCTCATCCCACAGAAACGCTGTCGCTGCCGCGCCCGACCCGGGACATCCCCGCCCGCTGGCTGGTTTCGACGGTGGATAACGCCCTGGGCGCGCTGCGAGCGGGGGCGCTGCACATTAACTGCCCGTTTGCCGAGCCGCTGTATGGTGAAATGGATAATACCGATCTCGACTGGCAGCAGGCGCTGGGCGACTGGTGGCAGAGCGATAAACCCTGGCTGCGCGCCCCGGCAGAGCTTTCCAGCCCGAAGCAACGCGACTGGTTCTTCTGGCGACAAAAACGCGGCGTGGTGATCGCGGGCAGGATGAGCGCTGAGGAAGGCAAACAGGTGGCCCAGTGGGCACAACGGCTGGGCTGGCCGCTGATTGGCGACGTGCTCTCCCAGACCGGGCAGCCGCTGCCGTGCGCGGATCTCTGGCTTGGCAACGCTAAAGCCGTCACCGAACTGGCGCAGGCGCAGATTGTGGTGCAGCTTGGCGGCAGCCTGACGGGCAAACGTCTGCTGCAGTGGCAGGCCACCTGCACGCCGGAAGAGTACTGGCTGGTTGATTCGCAGGCAGGGCGGCTGGATCCCGCGCACCATCGCGGTCGTCGGCTGGTATCCAGCGTGACCGAGTGGCTGGAACTGCATCCGGCGGAGAAACGCGCTCCCTGGGCAACCGATATCCCCGAGCTCTCTCGCCAGGCCTGGGCGCTGACAGGGCAACACAGTGAAGCATTTGGCGAGGCGCAGCTGGCCCACCGTATCCATCGCTTTCTGCCAGAACAGGGGCAACTGTTCGTAGGCAACAGCCTGGTGGTGCGGCTAATTGACGCCTTCTCCCGCCTGCCGGCGGGCTATCCGGTGTTCAGTAACCGTGGTGCCAGCGGCATTGACGGACTCATTTCTACCGCCGCCGGAGTTCAGCGCGCCAATGCCCGTTCGACGCTGGCGATTGTCGGCGATCTGTCTGCGCTCTACGATCTGAATGCGCTGGCGCTGCTGCGTCAGGCTTCGCCACCCTTTGTGCTGATGGTGATCAACAATAACGGCGGCCAGATTTTTTCCCTGTTGCCCACCCCGCAGAGCGAGCGGGAACGCTTTTATCTGATGCCGCAAAACGTGCAGTTTGAACATGCCGCGGCGATGTTCAGCCTCAGGTATCAGCGCCCGGAAAGCTGGGATGAGCTGGAGAGCGCGCTTAACACGGCGTGGAGCAAACCCGGCGCTACGCTTATCGAAGTGGTAGTGAACGACAGCGACGGTGCGCAGATGCTGCAAAGTCTGCTGGCGCAGGTAAGCCATCTATGATCCTCCAGGGAACCGCGTGCAAAGGTCAGGCGGATAAACCCTGGCTGGTTTTTCTGCACGGTTTTTCCGGCGATTGCCAGGAATGGCAGTTGTCAGGTGAGCGCCTGAGCGAATATTCCCGGCTGTATCTCGATCTGCCGGGACACGGTAAATCGGCGCACATTAGGGTGCGCGATTTCAGTGATGTTAATACGCTACTGAATCGCACGCTTGTTAGTTACAACATACTAAAATACTGGCTGGTGGGGTACTCCCTCGGCGGCCGCATTGCGCTGTACCACGCCTGCCAGCGGCCCGAGGCGCTGCAGGGGCTGATTGTTGAGGGGGCGCACCCGGGGTTGTGCAATGAACATGAACGCGCGAACCGTCGCGCCTCTGATGCGCAGTGGGCCGTGCGCTTTTGCCGGGAAACTCCAGGGAGGGTGTTTACCGACTGGTATCAACAGCCGGTATTTGCCTCGCTAACCCCAGCGCAGCGCCAGCAGCTGGTGGCCCTGCGCAGCCGCAACAACGGTCCTGCGCTGGCTGCCATGCTGCAGGCGACGTCGCTGGCCGAACAGCCCGATTTACGGGCTGAACTTGCCAGGTCAGCCATCCCTTTTTTCTATATGTATGGCGAGCAGGACGGTAAGTTTCGGGATCTTGCCCGGCAACTTTCCGTGAGGCGCCATGAAATTCCCCACGCCGGACATAACGCCCATCGGGAAAATCCCGTTGCGGTGGCCGAGTGTCTGGCCCAGATACTCCGTCTTTCAATTTAAGGACACGCTATGATCTACCCTGATGAAAATATGCTGTATGCACCGGTGGAATGGCAGGATTGCTCCGAAGGCTATACCGACATTCGCTACCACAAATCGGCGGACGGCATCGCCAAAATCACCATTAACCGTCCGGAAGTGCGTAACGCCTTTCGCCCGTTAACCGTCAAAGAGATGATCCAGGCGCTGGCGGATGCCCGTTACGACGACAACATCGGCGTGATTGTCCTGACCGGGGAAGGTGAGAAGGCGTTCTGCGCCGGTGGCGATCAAAAAGTGCGCGGCGACTACGGCGGATATCAGGATGACTCCGGTGTGCACCACCTCAACGTGCTCGACTTCCAGCGTCAGATCCGCACCTGCCCGAAACCGGTTGTCGCGATGGTTGCTGGTTTCTCGATTGGCGGTGGTCACGTGCTGCATATGATGTGTGACCTGACCATTGCCGCCGAAAACGCCATCTTTGGTCAAACCGGCCCGAAAGTCGGCTCCTTTGACGGCGGCTGGGGCGCGTCCTACATGGCGCGCATCGTCGGACAGAAAAAAGCACGTGAAATCTGGTTCCTGTGCCGTCAGTACAACGCCCAGGAGGCGCTGGATATGGGGCTGGTTAACACCGTGGTGCCGATTGCCGACCTCGAAAAAGAGACCGTGCGCTGGTGTCGTGAAATGCTGCAAAACAGCCCGATGGCGCTGCGTTGCCTGAAGGCGGCGCTGAATGCCGACTGCGACGGTCAGGCCGGACTGCAGGAGCTGGCAGGCAATGCCACCATGCTGTTCTACATGACTGAAGAGGGCCAGGAAGGGCGTAACGCCTTTAACGAGAAGCGCCAGCCGGACTTCAGCAAATACAAACGGAATCCGTAATGCGCAGGGTGCAGATCTACCGCTGGCAGGTACCGATGGACGCGGGTGTGGTCCTGCGTGAGCGGCGGTTGAAAACCCGCGACGGTCTGTTCGTTCATCTGCAGCACGGTGGCCGGGAAGGGTGGGGAGAGATCGCCCCCTTGCCGGGCTTCAGTCGCGAATCGCTGCAGGAGGCGGAAGCTGCACTGCGGGCATGGTGTATCGCCTGGCGCAACGGTGAAGCGCCGCTGCTGCCAGGTTTGCCTGCGGTAGATTTTGGCATCAGCTGTGCGCAGGCTGAGCTGGACGGCACCCTGCCGGAACAGGCGGACTATCGCGCCGCGCCGCTTTGTACCGGCGACCCCGATGAGCTGTTTGCCGTGCTGGCAGCGATGCCAGGCGAAAAAGTAGCGAAAATCAAGGTCGGTCTGTATGAAGCGGTTCGTGACGGCATGGTGGCGAACCTGCTGCTGGAGGCCATCCCGGATCTGCGTTTGCGGCTTGATGCCAACCGGGCCTGGACCCCGCTGAAAGCGCAGCAGTTTGCGAAATACGTTAATCCAGCCTGGCGCGATCGCATTGCCTTTCTGGAAGAGCCCTGTAAAACCCGTGCGGACTCGCTGGCCTTTGCCCGGGAGACCGGCATCGCCATTGCCTGGGATGAAAGCCTGCGCGAGGACGATTTTGCATTCGTTGCCGAGCCGGGAGTCAGGGCGGTGGTAATTAAACCCACGCTCACCGGCAGTCTCGCGAAGGTCCACGAGCAGGTGCTGGCGGCCCATGCCCTCGGGTTGACGGCAGTGATCAGTTCGTCGATTGAGTCGAGCCTCGGTCTGACCCAGCTGGCGCGCATCGCCGCACGGTTCACGCCGGATACGATCCCAGGCCTGGATACCCTTAACCTGATGCAGACGCAGCTGCTGCGATCCTGGCCGGGCAGCACCTTACCATGCCTGGGCTGCGAGGCGCTGGAGCCGCTGCTATGACCTTTACTGACTGGCCCTGGCGGCACTGGTGCGCCTCTAAATCTGACCAACTGGCATTGCGGCTTAACGACGAAAGCCTGAGCTGGCGCGAAGTCTGTCGGCGTACCGATGCGCTGGCAAGCGGTTTTATGCAGCAGGGCTTGCGGGAAGGCGATGGGGTGATGCTGCAGGCGCATAATCATCCCGACACGCTGCTGGCCTGGCTGGCGCTGCTGCAGTGCGGGGCGCGTATTCTGCCGGTGAACCCACAGCTGCCGCGTTCACTGCTGGAGGTCCTGCTCCCGCCCCTGACGCTGCGGTTTTCGCTGGTGCTCGACGGCGAGGGAGGATATTGCGGCCTCTCTGCCCTGACGCTTGCACCATTACAGGGCAGTAGAGGTGCCGTCTGGCAGCCTGAGCGGCTGGCGACCATGACCTTAACCTCAGGTTCTACCGGGTTGCCGAAAGCGGCGGTGCACACCTTTGCCGCCCACCTTGCCAGTGCCGAAGGGGTGCTGTCCCTTCTGCCCTACGCCGGGGAGGACGACTGGCTGCTCTCCCTGCCGCTGTTCCACGTTTCCGGACAAGGGATCCTGTGGCGCTGGCTGCTGGCGGGTGCCCGTCTGACCGTTTGTGAAAAACGGCCCCTGGAGCAAATGCTGCGAGGCTGTACCCATGCCTCTCTCGTACCCACCCAGCTCTGGCGTTTGCTTAACGCAGGCAAGGATGTGGCGCTTAAAGCGGTACTGCTGGGCGGCGCGGCGATCCCCGGAGAGTTAACCCAGCGCGCTGCCAGCCGGGGCATTCGCAGCTGGTGCGGCTATGGCCTGACGGAGTTTGCGTCCACCGTGTGTGCCAAAGAGGCGGACGGCCGGGCGGATGTCGGCGTGGCGCTGCCGGGCCGGGAGGTAAAACTAGTGGAGGGCGAAGTGTGGTTAAAGGCCGCCAGCATGGCCAGCGGTTACTGGCGTGATGGCAGGCTGGTGAGTGTTGCCAACGCGCAGGGCTGGTTTGCTACCCGCGATCGCGGTGAGATGACGGACGGACGCCTGACGATCCTCGGTCGCATGGATAATCTCTTTTTCAGTGGCGGGGAAGGGATCCAGCCGGAGGAACTGGAGCGGGTGATAGGCACCCATCCTCAGATAAGCCAGGTGTTTGTGGTTCCCCTGGATGATACCGAGTTTGGGCAGCGGCCGGTGGCGGTGGTTGAGTGCGAGGCGGGAGCGGATATCGCCCAGTTACCGCACTGGCTCAGCGACAAGCTGGCGCGCTTTCAGCAGCCGGTGCACTGGCTGGTGCTACCGGCTGAGCTGAAAAATGGCGGCATTAAGATCTCCCGTCGCGCCCTGCAACAGTGGGTTCATCAGACACTGAAAGGTTGAGTTGCGATCCTGCTCGTGAAAGGCAGCGACCAGGCTTCCCTGCATCGCATGCTGTGCTATTTTCCGCCTAAGGACACTGGCGCAAGGGAAAATATGCACAGCCCATCAACCCCCACGCCGCATGATGCGGTGTTTCGTAAAATCTTGTCGCAGCCGGAGGCGGCGCGCGATTTTTTAGCGATTCATTTACCTGAAAAATTCCGCGTACTGTGCGATCTCTCTTCGCTTTGTCTGGAGTCGGGTAGCTTCGTCGAAGAGGATCTTCGGCTCAGTTATTCCGACGTCCTCTATTCGGTCAACGTCTCTTCCGGCGCCGGCTATATCTATGTGTTGATTGAACATCAAAGCACCCCGGATCGGCATATGGCTTTTCGTCTGATGCGCTACGCCATTGCCGCGATGCAGCGTCATCTCGAAAAAGGGTATCGCGAGCTGCCGCTGGTGATCCCGCTCCTTTTTTATCACGGCAAAACATCGCCTTATCCCTGGTCACTACGTTGGCTCGATAGTTTTGCCTTGTCTGAGCAGGCTGAATCGCTTTATACCGGGGCGTTTCCCCTGGTGGATATCACCTGCATACCTGACAAAAGCATTATGCAACACCGTCGGGTTGCGATGCTGGAACTGCTGCAAAAACATATCCGCCAACGGGATATGCTGGAGCTCCATGAGCATCTGGTCAGTCTCCTGGCGCTGGGATACACTAGCCATGCCCAGTTGAAAACGTTGCTGAACTATCTTCTGCAGGCCGGTCACACCGCCGATCCCGCAGCGTTTTTGCAGGCATTAGCACAGAGGACGAAGGATCATCAGCATAAGGAGACGTTAATGAATATCGCGCAATTTCTCCGGGAAGAGGGCATGGCACAAGGATTAAGTCAGGGAATTAGCCAGGGCCGAGCGGAAGGTATCGAACAGGAGGCGCTTCGCATCGCGAAGGCCATGCTGGAAAATGGCCTGCAGCCAGAAATGGTTGCCCGTTTGACCGGGCTGGCCCCGGAGATTGTCGAGCGGGCCAGGCATTAAACACGCACAAAACGGGAGCCTGGGCTCCCGTTTTGTTTTTTTACTTCTCTTCGGCCAGGCGCATCAGCGCCGCCTGGACACCCGCGCCATAGTGCGGATGGACTTCACTGAACAGGGCAATCTGGCGGGCCTGAATAAACGCCGGCACATCCTGCATATCCCCGGCGATGCGTTCAAACATGCGCTGCTGCTCTTCCGGGCTCAGGAGTTCAAACAGTTTACGCGGCTGGCTGAAGTAGTCGGTATCTTCACGATGATTCCAGTGGTCAGCGGCACCTTCAAGGGACAATGGCGGTTCACTGAAGTCTGGCTGTTCCTGGAAGACACCGAAACTGTTTGGCTCATAGGTTGCGCCGTTGCCGCTGTTGCCGTCCACCCGCATGGCGCCGTCGCGGTGATAGTTATGGAACGGGCAGCGCGGGGCATTAACCGGAATTTGATGGTGGTTGACGCCTAAGCGATAGCGGTGCGCATCGCCATAGGAGAAAAGACGTCCCTGCAGCATACGATCCGGTGAGAAGCCAATCCCCGGCACCACGTTAGCGGGCGACATCGCCACCTGCTCGACTTCCGCAAAGTAGTTATCCGGGTTACGGTTCAGTTCAAGCACACCCACTTCCATCAGCGGATAGTCGCCGTGCGGCCAGACTTTGGTCAGATCAAACGGATTGTAAGGCACCTTCGCGGCATCGCTTTCCGGCATGATCTGCACGTAAAACGTCCAGCGTGGGAAATCGCCTTTTTCGATGGAGGTGAACAAATCACGCTGTGAGCTTTCGCGATCTTCTGCGACCAGGCGTTTGGCTTCATCGTCCTGCAGGTTCTCAATACCCTGCTGCGACTTCAGATGGAATTTCACCCAGAAGCGTTCGTTGTTGTGATTAATAAAGCTGAAGGCGTGGCTGCCGAAGCCGTGCATGGTGCGATAGGAGCGCGGCAGGCCGCGATCGCTGAAGTCGATGGTCAGCTGATGCAGCGTTTCCGGCAGTTGGGAGAAGAAATCCCATTTGTAAGTGGGGTTACGCAGGTTGGTACGTGGATCGCGTTTCACGACGTGGTTAAGATCCGGAAACTTCAGCGGATCGCGCAGATAGAAAACCGGCGTGTTATTCCCGACCAGATCCCAGTTGCCCTCCTCGGTATAAAACTTGATCGCGAAGCCACGGATATCACGTTCCGCATCGGCGGCGCCGCGTTCACCGGCGACGGTGGAGAAACGGACAAAAAGATCGGTTTTTTTACCGACAGCAGAGAATAGCTTCGCGCGAGAAAAGGCGGTGATATCCTGGGTGACCGTAAAGGTACCGTATGCCCCTGAGCCTTTGGCGTGCATCCGACGTTCCGGGATCACTTCCCTGTCGAAATGTGCCAGCTTTTCAAGGAACCAGACATCCTGCAGTAGCATCGGCCCGCGTGGGCCCGCCGTGGCGACATTATTGTTATGGGCAACGGGGCAGCCGGATGCCGTGGTTAAACCTTTTTTGCTCATCTTGACTCCTTGATGGTGAATAATTGATCAATAAACGTCCTTTTTAGCGAGAGTTAATCTAAATAAATTACCCGGCTCGCCTGTTGATCTTCCGCAACTTAATCGGTGCAAACCCGTTTCGCGGGATTTAACATTGTTAAAACCTGTAAGTATCAACTCGTTACAATCTAATTTTTTATTACATCACGTCAGCGTTGATCGCAGACATATGCACGTTAAAATCACGCGGTTTGGGATTTTCTTTCAATAATTGTGCGGGATCACGACAATGAAAAAAGTGGTATTACTGGGCCTGGGCGGCCTGATGTTCGTTTCTGCGGCAGCGAACGCGATTTCCATTAGCGGCCAGGCCGGTGAGGATTACACCAACGTTGGCGTCGGTTTTGGCACGGAAACGTCGGGCCTGGCTGTGAGCGCTAACTGGACGCATAACGATGACGACGGCGATGCTGCCAGCCTCGGCCTGGGTCTGAACCTCCCTCTGGGCCCGTTCCTGGCGACGGTCGGCGGTAAAGGAATTTACACCAACCCGAACGACGGCGACGAAGGTTACGCGGCGGCATTGGGCGGTGGTCTGCAGTGGAAAATTGGCGACAGCTTTGGTCTGTATGGCGAGTATTACTACTCTCCGGACTCACTCTCCAGCGGTATCGACAGCTACGAAGAGGCGAATGTCGGCGCACGCTGGACCATTATACGTCCGATTACCATTGAAGCGGGTTATCGCTATCTGAACCTGGCGGGCAAAGATGGCCACCGCGACAACGCTATTGCTGATGGTCCGTATGTGGGCGTAAGCGCTGGCTTCTGATCCCTCTGGCGCGGCGTTCTGCCGCGCCTGTTTCTCTTTCTCACACCGCCGATTGCGTTATAGTGTTTTCACCACCTAAGCGGGAGAACACAATGATAAACGTGGAGATGCTGTCCACTGGCGATGAAGTGCTGCATGGACAAATTACCGATACCAATGCGGCCTGGCTGGCTGATATTTTCTTTGAGCAGGGATTACCGTTAACGCGCCGCAACACGGTGGGTGACTCACTGGAGGCACTGGTCAACGTTTTACGGGAGCGCAGCGAACATGCTGATGTCCTGATTGTGAATGGCGGGCTTGGTCCCACCAGCGATGACCTGAGCGCACTGGCCGCCGCGACGGCAAAAGGTGAAGCGCTGGTGCTGCACACCGAGTGGCTCAGCCATATGGAACGTTTCTTCAGCGACCGCGGCAGGGTGATGGCCCCCAGCAACCGCAAGCAGGCTGAAATCCCGGCCAGCGCCGAGCTGGTGGATAACCCGGTCGGCACCGCCTGCGGCTTTGCCATCCAGCTAAATCGCTGCCTGATGTTCTTCACCCCCGGCGTGCCGTCCGAATTTAAGGTGATGGTTGAAAAGGAGATCCTGCCGCGGCTGCGGGCCCGTTTTTCCCTGCCGGATCCCCCGATCTGCTTACGTCTTACCACCTTCGGACGTTCCGAAAGCGATCTGGCCCAAAGTCTCGATCATCTCTCTTTACCGCCAGGCGTCACGATGGGTTATCGCTCTTCCATGCCGATTATCGAACTTAAACTCACCGGCCCGGCGACGGAAAAAGCCGCCATGCTGGCGCTATGGCCGGAAGTACAGCGCGTGGCAGGTGAGAATCTGATTTTTGAAGGCACCGAGGGGTTGCCGGCGCAGATCGTGCGTGAGCTTCAGTCCCGTCAGCTCGGCCTGACCCTGAGCGAGCAGTTTACCGGCGGGCTTCTGGCTCTGCAGTTATCCCGCGCCAACGCCTCGCTGCTGGCAAGCGAAGTGGTGCCTTCTCAGGAAGAGACCCTGGCGCAAACCGCGCACTGGGCCGCAGAACGGCGAGTAAACCATTTTGCCGGGCTGGCGCTGGCGATCTCCGGGCTGGAAGAGGAGCACCTTAACTTTGCCCTTGCCACCCCCGAAGGCACGCACGGCCTGCGCGTCAAAATGAGCGCCACGCGCTACAGCCTGGCGGTGCGTCAGGAGGTTTGCGCGATGATGGCTCTGAATATGCTGCGACGCTGGCTGAACGGCAAGCCGGTTGCCAGCGAACATGGCTGGATTAACGTAGTCGATACGCTGTTCCTGCCATAATAGTTACGCGCCGGGCTCTCCTCCCGGCGCGCGTTTGTCCAGCCTGTTGTACTCGCCAGATTTTTTTCCGTGCTGTTTATCACAGAATTCCACTGCTTATGGTCCAGCAGGCTGGATCGCGCGCGAGATTTGAACCCGCTCACAAATAAAGTCTTCATCAGCCGTAACACTGATTCCAGTATTAAAGACTGGAGTCCACTATGCTGGAATCAAGCAAAGTACCGGCGCTGACTCGCGCTATCGATATTCTCAACACCATCGCCCGTCTGGGGCCATGTAGCGCCGCGACCATTATCGAGGAATTAGGGATCCCGAAGAGCACCGCGACCATTATCGAGGAATTAGGGATCCCGAAGAGCACCGCCTACCTGCTACTGGGGGAGCTGCGAAAACAGCGTTTTCTGAGTCTCGATAGTCAGGATAACTACTGCCTGTGGACCAAGCTGGTCGAGCTGGCGGGACACGCCGTTAGCCGGATGGATCTGCGCGAACTGGCCCGCCCGCGCCTGACAAGGCTGATGGACGAGTGCGGCCTGCTGTGCCATCTCGGCATCATCGATCACGACAACGCCTACTACATTCTCAAAATTGAGTCTCCGGCCACCATCAGCGTGCGCTCCCATGAGGGAAAAAGCCTGTCGCTCTCCCGCTCGGGCATTGGTAAATGCCTGCTTGCGTGGCAACCCGCCCAGGCGCAGGAGACGATCATCGCTGGCCTGAGCTGGGAGCAAGCCACCCCAACCACCATTACCGATCCTGCGCAGTTGCGTAACGAACTGGCACGCATTCGCGCCAGGGGCTGGAGCTTTGATAACGGCGAAGACTATCCCGACGTGCGCTGCGTGGCGGCCCCGGTCTTTAACGCCAGCAACGATCTCACCGCGGCAATCTCGGTGGTAGGTACCCGGCTGCAAATTAACGAAGACAACCGCGACTACCTGGCCGGCAAAGCGATTGCCTGTGCGAAAGACATTTCACGTTTACTGGGCTGGAAAAGCCCCTTCGAACAACACGCCTCATAATGTGGAGAACATCATGACCCTACCAAAGATTAAACAGATCCGCGCCTGGTTCACCGGTGGCGCAACGGCAGAGAAGGGCGCTGGCGGCGGCGATTATCATGACCAGGGAACCAACCACTGGATCGACGATCACATCGCCACCCCGATGAGTAAATACCCGCAGTATGAGCAGTCGCGTCAGTCGTTCGGGATTAACGTTCTTGGCACGCTGATCGTGGAAGTGGAGGCCGATAATGGTCAGACCGGTTTTGCCGTCTCCACGGCGGGGGAGATGGGCTGCTTTATCGTTGAAAAACATCTCAGCCGCTTTATTGAGGGCAAGTGCGTCAGCGACATCAAGCTCATCCACGACCAGATGCTTGGGGCGACGATGTACTACGCTGGCTCTGGCGGGCTGGTCCTGAACACCATCTCCTGCATCGATCTGGCGCTGTGGGATCTGTTCGGCAAGGTGGTCGGATTGCCGGTCTACAAGCTGCTCGGCGGAGCGGTACGCGATGAAATCCGTTTTTACGCCACCGGCGCGCGCCCTGACCTGGCAAAAGAGATGGGCTTTATCGGCGGCAAAATGCCAACGCACCGGGGACCGCATGACGGCGACGCCGGGATCCGCCAGGATGTGGACATGGTGGCGGAGTATCGGGAAAAATGTGGCCCGGACTTCTGGCTGATGCTGGACTGCTGGATGAGCCAGGATGTGAATTATGCCACGAAGCTGGCTCATGCCTGTGCGCCGTACAACCTGAAGTGGATTGAAGAGTGTCTGCCGCCGCAGCAGTACGAAGGCTATCGTGAGCTGAAGCGCAATGCCCCACCGGGCATGATGGTGACCAGCGGCGAGCATCACGGCACGCTGCAATCGTTCCGCACGCTGTCTGAAACCGGGATCGACATTATGCAGCCGGACGTGGGCTGGTGCGGCGGCTTAACCACGCTGGTGGAGATTGCCGCCATTGCGAAAGCCCGTGGGCAACTGGTGGTGCCTCATGGTTCGTCGGTCTACTCCCATCACGCGGTGATCACTTTCACCAATACCCCGTTCAGCGAATTCCTGATGACCAGCCCGGACTGCGCGACGCTGCGTCCGCAGTTTGACCCGATCCTGCTCGATGAACCGGTGCCGGTGAATGGCCGCATCCACAAATCGGTGCTGGATAAACCCGGTTTCGGCGTCGAGCTCAACCGTGACTGCGCCCTGAAACGTCCTTACAGCCACTAATCCGTCGCGCCGCGTACCGGCGTGGCGTCATCGTTCACTGAGGATTTTCTATGAGTACGACTCTGCTTGACAGCGTGGTCAGGAAAAACCGCGCCCGTCTGATCCCGTTCATGCTGGCGCTCTATGTGCTGGCGTTTCTGGATCGCTCTAACATCGGCTTTGCCAAGGAGAGCTACCAAATCGATACCGGGCTTAGCAACGAAGCCTATGCCCTCGGCGCCGGGATCTTCTTTGTGGTATACGCCCTGCTTGGCGTTCCCGCCAACCTGTTGATGCGTAAATTTGGCGCCCGGGCGTGGATAGGCACTACCACGCTGCTGTGGGGATTTCTCTCTGCGGCCATGGCGTGGGCCGATACCGAAAGTAAATTTCTGCTGATCCGCACCTTGCTCGGGGCCGCAGAGGCAGGTTTCTTCCCGGGAATGATCTACCTCACCTCCCAGTGGTTCCCCCAGCGCAATCGCGCCAGCATTATGGGGCTGTTCTATATGGGGGCTCCCCTGGCGCTGTCGCTCGGATCGCCGCTCTCCGGCGCGCTGCTGGAGATGCACGGTTTTATGGGCCATCCCGGCTGGTTCTGGATGTTTGTTATCGAAGGGCTGATTGCCGTTGGCGCCGGGGTCTTTACTTTCTTCTGGCTGGACGATTCCCCGCAGCAGGCGCGTTTCCTGAACCCACAGGAGAAGCAGGTGCTCATTGCTCAGCTGGCGGGGGAAGAACAAAGCAAATCCACCTCGCGGTTGAGCGATGCCCTGCGCAACGGTCGGGTCTGGCAGCTGGCCTTTATCTACATGACCATTCAGATAGCCGTCTATGGGCTGATTTTCTTCCTGCCGACCCAGGTGGCAGCCCTGCTCGGCACCAAAGTTGGCTTCACCGCCTCGGTGGTGGCGGCGATCCCCTGGGTGGCCGCGCTGTTTGGCACCTGGCTTATTCCGCGCTACTCCGACCGCACCGGCGAGCGGCGCAACATTGCCACGCTGACGCTGCTGGCAGCCGGTATTGGGGTGGGAGTCTCGGGGCTGGTGTCGCCGGTGCTGGCGATAGTGGCGCTGTGTGTAGCCGCAGTAGGGTTTATTGCGGTACAGCCGGTCTTCTGGACCATGCCGACGCAGTTGCTCTCCGGCACCGCACTGGCGGCCGGGATTGGCTTCGTCAATCTGTTTGGCGCGGTCGGTGGTTTTCTCGCCCCGCTTATCCGGGTAGAAGCCCAGAACGTGTTCGGCAGTGATGCGGCCGGGCTGCTGGCACTGGCCGGGATCGCCATTCTTGGTGCACTGGCAATCCTGGTGCTGGGGGTAACCCGCACCGCACCGCAGGCCGACCGCGTACATCATTAACATCAGGGAGTCATCATGCAGAACGTTCTTTTAAACCCCTTTAAGCAGGCCTTGCGTAACGGAGACACGCAGATTGGTCTGTGGCTCAGTTCCACCTCGTCCTATATGGCGGAGATAGCGGCAACGTCAGGTTACGACTGGCTGCTAATCGACGGGGAGCATGCGCCAAACACCATTCAGGATCTCTACCATCAGCTGCAGGCGATTGCTCCTTATACCAGCCAGCCGGTGATTCGCCCGGTTGATGGTAACCGTAGCCTGATTAAGCAGGTGCTGGATATTGGCGCCAGAACAGTGCTGATCCCGATGGTCGACAGTGCCGAACAGGCGCGGGAGATTGTCTCTGCAACCCGCTATCCGCCGTTGGGTGTGCGCGGTGTTGGGGCAGGGGTCGCACGGGCGGCACGCTGGGGACGGGTGGAAAGTTATATGGCCCGTGCTAACGACGAACTGTGCCTGCTTATTCAGGTGGAGAGCAAAACCGCGCTGGATAACCTGGATGCGATCCTGGAAGTTGAGGGAATTGACGGCGTGTTTATCGGCCCGGCAGACCTGTCCGCTTCGCTGGGTTATCCTGACAACGCCGGGCACCCGCAGGTGCAGGCGATCATTGAGCAGGCGATCCGCCGGATCCGTCATGCCGGAAAAGCTGCGGGTTTTCTGGCGGTGGATCCGGAGATGGCGAAGCGCTGTCTTGAGTGGGGAGCGAACTTTGTTGCCGTCGGGGTTGATACCATGCTTTATACCGAGGCGCTGGATAAACGGCTGGCGCTGTTTAAATCTGCCCGCGCCCCGGGAGAGAGAAGCAGCTATTAACCGGGTTACATCTCGATCTCGATATCCCCTTTTGCCCGGCAGCAGCAGGGCAAAATTTCACCTTCGTTGATGAAGGCCAGCGGTTCGGTTATCCAGTCGACCTGGCCGGTGACCAGACGACAGCGGCAGGAACCGCAGTAGCCTTCGCGGCACTGGTATTCAACGGCAATCTGGTGGGATTCCAGCGCAACAAGCAGGGAGGGGTGCTCTTCCTGGCACAGAAGCTCTGTGCCAGAAAGACGAAGCGTCACGCGGCTCATCAGAGCTGGAAGCTGCTCAGGTCGTCAGTATCCACTTCAGAGTCAATCTGACCCACCAGGTAGGAGCTCACTTCCACTTCCTGTGGTGCGACCTGCACGTTATCAGAGACCAGCCAGGTGTTGATCCACGGGATGGGGTTGGAGCGGGTCTGGAACGGCAGATCGAGTCCGACCGCCTGCATGCGGATGTTGGTGATGTACTCAACGTACTGGCAGAGAATATCTTTATTCAGGCCGATCATTGAGCCGCCCTGGAACAGATATTCCGCCCACTCTTTCTCCTGCTGTGCCGCCTGGACAAACAGGTCATAGCTCTCCTGTTTGCACTCTTCAGCAATCTCGGCCATCTCCGGATCGTCTGCGCCGCTGCGCAGCAGGTTCAGCATATGCTGAGTGCCGGTCAGGTGCAGCGCTTCGTCGCGGGCGATAAGGCGAATAATTTTGGCATTGCCTTCCATCAGCTCGCGTTCCGCAAAGGCAAAGGAGCAGGCGAAGCTGACGTAGAAACGGATCGCTTCCAGCGCGTTCACGCTCATCAGGCACAGGTAGAGTTTTTTCTTCAGTTCACGCAGGTTCACGGTGACGGTTTTGCCGTTCACGGTGTGCGTGCCTTCACCCAGCAGATGCCAGTAGCTGGTCATCTCGATCAGATCGTCATAAAAGTGGGAAATGCCTTCCGCACGCTTGAGGATCTGTTCGTTGGTCACGATATCATCGAAGACGATCGCCGGATCGTTGACGATGTTACGGATGATATGGGTGTAGGAGCGGGAGTGGATCGTCTCGGAGAACGCCCAGGTCTCGACCCAGGTTTCCAGCTCAGGGATGGAGATCAGCGGCAGCAGCGCCACGTTTGGGCTGCGCCCCTGAATGGAGTCCAGCAGCGTCTGATACTTCAGGTTGCTGAGGAAGATATGTTTTTCGTGATCCGGCAGAGCCTGGAAGTCGATGCGGTCGCGGGAAACGTCAACTTCTTCCGGACGCCAGAAGAAGGAGAGTTGCTTCTCAATCAGCTTTTCGAAGATGTCATATTTTTGCTGATCGTAGCGTGCCACGTTGACCGGCTGGCCAAAGAACATCGGCTCTTTTAGCTGGTCGTTTTTCTTCTGTGAAAAGGTGGTGTATGCCATGATTGTGTCCTGAAAATCGTAGGCCGGGTAGCGAAGCGCCACCCGGCATTGATATTAAATCTTACATGCGCCACTTTCGCAGCCATCGTCCTGGATTGAAGGCGCCAGGTCGTCCTGTGCATCTTCAGCACCGTCACGGGTGTTTTGATAGTACAGGGTTTTCACGCCAAATTTGTAGGCGGTGAGCAGGTCTTTCAGCAGCTGCTGCATCGGCACTTTCCCTGACGGGAAGCGTGACGGATCGTAGTTGGTGTTGGCAGAGATCGACTGGTCGATGAATTTCTGCATAATACCCACCAGTTGCAGGTAGCCATCGTTATTTGGCATCTCCCACAGCAGCTCGTAGTTATTTTTCAGCAGCTCATAATCCGGCACCACCTGGCGCAGGATACCGTCTTTGGAGGCTTTGATGCTCACGTGACCGCGCGGCGGCTCAATACCGTTGGTGGCGTTGGAGATCTGCGAGGAGGTCTCGGACGGCATCAGGGCAGAGAGCGTGGAGTTACGCAGGCCGTGAGTCTTGATGGATTCGCGAAGACGCTCCCAGTCAAGATGCAGCGGCTCGTTGGCAATCGCATCCAGGTCTTTCTTGTAGGTGTCGATCGGCAGAATGCCTTTGGAATAGGTGGTTTCGTTGAACCACGGGCATGCACCTTGCTCTTGCGCCAGCTCGTTCGAGGCTTTCAGCAGGTAGTACTGAATAGCTTCGAAGGTCTGGTGCGTCAGGTTGTTGGCGCTCCCATCGGAGTAACGTTTGCCGTTTTTCGCCAGCCAGTAGGCATAGTTAATAACGCCAATGCCCAGCGTACGACGACCCATCGCACCGCGTTTCGCCGCCGGGATTGGGTAATCCTGATAATCCAGCAGCGCGTCCAGGGCACGCACGGCCAGCACGGCCAGCTCTTCCAGTTCGTCCAGGCTGTTAATCGCACCCAGGTTGAACGCAGACAGCGTACACAGGGCGATTTCGCCGTTTTCGTCGTTCACGTCTTCCAGCGGTTTGGTCGGCAGGGCGATCTCCAGGCACAGGTTTGACTGACGCACTGGCGCAACAACCGGATCGAATGGGCTGTGGGTGTTGCAGTGATCGACGTTCTGAATGTAGATACGACCAGTCGAGGCGCGTTCCTGCATCATCAGGGAGAACAGTTCAACCGCTTTCACGCGCTGCTTACGGATGCTGTCATCTTTTTCGTATTTGGTGTACAGACGCTCGAACTCATCCTGGTCGGCGAAGAAGGCGTCATACAGACCCGGGACGTCGGACGGGCTGAACAGGGTGATGTCTTCACCTTTCAGCAGACGGGTGTACATCAGCTTGTTGATCTGGACGCCGTAGTCCATGTGACGCACGCGGTTGCCTTCCACGCCACGGTTGTTTTTCAGTACCAGCAGGCTTTCGACTTCCAGATGCCACATTGGGTAGAACAGGGTGGCTGCACCGCCACGCACGCCGCCCTGGGAGCAGGATTTCACCGCGGTCTGGAAGTGCTTGTAGAACGGAATACAGCCAGTGTGGAAGGCTTCGCCGCCGCGAATCGGGCTGCCCAGCGCACGAATACGACCGGCGTTGATGCCGATACCAGCACGCTGGGAAACGTATTTCACAATGGCGCTGGAGGTGGCGTTAATAGAATCCAGGCTGTCGCCGCACTCGATCAGCACGCAGGAGCTGAACTGGCGGGTTGGGGTGCGCACGCCGGACATGATCGGCGTCGGCAGAGAAATTTTGAAGGTGGAAACGGCATCGTAGAAACGCTTCACGTATTCCAGACGGGTTTCACGCGGGTAGTTAGAGAACAGGCAGGCCGCCACCAGAATGTAGAGGAACTGGGCGCTTTCGTAGATCTCGCCGGTCACGCGGTTCTGGACCAGGTATTTTCCTTCCAGCTGCTTCACCGCCGCGTAGGAGAAGTTCATATCACGCCAGTGATCGATAAACCCGTCCATCTGCTTGAACTCTTCTTCCGTGTAGTCTTCCAGCAGATGCGTGTCGTACTTGCCAAGCTCGACCATCTTCACCACATGATCGAACAGCGCTGGCGGCTCAAACTGACCGTAGGCTTTCTTACGCAGGTGGAAAATGGCCAGACGGGCAGCCAGATACTGATAATCCGGTGCGTCGCGGGAGATGAGATCCGCCGCGGCTTTGATAATGGTTTCGTGGATATCAGACGTTCTGATGCCGTCATAGAACTGGATATGGGAGCGCAGTTCAACCTGGGAAATCGATACGTTATTCAGCCCTTCTGCTGCCCAGTCGAGAACTCGATGGATTTTGTCCAGATTGATACGCTCGGTAGCACCGTCGCGCTTTGTCACCAGCAGACTCTGATTCATGTGGGTTTTTACCTGTCCGTGAAAAATGAAAATATCCCCCGTTTATCCACAGACCTCTGTGGATAAATACTACATGTAGGGGTTTTACGATAAGGATAACGCAAGATGGTGAGTATTCTAGTAAGGATTCTTTTCAGCACAAGAGTTGATTTTGAGGTTAAATTGAGGTTGTGAAAGGGTAAAAAAGCGTAAGTCCTCGTACCGTAAGGCCTGGACGTGATGTCAATATTTGAGAAAAAAAAATGAAAATTTGATCGACTGCTGATTTCTTCAACGAGTGGTCAAAAATGCGCAACGGACCGCTGCGCATTCGTCAGAAAAAGCGTGGCTAAGCTTAGTCTTTTTTAGCGGTGGTATGGAGCATGTAGTTAACGTCCACGCCTGGCGCCAGTTTGAATTTGTCAGTGAGAGGGTTGTAGTGCAGCCCGGTCATATGCTGCTCTTTCAACCATGTGTTGTCTACCCAGCTCAGCAGTTCGGCCGGCTTAATGAATTTTTTCACGTCGTGGGTGCCTTTTGGCACCATCCGCAGCACATACTCCGCGCCGACCACCGCCATCAGCCAGGCTTTGCCGTTGCGGTTGATGGTAGAGAAAAACACCTGACCGCCCGGTTTGACCAGCGCCGCACAGGCTCTTACCACCGACTGCGGGTCAGGAACGTGTTCCAGCATCTCCATGCAGGTGACAACGTCATACTGATGGGCGTGCTCTGCCGCATGCGCTTCGACCGTTTCCTGTACGTACTCCACCTGAATACCGCTCTCCAGCGCATGCAGACGCGCCACCTGCAGCGGTTCAAAACCCATATCCAGCCCGGTTACCGTGGCGCCTTCGCGCGCCATACTCTCGGCCAGGATGCCGCCGCCGCAGCCCACATCGAGCACTTTTTTACCGAACAGACCGCCGGAACGCTCCGCGATATAGCCCAGGCGCAGAGGATTAATGCGGTGCAACGGTTTGAACTCACCTTCAAGATCCCACCAGCGCGAGGCCACGGCTTCAAATTTGGCGATCTCTTCGTGGTCGACGTTATCAGCCAACGGGGATTTTTCCGCATTCATGGACGCTTTTACTCCGTAATTTAAAGACGAGGAAGTATATCAGGATAACAAAGCAAATTAGTTTAAACCTAAGCGTGTGTGTTATAATTTCCGACCTTTGAATCCGGGATACAGTAGAGGGATAGCGGTTAGATGAGCGACCTTGCGAGAGAAATTACACCGGTTAACATCGAGGAAGAGCTGAAGAGCTCCTATCTGGATTATGCGATGTCGGTCATTGTTGGCCGTGCGCTGCCGGATGTCCGCGATGGACTTAAGCCGGTACACCGTCGCGTACTATACGCCATGAACGTATTGGGCAATGACTGGAATAAAGCGTACAAAAAATCTGCCCGTGTCGTTGGTGACGTAATCGGTAAATACCATCCTCATGGTGATTCCGCGGTGTACGACACCATCGTCCGTATGGCGCAGCCATTCTCGCTGCGTTACATGCTGGTTGATGGTCAGGGTAACTTCGGTTCTATCGACGGTGACTCCGCTGCAGCAATGCGTTATACGGAAATCCGCCTGGCGAAGATTGCCCATGAACTGATGGCCGATCTGGAAAAAGAGACGGTTGATTTTGTCGACAACTACGACGGCACGGAAAAAATTCCTGACGTCATGCCGACGAAGATCCCTAACCTGCTGGTAAATGGTTCGTCCGGTATCGCCGTAGGTATGGCGACCAACATTCCACCGCACAACATCACAGAAGTGATTAACGGCTGTCTGGCCTATATCGACGATGAAGACATCAGCATTGAAGGGCTGATGGAACACATTCCGGGCCCGGACTTCCCGACGGCGGCGATTATTAATGGTCGTCGCGGTATCGAAGAAGCGTACCGCACCGGTCGCGGCAAGATCTACATTCGCGCCCGCGCCGAGGTCGAAGCCGATGCAAAATCCGGCCGTGAGACCATTATCGTCCACGAAATTCCGTATCAGGTGAACAAAGCACGCCTGATCGAGAAGATTGCCGAGCTGGTTAAAGAGAAACGTATTGAAGGTATCAGCGCGCTGCGTGATGAGTCTGATAAAGACGGCATGCGTATCGTGATTGAAATCAAGCGTGACGCGGTAGGGGAAGTGGTTCTTAACAACCTCTACTCCCTGACTCAGCTTCAGGTCTCCTTCGGTATCAACATGGTGGCACTGCACCATGGTCAACCGAAGATCATGAACCTGAAAGACATTCTGAGCGCGTTCGTCCGTCATCGCCGGGAAGTTGTGACCCGTCGTACGATTTTCGAACTGCGTAAAGCTCGCGACCGTGCCCACATTCTCGAAGCACTGGCGGTGGCGCTGGCAAACATCGATCCGATCATCGAACTGATCCGTCGTGCGCCAACGCCTGCCGAAGCGAAAGCCGGCCTGATTGCACAGCCGTGGGATCTGGGCAACGTCTCTGCGATGCTCGAACGTGCAGGTGACGATGCCGCGCGTCCTGAGTGGCTGGAGCCGCAGTACGGTATTCGCGATGGCAAATACTGGCTGACTGAACAGCAGGCACAGGCGATTCTGGATCTGCGTCTGCAGAAGCTGACTGGCCTTGAGCATGAAAAACTGCTCGACGAGTACAAAGAGCTGCTGGAGCAGATCGCTGAGCTGCTGCACATTCTCGGCAGCGCCGAGCGCCTGATGGAAGTGATCCGCGAAGAGCTGGAGCTTATCCGCGATCAGTTTGGCGACGAGCGTCGTACTGAAATCACGGCCAACTCCGCTGATATCAACATCGAAGACCTGATCAACCAGGAAGATGTCGTCGTCACCCTGTCCCACCAGGGCTACGTGAAGTACCAGCCGTTAACCGACTATGAAGCACAGCGTCGTGGCGGTAAGGGCAAATCAGCGGCACGTATTAAAGAAGAAGACTTTATCGACCGCCTGCTGGTTGCTAATACCCATGACACCATTCTCTGCTTCTCCAGCCGGGGCCGTTTGTACTGGATGAAGGTCTATCAGCTGCCGGAAGCGAGCCGTGGCGCGCGTGGACGTCCAATCGTCAACCTGTTGCCGCTGGAGCAAAACGAACGCATCACGGCGATACTGCCGGTTCGCGAGTACGCTGAAGGCGTGAACGTCTTTATGGCGACCGCCAGCGGTACGGTGAAGAAAACCGCCCTGACCGAATTCAGCCGCCCACGTTCTGCCGGCATTATCGCCGTCAACCTGAACGAAGGCGATGAACTGATTGGCGTGGATCTGACCTCAGGTTCCGACGAAGTGATGCTGTTCTCTGCCGCTGGTAAAGTGGTGCGCTTCAAAGAGAACGCGGTGCGCGCCATGGGCCGTACGGCCACAGGCGTTCGTGGGATTAAACTGGCGGGCGAAGACAGCGTTGTCTCGCTGATTGTTCCACGTGGCGAAGGCGCAATCCTCACCGTCACGCAGAACGGCTACGGTAAACGTACCGCGCAGGATGAATACCCGACCAAGTCCCGTGGCACCCAGGGCGTTATCTCGATCAAAGTCACCGAGCGCAACGGTTCCGTTGTCGGCGCGGTACAGGTCGATGATACCGACCAGATCATGATGATCACCGATGCCGGTACGCTGGTGCGTACCCGCGTGTCGGAAATCAGCGTGGTAGGGCGTAATACCCAGGGCGTGATCCTCATCCGCACGGCGGAAGATGAAAACGTGGTGGGTCTGCAGCGTGTCGCTGAGCCAGTGGATGATGAAGAACTCGACTCTATCGACGGTAGCGTGGCAGAAGGTGACGATGAAATCGCACCGGAAGCCGAAACCGACGATGATGCGGCAGATGATGCCGAAGAGTAATCTCTCCTGACGACAAAGGGCCGGTTTCCGGCCCTTTTCTTATGCAGGAGCCCTGAATTGCAGACAACCGAACATTGCGACGGCGGCGATTTACCGCTACCTTAACCCATTCCTTGTGATCCTGACGGCGGAGCCTCGCCCCCTTGAAATACCTCGTCTCCTTTCGAACCACGCTGAAAGTTTCTCGCTATCTTTTCCGGGCGCTGGCACTCCTGATTTGGGTGCTGATCGCGCTATTTTCGGTGTTTTATATCGTTAATGCGCTGCACCAGAAGGAACTGGAGATCCGTCAGGAGTTTAGCCTCAGCTACGATCAGGCCCAGCGCTATATTCAGCGCACCTCTGACGTCATGAAGGAGCTCAAGTATATTGCCGAGAACCGTCTGACGGCAGAAAACGGCGTTCTGGCTATCCGAGGGCGCGACAGTAAAACGGATGTCCCTGACTTTGAGCCTCTCTTCCCGGACTCGGACTGCTCGACGATGGGCTCCGCGTGGCGGGGTTCGCTGGAATCGCTGGCCTGGTTTATGCGCTACTGGCGCGATAACTTCTCGGCAGCCTACGATCTGAACCGTGTCTTCCTGATTGGCAGCGAAAACCTCTGTATGGCCGACTTTGGCCTGCGCAACGTACCGGTAGAGCGGGACAGCGCCCTGAAAAGCCTGCACGAGCGGATCATCAAATACCGCAACGCGCCGCAGGATGAGCGCGGTAACAATCTGTTCTGGATAAGTCAGGGGCCGCGTTCGGGGGTAGGGTACTTCTATGCGTTGACGCCGGTCTATCTGGGCAATCGTCTGCAGGCGATGCTCGGCATCGAGCAGACTATCCGTATGGAGAACTTTTTCACCCCGGGTAATCTGCCGATGGGCGTGACCATTGTCGATGAAAATGGCCATTCACTGATATCGCTGGCCGGGCCGGAATCGCGCCTGAAGATCGATCCCCGATGGATGCAGGAGCGCTCATGGTTTGGTTACAGCGCCGGTTTTCATGACCTGGTGATGAAAAAAAGCCTGCCACCGTCATCGCTGAGCATCGTCTACTCCGTTCCGGTGGATATGGTGCTGGAGCGTATCCGCATGCTGATCCTTAACTCAGTGCTGCTGAACGTGCTGGTGGGGATTGCGCTGTTTACCCTCGCGCGGATGTACGAGCGCAAAATCTTTATTCCGGCGGAGGTCGACGCCCAGCGTCTTGAAGAGCATGAGCAGTTCAACCGTAAGATCGTCGCCTCTGCCCCGGTGGGGATCTGTATCCTGCGCACCCTTGACGGTACTAACATTCTTAGTAACGAGCTGGCACATAACTACCTGAATATGCTCACCCATGAGGACAGACAGCGACTGACGCAGATTATCTGCGGGCAGCAGGTCAACTTCGTCGATGTATTGACCAGCAATAACACCAACCTGCAGATAAGCTTTGTGCACTCGCGCTACCGTAATGAGAACGTGGCCATTTGCGTGCTGGTGGATGTCTCCGCACGCGTCAAAATGGAAGAGTCGTTGCAGGATATGGCCCAGTCCGCGGAACAGGCCAGCCAGTCTAAGTCGATGTTCCTCGCAACCGTCAGCCACGAGCTGCGAACCCCGCTGTACGGGATTATCGGTAACCTCGATCTGCTGCAGACCAAAGAGCTGCCACGGGGCGTTGACCGTCTGGTGACGGCGATGAACAACTCCTCCAGCCTGCTGCTGAAAATTATCAGCGATATTCTCGACTTCTCCAAAATCGAGTCCGAGCAGCTAAAAATTGAACCGCGTGAATTCTCGCCGCGCGAGGTAATGAATCATATCAGCGCCAACTATCTGCCGCTGGTGGTGCGTAAGCAGCTGGGGCTGTACTGCTTTATTGAGCCGGACGTGCCGCTGTCGCTGCAGGGCGATCCGATGCGTCTGCAGCAGGTGATCTCGAACCTGCTCAGCAACGCCATTAAATTTACCGATATGGGCTGCATTGTGATGCACGTGAGTCGGGCAGGAGACTACCTGAGCATTCGCGTGCGTGACACCGGGGTGGGTATTCCGGCGAAAGAAGTGGTTAAACTCTTCGATCCTTTCTTCCAGGTGGGAACGGGCGTGCAGCGTAACTTCCAGGGCACCGGGCTGGGGCTGGCGATCTGTGAAAAACTGATCAGCATGATGGACGGCGATATCTCTGTGGATACCGAACCGGGCATGGGCAGTCAGTTCACTATTCGTATCCCACTCTATGCGGCGCAGTCTCCGGCCAATACGCTGATCGAGGGGTTAAGCGATAAACGCTGCTGGCTGGCGGTCAATAACGCCTCGCTGTATGCCTACCTGGAGTCATTGCTGACGTCACACGGCATCCGGGTGGCGCGCTACGCCGGGCAAACGCCGGACGCAGAAGATATGCTCCTTACCGACGATGAGCTGACGCAGCCATGGCAGGGTAAAGCGGCAGTGATCTTCTGCCGTCGTCATATCGGCATCGCGCTGGAGCGTGCGCACGGCGAGTGGGTGAACAGCGTGGCCTCGCCACATGAGCTGATCGCGCTGCTGGCGCGTATCTATCGTGTGGAACTGGACAGCGCGGACGGGACGACGTCGCTGCCATCACCGGAATCAGTACAGTCGTTAAATGAGGACATGATGATCCTCGTGGTAGATGACCATCCGATCAACCGTCGCCTGCTGGCCGACCAGCTTGGCTCGCTGGGCTATCAGTGCAAAACTGCGAATGACGGCGTTGACGCCCTGAACGTGCTGAGCAAAAACCATATCGATATTGTTCTGAGCGACGTGAACATGCCGAATATGGACGGCTATCGCCTGACCCAGCGTATTCGACAGCTTGGCCTGACGCTGCCGGTGGTGGGGGTTACCGCTAACGCGCTGGCAGAAGAGAAGCAGCGTTGTCTGGAGTCGGGCATGGACAGCTGTCTTTCCAAGCCAGTTACGCTGGACGTGCTGAAACAGACGCTGTCAATATACGCAGAGCGGGTAAGGAAGACGCGAGTATAGGGGGCGGCCTGATACCCTCACTCCCACTCTCTCCTTTCGTCCGAGGAATTAAACATAAAAAAAGGCAACTTACGTTGCCTTTTTGCTTTTACTTTGCCATCCGGCAATTTGCACAACTACTCTTTATCTGCCGGACTCAGCGTCACGGAAGAGAGATAGTTCAGCAGGGCGATATCGTTCTCCACGCCTAGCTTCATCATCGCAGATTTTTTCTGGCTACTGATGGTCTTAATGCTGCGGTTGAGCTTCTTGGCAATTTCGGTCACCAGGAAACCTTCGGCAAACAGACGCAACACTTCGCTCTCTTTAGGTGACAGACGTTTGTCGCCGTAGCCACCAGCGCTGATTTTTTCCAGCAGACGAGAGACGCTTTCCGGGGTGAATTTCTTCCCTTTCTGCAGCGCGGCCAGCGCTTTTGGCAGATCGGTTGGTGCGCCCTGTTTCAGGACGATCCCTTCGATATCGAGATCCAGAACGGCGCTTAAAATCGCCGGGTTATTGTTCATGGTCAGCACGATGATCGAAATGCTGGGGAAATGGCGCTTGATGTATTTGATCAGCGTAATCCCGTCACCGTACTTATCTCCAGGCATGGAAAGGTCGGTGATGAGCACGTGCGCATCAAGCTTAGGCAGGTTATTAATCAGTGCTGTGGAATCTTCAAATTCACCGACTACATTCACCCACTCGATCTGTTCAAGTGATTTGCGAATACCGAACAGTACAATCGGATGGTCATCGGCAATAATTACGTTCATATTGTTCATGTATAGGGCTACCTTGCTACAGCAAGCTTTTGACATAGGCGTCAATGTCGCTGATGTATTTTTCTATGCTGGCGGCATCTTTCTCACGAATAAGATGTTCCAGCGTTTCACATAATTGCTTGCCTGGAACCAGATTAAGCATGGCAAACACCCCTTTGAGCCGGTGTGCTGTCTGAGCCAATGCCGCGAAGTCATTCACGGCCGATTCAGTATACAACCTCTTAACATCATCTGGTACTGTGTCTACAAAGAGCGAATAATATCCGCTGGCATGAAGTTCAGCATTTTCATTGCCGCCCAGTGGGGATTCCGGGATCGTTTCCTGTGCCAGCTGCTCCTCTATTAGTTGTAGTACAGCTTCCTGCATAGCATTGCTCATATTAAAGTTGACGCGCACCTGGCCTGGGCCAATTTTTCGCACGCCTGGCTCATCATCGCTTAAAAGCAAGCCCGAGGCAGTAAGATTAGACGGATTATCCGTTAAATAGAGATCATATTCTTGACTTGCCAGCCGTTCGTCAGGCGAGATACAGCTTGCGCCCCAGTTTTCCAGCTGACGAACCACAATATTACGGATCTCATTTGAGGTCACGTCCACCATGATCACTACGTCATCCAGCAGGCGTTCATCTTCCTCTGCTTCCTGCGGGCTGGCCGCCATTTTGACGTGCAGCGAATAGCGGGTGCCCAGCGACTCACGCGCTTTGATATTCAGATGACCGCCGAGTTTACGTGCCAGCTGATCGCAGAGCCAGAAGGTAAGGGCATTGGCCTTGCCATAGTTGTCGCCCTGGGTCTCATTAAGGAACGGGAAGTGCAGATTGTCGATTTCACTGGCCGTAACCCCTTCGCCGGTATCAAGAATACGGAAGGTGAGGCGGTCGTCGGCCGATTCATCGCTGCTTACTTCGAGGGTAATTTTTCCGATCTGGGTAGTGGTGACCGCGTACTGGATCAGCATCAGCAGGATACGGCGCAGGGCGTCACGGTCGCCATGACGTTCATCGTTGGCGCGCAGCGGGTTATTAATCAGCAGCTGCAGCCCCTTGCGCTTGATCACTGGCAGCACTTCCGGCACCACTTCATCGATCAGATCCTGAATGGAGAACAGCGACGCCGTGCTCTTCCAGGTGTCATTTTCCAGCATATTGGCAAGCTGGATCTCATCCACCAGTCGCACCAGCGTATCGGCATGACCTGACAGCTGCAGGCTCTCCGGGCTGGATAAGTGGGCGGCTTCACTGGCCAGCGCTTTCAGCGGTAGCTTGAACGCCTCGCCAATATTTTGCATAAACGCCGCACGGCCCTGCTGGTTTTTTTCATACAGTCTTTGCGCCTGCTTGAGTTTTTTATTGACCAGCACCTCGCGATCCTGATCGCGAATAATGAAAATTTGCGTCCGCGACGCCACCTGGCTGCGGAACTGACGGATTTCGTACAGCTCATTATTAATGGTGGCCTGAATGACTCCCTGGTGCTGATCGGCCATGCTGGTGATGTTTTGCAGATTCAGGTGCGGCAGCAGGTGATCGGCAATTTTGTTGCTGATAACAGTCCGGTTGGCCTCCTGATCGTGCACCAGCAGGCCGAGCGGCAGCACAGAGACAATCTCTTCATTCAGGGCGCGAAGTACGCGCAGTTCGTTGTTCGTACCGGCCGAAACGGGAACATCGCTCTGGCGACCCGGCTGCGAACGGAAAGTGCTGTAACCAAACAGCGCCAGTGCCAGCAGACCGATATTGAGCAGCAGCGGCAACAGAATATTTTGCAGGGTATCCAGCAGCAGCGTACCAAAAGGTACCTGCCAGACCAGCCGCATGCCTGTGGTGTTCAGCGATGAAGCAATTTCAATTTTCGAACCATTAAAGGAGATAGAGACGCTGTCAGGGCTCTCTTTATCCGTCGGCACGCGCAGATTTTGCACCGAGTTGTCCTGCTCCAGGCGGAAGCTGTCGAGCGGCATGTCCGGCGGGATCAGATCGTTGATCGGCAGATCGAAAGCCACCACCGTTGCCAGATGGCCCGGCTGATTGAAAGTGGTGCGCAGGGTAAAGTAGTGGCCATTTTGCCAGGCCAGCCGACGCAGGGAAGAGAAACTTTCGCGCTCATCCAGGGCGTTAGCCTGTTGTAGCATCTCAGCGCGGCGGGAATCCACAACATTACCTACGGATGTCTCTTTAAACCCGGAGGAGAGATCCTTAAGCGGCAGGGTAGAGATCAGGATCATGCTGTTGTCCTGACCGTTGAGATAGTACATCGACCAGGGAACCGTCTCTGCGCCCCACAGCGTATCCAGATAGGTCGACATCCGCTGAGTCATCTCCAGCGTGGCGCTGTCGTGGGAGCCGAAAATCAGGGCTTCGGTTTTACGTCGCGTTTTCTCAAGGTAATAGACGTCCTGTTTCAGGCGCGTCTCCTGTAAGCCTTCAGCAGAGGAGGTCGTGGGAGTTGCCGCAATGTTGTCGTAAATCTGCCAGGTGGCGTAGCGCCAGGTGTCGATGCGTTTATGCAGCGCGTGGCTGATATCGACAATCTGATAGCTGCGGTCTTTGAGCCAGGTATTGACCGCGCTCTGCACCATCACGCCCATGGTCACTAACAGCACAACGATCAATAGAAGAAAGAAACGAGTAATGCTGCCCGGAAGCAGGGAGAACTTGTTCGCGGCTGTGGTTTCAGACTGACTCATTAATGTGTTTGACCCGTTATGGCTGCGCTTCAGGCGAATAGGGCAGTATAAAGCGTAATAATCGAATTTCCAGCCTCACGCTACCGCAAAGGCTGACTTTTTCGCGTCGTTGCGCAAAGCAAAACGATTGTCTTAAATCTGTACGGTCATGTAAAGATTGTACAAATAACTGACAATAGATGAAAAAAATAGCACGAATAAACAAGAAATTAAATTACCCATTAAATTTCTATGACTAAAAAAAGAAAGAAAAGATTTAATTAATAATCGTTATAGTTTCAGGTGGGTAGCACAAATATTTAAATTTGCGTAAAGATGAGTAAAAAAAAACCGAATGCATTGCATTCGGTTCCATTCTGGATAAACAGACATTCAAAATTGAATGACGGTAATAAATAAAGTTAATGATGATAGCGAGAGATATTTTAGTAGTCGGAGCCATTTTTGTTTTGTCAATCAGTGCTATAATTTATTTTTGTGTAACTTGTTGATTTTAATGATTTATTTTAACTTTTTGATTTTTGGTGCTTTATTTTTTAACTTATTGTGCGGCCAAAAAGTTCCCTTGTATTTACAAAATGAAACATCTATACAGCAATATGAAACATCTTAAAAGTTTTCGTATCATATTCTTATTGGATTATTCTGTATTTTTGAGGAGAATGAACTGGCCGACTGGTTAAGAGGGTTAATCAGTAAGCAGTGGTAATAAAAGACATATAACAGAGGGTTAAAATAATGAAAGTTAAAGTACTGTCCCTCCTGGTGCCAGCACTGCTGGTAGCAGGCGCAGCGAATGCGGCTGAAATTTACAACAAAGACGGCAACAAATTAGATCTCTACGGTAAAGTAGACGGTCTGCACTATTTCTCTGATGACGATGGCGCTGATGGCGACCAGACCTACATGCGTATCGGCTTCAAAGGCGAAACTCAGGTTAATGACCAGATCACCGGTTACGGCCAGTGGGAATACCAGATTCAGGGTAACACCACCGAGAGCGACAACCAGTCCTGGACGCGTGTGGCCTTCGCGGGTCTGAAATTCGCTGAAGCAGGTTCTTTCGACTACGGTCGTAACTACGGCGTGATCTACGACGTAACCTCCTGGACCGACGTTCTGCCAGAATTCGGCGGCGACACCTACGGTTCCGATAACTTCCTGCAATCCCGTGCTAACGGCGTTGCGACCTACCGTAACCAGGACTTCTTCGGCCTCGTTGATGGCCTGAACTTTGCTCTGCAGTATCAGGGTAAAAACGGCAGCGTAAGCGGTGAAAACGATACCGGTCGTAGCACCCTGAAACAGAACGGTGACGGCTTCGGCGGCTCCCTGACCTACGATCTGGGCGAAGGCTTCAGCGTAGGCGCGGCAGCAGCCTCTTCTAAACGTACCGCAGACCAGAACGCTGCAGGCGTTTACGGTGACGGCGACCGCGCTGAAGTATACAGCGGCGGCCTGAAATATGATGCGAACAACCTGTACCTGGCAGCGCAGTACTCCCAGACCTACAACGCAACCCGTTTCGGTAACTCTCAGTCCGACAGCGATGTTTATGGCTTTGCTAACAAAGCGCAGAACTTCGAAGTGGTTGCACAGTACCAGTTCGACTTCGGTCTGCGTCCATCCGTGGCTTACCTGCAGTCCAAAGGTAAGGACGTTAGCAACGGTAACACCAACTTCGGCGACCAGGATCTGCTGAAATATGTTGATGTTGGCGCGACTTACTACTTCAACAAAAACATGTCCACCTATGTGGATTACAAAATCAACCTGCTGGATGATAACTCCTTCACCCGTCAGGCTGGCGTTAGCACTGATGACATCGTAGCACTGGGTCTGGTTTACCAGTTCTAAGTCTTACGCCGTATTGTAAAAGGGGCCAACGGGCCCCTTTTTTTGGTTTTGCTATCAGGCCCTTACAAAGCCTGTTTTTTGGTGTACTCTTGCCGGTCCCAGGCTCGAGGATAATAACGAATGGAAATTACTTTTCTGCGTGTCGGCTTCCTGGCGGCACTGTTTATGCTCTCTGCGTGCGATGCCCCGGCGCCACAGGTAAAGAGCGAAACCGCCGCCGCGACGGTACTGGAAGGGAAAACGATGGGCACCTTCTGGCGCGTCAGCGCGATCGATCTCTCCGCTTCTCAGGCAGAAGAACTGCGCGAAAAGATTCAGTCTCAGCTGGACGGCGACGATCAGCTGATGTCCACCTATAAAAACGATTCGGCGCTGATGCGCTTTAACCAGTCGAAGAGCACCTCCCCCTGGCCGGTGAGCGAAGCGATGGCGGATATTGTCACCGAATCGCTGCGGGTGGGCTACAAAACCAACGGCGCGATGGATATCACCGTTGGCCCACTGGTTAACCTGTGGGGTTTTGGCCCGGACAAGCAGCCGGTGAAAACCCCTGACCAGGCGCAAATTGACGACGCCCGTGCGCAAACCGGCCTGCAGCACCTGACCGTCATTAATCAGGCCGGCCAGCAATACCTTGAAAAAGATATTCCCGATCTGTTTGTCGATCTCTCGACGATAGGTGAAGGCTATGCTGCCGATCACCTGGCCCGCCTGATGGCGGAGGAGGGGATCTCCCGCTATCTGGTGTCGGTGGGTGGGGCGCTGGTCAGTCGCGGCATGAACGCCAGCGACAAGCCCTGGCGCGTGGCGATCCAGAAGCCGACCGATGAGCAAAACGCCGTACAGGCCATTCTCGATATCAACGGCCACGGCATCAGCACTTCCGGCAGCTACCGCAACTATTATGAACTGGATGGAAAACGCATTTCACATGTGATCGATCCGCAAACCGGTCGTCCGATTACCCACAACCTGGTGTCGGTGACGGTGATCGCCCCGACGGCCCTGGAAGCCGATGCCTGGGATACCGGCCTGATGGTGCTGGGGGCGGAAAAAGCCAAAGAGATCGTGCGTCAGCAGGGTCTGGCGGTCTATATGATCACCCGCGAAGGGCAGGGCTTCAAAACCTGGATGTCCCCGCAGTTCGCCAGTTTCCTCGTCAACGGGGCGAATTAAAAAGCAAGGTTGCAGGTTTTTGTCGGCTGGCGCTCAGGCAGGCTATGAGTATGCTTACATAAGGAGCCGATCATGAAAAAGCCGAACCTGAATAATGATGACGAACGCTGGCTGGCGGTGCTGGCCCGCGATCCTGATGCCGACGGTGAATTTGTGTTTGCCGTGCAGACCACCGGTATTTTCTGCCGTCCTTCATGCCGGGCGCGCCACGCACGACGCGAAAATGTGCACTTTTATCCCGATGCCCGCAATGCGGAGCTGGCGGGTTTTCGCCCCTGTAAACGCTGCCGCCCGGACCAGCAGGATCCCCAGGCGCAGCGCGTCGCCACTATCGAAAAAGCCTGCCGGTTGCTGGAGCAGGAGCAGCCCCTGACTCTGGAGATGCTGGCGCAGCAGGTGGCAATGAGCCCTTATAATCTTCATCGTCTGTTTAAATCTTACACCGGCATGACGCCGAAAGGCTGGCAACAGGCTGCCCGGGCAAAAAGGCTCCGCCATGCCCTGGCGAAGGGCGAGAGCATAACCGATTCCGTGCTGGCGGCAGGTTTCCCTGACAGCAGCAGTTACTATCGCAAGGCCGATGCCACGCTTGGAATGACCGCGAAGCAGTTCCGCAACGGCGGGGAAGAGACCACCGTGCGTTATGCCCTGAGCGACTGCACGCTGGGGCGGTGTCTGGTGGCGGAAAGCACGCGCGGGATCTGCGCGATTTTACCCGGCGACGACGACAGCGCCCTGATTGCCGGGCTGGAAGCGATCTTCCCTCACGCCCGACGGGAACAGGCAGATGCCGCGTTCGCGGCGCGTGTCGCCCAGGTGATCGCCAGCGTGGATAACCACACCGTGGCGCTCGCGCTGCCGCTGGATATTCGCGGCACCGCCTTTCAGCGCCAGGTCTGGCAGGCCCTGCGCGCCATACGTAGCGGTGAGACGGCAAGCTATCAGCAGGTGGCCAATGCTATTGGTCATCCCGGCGCGGTACGGGCTGTAGCCCGGGCCTGCGCTGCTAACACCCTGGCGATCGTGATTCCCTGCCACCGGGTGGTGCGTAGCGATGGCGGGCTGGCGGGCTACCGCTGGGGCACGGCCCGCAAAGCGGCTCTGCTGCGTCGTGAAGCCAAAAAAGAGGAGGTGTGATGCTCGATCTCTTTGCGGATGAACAGCCCTGGCATGAGCCGCTGGCACCCGGGGCGGTGATCCTGCGACGCTTCGCGCGGGCAGAAGCCGCCGCGTTATTACAGGGCGTTGAACAGGTGTCCGCCGCGTCGCCGTTTCGCCAGATGGTCACCCCCGGGGGATACACCATGTCAGTGGCGATGACCAACTGCGGCGGGCTGGGCTGGACCACCAATCAGCGGGGCTATCTCTACTCCCCACTCGACCCGCTTACCGACGCCACCTGGCCGCCGATGCCGGAGGCGTTTGCTACCCTGTGCCATGAGGCCGCCTGTGCGGCCGGTTATCCTGATTTCCAGCCGGACGCCTGTCTTATCAATCGCTACGGCATCGGGGCGAAGCTCTCGCTGCATCAGGATAAAGATGAAGCGGACCTGCGGGCGCCGATTGTCTCGGTGTCGCTCGGTCTTCCCGCCATCTTCCAGTTTGGCGGATTACGTCGTAACGCTCCCCTTAAGCGCCTGCTGCTTGAGCATGGTGACGTGGTGGTCTGGGGTGGGCCATCGCGACTGTTTTACCATGGCATTCAGCCGCTTAAGCCAGGTACGCATCCTCTCACTGGCGATTACCGCTACAACCTGACGTTCCGCCAGGCGGCGTATAACGAATAAAAATAAGAATTATTCTTGATGTAAGCGGCGAGCAGTTTACACTGCTGGCTGTTTTTTCTTGTCTGGATTGCTCTGCATGGAACTCCTGTTACTGGTCTGGCGCCAATACCGCTGGCCTTTTATCGCGGTGATGGCATTAAGCCTGCTCAGCGCCGCGCTGGGTATTGGGCTTATCGCCTTTATCAACCTGCGTTTAATTGAAACCGTCGATACCACCCTGATGGTGCTGCCGGAATTTCTCGGGCTGCTGATCCTGCTGATGGCCGTCACGCTGGGATCGCAGCTGGCGCTCACTACCCTGGGTCACCACTTCGTCTACCGCCTGCGCAGCGAGTTTATCAAGCGTATTCTGGACACCCAGGTTGAACGTGTGGAACAGCTGGGCAGCGCCTCGCTGCTGGCTGGCTTAACCAGCGATGTACGCTCAATCACCATCGCTTTTGTGCGTCTGCCGGAACTGGTGCAGGGAATTATTCTGACCTTTGGGTCGGCCGCCTATCTGGCCTGGCTCTCCACCAAAATGCTGGCGATCACCGCCCTGTGGATTGCGATCACCATCTGGGGTGGCTACATGCTGGTGTCGCGCGTCTATAAGCATATGGCGGTACTGCGCGAAACCGAAGATAAGCTCTATAACGACTACCAGACCGTGCTGGAAGGGCGCAAAGAGCTGACCCTCAACCGCGAGCGCGCCGAGCACATCTTCAACAACCTTTATATCCCCGATGCCCGCGAGTATCGTCATCACATTGTGCGTGCCGATACGTTCCACCTGAGCGCGGTCAACTGGTCAAATATCATGATGCTGGGGGCGATTGGCCTGGTCTTCTGGATGGCAAACAGCCTCGGCTGGGCGGATACCAACGTCGCCGCCACCTATTCGCTGACGCTGCTGTTCCTGCGCACGCCGCTGCTCTCAGCCGTGGGCGCGTTGCCGACCCTGCTCAGTGCCCAGGTTGCCTTTAACAAGCTGCGTAAGTTCGCGCTGACGCCTTATAAAGCCGAATTCCCGCGCCCTGAGGCCTTTCCGGACTGGCAGACGCTGGAGCTGCGCAACGTCACCTTCCAGTACCAGGACAACGCCTTCTCCGTCGGGCCGGTCAACCTGACCCTCAATCGTGGCGAACTGCTGTTCCTGATTGGCGGCAACGGCAGCGGAAAATCCACGCTGGCCATGCTGCTGACCGGGCTGTATCAGCCGCAGTCGGGCGAGATCCTGCTGGACGGTAAACCGCTCAGCGCCGAAAAACCGGAAGATTATCGCAAGCTGTTCTCCGCAGTGTTTACCGACGTGTGGCTGTTCGATCAGCTGCTGGGGCCGGAAGGCAGGCAGGCCGAGCCGGCGCTGGTGGACAAGTGGCTGGCGCACCTGCAAATGTCGCATAAGCTGGAGTTGCAGGATGGCAAAATCCTCAACCTCAAGCTGTCGAAAGGGCAGAAGAAGCGCGTGGCGCTGCTGCTGGCGCTGGCGGAAGAGCGTGACATCATTCTGCTGGACGAGTGGGCTGCCGATCAGGACCCGCATTTCCGCCGCGAGTTCTATCAGGTGCTTCTCCCGCTGATGCAGCAGATGGGCAAAACCATCTTTGCCATCAGCCATGACGACCATTACTTCATCCATGCGGACCGCCTGCTTGAGATGCGCAGCGGCCAGCTGACGGAACTGACCGGCGCGGAGCGTGATGCCGCGTCGCGCGATGCCGTAGCCCGTACCGCCTGAGTGTAACTGTGCCGGGTGGCGGCTCCGCCTCACCCGGTCTGCGTTTCTGCCCCTCCATCTGCTGTTTTTTTATCCTGTCCTCTCATCCGTTTATTAAAATTTACACAACCCCGCGCTATGCTTAATGCCAACTCATTTAATGGATTTATGATTGATGTCTGGATTAACCAAAAATAGCGCAAGGCTGCGCGATGAAGAGCGTGCGCGACTGATCTGGCTGATGACCACCGACAAAGCGCTTACGTCCTCCCTGCTGGGTAAACTGACCCTGGCTGAGCAATATGATGTCGGGACCTTAGCCGACGATATTGCTGAGGTAGGGGCGCTGGTGAAGCATTTGCCGCCGCCGGATCTCGCCGATACTCTCGAAGCGCTGCCCTCGGAAGAGCGCCATGCCCTGTGGCGGCTGGTAGAGGATCACGAGCGCGGTCAGGTACTGCTGGAGGCCTCCGAAAACGTCTGGGACGATCTGATCGATGAGATGAGCGACCACGCCATTCTCGACGCGGTGCGCACTCTGGATATTGATGACCAGCTCTACCTGGTCCAGCATTTGCCGCGAAACCTGACCGGGCGCCTGCTGGCGTCGCTGCCACCTCAGGACCGCGCACGCGTCCACCAGGTCATGCACTATGAGCAGGACCGCGTCGGCGCGATCATGGAGTTCAGCGTGATCACGGTACGCCCGGAGGTGACGCTGGGCGCGGTCCAGCGCTACCTCCGGCGTCTGGGCAAAATGCCAAAAAATACCGACAAGCTCTTTGTTACCTCCCGGGACAGAACCCTGCTCGGCGAGATTGCGCTACAGACTATCCTGCTGAATAGCGCCCGCTCGAAAGTCAGTGAGGTGATGGAAACGGAACCGATGCTCTTCTCCCCGGAAGACGATGCCGAAAAGGCTGCCCGCACCTTTGAGCGTGACAACCTGCTCAGCGCCGGGGTGGTAGATTCAGGGGGGAAACTGATGGGGCGCCTGACCATCGATGAGATCGTCGATGTGGTTTACAAAGAGACCGACAACGACATGCGCGCCCTCGGGGGATTAAGCGCCGAAGAAGATGTGTACGCCCCGGTGAGCAAGGCGGTGAAAACCCGCTGGGCATGGCTGGCGCTTAATCTCTGCACCGCCTTTATCGCCTCGCGAGTGATTGACGGGTTTGAACATACCATCTCGCAGCTGGTGGCCCTGGCTTCGCTGATGCCCATCGTGGCGGGTATTGGCGGCAATACCGGCAACCAGACCATCACCATGATCGTGCGCGCCCTGGCGCTCCAGCATATTCAGCCGGGCAACTTTAGCTTCCTGATCCTGCGTGAGCTTGGGGTGGCACTGATCAACGGCCTGGTGTGGGGCGGCATTATGGGGGGCGTCACCTGGTGGCTGTACGACGATATGGCGCTGGGTGGGGTGATGACCCTGGCAATGGTGCTGAATCTGCTGGTGGCGGCGCTGATGGGGGTACTTATTCCGATGATCATGACCCGCCTGGGGCGCGACCCCGCAGTGGGGTCGAGCGTGATGATCACCGCGATCACCGATACCGGGGGCTTCTTTATTTTTCTTGGGCTGGCGACGCTGTTTCTGCTGTAACAGCGCTTTTACGCCGCAGGCGGGCAGGGAGGATCGCCATCGCGATAATCCCGCCCACCACGCCAATCGCCAGATTGCCGGTTGAAACGGTGGCCCCGACGGTCACCAGCATTACCAGCGTTTCCGCAACCGGCGCGCCTTTTACCGTGGCAGGGCGAATACTCTGCCAGTTGAAGGTCTTGATGGCGACAATCGCCATGATCCCCGCCAGCACCGCCATCGGAATTTTCGCCATGACTTCGCTCAGGGCAGTGACCAGCACCAGCAGCACCAGACCGGCGGCAAAGGTGGAGACGCGGCTGCGCCCTTTGCCCATTTCGACGTTAACAATGGTCTGACCGATCATCGCGCAACCGGCGATCCCGCCAAAAAAGCCCGCCATGATATTTGTCACGCCGAGCCCCACGCTTTCGCGGCGCTTGCTGGACGGGGTTGCCGTCAGCTCATCCACCAGCTTCGCGGTCAGCAGCGACTCCATCAGGCCGACAAAAGCGATACTCAGAGCGCAGGGCCAGATAATGCTCAGGGTCTGCAGGTTGAGCGGCACCAGCATCTGGGTGATGCCCGGCAGGCCACCGCCCATGGAGCCTTCATCGCCTACGGTAGGAAGGATCTGACCGCTGGTGACGGTAAACAGCGTCAATACCACAATGGCAATCAGCGGCGAGGGGATGCTTTTAATGTAGCGCGGCGCCCAGAGCACGATTAACAGCGTCAGGACAAAGAGGCCGACGATCAGCGGGCTCTTACTCCAGAAATGGGGAACCTGGGCGAAGAAGATCAAAATACCCAGCGCGTTAACAAACCCGGTCATCACCGAGGCTGGTATAAAGCGCATCAGCCGCGCCATTCCCAGCGCGCCAAACAAGATCTGAATCACGCCCGCCAGCAGCACTGCCGGCAGAATATACTGAACGCCGTGCTGCGCCACCATCGGACCGATCACCAGCGCAACGGAACCGGCTGCTGCGGTCACCATTGCCGGACGGCCGCCCAGCACCGAGAGTCCCAGGCAAAGCACGACCGAGGCAAACAGGCTGACTTTCGGGTCTACACCCGCCACAACCGAGAAGGAGATCACTTCCGGGATCAGCGCCAGGGCGGTAATCACCCCGGCCAGAATTTCACGCACAAAAAGCGTTGGAGAGCGCAGCACGGTTGCTACGCGACCTTCATTGGGCATCAGAGATTGAGACATAAGCTTCGCAGGTTTGGGCGGGCTTCCGTGCGCGCGATCACAAAGTGCAGCATAGTAGCCAGAAAAGCGCCGTTTTGCCAGCCGGATGCGACATTTCCATACAAACATTCCACCATTAAATTTCACAATTACAATAATTTCTTAACCTTTAAACAATATTTAAATGTTGCTAATTTTGCCCCGCAGCTTATTTCACCTGCAATTTCCACGCATATAACTAAGGCATAGATGATGAAAAAAATGACTGCCGCGCTCTTTTCACTGGCCGTGGGGCTTAACGCCGTCTCCATGGCGGTGAAAGCGGACGCACCACAAGAGCAGAAAACAGACGTTCTTTTAATTGGTGGTGGGATCATGAGCGCCACCCTTGGCACCTATCTGCAAGAGTTGCAGCCGGACTGGTCCATGACCATGGTTGAACGCCTGGATGGCGTGGCGCAAGAGAGCTCCAACGGCTGGAACAACGCCGGCACCGGCCACTCGGCATTAATGGAGCTGAACTATACGCCGCAGAAAAAGGACGGCTCCATCAGTATCGAGAAAGCGGTTGAGATCAACGAAGCGTTCCAGATTTCCCGCCAGTTCTGGTCTCACCAGGTGAACAGCGGCGTGCTGCACGATCCGCACAGTTTCATTAACACCGTGCCGCACATGAGCTTTGTCTGGGGTGACGACAACGTGAACTTCCTGCGCGGACGTTATGCTGCCCTGCAGCAAAGCACGCTATTCCGCGGCATGAAGTACTCCGAAGATCACGCCCAGATCAAAGCGTGGGCGCCGCTGGTGATGGAAGGGCGCGACCCGAACCAGAAAGTGGCCGCCACCCGTACGGAAATTGGCACCGATGTTAACTACGGTGAAATCACCCGTCAGCTGGTGGGCTCTCTGCAGAAAAAAGAGAACTTCAACCTGGCGCTGAATACCGAAGTGCGCGGCTTTAAGCGTAACGCCGACAACTCCTGGAGCGTGACCGTCGCCGATCTGAAGCATAATGAAGAAGAGCACGTCATCAAGGCGAAGTTTGTCTTTATCGGAGCGGGCGGCGCGGCGCTGAAGCTGCTGCAGGAGACGGGGATCCCGGAAGCGGAAAATTACGCGGGCTTCCCGGTTGGGGGGCAGTTCCTGGTGTCGGAAAACCCGGACGTGGTGAATCGCCACCTGGCGAAGGTCTATGGTCAGGCGTCCGTGGGCGCGCCGCCAATGTCGGTGCCGCATATCGATACCCGTATGCTTGACGGTAAACGCGTGGTGCTCTTCGGGCCGTTCGCGACCTTCTCGACCAAATTCCTGAAGAACGGCTCGCTGTGGGATCTGCTGAGTGCGACGACTACCTCTAACGTCGGGCCGATGGTTGATGTCGGTCTGGATAACTTCGACCTGGTAAAATACCTGATTAGCCAGGTGCTGCTATCTGATGACGAGCGCTTTGAGGCGCTGAAAGAGTACTACCCGGAAGCGAAGAAAGCGGACTGGCGTCTTTGGCAGGCGGGCCAGCGCGTGCAGATCATCAAGCGTGATGAGGAAAAAGGCGGCGTGCTGCGTCTCGGTACTGAAGTGGTGAGCGATAAAGAGGGCACCGTGGCCGCGCTGCTGGGGGCATCCCCGGGCGCCTCTACCGCGGCACCGATTATGCTGCACCTGATGGAAAAAGTGTTCAAAGACAAAGTGGCGACCCCCGAATGGCAGGCGAAGCTGAAGACCATCATTCCGTCTTACGGCACCTCGCTGAACGGCAACGTTGACGCCACCGAGCAGGAACTGGAGTACACCAGCCGTGTTCTGCAGCTGAAGTATGAAAAACCGCAGGCACCGGATGCGGCACCTCAGCCTGAGGCGCAGGCGACCTCCCAGCCGGAAAGCAAACCGGTTGCGGATATCGCGCTCTGATGAAAAAAAGCCGGGTAAGTTAACCCGGCTTTTTTATTAACGTGTGACGGCGTTTTCGACCTTTTCATCAGCCTGCCAGATGCGGTATTTCACCTCTATATTCGCAGGCGTATACACCACAATTGGCAACTTGCTGTTGTAGCGCAGCAGGCTATGCTCGCCCAGACTGGCGGTCACAAATTTGGTGCTCTTTTTCCCTTCCGGGCAGGCCATCATGGTGGAGACCGGCGAGGTGACCTTATCAAAAACGTAGTAGTCGTAACCCCAGCCTTCCAGCGTCTTGCTGGTTAACTCACCGCCGAGGCGATGCACGTTACAATCCACTTCCAGCGTCTGGCCGATCAGCAGTTCAACTTTGTAATTCGCTTCATCTTGCTGCTCAGGCAGGTCGATCACCTGGCGTTTCATCCCCTGTTCCGCTGGCGGATACGGGGCCGTTTTGCTGAGCGGCTGGTTGGCACTGGTGGCGTATGCGCTGGCACAGGTCAGGGCCAGCAGTGCGACGAGGCATTTAGAGGCGTTTTTCACAGTCATTCCTTTTTATGTCAAACGATGGTCAACACACTACCATGAATAGTTTTTTTTGCCTTAGTTTTATTTTTAACTGGCGTATATCACTGATAAATGCCTTTTTATTTGGTTTAAAATTCTGGTTATGGCCGGTAAAGGGAAATACACAGGGGTGTAATAAACTTAACACCCCGGCGGCAGCGACAGGTACCGGGTTTCGCTTTTCACTACTGACGCGAATAATTCGTACTTCACACATGTGCGTTTTCAGGTTAAATAATTGTTTTCTGGCTAAAAGGAGTGGAGCATGGTCTCCCGCTTTTCCACGCTGAGCAGGATCCCAAAAGGCGTCTGGGTTGTTGGCGGCGTCAGCATGTTGATGGATATTTCATCGGAAATCATCCATAGCTTACTGCCGCTCTTTATGGTGACCACTCTGGGGGCCAGCGTCATTTTCATTGGTCTTATTGAAGGGCTGGCGGAAGCCACCGCGCTTATCATTAAAGTCTTTTCCGGCGCAATCAGCGACTATCTGGGTAAACGTAAAGGGCTGGCGCTGCTGGGTTACGGGCTGGGCGCGGCCAGTAAGCCGCTGTTTGCGATCGCCTCCTCTGCCGGAATGATCCTCGGAGCGCGTCTGATTGATCGGGTCGGAAAGGGGATCCGTGGTGCACCGCGCGATGCGCTGGTCGCTGACGTCACGCCGCCAGAATTACGCGGAGCCGCATACGGGCTGCGCCAGTCAATGGATACCATCGGCGCTTTTCTTGGCCCGCTGCTGGCCGTCGGCATGATGCTGTTGTGGAACGACGATTTCCGCACCATTTTCTGGATTGCCGTCATTCCCGGCGTGCTGGCCGTCCTGCTGCTCTTTTTAGGTCTTCATGAGCCCGCCACGCCTGTCACCCATAAGCGTTCCAGTCCGATCAAAAAAGAGAACCTGAAACGTCTCGGCGCCAGCTGCTGGTGGGTGATTGGCCTTGGCGCCGTCTTTACGCTGGCCCGGTTTAGCGAGGCCTTTCTGGTGCTGCGTGCCCAGCAGGCGGATATTCCGCTGGCGCTGATCCCGCTGGTGATGGTCGCCATGAACCTGCTTTACGCGTTTTCAGCTTATCCGTTCGGCAAACTTTCCGATGCCATGAGCCCCACCCGGCTGCTGCAGTGGGGGCTGGTGGTATTGATCGCAGCGGATATCGTGCTGGCGCTGAGCACCCACTGGATGGGCATTATTGCCGGCGTGGCGCTGTGGGGGATCCACATGGGGATGACCCAGGGGCTGCTGACCGCGATGATCGCCAGAACGGCGCACGCCGACCTGCGAGGAACCGCGTTTGGTCTGTTCAGCATGGTGAGCGGCGTGGCGCTGCTGCTTGCCAGCCTGGGTGCAGGTATCATCTGGGAGACCTGGGGCGCGGAATACACGTTTTATGCCGGGGCGATTATTTGCCTCGTGACGCTGGGGTACCTGCTGAAACGCCCGGCAGCGTTGTAAAGCGCGCAATTGTAGAAAAATATTCAGCAAAAAAATCGGCGCGTTAGCGCCGTTTTGTTACCAATGTGGTCCTTTCTATCAGGAGATATTTATGAAAAGGACCCCACTTTATACCGCCCTGGCGTCAGCCCTGTTGCTACCGTCACTTTACGTTCATGCGGGCCCGCAGGCGCACGTCGTTTGCGCCTACAGCCATACCCTGGGCGATGACGCCATTATGATGTCTGGTAAAACCAACCAGGCGATGTGGCACGACTTTTTCGGTAACACCCGCACGGATGCCTGGTCAGGCTATCAGTCTCTGCGTAAGCAGTCGGAAACCACCTGCGATAACAAGGCCGACAGCTCAGCTTACTGGGCGCCGTCGCTGCGCCTGCCGGACGGCACGGTGGTTAAGCCTGCGTATCAGAAAACTTACTATCAAGCTTCGAACGTCGATCAGTATCCGCTCAGCCCATTCCCCGCCGGTCTGGCGATGGTAGCGGGCGATCACCACGGCAGCAAACCCAACTCGCGGATCACTTTTTTATGCGCCAACGGCAAAGGCTACAGCAATAAAATCGGTGAAGTGTGCGGGCTGAGAAAAGCCAAAGATGCGGTGCAGTTTAACATTGGCATCCAGTTCCCTGACTGCTGGGACGGTATTAACCTCAAGCCGCATCATGGGATGGCTAATGCGACTTACGATGTGAAAGGGCAGTGTCCTTCCGGCTTCCCGGTCAAGATCCCAACGGTGAACATGAACGTGGCTTACGTGCTGCACGGCATTACTTCTCTGGATACGGCTAAAGCGCAGCTGTCGCTCGATCCGACCATGAATGGCGATGTGCGCGAGGAGCACTGGGGCAGCCTTTACACTGCGCATGCCGACTTTATAAACGGCTGGACCGAAGAGGGCGCCCGCTTTATGACCGAGATGTGCATGAACCAGGGTATGGATTGCGGTACCAACGTGCCGTACGGCTATTCGAAGGCGCTGGCGAACGTCTGGGTGAGCAGCGAGACGCCGTCCACCCCGGTCCCAACGGCGCAGACGCTGTTAATCCAGGATAACTGGAAAAACGGCGGCCGGACCCGCAACCCGGAGACCATGAGCCTGGTGAAATTTAAGATCCCACCGCTGCCAGCCGGCCAGGATGCTACTTTGTTCAAATACAAGGTGCGTATCTACGGCGGGAAAGTGGAAGCCAACGGCGCGGATCAGATCTTTTTCTATCCGGCCAGCAACGACTGGGATCCGGCGACCGTCACCTGGAAACAACGGCCTTCCTGCAACTACAGCTCGGATGCGATCCTGTATCTGAACAACAAACGTGAGTACTGGATGGTGGATGTCGACAAGGCGGTGCGTAAAGCCCTGGCGGCGGGCAAGACTGAAATCTCCTGGTACATCGGTGGCGACCGTCAGGGTAACCACTACCAGTTCAGTCCGGCAGATTCGAAAGAGAGTCTGATCCTGATGTTGACGGGGTATAAACACACCCCGGAAACCTGATACAGGGGGTAACTACCGACAGAAGCCGGGGGCTACCCGGCTTCTTTTCTGAGGGATTTACGGCCTGAAGGGCGTTAAGTTCAAAAGCATCCATCACCCAGTTTGATGTATTGCTCCTGCGCCACGATAAATTTTCTGTTCTTAACGCTGACGTTTCTGTCCTGGTACTTTTCCCCCGGCAGCATATAAAACTGCGTTGAGCTTTCGTCATCACCCTCGCAGCCCTTCTGGATAATCACCCTGAAAAAGGTATTGCCGGTATTTTCGATAACTCCTTTTTGTTCATCAACTTTATAAGCAAGGTTAATTTTACGCGGACGAACAACGAGTATGGTACTCATCGAGGTCACCGGCAGCACGTTTAAGTTACTGCCGGATTGTTGCAGAGGATAGAGACGAAGCGGGATCTCCTTAAACACGACCCGGAAATAGCGCTCTTTATCATCCCTGGGGCCGCGATAAAACAGCTTAAAATAGTCCGTTTGCAGAGGCGCGAGCGAAAACTTCAGCGGCGCCCAGAGGATCTCCAGATCCTGGTCACTGATTTTTTTTTCACCGCCATTGCCAGGCCTGTCAATTTTCCAGGCGCTGACCTTATAGAGATTCGTTCGGTCGGTATCGTTATAGATTGGCCGGGAGACGAAATCCTGGTCTGCCGGCATATCGTAGATGAGCGCGCTAAACCAGACGGCATGTGCCGTGTTAATGAATAGCAGCGCTGCCAACAGCGCCGGGAGTGTGAAACCCGCTTTTCTCATTACTATAGACCTCTGAGCATCAGGCTTAAGATTAACGATCGACGCCTACCCAGGTTGCCGTCGCCTTTATCTCCCCGCTGGCGCTGACTGTCCCCATCCAGTCCTGGCCAGAAAGCGTAAACTGAGAGCGAGAGTCATCCATAGGGAAGATCAGCTTAATATTGGCTTTGTAATAAAATGAATCATCAAGATTGGCGTTCCACGCCGTTTGTACCCAGTTGGCACCTGTAATATTGATCGGCGCATCCGAACAGCTGTTTCGCTTCGTAATGGTGGCACCCGAATGACTGGTAAATGAGATATAGGCCGGAACCGGCACCTTTAAGGTTCCATCGGCAGAGGTAAACACGCAGTAGGGGATGCGCAGAATCGTTGCGCTCTCGCCGACGACCTGGACGGTAATGCTATCGGCCTGACGCGGGGCCGATGTGGTAATACGATAATCAAACTCAATGGCCTTTTCACTGCCGATTTTGCCGGACTGTTTAGGGTTCGCCTTTTCGTCTGCTGAAATAATGCTAATACCATACTCTTTAGGAACGATATTCAGCGTCGTCGAGGTCGTGAACTGATAGTAACCCGACTCAGGTGTATTGGTGTTATTAAAATTGAGGGTAAAAATATTGTCATTGGCAGTAATACTTGTCCCCGCCTTCACCATTTTCTGGAAAAAGTTATCAGAGATAAAGGCATAGACGTAATCACCCCCGGTGGTGAAAACGTTGTTGTAATCGGTAGCGGTACTGAAGTTATACCATTTGCTGGCATCGCCACTGTATTTTACGTCTGTCAGGGCCGGGCTAAAACCAAGCTTCGAGTTATCAATTATCATCTTAAAATCAAGCGAATTGATGTTTTTAGTTTCTTGCAGGGAGTAAGCGGCCATCTTACAAATCAGCCCCCTGACGTTGGCCACCACCCCCACCTGGCAATATTCAGAACCAATGTTTACGCTCGGTGTACCGTCGCTGGCGATCCACACTTCTGCCAGGGCTCCCGTGCTCTGAAGCCTGAGATGACCCACTTTTGTGGCGTTAAATTTACGCTTGTGCCAGTAGCCGCTGCTGAGGGTATTACAACGCTCGCCGGCAGCATAGTCGTAGTCTGTGTCACTGTAGCAGTAGTTAAGATCGAAACTATCCTGTGTCCCCACCGTCTGGTTCTTAAAGTAATCAAACGCTGCTGGGCTAAAGGAAGCAAAACCATAGGCGCCGTTATAGACATTATTGCCGGCACGAGAGTGATAAAAGCCGTTGTTATCCCTGTCACCCGCAGCGATATAGCCTGTTGAGGAGCATGACCCTCCGTTCTGGGTACGGCAGCGGATCCCCATAAAAGGACCATCAATGGGGGAATTATCAATCCACATATCCACCCAGGTATTGGTTTCAAACCAGGCCACGACGCCCATGTAACCCATACTATCCTGGTTGGTTTTATACCTGGTCCAGGTATTTGCTCCCGTAAAGCGGGGATCGAGAGTGGATGAAGTCAGAAAATATTCATTATCAACGTTGTTTTCAATAAACAAATAAGAGTTAGAGACCGCAGCCTCATTATACATATGTACCGCGTACGCTGCCCTGGAGTTAAAAAACGTCATAGCAAGGCTGAATACAATAAGTGCTAACGTCTGTCTGTTAAACATTAGGTTGCGTCCCTTTATTCGATGCTGACTGAACCTGTGGGTGGCATGGAATATCGCCCATCCATACGGCGCCACGCGCTTTGGTCAGTTCCAGGTCGGCTTCGCAAACGCCGCCCTGCTGGTCAATTAACGTGATGACCGGATAGCGCTTGTCGACATCCATAGCGAACTCGCCCTGTTCATTGGTTTTCGTTTTACCAATGTGATTACGAATATTGACGTTGGAAAAAGCTTTGCCGTTAATGTTTTTCATCCGGCCAAATACGGTGACCAGCTGCTTGACTTCAGGCGTAATCACGCTGACGTTACCGGGATAAAGCACGACATTACTGCGACGTCCGCGGACGATTTCTACACTATCCATAGCGTTTTTGTCGTTCATTAGCTCAACTTTATATTCAGCGTAAGCGGGGAGGCTGATGTAATTACTTTTACCGGTGAGAGGGTAGTTATGGCCATTGATTTGCGCCGTCATTTGTCCTTCTTCCGTGAAATTAGTGTTGATGACGATACCGGAACTGTCCGTACCTTTACCAAGGTTAATACCCTCTTTCGTCCACGCAACGCTACCCTGCGAGTTGAGGGTCAGGTTGGTGTTATTATCTGAAGAACGTGTTGCCGAGACGGTTCCGGTATTGTATTTAGTATCATAAGAGGCGTAACTGTTAATGGCGAAATCGTCAGAATGGTAGCTATTGCTATCACTCCCGTTACCGCCGCTAATACGTTTCGACAATGATGCCCCAACCTGAGTAATCGGGCTGTTATCAAAACTTTTACGCAGGGTTGCGTTTGCCAGCGTAGCGCCATTTTCACTGGACATACCGGTGCTTAACCAGGTTGAAAGCGGCAAGCTCAAATCCAGATTGATGTATTTATCGCTGACGTTTCCGCTATCCTCATAAGAATATCGCTGGATACCGGTGCGCAGCGTGAGCGTGGCCCAACGCCCGTTATAAAGTGACTGGCTGTAATCTACGTTAGTGTAATCATTATCATTGTATTTATCCTTTGAGTAGCTAACGGAGAGACTCCCTAACCATGGGATAAACGTATTCAGATTGGTGCTGGCGCCGAGGGTCAAATAGTCACTTTTGTATATCGGCAGTTTATCGCCTATATGGCCGAACTGGCGCGATGCCCAGATATTGCCGTAGCCGCCCGGGAGAGCAAGGTTCAACGTACTGGTACTCTGCCAGCTGCTGTCTGTTGCCAGCAGCAGCTGCTGGTTGGCGCTAAAGAGATCGTTAAAATCGACGTTAATTTCCGACTCATTGACGCCATTATTGTCAAAGCCATAAAGGGTGGCTTTAATATTTACGCCGGATAAGATGGGGAGCCGTGTGCCGAATGCCGTGCCCGCAACCCAGGTCTTTTTTTCACCATAGTCGATATTTTCATGGTCACGGTAATCCATTTTATTGTATTTAAGCATGCCAGAAAATAGCTGCCAGTCTATAAGACCCGTCACGCTTGATTCGCGTGCAAACGTCTTGTTAATTTGCGTGGTTCGGTAGCTAACCTCTTTGCCGTTCACCATCACAGTCACATCAACATTGTATACACCAAAGGGTAATTTAGAGGTATCAACCTCATAGCTCCCCATTGAAAATTGTTGAATGCTCAGCAGCTTACCATTACGTGTAATATGTACCTCGCCCGCAGCAGGTAAAAACACGGTAATAGGTACCAGAGTTAAGGTGTTATCTTCAATTCGGGTGCTGCTTTTATTGCCAAGGCTAATCCCATAGATGCGGCTGGAATTCAGCGCGCTCATGCTGGCGATCGACTGCAGGTTCCACGTATCCACCATCCCTGCGGCAATACGCATCCCCTGATAGTCGCGCTCATACATTGCGCGATACAGCTCGCTTTTATTGTCGCTGGTCCCTACGCCATAAACAGAACCATTGAGGTTGACATGGTGCTCGCGCAGCGACGTAGAGTTATCCAGAGTGATATAACTGCTGCCGTTGTTATCCTCATCGTACTGGCTGTAATAGCTCCCGACAGCGTAGTTTAGAATGTTAGAAAGTTGATCTGAAGATGATTCGCCCAGCATATTAGTGCGCGGTATTATTGCCGCGTCCATGGCCTCTCTGCTGACCAACAGTTCAAGATAAAAAGAACGGGTATCAAGAATGATAGAGGCGTCATTACTGAGCGGGAGTCGATTCCCGTCGTTAAATCGGGCGTCCTTCAACTCGCTGATAACGGTTTTAAGCTGAGAGGCCAGCTCCGTTCTGTTTGGCAGGTCAGAGAGAGTGACCTGATTAATAACAAAAACATTATCGTTAACCGAAATGATTGCGTCAGCGATTTTTTGACGACTGGGGGCGACTGCCTTTTCACCATCATATCGTATAAAAACAGGGATCGTCATGCCCTGCTGAAGAGCATAGGCGAAAGCAGTAGGGATGACTTGATTATTAACCTGGAGAGGTACGGCAGCATTTGCTGGTAAAGCAACAGCGGCGGTTAACATGAGTCCACAAAATACAGATCCCTTCTTTAAATCAGACTTATCCATAATAGTCTCTATTTTGCGTTAATTAACTGCTCACCATGCCAGATGCCAATACGGGTCATTTTATTGCTGAGGTCGGTATGTTTTATTTTTACGCTGAGACCGGGCATTAAATGATATCTTTCACGGCAGCCCTTACCGTCATCCTTAGTTTTATCTTTACAAGGACCATAGGAAATCACACGGAAAGAAACGTTACCCGTATTGGTGATCTCACCGCCCTGGCGCTTGTAGTCAAAGTGTTCTTTACGTGGTGCAACAACCAGAATGGTGCCAATAACTGCTGATGTGGTCGCCTGACCGAGCTTGCTTTTTTTACTTGCATCAAACTCTGAAATGGGTTCATCAGTCCATGACAGTCGATAATAACGTTCTTTATCATCAGCGGGTCCGTTATAAATGAAACGGAAGTTTTCTTTGGCATTACCAGGTAATATTAAACTTGCTGGTGTTGAAAGTAATTCAGAGCGGTCTGCCATTGGCATGACCTTTCCATCGGCCATTGGGGAAGATAATCTTTCAACCTTAACGCTAACGAAACGTGCAGCCTCGGTATTATTCTCAATCTCTTTTGCCAGGCTATTATTTTTTGAGGTTATTATTGAGGTAACATCCCCAACGTTAATAGCCAGGGCAGGAAAAACAATTGCCATAGATAACGCGATCGCGCTAAGACAACGTAATTTCATGGGGGGATCCTTAGATTAAAAGGAGACTAATAGTCTCCTTGTCTCTTCCAATGAAGGGGCACTGCGAGGATGATAATTAAGCGGTAGTCCAGACTGCGTTGAACTGTACTTTAACGTCGCCGCTCCAGTAGCCATCGTTCAGCTCGGCAAACTCAACTTTGTTGGTGCCGTCGCTGGTTGCCGAGTCGATACCGAAGGTAAAGTTACCCTGTGTAGAGGTACGGTCAGAACCCGCGTAAGCAGTGCTCACAGCCAGCGCGTCCAGACCTGCGGAGACGTTATCAGATGTATCGATCAGTTTTACCGCTTCGGTTTTGCTCAACGCCTTGTCATTCCATTTAACACTGACATCCAGCGTAGAATTATCAGTAGCGCGGCTCAGGGTGTTGGTCACGATCTGAGATGTCAGCATGAAATCGGTCGCACCAGACTGGCCTTTAACAGTAATGTCGAAAGCGCCGTTCTGGGTGTTAAACGCCTGAATGCCCTCTGCATACTGGAAAGAGAGAGATTTGAGCGGGGTGACAACCAGTGCGCTGGTGGTATCTTTAGTTGCGCTGGCATCCCAGGTAGCGGTAGCGGAGGCAGTAACATCTGCCATAGCGTTAGAGCAAACGGCAGCGGCAGCAATACAACCTGCTAACATTAATTTTTTCATTTTATATTCCTTTACTATAGTAGTCCGTTATGGTGGGCAATATTTATTGACCTGATGTAATCATTTCTCAGCAATTTTTTATTAACAAAAAATTCACAGGGAATTGAGGGTATTTTATTACCGATATTTTGTTATGGAAAATTTCATTTAAAACGTTTCGTGTTTCAAATGTGGGGCTAGTTTAATGAGTGGGGACTTGTTTGTACAAGCGATTAATTAGATTCATTTTATTATTAAAATTTCCGATGTGTAACTATTTATTTAACTATTTACGCTTCGAATGAATCATGTTTCGGCTAAATATATTATGCGAATGATTTTACTCAGATACATATTCCATTGTGATTGTTTTATGAGGAAAAAGTCGTTAAGTATTTAAGTAAAAAGAAAATTGATTACGAAGGATCATTACAGATTATCTTAATTATTTGTTTTTTATAACTTAAAGAGCGTGCTTTGATAGGCTCGGGTTATGTTTTTTTTTAGTGGTTTAAGTAAATCTACTGCCACTGGCCTGATTTATTTTAACGAAAGAAAATTCTCAGCCCTCTTATTCGACCAGGGTGGATAAAAAAGATGCAGATGAGGTAAATGGCACACGCGCCCGCGCGAGCGACACAAATAAAAAAACCAACCGCGAAGGTTGGTTTTTTTGGGGAATTTTTGGTCGGCACGAGAGGATTTGAACCTCCGACCCCCGACACCCCATGACGGTGCGCTACCAGGCTGCGCTACGTGCCGACGCATAAGAATTCATACTACCCATTTCCGCGTTTAATGCAAGGCCAGTTCAGGCTAACTGATTAATTTTAAATCAGTTAGCAATAAACCGTTTTTCGTCCGTCAGCACCTGTAACAGCAGGCTTAGCTGCGGCGTCTGGTCGTTGAGCTTCTCACCCTGCGGATTATAGGTTTTGTAATTACCGTTACTGCTCAGCACCAGCGTCAGGGTTGGCGTCGTGACGGCCAGCGTATTGTTACTGGCGGCCGTCACCCAGTTGTGGCGACGCGTGGCGCTGAACAGATCCTGACCCTGCGAGTACTCATTGGCTGGCGTGCTGACGTGAAGCAGACGCTGCATCAGGGTCGTCATCACATCTTTATGATCGGTCAGCATGTTAATGCGCTGCGATGGTGTACCTGGCCAGTGGATCACCAGCGGAACGTGCAGGCGAGGACGTGACCAGTCGACATCCTTACGCTCGTCACCCAGCGGCACCCCATGACCGGCGGTGATCACCACGACCGTGTTATCCAGCTTGCCGGATTCACGCAGGGCATCCAGCACCCGGGCGATCTGCGCATCCACACCGCCTGCGGCCTGCGCGTAGCGGCGGGCAAAGGTCTTCTGGTTGCTCTCATCCAGCGTCGTGCCGTTGAGGGCAATCCACGAGAACCAGCGGTTATCGTCCTGCGCATAGCGGTTCAACCAGCTGATCCACTGCCCGGCAGTTTGTGCATCGGACTGGCTCTGCGTGACCGGCAGCGAGAAATCGGACAGCAACGCCTGACGGTACAACGGGCTGCTGAAGCCATCAGAGGAGAACAGTCCCAGCTGATAACCCTGCTGATTCAGGCCGGTGATCAGCGCCGCCGGGATACGCGAAGACAGCACGCCGTCCATATAGCCTGGCGAAATGCCGTAGAACAGGCCAAAGATACCGGCATCGGTCGCGTTACCGGAGCTCATATGCTGGCTAAAGTTGATGTTTTTGTCGGCGAATTCTGCCAGCGCAGGCATCTGTTTCTCAAAGCGCGAGTAGTTCAGACCGTCGACGGTAATCAGCAGCACATTCTGCCCCTGGCCCATGTCACGGAAGCGCAGATCGCTGAGCGGATATTGCACCGATACCGCTTCAGGATCGCCTTGCTCGATCAGGCGGCGCTGATACTCCTGCGCATCCAGCAGACCGTGTTTCTCGAGGAAACGGCGAGCGGTCATTGGATAGGAGAGCGGCAGGTTCGCGCGCTGCATAGTGATCGGGCGATAGAAGTTGGCGTCCGCCCAGATATACATGAAATGCGAGCCGATAAAGGCCACGAAAAACAGGGCGGCGACCGGTTTGGCGTAGCGACGGCGACGCGTCAGGCTGCGCAGTTTTTGCCAGCTCCAGGTAGCAAACAGCATCTCTATCAACAGGATAATCGGCACGCTGATAAACATCAGCTGCCAGTCCCGCGCCGTTTCATTCTGGTCGGGGTTGATCACCAGTTCCCAGACGACGGGATTAAGATGCAGGTGAAAACGGGTAAAGACTTCGCTGTCGATTAGCAACAGCGTCATGCCTGCGGTGGCAAGGATGGCGGAGACAAACCGCATCAGCCGCTGCGACATGACGATAAACGTCAGCGGAAAGAGGATCAGGAGATAGGTGGCGAACACCAGAAAGCTGAAATGGCCAATGACGCTTATCCAGGAGTAAACCCGTCCGGCAAGCGTCGTCGGCCAGTCGGCGACAAACAGATAACGACTGCCGAGCACCATCGCCAGCAGAATGTTAAACAGGGCAAACCAGTGCCCCCAGCTAACCATCTGGGAGACTTTTTCACGGTAGCGCTGACGATTCGTCACCATAAACTGTCGTTCGTATCCCTTAGTGTGCCTGGTCGTCGTTAACCGAGGACTGTAAGGCCTGGGCGAAAGATTTCGCGATCGCCTGGCGCTGAGCCGGCGCAACGCTGGTATTGATAAGGTTAGTCACCATATTTCCCAAAACCATCAGGGAAAGATCGGTCGGTGCCTTATGTTTTTCCAGTACGTTGAGCAGCTCACTGAGCATTTGTTCAACGTGTTCATCACTGTAGCGGGAGAGTTGTGGCATAAATCTAAATCTGTTTGTGAAGGAAAGGGCAACATATTACCGTAGCAACAGCTTTTTTTCCCCTTTTTTATCTTCGGTTGCATACATGACCGGGGGGTGGTTGAATACGGCCCGGTCTAAAAGGAGAGTTTAACATGAGTCTGGATATCAACCAGATTGCCCTGCACCAGCTTATCAAGCGTGATGAGCAAACCCTTGAGCTGGTTCTGCGCGATTCGTTACTGGAACCGACGCCTACCGTTGTTGACATGATGGCGGAGCTGCACCGGGTTTACAGTGCCAAAAACAAAGCCTATGGCCTGTTCAGTGAAGAGAGCGAACTGGCGCAGGCGCTGCGCCTGCAGCGTCAGGGTGAAGAGGAGTTTCTCGCGTTCAGCCGGGCGGCAACCGGGCGTCTGCGCGATGAGCTGGCAAAATATCCCTTTGCCGACGGTGGCATCGTTCTGTTCTGCCACTATCGTTACCTGGCGGTCGAGTACCTGCTGGTGGCGGTGCTGAATAACTTAAGCAGCATGCGCGTCAATGAGCAGCTGGATATCAGTTCGACCCACTATCTGGACATCAACCATGCCGATATCGTGGCGCGTATCGATTTAACTGAATGGGAAACCAACCCGGAATCCACCCGCTATCTCACCTTCCTGAAAGGCCGGGTAGGGCGCAAGGTGGCCGACTTCTTTATGGATTTCCTTGGCGCCAGCGAAGGCCTGAATGCCAAAGCGCAGAATAAAGGTTTGCTGCAGGCGGTGGATGATTTCACCGCAGAAGCCGAACTGGATAAAGCGGAACGCCAGAACGTGCGTCAGCAGGTTTATGCCTACTGCAACGAACAGCTGCAGGCGGGGGAAGAGATTGAACTGGAGTCGCTATCCAAAGAGCTGGCAGGCGTCAGTGAAGTAAGTTTCCAGGAATTTACGGCGGAGAAGGGTTACGAGCTGGAAGAGAGCTTCCCGGCGGATCGCAGCACGCTGCGTCAGCTCACAAAATTTGCCGGTAGCGGCGGCGGGTTAACCATTAACTTTGATGCCATGCTGCTGGGCGAGCGCATTTTCTGGGATCCGGCGACCGACACGCTGACCATAAAAGGCACGCCGCCCAACCTGCGGGATCAGCTGCAGCGCCGCACCTCCGGCGGTAAATAACGGCCATAAAAAAACCCCGCAATGCGGGGTTTCTTTTCGACAAGTTTGCGATTACGCGCGAACGAAGTCGATGTGAGACAGTTTTGGCTTGTAAGCGTGACGCTGTACTGCCTGAGCTTTAACTTTCTCTTCTTTACCGTCAACAACGATGGTCAGAACTTCGCTGTAGAACTCAGCTTTGTCCTGCAGGTTCCACAGTTTGTCGTGGTCCAGTTCGATTGCGACAGGAGCAGCTTCGCCGCCATAGATGATGGCCGGGAATTTGTTAGCTGCGCGCAGGCGGCGGCTCGCACCCTTACCCTGCTCTTTACGTACTTCTGCATTGATAGTGAACATTGATTTCTCTCTGTATAAAAAATCCTGCTACAGGCGACCCAGCAACAGGTGAGTGTTCTGCCTCACGGATGTGAAGCGGGCGGCATTTTATACTCAAATGGCTTTCACATCAATGAAAAGTCCCGCTCTCACCGCAATTCATTGGCACGGCGGAAGCGGCCCTCATAATCAAAGACCTTTTCACGCACCTGCCAGAACTGTCCTTTTTTCCGCGCGACCACAAAATCAGGATGGCGCAGTAACGGCTGTTGATGAACGATATCCGCCGCGGTGATCCAGCGCAGCGGTACGCCGGGCGTGCGGGTGTGCGGACGGATAAACAGCTGTTCAAAGGCGGTGCGCTGAGCGGGTGTTTGCAGGCGGAAGCGCTCACTTACATCGGCGCCATCTTCGTCGAAATAGGTGATTTTCAGCCATTCGCCTTTTTCATCGGCGCCGTGGGCCAGCACCATGCCGCTACAGCGCAGTACCAGCGCGTCTTTTAGCTTCAAAGCCGCTTTCAGCATATCGTCGGGATCGACCAGCACCGCATCACAGGTGCGGCAGCGACGGGCGGCAATGTCGTTTTCGGCGTTACACTGGGGGCAGTTTTTAAAGCGGAAGCGATAGTCGCACTGTTCGCGATGGCCATCATCATCTTCAAACCAGCCCTGGCAGCGGCGGCCAAAGTGTTCGATTAACGTGCCGTCGGCGGTGGTTTTACCCCAGAAGGTATTGGCGAACCCGCAGGCCGGGCAAAAAACCTGCACCGGTACGTTGTCGCTTTTGCCTTTTGGCGCTCCCACTTCCGGGGCATACAGGTCGTGCGGGTTACCGGCATAATCCAGGATCAGGCAGTCGGTTTTTCCGGGGGCTAAGCGCAGGCCGCGGCCCACAATCTGCTGATAGAGGCTGACGGATTCGGTCGGACGCAGAATGGCAATCAGATCGACATGCGGGGCATCAAAGCCGGTAGTAAGTACTGACACATTCACCAGATAGCGGAACTGCTGTGCCTTAAAGGCTTCAATCAACTGGTCACGCTCGCTGCCCGGCGTTTCACCGGTAATCAGCCGGGCGTCGCTGGCGGGCAGCAGGCCGGTGACTTCCCGGGCGTGTTCCACGGTGGCGGCAAAAATCATCACCCCTTTGCGCGCGGCGGCGAACTCCATAATCTGGCTGATGATATGCGGAGTAATACGATCCTGCTTTTTCAGCTCGCGGTTAAGATCCGCCTCGCTGAAAAGGCCGTTACTCTGCACCTGCAGCCTGCTGAAATCATACTGCACTACCGGCATATCCAGCCGTTCCGGTGGCGTCAGATAGCCGTGTTTAATCATGTAACGCAGCGGCAGCTCGTAAATACAGTCCCGGAACAGCGCGTCTTCATTGCCGCGCACCATGCCGTGATAATGAAAGCGGTAAATCCAGCCTTTACCGAGGCGGAACGGCGTGGCGGTGAGCCCCAGCAGGCGGATGTGCGGATTGACGCGCTTCAGGTGGGTCAGGATCTGCTGATACTGGCTGTCGTCGTCATCGCTGATGCGGTGGCATTCGTCCACAATCAGCAGTGAGAACTCGCTTTGAAATTTATCCAGGTTGCGGGCCACCGACTGCACGCTGCCAAACACCACTTTGCCGTGGCTCTCCTTACGCTGTAAGCCGGCGGCAAAAATATCCGCTTCCAGCCCCAGCGCCAGATACTTGGCATGGTTCTGCGCCACCAGCTCTTTGACGTGCGCCAGCACCAGCACGCGGCCCCGCGCCAGGCGGGCCAGTTCGGCAATGACCAGGCTTTTACCTGCGCCGGTGGGCAGAACAATAGCCGCCGGTTCTTTATGCTGACGAAAGTGGGCGAGGGTAGCGTCCACGGCTTCCTGCTGGTAGGGGCGAAGTGTAAAGGTCATGGGGTCTCGGTTTAGTTATCTCGCTCATATTATGCCACGAAACTTTTTCCCTTGAGTGGCGCACAGAGCCCGTTATACTGAGCTGTTTCTGACTGCTTCTTTTCCGGACGCGTTGTCCGGCTCCTGGCACCTTTAAGGCTTAAAATATTTCATGCGACTTGATAAGTTTATCGCTCAGCAACTCGGCGTAAGCCGCGCTATTGCCGGGCGTCTGATTCGCGCCAGCCACGTGACCGTGGATGGTGATATTGTGCGAGACAGCGCGTTCAAACTCCAGCCTGACCATCAGGTGGAATATGAAGGCAATTCGCTGACCCAGCAGAATGGCCCGCGTTACTTCATGCTCAATAAGCCGCAAGGCTATGTCTGCTCGACCGACGATCCCGATCACCCGACCGTCCTCTATTTCCTGGATGAGCCTGTGGCGCACAAGCTGCACGCCGCCGGACGTCTGGATATCGATACCACCGGCCTGGTGCTGATGACCGATGACGGTCAGTGGTCACACCGGATCACCTCACCGCGCCACCATTGCGAGAAGACCTATCTGGTGACCCTGGAGTCGCCGGTGAGCGACAGCACGGCAGAACAGTTTGCCCATGGCGTCCAGCTGCATAATGAAAAAGATCTGACTAAGCCCGCCGTGCTGGAAGTGATCACCCCTACCGAAGTGCGTCTGACCATCAGCGAAGGGCGCTACCATCAGGTTAAGCGCATGTTTGCCGCCGTGGGCAACCACGTTGTCGGTCTGCATCGCGAACGGATCGGCGCGATCGCCCTCGACCCGGACCTTGAGCCAGGCGAATATCGCCCGTTGACGGAAGAAGAAATTGCCAGCGTTGGCCACTCTTCACGCTAATTTCAGGAGCTAACTGTGACCACCAGGCCACACTCGTCGTTCAGCATTGTCTTTATTCTTGGCCTGCTGGCCATGCTGATGCCGCTGTCTATTGACATGTATCTGCCCGCGCTGCCGGTGATCGCCGAGCAGTTTGGCGTGCCGGCAGGCAGCGCGCAGATGACCCTCAGCACCTATATACTGGGTTTTGCCGTCGGGCAGCTGTTATATGGCCCCATGGCGGACAGCCTGGGACGTAAGCCGGTGATCCTGGGCGGCACCCTGATCTTTGCCGCAGCGGCGGTGGCCTGTGCTCTGGCCCAGACCATCGATCAGCTGATCGTGATGCGCTTCTTCCACGGCCTGGCCGCGGCGGCCGCCAGCGTGGTCATCAACGCCCTGATGCGCGATATCTATCCGAAAGAAGAGTTCTCCCGCATGATGTCCTTCGTCATGCTGGTCACCACGATAGCGCCACTTGTTGCGCCCATGGCGGGCGGGGCGGTGCTGGTCTGGTTTAGCTGGCACGCCATCTTCTGGATCCTGGCGCTGGCGGCACTGCTGGCTTCTCTGATGATCTTCTTCTTTATTAAAGAGACGCTGCCGGTTGAGCGGCGGCAGAAGTTTCATATTCGCACCACGCTTGGCAACTTCGCGTCCCTGTTCCGCCACAAGCGGGTGCTGAGCTATATGCTGGCCAGCGGTTTCAGCTTTGCCGGGATGTTCTCCTTCCTGAGCGCCGGGCCTTTTGTCTATATCGAGCTGAACCATGTCTCCCCCCAGCATTTTGGCTACTACTTCGCGCTGAACATCGTTTTCCTGATCGTGATGACCCTCATCAACAGCCGCTTTGTGCGTCGGGTAGGGGCGCTGAACATGTTCCGCGCCGGGCTTTGGATCCAGTTCGCCATGGCTATCTGGATGGTGGTCTCGGCGTTCTTCGATGTGGGCTTCTGGTCGCTGGTAGTAGGGGTGGCGGCTTTCGTCGGCTGCGTGTCGCTGGTCTCGTCAAACGCCATGGCGGTTATTCTGGATGAGTTCCCCCATATGGCGGGCACCGCTTCGTCGCTGGCGGGTACTTTCCGTTTTGGTATCGGCGCCATTGTCGGCGCGCTGCTGTCGATGGCGACCTTTAACTCCGCCTGGCCGATGATTTGGTCCATCGTCTTCTGCGCCACCTGCTCAATTCTCTTCACGCTCTACGCCAGTCGGCCACGAAAAGCGGTGAAATAACGCACAAAAAAGGGTCCCGGCGGGGCCCTTTTTTGATACAGGTCAATCAAAGTGCGGTTCACCAACCTCATGTTTGTTTCTTTTATGTAAAATCTATTTGTGTAAATAGTCACATCTTTGTAGTTAAAAAGGTTGTGTTAGATCACAGAAACGGGTACATATAGCGCCGCTATAAACCTGAAACCTCGCCAGAAAGCCCTGAAAAATAAGACCTCAAAGCCCATGAATGCTGGGTGTAAGCGTTTTCTTACTAAAAACAGAGCAGGCGAGTGATGTTGTGTTACTATAAATGTAAATAGATTGTGAAGTATATTTTGCTTCCGGGGAACAAACGTGAATACATTACAGCTCTCAATTGTGCATCGCTTGCCGCAGAGCTATCGCTGGTCAGCGGGTTTTGCAGGCTCGAAGGTTGAACCGATTCCGCAGAGCGGAACAAAACCTGATAACTGTCTGGTGGCGCTAAAGCTGCTGAGCCCGGAAGAGGGCAACGCATGGCCGCTGATGGAAAAGCTGAGCCAGGCGCTGACGGACATTGAGCTTTACAGCTCGGTGCTGGAGTGCGAAGGCGAGCCGTGCCTGTTCGTGAAAAGCCAGGACGAATTTGCGGCAACCTGTCGCCTGAAAAACGTCGGCGTGGCCATCGCCGAGCCCTTCTCTGGGCAAAATCCTTTCTGAGCGTCAGCGTAACGCTAACAGCTGACGCGTGTACTCCTGCGTCGGCGCGGCAAACACGCGCTGACAGTCTCCCTGCTCGACCACCTCTCCCTGACGCAACACAATCACCTGGTGACATAGCGCGCGTACCACCTGTAAATCGTGGCTGATAAAGATATAGGCCAGGCGATGTTTTTGCTGCAACGCCTTCAGCAGCGCCAGGATCTGTGCCTGGACGGTTTTGTCGAGCGATGAGGTCGGTTCATCCAGAATAATCAACTCCGGTCGCAGGATCAGCGCGCGGGCAATGGCGATCCGCTGGCGCTGGCCGCCGGAAAAGGCGGCGGGATAACGATGCCGGGTCTGCGGATCGAGCCCCACTTCCCCCATCACCCGGATAACTTCCTCTTCGCGTGCCTGCAGGCTCAGGTCGGGCTGGTGTACGCGCAATCCCTCCTCAACGATCTGCTGCACGTTAAGCCGCGGGTTAAGTGAGGAGTTAGGATCCTGAAAAACTACCTGCATCCGGTGGCGGACGGGTAACATCTGGCGCCGATCCCATTGATGCAGGGGCTTTTCGTCAAACAGGATCTCCCCCTTTGAGGCGATCAGGCGTAGCAGCGCCAGCCCGGTAGTGCTCTTGCCGGAGCCGGATTCGCCCACCAGCCCCAGGGTCTCGCCGGGGCGCAAGGTAAAGCTGACGTTGTTTAGCACCTGCTTATTGTCCACGACCCGGCGCAGGATGCCTTTTCGCACAGGAAATGCCACAGAGAGATCTTTCACGCGCAGTAGCGGCTGAGCGGCGTCTTCCAGTGGGACGGGATCGCCTGCGGGCTCGCTGTTGAGCAGGCGCTGGGTGTAGGGGTGCTGCGGTGAGGCAAGCAGCGACGCGGCACGGTTCTGTTCCACGCAGCGGCCGTTTTGCATCACCGCCACCTGGTCGGCCAGTTTTTTCACGATGCCGAGATTGTGGGTGATGAACAACAGGCTCATGTTCAGCTCGTCGCGCAGTTCGCGCAACAGCTGCAGGATCTGTGCCTGCACCGTAACATCCAGCGCGGTTGTCGGTTCATCGGCGATCAGCAGCTCCGGGCGGGTCAGCAGCGCCATGGCGATCATCACCCGCTGGCGTTCACCGCCCGAAAGCTGATGAGGAAAATCGCCGAGCCGTTTTGCCGCATTGCGGATCCCGGTCCTTTCCAGGCAGTCCAGCATCTCTCCCCGGGCAGCTTCTTTGCGCATCCCGCGGTGCAGAGAGAGCACCTCATAGAGCTGTTTTTCCAGGGTGTGCAGCGGATTGAGCGACACCATCGGCTCCTGGAAAATCATGGCAATTTTATTCCCGCGTATCCCGCGCAACGTACGTTCATCGGCGTGCAGCAGCGACTCGCCGTGAAAAAGGATATCACCCTGGGGATACACCACCGGTGGGGCAGGCAGCAGACGCAGGACAGACAGGGCGGTAACGCTCTTTCCGGAACCCGACTCGCCCACCAGTGCCAGCGTCTCGCCGGCCTCTATCTGCAGGGAGATATCCTTCACCACGGTGCGCACTTCGCCTTGCTGGCGAAAGGCAACGGAGAGCGCGTCGATATGGAGCAGAGGCTGCGTCATGTTAAACCGCCTTATTCGGATCAAAGGCATCGCGTACCGCTTCGCCAATAAAAATCAGCAATGAGAGCAGCACGGCAACGCAGAGGAACGCGGTGATCCCAAGCCACGGCGCCTGCAGATTATTTTTGCCCTGTAACAGCAGTTCCCCCAGCGAAGGCGAGCCCAGCGGCAGGCCGAAGCCGAGAAAATCGAGCGAGGTGAGGGTGGTGATGGAGCTGCAAAGAATAAACGGCAGAAAGGTGAGCGTGGCCACCATAGCGTTTGGCAGCATGTGGCGAAAGATGATCCCGCGATCGCTCACCCCCAGCGCCTGAGCCGCGCGAATGTAATCGAAGTTGCGGGTGCGCAGAAATTCCGCCCGCACCACGCCCACCAGCGCCATCCAGCCAAACAGTACCGTGATGGCCAGCAGCCACCAGAAGTTGGGCTGCACCACGCTTGAAAGCAAAATAATTAAGAACAGCGTCGGCATACCGGACCACACTTCGATAAACCGCTGCCCCCAGAGGTCAATTTTGCCGCCGTAATAGCCCTGGATCGCTCCGGCCAGTACGCCCATGACGCTGGAAAACAGGGTCAGCAGCAGGCCAAACAGGATAGAGATTCGCGTTCCGTACAGAATACGCGCCAGCACATCCCCACCATTGGCGTCGGTGCCCAGCCAGTTTTGCGCCGAGGGTGGCGACGGGAAAGGGGTGGTGGTGGCAAAGTTAATGCTGCTGGCGCCAAAGCGGATCGGCGTCCAGAGCACCCAGCCGTGCTCGTTTAACTGCGCCTGGAGCCACGGATCCTGATAATCCGCAGCGGTGGCGAAGGGGCCGCCAAAATCGCTCTCGCTGTAATTCTTGACAACCGGAACGTACCAGCGATCGTTGAAGTGCACCAGCAACGGCTTGTCGTTAGCGACGATCTCCGAGCACAGGCTCAGCGCAAAAAACAGGGCGAAGATCCACAGCGACCAGTAGCCGCGGCGGTTGTGACGAAAGCGAGCCCAGCGGGCCTGGTTGATGGGGCTTAAGCGCGGCATCAGCGACCCTCAAAATCAATACGCGGATCGACCAGCGTATAGCAGATATCACTGAGGATATTCAGCAGCAGGCCAATCAGGGTGAAAATATAGAGCGTGCCAAACATCACCGGATAATCCCGCGAGACGGTGGCTTCGTAGCCCAGCAGACCCAGGCCGTTAAGGGAGAACATCACCTCAATTAACAGGGAGCCGGTAAAGAACATGCTGATAAAGGTGGCAGGAAAACCGGCGATCACCAGCAGCATGGCATTGCGAAAAATATGTTTCCACAGAATGCGCCGCTCGCTCACCCCCTTGGCACGGGCGGTCACCACATACTGCTTGCGGATCTCGTCGAGAAAGGCGTTTTTGGTCAGCATAGTCAGCGCCGCAAACCCGCCGATTACCGTCGCCAGCACCGGCAAGGTGATGTGCCACAGGTAGTCGGTTATCTTCTTGTACCACGGCAGGGTGCTGAAATCGGTCGAAACCAGCCCGCGCAGCGGGAAGAGATCGAAATAGCTGCCGCCAGCGAAAAAGACAATCAGCAGGACGGCAAACAGGAACGCCGGGATAGCGTAACCGATAATAATGAACGTGCTGCTCCAGATATCGAACCGGCTGCCGTTGTCCATCGCTTTGCGGATGCCGAGCGGGATCGAAACCAGATAGATAATCAGCGTTCCCCACAGACCCAGCGTAATGGAAACCGGCAGACTCTCCTTGATCAGATGCAGCACCGACGCGCTGCGAAACAGGCTGTCGCCAAAATCAAAGCGCAGATAATCCCCCAGCATTTTGAAGTAGCGCTCGTGGATCGGCTTATCGAAGCCGTAACGCTGGGTGATCTCAGCGATCACCTCAGGATCCAGCCCGCGTCCGCCGCGATAGTGGCTCTCATTGATATTGCCCACCCCGGTGCGGGCATGGCTGGCGCGCATCCCTTCATCACCGCCGCCGGGCATCGTGCCACTGTTGCCAAATTCAATGGCGGCAATCGCCTGATCCACCGGGCCGCCGGGGGCAATCTGCACGATAAAAAAGTTGATGGTGATAATCGCCCACAGGGTGGGGATCACCAGCAGTAAACGACGAAGTAAATAAGCGCCCATTGCAATCCCTTAACGCCGTTCGGCGGGTAATTTTGCCGCTTTGTTAACGTCATACCACCAGTTTTCAAACCCGAGGGAGTAAACCGGGCGCTGCGAGGGAAGGGCGAACTTATCCCAGCGGGCGACCCTGTCCTCCCCCATGAACCACATTGGCAGCATGTAATAGTTCCAGGTCAGCACCCGATCCAGCGCCCGTCCGAGGGGGAGAAGCCTGGCTTTATCCCCCTGGGCGGCGACGATTTGCGCGATCAGGTTATCTACCGCCGGGTTTTTTACGCCCGGAGAATTATAGGTTGAATCAATGTACTGGGAGGCCCACGAAATCTGCAGATCGGTGCTCGGCCACGGCATCGCCCGCCACAGACGCGGCATCATGTCGTAATCGCGGTTGCGCATCCGGTTGGTGATTTGTGAATTATCTACCTGGCGAATGTTCATGGTGATGCCCAGCCGTTCAAGATTGTGCTGGAACGGCAGCACCCACTGATTATTGCCCCCGGAGGGCAGCAGCAGTTCAAAACTGAATGGTTTGCCGGTTTGCTTGTTGACCCGCTGCTTATTTTTGATGATCCAGCCCGCCTCATCCAACAGCTGGCTGGCTTTCAACAGATTATTACGATCGTAGCCGTCGCCTTTCGAGACGGGCGGCTGAAAGACGCTGGTAAACACCTCCGGGGGAACGGCACCTTTCAGCGGCGCGAGAAGCGTCAGCTCGGCGGCGTCCGGATAGCCCGCTGCGGCGTACTCGGTATTCTGAAAATAGCTGCTGGACCGGCTGTAGGCCCCGTAGAACAGCGCTTTGTTCATCCATTCAAAGTCGAAGGCGAGGGTGATGGCCTGGCGAACGCGGCGGTCGGTAAATACCGGGCGCTGAATATTAAACGCCAGCCAGCGCGTGTCCTGGGCGGAATCGTTTTTAAAGGACTCTTTAACAATGTAGTGGCGGTCAAAATTTTTTCCGTTGTAGCGGGTGGCCCAGTTTTTAGCGCTGCTCTCTACCCGCATATCAAATGCACCCGCTTTAAAGGCTTCGAAGGCCACATTGTCGTCCAGATAGTAGTCGTAGCGCAGGGTGTCAAAATTCCAGCGGCCCCGGTTCACCGGCAGGTTTGCCGCCCAGTAATCTTTTACCCGGGAATAAATGACATATTGCCCCATTCTCCAGCTTGTGATGCGATAGGGACCGCCTGCCAGCGGTGGGGTGGAGAGCGGATCGCTGAGCTTATGATCTTTCCAGAATTTTTCCGGCATCACCGGCAGGGTCAGCAGGCTCAGCATGTCCTCTTTGTTGGCGCTGGTCAGCGCGATGCGCACCGTCAGCGGAGCGATAGCCGTCACCGTCGCCCCTTTATAGACCAGCCGGAACTGCGGCACGCCTTCGGTCATAAATTTATGGAAGGTGAAGGCAACATCGCGGGCAGTGACCGGCGTGCCGTCGTGAAAACGCGCCAGCGGGTTGATTGTCAGCTCCATCCAGGAAAAATCATCGGCGTAACGTGCGGTTTCGGCCACCAGCGGATAGTAGCTGCCGGGCTCATCGTCTGAAGTGGTAAAGAGAGTGTCGTAGAGAGCGTCGGTCCTCTCTGCCGCCACGCCGCGCAGGGCGTAGCGATTGAAGTTATCGAAAGTACCATTCGCCGCCAGGGTAACAGCGCCCCCTTTTGGCGCGGCGGGATTGACGTAATCGTAGTGATCGAAATTGATGGCGTATTTAGGCTCGCCGATAACCGCGAAGGCGTAGCTCTCTTTAATAGTTTGTGCCTGACTGAGACCGCTCATCAACGCTACCAGCAGCACTACAATGCGCACAATCATTCCGCTACGTTTTCCTTATCTGTTCTGCCCGGGCGAGATATCTGAATAATAAGTGACGTAGCGAGGGTTGGGCAATTATTCGCTATCAAGATGGATATCAGGTTTCCAGCTCAGGAACTGCTCCAGAGGCATGGGCCGGCTTATCCAGTAGCCCTGCAGCAGATTGACGCCGTGATCGCGCAGCCATTTCGCCTGCTCGGGGGTCTCGACACCTTCGGCGATTGTCACCATATTCAGCCGCCGGGCCAGGGTCAATACCGCATCCAGTACCGGCGAGGTAACGGTTTCCATGCCAATGGCGCTCACGAAGCCCCGATCGATTTTGAGGTAATCCATGGTAAAACGTTCAAGGTAAATCAGGGCACTGTGACCGGTGCCAAAATCATCCACGGCGATTTCAAAACCTTCCAGATGCAGCCACTCGAAAAGCTTTGTCGCTTCCCGTTGATTGAGCATGTCGCGCTCTGTAATTTCCAGCACAATCTGGAAGTGATCCGGCGGCAGCGAGGCGGCGAATTTGCGCATATCGTCCTTAAAGCTGTCGGCGTGCAGATGGCCTGGCGAAATATTGATGCCAATCTTTGCACCCGGAGGCAGACGTTTAGCTAACGCCGGCGCGTCGCGAAGGATCAGGTCGAACAGATGCAACGTCAGCGGCACAATCAGCTGCTGGGCTTCTGCGAAGTTAATAAAAGCATCCGGCGGGATCGCGCCAGCACCGGGATGCTGCCAGCGCATCAGTACCTCCACGCCACGCATCTGCAGATCGCGCGCGTCCACCACCGGTTGATACACCACATGAAACTGATTCTGCTTAATGCCGGTCAGGATCTCTTTACGCGGATTGGCGCGCATCATCAGCCAGTAGAAGCAGAGTACCCCGATGCTGGAGCCGCACATCAGACCAAACAGCAGTGCGAAGATCAGATCTTCCACCGTCCAGCTATCGGCATAGAGATGAATAGTGAGTGGTAGCCCGTCGATCTGGCTGGAGCGCGCAGGACGTTCGTTCAGATCCGACACGTGGGTTAAGCGATTTGAATAGGTCGAAAAAACCATATCTCCTATAATCAGGGCGATGCCTGCAAACTCGTCCTGGCGGGCGGTATAGAGTAGATAAGGAGTGAGGTTAAGGTTAATGGAGGTAAATACCCCGCCATCTTTCATCAGTTGATTACGATGCCACAACACAATGGCAGGTTTTTTCGGCATCATCGGCGTACCCGGCAGAAGCGCCATGTCCACCGTTTTGTTTGCGTCGATTTCCGGCACCAGCTCGCTGAGCGGAACATTCATCGGTCCGGTTGCTGACGAGCAGAAAGCCATTCCGTCTTTAACCAGCAGAAAGGCGCGAACGTTAAGACTGAATGAGGCGCGGGAAGTGAGTTCGGATCTGACGTCCTGGCACTGGCTGAGCGTCAGCGGCTGCAATTCATCAATAGAAACGCGTAGCTCTTTAAAATAACTTTCCATGTAGTCATGAAGGTCGATAATTAAATTATCGTATTTCACTTCACGTTTGTGATAACTGACAAAAAACTGTATACCGCCGCAGAGCAGGGCGACTATAAGTGCTGAAAGCACGCTGAGCATCAGCACTTTTCGGCGGGATGATAAATGGCGGGTAAACATAAATGTTATCGGATCCTGATGTGCCGCCCGCGTTATCATGACGGCTAAACTCACGCAACTACCTGACTATAGCCTGGAACCACCAGGCCAGAATCTCATATTGAGACAAAAAAAAAAGCACTGCCATAGCAGTGCTTTTTTACCATGCTGTCAGCCAAGGGAAACAGACAGCACAGGCGGTTAACTGCGAGTCAGTACACGACGCGCTTCGTTGTAGCGCTTCTTCCAGTACGGCTCGTTCATACTGGAGATCGTCACACCGCTGCTGGTGGACGCGTGGACAAACTGGTCGTTACCAATATAGATGCCGACATGACGGCCGGTTGAACCCGCGCGGAACAGAACTAAATCGCCGGTGCGTAAGCTGTTACGCGAAATCGATTTGCCCATTTCCTGTTGTTGATAGGTCGAACGCGGAAGTTCTAAACCAAACTGCTCGCGGAAAGTACGCTGTACGAAACCGGAACAATCAATGCCTTTTCGTGTTTCGCCGCCAAGACGATAGCGCACGCCTTTCCAGCTGGCATACTGGTCCATTAATCGGGATTTAATATCCAGATTGCTGACCATCTTTTCAAATTCATCCTGAGAAGCTTGCAGTGAAGAGGCGTCTTCTGACCCCACAACACGCGTCTCAGGATGCATATTCTTTGCGGTGTTCGATGCGCTACAAGCAGAAAGCAGAACCGCGACTGCAATCGCCGGGATTACCCGTGAGAAGTATCTCAAGATCGGTTGAGATTTGACCATGTTGTTTATTTTCCCTTGAAGTCCTTAACGACAAATATCGTTATAAAAAATGCCAAGCGAGACGAGACTAATTACCTGCGCACTATCAGACAATTCTTTATGGTCAAATCTGTGGCGAATCGCACAAATTTCTTTACATCGAAAATAAATGCAGCGCTGAGGTAAAACGAGTCTGAGATTACCTGATTGAGACAGGCATTGCGAGCAAAAATATGCAGTTTTTTATAAGTAAATGTGATACTCAAAGCGCGGAGCCGGGAGAGCACTCTGGCGGGGTAATTTAGCTTAAGTATTGAACAACATATTAATTTCTATCGTGATTAATATGACAGGAAGATGACGGGCGCTGTAAATGTATTGGGAAGATCCATCAGGACCCGAGAATGGTTCCTGATGGATACTGTTAATTTCCGTTAGTAACTAGTTTTAGGGATGTTGAATTAACCAGGCAGGTAACGATCAAAGAAGGCGATTAAACGCTCACTTAACGGGGTCATCAGGCACCAGGGAAGCCCAATCAATGCCACAGAAAGGGACCCGACGGCAATATCACTGAACCAGTGCGCACCGATCATTACCCGCGGGAAAGAGAAAACCATAAAAATAATCAGGGCTAATGCGAAAGTCTTATGACCGAAATAACGCCACATAAAAGCGGTGAAAATAAGCAGCATCATTCCGTGATCGCCGGGGAAACTATCCTTTGAGGCGTCTTTTGTCGAAATATGCAGCAATTCACTGACGCGGTATATATCCGGGAAAAATAGCGTCGGACTTGAGCGTTTTACCGGAATAATGGCCTGTGCCAGCTGGTTCAGAACCACCGCCGTTAGCAGCATCACCAGACCGATAATAAGGATACGCCGACGCCCGGCGGGACTCTCTTTACGCCAGAACGTCAGCATCAGGTAGCCCATCGCCAGCAGCGAGCAGCCGTCAAACGCACGGTTGTTGGTGATCGCCACCAGCCACAGAAAGGCACGGCTTTCCACCAGCTTTTGGTTAAAGAAGTGGAATATCCCGCTATCCAGCGGGAACCAGAATCCGTGGTTGGCCGGCAGATACCAGGATAAAAAGAGCGCCACACCGGCGATATTGAGCAATAAAATGGGGAATAGTCGGGTTTTCATCATCACGCCGTAAGCAGTTAAACCAGGGCAACGTTAGTTGCCCGAACTTAAACGAAGCTTCAACAAGCTCGACTGTAAGGCGTTCCAGTCGGTGTTAACCGCACTAATTAACTCTATTCGGCTGTCTGGTGGCGCCACACCCTGCGTTTCGATGAAGAAATCTTCGCCCTGGCGATTAATCCGCACCAGTCCATCGGGCGTACGCATCACCCCCTTTACCCGTTCAACCGGAGCAAGCCGCGCCCACTCCAGTAAACCGATGGTGTCGAAGCAGGTGTCGGCGTCGAAGACCCAGCCGCAGGCCTGATGCCCCTGGCCGCTGTTCAGGCTGCGACGCCAGCGCTGGTGGGCAGGCAGGCTCAGTGCCGCCAGACCCTGTTTCTCGCTGTGGCTGTGGGAATGAGCTGCGCTGGCGGGCAGTTCAGCAAGATTGCGTCGCGGCAGGTCGAGCAGGGCGTTGTCCACATTTCCCTGAGTCGCGTGGACGAGCTGACGTTCGCCGCCAAAGTGCTGCCACCAGAGATCCAGCGCAGCGCGGCTTTCCGGGGTGGCGCGGTCCTCTTTATTGGCAATGATGATATCGGCGGCGGCAAGCTGGTCGCGGAAATTTTCGTTGTGGACAAATTTCTCGTCCAGCAGCTGGCGGGGATCGAGCAGGCAAAGGGTAGCACGCAAATCAATCCAGGGTTCATAGACCGGGGCGGTCAGCAGATCGAGGATCTGCTTCGGATGACCGAGCCCGGTCGGTTCAATCAATAGCCGGTCGGGCTTACCCTGTCGCAGCAACGTGTTCAGCCCCACCTGCATTGGCAGGCCATTCACACAGCACATGCATCCTCCCGGGATCTCCTTTATCAGCGCCCCGTTATCGGCCAGCAGTGAACCATCAATGCCTATCTCGCCAAATTCATTGACCAGCACGGCCCATTTTTCGTCAGGATCTTTATTCGCCAGCAGGTGCAGTATCGACGTGGTTTTCCCGCTGCCGAGAAAACCGGTAATGAGGTTGGTTTTAGTCACAGGTGCTCCAGGGTGATAAATGTAATGCTATAACAATTATCAGTAATCCTGGCGGAAAAGCGTCGTGTTGGGAAGGGGAAGGGCGAACGGGAGGCTTCCCGCTCGCCTTAAACGCACCGGAGGTTAAAGCTGGAGCGTCTCGACAACCGCCTGGCGTGCGCCCGCCTGGCAAATACGCTGGTACGCCCGGCTGATGGCCTCCACGAACTGCGGTTCCTGCGGCAGGTCGTGACCAAAAATTTCACTCAGCGCCAGCAGGGCGGTAACGCGTTCCTCCTCGCTGCTGGTGTCGACAATGGCGCGAATTTTATCGCTCAGCGGATCGCGGATATCAATGGCATTGCCCGCGTCATCCACGCCGCTGACGTAGCGCATCCAGCCCGCAACCCCAAGCGCCAGCAGCGGCCAGGCGGTGTCGCGCTGAAGGTGGCGGCGGATACTCTCCAGCATTCGCTGAGGCAGCTTCTGACTGCCGTCCATCGCAATCTGCCAGGTACGGTGTTGTAAGGCTGGGTTGGCGAAGCGGTCAATCAGACTGTCGGCATAGGCGGTCAGGTCCACGCCGGTGATACGCAGCGTCGGTGCCTGTTCGCTTAGCATCAGACGGCGGGCGGCGTCACGCAACGCGCTGTCGTCCATACAGTCGTTAATGTGGGCAAAACCGGCCAGGTAACCGAGATATGCCAGGAAAGAGTGGCTGCCGTTGAGCATGCGCAGTTTCATCTGCTCCCACGGCAGAACGTCCTGCACCATCTGCACGCCGGCCACTTCCCACTCCGGGCGCCCGGCGACGAAGTTATCTTCGATAACCCACTGAATAAACGGTTCGCAGCTGATGGCGCAGGGATCTTCAACCCCTACTTCCCGGGCGATTTCCGCAAGGGATTCTTCAGTGGCGGCAGGGACGATCCTGTCCACCATCGTGCCCGGGAAACTGACGTTAGCGGCGATCCACTCCGCCAGCTCCGGCGAGCGTTTGTGGGCCATGCCCAGCACGGCGTTTTTCACCACGTGGCCGTTATCCGGAATGTTATCGCAGGAGAGCACGCTGAAGGGCGACAGGCCGCGCTCGCGACGGCGATGCAGGGCTTCGACGAGGATCCCTGGCGCCGAGTGTGGTGCATCGGGGTACTCCAGATCGTGGATGATGCGTTCATTATGGGTGTCCAGCTTGCCGGTAGCCGGATCGATGCAGTAGCCCTTCTCTGTAATGGTCAGAGAGACAATCGCCACCTGCGGCTCGCAAAACTTCTCAATAATGGCCGCGAGCGAATCCAGTTTCGCGTTCAGGCATTCATGGACCGCCCCCACGATAATCGGCTGATTACCTTCGGCCCCTTTTTCGAGCACCGTAAACAGATGATCCTGCGCGCGCAGCTGACTCATCAGCGTATCGCCGCTGAACAGGCTAATCTCACAGATCCCCCAGTCGCCGCCCTGGGCGTTAAGCACCCGATCGGTCAGCAGTGCCTGATGGGCGCGATGAAAGGCGCCAAAGCCGAAATGCACAATCCGGGAGCGTAATGTCTGGCGATCGTACTGCGGCTGTAACACGTGAGCAGGGAGCGTGGTGGAGGCAATTGTCTTCATGAAATAAACACCTGATTAACCATTAATTAACAAGGTCAGTGTAAAGTTATATGACAACAAATTAAATTGGTGAGCCGTAAATATCCGGGAACTGTGAGATGGATCAATCAATGTAGCGAGGCGTGTTGACCTGTTTCAGTACGCATGTATGGTAGTCGTCATCACATAATGAAATATTGGTATAACAACTTTAGAGGGTGAATCGATGGAACAAACCTGGCGTTGGTACGGGCCAAATGATCCTGTTTCTCTTGATGATGTGCGTCAGGCCGGCGCAACGGGCGTTGTCACGGCGCTGCACCATATTCCTAACGGTCAGGTGTGGCCGGTGGAGGAGATCAAAGCGCGTCAGGCGCTGCTGGCCGAGAAAGGGCTCACCTGGTCGGTAGTCGAAAGTATTCCGGTTCACGAAGAGATAAAAACCCACTCCGGCGATTATAAAACCTGGATCGCGAATTATCAGCAGAGCATTCGCAACCTTGCGGCCTGCGGCGTTGATACCGTGTGCTACAACTTTATGCCGATCCTCGACTGGACACGCACCGACCTCGAGTACACATTGCCGGATGGTTCAAAAGCGCTGCGTTTTGACCAGATCGCCTTTGCCGCGTTTGAGCTGCACATCCTGAAGCGCGAGGGTGCCGCAGCAGACTACACCGCAGAAGAGCAGCAGCAGGCGCAGGCGTGGTTCGAGGCGGCAGGCGACGCGGATATTGAAAAATTAACCCGCAATATCATCGCCGGCCTGCCGGGAGCAGAGGAGGGATATACCCTCGACCAGTTCCGCGCGCGTCTGGCGGAGTACGGCAACATCGACAAAGACCAGCTGCGGGAGAACATGGCCGTCTTCCTGCGCGCTATCGTGCCGGTTGCGGAAGAGGTGGGCGTGCGTCTGGCGGTGCACCCGGACGATCCGCCGCGTCCAATCCTGGGTCTGCCGCGTATCGTCTCCACCATCGAAGATATGCAGTGGCTGAAAGAGACGGTCGACAGCATTAATAATGGCTTTACCATGTGCACCGGTTCGTACGGCGTGCGGGCCGATAACGACCTGGTGCAGATGATTGAAACCTTCGGCGACCGTATCCACTTCACCCACCTGCGGGCAACCTGCCGGGAAGCGAATCCGAAAACCTTCCACGAAGCCGCGCATCTTGGCGGAGACGTAAATATGGTAGCGGTCGTGGATGCCATTCTGGGAGAAGAGAAACGCCGTAAGCAGGCGGGCGATCTGCGTCCGATTCCGTTCCGTCCGGATCACGGGCACCAGATGCTGGACGATCTGCGCAAAAAAACCAACCCGGGCTACTCGGCGATTGGCCGTCTGAAAGGGATGGCGGAAGTGCGCGGCGTAGAGCTGGCGCTGAAGATGACTAAATATCCAGAGCTTCTTTAAGCCTTAATACCCGGTGGCGCAGCGCTTACCGGGCCTACAAAAAAACCGGCCAATGCGCCGGTTTTTTTATGCGTGCTTTTGCAGGGCGGGTAAGGCGAAGCCGCCACCCGGCGTAAAGGGCGCGCACTATCAGTCAGCACGACCCATATAACGTTTTTCTTCAATATGGATACGGATTTTTTCGCCAGCGGAGAGGTATTCCGGCACCTGTACCACCAGACCGGTGGTCAGGGTCGCCGGTTTGTTACGCGCGGACGCTGATGCACCTTTAATGCCCGGTGCCGTATCCACGATCTCGAGATCGACGGTCTGCGGCAGCTCCAGCGCCAGCAGGACGCCATCCCAGGTCAGAACCTGCATGTCAGGCATCCCGCCTTCCGGAATAAACAGCAGCTCTTCTTCAATCTGATCTTTGGTGAAGATGTATGGCGTGTAGTCTTCTTTGTCCATAAACACGTATTCGTTGCCGTCAACGTAGGAGAAATCAACATAGCGACGGGTCAGGGTAACGGTATCCACGATATCGTCGCCTTTGAAACGCTCTTCTACTTTCAGACCGGTACGCACATCAGCAAAACGCATTTTATACAGCGTTGCTGCGCCTCGGGCGCTGGGTGCCTGAATATCGATGTCTTTCACAATCAGCAGCTTGCCGTTGTAATTCAGCACCATTCCTTTCTTAATTTCGTTCGCTCTTGGCATTGCAGTAATCCTGTTAACGGGAAGGTCAAAAATATCGCGTCAAAGTACTCGCGCGCGGCTTTTCAGGCAAGTGGATTTCGCGGCTTTTGCTATCAATACGTAAAAGGTGTTACTGTGCGCGCCACGCCCGGCTCCTGGGCTTCTTTCAGGTAAAGTGCATATATGGATTGCCGTCCGGACTGCGGAGCATGCTGCACCGCGCCCTCCATCACCAGCCCCATTCCCGGGATGCCCAACGGCAAGCCTGCTAATACGCCCTGCGTGCAGCTGGACGCGCAACAGCGCTGTAAAATCTTCGGCTCGAGCTCGCGGCCCAAAGTGTGTGCTGGCCTGCAGCCGTCGCGGGAGATGTGCGGCGACACGCGTCATCAGGCCATCACCTGGCTGCTCGAACTCGAGGCGCTCACCGCGCCTTAAATATCCTTAATACGCGTCAGGCACAGCAGGGTAATGATGCACATCCCCAGCGCAATCCAGAAGACCGCATGGTAACTCCAGATCTCGGCCACGATCCCCGCCATTGAACCAGCGATAATCCAGCCCACGCGGGTGGTATTGGTATACAGCGTGGTGGCGGCCCCCGCCTGACCTGGCATCAGATCCTGGAAATAGAGCATGCCGATCCCGGCGAGAATCCCGATATAGATAGCGTTCAGCAGCTGCAATCCCAGTAACACCACTGGCGTGTGGGCGGTCAGCATGCCGACGTAAAACAGCAGACCGGCAACGGCGGCCAGGCGCATCAGGAAGCGTTTACCGAAGCGTTTTGCGTAGTAGCCCGCAATCAGCATCGTCGGGATCTCCAGCCCGGCGGCCGTCCCCATCATGACCCCCGCCAGCTTCTCTGACAGATGCAGCTCATTAATGATAAACAGCGGCATATTGATGATGTACAGGCTGTTGGTGCCCCACATGAGGGTGCAGACGGTAAACAGCAGCAGGGCGTCGCGACGGTTGCGGCGCGGCGACTCCAGTACGCTGCTGGCCAGCTTCGGCTCCTTGCGCATCGTCGGCAGGAAGATCCACACCATCGCGCCACAGACCACAAACGCCACGGCGGCGCTGAGGTACATTACCGTGAAGCCAAAGCCCATCGCCAGCGCATAGGCCAGCGGAGGCCCCACCACCCACGCCAGTGAGACCTGGGCGCGCAGGATCGAGCTGAACATCACCGCTTCGCGGCCGGTGTGGTCGGCATGCTCCCGGGCTAAGGCGAACAGCTGCGGGTTGGCGGTGGAGCCAAAGCTGCTGAGGAACACCCCGACAAACAGCAACACGAAATAGTTACGGTTCCAGGCGAACAGCAGGCAGGCAAAAACGCCCAGCAGGCAGCAAAAAACGATCAAGGATTTGCGGTCGCCTTTCTTGTCCGAACGCCCGGCCAGAAACTGGCTGACCAGGATGCCGATAATGGCGCTACCGGTAAAGAAGAAGCCGACCATCGCCGGACGGGCATGCACTTCGTTGGTCAGGAACAGGCTCAGCGTCGGGATCTGTAACGCCCCGGCAATGCCGGTGAGGAAAGCAACAATCAAAAACGCCGACGAGGTCAAATCAAATGACCTGGATGAAGTGGCCGCGGGAGTGGTGTGCATGTTTCTGTATCAGTGATATGAAGAGAGGCGGAGTTTACGCCGCTTGTCAGAAAATAAACAGAGAGTGAAGCCAATTACCCCACAAAAAATCAAAATCCCTTTTCAGAATATCCTGGGATGCTGCTGAAGTTGCTGAAACAGAGCGGCAGAATTTAAAACAGGCCAGAAAAAATGATTTTCCTGCCAATAAAATGTGCTGCACATCTAATTTTTGTATGCTGAATTGTAACTTTTCTTGCAAGCTTTTGTAGAAAGCGCAAGACTTATTGAAACGTTTCAGCGCTATCGGGTACCTCTTATTCAGCCGGAATAGCGTATTTTTTCTCAAGTTAGCTGAAACGATTCAATTTCAGCAGGAGTGGAGAACAATGTTCCAGTTATCCGTGTCAGACATCCATCCGGGCGAACAGGCCGGGACTAAAGAAGAGGCTATCCGGCAGATCGCTGCCGCGCTGGTGCAGGCGGGCAACGTCGCTAACGGCTACGTTGACGGCATGCTGGCGCGCGAATTGCAGACCTCGACCTTCCTTGGCAATGGCATTGCCATTCCGCATGGCACTACCGATACGCGCGACCAGGTGCTGAAAACCGGCGTTCAGGTTTACCAGTTCCCGCAGGGCGTGCTGTGGGGTGAAGGCCAGGTGGCTTACGTCGCTATCGGCATTGCCGCCAGCAGTGATGAACACCTCGGTTTGCTGCGTCAGCTGACGCACGTCCTGAGCGACGACGACGTGGCTGAACAGCTGAAATCCGCCACCACCGCAGAAGAGCTGCGCGCGCTTCTGATGGGTGAAAAGCAGAGCGAAGCCCTGAAGCTGGATAACGAGACGCTGACCCTGGACGTGGCGGCTTCCGACCTGGTGACCCTGCAGGCGCTGAACGCCGGCCGTCTGAAAGAAGCCGGTGCGGTGGATACCGCTTTTGTGGCTCACGCCATTAACGACAAGCCGCTGAACCTTGGTCAGGGCGTCTGGCTGAACGACTGTGCTGAAGGCAACCTGCGCAGCGCGATCGCGGTTAGCCGTGCGGCCACCCCATTCGATACCGCCGGAGACACCACGGCGATGCTGGTGACCGTCGCGATGGCGGACGACCAGCCGGTAGAGGTGCTGAAGCGCCTCGGCGACCTGCTGCTGAACAAAAAAGCTGAACGGTTGCTGAAAGCCGATGCCGCAACCTTACTGGCGCTGCTGACCAGTGATGATGTGAACACCGATGAACTGCTGAGCGCCGAGTTTGTGGTGCGTAACGAACACGGCCTGCATGCCCGTCCTGGCACCATGCTGGTCAATACCATTAAGCAGTTCAACAGCGACATCACCGTCACCAACCTCGACGGCAGCGGTAAACCGGCCAACGGTCGCAGCCTGATGAAGGTTGTGGCGCTGGGCGTGAAGAAAGGGCATCGCCTGCGTTTCACCGCGCAGGGGGCGGATGCTGAACAGGCGCTGAAAGCGATTGGCGACGCCATCGCTGCCGGTCTGGGGGAGGGCGCATAATGAGCAGACGTGTTGCCACTATTACGCTGAACCCGGCTTACGACCTCGTGGGCTTTTGCCCGGAAATTGAACGCGGCGAAGTTAACCTCGTGCGTACCACTGGCCTGCACGCGGCAGGTAAAGGGATTAACGTCGCTAAGGTGCTGAAGGATCTCGGGATTGACGTCACCGTCGGCGGCTTCCTCGGTAAAGATAATCAGGATGGTTTCCAGCAGCTGTTCAGCGAGCTGGGGATCGCCAACCGTTTCCAGGTGGTGCAGGGGCGGACCCGCATCAACGTGAAATTGACCGAGAAAGATGGCGAAGTCACCGATCTGAACTTCTCCGGTTTTGAAGTCACCCAGGCAGACTGGGAGCGTTTTGTGAATGACTCCCTGAGCTGGCTGGGTCAGTTCGACATGGTCTGCGTCAGCGGCAGTCTGCCGTCCGGCGTCAGTCCTGAAGCCTTTACCGACTGGATGACGCGCCTGCGCAGCCAGTGCCCGTGCATCATCTTTGACAGCAGCCGCGATGCGCTGGTGGCCGGTCTTAAGGCCGCGCCGTGGCTGGTCAAACCTAATCGTCGCGAACTTGAGATCTGGGCTGGCCGTAAGCTGCCAGAATTAAAAGATGTGATTGATGCCGCCCATGCCCTGCGTGAGCAGGGTATCGCGCACGTGGTGATCTCCCTGGGCGCTGAAGGGGCGCTGTGGGTTAACGCCTCTGGAGAATGGATCGCTAAACCGCCGTCGATGGAAGTGGTCAGCACCGTCGGTGCGGGCGATTCGATGGTAGGGGGGCTGATTTATGGCCTGCTGATGCGTGAATCCAGCGAACATACTTTACGTCTTGCCACCGCCGTTGCTGCCCTGGCCGTCAGCCAGAGCAATGTCGGGATCACCGATCGTACCCAGTTAGCCGCGATGATGGCGCGCGTTGACTTGAAACCTTTTAACTGACAGCAGGAGAGGCATAATGAAAACGCTGCTGATTATTGACTCTGCACTCGGACAGGCTCGCGCCTATATGGCGAAAACCCTGCTGGGTTCGGCGGGACATAAAGCACACCTTGATTTCATCGACAACCCGGGCGATGCCGAGCTGGTTATCGTGCTGGGCGACAAAATCCCGGCGGACAGCTCGCTGAATGGCAAAAAAGTGTGGCTGGGCGACATTAACCGCGCCGTTGCCCACCCGGAACTGTTCCTGAGCGAAGCGAAAGGCCATGCGGCGGTCTATACCGCACCTGCCGCAGCGGCAACCCCTGTTGCGGAAGGTCCGAAACGCGTGGTCGCGGTTACCGCCTGCCCGACCGGCGTGGCACATACCTTTATGGCGGCTGAAGCCATTGAAACCGAAGCCAAAAAACGCGGCTGGTGGGTAAAAGTGGAAACCCGCGGCTCTGTAGGCGCGGGCAATGCCATCACCCCGGAAGAGGTGGCGGCTGCGGATCTGGTGATTGTGGCGGCAGATATCGAAGTGGATCTGGCGAAGTTTGCCGGTAAGCCGATGTACCGCACCTCAACCGGTCTGGCGCTGAAGAAAACTGCGCAAGAGCTGGATAAAGCCCAGGCAGAAGCGAAGCCGTTCCAGCCTGCCGGCAATACGGCAACTGCGGCTTCTGAAGGCAAAAAAGAGTCCGCAGGGGCGTATCGTCACCTGCTGACGGGCGTGTCCTATATGCTGCCGATGGTGGTCGCGGGCGGTCTCTGTATCGCGCTCTCCTTCGCCTTTGGTATCGAGGCCTTTAAAGAGCCAGGTACCCTGGCAGCAGCGCTGATGCAGATTGGCGGCGGCTCGGCGTTCGCGCTGATGGTGCCGGTCCTGGCAGGTTATATTGCGTTCTCCATCGCTGACCGTCCGGGTCTGACCCCCGGTCTAATCGGCGGTATGCTGGCCGTGAGCACCGGCTCTGGCTTTATCGGCGGGATCATCGCCGGCTTCCTTGCTGGTTACGTGGCGAAGCTTATTAGCTCGAAGCTGAAACTGCCGCCAAGCATGGAAGCGCTGAAACCGATCCTGATCATTCCGCTGTTCTCCAGCCTGATTGTCGGTCTGGCAATGATCTACCTGATCGGTAAACCGGTTGCGGGTATTCTTGAAGGCCTGACCCACTGGCTGCAGACCATGGGCACCGCAAATGCGGTCCTGCTGGGGGCAATCCTCGGTGCGATGATGTGTACCGATATGGGTGGTCCGGTGAACAAAGCGTCTTACGCCTTCGGTGTTGGCCTGCTGAGTACCCAGACGTATGCCCCAATGGCAGCCATCATGGCGGCAGGGATGGTGCCACCGCTGGCGCTGGGTCTGGCAACTATTGTTGCCCGTCGTAAATTCGATAAGGCGCAGCAGGAAGGCGGGAAAGCGGCGCTGGTACTGGGTCTGTGCTTTATCACTGAAGGGGCGATTCCGTTCGCTGCCCGTGATCCGATGCGTGTACTGCCGTGCTGTATCGTCGGTGGCGCGGTAACCGGTGCTATCTCCATGGCGATTGGCGCGAAACTGATGGCGCCGCATGGTGGTCTGTTTGTTCTGCTGATCCCTGGCGCAATCACGCCGGTGCTGGGTTACCTGTTCGCGATTATCGCCGGTACCCTGGTGGCGGGCCTCTCTTACGCGGTGCTTAAACGTCCGGAAGCAGAAGTGGTCGCCGCGAAGGCAGCTTAACCATATGTGATACGAAAAGGGCAGAGGCGACTCTGCCCTTTTTTTTGCCTTAAAATGTGCAACGACCCGTTATTATGCGGTGGCCTCGGCATGCTGTTGCGCTTTCAGCCAGGCGATCTCCTCGGCCCAGATATCCGGGTTGATGGTTTCCAGCACCATCGGAATACCGTCGAAACGCGGATCCTGCATGATAAACCGGAACGCATCATGTCCGATATTACCTTCACCCAGGCTGTGGTGGCGGTCAACGCGGCTGCCGAAGGCGCTTTTCGCGTCGTTGAGGTGCATACCGCGCAGATACTTAAAGCCGACGATGCGCTCGAATTCGGCGAAGGTTTTTTCACAGGCTTCAATACTGCGCAGGTCATAACCGGCGGCAAAAGCGTGGCAGGTATCAATGCACACGCCGACGCGGGTTTTATCCTCCACGCCGTCGATGATGGCTGCCAGATGCTCAAAGCGGAAACCGAGGTTGCTGCCCTGGCCGGCGGTATTTTCGATCACCGCCGTAACCCCTTCGGTCTGCGCCAGCGCGATATTAATCGACTCGGCGATCCGCGCCAGGCAGTCGTCTTCATCTATTTGTGACAGATGGCTGCCGGGGTGGAAGTTGAGTAACGTCAGGCCCAGCTGCTCGCAGCGCTGCATCTCATCCAGGAAGGCATCGCGGGATTTATCCAGCGCCTCCTGAACCGGATGGCCAAGGTTAATCAGGTAGCTGTCATGGGGCAGGATCTGACCGGGCGTGAAATGGTATTTTTCGCAGACCGCTTTAAACTCATCAATCCCCTGAGGAGTGAGCGGCGCGGCGCGCCACTGGCGCTGATTTTTGGTGAACAGGGCGAAAGCGGTCGCCTCGATTTCGGCGGCGCGAATGGCGGCATTTGCCAGACCGCCAGCAGCGCTGACGTGCGCTCCAACGTATTTCATAAAGGGACTCCTGTTAACCCACAAACGCCTATGATAGCGGGTTAACAGGAGAAGGCTACAGCGGTTTATGCCATCAGGCTATGAACCGCCAGGTTAATGGCGCCCCCGCCGACAATCAGCCAGACGAAAAGCAGCAGCGCCATCAGCAGCGGTTTAGCACCGGCTTTTTTCAGGGCACTGACGTGGGTGGTTAAGCCCAGCGCCGCCATCGCCATTGCCAGCAGCACCGTATCCAGCGTCACCAGCATATCCACCACCGCCTCAGGCAGCAGATGGAACGAGTTGAATATCGCGACGACAATAAACAGGATGGCAAACCACGGAATGGTGATTTTGCTTTTCTCACCGCTGCCCGCCGGAGCAAGCTGTTTCACCCGCGCCGCCAGAATCAGCAGGAACGGCGCCAGCATCATGACCCGCAGCATTTTGGCGATCACCGCCGCATTTTCTGCGTCCGGGCTGATGGCATGACCCGCTGCCACCACCTGGGCGACCTCATGCATCGTCGAACCGATGTAGATCCCGTAGGTTTCCGGGCTAAACCAGTGCGCCACCAGCGGATACATTGCCGGATAGAGGAAGATTGCCAGCGTACCGAAGATCACCACCGTCGCCACCGCCACGGTCACTTTACTGGACTCGGCCTTGACCACCGGCTCGGTGGCCAGCACCGCCGCGGCACCGCAAATGCTGCTGCCCGCGCCAATTAACCAGCTGGTCTGCTTGTCGAGCCCGAACACCTTCTGGCCGATAAAACAGGCCAACATAAAGGTACTGGTCAGGGTTAATATGTCGATTGCAATCCCGCTTACCCCGACGTCGGCGATCTGCGCGAAGGTCAGGCGAAAGCCATAAAGAATTATCCCCAGACGCAGCAGATGCTGTTTGGCAAAAATTACGCCGCCGTCACAGGCTTTGTAGATCTGCGGGTAGACCGTATTCCCGACGACCATCCCCAACAGGATAGCCAGCGTCAGGGCGCTGAATCCCGCTCCCGCCACCGCCGGAATGCTGCCGCCCAGTAACGCAACGCCGGTAACCAGCGCGCTCAGCGCCAGGCCCGGAATGTAGTGCCACAGTGTACGATGATGCTGTAGGGTGAGTGTTGTCATAACCTTCTCCTTTTCTCTGGCTAAAGGTTACGGCGCGCTGGCTTAAAAATAAAATTGATTATATATTTATAATTAATCTTTATAAGTGGTAAGCAGGGCGCTTACCGTATCGGGTAGCTACTATGCACATTACGTTACGCCAGCTTGAAGTCTTCGCCGAAGTGCTGAAAAGCGGGTCGACCACGCAGGCGTCGCAGATGCTGGCGCTCTCTCAGTCTGCCGTCAGCGCCGCGCTGACCGATCTTGAAGGCCAGTTGGGGGTTCAGCTCTTTGACAGGGTAGGGAAGCGGCTGGTGGTGAACGAACACGGGCGTTTGCTCTACCCGCGGGCGCTGGCGCTGCTGGAGCAGACGGTCGAGATCGAACAGCTGTTTCGCGAGGATAACGGCGCCATTCGCGTCTATGCCAGCAGTACCATCGGCAACTATATCCTGCCCGAGGTGATTGCCCGTTACCGTCGGGATTTCCCCAGCTTGCCGCTGGAGATGAGCGTCGGTAACAGCCAGGATGTCATCACCGCGGTGATCGATTTTCGCGTCGATATCGGTCTTATCGAAGGGCCGTGCCACAACGCCGACATCATTGCGGAGCCCTGGCTGGAAGACGAGCTGGTGGTCTTTGCCTCGCCGGACTCTTCTTTATTACAGCAGGAGGTGACGCTGGAACGGCTGGCGCAGGCACCGTGGATTTTACGTGAGCAGGGATCGGGCACGCGCGAGATCGTCGATTATCTGCTGCTTTCGCATCTGCCGCAGTTCCACATGGGCATGGAGCTGGGTAATTCGGAGGCCATCAAACATGCGGTGCGCCACGGTCTTGGCATCAGCTGCCTGTCGCGCCGGGTGATAGCCGAACAGCTGGAGAGTGGAACGCTGGTGGAGATCCCCGTTCCGCTACCAAACAAGCTGGTACGTACCCTGTGGCGCATTCATCACCGCCAGAAACACCTCTCTAATTCACTGCAACGTTTTCTGCGTTACTGCGAAATGTAGGTTTCCCCGGCGGCTTTTTCCCGCCGGGATCTATTCCTCACACCAATACCATCCTCTGCTTTACTTATAATCCTGGACCGGTCATGAAGCTCTCTTATAACAGGGCATTTGTGCCGGAAGAGCGGGCGATCGTCTGCTACAATCGCGCCTCATTTTTTGAATGGACAGCATTTTCACATGGTTTCCGAAACTAAAACCACAGAAGCGCCCGCGCTACGTCGCGAACTCAAGGCGCGTCACCTGACGATGATCGCTATTGGCGGCTCCATCGGTACAGGCCTCTTTGTCGCCTCTGGGGCGACCATTTCAGCAGCGGGTCCAGGCGGCGCGCTCTTTTCCTATATCCTGATTGGTCTGATGGTTTATTTCCTGATGACCAGCCTGGGCGAACTGGCGGCGTACATGCCGGTATCCGGTTCTTTTTCTACCTACGGTCAGAAATACGTTGAAGAAGGCTTTGGCTTCGCGCTGGGCTGGAACTACTGGTACAACTGGGCGGTCACCATCGCCGTTGACCTTGTCGCCGCACAGCTGGTGATGACCTGGTGGTTCCCGGACACGCCAGGCTGGATCTGGAGCGCCGTCTTCCTCGCGGTGATCTTCCTGCTCAACTATATCTCCGTGCGCGGCTTTGGTGAGGCGGAATACTGGTTCTCCCTGATCAAAGTGGCGACCGTAATCATCTTTATTATCGTCGGCCTGGCGATGATCGTCGGTATCTTCCAGGGCAGCGAGCCTGCGGGCTGGAGCAACTGGACGGTGGGTGATGCGCCGTTTGCCGGTGGCTTCTCGGCGATGATCGGCGTGGCGATGATTGTCGGCTTCTCCTTCCAGGGGACCGAGCTTATCGGTATTGCCGCAGGCGAATCCGAAAATCCGGAGAAGAATATCCCGCGCGCGGTGCGTCAGGTGTTCTGGCGTATCCTGCTGTTCTATGTGTTTGCGATCCTGATTATCAGCCTGATCATTCCGTATACCGATCCGAGCCTGCTGCGTAACGATGTGAAAGACATCAGCGTCAGCCCGTTCACGCTGGTCTTCCAGCATGCCGGTCTGCTCTCGGCGGCGGCGGTGATGAATGCGGTGATCCTGACGGCGGTCCTGTCGGCGGGTAACTCCGGGATGTATGCCTCTACCCGTATGCTTTACTCCCTGGCCTGCGATGGCAAAGCGCCGCGCATTTTCTCTAAGCTGTCCCGTGGCGGCGTACCGCGTAATGCCCTGTATGCCACCACCGTGATCGCCTGCCTGTGTTTCCTGACCTCAATGTTCGGTAATCAGACGGTCTACCTGTGGCTGCTGAACACCTCCGGGATGACAGGCTTCATCGCCTGGCTGGGGATTGCCATCAGTCACTACCGTTTCCGCCGTGGCTATGTGAAGCAGGGTTACGATATTAACAACCTGCCGTACCGCTCCGGGTTCTTCCCGCTGGGGCCGATCTTCGCCTTTGTACTCTGTCTGATCATCACTCTGGGTCAGAACTACGAAGCCTTCCTGGCCGACACCATCGACTGGGGCGGCGTGGCAGCCACTTATATTGGCATCCCGCTGTTCCTGATCATCTGGTTTGGTTACAAGCTGGTAAAAGGAACGAAGTTCGTAAGCTATAAAGAGATGGACTTCCCGAATAGCTTCAAAAAATAGCAGTAACGCCTCAGGTTAACCCGCTCATTCGAGCGGGTTTTTTTATATCTCCGTGCTCTTCAATCCGTTCTCCACAATATGCAGTCTTGACATAACTTTTAACAATTGAATTGATAATAGTTATCGTTTGCTTTATCATTAGCAAAGTAATCAAAAGGATGAAGGCGTTAATACTCTCGCCCTGGTCAGGGGAGGGTGTTGCGCCGCACCTGCAAAAAATTACCTGGCTGACCCGCCCAAAGAAGCGGGCAGCATGCAATGCAATGTGAGCAGTACCTATTTGATTTTGCTGTGTTTACCTCATGGAGAAATGGAATGTTTAGGTTGAATCCCTTCGTTCGGGGAGGGCTGTGCGTGTCTGCTCTTTCCCTGGCCCTGCCGGTTGTGGCGGTGGAATCTGGCGACACTATGGTCGTTACCGCCTCGGCCAATGAGCAAAACCTGAAGGATGCTCCCGCCAGTATTAGCGTCATTACCCAGCAGGATCTGCAGCGTAAGCCGGTGCAGAACCTGAAAGATGTGTTACAGGACGTTCCGGGTGTGCAATTAACTAACGAAGGGGACAACCGTAAGGGCGTCAGTATCCGCGGGCTGGACAGCAGCTACACGTTGATCCTGATCGACGGTAAACGCGTCAACTCGCGCAATGCCGTTTTCCGCCATAACGATTTCGATCTCAACTGGGTTCCGGTAGATGCCATTGAGCGCATCGAAGTGGTGCGCGGGCCGATGTCCTCCCTGTACGGCTCCGATGCCCTGGGCGGCGTGGTCAACATCATCACCAAAAAGATTGGCCAGAAATGGACCGGCACCCTGACGGCAGATACCACGCTTCAGGAGCATCGCGATCGCGGCGATACTTACGGCGGCCAGTTCTATACCAGCGGCCCGCTGGTGGATGGCGTCCTCGGCCTGAAAGCTTTCGGCAGCGTCTCTCAGCGTGATAAAGACGATCCGCAGACCTCGTCTACCAGCGCTACTGGCGAAACCCCGCGTATCGAAGGCTTTACCAGCCGCGATGCCAACGTGGAATTTGCCTGGACCCCGAACGACAACCACGATTTCACCGCCGGATACGGTTTCGATCGCCAGGATCGTGACTCCGACTCGCTGAATAAAAACCGTCTTGAGCGTCAGAATTACTCCCTGAGCCATAATGGCCGTTGGGGTGTGGGCAACAGCGAGCTGAAATTCTACGGCGAGAAGGTGGATAACAAAAATCCGGGCAACAGCAGCCCGATCACTTCCGAAAGCAACTCCATTGACGGTAAATATGTCCTGCCGCTGGGCGAGATCAACCAGCTCCTGACCTTCGGCGGCGAATGGCGTCACGACAAGCTTAAAGATCCGGTAAACCTCACCGGCGGCAACAGCAGCAATACCTCGGCCAGCCAGTATGCGCTCTTCCTGGAAGACGAATGGCGGATCTTCGAGCCGCTGGCGCTGACCACCGGCGTGCGTATGGATGATCACGAAACCTACGGCGACCACTGGAGCCCGCGTGCCTATCTGGTCTATAACGCCACCGATACCCTGACCGTGAAGGGCGGCTGGGCAACGGCATTTAAAGCGCCGTCGCTGCTGCAACTTAGCCCGGACTGGACCACCGGTTCCTGCCGCGGCGCCTGTGAAATTGTCGGTAGCCCGGATCTGAAACCCGAAACCAGCGAAAGCTTCGAGCTGGGCCTCTACTACAGCGGCGAAGAGGGATGGTTAGAAGGCGTTCAGGGCAGCATTACTGCCTTCCAGAACGACGTTGATGACCGGATCAGCATCAGCCGTAACGCCAGCGTCAGCCAGGCGCAGAACTATCCGAACTTTGTCGGGTTGAACGCCGACGGCGAGCCAATTTTCCGCTATTACAACGTTAATAAGGCACGTATCCGTGGCCTGGAGACGGAGATTAAGTTCCCGATTGCCGAAGACTGGCGTATGACGCTGAATTACACCTATAACGACGGGCGTGATATCAGCAACGGCGGCGACAAACCACTTTCCGAGCTGCCGTTCCATACCGCCAACGGCACGCTTGACTGGCAGGCGACGCAGGCCTGGTCCTTCTATGTACAGGGAAACTATACGGGTGAGAAACGCGCCCTTACCGCAGGCGAGCCAACGCCGGGTGGCTACGTGGTGTGGAACACCGGTGGCGCATGGCAGGCGAGCAAAAACGTCAAGCTGCGTGCGGGGGTGATGAACCTGCTGGATAAAGATCTCAGCCGCGACGATTACAGCTATACCGAAGAGGGGCGCCGTTACTTTATGGCGGTGGATTACCGGTTCTGATAATGGAAACGCCGGGCGGCGCTGCGCTTGCCCGGCCTACGATTGACTCCCTCTCCCTGTGGGAGAGGGTTGGGGTGAGGGCATCAGGCCGCACTTACTTCAACAACTGCTGCGCATGGAAGCGCAGGTGATCTTCAATAAACGACGCAATGAAGTAGTAGCTGTGATCGTACCCCGGCTGGATACGCAACGTCAGCGGCCAGGCTTTTTGCCGCGCCGCTTCCGCCAGCACTGCCGGCTGGAGCTGACTCGCCAGGAACTGATCGGCATCACCCTGATCGATAAGCGTCGGGATGGCCTGTTCCGGCTGGCTGGCCAGCATCAGCGCACAGCTGTCCCACTCCTGCCAGGCTGCGGAATCCTCCCCCAGATAATTCGTGAACGCTTTTTGTCCCCAGGGCACCTGGATCGGGTTCACGATTGGCGCAAACGCCGACACGCTGACGTATTTACCCGGGTTTTTCAGTGCCATTATCAGCGCACCGTGGCCGCCCATCGAATGACCGCTGATCGCACAACGATCGGACAGCGCAAATTCCGCCTGGAGAAGCGCTGGAAGCTCATCGCACAGGTAATCATACATCCGGTAATGACCCGCCCACGGCGCCTGGGTGGCGTTGAGGTAGAATCCGGCGCCTTTGCCCAGATCGTATCCCTCATCGTCCGCCACATCGTCACCACGCGGGCTGGTATCCGGCATTACCAGAGCGATACCCAGTTCGGCCGCCACGCGCTGGGCACCCGCTTTGGTGGTGAAGTTTTCGTCATTACAGGTCAGGCCGGAGAGCCAGTACAACACCGGCGGTTTTGCGCTGCCGTTCGCGGGGGGCAGAAAAATGCTGAACGTCATCGCGCAGTTCAGCACCCTTGAGTCATGACGCCAGCGCTGCTGTCGACCTTCAAAACAGTGGTGCTCTTCGAGCAGTTCCATGCAGGGCTCCTTCAGGAAGGTGATATCGGGTATGAAAGCCATAATACAGATTATTCAGTTACGTGTGAGTAACTTTCACTTCCTCATTGACGTCATATCCTGCATCATGAATTTACGAAACTTTAACAACTGGAGTGGTCATGGCGCTGCGTATTGCGCTCAGCGGATTTGTGGTTCTGGTGGTAGCGATGGGAATAGGGCGTTTTGCCTTTACCCCACAGGTGCCGCTGATGATTGCGGCAGGCGAGCTTACCCTGACCAGCGCCGGGCTGGTGGCGGCGATGAACTATCTCGGCTATCTGGTGGGAGCGTGGGATGCCATGCGCGCGCACCGGTTTGTCGAAGGGCGATTATGGCTTGGCATCACGGGGGCGGTGGCGCTGACGCTGCTCTCCGCCGTCGCGGATAATGCCGTGATCCACGGGCTTTTACGCTTTGTGATTGGCTGCATGAGCGGCTGGTCAATGGTGCTGGTTGCCGCATGGACCAACGAAAGGCTGGCCCATTTTGGCAAGCCCGGCCTCAGCGCCGCGGTGTTCGCCGGGCCGGGGGCCGGGATCGCGATAAGCGGCCTGCTGGCGGTGTGGATCCAGTCCCGGGCGCTGTCGGCCAGCGCCGCCTGGCAAATCTACGGCCTGCTGGCGCTGGTGCTCGTCGCGCTGGTGGCCCGCTACCTGCCGCGTACCGGGCAGCTGCATCGTCCGGGCACTACGCCGGAGCCGCTGACGCTGAACCGCGATCTGCGTCGTCTGGTGTGGAGCTACAGCCTCGCCGGGTTTGGTTACATCCTCCCGGCGACGTTTCTGTCGCATATGGCGGCGCTGCGCTTTCCAGGCAGCACGTTTGCCCAGTTTGTCTGGCCGGTGTTCGGTTTCGCCTCGATGCTGGGAATTGCCCTGAGCATCGCCCTGCGCCACGTCTCAACCACTCACCGTCGGCTGGCCGTGGTGCTGTGGCTGCAGGCGATGGGGGTGATCGCCGCCTGGCTGATGCCGGGGATGGCCGGTCTGGTGACCGGCGCGATGCTGGTCGGAGGCGGATTTTTATGTGCGGTGCAGCTCTCGCTGCTTTACGGACGCGAACTGGCGCCGAACCACACGCGTTATATGGCCGGGTTGCTGACGACCGGCTATGCCATTGGGCAGCTGATTGGCCCGATGACTTCAGCGCTGTCAAGCTGGCTTACCCATCAGCTTGAGCCGGCGCTGGGCCTTGCCGGTATCGCATTGTTTATAGCGGGCGGACTGGTCTGGCAGCGTCAGGTTGAAAGGTAACGGCAATTGGAATAATTATCGCGGTGAATACTGGATTATGCTCGCCGCCTCGCGCACAATGAGTGCACATTTTGCCCCACGGAGGGCAGAAGAGCGCCACACCTGCAGGAGAAAAGAATGTCATCAATGAGTAAAGAAGCTGCCCTTGTTCATGAAGCGTTGGTAGCACACGGCCTTGAAACGCCGCTGCGCCCACCGGTTCAGGATCTGGACAACGAAACACGTAAACGTCTTATTTCTGGGCACATGACGGAAATCATGCAGCTGCTCAATCTCGATTTGAGTGATGACAGTCTGATGGAGACCCCGCGTCGCATCGCCAAAATGTATGTCGATGAGATTTTCTCCGGGCTGGATTACGCCAATTTCCCGAAAATCACCGTCATTGAAAACAAAATGAAGGTCGATGAGATGGTGACGGTGCGCGATATCACTCTGACCAGCACCTGTGAACACCACTTTGTCACTATCGACGGTAAAGCGACCGTGGCTTATATCCCGAAAGACTCGGTGATTGGCCTGTCGAAAATCAACCGTATCGTGCAGTTCTTTGCCCAGCGTCCGCAGGTGCAGGAGCGTTTGACCCAGCAGATCCTCATCGCGTTGCAAACGCTGCTTGGCACCAACAACGTGGCGGTATCTATTGATGCGGTGCATTACTGCGTGAAAGCGCGCGGCATTCGCGATGCGACCAGCGCCACCACGACCACCTCGCTGGGCGGCCTGTTCAAATCGAGCCAGAATACCCGCCAGGAGTTCCTGCGCGCCGTCCGTCACGTTAGCTAATCGTCAGGGCAGGATACATGGAAAGAAATGTCACGCTGGATTTTGTTCGTGGCGTCGCTATTCTGGGTATTCTGCTTCTGAATATAAGCGCCTTCGGTTTGCCGAAGGCCGCTTACCTCAATCCCGCCTGGTATGGCGACATCACTCTCCGCGACGCCTGGACATGGGCGGGGCTGGATCTCTTTGCTCAGGTCAAATTCCTCACCCTGTTTGCGCTGCTGTTTGGCGCCGGGCTTCAGCTGCTGCTGAAACGCGGTAAACGCTGGATCCAGGCCCGACTCTCCCTGCTGGTGCTGTTTGGCTTTATTCATGGGCTGCTGTTCTGGGATGGCGACATCCTGCTGGCCTATGGGCTGGTGGGGCTGATCTGCTGGCGCATCATCCGTGACGCGCATGATGTCAAAAACCTCTTCAATACCGGCGTGGTGTTGTTCCTCATTGGCGTGGCCATTTTGCTGCTGCTTGGTGTCATCTCAGGTGGGTCGACCAGTCGTTCCTGGGTGCCGGATGCGGCGAGTCTGCAGTATGAACGATACTGGAAGCTGGGCGGCGGCATGGAGGCGGTCAGCAACCGGGCGGATATGATTGGCAACAGCCTGCTGGCGCTCGGGGCCCAGTATGGCTGGCAGCTGGCGGGAATGATGCTTATCGGCGCCGCGCTGATGCGCACAGGCTGGCTGAAGGGCGAATTCAGCCAGCGTCACTACCGGCGTACCGGGATGTGGCTGGTGCTGGTTGGTCTGGGTATCAACCTCCCGGCGGTGATCGCGCAGTGGCAGTTAAACTGGGATTACCGCTGGTGCGCATTTTTGCTACAGGCGCCGCGTGAGCTGAGCGCGCCGTTCCAGACGATTGGGTATGCCGCGCTGATATATGGTTTCTGGCCGCAGCTCTGCCGTTTCAGGCTGGTGACGGCAGTGGCCTGCGTCGGGCGCATGGCGCTTAGCAACTATATTTTACAGACACTGATCTGCACCACCCTGTTTTATCACCTCGGCCTGTTCATGCAGTTCGACCGCCTACAGCTGCTGGGGATTGTTCTGCCGGTATGGCTGGTGAATATCCTCTTCTCCGTACTCTGGTTGCGCTATTTCCGTCAGGGACCGCTGGAATGGCTATGGCGACAATTGACCGCACGTGCGTCAGGGGTTTCATCAAGTAATACATCCGGATAACGATCTGGATCACAATCATTAACAAAACGGATGTAACCGTTTTCATCCTTGTGACCTTCTTCACGTAGTCCCCGCCTTCTCGCTGCCAGAATAGTCACCTTGCTAAACACAGGGGGTGTCTGTGAGTTGCTGCAATCTAAAGAAGGATGGTGAATATGATCACCATTCGTGACGTTGCGCGTCAGGCGGGCGTTTCAGTCGCCACCGTTTCCCGGGTACTTAACAATAGCGCGCTGGTCAGCCCAGAGACGCGTGAATGCGTGATGAAAGCCGTCACGGCGCTGGGCTACCGGCCAAATGCGAACGCGCAGGCGCTGGCGACACAGGTCAGCGACACCATCGGCGTGGTGGTGATGGATGTGTCGGATGCGTTCTTTGGTGCGCTGGTGAAAGCCGTAGATATGGTAGCCCAGGAGCATCAGAAAAATGTGCTGATCGGCAACAGCTATCACGAGGCGGAAAAAGAGCGCAACGCCATTGAGGTGTTGATTCGCCAGCGCTGTAACGCATTGATCGTACACTCAAAAGCATTAAGCGATGAAGAACTGTCCGCACTGATGGAGCAGATCCCCGGCATGGTGCTGATTAACCGCATCGTCCCTGGCTACGCCCATCGCTGCGTCTGCCTCGATAACGTCAGCGGAGCGATGATGGCGACCCGGATGCTGATGAACAACGGTCATCAGCGCATCGGCTATCTGGCCTCCAGCCACCGCATAGAGGATGACGACCTGCGTCGGGAAGGCTGGCAGAAAGCCTTGCTGGAACAGGGTATTACCGCCTCGGAAAGCTGGATCGGTACCGGTGCGCCGGACATGCAGGGCGGGGAAGCGGCAATGGTGGAGCTGCTCGGGCGTAACCTGCAGCTGACCGCGGTCTTTGCCTATAACGACAGCATGGCCGCAGGAGCCCTGACGGCGCTGAAAGATAACGGCATTGCGGTGCCACAGCATCTGTCACTGATTGGTTTTGATGATATTCCAATTGCCCGTTATACGGATCCTCAGCTGACAACGGTTCGCTACCCGATTGCCTCCATGGCGCGGCTGGCCACCGAACTGGCGTTACAGGGGGCGGCCGGCAAGCTGGATATCAATGCAACACACTGTTTCATGCCGACTTTAGTGCGTCGCCACTCCGTTGCCATTCGGCAAATTGTGGTGCCGATCACTAACTAATAATTCGTCGTGATGTAACCGTTTTCAATTTGTGAGTAATTTCACAGTAAGTTAACAATGCGCTGTCTATGATGTCAGCGTTTTAGCAACTGAAACGCTATGTAACGGTGATTAATCACTTTGACTATAGCTAAGGTACGTTAAACATCCAAAAAAACGCATTCTGGAGCGTTACCGACCAAGGAAGATAGAAATTTTATAAGTGGACTTCGGCCGGCAATAACGTTTCTTTAACATGTGCCCGCCGAGCGTTATTCACACGAACTACCCTGCATAAAAATCGGAGATATCATGAATAAGAAGGTGTTGACTCTGTCTGCTGTTATGGCAAGCATGCTTTTCGGTGCCGCCGCGCACGCTGCAGATAGCCGTATTGGTGTGACTATCTATAAGTATGACGACAACTTCATGTCAGTTGTGCGTAAGGCAATCGAGAAAGAGGGTAAAGGTGCACCAGACATTCAGCTGCTGATGAATGACTCCCAGAATGACCAGTCCAAACAGAACGACCAGATCGACGTTCTGCTGGCGAAAGGCGTAAAAGCACTGGCAATCAACCTGGTTGACCCGGCTGCTGCAGGTACCGTTATTGAGAAAGCACGCGGCCAGAACGTGCCGGTTGTGTTCTTCAACAAAGAACCTTCCCGCAAAGCGCTGGATAGCTACGACAAAGCCTTCTACGTGGGTACCGACTCTAAAGAATCCGGCATTATTCAGGGCGACCTGATTGCTAAACACTGGGCTGCTAACCCGAACTGGGATCTGAATAAAGATGGTCAGGTTCAGTTCGTACTGCTGAAAGGCGAGCCAGGCCACCCGGATGCTGAAGCACGTACCACCTACGTTATTAAAGAGCTGAATGACAAGGGTCTGAAAACCCAGCAGCTGGCATTAGATACTGCAATGTGGGACACCGCTCAGGCGAAAGACAAAATGGACGCATGGTTGTCCGGCCCGAACGCTAACAAAATTGAAGTGGTTATCGCTAACAACGATGCGATGGCAATGGGTGCGGTAGAAGCGCTGAAAGCCCACAACAAATCCTCTATCCCGGTATTTGGTGTTGACGCCCTGCCTGAAGCACTGGCTCTGGTTAAATCCGGCGCAATGGCCGGTACCGTGCTGAACGATGCTAACAACCAGGCGAAAGCCACCTTTGATCTGGCGAAAAACCTGGCAGAAGGCAAAGGCGCTGCTGACGGTACTAACTGGAAAATTGACAACAAAGTTGTTCGCGTACCGTACGTTGGCGTAGACCAGGAAAACCTGGCGCAGTTCACTGGTAAATAAGTTATTGCATTCCACTGGGCGCAGTTTCTGCGCCCTTTTATAACGCGACATGCGAGGCCGACAAGGTATAATTATGGTCAGCACAAATACTCAGTCGTCCGGTGAATACTTGTTGGAAATGAGCGGTATCAACAAGTCCTTTCCCGGTGTTAAAGCACTGGATAACGTTAATTTAAAAGTACGGCCTCACTCCATTCATGCATTAATGGGGGAGAACGGTGCGGGTAAATCAACGTTATTGAAATGCTTATTTGGGATCTATCAAAAAGATTCTGGCAGCATTCTTTTTCAGGGAAAAGAGATCGATTTCCATTCCGCCAAAGAAGCACTGGAAAATGGTATTTCGATGGTACACCAGGAGCTTAACCTGGTGCTTCAACGTTCTGTTATGGACAATATGTGGCTGGGGCGTTATCCGACCAAAGGCGTATTTGTCGATCAGGACAAAATGTATCGCGACACCAAAGCTATATTTGATGAACTGGATATTGATATCGATCCGCGGGCGCGCGTCGGTACCTTATCTGTTTCGCAGATGCAGATGATCGAAATCGCTAAGGCATTCTCCTATAACGCCAAAATCGTAATTATGGATGAGCCTACTTCTTCGTTAACGGAGAAAGAGGTGAACCATCTGTTCACCATTATCCGTAAGCTGAAAGATCGCGGTTGCGGCATCGTTTATATCTCGCACAAAATGGAAGAGATCTTCCAGTTGTGTGATGAGATCACGGTGCTTCGCGACGGTCAGTGGATCGCCACCCAGTCGCTGGAAGGGCTGGACATGGACAAAATCATCGCCATGATGGTGGGCCGCTCCCTGAACCAGCGTTTCCCGAACAAAGAGAACAAGCCGGGTGAAGTGATTCTGGAAGTGCGCAATCTCACCTCGCTGCGTCAGCCTTCTATCCGCGATGTCTCGTTTGATCTGCATAAAGGAGAGATCCTCGGGATTGCCGGTCTGGTGGGCGCCAAGCGTACCGATATCGTCGAAACGCTGTTTGGTATTCGCGAGAAATCTGGCGGGACCATCACCCTGCACGGTAAAAAGATTAATAACCACAACGCCAACGAAGCCATTAACCACGGCTTTGCGCTGGTAACGGAAGAGCGCCGCTCAACCGGGATTTATGCGTATCTGGATATTAACTTTAACTCCTTAATCTCTAATATTCATAATTACAAAAACAAAATCGGTCTGTTGGATAATTCCCGCATGAAAAGCGATACCCAGTGGGTAATTGACTCTATGCGTGTAAAAACCCCAGGACATCGCACGCAAATAGGCTCGCTTTCCGGTGGTAACCAGCAAAAGGTTATTATTGGGCGCTGGTTATTAACCCAGCCAGAAATTCTGATGCTGGATGAACCAACCCGCGGTATCGATGTTGGTGCAAAATTTGAAATTTATCAGCTGATTGCTGAATTAGCTAAAAAAGATAAAGGGATTATTATTATTTCTTCCGAAATGCCGGAATTGTTAGGGATCACAGATCGTATTCTGGTTATGAGCAATGGTCTCGTTGCCGGAATTGTTGACACCAAAACGACAACGCAAAACGAAATTTTGCGTCTTGCGTCTTTGCACCTTTAAGATTAGGGGCTCCTCATGAGTGCGTTAAATAAGAAAAGTTTTCTTACTTATCTGAAAGAAGGCGGTATTTACGTTGTTCTTTTAGTCTTACTGGCCATTATTATTTTCCAGGATCCGACCTTCTTAAGTCTGCTGAACTTAAGTAACATTCTGACTCAGTCTTCGGTGCGTATTATTATCGCCCTCGGCGTAGCAGGTCTTATCGTTACTCAGGGTACTGACCTGTCGGCCGGTCGTCAGGTAGGTCTGGCGGCGGTTGTCGCGGCAACGCTGCTGCAGTCGATGGAAAACGCCAACAAAGTGTTCCCGGAAATGGCGACCATGCCGATTTTCCTGGTGATCCTGATTGTCTGTGCCATTGGCGCGATTATCGGTCTGATTAACGGCATCATCATCGCGTACCTGAACGTAACGCCGTTCATTACCACTCTGGGTACGATGATCATCGTGTACGGTATCAACTCCCTCTACTACGACTTCGTGGGTGCATCACCGATTTCCGGTTTTGACAGCGGCTTCTCGACCTTTACCCAGGGCTTTATCGCGATGGGCAGCTTCCGTCTGTCGTACATCACCTTCTATGCGCTGATTGCGGTGGCATTCGTCTGGGTGCTGTGGAACAAAACCCGCTTCGGTAAGAACATCTTCGCTATCGGTGGTAACCCGGAAGCGGCAAAAGTATCAGGCGTTAACGTTGCGCTGAACCTGCTGGTTATTTATGCCCTGTCCGGCGTGTTCTACGCGTTTGGTGGTTTGCTGGAAGCGGGCCGTATCGGCTCTGCCACCAACAACCTCGGCTTTATGTATGAGCTGGATGCGATTGCCGCATGCGTCGTGGGTGGTGTGTCGTTCAGCGGTGGTGTGGGTACCGTGCTGGGTGTGGTAACGGGTGTGATCATCTTCACCGTTATCAACTACGGTCTGACCTATATCGGCGTTAACCCTTACTGGCAGTACATCATTAAGGGCGCCATCATTATTTTCGCGGTAGCGCTGGACTCCCTGAAGTACGCACGTAAGAAGTAAGATAGCTGCTAACAAAAAACCCGCCATGTGCGGGTTTTTTTATGCCCGGCAAAGGTAAATGCAAAACGGTCACCTGGGTGACCGTTTTTAATGTTTGCGCCCTCTCCCCGTGGGAGAGGGGCGGGGTGAGGGCATCAGAACGCACCCTACCTGTAGGCCGGGTAAGGCGAAGCCGCCACCCGGCGGGGATTACTTCTTCTTTTGCATCTCGAGCAGCTGCTCTGGCGTGACCGCCGGGTAGCCCTGGGCATCCGCCGGCACTTCCGTCATGGTCGGGATCGGCACCAGCGGGCCTAAGAACCGTGGTTCGCGTTTGAAGATATAGAGATCCGCCAGCGCCCCCAGTCGGGCGCCAAATTCCCGCACCCGAACGTTCAGCATATCTTTTGGTGAAGGAACGGCGTAACACTGTGCCTGAATGCCCATATGCAGGGCGATAAACAGCGCACGTTCGCAGTGGAAACGTTGGGTGATGATGATGAAATCGTTGGTATCAAACACTTTACGCGTGCGAACAATCGAATCGAGGGTTCGGAAACCGGCGTAATCAAGCACGATATCGGCCGGATCAACCCCCGCCGCAATCAAATCCTTGCGCATGGTGACCGGCTCGTTATAGCTCTGGAGCGCGTTATCGCCGCTCAGCAACAGATAATTAACCTTGCCGCTGTTGTAAGCGTTGAGCGCCCCCTGAATGCGGTAACGGTAATACTGGTTGATCACCCCGGTGCGGTAATACTTGGCGGTACCGAGCACCACCCCGACCTGACGGTAAGGCAGATCCTGAAGGTCATCAAAGATCCAGGGGGCCGTTTTCCAGCTCATCCAGCGGTCGAGGCCCAGCGCAGTCAACAGCACGATGCCGATCAGGACAACCAGGCTGTAAAACACGCGCTTTAACATACAGATGACTCTTACCAAAGGTGAAATTTCACTCAGGCTACTTTACCCGTCTGGTAAGCGCAAGAAAGGGCGGTTTAATTGAGGGGATTTTCATCAGTTGTGCGGGCATGGCCGCCCGCATCAGACGCTTAGCCCAGCAGTACGCGATCGATACTGGTGCAACCCAGCGCACGCAGCGTGGCTGCGGTAGCGTCCCACTGGATCAGCGGGGCATCGGCTTTTTCCGCCAGAATGGCGCGCTGGATATCCGGGTAGTCGTAACCGTTGAGGCTGAGCAGGTTCAGCGCACCCTGTAACGGGGGCAGCGTCGGGTTAAAGGCGGCGTTTTCGGCATAGCTGCCGGTAAAGATGCGCCCGTCACGACACTCCAGCGCGACGCCGCTTGGGGCGTTGCTGTACGGAGCATGCGCTTTGTTGGCGGCGACAATAGCGGCCTGCGCCAGTTCGTCACCGCTCACGGCGTAGCCATGGTCCTGTTCATCCATGAGCAGCGATTTAATCTCCAGATCTTTTGGGCCGAACGCATCCGGCAGGTAATCCGCCAGCGTATGCGGCGCCCGACCCGGCAGGTTGATACGCAGATCTAATCCGCTGTTGAGTTCGTTCATAAACTGACGGCAATGGCCGCAGGGGGTGTAGTTCACGGTAATCGCCTGCAGGCCTTGTTCACCGCGCAGCCAGGCATGGCTGATGGCGCTCTGTTCGGCATGGACGGTCTGCTGCATGGTGGCACCGAGAAACTCCATGTTGCCGCCGAAGTACCAGTTGCCGCTCACGCCGCGGGCAATGGCACCGACGTTAAAATGGGAAAGATCAGCGCGGGCGCAGGCTGCCGCCAGCGGCAGAAGCGCAAAGGCCAGCGCGTCATCATCCAGATCCGTAGCACGTTTCAGTACGGCGACCTGGTCAGCCGTCAGCAGGGCGGGAAAGTGTGCATCCGCCAGAATCGGGGCCAGGGCTGACTGCAAATTCGCTGCAAGCTCGTCAAAAGCGGATTGAAAACGTGGATGCATGGCGTTGCCTCATAAAGGTTAATGGATCGGTAGTGTACGGAGCCGCTTGCGCTTTATATGTGACTCAGATCTCATTATGTGTGCAACTTATGAAACTCAGATTAAAAATGCGCGACACGTCGCAAATTTTATCCCACTACCGCCAGAATAATCGGGAACAGGAAGGGGGCGATCAGCGAAGTCAAAATCCCACATATTACCAGCGCCAGGGAGCTGAATGCGCCTTCCTGGTAGTCCAGCTCCGCGCAGCGGGCGGTACCCAGGGCGTGTGAGGCGGTACCCATCGCCAGACCGCGGGCAGATTTGGTGCGAATGCGCATGGCATTCAGCAGCGTATGGCCTAATACCGCCCCGAGAATGCCGACATAAATAACGCACACGGCGCTGATCGCCGGGATGCCGCCGAGGCTACCGCCCACCGCCATCGCAATTGGTGTGGTCACCGATTTTGGCAGGATGGAGGCCGCAATTTCCGGCGTCGCGCCCATCAGCAGGGCCACCGAGGTGCCGGTGATCATCGCTACCACGCTACCGGCCAGGCAGATGGTGATAATCGATTTCCAGCGGGCGCGGATCTGATGCAGCTGTTCATAGAGCGGAAACGCCAGCGCAACTACCGCAGGCTGCAGCAGGTCGTTGAGCACTTTGCTGCCCTGGAAATAGTGCGCGTAGGGGATGCCAGTTAACAGCAGGAAAGGAATGATCACCACCATCGCCACCAGCAGGGGGTTGAGCAGGGGGAATTTCAGGCGCACCGCCAGCTTGCGGGCGGCGAAGAAGACCGCCAGGGTAAGCGGCAGCGACCACCAGATATAAGTCATCATTTTTTCTGTCCTTTCTGTCCCACCAGCTTACGCTCGCCGTGTGCCAGATGCGTGCTCCAGCTCACCACTAAAAACACCACCAGGGTACTGATGGTGCAGGAGACGAATATCGGGCCAAACTGCGCGCTCAGCACATCGTAATACTGCATCACGCCCACGCCGATGGGGACAAACAGTAACGCCATGTAGCGGATTAGCACCGAGCAGCCGGGCTTAACCCAGTTTGCCGGGAGGATTTGCAGCGCAAGCAGGACAAACAGGAGCAGCATGCCAATAATGCTGCCGGGGATGGTTATCGGCAGCAGCGAGGCGAGAAATATCCCGGCATACAGGCAGGCGTAGATCAGGATGAAGGCACGCAGGTATTGCCAGACGACTAACAGTGATTTATTCATGGTGAAAGCCCTTGATGAGACGCATTCATCATACAATTAAAGCCAGGAACGTGCTACAGATCACATCATGACTTTTGAGCATACCAGACATTCCCATCTGGAACGTCAGGCATCTCGCCAAACCAACGGGTGACAATGCGGCGCTGGCAATATACGATTTATCTACGAATAGTAATGGAACATATATATGGGTATCGTAAAAATCTCCGACCTGCTGCATGACGACATTCGTGATGCCAGCAAAGCCATGTCGCGTTCGGTCAACGCCCAGGCCGAATACTGGATCCGTCTCGGCATGATGAGCGAACTCTATCCCGATCTTAACCATCAACAAATAAAGATGATGATGTTGAAATCCGGTTCCGACCGTTTACTGGAGGTGATCAATGCCATCAATTCTCATTAAAAGCGCCGATGAACTGGCCCGCCAGCGCCACGCGGGCGAACTGCTGGCCTCGGTGTTTACCATGCTGGACGAATTTATTAAGCCTGGCGTATCAACCATGGAGATCAACACCCGTGCAGAAGCGTTTATCGTCGATCGGCTTCAGTCTCGCCCCGCCAGCAAAGGACAGTATGGCTACCCTTACGTGCTTAACACCTCGGTGAACGAGGTGGTCTGTCACGGGGTGCCGAAGGAGACGGAGCACCTTAAGTCTGGCGCTATCGTTAACGTCGATATCACCCTTGAAAACGGAGGTATGATCGCGGACTCCAGTAAAATGTACCTCATTGGCGACGTTTCACCCCTGGCCCGCAGGCTGGTGAAAACAACCTATGAGGGGATGTGGAAGGGGATTAAGGCCGTCAAGCCGGGCGCGACGCTGGGCGATATCGGCCATGCCATCCAGTCATACGTTGAAAGCCACGGTTACAGCGTGGTGCGCGAGTATTGCGGACACGGTATTGGCAAAGAGATGCACGAAGAGCCGCAGATACTGCACTACGGCAAACCCGGCGAGGGCCCTGTGTTACAGGAGGGGATGGTCTTTACCATTGAACCGATGATCAACCAGGGCGGCAGCCGGATCAAAACGAAGAAGGACGGCTGGACGGTGGTGACCCGGGATAAAAAGCTCTCTGCGCAGTGGGAACACACCATCGCCGTGACCGCGGACGGTTTTGAAGTGCTGACGCTGCGTCCTGAAGAGACAATCCCCGATTAAGACCGCACCCCACGAGTGACGCTTCCCACCTTTCGCGGGAGCGGCTACTATAGCGCGTCTTTTTTTACGGGTACTGATATGCGTGTATTACTGGCACCGATGGAAGGCGTGCTCGATTCGCTGGTGCGTGAGCTGCTGACCGACGTTAACGATTATGATCTCTGCATCACCGAGTTCCTGCGGGTGGTGGATATGTTGTTGCCGGTAAAATCGTTTTACAGACTCTGCCCGGAACTGCATCACCAGAGCCGTACCCCCTCCGGTACGCGGGTGCGCGTGCAGCTGCTGGGGCAATATCCCGAGTGGCTGGCGGAGAACGCCGCCCGTGCCGTCGAGCTCGGCTCCTGGGGGGTGGATCTGAACTGCGGCTGCCCGTCGAAAATGGTCAACGGCAGCGGCGGCGGCGCCACGCTGCTCAAGGATCCTGAGCTGATTTACCGTGGCGCAAAAGCGATGCGCGAGGCGGTGCCTTCGCATCTGCCGGTGACGGTGAAGGTTCGTCTGGGCTGGGACAGCGGTGACAGGCAGTTTGAAATTGCCGACGCCGTGCAGCAGGCGGGGGCGACGGAGCTGGTGGTGCACGGGCGCACCAAAGAAGATGGTTACAAAGCCGAGCGCATTAACTGGCAGGCCATCGGCGAGATCCGCAAACGTCTGACCATCCCGGTGGTGGCTAACGGCGAAATCTGGGATCGCGCGAGCGCGCTGGCCTGCATGGCCGCGACAGGCTGCGATGCGATCATGATTGGGCGCGGGGCGCTCAACGTGCCCAACCTCAGCCGGGTAATTAAATACAACGAGCCGCGCATGCCCTGGCCGGACGTCGTTTCGCTCCTCAAAAAGTATTCCCGCCTCGAAAAGCAGGGCGACACCGGCCTGTATCACGTGGCGCGCATCAAGCAGTGGCTGAGCTACCTGCGTAAAGAGTATGACGACGCCCTGACGCTGTTCCAGGAGATCCGCACTTTGCAAACCTCGGCGGAAATCGCCCGGGTGATCCAGGCGAAGTAACAGGTCGATCTGCGTCACGTTTTTTAGCGGGGCGCATTGTGGCTCCGAACGAAACTGTTAAAGTGCGCAAACTGGATTGTTACTGCTGCGGCAGGCAAAACCTGATTTTCTGGCATCTGCCGGAGGTCAGGTTTTTTTGTTTCTGGGGCATTAAATGAAAATCGCCAAAATACTCAATAATAATGTGGTGGTTGTTCTGGATGAACAGGGTCGCGAACAGGTGGTGATGGGCCGCGGGCTGGCTTTTCAGAAACGCGTCGGCGACGAGGTGCCCAAAGCGAACATTGAGAAGGTGTTTGCCCTGCAAAGCGATGAGCTGGTACGTCGCCTGGGGGAGCTACTTAGCCAGATCCCACTTGAGGTCATGACCACCTGCGACCGCATTATCGGGCTGGCGACACAGCGGCTGGGCAAACTGCAGGAGAGTTTGTACATCACCCTTACTGACCACTGCTACTTTGCCATTGAGCGGCAGAAAAAGGGACTGGCGATCAAAAACGTGCTGCTGTGGGATATCAAGCGGCTCTACCCGAAAGAGTTCGAGCTGGGCCAGGAGGCCCGGGGCATTATCGCTAAGCGGCTGGGCGTGCAACTGGATGAAGATGAAGCCGGGTTTATCGCGCTGCATCTGGTTACCGCGCAGCTGCACAGCGAAATGCCGGAAGTGATGCATGTCACCCGCGTCATGCAGGAGATCCTGCAGCTGGTGAAGTACAGCTTACAGCTGGAGTATGACGAGGAGTCGCTAAGCTATCAGCGCTTCGTCACCCACCTGAAGTTTTTTGCCCAGCGGATGCTGACCCGCACCGTGGTTGCCGATGACGATGCGTCGCTGCATTCGGCGGTAAAAGACAACTACGCGAAGGCGTGGGCCTGTGCCGAGAAAATTGCCCGGCATCTGCAAAAAAGTTATCAGCGCGAGCTGACTAACGAAGAGATTATGTTTCTCACTATTCATATTGAGCGGGTGAGAAAAGAGGGGCGTTAAGTCCCCACAACCGGATTGTTACTGCATCACGCAGGCAAAACCTGAGCGCGGCACCCGAAAGGGCGCCGTTCTCGGGTTTTTTTATTTTTACGACTCAGTTAAACCCTGCCTGCGGGCAGCGAAGAGGACTATGAAATGGAATATCAAGCACTGGCGAAGGATATCCTCGACCACGTGGGAGGCAAAGAGAACATCATCAGCCTGGTTCATTGCGCGACCCGGCTGCGTTTCAAACTGAAAGAGCCGCAGCGGGCAGACGCCGGGGGCCTAAAGCAAAACCCGGGCGTGATTATGGTGGTGGAGAGCGGCGGGCAGTTTCAGGTGGTGATCGGCAATCACGTGCACGATGTCTGGCTGGCGGTGTGCAGTGAAGCGGGCCTCAGCGACGAGACGCCGGTCGCGGAGAATACCGGTGAGAAAGGCAACCTGCTGGGGCGCTTAATCGACATTGTTTCAGGCATATTTACGCCGTTTATCGGCGTCCTTGCCGCCTCGGGGATCCTTAAAGGTCTGCTGGCGCTGGCGGTGGTCTGCGGCTGGCTTTCCGCCGACAGCGGGACCTACAAAATCTGGTTTGCTGCCAGCGATGCGCTCTTTTACTTCTTCCCGCTGGTGCTGGGCTATACCGCCGGGAAAAAGTTTGGCGGTAATCCATTTATCACTATGGTGATTGGCGGAGCGCTGGTCCATCCTTCCATGATTCAGGCCTTCGACGCCAGCCAGCAGGCGGGAGCGGTGGCGGACGTTTTCCTCGGTATCCCGCTCACCTGGTTCAACTACAGCACGTCAGTGATCCCGATTATTCTCGCGGCGTGGGTCAGCTGCTGGCTGGAGAAACAGGGCAGCAAGCGTCTGCCCTCGGCAATGAAAAACTTCTTTACCCCGCTTCTCTGCTTAGCCATTACGGTGCCGCTTACCTTCCTGGTCATTGGCCCGGTCGCCACCTGGCTTAGCCAGATGCTGGCCAACAGCTACCAGTGGATCTACGCTCTGGCGCCGTGGCTGGCGGGGGCGGCAATGGGGGCTGTATGGCAGGTATGTGTGATATTTGGCCTGCACTGGGGGCTGGTGCCGCTGATGATCAACAACATTGCGGTGCTGGGGCATGATTCGATGCTGCCGATGCTGCTTCCGGCGGTTTACGGCCAGGTCGGTGCGGCGCTGGGAGTGTTCCTGCGCACCCGCGATACGCGGTTAAAAATGCTGGCGGGCTCCTCGGTTACGGCAGGGATCTTCGGCATCACCGAACCCGCAGTCTATGGCGTTAACCTGCCGCTGCGACGCCCCTTTATCTTTGGCTGTGTGGCCGGGGCGGTTGGCGGCGCAATCGTCGGTTTCAGCGACACCCACGTTTACTCTTTTGGCTTTGGCAATATCTTTACCTTCGCGCAGATGATCCCGCCCGGCGGCGTGGACGCTACCCTGTGGGGGGGGATTATCGGCACCCTGGCAGCGCTGGTGCTGAGCTGTGCCATGACGCTGGTCGCCGGTATACCGGGCCAGGCTACGGGCGCGATGCCGGTTGCTGCCGCCCCGGGGGAAAACGAGGTTCTGTCACCGATGAGCGGTACCGTCCTGGCGCTGGATCAGGTGCCGGATGCCACCTTCGCCAGTGGCCTGCTCGGCAAGGGCGCGGCCATTATTCCCGCTGACAACAGGGTGATTGCCCCCTTTGCCGGCGAGGTAGCCTCGCTGTTTGCAACGAAACACGCCATCGGCCTGCTGAGTGACAACGGTATCGAAGTGCTGATCCATGTTGGGATCGACACCGTGAAGCTCGACGGCAGGCCGTTTACCGCCCACGTAAAGGTGGGGGACAAAATACAGCCGGGGGATCTGCTGCTGGAGTTCGATCGCCAGGCCATTATCGATGCCGGATACGATCTGGCGACACCCATTATTGTCAGTAACAGCGACGACTACAGCGATGTCGTGACCCTGCCGTCAACGACTGTCCAGGCCGGCTCGCCATTACTGTGCGTCAGCCATCACTAACAGGAGAACAGAATGAAAACTTTCCCGGACGATTTTTTATGGGGCGGCGCGGTTGCTGCGAATCAGGTCGAAGGCGCTTACCTGGAAGACGGCAAAGGGCTGTCCACCTCGGACGTTCAGCCTCAGGGTGTCTTTGGCCCGGTGGTGGAACGCGTGGCGGGCGATAGCGGCATCAAGGATGTGGCTATCGATTTCTATCATCGCTACCCGGAGGACATCAAACTGTTCGCCGAAATGGGCTTCAGCTGCCTGCGCGTCTCCATTGCCTGGACGCGTATCTTCCCGAACGGGGATGAGCAGCAGCCAAACGAGGCCGGGCTGGCCTTCTACGACAGGCTGTTTGACGAGCTGGCGGCGCACAACATCACCCCGCTGGTCACCCTCTCACACTACGAGATGCCATGGGGGCTGGTGAAACAGTACGGCGGCTGGGGAAGCCGTCAGGTGATTGGCTTTTTCGACCGCTATGCCCGCACCGTTTTCACCCGCTATCAGCATAAGGTGAAGCTGTGGCTCACCTTTAACGAGATCAACATGTCCCTGCACGCGCCGATGACCGGCGTCGGCCTGCCGGAAACCAGCAGCAAGGCGCAGGTCTATCAGGCGATCCACCATCAGCTGGTGGCGAGCGCGCTGGCGGTGAAAGCCTGCCACGAGATCATTCCGGACGCGAAAATCGGCAACATGCTGCTGGGCGGTCTGGTCTACCCGCTGACCTGCAAGCCGGACGATGTACTGGAAGCCCTGCAGGAGAACCGCGCCTGGCAGTTCTTTGGCGATGTGCAGTGCCGCGGGGCGTATCCAGGCTATATGCTGCGGTTCTTCCGCGATAACGGCATTGCGCTCGACATCACCGACGCCGATCGCGAGGCGCTGAAATCGACCATCGACTTTATCTCCTTCAGCTACTACATGACCGGCTGTGTCACCACCGATGAGGCGCTGAACCAGCAGGCGCGCGGCAACATTCTGAGCATGGTGCCTAACCCGCATCTGGCCAGCTCCGGGTGGGGCTGGCAGATCGACCCGGTGGGCCTGCGCACGTTGCTGAACGTGCTGTGGGATCGCTATCAGAAACCGCTGTTTATTGTCGAGAACGGCCTGGGGGCAAAGGACAAGCCGGACGCCGACGGCAGGGTGCAGGATGATTACCGTATCAGCTACCTCAACGACCACCTGGTGCAGGTGCGCGAAGCGATTGACGACGGCGTGGCGGTGATGGGCTACACCAGCTGGGGGCCGATCGATCTGGTGAGCGCGTCAAAAGCGGAGCTCTCCAAACGCTACGGTTTTATTTATGTCGATCGTGACGACAAGGGTGAAGGCACGCTGGCGCGCAGTCGTAAGAAGAGTTTTTACTGGTATCAGGAGGTGATTGCCACCAAAGGCGCCTCGCTGAAAGCGTAATCAACGCACCGGGGTCCGGCGCAAGGCCGGGCCTCTTTGCTGAATATGTAAAGGTATGACAAATTGTGGATTGCCACCCATTCCTAAACAAAGGCGACGAAGCGGGCGTATTTTGCACCCTCCTTTTTTTGGGTGAATAACGTGATGAAACGTTCGAGTTTTTATTTTTTCTGCCTGCCTCTTTCTCTGCTTCTGGTTGCCTGTGCGCCCGGCCACGATACAGCGGCCTCGCTTAATCAACAGATTCCCGCCGCGAAAATCAATACCGGGCTGACTGCCGGGCAGTGGCCAAAAAACAGCTGGTGGGAAGATTTTCACGATCCAGAATTAAATGCCCTGATTACCAAAGCGCTGGCGGATGCGCCCGATATGAGCATTGCCCGCCAGCGTATTACGCTTGCTGAAGCGCAGGCCAAAATGGCGATAGCCGCCGATGGCCCGGAGGTGGATTTTTCTGCTGATGCAGAACGCCAGAAAATGTCAGCCGAAGGGCTGATGGGGCCCTTTGCAATCACCGATCCGGCGGCCGGGACCACTGGCCCCTGGTACACTAACGGCACCTTTGGCTTAACCGCCGGCTGGGATCTGGATCTGTGGGGTAAAAACCGCGCTGAAGTGGAAGCCCGCATTGGCAAGGTCAACGCGCAACAGGCGGAGCTGCAACAAACCCGCCAGCTGCTTGCCAGCAGCGTGGCGCGCCTGTACTGGGAGTGGCAGACCCAGGCCGCCGCCGGACATCTCTTAACGGCCATCAAACAGGAGCAACTCGCCATTATCGGCACTGACCGTGAGCTGTATCAGCACGGCATTACCTCTTCAGTTGAAGGGGTGGAAACCGATATTAACGCCAGTAAAACCGATGAACAGCTGGCGGAAGTGAATGGAAAAATGAAAGCCATTGAGGCGCGTCTGGTGGCGCTCACCAAATCCCCGACGATAACGCTGACTCCGCATGCCTTACCAGCTGTAGAGAGCCAGCTTCCTGCCACTCTGGGCTATGAATTACTGGCTCGCCGCCCGGATCTGCAGGAGGCGCACTGGTATATCGAAGCCTCCCTGCACGACGTGGATGCGGCCAAGGCGGCGTTTTATCCCGATGTGAATCTGATGGCCTTTCTGCAACAGGATGCGCTGCACTTAAGCGATCTCTTCCGCTCCTCGGCCCAGCAAATGGGCGTCACCGCCGGACTGACATTGCCGATTTTCGACAGCGGACGCCTGAATGCGAACCTCGATATTGCCCAGGCGCAAAGTAATCTGTCGGTCGCGAACTACAACAAAGCCGTGGTGGAGGCCGTCAATCAGGTTGCCCGAACCGCAAGCGAAGTGGAAACGTTAATGGCGAAAAATAAGCATCAGCAGCGCGTGCAAGCTGACGCCGCGCGGGTGGTGGCGCTGGCCCGGGCGCGCTTCAACGCCGGGATCGTCGCTGGCTCACGCGTCAGCGAGGCCAGAATACCCGCCCTGCACGAACAGCTCGCCGGGGTGATGCTGCAGGGGCAGTACGTTGACGCCACCCTGCAACTTACCTCCGCGCTGGGCGGGGGTTATCACCACGGGTAGAAAACGAGAAGTCACTATACTTACTTCTTTATTTCTTTTTCGGAGGTGAGTATGGGTTCAACCAATCGTGTGGCTATTGTGACAGCATCGGATTCGGGGATCGGCAAAACCACGGCGCTGATGCTGGCGGAGCGCGGGTTTGATATAGGCGTTACCTGGCATTCGGACGAAGAAGGGGCGATGAAAACCTGCCGCGAGATCGAGGCGTGCGGGCGGCGGGCAGAGGCCATCCAGCTGGATCTGAGCCAGCTGCCGGACGGCGCGAAGGCAATCGAGACGCTGATTGCCCGCTTCGGACGTCTTGACGTGCTGGTCAATAACGCCGGGGCGATGACCAAAGCGCCGTTTCTCGATATGGAGTATGACCAGTGGCGCTCCATTTTCAGCGTCGATGTGGACGGGGCGTTTCTCTGCTCGCAGATCGCCGCCCGGCAGATGGTGAAACAGGGGGAGGGGGGACGCATCGTTAACATCACCTCGGTGCATGAACATACGCCGCTGCCGGAGGCCAGCGCCTACACCTCGGCCAAACACGCGCTTGGCGGCCTGACCAAGTCGATGGCAATGGAGCTGGTGCATCACAACATCCTGGTGAACGCCGTGGCGCCGGGGGCCATCGCCACGCCGATGAACAATATGGACGACAGCGAAGTGGAGCCGGGCTCGATGCCAAACATTCCGCTGGCGAGGCCGGGGCATACCAGAGAGATTGCCAGCCTGGTCGCCTGGCTGTGTGACACCGATGCCAGCTACGCCACCGGACAGTCGTTTATCGTCGATGGCGGCTTTATGCTGGGCAATCCGCAGTTTAAGCCGGAGCAGTAATATTTAGCTGCGATCCCGGCGTTTCAGCCACCAGCGCACCGCGAAGACCAGTACCAGCACCACAATCAGCCAGATCCAGTGGCGCAGGTGCTGGTCCAGCGCGTGCAGCCACGGCTCAAGCACTTCACCGCCCACATAGCCCAGGGTGGTGAAGATCAGCGCCCAGACGATGGCGCCCGCAATGTTCAGCGGCAGGAAAATTTTCGGCGGCAGGCGGCTGGCGCCGATCAGCAGTGGGCCGATGATGCGAAAGCCGTACATAAAGCGGGTGCCGATAACGAAAAGATAAGGGTGACGCTGGATCAGCTGCTGGGCGCGGTCGATTTTTTTCTGATGGCGGGAGAAGCGTCGCAGGATCGCCGGACCAAACCGCACCCCAATTAAGTAGAGGAGCTGGTCGCCGATCATGCCGCCCAGGGCCACCGCGGCCACCACCAGCGGAAAACGGAGCAATCCCTGATGCGCCGCCACGCCACCCAGCAGGGTGATGGTTTCGCCTTCCGCTATGCTGCCGATAACCAGCGCGGCATAGCCATACTGTGCAATGAGAGTATTAATATCCATACGTTAAGCGTAGCGCAGGAAACGTTAACGCAAAAACAACCAGCTGATGAAACCAAGAACGGGAACGAGAAGTGCTACCCAAACGGCGCCTGTCGCCCAGGCATGTAACGCCGTCTCTTCTTCTTTTTTGATATCGTCAAAGCGCGCCAGTGCGCGCTGGCCATCCGGGGCGGTAATCTCTTCAAACTGCTTGATATACCCCTGTTCAATCAACACCCTGGCACCCTGCACATCGGATTTATCCAGCGCAGCGACGTTATTGCCCTTTTTGAAAAAAATGAACTCCGCCATCAGAGACTCCTTCCCATAAAGTGCTGTTTTACATTGATTAATATACCAGAGCGCTGAACCGGGTGCTGCATTTTTATGCTGTATAAAAAATAATCTCAGGCCTGCATTATACTTGTGTTATCGCTAGCGGGCCGACAACAAGGGGGCATTATGAACCATGTCTGGGGACTCTTTTCCCATCCCGATCGTGAAATGCACGTGATAAGAAGCGAAAACGAAACGGTCAGTCATCACTATACTCACCATGTACTGCTGATGGCCGCCGTCCCGGTGATTTGTGCGTTTATAGGCACCACGCAAATCGGCTGGGATTTTGACGACGGTAACATTGTAAGACTTTCGTGGACAACCGGGCTGGCGCTGGCCGTGGTGTTTTACGCGCTGATGCTGGCAGGCGTGGCGGTGATGGGGCGGGTGATTTACTGGATGGCGCGTAAGTATCCGCAGCGGCCTTCCCTGGGGCACTGCATGGTGTTTGCCGGTTACGTGGCAACGCCGCTGTTTTTAAGCGGGATCGTGGCGCTCTATCCGATTGTCTGGCTCTGCGCACTGGTGGGCACCCTGGCGCTGTTTTATACCGGTTATCTGCTCTATATCGGTATTCCTACCTTCCTGAAGATCAATAAAGAAGAGGGCCGAAGCTTCTCCGGTTCAACGCTCGCCATTGGCGTGCTGTTGCTGGAAGTGCTACTGGCGCTGACGGTTATTCTTTGGGGTTATGGATATCGTCTCTTCTGACGTCACTGCATTGCTGGCGTAATTGCCAGCAATGCAGCATCTGTTCATGATTAACTACTGGTAGCAAGGCATCCGGACGGCTATGATGCCTTAGCCAGCCCGCGCTCTCACTTCGGCCCGGGCGGCGTACGTTATTACGTGCATGAATAATTATCCGAAATCTCACCATGCTGAAATTCCGCGTTTCTTTACTGAGCCTTGCACTATTGCTGGCCGTGCCAGTGGCGACCCCCGCGATCGCCAAACCTGCCGCTGTTACTGCCGCGGCCCAGCCGGAGATCGCCTCCGGTAGCGCCATGATCGTCGATCTGGAAACCAACAAAGTGATCTACTCCAGCCACCCGAATCTGGTGCGCCCGATCGCTTCTATCACCAAATTAATGACCGCGATGGTGGTGCTGGATGCACGGCTGCCGCTGGATGAAAAATTGCGCGTCGACATCAGCCAGACGCCAGAAATGAAAGGCATTTACTCCCGGGTGCGTCTGAACAGCGAAATCAGCCGCAAAAACATGCTGCTGCTGGCACTGATGTCATCGGAAAACCGCGCTGCGGCAAGCCTGGCGCATCATTATCCGGGCGGGTATAACGCCTTTATCCGGGCGATGAACGCCAAAGCGAAGGCGCTGGGCATGACCCAGACGCACTTTGTGGAGCCAACCGGCCTGTCAATTCATAACGTCTCGACGGCGCAGGATCTGACCCGGCTTTTGATCGCCAGCAAGCAGTACCCGCTGCTCGGCCAGCTCAGCACCACGCGTGAAGAGATGGCAACCTTCTCGCACCCGGCGTATACGCTGCCGTTTCGCAATACCAACCATCTGGTCTACCGCGATAACTGGAATATTCAGCTGACCAAAACCGGCTTTACCAACGCCGCGGGCCACTGTCTGGTAATGCGTACGGTCTTTAAGGGCAAGCCGGTAGCGCTGGTGGTGATGGATGCGTTTGGCAAATATACCCACTTTGCCGACGCCAGCCGCCTGCGTACCTGGATCGAAACCGGAAAAGTTACCCCGGTTCCGGCCGCGGCGCTGAGCTATAAAAAGCAAAAAGCCGCCCAGATGGCGACCGCACAGAACGATTGAGTTGTCCGTAATCGCCGGGTGGCGCTGCGCTTACCCGGCCTACAAAACCCGTAGGCCCGTGCAAGCGAAGCGCCGCCGGGCACTAAACCGCACTACTCCGGCAGCGTCCAGTCACCGTCGTTGAGGGGGCGCTGCAAAATCAGCGTATCGCGCCAGTCGCCTTTTTTGTATCCCACGCTTCTGAGCTGTCCGGCCACTTCAAAACCGTGCTTTTTATGCAGACGTAACGACCCGGCGTTGTTCGGCCCATCACCGACCACGGCGATCATCTGCCGCCAGGGGCCCTCTTCGCTGCGGGCAATCAGGGCGCTCAGCAGCGCGCTGCCAAAGCCGCGCCCGGGAGTACTGGCCTCGACGTAAATCGACTCTTCAAGGGTATAGCGGTAGCCAGGACGAGAGCGATAGTGGGTGGCATAGCAGTAACCCACCACAATTCCCCGGTAGAGCGCCACCAGCCACGGCAGACCCTGGCTGGTCACCGCGTGCATACGCTCGCGCATCTCCTCAACGGTAGGGGGAACTTCTTCAAAGGATGCGCGCCCGTTAAGGACATGCCAGGCGTAGATGGCGGCAATGGCGTGCGCATCCTCCGCCTCGGCATCGCGTATCTGAACGTCAGTTTCGGATAAAGTTTCAACAGCCGACATAATGTGTCCGCTCCTCATAAAAAAGCCAGAGAAACGCTTCTCTGGCGACCCGAGGCTACTCTAGTCCTATTTTTATGGGCTTAATAGTGGGCTCATCCGGGCTCACTGGTTCGATCAGTAGCTTGCGTGCCATTACCCACTGATTCTGGCTCTCCTTTCCAGTTTTTCTGCTTACTTGTCTTGCCAATTCCCGGGTTCATGCTGTTGGTTGGGTCGCTGGCGCGATAAAACTGTTTTAATGCCTCCGGCGCTTCGTATATGTGACCGACATTGTGTTCCGCCGGATATTGCGCGCCGCGCGCCTGCAGCAGAGCCAGCATCTGCGCCTTCAGGGCGTGAGCATCGACGCCTTTTTTAACAATGTAATCCTGGTGGAAGACGTAACACATAAAGTGGCCGTAATAGAGCTTATGCACCAGCTGGCTGTCGATTTCCGGCGGCAGATGCTCGAACCATTCGGTATCGTTACGGCGAAGGGCGATATCCAGCGCCAGGATATCCTCCACCTCGTCGGCGTGAACCGCCTGATAGCGGATCGCGGCCCCGGCAGCGGCGAAGCGATGTAAAAAGGCTTTGCTGCCCTCTTCCGGGGTGCAGGCAAAAAAGTCGCCCTCGGCGGTTTTGAAGAACTCCGCCAGCCAGCTTTGCGCTTCGGCAATGCCGTCACCCGCCATCTTCAACAGCAGGTGATGTTCGTACTTGTCCCGCCAGCTTTTCATGCGCGGCGGCAGATGCGCCGGGAACGCGTTCCCCAGCTTTTGCATAAAGCGGTCGGTAAAGTTGGGCTTAAACAGCGACACCTTCTCCAGCATCGCATCGGTGCGCCCCTTCATGGTGAAGAAGAGCGGCATTTTGTCGGTGCCGAGCTTGTCGATCATCAGGAAGGTATCTTTGCCGTAGCGCTCGGCGATGTCGTAAATATCCCGGTGCATATACTCGCCCGCGACCGGCAGATGGGTGAACTCCCCGAGAATATGGCGGCGAATGGTGGTCAGCACCTCTGGCTGGTTGGTGCCGATATAAAATACCTGCTGGCGTTTTTCGGCCGGGAAGGTGTCCAGGCGCACGGCAAAGACCGCCAGCTTGCCGGCACAGCCGGAGGATTCAAAAAGACGGTCCGGATCGGCGTTATAGCGTGCCGGGGTATCGGCATCAATTTCACGCACCCGGGTGATGTAGTCATGATCGTGGGCGTGGCGCCCGTCATGCAGCACATCGCTGTCTGTTATGCGGTCGTCGTCCAGCTTACTGAGGATCTGCTCTGGCGTGCTCCCCAGATCGATGCCCAGGTGGTTTACCAGGGTCAGCTTGCCCTGCTCGTCAATGCGGGCGAACAGCGACATTTCGGTGTAGGCCGGGCCGCGCTGCACCAGCGAGCCGCCGGAGTTGTTGCAGATCCCGCCGATCACCGAGGCGCCAATGCAGGATGAGCCGATCACCGAATGCGGCTCGCGACCCAGCGGCTTGAGCGCCTTTTCCAGGGAGTAGAGCGTGGTGCCCGGGTAAGCCAGTACCTGCTCGCCCTTATCCAGCAGATGCAGCTTGTCGAGACGCAGGGTGCTGATAATCACAATGTCGCGATCGTAATCGTTGCCGTTCGGCGTAGAGCCTTCGGTCAGACCGGTATTGGCCGCCTGCATCAGAATAATTTTGTCTGCTGCGACGCAGGCGTTGAGCACCCGCCACAGCTCCAGCAGCGTGCCCGGGAACACCACCGCCAGCGCGTCCCCTTGTCCGGAGCGAAAGCCCTTGCGATAGCGGGCCGTTTTCGCGGCGTCGGTAAGCAGGTGCGCCTGGCCTACCAGACGTGACAGGTCGTTAATGAAACTGGTGTTATCGTGCAGTCGTTCAGAAGACATCGTCCACCCCTTGTGGTTATTCAAATGCGTGTCGAAAATCATAGCGCGATTAATGTTTAAGCGAACGACTATTCGCCAGAAAAATCAGAGAATAAACCCTGCAACGATATCAGGGTTTATGGCACACTGCGCTTTTCGTACGGTCTGGCCGCGACTATCCGGCGGTTATTGATGAGAGAGTAAACGAGATGAAATGGCTCTGTTCTGTAGGGGTAGCTGTAAGTCTGGCGTTGCAACCCGCGCTGGCTGACGACCTGTTTGGCAATCATCCGCTAACGCCGGAAGCCCGGGACGCATTTGTAACCGACCTGCTCACAAAGATGTCGGTTGACGAGAAAATCGGCCAGCTGCGCCTGATCAGCGTCGGGCCGGATAATCCAAAAGAAGCCATTCGCGAGATGATTAAAAACGGGCAGGTGGGGGCAATCTTCAACACCGTTACCCGCCAGGATATCCGTAAAATGCAGGATCAGGTGATGGAACTCAGCCATCTGAAAATCCCGTTATTCTTCGCCTATGACGTGGTTCACGGCCAGCGTACCGTTTTCCCGATTAGCCTCGGTCTGGCCTCCTCCTTTAACCTCGAGGCGGTAAAAACCGTGGGGCGCGTGTCAGCCTACGAGGCGGCGGACGACGGTCTGAACATGACCTGGGCGCCGATGGTGGACGTCTCCCGCGATCCGCGCTGGGGCCGCGCTTCGGAAGGGTTTGGAGAAGACACTTATCTGACCGCGACGATGGGCAAAACCATGGTTGAAGCGATGCAGGGCAAAAGCCCGGCGGATCGCTACTCGGTGATGACCAGCGTCAAACACTTCGCCGCCTATGGCGCGGTGGAGGGCGGAAAAGAGTACAACACCGTCGACATGAGCCCCCAGCGCCTGTTCAACGACTATATGCCGCCGTACAAAGCCGGTCTTGATGCCGGCAGCGGCGCGGTGATGGTGGCGCTCAACTCTCTGAACGGTACCCCGGCTACCTCCGACAGCTGGCTGCTGAAAGACATTCTGCGCGACGAATGGGGCTTTAAGGGGATCACCGTCTCCGATCACGGGGCGATCAAGGAGCTGATCAAGCACGGCACAGCAGCCGATCCGGAAGATGCGGTGCGGGTGGCGCTGAAGTCCGGCATCAACATGAGCATGAGCGACGAGTACTACAGCAAGTACCTGCCAGGGCTGGTGAAGAGCGGTAAAGTTACTATGGCGGAGCTGGACGACGCCACGCGCCACGTTTTAAACGTGAAGTATGACATGGGGCTGTTTAACGATCCGTACAGCCACCTGGGGCCGAAAGAGTCCGATCCTGAAGACACCAATGCCGAAAGCCGCCTGCATCGCAAAGAGGCACGCGAAGTGGCGCGCGAAAGCCTGGTGCTGCTGAAAAACCGTCTCGAAACCCTGCCGCTGGCGAAATCCGGCACCGTGGCGGTGGTGGGGCCGCTGGCTGACAGCAAGCGCGACGTGATGGGCAGCTGGTCTGCGGCGGGCGTGGCGGACCAGTCCGTTACCGTGCTGACGGGCATTAAAGATGCGCTGGGCGACAAGGGTAAAGTGATTTACGCCAAAGGGGCGAACGTCACCAGCGACAAGGATATCGTCACCTTCCTTAACCAGTATGAAGAGGCGGTGAAGGTCGATCCGCGCTCCGCCCAGGAGATGATTGACGAAGCGGTTAACGCCGCGAAGCAGTCTGACGTGGTAGTGGCCGTGGTGGGTGAAGCCCAGGGGATGGCGCACGAGGCATCAAGCCGTACCGATATCACGCTGCCGCAGAGCCAGCGCGACCTGATTGCCGCCCTGAAAGCCACCGGCAAGCCGCTGGTGCTGGTGCTGATGAACGGTCGTCCGCTGGCGCTGGTAAAAGAAGATCAGCAGGCTGACGCGATTCTGGAGACCTGGTTCGCCGGTACCGAGGGTGGTAACGCCATTGCCGACGTGCTGTTTGGCGACTACAACCCGTCGGGCAAACTGCCGATGTCCTTCCCGCGCTCGGTGGGGCAGATCCCGGTGTACTATAGCCATCTCAACACCGGTCGTCCCTATAACGCGGACAAGCCGAACAAGTACACCTCCCGCTACTTCGACGAAGCCAATGGCCCGCTTTATCCGTTTGGTTACGGTCTGAGCTACACCACGTTCAACCTCTCTGAGGTCAAAATGTCGGCGCCGACCATGAAGGCGGACGGCACGGTCACTGCCAGCGTTGACGTCACTAATACCGGCAAACGTGAGGGGGAGACGGTTATCCAGATGTATGTCCAGGATGTTACCGCCTCCATGAGCCGTCCGGTAAAACAGCTGCGTGGTTTCGAGAAGGTCAACCTGAAACCGGGTGAAACCAAAACCATCAGCTTCCCGATTGATGTCGAGGCGCTGAAGTTCTGGAATCAGCAGATGAAATATGCCGCTGAGCCAGGCAAATTCAACGTCTTTATCGGTACTGATTCCGCCCGCGTCAACAAGGGCGAGTTCGAACTGCTGTAAACAACTCCCGACGGCGCGGTAAAAGCAAAACGGTAACCTTCGGGTTACCGTTTTTGGTTTTACTCCCGGCCCGTGGGAGGCGGCCCGGGGCAAGGTCGCCATCCGGCAAAACGCGAAAACGACTCGCGACGCGCTAAAACCCCACTTTTCGACTACGCTTTTCTCTCAAGCCTCTGAAAAAGGCGGCAAAATCATGAGGAAAGCGGAATGACTATTTTAAAGGGGATTGTGGGCTCCACGGCATTGCTGGCGGCGTTGAGCTTACCGTTACAGGCAGCGGAACCGATAAAGGTCGGGTCGAAAATTGATACCGAAGGGGCGCTGCTGGGCAACATTATTTTGCAGGTGCTGGAGAGCCACGGCGTTAAAACCGTCAATAAAGTGCAGCTCGGTACCACCCCGGTAGTGCGCGGGGCAATCACCTCCGGCGAGCTGGATATTTACCCGGAATACACCGGCAACGGGGCTTTCTTCTTTAAGGATGAAAATGACCCGGCGTGGAAAAATGCAAAGAATGGGTATGAGAAAGTAAAAAAACTCGACGCCGAACAGAACAAGCTGATCTGGCTTACCCCGGCGCCAGCCAACAACACCTGGACTATCGCGGTGCGTAAGGACGTGGCGGAGAAGGGTAAACTCACTTCGCTGGACGATCTCAGCCGTTACCTGAAAGAGAAGGGGGATTTCAAACTCGCCGCCTCAGCCGAGTTTATCGAGCGCCCGGACGCCCTGCCAGCCTTTGAAAAAGCCTATGACTTCAAGCTCGATCAGAGCCAGCTGTTGTCGCTGGCGGGCGGCGATACGGCCGTTACCATCAAAGCGGCAGCGCAGCAAACCTCGGGCGTGAACGCGGCGATGGCCTACGGCACCGACGGCCCGGTGGCGGCGCTTGGCCTGCAAACGCTTACCGATCCGAAAGGCGTTCAGCCGATCTATGCCCCGACGCCGGTGGTGCGCGAGGCGGTGCTGAAGGCGTATCCGGATCTGGACGCGTGGCTGAAACCGGTGTTTGCCAGCCTGGATGAAAAAACGCTGCAGCAGCTGAATGCCAGCATTGCAGTAGAGGGGCTGGATGCCAAAAAAGTGGCAGCAGATTACCTGAAGCAAAAAGGGCTGGTGAAATAGCCCGCTGTAGCAGGACTGTGCTGTGCCGATAACATGTCATAACCGCGTGCTGCTGCTGATGGCGCTCATTGCCCTGGCAGCAGGCGCGCTACCTTTTGTCAATTTCGCCCCAAACCGGCTGGTGTCCGGGGAAGGGCGCGCCGTCTGGCAGGTCTGGACATTTTCCCCTGCGCTGCTGCTCATCCCGCTGGGCCTGTTACTGGGCCTCACGCTGATGCGCGGGCGCTGGGCGTTAGTGGTGACGCTTGCGGTGTGCGAGCTGCTGTTTGCCGCGCTGGTCTGGAGCGCGGGTCTGGCCGCCTCGCACCTCGCCAGCAGCGAAAGCCCGCTGGCGCGAACCGCCGTGGGCAGCGGCCTGTGGCTCTGGCTGGCGCTCTGTCTGCTGGCCTGTAGCGATGCCATTCGCCGGCTCAGCCCGCAGCCGCTCTGGCGCTGGCTGTTGCAGGCGCAAATCTGGATCCTGCCGCTGCTGCTGCTGTTCAGCGGCCAACTTGATGCCCTTTCTCTGATGAAAGAGTACGCCAACCGCCAGGACGTTTTTAACGACGCCGGGCAGCAGCATCTCACGCTGCTGCTGGGCACCCTGATCCCGGCGCTGCTGATCGGCGTCCCGCTGGGGCTCCTCTGTTATCGCCGTCCGGCCGCCCAGGGGCCGGTATTCGCGGCGCTTAACGTCATTCAGACCATCCCTTCCGTGGCGCTGTTCGGTCTGCTGATTGCTCCCCTCGCCGGGCTGACCCGCGCCTGGCCGTGGCTCTCTTCGCTGGGTATTGCCGGGACCGGCATGACCCCTGCGCTGATAGCCCTGGTGCTCTACGCGCTGTTGCCGCTGGCACGCGGAGTGCTGGCAGGGCTCAGCCAGGTGCCCGCCGAGGTGCTGGAGAGCGCCGACGCGATGGGAATGAACAGCCGGCAGCGCTTCTGGCAGATCCAGCTGCCGCTGGCGCTGCCGGTGCTGCTGCGCGGCCTGCGCGTGGTGGCGGTACAAACCGTGGGAATGGCGGTGATCGCGGCCCTCATCGGCGCCGGAGGATTCGGGGCGCTGGTGTTTCAGGGACTGCTGAGCAGCGCCCTGGATCTGGTGCTGCTGGGCGTCATACCTACCATCGTGCTGGCGGTGGTGGTGGATGCGCTGTTTGCCCTGTGGATAGCCCTGCTGCGAAGGAGAACCGATGATTGAGTTTCATGATGTAAGCAAAACCTTTGCCGGAGAGCCTGCGGTCAGCGATCTGAACCTGACCTTTGCTGAAGGGGCCTTTTCGGTGCTGGTGGGCACCTCGGGCTCGGGCAAATCGACCACCCTGAAGATGATTAACCGGCTGGTGGAACACGACAGCGGCCTGATCCGCTTTGCCGGGGAGGAGATCCGCAGCCTGCCGGTGCTGGAGCTGCGTCGGCGGATGGGGTACGCCATTCAGTCTATCGGGCTGTTTCCGCACTGGACGGTGGCGCGCAACATTGCCACCGTGCCGCAGCTGCAAAAATGGTCGCGGCAAAAAATTGACGATCGGGTGGATGAGCTGATGACCCTGCTGGGGCTGGATCCCGCCCTGCGCGAGCGCTACCCGCATCAGCTTTCGGGCGGGCAGCAGCAGCGGGTCGGGGTCGCGCGGGCGCTGGCCGCCAACCCGGAAGTGTTGCTGATGGACGAGCCTTTTGGCGCGCTCGACCCGGTCACCCGCAGCGCGCTGCAGCTGGAGATGACCCGCATTCACCGCATCCTCGGGCGGACCATTATCCTCGTGACCCATGATATCGACGAGGCGCTGCGGCTGGCGGACCATCTGGTGCTGATGGACAGCGGCAGGGTGGTACAGCAGGGCACGCCGCTGGCGCTGCTCACTCAGTCGGCAAACGCCTTTGTGCGCGAATTTTTTGGCCGCAGCGAGCTGGGCGTGCGCCTGCTGTCGCTGCGCACGGTCGGCGAGTCAATGCGTCCGGAGATCGCTCCGGCTGGAGCCAGCCCGCTGCGGGCCTCCATGAGCCTGCGGGATGCGCTCTCGGCCTTTGTCAGCCAGGGCTGTGAAAGCCTGCCGGTGGTGGATGAGCAGGACAGGCCATGCGGCACGCTCTGGTTCCGCGATCTGCTGATCCAGGAGGCATCATGACGTGGTTACGCGATCCGCTCCTGTGGCTGGTGGCGCTGTTTGTGGCGCTGCTGCTTATGATGCCCTACAGCGCGCCGCTCTTCAGCGCGCTGTTCCCCGAGCTGCCGCGCCCGGTTTACCAGCAGGAGAGCTTTGTCAGCCTGACGATGGCCCATTTCTGGCTGGTGGGGATCTCAAGCGTTTTTGCGATTGCGCTGGGAGCCGGGGCCGGAATTGCCGTTACGCGACCGGCCGGGCGTGAGTTTCGCCCGCTGGTAGAGACCATCGCCGCCGTCGGCCAGACCTTCCCGCCCGTGGCGGTGCTGGCTATTGCGGTTCCGGTGATGGGCTTTGGTCAGCAGCCAGCCATTATTGCGCTTATTCTCTACGGCGTACTGCCCATTCTGCAGGCTACCCTGGCGGGGCTGGCAGCGGTGCCCGCCGCGGCAATCAGCGTCGCTGAAGGGATGGGTATGAGCGGCTGGCAGCGCCTGCGCAACGTTGAGCTGCCGCTGGCTGCGCCGGTGATGCTGGCGGGGATCCGCACCTCGGTGATTGTGAACATTGGCACAGCGGCCATTGCTTCAACGGTAGGGGCAAATACGCTGGGGACGCCGATTATAATCGGCTTAAGCGGTTTTAATACTGCCTATATTATCCAGGGTGCGCTGCTGGTCGCGCTGGCGGCGATTGTAGTGGATCGCGCGTTTGAACGGCTGGCGCGAAGCCTCAACCGACACCGCCACGGACAATAAACGAATAACCTGCCAGCATCACGCCGCCAATACCGCTGACGGCCATGAGTACGAACAGGGTGATAACCGCGACTTTGGTTGCCTTCATAATGTGCTCCTGATGTTAACAGGGCGATTATACGGTGAAGCGCGGGTGTTAATGAACCATTAATTGCCTTTCAGCGGGAAGACGGGGTAGCCGTGCTCCTGCCACTGAGTCAGCTGCTGCTGCTGCGCCGCGGTCGGCGATTCTCCGCACCAGACCAGCAGGGTCTGTCCGTCGAACAGCTCCGGGCGCAGCTGCACCAGTGAATGCGCCAGCACGTCAACGCGCCAGCCCTGCTGCGCGGCAATCCACGCTTCCAGCCACAGGCGTGTGGTGTCGTGCACGTTCCAGCCAACCACCAGCGCATCCTTGCTGTTCTTCTTTCGCGCCGTAGCCAGACAGATGCAGATGTAGTTGATAAGCACCCCGTCCAGCGCGCTCAGCAGCGCCTGGAGCGTGGGCTGCTGCGATTGCAGTCGCCTTCGTAACGGAATGAACAGTTGGGTAATTAAGGTTTGCGCAGGGTATTCGCTGCCGCGCTCCTTGATCCACATCCTGAGACGATGCAGATGGCCGGACTGCAGATAACGCAGCAGCACCTCCTGCTGTTCGCGCCAGATGTCCAGCTCATCCTGACCTTCCGGGCTCAATAGCGATTTGACCTTCCCGACCTGTACGCCGTTATCAATCCAGCCTTTGATCTCCCGGATACGGTCGATGTCCGCATCCGTAAACAGCCGGTGTCCGCCGTCGGTTCGCTGTGGTTTCAGTAATCCGTAACGTCGCTGCCATGCCCGTAACGTTACAGGATTGATATCACACAGGAGTGCCACTTCCCCTATCGTGTAGAGCGCCATGTTTTCTCCCGGCTTGCGCATGCCCAGATTAACTGTAGACGCAGAATGGCGAACCAGGAAGGATTGCTGTTTTTTTGCACAAACAATGCGAATATCAGATTATGTTCGGCAAAAGGTGTGATGGCTGGCACGAAAACACACTTTCATGCTTTTACTGCAAAGAAAGTTAATGCGCTTCGGTGTATGTTACGCGCTTTTAGAATTTCCGGTTTGTGGGTATGTACGAATTTAATCTGGTGTTGCTGCTGCTTCAGCAGATGTGTGTGTTTCTGGTCATCGCGTGGTTGATGAGTAAAACACGTCTGTTCATTCCCCTGATGCAGGTCACCGTTCGTCTGCCGCACAAGCTGCTCTGCTACGTTACCTTCTCTATCTTTTGCATTCTCGGCACCTACCTCGGCCTGCACATTGAAGACTCCATTGCCAACACCCGCGCGATTGGCGCGGTGATGGGCGGGCTGCTCGGTGGCCCGGTTGTTGGCGGGCTGGTGGGCCTGACCGGGGGGCTGCACCGCTACTCGATGGGCGGAATGACGGCGCTGAGCTGCATGATCTCGACCATTGTCGAAGGGCTGCTCGGCGGCCTGGTCCACAGCGTGATGATCCGCCGTGGTCGCCCGGATAAAGTCTTTAGCCCTCTGACCGCAGGGGCGGTTACTCTGGTTGCGGAGCTGGTGCAGATGCTGATCATTTTGCTGATCGCCCGCCCGTTCGAAGATGCCCTGCATCTGGTGGGCAGCATTGCCGCGCCGATGATGGTTACCAACACAGTAGGCGCCGCACTATTTATGCGCATTCTGCTTGATAAGCGGGCAATGTTTGAGAAGTACACCTCGGCGTTTTCGGCGACGGCGCTCAAGGTTGCGGCCTCAACGGAGGGGATCCTGCGCCAGGGCTTTAACGAAGAGAACAGCATGAAGGTGGCGCAGGTGCTGCATCAGGAGCTGGATATCAGCGCGGTGGCTATCACCGATCGGGAAAAACTGCTGGCCTTCACCGGCACCGGCGATGACCATCATCTGCCGGGCAGACCGATTTCGTCCACTTATACGCTTCGTGCAATCGAGACCGGTGAGGTCGTCTACGCCGACGGTAATGAAGTGCCGTACCGCTGCTCGCTCCACCCACAGTGCAAGCTGGGCTCGACGCTGGTGATCCCGCTGCGTGGCGAGAATCAGCGGGTGATGGGCACCATCAAACTGTATGAAGCGAAAAACCGCCTGTTCAGCTCGATTAACCGCACCCTTGGGGAGGGGATCGCCCAGCTGCTGTCGGCGCAGATCCTTGCCGGGCAGTATGAGCGGCAGAAGGCGTTGCTGACCCAGTCGGAGATCAAGCTGCTGCACGCCCAGGTGAACCCACATTTTCTGTTTAACGCCCTCAATACCCTGAAGGCGGTGATCCGCCGCGACAGCGAGCAGGCGACGCAGCTGGTGCAGTTTCTCTCCACCTTTTTCCGCAAGAACCTGAAGCGGCCGTCTGAGATTGTCACCCTTGCGGATGAAATTGAGCATGTGAATGCCTATCTGCAGATTGAGCAGGCCCGTTTCCAGTCGCGTCTGCAGGTGACGCTGTCGGTGCCGGATGAGCTGGCCTGGCAGCAGCTACCGGCCTTCACCCTGCAGCCGATTGTGGAAAACGCCATCAAGCATGGCACCTCCCAGCTGCTGGGCACCGGGGAGATCGCTATCACCGCCAGCCGCTTTAACCGCTATCTGGTGCTGGATATCGAAGACAATGCCGGACTCTATAGCGGGGCAAACGAGGGGGGAGGCCTGGGAATGGGGCTGGTGGACAAACGCCTGCGCGCCCATTTTGGCGAGGATTGCGGCATTACCGTCACCTGTGAGCCCGACAGCTTTACCCGCATAACCGTAAGACTGCCTCTGGAGGAGCATCCATGTTGAATGTGCTGATTGTCGATGATGAGCCTTTAGCGCGGGAAAACCTGCGATTTTTGCTGCAGGAGCATAGCGATATCGAGATTGTGGGCGAGTGCGCCAACGCCATCGAAGCCATTGGCGCGGTGCACAAGCTGCGCCCCGACGTGCTGTTTCTGGATATCCAGATGCCGCGTATCAGCGGTCTGGAGATGGTCGGCATGCTCGACCCGGAACATCGCCCCTACATTGTGTTTCTTACCGCCTTTGACGAGTACGCGGTAAAAGCGTTCGAAGAGCACGCGTTTGACTATCTGCTGAAACCCATTGAAGAGCCCCGGCTGGAAAAAACGCTCAACCGCCTGCGCCAGGAGCGCAACGTGCAGGATGTGTCGCTGCTGGAGGAACACCAGCAGCCGCTGAAGTTTATCCCCTGCACCGGCCACAGCCGAATCTGGCTGCTGCAGATGGACGATGTAGCCTTTGTCAGCAGCCGGATGAGCGGGGTGTTTGTGACCAGCCACGAAGGCAAAGAGGGCTTTACCGAACTGACGCTGCGCACGCTGGAGAGCCGAACGCCGCTGCTGCGCTGCCATCGTCAGTACCTGGTGAATATGGCGCATCTGAAAGAGATCCGTCTTGAAGAGAACGGCCAGGCGGAGCTGGTGCTGCGCGCCGGGCAGACGGTGCCGGTCAGCCGTCGCTATCTGAAGAGTTTGAAAGAGGCGATAGGTCTGTAAAACTGCTACACTGCGCGCCATTGCATCATCGACACTCGAAGGCTCTATGCTCAGTAATGATATTCTTCGTAGCCTGCGCTACACCCTGAAAGCCAATAACAACGACATGGTGCGCATTCTTGCGCTTGCCGACATGGAATCCACCTCGGCCGGGTTCGACACCTGGATGACCAAAGAGGAAGAGGACGGTTTCGTTCGCTGCCCGGACATCATCCTGTCCGGTTTTTTGAACGGTCTCATCTACCACAAGCGCGGCAAAGATGAATCCGCGCCTGAGCTGTCGCTGGAGCGCCGGGTGAATAACAATACGGTGCTGAAGAAGCTGCGAATCGCCTTCTCCCTGAAAACTGACGATATTCTGGCGATCATGACCGAGCAGAAGTTCCGCGTCTCCATGCCGGAAATCACCGCCATGATGCGCGCGCCCGATCATAAAAATTACCGCGAATGCGGGGACCAGTTCCTGCGCTACTTCCTGCGCGGGCTCACCAACCGGGTGCATGCCGCGAAGCCGTGATTTTGCCCCGGGGGTTTTGTAGGCCGGGTAAGGCGAAGCCGCCTCCCTGCAGAAAATGCCATAAAAAAAGCCGGAGATGAGCTCCGGCTTTTTCGTTTATTTCACCTGGTGACCAGGCAGCGCACCGCTGTCCGGGCTTAACAGGAAGATATCCTTCCCGCCAGGACCGGCGGCCATCACCATCCCTTCGGAAATACCGAAGCGCATTTTACGCGGCGCGAGGTTCGCGACCATCACCGTGTGGCGTCCAATCAGCGCCTGCGGGTCCGGGTAGGCGGAACGAATGCCGGAGAAGACGTTGCGCTTCTCGCCGCCGAGATCGAGGGTCAGGCGCAGCAGTTTGTCGGAGCCTTCAACAAATTCCGCGTTTTCAATCAGCGCAACGCGCAGATCGACTTTGGCGAAATCGTCAAAGCTAATGGTTTCCTGAATCGGGTCGTCCGCCAGCGGGCCGGTGACCGGTGCGGCTGCGGCTTTTACCTCTTCCTTCGACGCCTCAACCAGCGCTTCAACCTGTTTCATCTCAATGCGGTTGTAGAGCGCCTTAAAGGCGTTCAGCTTATGGCCAAGCAGCGGCTGATTGATGCTGTCCCAGGTCAGTTCGGTATTCAGGAAGGCTTCAGTACGTGCGGCCAGCTGCGGCAGAACCGGTTTCAGGTAGGACATCAGGACGCGGAACAGGTTAATACCCATCGAGCAGATCGCCTGCAGGTCAGCATCGCGTCCTTCCTGTTTGGCAACAACCCACGGCGCCTGTTCATCAACGTAGCGGTTAGCCAGGTCGGCGAGGGCCATGATTTCACGCACCGCTTTGCCGAACTCGCGGCTTTCCCAGGCTTCGCCAATAACGGCTGCCGCATCGGTGAAGGTTTTGTACAGCTCAGGATCGGCCAGTTCCGCCGCCATCACGCCGTCGAAACGCTTAGCGATAAAGCCCGCGTTACGGGAGGCCAGGTTAACGACTTTGTTAACAATGTCGGCATTCACGCGCTGCACGAAATCTTCCAGGTTCAGGTCGATATCGTCGATACGGGAAGAGAGCTTCGCCGTGTAGTAGTAACGCAGGCTGTCGGCATCAAAGTGGTTCAGCCAGGTGCTGGCCTTAATGAAGGTGCCGCGGGATTTGGACATCTTCGCGCCGTTCACGGTGACATAGCCGTGGACGAACAGGTTGGTTGGCTTGCGGAAACCGCTGCCTTCCAGCATGGCTGGCCAGAACAGGCTGTGGAAGTAGACAATGTCTTTGCCGATGAAGTGGTACAGCTCAGCGTCGGAGTCTTTTTTCCAGTAGTCGTCGAAGCTCAGGGTGTCGCCACGCTTGTCGCACAGGTTCTTGAAGGAGCCCATGTAGCCGATTGGCGCATCCAGCCAGACGTAGAAATATTTGCCGGGTGCGTTCGGAATTTCAAAACCGAAGTACGGCGCATCGCGGGAGATATCCCACTGCTGCAGGCCGGATTCAAACCACTCCTGCATCTTGTTCGCCACCTGCTCCTGCAGCGCGCCGCTGCGGGTCCACGCCTGCAACATTTCGCTAAACGACGGCAGGTCGAAGAAAAAGTGTTCGGAGTCACGCATCTCAGGCGTCGCGCCGGAGACCACGGATTTTGGCTCAATCAGTTCGGTAGGGCTGTAGGTTGCGCCGCACACTTCGCAGTTATCGCCATACTGATCCGGAGACTTACATTTCGGGCAGGTGCCTTTCACGAAACGGTCCGGCAGGAACATGCCTTTTTCCGGATCATAGAGCTGAGAGATGGTGCGGTTTTTAATAAACCCGTTCTCTTTCAGACGGGTGTAGATCAGCTCCGACAGCTCACGGTTTTCGTCGCTGTGGGTGGAGTGATAGTTGTCGTAGCTGATGTCGAAGCCAGCAAAATCGGTCTGATGCTCCTGACTCATTTCAGCAATCATCTGTTCCGGGCTGATACCAAGCTGCTGCGCTTTCAGCATGATTGGCGTGCCGTGAGCGTCGTCTGCACAGATGAAGTTTACCTCGTGGCCGCGCATTCGCTGGTAACGGACCCAGACATCAGCCTGGATATGCTCCAGCATGTGGCCGAGGTGGATTGAGCCGTTAGCGTACGGCAGAGCGCACGTCACCAGAATTTTTTTCGCGACTTGAGTCATAGTAGGTATTACTTCTTTTATCTGTAAAAAGGGTTTTTGATGTTACCCGAAAGGGAATAACTACGCCAAGTGATAAGGGCATTAATCCGTAAATGAATAATTGCTGTCTCTGGGGTAAACTTTGTAGTTACATGTCTTTTTCAGAACAACTACAAAGGAGTCGGGATGAGTTCTCAATCCCAGGCCAAATCACCGGAAGCCTTGCGCGCAATGGTCGCCGGGACGCTGGCTAATTTTCAGCACCCCACCCTGAAGCATAATCTCACCACGCTGAAAGCGTTACATCACGTGGCATGGCTGGATGACACTCTGCATGTCGAACTGCATATGCCTTTCGTCTGGAACCATGCGTTCGAGGCGCTGAAAGAGCAAACCAGCGCTGAGCTGCTGCGTATTACCGGGGCAAAGGCCATTGACTGGAAATTGACCCATACCATCGCCACGCTGAAACGAGTGAAGAACCATCCGGGCATCAATGGCGTGAAAAATATCATCGCGATCAGCTCCGGCAAAGGCGGGGTAGGCAAGTCTTCTACCGCTGTGAACCTGGCGCTGGCGCTGGCCGCCGAAGGGGCGAAGGTCGGTATTCTGGATGCCGATATCTATGGCCCGTCAATTCCAAACATGCTCGGCGCGGAAAATCAGCGTCCAACCTCGCCGGATGGTACCCATATGGCGCCGATCATGGCGTACGGTCTGGCGACCAACTCCATTGGCTACCTCGTCACCGACGATAACGCCATGGTGTGGCGCGGGCCGATGGCCAGCAAAGCGCTGATGCAGATGTTGCAGGAGACGATGTGGCCGGATCTCGATTATCTGGTACTGGATATGCCGCCGGGCACCGGTGACATTCAGCTGACGCTGGCGCAGAACATCCCGGTCACCGGCGCGGTGGTTGTCACCACGCCGCAGGATATTGCGCTCATTGACGCCAAAAAAGGCATTGTGATGTTCGAGAAAGTCGAGGTGCCGGTGCTGGGCATCGTCGAAAACATGAGCATGCACATCTGCAGCAACTGCGGACATCACGAGCCTATCTTCGGTACCGGTGGGGCAGAAAAACTGGCGGCACAGTATCACACTCAGCTGCTGGGTCAGATGCCACTGCATATTACGCTGCGTGAAGACCTGGACAGCGGTAAGCCAACCGTGGTCAACCGTCCTGAAAGTGAGTTTGCTGAGATGTACCGTCAGCTGGCAGATCGCGTTGCCGCACAGCTTTACTGGCAGGGTGAAGTGATCCCGGCTGACATCGCCTTCCGCGCGGTGTAACGCGTTGCCGGGGTAAAACTACGCTGCGGCCTGATGCCCTGACCCCGGCTCTCTCCCACAGGGAGAGGGGGCAAAAACAAAAAACGGTCACCTTAGCGTGACCGTTTTGCTTTTATCTCGATTAACGGTGGTAGAAAATATCGCCGTTATAGGCTTTGTAGATCTTACCGTCGGTATCACCCACCAGCACATAGTTCTCACCCATGTAGGTCCAGTGCGTGCCTGCCTCCGGTTTAGGGAGATTACGCAATTGATACTGCTTGATGGTGTATTCAGGTGTCAGATACTGCGCCGGGGCGAAATCACCAATCTTGAATTTCGTAAAATCGGCTACAAACTCCTGTTCCTCATAGGCCTGGATGCCTGAGGGTGCCGCTGCGGCTGGCGTTGCAGCGAAGGCTGCGCTCGTCAGTGACATCAATACGCCCAGAAGTAGAATTTTACCTTTAGTCATTTTTTCTCCAGATTTACCGTGGCCATTACTCTTGATCTGCCGTTTCGTGGCTGAGCAACAGAAAGTCTATAGTATGTTTTGCCGGCTGGCTCAGTGCGTAAAAAATGTAACAAATCAACACATCCCCGCGGCCATAAGCGCAGCTTTAATTATTTTCATTATGAATGGTTTAGTAATTTAAATTTATATCATTAATTATAATTTTATAAAATCCGAAAGTTATGCTCGCAGGCGTCATATCCGTTTACGCACTATATTATTTTTTTTCTCGAGTGTTTATGCTAGGCATAAATCAATTCAGGCTGTTTTGTTTCATCCTCTTTTAAAAGAGATCATCAGACCTTTTTCAACAGGGTTGGTGCGTCTCTTTTTATTATGCTTTTCTGTAACTCTTTAATTGTAATTGATATTTTCTTTATTGTGCTGTGGCAAATTTAATGGGAGCTACAGGGAAATTAATGGGCTATTAACGGAATATTAGAGAACCCCTTGTTAATGAAAATACCACTCCGCACCAGTGCAAATATTATTTGCGCAATATTATTAACGGGCTGCACTATTTCGCCTGGGCAGCATATAAATACGTCTGGAAAAAATAACGTTGTTGTTAACGACAATCCGTTTGATTTGAATAAAAAGGTAGATGTCTGGCCACTGACACCCTCGGTAATTGAACAGCTTCAGGGAAGCCAGACAAAATCTCAGGCAAATCCGAATCTCGATGAGCAATTAAAGCGCTGGGAATACCGCATTGGCACCGGCGATGTGCTGATGATTACCGTCTGGGATCATCCCGAACTCACCACCCCTGCCGGTCAGTATCGCAGCGCCAGCGACACCGGTAACTGGGTAGGCGCAGACGGCACGCTCTTTTATCCCTATGTCGGCAAACTGCACGTTGCCGGAAAAACCCTTGCCCAGGTGCGCGACGAGATCACGGCCCGGCTGGACCGCGTGATTGAAAGCCCGCAGGTCGACGTCAGTATCGCGGCGTTTCGCTCGCAAAAGGTCTATATCACCGGCGAAGTCATCAAATCCGGGCAGCAGCCGATTACTAATATCCCCCTGACCATTATGGATGCGATTAATGCGGCGGGAGGGCTCTCGCAAGAGGCAGACTGGCGAAACGTGGTGCTCACCCACGACGGCAAAGATACGCGCATTTCGCTGTATGCCCTGATGCAGCATGGCGATCTGACGCAAAACAAGCTGCTGTGGCCAGGCGATATTCTCTTTATACCGCGTAACGATGCCCTGAAAGTCTTTGTGATGGGGGAGGTGGTTAAACAGAGCACCCTGAAGATGGATCGCAGCGGCATGACGCTGGCAGAAGCGCTGACGAACGCCGGAGGCCTGAATCAGGCGATGGCTGATGGGCGGGGCATCTTCGTGATCCGCTCCACCGCCGGGAAAAGCCGTGACGGCAAAATCGCGCGTATTTATCAGCTTAATGCCCGTGACGCGTCAGCCATGGTACTCAGCACGGAATTTCAGCTCCAGCCCTACGATATCGTCTATGTCACCACCGCGCCGGTATCCCGCTGGAACCGGGTGCTGACGCAGCTGGTGCCGACCATCAGCGGCGTGCATGACCTGACAGAAACCGTGCGCTTTATAAAATCGTGGCCCGAATAATGATTCAGTCGATTCTGGTGGTTTGCACGGGGAATATTTGTCGCTCACCGATTGGCGAGCGGCTTCTGCAACAAAAGTTACCCACAATCACTATTGCCTCGGCGGGGACCTGCGCGCTGGCGGGACATCCGGCAGATAGCCAGGCGCAGAAAATCGCGGCTCTGTATGGCCTGTCGCTGGCGGATCACGTCGCCCACCAGCTGACGGCAACAATGATGCGGCAATACGATCTGATCCTCGCCATGGAGTCAGGACAGATAAACCAGATCTCACTCATCGCGCCGGAGATGCGCGGTAAAGCCCTGCTGTTTGGGCAGTGGCTCAGAGCCCAGGAGATCCCTGACCCCTACGGTAAAAGCATGGAAGCTTTTGAATATGTTTTTCGCCTGCTTGGCGAAGCAAGTCAGGAATGGGCTAACCGACTTACAGTTAAGGGATTACATACATGTCGTCGAAAAACGTAAATGCGCAGGGTTACGCTGCAGATAATCAAGAGTTGGATCTGGCGCGTCTTCTTGGAGAATTAATTGATCATCGCGTCTGTATTATTGGTATCACGCTATTTTTTACGCTCAGCGGAACCTTATATGCGCTATTTTCCTCACCGGTTTATCTCGCGGATGCGTTGGTGCAAATAGAAAATAAACAGCAGAACAGTATTCTCAAAACGTTAAACCACCTGGCGCCGGAGCGTTCATCGGATTCCGTTGCGGAGATCCAGCTACTGAAGTCGCGGATGATCCTCGGTGAAACCGTAGAGGCGCTGCGCTTACGCGATGAGATAACCCAGGTTCGCCTGCCGTTTATCGGCACTGGGTGGGCGAAGCTCACCGGGCAACCTGCCGCCACGCTGGCTCTCGATAATCTGACGCTTCCTCGCACCCAGGGCAAAACCCCGCAGCTGACGCTAACAGCCGAAGAGAACGGACGCTATCTGCTGGAAGGGGAGGGGGTTAGCGTACGCGGCACCGTCGGCGTACAGCTGAAACACGCCGGGGTGGAGATCGCCGTACGCGAACTTGCTGCGCGGCCAGGCACGCAATTCAGGGTGCGGCAACGCACCCATCTTGAGGCGATAAACGCCCTGAGCCGTCAGTTTAGCGTGGCGGAACAGGGCAAAGAGACGGGGATCCTTTCGCTGAGCCTGAGCGGCCAGGATCCCGTGCAACTCCCCAGCGTGTTGAATCACATTATGCAGAGCTATCTGCAGCAGAACATCGCCCGTCAGGCTGCGCAGGACTCGCAGAGCCTCATCTTCCTGCAGCGCCAGATGCCGCTGGTTCGTAGTGAGCTGGAGCAGGCTGAAGAACGCCTCAACAGTTACCGTAAGCAGCGTGACTCCGTGGATTTAACCCTGGAAGCTAAGTCAGTGCTGGAGCAGATCGTTAACGTTGATAATCAGCTCAATGAGCTCACCTTCCGCGAAGCCGAGGTCTCTCAGCACTTTAAAAAAGACCATCCGACCTATCGGGCGCTGCGGGAAAAACGTCAGACCTTAGAAGCCGAACGGGCGCGGCTGAACAAGCGTGTGGGGACGATGCCGTCAACACAGCAGCAGATCCTGCGTCTCAGCCGCGATGTGGATTCGGGCCGGGCGGTATACCTCCAGCTGCTTACCCGCCAGCAGGAGCTGAACATCTCCCGTTCCAGCGCAATCGGTAATGTGCGGATTATCGACCCGGCGGTGACGCAACCTGCACCCATTAAGCCGCGTAAGGCGCTGATTGTCGTTATTATGACCCTGTTCGGTTTCTTTATCGCTTCAGGCGGAGTACTGGCGAAATCGGCGTTGCGACGCGGGATTAATGCCCCGGAGCAGCTCGAAAATGAGGGAATTAACGTCTATGCCACCTTGCCGCATTCGGTCTGGCTGCACAGTAAAACCCGCATCGGTAACCGCTATTTCTTCCACTACTGCAAGCGGCACAAAATAGTTGACGTGCCCTTCTTACCGATAGACCGGCCGCTGGATAACTTTGTCGAAGCGGTGCGCGGGTTACGAACCAGCCTGCATTTCGCCATGATGGATGCCAAAAATAATATTCTGATGTTCAGTGGCCCGAGCCAGGACTGCGGTAAAACGCTGGTCAGCACCTCGCTGGCGGCACTGATGACGCAGGTTCAGCAGCGGGTGCTGTTTATCGATGCTGATATGCGCAAAGGCTATGTGCACAATATTTTTAGCTTGCGTAATGACGCCGGTTTATCGGATGTGCTGTCAGGCAAAGTGGCCTTCCATGAGGCTATCCAGACCTACGCCAGCGGGCAATTTGATGTGGTGACCTGCGGAAAATATCCCCCTAACCCCTCTGAGCTGCTGATGCATGAGCGTTTTCAGGCGTTTATGCGTTGGGCCAGCAAAGAGTACGATATGGTAATTATCGATACGCCACCGGTTCTGGCGGTCACAGACGCCGCGCTGATCGGCCGGATCGCGGCCTCCACGCTGCTGGTGGCCCGCTTCAAGGTTACCAGCGTCCGGGAGATGACGGTATGCCAGCGCCGTTTACAGCAGATGGGGGTCAACATTAAAGGCGCGATACTGAATGACGTCGTGAAATCCGCGGCAAGTTATTATGCTTCCGGTTACGATGCGTATGGCGACTCCGCCACGAAGCACGGAAAAGCGAAAAATAAAGCGGGATAACGTGGGGAATGAAGACCCGGCAGCGAGCGCTGCCGGGTTAAACAGCTTACTTCGCCAGCAGCTCGTGCGCCGTGCGTTCCACCAGTGACAGCAGGACTTTAACATCCTCCAGGGTCACGATAGGGTTCAGCAGGGTCAGCTTCAGGCAGGTGATACCGTTATGCTCGGTAACACCGACGTTGGCACGGCCGGATTCCAGCAGGGCATCGCCGATTTTCTGGTTGAGCAACGCGATGGCTGCGTCATCCAGCTGATGCTCCGGACGGAAGCGGAACAGCACGCTCGCCAGCTGTGGCGGCATCACCAGCTCCAGCAGCGGCTGTTCGGTGACGTACGCGGCAACCTGCTGGGCCATGGTGACACCGTGATCGATGATCTCAGCGTATTTCTTCTCTCCCAGCGCTTCCAGGCTCATCCACAGCTTCAGCGCGTCGAAACGACGGGTGGTCTGCAGGGATTTGGACACCAGGTTTGGCACGCCAGCCTCTTCGTCGAACTCAGAGTTCAGGTACGCCGCCTGATAGCGCATCAGCTCATAGTGACGCGCCTCTTTCAGCAGGAACGCGCCGCAGCTGATGGTCTGGAAGAACTGCTTGTGGAAGTCCAGGGTAACGGAATCCACCAGCTCGATACCGTCGAGGTAATCGCGATACTTCTCAGACATCAGCAGCGCGCCGCCCCATGCCGCATCGACGTGAACCCAGATATTCTGTTTCGCCGCCAGCTCTGCAATAGCACGCAGCGGATCGATAGCGCCCGCGTCAGTGGTACCGGCAGTGGCAACGATCGCCAGAATCTGTTCGCCGTTGGCATTGCACTGCTCAATTTTCGCGGCCAGATCGTTCAGATCCATACGCGAACAGTCGTCAGTTTTCACCTGGATTACGGACTGGTAGCCCAGGCCCATCAGCGCCATATTCTTCTGCACGGAGAAGTGCGCGCTGTCGGAGCACAGAACACGGATCTTACGCAGATCGCCCACCAGACCATCCTGCTGGACGGAGTGGCCCTGTCGCGCAAAGAATGCGTCACGCGCCAGCATCAGACCCATCATGTTGCTCTGAGTACCGCCGCTGGTGAAGACCCCAGCGTCGCCCGCCTGGTAACCCAGACGGGAACGCAGCCACTCGATCAGTTTTATCTCGATAATGGTCGCGGACGGGCTCTGATCCCAGGAGTCCATACTCTGGTTAGTGGCGTTGATCATCACTTCCGCCGCCTGGCTTACCACCAGGCTCGGGCAGTGCAGATGCGCCACACACTGCGGATGATGCACCGCCAGGCTGTCCTTCAGGAAATATTCAACGGCACGCTCGATAGCGGTTTCGTTGCCCAGCCCCTCGGGGCTGAAATCCAGGTTGATGCGCTCGCGCAGTTCGGCGACCGTTTTACCCTGGTACATTTCCGGCTGTTTCAGCCACTGCATAACCGCCTGGGTGCTCTGCTCGATCGCCTGCTGATAGGCTTCGATGCTTTGCGCCGAGGACGACAAAATCGGGTTTAACTCTGACATTGTATCCATTGTCTCCGGTTAGACTGGGCGAACGCCCGCAGCAAGCAGCGCCTGCTCAAATTTGTCCAGGAACACGTTCAGCTCCTGATCGCTGATCAGCAGGGAAGGCAGCAGACGAACAACGTTACCGTTACGACCGCCACGCTCCAGAATCAGGCCCGCTTCGAAGCACTTCTTCTGGATCAGCGCAGACAGCTCGCCGTCGCCCGGGAAGCAGCCCATGTGGTCGGCAGCTTCGTGCGGTTTAACGATCTCAATACCGATCATCATGCCCAGACCGCGCACGTGACCGATCACCGGATAACGTTTCTGCAGCTCAACCAGCTTCGCTTTCAGCCACTCGCCCTGGGCGGCAACTTTATCGGCGATGTTCTGCTCTTTGAGGATCTGCAGGGTGGTGAGGCCCGTTGCCATCGCCAGCTGGTTTCCACGGAAGGTACCGGTATGGTGGCCAGGAGACCAGGCATCGAACTGCTTTTTGATACCCAGAACGGCCAGCGGCAGACCGCCGCCCACAGCTTTGGACATCACCACGATATCTGGCTGAATACCCGCGTGTTCGAAGGCGAAGAATTTACCGGTACGGGCAAAGCCAGCCTGAACTTCGTCGAGGATCAGCAGAATGCCGTGCTCTTCGGTCACTTTACGGATGCGTTGCAGCCATTCAACCGGCGCCGGGTTCACCCCGCCTTCGCCCTGAACTGCTTCCAGGATCACGGCTGCAGGTTTACGCACGCCGCTTTCAACGTCGTTGATCAGGTTTTCGAAGTAGTAGGCCAGCGCTTTAACACCCGCTTCGCCGCCGATACCCAGCGGGCAGCGGTACTGATGCGGGTAAGGCATGAACTGCACTTCTGGCATCATGCCGTCAACCGCTTCTTTCGGAGACAGGTTGCCGGTCACGGACAGCGCGCCATGGGTCATGCCGTGATATGCACCAGAGAAGCTGATGATGCCACTGCGGCCGGTCACTTTTTTCGCCAGCTTCAGCGCGGCTTCTACTGCATCTGCGCCGGACGGGCCGGTGAACTGCAGGCAGTACTCTTTGCCCTGACCTGGCAGCATAGAGAGCAGGTATTCTGAAAACGCGTCTTTTAACGGCGTGGTCAGATCCAGGGTATGTAACGGCAAGCCGCTGGTAATGACACTTTGGATGCTTTTCAGCACATCAGGATGGTTATGACCCAGCGCCAGCGTTCCCGCACCGGCCAGGCAATCCAGATACTCTTTGTTATCCGCATCGGTGATCCACACTCCATCCGCCTTCGTAATGGCTAAAGGCAGCTTGCGCGGATAACTCCTGACATTGGATTCCATTTCGGCCTGACGGGCCAGATAGGTTTCGTTGGTTTTGAAAGTAGAAGCATTCAAAGTATCAATACGGACTTTATCCGTCATCATATCACTCCTACAACCGCAGCTCAGCACGTGGCCACGATTGAATAATTAATGAAAAAATGAGAAGGGCCTCAAAAAACGCGGCCAATATAGAGCCTTTTTGCCCGGGGCTCAATGGTTAATTGTTTATCGTTTTGTAACGCGCGTTGAATCAACGCGCGCAAGGCGTAACCCCGCATAGCGCCTGAGGTTTCCTGGGGGGCGTTGCGGGTAAAAAAGAGGGGAGTTTTAGAATGCTTTAGAACTACTTTTGAACGACGTTCAGAATGCCGTTATCGCGGCCATGGGTTTTATTCCAGGACGCATCGGTCACGCCGTTTGCATCCAGCGAGATTGACAAGACGTAACCTGCGCCTCTGACTTCATAGAAGTTAGCGTTGAAGCGTTTCACCGTGGCTTTTTTGCCGTTGATGGTCGCCTGGGTGAAGCCATTATTGATGCTGGCCTTAATGCCGTTGGCGCTAAAGGAGGCTTCATGCAGCGGGTCGGCAGCGTGGGCCGCCTGGGCATGTTGTAACGCTTCATGCGCATTCTCAAGGGCCTGTTTTTCTGCGGCTGCATTGATCGCGGCCTGACGGTTCTGGTCGGCAATGTAGCAGGCATCACGGCTTATGCCTTTGGCCTGACATTGTGCTAAGCGCTGCTCTTCTGAGACGCAGCCCGCCAGTAAAGTGGCAACCATACCCACCAACAGAATCTTTTTCATACATTAACCTTAAATGAGTGGAGGAACCGTTTATTCCCCGGGAGTTGATTTGATAATTATTATTGGTCAGGCCATTGCTCTCGTGCAGCTATATTAGAGACACAGTAATGGCGCGGGGTGACTATCGCGGAACGGGCGTTCTTTCAGGTTGATGAAGATCACGTTTAGCACGAATAGCTCAAAACATGAGAGTTATCCTGGCTAACGGCTATTAAGAGGTCATGAAATGGTTTGGCAGTTGTAAGCAGAGTAGTGACGCGAATGTGATAAATGTGAGGGCGTCAGAAAGGGCCTTGCTATTGCCAGACGCATCCTCTACGCTGCCTCAATTACATTATGTAATTTGACTCGGGGTGCCCTTCTTTGTGAAGGCTGAGAAATACCCGTACCACCTGATCTGGATAATGCCAGCGTAGGGAAGTCAGATGCCCTCGCGGGCTATCGCTTCTTCGCGCACGGCAGGAGCGATACCATGCAGCCTGACCTGCTTAATTTTCACGCCTTACACCATTTCCGAACCCGTTCTCCGCTCACCCACTGCATGACCAACGACGTGGTGCAGACCTTTACCGCCAACGTTTTGCTGGCGCTCGGCGCGTCACCGGCAATGGTGATTGAAGCCGAAGAGGCGGAACAATTCTCGGCTATTGCGGATGCGCTGCTGATTAACGTCGGAACCCTGACCGCGCCCCGCGCCCAGGCGATGCGCCGGGCCATTGAAAGCGCGGTTGCCGCCGGTAAACCCTGGGTACTGGACCCGGTGGCCGTCGGCGCGCTGGGCTACCGCACCCGTTTCTGTCAGCAGATCCTCGCCCTCAAACCGGCAGCCATACGCGGCAATGCCTCTGAAATCCTCGCGCTTGCGGGGATGAGCGCGGGCGGACGCGGGGTGGATACCACCGATACGGCCGCCAGCGCGCTGCCTGCGGCCCAGGCGCTGGCACGGCAAACCAACGCGATTGTGGCGGTGACGGGAGAGGTGGATTACGTCACCGACGGGCTGCGCACCCAAGACCTGAGCGGGGGCGACCTGATGATGACCCGGGTGGTGGGCACCGGCTGTGCGCTGTCGGCGGTGGTGGCGGCCAGCTGTTCGCTGCCGGGCGACCGGCTGGATAACGTCGCGGCGGCCTGCGGCTGGATGAAACGGGCCGGTACCCTTGCGGCTGTACAAAGTCGCGGGCCGGGCAGTTTTGCGACGGCGTTCCTGGATGCCCTGTGGGAACTGGGGGCACAACGATGAAACGCATTAATGCTCTGACCATTGCCGGCACCGATCCCAGCGGCGGCGCGGGGATCCAGGCCGATCTGAAAACCTTCTCTGCGCTGGGCGCCTATGGCTGCTCGGTGATTACCGCCCTGGTGGCGCAGAACACCCGCGGGGTGCAGTCGGTCTATCGCATAGAGCCCGATTTCGTGGCGGCGCAGCTGGAGTCGGTGTTCAGCGATGTGCGCATCGACACCACCAAGATCGGCATGCTGGCCGAAACCGATATTGTCGAGGCCGTGGCGGAGCAGCTCCTGCGCCATCAGGTGAAAAACGTGGTGCTGGACACGGTGATGCTGGCGAAAAGCGGTGACCCGCTGCTATCACCTGCGGCGGTGGATACGCTGCGCAGGAAGCTGTTGCCGCAGGTGGCGCTCATCACCCCCAACCTGCCCGAAGCCGCGGCCTTGCTGGACGCTCCCCACGCCCGCAATGAGCAGGAAATGAAAGCCCAGGGCTATGCCCTGCTGGCGATGGGGTGTGAGGCGGTGCTGATGAAGGGCGGGCATCTGGACGATCCCGAAAGCCCAGACTGGTTATTCACCCGCGACGAGGCGATGCGCTTTACCGCCCCGCGTATCAATACCAAAAACACCCACGGCACCGGTTGTACCCTGTCTGCCGCGCTGGCTGCGCTGCGCCCGAGGCATGATAACTGGGCCGATACGGTGCGCGAAGCCAAAGCCTGGCTCTCCTGTGCGCTGGCACAGGCAGATACGCTGGAAGTGGGGCAGGGCATCGGCCCGGTCCACCATTTCCATGCGTGGTGGTAAAGGTTAAAGGCTTATAGCTGGAAAATTCGCGACCCACAGACCAGGCTTAGGGGGCTCGCAATCCTGTGAGCCTGGAGAAGACATGCCGACGGCCTGTCGGCACTAAGGGGAGCAAAGTTATGACTGATATTGCGCAGTTGCTTGGCAAAGACGCCGAAAACCTGTTACAGCATCGTTGTATGACCATTCCAGCCGACCATCTCTGTCTGCCTGGCCACGACTATGTCGATCGCGTGATGATCGACAACAACCGCCCGCCTGCGGTGCTGCGAAATATGCAGACGCTGTATAACACCGGGCGTCTGGCCGGGAGCGGCTATCTGTCGATCCTGCCGGTGGACCAGGGGGTGGAGCACTCGGCCGGAGCGTCGTTTGCCGCCAACCCGCTCTATTTCGATCCGAAGAACATCGTCGAGCTGGCGATTGAGGCGGGCTGTAACTGCGTCGCCTCCACCTACGGGGTACTGGCTTCGGTCTCCCGGCGGTATGCGCATCGTATTCCGTTCCTGGTCAAGCTCAACCACAACGAAACCCTGAGCTATCCCACCGAATATGACCAGACCCTGTATGCCAGCGTCGAGCAGGCGTTCAACATGGGCGCGGTGGCGGTCGGCGCGACCATCTATTTTGGTTCTGAGCAGTCGCGACGTCAGATCGAAGAGATCTCCGCCGCCTTTGAGCGTGCCCACGAGCTGGGGATGGTGACCGTACTGTGGGCCTATCTGCGTAATCCGGCCTTCAACAAAGACGGCACGGATTACCACGTTTCCGCCGATTTAACCGGGCAGGCCAACCACCTGGCGGCCACCATCGGGGCGGACATCGTGAAGCAGAAAATGGCCGAAAACAATGGCGGCTATAAGGCAGTCAAGTTTGGTTACACCGACGACCGGGTGTACACCAAACTGACCAGCGATAACCCCATCGATCTGGTGCGCTATCAGCTGGCGAACTGCTATATGGGCCGCGCAGGGCTGATCAACTCCGGCGGCGCGGCGGGAGGGGAAACCGACCTCACCGATGCGGTACGCACGGCGGTGATCAACAAACGCGCGGGCGGTATGGGGCTCATCCTCGGTCGCAAGGCATTCAAAAAATCGATGGCCGACGGCGTGAAGCTGATTAACGCGGTGCAGGACGTCTATCTGGATAAAAAAGTGACCATCGCGTAACCCCTCACCCTAACCCTCTCCCCAAAAGGGAGAGGGGACCGTTCGGCGCCGTTTTTTCTCCCTCGCCCCTTTGGGGAGAGGACCGGGGTGAGGGGATTTGACCGCACCTGACCCTGTTCGAAACCCCATTTCATTTCATTCAAATATCCCTCCCGATCCACTTCACATTTCCCCACTCTTTTGTGAAAAGTGTCACTCTGACCCGTGCAGATGCACAAAAAACGGGCGACGCTTAGCGGAATTTGTCTAAGGCAGTGGATGAATTTTACGCTTAAAGTTACTTTCGAAACGGCTTTTCAAAATCAAAGAACACGCTGAACCTACGCAGTTTTAAGGACAAAAAAATGAAAATCGAATCCGTAAACGTCACCGTCTTTCAGTATCCCACGCGCCGGGTCTCCGACAGTGCCGGGCACTCCCATCCGGGGCCCGAAAGCCTGGCGAAAATGGCGATGCTGACCATTACCGCAGACGATGGCACCAAAGGGTACGCTTTTGCACCACCGGAAGTGGTGCGTCCCTTTGTGGTCAATACCTTCTTTCGAAAAGTGCTGGTCGGCCAGGACGCATTTAATCGCGAGAAGATCTGGCAGGAGCTGGCGCACTGGCAGCGCGGCAGCGCCCACCAGCTGACCGAGCGCGCGCTGGGTTTTGTCGAGCAGGCGTTGTGGGATCTGATTGGCCGCAAACTGAATATGCCGGTGTGGAAGCTGCTGGGCGGTTACCGCGATAAAGTGCCCGCCTACGGCAGCACCATGTGCGGCGACGATCTGCCGGGGGGCCTCTCCACCCCGGAGGAGTACGCCAGCTTCGCTGAAAAACTGGTCGCCCGCGGCTACAAGGCCATCAAGCTCCATACCTGGATGCCGCCGGTCTCTTTCGCCCCCAATCCGAAGATGGATATCAAAGCCTGCGCCGCGGTGCGCGAAGCGGTCGGGCCGGATATTGACCTGATGATCGACGGCTACCACTGGTACAGCCGCGCGGAAGCGCTGTGGATCGGTAAAGAGCTGGAAAAACTGAATTTCGCCTGGTTTGAAGAGCCGATGGAAGAGGAGAGCATGGCCTCCTATGCCTGGCTTGCCGAAAACCTCTCTATTCCCATCGTCGGGCCGGAAAGTCTGGGCGGCAAGCACCACAGCCGCGCCGACTGGGTGAAAGCCGGGGCGTGCGACATTCTGCGTGCGGGCGCGGGCGGCGTGGGCGGCATCTCGCCAACGTTGAAAGTGGCAAACCTGGCCGAGTCGTTCGGCATGGATTGCGAAGTCCACGGCAACGGCGCGGCGAGCCTGGCGGTGATTGGCGCGATCAAAAACTGCCGCTGGTACGAACGCGGCCTGCTGCACCCGTTCCTTGATTACGACGAGCCAGCGGCGTATCTGCACAGCCTGATCGACCCGATGGATGAAAACGGCATGGTCAGCCTGCCGGATCGCCCGGGACTCGGCGAAGACATTAATTTTGCGTATATCGAAGCCAATACCGTCAGCCACGACTGAACAATAAAAATGCCCGATGGCGCTTCGCTTATCGGGCCAATAAGGCCCCGTAGGCCGGAGAAGGCGTAAGCGCCGCTATCCGGCAAAACGTACCCTACAAACGGTATACACAGATGAACAAAAACTCCCTCACGAGGGCGTGTGTACTCGCGCTCTCGCTGATGATGGGGAGCGGCGCGGCGTACGCAAAAACGCCGCCCGATCAGCTCATCATCGGTATGAATATGAACAACCTGCTGACCCTCGATCCGGCCGCGATGACCGGCAACGAGGTGGTGGGTATTGTGGTCAACCTTTACGATTCGCTGGTGGAGCTGGATCCCAACACCCTTACCAACGTCAAACCGGCGCTGGCGAAATCCTGGGATATCTCCCCCGACGGCAAAACGCTGACGTTCCACCTGCGCGATAACGTCACCTTCCACTCCGGCAACCCGCTCACCGCTGAGGACGTAGTGTGGTCGATGCGTCGCCTGCTGCACCTTAATCTTGCCCAGGCCTCGGTGTGGAAATCTTACGGCTTTAGCAAGAAGAACATCGACCAGCAGGTGAAAGCCCTGGACGACCACACCGTGCAGCTCACTTTGCCAAAGGCTAATGACCCGCAGCTGGTGATCTACTCCCTGGGGGCGCTGGGCAACCTCGGCGTACTGGACCGCAAAACGGTGCTGAGCCACGAGGTGAACAACGACTGGGGTAACCGCTGGCTCACCACCAACGAAGCCGGATCCGGGCCGTTTATGCTGGAGACCTGGCAGGCAAAAGATGTGCTGCGCATGCAGCGCAATCCGCACTACTGGCGCGAAGAGCCGAAGATGAACCGGGTGGTGTTGCGCCACTTCCAGGAGTCGCAGACCCTGCGCCTGATGGTGGAGAAGGGCGATCTGGATATCGCCAGCAACATGGCGGTGGCCGACATCAACGCCCTGCGCAAGGATCCGCAGCTGACGGTGGAAGCCGTGCAAAAAGGCACGGTCTACTACGTGGCGATGAGCATGAAGGAGGCGCATTTCGCCAACCCGAAGGTGCGCGAAGCAGTGCGCTATCTCATTGACTATCAGGGCATCAACAAGGCGCTGATGCCGGGCTACGGCGTGCTGCACCAGCGGCCCATCAAGGCGGGGATGCCGTCGACGCTGCCCGACCCGGGCTACAAACTCGATATTCCGCGCGCCAGAAAGCTGCTGGCGGAAGCGGGCTACCCGGAAGGGTTCGACACCACACTTAGGGTGCTGGCGGATCAGCCGTTCCTTAATATCGCCATCGCGGTGCAGTCCACCCTGATGCAGGCGGGTATCAACGCCAAAATCATCACCGGCACCGGGAATCAGATCTACGGCGCAATGCGCGAGCGTAAGTTTGACATGCTGGTCGGACGCGGCGGCAGCGGCGTGGAGCCGCACCCGCACTCCAGCCTGCGCGCGCTGGTCTATAACCCGGACAACAGCGACGAAGCCCGGCTGACCAACTTCCAGGGCTGGCGCACCAGTTTTTACGACAAACCGCTGAACGAGATGATCGACAAGGCGCTGCTGGAGCGCGATCCGCAAAAGCAGATCGCCGACTATCAGCAGATTCAGGTGCGTTATGACCAGCTGATCCCGGCGCTGATACCGCTGTCGCAGATGGTCGATTCGGTGGTGGTGCGTAACGAGGTGAAAAACTTCCAGTCGCATCCGTCGGCCACCACCTTCCTGCGGGAAGTGTACAAAACCGGAGGTGAACAATGAGCATTGCGCTACTCGGACCAGGCTCCCGCACCCGGCGTTTCTCGAAGCGGTTGACCCAGGTACTGGTGACCCTGTTCGGCCTGCTGCTGCTGACCTTTTTCATCGGCCGCGTGATGCCGGTGGACCCGGTGCTGGCCATTGTTGGCCCGGATGCCGACCACAGCACCTATCAGCAGGTCTACCAGCAGCTGGGCTTTGATAAGTCCCTGCTGACCCAGTTTGGTATCTACCTCAACAACCTGCTGCACGGCGATTTTGGCAATGCCCTGCTGACCGGCAAACCGGTGCTGGATGACATTCTGCGCGTCTTCCCGGCGACGCTTGAGCTGGCAACCATGGCGATTATCGTCGGCGCCGGGTTAGGGATCCCGCTGGGGGTGCTGGCTGCGGCGCGTCGTAACAGCGTCTCGGATTACGTGGTGCGTATTATCAGCCTGGCCGGTTACTCCACGCCGATCTTCTGGGTGGGGATGATGGGACTGCTGCTGTTTTACGCCTGGCTCGGCTGGGTGGGCGGCGCCGGACGGCTGGATTTAGGGCTGGATGGCATAGTGCCGCGCCGCACCGGGCTGATGACCGTCGATGCCCTGCTGGCAGGCAACAGCGCGGTATTCTGGAACGCCATTAACCACCTGGTGCTGCCGGCCTCGCTGCTGGGTTTCCACTCCCTGGCCTACATCAGCCGGATGACCCGCAGCTTTATGCTGGCCCAGCTGTCGCAGGAGTTCATCATCACCGCCCGGGTGAAAGGCTTAACCGAGCGGCAGGTGATCTGGAATCACGCGTTTCGCAACATCCTGGTGCAGCTGCTGACGGTGGTGGCACTGGCCTACGGCTCGCTGCTGGAAGGTGCGGTGCTGATTGAGACCGTCTTCTCCTGGCCGGGCTTTGGCTCCTATCTCACCGGCAGCCTGCTGCTCGGGGATATGAACGCGGTGATGGGCTGCGTCCTGCTGGTGGGGATGATCTTCGTGATGCTCAACCTGCTCTCCGACATGCTGTATCAACTCTTTGACCCGAGGACGAAATCATGACCGTTTCTCTGGATACACCGCTGCGCGCCTCCCGCAGCGAAGGGCGCCAGCGCCTGGCGCGCATGGCCCGTCGCACCCTCGGGTTTGCCGGGCAGATGGCGCGCAACCCGCTGACGGCCATCGGTGGTGGCATCATTTTGCTGCTGCTGATCGTCGCGGCTTTCGCGCCCTGGATCGCCCCGTATAACCCGCTGGTGCAGGATCTGAATAACGTCCTGGTGGCGCCGAACGCGCAGCACTGGTTCGGCACCGACGAGTTTGGTCGGGATATCTTCAGCCGCCTGGTGTACGGCTCGCGCATCACGCTCTATATCGTGCTGCTGGTGTCGGTTACCGTCGGCCCGCTGGGGCTGCTGCTCGGCGTCACCGCGGGCTATTTTGGTGGCAAGGTGGATGCGGTGCTGATGCGCGTCACCGATATCTTTATCTCCTTCCCAAGCCTGGTGCTGGCGCTGGCGTTTGTGGCGGCGCTCGGCCCGGGGCTGGAACACGTGGTTATCGCCATCACGCTCACCGCCTGGCCACCGATTGCCCGTCTGGCAAGGGCGGAGACCCTCTCCCTGCGCCAGGCCGATTTTATCTCCGCCGTGCGCCTGCAGGGTGCCTCGCCGGTGCGGGTGTTATGGCGCCACATCGTGCCGCTGTGCCTGCCGTCGGTGATTATCCGTATCACCATGAACATGGCGGGGATCATCCTGACCGCCGCCGGGCTCGGTTTCCTCGGCCTCGGTGCCCAGCCGCCAGAGCCGGAGTGGGGGGCGATGATCTCCAGCGGGCGCACCTACATGATGGAGTGCTGGTGGGTAGTGACTATTCCGGGGCTGGCGATCCTCATCAACAGCCTGGCGTTCAACTTCTTAGGAGATGGCTTACGTGACATCCTCGATCCTCGCAGCGCCTGATGCGCCGCTGCTCGACGTACGCGATCTGCACGTCGACTTTATCAACGGACGCGCGGTCACGAATGCGGTGCGCGGCGTCTCCTTTCAGCTGGGCCGTGAGAAGCTGGCGATAGTCGGCGAGTCGGGCTCCGGGAAATCCACCGTCGGGCGGGCGCTGCTGCGCCTGCATCCGGCTAAAGCGCAGATCACCGCCACGCGGATGCAGTTTGGCGACGTTGATCTCCGCAGCGTCAGCGAGGCGCAGATGCGCGGCATTCGCGGTAAGCGCATCTCGATGATCATGCAGGACCCGAAATACTCCCTTAATCCGGTGGTGTGCGTCGGGGATCAAATTGCTGAAGCCTGGTTAACTCACCATCCGGGGCGCAAGGCGGAAGCCAAAGCGAAGGTGCTGGAGATGCTGGACGTGGTGCGCATTCGCCAGCCGGAGCGGGTTTACCATCTCTATCCGCACGAAATTTCCGGCGGGCAGGGGCAGCGTATCATGATCGCCATGATGCTGATCACCGACCCCGAACTGGTGATTGCCGATGAGCCCACCTCGGCGCTGGACGTCTCGGTGCGTCTCCAGGTACTGGGCCTGCTGGACGATCTCGTCCAGTCCCGCGGGCTGGGGCTGATCTTTATCAGCCACGACATCAACCTGGTGCGCAGCTTCTGTGACCGGGTGCTGGTGATGTATGCCGGGCGGGTGGTGGAGTCCATTGCCGCCTGTGATTTACACAATGCGCAGCACCCCTATACGCAGGGGTTAATCAATGCCCTGCCAGAGATGAATCACCGCCGCCCGGTGCTGCCGGTGCTGCAGCGCCAGGCCAGCTGGCTGACCGAATAAGGAGCAAAGATGATCGAGGTAAAAAACCTGAATCTGGCTTTCGGCGAAGGGGAAAAGCGCAGCCAGGTTCTGTATGACGTCAATATTAACGTCCAGCCGGGGGAAATTTACGGTCTGGTGGGTGAGTCAGGATCCGGCAAAACCACGGTGCTGAAGTGTCTCGCCGGTCTTTTTACCCACTGGGAAGGGGCGCTGGCAATCAATGGCCAGGCGCTGGAGCGGCGCATCAGCCCGCAGCGCTGTCGTCTGGTGCAGATGGTGTTTCAGGATCCGTACGGTTCGCTGCATCCCCGGCACACCATCGGCGATATTCTGGAGGAGCCGCTGCAAATTCACGGCATCAACGATCGGGACCGACGTATTCACGGCCTGCTGGATAAGGTCGGCCTCAATCGTGCCTTCCGTGACCGCTATCCGCATCAGCTCTCCGGCGGCCAGCGCCAGCGCGTGGCGATTGCCCGGGCGCTGATCCTCGAGCCGCAGGTGCTGCTGCTCGACGAGCCCACCTCGGCGCTGGATGTGTCCGTACAGGCGGAGATTTTAAACCTGCTGGCGGAGCTGCAGCGCGAGTCGAAGCTCACCTACCTGATGGTGACTCACGACCTGGGTGTAATCGCCCATCTCTGCCAGAAGGTGGCGGTAATGCAGTACGGCAAAATTCTGGAAACGCTGACGGTGGATGACCTGGTCGCGGGGCAGGCCAAAACCGATTATACGCGCATGCTGGTCAACGCCAGCCAGCAATACTCCCGCGAAATGGCGAGGGAGGTGGCGATATATTAGTGCGGTTTATTTGCGCCCTCTCCCTGTAGGGTGAGGGCGCAACCACCCCGTAAACTCAGCGCAGAAGCGGACAATCCGGCGGCAACCGGCACTGAATCGCCCCCGGCAGCAGCGCGATGCGGAAATGGTCGCCGCTCAGCGGTTCGCCATCCAGGTTAAAGGTCATCCCGTGCGGAGCCTGGATTTCAAACCATGCCGACTCGCCATCGACCAGATGCGGATTATCCTCCGCTTTGGTCAGGGTGGTCAGCAGGGCAGGGAGCAGTTCATCGCCGGTAATGATACGCACCCCGAGCAGCCCGTCATTGATCAGTGCCTCCGGGCAAAGTTGCTGTCCGCCACCCGCCTGACGGCCATTACCGATGCCAATCACCAGGGCATTCCCCTGCCAGTGAAAGTTCTCGCCGCGAATTTCGCACAAATCTGGCTTAAGGGTATCCAGTCGCGCCAGGCCGTGGAGCAGGTACGACACTCCGCCCAGCGCGGCTTTCAGTTTTTCCGGCGTTTCGCTGGTGATGCGGGTGCCAAACCCGCCTGTCGCCATATTGATAAAGCAGGTTTTATCGTTCACCCGGGCAATATCGACCGCCGTGGCTTTACCGGCAATAGCCAGCTGCAAGGCCTTATCAAGCGCCTCCGGGATACCGGCGCTGGTGGCAAAATCGTTGGCGGTGCCGAGCGGCAGAATACCCAGTGCCGGGCGGTGGTCGCCCGACAGGTTAATCAACGCGGTCGCGACCTCATTAATGGTGCCATCCCCCCCGCCGGCAATCACCGTCTCGACCCCCAGCCTGCGGGCTTCATCGATATAGCGTGCCGCATCGCCTTTTTCCCAGGTGACGCGAACGTGGATCTGAACGCCTTCGTCGCGTAACAGTGAGACCGCCTCGCGCAAAAGATCGTTGCCCGCGCTTTTACCATTGAGAATTAATAAACTTGCCGGATAGGTCGCCATCCACGTTGCTCCTGTGCTTATCTTCCAGAAGTGTATCGCAGCGCGGGAAAAAGCGGGTAAGAAGAGGATGAAAGGCGAAAAAATAAATGAGTGGCGAGGCAAATTTTCGCCACTCGGCCTGAACCTTTAGGTCGTTATTGCGCCATACGGGCATAAAGCAAAGAAACAGTGCTGGCGATGCGCGCAGCGGGTAACCAGCGCCCCCTCGTTGCCAGGGCAGCCTGAATTCTCCAGAAATGATGACCAAAGCCTGGTGTTATAAGGGAGTGTTCGAAGAATGTGTAACGTTCTGATTTTGCCGTCAACGGCGATACCGAAGGGACTTGTGACAAGAACCGATCCGATGCTGATAAAGTAATCTCCTTTGTACCAGATTATCAGCCTGAGATTTTTAACGGTGAGTACGTGTATAAAGATTGTTCCAGTACGAGGGCAAACCATCCTGTTTTCAACCACCCAGTACATATTATCGCCTCCTCTCTCCTTAAGTTAAATTTCATTCGAAAGAAGAATAGCATTGGTTTTATGAATGGATAACCTAACTTTAATAGATTGAAGTTTTTAGGAACTTTCCGCTATTAAACTGAAATAAATTTACACAAAGGCGATTTTTGCACGAGGAAGAGACGGCATCAGACAGGGAAGTGGGGGATTTCAGACAAAAAAATTAGCCTGCGTAAGGGAGATTACTCAGGCTAAGGAGGTGGTTCCTGGTACAGCTAGCATTTATGGGTTATGTTTTTCAGCGTAATCAATAATACCCGTATCAAACGCAGCGGTATGTGATCGAATTCTAAGAATCGTCTCATACCAAAAAATAACCCTGTTCATTACTTCACGTGCGGCGCCTGGGTGTTCTCACCGTCAAAGTTACGCATCAGCAACGCGTAATCCAGGGCGATCTCTTCCGGTACCGGCAGCCAGACGGTATGACCATCCCCCGGCGCGACGGAGACCGACTCGCCCTTGCCATTCTCCATGTGCTCCAGGGTAAAGTTGATATTGCCCTGCGGAGTCATCAACTCCAGGCTGTTGCCCACCAGAAACTTGTTTTTGACCGCCACCGCCGCCAGGTTGCCCTTGCGCTCGCCGGTGAACTCGCCGACAAACTGCTGGCGATCGGAAACTGAATGGCCGTATTCGTAGTTCTGGTAATCGTCGTGGGTATGACGACGCAGAAAACCTTCGGTATAGCCCCGGTGCGCCAGCCCTTCCAGGGTTTGCAGCAGGGTGCTGTCGAAGGGTTTACCTGCGGCTGCATCGTCGATGGCCTGACGATAAACCTGAGCGGTACGCGCGCAGTAATAATAGGATTTGGTGCGGCCTTCAATCTTCAGGGAGTGCACGCCCATCTGGGTCAGACGCTCAACGTGGGCAATGGCGCGCAGATCTTTAGAGTTCATGATATAGGTGCCGTGCTCATCTTCGAACGCGGTCATGTATTCACCCGGGCGCTGGGCCTCTTCAATCATGAACACGCTGTCGGTCGGGGCACCGATACCCAGCGTCGGCTCAATGTTCTGCACCGGTATAGGCTCGTGTTTATGCACGATGTTACCCACTTCATCCTGCTTGCCTTCCTGGACGTTATATTCCCAGCGGCAGGCGTTGGTACAGGTCCCCTGATTCGGGTCGCGCTTGTTGATGTAGCCAGAGAGCAGGCAGCGGCCGGAGTAGGCCATGCACAGAGCACCATGGACGAAAATCTCCAGCTCCATGTCCGGCACCTGAGTGCGGATCTCTTCGATCTCGTCCAGCGACAGCTCGCGGGACAAAATCACGCGGGTCAGTCCCATCTGCTTCCAGAATTTTACCGTCGCCCAGTTCACGGCATTCGCCTGCACCGAGAGGTGAATGTCCATCTCCGGGAAATGCTCCCGCACCAGCATGATCAAACCCGGATCCGACATAATCAGCGCGTCCGGCCCCATCTCCACCACCGGCTTCAGGTCGCGGATAAAGGTTTTCAGCTTGGCGTTATGCGGTGCGATATTCACCACCACGTAGAATTTTTTACCCTGCGCGTGGGCTTCGTTGATGCCGAGCTGCAGATTTTCGTGGTTGAATTCGTTATTGCGCACGCGCAGCGAGTAGCGCGGCTGGCCCGCATAGACGGCATCGGCGCCATAGGCGAAAGCGTAACGCATATTTTTCAGCGTTCCCGCCGGGGAGAGGAGTTCCGGTTTAAACATGTTAGTTCTCGTTCTGATGACAGGTCAGATGCGCACACAAGATGGGCGCCGGGAGGAGATCCCATACTTTAAGGGCGGGCATTGTAACGCTGCGGGGGAGGGAGGTAAACCGTTGTGATACCCTTGAGATAAGGAAACGCCGACAGCAGGACAGTACTGTCGGCGTTTAATTCAGCGGAGTGCTCAGAGGTCGTCCTGGGTATGGTCGACAATAATTTCCAGGGTTTTACGGATGATATCCGCGCGGACTATATCGCGGGTTGTTTCGATTTCGTGGATTAACCGTAAAATAATCGCTTTGTTAGTCAGCGGTTCCTTCGCATCCAGAATGGCGCCTGTCACAGCCTGAAGCAGCGCCCACTCTTCGGCCAGCAAACCGCCAGCACTGCGAAAGTAGTTGGACAATGCAGCATTTGGCAGTTCATCGTAAAAGTCATTTTTCTGGAGCATAGCCTGGCTCATAGTGTCACACCGGTTTAGTTTGAATGTTAATGGTGCAGTTAATGCTTATTCCTGTTGGCTTGCGGGCTATTGCCAAACAGGGGGTACACATTGCTGCTGCTGTGCCGACCATCCGTGTCCCACGCCTGTTGTTCACTTTTGGTATTACGCCGGGCACCTCCTTTCCCATCATTGGAAATTTCCAAAATAATTTGGGAAAGTACGTTCCGACGCTGTCCGTCCTGCTCTGCCGATAACATCTGTTGCAGCCTCTCCAGCAAGAGCTTCATGCTGACAGGGCCGTTATCTTTCAGCAAAGAAAGAGTGGCTTCGCCAATAAGTTCATCAGTCAGTCGTTCATGGTCACTTCTGTTCATAACTACGTCTCTGTCACCGCATCCTCCGTCAGGGAGAAACACGGCATAAAGTCAGTCTGTAGCGACAGTATAAAAAATCTGTCCCGGAGAAAAAACTGACTCAAAAAACAAGGTAATTAGCTGCTACGGGTCCGGGCTTAGCGATCAAACAGCAAGCCAACCAGTGTCTGGTAACGGCTCTCCTCTTCCTGATCCGTTGCCTGCTCCATCCGGTACAGAAGCCGGGTGCAGATCGCTTTTCGATTCAGGATTTTTCCTTCCCGTAGAATTTCAACCACAATTTGTCCCAGCGTTTCCTGCTGAGAAGGCTGGTTTGCTTTATTAAAGTATTGGGCAATGGCATTGGCTGTGTTCGGTGTGTACCCGTTCTCGCGCATATGTCACTCCTGAAATCCGCTGTATTTAAAAGGTTAATATCTTGTTAACTTGTAAATACTGTACACATTAATTGTACAAGTTAACAAATATATTTTGATCATTATGTGCTAATTGTTAATATTCAATGCCTTGCGTAAGATTATTTTTGTAAATACAGCTTAAAAGATTGTACATTATCGACGATAATCGACATTCTTGCGGGTACAGGTGACGGGTATTTTCTCGTTCGGGCAGGCTTATAAGACGCAAAGCCAACCATCTGATACTGTGGACTTTCATTCACCTCCTCTATTGGAATCCCTATGCTCACTACCATCATTTACCGTAGTCACTTTCGTGACGACGTCCCGGTTACCGTGCTGGAAGACATGGTTGTTGCAGCAAACATAAAAAACAGAGAGGCCGACGTTAGCGGCATTCTTCTGTTTACTGGCAAGCTCTTTTTTCAGCTGCTCGAAGGACCTGAGGAGAATGTAAGAGCCATTTACCGCGCGATCTGTGAAGACCCGCGCCACCACAATGTGGTGGAACTGTTGTGCGATTATTCCCGCGCCCGACGCTTCGGCAAGTGCGGCATGGAGTTGTTTGATTTGCGCCACTATGACCGTCACGAGGTGCTGCAAAACGTGCTGGATAAGGGCACCACAAAGTACCAGCTTACCTATAACGACAGGGCGCTGCACTTCTTCAGAACCTTCGTCGAGGAGAGCGAAAAAGAGAACTACTTTGAACTGCCTTCAGGGGACCATTGGGTGTTTGTCCCGGACAACGCACACCCCAGCGTACGCTCTCTGCCGGGGCGTTACAGCGACACATGCAACTTCGCGTTTCAGCCGATTATCGATCCGCTGGCCCGCGAAATTGTCTCCCTTGAAGCGCTAATCCGTACCCCGCAAGGGGAGCATGCCCAGCGCTGGTTTGAAGGGCTTGAGGGGGACGCTGTTTATGAAGCCGACCTCAAAAGCAAAAGCGTCGCCTTTGCCATGGCAAGCGCGCTGGGACTGGGGGAACAGAGTCTGTCAGTGAACCTTTTACCTATGACGCTGGTCAATATCCCCAATGCGGTTAGCTATCTGATTCAGGAGATAGAGGCCAACGGGCTGGTGGCCGAGCAGATCGTGGTGGAGTTCACCGAGCATGAGGTTATCTCCCGTCTTGATGAGTTCACCGGTGCGGTGCGCGAGTTAAAAGCTGCGGGCATCGGCGTGGCCATCGATCACTTCGGCGGCGGTTTTGCCGGGTTATTGCTGCTGGCGCAGTTCCAGCCAGACAGAATTAAGATTAACCGGGACCTGATCCGCGACGTGCATAAGAGCGGTCCGCGGCAGGCGATTGTGCTCGCCATTATCAAATGTTGTACAGCTTTAGAAATACTGATCTCTGCGGTAGGTATCGAGCAGCCAGAAGAGTGGATGTGGCTCGAATCTGCAGGTGTTTCCCAGTTCCAGGGACACCTGTTTGCCCACCCTGAACTGGCTGGGATCCCGCCAGTTTCGTGGCCTGAGCCGCGCGAGGAGGTTTAGCGCCAACCTTCACCGGGCAGTGATACAATTCTGTTGTACAATATAACGAGTTGTACAGCCCGGTGAGATTCGTTACCTTGAACAATGAATATATCGATCAGGCATGAGGAATCGATGGCCTTTTACAGTATTGGCGATGTGGCAGAACGCTGCGGCATCAACCCCGTCACCCTGCGTGCGTGGCAGCGCCGGTATGGCCTGCTAAAGCCGCAGCGCAGTGAAGGCGGACATCGACAATTTGATGACGACGACCTCCAGCGCATTGAGGAGATCAAGCGCTGGATTGAGCGTGGCGTACCGGTTGGTAAGGTTAAGGCCCTGCTGGATGGGGACAAAACCCCCGAGCCGGGAGACTGGCATGTGCTGCAGGAAGAGATGATCGGCACGCTGCGCCAGGTCAGCCCGGCAAAATTACGCGCGCAGATCGCGATTTTTTGTCAGCACCACTCTGTGGATGCGCTGGTAGACCATGTCTTTATCCCCGTGCGGGACACCCTCAGTCTCGACCATGCTACCGCGCGCGTCATGGGCAGCCTGCTGGACGGTATTCTGATCGAGCAGGCGGTCACCAGCCTGACCGAATCGCGTACCAAAGCGGGCAGGGATGCGTTGCTGATTGGCTGGGGTGTTGAGGACCGTACCCGGCTGTGGCTGGAGGCGTGGCGACTTTCGCAGCGGGGCTGGCGCATCAACGTGTTTGCTGAACCCCTTGAATTACCCCATCCGGAGTTCTTCCCGGGGCAGCATATCCTCGTCTGGGCGGGTAAGACCTTATCAGACGAACAGCGCCAGCAGCTGGAGCACTGGCAGAAACAAGGTTATATCATTACGGCACACGGGGCGGCTGACGCCGTCTGATGCCACTACCCGCCGCAGCGGGTAACTTTCTCACCAGTCATCCACCAATCCGGCACGCATCCGCTTCCCAGCGATAACCCACGCCATACACTGCGCGAATAAACGACTGATCGGCATCGAGCGCTTCGAGCTTGCGGCGCAAATTTTTGATATGGCTGTCGATGGTGCGGTCTGTCACAACCCGATAATCATCATACAGGTGGTTCAATAGCTGCTCGCGGGAGAAAACTTTACCCGGCTCGTTAGACAGGGTTTTCAGCAGGCGGAATTCTGCGGGGGTCAGATCCAGCAGTTTGCCACGCCAGCTCGCCTGAAAACGACTCTCATCAATAATTAACGGACTTTCAGCGTCCAGCGCCTGCAGCTCACGCTGCGGTTTGCAGCGGCGCAGAATCGTCTTCACCCGGGCTACTACCTCACGCGGGCTGTAGGGTTTGCAGATGTAATCATCGGCGCCAATCTCAAGCCCTAACAGGCGGTCGATCTCTTCGATTTTGGCGGTCACCATCACAATCGGCACTTCGGAGAAGCGGCGGATTTCGCGACACAGGGTCAGGCCGTCGGTGCCTGGCAGCATCAGATCAAGCAGGATCAGATCCGGCGGGGTCTGGCGCACATAAGCGAGCACCCGATCGCCGTGATCGATAAGCGACGGGGCATAGCTCGCCGCCCGCAGATAGTCGATTAATAACTGCCCAAGCTTAGGCTCGTCCTCCACAATCAGAATGCGGGGGGTATTTTCGTCAATGGGTAACTCAGTCATGCTTCTCTCGATAAATCGCGTTCCAGCGGTAACTCTACTGTAATGCTAACCCCGCCAAAAGGCGAATGGGCGGCGCGAAGGGTGCCGCCGTGGGCTTCAACGATGTTCACGCAGATTGCCAGCCCCAGCCCGGAGCCGCCGCTGGCGCGGTTGCGGGAACCCTCGGTGCGGTAAAAACGCTCAAACAGCTTGTTGAGCTGTTCATCAGAAACGCCGGGGGCGGTGTCGGCGAAGGTCAGCGCAAAGCGTTGCTCTTCACATTTGCCGGAGATCCGCAGTGCCCCGCCCGCATCGGTATAGCGCAGGCTGTTTTCCAGCAGGTTGTTGAACAGCTGCATCAGCCGATCGCGATCGCCAAACACCACCGCATTGTCCGGTAGCGACAGTTCAATGCGTAAATCGCGGCTGGCAAAACGTTCCCGAAAGGCGCCGCTGGCCACTTCCAGAATATTAATCACATCAACAGGCGCTTTCTGATAGGCCAGCGCCCCCTCGTCGGACATCGACAGCTGATGGAGATCGTCCACCAGCTTGGTCAGGGTGCCGACTTCCGCCTGTAAGGAGGCGACGGATTCCGGCGTAAACTTGCGCACCCCGTCCTGGATTGCCTCCAGCTCGCCGCGCAGCACCGCCAGCGGGGTGCGCAGCTCGTGGGAGATATCGGCCATAAAATCCCGGCGCATCTGCTGGTTCTTCTCCAGCGTGCTGGCGAGCTGGTTAAAATCCTGCGCCAGCTTGCCCAGCTCATCCTGGCTGCGGGTATCCACGCGGGTAGAAAAATCCCCCGCCGCCAGCTGGTGAGTCCCTTCTACCAGTCGTTTAACCGGTGCCAGCAGGCCGCGCGCCAGCGGGAAGGTCGCCAGCGCAGCCAGCAGGGTGGAAAGCGCCACAATCAGCCAGCTGGTCTGGCGCTGCTGTCTGTCAAAGTTGATATCGGTGTTACGCGTCAGCCGTTCAACGGGGGAGGCGATCACCCAGCCAACGGCAGCACCGTTCACCGTGATGACCCGCTTAGTGCCGTCCGGCGGCACCGGCCCGCGCGGCCCCACCAGCACCCGCAGATTCTGGTCAATCACCCAGAACTGGGTACGCCAGCCGTGCGGCGGCATGCCGGGGCCGGGGCGATCGTCGTCGGTGTCGTGTTCCAGCGAGCGCAGGATCTGGAAGATAAAACGGTCGTTATTGCGTAAAAAGCGCCAGTTGCCGTGCAGGGCATACTGCTCGGCCAGAGCATCGCTCAGCCCCTGCAGACGCTGCTCGTTGCCGTGTTTGATGTAGTCGATAAAGCCGCGCTCAAAGCTGACCCGCACCGCCCAGTGCATGGTGATCAGCAGCACGATACAGGTGGCGAAAATGGCCAGAAACAGCTTGCCGGTAATACCCGGTCGCCAGAACTTCATGGTTCACTCCTTTTGCGCCGCCTGATGACGACATTCTTGCTGATATCATCCGGAACCCGGGCAAAAATAAAGGCTGGCAGGGCGATAATCAGCGCCATGCTCAGATAGGTGTAGAGGAACACCTGATGGACAGCGGCGCTGTCGGCGGTCAGCTGGTGCTGGCCGTACATGCCCAGCAGCAGCCCGGCGATGGTGACGCCCACGCTCATCGACAGCTGCATGATCATCGACAGCAGGCTGTTGCCGCTGCTCGCCTGCTCATCGGGAAGATCTTTCAACGTCAGGGTGTTCATGGAGGAGAAGCGGATAGAGTTAATCATCCCCTGGCAGAACAGCACCAGCGGCAGGACGTAGTACCAGCCCAGCAGCGCGACGCCCATAAACAGCAGGCTCACCAGCGCCAGCCCCAGCGTAGAGGCCACCAGCACCCGGCGATAGCCAAAGTAGTTGACCACCTGTACCACGATGCGCTTCATTCCCATGCTGCCGAGCACCATGGGGATCATCATCAGCCCGGCGTGAAACGGCGAAAAGCCGAGCCCAATCTGCAAAAAGATCGGGGTCATAAACGGCAGCATACCGCTGCCGATCCGCCCGGCCAGGCTGCCGAGCAGCCCCAGGCGGTAGGTGGTGTTCTGAAACAGCGTCAGGCTGAACAGCGCCCGGTCGTTACCCCGGGCATGCCACAGATACCACAGAATCGACACCACCCCGATCGCCACCAGCCCCGCCAGCGCGAGGGGGGAGATCCCGAGTCCCTTTTGTCCGTCCAGCGCCAGAGTGAGCGTCGCCATACCCGCCGCCAGCAGGAAAAAGCCCACCAGGTCAAAGCGCCGGGTCTGCATTTTGTAGTTTGGCATCAGGCTCAGGGTGGCAATCGCCCCGATAATGCCTACCGGTAAGTTAATCAGGAAGATCCAGTGCCATGAGGCGTACTCCACCAGCATCCCGCCGAGGGCCGGACCCAGCAGCGGGCCCACCTGGCCTGGCAGGGTAACGAAGGTCATCGCCGCCATGTACTGCTCGCGCGGGACAATCTTCATCACCGTCAGCCTGCCCACCGGTACCATCATCGCGCCGCCGACCCCCTGCAGCACCCGGGCCATCACCAGTTCGTTCAGCGTCTCCGCCCGGGCGCAGAACAGGGAGCCTGCGGTAAAGAGCACAATGGCGGTAAAGAAGATGTTGCGCACGCCCACCTTGTCCGCCAGCCAGCCGCTGGCGGGCAGCATTACCGCCACCGTCAGCACATAGGCGACAATCACCATATGCATATGCAGCGGGCTCTCCCCCAGGCTTTTCGCCATCGAGGGGAGGGCGGTGTTGACGATGGTCGTATCCAGCGACTGCATAAAGAAGCCGAAGGCGACAATCCACAGTTGCCAGCGAACGTTAGCGGGAAGATCGGTCATGAGTCAGTTACCGTCTCTTTGTGGTTACGGGAAAAGCGCACCCGCAGGCGATCGAAGAACAGATAGACCACCGGGGTGGTGTACAGCGTCAGCAGCTGGCTCATCACCAGCCCGCCGACAATGGTGATCCCCAGCGGCTGACGCAGCTCCGCGCCGTCGCCGCTGGAGATAACCAGAGGCAGCGCGCCGAACAGCGCCGCCAGGGTGGTCATCATGATCGGGCGAAAACGCAGCAGGCAGGCCTGGAAGATGGCCTCCTGCGGGGTCATGTTGCCGTTACGCTGCGCCTCCAGAGCAAAATCCACCATCATGATCGCGTTTTTCTTCACGATGCCGATTAACAGCATAATGCCGATTAACGCAATCAGGCTGAATGGGGCGCCGAACAGCTCCAGCGCCAGCAGCGCGCCCACCCCCGCCGACGGCAACGTAGAGAGAATGGTCAGCGGATGAATATAGCTTTCATACAACACCCCAAGCACGATATAGACCGTGGCGATGGCCGCCAGAATCAGGATGACCTGCGATTTCATGGTCTCCTGAAACACCTGGGCTGTGCCGGCGAAGCTGCCGCGCACCGAGGAGGGCACGCCAAGCTGGGTCATGGTACGGTTGATGGCGTCGCTGGCTTCCGACAGTGACGAGCCGGTCGGCAGGTTAAACGACACGGTCGAGGCCGCTGACAGCCCCTGATGGTTAACCGACAGCGGCGCGTTAGCGGGCTGCCAGCGGGCGAAGTAGGAGAGCGGGATCGCCTTGCCGTCGTTATTAATCACAAACATCTTGTCCAGGGCGCTGATATCCTGGGTATAGCGCGGATCGACTTCCATCACCACCTTGTACTGGTTCATCGGCTGATAAATAGTGGAGATCTGCCGCTGGCCGAAGGCGTTATTCAGCAGGCTGTTCGCGGCGCTGACGTCAATGCCCAGCCGCGACATGGTTTCGCGATCGTAGGTTAAGGCCATCTCCGCGCCGTTATTCTGGCTGTCGGAGTTGACGTCCGCCAGCTGCGGCAACGCCGACAGCGCCTTGCGGATCTTCGGCTCCCACTCCCGCAGCGCGGCGAGATCGTCCGACAGCAGGGTGTACTGATAGCTGGCGTTAGACTGTCGTCCGCCGACGCGGATATCCTGCACCGCTACCAGGAACATATTCGCCCCCGGCTCTTCCGCAAGTTTTACCCTGAGGCGGTCGATCACCTGCTGCGCGGTTTCGTTACGCTCGTCGCGGGATTTCAGGGTGATAAACATCATCCCGCTGTTCACCCGCGACCCGCCGGTAAAGCCGGTGACGTTATCCACGGCTTTGTCTTCGCGGATGATTTTCATGAAGTCCTGCAGCTTGCCGCGCATCGCCTGGAAGGAGATGCTCTGGTCGGCCTGGATCCCGCCCATCAGCACCCCGGTGTCCTGCTCCGGGAAGAAGGTTTTTGGAATGGTGATGTACATCCAGACGTTGAGGGCGATAGTGCCAACCAGCACCAGCCCGACGATCCGGGTGTGGCTCAGCACCCACTTCAGCGATTTGCCGTAGCCCGCCTGCAGGGCCATCAGCATCCGGCCAAAGCCTTTTTTGCGCGGCTGCGACTGGGGCGGGCTGCGCTTCAGCATCCAGCCGCACATCATCGGCGTGAGCGTTAACGACACCAGCAGCGAAATGCCGATCGCCACCGACAGCGTCACCGCGAACTCCCGCAGCAGACGCCCCGGCAGGCCGTCCATCAGCAGCAGGGGCAGGAATACCGCCACCAGCGACAGGCTCATGGAGAGCACCGTAAAGCCCACCTCCCGGGTGCCCTGCAGCGCCGCCTGCAGCGGTTTCATCCCCGCTTCAAGGTGGCGGGAGATATTCTCCAGCACCACGATGGCGTCATCCACCACAAAGCCGGTGGCGATGGTCAGGGCCATCAGCGACAGGTTGTTCAGGCTAAAGCCGCACAGATACATGGCGGCAAAGGTGCCAATCAGGGAGACCGGCACGGCCACCGCCGGGATCAGCGTCGCGCGCCCGGAGCGCAGGAACAGGAACACCACCAGAATGACCAGCGCTACCGAGACGATCAGCGACTGCTCCACCTCCTCCAGCGAGGCGCGAATGGTGGGGGAGCGGTCCTGGGCAATCTGCAGATCGATGGCCGCCGGGATGGTCTCCTGCAGCTCCGGCAGACGCGCGCGGATGCTGTTCACCGTCTCAATGATGTTGGCTTCCGGCAGCTTGCGGATCATCAGCAAAATAGCCGGTTTGGCGTTGGTCATCCCGGCGTTGCGCACGTCCTGCACCGAGTCGGTGACGCTTGCCACGTCGCTTAAGCGCACCGCCGCGCCGTTGTTGTAGTGGATGATTAAGGGCTGATACTCCGCCGCGGTTTTCAGCTCATCGTTGGTCTGGATCTGCCAGCGGCGGCTGCCATCCTCCACCGAGCCCTGCGGCCTGCGCACGTTGGCGTTGCTGATGGCGCTGCGCACGTCATCCAGTGAGACGCCCTGATTAAACAGCGCCTGCGGGTTAAGCCCCACGCGCACCGCGGGCAGGGAACTGCCGCCGACGTCCACGTCGCCCACGCCGTCAATCTGGGCGATAGTCTGCGCCAGCTGGGTGGAAGCGAAGTCGTACAACTGCCCCTGGGAGTAGGTGTCCGAAGTGAGCGTCAGGATCATGACCGGCGCATCGGACGGGTTGGCTTTGCGGTAGGTTGGACGGCTCGGCATGCCGCTTGGCAGCAGGCTTTGCGCGGCGTTGATCGCCGCCTGCACGTCCCGCGCCGCGCCGTTGATGTCGCGGTCAAAGTTAAACTCAAGAATGATACGCGTGCTGCCAAGCGAGCTGCTGGAGGTCATCTCGTTGACCCCGGCGATGCGCCCGAGCGAACGCTCCAGCGGCGTCGCCACCGATGACGCCATGGTCTCCGGCGAGGCGCCCGGCAGCGAGGCGCTGATCATAATCACCGGGAAATCCACCTGCGGCAGCGGAGCCACCGGCAGTAGCCGGAAGCCCAGCACGCCGCACAGCGTAATGGCGAGCGAAATTAAAATCGTCGCCACCGGGCGGTAAATGAAGAGGGCGAAAAACTTCACTTACGCCTCCTCTTCTTCACGTTTCGGGAAGCGGCTTTTACTCCACAGGGCCAGGCGGTCAAACAGCAGATAGATAACCGGCGTGGTAAACAGGGTTAACACCTGGCTCACCAGCAGGCCGCCCACCATACCGATACCTAACGGACGGCGCAGTTCGGCCCCCACTCCGGTACTGAGCATCAGCGGCAGGGCGCCGAGCAGCGCCGCCAGGGTCGTCATCAAAATCGGGCGAAAACGCAGCAGGCAGGCCTGGAAAATGGCGTCGCGCGGTGACATCCCCTGCTCGCGCTCGGCAGCGAGGGCAAAGTCGATCATCATGATGGCGTTCTTCTTGACGATGCCGATCAGCAGGATAATGCCGATGATGGCAATCACGTCCAGCTCGCTGCCTGCCAGCATCAGCGCCAGCAGGGCTCCCACCCCTGCGGTAGGCAGGGTAGAGAGGATGGTGATGGGATGAATAAAGCTCTCATACAGCACGCCCAGCACGATGTACATCGCCACCACCGCGGCCACGATCAGCCAGATAGTGCTGCCAAGCGCCGCCTGGAAGGCGAGGGTACTTCCCTGGAAGTGGGTCTGGATATCGGTCGGGAAGCTGAGGCTTTTTTCCGTGTCGGTAATGGCCTGGATCGCTTCGCCCAGTGAATAATCATCCGGGACGTTAAACGAAATGGTGGTGGACGGGAACTGATCCAGATGGTTCACCGCCAGCGGTGTATAGCGCTCCTCTACTTTGGCGATAGCGCTGAGCGGCACAATGCCGCCGCTGCTGCTGGTCAGACGCACCGAATCGAGCGCCGCCAGCCCCGGGGTCTGGCGGGTGTCGTGCTCCAGCACCACCCGGTACTGGTTGGCCTGGGTGTAGATGGTGGAGATCAGACGCTGGCCGAAGGCGTTGTAGAGCGCGTTATCGACATCCGCCATGGTGATGCCCAGGCGGCTGGCGCTGTCGCGATCGATGTTGATGTAGGCCGCCAGCCCCTGGTCCTGCCAGTCGCTGCTGACGTCGGAGAGCTGCGGCAGCTGCTGTAGCTCATTAACCAGCTGCGGCACCCAGGTGCTGAGCGCGTCGAGGCTGGTGGCCTGCAAGGTAAACTGATACTGGGTACGGCTTACCGTGGTGTCGATAGTCAGATCCTGGGTCGGCTGCAGGTACAGCTCGACGCCGGGTACCTTCGCCACCGCCTGCTGTAACCGCTCGATCACGGTGTTAACCCGGTCGTCACGATCGTCCAGCGGTTTGAGGTTAATTTGCAGGCGAGCGCTGTTGAGCGACGGGTTTGTGCCATCAACGCCGACAAAGGCGGTCAGGCTCTCCACCGCCGGATCTTTCATGATGACATCGGAGACGGCCTGCTGGCGCTGGGCCATACTGGCGAACGACACCGACTGCGGTGCCTGCAGAGTGCCCTGGATAATGCCGTTATCCTGGATCGGGAAGAAGCCTTTTGGGATCATCACCCACAGCAGCATGCTCAGGGCCAGGGTGCCGAGCGCCACGCCGAGGGTCGCCCACGGATGGTTCAGCACTTTTGCCAGCAGGCGACCATAGGCGGCAATGATCCGCTCGAACATCCGCTCCGAGGCGCGGGAAAAGCGGTTCTGCTTACGCAGGGATTCATGGCTCAGCATGCGGGCGCACATCATCGGCGTCAGGGTCAGGGAGACCACCGCCGAAATCAGGATCGCCACCGCCAGCGTTACCGCAAATTCGCGGAACAGGCGACCGACGATATCGCCCATAAACAACAGCGGGATCAGTACCGCAATCAGCGAGAAGGTGAGCGAGATGATGGTAAAGCCAATCTCACCGGCCCCTTTCAGCGCCGCCGCCAGCGGTTTTTCGCCTTTTTCGATATAGCGTGAGATGTTCTCGATCACCACGATGGCATCATCCACCACAAAGCCGGTGGCGATAGTCAGGGCCATGAGCGTCAGGTTGTTGATCGAGAAGTCGAGGAATACCATCACCGCGAAGGTTCCGACCAGCGACAGGGGCACCGCCACGGCGGGAATGATGGTTGCCGGGACGTTACGCAGGAACAGGTAGATGATCATCACCACCAGCGCAATCGCCAGCATCAGTTCAGACTGAGTGTCGCTTACCGAGGCGCGAATGTTGGTGGTGCGATCCGAGAGCACCTTAACGCTGACCGATTTTGGCAGGCTGTCGATAAGCGCAGGCAGCATGGCGCGAATGCTGTCGGCGGTATCGATGATATTCGCCCCCGGCTGGCGCTGGACGTTCATCACGATCGCCTGCTGCTTGTTGGCCCATGCGCCGAGCCAGCTGTTTTCCGCCCCTTGCTCAACGGTTGCCACATCGCCCAGACGGATCGCCGCGCCGTTCTGATACGCGACAATCAGCTGGCGATATTCATCCGCAGACTGCATCTGATCGTTGGCGGAAAGCGTTACCGCCCGGGTCGGGCCATCAAGGGAGCCTTTCGCCGAGTTGACGTTAGCGTTGCTGATGGCGGTGCGGATGGTTTCGCTGGTCAGCCCCAGAGAGGCAATCGCCTGGGCGTTCAGCTTAACGCGAACCGCCGGGCGCTGACCGCCGGAAAGCGTCACCAGCCCGACGCCGGAGACCTGGGAAATCTTCTGCGCCACGCGGGTTTCGACCATGTCTTCCACCTGGATCATCGGCATGGCGGAGGAGGTGACGGCGAGGGTCATGATCGGCGGATCTGCCGGGTTGACCTTGCTGTAGACCGGCGGGTTAGGCAGGTCGGACGGCAGCAGGTTGGTGGCGGCGTTGATCGCGGCCTGCACCTCCTGCTCGGCGACATCCAGCGACAGACTAAGCTGGAACTGCAGCGTCACCACTGACGCACCGCCGGAGCTCTGGGAGGACATCTGCTTCAGGCCCGACATCTGCCCAAACTGGCGCTCCAGCGGGGCGGTAATGGCCGAGGTCACCACGTCCGGGCTGGCGCCAGGGTAGAGCGTCACCACCTGAATGGTGGGGTAATCCACTTCCGGCAGAGCGGAGACCGGCAGGAAGCGATAGCCGATGATCCCCGCCAGCAGAATGGCCACCATCAGCAGCGTGGTGGCGACAGGGCGCAGGATAAACAGACGTGACGGCCCGCCTGTGGCGCTCGGAGGCATCACCTGCATCAGGCATTCTCTCCCTGTTTTTTATGCTCGCGTTTCACCGGCTGAGCTGGCGTGTCGGTGTGGGCTTCCACTACTTCCACTTTCGCCCCTTCGGTCAGACGGTCAATGCCGTCGGTGACCACCCGGTCGCCTGCCGACAGGCCGGCGGCGATCACCACGCTCTGGCTGTCCTGAATGCCCGCTTTCACCAGATGTTTACTGACTTTGTTGTCGCTGTTCAGTACCCAGACGAAGTTGCCTTCGTTACCCATCTGCAGCGCCGCGGTCGGGATCACCACCGCGTTCTCTTCGGTAGCGACAAGCATTCGGGCGTTAACAAACTGGTTCGGGAACAGGGCATCGTCCTGATTGTTAAAGCGCGCTTTCAGCTTAATGGTGCCGGTGGTGGTGTCGATCTGGTTATCGAGGCTCAGCAGGGTACCGTCGCTCAGCTTTTGCTTGTTGGCCCGATCCCAGGCTTCCACGGTTAACGTCTGGCCCGATTTCTGCGCCTGGACAACGGTGGCGATATCGCTTTCCGGCAGGGTAAACACGAGATCGATGGGGTGGGTCTGGGTCAGTACCACGATGCCGGTAGTATCCCCGCTGGAGATCTGGTTGCCGATATCCACCTGCTTTAAGCCCACGCGCCCGTCGACAGGAGCGGTGATGCGGCTCCAGTCGAGCTGCAATTGCGCGCTGGCCACGGCGGCCTGATCGGCTTTGATGGTCCCCATGCTTTCACTCACCAGCGCCTGCTGGGCGTCGAGCTCCTGGCGGGAAACGAGGTTGGTTTTCACCAGCTGTTGATAACGGGCCAGATCGCGGCGGGCATTGGCAAGGGTAGCGGTGTCTTTCGCCAGCTGCCCCTGGGCCTGCGCCAGCGCCACTTTGAACTGGCTGGGATCGATTTCAGCCAGCAGATCGCCGGCTTTCACCTGCTGCCCTTCCTTGAAGTGCAGGGCGATCAGCTGCCCGTCGACACGGCTGCGCACGGTAACGGTGTTGGCGGCGGTAATGGTGCCGAGGCCCGAGAGATAACGCGGCACGGATTTGCTGACCGCGGTAGCGGCCTGCACCGGCGCCAGCGCGCCGCCGCGCATCCCGTGGCGTCCACCGCCTGCCGGGCGCTGTGCCTGGCTTGTGGCGCCAGCCGGGGCCGGAGTCTGTTGGTGCCAGTACCACGCGGCGGCAAGGGCCACCACGATGATGCCAGCGGCGATTACCCAGCGGGTTTTATTACGGCCTTTCATCGTTATATGTTCTCGTCCTGAAACAGTGCGGAAAATAATACTAGTTTAGTGAGGCAATTGAGCGGAAAAATGGAGGAAATGTGGAACACTGTCGGGAATTGTCTGAATGGCACGGGCCATGGCCGGTGCGCTCTGCACGTCGGGTGGCGGTTTTGTTTATACCCTCTCCCCTATGGGGAGAGGGTTAGGGTGAGGGGCTAGCTGAACACCACCTGCGCCCAGCGGGCCAGCCCGGCAGTGACGGAGCCAAAATCATCGCCTCCGGCAATCGGGATGCCCGGTAACTGCTGCGCCAGCGCTTTTTTGATCAGCGGTGAACGGGCGCTACCGCCGGTCAGGTAGATCACGTCCGGCTTCTCGTTACCGTTATCCAGCGCCAGCTGCACCTGCTCAAGGATGCGCTGTAATGGCTGCGTCAGCGCCGTCTCCAGCCCCTGCTGGCTGATGGCCGTCGCCAGCTCGTCGCTGATGAACGGCAGCGTTACGGCGTGCTCTGCGGCCTCTGAGAGCGCAATTTTGCTCTCTTCGGCGCTGCGCACCACCCGGTAGCTCAGGCGCTGACGCCACACTTTATGCAGCAGTGCCACTTTGTCGCCGTCCTGAGCGTCACGTACCAGATCGTTCAGAAAACGACCGTTGGCGGCGCTGTAGAAGTCGCTCTGCGCTGGCACATCGTTGATCGCCACGGCGTTCCACCAGGGCAGGATCGGCAGGGCGGTGCCTTTTTCGGTCTGGCCGCCCATGCCGAGCAGCGGCATCAGGCTCCTGAAGGCGAGGGCAATATCCAGATCGTTACCGCCGATACGGCAGCCGCTGTGCCCCAGCAGGCTGCTTTCGCGGTCGCGGCGCGCGTGCCATTGCGGACCCATCAGCAGCAGCGAGCAGTCGGTGGTCCCGCCGCCAATATCCACCACCAGCACCCGTTTTTCGCCACTTAAGGTCGCTTCGAAATCCAGGCCCGCGGCAACAGGTTCGTACTGGAACACCACATCGCGGAAACCGGCACGCTGCGCGGCGCGCTCCAGAATGCCCTGCGCCTGCTGGTTCGCCTCATCGCCACCCAGCCCCTGGAAGTTGATCGGGCGACCAATTACCGCCTGGGTGATCTCATCCGTCAGCTGCGTCTGCGCCTGCTGGCGAATATGCAACATCATGGCGCAGACCAGATCTTCAAACAGCGCGACCTGCTGCGGCTTCAGGCCGCTGGCACCAAGGAAGGATTTGGGTGATTTAACGAAGTAGACTTCCTCTGGATCCTCAATGTAGTGACCCAGCGACGACAGACCAAACTGCACGCTGGCCGCCGTGACGTCGATATCCTCCTCGCGGTTAAAGCTGACCGCCCGGCGCAGCAGCGCCTGAGTTTCCGTGCCGGTGGCCGGAACCTGATGATGACGGTACAGCCACTCGCTCACCGCCTCGCGGGTCGGCGCGCAGAGCATCGACGGTAACAGCGTGCTGTTGTTTTCCATTTTCAGCAGCTGCGGCTGCCCGTTTTGCATCACCGCAACTGAACAGTTGGCGGTGCCATAGTCAAATCCGATAAACACTTCAGCGTCCCCATGCCATTGAGAAGGGGCGAGACTTTAGCGAAATGTCTGGCTGGCGACAACAGGAATATGAAAGCAAGGCGCAGAGGGCCATCTCCGTTTATGCTGTGACAGAATAAAATAAGGAGCGACGATGTTTACCCTGACCTGGCAGCCGCCCTACGACTGGCACTGGATGTTGAAATTTCTTGGCGATCGTGCGGTCGCCGGGATTGAAACTGTGACCCCTGACGACTACACCCGCAGTTTCGCCTGCCAGGGGCACCGGGGGCTGATCCACGTCACGCCGCATGCCGCCGGAACGCTGGAGGTGGAGCTCAGTGACGGACTGTTGCCCATCGCCGATCTCTGCCTGACGCGTATCACCCGCCTGTTCGATCTGCACTGCGATCCGCAGCAGATTGCCCATGTTCTGGGCTCCCTTGGCGACGCGCGGCCTGGCCTGCGCCTGCCGGGATCGATGGATACCTGGGAGCAGGGCGTGCGCGCCATCCTCGGGCAACTGGTCAGCGTCGCGATGGCCGCGAAACTGACTGCGAAGCTGGTGGCGCTCTGTGGCGAACCTCTGACGGAGGCGCCGGGATACCGCTGTTTCCCGGCGCCTGAAGCAGTGGCGCAAGCCGATCCGCTGGCTTTGAAGGCGCTGGGTATGCCGCTCAAGCGCGCAGAGTCGCTGATCCATCTGGCCCGATCGGTGGTGGCGGGGGATTTTCCGACAGAGGCACCAGCTGATATCGACAGCGCCATAAAAGCGCTACAGACCCGGCCCGGGATTGGCCGCTGGACGGCGAACTACTTCGCCCTACGCGGATGGCAGGCGAAAGATGTGTTTTTAGCGGACGATTATCTGATTAAACAGCGATTTGCCGGGATGACGCCGGCACAAATACGCCGCTATGCGGAACGCTGGCAGCCGTGGCGCTCGTATGCCCTGCTGCACATCTGGTACACCGACGGCTGGATGCCGTCAGTTGATGGCGAAGTAGCTGGAACTGAGTAGCAGCTCCAGCGGCTGCGGCTCGCCGATGGTGTTGCCGTAGATATAGTCGATGCCAATGCCGGAGAGCGTATCCATTATAATCGGCTGATTGCTCGGCCCGGCGATAGTTTTGATGCCCAGGCGCTGGGCGTGGCCCTGAACAATGGTGACCAGCATCTCATCCATCAGATTACCGTGGACGTTAGCCACCAGCTCAGGATCGAGAAGCAGGTAATCGGCCATCCGGGCGCTCAGGTGGTTGAACACCTCCATATCGCGGCCCACATGGCTCAGGATAATGCGGCATCCGGCCTGACGCAGCTTCTGCAGGTTATTGCGGGTGTTGTCATCATCCAGCGTCAGCACGCTGACGTGAACGATCAGATGCAGCAGCCGCGGCTGCAGCGGACAGGCGCGCAGCATCTCCAGCAGTTCATCTACCAGGGTTACGCTGGCAAGACCGGCCGTCGACAGCGGCAGGGCGACCCCGGTGCCTTTGTTGGTTAACGGCGTGGCAAAGTTGCGGAAAAACTCCTGCAAAATACGTCTGTCGAGGGCGTGAATCAGCTCCGGCTCCGCCAGCCCAGCCCGGAAGGTCTGCTCTTCCAGCATCTCGCCGTCGTTAGTCCACAGGCGCAGGGCGAGCATCCAGAAGGTGCTGCTTTCAGGAACGCGTGGCGAGGCGACGCTGCGGGCGATCATCAGCAAATGGTTGTCTTTTATCATGTGCCACTGCTCGTCCAGCGAGATGGTGCCCGGCACGTTCAGCATCCGCTCCTGCTGTGGTTCATAGACCGTCACCACGCCGCGGCCGTTGTTCTTCGAGGAGTAGCAGGCGATATCGGCCTGCGACATCACCTCTGAGGCCTGATTATTACGCTCGTCAATCTGGGTGATCCCGGCGCTGGCGCCGATGCGGTGCAGGCGGCCTTCCCACATAAAGTGATATTCGTTGATCGCGTCAATAATGCGCCCGGCAATATAGCGCGCGCTTTCGGTGTTGCAGTCCGGCAGCAGCAGGCCAAACTCATCTCCGCCCAGACGGGCCAGCATATCGGTGGAACGCAGCATGCTCAGCATCAGGGACGACAGCTCGCGCAGCAGCGCATCCCCCGCCGCGTGGCCTGCCGTGTCGTTAACGGCTTTGAAGCGGTCGAGATCGATAAACACCAGCGCATGGCGCTGACGTGTCTCCTGTACGGTGTGCAGCATCCGCTTAAGGAAGGCTTCGAAACTGACGCGGTTCGCCAGGTGGGTGAGAGCATCGTGCGAGGCGTTATAGCTCAGCTCGCGCAGCATTTTGCGCGATTCGGTAACGTCCTGTATGACCAGCACCGAGCCGATGTTTTGCCCGTCGAGGGTACTCAGCGCGGTGATGCTGTAGTGAATATCGTAGCTGCCGCCGTTGCGGTTGTGCAGCACCACATCCTGCTCAATGTCGCTGCGGGACATATCCCCGCTGTGGATGTTTTCCATCAGCGGGCCGTTATCGCCGAAGGTGATGTGCAGGACCGAGAGGATCGGCTGGGACAATGCCTCTTCCTGCAACCAGCCGCTCATCTTCTCCGCCACCGGGTTCATAAAGGTGACGTTCATATTGATATCGGTACAGAGCACCGCTTCGCCGATAGAGTCGAGGGTAATGTGCAGACGCTCTTTTTCCTGATATAGCGCCTCGTTCAGCTCTTTGACCTCGGTCATATCCATGTTGATGCCGAGCAGACGCTCCACTTCACCCTGTTTATTCAGCACCCGGTTCGCCAGGGTGCGAATATGGCGAATACCGTCTTTCACCCGAATGCGGAACTCCAGCTTGAACGGAACGCGGGCCGCCAGTGAATCACGCACCACCTGTTCCGCCATGGGGCGATCCTCCGGCAGCATGCACTCATGCCAGAGCTGCCAGGTGGGTTTAATGTGGGCAGGCACTTCGTACAGTTCGAACATGCGCTTATCCCAGCTGATGACGTCGGGTTTGACGTCCCACTCCCAGATGCCAATTCCGCCCGCTTCGTTAGCCAGCGTAATGCGCTCCATCAGGCGCTTATTAACCCATTCGGTATGCTTGAGGTCGTTAATATCTTCAACCTGGGCAATAAAGTAGAGCGGCGTGCCATCGGCGTGACGCACCAGCGACACCGCCAGCAGCGCCCAGACCACCTCGCCATTGCGGGTGTAATAACGTTTCTCCAGCGAGTAGCTGTTGATTTTGCCTTGCAGCAGCTGGTCCAGCTGCTCCAGATCGCTCTCTAAATCTTCCGGCCAGGTGAGCTGCTGAAAGCTCAGTGAACGCAGCTCGGACTGGCTATAGCCGAGGAACTGGCACAACGCTTTGTTCGCCTGCAGCCATTGACCGTCGGTGCTGACCAGCGCCATACCGATGACCGAATACTCCATCGCATTGCGAAAACGCTCTTCGCTCTCGGTGATGTGCTTACGCTCGGCGCGAAATGCGTACATCACCATAGTCATCACGTTGGCGGGCAGCAACATCATCAGGAACGGCAGCCACGGGGCGTTAATTAAGGCACCCAGATTCTGCGTCGTCAGCGGACCCGGATTTTTGGCAATCATTAACGACACCATCATTACCGTCACCAGGAAGACCAGGAAAGCTTCCAGACGCGGCAGCCGCACGGCGCTCCACATCAGCAGGACGATCATGGCGGTAAATGGCCAGGGTAAAAAATGCAGGGAGATCCAGCTCAGAAGCAGGGTTACCGCCATGGTCAGCAGGGTTTCGAACAGCAAGCGGGGATTACGATGGCGCAGCAGATAGTGCGGTTTGAACAGCAGGCCTAACGGCACCAGCGCCAGCGCGCCGATGGACTCTGACAGCACCCAGATCAGAAAACTGCGCAGCGGCTCCTCGCCCGGAACCGCCAGCCAGACCAGCACCCCGCCCAGCAGGGGAGGGATCAGGGCGCTGCCGATCGCCAGTCGGATCCAGTCGCCGAGATTCTGTAAGGGGTTGTAGCCGGGCAGTAGTTTGCGCAGCAGCAAGGCGCCGACAAACGCCTCGACGATATTGATGCCCGTATACCACAGATTGATCGCGTCCCAGGAGAAGATCAGCCAGGAGGCGAAGATATTACCGAAGGAGCAGGCGAGGGCGATACCGGGCCACATTTTGCCGGCGTGGCGGTAAAACGCCACCATCATAATGGAAGTCGGGAACCATAAAGGTGCCAAAAAAGTTCCGAAACGCGTTAACTCGAGCGAGAAAAGAGTGAAGATGAAGGTAACCAGTCCAAGACTGACAAGTCGTAGTAAAGGATGTGGCGTAGTTACCAAAACGCGCTGGTATTTTTTATTCATTACCGCTTTATCCGAAGACGCCATGCCGCCAGGAGTCAACTCCGGACGAGTTCATTTTTTAATTTCGATCATGCTAGTACAAACAATTTACAATTTATATGGTATGCGCTCATAAATTGACATCACAGAGTTATTAAATACTTATCCTGCAAAAAATTCATCGTTGGCGCTGGAAAAGTGACCGGGAAAATTTGCGCCAGGAATAAACTGCACGGACTTTGAACGCGTCTCGCATAACATTTCTATTCGGCTGGTATCAGGCCGATGAAATCCCTATAATTGCCGCGTTTGACGCTCAGGCGTCGTCCTTCCTTACATCCAGGTTACTCAGGTCGCAAAATTTATGACTGATAAGTCTCATCAGTGCGTCATCATAGGCATCGCCGGCGCATCGGCTTCAGGTAAAAGTCTCATTGCCAGTACGCTTTACCGTGAATTACGTGAACAGGTCGGTGATGAGCACATCGGCGTTATTCCAGAAGACAGCTATTACAAAGATCAAAGCCATCTGTCGATGGAAGAGCGTGTCAAGACCAACTATGACCATCCAAGTGCGATGGATCACAGCTTGTTATTCCAGCATCTTCAGGCGCTGAAGAACGGCACCGCCATTGAGCTGCCTGTTTATAGCTACGTTGAACACACCCGCCTGCAGGAAACCGTTCGCATTGCGCCGAAAAAGGTCATTATCCTCGAAGGGATCCTGCTGCTCACCGACGCGCGTCTGCGCGAATCCATGAACTTCTCGATTTTTGTTGATACCCCGCTGGATATCTGCCTGATGCGCCGCATCAAGCGCGACGTCAACGAACGCGGCCGCTCAATGGATTCCGTGATGGCGCAGTACCAGAAAACGGTACGTCCAATGTTCCTGCAGTTCATTGAACCGTCCAAACAGTATGCCGATATCATCGTGCCGCGCGGGGGTAAAAACCGCATCGCCATTGATATTCTGAAAGCGAAAATCAGCCAGTTTTTTGAATAACACGCGCGAATTGTGTACCGTTCAAAGATAATCGGGTTCGCCCTCCGGCTCTGGTGGCTGAGGGCGTGCTGCACGAAAGGAGAAAGTGATGCGTCTTTGTGACCGAGATATTGAAGCCTGGCTGGACGAAGGCCGTCTGAGCATCACCCCGCGCCCGCCTGTCGAGCGCATTAACGGCGTGACGGTTGATGTCCGTCTGGGGAATAAGTTTCGTACCTTTAGCGGGCATACCGCGCCCTTTATCGACCTCAGCGGGCCGAAAGATGAAGTCAGCGCAGCACTCGACCGGGTGATGAGTGACGAAATCGTGCTGGATGACGGCGAGGCCTTCTACCTGCATCCGGGTGAGCTGGCGCTGGCTGTCACCTTTGAATCCATCACCCTGCCTGCGGATCTGGTCGGCTGGCTCGACGGGCGTTCGTCTCTGGCGCGTCTGGGACTAATGGTGCACGTTACCGCGCACCGTATCGATCCAGGCTGGTCCGGGCGTATCGTGCTGGAGTTTTTCAACGCGGGTAAACTGCCGCTGGCGCTGCGCCCGGGCATGATGATTGGCGCGTTAAGTTTCGAACCGTTAACGGGTCCGGCGGCACGTCCGTATAATCGCCGCCAGGATGCTAAATATCGCGACCAGCAGGGTGCTGTCGCCAGCCGTATTGATAAAGATTGAGCTTTAAAACCGGTCCATTGAGGAAGCCATGAGAAGAGTTCTGACAACGCTGATGATTTTGCTGGTGGTGCTGGTTGCTGGCCTGTCAGCGTTGGTTCTGCTGGTCAATCCCAATGACTTTCGCGCCTACATGGTGCGACAGGTTGAGGCGCGTAGCGGCTATGCGCTGAAGCTGGATGGCCCCCTGCGCTGGCACGTCTGGCCACAGCTCAGCATCCTTTCCGGACGCATGTCGTTAACCGCACCGGGCGCCTCAGCGCCGCTGGTAAGCGCCGACAATATGCGCCTCGACGTGGCGTTAATGCCGTTGCTGTCGCATCAACTGCAGGTCAATCAGGTGATGCTTAAAGGGGCGGTGATCCAGCTGACCCCGCAAACAGAAGCCGTACGTAACGCCGATGCTCCAGTAGCGCCGCGCGAGAATACCCTCCCCGACAAAGCCGACGACGCTGGCTGGTCATTTGATATTGGCCGCCTGACGGTGGCCGATAGCGTACTGGTGTTCCAGCACGAGGGCGATGAGCAGGTTACGGTACGCAATCTCAACCTGCAGATGGAGCAGGACGAACATCATAAAGGTAAAATTGACTTTAACGCCCGCGTGAACCGCAATCAGCGCGATCTGACGCTGGCCTTTAGCGCCAATGTTAATGCCTCAGACTATCCGCACCTGTTGAGCGCCGACATCCAGCAACTGACCTGGCAACTGACTGGCGTCGATCTGCCGACGCAGGGCATCCGCGGGCAGGGCACGCTGCAGGCACAGTGGCGTGAAGAGCAGAAACAGCTCGAGCTCAATCAACTCAATCTGCAGGCTAATGACAGTGCGCTCACCGGCCAGGCCAGCGTGATTCTGGGCACCGACCCGCAGTGGAACATGAACCTGCAGTTCGACAGTCTCAATCTGGAAAATCTGCTCCCGGAGCAGGGGGCCGCGGCCGCAAACAGTGATGCGGTGCAGCAGGGACAAAATCAGGCCAGGACGCAGCGTCCGGTGATTGCCTCAAATCTGGAAGAGCCCGATTACAACGGCCTGCGTGGCTTTAGCGCCGATATCCTGCTGAAAGCGAACAGCGTGCGCTGGCGGGGGATGGACTTCACCCAGGTCAGCAGCCAGATGAGCAATAAAAATGGTCTTCTGACCATTGCGGAACTGAGCGGTAAACTGGGAGAAGGGCAACTCTCCTTACCCGGCACGCTCGACGTGCGTAAAGCCGCCGCGAAGACCAGCTTCCAGCCGCGTCTTGATAACATTGAGATCGGCACCATTCTGAAGGCCTTTAACTACCCGATTGCGTTGACCGGCAGCCTGACCATGGCCGGTGACTTTTCTGGCAGCAAGATCGACGCCGAAGCTTTCCGCCAACACTGGCAGGGTCAGGCGCATGTGGACATGCGCAATACCCGGATGGAAGGACTTAACTTCCAGCAGCTTGTGCAGCAGGCAGTAGAGCGCAGCAGTAATGTGAAGGTTAAAGAGAACCTCGACAATGCGACCCGTCTGGACAGCTTCGTTACGGATCTCTCTCTCAATAAGGGCCAGTTAACGCTGGAGAATATGCAGGGCGAGTCGCCGGTGATGACGCTCGAAGGGAACGGCACGATGGATCTGGTCAAGGAGACGGTTGATACCCGCTTTAAAATCCGCGTGCTGGAGGGCTGGCTTGACGATGGCAAGCTGGTCGATTTCCTGAAAACAACGCCGATCCCGCTTAGCGTGTATGGCAACTGGCAGGCGCTGAACTACAGCCTGCAGGTGGATCAGCTGCTGCGTAAGCATCTGCAGGATGAAGCGAAACGTCGGCTGAGTGACTGGGCCGAGAAGAACAAAGATTCGAAGAACGGTAAAGATGTGAAGAAGCTGCTGGATAAGCTGCAGTAGCGTTTTATCCCCCTCACCCTAACCCTCTCCCCATAGGGGAGAGGGAACAGTCTGGTGCAGTCTTACAGAATAAGTTCGACCGGATTTTCTCCCTTTCCCCATAGGGGAGAGGGCGGGGTGGGGGGGTAGCAACATCACAGCTCGTAATCCACATCCTCGGACGTCACCAGCGGAATCAGCTGCACCTTCTGTACCCGGTGGTTCTCCACCTCCAGCGTTTTCAGCGCATAATCGCCCACCTGTACCTCTTCACCCGGTTGCGGTATCCGCTGCAGGTTCTCCATCAGCAGACCGGCAATGGTGTGATATTCGCGCTTATCGTCCAGCGGTAGCGGCACGTACTGCACCAGATCCTCCAGCGGCATATGGCCGTTGGCGGTCCAGCTGCCGTCGGCATTCTTCTGGATATCGTGCCGGGCGTCGATCTCCTCCACTTCGTTGGGCAAATTGCCCGCAATGGTCTCCATTACGTCGCTGAGCGTCACGATCCCCTCCACGGAACCAAATTCATCCACCACAAAGGCAAAATGAGTGCGCGCATTGCGGAACTGCTCCAGAGCCTGCAGCAGCGGCAGCACCTCCGGAAATACCAGCGGCTGGCGGATCAGCACCCGCAGGTTTAACGGCTCGCCGCGCAGCTGCTGATTGAGCAGGTCGATAACGTGCACCACGCCAAGTAGCTCCTCTTCCCGATCGCCACCGGTGACCACAATGCGGGTGTGCTGGTTTTTATCCAGCAGCGCACGGATATGTGCCTCCGGCGCGTTGAGATCGATATGCTCGATATCATGACGTGAAGTCATGATGCTGCTGACGGAGCGCTGGTTCAGATGCAGCACCCGCTCAATCATTCGTCGCTCTTGTGGGGCGAAGATCGGGCTGTCGTCATGGTCGGCCAGCAAAGAGGCGGCCTGGGCGTCCAGCTCGGCATCCTCTTTTTTACCGCTCAGCAGCCGGATTACCGTGTCGGCGGTGCGCTGGCGCAGCGTCTGGTTGGCGGAAAGAAAGCGACGACGGTTGAAGATGGCCAGCTGGTTAAGCGCCTCGATAATCACCGAGAAGCCAATGGCGGCATAGAGATACCCTTTCGGAATATGGAAGCCAAAACCGTCTGCCACAAGGCTGAAGCCAATCATCAGCAGGAAGCTCAGGCATAAAATCACAATCGTCGGGTGGTCATTAACAAAGCGCGTCAGCGCTTTACTGGCCATGACCATCAGCGCAATGGCGATAATCACCGCGGCCATCATGACGGCCAGATGATCGACCATCCCCACGGCGGTGATCACCGAATCGAGCGAGAACACGGCGTCCAGCACCACGATTTGCGCCACCACGGCCCAGAACTTCGCACCGCGGCGTTGGGTGGGGTTCTCGCTGTCCTTTCCTTCCAGCCTTTCGTTAAGTTCGACGGTGGCTTTGAAGATCAGGAAAAACCCCCCAAACAGCATGATCAGATCGCGGGCGCTGAAGCCAAAGCCGTGAACGGTAAACAGCGGGCGGGTGAGGGTCACCAGCCAGGAGATAGACGCCAGGAGCAGCAGTCGCATGACCATCGCCATTAACAGACCGGTAATGCGGGCGCGGTCGCGCTGAGCAGGGGGCAGTTTTTCGGCGAGAATAGCGATAAAGACCAGGTTATCGATACCGAGCACAAGTTCCAGCACCACCAGGGTGACCAGGCCGGCCCATATTGACGGATCTGCTATCCATTCCATAGTGAGACTAATACCTTTGGTTATATGACAATTGTCACATTTCGATCATGGATACTGCGCCAGAAAAATGCAATGCCAGCCGGGCATTTATTGGTACAGATTTTCCTTAACTGGATGGGAAATAAACCCTGCATTCTGTACGTTGATTTCGGAATAACTCTGAATAATTTAAAATAAGAAATATCGCAGGCTGCAAGGCGTTATTTAAATATGTCAATATAAAGCTATTCCTAAAAATACAAAAATGCGACCGTTAATATTAATCTTAAAAGGCACGCCTTTGTTGATGTTTCCTTGCCTGCTTTTCCGATAGCTGCAACAATTCTTTCAGCATCAAATGGCGGTCGTTTTTGATGCTATTTCTGTGTCGGTTTAATGACGTAAAAAATCAATATCTGGTTCGGAATTATCCTGCCCGTTATATTTTTTCATTAAACCCTGTCAAAGAGGGTGTTTATCCCTAACTTGCTGTTTAAACAGTGGATTGGTAACTGAAAGCCAAGGGCGGTAGCGTGCCTGAACGCGTGTTAATCAGCCTCGATTATTCTGTCAATAGCCTGAGAGCGAATAAGCTTCTTTTAGGACTGATGCCAGTTATATTTCTCTTTTATTGACTGCATGCTAAAAGTAATACGCCTTCGCACTTATTTAAATGCACAGGATAATTACTCTGCCATAGTGATAAATAATCAATGATGAAATCCAAAATGAAATTGATGCCATTATTGGTGTCTGTGACCTTGATGAGTGGTTGTACGATCTTCCCCGGCAGCAATATCTCAACTTCCGGTAAGGATGTGATTAAACAGCAGGATGCTGATTTTGATATCAACCGGATGGTGAATGTTTATCCAATGACTCCTCAACTGGTTGAACAATTACGCCCTCGCCCGGTCGTGGCGCGACCTAACGACAGCCTCGACCAGGAGATCGCCAACTACCAGTACCGCGTCGGGCCCGGGGATGTCATTAACGTCACCGTCTGGGATCACCCGGAGCTGACCACCCCGGCGGGGCAGTATCGTAGCTCCAGCGATACCGGCAACTGGGTTCAGGCGGATGGCACCATGTTCTATCCCTATGTTGGCAAACTTCGCGTGGCGGGCAAAACGCTCGCGCAGATCCGTAGTGATATTACCGGCCGTTTAGCGCAGTACATCGCTGACCCGCAGGTGGACGTTAATATCGCCGCATTCCGTTCGCAGAAAGTCTATGTCTCCGGCCAGGTAAATAAATCCGGCCAACAGCCGATCACCAACGTGCCGCTGACGGTGCTTGACGCCATCAACGCCGCGGGCGGGCTTACCGATGGCGCCGACTGGCGCAATGTGGTGCTGACCCATAAAGGCAAAGAGGAGCGTATCTCCCTGCAGGCGCTGATGCAGAACGGCGATCTGAGCCAGAACCGTCTGCTCTATCCGAGCGACATCCTGTTTGTGCCGCGCAATGACGACCTGAAGGTGTTCGTGATGGGTGAAGTGAAGAAACAGAGCACCCTCAAGATGGACTTGAGCGGTATGACCCTGACCGAAGCGCTGGGCAACGCGGAAGGACTGGATATGAGCACCTCCGATGCCAGCGGTATCTTCGTGATCCGTCCGATTACAGGAAACGGTGCGAAGGGCAAGATTGCCAACGTCTACCAGCTGGATATGTCTGATGCCACCTCGCTGGTGATGGCGACCGGCTTCCGCCTCCAGCCGTATGACGTGGTCTACGTCACTACCGCGCCGATAACGCGCTGGAACCGTGTGATGAACCAGCTGATGCCGACCATCAACAATATCCATACCATGTCCGACACGGTACATCAGTACCACAACTGGTGATAACGATGTTTAACAAAATTCTGGTGGTTTGTGTGGGGAACATCTGCCGTTCCCCTACCGCTGAACGGCTTTTGAAACAGTATCAACCGCAGCTCACCGTGGCGTCAGCCGGGCTGGGCGCACTGGTGGGCAAAGGGGCCGACGAGCGTGCACGTCAGGTCGCTGCAGAGCATCAGCTTTCACTTGACGGGCACTGCGCCCGTCAGGTGTCGGCCAGCCTGTGCCGCGATTATGACCTGATCCTCGCGATGGAAAAACGCCATATCCACGCCCTGTGCGATATCGCACCGGAGATGCGCGGCAAGGTGATGCTGTTTGGTCACTGGGACAACGAGCGTGAGATCCCCGACCCCTATCGCAAAAGCCATGAAGCGTTTGAGGCGGTTTACAGCTTACTCGACCAGTCTGCCCGCCAATGGGCACAGGCACTGAACGTTCAGCAGGGATAATAATGACAGCAAACGTAAAACCTTCTGCCGCCCCAAGTGTGGGCAGTGATGAAATTGATATTGGTCGCCTGATTGGGACCGTGGTCGAGGCGCGCTGGTGGGTGATTGGCATCACCGCCGTGTTCGCCGTGGCGGCGGTGATCTATACCCTTTTTGCCACGCCGATCTACAGCGCCGACGCGCTGGTACAAATTGAGCAAAACAGCGGCAATTCGCTGGTGCAGGACATTGGTTCGGCGCTGGCGAACAAGCCGCCCGCCTCGCAGGCGGAAATTGAGTTGATCCAGTCCCGCCTGGTGCTGGGTAAAACGGTTGACGATCTGGATCTTGATATCGGCGTCAGCAAAAACACCTTCCCGGTGTTTGGCGCGGGCTGGGACAGGCTAATGGGGCGGCAGAATGACACCGTCAAAGTGACCACCTTTACGCTTCCGGCCGGGGGCGCCAGTCAGATCTTCACCCTTGAGGTGCTGGGTAAAGACCAGTATCAGCTCACCAGCGACGCCGGGTTTAGCGCCCGCGGCAAAGTGGGGGAGATGCTGACCAAAGACGGTGTCAGCATGATGGTCAGCGCCATTCATGCCCAGAACGGCAGCGAGTTCACCGTCAGCAAATTCTCCATGCTGGGGATGATCAATAACCTGCAGGGCAACCTGTCGGTCACCGAAACCGGGAAGGATACCGGAGTGCTGAGACTGAACTTCACCGGGGAAGATAAGGACAAGATCCGCGACATTCTCAACAGCATTACCCGCAACTACCAGGCGCAGAACGTGAAGCGCAAATCGGAAGAGGCGTCAAAAAGTCTCGACTTCCTCGCGAAGCAGCTGCCGGAAGTGCGCGGCCATCTGGATGAGGCCGAGAACAAGCTCAACGCCTTCCGTCAGGATAAAGATTCCGTCGACCTGCCGCTGGAGGCGAAGTCGGTGCTGGATTCGATGGTCAACATTGATGCCCAGCTTAACGAGCTGACCTTTAAAGAGGCGGAAATTTCCAAGCTCTACACCAAACGTCACCCGGCCTACCGCACGCTGCTGGAAAAGCGCCAGACGCTGGAAGAGGAAAAAGCGAAGCTCAATAACCGCGTCACCGCGATGCCGAAAACCCAGCAGGAGATCCTGCGTCTGACCCGCGACGTGGAGTCGGGCCAGCAGGTCTATATGCAGCTGCTGAATAAACAGCAGGAGCTGAAGATCACCGAGGCGAGCACCGTCGGCGATGTGCGCATTGTCGACCCGGCCATCACCCAGCCGGGCGTGCTTAAGCCGAAAAAGGCGCTGATTATTCTTGGTAGCATTATTCTCGGCCTGATGCTCTCCATCGTTGGCGTACTGCTGCGCTCCCTCTTTAACCGTGGGATCGAAAGCCCGCAGGTACTGGAGGAGCATGGCATCAACGTCTACGCCAGCATTCCGCTTTCGGAGTGGCAGAAGTCGCGCGACAGCGTCAAAACCACCAACGGCGTCAAACGTTACAAACAGAGCCAGCTTCTGGCGGTGGGTAACCCGACGGATCTGGCCATCGAAGCCATCCGCAGCCTGCGCACCAGCCTGCACTTCGCCATGATGCAGGCCAGCAACAACGTGCTGATGCTCAGCGGGGTCAGCCCGTCCATCGGTAAAACCTTTGTCTGCGCCAACCTGGCGGCGGTGGTCAGCCAGACCAACAAGCGCGTGCTGCTGATCGACTGCGACATGCGTAAGGGCTACACCCACGAACTGCTCGGCACTAACAACGTAAACGGTCTGTCGGAAATCCTGCTGGGCACGGGTGAGATCGGCCAGTGCGCGAAGCCGACCTCCATCCCTGGCTTTGACCTCGTTTCCCGCGGGCAGGTGCCGCCGAATCCATCGGAACTGCTGATGAGCGAGCGCTTCACGCAGCTGGTGAAGTGGGCCAGCGAAAACTATGACCTGGTGCTGATCGACACCCCGCCAATCCTTGCGGTAACGGATGCGGCGATTGTCGGTCGCCACGCGGGCACCACTCTGATGGTCGCGCGCTATGCGGTGAACACCCTGAAAGAGGTCGAAACCAGCCTCAGCCGCTTCGAGCAGAACGGTATTGCGGTGAAAGGGGTGATTCTCAACTCCATCTTCCGCCGCGCCACCGGGTATCAGGATTACGGGTATTACGAGTACGAATATAAGTCGGACAGCAAGTAATGAGCCATTCGGGGAATACCATGACACCACGCCCTTTGATTTCTATTTATATGCCGACATGGAACCGTCAGCAGCTGGCGATCCGTGCAATAAAGTCGGTATTACGCCAGGATTATGACCACTGGGAATTGATCATCGTTGATGACTGCTCCTCCTCGTACGAGCAGCTGCAGAAATTTGTCGCTGATCTGAACGATCCGCGAGTCATCTACACCCATAATGCCATCAACTCCGGCGCCTGTGCGGTACGTAATCAGGCGATCCTGCAGGCTAACGGACAGTACCTGACCGGCATTGACGATGACGACGAGTGGACGCCGAACCGGCTGTCGACCTTCCTGGCGCACCAGCACCATCTGGTGACCCACGCGTTTTTGTACGCCAACGACTACGTTTGTGAGGGGGAGGTCTACTCCCAGCCCACCAGCCTGCCGTTGTACCCCAAATCGCCGTACTCCCGCCGCCTGTTCTACAAGCGCAATATCATCGGCAATCAGGTCTTTACCTGGGCGTGGCGCTTTAAGGAGTGTCTGTTCGATACGTCACTTGCCGCCGCGCAGGATTACGACATCTTCCTGCGGATGGTGGTGGAGTATGGCGAGCCGTGGAAGGTGGACGAAGCCACGCAGATCCTGCACATCAACCATGGTGAAATGCAGATTACCTCCTCGCCGAAAAAATTCTCCGGCTACTTCCACTTCTACCGTAAGCACCGGGACAAGTTCGATCGCGCCAGCCGCAAGTATCAGCTGTTTACGCTGTACCAGATCCGCAACAAGCGGATGAACTGGCGCACGCTGCTGACGCTCATCTCCGTGCGTAACGGTAAGCGTCTGGCTGACGGGCTGCGGGGGAAATAATGGTGCTGGAAGATTGTCGTGCAAACAGCTGGAGCCTGCGCCCCTGCTGCATGGTGCTGGCCTACCGGGTGGCGCATTTTTGCTCGGTGTGGCGCAAAAAGAACGTCCTGAACAATCTGTGGGCGGCGCCGGTGCTGGTGCTGTACCGCCTCATCACCGAGTGTCTCTTCGGCTACGAAATCCAGGCTGCCGCCACCATCGGTCGCCGTTTCACTATTCACCACGGCTATGCCGTCGTAATCAATAAATTCGTGGTTGCCGGGGATGATTTTACCATCCGCCACGGTGTTACCCTCGGCAACCGCGGCCCGGACAGCCTGGCCTGTCCGGTAATCGGCAATAACGTCGAGCTGGGCGCCAACGTGGTGATGATCGGCGATATCACCATCGGTAATAACGTCACTGTCGGAGCGGGAAGCGTGGTACTGGACAGTATCCCGGACAACGCGCTGGTGGTGGGCGAGAAGGCCCGCGTGAAGGTGATCAAATGAATATTCTGCAATTTAACGTCCGTCTCGCCGAAGGGGGCGCGGCAGGGGTGGCGCTGGATCTGCACCAGCGGGCGCTGCAAAAAGGGCTTCAGTCGCGCTTTATCTATGGCTACGGTAAAGGCGGCAAAAAAAGCGTCAGCCACGATCGCTATCCGCAGGTGGTAAAACACACTCCGCGCCTGACCTCGGTGGCTAACATCGCGCTGTTCCGCCTGTTTAACCGCGACCTGTTCGGTAATCTCAACAGCCTGTACCGCACCGTGACCCGCATGCCGGGCCCGGTGGTGCTGCATTTTCACGTGCTGCACAGCTACTGGCTGAAGCTGGAAGAGGTGGTAGCATTCTGCGAAAACGTGCAGGCCCATAAGCCCGACACCACCTTCGTCTGGACCCTGCACGACCACTGGAGCGTGACCGGTCGCTGCGCCTTTACCGACGGTTGCGAAGGCTGGAAAAATGATTGCCAGAAATGCCCGACGCTCAGCAACTATCCGCCGGTGAAGGTGGATCGCGCCCATAAGCTGGTGGACGGTAAGCGCCAGCTGTTTCGCGATATGCTGGCCCTGGGCTGCCAGTTTATCTCTCCCAGCCAGCATGTGGCCGATGCCTTTAACAGCCTGTACGGGGCAGGGCGCTGTCGGATCATTAACAACGGCATAGACGTGGCGACGGAAGCGATTCTGGCAGAACTGACCCCGGTCGCCGTAACCGCCGGTAAGCCAAAAATTGCCGTGGTTGCTCATGACCTGCGCTATGACGGCAAAACCAACCAGCAGCTGGTGCGCGACATGATGGCGCTTGGCGACAAAATCGAACTGCATACCTTCGGTAAGTTTTCACCCTTCGAAGGGCCGAACGTGGTGAATCACGGCTTCGAAACCGACAAACGTAAGCTGATGAGCGCCCTGAACGGGATGGATGCGCTGGTGTTCAGCTCCCGCGTTGATAACTATCCGCTGATTCTGTGCGAAGCGCTCTCTATCGGGGTGCCGGTGATCGCCACCCACAGCGACGCCGCACGGGAGGTGCTGGAAAAATCGGGGGGCAAAACCTTCAGCGAAGAGGCCGTGCTGCCGCTGGTGCAGCTGTCTAAGTCAGCAATCGCGCAGGCGGTGTTTGGCACCACGCTTGAGGATTTCCGCACCCGCAGCCGTCAGGCCTACAGTGGACAACAGATGCTGGAGGAGTATGTCTCGTTCTATCAGAATCTGTAGCTACCTGCTGCTGCCGCTCATCTATCTGCTGGTCAACGTCAAAATTGCCCAGCTTGGCGAGAGCTTCCCCATCACCATCGTCACTTTCTTACCGGTGCTGCTGTTGCTGTTTGTCGACAAGATCAGCGTGAAAAAGCTGATGATAGCCCTGGGAATGGGCGCGGGGCTGACGGCCTTTAACTACATTTTTGGCCAGTCGCTGGATGCCAGCAAATATGTCACCTCCACCATGCTGTTTGTTTATATCGTCATCATTATCGGTATGGTGTGGAGTATTCGCTTTAAAACCATCTCACCGCACAATTATCGGAAGATCCTCAGGTTCTTTTATCTGGTGGTGGGAATTATCGTTACCCTCGCCGCACTGGAGATGGCGCAAATTATTTTGACCGGCGGCAGTAGCCTGATGGAAATAATTTCGAAATATCTTATTTACAGTAATAGCTATGTACTGAATTTCATTAAATTTGGCGGCAAGCGTACCACTGCACTCTATTTCGAACCGGCGTTCTTCGCTCTGGCGTTAATCTCAATTTGGCTCAGCATCAAACAGTTTGGTATCAAAACGCCCAAGAGCGATGCTATGATTCTTGCAGGAATTGTTCTGTCAGGTTCGTTCTCAGGGGTAATGACCTTTATTCTGTTTTACCTGCTGGAGTGGGCATTTCAGTATCTCAATAAAGAGGCCATCAGGAAAAAGTTACCTTTAGCGATCATTTCATTGTCCGTGTTTATGGTGGGGGTGGTTTTTGCCTTCCCGTATATTTCAGAGCGTCTGGGGGATTTAGGAACCGAAGGTTCGTCGTCCTATTACCGTATTATCGGTCCGCTGGTCATGGTGGGGTACTCTTTAACCCATATTGACGGCGTAGTCAGATTTGGCTCACTTTATGAATATGTCGCATCATTCGGAATCTTTAACGGTGCGGATGTCGGGAAAACAATAGACAATGGCTTGTATCTGCTGATTATTTATTTTTCCTGGTTCGCGGTGTTATTAACAGCGTGGTATCTGTTTAAAGTATTCAAAATGACGCTTAGCGCTTTTGGTGATAATCAGAATTTTCGCGTACAGCTTTATCTTTTTACGCCTGTATCGCTGTTTTTTACCGGGTCAATATTTAGCCCAGAGTATGCATTTTTGATCGTATGCCCGTTTATTTTGCGCAAGGCGCTTAATATTACGCATTCATAACGAGGTGGTTTATGTTACTAAGCGTTATTACTGTCGCCTTTCGTAACTACGAGGGAGTAGTAAAAACCTGGCGGTCACTGCGCAATCTGGCAGGCGATCCCAGCCTCAGCTTTGAATGGATTGTGGTCGATGGTGGCTCCGGTGACGGCACCGCAGAATTTCTCGAAAAACTCAATGGTGAGTATAACTTACGTTATATCAGCGAGAAGGATCGCGGGATCTACGATGCCATGAATAAAGGCATCGATATGGCCCAGGGGCGCTACGCCATTTTCCTGAACTCCGGCGATATTTTTCATGACGACGTGGCGCAGTTTGTTCGCCAGCTCGCCCGGGCGCAGGATAATGCGATGTACATGGGCGACGCCTTACTCGATTTTGGTGACGGAAATAAGACACGCCGGACGGCGAAGCCGGGGTGGTATATTTATCACAGCCTGCCTGCCAGCCATCAGGCGATTTTCTTTCCATTAAGTGGATTAAAAACGTACCCGTACGATTTGCAGTACCGCGTCTCATCGGATTACGCCCTGACCGCCAGACTTTATAAAGCCGGTTATCGTTTTAAACGTCTTCCTGGCCTGGTGTCTGAATTTTCAATGGGCGGTGTGTCAACCTCGAATAATCTGGAATTATGTCAGGATGCCCGTAAGGTGCAACGTGAAATATTACGCGTGCCGGGACTGTGGGCGGAATTATCTTATTTATTACGTCTTAAAACCACGGGTAAAACCAAAGCCTTATATAACAAAGTCTGAATATAAGGAAATACTATGCAGGAATTAAGTGGCTTCGCTGTGCCAAAAGGGTTTCGTGGCGCAGGGGGAATTAAGGTGCAGTTATGGTGGGCAGTGCAGGCAACCTTATTTGCCTGGTCACCGCAAATAATGTATCGCTGGCGTGCATTTTTATTACGCTGCTTCGGCGCAAAAATCGGAAAAAACGTAGTGATCCGTCCGTCGGTAAAAATTACTTACCCGTGGAAATTAACCCTGGGTGATTATGCCTGGGTCGGCGATGACGCGGTGTTATACACCCTGGGCGATATTTCCATTGGGGCCAACGCAGTGGTATCGCAGAAATGCTACCTGTGCACCGGCAGCCACGATTATATGAGTCAACATTTTGATATTAACGCGCAGCCCATCACCATTGGCGAGAAATGCTGGCTGGCGACCGACGTATTTGTCGCCCCTGGCGTCACCATCGGCAATGGCACCGTTATTGGCGCGCGCAGTAGCGTTTTTAAATCGCTTCCGGCAAACCAGCTTTGCCGTGGCAATCCCGCAGTGGTGATACGCGAACGCGTTGAAACTGAATAACTTCTGATAAGTCTGGAGAAAATAAACATGTCTAAAGTCGCTCTCATCACCGGCGTTACCGGCCAGGATGGTTCTTACCTGGCAGAACTGCTACTGGAGAAAGGTTACGAAGTTCACGGTATTAAGCGTCGCGCCTCTTCATTCAATACCGAGCGCGTGGATCATATTTACCAAGATCCGCACGCGGCGAACCCGAAGTTCCACCTGCACTATGGCGATCTGACCGATACCTCCAACCTGACCCGTATTCTGCAGGAAGTGCAGCCGGATGAGGTCTACAACCTGGGCGCCATGAGCCACGTGGCTGTCTCCTTCGAATCGCCGGAATATACCGCTGACGTTGACGCCATCGGTACCCTGCGCCTGCTGGAGGCGATCCGCTTCCTCGGCCTCGAGAAGAAGACCCGTTTCTATCAGGCTTCTACCTCCGAGCTGTATGGCCTGGTGCAGGAGATCCCGCAGAAAGAGACTACGCCTTTCTACCCGCGCTCCCCGTATGCGGTGGCGAAAATGTACGCCTACTGGATCACCGTAAACTACCGCGAATCCTACGGTATGTACGCCTGTAACGGCATTCTGTTCAACCACGAATCCCCGCGTCGCGGCGAAACCTTTGTGACCCGCAAAATCACCCGCGCTATCGCCAACATCGCCCAGGGCCTGGAGAAGAAGCTGCACCTCGGCAACATGGACTCCCTGCGTGACTGGGGTCATGCCAAAGATTACGTAAAAATGCAGTGGATGATGCTGCAGCAGGAAAAACCCGAAGACTTCGTGATCGCCACCGGCGTGCAGTACTCCGTGCGTCAGTTCGTGGAGATGGCTGCCGCCCAGCTGGGCATCAAGCTGCGCTTTGAAGGCACCGGCGTGGATGAGAAGGGCATCGTGGTTTCCGTTACCGGACACGACGCGCCGGGCGTGCAGCCGGGCGATGTCATTGTTGAAGTTGACCCGCGCTACTTCCGTCCTGCCGAGGTAGAAACCCTGCTGGGCGACCCAACCAAAGCGCACGAAAAGCTGGGCTGGAAACCAGAAACCACGCTGCAGGAGATGGTCTCCGAGATGGTGGCAAAAGATCTCGAAGCGGCGAAAAAACACTCCCTGCTTAAGTCCCATGGCTACGAGGTTGCCATCGCGCTGGAGTCCTGAGTATGAGCAAACAACGTATTTTTGTTGCCGGTCATCGCGGGATGGTGGGATCGGCGATTGTCCGCCAGCTGGAACAGCGTGGCAACGTCGAGCTGGTGCTGCGCACGCGTGACGAGCTTAACCTGCTGGATGCGCAAGCGGTAGAGGCCTTCTTTGCCGAACAGCGCATCGACCAGGTCTATCTGGCGGCGGCGAAAGTGGGGGGTATTGTCGCCAACAATACCTACCCGGCGGATTTTATCTACGAGAACATGATGATCGAGAGCAACATCATTCACGCGGCGCACCTGCACAACGTGAATAAGCTGCTGTTCCTCGGTTCATCCTGTATCTATCCGAAGCTGGCGAAGCAGCCGATTGCCGAAAGCGAACTGCTGCAGGGCACGCTTGAGGCCACCAACGAGCCCTACGCCATCGCCAAGATTGCCGGGATCAAACTGTGCGAATCCTATAACCGCCAGTATGGTCGCGACTATCGCTCGGTGATGCCGACCAACCTGTACGGCCCGAACGATAACTTCCACCCGAGCAACTCCCATGTGATCCCGGCGCTGCTGCGCCGCTTCCATGAAGCAACGGTCAGCAACGCGCCGGAAGTGGTGGTGTGGGGCAGCGGCACGCCGATGCGCGAGTTCCTGCACGTGGATGATATGGCTGCTGCCAGCATTCATGTGATGGAGCTGGCCCGGGAGGTGTGGCAGGAGAACACCGAGCCGATGCTGTCGCACATCAACGTCGGCACCGGCGTGGACTGCACCATTCGTGAGCTGGCCCTGACCATCAGCCAGGTGGTGGGGTATAAGGGGCGCGTAGTGTTCGATGCCACCAAACCCGACGGCACCCCGCGCAAGCTGCTGGACGTGACCCGTCTGCACCAGCTGGGCTGGTTCCACGAGGTGACGCTGGCCCAGGGGCTGGCCAGCACGTACCAGTGGTTCCTGGAAAATCAGCACCGCTTCCGGGGGTAGATATGTTTTTAAGTCAGGAAGATTTTGCCACGGTGGTGCGTTCCACCCCGCTTATCTCCATCGATCTGATTGTGGAGAACGCACGCGGCGAGTTCCTGCTCGGGCAGCGCACCAACCGCCCGGCGCAGGGCTACTGGTTCGTACCGGGCGGGCGAGTGCAGAAAGACGAGACGCTGGAAAACGCCTTTGCACGTCTTACAGAGGCGGAGCTGGGGCTCCGTCTGCCGATGACGGCGGGGCAGTTCTACGGGGTCTGGCAGCACTTCTATGACGATAACTTCTCCGGCACCGATTTCACCACCCACTATGTGGTGCTCGGTTTTCGCCTGAAGGTGAGCGAGGCAGACCTGCGTCTGCCTGATGCGCAGCATGATGACTACCGCTGGCTGACGGCCGACGCGCTGCTGGCAAGCGATAACGTGCATGACAACAGCCGGGCCTATTTTCTGCAGCAGGCCGGAGTGCCGGGCTTATGAAAATTTTAGTGTACGGCATCAACTACTCGCCGGAGTTAACCGGTATCGGCAAATACACCGGCGAGATGGTGGAGTGGATGGCCCGTCAGGGCCATGAGGTGCGGGTCATCACCGCCCCGCCTTACTACCCCGAGTGGCAGGTGGGTGAGCACTACTCCAGCTGGCGCTATCGCCGCGAAGAGGGAGCTGCCACCGTCTGGCGCTGCCCGCTGTATGTGCCGAAGCAGCCGTCAACGCTGAAACGTTTAATTCATCTGGGCAGCTTTGCCCTGAGCAGTTTCTTCCCGCTGATGGCGCAACGTCGCTGGAAGCCGGATCGCATTATTGGCGTGGTGCCGACTCTGTTTTGCACCCCGGGTATGCGCCTGCTGGGCAAACTCTCCGGCGCCCGCACCCTGCTGCATATTCAGGATTACGAAGTGGACGCCATGCTGGGCCTGGGGATGGCCGGGAAAGGCAAGGGCGGCAAAGTGGCGAAACTGGCCAGCGCCTTCGAGCGCAGCGGCCTGCATCACGTTGACTACGTCTCCACCATCTCCCGCTCGATGATGAATAAAGCGCAGGAGAAGGGCGTGGCGGCGGAAAAGGTGATCTTCTTTCCAAACTGGTCAGAAGTGGCACGTTTTCGTGAGGTGACGTCCGCGGATGCTGCGGTTCTGCGCGAGCAGCTGGGTCTGCCGGAAGCGCAAAAAATCATTCTCTATTCCGGCAACATCGGCGAGAAGCAGGGGCTTGAGAACGTGATTGACGCCGCAGAGCAACTCAGCGACCAGCCCTTGCAGTTTGTGATTGTCGGCCAGGGCGGCGGCAAAGCGCGGCTGCAAAAAATGGCCCGCGAGCGCGGCCTGCAGAACGTCAGCTTCCTGCCGCTACAGCCTTACGACGCCTTACCGGCGCTGCTGAAGATGGCCGATTGCCATCTGGTGGTGCAAAAGCGCGGGGCGGCGGATGCGGTACTGCCCTCCAAGCTAACCAATATTCTGGCGGTGGGCGGCAATGCGGTCATCACCGCCGAAACCCACACCGAGCTGGGCCAGCTGTGCGACAGCCTGCCGGGGATCGCAGTGTGCGTGGAGCCTGAATCGGTGCCCGCGCTGGTGGCCGGGATCGAACAGGCGCTGAATATGCCCAAAGAGAACGCGATAGCGCGTGACTATGCCGAACGCACGCTCGAAAAAGAGAACGTGCTGAACCAGTTTATTGCAGATATTCGGGGATAAATCATGAATAAGAATACGTTGTACCCGGTTGTGATGGCGGGTGGCTCAGGTAGCCGGTTATGGCCACTCTCCCGCGTGCTCTATCCAAAGCAGTTCCTCTGCCTGAAAGGGGAACTCACCATGCTGCAGACCACGGTGAACCGTCTCAACGGTGTGGACTGTGAAAGCCCGGTGGTGATCTGTAACGAACAGCACCGCTTTATCGTCGCCGAGCAGCTGCGACAGCTGAACAAGCTTACCGAAAACATCATTCTTGAACCGGCCGGGCGCAATACCGCCCCGGCTATCGCCCTCGCAGCCCTGGCGGCGAAGCGCAGCAGCCCGGATTGCGATCCGCTGATGCTGGTGCTGGCAGCCGATCACGTTATCCAGCAGGAAGAGGCCTTCCGCGAGGCGGTGCGGGCGGCCATCCCTTATGCTGACAGCGGCAAGCTGGTGACCTTTGGCATCGTGCCCGATCTGCCGGAAACCGGCTATGGCTACATCCGCCGCGGCAGCGTTACCCCCGGGGCGGGCGACAGCCTGGCCTTTGACGTGGCGCAGTTCGTTGAGAAACCGAATATGGAAACCGCCCAGGCCTACGTCGCCAGCGGCGAGTACTACTGGAACAGCGGCATGTTCCTGTTCCGCGCCGGACGTTATCTTGAAGAGCTGCAGAAGTATCGCCCGGATATCCTCGAAGCCTGCGAGCGCGCAATGGCCACCGTCGACCCCGATCTGGACTTTATCCGCGTGGACGAAGCCGCGTTCCTCTCTTGCCCGGAAGAGTCGGTGGATTACGCGGTGATGGAAAAAACCGCCGATGCGGTGGTGGTGCCAATGAATGCAGGCTGGAGCGACGTCGGCTCCTGGTCGTCATTATGGGAAATCAGCGCTCAGTCGCCGGAAGGCAACGTCCATCACGGGGATGTGATCAGCCATAAAACCGAAAACAGCTATGTGTATGCCGAATCGGGCCTGGTGACTACCGTCGGGGTGAAGGATCTGGTGGTCGTTCAGACCAAAGACGCGGTGCTGATCGCCGATCGCAACGCGGTGCAGGACGTCAAAAAAGTAGTGGAGCAGATCAAGGCCGATGGACGCCATGAGCACCACATTCACCGCGAAGTCTACCGCCCGTGGGGCAAATACGACTCTATCGACGAGGGCGATCGCTACCAGGTGAAACGTATCACCGTTAAGCCGGGCGAGGGGCTGTCGGTGCAGATGCATCACCACCGTGCGGAGCACTGGGTGGTGGTGGCAGGGACCGCCAAAGTGACCATCGATGATGTGGAGACCCTGCTCGGTGAAAACGAATCTATTTACATCCCGCTGGGGGCGACCCACTGCCTTGAAAACCCGGGGAAAATCCCCCTCGACCTGATTGAAGTGCGCTCCGGCTCGTACCTGGAGGAAGACGATATCGTCCGCTTCGAGGACCGCTACGGGCGGGTATAGCGCCGCATGAAATGCCGGGTGGCGCTTCGCTTACCCGGCCTGTGAACGACACCAAACAAAAATCAAATTGGCCCTCTCCGGGTCGGGCCAACTGTTGCCTGAAAAAGGGGTAATGATGCAAAAATTAACCTGTTTTAAAGCCTACGATATTCGCGGCAAGCTGGGTGAAGAGCTGAATGAGGACATTGCGTGGCGCATTGGCCGCGCGTACGGCGAATATTTAAAGCCGAAAACCATTGTGCTGGGCGGCGACGTGCGCCTGACCAGCGAAGCACTGAAACTGGCGCTGGCGAAAGGGCTGCAGGACGCGGGCGTTGATGTGCTGGATATCGGTTTATCCGGTACCGAAGAGATCTATTTCGCCACCTTCCATTTAGGCGTTGACGGCGGGATCGAAGTGACCGCCAGCCATAACCCAATGGACTACAACGGCATGAAGCTGGTACGCGAAGGGGCACGCCCAATCAGCGGCGATACTGGCCTGCGCGACGTGCAGCGTCTGGCGGAAGCTAACGACTTCCCGCCGGTGAATGAGTCAAGCCGCGGCAGCTATGAACAGATCGATCTGCGCGATGCCTACATCGATCACCTGCTGGGCTATATCGACCTCGCGAACCTTAAGCCGCTGAAGCTGGTGATTAACTCCGGCAACGGCGCGGCAGGTCCGGTGGTAGACGCCCTGGAAGCCCGCTTTAAGGCGCTTAACGTGCCGGTCACCTTCGTTAAGGTGCACAACACCCCGGACGGCAATTTCCCGAACGGTATTCCGAACCCGCTGCTGCCGGAGTGTCGGGCCGATACCCGCAATGCCGTGATCGAACACGGCGCTGACATGGGTATCGCTTTTGATGGCGACTTTGACCGCTGCTTCCTGTTCGACGAAAAGGGGCAGTTTATCGAGGGCTACTACATTGTTGGTCTTCTGGCGGAAGCCTTCCTCGAGAAAAACCCCGGCTCGCGCATTATTCATGACCCGCGCCTCTCCTGGAATACGGTAGACGTGGTCGCCGCTGCTGGCGGCACGCCGGTGATGTCTAAAACCGGACACGCCTTTATCAAAGAGCGGATGCGCGAAGAGGATGCCATTTACGGCGGCGAGATGAGCGCCCATCACTACTTCCGTGATTTTGCCTACTGCGACAGCGGGATGATCCCGTGGCTGCTGGTGACCGAACTGCTGTGCCTGAAGGGGCAGTCGCTGGGTGAGCTGGTGCGCGATCGCATGGCCGCCTTCCCGGCGAGCGGGGAGATCAACAGCACGCTGGCGGCGCCTGCCGAGGCGATTGCCCGCGTGGAGAACCACTTTGCCCTGCACGCGCTTGAGATTGACCGGACCGACGGCATCAGCATGAGCTTCCCGCAGTGGCGCTTCAATTTGCGCTCGTCGAACACCGAGCCGGTGGTGCGCCTGAACGTGGAATCCCGCGCCGATGCGGCGCTGATGGCGGCGCGAACGCAGGACATTATGGCGCTGTTGAATCAGTAACCTTTCCCCCTCTCCCGATGGGGGAGGGGGCCCTGAAACAGGAACAACGATGACAAATCTAAAAAAGCGCGAGCGAGCCAAAACGAATGCATCGTTAATCTCTATGGTGCAGCGTTTTTCTGATATCACCATCATGGTCGGCGGCTTGTGGATGGTGTGTAAACTCAGCGGGCTGCCGTTCCTCTACATGCACCTGCTGATGGCGCTGATCGCGCTGGTGGTCTTCCAGATGATCGGGGGGATGACCGATTTTTACCGTTCATGGCGTGGTGTCAAAATCACCACCGAGCTGCAGCTGCTGTTGCAGAACTGGACCCTAAGCCTGGTCTTCAGCTTCGGGCTGGTGGCCTTCAATAACGACTTTGATAATCGCTTTGCCACCTATTTTGCCTGGTACCTGTTAACCAGCGTAGGAATGGTGGTCTGCCGGTCCCTGATCCGCTTTGGCGCGGGCTGGCTGCGTAACCGGGGCTACAACACCCGTCGGGTGGCGGTAGCCGGGAGTCTGCCGTCCGGGCTGGCGCTGCTCGACGGCTTTCGTAAAGAGCCATGGCTGGGGTTTGATGTGGTTGGGATCTATCACGATGCGCAGCCGGGCGGCGTCTCTGCCGACTGGGCGGGTAACTATGCTCAGCTGGTTGACGATGCCAAAGCGGGCAAGATCCACAACGTCTATATCGCCATGCCGATGAGCGACGAGGCCCGCATCAAAACCCTGATGCGCAAGCTGGCGGACACCACCTGCTCGGTGATCCTCATCCCCGATGTGTTCACCTTTAACATTCTGCACTCCCGTATCGAAGAGGTGAACGGCGTGCCGGTAGTGCCGCTGTATGACACGCCGCTCTCCGGGCTCAACCGCGTGCTGAAGCGCGTGGAAGATATCATGCTCTCCTCGCTGATCCTGCTGCTGATCTCCCCGGTGCTCTGCGCTATTGCGCTGGCGGTGAAGCTAAGCTCCCCGGGACCGGTCATCTTCCGTCAGACCCGTTACGGCATGGACGGTAAGCCGATCATGGTGTGGAAATTCCGCTCCATGAAGGTGATGGAGAACGACAAAGTGGTGACCCAGGCGACGCAAAACGACCCGCGCGTGACCCGCGTCGGCAACTTCCTGCGCCGCACCTCCCTGGATGAACTGCCGCAGTTTATCAATGTGTTTACCGGGGGCATGTCTATCGTCGGACCACGCCCGCACGCGGTGGCGCATAACGAACAGTATCGTCAGCTTATCGAAGGCTACATGCTGCGCCACAAAGTGAAGCCGGGCATCACTGGCTGGGCGCAAATCAACGGCTGGCGCGGGGAGACCGACACCCTGGAGAAAATGGAAAAACGCATTGAGTTCGATCTGGAGTACATCCGCGAGTGGAGTCTCTGGTTTGATATCAAAATCGTTTTTCTGACCGTCTTTAAGGGCTTTGTGAACAAAGCGGCGTACTGACATGAGCTTACGTGAAAAAACCCTCAGTGGGGCAAAGTGGTCGGCTATCGCCACGGTGATCATCATCGGCCTTGGGCTGGTACAGATGACCGTTCTGGCACGCATTATCGATAGCCACCAGTTTGGCCTGTTGACCGTCTCGCTGGTGATCATCGCCCTTGCCGATACGCTGTCGGACTTCGGTATCGCCAACTCCATTATCCAGCGCAAAGCGATAAGCGAGCTTGAGCTGACCACCCTCTACTGGCTGAACGTCGGCCTCGGTATCCTCGTGTTCGTGGCGCTGTTCCTGTTGAGCGATCTCATTGCCCGGGTTTTGCATAACCCTGAGCTGGCTCCCCTGATGCGTACGCTGTCGTTTGCGTTTGTGGTGATCCCCCACGGGCAGCAGTTCCGCGCGCTGATGCAAAAGGAGCTGGAGTTCAGCAAAATCGGCATGATTGAGACCAGCGCGGTGCTGGCCGGTTTTACCTTTACCGTGGTCAGCGCCCACTTCTGGCCGCTGGCGCTAACCGCGATCCTCGGGTATCTGGTGAACTCCGCCGTGCGCACGCTGCTGTTCGGCTATTTCGGTCGCAAAATTTACCGCCCGGGTTTGCGCTTCTCGCTCGCGTCGGTGGCGCCTAACCTGCGCTTTGGCGCCTGGCTGACCGCCGACAGCATTATCAATTATGTGAATACCAACCTCTCCACCCTGGTGCTGGCGCGCACCCTCGGCGCCAGCGTCGCCGGGGGCTTTAACCTCGCCTGGAATGTGGCGGTGGTGCCACCGATGAAGCTCAACCCGATCATCACCCGGGTGCTGTTCCCGGCGTTCGCCAAAATTCAGGACGATACCGACAAGCTGCGGCTCAACTTCTACAAGCTGCTGTCGGTGGTGGGGATCATCAACTTCCCGACCCTGCTGGGGCTGATGGTGGTCTCCGGAAATCTGGTGCCGCTGGTGTTCGGTGAGAAGTGGCTCAGCGTTGTGCCGATCCTGCAGCTGCTGTGCCTGGTGGGGCTGTTGCGCGCGGTGGGCAATCCGATCGGTTCGCTGTTGATGGCCAAAGCCCGCGTTGATATCAGCTTCAAATTCAATGTTTTTAAAACGTTTCTGTTTATTCCGGCGATCGTCATCGGCGGCCATCTGGCCGGCGCGATGGGCGTGACGCTGGGCTTCCTGCTGGTGCAGATCATCAATACCGTGCTGAGCTACTTCGTGATGATTAAGCCGGTGCTGGGCTCCAGCTATCGCCAGTACATCCTCAGCCTGTGGCTGCCGTTTTACCTGTCGCTGCCGACGCTGGCGGTGAGCTATGGCTTAGGGCTAGCCCTGAACGGCCATCTGCCGCTGGCGGCGCTACTGGCGGTGCAGGTGGCCACGGGTGCGCTGGCCTTCGCAGTGATGATTGTGATGTCGCGCAACGCGCTGGTGGTGGAGATCAAGCGCCAGTTCTGCCGCAACGAAAAGATGAAAACGCTGCTTCGCGCAGGCTAATTATTTCCTCCCTCTCTCCCTCTGGAGAGGGGAATTTTTAAGAGGTTATTATGAAATTATTGATTCTGGGCAACCATACCTGTGGTAACCGTGGTGACAGCGCCATTTTGCGCGGTCTGCTGGATGCTATTTACGCGCTGTCCCCCGAGACAGAAGTCGATGTGATGAGCCGTTATCCGGTGAGTTCCTCCTGGCTGCTGAACCGCCCGGTGATGGGCGATCCGCTCTACAGCCAGATGAAACAGCACAACAGCGCCGCCGGCGTGATGGGCCGGGTGAAAAAGGTGCTGCGCCGCCGCTACCAGCACCAGGTGCTGCTTTCCCGGGTGACCGACACCGGTAAGCTGCGCAATATCGCCATCGCCCAGGGCTTTACCGATTTTGTCCGTCTGCTCTCCGGCTACGACGCCATCATCCAGGTGGGCGGATCGTTTTTTGTCGACCTCTACGGCGTACCGCAGTTCGAACACGCGCTCTGCACCTTTATGGCGAAAAAGCCGCTGTTTATGGTCGGGCACAGCGTCGGGCCCTTCCAGGATCCGCAGTTCAACCAGCTGGCAAACTACGTGTTTGGTCACTGTGACGCGCTGATCCTGCGCGAGTCGGTAAGTCTGAACCTGATGCAGCGCAGCGAGATCGATACCCGCAAAGTGGAGCAGGGCGTCGATACCGCCTGGCTGGTGGATCATCAGGAGGCAAACTTTACCCCCAGCTATGCCGTACAGCACTGGCTGAACGTGGCGGCGCAGCAGAAGACCGTCGCCATCACCCTGCGTGAACTGGCGCCGTTTGATAAGCGTCTGGGCACCACCCAGGCGGCCTATGAGAAAGCCTTTGCCGAGGTAGTCAACCGGGTGCTGGACAGCGGCTATCAGGTGCTGGCGCTCTCTACCTGTACCGGCATCGACAGCTATAACAAAGATGATCGAATGGTGGCACTCAACCTGCGTCAGCACGTCAGCGATCCGTCGCGCTACCACGTGGTCATGGACGAACTGAACGACCTGGAGATGGGCAAGCTGCTGGGGGCCTGCGATCTGACCGTGGGTACCCGCCTGCATTCGGCGATCATCTCCATCAACTTTGGCACCCCGGCCATCGCCATCAACTACGAACACAAGTCTGCGGGGATCATGCAGCAGCTGGGTATGCCGGAGATGGCGGTAGATATTCGTCATTTGCTGGACGGCTCGCTGGGCGCGATGGTCGGCGACACCCTGGGCCAGCTGCCGGCCATCAACGAACGCCTGGCGGTGGCGGTGAAGGCCGAACGTGAAAACGGCATCAAAATGGTGAAATCGGTGCTGGATCGGGTCGGGGAGGGCAAATGAAGGTTGGTTTCTTCTTACTGAAATTCCCGCTCTCGTCCGAAACCTTTGTACTTAACCAGATCACCGCTTTTATTGATATGGGTTATGAGGTGGAGATTATCGCCCTGCAAAAGGGCGATACGCAGAACACCCACGCTGCCTGGACCCAGTATGACCTGGCCAGCAAGACCCGCTGGCTGCAGGATGAGCCCCAGGGCCGACTGGCGAAACTGCGCTACCGCGCCCGCCAGACCCTGCGCGGGCTGCACCGCCCCGGCACCTGGAAGGCGCTGAACGTCTCCCGCTATGGCGCCGAGTCGCGCAACCTGATCCTCTCCGCTATTTGTGGGCAGACGCTCCGCCCGTGGCGTGCGGATGTTTTTATCGCTCACTTTGGCCCGGCGGGCGTGACGGCGGCCAAGCTGCGCGAGCTGGGGGTGATTGAGGGAAAAATCGCCACCGTCTTTCACGGGATTGATATCTCCAGCCGTGAGGTACTTAACCACTATACGCCTGAATACCAGCGGCTCTTTCAGCGCGGCGACATGATGCTGCCCATCAGCGACCTGTGGGCCGGGCGACTCAGAACTATGGGCTGTCCGCCGGAAAAAATCTCCGTCTCGCGCATGGGTGTGGATATGCAGCGCTTTACCCAGCGCCCGGTTAAGGCGCCCGGGCAACCGCTGCAGATTATCTCTGTTGCGCGCCTGACCGAGAAAAAAGGGCTGCACGTGGCGATAGAAGCCTGCCGCCAGCTGAAGTCGCGTGGGGTGGATTTTCGCTATCGCATTCTGGGCATTGGCCCCTGGGAGCGCCGGTTGCGCACCCTGATCGAGCAGTATCAGCTGGAGGGGCATGTTGAGATGCCCGGGTTCAAGCCCAGCCATGAGGTCAAAGCCATGCTTGATGCCGCCGACGTCTTTTTACTCCCGTCCGTCACCGGCACGGACGGTGATATGGAGGGCATTCCGGTTGCGTTGATGGAAGCGATGGCGGTGGGCATTCCGGTGGTTTCTACGGTGCACAGCGGTATACCCGAGCTGATCGAACCCGGCCATTCCGGCTGGCTGGTGGAAGAGAACAACCCGGAGGCGCTGGCCGCCCAGCTGGAGCGGTTTGCCGCCATTGCCGATCATGAGCTTTCACCTGTACTGCACAACGCGCGCAAAAAGGTGGAAACCGATTTCAATCAACAACTTATTAATCGACAGTTAGCCACTCTGCTACACACGCTTTAAACGGAGGTAATATGCCGAAAGAGATGACGCGACGCGCGTTTGTCACCACCTGTTCCGTTCTGGCGGCCGCGCCGCTGGTAGGGGTACGGGCCGCAACGAACAGCGCCACGGTTGACATCAGCCGGTATGACCTTCGTGACGGGATCGCCGCATTTAAGCAGGCCTTTACCGAGGGTGACACCGTCGTGGTGCCTGCGGGGCTGACCTGCGAAAACATCAACGCCGCCATTTTTATCCCTGAGGGGAAGACCCTGCGCATTCTCGGCGCGATGACCGGCAACGGTCGCGGGCGGTTGGTATTGCAGGATGGCAGCAAGGTAATCGGTGAAGGGAAGGGGCGCAGCGAAAATATTACCCTTGACGTGCGTGGCTCCAACTGCGTGATTCAGGGCCTGGCGATGAGCGGCTATGGCCCGGTGACCCAGATTTATATCGGTGGCAAACAGAAGCGGGTAATGCGTAATCTGGTGATCGATAACCTGCGGGTAACTAAAGCCAATTACGCGATCCTGCGCCAGGGTTTTCATAATCAGCTGGACGGCGCAAAGATTACCAACTGCCATTTCAGCTACCTGCAGGGCGACGCCATTGAGTGGAACGTGGCGATCAATGACAAAAACATTCTGATCTCAGACCACGTCATCGACCATATCGACTGTACCAACGGCAAGATTAACTGGGGTATCGGCATTGGTCTGGCCGGCAGCACCTACGACAACGATTACCCTGAAGGCCAGACGGTGAAGAATTTTGTGGTAGCCAATATCACCGGCAGCAATTGCCGCCAGCTGGTACACGTTGAAAACGGCAAACACTTTATCATTCGTAATGTTAAAGCCCGAAATATCTCCCCGGACTTCAGCAAGAAAGCGGGCATTGATAACGCCACGGTCGCAATATATGGCTGCGATAATTTTGTCATCGATGATGTTGAGATGATCGACAGCGCCGGCATGTTAATTGGCTACGGCGTGATTAAAGGCAATTACCTGTCGATACCGCAGAATTTTCGTCTCAACAATATCCATCTGGACAACCAGAAACTTGCACGAAAATTGCGCGGAATACAGATCTCCTCCGGCAATAAAACCTCCTTCGTGGCGCTCACTAACCTTGATATGAAACGTGCCACCCTGGAGTTGCACAATAAGCCTCAGCATCTTTTTATGCGCAATATCAACGTGATGCAGGATGCAGAGCGAGGGCCAGCCCTGAAACTGAATTTCGATCTGCGCAAAGATGTGCGCGGGAAGTTTATGGCGCGTGACGAGACCTTGCTTTCGCTGGCGAACATTAACGCCGTTAATGAAAAAGGGCAAAGTTCGGTGGATATCGACCGGATTGACCATCATACAATCAACACGGAAAGGCTGAATTTTAAACTGCCGAAGCGCTAAATATTAACCAGACGGCATTTTGCGAGGATTCCTGGAATTAAAGCCCCAGTATTCGGATTGCATCCGCTGGAATTTGCGCTGTAATTGCGTAACATCATCACCAGATTTGTAGCAATTCGTGCTGGCGAAACCAGGCTAAAGGGCTATAATTCGGCAACCATTTTAAGGTGGAAGAAATATGATTAATTTGAAAGCGGTCATTCCGGTAGCCGGTCTCGGCATGCATTTGCTCCCGGCCACAAAAGCCATTCCTAAAGAGATGCTGCCGATCGTTGACAAGCCGATGATTCAGTACATCGTCGACGAGATTGTTGCTGCAGGGATCAAAGAAATCGTTCTGGTTACCCATTCCTCCAAGAATGCGGTGGAAAACCACTTCGACACCTCCTACGAACTTGAAGCCCTTCTGGAGCAACGCGTTAAGCGTCAGCTGCTGGCGGAAGTGCAGTCCATCTGCCCGCCGGGCGTAACCATCATGAACGTGCGCCAGGCGCAGCCGCTGGGTCTGGGACACTCTATTCTGTGCGCGCGCCCTGTGGTGGGTGACAACCCGTTTGTTGTCGTCCTGCCGGATATCATCCTGGACAACGCTTCTGCCGATCCGCTGCGCTACAACCTTGCAGCCATGGTGGCACGTTTCAACGAGACCGGCCGGAGCCAGGTGCTGGCGAAGCGCATGAAAGGTGACCTGTCTGAGTACTCCGTGATTCAGACCAAAGAGCCGCTGGACACCGAGGGTAAAGTCAGCCGTATCGTTGAGTTTATCGAGAAGCCGGATCAGCCGCAGACCCTCGATTCCGATCTGATGGCCGTGGGCCGCTATGTGCTGAATGCGGAAATCTGGGCTGAGCTGGAACGTACCGAGCCAGGCGCCTGGGATCGTATTCAGCTGACGGATGCCATCGCGGAACTGGCGAAGAAACAGTCGGTTGATGCGATGCTGATGACCGGCGACAGCTACGACTGTGGGAAAAAACTGGGATATATGCAGGCGTTTGTACAGTATGGCCTGCGTAATCTGAAAGAAGGGCAGAAGTTCCGCGAAAGCATGACGAAGCTCTTAACCAACGATTAACGGTTTGTTCGTCGTTGTTGCAACGGCAGTGGATCATTCCTGGCTTTCATCGCTATGAGAATGACACTGCCGTTTTCTTTTTTTAATATAATCTTAAATTTCAAGCGGTTAATCGTTGTTTTTTTGTGTTACCAGCCCGCTTTTTTCCCTTGTTTCTGTCGGCATTTAAGACGACAATTATTAATTGACTTGAACGCTACCCTGTCACGATTTTGCCAGGGTCATATGGCAAAAATACCTCTATTAGACCACGTTCAGTGCACTGGTAGCTGTTAAGCCAGGGGCGGTAGCGTGTCTGGTTTCTGGAATTTAGTTCATTAAACATTCAGAATTCCATTATCTCGATGAATACATTTTACGGAAAATAACGCGTGAAAATTCTTGTTACTGGCGGTGCGGGTTTTATCGGCTCTGCGGTTGTACGACATATTATTCAAGACACTCAGGACAAAGTGGTTAATGTCGATAAATTGACCTATGCAGGTAACCTGGAATCACTGGCTGAAGTAAGTGAAAGCCAGCGTTACGTTTTTGAACATGCGGACATTTGCGACAGAGCGGCTATGGACCGTATTTTTGCCGAACACAAGCCTGATGCAGTAATGCATCTGGCGGCTGAGAGTCACGTTGACCGCTCTATCACCGGTCCGGCTGCGTTTATCGAAACCAACATTGTCGGCACCTATGTACTGCTTGAAGCGGCCAGAATGTACTGGTTAACCCTCGATGAAAACGCGAAAAAAGCCTTCCGTTTCCATCACATTTCCACAGATGAAGTGTATGGCGATCTGCCGCACCCTGATGAGCATCCTGCGTCGAAAGAACTGCCACTGTTCACTGAAACGACGGCATACGCGCCAAGCAGCCCGTACTCTGCGTCGAAGGCGTCCAGCGATCATCTCGTTCGCGCATGGTTACGTACCTACGGTTTCCCGACCATCGTGACCAACTGCTCCAATAACTACGGCCCTTATCACTTCCCGGAAAAGCTGATCCCGCTGGTGATCCTCAACGCCCTGGACGGTAAAGCGTTGCCAATTTACGGCAAGGGCGACCAGATCCGCGACTGGCTGTATGTTGAAGATCACGCGCGTGCGCTCTATACCGTGGTGACTCAGGGTAAACCAGGCGAGACCTACAATATCGGCGGTCACAACGAGAAGCAGAACCTGGATGTGGTGCACACCATCTGCGATTTGCTGGATGAGATCGTGCCGAAAGAGGGCTCGTATCGCGATCAGATCACTTACGTGACTGACCGCCCGGGTCACGATCGCCGTTATGCCATTGATGCCGATAAGATTAGCCAGACGTTAGGCTGGAAGCCGCAGGAGACCTTTGAGAGTGGGATTCGTAAAACGGTGCAATGGTACCTGGCGAACACCCAGTGGGTTGAAAACGTGAAAAGCGGCAACTATCAATCCTGGATCGAACAGAACTACGGGGAACGTCAGTAATGAATATCCTTCTGTTCGGCAAAACAGGGCAGGTGGGCTGGGAGCTGCAGCGCGCGCTCGCCCCATTAGGTAATCTGATTGCCGTTGATGTGCACTCCAGCGAGTATTGCGGTGATTTCAGCAATCCGGAAGGCATTGCTGAAACCGTACGCCGTATTAAACCTGACGTCATTGTGAACGCGGCGGCGCATACCGCTGTAGATAAAGCGGAGTCAGAGCCAGAATTCGCCCAACTGCTCAATGCCACAAGCGTTGAAGCCATAGCGAAAGAAGCCGAAAAAATTGGCGCCTGGGTCGTTCACTACTCCACGGATTACGTTTTTCCTGGCAACGGAGAAAAACCGTGGCTGGAAACGGATGCAACCGCACCGCTGAACGTCTACGGCGAAACCAAACTCGCAGGTGAAAAAGCACTGCAGGAAAATTGTACCAGGCACTTAATTTTCCGTACCAGTTGGGTATATGCGGGCAAAGGAAATAACTTCGCGAAAACCATGCTGCGTTTTGCCAAAGAACGCGAAGAAATGTCGGTTATTAACGATCAGTTTGGCGCACCGACAGGCGCTGAACTGCTGGCAGACTGTACGGCGCATGCGATTCGTGTGGCAATCAAGCAACCCGAAGTTGCAGGGCTCTATCATCTGGTTGCAGGTGGCGTAACCACCTGGTACGACTACGCTGCACTGGTGTTTGACGAAGCACGTAAGGCAGGCATTGAACTGGCGATCAATAAGCTCAATGCTGTTCCTACCAGCGCTTATCCTACCCCGGCGCGTCGTCCGAACAACTCCCGGCTGAATACAGATAAATTCCAGCAAAACTTTGACCTGGTTTTACCCCAATGGGATACCGGAGTTAAGCGAATGCTGGCTGAGCTATTTACGACCACAGCGGTCTGACGTTTAATTAAATGCCCGTTTACGGGCATTTTGCACATTAAAGAGATGATGAAATGAAAACGCGTAAAGGGATTATTTTAGCTGGTGGCTCAGGAACTCGTCTGTATCCGGTTACCATGGCGGTGAGTAAACAGCTGCTGCCTATCTATGACAAGCCAATGATCTACTACCCGCTGTCAACGCTTATGCTGGCGGGTATTCGTGACATCCTGATTATCAGTACCCCTCAGGATACACCTCGTTTTGAACAGCTGCTGGGTGACGGTAGCCAGTGGGGTCTTAACCTGCAGTATAAAGTCCAGCCGAGCCCGGATGGACTGGCCCAGGCGTTTATCCTTGGCGAAGAATTTATTGGTAATGATGATTGTGCCCTAGTGCTGGGCGACAACATTTTCTATGGCCATGACCTGCCGAAGCTGATGGACGCGGCGGTTAATAAAGAGAACGGCGCGACTGTTTTTGCCTACCATGTTAATGACCCTGAGCGTTATGGCGTCGTTGAGTTTGATAAACAAGGCACTGCTATCAGCCTTGAAGAAAAACCTGTTGAGCCGAAAAGTAATTATGCGGTGACGGGACTTTATTTCTACGATAACAGCGTTGTTGAAATGGCGAAAAGCCTTAAACCGTCGCCACGTGGTGAGCTGGAAATCACTGATATCAACCGTCTTTATATGGAGCAGGGCCGTCTGTCCGTTGCCATGATGGGCCGTGGTTTCGCCTGGCTGGATACAGGGACACATCAGAGCCTGATTGAAGCAAGTAACTTTATTGCGACCATCGAAGAGCGTCAGGGGCTGAAGGTGGCGTGCCCGGAAGAGATTGCTTATCGTAAAGGGTTTATAGATGCGGAGCAGGTCAAAAAACTGGCTGAACCGTTAAAGAAAAATGCTTATGGCCAGTATCTGCTAAACATAGTCAAAGGTTATTAACAACTAGCATCGTTAATACTAATATTTCGGGGGTAATAATTCCTCCCCTAACGGTTCGACTGATGAGCACGATTGCTACAATAAAAGAGAGTATTTAAATTCATTGAAGAAAACCGGCTTATCTTGGATATTAATCTAGGTAATTACTTCAAAATAATTAAAGACAAGTGGCTCGGGTTGTACCACTAAGCTAAGTATTACGTATAAGAGGAATGCGTTATTGTAAAAAGCAAGGTTACTAACTCATTAATAATAAATAACCCTCACTTTGCCCAATAAAGATATATTATTACTCACTGCAATGTAAACAGTCTCTATTAGGATGCATCAAAATTTGGATAAATCAATCTTAAAAAACATAGTATCTCTTTTTTTAGTTCAGGGTATAGGTTATATTTTACCTCTGGTCACTCTTCCATACCTCGTCAGAGTCTTGGGGCCCGCAGGCTATGGTAATTTAGGGTTCTCATTAGCATTAATTCAATATTTTATACTGCTGACGCAATATGGATTCGATTTTTCGGCTACTAAAGAGATAGCGATCCATAAGGATAACAAAAATAAAGTCAGTGAGATATTCTGGTCAGTCATTTACTGTAAAATTGCTCTGTTGATTTTAAGCGGAATTGTATTATTAATCGCTATGCAGTTTGTGCCACTTCTTAAAGAGCATGATGATATTGTCTTTGCATCTTTCGTTAGTGTAATTGGAATGGCATTTTTGCCTTCATGGCTCTTTCAGGGTAAAGAGAATATGGGGCGCATGGCCATTTATAATATCATAGCCCGGGTTTTAACGTTGCCTGCAACATTTTTATTAGTACAATCCCCGCAAGATGCTTGGATTGCTGCATTAATAACAAGTTCTGGGATAGTATTGGCTACATTGTTTAGTCTGATTATTGTGTACCATGAACGTTGGATAGATTTTCGCAGGCCAAATATAGAGCATATTAATGAAGCAATGACCGGGGGTTGGCATATATTTTTATCAAATATAGCAGGTAATTTGTATATCAACAGCATTCCAGTTTTTTTAGGTTTCATGACCAAGCCCGAAACTGTTGGGCAGTATGTTGCCGCTGATAAAATCAGGCAGTCAATTCAAGGATTGATGGGGCCGGTTACGCAGGTATTTTATCCGAGAATAAGTGCTTTGATGTCAAGTGACAAAATAAAAGCAATAAGATTAATTAAAGGTTTGTTTAAAATACAATGTGCGGCGGCATTTTTGATTTCATTGTGCATGTTTATTTTTGCTGAAAAAATAATACTCGTTCTATATAGTAAGCAATATACTGAAGCTGTTTTTATATTGAAATTGATTTCACCACTGGTATTCATTATCAGTATAAGTAATGTTCTGGGAGTGCAGGGTATGCTGACAATGGGTATGAAAAAGGCATTCAGTAGAATTGTTTGGCTTGGTGCCATAATTAATACACTAATTATATTTCCATTTGTATATAATTATCAGGCAGAAGGTGCAGCTATTTCTGTTTTAATCACGGAAGTGTTAATTATGTTGTTAATTGTCTACAAGGTCAAAAATATATGGAGTGACTTACAATGACTGCTTTAGGTTGTGTAGTTGTTTGGTACAATCCATCAAAAAAAGAATTAAATAACATTAAGTCTTATTATTCTCATGTAGATAGAATCTATATAGTCGATAACTCCGATAGTGATAATTCCGGTTTACTGAACTCTCCGGACTTTTCTGCAGAAAAGATCGTATATCATCCAAATCTAACTAATATTGGTATTGCTTCTGCATTAAATAGAGGTTGTCTATCTGCAATTAAAGATGGGTTTGAATGGATTATGACAATGGATCAGGACTCAACTTTTCCTGAGCATGAAATAACAAAGTTTCTCTATGAATTTGAAGCTAAAATAAAAGGCTATGAAGATATCGCGATAGTTGCACCGAGATCATCTGATTTACAATCCCATGGATTCGTGGAAAAAGTTATCACGTCAGGGAACATCGTTAATCTTCACGCCTACCAGCAAGTTGGTGGTTTTGATGATGAGCTTTTTATCGATGAAGTAGATCATGATTTTTGCTTTAAATTAATACAGGCTAACTATAAGATTTTTTTACTTTCAAATGTTCGCATGGCTCATTCTTTAGGGAATAGTAAAATCCATAACTTTATATTTAATTATAAATTTCATGTAATGCATCACAGTCCAGTAAGGAAATATTATATTATTCGCAATCGATTAATTGTGAGGAAAAGATATCCAGCATATACACGCAGATATATAAAAGATAATATTCACCTTTTGATTAGTATTATACTTTTTGAAGGCAACAAAGTTGAAAAAATAATTAATGCTGCTAGAGGGTATCGTGATTATAAGAAAAATAAATTGGGAAAAATAAAATAACAAATGTTATACCTTATAAGAGGGTAGGCGCTGTATAGTGACTCAATCTATGTAAGACAAAATGCGTACCCTCCCTAAACGAAGCATATATCCACTATGCACTTTATTAGTTGAGAAATACTGCGGCCGTCAATATTTAATAATGCCAAATAAAAAAATCACTGCCTTAATCATCGTGCCGATGGCGCTCTCAATCCTGAGTCCTTTAAAAATATCTCTTATAGAAATTGTCAACTTTAGATAATTTTATTACAGCTATGTAGTTTAAGTTTTGAACCGACAGTGTTATCATTAAACCTTATTTAATATATTAAAAACTAATTATGAAAGTCTATATTATTGTCGCTCTTTATTATCCGCACTACTTCGAAAAAGTAAAAAAAGAGATTTTTGCTATATTTAATAAAATGGATTTTCATGTTTTATTTGTAGACAATAGCGGCAAGCTAATCCCTCAAAACGAGTCTGAAGGAAATATACATTGGCTTAGAGGCAGCAATGTAGCTGGTGAGTTTTCAGCTTGGGATGAAGGTTATGCATTTCTAGCGGAAAACAATACGCCGGGCAGCGATGATATCGTCGTTTTCATGAATGATACTTTCTGCCATCATCGCTTTTTTACTTTCTACGATAGAATACTCTACCGCAGGGCGACAGCACACTGCGCATGCAATAGTTTTTATGGCGAGTTAAATAGGACCGGCGCGGTCTTTACTGTCAATGAGCTACCATTAACCGCATGGATTTCATCCTATGTTTTCCTTAGCCGTATGGAAAACATCGATAAGTTGCTTCCTTTGAACTATACGTCGACTATTAGTAACGAACACCTCGCTCAAATCGAGCATGGGCTGGCACAGCGGAAGGTAGATGTACCCTTCTTTTCGGAAAACCTCAACCAGCATCTTAGCCATTGGCTTTTTCCGGTTAGCGGCAACGGATGGTACAAAGCGGGTAAAATCTCTCCAGCAATCCTCTTGTTCAAGCTCAAGGCTATCATTAATGAAAAGTTATTGACCCATAAGGCGCTTAAAAACGATCTCTCTGTAGAGGGTATCTATAAAGGGAAACCAGGCAGAATATATAACTCGCTGCGCAATAGACTTTACATTTTTTGCAAACGCCATAAATGATAATAAGTGACATTAATTGATGAATACTGATAACATTGAAATAAGCGCTCCGGGCAGAAAATATTCCAGATTCGCATCACTATGTTTACTGATCATCCTCCTTGCGATGACCCTAAACGATTTGCCCTTACAGCAATTTTTAGGCACGCTGGGCGCAAGTCCTATGTGGGCAGTGACATTAATAATGTTTGTATTGTTTGTTGTTAGTAATAAATTTTATATTTATTTAGATAAATACAGCCGTCTCTTTATGATTTATTTCTTTGTGACCTTTATCATATCGTTTATTCAATGTGTCTATTATTATTTTGCTGAAGGGACTTTGTTAAACGATTATGGTGTGTCTGTTCTTAATAAGCATTTCTTCGCTTCTTCATATTATTTTTTTTATTTCTTGACTGTTTTCTGTGCAGGTTATTCGCTGCTGTCGGTATCTTGGGAATTCTTCACAAAATCTATTCTTTTAATTGCTTTTTTCCTCATAGTTATTATCGCAGTCGAATATGTTATGCCGAATATACTCGCGCCACTCCATTTGAGCATGGAGGGATATGAGGTTGGATCACGCCTGCGGGCGTTATCACCTGAACCATCAATTGCGGCTTTCACGTTTAATATCTTTTTATTGCTAGCAATAACACTCAGTAACGTCAATATAATCAGGCTCATTCTTTGGGGCGCACTGCTGGTAGGAAACCTGCTTATTGGCTCCAAGTCCTCGTTAATGTTGATGATGCTTGGCGCGCTTCTGGTCTTCTATTTTAATATGACGTTACTACAGAAATTAAAATCTCTCATTGTGCTTGTTCCGGTTGCTGCAACGGCAGTATATATTTTTCTTAATAAAGTATTGCCTGCTTTAACAGTAGATATTGAAAATTTTACCAGCGTGAGCACACGTATGATCACCTCGTTATGGGCGATCTGCAGTTTGTTCTTTTATCCCTTGGGTGAAGGATATGGTACTTACACCGCCTGGTTTGTCGATCCTCTCAATTTTGCGACAAACTTAGCCAGTGGTCTGGTACCTTTTCAGCTTAACCTGCTTGAAATTAATAATATGATTGATACTGGCGATTACCTAGCGGCGAAATCTGGCATATTGTTTTCTATTGTTCATAGCGGATTTATAAGCGTCATATTTTATTTTTTTGTTTATCGAAATGCTTTTAGAGATATTAAGACCAGTAACGCTAGTCACTATCAAAAAATAATGCTGCGCGTAACGATTTGGTACTCTCTCCTGTCAATTTTATTAGCGGTGAACATGGAGGTATTATATACATTTCTATTGCCCTTAATTGTTGTGAATAGTTTAAGTAAAAATGTATTAAAAGCAAATAGCGTTGAGCACCATTAAGGCAATATATCTTGCTCAATAAAAAGCTGAATAACGCGATTATACTCTGACAACAAAATCGATCGTTATTTTTAAGAACTGCTAACGGCGAAAAAATTGAGCAGACTGACAATAATAACGATGAAAGGTAACGCTGGCTTTACGCATACCTCAAAGCGAGCTTTAACATTGAATTTAATTAATTATAGCCATTACCGGGTAAATGATAATGCGAAAAATGCTTTATATATCAATGTCTCTGGAAAGTTCCAACTATGGTGGTAGTATAGTTTCCAGAGCAAACTTAAAGGCATTAAAGGCCAACGAAAGCCTGCAGATTAAAGAGATCGCGATAGTCAGGAAAAAAGAACATACCTATGCTTGGGAGTTACTGGCTAAAACCTCAAAAATTCATACAGCCATAAACAATTTATGTGGTTTCGCGGGTAGGCTAAATGCTGAAATTTTCAACAAAATTAAAGCCATTATTCAAGAATATCAGCCGACTATGCTATATCTTGATTCAAGCCTATTGGGAAGCGTAGCGGAGTGGTGTAAAAAGAGAAATCCGGCCATCAAAGTTGTAACCTTTTTCCATAATGCTGAAGTTGATTTTGAAAAAGATCGCCTTAAGAGTGGTAAAATCCATTATTTACCATCGTTTTTTTCAACAACCGTAGCAGAAAAAAAAGCAGTTAAGAACAGTGATCTATTGATAGCCCTGCACCAGGCCGATTCGGACCGGCTTTTTAAGCTCTACCAAAGGAAAGCAGACTACTGCGTCCCAGTTTGCATAGTAGATGAGCCCATCGCGGATAATGTGCTTTACGGAACTGATCTCGCGCAGACCAGGCCTTTCATAGTTGGCTTTATCGGCACAGCTTTTTATGCGAATACTAAAGCTGCGGAATATATCTCCCGACATATTGCCCCCGCATTTGCTGAGGATAGTCAAGTACAATTTGTTATCGCCGGTAACGGATTCGAGAATTACGCAGCAAAATTAGGCAAGCCCAATCTCGTCATCAGCGGCTATGTGGATTCGCTGGAAGATTTTTATAAAAATGTTGATGTAATTTTATCACCCATATCCATTGGTGGGGGCATGAAAGTTAAAGTTGCTGAAGCACTTAAATATAATAAAAAAATCATCGCTTCAACTTTTACTCTGATTGGCTACGAACAGGCACTGACAAGTCCTGATATTGTCAGTTGTAACAGTGAAAAGGAGTACATTACAGCCATTAGACAGGCCAGAAACACACGGATTAACGTTTCATCAACAAGAAAATTGTTTAAGAAATATTACTCTGATCATGCATGCGCAGAGTATTTTAAAAAAATATTTAACTAACAACTGTTTAATGAAAATTTGAATTTTATTTTTACAAAGAGGTCTATGTGCGTATTCTCGAAGTAAGTAAGCTGTATCCTCCATTCTGGGGGGGGATCGAGACGGTCGTTTATGACATATCAACAGTACTGAACCAGGAAGGCTACGATGTTGATGTATTATGCGTATCGGAAAAAAACAACTCTTCAAAAGAAGTTCTTGATAACGTAAATGTTTATCGGTGCGCCAACCTCGTCCATCTGGCAAGCACTTATATTTCTTTTGAATTTATCAAGTTCTGGCAAAAAATAAGAAATAACTATGATGTTATTCATATTCATTTACCTAATCCTCTCGCGCTACTTGCTTTTTTATTATTTAGACCGCGTAAAGATAGTAAAGTTATTGTTCATTGGCATAGTGATATCGTAAAGCAAAAATATCTTAAAATTCCATTTATCCCGTTGCAGAACTATCTACTCTCACGCTGCTATAAAATCATTGCAACCAGCCACGTATATGCTGAAGCTTCGGAGGATCTTCAGAAATATCTCAATAAGATTGAAGTTATCCCGATCGGTATCGATGAGGAAAAGATGGTTGCTACACCAGAGGCTGTCGCGCATATAAAACAACGTTATGCCGGAAAATTTATCATTTTCTCACTAGGTCGTCATGTTTACTATAAAGGCTTTGAATATCTTATCGAAGCTGCAAGATATCTCGATGAAAATCATATTATTCTACTTGGCGGTCAGGGTGAGTTAACCCAGGAATTAGAAGCGAAGATCAACGAGTATAAACTCCAAGACCGGGTAAAAATGCTGGGACGCGTTTCCGCTATGGAGTTGCCAGCCTACTTTAATGCAGCGGATGTGTTCTGCCTTCCTTCTGTCGAGCGCTCTGAAGCCTATGGTGTAGTGCAACTTGAGGCGATGGCTTGCGGTACGCCAGTTGTCTCTACTGATATCCCGGGCTCCGGTGTCGCATGGGTCAACAAACATAACGTGACGGGATTAGTCGTGCCGGTAAAAAACGCACAGGCATTAGCAGCAAGTTTTAATTATTTGCGTGAGCACCCAATTAATAGAAGTCAGATACAAGAGTATTTTAAACAGCATTATACTAGGTCCAAAATGGTTGATTATCTCATCAAGGTTGTAGAGGGAGCTTAATATGAAAATATTACCGGTTATTATGGCAGGCGGTTCCGGAACACGCCTCTGGCCGCTTTCGCGCTCTCTGTACCCAAAACAATTTTTATCATTAGTAGAAGATGCTTCTTTACTACAGGCTACTCTGCTACGGCTTAATAGCTTGGAGTGCAGTATCCCGTTAATTATTAGCAATAATGAGCATCGCTTTATCGTTGCTGAACAGCTACGCCAGGCGGGAATTAACGACTTTGACATCATTCTCGAGCCTGTCGGCCGCAACACGGCTCCGGCTATTGCCCTTGCAGCACTACATGCATTAAAAGATGGTGACAATCCCATTATGCTGGTGCTTGCTGCTGATCACGTCATCCAGAATGTCGATGCGTTTTGTAGCAGTGTAATCACGGCGCAGACTCAGGCGGCGGAAGGTAAAATGGTCACCTTTGGCATCGTGCCCTCAAGGGCTGAAACCGGCTACGGCTACATTCGCCAGGGCGAGGCAGTAGATGAGTTTGTCTACAAAGTTGATAAATTTGTTGAAAAACCTGACCAGACCACCGCAGAATCCTATATACGTGACGGGCACTACCTTTGGAACAGCGGGATGTTCATGTTCAAAGCCAGCGTCTATCTGGCAGAGCTGGAAAAATTTCGGCCCGACATCCTTAACGCCTGTAGGCTTGCGATGGCGGATGCATGCATCGATCTTGATTTTATCCGACTTCAGGAAGCAGTTTTTGCAGCTTGTCCGGATGACTCGGTTGACTATGCCGTAATGGAAAAGACCATCCACAGCGTCGTTGTGCCAATGGATGCACAGTGGTGCGACGTTGGCTCCTGGAGCTCGTTATGGGACATCTCTACCAAGGATGACAATGGCAACGTTACTCACGGCGATGTCATCTATCACAACAGCAATAATAATTATGTTTATGCTGAAAGCTCGCTGGTGACCACAATTGGCGCTGACGATCTGGTAATTGTACAAACGAAAGACGCGCTGCTAATTGCTAAACAGGATCAGGTTCAGGATATCAAAAAGGTTGTTGATGTCCTTAAGCGTGAAAACCGCAGCGAGCATATCTCTCACCGCGAAGAGTATCGCCCTTGGGGACGTTATGACTCGGTCGATCAGGGCGGCCGCTACCAAGTCAAACGTATCACCGTTAAGCCAGGGGAGCGCCTCTCCACCCAAATGCATTATCACCGCGCAGAGCATTGGGTGGTTGTTGCCGGGACTGCTAAGGTCACGCGGGGCGATGACGTTTTCCTGGTTTCTGAAAATGAATCAATGTTTATTCCAGTTGGTGTCGTACATACGCTGGAGAACCCTGGCAAGGTGCCGTTAGAAGTGATTGAAATCCAGTCGGGTACTTATCTTGGTAGTGATGATATTGTACGCTTCGATGATAAGTATGGTCGTATTAAGGACAATAAATAATGTTAAATTCCAAACATATAATCGATAGCAGTAATATTGCGTTTGGAACCAGTGGCGCACGAGGACTGGTCGTCGATTTTAAACCCGAAGTCTGTGCCGCATTTGCTCACGCTTTTATTGATGTTATGGCGGAAGATTTTACATTTGATACCGTCGCGTTATCCATTGATAACCGCCCGAGCAGTTATGCTATGGCCCAGGCGTGCGCTCAGGCCATCATCGCTAAAGGATTTAAGGTGGTTTACTACGGTGTGATCCCAACGCCTGCGCTTGCTAACCAGTCTTTGCAAGACGAAATTCCTGCCATTATGGTTACCGGCAGCCATATCCCATTCGATCGTAACGGGCTAAAATTTTACCGTCCTGATGGTGAGATCACCAAAGCTGATGAGCTCAGCATTTTGCAGCGCGAGTCTGCTTTTAGCATCGTCCTACCATTGCCTGAATTGACGGCGTCGTCATTGGCCGCCGATAACTACATGGCGCGCTATACCTCTCTGTTTGCTGCCGATATGCTGGCGGGCAAGCGCATCGGTGTTTACGAGCACTCCAGTGCTGGACGCGAGCTGTATGCCAAAATGCTGACCCAACTCGGGGCTGAAGTGATTAGCATTGGCCGAAGCGATGAGTTTGTGCCTATCGATACCGAAGCAGTCGCAGAAGAAGATAAAGTAAAAGCCTTGAAATGGGCAAGCGGGCTTAAACTCGATGCTATCTTCTCAACTGATGGCGATGGGGATCGTCCGCTTGTGGCTGATGAACAGGGCGAATGGTTGCGAGGCGATATCCTGGGCCTGCTTTGTGCAAAGGCGCTGCGTATTGAAGCCCTGGCTGTTCCGGTCAGCTGTAATACCGCAATTGCAAAATCCGGCCTGTTTAAGCATGTCGAGCTAACAAAAATTGGTTCACCCTATGTCATTGCTGCTTTTGCCGGGTTAAGCGCCGATTACGCGCGTATCGCCGGGTTTGAAGCTAACGGGGGTTTTTTACTCGGTAGCGATATTACCTTTGGCAATAATGCGATTACCGCACTGCCTACTCGCGATGCCGTGTTGCCCTTCCTGATGCTCTTATCTAGCGCCGTAACCGCAAAGGTTCCAATGTCGCATCTGTTACAGGACCTGCCGCAGCGATTTACCCACTCAGACCGTATCCAGAACTTCTCCACGACGCTGAGTAAACAAATTATTGCTGATGCCCAGCAGGCTCCGGACATTTTTATGCATTCTATTGGTTTTAGCTTAAGCATCAAAAGTGTTGATACCACTGATGGCCTGCGAATCACCTTCAGTGATGATGCGGTGATCCATCTGCGTCCATCGGGTAATGCCCCTGAGCTGCGCTGCTATGCTGAAAGCAGTAGTGCGCCCGCCGCAGCGAGGCTGGTTGAACATACGCTTACCCAACTGAAAAAGTTTTCCGAGTAGTATTTATTATTAATTTGTATGAAAGGAAAGGGCAACATACTATGTTGCCCTATTTTTAATCGGCTCAGGTTGATGAAAAATATATGATTGCTAAAAGAATGCAGGGAATTTAGGTATCACGAGTCTTTGCTATATTTATGGTGATTTTAATTCATTCAACGCCGAAATATATAAATGGTGCGGAGATGAACGTAGCTGAACTGATATTACAGTTAGTGTCACGCGCAGGATTTATCTGCTTTTTTATCATTAGTGATTTTTTGCAATTAATTAAAAAATTGTTAGCTTGAAAAAATATTATTATAATGGGTTATACCTTTCTTGATCTATGCCTATATTCATTATTTTATGTTGCACTTTAATTTTTGCTGGGATGATTATGCTCTTTCAACTTTATTTTCATTGACCACCGTAACTTATTTCTTGCATGCGGTCATTATCGGACCCGCTTTTCATGGTTCAATGTTTGTTTCACTTCACTTCTGGTTTTTTACTGGATTTTGGGGGCCATTACGGTTGCGCCCTTTGTAGGCTACGTTATTCAGCGCCTTGAGCCAGGCGTCAGACTCAAGGCCATCGCTTTCTTACTCTGCATTAGCTGGTATCAGCTCTATATCAAACGCTACTTCCCGGACGCCTACATCATTACCTTGCCCTCTATTTCAGATGGCTGGTTCATCTATTTTCTCATCGGTGGACTTCTTAATGGCTTGGATCTTACTAAATACAAGGAGTATGCCTACGGGCTCTGTATTACAGGTTACGCGCTAACGCTGCTTTTGACCTGGTTCAATTTAAAAGTCGCGGGTAATAACCAGGCACCGTACGGTATCGACATTAATGTGGTACTTTGCGCCTGCAGTTTTTTTATACTTTTCCAAACTCTACGTAAGGGTCCGTTAACACGATAGATTGTAAAAGCATCAGGGCACACTTATGGTATCTATTTAACGCATGTGTTTATGATGTATTTTGTCAGTGGCTTCACCAAAAAAGGCCACCAACAGCGATTTCATTAACTCCGTATTCACGGCGGTGATGGCTTTTATACTCGCGCTGATCTTTTCCTTTATTATTGATAATGTTTTTCTTTTAAGGTTGTTAAAAAAATTAAAGTTTGGGTAGACTTCATGATTGTATTTAATATCATCAGTTTTGAAGTTCCTTTTTACAAAGTAAACGCAGGCTGATGCTATTCAAAAGCGCCTAAGATAGGTTAACATCATAACAACATTTATCTGCGTTATGTTTCGCAGTGACCACACCTGACAGGAGTATGTAATGTCCAAACAACAGATCGGCGTCGTCGGTATGGCAGTGATGGGGCGCAACCTGGCGCTGAACATCGAAAGCCGTGGTTATACCGTCTCCGTTTTCAACCGCTCCCGTGATAAAACCGAAGAAGTGATTGCCGAGAACCCAGGCAAAAAGCTCGTTCCTTTCTATACGGTTCAGGAATTCGTTGAATCTCTGGAAACGCCTCGTCGCATCCTGTTAATGGTGAAAGCTGGCGCTGGCACCGATGCTGCTATCGACTCCCTGAAGCCGTATCTGGAAAAAGGCGACATTATCATTGATGGCGGCAACACCTTCTTCCACGACACCATTCGTCGTAATCGTGAACTTTCAGCTGAAGGCTTTAACTTCATCGGGACCGGCGTATCCGGCGGCGAAGAGGGTGCGCTGAAGGGCCCATCTATCATGCCTGGCGGCCAGAAAGACGCTTACGAGCTGGTTGCGCCAATCCTGACTAAGATCGCGGCCGTTGCGGAAGACGGTGAGCCGTGCGTGACCTATATTGGTCCGGACGGTGCGGGGCACTATGTGAAGATGGTTCACAACGGTATTGAATACGGTGATATGCAGCTGATCGCAGAAGCCTATTCCCTGCTGAAAGGCGGCCTGAACCTGACTAACGAAGAGCTTGCGCAGACCTTCACCGACTGGAACAACGGCGAGCTGAGTAGCTACCTGATCGACATCACCAAAGACATCTTCACTAAGAAAGACGAAGACGGCAAATATCTGGTTGATGTGATTCTCGATGAAGCGGCGAACAAAGGCACCGGTAAATGGACCAGCCAGAGCTCCCTGGATCTGGGTGAACCACTTTCACTGATTACTGAATCCGTCTTCGCACGTTATATCTCTTCCCTGAAAGAGCAGCGTGTTGCAGCATCTAAAGTGCTGACCGGCCCGCAGCCTAAACTAGCAGGTGATAAAGCTGAATTCATCGAGAAAGTACGTCGTGCGTTGTACCTGGGCAAAATCGTCTCTTACGCGCAGGGCTTCTCTCAGCTGCGTGCCGCATCTGACGAAAACAACTGGGATCTGAACTACGGCGAAATCGCGAAAATCTTCCGTGCTGGCTGCATCATTCGCGCCCAGTTCCTGCAGAAAATTACCGATGCCTATGCTGAAAATGCGGACATCGCTAACCTGCTGCTGGCGCCATATTTCAAGCAGATCGCCGATGATTACCAGCAGGCGCTGCGTGACGTCGTGGCTTATGCGGTGCAGAACGGTATTCCGGTTCCAACCTTCTCTGCTGCAGTTGCTTATTACGACAGCTACCGTGCTGCCGTGCTGCCTGCCAACCTGATCCAGGCACAGCGCGACTACTTCGGTGCGCACACCTATAAGCGTACTGATAAAGAAGGTGTGTTCCACACTGAATGGCTGGATTAATCTGATTTAACTCAGTTACGTAGATAAGCCCGGTGAATATCACCGGGCTTTTTTTATGCGTAATCCCCTACATTGCCTCGCCTGATTCATCCGACAGGCTAGGGTGTAGCATAAACCACTATATTTATGCCTATCTGCAGCCAGCCATTCGCCTTGACATCAACTTAGTATACGAGGTAAAAACCCCAAAAGTTGCTTATTGTGGTGGAGCGGTCGTCGCTCCCGGACACTTAATCTAAAGAAGTCAAATCAATGAAAATAACAATTTCCGGAACAGGTTATGTGGGTCTCTCTAACGGGATCCTGATTGCACAGCACCACGAAGTGGTCGCACTGGATATCGTGCAGGCCAAGGTTGATATGCTTAACCAGAAGATCTCCCCAATTGTAGATAAAGAGATCCAGGATTACCTGACCAACAGGCCGTTGAACTTCCGGGCCACTACGGACAAAGTTGATGCCTACAGCGGAGCGGATTTTGTCATCATTGCTACCCCAACTGACTATGATCCGAAAACCAATTACTTCAATACTTCCAGTGTTGAAGCGGTGATCAAAGACGTGACGGCGATTAACCCAGATGCCGTAATGATAATCAAATCAACCATCCCTGTTGGCTTTACTCAGTCAATCAAAGAAGAGCTGGGTATCGATAATGTCATTTTCTCACCAGAATTTTTGCGTGAGGGCAGGGCATTGTACGATAACCTGCACCCGTCCCGTATTGTCATTGGTGAGCGTTCAGAGCGTGCGGAACGTTTCGCTGCGCTGTTGCAGGAAGGCGCAATCAAACAGAACATTGATGTATTGTTCACCGACTCGACAGAAGCCGAAGCCATTAAGCTTTTTGCTAACACCTATCTGGCCATGCGTGTGGCCTACTTTAACGAGTTGGACAGCTATGCAGAGAGCCTGGGATTAAACACCCGTCAGATCATTGAAGGCGTCTGCCTCGATCCGCGTATCGGCAACCACTACAATAACCCATCCTTCGGCTACGGTGGCTATTGCCTGCCGAAAGACACCAAGCAGCTGCTGGCTAACTATCAGTCCGTACCGAACAACTTAATTTCTGCGATTGTGGATGCCAACCGCACGCGTAAGGACTTTATCTCCGACTCTATTCTGGCACGTCAGCCCAAAGTGGTGGGCGTGTACCGTCTGATCATGAAGAGCGGATCGGATAACTTCCGCGCATCCTCGATCCAGGGGATTATGAAGCGTATTAAGGCGAAGGGCGTCCAGGTCATTATTTATGAACCTGTGATGAAAGAGGATGAATTCTTCCATTCACGCGTGATTCGCGACCTGGATGCCTTTAAGAAAGAAGCGGACGTAATTATCTCTAACCGCATGGCAGAAGAGCTTTCTGACGTGGCAGATAAGGTCTATACCCGCGATCTGTTTGGTAACGACTGATAATCCGCTACCAGAAAAGAGCCCGGCGAGAGTGCCGGGCTTTTTATTAAACCTTGTAGAAGTCGCGATACCACTCAACGAAGTTTTTAACGCCTTCTTTAACCGAGGTCTGCGGCTTAAAGCCAATAACTTCATACAGCGCCGTGGTATCCGCGCTGGTCTCCAGTACATCACCCGGTTGAATCGGCATCATATTTTTGTCAGCTTCAATACCTAACGCCTCTTCCAGCGCCGTAATGTAGTCCATCAGCTCAACGGGTGAGCTGTTACCGATGTTATAGACACGATACGGCGCAGAGCTGGTCGCCGGAGAGCCTGCCTCCACCGTCCACTCGCTGTCTGCTTGCGGGATCACATCCTGCAGACGAACAATCGCCTCGGCAATATCATCGATGTAGGTGAAGTCACGCTTCATCTTACCGAAGTTATAGACATCAATGCTCTTGCCTTCCACCATAGCTTTGGTGAACTTAAACAGCGCCATATCCGGTCGACCCCACGGACCGTATACGGTAAAGAAACGCAGTCCGGTAGTTGGCAGCCCGTAAAGGTGGGAGTAGGTGTGCGACATTAGCTCGTTGGCTTTTTTGGTCGCAGCGTAGAGCGATACCGGGTGGTCAACGGAATCATCAGTTGAGAAAGGCATTTTACGGTTCAGGCCATAGACTGAACTTGATGAAGCGTACAGCAAGTGCTGTACCTTATTATGTCGACAGCCTTCCAGTACGTTCAGATGACCTACCAGGTTGGCTTCAGCGTAAGCGTGTGGATTGTCCAGGGAGTAGCGCACGCCTGCCTGCGCGGCGAGATGAATGACGCGATCGAATTTTTCATCAGCGAACAGGGTGGCCATACCTTCGCGGTCAGCCAGATCCAGCTTATGGAAGCTAAAGTTCGCGGATGTCAAAAGATCAAGACGCGCCTGCTTCAGGTTCACATCATAATAGTCATTAAGGTTGTCGATACCCACAACCTGATGCCCGGCATCCAGAAGCCGCTTGCTGACATGTGCGCCGATAAAGCCTGCTGCGCCAGTGACCAGAAATTTCATAACTGTCCTCATCTGTTACTTATCATGTCCGGTGCGTTAAGCCCCGGATTTGGAGTATGATAGCGCGATGCGCAGGGTTACCAAACATCATATTTTCGATATGCCTCATCGGATTCCTATAGATAATCTGAAAACAATCGATAAACTATATCCCAGACTTTATACTTTGCGCTTATTTGCATTCTAAGGACTATATGACTCACAACAACAATAACGTGGTCACGCGAAGCAGTGACCCTGAGCAGATTGATTTGATTGATCTATTAATGCAACTGTGGCGCGGAAAATGGGTCATTGCTGCGTTTGTCGCCATCGCATTGATTCTGGCTGGCGTGTACCTGGCTTTTGCTAAAGAGAAGTGGACTTCTACAGCGATCATCACCGAGCCTGATGCAGCCCAGATTGGGGGTTATAGTAACGCGCTGAATATTCTGTATGGTACTAATGCGCCAAAATTAACGGATATTCAGGAAAGTGTAATTACTCGCTACAATGCCTCTTTCTCTGCATTATCTCAGACACTGGAAAACCAGGTTAATGCTGAAAAACTAACCATTGAGCCTACAGTTAAAGGCCAAAACTTTCCGTTAAGTATCAAATACGTGAATGGTTCAGCCGAGTCTGCACAAAAACAGGTGGCGCAATATATTCAGCAGGTTGATGAGCAGATTCAAAAAGAGCTTGAAGTTGACCTCAACGATAACATTAAACAGCAGGTTGCTACCCTGAAAGATGTGCTGAGTAATCAGGAGACGATTGCTCAGGAGCAAAAAGACCTACGAATCAGACAGATTAACGAAGCGTTAAAGTACGCCGAGGCGGCAAACATCACCACGCCTAAAATTCAGCAGACTCAGGATGTGACACAGGAAACGATGTTCCTGTTAGGAACTGAAGCGCTGCAATCCATGGTCGCACGTGAATCATCGCGTCCACTGTCATTGTCAGATAGTTACTATCAAAATAAACAAAAATTACTTGATATTCAGAAACTGAAAATCGATCCGAGCACTATCCATGCCTATCGCTATGTGATGAAACCAGATCTGCCCATTCGTCGTGATAGTCCGAAACGTTCGATTGTACTGGTCCTTGCCGTACTGCTCGGCGGGATTATCGGCTCTGCTGTGGTTTTAGGCCGCAACGCGCTGCGCAACTACAACGCCAGAGCCTGATACAGATTCAAAAGCTAAAAAAAACCGGGTTTCCCCGGTTTTTTTATTTGTGCCGCTGACGCAGATTTTCAATCACCGTAGTTAAATCTAAGTCCTGATCCTGGAGCAGCACCAGCAGGTGATACATCAGATCAGAGGCTTCGTTCGTCAGCTCGGCCCGGTCGTTAACGGTAGCGGCCAGAGCCGTCTCGACGCCTTCTTCACCCACTTTCTGCGCGATGCGCTTGGTGCCGCTGGCATAGAGCTTCGCGGTATAGGAGCTTTGCGGGTCGGCCGTTTTGCGTTCAGCCAGCAGTTGCTCCAGCTGATAGAGGAACAGCCATTGATGGCTGGCGTCGCCAAAGCAGCTGCTGGAGCCCAGATGGCAGGTAGGCCCGATTGGGTTAACCAGTACCAGCAGGGTGTCGTTATCGCAATCCGGGGTGATACTGACAACATTCAGAAAATGACCGGAGGTTTCGCCTTTGGTCCACAGACGCTGTTTGGTACGTGAGAAGAAGGTCACTTTGCCGCTGTCGAGGGTTTTCGCCAGCGCATCCTGATTCATATACCCCAGCATCAGCACTTCGCCGGATACCGCGTGCTGCACCACCACCGGCATCAGGCCGTCGGTTTTTTCCCAGTCCAGCTGCGCACGTTGTTGCTCTGTTAACATACCCTAATCTCCACGCCCTGATTCGCCAGGAACGTTTTTAACTCACCAATATTGATAATCTGCTTGTGGAACACCGAGGCCGCCAGCGCACCGTCAACGTCGGCATCGCGGAAGGCTTCCAGGAAGTGCTCCATCGTGCCTGCGCCACCCGAAGCAATCAGCGGGACATGGCAGACGGCACGCACTTTTTTCAATTGCGCCAGGTCATAGCCGTTACGCACGCCGTCCTGGTTCATCATATTGAGAACGATCTCTCCCGCGCCACGCTTTTGCACCTCCTGCACCCAGTCCAGCGTCTCCCACTGGGTAACGCGGGTGCGGCTCTCATCGCCGGTGTACTGGTTAACGTGGTATTTGCCGGTGGCGTCATCAAACCAGGTATCGATCCCCACCACGATGCACTGCACGCCAAACCGATCGGCCAGGCGGGTAATCAGCTCCGGGTCTGCCAGGGCAGGGGAGTTAATGGAAATCTTATCGGCGCCGAAGGAGAGAATTTTTGCCGCGTCGTCCGCCGATTTAATCCCGCCCGCCACGCAGAAAGGAATATCAATCACTTCCGCCACGCGCGCCACCCAGCTTTTATCCACTACGCGCCCATCGCTGGAGGCGGTAATATCATAAAAGACCAGCTCGTCAGCCCCTTCTTCCGCGTAGCGTTTTGCCAGGGGAACGATATCGCCGATGACTTCGTGGTTGCGGAACTGCACGCCTTTCACGACCTGACCATCACGCACGTCGAGACAAGGAATTATCCGTTTTGCCAGCATTGAATCGCCTCCGTCACAGTAAATTTTTCTTCCAGCAGGGCGCGACCCACGATAACCCCACGAACACCGGTACCGCGCAGGGCCGCGATATCGTTCAAATCCCCAATGCCGCCTGACGACTGGAACGCCACCTGCGGATAACGGGCGCAAACCTCTTCGTACAGCGACACGTTGGAGCCCGCCAGGGTGCCGTCCCGGGAGATATCGGTGCACAGGACATGCTTCAGACCGAAAGGCAGATAAGTATCGACCAGCGCCTCCAGCGTCACGCCGGAGTTCTCCTGCCAGCCGCTGACCGCAACCTGTCTTTGCCCCTGTTCATCAATACGCACGTCCAGCGCCAGGACCAGCGCGTCGGCGCCGAAACGTCTGAACCAGCCTTTTACCGTTTCAGGATCTTTTACCGCCGTGGAGCCCACGACCACGCGCGCCACGCCAGCGTCGAGCAGCGCCGCCACGTCCTCTTCGGTGCGCACGCCACCGCCAACCTGAACCGGGACGTTCACGCCCGCGACCAGTTTTTTCAGCAACGGGATCTGGCGTCTGGCCGGATCTTTCGCCCCGGTGAGATCGACCAGGTGCAGCACCTCGGCGCCCTGAGCGGCATAATCCTGCAGCCTGGGTAGCGGATCCTTACCATAGTCGCGCTGCTGGCCATAATCGCCCTGGTGCAGACGGACAACCGTGCCGTCGATTAAATCTAAAGCGGGAATAATCATTACATCTCCAGGAAGTTTTTCAGCAGCTGCGCGCCTGCGGCACCGGAACGCTCCGGGTGGAACTGCACGCCGTAGAAGTTATCTTTTTGCACAGCGGCGGTGAAGGGCTCGCCGTAGTGGCACTGGGCAATCGTGTGAGCGTTAACCGGCATTGCGTAGCTGTGTACAAAATAGAAGTACGCCCCGTCCTCAATACCGCGGAACAGGCGATCGCCCGCTTTTGGGTAAACCCGGTTCCAGCCCATGTGCGGCAGAGGCAAACCGTGATCGGTCATCTTAGGCACGTCTTCATCAATAATGCCCAGCAGATCCACGCCGTTGGACTCTTCACTGCGACGGCCCAGCAGCTGCATGCCCAGACAAATGCCCAGCACCGGCTGGGTACAGGCTTTAATCAGCTCGACCAGCTCACGCTGGTGGATCTGATCCATCGCCGCCTGGGCCGTACCCACGCCAGGTAAAAAGAGTTTGCTGGCGCGCAGCACCACATCCGGATCGCGGCTGACCAGCGGGTCGTAGCCGTGGCGGGCAATGGCGGATTTTACCGAGTTCAGGTTGGCGCAACCGGTATCAAGGATCACCACGTTCATCACAGCACTCCTTTCGACGACGGCAGCGTATCGCCTTCCACGCGAATGGCCTGGCGCAGGGTACGGCCAAAGGCCTTAAACAGGCTCTCCACCCGGTGGTGATCGTTTTTACCTTTGGTTTTCAGGTGCAGCGTCAGGCCCATGGCGTAGGAGAGGGAGCGGAAGAAGTGCTCAACCATCTCGGTGCTCAGGTCGCCTACGCGTTGATAGGTAAAGTCGGCTTTATACTCCAGGTGCGGACGTCCAGAGATATCCAGCGCACAGCGGGCCAGGCACTCATCCATCGGCAGCACAAAGCCAAAACGGTTGATGCCGCGCTTATCGCCCAGCGCCAGCTTCAGCGCCTCGCCCAGCGCCAGGCCGGTATCTTCTACGGTGTGGTGATCGTCAATGTAGAGATCGCCTTTTACGCCAATCTCCATGCGGAACCCGCCGTGGGTGGCGATCTGATCCAGCATATGATCGAAAAAGCCCACGCCGGTGTGGATCTTGCTGCCGCCTTCGCGATCCAGCCACACCTTAACGTCGATCTGCGTCTCTTTGGTATTGCGCTCAACGTGGGAGAAGCGGTCGCGTTTAGTCAGCTGCTCGCCAATCATCGCCCAGTTGAGGGTGTCAGGGTGATAGCGCAGGCCCGTGATACCCATGTTGGTGGCCAGCTCGATGTCGGTAGCGCGATCGCCAATCACGTAGCTGTTGGCTGTATCCAGCGCCGCTTCGGCGAGATACTGCTCAACCAGCTTCACTTTTGGTTTGCGGCAATCGCAGTTGTCAGCGGGTAAGTGCGGGCAGATTAGCACTTCATCAAAGGCGACGCCCTGTGAGGTCAGGATCTGCATCATCAGATCGTGCGGGCCGTCGAAATCAGCCTGCGGGAAGCTGTCGGTGCCAAGGCCGTCCTGGTTGGTGATCATCACCAGCTTAAAACCGGCTTTCTGCAGCTTAAGCAGTACCGGAATGACGTCGGCCTCAAACGCCAGCTTGTCAAAACGATCGACCTGAAAATCTGTAGGTGGTTCTGAAATGATAGTGCCGTCACGATCGATAAAGAGGTACTTCTGGCTCATACTTTCTCCGCATTCAGGGCGTCGATAACGCGCTGGCTCTCTTCACGGGTGCCTACGGAAATGCGTAAGCAACCACTCAAAGAGGGTTGTTTGTTCTGGTCTCTAAGGATAATGCCCTGATCCCACAAAGATTTAAATACTGCACTTGAGGCGGTGAAACGCGCCAGAATATAGTTAGTTTCCGAATCGAAAACCTGTTCAACACAGAGGATGTTTTTCAGCGCGCTGACCAGATACTCGCGCTCGGCAACAATCTGCGCCACACGGTTGCGCATGGCGGTAATGCCCGCTGGCGTGAGCGCCTGGGCGGCGATATCGGCCACCGGCGTCGAGAGCGGATAAGGCGCAATCACCTTCATCAGCAGGTCAATCACCGCTTTATTCGCCAGCGTAAACCCACAGCGCAGCCCGGCCAGGGCAAAGGCTTTTGACAGGGTACGCAGGATCACCAGGTGCGGATACTCTGCCAGCCAACCGGCCAGCGTCGCCTGCGGGCAGAACTCGATATAAGCTTCATCGGCGACCACCAGGGCTTTACCGCGGGTCATCTCCAGAAGGGAGCGAATATCCTGCGGGTTAATCAGCTGGCCGGTGGGGTTGTTCGGACTGCAGACAAACACCACTTTCACATCGTCGAGATTATCGGCAATGCCCTGTAAATCGAGCTGCCAGTTTTCCAGAGAAGGCACCTTACGCAGCTCAACGTTGAACGTTTCGGCGCTCACGGTGTACATCCCGTAGGTTGGCGGGCAGTAGAGCACCGCGTCTTTGCCCGGCTCGCAGAAGGCACGGATCAGCAGTTCGATACCTTCATCCGCGCCGCGGCTCACCAGCACCTGCTCCGGTTGCACACCAGCATAGGCCGCGTAGTTCTCGATTACCGCCTTCGGCTGACACTCCGGATAGCGGTTCAGCGTCTGCTGGGTCAGCTCAAAGACGACAGGCGTCGGAAATTCATTAGCATTCAGCCAGACATCGCCATTGCCCCCAAGGCGGCGGGCAGACTGATACGGGGTCAGGGCGCGAACGTTCTCGCGGGCTAACTCTTCAATGTTCATGCTTGCTCCTTCAGGGCGGCAACGCGCAGCGTCACGGCATTTTTGTGGGCGGTCAGACGTTCGGCGGCGGCCAGGGTTTCAATGGTCGCAGCAAGGCTGGCAAAGCCCTCGCGGGAGAGCTCCTGCACGGTCATGCGCTTCTGGAAATCCGCCAGCCCCAGGCTGGAGCAGGTGGCGGTATAACCGTAAGTAGGCAGCACGTGATTGGTCCCGGAGGCGTAATCCCCGGCGGATTCCGGGGACCAGTCGCCAAGAAACACTGAACCGGCGCTGGTGATGTTGGCGACCAGTTCACGGGCGTTGCGGGTCTGAATGATCAGGTGCTCCGGGCCATACAGGTTAGAGATGGCGATACACTGGTCCAGATCCCGGGCGACAATCAGGCGGCTGGCAGAGAGCGCCTGGCGGGCCGTATCTGCCCGGGGCAGATCCGCCAGTTGACGCTCAACGGCTTCACCCACCAGTTTTGCCATATCCGCATCCGGCGTCAGCAGAATCACCTGTGAATCCGGGCCGTGTTCGGCCTGGGAGAGCAAATCCGAGGCCACGAAATCCGGGGTTGCGCCGCTGTCGGCAATGACCAGCACCTCAGACGGACCGGCCGGCATGTCGATGGCCGCCCCGTCCAGCCGCTGGCTGACCTGGCGCTTGGCTTCGGTGACGAAAGCGTTGCCCGGGCCGAAGATTTTATCCACGCGCGGAACGGATTCTGTGCCCAGCGCCAGCGCCGCAATGGCCTGCGCCCCACCAACGTTGAAAATCTCCTGCACGCCGCACAGCTGCGCGGCATACAGAATTTCATCGGCAATCGGTGGCGGTGAGCAGAGCACCACCTTGCGGCAACCAGCGATACGGGCAGGCGTTGCCAGCATCAGCACGGTAGAGAAGAGCGGAGCGGATCCACCTGGAATATACAGGCCCACCGAGTCGACCGGACGAGTTACCTGCTGGCAGCGCACGCCAGGCAGCGTTTCCACGTCGACCTCAGTCAGCTTTTGCGCGGTGTGAAATCTGTCAATGTTCTGCACCGCGACGGCCATCGCCTGTTTGAGTTCGTCGCTCAGACGCGCTGCGGCTGCGGTAATCTCCGGCTCGCTCACCTTCAGCGCGGCGACGTCGGTTTTATCAAACTTAGCGCTGTACTCCCGCAGGGCGTCGTCGCCGCGGGTTTTGACATTGTCCAGGATCTCCGCCACGGTGCGGGTGATGCTTTCCGAGGCAGAGATGGCCGGGCGCATCAACAGCGCGCGCTGCTGTTCTGCGTTGCAGGTATTCCAGTCGATCACGGTGTTAAAGGTCATGGTTGTTACTCCATCATCTTCTCAATCGGCAACACCAGGATAGAGCTGGCGCCCAGCGCTTTCAGTTTTTCCATGGTTTCCCAGAACAGGGTTTCGCTGCTGACCATATGCATCGCCACGCGCTGCTGATCGCCAGCCAGCGGCAAAATGGTTGGGCGCTCGGCACCTGGCAACAGGGCAATCACTTCATCCAGGCGTTCGGTTGGGGCGTGCATCATGATGTACTTGGATTCGCGCGCCTGGATCACGCCCTGGATACGGGTCAGCAGACGGTCAATCAGCTGTTGCTTGGCGACCGGCATTTCGCCATCGCGCTGGATCAGACAGGCTTTGGAGCGGTAGATCACTTCCACTTCGCGCAGGCCGTTCGCTTCGAGCGTGGCACCTGTGGAGACCAGATCGCAGATCGCGTCAGCCAGACCGGCACGTGGCGCCACTTCAACAGAACCATTCAGCAGACAGGATTTAAACTGCACGCCCTTCTGATCGAGATAACGCTTCAGCAGGTGAGGGTAGGAGGTAGCAATTCGCTTGCCGTTCAGCCCGGCCGGGCCGTCCCACGCTTCATCAGCCGGAGTCGCAAGCGACAGGCGGCAGCCGCCAAAGTCCAGACGGCGCAGGGTGAAGTAACGCGGGTCTTCGCCCTGCGCTCGGCGGGTCAGCAGCTCTTCTTCCAGCACGTTTTCGCCGATGATGCCCAAATCCACGACGCCATCCATTACCAGGCCCGGAATATCATCGTCACGCACGCGCAGAATATCGATCGGCATATTCTCTGCCAGCGCAATCAGGCGCTGGGTGTGCAAATTGATTTTTATGCCGCAGCGCGCCAGCAGTTCGCGGGAATCATCGCTAAGACGGCCTGATTTCTGCATAGCTATGCGTAAACGTGAATTATCTAACATTGTCGGTTCCTCGTGATCCTGTTGTAACTTGCCTGAATACGGTCCAAAAAAAAGCCCCCGGAAGATGATCTTCCGGGGGCTTTTTCTCGCGTTCATGCACCACTGGAAGATCTAACTGTCTTCCAGCACACATCGCCTGAAAGACTAGTCAGGATGATGGTGATGATGGTGGTGTTTAAATTGAACGCGTTTCATAAAATTCTCGATGAATGCTTATTCATATGATGTCGTTTAACCTAAACCACATACGCTACATAAAGCAAGGCCTTTTTTTTATCATTAAATGATTTCATATTAGCGCGATCAATTGTCAGTTCAGCGTGGCTGGCGTAGCCTTACATCAGAGGCGTATAAGTCAGGAGAAACGCATGAAAAAGGTCGCAATTGTCGGTCTGGGATGGCTTGGAATGCCGCTGGCCATGTCTTTACAGGCCCGGGGCTGGCACGTTACCGGCAGTAAAACCACCGCAGACGGCGTCGAGGCGGCGCGGATGTGCGGTATTGAGAGCGTTGAGTTGCGCCTGGAGCCGGAGCTGGTGTGCGACGCCGACGATCTGGACAGCCTGATGAATGTGGATGCGCTGGTATTAACGCTGCCGGCGCGTCGCACCGGTCCGGGTGAAACCTATTATCTGCAGGCGGTGCAGGAAATTGTCGACAGCGCGCTGGCACATCATATTCCCCGCATTATTTTCACCAGCTCAACCTCGGTATATGGCGACGTCGAAGGCACCGTGAAAGAGAATATGCCGCGCCAGCCCGTTACAGCCAGCGGGCGTGTATTAAAAGATCTGGAAGACTGGCTGCATAATTTACCCGGCACGCAGGTGGATATATTACGCCTCGCGGGGCTGGTGGGGCCAGGGCGTCATCCGGGGCGCTTTTTTGCCGGAAAATCAGCCCCTGACGGACAGCATGGCGTCAATCTGGTGCATCTGGAAGATGTTATTGGCGCGATTACTCTGCTATTACAGGCCCCGAAGGGCGGGCACATCTATAATATATGTGCGCCCTCTCATCCAACACGCAGTACATTCTACCCGGTGATGGCGCGTCAGCTTGGCCTGGCGCCACCGCACTTTCACGATGCCCCCGGAGAGGGGAAGGGCAAATTGATTGATGGGAACCGCATCTGTCATGAACTGGGATTTGAGTATCTCTTTCCCGATCCGCTGGTTATGCCAATGGAGTAACGCCGCTGGCGGAGCGTAAGCGCACCACAAGGGGGTGAGCATGAAACCGCTGCTGGATGTCCTTATAATCCTTGATGCACTGGAAAAAGAGGGGAGCTTTGCTGCGGCGTCGGCGAAGCTCTTTAAAACACCCTCCGCCCTCAGTTACACCGTTCACAAGCTTGAAAGCGACCTTAACATCCAGATCCTTGACCGTACGGGTCACCGGGCGCGATTTACCCGCACCGGTAAAATGCTGCTGGAAAAAGGACGTGAAGTACTGCATTCGGTGCGTGAGCTGGAAAAGCAGGCCGTCAAACTGCATCAGGGCTGGGAAAATGAGCTGATCATCGGCGTCGACGACACATTTCCCTTTTCACTGCTGGCTCCCCTGATTGAAGATTTCTATCAGCGACACAGCGTTACCCGGCTTAAGTTTATTAACGGCGTGCTGGCGGGTTCATGGGAGGCGCTGGTGCAGGGGCGAGCGGATATTGTCGTTGGCGCACTGCATGAACCCCCCCAGCTCAGCGAATTTGGATTTGCCTGTCTGGGGCGACTCGAACAGGTCTTTGTCATTGCACCGCACCATCCTTTAGCGCAGGAGCCAGAGCCGGTTAACCGTCGGGTCATTAAAAGCTACCGTGCGATTGTGGTGGGCGATAATTCCGTGCCAGGCTGCACTGCCTCATCCCAACTGCTCGAGGATCAGGAGGCCATTACCGTCTTCGATTTTAAAACCAAACTGGAGCTGCAAATAAGCGGCTTAGGATGCGGTTATCTGCCGCGTTATTTAGCCCAGCGCTTTATCGAGAGCGGGGCGTTAATTGAGAAGCAGGTGATGGCGCAATCCAGTTATGACTCAGTATGGATAGGCTGGAATGAACGGACTGCTGGCCTCGCCAGTGCATGGTGGCGACAGGAAATTTTAGCAAATAGTGCTATTGCTGCGGTTTATTCACAAAGCGAAGCCGAGAAATCAAGCGATTAGTGTGAATTTTTTGTTTCAGGGGGCCTTTGCACTCTTGCGTTTGCGTCCCAAACCAGGGCAAAATGCGCCGCTGCAAACATATAAATAATCGACGATATAAAAGGCGTCGGTTATTTTTTTTTGCATGTAAGAAAATCATTTAAATCCAAGAGGCCGGGCTTCGTACCGGATAGATATTTACTAAAATCCGACAGTTGTTGTCGCTGAGGAAGAAAGAAATGGGGCAATCATTCGCTTACGTGGCGGTATTCACCGTAAAGGAGAATAACTATGTCGCATAATGCAACTCCAAAAACCTCTCGCGTGGAATTACGTAAAACGCTTACGTTGATTCCGGTTGTTATGATGGGCCTTGCCTATATGCAGCCGATGACGCTGTTTGATACATTCGGTATCGTATCAGGCCTCACTGACGGTCACGTTGCAACGGCGTATGCCTTTGCGCTGGTCGCAATTCTGTTTACTGCGCTGAGCTACGGCAAGCTGGTTCGCCGCTTCCCGTCCGCAGGCTCTGCGTACACCTATGCCCAGAAGTCCATCAGCCCGGCTGTCGGCTTTATGGTGGGCTGGTCATCGCTGCTGGACTACCTGTTCATGCCGATGATCAACATTCTGCTGGCAAAAATCTATTTCGAAGCGCTGGTGCCTTCCGTGCCGTCGTGGATCTTCGTTGTGGCGCTGGTGGCCTTCATGACCATCTCTAACCTGCGCAGCATCAAGACCGTTGCCAACTTCAACACCCTGATCGTTATCCTGCAGATGGGGATTGTGGCGGTGATTGTCGGTCTGATCATCTACGGCGTTTCCCACGGTGAAGGTGCAGGTACGCTGGTAAGCTCACGTCCGTTCTGGTCTGAAGGCGCGCATGTCGTACCGATGATCACCGGTGCGACGATCCTGTGCTTCTCGTTCCTTGGCTTCGACGGCATCTCTTCGCTGTCTGAAGAGACCAAAGACGCCGAGCGTGTGATCCCGCGTGCTATCTTCCTGACGGCGCTGCTTGGCGGTGTCATCTTTATCGGTGCGTCTTACTTCCTGCAGCTGTACTTCCCGGATATCTCTCGTTTCAAAGATCCGGATGCATCACAGCCAGAAATCATGCTGTATGTTGCCGGTAAAACCTTCCAGTGGGGCGTGCTGATCTTCTCCAGCGTCACCGTTCTGGCATCCGGTATGGCTGCGCACGCAGGCGTTTCTCGTCTGATGTACGTAATGGGTCGTGATGGCGTGTTCCCGACTCGTTTCTTCGGTTATGTTCATCCGAAATGGCGTACCCCGGCATGGAACGTGCTGCTGGTCGGCGCGATTGCGCTGCTGGCTATTAACTTTGACCTGGTTACCGCTACCGCCCTGATTAACTTCGGTGCGCTGGTTGCCTTTACCTTCGTTAACCTCTCCGTGATCTCTCAGTTCTGGATCCGTGAGAAGCGCAACAAAACCCTGAAAGACCACTTCAACTATCTGTTGATGCCGGTTTGTGGTGCGCTGACCGTGGGTGCACTGTGGATCAATCTGGAAGAGAGCTCCATGATCCTGGGCCTCATCTGGGGCGGTATCGGCCTGATTTACCTGGCATGCGTGACCAAAAGCTTCCGCAATCCGGTTCCTCAGTACGAAGACGTGGCATAACAATTCCAGGCCCGGCAGGCATAGCATCGCCGGGCAAGCAAAAAAAACCGGAGAACATCGCCTCCGGTTTTTTTATGCCCTGAACCTACACTATCTCCTGCGCATACTGATACAGCGCTTTCAGCAGCGCCTGCTTTTCGGCATTGCCTTCGTACTCACCGAAGAGCATCTCCAGATCCTGGGCGTAAGCCTGTAAATACTCCGGCGTAAAGACGTTGCGGCGATGCTGCAGCCAGCGCTCCTGCTCGGCTTCATCCAGCGTGCCGGGGAAATTACGCGCGCGGTAATTAAACATCAGCTTCCTGATGCGCTCATCCACAAAGGTAATATCCAGTGCGGGCAGGTTACGCGGGTCGGTGCGCAAAACAATATTCATGGCATTGCGGTCTGCATCGCTGAAAAAACCATTATAGAGCTGGGCATCTACGTTCTCTGAGGGAGTGAACGGCTCTGCCTCGGCAAAAATCGCCACCACTTTTTCGCGCACCTGTGGATTTTCCCGCAGCCGTTTCAGATTCGCCAGGCAATGCTGTCTGTCAATCCCCAGCCGCTCGGCATCTTCCGGGCGCAGGGTATTGGCAGGCGCCAGCACTGGACATTTATTAATGTGCACCAGCTTCACCGGCACGGCGGCGTCCTCACCCAGCGTCTCTTTCGGCGTGTAGAGCCGCTCTCTAAGCTGGTCACTGTCGAGCGTCAGCAGGGGAGTCATATCGCCCGCCAGATCCACCATAATCACCGCGTTGCGGTTTTCCGGATGCCAGGCCAGTGGGGCGACCCAGCTGGTATTGCCTCTCCAGGCGCCAAACATCCCGGAGATGTGCATCAGTGGCTTCATCTGCGGCACGTCAATCAGGGTGGTTAATTTTTGCTTGCCGCGATGGCTGAGCAGATACTCAAACAGCTTCGGCTGCCGGGTCTTTACCAGTTTCGCCATCGCAATGGTGGCGTAAACATCCGCCATGGCGTCATGGGCGTTACTGTGTTCAATGCCGTTGGCGCGGGTCAGATGTTCCAGCCGGAAGCTGGGCAGTCCGTCGTCGTTTTCCGGCCAGTTGATCCCCTCCGGGCGCAGCGCGTAGCAGGCGCGCATCACGTCGAGCAGATCCCAGCGCGAGTTGCGGTTTTGCCAGCTCCAGGCGTAAGGGTCGTAGAAGTTACGGTAAAAAATATGGCGGGTCACTTCGTCATCGAAGCGCACATTGTTGTAGCCCACTACGCAGGTGTTGGGCACGGTAAACAGATCGTGAATACGTCGGGCAAACTCCGCCTCATTTACCCCTTTCTCGCGGGCTTCCTGAGGCGTAATACCGGTCACCATCACCGCCCCGGGCTGGGGCAAATAGTCATCGGCCGGTTTGCAATAAAACACTTCCGGTTCGCCAATAATATTGAAATCCGCATCGGTACGGATGGCAGCAAACTGAGCGGGACGATCCAGCGCAGGGCTGGTACCAAAGGTCTCGTAATCGTGGAATAAAAATGTAGGGCGCGCGGCGGAGTCAGACACCAGTAATACCATCCTGTTTTTGAGTGACCTCACTATGGTAAACCATCCGGCCTGGCACGCCGAAGGAAAAGCACCGCCAGCCTGCAAATTTGCGACTCATCCTCCGGGAAAAACATGCGTACTGTCACATTTTTTTGCAATTATTCCAGGTATCCACCTGAAAAGTTCCGTAAAAAGGTCAACGATTTTAAATGACCTGAGGATACTTCGTTGAAACGCCGTCTGTTTATTGCTGTTTCTTTACTCACTTTGAGCATTTCATCCGCGCTGGCTGCCGACCCAATAAACTATGCGCCGCAGCCGCCAGCTATTCAGGCCGGATCCTGGGTACTGATGGACTATACGACGGGGCAAATTTTAACGGCGGGCAACGAACACCAGCAGCGCAATCCGGCCAGCCTGACCAAGCTGATGACGGGCTACGTGGTGGATCGCGCCATCGACAGCCATCGCATCACACCGGACGATATGGTGACCGTAGGTAAGGACGCCTGGGCAAAAGGCAATCCGGTCTTTGACGGCTCCTCACTGATGTTCCTGAAAGCGGGCGAACGGGTCTCGGTGCGCGACCTCAGCCGTGGTCTGATTGTTGATTCCGGCAACGACGCCTGCGTGGCGCTGGCCGACTATGTGGCCGGCGGGCAGCCGCAGTTCGTTAATATGATGAATGATTACGTTAAGAAGCTAAATTTACGCGATACCCATTTTGAAACGGTACATGGCCTGGATGCGCCGGGACAGCACAGCTCCGCCTTCGATCTGGCTGTGCTTTCTCGCGCCATTATTCACGGTGAGCCGGCGTTTTACCACATGTACAGCGAGAAGAGCCTGACCTGGAACGGCATTACCCAGCAGAACCGTAACGGCCTGCTGTGGGATAAATCCCTTAGCGTGGATGGCCTGAAAACCGGGCACACGTCCGGCGCCGGTTTTAACCTTATCGCCTCTGCCGTGGACGGTGAGCGCCGTCTGATTGCTGTCGTCATGGGGGCCGAAAGCCCGAAGGGCCGCGAAGATCAGGCGCGTAAGCTGCTGCACTGGGGCCAGCAGAATTTTGACACCGTGCAGATCCTGCGTAACGGTAAGCAGGTAGGTAATGAGCGCATCTGGTACGGCGATAAAGAGCGTATTTCGTTAGGAACCGATCAGGACTTCTGGCTGGCACTGCCGAAGGCGGAGCTGCCGAACATTAAGGCCAAGTATGTGCTGGATAAGAAAGAGCTGGAAGCACCGATCGCCGCCCATCAGCGGGTAGGGGAGATTGAGCTCTACGATCGCGATAAAGTCGTGGCCCACTGGCCGCTGGTGACGCTGGAAAGCGTGGGTAAAGGCGGGATGTTCTCACGTCTGAGCGACTATTTGCATCATAAGGCGTAATGCATGAAAGAGCAGGCTGGCGACTGTGCGAGCCTGCTCGCATAATAGACAGGTCATCATTGTTAAACCGCTTTTCACTGCATTACAGTGTATGTATATACAGTAAACAATCGGAGGCAGCATGGACTACAGCATCACGCACCAGAATAAACGCAAAATTGCCGGTTTTCATATGGTTGGCCCATGGGAGCACACCGTTAAGCAGGGTTTTGAGCAGCTGATGATGTGGGTAGAGGGGCGTCAGATCCAACCGCTGGAGTGGGTGGCGGTCTATTATGATAATCCTGAAGAAGTGCCTGCTGAAAAATTACGCTGCGACACGGTCGTCACCGTCCCGGATGATTTTGTTATCCCGCCCAACAGCGAAGGGGTGATCCTCACCGAAGTAGCTGCTGGCGACTATGCTGTGGCCACGGCCCGCGTCGAGAATCATGATTTTGCCACTCCATGGAACCTGTTTTTCGATAGTCTGCTCGAAGATGTCGATTACCAGATCGCGCCAAAAGCCTGCTTTGAACGTTATCTGAATGATGGTAACGCCGACGGTTACTGGGATATTGAAATGTTTATTCCTGTCCAGGCCCGCATCGCGTAACTCTTCGGTAATACTTACTCTTTGCTGGGTTTTTCTGCCGGAGTACTCAACTTCGGCAGAAAACGCAGTACAATCAGGGTTTGCCGTAACGCTGGAGAGCCTGTGCGCCCCGACAAAACGCTAACGCCTTTTGAAATTCGACTGTATCGTCATTACCGCACCGTACATGGATGCCGTATCGCGCTGGCGTTTATCCTCACTTTTTTACTGGTGCGTCTGCTGAACGTTCCGGAAGGCACATGGCCGCTGATTACCCTTGTGGTCATCATGGGGCCGATCTCCTTCTGGGGGAACGTTGTTCCACGCGCGTTCGAGCGTATTGGCGGCACTATACTGGGGTCGGCACTGGGGTTGATAGCCCTCAAGCTGGAGCTTATCTCTCTGCCGCTGATGCTGCTGTGGTGCGCGGCGGCAATGTTCCTCTGCGGGTGGCTGGCGCTGGGCAAACGGCCCTATCAGGCGCTGCTTATCGGCATCACCCTCGCGGTGGTGATTGGCGCGCCGACGGGGGACATGCAGACTGCGCTGTGGCGAAGCGGTGACGTGATTCTGGGCTCCCTGCTGGCGATGCTCTTTACCGGCATCTGGCCGCAGCGGGCATTTTTGCACTGGCGTATCCAGATGGCTAACTACGTCACCGCCTTTAACCGGGTCTATCAGGCCGGGTTTTCACCCAATCTGGTGGAACGCCCGCGGCTGGAAAAACGCCTGCAAACCATCCTCAACGAGGTGGTAAAAATGCGTGGCCTGATTACGCCGGCCAGCAAAGAGACCCATATTCAGAAAGCGATCTTCGAGGCGATCCAGACTGTCAGCCGCAACCTCGTCTGCATGCTCGAGCTGCAGATCAACGCCCACTGGTCCTCCCGGGCCAGTCATTTTGTGATGCTCAATGCCCGGACCTTAAAAGAGACACAGCAGATGACGCAGCAAACGCTGCTCACCATTGCTCATGCGCTGTACGAAGGCAATCCACAGCCCATTCTGGCGAACACCGAGCGGCTAAATGAGATCGTTACCGAGCTGCGTCAGCTGATTAACGATCATCGCAGTGAAAACGTGGCGGAAACCCCCATTCATGGCTATGTATGGTTAAGCATGGAACTGGCTCGTCAGCTTGAATTATTGTCACATCTTATCTGCCGGGCATTGCGCAAATAAAAAGCGGCTATGCGCGGTTGCGTTGTCTGCTGCTTCGATTCAGCAGAAATTGAGGTTATGATAGGGGCAAAGGAAAAATTATTGTCATCAGCAATCGCTGTCAGTAAGGTTAACGCTATCGCGGTTGTTTAAACGAATCCGAATCTCACATTATCAGGGGTGTAAAAATGGAAACTACCAAGCCTTCTTTCCAGGATGTTCTGGAATTCGTCCGCCTGTTCCGCCGCAAGAACAAACTGCAACGTGAAATCCAGGACGTTGAGAAAAAGATCCGTGACAACCAGAAGCGTGTTCTGCTGCTGGATAACCTGAGCGATTACATCAAACCAGGCATGAGCGTTGAAGCGATCCAGGGCATTATCGCCAGCATGAAGAGTGACTACGAAGATCGCGTTGATGACTACATCATCAAAAATGCCGAGATCTCTAAAGAGCGTCGTGAAATCTCGAAAAAGCTGAAAGTTATGGGCGAGATGAAGCACGTCGAAGCCAAAAGCGAATAATTGCTGCTGAACAGGCTAAGCCCTCCGACCTGTCGGGGGGCTTTTTTTTGCCTCTGGTTTACCGGCGTCAGAAAAGCAAAAAGCCTGCTTTAAAAGCAGGCTTCTTAAATATGGCTCCTCTGACTGGACTCGAACCAGTGACATACGGATTAACAGTCCGCCGTTCTACCGACTGAACTACAGAGGAATCGTTGTGGAGCGTTATCTTAGCGGCGAAAAAACTTTTGTCAAACCTGATCTTATTCCGAATCGATCAACTGCCGATTCTGTCGTCAGTTTGTTGTAATTCCCAACATATTTTTGTGGGAAATACTTTGCAGGATCTGCATTTCTCCCTCATTATTTGAAATGTAGTTTCAACTTTCTCTCTAAGGTCCATTTTGAACGTCACCTCCGCTTTCCGCCAGGCCGTGATGCGTACGCGCTGGTATAGCAAACGTAAGAGCTACAAAGTTCTCTTCTGGCGCGAAATCACCCCCCTTGCCGTGCCTATCTTTCTGGAAAATACCTGTGTCCTGCTGATGGGCGTGCTCAGCACCTTCCTGGTGAGCTGGCTCGGTAAAGAGGCAATGGCAGGCGTCGGGCTGGCTGATAGCTTCAATATGGTCATTATCTCCTTCTTTGCGGCGATAGATCTCGGTACCACGGTGGTGGTGGCCTTTAGTCTGGGCAAGCGCGATCCGCGACGGGCCCGGGCAGCTGCCAGACAGTCGCTGGTGATCATGACCCTGTTTTCTATTGTGCTGGCGGCGGTGATCCACTATTTCGGCGAAGAGATTATCGATGTCGTAGCCGGGGAAGCGACCGGAGAGGTAAAAGCGCTGGCGCTGTCGTATCTCGAAATGACAGTACTCAGCTACCCGGCCGCGGCGATTGCGCTGATTGGCAGCGGGGCGCTGCGTGGGGCGGGGAACACTAAAATTCCGCTGCTGATAAACGGCGGGATGAACATTCTGAACATTATGATCAGCAGCGTGCTGATCTACGGGCTTTTCTCCTGGGACGGGCTGGGCTTTATCGGCGCCGGTCTCGGGTTAACTATTTCGCGCTATATCGGGGCCGTCGCCATTATTGTGGTGCTGGCGGTGGGTTTTAACCCGTCGCTGCGCATCAGCCTCAAAAGTTATTTCAAGCCGCTCAACTTCGCCATTATCTGGGAGGTAATGGGGATCGGCGTACCCGCCAGCATTGAGTCGGTGCTCTTTAACGGCGGCAAGCTGTTGACCCAGATGTTCGTGGCGGGAATGGGCACCGACGTGATCGCCGGTAACTTCATCGCCTTTTCCATCGCCGCGTTGATCAACCTGCCGGGTAACGCGCTGGGTTCAGCCTCCACCATCATCACCGGTAAACGGCTCGGTAAGGGGCAGATCGGCCAGGCGGAGCGTCAGCTGCGCCATGTTTTCTGGCTCTCGACGATCGGTCTCACCGCCATTGCCTGGGGCACTGCGCCGTTCGCCAGCCTGCTGGCCTCGTTCTATACCCATGAGCAGGACGTAAAAGATGTGGTGGTGATCTTAATCTGGCTGAACGCCGCCTTTATGCCGATCTGGGCGGCGTCGTGGGTGCTGCCAGCCGGGCTGAAAGGCGCGCGCGACGCTCGCTTTGCCATGTGGGTCTCTATGCTCGGGATGTGGGGCTGTCGCGTGGTGGCAGGTTATACGCTTGGGATCATGCTGGGAATGGGCGTGGTCGGGGTCTGGCTGGGAATGTTCCTCGACTGGACGGTGCGCGGCGCGCTGTTCTACTGGCGCATGGTGAGCGGACGCTGGCTGTGGAAATATCCGCGGCCTGTGCGTAAAAATGTGGCGGCGACCCCCGCAGAACGGATAGCGAATGTGCAAAGTGGGGAATAAATCGGCAAACGATGCAAAATCTGCATTCTGTCTTTGACAATGCCAGGTGGCATCGCTAATATTCGCCCCGTTCACACGATTCCTCTGTAGTTCAGTCGGTAGAACGGCGGACTGTTAATCCGTATGTCACTGGTTCGAGTCCAGTCAGAGGAGCCAAATTTGAAAAGCCTGCTTTTAAAGCAGGCTTTTTGCTTTTTAGGGGCAGCCAAATAAACGGCAACCCTCAGATTGCCGTTTTGCCTAGAGATGCCTTACCGGTGTACGCGAACCGGCGCCGTGGCCGCAATCAGCCATGGACGTGCCTCACCGTTCACGTGCGGCGACAGCGCCTCACGCACCTGGTGGTGGTACGCATCCAGCCACCTAATCTCTTTTTCGCTCAGCAGATGCAGATCCACCTGGCTCAGGTCGACAGGCGCCAGCGTCAGCGACGCGAAGCGGCAGAAGCCCGGCACGCTCTCCACCACTTCCACCTGGTTTTCAATGCGAATACCATACTCATCGGCCAGATAGTAGCCCGGCTCAATGGTGATAATATTTCCCGCAACCAGTGGCCACGGGTTAACTTTCTTCGCGATACGCTGTGGATTTTCATGGATCAGCAGCTGATGACCCACGCCGTGTCCGGTGCCATGGTCAAAATCGAGCCCCAGCTCCCACAGCTCACGCCGCGCGAACGCATCAATCTGATGCCCGCAGGTTCCGGACGGGAATTGCAGGGAAATGAGCGATAAAAAGCCTTTCAGCACCACAGTGTAATGCAGACGACACTGGTCGTTCAGCGGGCCGAAAGCCAGGGTGCGGGTAGCGTCGGTCGTGCCGTTATGATACTGGCCGCCGGAATCATTGAGATAAAAATGGTCACGGGTAATAGCCGCGTTGCTCTGTTCGCTGGAGTGGTAATGGCACATCGCCGCATTGCTGGCAGAGGCGGAGATAGTGGCGAAACTCTGTTCAATAAAGCCGGGTCGCTGCTGACGGAAGATAAGCTGCTGCGCCTGCGCTTCCAGCTCGGTAAGTGGATTGCCAGCGGCTTCGCGACGCGGTACCTCGTGCGCCAGCCAGGCGAGGAAGTTGACCCAGGCGACGCCATCCTGATGGTGGCTGTCGCGATAGCCCGCCAGTTCCGTCGGGTTCTTATGCATTTTCATCGCGGTGATCGGATCGGCGTGCCAGAGGATCTCTCCCTGTGTTTCAACGGCAAAGCGCAGGGCGACAGGGGCCGAATCCGCATCCACCATCACGCGCTTACCCGCGCAAAGCTGCTGGCTGCGCGGCAGAAACTCAGATTCAGGCGCCAGCGTCAGGCTCTCCAGCAGCGCAGAGGAAAGCCCGCGGGTTTTCTCCGGCGTGACAAACCACTCCACCGCGCCGTCGCGGCTCAGCAGGGCAAACGAGTTCGGCACCGGGCTCATCGGGATATCGCTGCCGCGCACGTTCAGCAGCCAGGCGATATTGTCCGGCTGGGCGATCGCCAGATAATCGGCGTTACGATCCGCCAGAACAGCGGCAACGCGCTGGCGCTTGTCGGCGCTGCTCTCACCGCTGATCTCAACGGGCATCTCGCGGATGGCACCGACGGGCGCGGCCGGACGATCCTGCCACAGGGTATCAAACGGCGACGCCTTCAGGGCGACGAGCTCGCAGTGGCTGGCGTTCAGCGCCTCATACTGGGCACTGGTCATTAGCATCGCTTCAAAGGCGATGCGCGCGCCAGGTTCCAGGTTCTGCTGCAACCAGTCCGCCAGCGGATCGTTGTGCAGATGCAGGATCTCGATCTCGTCCAGGTTAACCTGTTCACGGGCCTGCACCTGATAACGTCCATCGACAAACAGCAGGGCGCGATCGCGCAGGATCAGAGCATGCCCCGCCGAGCCGTCAAAACCGGTCAGCCAGGCGAGAACATCGTCATGGGGATGGCAATATTCGCTCTGAAAAGCGTCGGTGCGTGGGACGATAATGCCATCCAGCGCCTGGGTTTCCAGCCACTGGCGCAGGGCGGATAGCGGTGATGAGGTTTGCATAACTTTCCTTTTTATGATTAGCGGAACGGCGGCTCGTTAAAGGTACGCAGTTTACGCGAATGTAATTTATCACCTTCGGCGCGCAGCAGATCGATGGCGCGAATGCCAATCTGCAGATGCTCGGAGATCGCCCCTTCGTAGAAGCGGTTTGCCTGGCCGGGAAGTTTGATCTCGCCGTGTAGCGGCTTATCGGAGACGCACAACAGAGTGCCGTAGGGCACACGGAAGCGATAACCCTGCGCGGCGATGGTGGCGCTCTCCATATCGATGGCTACCGCGCGGCTTAAATTAAAGCGCAGCGCCGATGCCGAGTAGCGCAGCTCCCAGTTACGATCGTCGGTGGTAACCACCGTCCCGGTACGCAGGCGCTGCTTAACCTCTTCGCCCGGCATGCCGCTCACCTCTTTGGTGGCGTCGTACAGCGCCCGCTGCACTTCGGCAATGCTTGGAATAGGGATGTCCGGCGGCAGCACCGCATCCAGCACATGATCGTCACGCAGGTAAGCGTGGGCCAGCACATAATCACCAATCAGCTGGCTTTCACGCAGCCCGCCACAGTGACCAATCATGAGCCAGACGTCCGGGCGCAGCACCGCAAGGTGATCGCAGATGGTTTTGGCGTTCGACGGACCCACGCCAATGTTAATCAGGGTGATGCCCTGACCGTCGGCGGTTACCAGGTGCCAGGCGGGCATCTGGTGTTTTTTCCATGCCAGATCGGAGATGGCCTGTTCAGGGGCTTCGGTTTCGGCGGTGATCCAGATGCCGCCCGCGCAGGACAGGGCGATATACGGGCTGTCGGGATCGAGGATCTGGCTGCAGCCCCAGCGGACAAACTCATCCACATAGCGGGTGTAGTTGGTGAACAGCACAAACGGCTGGAAATGTTCTGCGGGCGTGCCGGTGTAGTGACGCAGGCGCGCCAGCGAAAAATCGACGCGGCGAGCGTCAAAGTGCGACAGCGGGGAAAACTCCGCCGGATGGTAGATCCCGTCCGCGGTCTCATCACCGATCTGCGACAGCTCAGTGGTCGGGAAGTGACGCGTCAGGCCCGCGCTCATAGAGCGATCCAGCGTCAGCTCTGAGCCGTCAATGACGTAAGGGTAGGGGATTTCGTGGCGCGATGGCTCCACGGTGATATGAGCGCCATAATCCTGATACAACAGGGTTAGCTGCTCTTCCAGGTAAGGGCGGAACAGCGTCGGACGGGTGATGGTGGTGGAATAACATCCTGCATGGGTAAAACGGCCATAGGCGCGGGTTTTTGGCGGATTAGTGGTGCTGCCATCCCAGGTCACAGAAAGTGACGGATAAACAAAGAGGCCTTTCATTCTGGCCTCTGGGTCGGGGAGCGTTCCGTCTTTGATATAGTTGCTGATGGCGCTGCGCAGGGCGTTAACCGCCTGGTCGTACAGCGCATCCAGCGTTTCCAGTGCCTGAGCCGGGGTCAGGCTGGAGCCCTTATTATTCATCTCTGTCTCCTTGTTCCACAGGTGTACGGCGTTACCCGATAGTATGTCACCTGTATGTGAAACAAAAGTGAGATCAGGAGACAGCCTGTTTCATCAGCAGTGCTGTGGCGGCGGAGAGCAGACAACCGGCCAGCAGATAGATCGCCACGCTGTGCCAGTCACCGCCGGAGAAGGTCACCAGCGCGGCGGCAATAAACGGCGTAAAACCGCCTCCCACCACGCTCGCCACCTGATAGCCAACCCCTGCGCCACTGTAGCGGTAACTCGCGCCAAACATCTCGGTGAACATCGGCTGTTGAACGCACACCACCATATCGTGGGCGATATTCGCCAGCAGAATAGCGAAGACCACAATCCAGAAAACGGACTGGGCTTCGAGCGCCATAAAGAACGGGAAGGTGCTCAGGGCGCCCGTTAACGCGCCGGTAATATAGACCCGCCTGCGGCCAAACCGGTCCGCCAGCCAGGCAAAGCAGGGAATGGTGAGGCAACTGATGCCGCCCACCAGCAGGCCAATATTTAAAAACAGCTCCCGGGGCAGGCCAAGGTTTTGGGTGGAGTAGCTGAGTGCGAAGGCGGTGACGATATACATCGTCAGCAGTTCGCACAGGCGCAGGGCGATAATTTTCAGAAAGGCGCCCGGATGGCGGATCAACGCGTCCATCACCGGCAGGCGGCGCTTCTCCGCGGGCAGCTGACGCTGTTGCTCAAATTCGGCGGATTCATCCATTCTGGTACGCACCCACAGCGCTCCCAGCACCAACAGGATGCTGAACAGGAACGGGATCCGCCAGCCCCAGCTCAGGAACTGCTCGTCGGTGGTAAGGCTGCTGATCAGCGAGACCAGCCCGGTTGAGAGCAACAGACCCACGCCGTAGCCTACCTGCACGCCGCTGCTGTAGAAGGCTTTTTTCCGCGCCGGGGCGCTTTCGACCGACAGTAACGCCGCCCCGCCCCATTCACCGCCGACGGCAAAGCCCTGAATGGCGCGCAGGGTGACCAGCAGAACCGGTGCCCACCAGCCAATTACGGCAAAAGAGGGGAGGATACCAATCAGCGCTGTGGCGATCCCCATCATCCATACCGTCAGCATCAGCATCCGTTTGCGGCCCAGCCTGTCGCCGAAATGGCCAAAGATCACCCCGCCCAGCGGGCGGAACAGAAAGCCGACGCCAAAGGTGGCAAAGGCGGCGAGGGTGCCCATCGCCGGGCTGATTTGCGGAAAAAACTCACGGTTAAAAACCAGCGCGGCGGTAATGCCGTACAGCAAAAAATCGTACCAGTCGACTACCGCACCGGCAAAACTGCCGAGGGCCGCGCGGCGCGCGCGATGAAGCGATGGCGTTACCCCGTCGGGGGACGAGGAGGCGAGGGTGGTGTCCATAGTGATCCTGTCTGCGGTTATTTTTTTATAGGTATTAGAAAGAATATCGCTCACATTGCGGCCGCCTGAAAACGACGACGGGTATGAGACTACCGCGACAGCGGACAGGTGAAAACGATTTTATCCTCGCGTGAGCTAAACGGGTGATATTCATCGAAATGATAAGTTGTTAACTGGCTATAAACGCAGCAACAAGGCTATGCTTGTCTGACACGCGGAGCGACAGAGGAAGGGAATGATGCGTCGTATTAAAAAGTTGGGCTTTTTTGCTGCTTTATTGGTCAGTCAGAATGTACTGGCGGTGAGTTACCCGTTGCCGCCAGAAGGGAGTCGTCTGGTGGGAAGCCCGCAGGTGATTACCGTTCCGCATGATAACAAACTGCCGCTGGAGGCGTTTGCGGCGCAGTACGGGCAGGGGCTCAGCAACATGCTGGAGGCCAACCCGGGCGTGGATCCGTTTTTACCCAAAGCCGGTACCCAGCTGGTAGTGCCGCAGCAGCTCATCCTGCCGGCAACCGTGCGTCAAGGCATCGTAGTTAACGTGGCGGAGATGCGCCTCTATTACTACCCGAAAGAGGGCAATACCGTTGAGATCTTCCCTATCGGTATCGGCGAAGCCGGGCGCGAGACGCCGCGCAACTGGGTAACCGCCGTCGAACGCAAGCAGGATGGGCCAACATGGTCTCCGACGCCAAATACCCGTCGCGCCTACGCCAAAGAGGGCAAGACCCTCCCGGCCTTTGTGCCGGCCGGGCCGGACAATCCGATGGGGCTGTATGCCCTCTATATCGGCAGGCTGTACGCCATCCACGGTACCAATTCAAACTTTGGCATCGGTCTGCGCGTGAGCCAGGGCTGCATTCGTCTGCGTAACGACGATATCAAATACCTGTTCGACAACGTCCCGGTCGGTACGCGCGTACAGCTAATCGATCAGCCGGTCAAGGTTACCACCGAGCCGGATGGCAGTCGTTGGGTTGAGGTGCATGAGCCGCTGTCGCGTAATCGCGCAGAATTTGAATCCACGAATAAAGTGCCGCTGCCCATAACGGCAGGGCTACGCGCGCAGCTCAACGGTGGAAATGTGGATGCCGTGAAGGTTGACGGGGCGCTGGAGCGTCGGTCGGGTATGCCGGTGAACATCAGTTTCGGCGCGCTGAACACGCCGCTGGTAAGTACATCCCAGTGAACAGCCAGAAAAGCAAAAAGCCCGCTTAAGTTTCCTTAAGCGGGCTTCTTAAATATGGCTCCTCTGACTGGACTCGAACCAGTGACATACGGATTAACAGTCCGCCGTTCTACCGACTGAACTACAGAGGAATCGTGTGAACGGGGCGCATATTATCGACGTCGGCTGGCGTTGTCAAAGGGTGATCCCCCCTGTTTGAATCGTTTGCTGACAAAACCAGCAAAGTGGCGTTTTCACCAGCGGATTGCACGTTTTTGGTGCGGATATACCCCGAATGGGGCAGATCATAAACCGCTGTTTTACTCTAAAAAGCCAAGGCAGCGATTGGATTTCCTTATTTTCAGCCATTTAGCGGACATATCGGACCTCTTCTTAAAACTGGCAAGCATTTTGCAAAACCCCCTGTACATTCGCGCCGGAACCGGCAACGCATTTCGTACAGGGGGCAAAATGAACTTAAGACGACTGAAATACTTCGTAAAAATCGTCGATATCGGCAGCCTGACCCAGGCCGCTGAGGTGTTGCATATCGCACAGCCGGCATTGAGCCAGCAGGTTGCCACTCTGGAAGGTGAACTGGATCAGCAGCTGTTGATCCGCACGAAACGCGGCGTGACGCCCACGGAAGCAGGCAAAATCCTTTATACCCATGCACGCACGATTTTACGTCAGTGTGAACAGGCGCAGCTGGCGGTGGGCAATGTCGGACAGACGTTAAGCGGACAGGTCTCGATTGGACTGGCACCGGGCACGGCGGCCTCGTCTGTAACCATGCCGTTATTACAGGCTGTACGTGCAGAGCTGCCGGAGGTGCTGGTCTATCTGCATGAAAACAGCGGTGCGGCGCTGAACGATAAATTACTCAGCGGACAGCTGGATATGGCGGTACTCTACGATCGCTCGCCCGTAGCGGGGATCACCAGCCAGCCGGTACTGAAAGAGGATCTCTTTCTGGTAGGCACACGAGATTGCCCGGGGCAGAGCGTCGATTTAACAGCGGTCGCTGAGATGAACCTGTTCTTACCCCGCGACTACAGTGCCGTACGTTTGCGCGTTGATGAGGCCTTCTCCCTGCGCCGCCTGACGGCAAAAATTATTGGTGAGATTGACTCCATCTCCACCCTGACTGCCGCCATCGCCAGCGGGATGGGCGTAACGGTTCTGCCTGAATCGGCCGCTCGCGCGCTCTCCAGCGCCGCCAACGGCTGGATGGCGAGAATCAGCTCACCTTCGATGAGCCTGCCGTTATCGCTTAATGTCTCGGCGCGTGGATCGCTGTCGCCGCAGGCGCAGGCGGTGAAAGAGATCCTGATGTCGCTGGTGAGTCGCCCATCGCTGGAGAATCGCGAGCTGCAGCTGGTCAGCTAATATTCCATAAAAGCATAAGTTGCGGGTTTTTATTATTTGTTCTCACGACGAGCTCACTCTAACAATAGCGTCATGTCAGATGCGCCGGAGTGAACCGTGAATTTCCAGCAACTTAAAATTATCCGTGAGGCGGCCCGTCGGGATTATAACCTGACCGAGGTCGCTAACATGCTTTATACCTCCCAGTCGGGCGTCAGCCGTCATATCCGCGAGCTGGAAGAGGAGCTGGGCATTGAGATCTTTATTCGTCGCGGCAAACGCCTGCTGGGGATGACCGAACCTGGCAAAGCGCTGTTAACTATTGCCGAACGCATTCTGAATGAAGCCAGTAACGTGCGCCGTCTGGCGGATCTCTTTACCAATGATGCCTCCGGCGTGCTGACCATTGCCACAACCCACACCCAGGCCCGCTACAGCCTGCCACCGGTGATCAAGGCCTTCCGTGAGCTGTTCCCGGACGTGCGTCTGGAGCTGATTCAGGGCACGCCGCAGGAAATAGAAGTGCTGCTGCAAAACGGCGGGGCGGATATCGGCATCGCCAGCGAGCGCTTAAGCAACGATCCGCTCCTGGCCGCGTTTCCATGGTTTCGCTGGCACCACAGCCTGCTGTTGCCGGTCGATCATCCGCTGACTCAGGTCTCTCCATTGACGCTGGAGGCTATCGCGAAGTGGCCGCTAATCACCTATCGGCAGGGTATTACCGGGCGATCCCGCATTGATGAGGCTTTTAACCGCAAAGGACTGACGCCGGACGTGGTGCTCAGCGCTCAGGACTCCGACGTGATCAAAACCTACGTCGAGCTGGGGCTGGGCATAGGGCTGGTGGCGGAACAGTCCGGCGGTGAACGTGAGCAGGGGAGCCTGGTGCGTCTCGATACCCGCCATCTCTTTGATGCCAACACCGTATGGCTCGGGCTTAAGCGTGGGCAGTTACAGCGCAACTATGTCTGGCGCTTTATCGAACTCTGCAACGCCGGGCTGTCGGTGGAGGAGATCAAACGGCAGGTGATGGAGCCGGAAGAGGTGGCGATTGACTATCAGATCTAGCCAGATCGACCCCGCTGAGCGGGGTTTTTACGGAGTTATTTCCGGCGCTTAATAAACAAAAAGCCCGCTTAAGTTTCCTTAAGCGGGCTTCTTAAATATGGCTCCTCTGACTGGACTCGAACCAGTGACATACGGATTAACAGTCCGCCGTTCTACCGACTGAACTACAGAGGAATCGTGTGAACGAGGCGCATATTAATGGCCTCGCTATTTTGTGTCAACACTAAATTCAACACGCTGATTCAATTGATTAATTATGATGCAAGGCGCTGGTTTAGTGTACTTTCGCGGTGGGATCTTCGCCAGACCCGTCATTCTCACGTAAACGCTGCAGCGGGTCCTGCTGATAAAACTGGCAAAAACGCTGCCACAGCGCCGGGAAGCGCGGGGCGAAAAGCTCGGGTGCGCTGAAGAAATATTCCGATAACACCGCAAAGCACTCGGCGGGATCGGTGGCGGCATAGGCATCAATGCTGGCGGCGCTTTCGCCCACCAGATCAATCTCATCCTGAATATTGTTCATGGCGGCGTGCAGGTCGTGCTCCCAGCCCGCTACTTCACGCAGCGGAATAAAAGGTACGCCGCTGGCGCGATCGCCATTTCGGGTATCCAGCTTATGCGCCACTTCATGAATGATGAGGTTGAAACCGGATGCGTCGAACGAGTCCTGAATATCCAGCCAGTTGAGGATAATTGGCCCCTGTTGCCAGCTTTGACCGGACTGCACCATCCGCTGATTGTGAACCAGCCCGATGTCATCCTCCCATTCGTCGTCTACTACAAAGGGGGCCGGGTAGATCAGCACTTCATGGAAACCGTCCAGCCACTCGATACCCAGTTGCAGTACTGGCAGGCAGAAGAGCAGGGCAATGCGGGTGCTTTTGCGATCGTCGAGTTCAAAACCCTGCAGCGGCACCAGGCGTTTTTGCTGTAAGAACCGCATGGCAAGCTGTACCAGGCGCAATTTATCCTCATCCGATAAAGTGGACAGGACGGGGATAGCCAGCGCCTCTTCCCATGGCAGCGCCGCGCTTCGGGCGGATTCATTCGATTTCCAGGGCCACTTAATCATCGCTTTGCTCGCAAACTCGTCACGTGAACAAAATTGAACGGTTATGGTCTGTTAAAATGCCAAATTACCCGGCATGATGGCAACATCAAAACGGAGAGATGCCGGAGCGGCTGAACGGACCGGTCTCGAAAACCGGAGCAGGGGCAACTCTGCCGGGGGTTCAAATCCCCCTCTCTCCGCCACTGCATCTCTTCAGTCACGCTGTCCGCAACTTTTCTCGTCAGACATTCCGGGCGAGGGCTACCTTATCATTCCATTTATGCAGAGTAATAGCCCTTTACCGCTTCAAGACAATATATGTGAACTAAATCAGGAAGCTTACCGGAAGCGCTTGTCTTGCGGGTGCTACTCCTGGTGGCAATATTGTCTGAGCAGGGCCAGTTGCTCGGGGCGCAGGCGATAGCGATACACCGGCCGACCGGTTGCGCCATAGTGAATGCTGGTATGCAGAATGTTGACCTGCGCCAGCCAGATCAGGTATTTGCGGCAGGAAACTCGCGAGATATTGACTGCGCTAGCCAGTTCGTCTGTAGAAAATTCCGTCCCCGGATGCGCATCAATCCACAGGCACAGCGTGCGCAATGTCTGCGGGGTTAAGCCTTTCGGCAGACGTCGGCTGTCCGCCAGACCGGGCGCGCCGCCGCGCAGCAGCCGGTCAACATCGGCCTGTTCATAATACTGGTGCGCTTCCATCAGCTGCTTTTTCTCGCGCCAGCCGTTCAACGCCTCTTCAAAACGCGGGAACTGGAAAGGTTTAATCAGATAATCTACCACGCCATAGTGCATGGCGGTCTGGATGGTGGCCGCATCAGATGCCGAGGAGATCATAATGACATCGGTGTTGCGACCGGAGGCCCGGATCATCGGCAGCAGACTCAGGCCGTTGTCTCGTTGCATATAGACATCCAGCAGAATCAGGTCAACCTGCCGGGTGGGGGTATTCAGGAGGGCTTCGGCCTCCGCAAGGGAGGTGGCAACGCCACAGCAGCAAAATCCCTCAATACGGTTCAGGTACTGGCGGTTAAGATCGGCCACCATGGCATCGTCATCGACAATCAAAACATGTATCACGCACTCTTCCTTTCACTGTCCCAAGGTATCTGAACAAAAAACTGGGTAAATACGCCAGGCTCAGATTCGACGGCGATCTCCCCGCCCAGGTTTTCAATTTGCTGGTGCGCGAGGAACAGCCCCACGCCCCGATTTTCCCCTTTGGTGGAAAACCCTTTGCTAAAAATGGCCTGCAGGTGCTCAGGGACAATGCCCGGCCCGTCGTCGCTGACTTCGGCGCTTAGCCAGCCTTGCTGATAGTGCAGCAGCAGACCGATTTCTCCCTCGGATTGCCCGGCCATGGCATCGAGCGCATTCTCAATCAGATTACCAAGCACGGTAATAAGGCCCGCGACCTGTTGTTGATTGGGGTTGTCCGGCACCAGGCTTGCGTCGGAAAGCGTCAGACTAAACCCGCGTTCCCGGACGCGATTGATTTTGCCCAGCAGGAAGCCGGCGACCACCGGTGATTTAATGTTGCGCTGCAGCGTGCCGACGTCGCTCTGCCAGGCATTGGCAGTCATCAGGACGTACTCTTCCAGTCTGGCATAGTGCTTCATATGCAGCAGACCGAGGATCACATGCAGCTTATTCATAAACTCATGGGAGTGGCTGCGCAGCACGTCCAGGTAGCTCACCATGCCATCCAGGCGCTGTAACAGCTGGCTGACTTCTGTTTTATCGCGAAAAGTTGCGATCGCGCCCATCAGTTGATTTTCGCTTCTGACGGGCAGCGTGTTGCAGAGCAATACCCTGCCGTGGCAGTTGATCTCCAGGTCCTGTTGCGGCAACCCGCTACGCAACACGTCATGCAGGTTCGCGAGCAGCGGCGCTTCGTGCAGGGCATTGCTGCCGGAGCTGATATTCAGGATCTGCCGGGCGGCATTGTTCACCATCGTCACATGCCCCTGCCGATCGACTGCGATCACCCCCTCGCGCAGGGAGTGCAGCATCGCCTGGCGTTGTTCCAGAAGGGCTGAGATTTGATACGGCTCGAGGCCAAACAGTACGCGCTTGAGCATCCGCACCAGTCCCCAGGCGCCCAGCGCACCCAGCAGGGCGCTGAACAGCACCAGCCAGATGGCATCCCAGCGGTTGCGGGCGATCTGCTCTTCCACTTTATGCAGGGAGATCCCCACCGCAACCACCCCGATTTGCTGATGCTGAGCGTTATAGACCGGCGTAAAGACGCGCAGCGCCTCGTCGAGCACACCATGGTTGATAGCGACATTCTCTTTGTCCGCCAGTGCAGGCCGGAGATCTTCGCCAATAAAGGCTTTACCGAGCAGGGCGTCGTTGGGATGGGAATAGCGGATCCCCTGCATATTGGTGACGACCGCGAACAGCAGATTGTTGCGCTGCATTACTGCCCGGGCGACGGGCTGAATAACGTTGCTGTCCGGGGGGAGGGATAAGCCACGGATCACTGCCGGACTGTCGGCCAGCGTTCTGGCAACCGCCAGGGCGGTGTCACGCACGCCATCGCGTGTGGCGCGGGTGATCTGGGCGAAATAGAGGACAAAAATCACCAGCAGTATCGCGCCCGTTACGCCATATACCATCAGCGTCACCAGGGTGTTCAGTTTCATTGGGCGCGTGTGCGTGGGGGGGAGGGGCGGCAAATCGCGCATTGAAACTCCAGCAAATGCAGTAAAGGGAGGCATTATCGCTGATGGCGCTAATTTGTAAAAGCGATGTAAATCTGGCGGCGGCAGAAAGTAAAAAGCCCGCTTCGCAGCGGGCGTAACAGAGATTTGTCAGTCAATCAGAACTGGTAAACGATACCCAGCGCGAACTGGTCGCCAGCAGCCGCACCGCTGATGGCCGCGTCGTCTTCATCCAGCAGGTTGAACTTGTAGGCGGTGTAAACATTCATGTTCTTGTTGAAGTAGTACCAGGTGCCCAGCTCAACGTAGTTCACGAGATCGGCGTTCACGCCGCCCTGACCGTTACGTTCACCCAAATCTTTACCTTTGGAGTAGACATAGCCCAGAGACGGACGCAGGCCGAAATCAAACTGGTACTGCACCACGGCTTCAACGTTCTGGGTTTTATTGGCAAAACCGATATTGTCAGCCCAGGTCATGTTGCGGGTTTCGCCGTACATCACCGCCGCGTAGACATTGTTGGCATCATACTTAGCCGCCAGGGACCAGATTTCCGCGGTATCGCCAAAGCCGTCAGCGGACTGCTTATTAGTGCGATCGGACTTGCCGTATACACCCACAAAGCCGAAGCCATCGACGTTATAGGCCAGTGAGGTGCTGTAACCATCGCCGTTGGCTTTTTTCAACTGACGATCGTTGTTTTTACCCTGATACTGCAGGGCAAAATCGAGACCTTCAACGGCGCCAAAGAAATCCTTGTTACGATAAGTCGCTACGCCGGTGGTACGCTGAGTCATAAAGTTATCGGTGTGAACCCAGGAGTCGCCGCCCCATTCCACCAGCATATCGGTGTAGGCACCAGCGTCGTAGGCCACGCCGTAATTACGGCCATAGTCAAACGAACCGTAGTCACCAAATCTCAGGCCTGCAAACGCCAGACGGCTGCTCTCATCCTGCTCGCCTTCCGGGGCGCTGGCGGTCATGTTGTATTCAAACTGGCCGAAACCGGTCAGCGCGTCATTGATTTGCGTTTCGCCTTTAAGGCCGAAACGTGCATAGGAGGTATCGGCGTTTTCACTGTTGCTATCATCGGTGTCAACCCAGATATGCTCACCAACCATTTTCCCATACAGGTCAAGTTTATTGCCGTCTTTGTTGTAGATTTCTGCCGCATTTACCGCACCGGCGCTGAATAAAACGGGGACGAGAACTGCCAGAACTTTTCTTTTCATTATATATTCCCTTGTATGTATTTTCTTGATGAATATACGCAACCCTCTCCGGGCTACGGCGTCAATACTATTTCAGGGCGGGATTTTACCGTTTAAAAATAAATGTAACTAAATTATTTTGATTATTTCTAAATATTTCTATAGGTGTCTATATATGTTATTTTTATGGTTTTTTAATAAATATTATCGATGCTTATTGTTTTATATATCAATTGTTTATTATTTTAATCGACTCATTTGACTGTATTATGATTTGTTGCGAGGACGGGACATAAAAAAGCCCGATAATATTATCGGGCAAAAGATAAGGGGGAATTTTAGGGTGTTTAATCATGAAACGACAAAAAAGCTCATAACGTCGCTATCATTGCATAATTGGCGGATTGAGAAAACAGGTTTATCAGAATAGTGAGAATGAAAACGTCCCATAATAGGCTTGCTTTGTGCTTAAATATATCCTCAGCACATAATTACGGCTGAATGATAATTCAGAGTTATTTAAAATTGCGGAAGATCAACTTAACGCAAATTAGCAGAAGGAAATTTGCATCAGGGGGTGCGTTTGATAGGAAAATGTGATTTATTTCACATTTTGTATTGGCGATGTGAATGGGCGGTAGCGCAGCCTCAAAAGGAAAGGACAAAAATGGAGCGAAAACACGATCGCAGCCTTGGGGGTAAACTGGCCCTGTGGGTTTTTTACGCATTTTGCGGCTACTTTATCTGGGCGATGGCGCGCTATGTATGGGTCATCAGTAAAGTCAGTTCAGTTCCAGGTTCGCTGACGGAAGGCGATCTCGGATCGACTTCCGGCAAATGGCTGGGGGCGCTATTCGGTTTTGTGGTGCTGAGTGCGGTGGGGGCGATCCTCGGCAGTATTGCCTGGTATACCCGACCGCGTGATGTGTCAGACCGGTAAATAATTGCTATTGTACGGCTTTTCGCTTTATGGAAAGCCCTATGGAACTTGTGAAGTGGCAGCAATGCTTTGAAAGCTGGTTGACGGCGCATCATGCCAGCGATGATACCGCGCATGATCTTTCTCATTTCCGCCGCGTCTGGAACACATCACAACGGCTGATGAAAGACCAGCAGGTCGATGGGCTGGTGATCCTGACGGCCTGTTATTTTCACGATATCGTCAGCCTGCCGAAAAATCATCCGCAACGAAGTCGTTCGTCGCGGCTGGCGGCTGAAAAGACAGTCACCCTCCTGCGCGACGACTTTACCGATTATCCTGCCCAGCTTTATCCTGCCGTCCGGCATGCCATAGAAGCGCACAGCTTCAGCGCAGGGATCCCACCGCAAACACTGGAGGCAAAAATCGTACAGGATGCCGACAGGCTGGAAGCCCTCGGGGCGATTGGGCTGGCGCGCGTCTTTGCCGTCTCCGGTGCGTTGGGTGTGCCTCTGTTCGATGCGGAGGATCCCTTTGCCGATAAGCGTGAACTGAATGACCGGGCCTTTGCCCTGGACCATTTCCAGACGAAATTGCTCCGCCTGCCGCAAACCATGCAAACCGCTGCCGGGCGTGAGCTTGCTCGCCAGAGCGCCGATGTTTTGATCCAGTTTATGGCCCGGCTGAGTGCAGAATTGCGCGGCGAGTATGACGGCATTGACGCCGGGGTGTTACAACGTTTCCGCGACAGTCTGTAGGACCAATCTGTGTTACTCTCTTTGCATCCCTTTTGGTCCGGTTAAATGTATGCAGGAAAATGTATCAGTGACGGAGCCCGCGCTTTTGCTGGCAGAGAAATCAACAGCGTCCGTTCAGGCGTTATTGTGCCAGCTTCTGGAAATTTACGATGCCAGGACCCTGGCGCATCTTCTGAATGCTCAGGGTGAGAGCCACTGGAGCCCGGCCATTCTCAAGCGGCTGGTGACCAGTGAGCGGGCAGGACACCGTCTCAGCGACGGTGAATTTGGCATGCTGCAAAACCTGCTGCCTCGTCCTCCTGCCTGCCACCCTCATTATGCTTTTCGCTTTGTCGATCTCTTTGCCGGCATCGGCGGTATACGCCATGGCTTCGAGGCGATTGGTGGACAGTGTGTGTTCACCAGCGAATGGAACAAACACGCGGTGAGGACTTACAAGGCGAACTGGTACTGCGATCCTGATGCCCATCAGTTCAATGAGGACATCCGCGAAGTGACGCTCAGCCATCAGAGCGGCGTCACGGACGACGAGGCGGCGCAACATATTCGTGACAACATTCCGGCGCATGACGTCCTGCTTGCGGGCTTCCCGTGTCAGCCGTTTTCTCTGGCGGGGGTATCGAAGAAAAACGCGCTGGGGCGCGCCCACGGTTTTGCCTGCGACACCCAGGGAACGCTGTTCTTCGACGTTGCCCGCATCATCGACGCCCGTCGCCCGGCCATCTTCGTGCTTGAAAACGTAAAAAACCTGAAGAGCCACGACGGGGGCAAAACCTTCCGCATCATCATGCAGACTCTGGACGAGCTGGGGTATGACGTGGCGGATGCCGCTGACAGTGGTCCGGACGATCCAAAAATCGTTGATGGCAAACATTTCCTGCCCCAGCACCGCGAGCGCATTGTGCTGGTGGGCTTTCGTCGCGATCTTAATTTGTGTGGCAACTTTACGCTGCGGGATCTGCCGGGGCTGTGGCCGACCCGCCGCCCGTCGATTGCCGATCTGCTTGAGCCGGTGGTGGACGCAAAATTCATTCTCACCCCGGTGCTGTGGAAGTACCTGTATCGCTATGCCAAAAAGCATCAGGCGAAGGGCAACGGCTTTGGCTTCGGGATGGTCGATCCCGCCAATCCACACAGCGTTGCCCGCACGCTGTCGGCACGCTATTACAAAGATGGCGCCGAGATCCTCATCGACAGAGGCTGGGATAAGGCCCTTGGCGAGCGCGATTTCGATGACGCCCAAAACCAGCGCCATCGTCCGCGCCGTCTGACGCCGCGCGAATGCGCGCGCCTGATGGGCTTTGAAACGCCGCAGGGCTATCACTTCCGCATCCCGGTATCGGATACCCAGGCCTATCGGCAGTTTGGCAACTCGGTAGTGGTGCCTGCTTTTGCAGCCGTCGCCCGGCTGCTGGAGTCGCGCATTTTACAGGCTGTTGAACAACGCAAGACTGAGGCCGCGAATGGCGGACGTTCACGATAAGGCCACCCGCAGTAAAAACATGCGCGCCATTGGCACGCGGGATACGGCTATCGAAAAACGGCTGGCTGGCCTCCTCACGGAGGTCGGGTTTGCGTTTCGCGTGCAGGATGTCGCCCTTGCCGGGCGGCCTGATTTTGTCATTGATAACCATAAATGCGTGATCTTCACCCACGGCTGCTTCTGGCATCGTCACGACTGCTATCTGTTTAAAGTGCCCGCGACCCGCACCGATTTCTGGCTGGAAAAAATCGGTAAAAACGTGGCGCGCGATGCACGGGATATCGCCGTGTTGCAGGAACAGGGCTGGCGGGTGCTGGTGGTATGGGAGTGCGCGCTGCGCGGCAGAATGAAGCTCAATGACAGGGCGCTCACGGAGCGGCTGGAGGAGTGGATCTGCAGCGGCGGCAAAACCGCGCAGATCGACACCCAGGGCATTCGCCCGCTCAGGGTTTCTCCGCCTGACAAGGCGTAATCACCGGTTTTACCGGCAGCAAATACTTACCAAGCGTCACCAGCACCACCGCCATGATAATAACCCCCAGCGCCAGCCATTCAATTGCCGACAGTGATTCGCCGCCAAGCCTTGTGCCCAGTAAAACAGCCACCACCGGGTTCACATAGGCATAGCTGGTCGCCACCGCCGGCGACACATTGCGGATCAAGAACATATAAGCATTGATCGCTATCACCGAGCCGAAAATTGCCAGATAACCTACCGCCAGCCATCCCGACAGGTCGGGCAGGGTGGACATTTTCTCTCCCGACAGCAGAGACGCCGCCAGCAATACGATCCCGGCGGTGACCATCTCAATGGCGCCAGCCATCATCCCGGACGGTAATTCAATGCGCGAGCCGTAGACCGAACCAAACGCCCAGCTCATCGAGCCAATCAGGATCAGCAGCGCTCCCCACGGATTACCGCTCAGGTTGCCGCCGCTGTTAAGCAAGATAATCCCTGCCATCCCGATGGCGATCCCCAGCCACTCCAGCTTACGCGTTTTGATGCCAAACAGGCGGCTGAAGCAGAGGGTAAACAGCGGAACGGTTGCCACTACCACCGCGGCGATACCGGACGGCACATTCTGATGTTCGGCGACGGTAACAAAGCCGTTTCCGACCGCCAGCAGCAGGATGCCAATCAGAGCGGCATTGAGCAACGGACGCAGCGGCGGCAGCTTATGACCGCGCAGGAACAGAAACGCCAGCAGCAACGCACCCGCAGAGAGGAAACGCACGCCCGCCATCATCAGAGGCGGCCAGCTCTCCACGCCGATGCGGATCACAAAGTAGGTGGAGCCCCAGATGATATAGAGCGCGAACAGGGCGCCCGCTAATGGTAATACTTGCCTGAAACGCATACTCCCTCACGGTGAATTAAAAAGGTCGCATAGAGTTAACGTGAAAACTATCACGCTGGCGAGTCCTTTAATTGTGTTACTGATGTGAATAATTTGTTGACTTATACGGGATGGTTTCAGGGTTTCCGGTTTTACTCCATACTGTTGTGGTAATTAACAAAAAAGAAGGAACGTTATTTTGGCGGGAAGTAGCTTATTAACACTGCTGGATGATATCGCCACGCTGCTGGACGATATTTCGATGATGGGTAAATTAGCGGCGAAAAAGACCGCCGGCGTGCTGGGAGACGATCTATCGCTTAATGCCCAGCAGGTAACGGGCGTGCGCGCCAACCGGGAACTGCCTGTGGTCTGGGCTGTGGCAAAGGGGTCGTTGCTCAATAAAGTGATCCTCGTACCGCTGGCGCTGCTGATTAGCGCATTTATCCCGTGGGCCATTACGCCTCTGCTGATGATTGGCGGGGCGTTTCTCTGTTTTGAGGGGGCAGAAAAAATTCTCCACTCCTTCGCAGCGCGCAAAGATAAGGAGAAGGAAACGCCTGCCGCACGGCAACAGCGTCTGGAGGCGCTGGCCGCAAAAGATCCTGTCGCGTTTGAGCGCGATAAAGTGAAGGGGGCTATTCGCACCGACTTTATTCTGTCGGCGGAAATTGTCGCCATTACGCTTGGGATTGTGGCGGATGCGCCGCTGCTCAACCAGGTGCTGGTGCTCTCCGGTATTGCCATTCTGGTCACTATCGGGGTTTACGGCCTGGTAGGGCTCATCGTCAAGCTGGACGATATCGGCTACTGGCTGAATGAAAAAACCAGCGCGCTGGCAAAGATGACCGGCAAAGCGCTGCTGGTGATAGCGCCCTGGCTGATGAAATCCCTGTCGGTGATCGGCACCCTGGCGATGTTCCTGGTCGGCGGTGGGATTGTGGTACACGGTATTGCGCCGCTGCATCATGCAATTGAGCACTTTGCCGAGGCGCAAAGTGCTGTTATTGCAGCGATTTTACCGATGTTACTCAACCTGGTGCTCGGCTTTATTATCGGTCTGATTGTCGTAGCGGCAGTGAAAGCGGTGGAAAAATTGCGCGGTCGCTCACATTAATAGGCTGGGGCTATACCAGGCATAACTGCTATTCCTCGTCTAAATTGATACAGTTTCACACTGATAAAGGAGGCGGTTATGGTCTTTCTGGTCAGCGATGAAGTTAAGCCTAAAAACGGCGGTCCACGTATGGTCGTCACCGGCTATGCAAGCGGAATGGTGGAGTGTCGCTGGTATGACGGTTACGGCATCAAGCAGGAAGCGTTTCGTGAAGATGAGCTTCAGCATGGTGACGGCACCCGGCAACAGGACAAGGCTTAAGTCACGCTACGCCCGGCAATGCCGGGCGTTTTTGTACGCTATAATCGCCAACAGCAATAGCATTGCAAAACCCGCCAGGCTTTGATGTCATGCGGATGGCGAAGGTGGCTTTTATGGAGTGTGTGTGGAGCACAACAACGTTACAGGAAAAGACGCTTTTTCGGCACGACATCGTTTTCATCCGGGCCGGGTTGTTAATCTTTGCTTTATTGCCGTTCTCATCTTCTCCACGCTGCTGACCTGGCGTGAGGCAGTGGTGCTGGAGGATGCGTACGCCGCCAGCCAGAAAAATCATCTGGAGACGGTGGTCAATTCGCTGGATCGCCAGCTTGAGTTCAGCGTGGAAAGACTGCTGTTCTTTCGTAACGGCATGCGCGACGCCCTTGAAACCCCCCTGGCTTCCCCGCTATTGCACAATACCGTCTCCCATTTTAAAGATTTACAGAAACAAAGGTTCTGGCAGTTGACCTTCGACGCGCGGCGCACCTTTCCCCTGAATGGCGTTTCTGATGCTTTTGTGCAGCAAACCACCAGCCTGATACGCGACGAAGAGCGGCTCGCAAGAGAGTTGAGCGCCGCCTTTGAGATGGGCTATTTGCTGCGTATTAATTCGCCTGAAGCGCACGCGAAGCGCGTGGTCTATGTTTCACGGGCGGGGTTTTACGTCTCGACCGATCCCACCGACTGGGGAAATGACATTGTTTCCCGCTATTATCAGCTGGTCACCAGCCCGTGGTACACCGGCCAATCGGAGCATGACAACCGGGCCCGCAGCGTGCGCTGGTTTACCCAGGGAGACGATCGCACCATTACCGTCAGCGTGCCGGTCGATTATCAGCACTACTGGTACGGCGCGCTGGCGATAGACTTTACCCTCTCCGGAATGAAGAAACTGCTGCAGGATGCGGTAGACGGCAACGGCGAGGGGGAGTTCCAGCTCTATAACAACGGCTTTGATCTGCTCGCCACCTCAGAGAGTATTACCGATAACGTGAACCATTTTGACGCGCGCGAACAAGCGCAAATTGCCTCAGCTCTGGAAAATGACACCGAGGGCAACCTCCGCCTGGGTAGTCGCTATATCAACTGGCAGCATCTGGATCACTTTGACGGGGTTGTGCTGCGCATACATACCCTGAGGGAAGGGGCCAACGGCGATTTTGGCAGCATCACTATCGCCCTGGCGCTGCTGTGGCTACTGTTCTCCGCCATGCTGGTAGGTTCGTGGATTGTGATCCGCCGGATGGTCAGCGATATGTACCGCCTGCAACACTCGCTCCAGTGGCAGGCCTGGCATGACCCGCTGACGCGCATAAATAACCGTGGCGCGCTGTTTGAACGGGCGAAAGCGTTGGCGAAGCGATGCGAGCAGCAAAAGCAGCCCTACTCGGTAATGCAGATGGATCTCGACCATTTCAAAAGCGTTAATGACAGGTTCGGTCACCAGGCGGGGGATAAGGTGCTCACCCATGCGGCCGGGTTAATCACCCGTACGATACGGGAGACCGACGTCGCCGGACGGGTTGGGGGCGAAGAGTTCTGCGTGGTGCTGCCTGACACCGGGCCTGAACAGGCCATGCTTATTGCCGAGCGGATCCGCGTGCGCATCAATCGCCGGGAGATCCTGGTGAAAAAGAGCCAGACCACGCGTGTCAGCGTGTCGATTGGCGTCAGCAGCGCGCATGAAAGCGGTGATTACGATTTTGAACAGCTGCAGTCCATCGCTGACGCCCGACTCTACCAGGCGAAGCAGCGAGGACGTAATCAGGTCGTAGGTCAGGACGAGAAGAAGTGATCTAACCCTTCACGCCAGCCTGCTGGGCCAGGCTGGTGGGTGTGGTAAACCCGTGCCGGGTCGTCGTTTTTGAGCGCTACACCCTGGCGATTAATGCCTTTGACCACCACCGCAAAATCGACGCTATCCAGCAGCGGGGCGTCGTTTGGCCCGTCACCCAGGCCCAGCGTAGTGGGGAGCGCGCCCTCCCGCTCCAGATACTGCTCGTTGAGCCAGTTAATCGCCTGATCTTTGCCGCCGCGTTCATCCAGGATGTGCCAGAACCGTGCGCCCTGGACAAACTTCAGCCCCAGAGCGGCCAGCGCCTCCTCAAAGAGCGCCATGCTTTCGTCGCTATCGCGCCAGATGAGCGTCACCGAGGCTTCATGCAGTCGCGCCAGTGCTGCACGTTCACGGTTAAGCCCGGTCCACTCGCCAATGACCCGCTCATCCACATCATCAAAGGTGGTGAATTTGTAACCCTCCCGGGCACGGAGCTTGTTAATGATGTTAACGATGTCGGTGTGGGGAACACCGTTAATCAACCGCGGCGCATTGGGATGATCATTCCAGCGTACATCCAGCTGGATCACCGCGCCGTTTTCGGCAATAAAAGGCAGGCCCTCCAGGCCAAGATCGCTCTGGATCTCCAGCATCTCCGCCGCGGTTTTGCTGCTGCAGAGGATGACCGGGATCTGATTGTCCTGTAAGGCCTCCAGCCAGCCGAGAGCGGGCTGCCAGTCGTAGGTGTGAATGTCCAGCAATGTGCCGTCCAGATCGCTATAGATGAGCAACGGATCATCAAGTGAAGGCATAGCATCTCCCGTAGCAGATAAAAGGTCTTTTGTAGGAATTTTCTCAAAAGCAAAGGTGGCAAAAGGGTTCTCTTATGGGACCGATCCCGTGCACCCCGCGACCCACGCACCTCAGGGAACCATAACTAATATTTTATTTCGCCTGACAACTATAAATGTGAAGAATATTTCCTTGTCTTGCAAAAAAATTGCGGATAAGGTTTATCCCACATCAGATTTCCTGGTGTAACGAATTTACAAGTGCTTCTTGCATAAGCAAGCTTCATCCCGGTCACCCCATGACCGGGATTTTTTTCGCCTCAGCGATTGACTTCCGTTACGCTAAAATCATGGATATCAAGCTCGAAGGCTTCCGCCAGCTCGCGCCAGGTGTGGTAATCGTGATCGTTTACCCGAACCCTGGTAGGGTCATCATCAATACGCTGAACCTCGCTCTCGCTGATTTCATTGATCGCGGCGAGCAGGGCATCAACGTCAACATTCACTTCCCGTTTTGCGGTCTCGCTGTACTCTTTTGCGGTCTTCATTACATACTCCTCGTTTATCCTCTCCATCTGTAAGTATAGACCGTCGATAAAAGCGGCAATCGCGCGGCAACACGCTGCCAGTTTTCACGTTTTGTTCTACACTGGCTCAAAACCAGAGGAGGATTTTATGAACGTCAACGATCGGGTTACAGTTAAAACCGACGGTGGGCCGCGTCGCCCGGGGGTTGTACTGGCGGTTGAGCAGTTTAATGAAGGCACGATGTATCTGGTCTCACTGGAAGATTACCCGCTCGGGATTTGGTTCTTTAACGAGCTTGGTCACCCTGACGGCATTTTTGTTGAGAGTCAGGAGTAAGCGATGTGCCGGGTAGCGCCGGCTGGCCCGACCGGAATGAAAAAATCTCTGGCATAGCCAGAGATCGATTATTGCGTGTTAAAAGGGAAGGGGTTAACGCAGGTTAACGTAAATTCCATTGGTCACATTGTCTGTCAGACGAACGACATGATAGATCACTTGCTTATTATGCGTTTTTATTTTCCTTTTAATATTTCCTTTATGTGACGATACGGTTTTTGCTTTAATATTCATCTGGTCGGAAATCTGAATGGTTCCTTGTCCTGCCATCCACATTCGCAACATACTGGATTCAGTTCGGCTTAATGATAAAGTCGGAAAATTAAACTCAGCTACACTCTTTATCTCGTTACGTAAATAATCGCCCACCAGCTCATCCAGCGATTCGGGCTTAATAGATTTCGAACTAATCAGAAGATTCTGACGAACCCGCAAATATTCATCGAAATGAATATTGGCAATTGCCATAAAAACAATAAACAGTGTGCCGGGATGCTGATTAATGATCTGCTTTATTTGCTGACTGTTGGCGGGATCGTGAATGAAACAGTCCTCATTAATAAACACCACACCTGGCGTCAAGGCTTCACATGCGGCGGCAAGTTCGTCAACAGTGTGTACATCGTTGATCTCTTTTTTCTTTACTCCTCTGCTGGCCAGATACCCGGTTAACCCTAGCCGGGTGTAACTGCATAAATCCATAATGATCGTTGACATGGCATACCCTCACTCAATGCATAACGATAATTCACCCTCTGCCTGAGAGCTCTATAACAGCCAAACGGAATGGAAAAATAAATTACCTGTGAGCATTACAAGGACTTTCAGGCGAACTCACTATCTCGTAAAGTTACGTATAATTTGCCAGGAAACATCTTAAAGTAAAGTAAATGTTGAATTATGTGAGGAGTATAAAAGCATTCAACCCGCTGCAGATATATCCTGGCAGATGTTTCTCGTTTGTTATTTTAGGAATATCCTCAGAAAGACAATATAAAATACAGGGGTTATTACTTTGTTGAAAGTTCGCGCACAATATTGGCCAGCAGATTAAATATTTCACTGAATAAATGTTCGCAGAATGGTGCAATAAGCGGCATTAAAAGGGAGATCAGCAAAAGGCCGATGGTCAGGGTGATGGGGAAACCAATGACAAACACCGACAGCTGCGGAGCCATACGGTTAAGCAAACCCAGCGCCAGGTTGACGATCAGCAGCAGAGTGATCAGGGGCAAAGCCAGCATCAGACCGTTGAGGAAAATTAGCCCGGCCGCGCGGGTCAGGGCCATAAAGGCGTTGCTGTTGACCGGATCCCCACCAATTGGCAGCGTGTGGAACGTGTCCACCAGCATCGAGATCAGCCACAGATGCCCGTCAAAAGCCATGAACAGCAGCATCGCCAGCAGATCGATAATACGGGCAAGGATTGGCATGTTAAGCCGACTGCCCGGGTCAAAGAAGGTGGCGAAGGAGAGTCCCATCTGCAGGCCAATCAGCTCTCCGGCCATCCGCACGGCGGCAAACGCGAACTGCATCGTAAAGCCGATGGCGACGCCAATCAGGATCTGCTGTAGCCCGACCCACAGCGCCGGCGCGGAAAAAATGGGCACGTTCACCGGCGGTAGCGTCGGGGCGACGATAATGGTGATAAGGAACCCAAGGCCGATTTTGACCCGCTTGGGGATCGCCCTCTCGCTGAGGATCGGCGCGGTGGAGATCAGCGCCAGGATGCGCAGCAGCGGCCAGAAGTAGAGGCCGAGCCACTCAAGCCATTGAACGCTGGTAACTTGCAGCATGACTAGCCGATGAGGTAGGGCAGGTTAGTGAACAGGTTGCGCATGTAATCCAGCATCAGGTTCAGCATCCAGGGCCCGGCGATAATGATCGCCACAAACACGGCGATAATTTTCGGAATGAATGACAGCGTCATCTCGTTAATCTGCGTGGCAGCCTGCAGGATACTGATAATCAGACCGGTGACCAGCGCCACCAGCAGCAGGGGAGCGGCAACGGAAATGGCGACTTTCATCGCTTCCGTGCCCATCATCATGACCGATTCTGGCGTCATCGGGCGCTCCTTAACTGTAGAAACTTTGCGCCAGCGAACCCACCAGCAGCTGCCAGCCGTCCACCAGGACAAACAGCATCAGCTTGAAGGGCAGGGCGATGGTTGCCGGAGGCACCATCATCATCCCGAGCGCCATCAGGACGCTGGCGATGACCAGGTCGATAATCAGGAACGGAATGAAGATCGTAAACCCGATCTGGAAGGCGGTTTTCAGCTCGCTGGTCACGTAGGCGGGCAGCAGAATGCGCATCGGTACTGCTTCCGGTCCCTGGATCGGCCCGGCGTTCGCCAGGCGGGCAAACAGCGCCAGATCGGCTTCGCGGGTCTGACGCAGCATAAATTCGCGCAGCGGCTGCGCCCCTTTTTCCAGCGCCTCCTGCATGGAGATCTTCTCTTCACTGAACGGCTGATAGGCGTCGACATAAATTTTGTCGATCACTGGCGACATGATGAAAAAGGTCAAAAACAGCGACAGACCGAGCAGCACCTGGTTAGGCGGTGCGGACGGAGTACCTAAGGCGTTTCGCAGCAGTCCAAAGACGATGATAATGCGGGTGAAGCTGGTCATCATCAGCAGAATAGCCGGGATAAAGGTCAGCGAGGTGATAAACACCAGCGTCTGAACAGACAGAGACCAGCTCTGGCCGCCATTGGCCATCGGCGTGGAGATAAGGCCTGGCAACTGGGCATACACGGCGGGAGCAAACAGGCCCAGGCCTGCAAGCGTAAGGGATAACAAACGGCGCATCACGATCTCCCGGAACGCTTAAGCAAACTCTTCATCACGGACTGAAAATCCGGTTGAACCTCTGCGCGACTCTCCTCAGAGACCGGCGCAGGCGGCAATTTATGCAGAATATTAATGTGTGAAGCGGTGACACCCAGCACCAGCCGGGCGTCTTCCACTTCGACGATCACCACACGCTCACGCGGGCCCAGCGACGTGCTGGCGGCGAGCTTCAGCCCGCGGGCACCGGCGGTTTTCCCCGCCAGACCTACGCGTTTTGCCAGCCAGGCGGCAACCAGAATAAAGGCAATAATACCCAGCAGCGCGCCGGTGACCTGAAGCAGCGGCGAACCTGGAACCGCAGAAGGCTGAGAGACAATTGCCTGGGTCTTCATGCTTAACGGCTCAGACGACGCATACGTTCAGACGGGGTGATGATGTCGGTGATACGCACGCCGTATTTATCGGCGACCACCACCACTTCACCCTGGGCAATCAGGTAACCGTTGATCAGAATATCCAGCGGCTCACCAGCCAGACCATCCAGCGCCACCACCGAACCCTGCGTCAGGCGCAGCAGCTCTTTGATGGTCATACGGGTACGGCCCAGCTCCACGGTCAGCTTGACCGGGATATCCATAATCAGATCGATATCCTGCAGCGTACCGCTGACGTCACCGCCGCCCAGCTGCTGGAATACCGAATCGGCAACGCTTTTGCTGGCCGGTGCTTTTTGTTCGTTTAACGCCTCAGCCCACAGATCGTCCAGTGCTCCGGTGTTGTCATCGGACGGATTGTTCATATCACTCATTTGGGCTGTTCCTCATTCAGAGAATTCAAAATCGGGTTGATCAGGTGCTCAACGCGTAACGCGTACTGATTGTTTACGGTGCCATACTGGCTGGTCAGCACGGGCACGCCATCCACATGCGCAATGATGCGGTCGGGTTTTTCTATCGGCAGCACATCGCCGGGTTTTAATTTTAAGATTTGCGACAAACGCAGCGGTACGTCGGCAAAGTTCGCCACCAGTTCCAGCTGGGAGTGCTGAACCTGGCGGACCAGGTTCTCACGCCAGTTCTGATCTTCATGGCGGGAGTTCTCCAGCGGCGGGTTCACCAGCACTTCGCGCAGCGGCTCAATCATGCTGAACGGCAGGCAGATATTGAACTCGCCGGTCAGGTTGCCGATCTCCACGTGGAACGGGGTGTTGACCACGATGTCGTTCGGAGAAGTAGTGATGTTGGTGAACTTCACCTGCATCTCGGAACGCACGTACTCCACGTCCAGCGGGTGGATCGCCTTCCATGCGTCGCTATACCCCTCAAGGGCCAGCTTCAGCATTCGGTTGATGACGCGCTGTTCGGTGTGGGTGAACTCGCGGCCTTCAACCTTGGTCGGAAAACGTCCGTCGCCGCCGAACAGGTTATCCACGGCGATAAACACCAGGCTCGGCGAAAAGACAAACAGGCCCGTGCCGCGCAGCGGCTTCAGATGGATCAGGTTGAGGTTCGTCGGCACCGGCAGGTTACGCGCGAACTCATGATAGGGCTGAATGCGGATCGCCCCGACGGTGATGTCCGGGCTACGACGCAGCAGGTTGAACAGCCCCATACGGAACTGACGGGCAAAACGTTCGTTGATGATCTCCAGCGCCTGAAGACGCTCGCGCACCACGCGACGCTGGGTATTGGGATCGTAGGGGCGAATATCGCTTTCGCCCGCCAGCCCCGGTTTTGGTTCGTCGGCTTTATCGCTGTCGCCGTTGAGCAGCGCATCGATTTCCGCCTGAGAAAGAATACTGTCGCCCATGTCGTTACCGCAGAATGAAAGCTGTATACAGAACGTCGGTGACTTCCTGCTTAGGTTGACCGCTAATCAGAGGCGCGGCCAGCGTTTGCTTAATGGCTTCCACCAGCTTTATCTTACCTTCCTCGGTAGAGAGCTGGCTGGGGTCCTGACGAGAAAACAGCAGCAGCAGACGGCTGCGCACTTCCGGCAGGTACTCACTCATGCGCGCGCGGGTGGCTTCGTCTTTCAGACGCAGCGTAATGCCCACGTAAAACACGTGATCGGCATCGCCCAGGTTAACGGTGAACGTATCCAGCGCGAAAAAGACCGGCGCCGCTGGCGGAGGTGGCTCCACTTTGGCTTCGGCTGAAGGGGCTTTATTCATACGCCAGTAGCTGTAACCTGCGGTGGCGCAGGCGGCGAGCGTAATTAACACCAGCAGCGGGATCCAGATGGAACGCTTACTTTTTTTGGTGATGGCGGAGTCAGTCATCTGTTGCGTGCTTCCTGTTTCGGGACTGCTAATGTGGTGATTATCCCGTGTCCCGTCGCCGTCAAAGGGTCGAAAAGACGGGGATAATCACGCTACCTCGGGCGTTTAGGTTTAGGCGAAGATATCGACAGCACTGTTTCCACGTGCTGCAGACTGCAAAGAGGCCGGTACGGCCAGCAGCTCGTCATTCTCTTCATCAAACCCGCCGGTGTTGCCAGAGCGGGAGGCCTGCTGCTGATGCTGAGAAGACGCCTGCTGTTGACCACTAAAGTTTTCACTGCTGATGCTGCTTTGGGTAAGCTGAATGCCGTTTTCCGCCAGCTGCGTGCGCAGAACCGGCAGCGCCGCTTCCAGCGCCGCGCGAACGTGGCTATGGCCTGACACCATCTGCAGCTGCGCCTGGTTATCATCCAGCTTAAGCGTGATTTGCACCTGACCCAGGTCTTCTGGATGCAGACGCAGCTCGGCGCTCTGCTGTCCCTGGCGGGTAAACAGCGTAATGTGCTGGCTGATGGTCTGCTGCCACTCATTGCTGCCCAACTGGGCGCTCACTACCGGTGCGGCGGCAAGCGTCGGTTGAGCAGAGGTAAGATTGCTGACAATGGGTCCCATCGTGGCGGTTGGTCCGGTTGGGGAAAGTGTGCTCTCTGCCGCCTGTTTGGTCGTCGCGGCGACGGCTGGCGTCAGCTGGGTGTCGGATGCCAGTACCGCATCTTTGTCCTGCGCCACGTTCTGCGCGGTGTGCAGCGCATCGGTATCCAGGGCTGGCTGACGACCACGATCGTCGGTCAGCGTCGCTTTCACGTCCAGGCTTCCGGCGCTCACTGGTTGCGGTGCGGCGGCAGTTGCCGTCTGCTGGTGGGGCAGCATCGCCATTAAGGCACTTAAGCCCGCCAGCTCTTCTTCGCTGAGCTCGGTTTTGCTGTCGGCCTCTTTGGCGGCCTGGGTCAGGGATTTCAGCACATCGCTTTTGGCAACAGGCAGCAGACCGTGGGCCAGCCCCGGCTGGGTGGCGTTTTCGTCGCTCAACGTCAAATCCTGCCGCGCCAGCAGTTCAGCCAGCTTACCGGCATCGGCGTCTACGTCGATATCGGCGATGCCGGATTGCAGCGCCGCTTTCGCAAACTTGCCGTCGGATGCCTGCAGATCGTTAAGCGTCAGGCCAGCCGCTTTGCCCTGGCCTTTCGCATCGGTTAGTGCGCCCGCCAGCAGAGCAAGAAAATCCTGCGCGCCATCGGCCGCTTTTCCACCCCGGGCGCCAGCCGTCAGTTCGGTGTCGCTCGAAAGCAGTTGTTGAAGGGTGATCATTCCGGGGTCCTCATTGTTGCCCGCTGGGCAAATTCATCCATTTTTTTCTGATCGAGACGGCTTTCCGCCAGGGTTGCGGCGGCAAGCTGGCGATCCTGCAATGTCTGCCAGGCCTGTAAACGCTGTTTTTTCTCTCGCCAGGCCGTCAGGGCAAGATCGACTTTGTTGCTCCACTGAACCACCTGCTGGCGATGCTGCTCGATCGCTTTTTCCAGGGTCAGGATGAACTGTTGATAGTTGATCCAGCGCTGGCTGCCGATGCCCTGAGCCATATCGGTATTGAGGTTAGTGCGATACTCATGCTGGTAGTCGATCAGCATTTTCAGCTGCTCTTCCGCCTGCTGGTATCCGTGGCGCATCACGCCAAGGTGCTGTGCGGCATTATCAACGTCTTTTTCGGCCAGATCTTTCAGCGTGGTTAATGCGCCATGTTGTGCCATAAGAATCGCCCTCTACCTTGTTACACCTGCGGGAAGATCATCTCCAGAGCCTGGATCGAGCTTTCCCAGTCGGCCTTTTCAAAAATACCCTGCTGCAGATATGCCTCCAGATGCGGCCAGAGGGCAATCGCCTTGTCGAGCATCGGATCGCTGCCTTTGGCATACGCCCCGACGCTGACCAGATCGCGGTTGCGCTGGAAGCTGGAGAGCAGCTGCTTGAAGTTACGCACCCGGGCATAATGCTTCTCGGTGATCAGTGCCGTCATCGCACGGCTGATCGAGGCTTCGATATCAATTGCCGGGTAGTGGCCCGCCTCGGCCAGACGGCGCGACAGGACGATATGGCCGTCGAGGATCGCACGCGCCGAGTCGGCAATCGGATCCTGCTGGTCATCACCTTCGGTCAGCACCGTATAAAACGCGGTAATCGACCCGCCGCCGCTGATGCCATTACCCGCGCGCTCTACCAGCGCCGGGAGCTTGGCAAACACCGAAGGCGGGTAGCCTTTGGTGGCCGGAGGCTCGCCGATCGCCAGGGCAATCTCACGCTGCGCCATCGCGTAGCGGGTCAGGGAGTCCATGATCAGCAGCACGTGCTGACCCCGGTCACGAAAGTCTTCGGCGATCCGGGTCGCATAGGCGGCGCCCTGCATACGCAGCAGGGGAGAGACGTCCGCCGGGGCGGCAATCACCACCGAGCGGGCACGCCCTTCGGCACCCAGAATGTTCTCGATAAAATCTTTAACTTCGCGGCCACGCTCGCCAATCAGCCCCACCACGATGACGTCGGCCTGGGTGTAACGGGCCATCATCCCGAGCAGTACCGATTTCCCGACGCCGGAGCCGGCAAAAAGCCCCATACGCTGGCCGCGCCCGACGGTCAGCAGGGCGTTAATCGGGCGCACACCGGTATCCAGCACATGCTCGATCGGCGTTCGCTGCAGGGGGTTAAAAGGTTGAGTAACCAGCGCCCCGGTTTCGGCGGTATCGGGTGCGGGCAGGCCATCCAGCGGCTTGCCGCCGCCGTCCAGCACCCGTCCGAGCAGCGCCGGACCGAGCGGCAGCTGTTTACCGCTTTGCAGTCCGTCGCCGGATAAATTTTTGGCATACACCCGCGCGCCGGGCAGAACGCCTTCGACCTCTTCCAGGGGCATCAGGAACAGACGCTGGCCGTTAAAGCCGACCACTTCGCTCTCGACTTCGCGGATCTCCTTCCCGTCGGGCCGTTCAATAATGCAGGTGGCCCCCAGCGGCAGCTGAAGCCCGGTGGCCTCCAGCACCAGGCCGGTGGCACGGGTTAAGCGGCCGTAACGACGCACGGCAGGCAGTTGCGCCATCTTCGCTTCAAAATTGTCGAGGGTGTTGAGCCAGCGGGTGAGGCGTGCGGTCATCAGATGACTCCCGGTGCCGCCAGGCGGCACAGTTCCTGCCAGCGGGTTGCCACGCTGGCATCCAGATCCCCCTCATCGGCGGAGACTTTGCAGCCGCCGTGATGCAGGGTCGGATCGCCGCGCAGACGCCAGCCGTGCAGGCTCAGGGTTGCGCCGAGCATCTCTTCCACCCGCTGCAGATCGTCCGGGTGGACGCGCAGCTGCGGTTTGCCGCTGAACAGCGGCTCCTGCTGTAACAGGCTTTGGATCTGTTTGATAAGCGATGAATTATCCACCGGCGGCGTGTGGCCGATCACCTGACGTGCCGCCTCCAGCGCCATCTGCATCAGCCGCGAGGCGATGACGCTGTCCAGCGCATCGAGGGTATTCTGGAACTCGCTGACCAGCTGCTGCATCCGGGCATGGATCGGTGCCTGCTGCGAGCGCGCCTGCTCTAACCCCTGCGCCAGACCCTGAGCCAGACCGTCCTGATAGCCCTGGTCATGACCTTTCTGCCGGCCTTCGTTCAGACCGGCCGCGTAGCCTTGATCGTGCGCCTGCATCTGGATCTGCGCCAGCTGCTGGGCGCGCTGCTCCTCTTCGCTCAGTTCGGGCTGTTCGTCATCCTCACCCGGTTCGGCAGAGTCGGCGTCCGCGGGCACAAATTCCCCCCGGGGAGGGGAGAGGTCGTCCGGTGTCCAGACCTTCCACGGCAGTTCATCAGACATAGGTATCCTCGCCGCTGCCTACCACCATCTCGCCGGTTTCTGCCAGGCGACGCACAATAAGCAGGATCGCTTTCTGTTCGTTTTCCACCTGAGACAGACGCACCGGGCCACGGTTGGCAAGGTCGTCGCGCAGGATATCCGCCGCACGCTGGGACATGTTGCGCAGGAACTTCTCGCGCAGCGGCTGTTCGGCGCCTTTGAGGGCGATAAGCAGCGATTCGGAATCCACTTCCTGAAGCAGGCGCTGGATGCTGCGATCGTCCACGTCGACCAGGTTTTCGAACAGGAACATCTCGTCGATAATTTTCTGCGCCAGTTCGCCGTCGAACTCGCGTACCGCCGTAATGACCGCCTCTTCCTGCTGGGTTTTCATCAGGTTGATAATTTCGGCCGCCGTTCTCACGCCGCCCATTTTGCTGCGCTTGAGGTTCTGGCCGTCGAGCAGGCCATTCAGTACCTCGGTCAGCTCCGCCAGTGCCGCCGGCTGGACGCCGCCGAAGGTGGCGATACGCAGCATCACATCGTGACGCAGGCGTTCGTCGAACAGCGCCAGAATATCCGCCGCCTGACCACGCTTGAGGTGAACCAGGATAGTGGCGATGATCTGCGGATGCTCGTCGCGAATAAGGTCGGCTGCGGTTTGCGGCTCCATAAAGTTGAGCGTCTCAATGCCGCTGGCGGTATCGCGGGTTTCGAGAATATCTTCCAGCAGGCTGGCCGCGCGCTCTTCGCCGAGGGCTTTGACCAGTACCGAACGCAGGTATTCGTTGGCATTGATGTTGAGCGCGGCAAACTGTTCCGCTTCCTGCTCAAATTCTGCCAGCACGTCGGTCAGCTGCTTGTTGGAGATCTGACGCACGTTAGCCATCGCTGCGCTGAGAACCTGCACTTCGCGCTGAGAGAGGTGTTTGAACACCTCTGCCGCCCGGTCCTCGCCAATGGTCATCAGCAGGATGGCGCTTTTATCCGTTCCGGTAAGGTTACTCATTTTCGTTACTCATCCACTGGCGAATGACCAGCGCTACGACGCGCGGATCGTTATCTGACATTTCGCGAATACGCTGGCTCATCACTTCAGCGCCCATGCGCTGGTTAGCACGGCGCTGCTGCATCTGTTCGTCTTTGCTGAGGCGTACTTCCACAGCTTCCTCTGTTTCCTGACGCAGCGTGGTCTGCTCTTTCAGCGCTTTCGCTTCTTCGGCGCGGCGTACCAGCTGCGGACGTACCGCTTTACGCCACAGCAGCCAGGCGACAATCACCACCAGCAGCCAGCGACCGGCTTCAAGCATCTGCTCGATAAACGACTGGGTTTTCCAGAACGGTAGCTCACCGCTGGTATCGTCAACCGCGCTGAATGGCGAGTTCACGACGTTCAGGGAGTCGCCACGCTTCTCTGAGTAACCCATGGCTTCACGGGTCAGGTTTTCAATCTGTTTCATCTGCTCGGCGGTCAGCGGCAGCGGCTTACCGTCCGGCAGGGTTTTGTAGTTGACGACCACCGCCACGGAGAGACGCTGCACGTCACCGGTGTTCATTTTGGTGTGGCGAATGGTGCGATCGACTTCGTAGTTAGTGGTTTCGTTACGGCTGCTGGTACGCGGGCCGGCATTTGCGGCAGAGGTTGTTTGCTGCTGTTGCTGGTTCGCCTGTTGACCATTCTGCTGATTCTGCGCTGGCGCGTTAATCGGCGCGGTGTTGGGCGGGGCTGGCTGGTTAGAGAGGGCACCCGGCACGCCGCCAGGGAATGGCCCGCCGACCTGCAGGTTTTCATTTACCTGACGCGAACGCATCACCGCCTGGGCGGCATCGCCGTTCGGACGGTACTGCTCTTCGGTCTGCTCTTTATCGGAAAAATCGATCTGCGCGGTGACCTGGGCGTGCACGTTACCGTTCCCGACGATAGGACCCAGAATCGCTTCGATGCGGCTCTGAACGCGATTTTCCACGTCAGTGGCATATTTCAGCTGCGCGTCATTCAGATCGCGATCGCCGGTATTGGATTTTGTTAACAGGCGACCCGTTTGATCCACCAGGGTTACGTTACCCGGCGGTAATCCCGCCACAGCGCTGGAGACCAGGTGCACCACCGCGCTAATCTGTCCTTCATCCAGCGCGCGGCCAGGCTGCAGATTAACGGTAACGGACGCCGAAGGCGCTTTTTGTTCACGCACAAACAGCGTCGGCTTTGGCATCGCCAGGTGAACGCGGGCGCTCTTCAGCGGACCCAGGGTTTCGATGGTGCGGGCCAGTTCGCCTTCCAGCGCGCGCTGGTAGTTAACCTGCTCGCTGAACTGGCTGATGCCGAACTTTTCCTGATCCAGCAGTTCAAAACCCACCGCACCGCCTTTCGGCAGACCTTGCTGGGCAAGACGTAAGCGAAGTTCGTGAACTTTATCGGCAGGGACTTCCAGCGCGCCGCCGTTATCCGCGAAGCGGTAAGGGACGTTCATCTGGGTGAGCTGGGTGACGATAGCGCCGCCATCCTGATCTGAAAGGTTGCTGAACAGCGTGCGATAGTCGGGTTGTTTGGCCCATAAAACCATAGCGACAACAATAGCGATAGCGGCAGCACCTGCCACGATCAACGGCACTTTAGGGTTCGCGCGCAGGCGGTTCATCCATTCGAGAGATTTAGTTTGAGGGCTTGATGTTGCTGACGCACTCATAGCGCACCTCGTGACTCATCGTGGATTTCATTATTCGTGTGGAGAAACAAAACAGGCTCCCGGGTCGGCAAACACAACAAAAATTCCATAATCATGGCTGTGCCATTATTTGATGATTCGGGAATTTCTATGCGTCAAATAACCTGGTTTTTTAACGCTATTTAGCGCCTTTATCTCATTGACAGACTGCTACTCTTGAGCGCGTAAAAATCCATCAGGGGAAAGTCATGGCAATACAGGGGATTGAGGGCGTTATCAGCCAGTTGCAGGCAACGGCAATGACCGCCCGGAATCAGAACGCGGCTGACGTGCAGTCAACCGTCAGCTTTGCGGGTCAGCTGCATGCGGCGCTGGACCGGATCAGCAACACACAAACTGCGGCACGCGTGCAGGGCGAAAAATTCACCCTCGGCGTACCGGGCATTGGGCTGAACGATGTGATGACCGATATGCAAAAAGCGTCGGTGTCGATGCAGATGGGCATTCAGGTGCGTAACAAGCTGATGCAGGCGTACCAGGACGTGATGTCAATGCAGGTTTAGACCCTCTGCTGCTGGCACCAGACTCGCTTTAATGCCACACTATTTTTTTCGACATAGACGGAATCATGATGAAAAAAATAGCAATTATGGGCGCGCTGCTGGCGTTAACCGGCTGCGTGCAGGTCGACAGCTATCAGGACGTAGTCAAGCATCCTGTCCCGGCTGATCTGGCGGGGTACTGGCAGTCGAAAGGGCCGCAAAGCAGGATGGTCAGCCCGGAAGCGATCGCGACGCTGGTTGTGACCCAAGAAGGGGATACTCTGGATTGCCGTCAGTGGCAGCGCGTCGTGGCCGTGCCGGGGAAAATCATGCTGCGTTCGGATGACTTTTATAACGTCACCCGCAAGCTGGATATCTATCCGCTGGACCGTGAGGGCTCGGCTATTGAGTATGACGGGATGATCCTGCAGCGCGTCGGGCAGCCTACCGTTGAGTGTGCAAATTACCTGAGTAAAAACCCGCTGGAAAGCAAGCTGCCATAACGATCTGCATGCCGGGCAGGCACAGCACCGCCCGGCTTTACAGCTTACAATACCTCTTCCATCACCCACACGCTGACGCTGCCGCCGTTGCAGGTAAAGACGCCGGTGCCGGTTTCGTCGGTCGTGACGGTCTCCTCCCGGTTACCAAGAAAATCTTTCCAGCTCTTGTTGCCGTAATTATCGCCAAGCGTAATCGTTTTTTCGCCCTCGTCACCGTTAGAAAGCACCACCACGCAGCCGGGATCTTCATCGGTGCCGCTGCGGCTGAAGGCAATGCAGTTAGGATGATCGAACCACAGGGTCTGAATGCCGTGCGCGAATCGCTGGCGGGCGAGGATCAGCTGGTCGAGCTGCTCGATTACCGGCATGTCGATGTGGTACATCTCGCCGTCACCGCCGGTATCGTCATAGCTGGCGCCGTACAGATCGGGGTAGAAGACGCTGGGTACGCCGTTTTCACGCAGCAAAATCAGGGCATAGGCCAGGGGTTTAAACCAGGGCTCCACCGGGGCTTCAAGAGCCTGTAGCGGCTGGGTGTCATGGTTAGCGACCAGAGTGACCGCATGGAACGGGTCGGCCTCTACCAGGGTGCCGGTAAAGATCTGGCTCATGTCATAATTACTTCCCTGCAGCGAAGCTTCGTGAAACTTCATGTGCAGCGGGGCGTCAAAGAGCATGGTTTTGCCTTCAACCTGGTCGATATAGTGCTGAAGTTTATCGACATCTTTCGACCAGTATTCCGCCACGATAAACAGCGGTTTCGGCGCTACCTCCTGCACATGCTCGATCCACTCTTTGTAGAACCATGCCGGAATATGTTTTACCGCATCCAGGCGGAAGCCGTCGCACCGGGTTTGTTCCATCGCCCAGCGCGCCCAGTATTTAATCTCCTCGGTTACCGCATGGTTACGAAAATCGATGTTCTCACCCATCAGGTAATCAAAATTCCCCAACTCGTTATCAACCTGATCGTTCCAGCCGTCGCCAGTGTAGTCATTGACGATCTTGAAGATGCCATTCTCATCGGGATTTTCGATGTGGTCGATACCGCTGAAGCATTTGTAATCCCAGATGAATTCTGAATATTTTCCAGCGCGAACCGGGAAGGTGTAGCGGGTCCAGGCTTCGCATTCAATAATCTCGTCGTCGATCTGGTTGCGATCCTCGGCGTTGACGCGCTGTACGCGGATGGACTCTTTCTCATCGGCGCCCATTTTGTGGTTAACCACCACGTCCAGCAGCACCGCGATGTCGTTGCGTTTCAGGGCGTCAATAGCGGCCAGCAGCTGGGATTTGTCGCCATATTTGGTGGGAATAGATCCTTTTTGATCGAACTCGCCAAGATCGAAGAGATCGTAGCAGTCATAGCCCACAGAGTAGCCGCCGGTCGCGCCTTTATAGGCCGGGGGCAGCCAGACCATGTTGATGCCGATATCGTTTAAACCATCGGCGCGCTCGGCCACCTCTGGCCAGAGTTTACTGCCTTCAGGGTAATACCAGTGGAAGAACTGCAAGAGGGTGGGATTTTTCATCTTCCGTGCTCCATGAGATCGAGGATCTCTAGTATGGAATACGGTTTGCAGAAATGCCTGACGTACGAAGCGAAACCTTTTCGCACGTCAGGGTAATGGCTATTCCTGATTCGCCTGGGGGACCAGAACATGCCCGCCCTGTTTGCCGTAAGCGGAGAGTACCGATTTTTGAATGGATGTTTGGCCCACCATTTTCGACAGTTCATCCATCCGGCTCTGTAACAGCACTTTGACCTGGCTTTCGTTGTCCAGAATCATACGCAGAGTAGGCCTGAGCTGCTCCTGTAACGGCAGGGAGAGTTCAGATTCCTGAGTGACACGCGCCAGCGTATGCACCGCATTAACATAATCGGTTTCACAGGCGATCAGTTCATCCCATAAGCCATTGCTGGCGAGCCGCAGCATCAACTTGCTGTGATCAAGTAACTGCTGATAAAGGGTGTAGATTTGCGGTGCAGTGGTCATTAGACGGCGTCCTGAATCAGATTTGGCGAGCCAGCCGCTTCCTTCCAGCCGTCTGCGATATTGCGCAGCAGGTTTTCCACCTCTTCGATGGCACTGGCGTCATTGCGCACGTTCGCCTGCAGAAGACGGCGGACCATATAGGCATAAAGGCCGATCAGGTTTTGCGTTAACTCATCGCCATTACCTTCATCCAGGCCCAGTTTCAGCCCGTTTTCGATAATGTTAATGGCTTTTGAAAGCGCCTGGCCTTTTGCCGGGATGTTACCGTCCTGCAGGAACAGACGCGCACGGACCAGCGCGCTGAGTGCGCCATCAAATAGCATGATAATCAGCTGCTGCTGGCTGGCACTCATCACCGCGCTTTCAACCTCTATTTTTGCGTAGGCCTGCGTGCCTTTTGCGCCGTACATGTTAATCCCCTCGGTTCAGATTAATTTTTGCTGCTGTTGTTTTCGAACTGCTGAGTCAGATAGCTGCTGGTTGAGTTCAGCGAGTTCATCATTACGTCCAGCTGGGTAAATTGTTCTTTATAGCGCGCGACCATAGAATCGATTCGTGCGCTGGCCGCGTTGTACTGATCCGTTAAGTTATTCAGCGTCTTACTGACGCCATCCTTCGCGGCCTGAATAATGCCGGTGCTGGAGAGCCAGCTGGTGGTGCTATTGCCAATGGTGGTGGTGATACCGGTCGTTTTACCGTCACCAATCAACAGATCTTTGATCCCATTGGCGCTGGTTTTCATGGCCGCGCTCAGTTTGTCGTCATTGATTTCAAGTTTGCCGCTATCCGGATCGGTTGTGATCCCCACCTGCGACAGCGTTTTGATGGTGGAACCGCCCACAGAGCTGCTCAGCAGCGTCTTTAACTGTGTCTGGATGGTGCGTAACGTGGTATCACCCAGCAAGGCGCCATTGCTGGTACTCTGGGCATCAGCCCCTACATCCACAGCGGTATATTTCGTCAGGCTGCTAAAGGTATCCTGCAGCGAGTTATAGGCCGTCACCCAGTCTTTAATGGCTTTTGTGGCTTTGGTGTTGTCAGTGGTAATGGTTAAGGTCTGGTTACCGGTGGTGACATCGCTTAATTCCAGGGTGATATCTTCCAGCGCATCGCTGATGGTGTTGCTGCTGTTTTCGATATCGACGTTATTAACCTTCAGCAGGGCATTGAGCGCGGTCACGCTCTCTTCCATGCCGTTGCTGCTGTCGCCTTTGGTGCCGTTGTAGCCCATAAAGGACTGCAGAGCGGGGTCTCCGCTGACGCTGATCGTCATCGCGTTGTCTTCACCGGTCTCTTTCGAGCTGATAGACAGGCGATACTCACCGTTCCCGACGTTAATGATACTGGCGCTGACGCCCGCATCGGCTTTGTTGATCGCATCACGGATCCCGGTCAGCGAGGAGTCCGCCGCGCTGATATCAATGGTGACCGGTTTTTTGTCGCCGCCCTGCTGGATCGTGATCTTGCTGTCGCTGGTGGCGATGGCCGCTTTATTGTCTTTCTGTACGCCGCTTGTCAGGGTTTGTGCCTTGGCAAGCTGCGTGACTTCAATGGTGTATTTCCCCGCCAGCGCGCTGCCTGTTGTGGTCGCGCTGAATGCCGTGCTGCTGCTGGTCGTCGTGGTGGCCGTAAACAGGTCAGCTTTACCTAATGCGGTATTGGCAGTCTGGAAAGATTCCAGAGCGCTTTTCAGCGTGCCGTACGCGCTAAGTTTTGACGTATAAGAAGACTGCTGATTAGAGATAGGGGTCAACTGCGCTTTTTGTGCGGCGGTCAGACTATCCAGAATATCACCCAACTTCAGTCCTGAGCCGACTCCCAACGAAGAAATACTTGCCATTTTAGTTCCTTAAAGTAACGACACGTAAAACGAATAGAGGGGTTATCGGCCTTTACGGGATAAAGTTTACGATTAATTTCTTTTTTTCAATGGCAAGAAAAACGGGAATAGAGAGGAGTATTTCTGTGGCTAAAAAAATTATGAGATCCGAAAAAAAATTCTAAAGGTTGTTTTGGACCAGACGATAACACTCATGACGGCGAAGAAGCCGAAGGGTGGAAACCCAAATCTAACTTAAGATTTGATGAACAACAGGAAACGAAATCATGGCACAAGTCATTAATACCAACAGCCTCTCGCTGATCACTCAGAACAACATCAACAAGAACCAGTCTTCAATGTCTACTGCCATTGAGCGTCTGTCTTCCGGTCTGCGTATCAACAGCGCAAAAGATGACGCTGCTGGCCAGGCGATTGCTAACCGCTTTACCTCTAACATCAAAGGCCTGACTCAGGCTGCACGTAACGCCAACGACGGTATCTCCGTTGCGCAGACCACTGAAGGCGCGCTGTCTGAAATCAACAACAACCTGCAGCGTATCCGTGAGCTGACTGTTCAGTCTTCTACTGGCACCAACTCCCAGTCTGACCTGGACTCCATCCAGGACGAAATCAAATCCCGTCTGGACGAAATTGACCGCGTATCTGGTCAGACCCAGTTCAACGGCGTGAACGTGCTGGCAAAAGACGGCTCCATGAAAATCCAAGTTGGCGCGAACGATGGCCAGACCATCACTATCGACCTGAAAAAAATTGACTCTGATACGCTGAAGTTGACTGGCTTTAACGTTAATGGTAAAGGCGAAACGGCAAATGCCGCTGCAACATTAAAAGATATGGCTGGCTTTACTGGCGTGACAGTTGGCGTAGGCGTTACTCAATATACTAACACTGATGCGAAAGCTGCTTCTTCAGATGTGTTGAACGCAGTTGTAAGCAACAAAGGCAGCAGTATTACAACTAGCGCAGATGTAGGTTTTGGTACACCAGGCGCTGCTGTACAATATAACTATGATGCTGATAGCAATTCATATACCGCGAATGCAGATGTAACAGGCGTTGAAAGTACTGATCTTACTGCGTTTTTGAATCCTGAAGCTGGTGATACTACTTCCGCAACAGTTTCAATTGGCGGTAAAGATCAAAAAGTCAATATTGATAAAACCGGTAAAATTACTGCAGCAGATGATAATGCTACGCTTTATTTAGACGCTACTGGTAATTTAACTAAAAACAATGCCGCTGGAGATGCAGCAGCAACTTTAGATGATTTGGTCGCTAATGATGTAGTAGCAACCATCAAAACCGATAAAGGTACGTTTGTAACGTCAGGCACTACCGGCACTACTACCGTTACAGCCAAAAATATTAAAATTGATGGTGATACCTTTGCTAAGGCGCTTAAAAACAATGCCTATACTGCTGACGTAGGTACTGGTGCCACTGCTAAAACTTATACCGTGGCAGCTGATGGAACTAGCGATGGTTTCATAAAAAATGGTGCGCTTAGTGATACCGCCCCTGTCTATTTTGCTCAAGCAGATGGGACAATCTCGACCGCTCAAAATCCTGAAGATGGAAAAACAGTTTACAAAACTGCCGACGGTAAATTAACAACGGACACCACGAGCAAATCAGAAACTACCGCTGACCCACTGAAAGCGCTGGACGATGCAATCAGCCAGATCGACAAATTCCGTTCTTCCCTGGGTGCTGTACAGAACCGTCTGGATTCTGCTGTAACCAACCTGAACAACACCACCACCAACCTGTCTGAAGCGCAGTCCCGTATTCAGGACGCTGACTATGCGACCGAAGTGTCAAATATGTCTAAAGCGCAGATCATCCAGCAGGCCGGTAACTCCGTGTTGGCGAAAGCTAACCAGGTTCCTCAGCAGGTTCTGTCTCTGCTGCAGGGCTAATCACCTGACGATGCGCAAACCCCGCTCCGGCGGGGTTTTTTACCTTTCAGAAAACCAATAACCCCCAAATAACCCCCCATTTCTCCCCCTTTTCACACGATTAAAAACCCTCCAGAATCGGATAATCATGCCGATAACTCAACTAACGCAGGGCTGTTTATCGTGAATTCACTCTATACCGCTGAAGGTGTAATGGATAAACACTCGCTGTGGCAGCGTTATGTTCCGCTGGTGCGACATGAAGCATTGCGGCTTCAGGTACGACTGCCGGCGAGTGTGGAACTGGACGATCTGCTACAAGCGGGCGGTATCGGGTTATTGAATGCAGTCGACCGATACGACGCTCTGCAAGGAACGGCATTTACGACTTACGCAGTACAGCGTATTCGTGGTGCGATGCTGGACGAACTGCGCAGCCGGGACTGGGTGCCGCGCAGCGTTCGCCGCAATGCACGCGAAGTGGCGCAAGCGATGGGGCAGCTGGAGCAAGAGCTTGGACGTAACGCGACGGAAACCGAAGTTGCGGATCGTCTGGGGATCACCACTGCCGACTACCGTCAGATGTTGCTCGATACCAATAACAGCCAGCTCTTCTCTTATGACGAGTGGCGCGAAGAGCATGGCGATAGCATTGAACTGGTGACGGACGATCATCAGCAGGAAAACCCGTTGCACCAGTTAATGGAAGGCAACGTACGCCAGCGCGTGATGGAAGCCATCGAAGCTTTACCGGAACGCGAACAACTGGTGCTGACCCTCTATTACCAGGAAGAGCTCAATCTCAAGGAGATTGGTGCCGTGCTGGAAGTGGGGGAGTCGCGGGTTAGCCAGCTGCACAGCCAGGCCATTAAACGCTTACGTACCAAGCTGGGTAAGTTATAGGTGATCTCATTCACCCGTTAAGTGCCGCACAACGTATTGACAACCAGGAGTTATCATGACGGTGCAGCAATCTAAAAGACGGCCATTAAGCCGCTACCTGAAAGACTTTAAACACAGCCAGACGCATTGCGCCCATTGCCAAAAATTGCTCGACCGCATCACGCTGGTACGTCGCGGAGAGATCGTCAATAAAATTGCGATCTCCCGTCTCGATACCCTGCTGGATGAAGCCGGATGGCAGAAAGAACAACAGGAGTGGGTGGCGCTATGTCGTTTTTGCGGCGATCTGCACTGTAAGGAGCAGAGCGACTTTTTCGACATTATCGGCTTCAAGCAGTTCCTGTTTGAACAGACAGAGATGAGCCACGGAACGGTGCGCGAATATGTGGTGCGTCTGCGTCGCCTTGGCCAGCATCTGACCTCGCAAAACATCTCGCGTGAGCTCCTGACCCACGGCTATCTGGACGAAAACCTGGAGCCATGGCTGCCTGCCACCAGCACCAACAACTACCGGATTGCGCTGCGCAAATATGCGCAATACAAGTCGCAAATGGCGGTCGCGGTGAAGCAGAAAGTCCACCATGAAACAACTTCTGATATATATTAAAAATGAATAAGATGTAGCGCAGTCGTGTTTGACCTTGCGGTTGAACACCCTACACTACAACCAAAATTCCAATGATATCGGGGTACGTATGAAATTTGCACTTCTGGGTCGTCAGGCGCTGATGGGTGTAATGGCCGTTGCGCTGGTTGCGGGTATGAGCGTCAAGACCTTCGCAGCAGAAGGTCTCTTGAACAAAGTTAAAGAGCGCGGCACGCTGCTGGTTGGGCTGGAAGGAACCTATCCTCCGTTCAGCTTCCAGGGTGACGACGGTAAACTGACCGGTTTTGAAGTGGAGTTTGCCGAAGAGCTGGCAAAACACCTCGGCGTAAAAGCCTCGCTGAAGCCGACCAAATGGGATGGCATGCTGGCGTCGCTGGACTCAAAACGCATTGATGTGGTGATTAACCAGGTCACCATCTCTGACGAACGTAAGAAAAAATATGACTTCTCCACCCCGTACACCGTCTCTGGTATCCAGGCGCTGGTGAAAAAAGGGAATGAAGGCTCAATCAAATCCGCTGCCGATCTGAAAGGCAAAAAAGTCGGTGTCGGTCTGGGTACTAACTACGAAGAGTGGCTGCGCCAGAACGTTCAGGGCGTGGATATTCGTACCTATGATGATGACCCGACCAAATACCAGGATCTGCGTGTAGGCCGTATCGATGCCATTCTGGTTGACCGCCTGGCGGCGCTGGATCTGGTGAAGAAAACCAAAGACACCCTGGCCGTAGCCGGTGATGCCTTCTCCCGTCAGGAAGCTGGCGTTGCGATCCGCAAAGACAACGAGGATTTGGTGAAAGCCGTTGACGATGCCATTGCTGAGATGCAGAAAGATGGCAGCCTGAAGGCGCTCTCCGAGAAATGGTTCGGGGCAGACGTCACAAAGTAAGCAGTTGACTGAAAAAAAAGGCGCTTTGATAAGCGCCTTTTTTATTTCCTCGCCATCAACGTGCATAATAAAAATCAGACTTAGACAGGGTTATGGAGGTTTTCATGTCATTACAGAACCTGACGCGTTTTCCGCGCCTGGAATTTATCGGCGCCCCGACGCCGCTGGAGTATTTGCCGCGCTTATCGGACTATCTCGGGCGCGACATCCTTATCAAACGTGATGACGTGACGCCGATGGCTATGGGCGGCAACAAACTGCGCAAGCTGGAGTTCCTGGCGGCGGATGCGCTGCGCGAAGGCGCCGACACGCTGATCACCGCCGGCGCCATCCAGTCGAACCATGTGCGCCAGACCGCGGCCGTCGCGGCAAAGCTGGGGCTGCACTGTATCGCCCTGCTGGAGAACCCGATCGGCACGACGGCGGAAAATTATCTCAGCAACGGCAACCGTCTGCTGCTGGATCTCTTCAATGTGCAGGTGGAAATGTGCGATGCGCTGACCGATCCGGTGGCCCAGCTGAACGAGCTGGCGACCCGCGTCGAAGCCCAGGGCTTTCGTCCCTATGTGATCCCGGTCGGCGGCTCGAACGCGCTGGGGGCGCTGGGCTACGTCGAAAGCGCGCTGGAGATCGCCCAGCAGTGTGAAGGCGCGGTCGGTATCTCTTCGGTGGTGGTGGCCTCGGGCAGTGCGGGGACCCATGCCGGACTGGCGGTAGGGCTGGAACAGCTTATGCCCGAAGTTGAACTGATCGGCGTGACCGTGTCGCGCAGCGTTGCCGATCAAAAACCGAAGGTGGTAACGCTGCAACAGGCGGTGGCAGAGCAGCTGGAGGTGAACGCGAAGGCGGATATCGTCCTGTGGGATGACTATTTTGCGCCGGGCTACGGCACCCCGAATGATGAAGGCATGGAGGCGGTCAAACTGCTGGCGCGTCTGGAGGGCATCCTGCTGGATCCGGTCTATACCGGTAAAGCCATGGCCGGGCTTATCGACGGGATCGAACAGAAACGCTTTAAAGATGATGGCCCGATTTTGTTTATTCACACTGGCGGGGCGCCCGCTCTCTTTGCCTATCATCCTCATGTCTAAACCACAGGCAGAAAAATCATAATGCAAGAAAGTATTCAACTGGTGATTGATTCGTTGCCCTTCCTGCTGAAAGGCGCAGTGTTTACGCTGCAGCTGAGTATTGGCGGGATGTTTTTTGGTCTGGTGCTGGGCTTTGTGCTGGCGCTGATGCGCATGTCGCCGCTGCTGCCGGTGCGCTGGCTGGCGCGTTTTTATATTTCCATCTTCCGCGGCACGCCATTGATTGCTCAGCTGTTCATGATCTACTACGGTCTCCCGCAGTTTGGCATTGAGCTCGACCCCATCCCGGCGGCCATGATTGGTCTTTCGCTCAACACCGCTGCCTATGCGGCGGAAACCCTGCGTGCCGCCATCTCCTCTATCGATAAAGGCCAGTGGGAAGCCGCAGCCAGTATCGGTATGACGCCGTGGCAGACCCTGCGCCGGGCCATTCTGCCGCAGGCCGCGCGCGTGGCACTGCCGCCCCTCAGCAACAGCTTTATCAGCCTGGTGAAAGACACCTCGCTGGCGGCCACCATCCAGGTGCCGGAGCTGTTCCGCCAGGCACAGCTGATTACCTCGCGCACGCTGGAGGTCTTTACCATGTATCTGGCCGCCTCGCTGATCTACTGGATCATGGCGACGGTGCTGTCGGCGCTGCAAAACTACTTTGAAAACCAGCTTAACCGCCAGGAGCGTGATCCGAAATGAGTGCTATTGACGTTAAAAACCTGGTGAAGAAATTTCACGGCCAGACGGTGCTGCACGGCATCGACCTGGAAGTGCAGGAGGGCGAAGTGGTGGCGATTATCGGGCCCAGCGGTTCCGGTAAAACCACGCTGCTGCGCAGTATCAACCTGCTGGAACATCCGGAAGGTGGCACTATCCGCGTGGGGGATATCACCATTGATACCGGCAAGTCGCTGAGCCAGCAAAAGGGACTGATTCGTCGTCTGCGTCAGCACGTCGGCTTCGTTTTCCAGAGCTTTAATCTGTTTCCCCATCGCACGGTGCTGGAAAACATCATTGAAGGGCCGGTGATTGTCAAAGGCGAGCCCAAAGAAGAGGCCACTGCCCGCGCCCGCGAGCTGCTGGCGAAAGTGGGGCTTTCCGGTAAAGAGAGCAGCTACCCGCGTCGACTCTCCGGCGGGCAGCAGCAGCGTGTGGCGATAGCCCGTGCGCTGGCCATGCGTCCTGACGTCATTCTGTTTGATGAACCTACCTCAGCGCTGGATCCGGAGCTGGTAGGGGAGGTGCTGAATGCCATTCGTCAGCTGGCGCAGGAGAAACGTACTCTGGTGATTGTGACCCATGAGATGAGTTTTGCCCGCGATGTCGCGGACAGGGCGATTTTTATGGATCAGGGGCGCATCGTTGAGCAGGGGCCGGCGAAATCGCTGTTTGCCGATCCCCAGCAGCCACGTACCCGGCAATTTTTAGAAAAATTCCTGATGCAATAGCATATTTGCTTTAATTGCTCCGGAATCAATCTCCGGAGCAAAATATTCATCCCTGAAATGAATGCTCCCGTGATTTTATCCCGTCAGAACCACCCTAAGTACATAAAATGTGTAGATAATTACCCTGGAGTCGATATTTTATACATATAAATAAGATTTATGTGTTAATTTAAGAAATCATAATAATGACTATCTTTTACAGGGGCTTCATTCAGTTAGCATGAAGGATTTAGACTTTTTCACATGGCGCAGGGAGTGCTATCTCCGTTTTCAGGAGATGACATCAGCCGACGAGGTATATCCCGAACTTCAGCGACAAACTCAGACCCTGGGTTACGATTTCTTTGCCCTCTGCGTTCGTCATCCGGTACCGTTCACCCGGCCCAAAGTCTCGGTGCATTCAACCTATCCGCAACAGTGGATGGCGCACTATCAGGCGGAAAATTATTTCGCTATCGATCCGGTGCTGAAACCCGAGAATTTCGTCCACGGGCATCTCCCCTGGAACGATGCCTTATTCGCAGAAGCACAACCCTTATGGGACGGTGCGCGCGACCACGGGCTGCGTAAAGGGATCACGCAATGCCTGATGCTGCCTAATCACGCGATGGGATTTCTGTCGGTTTCCAGTACCAGTCTGTCGGTGAATATGGTGGCGGGCGAAGTGGTTGAATTGCGTCTGCAAATGCTGGTGCAGATGGCGTTAACCACGCTTCTGCGGCTGGAGCATGAAATGGTGATGCCACCTGAAATGAAATTCAGCAAGCGCGAGAAAGAAATTCTGAAATGGACGGCGGAAGGGAAAACCTCGGCAGAAATAGCCATCATTCTTTCTATTTCTGAGAATACCGTGAACTTCCATCAGAAGAATATGCAGAAGAAATTCAACGCGCCAAACAAGACGCAGATTGCCTGCTATGCGGCGGCGACGGGGATTATCTGACTACACTTCAGTTCTGCGTGGCAGGCGAGTAAACGGCTGAATGCATTGCTTTCAGCCGTTTTTGTTTTATTGACGGTAAGCTTGTTTGATTTGCTTAACGGTGCTGGAAAATACCTCAGCCTGAGCCTGGTCTTCCATCTGGGCAATCTGGCGTTCCATCTTAATGATTACACGACCGGCGTCCGCCTGGCCCATTGCCTGCAGCATCAGGGTCAGCAAAGATTTCAGACAGGAGACTTCCTGTGCCAGTTCTTGATTATTCTCAGCAGTGGCAAAATCAGGTGTGCTCATTTATTTTCCTCATCATAAAAACGGCGCTTGAGCGCATAGATCAAAGTTTAAGGCGGCGGAGTATATCACAAGCTGTAAAGAAAAATGCAGTGCTTGTTTTTTGTACTCTTACCCGTTTTGTTTAATTAATTGAACAATCGTCTGTACTAAAGTTTTTGAGCGTTCAGCGGGTGATTATTGTTTGCTTAAGGTAGCTAAGACGTTAATTATTGTTACAAAATTATATGATGTCTTTTAACAGCGAAAAAACGGCCATTAAAATTTGCAGATTTTGAAAACATCAGGCTTTAAAAAGAGAGCAAAGCCGCATCGCAACCAGGCTGCCGTTTCCAGTTGATGTACAAGTTAATTTCCAGAAAAGAGAGCAATATAGAAGGCATGCATTTTTTAACGTTTTCAGTTTGCGATAAAAACCGTTAATATAAGCCGAATTAACGGTCTGTAGCGTTATCCCTATTCTGGAGAATTCCCTTTGATCAACGTCCTTCTTGTTGATGACCACGAACTGGTGCGCGCAGGGATACGACGCATTCTTGAAGATATTAAAGGTATAAAAGTTGCCGGCGAAGCCTGCTGCGGTGAAGACGCCGTAAAATGGTGCCGGACGAATACTGCTGATGTCGTCCTGATGGACATGAACATGCCCGGTATTGGCGGCCTTGAAGCGACGCGTAAAATTGCGCGCGCCTGGGTTGATACCAGGGTGATCATGCTGACGGTTCACACTGAAAACCCCCTTCCTGCAAAAGTGATGCAGGCGGGCGCTGCAGGCTACCTGAGCAAGGGCGCGGCCCCTCAGGAAGTTGTCAACGCTATCCGTTCCGTATTTTCCGGCCAGCGCTATATTGCTTCTGATATTGCGCAACAGATGGCGCTCAGCCAGATTGAACCAGAAAAGACCGAATCACCGTTTGCCAGTTTGTCTGAGCGCGAATTGCAGATTATGCTGATGATTACCAAAGGCCAGAAGGTGAATGAGATCTCTGAGCAGCTTAATCTCAGCCCGAAAACGGTGAACAGCTACCGCTATCGTATGTTCAGTAAACTGAACATTCATGGCGACGTTGAACTCACTCACCTGGCCATCCGTCATGGTCTGTGCAACGCCGAGACCTTAATTAGTCAGTGAGTGAAGTGTTTGATTCCAGTGCTTTCCTGAAAACCGTTACCAGCCAGCCAGGCGTCTACCGGATGTATGACGCTGGCGGGACGGTTATTTATGTCGGAAAAGCGAAAGATCTTAAAAAGCGTCTTTCCAGCTATTTCCGCAGCAATCTTGCCTCCCGTAAAACAGAAGCGCTGGTCGCTCAGATCCAGCAGATAGACGTCACTGTGACCCACACTGAGACCGAAGCGCTGTTGCTGGAGCATAACTACATCAAGCTCTATCAGCCGCGTTACAACGTGCTGCTGCGCGATGACAAATCCTACCCATTTATTTTTCTCAGCAGCGATACCCATCCGCGTCTGGCTACCCATCGCGGAGCCAGGCATGCAAAAGGGGAGTACTTCGGTCCATTCCCTAACGGCTACGCGGTGCGGGAAACGCTGGCGCTGTTGCAAAAGATCTTTCCGATTCGTCAGTGTGAAAACAGTGTCTATCGCAACCGATCCCGTCCCTGCCTGCAGTATCAGATTGGCCGATGCCTGGGGCCCTGCGTGGAAGGGCTGGTCAGCGAAGAGGAGTATGCCCAGCAGGTAGAATATGTGCGCCTGTTCCTGGCCGGTAAAGACGATCAGGTGCTGAATCAGCTGATCGCCCGCATGGAGAAGGCCAGCCAGGCGCTGAACTTTGAAGAGGCGGCACGGATCCGCGATCAGATCCAGGCGGTGCGCCGGGTCACGGAAAAACAGTTCGTCTCCAATACCGGCGATGACCTGGACGTGATTGGCGTATCGTTCGATGCGGGCATGGCCTGCGTGCATGTGCTGTTTATCCGTCAGGGCAAGGTACTGGGCAGCCGCAGCTATTTCCCGAAAGTGCCGGGCGGCACAGAGCTGGGCGAAGTGGTCGAAACCTTTGTTGGTCAGTTCTATTTACAGGGCAGCCAGATGCGAACCCTGCCGTCGGAAATTCTCCTCGATTTTAATCTGACCGATAAAACGCTGCTGTCAGATTCGCTGTCGGAGCTGGCGGGACGGCGGGTAAATGTTCAGACCAAACCTCGTGGCGATCGTGCCCGCTACCTGAAGCTGGCGCGCACTAATGCGGCCACGGCGCTAAGTACTAAACTTTCGCAACAGTCGACGGTTCATCAGCGTCTTGTCGCGCTGGCGACGGTGCTCAAGCTGCCGGAAGTGAAACGAATGGAGTGTTTCGACATCAGCCATACGATGGGGGAGCAGACCGTAGCCTCCTGTGTCGTGTTCGATGCTAACGGTCCGCTGCGTGCGGAATACCGCCGCTACAACATTAGTGATATCACGCCAGGTGACGATTACGCTGCCATGAACCAGGTGCTGCGCCGTCGCTACGGTAAAGCCATTGAAGAGAGTAAGATCCCGGACGTTATCTTAATTGACGGTGGTAAAGGCCAGCTGGCCCAGGCAAAATCTGTCTTTGCTGAGCTGGACGTAACCTGGGATAAACACCATCCGCTGCTGCTGGGCGTGGCGAAAGGCACCGATCGTAAAGCCGGACTGGAGACGCTTTTCCTCGAGCCGGAAGGGGAGGGCTTTAGCCTGCCGCCGGATTCGCCTGCACTCCATGTGATCCAGCATATTCGCGATGAGTCGCACGATCATGCCATTAGCGGCCACCGCAAAAAACGGGCAAAGGTGAAAAATACCAGCACGCTGGAAACGATCGAAGGGGTTGGGCCAAAACGCCGCCAGATGTTGCTGAAACACATGGGGGGTTTGCAAGGTTTACTCAACGCCAGCGTAGAGGAAATTGCAAAAGTGCCAGGTATTTCGCAAGGGCTGGCAGAAAAGATCTACTACTCGTTGAAACATTGAGGGCTCTGTAGCAACATAGGGCTAATAATTACTGACAACAAACAGTTACCGTCACTATGCGATTAAATATCCCTACATTGCTGACGCTTTTCCGCGTCGTTCTCATTCCTTTCTTTGTACTGGCGTTTTATCTGCCTTTCGTCTGGGCGCCTTTCGCATGTGCACTTATCTTTTTTGTTGCAGCAGTCACTGACTGGTTTGACGGTTATCTGGCGCGACGCTGGAATCAGAGCACCCGTTTTGGCGCATTTCTTGACCCGGTGGCTGACAAGGTTATGGTCGCCATCGCCATGGTACTGGTGGTGGAGCATTATCACAGCTGGTGGGTCACTCTGCCTGCAGCGACCATGATAGCCCGTGAAATTATTATCTCTGCGCTGCGCGAATGGATGGCGGAGCTGGGTAAACGCAGCAGCGTGGCGGTCTCCTGGATCGGCAAGGTTAAAACCACCGCGCAGATGGCGGCGCTGGTGTGGATGCTGTGGCGTCCAAACGAGTGGGTTGAGTGGGCAGGTATTGGCCTGTTTATGGTCGCAGCGGTGCTGACGCTGTGGTCAATGTTGCAATATTTGAACGCCGCCCGCGGCGATTTGCTTGATCAGTGATCGTTTCGACGTAATTTTCAGCAAACGATCTATCGTTGTGAAAATTAACGTTGACTCAAAACGTCAGGTAAGTAGAATGCAACGCATCGAACGACGGCACGGTCCGTTAGTCGAGAGCAAAATCAAGTAATTAGCATAATGACTTGATAAATGCGGGAATAGCTCAGTTGGTAGAGCACGACCTTGCCAAGGTCGGGGTCGCGAGTTCGAGTCTCGTTTCCCGCTCCAAATTTAAGACATACGCAATAGCGGGTGTCAGTCGTAAGACAAAAGATTTCAGGCGCGTTAGCAAAGCGGTTATGTAGCGGATTGCAAATCCGTCTAGTCCGGTTCGACTCCGGAACGCGCCTCCACTTTCTTCCCGAGGCCGGATGGTGGAATCGGTAGACACAAGGGATTTAAAATCCCTCGGCGTTCGCGCTGTGTGGGTTCAAGTCCCACTCCGGCTACCATGGGAAAGACAAGAATAATCAAAGCAATAAGCAGTGTCGTGAAACCACCGAAAGGTGGTTTTTTTGTGCCTGTCATTCCCCTCAGCCTCAAACTTTCCTCGTAGTCACCAGAATTAATCACCTTTCTCTACGACGTGCTACGCGTCAGGGATAACTATTCTGTTAAAAGATTGCTCTCGCCAGTCACTACAATCTCGCGAGGATTCAAACATGAACAAACTGACCTTATTGACCGCATTCGTTGCGTTCGCTGCAACAAGCGCCTGGGCTGCGGGCGATGACGATATTATCTATGACAGCCAGGGCCATCCGATTCGCCACGATAAGCAGGATGATAATCCGGACAGCTATCATCGCAGTGATGACCACGGCAACCGGAGCAGCGACGACGATTAGCTGTGTTCAGGGCCTGCCAAACAGGCGGGATAGCCGTGCCCCTTTCAGGAAAATAAAGGCTAACAGCAATCCCCCCCACAGGGCCATCGTGATGTAACTGCTCACCCCCAGAATATTCAGGCCGCTCTCCAGCATCTGCAGCAGGATCAGCGCCATCACCATACTAAAGACCTTACCAAAGCCCCCGTCCGGGTTTACCCCACCCAATACTGCCGCCAGAATCGACACCAGCAGATAAGACTCACCGTAAGAGGCCTTCGCCGAGTTAAGTTTTGACATCATCAGCAGCGCGGCAATCACGCACAATACCGAGGAGAGCACATAGACCCAGATGAGCGTTTTACGGGTATTTATCCCGGAGTAGTGGGTTGCCTGTTCGTTAGAGCCGATAAGGTATATGGTCCGCCCGAAAGCGGATTTTTCGAGGATCACCCACAGCGCGACCACCACCGCCAGAAAGACCAGCAGCGGCAGCGGAATGCCGAGGATATTGGTGCTATTTATCACCAGGATGTAATCCGGGAAGTTAGAAATCGCCGAGCCTTTGGAAATCAGTATATTAATGCCCTTCAGCAGGGTCATGATCCCAAGGGTGGCTAAAATCGGCGAAACCCGGACCACGGCAATCAAAAATCCAATCACCGAACCGATCGCCATGGCCATGACTAATCCGGCCGCAAGGACCAGCAGCATGCTGCCGAAGGTGGGGGGATAGTGGGTGGCAACCCATGCCATCACCAGTCCGCAGGCGTTCATGGTGGCGATGATAGACAGGTTGATCCCCCCCGTGAGAATAGTTACCGCCATCGCGAGGGCCAGCACGCCAAGGATCGGCATTTGGGAGGCAATGGACTGGAAGTTAGCTGATGACCAGAACACCGAGGGAATAAGGAAGCTAAACGTGATAACGACTATGGCGATTAACACGCTCAGGTAAATCTCGACGCGATCCTGGATTTTATTGGCGCTCATACGATGGCTCCCTGGCCTTTACGCTGACTCCATGCCGTCATGCTGATACTGGTGACGATCACCACACCGGTGACCACCGTATGCCAGTACGAGGAGATCCCTAACAGGTTGAGACCGTTCTGTAACACGGCGAGTAAAATTACGCCCAGCAGAGTGCCGAGTAAGGTGCCGCGTCCGCCGACGATACTGGTTCCGCCTAATACCACGGCGGCAAGCACCGTCAGCTCATAGCCCAGCAGGGAGTCGGGCGCGACGGTTAATACGGTTGCGGACTGCACTACGCCTGCCACCCCGGACATCAGCCCCATATAGCCGTAAACAAACAGCTGCATTTTAAAGATGCCAAATCCCATCCGGGAGGCCGCTTCGCGGTTACCGCCCATGGCGTAAATCATGCGACCGGTGCTGGTTTTATTCATGATAAAGCCAGTAAGTGCCACCACCACCAGCAGAGTAATGATCGGCAGGCTTAAACCGTAGTCGTAGCCATCGGCGGCGGTGAACTTAAATAGCATCACTCCCTGCTCAAACCACTCAGGATAGCTGTACAGCCAGACCCCTTTGGTCAGGTAAAGCAGCAGGCCGTAAAAGATATTCAGCGTTGAAATGGTGATAATAATCGAGGGCACGTTAAGACGATTAACCAGCGTGGCATTGATCAACCCGAGCAGTAATCCCAGCCCGCCGGACAGGGCAAATGCAATGGCAAAATTACCGGTTGTACCCTGAATGAGCGTGACCATAACGTACTGTGAAATAATGGTCATGGCCGGGAAAGAAATATCAATACCGCCGGAAATCAGCACTATAAACAACCCGCAGGCCAGGATGGTAAGCATGGCGTAGTTGTTGATCAGGTCATAGATATTCCCCAGCGTCAGAAAGTCGCTGCTGGCAAATGACAGGTAGCCGCCAATAACAATAATGGTCAGCCCTAAAAACAGCTCATGAGTTTTAATCCCGAATTTATTAACCATTGACCACCTCTGCCAGCGCGGCTTCCGAGGTCTTTTCCGGAAGGATCTCCGCGACAATCTCACCTTTGCGCATAACTAAAATCCGGTGGCTGTTAAAGTACGCTTCATCGATCTCATCGGTGATCATCAGCACCGCGATCCCCTTGCGCGACAGGGCAGAGATGATTTGATAGATCCCCGCTTTGTTGGCAATGTCCACCCCGACGGTGGGAGAATCCAGAATCAGGACCTTCGGATTTATGGCCAGCCATTTGGCAATCGCCACTCGCTGGGCATTACCGCCGGAAAGGGTGTTGACGGGCAGATTCACGCTGCCAATTTTAATACTTAGCTGCTCGACTAAATCGCTAACGAGGCTGTCCGCTTTAGGCTTATCTAATAATTTAAAGGGCGTTTTCAGGTGCCGGAGTACGGTAGAGATAATATTGTCATTAATTGCCTGATCCATCACCAGACCGGTACTCATCCGGTCTTCGGAGACATAGCCGATGCCGGCATTGATCGCATCCCGGTTACTGGTGAAATGTACCGCTTTGCCTTCCAGCAAAATTTCTCCTGAATCGGGCTGCGTGAGCCCGAACAGGCTCAGGCACAGCTCGGTCCTGCCTGCGCCGAGTAATCCGGTAATGGCAAGGATCTCGCCCTGATGAACCTGAAAGGAGATGTTTTTATATTGTTGATGTCTGCTAAGGTTTTTAACGGTGAGCGCCACGTCACCAAGTTTTTCTATCGACGGCAGTACCGCATATGAGAACTCTCTGCCGGTCATCAGGAAGGCGAGTTTTTTATTATTAATTTCGCTGGCAGGCCAGGTCCCCACCAGGGTGCCATTTTTGAGCACGCTAATCCGATCGGATATTTCCATCACTTCATCGAGGCGGTGGCTGACAAACACGACGCAGATATTTCTTTTCTTTAAATCACCAATCACCCGCAGCAGCCCTTTTACCTCCTGCATAGTGAGCGAGGCGGTGGGCTCATCCATAATAATCAGTCTGGCTTCCTGGGCCAGCGCCCGGCAGATCGCCACAATCTGGCGCTGGGCAATCGGCAGGGAGTCCAGGGTTGCATCCAGATCCAGTTCCGCAGCAATGCTTTTCACGGTGAGCGCGGCGATGCGACGGATCTCGCGCTTGTTCACCAGCAGGTTATGGTGATGCTGGTGGATACCGATATTTTCCGCCACGGTGAGATTCGGAAATAAGGAGAGATCCTGATATATCACCTGGATCCCTGCTTTAACCGAGTCGATAGGGGAGAGATGGGATCGGGGTTTGCCGTCAATCAGGATCTCAAAGCCGGGATCGGGTTTATAGACGCCAGAAATAATTTTAATCAGGGTGGATTTACCACATCCGTTCTGCCCGGCCAGACAGTGAACCTCTCCGGGAAATAGCGTCAGTGCGATGTTATCCAGCGCTTTTACACCGTAGAACGTTTTGCTGATATGACCCAGTGAAATAAACGGCTCCATTTTTACCTCTTCGGGGCTCAGACAGCACGCCCTTATTGTGATGAACGCAACAGGGCGTGCAGACCCAACGGATTAATACAGGCTGTCGATATTCTCTTTGGTGACGCGCAGGACTTTATGGAATTTGATGATACGTTTCCCGGTATCCACATCGGCTTTGCCGAGGTTCGGGATATCAAGACCCTGAGTAATTTCTTCCCCTTTCAGAACTTTGTCAGCAACGGCGGTAATGGCGTAACCCGCAGAGGCCGGGTCGTAGGTGATGCCCATCGCGATATCGCCGCTTTTAATCAGCGAGGCAGCCTGGGATGGGATCATCATGCCGTAGACAAACACTTTCCCTTTCGCACGTTTCTCTTTCACCGCGCGCCCCGCTCCAATAGGCCCCTGAGAACCAAAGGAGACAATGCCTTTCATATCGGGGTGGGCTTTCATCAGATCGATAGTGGTCCGGCGGGCATCGTCGATATTCTCGGCCACCGGCATACGGCTGGTGACTTCATGCATATCCGGGTAGTGTTCTTTCTGGTATTTAACAAATAAATCCGCCCACAGGTTATGTTGCGGCACGGTCAGACTGCCAACATAAATAACATAGCCCCCTTTACCGCCCATGGCTTTCGCCATCTCTTCAACGTTATCGGCGGCAAATTTTTCGTTATCGATAATTTCAACGTCCCAGTTGGCGCTGGGTTGCCCCGGGGATTCATTGGTTAATACCACAATGCCGGCTTCGCGCGCCTTTTTGAATACCGGCTCAAGGACATCGGCATCATTGGGAACAATACCTATCGCCGAGACTTTTTTCGCGATTAAGTCCTCAATGATTTTTACCTGCTGTGGCGCATCGGTGCTGGACGGGCCTACCTGAGAGGCTTTAATACCGAGATCTTTGCCTGCCTGGGTGACACCTTCCCCCATACGGTTAAACCAGGGCATGCCATCTATTTTTGAAATATTTACCACTTCAATTTCTTTCGCCATTGCGGAAGTGGAAAAGACCATCAATCCGAGCAAACCAGCCGACAATAATTTTGTTAAGCACATTTTACTCATCTCATACCTCTGAAGGGTGGTGAAAATAAATGACTGTGGTAACGTTGTTTCGCTGTTTGACGTACCCGTGTGCATTTTTAATATTAGGTGAAAATAATCCTTCCCTCTCAGACTTTATCCCCAGCAATGTGAGGGGAAATAGCGGGTTAACACCGTTTGATTAAAGAATTAACAGTAGGGTTTTCATATTTATAATGTTATGGAACTACTGGCTTATGGCATGGACTATTATGCCAATACTCTGTTTTGAGATTCCCGTCACTTATTATGATTATGGCTTCGTCTGCCAGCGTGGAGACAATCCGCTCCGGCTACCTCTCTCAGCCCTGCTTTTTTTAAGGTTAATAACCCCTTTTTTTGACCTCAGGCCTGTACAACCGGGTCTGAAAAGCGCCTAATACCGTCTCTTCAATTTCGTTCATTCACAGTTAACAGGTCTGTTATTGATGAATAAATCCCATCGTTTTGCGCCAGCGCCTGTCTGTGGTGATGATCCTCTGTGCTGTCGGCACTTTTCGCCGTCGCCAGACTCTTTTTCAAGGGACAGATAGCCATGCAGCGTCGACAATTTCTTAAGAATAGCGTTCTCCTCTCTGCCGCAGGTTTAGTGGGCCCGGCAGCGGCCAGCCAGACGGTGAAAGCCAGCGTAGCACCCGCCGCATCGGTGATGCGCCGCCGCTTTGTGTTATCGCAAACCTACAAGCTCGCGCCACCGCAGGGCTCCAGCGGCGTGGTTAAACTCTGGATCCCGCTCCCGGTAGATACGGCCTTTCAGCAGATGACCGGGTTATCATTTACCGGCAACTACCAGCAGGCGTACATCACCACGAACAACACCTACGGCGCGAAAACGCTGTTCGCAACCTGGCCGAAAAGCGAAGGCGATCTGCTGCTCACGCTCGATCTGGAGATCGAAACGGCAGACTGGGAGCCGCTTAAACACGACGCGCTAAAAAACTGGCAAGCACCGGAACAGATTGTGTACCCCCTGGCGGTGAAGCCTTATCTGCTGCCGACAGCACACACCCCGGTTGATGGCCTGGTGCGCGAAACGGCGCAAAAAATTACCGCAGGCGAAACCGATCCGCTCAAGAAAGCACGCCTGATTTACGAATGGGTCAGCAGCCATATGGAGCGCGATAACGACGTGCCTGGCTGCGGCACCGGCGATGTGGCGACCATTCTGCAAAGCGGCAAGCTCAGCGGCAAATGCACCGACATCAGCTCGGTGTTTGTCGCGCTGGCGCGCGCCAGCGGTATCCCGGCGCGGGAGCTGTTCGGCATCCGGCTGGGCAGAGCCAACAAACTTGAGCGTTACTCTGCCAGCGCCTTCGGCAAAGCCGACAGCGCGGGCGTGTCGGATGTCAGCGGCGGGCAGCACTGCCGGGCGGAGTTTTATCTGGCAGGTTACGGCTGGCTGCCGTGTGACCCGGCAGACGTCACCAAGATGCGGCTGGCGGAGAAAAAAGCCCATCAGGATCCCGATGTGCAGGCGGTAAACGCCTATCTGTTTGGTAACTGGGAGATGAACTGGGTGGGCTTCAACTACGGGCGCGATTTTGAACTCTATCCGGCAACGGAGCAGGGGGCGGTAAATAACCTTGGCTACCCTTATGCCGAAGTGGACGGCGATCCGCTCAATTTCTACGATCCTGAGGTGTTCGCATACCACTATGTCTCAACCGAACAACGCTAAGGGGGCAGGCCTGACCCTGCTGACGGCAGCGGCTGCTGCCGTTACCGCCGGGCTGTGCTGCGTCGGGCCGCTACTGTATCTGCTGTTTGGCATTTCGGCAGCCGGTTTTGCCGGACTCAGCCAGCTTGAATTCCTGCGCGTGCCGATGATGGTGCTGTCGTCAGCGCTGATGCTGCGGGTCTTCTGGCGGCTCTATTTTTCTAAAAGGCTATGGTGTACCGGGCGCTTAACCATGGGGCAGATGCGTTTACTGTTCTGGCTCTCGCTGCCGGTGCTTCTGCTGGTGCTGTTCTACCCTACGGTAGTGGGCTGGATTTATGAGGTTATGGAATGAAACGACTGTTGATAAGCGCGTGCTTGCTGCTGCCGCTGTTTGCCCAGGCTGCGAATCAAAAAGTGGTGCTGGATGTTCAGGGCATGACCTGCTCGCTGTGCGTCATTTCGGTTAACCAGGCGCTGCGTGAAACAGAAGGGGTAGTAAAAGCGAAAGCGTCATTAAAGACCCGACAAACCGAAGTGATCGTCGCGGAGGGTTTCCCGACCGAGACGTTATTACAGGCGGTGGCCAAAACGGGGTATACAGCGACGCTAAATCATATTGAAAAACTGTAAATATAAGACGAACGTATGATGGTTTAATCTGATTTATTGTTTTTCTGCCTTCCCCTGAATAAGGGGAAAGGCGTGCTACCACACCACTATGTATAAATTATGATGATAAGCCTTCAGTTTTATAAATATAATGTTACGAAACGTTGATCTTCCCGCGCGCAGGCTCTATCTTTTTATAATCTTCTCCATGCAGCGAACCATTATTATCTCTATATCGCCTTGCCCGGCGGTTTATTAATCCTTGTCGCCTGCGTTTCGCAGCGGTATATTGCGGATTACGATAAATATGAATATAACAGCCAGTAAATATACTCTCTGGATCCGTGATATTTCCATAAATCCGTGGATCGCTTTTTATTTTCTTCAGTCGGTACTGATCAACTATTCCTTCGGCTATTCATTCAGCCCGCTCTATTCGGTGGCATTTTGTAGTCTACTCCTGGTGCTCTGGCGAATAACTCCCCGTCTGCAAAAAGGGGTTATTGTTTTATGCAGCTTGCTGGCAGCGCTCTACTTCCCCTTCCAGCAGGCGTATGGTGCGCCGAATTTCAATACGCTGCTAGCATTACATTCCACCAATTTTAATGAATCCGTCGAGATCCTGACAATATTCCCGTGGCACAGCTATCTGGTGTCATTGATTATTCTGGCGTTAGCTGCGATCGCGCTTCGGCGTAAAAGTGTGCCTAAACAGGCCTGGCGCCGTTTCGATATACTCTGTCTGGCTTTCAGCGTTCTCTGTTTCTTTATGACCCCGCTTAAAAACCTGGTGCACTGGGGACATTTCACTTTGCTGGATGTCGGCTATCCGGTATTCCGCTTTGTGAAGGACGTGGTGATAAACAACCGGGAAGTGGTCACTGAAAAAGCGCGCATGCTGGAGCTTGCCAAAATGAAGGATAACTGGACCGTGCTGGCGGTAAAACCGCGCTACCAGAACTACGTGGTGGTGATTGGCGAAAGCGCGCGCCGGGATGCACTGGGCGCATTTGGCGGGCACTGGAATAACACGCCCTTTGCCAGTTCCGCGAAGGGGACGCTGTTTACCGATTTCATCTCCTCCAGCGCGTCCACGCAAACCTCGCTCGGTCTCTCTCTGAGCCGGGTGAATGGCGGTTCCCCGGAGTATCAAAATAACTTCGTCACTCTGGCGAACCGCGCCGGATTCCAGACCTGGTGGTTCTCTAATCAGGGGCAGATTGGTGAGAACGATACCGCCATCGCCAGCATTGCAAGGCGGGCTGATGAGGTGCAGTTCCTCAGAAAAGGATATTACGAGGATGAGAGTAATCCACGCGACGAAGCCTTACTGCAGATGACCCGGCAGGTGCTCTCTGCGCCGCGCACTGAAACGCGGCTGATCGTGCTGCATTTGATGGGCTCTCATCCGCAGGCCTGCGAACGGACGCAAGGGAAATATGCCGAGTTTGTGCAGTCGAAAGAGACCTCCTGCTATATCTACAGCATCACCCAGACTGACGCCCTGTTGAAACAGCTTTATCAACAGCTACAGAATACCGGCGACAGCTTCTCGATGGTCTATTTCTCTGACCACGGTCTGACCTATAAAGGCCGTCTGACCGGTGGGCAATATATGGCTCACGGTGATGCATACCAGCAAAACTACCAGGTGCCGTTTATGATCCTGTCGAGTGATGATAAAGAGCACCGTCTGATCAATGCCCGGCGCTCAGCCAATGATTTTCTCGATTTCTTCTCCGTCTGGACCGGTATTCAGACGAAAGAGCTGACGCCGAAATACCCGTTTGTCTCTGAGCAGGACGCAGGCAACGCCTGGGTAACCAACTTTAAGCAGCAGAAAGTGGATTACGCGCAGCTGCCTGACGATCTCCACCCGTAAAATTACACGCCCCCCAGATAGGCTTTTCTGACGTCCTGATTGCCCAGCAGCTCCTCGCCGCTGCCGCTCAGGCGGATCTGCCCGTTGACCATCACATACCCCCGGTCGGAGAGCTTCAGCGCGTGGTGTGCGTTCTGCTCCACCAGAAAAATTGTCATCCCGTTGCGCGCCAGCTCCCGCAGGGTCTGGAAGATCTGCTTCACCACAATGGGCGCCAGACCCAGGCTCGGCTCATCCAGCAGAAGCAGTTTAGGGCGGCTCATCAGTGCGCGGGCAATGGCCAGCATCTGCTGCTCGCCGCCGGACATGGTCATTGCCCGCTGTTTTCGCCGCTCTTTCAGGCGCGGAAACAGGTCAAACATGCTTTGCAGATCCTCTGTCGCATACTGATTGCCGATGGGTATGGTGCCCATCAGCAGGTTCTCTTCGACGGTCATGTCCGGAAAGATGCGTCGTCCTTCCGGAGCCTGGGCAATGCCGCCGGAAGCCACATAGTGGGTCGATTTATGGCTGATGTCGTCGCCGCAGAACAGGATTTGCCCGTTACGCACCCGCGGCTGGCCGAAAATCGACATCAACAGCGTGGATTTGCCTGCCCCGTTGGCGCCGATCAGCGCCACGGTCTCACCGGGATGCACCTGCAAAGAGACCTGCTTTAGCGCCTGGATCACCCCGTAGTAAACGTCCACCTGCCGAAACTCCAGCATGGCCTCACTCATACCCTGACCTCACTCTCATCGGTGCCCAGATAGGCGGCAATGACCTTTTCATCGTGCTGGATCTGCTCAGGTTTCCCCTGGGCAATCACATCCCCGTGGTCGAGCACGATGATGTGATCCGAAATCTCCATCACCATCCCCATATCATGTTCAATCAGCAGCACCGTAATGTCGTGGCGATCGCGAAGATAACGAATGATGGTGCTCAGCGCGTGGGTCTCCACCGGATTCAGCCCGGCGGCGGGTTCATCAAGACAGAGCATCTCGGGCCCGGTACACATGGCGCGGGCAATTTCGAGCCGCCGCTGCTGGCCGTAGGACATCTCGCCCGCCAGTCGGTTGGCGCAGTCCACCAGATCCACCACCTCCAGCCAGTAGAAGGCGCGATCCAGGGCATCGCTCTCCGCCCGTCGCCAGGCCGGCGTGTTCAGCACGCCGGCCAGCAGGTTGCGGTTTACCTGCATATGCTGGGCCACCAGCAGGTTCTCCACCACCGACATCTCCCGGAACAGGCGGATGTTCTGGAAGGTGCGCGCCAGCCCGGCCCGGTTTACCAGATGGGTGCCGCCAAACATCTTATAGAACAGCCGCTGGCCGAACTGCGCCGGGTTGATCCAGTCCCCGGGCTGGAATTTCTGCCCGAGGACCTGAATAACGTTGGTGGTTTTGCTGCGCGTAGTGAACAGAATATTGCCGCCGGAGGCGCGGTAGAAACCGGTCAGGCAGTTGAATACCGTGGTTTTGCCCGCGCCGTTCGGCCCGATCAGGGCGGTAATCGAACCGCGCTGCACCTCAAGATTCACGTCGTTTAAGGCCTTAATACCGCCAAAGTGCATCATCAGATGCTCAACGTTCAAGATGGTTCCGTTCATGGCGCCACGCCCTTACGCACCGCAAAACCGGTGCGGTTGATGCGGATCAGCCCGCGGGGCCGCCAGATCATCATCACCACCATCAGAACGCCAAACAGCAGCACGCGGTATTCGGCGAAGGTGCGCAACAGCTCAGGCGTCACGGTCAGCACAAAGGCCGCCAGCACCACCCCGACGGTGGAGCCCATCCCCCCTAACACCACGATGGCGAGGATCAGGGCAGATTCAAAGAAGGTGAAGGAGGTGGGGTTAACAAACCCCTGATAAGTGGCGAAGAACACCCCGGCAATACCTGCGGTAGAGGCCCCGAGGGTAAAGGCCGACAGCTTCACCAGCACATGGTTGAGCCCCAGAGATCGACAGGCAATTTCATCTTCGCGCAGCGCTTCCCAGGCACGGCCAATCGGCATCCGGGTCAGGCGGTGCTTGATGTAAAGCACCAGCAGCACCACCAGCAGCAGCACGGCATAGATGAAGATGAACTTCAGATTCGGGTTAAACGTCAGGTTAAAGAATTCGTGGAAGGGTACGCCGCCGTCTTTGGCCCGCCGACCAAACTCCAGACCGAACAGGGTCGGAGGTGGGGCGGAGATGCCGTTCGGGCCGCCGGTAAAGGTCAGCCAGTTGTTCAGCACCAGGCGGATAATCTCCCCAAAGCCGAGGGTCACAATCGCCAGATAATCGCCGTGCATACGCAGGACAGGAAAGCCCAGTAGTGCCCCGGCGGCAGCGGCCATCAGCGCAGCCAGCGGCAGCATGGTCCAGAAACCGAGCCCCAGATACTGATAGCCCAGCGCCAGCCCGTAGGCCCCGATAGCATAAAAGGCGACATAGCCCAGATCCAGCAGCCCCGCGAGCCCGACCACGATGTTCAGCCCGAGGCCGAGCAGGACGTAGATCAGGCCAAGGATCGCCACCGTCAGGACGTACTTGGTGGCGACAAACGGAAAGCAGACCGCCAGGGTGATAATCAGCGGCAGGATCCAGCGCATCCGGCTTTTGTACTCCGGCGGGCGCACGTAGACCCCGGTGTTATCGTTGTCGAAGCGTGCGGAGAGACGCTTGCCCGGCGCAGTCATCAAAAAGGCGCTGAGTAAAAAACGCCCCGTCATCACCGTGGCGATGATCCACGCCAGCCGTCGGGCCTCGAAGTTAAAGCTGTAGCCATCCAGCACCACGCCCGCGACCGGACCGAAAATGATCAGCGCCACCATGCCCGCAAAAATAGCGTCGAGAATGCAGCGTTTGAGTGAAAACCCGTCCTGCGCGACAGGCTGCGAAACGATCTGTGACGTCATCTCGGCTCCCTCATACTTTGGCCACGACAGGGCGGCCAAGCAGTCCCTGAGGACGGAAAATAAGGATCACCACCAGCAATCCAAAGGAGAACACATCTTTATAATCGGAGTTCACCATGCCCGAGAACTGCGCCTCGGCAATACCGAGAATCAGCCCGCCTAACATGGCGCCGGGCAGGGAGCCGATCCCGCCGAGCACCGCGGCGGTGAAGGCCTTGATGCCGATAATAAACCCGGCATAGAAATCAAAGGTACCGTAGTTCATGGTGATCAGTACCCCCGCCAGCCCGGCCATTGCTGCGCCGATCACAAACACCAGAGAGATAATCCGGTCGGTATTGATGCCCAGAATCGACGCCATCTTGCGATCCTGCTGCACCGCGCGACACATCCGGCCTAAACGGGTATGACTGATTATCCAGGTGAGCACCAGCATCCCGGTGAACGAGGCGATCAAAATGAAGACTTTGGTATAGGTAATCTGTACAAACCCCTCGCCGATATGAAAACGGAACACGCCGTCAAGCATGGTCGGCACCCCTTGCTGACGCGGACCCTGGCTTAACTGGGCGTAGTTTTGCAGGATCAAGGACATGCCGATGGCGGAGATCAGCGGGGCTAAACGGGTGGAGTTACGCAGCGGCTTGTAGGCGATCCGCTCGATGGTCCAGCCATAGACGGCCGTTACTACAATGGTGAACACCAGCGTGCCGAGGATCAGCAGTGGAAAGGAGTGCAGGCCGAAGAAAGAGAGGAGCGCCAGGCCGATAGCGCAGAGATAAGCCGAAATCATATACACTTCGCCGTGGGCGAAGTTAATCATGCCGATAATTCCGTACACCATGGTGTAGCCGATGGCGATCAATCCGTAGACGGACCCCAGCGTTAAGCCATTGATTAATTGCTGCAGAAAGAAAGTTTCCATCATCGCGCGCTCGTGTTTCGGGCCGCATATTGAGAAGCGGCCCACTGGTTATAGTGCGTCGGTATGTCGCCATACCGACGTTGAGCGTGATTCCGTCCGGTTACTGAACTTCCTTATATTTGCCCTTGTCGTCCCACTCATACACCACGTAGTCGGAGACTTTCAGGTCGCCTTTGCTGTCCCAGGATTTTTTACCCATCACGGTATCCACCGAATTGGCTTTAAGCCATTCGCTGGCTTTGGCCGGATCGGCGCCGCCAGCGGCTTTGAATGCCGCAGCAATAGCCTGCACAGAGGCGTAGGCGTAAAGGGTATAACCCTCCGGCTCAAACTTGCTGGCGCGAAACTTCTCGATCACCGCTTTGCCTTCCGGGATCATGCGCGGATCTTTGCCGAAGGTCATATAGATGCCGTTGGTGTACTGCGGCCCCCCGGCGGCGGTGACCATCTCTTCGTTGACGATGCAGTCTCCGGAGAAGAACTTAGCCTGCACACCTTGCTCACGCATCTGACGCACCAGCGGGCCCGCTTCCGGGTGGCAACCGCCGAAGAAGACCACGTCCGGCTTTTGGGCGCCAATTTTGGTCACCAGCGCATTAAAGTCTTTCTCACCGCGCGACAGACCTTCGTACATCACGTCCTGAACGCCCCGTTTCGCCAGCGCCGCTTTGGTCGCATCCGCCAGGCCCTGCCCGTAGGTGTCTTTGTCGTGAATAATCGCCACCCGTTTGGCTTTTAGCTTATCGATAATGAAATCGCTGGCCACCTGGCCCTGCTGGTCGTCACGCCCGCACATGCGGAACATGTCGCTCATGCCACGTTCGGTGATCTGCGGGTTGGTGGAGCCTGGCGTGATCGCCAGTACCCCTGCGTCGTTATACACCTCGGAAGCTGGCATGGTGGAGGAGGAGCAGAAGTGGCCAACCACGGCTTTAACTTTATCCTGGTCCACCAGACGGTTAGCGACCGAAACGGCCTGCTTCGGTTCACAGGCGTCATCCCCCTGCACCAGTTTGATCTTTTCACCGTTAATGCCGCCCGCGGCGTTAATGTCTTCCGCAGCCTGCGTCGCGCCGTGCCAGTACTGATCCCCGTATGTTGCATTCGGCCCGGTAAAGGGACCCGCCACACCAATCACGATATCAGCCTGGGCGGAAAACGCCGTGACCAGGCAGCCTGCCAGTACAAGAGAAAGAGGACTTCTGATGAATTTCAGCGACATTATTATCTACCTTTTCTGAGTGGTTTTTGCACGACCCTGTGTAGCCGAACGCCTGAAGGCGTACCCAATCCAAAACGCATTGCACTAACCGGACGACAAACTGCAGAAACAGGCGAGGGTGTCTGACGCATCTCCTCGACAGAACAACGTTAAGCAAAATGGTTGCCAGAACAGGCAGCGTACTGCCATGTTTCAACAATTTTCAGTATAGAGCGCCGTTTTAAGCCACCCGGGGCCACGCAATGAAATTACAGCGGGGATCACATCTCATTAACAACAAAGCACATAAGTTGTGCAGCGGTCACGATTCGGGCGTTTTTGCACCAGTAAAGACCGCGGTAGCGGCAGGGGAAGGGCAACGTTGCGCGCCATTTCTGTGTTAATCTGCACGCCATTCTATTCTGCAGGAGATGTACCCATGACCGAAGGCCCGTTAAACGAAACCGAGATGGAGTGGCTGGAAGAGACCTTAATGACCTATGGTCATGACGACGAGTCCATTGTCGACGTCTCAGAACTCGACGGTCTGCTAACCGCGGTGCTTTCTGGCCCGGTAGTGGTGGAACCGGACCGCTGGCTGGTGGCGGTATGGGGCGGTGAGAAAAACATTCCGCGCTGGAAGAACGATCGCGAGATGAACCGCTTCATCGATCTCTGCTTCAAGCATATGAACGACATTGCCGAACGCCTGAGCGACTATCCGGATCAGTTTGAGCCAATGTTTGGCATGAACGATGTAGACGGTCAAACCTGGACCGTGGTGGAAGAGTGGTGCTTCGGCTATATGCGGGGCGTGGCGCTGACCGACTGGTCATCGTTGCCGGAATCACTGCGTGCCGATCTGGACCTTATCGCGTTGCACGGTTCGGAAGAGAACTTTGAGCGTCTGGAGACCTTCAGCGAAGAGGCGTTCCAGCAGAGCATTGAGGGCATCCGCCCGGCAGCGCTGCGCCTGTATAACTACTGGATTGCCAACCCGCAGGAACCGGTCACCCGGCAGCCGGTGATCAACGGCACCAAAGTGGGGCGCAACGATCCCTGCCCGTGCGGCAGCGGCAAAAAATTCAAAAACTGCTGTCTGCATTAATAAAAAAGGGGCTCAGATAATGAGCCCCTTTTTTTATCCCACTTCCGGCAGCAGTCCCGCGACGATACCGAACTGTACCAGTATTACCGCAATCCCACAGGCAAAGACCAGACAGAGCGCGGGCTTGCCGCCGGGCACCCGGTAGTCCCCTTCAGGATGCTGTTTACGACTTTGCCAGACCAGCAGCGAAGGCAGCAGCAGCGCCAGCACCGCTAATGCCACACCCGCATAGCCCAGCGCCATCACAAAACCGCGCGGGTAGAACAGAGCGAAGGCCAGCGGCGGCAGGAAGGTGAGCGCCCCGGTCTGGATACGTCCGCTCACCGTGCGGCTACGCTGGAACAGGTCGGCGAGGTAATCGAACAGACCCAGCGCCACGCCGAGGAACGAGGTTGCCAGGGCGAGATCCGCAAACAGGTGCACCGCCAGCTCAACGTGCGGCGAGGCCACCACTTCGCGCACGGCCTGCAACAGCCCGTTCAACCCGCTATGGCTGGCCAGCATCCCCATAAAACTCGACGAATTAATGCTGCCAAGCGTCACCAGCTGCCAGAAGATGTACGCCACCAGCGGAATGGCGCTGCCGGTAATAAAGATCCAGCGCAGCTTACGCACGTTGCCATTCATATAGCTGACAATGCTCGGCACGCTGCCATGAAAACCAAACGAGGTAAAAATTACCGGGATAGCCGACAGCGCCAGGCCTTTCTCCAGCGGGAGCGTCAGTAAGTTGACCTGATGAACATGCGGCGCCAGCAGTGCCAGCATCACCACCAGGAAGACAATTTTTGCCGAGAACAGAAAACGGTTAAACAGATCGACCAGCGACGTACCTACGCAGACCACACCACCGCCAATCAGGGTAAAGAGGAGTACGCCGGTCCCGGGAGAGATATTGACGTTGAAAACGTCATTGACGCTGGAGGCGATCAGCTCTCCGGCCCCGCTGATGTAGGCGGCGGTCAGGGCATACATCAGGAACATCATGCTAAAGCCGGTGATCCACTGACCGAACCGGCCCAGATAGCGCCCGGCCAGCGATCCCAGCCCGGTATCGGCGGGAACGTGTTGATACACTTCAAGCAGCAGCAGGGCGGTGTAACACATTAGCGCCCACAGTACGACCAGTAACCCCAGCGTGACGCCAAACCCGACACCCGCCGCCGCCAATGGCATTGCCAGCATCCCGGCTCCAATCGTGGTTCCGGCGACGATAAAAATACTACCCAGCGTTCTGTTCTTCACGTTTTCCTCTAAAACCTGACGTCTCAACGACTAAATCTGCGGCGCAGAGTAAGGGAAAAGCGTGGGTTCGTCAAACCGACGTTACAATGACTGTAAGGTAAACTTTACGAAATTTAACTTAAGGATGATTCTGGTCATATGCCCGTGAAAGTGGGGAGATTTGCCTACTTCATAAGGACAATATTTTCGTTCCATAATCAGGCGTAACGTAAACGTTTCTTATAAATATTCAAATAAAGTGAGACGCGATGACGGTCAGTAATCCCTTTTGCGCGAAATGGAGTCGCTCAGGAAATTTATTGTGTCACGGGCACTGGATTATCAGCTGGCAGGGCCAGTCGTTGACGCTACCGGAGGCGCGGCGGGAAAAGGACATGGGCACCTGGGCCATCTATTCCATTATCGATCCTGACGATGAGACCTTTGCTCAGGGCTTGCCGGAAGATGAGTGGATAATTGAAAACGTTGAATGGCTGACCGATCTCTTTTTCGATAACGGTATCCCGCTGGAGACGGCCAGCTATCGCCAGTTTTATCAGGCGGTCAATAAACAGGACTGGCGCTGCACCAGCTGTGCGGGCTGCATGTAAACCTGCGTCAGCGCAAGGCGGGCAGGGAAGGAAAGCGTTAGGCTGCACCTTTTCTTCGGGAGGATTTATGGCATCAATTCATGGGCACGAGGTGCTGACGATGATGATCGCGTCCGGCGAGCAGTACAGCGAGGCGAGTCTGATTGCCGCGATTACGGCGCGTTTTGGTGTTGAGGCGCGTTTTCATACCTGTTCCGCATCGGAATTGACCGCAGCAGAGCTGGTGGCATTTCTGGCGGCGCGCGGAAAATTTATTCCGCAGGAGACGGGCTTTTCAACACACGAAAGTAAAATTTGCCGGCACTAAATATAACGCGGCGCCATCGGGCGCCGCGTGAATATTAATTTTGCGCGTCGAGCGTCGACAGCTCTTTATCAATAAAGTACAGCCCTTCGCCTGATTTTCCGGCCAGCGATAATTTATCGAGAACCGATTTAAACAGCTTCTCTTCTTCGTGCTGCTCTGCCACATACCACTGCAGGAAATTAAAGGTTGGATAATCCTGGCTGGTCATTGCCGCATGTACCAGCTCGTTAATTTTTTGCGTGATCAGCTGCTCGTGCTCGTAGGTGGCGCGGAACAGTTCATCTAATGAGGCATATTCCGCAAACGGCGAAGCCACCGGGTTGATGCGCGGCAGGCTGCCGGTATCGGTAAGATAATCAAAGAGACGCTGCATATGGGTCATCTCTTCCTGCGCATGACGACGCATAAAGGCCGCTGCACCTTCAAAACTGTGATAGCTACACCAGGCGCTCATCTGTTGATAGAGCAGGGAGGAGTAAAGCTCCAGATTCATTTGCTCATTGAGTTTATCGATCATGTCAGTTTTAAGCATGGTGTAGCTCCGTATTATTATTAACAGGTCAACGCGGGCATCACTATAATTTGTTATTTATTTATTTGCAAAAGGTAAAATTAATATTTAAATGATAATAATACGAATGGGAATAAAACGCATTGCGCGTCATTAAATATTATTAATGAGAATTATTCTGTTTCGTGTTCAGAATATTATTGCCAGCCGTCACGCTGGCAATAGAATTAATAATAAGCGGACGTGGTGGTGGCGGGGGTGGGAGCATAGCCGTGGCACTGATACTGTATCGTTACGGTTTTGTTCAGACACAGCGAGCCGCTAATCACGCTACAGGTTTCGATCGGCTGACCGTAGGCCTGGGCAGTGCTGTATCCCATGGCCTGACATTCCCGGGTTGCCGTGCCGTGGGTGACATAAGCATCATCCCAGGAGGTCTGGAACAGCGGCTGACCATAATCGAGCCTCACGACCCCCGATGTGACATCGACGCTGCTGACTTCCGCTTCACGGGTGATGCCGCAGCCTGCCAGTAACAGCATCAGCCCGACCGTGCATAATCTCTTCATAGAACACTCTGGATGCGTTGAAATACTCTATACTAGCGCCAGACGTGCATCGCAATGCCAGGAATAACCGCCTGTTCTGATACTTCTCTTTGCCACGAACATCTGGCTTCTTCAATCATATGCCATTCGTTTATGAACCGGTGCCCAAACCTTCTGATGACAAAATTGTGAGCGCATCTTTGTTTTTTGAAACTATTTTTCACTTAATTTGAAAGTGCGTTTGCTTAGTAGTAAGGTTGGTCAGGTAAGCTATTCACAGCGGGATGCCCCGCATCGCATTCAGGAGACGAAGAATGAAAATTGCACTGATGATGGAAAACAGCCAGGCGCCAAAAAACGCCATCATCCTCAAGGAATTGAACGCCGTTGCTGAAGAGAAAGGTTTCCCGGTTTATAACGTTGGGATGAGCGACGAAAACGATCATCACCTGACCTATATTCACCTGGGGATCATGGCGAGCATTCTGCTGAATTCAAAAGCAGTTGATTTCGTGGTGACCGGTTGTGGTACCGGCCAGGGCGCGCTGATGTCCCTGAACATTCACCCTGGCGTGGTGTGTGGCTACTGCATCGATCCGGCTGATGCCTTCCTGTTTGCCCAGATCAACAACGGTAACGCGCTCTCTCTGCCGTTTGCCAAAGGCTTTGGCTGGGGTGCAGAACTGAACGTACGCTTTATCTTTGAAAAAGCCTTCACTGGCCGCAAAGGTGAAGGTTACCCGCCAGAGCGTAAAGAGCCTCAGGTTCGTAATGCGGGCATCCTGAACCAGGTGAAAGCGGCTGTGGTGAAAGAGAACTATCTCGACACCCTGCGCGCTATCGATCCAGAGCTGGTCAAAACAGCGGTTACCGGTCAGCGCTTCCAGCAGTGCTTCTTCGAGAACTGCCAGGATAAAGAGATCGAAGCCTTTGTCCGCGGTATTATCGGCTAATTTGCCAACACCAGTAAAAAGCCAGCTTGCGCTGGCTTTTTTTATGCCTGTTTTCTGGATACCGCACTGCCGGCATCTTTTACCAGCCGCAGCGTATCAACCATTCCCAGCAGACAAACCAGCGCAATCGCCACAAACGCCAGCCGGAAACCGATCCCCGGCAGTGCTTCCAGCCCCAGCCATTCACTGAACAGTTCGCCGATGCGGATCCCGATGGCGCCGAGCGTAATGCCCAGCCCAACCGCCAGTTGCGTCGCGGTGGAGAACAGCGTGTTCGCATAGCTCATCTGCGGCGAAGGCACATCCGCAAAGGCGAGGGTACTGATGGCGGTAAACTGAATGGAACGGAAAACGCCGCCAAGATAGAGAATCAATATAATGACCCATACCGGGGTATGCGGCGTCAGGAAGGCGCAGGCCAGCAGGGCCAGCACGTTCAGTACGCCGTTAATCAGCAGCAGCTTTTTAAAGCCCAGCCAGCGTAGCAGGGGCGTGGTTGCAGGTTTAATGGTCAGGTTACCGACAAACACCGCCAGCACCAGCAAACCGGAGTGGAACGCATCCATTCCGAATCCCACCTGAAAAAGCAGCGGCAGCAAAAAGGGCACGGCGCTGATGGAAGCGCGAAACAATGACCCGCCAAACATCGTCACGCGAAACGTGGGTACCTGCAGGGCATCAAGGCGGATCATCGGCCACTCGGCGCGTCTGAAATGGCGCAGGGCATAAATCATTGTTACCACCCCAACAGCCAGCAGCGCGAGGGTGATACCCGTATCGATCTCCTGCGCCCCCATCATCTCCATGGCACAGACCAGGCTCACCATGGCTACCGACGTGGCGATAAAGCCTGGCATATCGAACGGGCGACGGGTTTCTTCATAGATATCCGGAATAATGCGCAGCGCCAGTACAATAGCAATCAGTCCCAGGGGCACATTGATAAAGAAGATCCAGCGCCAGTTGGCATAGCTGGTAATAAACCCGCCCAGCGGCGGGCCGATAATCGGCGCCACCAGCGCGGGCCAGGTGAGGGTGGCGATGGCCGTGATCAACAGATGCTTCGGCGTGGTGCGTAACACTGCAAGGCGGCCAACCGGAACCATTAACGCGCCGCCCATCCCCTGGAGTATGCGCATGGCGACAAACTGATCGACGCTGGTGGCGAGGCCGCATAGCACCGAGGCGAGCGTGAAGATCGCCAGAGCAAGGGTAAAGACTTTGCGCGCGCCAAAGCGATCGGCGATCCAGCCGCTGGCCGGAATAAGTACCGCCAGGGTGATGAGATAGGCACTGATGCCGATGTTGAGGTCCACCGCCTGCACGCCAAAGCTTTTCGCCATATCCGGCAGCGCCGTGGCGATCACCGTGCCATCAAGAAACTCCATAAAGAACGCGCCGGCCACAAGCAGCGCCGCGGGCGAGATGCCGCTGGTCGCTTTACCGGAGATATTTTCGGTCATTTTTTCTCTGCCACTTAAAATTTTTTTTATAAATTTACAGGAATTGGTCATGAATTAACGTACTGAATTATAAAAATTTTTTATCGGAACATTGTTTTGTTTTAAATAAACTGCCGTGATGAATATCACAAAATCATTGATTTTTGTGATGCAGGTCATATTATAGGCGCATCAACAATAACACCTGCATAACACTTAGCCGGAGCATACCGATGAAATTGCGCAAAATCCTGAAAAGCATGTTCGAATCCTACTGCAAGACCTTCAAGGACGTACCGCCAGGCGCGATGTTCTGATAAGAAAAACCTGCTCCGGCAGGTTTTTTTGTGCCTGCGCGCCGCATCAGGGCTGGCGTTTTGTTACTATGACGGCCTTTCAAACAGGAGAAGCCTATGTCTCAAAACCTGAGTGCCGATCAGGAACTGATCTCTGACGTTGTTGCATGCCAGCTGGTCATCAAACAGATCCTTGATGTGATTGAAATCATCGCTCCCGCAGAGGTGCGAGAGAAAATGTCCAGCCAGCTGAAAAACATCGATTTCGCCAGCAATCCTGCCTCGGCCGACCCTGTTACGCTGCGCGCCGTGCAGAAAGCCATTGCGCTCATCGAGCTAAAGTTCACGCCGCAGGGCGAGTCTCACTAAAATAAACCGACGTTTTGAATTTAGAAACGGTTTTGTGAGAATAATATGAACGGGCGGCAACAGGCCGCCCGGAATGAGGCTCACATAAAGGACTGAATCAGCAGAATGTGCGTCGCGCTGGCGTAACCGATCCCGATACCCCATAGAAGACAGCGAAAATGCGCAATGCTTTTTTATAACAGAAATACCCGGCACAGGCCGGGTAGGGTATAAAACGCAGGATTAATGATGCTGACAGTTTACGAGATTGAGCAGATGCGAATCAGTTTGTTCCAGACATATGCCGGCCCGGCGTGCCTGACGGACTTCTTCAAGGATAGTTTTCAGTAGAACGCCATCCTGTTGCTGTTCTTTTTCAATGTCATGCAGAAAATTGAGCGTGGAGCTATCTTTCATTTTCCGCGCTTCATCCGTTAACTGATTCAGCTGCTGGCAACGTTCCTCATACTCTTCCAGCGTGCGCTGGAAAATCGCTTCCAGCGAGCAATAGGCTTCATCAGACATATCAACGGGTTCCAGGACGGGCACGGCACCGGATTCTTTCATAAAATCGAAAACGCGCATCATCTGCGTGACGTTGCTCTGCGCCTGGGTGCGCAGGAAAGTCGCCGTACCGTTGAGCTTGTTTTCAGAACACCACTCGCTGAGGTGTAAACAGAGATTTGACGCGTGAAACTCAAGATTCATTTGTGAGTTGAGTTTGTTAATCATACCTGAGACAGCCATAACTATTCCCTTATCTTCGTTTATGTAACCTTGAAAAAATCACCATTAACGATAGTTCACAACAGAATAAATTTCTTCTGTTTCCTTTGTATGTGATCCAATATTCACTTTTGGCATCTGGTAAAATCATAATAACAGCGGAAGGCTTATAAGAAAATCCTTATAAATATATTCTTACTAAACCTTACTCTTCATATGTAAATTAAAAAAAAGCATGTTTATAGTAGACTGACTGGTAGGTAAAAAATAATTAATGCATTGAATTATAAGGTTTTTACTTTACCTCTCATGAACGGGGTACGAATACTGTCACGGATTTAGCGAGCAGAATGTTAAAACATTGCGCGTAGCAGAGTAATGAATATTTATTATCACGTCAGGGACAGGGATAATTCCAGGTATTAATAGATTTTTACAACTCATGAAAATTGCGCAGGATCATTTTACGCGAAATGACGCGTTCTGTGATCCAGCAAGAAGTTTAGCCCTCTGCACTTTGTGAAAATGAAACGTTGTTTTGTTTTATCTAACGGAGTTGACTATGACAAAAGTGGCGGTGCTACTGGCACCCGGATTTGAAGAGGCGGAGGCGATCATTACTGTCGATATCCTGCGTCGCCTGCATATCGAGGTAGAAACTCTGGCCTGCGCCGGGTCGCGCGCGGTGGTGAGCTACCATGATATCCCCATGGTGGCGGACAGCACGCTCGCCGAAAAAATTGATAATTACTACGACGCTGTCGTCCTGCCGGGTGGCCCGCAGGGTAGCGTAAATCTGGCCGCCAGCGCAGAGGTAATAAAGTTTGTCGCGGCCCATGACGAAGCGGGTAAATTCATTGCCCCAATTTGTTCGGCCGCGGCGCGCGTGTTGGGCGGAAATGGCCTGTTAAAAGGGCGTCGCTATGTCTGCTCGGGCGATCTCTGGCAGGCCGTTCAGGACGGCGTCTATGTCGATGCGCCGGTGGTGGAAGATGGCAACCTCATCAGCGGCAAGGGGTTAGGTCATGCCTTCGACTTTGCCCTGACGCTATCTGCACGTCTGCTGGGTGATGACGCGCCGGTGCGCGATCATGCCGAACATATCTACTGCCCCTGGTAACGGAATATCGGGCGCCAGCGCGCCCGGATCACAAGGATTTCTTAGCTAATCTTATGGATTAATCTACTGAACCCTTTTCTAATTGTCCGACAAATACCTGCATATTTATGTCATTTCTCGCTGAATCTATGTACGCAATTACTGTAATTCTGCGGTGTGATGGCGCTCTCTTATGGATGATTAATTTCCCGCTAAAACTATCTCAAGCAAATGCGCTTCACATAAGACTGGCGCTAATGCCTTGTTTTAAGTCCGATTAAGCAGATTTGAGTTGCTTTTCCCCTACAAATTAGAACGCTAAAGCTGGAGTTAACCATGCACAAATTTACTAAAGCGCTGGCGGCCATCGGTCTGGCTGCCGTTATGTCACAATCCGCTATGGCAGAGAATTTAAAACTCGGTTTTCTGGTAAAGCAACCTGAAGAGCCGTGGTTCCAGACGGAGTGGAAATTCGCCGATAAAGCCGGGAAAGATTTGGGCTTTGAGGTGATTAAAATTGCCGTTCCGGACGGTGAAAAAACGCTGAACGCCATCGACAGCCTGGCGGCCAGCGGCGCGAAAGGGTTTGTCATTTGTACTCCGGATCCCAAGCTGGGTTCTGCCATCATGGCGAAAGCGCGTGGCTACGACATGAAAGTCATCGCGGTGGACGATCAGTTCGTCAACGCCAAAGGCGCGCCGATGGATACCGTTCCGCTGGTGATGATGGCAGCGACCAAAATTGGCGAGCGTCAGGGCCAGGAGCTGTATAAAGAGATGCAAAAACGCGGCTGGGACGTGAAAGACACCGCGGTCATGGCGATCACCGCCGATGAGCTGGATACCGCGCGCCGTCGTACCACCGGTTCGATGGATGCCCTGAAAGCGGCCGGCTTCCCGGAAAAACAGATCTACAAAGTGCCGACCAAATCCAACGACATCCCGGGCGCCTTCGATGCGGCTAACTCCATGCTGGTACAGCATTCTGAAGTGAAACACTGGCTGGTAGTGGGGATGAACGACAACACCGTACTGGGCGGCGTGCGCGCCACCGAAGGCCAGGGCTTCAAAGCGGCTGACGTGATTGGTATCGGCATTAACGGCGTGGATGCGGTGAGCGAGCTCTCTAAAGCACAGGCGACCGGCTTCTACGGCTCTCTGCTGCCAAGCCCGGACGTGCACGGCTATAAGTCCAGCGAGATGCTCTATAACTGGGTGACCAAAGGTGCCGAGCCTGCGAAATTCACTGAAGTAACCGACGTGGTGCTGATCACCCGTGACAACTTCAAAGCAGAGCTGGAGAAAAAAGGACTGGGCGGTAAGTAATTTACTGTGATTGCGCCCCCCGTCTCTGCGGGGGGCCAGACGTTCACTACTCGATCCTCGGAGACGTTATGCAACAGTCTGAACCGTATCTCTCTTTTCGCGGCATCGGCAAAACTTTTCCCGGTGTCAACGCGCTGACCGACATCAGCTTTGACTGCTACCCGGGTCAGGTGCATGCCCTGATGGGGGAGAACGGCGCCGGAAAATCCACGCTGTTGAAGATCCTCAGCGGAAACTACACCCCCACGACAGGCACGCTGGCCATACAGGGCAAAGAGGTCGCCTTTGCTGACACCACCGCCGCGCTGAACGCCGGTGTCGCCATCATCTACCAGGAGCTGCATCTGGTGCCGGAGATGACCGTGGCGGAGAACATCTATCTTGGGCAGCTTCCGCATAAAGGCGGGTTCGTAAACCGTTCGCTGCTCAACTATGAAGCCGGTCTGCAGCTGAAGCACCTCGGGCTGGATATTGACCCGCAGACCCCGCTCAAATATCTCTCCATCGGCCAGTGGCAGATGGTAGAAATCGCCAAGGCGCTGGCCCGCAATGCCAAAGTCATTGCTTTTGACGAGCCGACGAGTTCGTTGTCGGCGCGTGAAATCGAGAACCTGTTTCGGGTGATCCGCGAGCTGCGTAAAGAGGGGCGCATTATTCTGTACGTGTCGCACCGTATGGAGGAGATTTTCGCCCTCAGCGATGCGATCACCGTTTTTAAAGATGGCCGGTATGTCCGCACCTTCACCGATATGCAGCAGGTTGATCACGATCAGCTGGTCCAGGCGATGGTGGGACGCGATCTGGGAGACATTTATCACTGGTCACCCCGTCAGTACGGCGGCGAGCTGCTGCGCCTCGAAGAGGTCAAAGCACCGGGCGTCCGCACGCCGGTAAGCCTCACCGTGCGCAGCGGTGAAATCGTCGGCCTGTTCGGGCTGGTGGGGGCAGGGCGCAGCGAGCTGATGAAAGGGTTGTTCGGCGGTACCCGCATTACTGGTGGCCAGGTGTTTATTGACGGGCAGCCTGTCGATATTCAGAAACCGGCCCACGCCATTCGCGCGGGGATGATGCTCTGCCCGGAAGACCGTAAAGCCGAAGGGATCATTCCGGTGCACTCGGTGCGGGATAACATCAATATCTCGGCCCGCCGGAAGACCATTCGCGCCGGATGCCTGATTAACGATACCTGGGAAATCAGTAATGCCGATCACCATATTCGTTCGCTCAACATCAAAACGCCAGGTGCAGAGCAACTCATCATGAACCTCTCTGGCGGCAACCAGCAGAAGGCGATCCTCGGCCGCTGGCTGTCGGAAGAGATGAAAGTGATCCTGCTGGATGAGCCGACTCGCGGTATCGACGTGGGCGCCAAGCACGAAATCTACAACGTCATTTACACTCTGGCAAAACGCGGCGTGGCGGTGCTCTTTGCCTCCAGCGATCTGCCGGAGGTGCTGGGCGTGGCCGACCGCATCGTGGTGATGCGTGAAGGGGCCATTGCCGGTGAACTGCTACATGAACAGGCGAATGAACAGCAGGCGTTAAGCCTCGCCATGCCTAAAGTCAGCCAGGCTGTCGCCTGAGTAAGGAGAATAAGATGTCCTCTGTCACTACATCCGGAGCGCCGAAATCGGCCTTCAGCTTTGGGCGGATCTGGGATCAATACGGCATGCTGGTGGTGTTTGCCGTACTCTTCCTCGGCTGCGCCATTTTTGTACCCAACTTCGCCTCCTTCATTAATATGAAGGGGCTGGGCCTGGCGATCTCGATGTCCGGGATGGTCGCCTGCGGCATGCTGTTCTGTCTGGCATCCGGCGACTTTGACCTGTCGGTCGCCTCGGTTATCGCCTGTGCCGGTGTCACCACCGCGGTGGTCATCAACATGACTGAAAGCCTGTGGATTGGGGTGGCTGCCGGGCTGATGCTCGGCGTCCTCAGCGGGCTGGTGAATGGCTTCGTGATAGCGCGCCTGAAAATCAACGCCCTGATCACGACGCTGGCCACCATGCAAATCGTGCGTGGGCTGGCCTATATCATCTCAGACGGTAAAGCGGTGGGGATTGAAGACGAGCGCTTCTTCGCCCTCGGTTATGCCAACTGGCTCGGCCTGCCAGCCCCTATCTGGCTGACGGTGGCCTGTCTTATCATCTTTGGTTTTCTGCTGAACAGAACCACCTTTGGCCGTAACACCCTGGCGATTGGCGGTAATGAAGAGGCGGCGCGTCTGGCGGGTGTCCCGGTGGTACGGACCAAGATTATCATCTTCGTGCTTTCCGGTCTGGTGTCGGCGGCGGCAGGGATTATTCTGGCGTCGCGTATGACCAGCGGTCAGCCAATGACCTCTATCGGCTATGAACTGATCGTCATCTCAGCCTGCGTCCTGGGTGGCGTATCGCTGAAGGGCGGCATCGGAAAAATCTCATATGTGGTGGCCGGGATCCTGATCCTGGGTACTGTTGAGAACGCAATGAATCTGCTGAACATCTCCCCGTTCTCGCAGTATGTGGTACGTGGCCTGATCCTGCTTGCGGCGGTGATTTTCGACCGTTACAAACAAAAAGCCAAGCGTGCCGTTTAACCCCTTCTTCTGCCTTTCTCGACCTAACTTTTAAGTGTAGCCCCCCTTTCCAGCCGCAGCGGGAGAGGGGGTGTCAAATGGCGAGCGCCGTCACACTGTCTATACTTACATGGCTACTGAGATGTTAACAGGTTTCATCTCGCCAACTGTAAGGAGGACCAGGGTGGCCGATACGTTAGCTTCACCGCCTTTATTATCAGAAAATTTTGCGTACTTTTTCGACCTCGACGGGACCCTTGCCACCATCAAGCCGCACCCCGATGAGGTAGTGGTTCCCGCAGAGGTGTTACAGGCACTGAATCAGCTTGCACAGCTGAATGAGGGGGCACTGGCATTGATATCAGGGCGTTCAATGGGTGAGCTGGACAAGCTTGCCGAACCCTACCGTTTCCCGCTTGCCGGTGTACACGGAGCCGAGCGCCGCGACATCCATGGTCATTCGCAATCCGTTTCCCTTCCCTCGGATCTGGTCCAGACGCTGCATGCGCAGTTCACGACGGCGCTTTTAGGTCTGCCCGGCACCGAGCTTGAGGCCAAAGGGATGGCGTTTGCGCTCCACTACCGTCAGGCCCCTGAACACGAGCAGGCGATTTTCGCCCTGGCGGAGCAGGTGGTGCGCGACAACCCGCAGCTGTCACTCCAGCCAGGTAAATGCGTGGTCGAAATCAAACCGAGAGGGATCCACAAAGGCGAAGCTATCTCTACCTTTATGCATGAGGCGCCTTTCCTCGGCAGAACGCCGGTATTCTTTGGTGATGACCTCACCGACGAACACGGCTTTGAAGTGGTCAATCAGCTTAAAGGAATATCAGTGAAAGTCGGCGCAGGAGAGACCAAAGCCAGCTGGCGGCTGGCAACGGTACCTGATGTCTGGCAATGGGTAATAAAAGCCGCTAACCATCAACAAGAACAAGAAATAGCGCAAATCAACAGGAGAAAACCTTATGGGTCGCTTGATCGTAGTTTCTAACCGCATCGCTCCCCCGGATGATAAAAAAGCCAGCGCAGGTGGCCTGGCTGTTGGGGTGCTGGGGGCGTTAAAAAGTACGGGGGGGCTCTGGTTTGGCTGGAGCGGGGAGATCGGCTGTGAGGAAAAGCCGTTAAAAAAGGTGACACGCGGGAACATCACCTGGGCCTCGTTTAATCTGAGTGAACAGAATTACGAAGAGTATTACTGCCAGTTCTCGAACGCTGTACTGTGGCCTGCTTTCCACTATCGTCTGGATCTGGTGAAGTATAAGCGTGAGGCCTGGGAAGGGTATCAGCGGGTCAACGGTCTGCTGGCCGATAAACTGCAGCCGTTAGTCCAGCCAGACGATGTGCTGTGGGTTCATGATTACCACCTGCTGCCGTTTGCCGGTGAGCTGCGCAAGCGCGGCGTGAACAACCGGATTGGCTTTTTCCTGCATATTCCGTTCCCGACCCCTGAGATCTTCAACGCCCTGCCGCCGGGTGAAGAGCTGCTTGAACAGCTTTGCGATTATGATCTATTGGGCTTCCAGACCGAAAACGATCGTCTGGCCTTCCTCGACGCTGTCGCCAGTAAAACGCGGCTAACGGCACATGACGATCAAACGCACTCTGCATGGGGCAAGCGTTTCCAGACGGCGGTCTATCCTATTGGTATTGAGCCGGACGACATCGCCACGCAGGCGTCCGGGCCGCTGCCACCGAAGCTTGCTCAGCTTAAAGAGGAGCTCAAGCACGTAAAAAACATCTTCTCCGTGGAGCGCCTGGATTATTCCAAAGGGCTGCCGGAACGTTTTCAGGCCTATGAGACGCTACTGGATAAATATCCTGAGCATCACGGCAAAATCCGCTATACCCAAATCGCGCCCACCTCGCGCGGCGAAGTGCAGGCCTATCAGGACATTCGTCACCAGCTGGAAACCGAAGCTGGCCGCATTAATGGCCGTTACGGCCAGCTGGGCTGGACGCCGCTGTTCTACCTGAATCAGCACTTTGAACGCAAAATCCTGATGAAAGTGTTCCGCTATGCCGATGTCGGGCTGGTCACGCCGCTGCGTGACGGGATGAACCTGGTGGCGAAAGAGTACGTCGCGGCGCAGGACCCGGCCGACCCAGGCGTGCTGGTATTATCGCAATTCGCGGGTGCCGCCAATGAGCTGACGTCGGCGCTCATCGTCAATCCCTACGATCGGGACGACGTGGCAAATGCCCTGCACCGTGCGCTGAATATGCCGCTAACAGAGCGTATTTCGCGTCATGCGGAGATGATGAAGGTGATCCGCGAAAATGACATAGACCGCTGGCAGGCGCGCTTCATAGAAGATTTGAACGAGATTACTCCCCGAAGCGTGGAGAGCAATCTGCAAAAAAAGGTCGTAACTTTCCCTAAACTGGCCTGAATATATTCCGCTCAGCGTTTTATTCTGCGCTGAGCGGAATTAAAAGTACGTCCACGTGGCTGTTATTGACTATTGTTTTGGCGGAACAGGTTGCGCGCGAAAAAAAACTCTGGTTATGATTTCCGCATATCACTAAATCTATATTCTGCTGTTGACATATATCACTTATTTGCTCGCTTAATTCGCCTGTCGCGCACACTGTTTGCGCGATGGGATATTCTGCGCGGGCAATAAGATCCTCAAGAAATTGTCTGCTTTCCTCCTGAATAACCCCACGAATATCTTCCAGCATCGGTGCTGCCAGTTGATTATACATCTCCGGTTCAGCCGTCAGCGTCACCAGGGTAATACGCGCCCGTGTCGGCCTGGCGATGGCGACGGCTTTGGCGATTAATTGATGGCTTTCTGAAGAAAGTGAAACAGAAACAAGGATATGGGAGTAACTCATTTTACCCGCCTGTAATGTAGGGTTATGGCACATACTTCAGCATTAGCGCGATTACTTTTTTTGCGCAAGAGCCAAAGATGGCATTAGTGTGATACTTATCATAATTATTCATTAATTATTCTTATGCAATGAATAGCGAGGGACTGGACGAAATGGTCAAAACAGGCTTCCTTAACGTAAATCATACAATTTAATGCCCCTGTATTTGAAAGATTTTTTTACATATGCTTCAAAATGCTAATGGTAACGCATGGTAATCAATTATGCTGTTTTTTAACGTAACTGTCTGTTTTTAGTGATAATTAAAAAAGTGTTTCTTTGATAGATATAAAAGAGAATGTTACAAATTTGTGTTTTGTCAACGACACGCAAGTAACATGCCGCCTTTGTTCATACTTCTGCATGAATATTCTTGTCTGGAGAATATATCCGGTACTTAATCGCTTAAAAAACAGCCAAATTAGAAGTGTCGCTGATGGATTTTTGGTTCAAATTCACGTAAATTATGTGATCTACGTCACATTTATTTTAAATTTCAGGCGAGGCCGCATTGTATGTGGTACATGGGACGGGTAAAGTTGCCGCGAATTAGGAAAAATCTTAGTTAATTGTAAGAAGTGTTAAATGTGTAAGAGACAAAACTTGTTTTTCTATACGTGACTCATCGATACAAAACTTAATTCAACTATGCGTTTTAGCCTTTTCTTTTTTTACCGGGGTTTTCCCGGCGACATCACGGGGTGCGGGTCGACCGCACAAGAAATTAAAGTGTTATTCGGGAAGGGATAAATGAATACATCCGAATTGCTAAAACACATTTATGACATCAACCTGTCATATTTATTGCTTGCACAACGTTTGATTAGCCAGGATAAAGCCTCCGCGATGTTCCGTCTGGGCATTCAGGAAGAAATGGCCACCACGCTTGGCGGTTTGACGCTGCCGCAGATGGTGAAACTGGCCGAAACAAACCAGCTGGTTTGCCAGTTCCGTTTTGATAACCACCAGACGATTACGCAGCTGACCCAGGAGTCCCGCGTGGATGACCTGCAACAGGTTCATACCGGCATTCTGCTTTCTACCCGTTTGCTTAACGAAATCAGCCAGCCTGATGACGTAGCCCGTAAGAAAAGGGCATAAAAATGAGTGAGAAGAGCATTGTTCAGGAAGCGCGTGATATTCAGCTGGCCATGGAACTGATTACGCTAGGTGCTCGTTTACAGATGCTTGAAAGCGAAACTCAGCTGAGCCGTGGTCGTCTTATCAAGCTGTATAAAGAATTACGTGGTAGCCCCCCGCCAAAAGGGATGCTGCCATTCTCTACCGACTGGTTTATGACCTGGGAGCAGAATATCCATGCTTCCATGTTCTGTAATGCCTGGCAGTATCTGCTCAAAACCGGCTTATGCAGCGGCGTTGATGCGGTGATTAAAGCTTATAAACTCTATCTGGAGCAGTGTCCGCAGCCTGAAGAGGGCCCGTTGCTGGCGCTGACCCGCGCATGGACGCTGGTGCGTTTTGTTGAGAGTGGATTGCTTGAGCTGTCTCGCTGCAACTGCTGCAACGGCAACTTTATCACCCACGCGCATCAGCCTGCCGGCAGCTTCGCCTGCAGTTTATGCCAGCCGCCGTCTCGTGCGGTAAAAAGACGTAAACTTTCCCGGGATGCTGCCGATAGTAATCCACAACTGCTGGATGAACAGATCGAACAGGCTGTTTAACCCGAACGTGTGGGCAAGATTCCAGCAGCGGTAAGAGATTACCGCTGCTTTTTTTTGCTCCGCAGACGGCTAAACCCCGACCTGCGCATCCTGGCTACAGTCACTAGCGGAAGGATGATGTCGTGCTTATCGTATTAGGTTACCTGGTAGTTCTCGGTACAGTTTTCGGCGGTTATATGATGACCGGCGGGCACCTTGGGGCACTCTATCAACCGGCCGAACTGATTATTATCGGTGGTGCAGGGGTGGGGGCATTTATCGTTGGCAACAACGGCAAGGCGATCAAGGGAACGTTAAAAGCGTTGCCGTTACTGTTCCGTCGTTCGAAATACACCAAAAGTATGTATATGGACCTGCTGGCGCTGCTCTATCGCCTGATGGCCAAATCGCGTCAGCAGGGGATGTTCTCCCTTGAACGTGATATCGAGAATCCCAAAGAGAGCGAGATCTTCGCCAGCTACCCGCGCATCATCGCCGATAAGATGATGCTCGAGTTCATTGTCGACTATCTGCGTCTGATCATCAGCGGCAACATGAACACTTTCGAAATCGAAGCGTTAATGGACGAAGAGATCGAGACCCACGAAAGCGAAGCCGAAGTGCCGGCCAACAGCCTGGCGATGGTGGGGGACTCTCTGCCGGCGTTTGGTATCGTTGCGGCGGTCATGGGGGTCGTTCACGCCCTGGCCTCGGCAGATCGTCCGGCGGCAGAACTGGGGGCGCTGATCGCCCACGCCATGGTGGGAACCTTCCTCGGGATCCTGCTGGCGTACGGTTTTATCTCTCCGCTGGCGACCGTATTACGCCAGAAGAGCGCTGAAACCACCAAAATGATGCAGTGCGTTAAAATCACGCTGCTCTCTAACCTTAACGGTTATGCTCCGCCGATCGCGGTAGAGTTTGGCCGTAAAACCCTGTACTCCAGCGAGCGTCCGTCGTTTATCGAGCTTGAAGAGCACGTGCGCGCGGTGAAGAACCCAAACCAGCAGACGAGCACTGAGGACGCATGAAAAACCAGTCCCATCCCATCGTCATAGTCAAAAAGCGCAAGCATAAAGGGCATGGGGGCCATCATGGCGGCTCATGGAAGATCGCCTACGCCGATTTTATGACCGCGATGATGGCGTTCTTTCTGGTGATGTGGCTGATCTCAATCTCCAGCCCGAAAGAGCTGATTCAGATTGCAGAGTATTTCCGTACCCCGCTGGCGACGGCGGTGTCGGGTGGTCCGCGTATCTCCAACAGCGACAGCCCGATCCCGGGCGGTGGGGATGACTACATGCAAAAGCAGGGCGAGGTGAAGCGCGAGCCGAACATCGACGAGCTGAAAAGACGTATGGAGCAGAGCCGTCTGAAGAAACTGCGTGGCGATCTGGATCAGCTGATCGAAGCGGATCCCAAGCTGCGCGCCCTGCGTCCGCACCTGAAGATCGATTTAGTCCAGGAGGGGCTGCGCATTCAGATTATCGACAGCCAGAACCGTCCGATGTTTAAAACCGGCAGCGCCGACGTAGAGCCCTATATGCGCGACATCCTGCGCGCCATTGCGCCGGTGCTGAACGGGATCCCTAACAGAATCAGTCTTTCCGGTCACACCGATGACTTCCCTTACGCCGGTGGCGAGAAAGGGTACAGCAACTGGGAGCTCTCGGCGGATCGTGCAAACGCATCCCGTCGTGAGCTGGTGATCGGCGGGCTGGACGATGGCAAAGTGCTGCGCGTCGTCGGCATGGCAGCCACCATGCGTGTAACCGACCGCGGTCCGGATGACGCCATCAACCGCCGTATTAGTCTCTTAGTGCTCAACAAACAGGCAGAGCAGGCCATCCTGCACGAAAACGCCGAAAGTCAGAATGAGTCACTGGATGATTTAAAACAGCCAGGCCCTGCGCCTTCGGCTGCCGTTCCAACATCGCCACCAGCCAATCCGAGGTGATAGCGTGAGCATGGATATTAGCGATTTTTACCAGACGTTTTTTGATGAAGCCGACGAACTGTTGGCGGATATGGAGCAACATCTGCTGGACCTGGTGCCCGAAGCACCGGATTCAGAGCAGCTCAACGCCATATTTCGTGCAGCTCACTCCATTAAAGGAGGCGCCGGTACGTTTGGCTTTACCATTTTGCAGGAAACCACCCATCTGATGGAGAACCTGCTTGATGAAGCCCGACGCGGTGAGATGCAGCTCAATACCGACATTATTAACCTGTTTTTGGAAACGAAAGATATTATGCAGGAACAGCTCGATGCCTATAAAAGCTCGCAAGAGCCGGACGCTGCCAGCTTTGAATATATCTGCAACGCCTTGCGTCAGTTAGCGCTGGAAGCCAAAGGCGAGGCGGTAGCCGTTGCCGTCAGCCCGGCGAAACTGAGCGTCGTGGAACCCGAACCTGCGACCGCGCCCGCCGCTGATGACCGTCTGCGCGTGGTGCTCTCCGGGCTGAAAGAGAGCGAAGTTAACCTTCTGGAAGAGGAGCTTAGCAATCTTGCCACCCTGAGCAACGTGGTGAAGGGCAAGGACACGCTGGCCGCCAACCTCGACGGTGGCATCAGCAAAGATGACGTGATCGCGGTGCTCTGTTTCGTTATTGAACCTGAGCAGATCGACTTCGAAACGGTGACCGATGCACCGGCAGCCGAGGCGGTGGAAGAGGCCGAGGTTGTGGCTGCGCCTGCGGTACCGGCTGCATCTGCCGCGCCAGCGCTGAAAGCCGTCCCCGGCGAATCCGCTGCGCCAAACCGCGGCGAGCGTGAAAAACCGGCCGCCCGCTCCAGCGAATCGACCAGCATCCGCGTGGCGGTTGAAAAAGTCGATCAGCTGATCAACCTGGTAGGCGAACTGGTGATCACCCAGTCAATGCTGGCCCAGCGTTCCAACGAGCTGGACCCGGTCAACCACGGGGATCTGATCACCAGCATGGGCCAGTTGCAGCGCAACGCCCGCGATCTGCAGGAATCGGTGATGTCCATCCGTATGATGCCGATGGAATACGTCTTCAGCCGCTTCCCGCGTCTGGTGCGCGATCTGGCCGGTAAGCTCAATAAGCAGATTGAACTGACGCTGATGGGCAGCTCCACCGAGCTGGACAAGAGCCTGATTGAACGCATCATCGATCCGTTAACGCACCTGGTGCGTAACAGTCTGGACCACGGGATCGAACTGCCGGAAAACCGTGTTGCAGCAGGGAAATCCCCGGTCGGAAACCTGATCCTGTCTGCGGAACACCAGGGCGGTAATATCTGCATCGAAGTCACCGATGACGGCGCGGGCCTGAATCGCGAGCGTATTCTGGCGAAAGCGATGTCCCAGGGGATGGCGGTCAGCGAAAACATGACTGACGAAGAGGTGGGCATGCTGATCTTCGCCCCGGGCTTCTCCACCGCTGAGCAGGTGACGGACGTCTCCGGGCGCGGCGTGGGCATGGACGTGGTGAAACGAAATATCCAGGAGATGGGCGGCCACGTTGAGATCAAATCGAAGCAGGGATCGGGGACCACTATTCGTATCCTGCTGCCGCTGACGCTGGCGATCCTCGACGGCATGTCGGTAAAAGTGGCGGACGAAGTATTCATTCTGCCGCTGAACGCGGTGATGGAATCGCTGCAGCCGCGTGAAGAAGATCTGCATCCGCTGGCAGGCGGTGAGCGCGTGCTCGAAGTGCGTGGCGAATACCTGCCGCTGGTCGAACTGTGGAAAGTGTTTGACGTGGACGGCGCGAAAACCGAAGCCACGCAGGGCATCGTCGTTATTTTGCAAAGCGCAGGTCGCCGCTACGCCCTGCTGGTCGATCAGCTGATTGGTCAGCATCAGGTGGTGGTGAAGAACCTCGAGAGCAACTACCGCAAAGTACCTGGTATTTCAGCCGCCACCATCCTCGGGGATGGCAGTGTGGCGCTGATCGTCGATGTTTCGGCGCTTCAGGGATTAAATCGTGAACAACGTATGGCGCACACAGCCGCCTGATTCAGTTAAGAAGGTAAAAAAATGACCGGTATGAGTAATGTAACCAAGCTGGCCGGCGAGCCATCAGGGCAGGAATTCCTGGTTTTCACCTTAGGTGACGAAGAATACGGTATCGATATTCTGAAGGTGCAGGAGATCCGCGGCTATGATCAGGTGACCCGCATCGCCAATACGCCAGATTTCATTAAAGGCGTTACCAACCTGCGTGGCGTTATTGTGCCCATTGTCGACCTCCGCGTGAAGTTCAGCCAGGGCGACGTTGAGTATGATGACAACACGGTGGTGATCGTGCTTAACCTGGGTCAGCGCGTGGTGGGGATCGTCGTTGATGGGGTTTCCGATGTGCTCTCCCTGGCGGCCGAGCAGATCCGCCCGGCACCGGAGTTTGCCGTTACCCTGTCCACTGAATACCTGACCGGTCTGGGTGCGCTCGGGGATCGAATGCTGATTCTGGTGAATATCGAGAAGCTGCTGAACAGCGATGAGATGGCGCTGCTGGATGTGGCGGCGAGCCACGTAGCTTAAGACCATCGCCGCTGCGGCGGCCTGGATTACACCTCAGGGGGCCATGATGGCCCCTTTTTATATTTCATACTCCGCTATGCACCACACCCTCGCTTAATTGTTGCCGACACAGCGAATTTATTATTCACATTGTGAATATATACATAACCAAAATTCAGGTAATGATTTCTCTGGCTTAACTATTACTTAACTGCTATTAAATTTCCCAATGAAAACAAGAAGATATATTGTGATGTATGTCACATTATTTTTATTTTTTACGCCGCGTATCGTCGTCATTCAGATGGTTTAAAAATATATCTAATTGTTTTTGAAGGTAAATTTATGTCAATACGCCATTAGCCTTAGCCGTCTGGCTAAAGTGGTTGTTCGCGATGCCTTAATCTAAATTAATTTTAACCACCTATTAACAAGACTAATGGGTGCTAACAAATTGAGCGTTATCAAAAGGCAGGATAACGACGGGTGACATTTTCTGGAGGGTGGAAAATGAACAGAAAACTTTTGGTGTTATTAGCCGGATCGGCCCTGACGCTGGCGGCAGTTCCGGCACAGGCGGTAACCAGTAGCGGGACTATTGGCGCAACCCTGACCTTGACCAACGGCTGCCTGATCAACGGATCGCCAAACCAGAACGGCATTAACTTCGGTACGCTGGATTTCGGTACCCATCCGGCAACCTTCTCCACGCTGACCACCCAGCTCACCGGGGCTAACGGTGGCAATACCTTTACCATCCAGTGCACCACCGACAGCTACACGGTCGCTATTACCGGCAATACCAATTCCACCGCGCCGGGGACGGTTGTGGGGACGCCCGGCACGCCGGCGCGCTATCTGGTGAACACCGCTAATACCGCTCAGGGGGTGGCATACAGCCTGTTCAGCGACAGCAGCTTTAACAACGTGATCGCCAATAACGCGCCGATTCCGGTGGCCTCTACTGCAGGCGGGGTTGATAGCTACACGCTCTATGGCCGTATTACCGGCGGCGGCAACAGCGTCACCGTGGTACCGGGCACCTATACCGACACTATAAACGTCAGCGTCACTTACTAACCCCGCTATTGATGAATCGCGAGACCGTATCACTCCTGTGGCGGAGTGAGGGGAGGCTACACGCCGTTTTCTGCCTGGTCGCCCTGATGCTGTCGACGACCGGCGCCCGGGCGGTGACCAGCCAGTCGTTTCAGGTGAACGCCACTATTACCCCCGGCTGCTCGGTGAGCTCGGGCACTGGCGGGGTCCTGGGGTCGCTCAATTTTGGCAGCTATAGCGGGGTGCAGAGCGGTCAGGTCAGCACCAGCTTTGTACCTAATGGTTCGCTGAGTATCGCCTGTACACCGGGGGTGGCGCTGAGCATGAGCATCGACGGCGGACAGTATTACGCCTCGGTGCGCAACATGCAGCGTGCTGGCGGCACCCAGCGGGTTGCCTACCGGCTCTACAGCAGCAGTTCGCTGGGGGCAAACAGCGAAATCGGCGTTAACCAGGCGATACCCGTAACCTACACCAATAGCAATAACATTGCCCTGCCACTTTTTGGCGTGGCGCTTCTGACGGGCTTCAGCCCGGCCGGAAACTATTCAGATCAACTCACCGTGACCTTGTCCTGGTGATACAGGGAGAACGACCATGAAGGCATTCGCAACCGGCCCGCTGGCGCTACTGGTGGCGCTGGGGATAACGGCGCACGCCGCCCAGGGCGCGGCATCCATTCTGCTATGGCCCATCGATCCCTGGCTGTCGGCCGACACCAACGCGACCGAGCTGTGGGTGCAAAACCAGGGCAACACTGCCACGACTATGCAGGTGCGCATTGTGCGCTGGCGCCAGGAGGGGGGCCTTGAGCGCTACACCGCCCAGCAGGACGTGGTAGCCAGCCCGCCGATTGTCACTATTACCAAAGGCAGCAAGCAGCTTATTCGCCTGATTAAACAGGGCGAGGTGCCGATGGGGGTTGAACAGGCCTACCGTATTATCGTCGACGAAATCCCACAGCCTCAGGACAACACCACGCCGCAGATCGGCCTCAAGCTTCAGATGCGCTACTCCATTCCGCTGTTCGTTTACGGGCAGGGGATCGAAACCATCAAAGAGGGGGCGCACCATGCCTTTGCCGAGCCGCGCGATCTGAGCTGGCGGGTTATCCGCGAAAACGGCCAGCCCGCGCTGCAGGTACGTAACCGGGGCGATGTGCACGTTCGGCTCAGCCAGGTCTCTCTGAACCAGGGCGGGCAGAAACGGACCATGGCGGACGGTCTGTTGGGGTATGTTTTGCCGGGCAGCGAACGCAGCTGGCCACTCCCCTCAGGCATCCGCCAGCCGGACCAGATGAGTGCGCAAATTAATGCCCGGAATACGCAATGGCAGTCGGCCCCCGTCAACTGAAACCTACGATGATGATCCTGCTTTGCGTCTCCACGGCAGGCTGGGCCAATACCGGCGATGATGCCTTACCGCCGCCGCCTGCGCCCCAGTCTCTGAACGACGAAGCGGTATTTCAGCTGGCGCTGATCGTCAACCACTATGATACCGGTCTGGTGGTGCCTGTTACCCGGCGCAGCGGCGATTATCTGGTCTCCAGCGCCGACCTGCTGCGCGCTGGCCTGCCGCCGGAAAATGTCCCGCCGGGGGAGGTCAATCTGACTACCCTCGCCGGCGTGCGCAGCGAGTATGACAGCGCCGGGCAGCGCCTGCTGTTGAGCGTGCCACGGGAGTGGATCTCCACCCGGGTCACCCCCTTCGGCGGCGAGCCGACCCGGAGCACACCCCACTACGGCAGAGGGGCATTGCTCAATTACGACTTCTATACCAGCAAGACCGATCGCGCGGGCGGTCAGGCCTCGCTCTGGCATGAGTTCCGCTACTTTAACGAGCGGGGTTCTTTATCCTCCACCGGCTTTGTACGCAAAAACCTCTCCGGCGGCGGTATGCAGGAGGGGTATGTGCGCTACGACACCACGCTGCTGGTCACCAATGAAGATAATGCCACCACCTGGACCGCCGGCGATGTCATCAGCGATGCCGTCAGCTGGAGCAGCAGCGTGCGCATGGGGGGGATCAGCTATGGCCGTGACTTTTCGCTCCGCCCGGATCTGGTCACCTGGCCGCTGCCGGAATTCTCCGGCGAGGCGGCGGTGCCCACCTCGGTAGATCTGTTCGTCAACGGCTATCGCGCCGGCTCCACCCGTCTGCAGCCGGGGCCATTCACCCTCACCAATCTACCTTATATCAACGGCGCGGGGGACGCGGTACTGGTCACCACAGACGCCCTCGGGCGCCAGGTGAGCACTACACTACCTTTTTACGTCACCAGCGAGCTGCTGAAGAGGGGGCTGAGCGACGGGGCGGTGACCCTCGGCAGCCTGCGCCGCAATTACGGCATTGAAAGCTTTGATTACGGCCCGGCGGCGGGGAGTGGATCTTACCGCTACGGGCTGACCGACTGGCTGACCCTCGAAGGGCATGGGGAGGCGGCCGAAGCGCTGGCGCTGGGCGGCGCGGGCACGGTGGTAAAAATGGGCCGTTTCGGCGTGGTAAATACCGCGTACACCCGCAGCCGGATGCGCGGTGAAGGGGGCGGGCAGGTTAACTGGGGCTACCAGTACAGCACCAGCGAATTCAGCATTGCTACCCAGCACAGCCGCCGGGATCGCGGCTTTGGTAACCTGGCCCTCTACGACCAGCCAACGGTATACGATGAATTCAACCAGCCCATCGCCAGCCTTAGCCGTAATACGGACCAGTACTCCCTGAGCCTTAATCTTGGCGATTACGGCAATATCGGCGCCGCCTGGATTGGGGTGCAGAGCTTCGACAGCGAGAAAACCGAGCTGCTTAACCTCTCCTGGAGCCGCAACCTGTGGGGCAGCAGCAGTATCTATCTTGCTGCCAGCCGGGACCAGCAGCGGGGCGACTGGACGGTAGCCATGTCGCTGCAAATCCCTCTCGGCGAACGCGACAGCGCCGCCGTCACCCTGGAAAACACTCCGGACGCGGGCAGCACCCAGCGTATCAACTACAACCACGCTATGCCTACCGACGGCGGCTTTAGCTGGAACATGGCCCTGGCGAACCAGTCCCGCTCCCGCAGCTACCAGCAGGCCTCGCTGGGCTGGCGTAACAACAATATAGAAGTGCAGGGTGGCACCTACGGCGAGCACGACATGATGACCTGGTGGGGCGAGGCGTTGGGTTCGCTGGTGCTGATGGACGGTGAACTCTTTGCCGCCAATAAGATCAACGACGCTTTCGTGGTCATCAGTACCGACGGCAAGCCCGACGTGCCGGTAAGCTACGAAAACCAGCCGGTGGGTAAAACCAACAAAAACGGCTACCTGCTGGTGAGCGGCGTGTCCGCCTATTACCCGGCGAGCTACAGCATTAACACCCTGAACCTGCCCGCCGATACCCGGCTAAAAGAGACCGAGCGGCGGGTGGCGCTGCGCCGCAACAGCGGTTATCTGGTGGACTTTCCGATGGAGGAGGAGCGGGTGGCCAGCGTGATCCTGCACGATGGCGAAGGCCAGGATATTCCCCTCGGCAGCCAGGTGCGACGCGCCTCCCGCGTCAACACCATCGTGGGCTATGACGGCATCGTCTGGCTGGAAGATCTGAACGACGTTAATCCGCTGGAGGTGCGTACCCCCGATGGCAAGTATTGCCATGTGACCCTGACCCTTGCCCCTAACCCGGACCATAAGCTGCAAACTTACGGCCCGCTGACCTGCAGGCTGGAACCATGAGGTGCCTGCTGCTGTTTCTGCTGCTGTTGGTCTCCGGTACTGGCTGGGGGGCCTGTACCGTCAGTACCGTCAACGCCAGTTTTGGCAGCGTGACCTCCTTCGCCCTGAGCGGCAGCAACGAGGTGCAGACCACCGGCACCCTGGTGGTGAACTGCGATGCGGTGCTTAATCTGTTGACCAACGACTCCATCACCCTCAACTACACCGGAGCCACCGTCACCGCCGCAAGCCGCGCCACCATGAAGCGCACCGATAATGCCACCATCACCGATGTCATCCCCACCCGCCTGTGCGGCGCCTCGGGCTGCACCGGCACCAGCGAAGTGCAGATCGGCCGCGCCTACACCTGGAGTGGCAACACGCTGCTGGGGCTGCTCGGATCCAGGCGATATAATATTCCGCTCTATTTCCGCACCGTTCCCGGGCAGAACGTCAGCGCCGGGCCTTATCAGGTGACGCTCAACTTCAGCATCAACTACAACGTCTGCCAGGTGGGGGCCGTGGGCCTGTGCCTGACACCCCAGACCGGTACGGCGGTGACCAGCATCACCCTCAATATGAACGTCACCAACGACTGCAGTGCCATAACCACCCCGAACATCAACTTTAACAGCGCGCCGCTGGTACAAAATTTCCCCACCGTCTCCCAGTCCATCGCCGTCACCTGCACCAGAGGCAGCACCTATACCATCGGCATCAATAACGGCGTTAACGCCCTGAACAACGTCCGGCATATGGCCAGCGGCAATAACCGCATGAGCTATGAGATCTACAAGGGCGCCACCGCCAACCGCTGGGGCGTAAGCGGCACCGAGCGCTGGTCGAGCGGATCCTCTTCTCAGGTGAGTACCGACGGCCTGCTGCGCACCTATAACTACACCGCCCGCGTCCTCCCCAACCAGACCACACCGCCTGCCGGCAACTACAGCGATACCCTCGTGGTAGATGTCGCGTTCTGAACCTCGCTTTTCCCTTTCGCAAATGTAAAGTTCCTGTCAGTTGTGCCGATAACACCGAGAACAAAACAATGAGAAGGTGTTGTATGTTGAACCGTATACGCGTCGTCACAATGCTGATGTTGGTGCTGGCTGTCTTCGCTTTGCTGCAGCTCGTTTCCGGCAGTCTGTTTTTCTCGTCTATTAAAGCCAACCAGGACAGTTTTGCGGTCTCCAACGCGTTCAGGGTTCAGCAAAGTGAAATCACTTCCACCTGGGATTATCTGCTGCAAACGCGCATCAACCTGAGCCGCGCTTCCGCACGCATGGTGACGGATCCCTCTAAACCGCAAACTGAACTGATGAACAGCGCCCGCACTACGCTTGCTGACGCTGACAAACACTTCAGGGCTTATCGCGCCATCGCGCCACAGCATTCGATGGAGCAGGTGAGCCTGAACATTAATGATAAGTATCAGGACTATGCTGCGGCGCTGGCTGAGCTGATCCAGTTCCTTGAAAACGGCAATATGGACGCCTACTTCGCTCAGGCGACACAGTCAAAACAGAACGCGCTGGGCACTGCCCTGCGTGAATATGTTGCCGCCTCTGACGCGCGTAACCAGGAGGCGTTCAACGCCAGCGTGAAGGATTACACCTTCGCCAAATGGCAGATGGGGATCCTTGCTCTGGCGTTGGTCATCGTCCTGGTAGGCGTCTGGTACGGCATTCGTCATACCCTGCTTAACCCGTTAAACCGCGTGATCGACCATATTCGTCACATTGCCAGCGGTGATTTGACGCCTACCCTGACCATCGCCGGGCGCAGCGAAATCACCCAGCTGGCCATCAGCGTTGACCACATGCAGCGATCCCTCAGCGAGACGGTTGCCAACGTGCGTCAGGGCTCAGATGCCATCTACACCGGCACCAGCGAAATCGCGATGGGCAATAACGACCTCTCGTCCCGGACCGAGCAGCAGGCGTCGGCGCTGGAAGAGACCGCCGCCAGCATGGAGCAGTTAACCGCCACCGTGAAGCAGAACGCGGATAACGCCCGCCAGGCGTCGCAGCTGGCGAACAGCGCCTCTGAAACCGCGCAGCGCGGCGGCAAAGTGGTGGACGGCGTGGTGAAAACCATGCACGACATTGCCGGCAGCTCGAAGAAAATCGCCGATATCATTAGCGTCATCGACGGTATCGCCTTCCAGACCAACATCCTGGCGCTGAATGCGGCGGTAGAGGCGGCGCGTGCCGGTGAACAGGGGCGTGGCTTTGCCGTGGTGGCCGGTGAGGTGCGCAACCTCGCCAGCCGCAGCGCCAATGCGGCGAAAGAGATCAAAGCCCTGATTGAAGACTCAGTCGCGCGCGTCGACACCGGCTCGGTGCTGGTGGAAAGCGCGGGTGAAACCATGAATGACATCGTCAACGCCGTAACCCGCGTCACGGACATTATGGGTGAAATCGCCTCGGCCTCCGATGAGCAAAGTCGCGGTATTGACCAGGTGGCCCTGGCGGTATCGGAAATGGATCGTGTTACACAACAAAACGCCGCGCTGGTTCAGGAGTCCGCAGCCGCTGCGGCACAGCTGGAAGAGCAGGCGAGCCGTCTGAAGATGGCCGTCTCGACGTTTCGTCTTAACGCTGTACCTACAAACACGGTTTCTTCGCGCGTCAGCCAGCAACCGGCGACGCCGGTTAACGCCCCGGCATACGTACGCGCGGTGGCAACCGGAAAAGATGAGAACTGGGAAACATTTTGATCGATCGATAAATCGCGGCTGCTGGCCGCTAAATGGGAGCGTGGATGTTAAATCGTATTCGTATCTCGACCACCCTGTTTTTGATTTTGATTCTGTGTGGGGTGTTGCAGGTTGGCAGTAATGGCTTGTCGTTCTGGGCTTTTCGCGATGGTTATCAGAATTTGCAGGAGATGCAGGGCAGTAATCAGCAGCGTGAGCTGCTTACCCAGAGCCGGGCAGTATTGTTGCAGGCCAGCACAGCGCTGAATAAAGCGGGTACCTTAACCGCCCTGAGCTATCCGCCCGATGACATTAAGGCGCTGATGGTGACCGCGCGCAGCAGCCTGAAGCAGGCGGATGGCCTGTTCAAAACTTTTAGCGGCCAGGCGGCGATCGGCACGAAAGACGCGGAGCTGAAGAAAGCGATGCAGGGCGCGTTCAGCCAGTGGTATAGCGATCTGGAGCATCAGGCCACGTGGCTTGAGAACAACCAGCTGTCAGATTTCCTGACCGCGCCGGTGCAGGAGTCGCAGGCGGCGTTTGACGCCAGCACCGACGCCTGGCAGCAGGAGATCAACCGCTTTGTGCAGACGGCGGGGAATGACAGCCGCAACAGCTATCACATGTCCGGCGTGATTTTCGCCACCATGATCGTGTTGGCAGCGTTGCTTACCAGCGCCGCGCTGTACTGGTCCCGGAAGATGATTGTCCAGCCGCTGGCGATCATCAGCAGCCATTTCGACAGCATTGCGAAAGGCGATCTGGCGCGACCGGTGGCGGTGTACGGCAAAAATGAAATTTCGGCTATTTTCGCCAGCCTGAAGGCGATGCAGGGCTCGCTGCGTGAGACGGTATCCGAGGTGCGCCAGGGCAGCTACGCCATGCACACCGGGATCGCCGAAATTGCCGAAGGCAATAACGATCTCTCTTCGCGCACCGAGCAGCAGGCGGCATCGCTGGCGCAAACGGCGGCCAGCATGGAGCAGTTAACCGCTACCGTCGGGCAGAACGCCGACAACGCCCGTCAGGCCTCTGGTCTGGCGAAGAGCGCGGCGCAAACGGCGAAGAAGGGGGGCGATCAGGCTTCACGCGTGGCAAACACCATGAATGAGATCGCCACCAGTTCGCAAAAAATTGGTGACATTATCAGCGTTATCGATGGCATCGCGTTTCAGACCAATATCCTGGCGCTGAACGCCGCGGTCGAAGCCGCGCGCGCGGGCGAGCAGGGACGTGGCTTTGCGGTGGTCGCCGGAGAAGTACGTAATCTGGCGAGCCGCAGCGCCAACGCGGCGAAAGAGATCAAAGTGCTGATTGAAGAGTCGGTGTCGCGCGTCCAGCAGGGTTCCGAGCTGGTGGATACCGCGGCGCAAACCATGACCGAGATCGTCAGTTCGGTCACCCGGGTGAACGACATCATGGGCGAAATCGCCTCGGCATCCGACGAACAGCGTCGCGGCATTGAGCAGGTGGCGCAGGCAGTAAGCCAGATGGATCAGGTGACCCAGCAGAACGCCGCGCTGGTAGAAGAGGCCGCGGCGGCCACCGACCAGTTAGCCGGCCAGGCGGATCATCTTACCTCGCTGGTGGCTGTTTTTAATGTGAATGAACGTGTTGAAGCAGTAACAGAAGTCGGGCGGTCGCAGACCGTTCCAGTCGGATCCTGAAAGTGATTAAGAAGGCGCTATGACATCACCACTGCCCTCAGGGCAATCGTCATTATTGTTACAAATGACCCAGCGCCTTGCGCTGTCCGATGCGCATTTTCGTCGGATATGTCAGTTGATCTACCAGCGCGCCGGGATCGTGCTTGCCGATCACAAGCGGGACATGGTCTACAACCGTCTTGTGCGTCGCCTGCGTACGCTTGGACTGGATGATTTTGGCCGCTACCTGGGCATGCTGGAAGCCAACCCAAACAGCGCCGAGTGGCAGGCGTTTATCAACTCGCTGACCACCAACCTGACCGCCTTTTTCCGGGAAGCGCATCACTTCCCGGTGCTGGCGGAGCATGCGCGCCGCCGCAGCGGTGAGTATCGGGTCTGGAGCGCGGCGGCCTCGACCGGGGAAGAGCCTTACTCGCTCGCCATCACCCTGGCCGATACGCTGGGCACCGCGCCGGGCCGCTGGAAGGTGATCGCCAGCGATATTGATACCGAAGTGCTGCAAAAAGCGCAGAGCGGGATCTATCGCCAGGAGGAGCTTAAAACGCTGTCGCCCCAGCAGCTTCAGCGCTACTTCATGCGCGGTACCGGTCCGCACGAAGGGCTGGTACGGGTGCGCAGTGAGCTGGCCAACGCGGTGGAGTTCTCCATGCTCAACCTGCTGGAGAAGCAGTACAACGTGGCGGGGCCTTTTGACGCCATTTTCTGTCGTAACGTGATGATTTATTTTGACAAAACGACGCAGCAGGAGATCCTGCGCCGCTTTGTTCCGTTGCTCAAACCTGACGGTTTACTGTTTGCCGGGCACTCGGAGAACTTCAGCAATCTTGTGCGCGAGTTTAGCCTGCGTGGCCAGACGGTATATGCGCTGAGTAAGGATAAAGCATGAGTAAAATCAGGGTCTTGTCAGTTGATGATTCAGCGCTAATGCGCCAGATCATGACCGAGATTATCAACAGCCACAGCGATATGGAGATGGTGGCGACGGCCCCCGATCCGTTGGTAGCCCGGGATTTAATCAAAAAATATAACCCCGATGTGCTGACGCTTGATGTCGAAATGCCGCGCATGGACGGCATCGATTTTCTGGAGAAGTTAATGCGTCTGCGTCCAATGCCGGTGGTGATGGTCTCGTCGCTGACCGGCAAAGGGTCCGAAATCACGCTGCGGGCGCTGGAGCTGGGGGCGGTGGATTTCGTCACCAAACCGCAGCTCGGCATTCGTGAGGGAATGCTGGCGTACAGCGAAACGATCGCGGAAAAAATTCGTACCGCGGCCAGAGCGCGGGTTGCGCAGCACAAGCCGCTGGCGACGCCGACCACCCTGAAAGCCGGCCCGTTGCTGAGCTCGGAAAAGCTGCTGGTTATCGGCGCGTCTACCGGGGGAACAGAGGCAATTCGTCATGTACTCCAGCCATTGCCGCTCTCAAGCCCAGGTATTCTGATTACTCAGCATATGCCGCCAGGCTTTACCCGCTCGTTCGCGGAGCGTCTGAACAAGCTGTGTCAGATCAGCGTGAAAGAGGCGGAAGATGGCGAGCGCGTTCTGCCGGGTCATGCCTATATCGCCCCGGGCGACAAGCACATGGAGCTGACGCGCAGCGGCGCAAACTATCAAATCAAAATTCATGACGGGCCGCCGGTTAACCGGCACCGTCCGTCGGTGGATGTACTGTTTCATTCGGTGGCGAAACACGCGGGGCGCAACGCCGTTGGGGTGATCCTGACGGGGATGGGCAACGACGGTGCCGCCGGAATGCTGGCGATGCACCAGGCTGGCGCCTGGACCATCGCGCAGAATGAAGCAAGTTGTGTGGTGTTCGGCATGCCGCGCGAGGCCATCAATATGGGTGGCGTCAGCGAAGTGGTCGATCTTAGTCAGGTTAGTCAGCAGATGCTGGCAAAAATCAGTGCCGGACAGGCAATACGTATTTAACGAGGAGTGTAGTTTTATGGCGGACAAAGAGCTCAAGTTTTTGGTTGTGGATGACTTTTCCACCATGCGTCGCATCGTGCGCAACCTGCTGAAAGAGCTGGGTTTTAACAATGTTGAAGAAGCAGAAGACGGTGTTGATGCACTGAACAAACTGAATGCCGGCGGCTTTGGTTTTGTCATTTCTGACTGGAACATGCCGAACATGGACGGGCTGGAACTGCTCAAAACCATTCGCGCGAATGCCGCTATGGCCTCTATGCCTGTGCTGATGGTAACGGCTGAAGCGAAGAAAGAGAACATCATTGCCGCAGCTCAGGCTGGCGCAAGCGGGTATGTGGTGAAGCCGTTCACCGCTGCAACTTTGGAAGAAAAACTCGGTAAGATCTTCGAGAAACTCGGTATGTGAGGTACGGGAGATGATGCAGCCTTCGATTAAACCCACGGATGAGCATTCACCCGGCGACATAATTGCCCGAATCGGCAGCCTGACGCGTATGTTGCGCGACAGCCTGCGTGAGCTGGGACTGGATCAGGCGATTGCTGAGGCAGCGGAAGCGATTCCTGATGCCCGCGACCGTCTTGATTATGTTGTACAGATGACTGCCCAGGCGGCAGAGCGTGCGCTGAACAGTGTTGAAGCGTCGCAGCCGCATCAGGACGAGATGGAAAAAGGCGCAAAAGCGCTGACCAAACGCTGGGACGACTGGTTCGAAAATCCAATCGAACTGTCCGACGCCCGCGAACTGGTTACCGATACCCGTCATTACCTGAAAGCGGTGCCGGACCATACCAGCTTCACGAACGCCCAGCTGCTGGACATCATGATGGCGCAGGATTTCCAGGACCTGACCGGTCAGGTGATCAAGCGCATGATGGACGTGATCCAGGAGATTGAGCGCCAGCTGTTGATGGTGCTGCTGGAGAACATGCCGGAACCTTCCGCGCGTCCGCAACGGGAAAACGAAAGCCTGTTGAATGGCCCACAGCTCGACACCAGCAAAGCCGGTGTCGTGGCAAGCCAGGACCAGGTAGACGACCTGCTGGACAGCTTAGGTTTCTGATAACCGTCATGCCGGAATTGCCCGGCGGAAACGCCACCTGCGAGGGTGGCGTTTTTTAGTCCCTTCATTTACCCGCAGCACGCCCCGATAACCGCGGACGCAACCGAATAGCCTAAATCAGCCCTTTTATCGCCGCTAATTAACCCATTGTTCAGTGCCCGCTTTGGCATCATATCGTCCAGACCTCTACCTGCGAGATAGTTGCCGTGGCAGAAGACAGCGACGACAAAACAGAAGCCCCCACACCCCACCGACTTGAAAAAGCGCGTGAGGACGGGCAAATACCCCGATCCCGAGAACTCACCTCGCTGCTGATTTTACTGGTTGGCGTGTGCATTATCTGGATAGGCGGGGAGTCCCTTGCCCGCCGGCTGGCCGGCATGCTCTCGGCAGGGTTGCGCTTCGATCACAGCATGGTGAACGACCCTAACCTGATCCTCAGCCAGATTATCCTGCTGATCAAAAGCGCGATGGTGGCGCTGCTGCCGTTAATTACCGGCGTGGTGCTGGTGGCGCTGGTATCGCCGGTTATGCTCGGCGGACTGGTATTCAGCGGTAAATCGCTGCAGTTTAAATTCTCTAAACTGAATCCCCTGCCCGGTATCGCGAGAATGTTCTCCGCGCAGACCGGCGCCGAGCTGTTGAAAGCCCTGATGAAAGCGACGCTGATGGGGAGCGTGGCCGGATTTTTTATCTGGCACAACTGGCCGGAAATGATGCGCCTGATCAGCGAATCGCCGTTTACCGCCATGCGCAATGCGCTCAATCTGGTGGGACTCTGTTCGCTGCTGGTGGTGCTCTCCATCATCCCGATGGTGGGGTTTGACGTTTTCTTCCAGATTTACAGCCACATTAAAAAACTGCGCATGTCCCAGCAGGACATTCGTGATGAATATAAGCAGATGGAAGGCGACCCGCACGTTAAAGGGCGTATTCGCCAGATGCAGCGCGCCGCCGCCCGTCGGCGGATGATGGAAGATGTGCCAAGGGCAGATGTAATCGTCACCAACCCGACCCACTACTCCGTAGCGCTCCAGTATGACGAAGACAAAATGAGCGCGCCAAAAGTGGTGGCGAAAGGGGCAGGGCTGATTGCGCTGCGGATCCGCGAAATAGGTAATGAAAATCGTATCCCGATGCTGGAAGCCCCGCCGCTGGCGCGTGCGCTCTACCGGCATGCGGAAATTGGACAACAGATCCCGGGCCAGCTGTATGCCGCAGTAGCGGAAGTGCTGGCGTGGGTATGGCAGTTAAAGCGCTGGCGTCTGTCTGGCGGACAACGACCTGTTAAACCTGAGAATCTCCCGGTGCCTGCCGCGCTGGATTTTATGAACGAGAAGGACTCTGATGGCTAATCTGGTGGCAATGTTGCGCCTCCCCGGCAACCTGAAATCGACTCAATGGCAGATCCTTGCCGGGCCGATCCTCATCCTGCTAATTCTGTCGATGATGGTATTGCCGCTGCCGGCATTCATCCTCGATCTGCTTTTCACCTTCAACATTGCGCTTTCTATTATGGTGCTGCTGGTGGCGATGTTCACCCAGCGTACCCTGGAGTTTGCCGCATTCCCGACGATCCTGCTGTTCACCACGCTGCTGCGCCTGGCGCTGAACGTCGCCTCCACACGTATCATACTGATGGAGGGGCATACCGGCGGCGCGGCGGCAGGTAAGGTGGTTGAGGCCTTTGGCCACTTCCTGGTGGGCGGTAACTTCGCCATCGGGATCGTGGTGTTTATCATCCTCGTGATCATCAACTTTATGGTTATCACCAAAGGTGCGGGGCGTATCGCAGAGGTTGGCGCGCGTTTCGTACTGGACGGGATGCCGGGTAAACAGATGGCGATTGACGCCGATCTGAACGCCGGTCTGATTGGCGAAGATGAAGCGAAAAAACGCCGTTCCGAAGTGACCCAGGAAGCCGATTTCTACGGCTCAATGGACGGTGCGAGTAAGTTCGTTCGTGGCGATGCCATCGCCGGTATTCTGATCATGGTGATCAACGTGGTAGGCGGCCTGCTGGTAGGGGTTCTGCAACACGGAATGGCCATGGGGCAGGCGGCAGAAAGTTACACGCTGCTGACCATCGGTGACGGCCTGGTCGCCCAGATCCCGGCGCTGGTGATCTCCACCGCGGCCGGCGTGATCGTGACCCGCGTCGCCACCGATCAGGACGTCGGCGAACAGATGGTAGGGCAGCTCTTCAACAACCCGAACGTGCTGATGCTGTCGGCGGCGGTTCTCGGCCTGCTGGGTCTGGTGCCGGGGATGCCGAACTTTGTCTTCCTGCTGTTCACCGCCGGGCTGCTGGGGCTGGCCTGGTGGCTACGTGGCCGCGAAGCCAAACCGAAAGCCGAGCCTGCGCCGGTGAAAATGCCGGAAAACACCCAGGCGGTGGAAGCCACCTGGAATGACGTCCAGCTGGAAGATTCGCTGGGTATGGAAGTGGGCTACCGCCTGATCCCGATGGTCGATTTCCAGCAGGATGGCGAACTGCTGGGGCGCATCCGCAGTATCCGTAAAAAATTCGGCCAGGACATGGGCTTCCTGCCGCCGGTGGTCCATATCCGCGACAACATGGATCTGCCGCCTGCGCGCTATCGCATTCTGATGAAAGGGGTGGAGATCGGCAGCGGTGACGCCTATCCGGGGCGCTGGCTGGCGATTAACCCGGGCACCGCGGCGGGGACGCTGCCGGGTGAACAAACCATCGACCCGGCCTTTGGCCTGGCGGCGATCTGGATCGAAAGTGCCCTGAAAGAGCAGGCGCAAATCCAGGGCTATACCGTGGTGGAAGCCAGTACCGTGGTGGCAACCCACCTTAACCACCTGATTGGCCAGTTCTCGGCGGAGCTGTTTGGTCGTCAGGAGGCGCAGCAGCTGCTCGATCGCGTGACCCAGGAGATGCCGAAGCTGACCGAAGATCTGGTGCCGGGCGTCCTGACCCTGACCACGCTGCACAAAGTGCTGCAGAACCTGCTCGACGAGAAAGTGCCGATCCGCGATATGCGTACCATTCTGGAGACCCTGGCCGAACATGCGCCGCTGCAAAACGATCCGCACGAGCTGACGGCGGTGGTGCGTGTGGCATTAGGGCGTGCCATCACCCAGCAGTGGTTCCCGGGCACCGGCGAGGTGCAGGTTATCGGTCTCGACACGCCGCTTGAGCGTCTGCTGTTGCAGGCGTTGCAGGGCGGCGGTGGGCTGGAGCCGGGGCTGGCGGATCGTCTGCTGGCGCAAACCCAGGAGGCGTTGCAGCGCCAGGAGATGCTGGGGGCACCGCCGGTGCTGCTGGTCAATCACGCCCTGCGTCCGTTGCTCTCGCGCTTCCTGCGCCGCAGCCTGACGCAGCTGGTCGTGCTGTCGAATATGGAGCTGTCGGACAATCGCCATATCCGCATGACCGCCAGCATCGGAGGCCAGTGATGCGTAAATTACTCTGGTTACTGGCCCTGCCGCTGATGGCCCAGGCCGCAGGGGAGGGGGCATGGCAGGACAGCAGCATCGGCCTGACCCTCAACAATCGCGGCGTGGCGGCCTCGTCACGCCCGCTGTCGGCGCAGCAGCCGGTATCAGGGCTGATGACCCTGGTGGCCTGGCGCTACGAGCTGAATGGCCCGATCCCTGCCGGGCTGCGGGTGCGGCTATGCTCGCAGACACGTTGCACCGAGCTGGACGGCGCCAGCGGCACCACTCATGCGTTCAATAACGTGCCCGCCGTGGAGCCGCTGCGCTTTATCTGGGAAGTGCCCGGTGGCGGCCGCCTGATCCCCGCCCTGAAGGTTCAGCGTAACGAAGTAATAGTTAACTACCGCTAAATGCTTGCGCCGTTCAGTTCCTCCGAACTGAACGGCATTGCGTACTTCTTCCTTTCTGTTGTTCCTGCCTGTTCCTTGTTTGTTACCGCAGTGGTCATTAAAGAAGATCGCTGGATGTCATCATCCGGGGAAGGTACGCTACGCGATGAGAAAATATGACAGATACCTGTCAACGATGGATCGCTGTTAATGTAAAAGGCCAATAGTATGAAAATGCACTTTCGCCGGGTCTGTCTGTTTTGGGGCGCAATGGATATTTTATATCTGGCAATCTATATCGGGCAGAATATTATCCAGCGGCGTATCCCATTCCTGGCTGATATTAACAACTTTAGCGCACTCTATTCAGAACATGGGGAGGAGGACTGGCTGGTTGTCGTATTTATTCTTTCAATGATATTAACGTTGTCCATTGTTTTTTCAGCGGCATTGCTGCTTGTTGCCTGGGGGAAGGTCTGTTACCTGGTGGCCGCGCAGACGCCTTTACGCCTGCTGCTGGTGGTGCCGTCACTCTCCTTTTTGCCCTGGATTGTGCAATATATAAATTCAGAGGGAGTAGCGTTAGCGCTAATTTTATTATTAATGTCAGAAGCGCTGAAGGTTGGTTCATTGATGGTCGCGAAAAAACGCATTAAATGAAGGGTGATAACGTCAGGGATATTACGCTTAAAGGATGAAGATATGAACGAAAGTATTAAGGATTGCTACTTTGACGGCTGGAAAAAAACGTTTGTCTATACGGGCCGCGCGACGCGAAAAGCGTTTTGGTCATTTATCGTAATTAATATCATGATTTTTGTATTCATCGCGGCAATGAGTTATCTCCTCCTTGTCGTATCCGTTAGTGATTCAACCAGTCGGGGTGGGATGATGCTGGTGTGGACCTGGTATGTCTGGCTCCCCCTCAATGCTATTGCGCCCTTAATACTGTTGTTGCCCCTGATCTCGCTTGGGATCCGCAGAATGCACGATGCAGGAAGATCGGGGTGGTGGTTTGGCGGGGGGCTCCTGACACAGCTGCTAATCCTGCCGTTGTTTCTCAACGGTCTTTACCGTGTTTTGCTTTCCCGGACCGCCCCTGCGGATCAGATCGTGAGTGCCATCAGTAGCCTGTCCGGTTGTATAGGGCTGCTTTATCTGATCTGGGTATGCTGCTTGCCGACAAAAGTGGCGGCCCCAAAGGTTATCTGACCGCTTTTTCGCCAGTTATCAGGCCATACTGCTGACTGGCTCGCAAAACTGACCCCTCCTTTTGAAGCAAAAGAAACGCTGTTTTATAAAACAGTGACACGCGTAGTAATTCTCTTTGCATTTTTGCCAGATGCCGCCTGGCGGTGGCAGAAACAGAAAGGTATCCCGTAAGCGATACTCTTACTGTACCCGTGTAGTCACTCCCGTTAGCTTTGGCTCAACCGGGAGTCATCTAAAACTTACAGGGTCGACGGTAATGAAAACACGTAAAATTGGACTCGCAAACTATCTCGCTTACGGTTCGGGCGATTTTCTCGGGGCAGGAACCACAGCGCTGACCGCTGCCTGGCTGTTATATTTCTATACCACCTTCTGTGGTCTTACACCGATTGAAGCGACCTTTATCTTTGCCGCCGCCAGGGTACTGGATGCCGTCGTCAGTCCGCTGATGGGCTTCCTGACCGATAACTTCGGTACCACCTGGCTTGGCAAACGCTTTGGCCGCCGCAAGTTCTTTATTCTGCTTGGCATCCCGTGCGTCTTCAGCTACTCGCTGATGTGGGTCGGGGATATGGGTTTCTGGTACTACCTGCTGACCTATCTGATCTTTGATATCGTCTACACCATGATTCTGGTGCCTTACGAAACCCTGGTGCCGGAAATGACCGACGATTTCAAACAGAAAACCAAATTCTCCGGGGCGCGCATCTCCATGGCACAGATGTCGGCGATCCTGGCCTCTTTCCTGCCGGGGATTTTGTTAACCCACTTCGGTAAAGACAACGCCATCTCCTTCTTCTATGCCAGCCTGGTGTTCTCCGTGCTGTGCGCATTGATGCTGACCTTCGTCTGGTTCTTTACCTGGGAGCGTCCGCGCGAAGAGTGGAGCGAAGCCGCGCTGCGGGCCGAAGAAGAGAAGAAAAAACTGACCCTCGGCCAGAGCCTGAACCGTCTGTTCATTGAGCTGAGCTCCACCCTGCGGATCAAAATCTTCCGTCAGCATCTGGGGATGTACCTCGGAGGCTACATTGCCCAGGACGTGTTTAACGCCGTCTTTACCTACTACGTGGTATTCGTGCTGATGCAGGAAGCCTCCATGGCCTCGAACCTGCTGGGCACCATGGCCATCTTCCAGTTCCTCGCCGTTATCGCCATGATCCCGCTGTGCATCCGCTTTGGACCGGCGCCGTCGTACCGCATGGTAGTGGTGCTCTTTGGTCTGGCGTCGCTCTCCTATGCCGGTCTTTACTATGCCGGTATGAGCGATATCTACGCGCTGCTGCTGCTGGTCTCTGCGCTGGCGGGTCTGGGCCGCGGGGGGATCAACTATGTCCCATGGAACACCTACACCTACATTGCTGACGTCGATGAAGTCATCACCGGCCAGCGCCGCGAAGGGATCTTCGCCGGGATCATGACCCTGACCCGTAAGGCGTCTCAGGCGGGTGCCATCATGCTGGTGGGGATTGTGATGCAGATGTCCGGCTTTGTGAGCGGACAGAAGGTCCAGCCAGAAGGGGTAAGTCACACCATTCTGATGATCCTGAGCGTGGGGACTATCCTGGTGCTGGCCTGCGGTTTCCTGGTGTCGCTGCGCTTTAAGCTGAATTTACAGACCCACAGTACGCTGCGTGAAGAGACGGCCAAAATGCGTGAGTCTGGCCGGGCGATGCCGGAAACCGCCACATCCCAGGCCCGCGCCACGGTAGAGATGCTGGCCGGTATGCCTTACGACTGTCTGTGGGGTAACAACAACATCGGTTATCTGAACCGTAACAAGCCTGCTGCACCGTCCCTGAAAGAACGTGCTCCACTGAATTCGACATACAACAGAGGTTAAGATTATGAAGGTTTGGCCTGTCAAACATAGCCCGTTACTGCGTCAGCCAGAGCGCTTTATCGCCAGAGATGAACTGAAAGCGCTGATCCAGAAAGTGACGCATAACCTGGTGAACATTCACGATAAAACCGGCGAGTTTTTACTGCGGCTGGACGACGGGCGGGTCATCGACACCAAGGGCTGGGCGGGCTGGGAGTGGACCCACGGGGTCGGTCTCTACGGTATCTGGCAGTATTACTGCCAGACCGGAGATGAAGGCATGCGTGATATCATCGACAGCTGGTTTGCCGACCGCTTTACCGAAGGGGCCACCACCAAAAACGTCAACACCATGTCACCGTTTTTGACCCTCGCGTACCGCTACGAAGAGACGCGCAACCCGGCATGGCTGCCCTGGCTGGAGAGCTGGGCCGAGTGGGCGATGAACGAGATGCCGCGTACTGAATACGGCGGCATGCAGCATATCACCCTGGCGGAAGAGAACCATCAGCAGATGTGGGATGACACCCTGATGATGACCGTCCTGCCGCTGGCGAAGATTGGCAAACTGCTCAATAAGCCCGACTACGTGGAAGAGGCGGTGTATCAGTTCCTGCTGCATGTGCAGAACCTGATGGATCGCGAGACCGGCCTGTGGTTCCACGGCTGGAGTTACGACGGACAACACAACTTTGCCAATGCCCGCTGGGCGCGCGGTAACAGCTGGCTGACGATTGTCATTCCGGATTTCCTCGAGCTGGTGGATCTACCGGAAAATAACGCCGTGCGGCGTTATCTGGTGCAGGTGCTGAACGCGCAGATCGCTGCGCTGGCGAAGTGCCAGGACGAGAGCGGCCTGTGGCATACGTTGCTCGACGATCCGAACTCCTATCTTGAAGCCTCGGCCACGGCAGGCTTCAGCTACGGGATCCTGAAAGCGTTGCGCAAGCGCTACGTGGGGCCGGAATATGCAGAGGTGGCAGAAAAAGCCATTCGCGGGATTGTAAAAAATATCTCGCCGGAAGGTGAGCTGCTGCAAACCTCGTTCGGGACCGGCATGGGCAGCGATCTGGAATTTTATCGCCAGATCCCGCTCACCTCCATGCCCTATGGCCAGGCGATGGCGATTTTGTGTCTGACGGAGTATCTGCGTAAATACTTCTGATAATAAAAAACCCGGCTTTTGCCGGGTTTGTTTTTACATACGTTCTACGGTTTCGATACCCAGGGTATCCAGACCCAGCTTCAGGGTCTTCGCCGTCAGCTGCGCCAGCTTCAGGCGGCTGTTGCGAACCGCTTCGCTCTCGGCGGAGAGGATAGGGCAGTGCTCGTAGAAGCCGGAGAACAGGCCCGCCAGATCGTACAGGTAGGCACACATCACGTGCGGTGTACCGTCTCGGGCCACCACGGACAGCGTCTCTTCGAACTGCAGCAGACGCGCCGCCAGCTGCGCCTCACGATCTTCGGTGATGGTCACCTGCGTCTGGGCCAGCACGCTTTCATCAATGTTGGCCTTACGGAACACTGACAGCACGCGGGTGTAGGCATACTGCATGTACGGCGCGGTGTTACCTTCAAACGCCAGCATGTTATCCCAGTCAAAAACGTAGTCGGTGGTACGATTCTTCGAGAGATCCGCGTATTTCACCGCACCGATACCCACGGCATTGGCCAGTTTTTCCAGCTCGTCAGCAGGCATGTCCGGGTTTTTCTCGGCCACCAGTCGACGGGCACGCTCCAGCGCCTCATCCAGCAGATCCGCCAGCTTCACGGTGCCGCCGGCGCGGGTTTTGAACGGTTTGCCGTCTTTACCCAGCATCATGCCGAACATGTGGTGTTCCAGCGGGACGGAATCCGGCACATAGCCCGCTTTACGGACGATGGTCCACGCCTGCATCAGGTGCTGGTGCTGACGGGAGTCGATGTAATAGAGAACGCGATCCGCATGCAGCGTTTCGTAGCGGTATTTCGCGCAGGCGATATCGGTGGTGGTGTACAGGAAGCCGCCATCCTTTTTCTGGATGATGACGCCCATAGGTTCGCCTTCCTTGTTTTTGTACTCATCAAGGAATACCACCGTTGCACCTTCGCTTTCGACCGCCAGGCCTTTGGCCTTCAGATCGGCCACAATACCGGCCAGCATCGGGTTATACAGGCTTTCACCCATCACGTCATTGCGGGTCAGGGTCACGTTCAGACGGTCATAGGTGATCTGGTTCTGGGACATGGTGATGTCTACCAGCTTGCGCCACATCTCAAGGAAGTACGCGTCGCCGCCCTGCAGTTTTACCACGTAGCTACGCGCGCGCTCGGCAAAGGCTTCGTCTTCGTCGTAGTGCTTTTTGGCGTCGCGGTAGAATCCTTCGAGATCAGCCAGCGCCATCTCACCGGCGTTCTCCTGCTGCTGCTTTTCCAGCCAGGCGATCAGCATGCCAAACTGGGTGCCCCAGTCGCCGACGTGGTTCGCGCGGATCACGTTGTGGCCGAGGAACTCGAGGGTACGCACGGAAGCATCACCGATGATGGTGGAGCGCAGGTGGCCGACGTGCATCTCTTTCGCCACGTTCGGGGCGGAGTAGTCGACAACGATGGTCTGAGCCTGCGGCTGCGCCACGCCCAGACGGTCTGATTTCAGGGCTGCATCCACGTTCTGCGCCAGGAAGGCGGGGTCGAGGAAAATATTGATAAAGCCCGGCCCGGCGATTTCGGTTTTGCTGGCGATACCCGTGAGATCCAGGTGCGTCAGGACCTGCTCTGCGAGTTGTCGCGGCGCCATGCCCAGTTTTTTAGCCACTGCCATCACGCCATTGGCCTGATAGTCGCCAAACTGTACTTTCGCGGACTGACGAACCTGCGGTTCACAGTCTGCAGGTGCACCTGCAGCAATCAGTGCCTGACTGACTTTTTCTGAGAGAAGAGCCTGAATATTCACCGGGATACCTTACATTTTTGACGCGGGCCATCATGCTGCCGCGCCCGTTAACGAATTTAGGCCGGGAGTATACTGCAATTGCCCGTTGCCGTCAGCACTGGCTCAAAACAGCGGTTGGTCGCAGGCTGGCAACAGAGTAAATTAACGCTTTTGCATGACGATAAGAGTATTAATGATGGCGAACTGGCAATCTGTTGACGAGCTGCAGGACATTGCAGCCGATTTACCGCGTTTCACCGACGCCTTTACGGCGCTCTCCGCTCGCCTGGGGCTGGATATCACCCCGCTCGCGGCGGACCACATCTCCCTGCGCTGCCACCAGAATGCCACCGCGGATCGCTGGCGGCGAGGGTTTGAGCAGTGCGGCGAGCTGCTCTCGGAAAACATCATCAATGGCCGTTCCATCTGTCTTTTTAAGCTGCATGAGCCGGTGTGCGTTGCCCACTGGCGTTTTGAGGTGGTGGAGCTGCCATGGCCGGGTGAAAAACGCTACCCCCACGAAGGCTGGGAGCATATCGAAATCGTCCTGCCCGGCGACCCGGAAACCCTGAATGCCCGCGCCCTGGCGCTGTTATCTGATGATGGACTCAGTCAGCCCGGAATTTTTGTCAAAACCAGCTCGCCGAAAGGGGAGCGTGAGCGTCTGCCGAATCCGACCCTGGCGGTCACTGACGGCAGCGTGACGGTAAAGTTTCATCCCTGGACAATTGAGCAGATTGTCGCCAGTGAAGAATAAAGCGAAAGAGTTGTGAACTGACGCCGTGTCGCGGGCCAGGCGGCATGGCATGATGCAAAACCCAACAGGATATAAGGAGGTTTCGTGGCATTGCTGGAGATCTGCTGTTACAGCATGGCGTGTGCCCTGACCGCGCAGGCGCATGGCGCCGATCGTATTGAACTCTGCGCCGCCCCGAAAGAGGGCGGGCTGACCCCCTCTTATGGCGTGCTGAAATCGGTGCGTCAGGCGGTGAGTATCCCGGTTCACCCGATTATCCGGCCCCGCGGCGGGGATTTTTGCTACAGCAGCGGCGAGTTTAACGCCATGCTCGATGATATCGCCCTGGTGCGTGACCTGGGTTACCCGGGGCTGGTGACCGGTCTGCTGGATGAGGACGGCCATATCGATATGCCGCGTATGCGCCAGATTATGGCTGCGGCAGGAGGGATGGCGGTAACTTTTCATCGCGCCTTCGATATGTGCGTAGATCCGCTGCAAGCCTTTGAAAATCTCACGGAACTGGGTGTGGCACGGGTGCTGACCTCCGGCCAACGGTCCTCCGCTGAAAAAGGTATTTCATTAATTAAGGAACTAAAAGCACAATCAGGTGTTCCAATAATAATGGCGGGTGCTGGCGTTCGCGCCGCCAACCTGGAGACGTTTTTACAGGCAGGGGTAGAAGAGCTGCACAGCTCGGCAGGCCGATGGTGGCCATCACCCATGCGCTACCGCAATACAGGGTTATCGATGTCAACAGATGCTGAAGCGGATGAATATTCCCGCTATGGCGTAGAAGGAGAATCGGTAGCCCGGATGAAGGCGATAATTGAAGCGTATCGCCGCTGAAACCCGTTTTTACCGCGCATCATGTCGCCCAATATGATGCTTGTTTGTACCAGGCCCCTGCAATTTCAACAGGGGTCTTTTTTTGTCTGTTGCACGCCGACACTGTACTGTTCCCTCTCCCCTATGGGGAGAGGGGTAGGGTGAGGGGAAATCACGGTTTGGTGGCAATCAACACCGCACGGACCGGTGCCGGATAACCCTCAATGGTTTTCGTCCGATCGTTTGGATCGAGGAACTCGGCCAGCGATTCGGTGGTCATCCACCCGGTGCGGCGTTGCTCATCGGTGGTAGTGGGGCAAACATCCGCGATGCGAATATCGACAAAACCACACTTCGCCAGCCAGTTTTTCAGCGCCAGCGCCGACGGAATAAAGTAGACGTTACGCATCTGGGCATAACGATCGCCCGGCACCAGCACGGTGTTCTCATCGCCTTCTACTACCAGCGTCTCCAGCACCAGCTCACCGCCGTTGACCAGCTGATCTTTCAGCTGCCAGAGGTGCTCCAGCGGAGAGCGGCGATGATAGAGCACGCCCATTGAGAAGACCGTGTCGAACGCCGCCAGGGCAGGGAGTTGCTCAATGCCCAGCGGTAACAGGTGCGCGCGCTGGTCATTGCCCAACAGTTTGCGCACGGCTTCGAACTGGCAGAGGAACAGCTGGGTTGGATCGATGCCCACCGCCAGATGGGCACCTGCGCCGATCATGCGCCACATGTGATAGCCGCTGCCGCAACCGACATCCAGAATGGTACGCCCGGTTAAATCGGAGAGATGCGGCAGCACGCGATCCCACTTCCAGTCTGAACGCCATTCGGTATCGATCTGCATGCCGTACAGGGAAAACGGCCCTTTGCGCCACGGCATCAGGTTACGCATCAGATTTTCGAGACGCAGCATCTGGCCTTCGCTCAGCGGCTGTTCGCTCTCGGCGGTGACGCTGTGCAGCAGATCCAGTTTGTATGGGGTCATCTCCGGTAAAAACTCTACCGCGTTTTTCCACTGCTTAAACTGACCGTGCAGCGACTCACGCTGCCAGGCGGCGATTTGCGCGGGCAGCGTTTCCAGCCAGTGGGAGAGATGGTTTTTGGCGATCAGCTGATAAAAGTTACCGAAATCGATCATGCGTTACCGCCCTTCAGCGCCACCAGTGAGCCAAAGTTGAAGCACTGGAACCACAGCTCGCTGTGCTGGAATCCAGCCTGCTGCAGACGGGCTTTATGAGTCTCAACCGAATCGGTCAGCATCACGTTTTCCAGCATGCTGCGCTTCTGGCTAATTTCCAGCTCGCTGTAGCCGTTGGCACGTTTGAAATCGTGGTGCATGTTGAACAGCAGCTCGCCGACGGTGGCATCTTCGAAGCTGAACTTTTCCGACAGCACCAGCGCGCCGCCGGGGTTCAACCCCTGATAAATTTTGTCCAGCAACAGCTGACGATCTTCGGGCACCAGGAATTGCAGGGTAAAATTCAGCACCACCATAGAGGCGTTTTTAATGTCGATATGGCGGATATCGCCTTCGACCACCTCAACCGGGGTTGGCGCTTTCCAGGCATCGATATGACGACGGCAGCGTTCCACCATTGCCGGAGAGTTGTCCACGGCGATAATCTTGCAGTTGTCGTGCCTGATGTTACGACGAACCGACAGCGTGGCCGCGCCCAGCGAGCATCCCAAATCGTAGACCTGTGTGTCCGGCTGAACAAAACGTTCCGCCAGCATGCCGATCATGGAGATGATATTGGAGTAGCCTGGAACCGAGCGCTGGATCATATCCGGGAAGACTTCGGCTACCCGTTCATCAAAGGTCCAGTCGCCCAGACTGGCGATAGGCGCAGAAAAAAGCGTGTCGCGATCTGACATAACGTAAAAAATCCGGGAAAAATAAAGGGGCATATTGTGCGCTAATGCAGGGAGAAAACCAACTCCCACGGCATATACCACAGGTTAGCCAGCACCATTAGCACAAGCGAACACCAGGTTGCGCTCATGCCGGAGCGGCGCCAGCGGAACAGGCGTTGATGCAGGCCATAATAGTGCATCAGGCGCCCCAGAATCAGCAGCAGGCCGCAAACATGCACCATCCAGGTCTCTGCGCCGTTCATTTCCATAAACAACAGTAATATGAGTGCCGCCGGGAGATATTCCACCGCATTGCCATGAATGCGGATCGCGGTTTGCAGCTCAGAGAACCCCCCGTCACCATAAGAGACGCGGTACAACATCCGCAGGCGCGCAATATCGAACGAAAACTTGATTAACAGTAACGCACCCAGCACCGCATACAGCGCGCAAACCATACAAACTCCCTGTTTTTTGGCAGATGGCACTTCATATGATAGGGGCTGAGTTCAGAAAAGAGAAGATTGCTGCGGGATCGCAGGGGCCTCGCCAATCGACGGCGCCACGGCCTGCAAGGCCTGCCAGAGAGCATCGACCAGTTCCGGCGCCTGAGCAATATCGGGAGTATGTAAAAAAAGATACGGCGTGGCGGACTGTTCCCACTTCGCCAGGGTCTGCAGCCAGACGGCAAACAGCGCCTGGTTTTGCGGCATATTATCGCTGCCGATAAAGCGCACCATCGGGTTGCTGGCGGTGATTACCGCATGCACCGGTACCTTCGGTTTTTTGCGTTGCGCATCGATGATGGCCTCGTTGTGCGGCACCGCGGCGTGAACGGGGCGACTGTCGAGAATGGTTCGATTCACCCCGCGCTCATGCAGACCGCGATTGAGCGCCTTCTCCGCGTCGCCTTTCATGAAAAACTCAGGATGGCGCACTTCCACGCCGTAGGTAAATTCCCGGGGCAGGGCGTCGAGAAACTGCCAGAGTGCGGGCAGATCGCGCGGGCCAAAGGTGGCGGGTAACTGCACCCAGTACTGGCCGATGCGGTTGGCCAGCGGCGACATCCGGCTGAAAAACTCTGCGGTTAAATCGTCGCAGTTACGCAGCGCGGCCTGATGGGAGATGGTGGCCGGAAATTTGAAGCAGAAACGAAAGTCGTCGCCGGTCTGTTCCCGCCAGCGCGCAACCACCTCCGCTTTAGGCAGGGCATATAGCGTGGTATTGCCCTCCACACAGTTAAAGTGGCGGGCATACTCTTCAAGACCGGTTATGCCCAGTCGCACCCATTTCGGGTGCGACCATTGGGGTAACCCCAGATAGATCATAGTGCGTTGATAATCTCATCGGTGCTGCGTACCCGGCCAATGCGCGGGAAGATATTCGTCATGCTGCCCAGGTGCTGGTCGGCCGAGGCCGCGCTGCATGCATCTTCGGCGATCACCAGGTTAAAGCCCAGCTCCCAGGCGTTGCGCGCGGTGGACTCGACGCCAATGTTGGTGGAGATGCCGCACAGAATAATGGTATCGATGCCGCGACGACGCAGCTGTAATTCAAGATCGGTGCCGTAGAACGCACCCCACTGGCGTTTGGTCACTTCGATATCGCTGTCGCGTTTACCGAGTGACAGCGGGTAGTGCCACCAGTTTTCCGGCAGCGCATGGGCCGGAGTCTCCGCATCCACCGGCTGCTTAAGCGCCTCGGCGAAATCGGCGGACCAGCCTACGCGGACCATTACCACCGGCGAACCGCTGGCGCGGCATTTTTCTGCCAGACGTGCGCTGCGGCTGACCACATCCTGGGCGGTATGCGGCCCACCGGCAAAGGGCAGGATCCCTTCCTGTAAATCAATCACCACAAGGGCGGTACGGGCGGCGTCGAGTGTGAACATGGTTTTTCCTGTTAAATAGTAAGCCTTGCTAATACCTTACGCTGAGCCAGCATGTTCCAGGTCTGATATTTTTGTTAAATTTTGTGAGAATATGCAAGATGCGAGCAGCAAACGCGCGTCTGGCGCGCTTCTCTCTTATCGTCTGGCGGAATTTCCAGTATAATAGCCGCCTTTTTTCATCCAGTTTGACATACAGAAAGCTGCGACATAGTAGCCTGCGGCTAAGTTAAGGGATATCTCATGCGTACAGAATATTGCGGGCAGCTGCGTCAGTCCCACGTCGGACAGCAGGTGACCCTGTGTGGTTGGGTCAACCGTCGTCGTGATCTTGGCAGCCTTATCTTTATCGATATGCGCGACCGTGAAGGCATCGTGCAGGTATTTTTCGATCCGGATCGTGCCGATGCGTTAAAGCTGGCAGCTGAACTGCGTAATGAGTTCTGCATCCAGGTGACCGGTACCGTGCGTGCGCGTGACGAGAAAAACATCAACAGCGACATGGCGACCGGCGAAATTGAAGTGCTGGCGACCGATCTGACTATTATTAACCGTTCCGAATCGCTGCCGCTGGACTCCAACCACGTCAATACCGAAGAAGCGCGTCTGAAATTCCGCTATCTCGACCTGCGTCGTCCGGAAATGGCCCAGCGCCTGAAAACCCGTGCGAAAATCACCAGCCTGGTGCGCCGCTTTATGGACGATCACGGTTTCCTCGATATCGAAACCCCGATGCTGACCAAAGCGACCCCGGAAGGCGCGCGTGACTACCTCGTGCCGTCCCGCGTGCATAAAGGCAAATTCTATGCGCTGCCACAGTCTCCTCAGCTGTTCAAACAGCTGCTGATGATGTCCGGCTTTGACCGTTACTATCAGATCGTTAAATGCTTCCGCGACGAAGATCTGCGTGCTGACCGTCAGCCAGAATTTACCCAGATCGACGTCGAGACCTCCTTCATGACCGCTGAACAGGTACGTGAAGTGATGGAAGCGCTGGTGCGCAGCCTGTGGCTGGACGTGAAGGGCGTGGATCTGGGTGACTTCCCGATCATGACCTTCGCCGAAGCCGAGCGTCGCTACGGCTCAGACAAACCTGACCTGCGTAACCCGATGGAGCTGGTAGACGTGGCCGACCTGCTGAAGGCGGTGGAGTTCGCTGTCTTCTCTGGCCCCGCTAACGATCCGAAAGGCCGCGTGGCCGCACTGCGCGTACCGGGTGGTGCGAGCCTGAGCCGTAAGCAGATTGACGATTACGGCAACTTCATCAAGATTTATGGCGCGAAAGGCCTGGCTTACATCAAAGTCACCGAGCGGGCGAAAGGCATCGAAGGCATTACCAGCCCGGTCGCCAAGTTCCTCAACGCTGAGATCGTCGAATCTATTCTGGCGCGTACCGAAGCCCAGGACGGCGACATGATCTTCTTCGGCGCGGACAACAAGAAAGTGGTTGCCGACGCGCTGGGCGCACTGCGTCTGAAGCTGGGCAAAGATCTGAACCTGACTGACGAAGCCAAATGGGCGCCGTTGTGGGTTATCGACTTCCCGATGTTCGAAGACGACGGCGAAGGCGGCCTGACCGCTATGCACCACCCGTTCACCTCGCCAAAAGAGATGAGCGCGGCGGAACTGCAAGCGGCACCGGAAAACGCGGTGGCAAACGCCTACGACATGGTCATTAACGGCTACGAAGTGGGTGGCGGTTCCGTGCGTATCCACAGCGGCGAAATGCAGCAGACCGTGTTTGGCATTCTGGGCATTAACGAACAAGAGCAGCGCGAGAAGTTTGGCTTCCTGCTGGATGCTCTGAAGTACGGTACTCCGCCGCACGCAGGCCTGGCCTTTGGTCTGGATCGCCTGACCATGCTGCTGACCGGTACCGACAACATTCGTGATGTTATCGCCTTCCCGAAAACCACCGCCGCTGCGTGTCTGATGACCGAAGCACCAAGCTTCGCTAACCCGGCCTCCTTAAGCGAGTTGGGTATCGAAGTGGTGAAAAAGGAAGAGAAAAACTGATATGGCATATAAGCTTCCCGTTTCTGTTCTGGTTATCATTTATGCGCAGGATACGAAACGGGTGCTGATGTTGCAGCGACGCGACGATCCCGCCTTCTGGCAGTCGGTTACCGGCAGCCTGGAGGAGGGAGAGACCGCGTTGCAGGCCGCCGCGCGCGAAGTAAAGGAAGAGGTCACGATAGATGTTGCTCAAGAGCAACTGACCCTGAAGGACTGTCAGCGCACGGTGGATTTTGAAATTTTCAGCCATTTACGTCATCGCTATGCGCCGGGGACCGAACGCAACACAGAATCCTGGTTCTGCCTTGCGCTTCCCCACGAGCGGGAGATCGTGTTCACCGAACATTTGACCTACCGCTGGGTTAATGCGGCCGAAGCGGCAGCGTTAACCAAGTCGTGGAGCAACCGGCAGGCGATTGAAGAATTTGTAATTAACGCCGCCTGAGAGGGCGCGCTTTTTGGAGAGTTTTTTTATGGCAGGTCATAGTAAGTGGGCCAACACCAAGCACCGCAAAGCGGCACAGGATGCCAAACGCGGTAAGATCTTTACCAAAATCATTCGTGAACTGGTCACCGCAGCACGTCTGGGCGGCGGCGATGCCGGTTCTAACCCGCGTCTGCGCGCAGCAATCGATAAAGCGCTGAGCAACAACATGACCCGTGACACCCTGAACCGTGCTATCGCCCGTGGCGTAGGCGGCGATGAAGACGCGAACATGGAAACCATCATTTATGAAGGTTACGGTCCTGGTGGTACAGCGGTAATGGTTGAGTGTCTGTCCGACAACCGTAACCGTACCGTGGCCGAAGTGCGCCATGCCTTTACTAAAACCGGTGGCAACCTGGGTACCGATGGTTCCGTGGCCTACCTGTTCAGCAAAAAAGGCGTGATCTCCTTCGAGAAAGGCGACGAAGACGTGATCATGGAAGCGGCGCTGGAAGCCGGTGCAGAAGACGTTGTGACCTATGACGACGGCGCGATTGACGTCTATACCGCGTGGGAAGAGATGGGCGCGGTGCGTGATGCGCTGGAAGCCGCTGGTCTGAAAGCGGACACGGCTGAAGTCTCCATGATCCCGTCCACCAAAGCGGACATGGATGCGGAAACCGCACCAAAACTGCTGCGTCTGATCGATATGCTTGAAGATTGCGACGATGTGCAGGAAGTGTACCACAACGGTGAAATCTCCGACGAGGTTGCGGCTACGCTGTAATGGCCAAACGTAAAACAGTAACCGGAGCGGCGTGATGGCGATTATCCTCGGTATTGACCCGGGCTCACGCATCACCGGTTATGGCGTTATCCGCCAGGTGGGGCGACAGTTGACCTACCTGGGCAGCGGGTGTATTCGCACTAAAGTGGACGACCTTCCTTCGCGCCTGAAGCTTATCTACGCGGGCGTGACGGAGATCATCACCCAGTTCCAGCCGGACTATTTCGCCATCGAACAGGTGTTTATGGCCAAGAACGCCGACTCAGCGCTGAAGCTCGGCCAGGCACGCGGCGTGGCGATAGTCGCGGCGGTGAACCAGGATCTGCCGGTGTTCGAATACGCCGCGCGGCAGGTCAAGCAGACCGTAGTGGGGATTGGCAGTGCCGAAAAAAGTCAGGTGCAGCACATGGTACGTACCTTGCTTAAGCTGCCCGCCAATCCGCAGGCGGATGCCGCCGATGCCCTGGCGATCGCCATCACGCATTGCCATATCAGTCAGAATGCGGTGCAGATGAGCGAATCGCGTCTTAATCTGGCCCGCGGCCGATTGCGCTAAATGTAAAAATCAGGCTGGATGTTTATCCAGCCTTTTTTTATTATGGCAGCGGAAACTTTTAGCCCTTAACGCAGGAGCGTCACGTGATAGGCAGACTCAGAGGCATCATCTTAGAAAAACAACCCCCGATAGTTCTGCTAGAGGCCGCAGGCGTGGGCTACGAAGTGCATATGCCGATGACCTGCTTCTATGAATTGCCGGATGCGGGTAAAGAAGCAATAGTCTTTACCCACTTTGTGGTGCGTGAAGATGCCCAGCTACTGTTTGGCTTTAACAATAAGCAGGAACGTACCCTGTTTAAAGAGCTGATTAAAACCAACGGCGTGGGACCAAAACTGGCGCTGGCGATCCTCTCCGGGATGTCGGCACCACAATTTGTTAACGCCGTTGAGCGAGAAGATCCCGCCGCCCTGATTAAACTTCCGGGCATTGGTAAGAAAACGGCCGAGCGCCTGATTGTCGAGATGAAAGATCGCTTTAAAGGTCTGCATGGCGATCTGTTTACCCCGGCAGCCGACCTGGTGCTGACCTCACCGGCCGGCCCGACAACAGACGATGCGGAACAGGAAGCGGTTGCCGCGCTTGTGGCGCTGGGCTATAAACCTCAGGAAGCGAGCCGGATGATTAGCAAAGTGGCTAAACCGGACGCCACCAGTGAAACCCTGATTCGTGAAGCGCTACGCGCCGCATTGTGAGGTAAAGGATGATTGAAGCAGACCGTCTGGTCTCGGCAGGCAGCGTTCAGGCAGATGATCTGGTGGACAGGGCTATCCGCCCGAAGCTGCTGGATGAGTATATTGGCCAGCCGCAGGTGCGCTCGCAGATGGAGATCTTTATCCAGGCGGCGAAGCTCCGCGGCGATGCCCTCGATCACCTGTTAATTTTCGGCCCTCCGGGGCTTGGGAAAACCACCCTCGCCAATATCGTCGCCAACGAGATGGGCGTGAATCTGCGCACCACCTCCGGCCCGGTGCTGGAAAAGGCGGGCGATCTGGCGGCGATGCTGACCAACCTTGAGCCCCATGATGTGCTGTTTATCGATGAGATCCACCGCCTGTCTCCGGTGGTGGAAGAGGTGCTCTATCCGGCGATGGAAGACTACCAGCTGGATATCATGATTGGCGAAGGCCCGGCGGCACGCTCGATTAAAATCGATCTGCCGCCCTTCACCCTGATTGGCGCCACCACCCGCGCGGGCTCGTTAACCTCGCCGCTGCGCGATCGTTTCGGCATCGTACAGCGCCTTGAGTTTTATCAGGTGCCCGATCTCCAGCACATTGTGAGTCGTAGCGCGCGCTACATGGGGCTGGAGATGAGCGAAGAGGGGGCCTTTGAAGTGGCGAAGCGCTCCCGCGGTACGCCGCGTATCGCCAACCGCCTGCTGCGTAGGGTGCGTGATTTCGCCGAGGTGAAGCATGACGGCTCCATTTCGCATGAGATCGCCGCCCAGGCGCTGGATATGCTGAATGTGGATGCCGAAGGGTTTGACTATATGGACCGTAAGCTGCTGCTGGCGGTACTGGATAAATTCTTTGGCGGGCCGGTCGGGCTGGATAACCTGGCGGCGGCGATTGGCGAAGAGCGTGAAACCATCGAAGATGTACTGGAGCCCTACCTGATCCAGCAGGGCTTTTTGCAGCGTACGCCGCGCGGACGTATGGCGACGGTAAGAGCCTGGGAACACTTTGGCATTACGCCGCCGGAGATGCCGTAAACGCATTCTCCTCTCCCGGCGGGAGAGGAGATAACGCAATCAGCTGGCAGGCTTCTTCATCATACTGAAGATAAACAGTACAGCCGCGCACAGCACCACTGACGGACCGGCAGGGGTGTCATATAACGCTGAGAAGGTTAACCCGCCGGTCACTGCGATCATCCCCACCCCCACGGCCACACCAGCCATCTGCTCCGGCGTGCGGGCAAAACGACGCGCGGTGGCGGCGGGGATAATCAGCAGCGACGTAATAATCAACGCCCCGACAAACTTCATTGCCACGCCAATGGTCAGCGCGGTAACCAGCATCAGCAGCAGTTTTACACGCTGTAGCTTCACGCCATCAACAAAGGCTAAATCCGGGCTGATGGTCATCGCCAGCAGGCTGCGCCACTGCCACAGCAGGATAGCCAGGACAATCACCACCCCGATAGCGATGGCGATCAGGTCGTCCGGCGTCACCGCCAGCAGATCGCCAAACAGATAGGCCATCAGATCCACGCGGATATTAGACATCAGGCTCACCACCACCAGACCCAACGACAGGGCGCTGTGGGCCATGATCCCGAGCAGCGTATCCACTGCCAGGTGGGGGCGTTTTTCCAGCCACACGAGGCCCGCCGCCAGCAGCAGCGTCACCGCAATTACCGCATAGAACGGATTTACATCCAGCAGTAAACCAAAGGCCACACCCAACAGAGAAGCATGTGCCAGCGTATCGCCGAAGTAAGACATACGGCGCCAGACCACAAACGAGCCCAGTGGACCCGCCGCGCAGGCGAGCATCATCCCGGCCAGCCAGCCGGGCAGTAATAATTCAATCATGAGTTACCGTTTCCCCGGCGCAGGACAATGCGGCCCTGCAAATCATGGCGATGGTTATGGTGGTGGCGATAAATCCCCAGCTGTTCGGCGCCGCGAGGGCCAAACATTGAGATAAACTCAGGGTGCATGGAGACCACCTCCGGTGTGCCGGAGCAGCAGATGTGATGGTTCAGACAAAGCACTTCGTCCGTTTTCGCCATCACCAGATGCAGGTCGTGGGACACCATCAGGACGGCGCAGTCCAGCTCTTTACGCAGCTGATCGATCAGGTCGTACAGGGCAACCTGACCGTTGACATCCACGCCCTGAGTGGGCTCATCAAGCACCAGCAGCTGCGGTTTATTCAGCAGCGCGCGGGCCAGCAGTACGCGCTGGGTTTCACCCCCGGAGAGCTTTTGCAGGGGCGCGTCGATGAGATGTCCCGCCTGCACCCGCTTGAGCGCCGGAAGAATATCGTCTTTACGCGTATCGGGACGCAGTCGCAGGAAACGGCTGACCGTCAGCGGCAGCGTGGCGTCCAGATGCAGCTTCTGAGGAACGTAGCCAATACGCAGCTGGCGGTCACGCTTGATAAGGCCGGTGTCGGGTGCTACCAGGCCAAGTACAACCCGCACCAGCGTGGATTTACCGGCACCATTCGGGCCGAGCAAGGTCAGAATTTTGCCGGGTTTCAGATCCAGCGAAACGTCAGAGAGGACGCGGCGCTGGCCAAATGAAACTGAAATATTTTCGAGAGAAACCAAAGTCGTCATATCAATTTATGCTTGCAGAAGTCATCGAATGTTATAATATCACATTCCACATGTTCATTACGATGATTAGTCGCATTATGTTACAGAAAAATACGCTTCTTTTCGCAGCATTATCCGCTGCCCTTTGGGGTTCAACAGCACAAGATGTTAACGCCGCCGTCGTCGCTTCGCTTAAACCGCTCGGTTTTATCGCCTCCGCCATCGCGGATGGCGTGACGGAAACCCAGGTTTTACTGCCTGATGGCGCGTCAGAGCACGACTATTCCCTGCGCCCTTCAGATGTAAAACGCTTACAAAACGCGGACTTAGTTGTTTGGATCGGTCCGGAAATGGAAGCTTTCATGCAGAAGTCAGCGAGTCAGTTACCTGAGTCTAAACAGGTTAACATCTCTGGCCTTGCAGGTGTGAAACCGCTGCTTATGAAAGGGGCCGATGATGACGATCATGACCACGATCATGACCATGGCGACGGTGAAAAAGGTGACGAGCATCACCATCACGGTGAATACAACATGCACCTCTGGCTCTCACCAGAAATAGCACGACTTTCCGCGGTTGCAATCCATGAAAAATTAGTGGAACTTATGCCGCAAAGTCGAGCCAAACTAGACGCCAACCTGAAGGATTTTGAGGCACAACTTGCCGCAACCGACAAGCAGGTGGGTACCGAGCTCGCACCATTGAAAGGTAAAGGATATTTCGTTTTTCATGATGCCTACGGCTACTACGAAAAACACTACGGTCTCACGCCGCTTGGCCACTTCACCGTGAATCCAGAAATTCAACCCGGTGCGCAGCGTTTACATGAAATCAGAACACAGTTGGTTGAGCAAAAAGCGACCTGCGTTTTTGCTGAGCCACAGTTCAGGCCAGCGGTCGTTGAAGCCGTGGCAAGGGGAACGTCCGTGCGTATGGGCACCCTGGACCCACTTGGAACCTCTATCCAGTTGAGCAAAGCGAGCTATTCGCAGTTCCTCAGCCAACTGGCGAACCAGTATGCGAGCTGCCTGAAAGGAGATTAACGAGGAAGTGATTACGTGCAACAGATAGCCCGCTCTGTCGCCCTGGCATTTAACAATCTGCCCCGGCCCCACCGCGTCATGCTGGGGTCGCTTACAGTTCTCACCTTAGCGGTCGCCGTCTGGCGACCCTATGTTTATCACCCTAACACTGCACCTGTTATCAGAACCATCGAGCTTGAAAAGAGCGAAATCCGTTCGCTGCTTCCCGAGGCCAGCGAACCTATTGACCAGGCTCCACAGGAAGAAGAAGCCATCCCGCAGGATGAGCTGGACGAAAAAACCGAAGCTGAAGTGGGCGTACACGAGTATGTCGTGTCAACGGGCGATACCTTAAGCAGCGTGCTGAATCAGTACGGTATCGATATGGGCGAAATCAGTCGGCTTGCTGCGGCTGATAAAGATCTGCGAAACCTGAAAATTGGCCAACAGATCTCCTGGACCCTGACCGATAGCGGTGACTTACAGCGCCTGACATGGGAAGTCTCCCGCCGTGAAACACGCACCTACGATCGCGTTGAAAACGGTTTCAAAATGAGCAGCGAGATGCAGCAGGGCGACTGGATTAACAGCGCTATCAAAGGCACCTTAAGCGGCGGAAGTTTTGTTGCCAGCGCGCGTGACGCGGGCCTGACCAGCGGTGAAATTAGCTCGGTGATCAAAGCCATGCAGTGGCAAATGGACTTCCGCAAGCTGAAAAAAGGCGATGCCTTCTCGGTGCTGATGTCCCGTGAAATGCTGGACGGCAAGCGTGAACAGAGCCAGTTGCTCGGGGTACGTTTACGCTCGGATGGTAAAGATTATTACGCCATCCGCGCCGAAGACGGCAAATTCTACGATCGTAACGGTACCGGTCTGGCAAAAGGCTTTTTACGCTTCCCGACCTCAAAACAGTTCCGTGTCTCCTCGAACTTCAACCCGCGCCGTCTGAACCCGGTGACCGGCCGCGTTGCGCCGCATCGTGGGGTGGACTTCGCTATGCCGCAGGGGACCCCTGTTCTCGCCGTCGGTGACGGCGAAGTGGTTGTGGCAAAACGCAGCGGCGCCGCAGGCTATTACGTCGCCGTGCGTCACGGCCGGACCTACACCACCCGTTACATGCACCTGCGTAAGCTGCTGGTGAAGCCGGGTCAGAAGGTGAAACGTGGCGACCGTATCGCGTTGTCGGGCAATACTGGCCGTTCTACTGGCCCGCATCTGCATTATGAGGTGTGGATCAACAAGCAGGCGGTTAACCCGTTAACGGCGAAACTGCCGCGTACCGAAGGGCTGACCGGCAAAGACCGCAGGGATTACCTGGCGCAGGTTAAAGAGGTTACTCCGCAGCTTACGTTAAATTAATCCTGCAGCGTAAAAGCCGGTGCGTAACTGCACCGGCTTTTTCTTTTGTGCGTTGCAGGTGGCCTCGCTAAACTAACGCATCACTCTTTTAAGCATCACCCGCCCTGGAAAAAGCATGGAAACCAAAAAGAACAACAGTGAATACATTCCTGAATTTGAGAAATCCTTTCGTCATCCGCGTTTCTGGGGCGCCTGGCTGGGCGTCTATGCGTTTGCGGGTCTGGCGATGCTCCCGGCATCCGTACGCGACCCGCTGCTCGGTAAAGTGGGGCGTCTGGCAGGCAAGCTGGGTAAAAGCGCCCGCCGACGCGCGCAGATAAACCTCTTTTACTGCTTCCCGGAAAAGAGCGAGGCAGAGCGTGAAGCCATCATTGATGAAATGTTCACTACCGCGCCGCAGGCGATGGCAATGATGGGCGAGCTGGCGTTACGCGGACCGGAAAAAGTGATCGACCGTGTCGACTGGAAAGGGCTGGAGATTATCGAAGAGATGCGTCGCAATGACGAAAAGGTGATCTTCCTGGTGCCTCACGGCTGGGGCGTGGATATTCCGGCGATGCTGATGGCCTCTCAGGGTCAGAAAATGGCGGCCATGTTCCACAACCAGGGCAATAAGGTTTTTGATTATGTCTGGAATACCGTGCGTCGTCGTTTTGGCGGACGCCTCCATGCCCGCAATGACGGCATTAAGCCCTTTATTCAGTCTGTGCGTCAGGGCTACTGGGGTTACTATCTGCCCGATCAGGATCACGGGGCGGAACACAGCGAATTTGTCGATTTCTTTGCTACCTATAAAGCGACGCTGCCCGCGATTGGCCGCTTGATGAAGGTATGCCGCGCGCGGGTTATTCCGTTATTTCCAATTTACGACGGCAAAACCCATCGCCTGACCATTGAAGTACGCCCGCCAATGGATGACCTGTTGACGGCAGACGACCATACTATTGCGCGCCGGATGAACGAAGAGGTGGAGATTCTGGTGGGACCGCATGCGGAGCAGTACACCTGGATCCTGAAGCTGCTGAAGACGCGCAAGCCCGGCGAGAAAGAGCCGTATAAGCGCAAAGAGCTCTATCCAAAGAAATAAAAAATTCCCTCACCCTGACCCTCTCCCCAAAGGGGAGAGGGAAGCGTAATCCAGACCGGGTAAGCGTAGCGCCACCCGGCACAGCCGCCTGATTATTCGACGGTCATCACGCGGGTGGTGTTGGTCGAGCCAATGGTGCTCATCACGTCGCCCTGAGTCACGATGACGATATCACCGGAAACCAGATAGCCTTTGTCGCGCAGCAGGTTGACGGCGTCATTGGCCGCAGCCACGCCGTCGTTATTGCTGTCGAAGAATACCGGGGTCACGCCGCGATAGAGGGCGGTCAGGTTCAGGGTGCGCTCATGACGGGACATGGCGAAGATCGGCAGACCGGAGCTGATACGGGAGGTCATCAGCGCGGTACGGCCAGATTCGGTCATGGTGATGATCGCGGTCACGCCTTTAAGATGGTTAGCCGCATACATGGCGGACATCGCAATCGCTTCTTCCACGTTGTCGAACTGCACGTCCAGACGGTGCTTGGAGACGTTGATACTTGGGATCTTCTCGGCACCCAGGCAGACACGTGCCATCGCGGTTACGGTCTCAGCCGGATACTGACCAGCAGCGGTTTCGGCGGACAGCATTACGGCATCGGTGCCGTCGAGCACGGCGTTGGCGACATCCATGACTTCGGCACGGGTCGGCATTGGGTTGGTGATCATCGACTCCATCATCTGGGTCGCGGTGATCACGGAACGGTTAAGCTGGCGTGCGCGGCGGATCAGTGCTTTCTGGATCCCGACCAGTTCAGGGTCGCCAATTTCAACGCCCAGGTCACCACGGGCCACCATCACTACGTCAGACGCCAGAATAATGTCGTCCATGGCGTCCTGACTGCAGACTGCTTCCGCACGTTCGACTTTAGCGACGATTTTGGCATCGCAACCTGCGTCGCGCGCAAGGCGGCGGGCATAGTTCAGATCTTCGCCGCAGCGCGGGAAGGAGACGGCCAGGTAGTCAACGCCGATTTCTGCGGCGGTGATGATGTCAGCTTTGTCTTTTTCAGTCAGGGCTTCGGCAGAAAGGCCGCCACCCAGCTTGTTTATACCTTTGTTGTTGGAGAGCGGGCCGCCAACGGTCACTTCGGTAAAGACCTTCATGCCCTGAACGTCGAGCACTTTCAGCTGTACGCGACCGTCGTCGAGCAGCAGGATGTCGCCCGGCACCACGTCGGCTGGGAGCCCTTTATAGTCGATACCGACTTTCTCTTTATCGCCTTCGCCTTTGCTCAGGTTGGCGTCAAGCAGGAACTTGTCGCCGATATTGAGGAATACTTTGCCTTCTTTGAAGGTGGATACACGGATTTTTGGACCCTGCAAATCACCGAGGATAGCGACGTGACGTCCCAGTTTTGCCGCGATCTCACGGACCTTGTCTGCACGTAATTTATGATCTTCCGGCGTACCGTGAGAGAAGTTCATACGCACTACGTTGGCGCCTGCGGCGATGATTTTCTCAAGGTTATTATCGCGGTCAGTAGCCGGGCCTAAGGTAGTAACGATCTTGGTTCTGCGAAGCCTTCTGGACATGTAATACTCCGTTGTCTAAAACAACCTGGTGTTGCGTGAACGATGATTCGGCACGTTGTCCGTCTTTATAACAACAGCAAACTTACCGAATGCCGAAAAAAGTAACAACTTTGTCATCGACGCTCAGGGAACGTCACCCTTGATGAATAACTCTTTATCAAAACGCGATTCCTTTAGCGCTTCTTTGACGCGCTTCAAGTTATCTCTGAATTTCGCCCCACGGCGCAGGGTAAAGCCGGTAGCGAGTACATCAATGACGGTGAGCTGTGCCAGACGCGACACCATCGGCATATAGATATCGGTGTCTTCCGGCACATCGAGCGTGATCGCAAGCGTCGCTTCACGCGCCAGAGGGGTACCGGTGGTGGTAAGGGCGATCACCATGGCATCGTTTTCACGCGCCAGCTGGGCCAGTTCGACCAGACTTTTGGTGCGGCCAGTATGCGATATCAGAACCACCACGTCATCTTCGTTACAATTCATACAGCTCATGCGTTGCAGCACGATGTCGTCGGAGTAGATAACCGGGACGTTGAAACGAAAAAATTTGTTCATCGCATCGTGGGCGACAGCAGCGGAAGAACCAAGGCCAAAAAAGGCAATTTTCTTTGCCTGGGTCAGCAGATCAACAGCACGGTTAACTGAGGGCATATCCAACGACTGGCGAACCTGATCCAGCGTCGCCATGGCGGATTCGAAAATCTTGCCGGTGTAGGCCTCCACGCTGTCGTCTTCATCGACATTGCGGTTCACATAGGGTGTACCGTTAGCCAGACTTTGCGCCAGATGCAGTTTAAAATCAGGGAAGCCACGCGTTTCCATGCTGCGACAGAACCGGTTAACGGTCGGTTCACTGACCCCTGACTCCTGCGCCAGAGCGGCAATGCTGGAATGAATGGCCTGGGCGGGGGCAGCGAGAATTACTTCAGCCACTTTCCGCTCGGATTTGCTAAGGTGTTCCAGTTGAAACTGGATTTTTTCCAGCATGTTCATTATTAACACGGCGCTCATCGGTGGAAGCGATTTCATAAATGGGTGAAATCGCGATTCGAATTAGCAAGAATATACGCCTGTGATATGCCGAAAAGGTCAAACGTTGAAAAAAATGTTGTTGTTTTTTTTCATTACTTGATCGCTGTCGGATTTTAGCAACGGCCTGGCAGAACAAAGTTTCACCTGTTTCACCGTCATTAAGCTGGCTGATGCCATCCCTGTGCGAAATATCGCGGTATCGCACGGGAGGATAAGCGCAAATGGTTTCGGGAATGACGTAAAAGCAGTACAGTGCATTGTAATAAAATTACAACGATATTCTGGCAAAAGCACCAGGATATCCAACTGAGGAGAGTGACATGGCGGTAACGCAAACAGCCCAGGCATGTGACCTGGTCATTTTCGGCGCGAAAGGCGATCTTGCACGCCGTAAATTGCTGCCTTCCCTGTATCAACTGGAAAAAGCGGGCCAAATCCACCCGGACACCCGCATCCTGGGCGTGGGCCGTGCGGACTGGGATAAAGACGCGTATACCAGGGTTGTGCGCGAAGCGCTGGAAACTTTCATGAAAGAAAAAATCGATGAAAGTTTGTGGGATAAGCTGAGCGGACGTCTCGATTTCTGCAATCTCGACGTCAACGACACGTCGGCATTTGCCAATCTGAGCGCAATGCTCGATCAACAAAATCGCGTCACCATCAACTACTTCGCCATGCCGCCAAGCACCTTTGGAGCCATCTGCAAAGGGCTGGGCGAAGCGAATCTGAACGCCAAGCCAGCGCGCGTAGTGATGGAAAAACCGCTGGGGACCTCCCTTGCGACCTCCCGCGAAATCAACGACCAGGTCGGCGAGTACTTTGAAGAGTGCCAGGTTTACCGTATCGACCATTATCTCGGCAAAGAGACGGTGCTGAACCTGCTGGCGCTGCGCTTTGCGAACTCCCTGTTTGTGAATAACTGGGATAACCGCACCATCGATCATGTTGAGATCACGGTGGCGGAAGAGGTCGGTATCGAAGGGCGCTGGGGTTACTTTGACCAGGCGGGTCAGATGCGCGACATGATCCAGAACCACCTGCTGCAGGTTCTCTGCATGATTGCCATGTCTCCGCCGTCGGATCTCTCTGCCGACAGCATCCGCGACGCGAAAGTGAAAGTACTGAAGTCACTGCGTCGTATTGACCGTTCTAATGTCCGTGAGAAAACGGTCCGCGGTCAGTACACCGCCGGGTTTGCGCAGGGCAAAAAAGTCCCTGGCTACCTTGAAGAAGAGGGCGCGAACAAATCCAGCAACACCGAGACGTTTGTGGCGATCCGCGTGGATATTGATGACTGGCGCTGGGCGGGGGTTCCGTTCTACCTGCGTACCGGTAAACGTCTGCCTGCTAAATGCTCTGAAGTGGTGGTCTACTTCAAAAACCCGGAACTCAACCTGTTCAAAGAGTCCTGGCAGGAGCTGCCACAGAATAAACTGACCATCCGTCTGCAGCCGGACGAGGGTGTGGACATTCAGGTGCTGAACAAAGTTCCTGGCCTGGACCATAAACACAATCTGCAGACCACCAAGCTGGATCTGAGCTACTCCGAGACCTTCAACCAGACCCATCTGGCGGATGCCTACGAACGTCTGCTACTGGAAACCATGCGCGGTATCCAGGCTCTGTTCGTGCGCCGTGATGAAGTGGAAGAAGCATGGAAATGGGTCGACTCCATCACCGAAGCCTGGGCTGCGGATCAGGATGCACCGAAACCGTATCAGGCGGGCACCTGGGGTCCGGTGGCCTCGGTGGCGATGATCACCCGCGATGGCCGCTCCTGGAACGAGTTTGAGTAAGGTCAGCCGCTAATCCCTACGTGGTATTTTACCGGTAACATGATCTGGCTCAGGCCAGCGTGCAATATTTAATCATTCAAGCCCCGGGTGGATTTCCACCCGGGGCTTTTTTTATTACACTGCCTGCAGCGATATTGCCCCAGAGCTCCGGCAATCAAGCGTTTCAGCGATGTTATCGCCAGCTAAACGCTTTGTTAATTCCAGAGCGCGGACAGATAAATGACAGGAGCTTCTATGAATTCGACTTTGTTACGGGTAACACAGCGCATTATCGAGCGTTCGAAACAGACCCGTTCTGCCTACCTCGCTCGCATCCAACAGGCGAAGTCCGATACGGTCCATCGTTCGCAGCTGGCCTGCGGTAACCTGGCGCACGGCTTTGCCGCCTGCCAGCCGGAAGACAAAGCCTCGCTGAAAAGCATGCTGCGTAACAATATCGCAATCATCACCTCCTATAACGACATGCTCTCGGCACACCAGCCGTACGAAACCTACCCGGATATCATTCGCAAGGCGCTGCACCAGGCCAATGCGGTAGGGCAGGTGGCGGGTGGGGTGCCTGCCATGTGCGACGGCGTAACCCAGGGACAGGACGGCATGGAACTGTCGCTGCTGAGCCGCGAAGTGATCGCCATGTCCACGGCGGTAGGGTTATCGCACAACATGTTTGACGGCGCGCTGTATCTCGGCGTGTGCGACAAGATTGTCCCGGGCCTGACGATGGCGGCGCTGTCGTTTGGTCATCTGCCCGCGCTGTTTGTGCCGTCAGGCCCGATGGCCAGCGGCCTCGCCAATAAAGAGAAAGTGCGTATTCGCCAGCTATATGCCGAAGGCAAAGTTGACCGCATGGCGCTGCTGGAGTCCGAAGCCGCCTCCTACCATGCGCCGGGCACCTGTACCTTCTACGGCACCGCCAACACCAACCAGATGGTGGTGGAATTTATGGGAATGCAGCTGCCGGGTTCGTCGTTTGTCCATCCTGACGCCCCGCTGCGCGAAGCGCTGACTGCTGCCGCTGCCCGCCAGGTAACCCGCCTGACCGGTAACGGCAACGAGTGGATGCCGCTTGGTAAAATGGTGGATGAAAAAGTGGTGGTCAACGGCATCGTGGCCCTGCTGGCAACGGGCGGTTCCACTAACCACACCATGCATATGGTGGCGATGGCGCGCGCAGCCGGGATCCAGATCAACTGGGATGATTTCTCCGATCTGTCAGAAGTGGTTCCGCTGATGACCCGTCTGTACCCGAATGGTTCCGCCGACATCAACCACTTCCAGGCCGCGGGCGGCGTACCGGTTCTGATGCGCGAGCTGATGAAAGGCGGTCTGCTGCATGAAGACGTCAACACCGTGGCCGGTTTTGGCCTGAAGCGCTATACCCTGGAACCCTGGCTGAACGACGGCGAGCTGGACTGGCGTGAAGGAGCGCAGGCTTCGCTGGATGATAGCGTGATCGCCACCTTCGACAAGCCTTTCTCCCATCACGGCGGTACCAAAGTGCTGAACGGCAACCTGGGCCGTGCGGTGATGAAGACCTCTGCGGTCCCGGTGGAAAACCAGATTATCGAAGCGCCGGCGGTGGTGTTCGAAAGCCAGCATGACGTTCTGCCAGCGTTTGAAGCCGGTCTGCTGGATAAAGATTGCGTCGTTGTTGTCCGTCATCAGGGGCCAAAAGCGAACGGAATGCCAGAATTACATAAACTAATGCCGCCACTTGGTGTATTATTGGACCGCTGTTTCAAAATTGCGTTAGTTACCGATGGACGTCTCTCCGGCGCATCGGGTAAAGTGCCTTCAGCCATTCATGTCACCCCGGAAGCTTACGACGGTGGACTGTTGGCAAAAGTGTACGATGGCGACATCATCCGCGTTAACGGTCAGACAGGTGAGTTGACCTTACTGGTGGATGAGGCGGTACTTGCCGCACGTAAGCCGCATATTCCTGACCTGAGCGCATCGCGCGTGGGAACGGGACGCGAAATGTTCAGCGCGTTACGCGAGAACCTCTCCGGCGCAGAGCAGGGCGCGACCTGTATTACGTTTTAAGACGACTAGAATTATCGATCTGGCGAGAGAAAAACTCTGATGAAAAACTGGAATACAAGTGCAGAAGCAATCCTGAAAACGGGCCCGGTAGTGCCGGTTATCGTGATTAATAAGCTGGAACATGCTGTCCCAATGGCGAAAGCGCTGGTTGCGGGCGGTGTACGCGTACTGGAAGTCACGCTGCGTACTGCCTGTGCAATGGATGCCATTCGCGCCATCGCCAAAGAAGTACCAGAAGCCATTATCGGTGCGGGTACCGTGCTGAACCCGCAGCAGCTGGCAGAGGTGACCGAAGCCGGTGCGCAGTTCGCCATCAGCCCGGGTCTGACCGAGCCTCTGCTGAAAGCCGCAACCGAAGGCACCATTCCCCTGATCCCGGGTATCAGTACCGTTTCTGAGCTGATGCTGGGCATGGACTACGGTCTGAAAGAGTTCAAATTCTTCCCGGCGGAAGCCAACGGCGGCACCAAAGCGCTGCAGGCTATCGCGGGTCCGTTCGCTAACGTGCGTTTCTGCCCGACGGGCGGCATCTCTCCGGCGAACTACCGTGACTACCTGGCGCTGAAAAGCGTGCTCTGTATCGGTGGCTCATGGCTGGTTCCGGCGGATGCAATGGAAGCGGGCGACTGGGATCGCATCACTACGCTGGCGCGCGAAGCAGTAGAAGGCGCGCAGCAGTAAGATTTAGGTATTGTGCGCGTTTTTTGCCGGGTGGCGGCTTCGCCTTACCCGGCCTACGATAAACGTCAAATGCCATAAAAAAACGGGCCAGTCGGCCCGTTTTTTTTATCCTGCCACCTGCACGCTGGCGGCAGCCTGTTTCGCCCGCTCAACGGCCTCTTCCACGCTGTCGCCCGTCGCCAGCGCCACGCCCAGACGACGCGAACCTTCAATCTCCGGCTTACCGAACAGACGCAGCTGCAGGCCAGCACCTACTGCGGCATCGACATTATCAAAGGTGACGTTCTGGCTGGTCAACTGTGGCAGGATCACCGCCGACGCCGCCGGGCCATACTGACGCACGCCACCGACCGGCAGGCCGAGGAAGGCGCGAACGTGCAGGGCAAACTCGGAGAGATCCTGAGAAATTAAGGTCACCATGCCGGTATCGTGCGGGCGAGGGGAGACCTCACTGAAAATGACTTCATCACCGCAGACAAACAGCTCAACACCAAACAGACCGTGGCCGCCAAGGGCCAGCACCACTTTGCGGGAGATCTCTTCAGCGCGCGCACGTGCCAGGGGGCTCATCTGCTGCGGTTGCCAGGACTCCCGGTAGTCGCCATCTTCCTGACGATGACCAATAGGATCGCAGAAGTGGACGCCATCCACGGCGCTGACGGTTAACAGGGTGATCTCAAAGTCAAACTGCACCACGCCTTCGACGATCACGCGTCCGGCTCCGGCGCGTCCCCCTTGTTGGGCGTAATCCCAGGCCTTGTCAAGCTGTTCGGCGCTGCGCACAAAGCTCTGCCCTTTGCCGGAGGAGCTCATTACCGGCTTAATGATGCACGGGTAGCCAATTTCGGCGACGGCCTGCAGAAAATCGGCCTTGCTGTCGGCAAAGCGGTAGGCAGAGGTGGGCAGAGAGAGCGCTTCCGCGGCCAGGCGACGGATCCCTTCCCGGTTCATGGTCAGCTTCGCGGCGCGGGCGCAGGGCACCACGCGCTGGCCTTCGGCTTCCAGCGCCAGCAGGGTGTCGGTGGCGATGGCTTCGATCTCCGGCACCACGAAATGCGGTTTTTCGGCGGCAATCACCGCGCGCAGGGCGTCGCCATCCAGCATATTGATCACGTGCGAGCGGTGGGCAACGTGCATGGCTGGCGAACCGGCGTAGCGATCGACGGCAATCACTTCAATCCCTAAACGCTGGCACTCAATGGCCACCTCTTTACCCAGCTCACCTGAGCCCAGCAGCATCACACGCGTTGCTGCCGGACGCAGCGCAGTTCCTAAACGAGTCATAATAATTCCCCTGAAAAAGTTGCGCGCAGTATAAACGAAAACGTTTGCGTCTGTCTTGCGTTGCGAAAAAACCTCAGTCTGAAGAAGGGCTATTTGCATCGCGGCATTTTTCGGCCATGCTTTTGTTGAGCCAAAACAGGAGAGCACAATGAACAAAACAGGGGTAGCAATAGCGCTGCTGGCCGCCAGCCTGACCGCCCAGGCCGCAGAGAAGAAAACCGTTAAATTTCCGACCTGCGAAGGGCAGGACGCCAAAGGGATTGCCGCCAGCGTGAAACGGGATTATCTGCAAAACCGCATCGTGCGCTGGGCGGACGACCAGGAAACGCTGGGGATGGCCGATCCGGTGGCCTGGATTAATCCCCGACAGGTGAAAGGCGAGAATGATAACTGGACGGTGCCGCTGACGGTGCGGGGCAAGAATACCGATATCCACTATCAGGTGAAGATCGACTGTAAGGCGGGCAGCGCGCAGTACCTGTCATCGAAGAGGTGAATTTTCGCTTCTTTTGTCGCCATAGACATTTCCTGACATCCCCTCGCTTACGCTGTGAAATTCATCCACCGTTTAGTGAGGGTAAACATGTCAAACTGGCTGAATCAATTACAGTCTATGCTTGGGCAGAAAGGGTCGTCGTCGTCCGGTGAAGGCTTAAGCAAAATGCTGACTCCGGGGGCGCTTGGTGGCCTCGCGGGACTGCTGGTAGCAAATAAATCCTCGCGCAAATTGCTCAGCAAATACGGCACCGGCGCGCTGCTTGCCGGCGGTGGCGCTATTGCCGGTACCGTGCTGTGGAATAAGTACAAAGACAGGATACGCAGCGCGCATCAGGACGAGCCGCAGTTTGGTCAGCAGGCCTCACCGCTGGACGTGCGCAGCGAAAGGCTGATCCTGGCGCTGGTCTTTGCGGCGAAGAGCGACGGCCACATTGATGATAAAGAGCGGGCCGCCATTGAGCAGCAATTGCGGGAAGCGGGCATAGAGGAACAGGGGCGAGCGCTGGTGGCGCGTGCTATTGAACAACCGCTCGATCCCGAACGTCTGGCGCAGGGCATTCAGAATGAAGAAGAGGCGCTCGAACTCTACTTCCTGAGCTGTGCGGCAATCGACATCGATCACTTTATGGAGCGTAGCTATCTTACTGCGCTGGGCGATGCGCTGAAAATCCCGGCGGACGTGCGGGAAGGGATTGAGCAGGATATTCGCCAGCAAAAACAAGCGCTACCCGGCTAGATTTTTACGTCCCGTCGTCCCGTTTCGCTTGCATCGTGCGCATGTTTTGCCAACCTTATAGAGTGTTAAACGTAAAAGAATCATAAGCCATGCCACCTAAAGCCCAACGCATACCGCATGCTCTCACCGCGCACGGTGACACGCGTATCGACAACTATTACTGGTTGCGCGACGATACCCGCTCAAAGCCGGAGGTGCTGGACTACCTCCACGATGAAAACGACTATGGCCGAAGGGTCATGGCGACGCAGCAGGCGCTGCAGGATCGCCTGCTCAGCGAAATGGTAGAGCGTGTTCCGCAGCGCGACGTGTCAGCCCCCTGGAGTCGAAATGGCTATCGTTACCGGCACGTCTATGAGCCCGGTAACGAATACGCCATCTATCAGCGTCAGTCGGTACTCTGCGCCGAGTGGGAGGAGTGGGAGACGCTGCTGGATGCCAACCAGCGCGCGGCGCACAGCGAATTTTATACCCTGGGCGGTATGGCGGTATCGCCGGATAACGCCATTATGGCGCTGGCCGAAGATTACCTCTCCCGACGGCAGTATGGTTTACGTTTTCGCAATCTGGAGACCGGTAACTGGTATCCGGAGATGCTCGATAACGTCTCCCCCGATTTTATCTGGGCCAACGATTCTGAAACGGTCTACTACATCAAAAAGCACGCCACCACCCTGCATCCTTTTCAGGTCTGGCGGCATACGGTCGGTACCCCGTCGAAGAGTGACGAACTGGTTTACGAGGAGAAAGACGAAACCTTTTACGTCAGCCTGCATAAGACTACCTCAAAACACTATGTGATTATCTTTCTCGCCAGCGCCACCACCACCGAGGTGCAACTGCTGGATGCCGAGCTGCCGGACGCCCAGCCGCTGTGCTTTATGCCGCGACGTAAGGATCATGAGTACAGTCTCGATCACTTCCAGCACACCTTCTATTTACGCTCCAACCGGGAGGGGAAAAACTTTGGCCTTTACAAGACCAAGGTCCGGGATGAACGTAAATGGGAAGTGCTGATCCCGCCGCGGGATCAGGTGATGCTTGAAGGCTTCACCCTCTTTACCGACTGGCTGGTAGTAGAGGAGCGACAGCGCGGGCTGACCAGCCTACGTCAGATCAACCGCAAAACCCGGGAGGTAATTGGTATCGCCTTCGACGACCCGGCCTACGTGACCTGGATAGGTTACAACCCCGAACCGGAAACCTCGCGCCTGCGCTACGGCTACTCTTCCATGACCACTCCGGACACCCTGTTTGAGCTGGATATGGATACCGGGCAGCGCAGGGTTCTGAAACAGGCCGGGGTATTAGGATTTAACGCGGACCTCTATCGCAGCGAGCACGTGTGGATTGTCGCCCGCGACGGGACCGAAGTGCCCGTCTCGCTGGTCTACCATAAGCACCATTTTCGCAAAGGCAAAAATCCAATACTTGTTTACGGCTATGGCTCGTATGGCTCCAGTATTGACGCAGATTTCAGCGGCAGCCGCTTAAGCCTGCTCGACCGCGGATTTGTTGTCGCCATTGCCCATATCCGGGGCGGCGGCGAGCTGGGGCAAAAATGGTATGAAGACGGCAAATTCCTGAAAAAGAAAAACACCTTCAATGACTACCTGGACGTTTGTGAGGGGCTGCTGGGGCTGGGTTATGGCGATCGCAAATTATGCTTTGCGATGGGCGGCAGCGCGGGCGGTATGCTGATGGGGGCCGTGATCAACGAGCGGCCCGGGCTGTTTAAAGGCGTAATAGCCCAGGTGCCGTTTGTGGATGTTCTGACCACCATGCTGGACGAGTCTATTCCGCTGACTATCGGTGAATATGAAGAGTGGGGCAATCCGCAGGATGAGACCTACTATCGTTACATGAAAGACTATAGCCCCTATGACAATGTCGGGGCGAAGGCCTATCCGCATATGCTGGTCACCACCGGTTTGCATGACTCCCAGGTACAGTACTGGGAGCCCGCGAAGTGGGTGGCGAAGCTGCGCGAAATGAAGACCGATAATAATTTACTGCTGCTCTGTACCGATATGGATGCCGGGCATGGCGGGAAGTCCGGGCGCTTCAAATCCTACGAAGGGGTGGCGCTGGAGTATGCCTTTCTGGTTGGCCTGGCTCAGGAGACACTGACAGGCCAGGCGGGAGAGGTTGATCAGGATCCCCCCAGATAGTGCTTCAGCGTCAGACGCAGCTCGGGGCTCATTCTCTCAAGGTTGTTATACAGCCAGCGGAGATAGCCCGGATCTTTGTCCGCCACTTCCGCCACCGCTTTGCCGCGATATTTACCGAAGGTAAAGGTGGTCAGCAGCGCCGGTCGTCCGGTAATGTCGGCCATTTCATCCGGGGTCCAGCCGGTGGTGTTCATGATATCGATCAGCAGCGCGGCGGTGATATAGCAATCGTACAACGCCCGGTGGTGGTGCAGCCCTTCCGGGGTTCTGACGCTCAGTTTACGCGATTTGTAGAGTGCCATATTGCTGTATTTGATCCCCGGCCATAAGCGCCGCGCCAGCTTCATGGTGCAGATCCATTCGCCAGGCATCTCAGGCAGCACGCGGCGATCGAAGCTGGCGTTATGCGCCACATACCATGGGCTACCCTGGTAGTGAGGGATCACTTCTTCAATCCAGGGTTTGTCGGCGACCATCGCCTCGGTGATGCGGTGGATAGCCATCGCCTGCGGGCTGATGGGGCGATCCGGGCGGACCAGATGGCTGCGTGGATTGACGATCTGCCCGTCTATAACGTCGACAGATGCCACTTCCACAATCCCCCCCTGCAGGTCACAGGTTTCGGTGTCGATGACACGTAGCATGGCTCTCTCCTGGCCGTAAAAGGTTTAGCGTAATGGAATGATCTCACCTTGCCAACCCTGCTCGACAAAGCGTCCCGTCAGTAACAGCTCGCCACGATCGGCGCGGACGATTAATTGCCCTCTGGCATCCCACAGGGCGCTTCCACCGTCGCGGTTCGCCATCAGAACGGCAATGGCATAGCGATGGGCAAAACGTTGTAACTGTGAAAATGTGGCAGACCAGCCGGTTTCACTGACCGCCATGCCGCGGGTGAACAGGGCGGCATCAGGGGCAATATTGGGCTGGTCCGGGTGAGAATCAATAATACTCAGGTCGCCAAACCTGTTCTCCAGACAGGCTCCTGCGCCATGCGGGTAAAGGATGGCGTTGGGATGGCTCGGGGTAAACCAGGCCAGCCCTGGCTGGCGCTGACCGTTCTCTTCCACCGTGATCCCGGCAATCACTGAGACGTTATGGGCCCTGGCGGCGTCATTAAGAGGCGCCAGCTGATGGCTGTCGGGAGGGGCGGGAAGCTGCCCGTCGGCCAGAGCCGGGCCGGTTAACGACAGTTCCGGAAAGAGCACTAAATTGCACTGCTGGCGAGCGGCGGCGTTAATAAAACGCAGATGGTGCGCGATGTGGTCATCAACGCAATGATGGTTTTGACGATACTGCGCGGCAGCAATATTCCAGTGGGACATCGTGATTTCCTTATACACGGAGTCGCAGAGATTTATAAAGTCCATGAATGTATCATGGTTTTTATCCTGGCAGAAACTATGTAAGGAAATGTAACTACAGGTAAGTTTACTTAACTTTCGGCTCCCACGGCAGGCGCGAAAGGTTAACGGAGTTTAATCGGTGAGCAATCAGACGCTCACGGAACCAGTCGCGCAGATGCGAAGGCTGTTCACGCTCCACCACTTCGGCGATCACCGGCATGTTATAGCGCTCTTTAAATGCTACTCCTGCGGCGGCCAAATCGACATTCACTTTGTCCATTTCCTCCTGGGGGAGGGTGGCGAGATTAATATGCATAACCGTCTCCTTCATTTGCGGGCCAACGTTACCCAAACGGCGAGGCGTTGACAAGTCCGGACAGGATGATCCTCGACTGAAGCATTATACAGAGTTATCCTCTGATTATCAGGCATAACAAAAAGGAATATATGTGATGGCAAAACGTCTTTCCCGCACGCTCAGCACGCTGACGTTGCTGTTGACCACACTGACGGCACCGGCTGTTTTTGCCCATGCTCATCTGCAGCATCAATATCCTGCTGCCGATGCCGCTGTTGACGCCGCACCCCAGGCGTTAACGCTCAACTTCTCCGAAGGGATCGAACCCCGTTTCAGCGGTGTGACCGTCACCGATGATAAACAGCAGGCCATCGCGCTTGGCGCGGTAAAACGCAACGAGAAGGACCCGACCCAGCTGATTGTGCCGATGACCTCTGCCCTGACGGCGGGCACCTATAAGGTAGAGTGGCATGTGGTCTCAGTAGATGGTCATAAGACCGAGGGCAGCTACCGTTTTAGCGTGAAGTAAAATGCTGGCGTTCTGCTACGTTACGCTGCGCTTCGTCCATTTTGTCGCCCTGATGGTGCTGTTTGGCAATGCCCTGTACGGCGCGTGGCTGGCGCCGGTCTCGCTGCGGCGTTTGTTGGCGCGTCGCTTTCGTGGTCAGCAAAAAACGGTGGCGCTTATCAGCCTGCTTGCCGCGCTGATGATGCTGGCATTACAGGGCGGGATGATGGGTAATGGCTGGCAGGATGTCGTTAGCCCGTCCATCTGGCAGGCGGTGCTCACCACCCAGTTTGGCCGGATCTGGTTGTGGCAGATGATGCTGGCCCTGATTACGCTGTGGATCGCCTGGCTGCAACCGGGAAAAGCCGTGCCGCTGATCCTGCTCTTTACCGCCGCGCAGTTTATCCTGCTGGCGGGAACCGGGCATGCGGCGCTGCATGATGGCGTGACGGGTATGGTGCAACGCAGCAATCACGGTTTACATCTATTATGTGCAGCTGGCTGGCTGGGCGGCCTGCTACCACTGCTTTTTTGCCTGCGTCTCTCGCACGGACGCTGGCACCGGGCTGCCGTCCACACCATGATGCGCTTCTCCCGCTACGGCCATCTGGCGGTGGCGGGCGTGGTCCTCACCGGGCTGGCTAATACGCTGCTGATCCAGGGCTGGGTGGTGCCCTGGCATTCGGCCTGGGGGCGGTTGCTGTTGGTGAAATGTGCGCTGGTGGCAATGATGGTGGTAATTGCGCTGGTGAATCGGTATGTTCTGGTGCCGCGGTTTCGTTCTGACGACGGACGTGCGCAACGCTATTTTATCAGGATGACGCAGACTGAGGTTGTGCTGGGGGCGCTGGTTCTGGCGGCAGTCAGCCTGTTCGCGACCTGGGAACCCTTCTGACGAGGTGGAACACAATGAAAAAAACAGTACTTTCTTTCTTATTGCTGGCCTGTTCCGGCGCGGCACTGGCGGCACCGCAGGTGATCACCGTTAGCCGGTTTGAAGTGGGTAAAGACAAATGGGCGTTTAACCGTGAAGAGGTGATGCTGACCTGCCGTCCGGGCCATGCCCTCTATGCCATTAACCCCAGCACGCTGGTGCAGTATCCCCTGAACGACGTGGCGCAGCAGCAGGTTGATAGCGGTAAGAGCAACGGCCAGCCGATCGCTGTTATTCAGATTGAAGACCCGGCGAAGCCAGGACAGAAGATGAGCCTGGCGCCGTTTATCGAACGCGCAAATACACTCTGCTAGTTTCCCGCTTCCAGTAAAAAAACCGCAGGCTTCTCTTCGGAAGCGTTGCGGTTTTTATGTTTAAGGACAGGATAACGCTTTTTTTCAGGCCACTTTTACTGTGGACTGGAAAACCTGGCGTCGTCATCTATTCTTAAAGTGCAAGGCGACTTAGCCTGCATTAATGCCAACTTTTAGCGCACGGCTCTCTCCCAAGAGCCATTTCCCTGGACCGAATACAGGAATCGTATTCGGTCTCTTTTTATGCCTTTGTTTTATATGGGTTTTTTCGGCGTCCTCACGAAATCCCACGAAAATTACTCGAAATGTCCATATCCTGTCTAAACCATAACATACTCCGCACCGCGTGCGTCCAGGTATTTTTTCGTCATTGTTAAATTTTTGTGGCCCAGTAATCGCTGTGCAAAATCCTCGCCACGTTCCTTTTCATAGAGTCTGCTCGCCAAGCTCCTGATCTCATGGTACGGAGGCGGGTTAGGCCCAAATTTTAAAGCAGTCGCATCACGAACTTCGGCAAACGCTTGAGTTAATCCATCAGGGGTAAGCGGGCCCGGTTTCCTGCCGCCGCGCCTGACTGGCGAGTAAAGCATAAAATCAGATGGGTTATTCACCCTGCAGCGCTCAATCACCTCTCCCAGCACCAGGCCAACAGCTTCCAGTTTTAAATCGAGAGGGAGCGCCAGTTTGTGCCCGGTCTTTTCCTGAGTAACAAACAGCCTGTCCTCTTTCACATCACTGAACCGGAAAAGCGAAATATCTTCGCGGCGCTGACCAGAAACCAGGGCAAGATCGCACGCATTGGGCAGCCATTCCGAATGAGTGAAAGCCGCCTCCCTGATCACAACAAAATGCTCGAGCAGCAAACGCTCTCGTTTAACCTTCGGTGTCGGCGTTCGGGTCGGCTCAGCCGGGTTCCTCTCTAAATGCCCCTCCACGATTGCCTCCCTGAATATGTCCAACAGCACCGACCTCAATCCGGCAGCCATGCTCTTCTTGTCGCAGAGGATGTATGACTCCAGAAAATTCGATATGTCCTTTGTGCTGACTGACGACAACGGCGTGCGGCCGAACTCATCATTAATAGTGGCGATCTGATTTCGCCTGACCTTCATCGTGTTTGGCTTCAGCTCTCTTCGCTCCAGAATTACCTCGTAACGCTCAAGCCACGCCGACACCGTGAAAGTCGGCGCGTCTTTAATGCGGTCCAGAAGTGAGGACGGGAGGTAGTTCTGGTCGATGTAGTTGTTGGCTTCGATTGCCTGGGCGACGGCGTCTTTTCTGTCGATCCGGCCAAGAGAGATTTCCTGGCCGGTTGTCGGATTTCGCCAGCTGTAAAGCCTGTCTCTTTTGCGATAGGTCAGGTTACGGGGCAGATTAGCGTCGTAACGAACTGGCCTTTTCGCCATGAGTCAGTCTCTCCAGTAAAGTGCCGCCAGCTGGCAGCTTCAGGTGCTTAGGTTTTTGACGCAGGTTCTTTTTGCTCGGGTCCACATACGTGGCGTCTTGCTGAACCTTATATTCTTTACCGTGCAGTTCAGGCGCAGGGTAGATGCGGCCCTCTCGTGCCCAGCGGCGAAGAGTGGAAAGGGAGGGCGGCTTTGAGTAAGTCAGGTCTGCCCATTCCAGTAAATTAAGAAGCTTGGCCATATAACCTCCTGCTTCCGACAACTCATTATAAAGTTGCCGGAAAAGTGTTTGTGATATTTCAATATCAGGCGGCTTGGCCTGGTAAAGATCTTAGTCGGCGCATGCCGGTCATCGCCGTGGCCACATAGCTCGCCTTGCGGTTCACCACCTCCACCCAGACCTTTACGCCTTCCACCCGCACCGTGTACGTCTCTTTCATCCGGCTGCGCCCGTAATCGCCGTAGCGTTCTGCGTGGGCCGCCAGCGCGATCTCGCATGCCTTACGCGCGAGTGGGGACTGTGTGCTGCGGTTAATCAGTTTCATGCTGCACGCTCCGCCTGCTGTGATGCTGGGTTAAGCCACATACATTCAGTGCGGACCTTCGTACCCCTACCAGCGCTAATGCGTGAAGATTTTTCCGTTTTCTTCCAACCAACCAGCATGTCGTTGTACACCTCCGAGTCGTAGCCGCTGATCATCACCATTCCGGTCATCGTTCTGGCTACGGCGAGCAATTGCTCATGTCCTTCTACAGTCATTTCGTGGCTGTAGTAACGGTTACCCTGGACGCGGGTTTCCGGTACATAAGGTGGGTCGATATAGTGCAGGGTGGTTACAGCGTCATGGGCTCGCATTACTGCCAGGGCATCTTTGTTTTCGATAATGACCCCCTGGAGGCGCTGACATACTGCTGCCAGATTTTCCGGATAACGCTCCCACAGATGCGCAGCAGTCGCATATTTCCTCTTGCTGTCGCTACGGAAGCCGGAATTACCTCCGATTCCTGCTGCTGAACCAAAGCCCATGCTGGCGCGGACAACCATGCGTCTGGCTCGCTCAATCGGCTCGTCGATGACTTCACGCGCCGCGCAAAATTCATCACGTGAATACGGTGTGAGCATGCAAGCATCTTGCAGGCGCTGGTTCATTTCAGCGTCGCGCAGCACGCGGAACAGGTTCACCACCTCGCCATCCAGGTCGTTATAAACTTCCGCGTAGCTGCGGGGCTTTTGCAGCAGTACGCCAGCTGCGCCGCCGAACGGTTCCACATAGCAGACGTGCTCAGGCATCTGAGGGATAATCCATGATGCGAGGCGGAATTTCCCGCCGTGGTAACGGATCGCCGGGTGCTTAACAGACTCTTCTCTTAACATGTCGTTATCGGGAGGGCGAGCCCTCCCGCCTCCCTTAGGCCTCGTATTCCGGTTTCATATCTGCCAGGGTGATGCTGAACTTATCGTGCAGCTCGTCGCCCATATGTCGTTTCGCTGCTGCCAGCACGCGCTCGGCTTCCGCGAACTGCTCAGCTGCGCCCGGTTCGCCCGGTTGTGGCAGAGAGTTAATCGCCGCCTCAACCGCATTGCGGTGCTTCACCAGGTGGTAGCGACGCGTCGCCTTGTTCTTCAGTTCGGTGAACAGGGTGGTTCCAAGCGCGGCTTTCGCTTCGTTGATTTCATTGCCGACAATGGTGGCGGTTTCCAGCGTCTCAGCGGCATCAATGCGATCCCGGAATTCATCAGCCATAGCGTCGATGTTGGCGGCTGATTCCTGCGCGCTGTGCGTCGTTGTTACGCTGTCACCTTTGATATCTGACAGGCTCACGCGCTGGGCCGGTACCGGGTTGATCTCCTTCTCGGTGCGCTGCTCGACTTCGTCCGGGGTATACACACCCAGAACAACTGCAGGGCAGTAAAGGCGCGCCCAGTATTTGAGAGCCAGGTAAGCGATCTGCTGTTTAGGGTTCGAAATCCACAGTGGAGAGTTACGTGTAATCACGCTGGACAGGAATACCGGTTCGCCCCAGGTGATCTCACTTTCGCCGCGAATGACGGCACCCACACGAACCGACAGGCCTTGCTCGTCGGCACTTGTCCAGCCGCGTACCATTTCTTTCTTGTCGTACGTCCCGCCGCCTTTCGCTGGCTTCTTCACGATCTCTTCACGGCTGCTGGCGCATTTCGACCAGTCGCCCTCGTACTCATAGTGGAACCGGCCCACAATGGCGTTAGAACTGGAGATCACCGCGTTTACCAGCTGGGCTTCGTAGCCCAGCACGCCATTGACCAGGTGCGTTTTCTGCGCCACTGCGTAAGGGTTCATGCCCCACTGCATGGCCTGCATGACGATCGCCATACAGTCGGCGGGATTGCCACGAAGATGCTCAGGAACTGTGACGGCTGACTGCGCCATTAACCCGGCGAACGCCTGGAGCTGCCCCAGCGCCTGCACGTTGAAAATGGAGTTAGTCGCAGAGATAGTGTTTGGAGCCTGCTGCTCCGCAGTTACGATATTCATGTTTTCCATCGTCATTCCCCTTATGCCTGAGTACGCAGCGCTTCAAGGCGGCGCAGGTCGAAGTCGTTCAGTTCGTCGGTATAGTCTTCGGTGATCGGCGCTGGCCATTCGCCAGTGTCGAACGCGTTTGCGATGCGGTTCATCGTTTGGCGATACTCCAGCATGCCCAGCTCAATCAGCTCTTCGCTGGCCTCAACGATGGCGATCCAGTGGTAGCCCTCGTCTTTGTTGACGAATATCCAGAAGAACTGGTCCAGGGCAGCGGTCTGCATGTACATAGCCGCGCTGAGGTGATAATCGCGGTCGATGATTTCCCGGTGCAGGCGGGCACGCAGGCCGGACTGCTTGACGTTCCACATGCTGATGGTTTTCAGGTCAGCGCCCACACGCACCATATCGATTGGGATCTCGATATCCGGACGCACCCGGATTTCCAGCCCAGTCTCTTCGTCGATACCGAAATAGCTCGTCTCAACAGCGCGATCAGGGTGCAGCAGCAGTTTCCCGGCGGTCGGGTGCTCATGCAGCGCTTTCTGAATGGCCAGCGCTGTTTCCATCTGCTGCTGGGTCACCAGAATTTTGTCGCCCGGATTCTCGCGCCATGCGTCCAGCAGTTCGTCAGCAAACACGGCATCCGGCTTCACGGACTTCACCGCCTGGATCATCTCCGCTTTGGTGCCGGACACTTTCAGTGGTGCCGGTTTCTGCGCTTCCTGCGCCACCAGGTCAGGATTGATGATTGCCAGTTGCTCCAGCAGCGCGTCACGGCTGCCGCTGGTTTTCACTGGCGCGGGTAGGGTGGCGTTGTACTCTTTAATGCAGGCCTTCATGGCTGCAGCGGTCTGCTTCTGGTCTGCCTCGATACGCTGGAAATCAGCTGGCAGCGTCATATAACTCTGCGCAGTTTCTTCCAGGCTGCCGCCCATCGGTACCTGCGCGGGCAGGGTGGCGTTGTACTCTTCCAGCAGCCCTTTGATATCGTCAGCGCTCAGCAGCGCCGGCAGGCTGGCGTTGTGTTCGTCGATAAAGGCGCGCAGGGTTGCCGCGGTGGTGAATGCCCCATCCGGGATCACCGGTTCCACGCTGAACTCTTCATCGAGGTTTTCCGGCTGCAGCGCCAGCGCATGCACCAGGTTGCCCATGTCCAGCACCTTGGAACCTTCGCGCGGGATGGTCTTGGCGACGTGGCGAGCGTTGAAGTACATCAGACTGACCCTGGCATCTTTCACCTGGGTGCTGCTGATCCCGTTCGCTGCGTGATAAACGTTATTCGGCAGGCCTTCATAGCGGCCCGGTTCGAAGTACGCTGGGTACTCTGGCGCTGGTGGTTCCTGAATAACCTCCCACTCGTCGGAGTTTTCGTCGTTTTCAGCAGCAGCCACTGAGAGCTCTGGCGCCGCAGCGGCCAACACCTCAGCCGGGCTCAGGGCATCTGTTTGCGGATCAACTGCATCAGCGCTTTCGCCTGGTTGAACCGGGTTACCAGCTTCTCCTTCCGCCTGGTCAGTCTTTTCCATCTGCACATCGCTGGTGGTCTCCTCGGTAACCGGTGAACGGTCATCTGTTTGTGGTTGGTTTTCGTTCATCAGGCCTTCGATGGAGAACACGCCACCGCCGAGGTTTGCGACCTGCGGCTGGCTATCAATGGAGGTTGCTTCAACGTTTGCTGGATGAAGCCTTTCATCAGCAGCGCGCTGGCGCATCAGATCCACAACAGAAAGCGCAGGTTCAGGTCGTTTTTGCTCACCGGCGTTCAACTCGCCATGAAACTCTTCCAACACTTCATCAACCTTCTGCCATGCCGCATCTACCATTTCCTGGGTAACTACTTCCTGCTTATGCTCGCTATTGCCATAAATAGGCAGCAACTCAGTCGCAGCATTAAATTCAGCCGTCATCGTCTGGTTTACGAACTTCAGATGAGCAACCGGCGTTAGGTGGATATTCTCAGGCGCGATGCGCACCAGGTTGAAGATGGCCGCGCGGTTAACAGCCAGAACGCCGGGCTGGTTACGCAGGATTTTGCTCCATGATTTCCATGGTTCTTCTTTGTTCGCGACAATCTCCTTGGCGCGGCGGTGGATGCTGCCCGGGATTTCCAGATGGTTGAAGTCCATCGGCAGCAGGGCACAGGCGATCTCCAGATCAAGAGTGTCCAGGGTGTGGTGTGCATCAGCGCCACGGTCAGTTAAATACCCGCCGTCGGCATTGGTGCCCGCGTCGGTACGCTGTACGTAGTTAATGCGATTGCCGGCGGCCCATTCGCGTGTCAGGATTCCTCGGTCAATATATGGAGTGGCCACCCAGGCCTTTGTGAACTGCAAAAGCAGGCCCAGCTCATGGCGCTTACCCATGCTGAACACTTTGCGAATGGCGTTCGTGTAACGCCAAAGGTCTTTGGTGTCGAACGCCTTAACTTCCGGGAAATTTTCAGCAGCGAGCAGAAGATCCTGGACATAACCATTATCGGTATCCATTTCCAGCGCGTGCAGCTCCGCATTATCGCTGCGGGTGATGTGATGGCGCAGTTCGTCTACGGTCAGTTGGGCAAGCAGCTGTTTGCGGAATGGCATTTTGCAAACGGGGTAGTGGGCACCACCATCATCGTGCTCGCTGATTTTCAGGCCATGCTCATACAGAGATTTTGGGGTCTCATCCTTGGCCGGAAGCTTTCCATTCTTCCAGTCCTCAACCAGCTGGTTGCGGTCATCGGCTTTAATCCAGGCTGACATGAAGGCGGCCATCTGCGCAGATTCGTGCACTTTGTCCTGTGGGAAAACGTCTTTGACGGCCTGCACCAGTTTCCACTCAGCATGCAGACTGAGTTCGCCAATATCAGCAACGTCATTTTTGGCCTGCAGCAGGGTCTGGAAGTAAGCATTTCCCTCATCAGTCGCCAGTTCGTTGGCAACGATTTGCTGCTCCTGGCTAATCTCCGAAAGGTATTTGTCACCCAACAGATGGACGGCGAAGCGGACTGCTGGGGTGCGATTTTCCAGCAGGGAGGTTTTGCTGGCGTCTGCGGTATCAGTGGAGGTTACCGGCGAGGCAGGCTGTTCCGCATCGCTGGTGGTCGCCGGGGTAGGGGTGGCTTCGCCCTGAGACGCGGCGCCGGGGATCACGTTCCAGGTGCGCTGGTCATCGGCCAGGGTGTAGCGCTCGCACCAGGTGTAATCGATGGTGCTTTCTTCCGGCAGGTCATTGAACACCGGGAAGTCGGTACGTACAGGCTTGGCGTAGCCTTTACCGCGGCCAGTTTCGATGCCAGCCTCCTCCAGCTCAACATCGAGCGTCAGGGCGGCGCGTGCTTCGCTTTTCGCAGTGAACCAAATCACTGCATCTTGCTTGCCGGATTTCTGAGTGGCCTTAACCACGTAGAAAAATTCCATGTCAGATCCTCATTTTTGGATGTAAGATCCCCGGGCCAGAGATAGCGCCCATTGGGTGAGTTTTTGGTTTTGGTAAAAATTCCGGTGTAACTTTGGTCGGTGGTACCGGACGTAGATCCCGCCTTGCGCGGGTTTTACGTTAGGCTTCGTGGGCCATCTGGTCGTACGAAGCGCAACGCACAGAACAGTAATCACGTTGTTCGCGCGCCAGCTGGGCGCCGCGGATGAAGAGCAATTCGTTTTTAACTTCTTTCCCTTGCTCGATAGGTTTGCGGCAGTACGCGCATTCTTTCGATTTACACATCAGGATTCCCCTTCTGTGCCAAGTGGTAACAGAGACGGCGAATAAACGCCCCAATACAACTCAGTTTTACGGCCTGCTGCTGTGCTGGTTTACGTGCGTAATCAATCATGGTCACCCTCATTTGCCCTTGTCGCCAGGCTGGCGGAACGTTTCTTTAACCTGACAACGCTGCGCGGGTTGTCGATGTAGAAACATTACAAGTTTATCTAGAAGCTGTAAAGGTGATTTATAGAAAAACTTTAAATTGAGGGCGTGAGAAGTGGCGCATGTGTGATTGCGTTAAAGAATTTTTAATTCGAAATGTTTTTGATGATGTCCGCTACATCGCCTTTTAGAAGGTCGAGTTCTCTTAAAACCCCCTTCGCATGAACGATAAGACGATTCTTTTCTGCCTCAGGCATTTGGTTGAATAAAGCCAGTAGCGCCTGCTCTTTGTCATCAAGTGGAGTGGAACGAGCTAATTCTTGCAGCTCTGCTTCAGTTGGCTCCTCTCCAGGAGGAAGAAAGAACCAGTGGCCGGGTTTGCCTGTAGCAGCCGAGAGGCGCTTAAGGCGCTCCCCTCTGGCCGTTGTGTCACCTCTTGACCATTGATGAGTTGCCTGAGGGCTAACCATGACTCTTCTGGCCAGCTCTGAAAGGTTCCAGCCAGTCTGCGTAAGCACTTGGTTAATGCGGAAGGCGAAGTTCTTATTTTCTTCTTTCATGCATTCCATTTTACAAACCTACCTTGAAAACATCACTTCAAGACTTGTTCAAGAAAAACTAGAAATACTTGAAGGTTGTATGTATAGTTTTCCTTGAAACGAAAAGGAGACCATATGACCCCCGAATTAAAGCGCCTGATCTGCACACAGATGAGCCAGACAGATATCGCTATTGCGCTTGGCACTACGCCACAAACCGTGAGCCTCTGGTTGAGTGGGCAAGTGCCTGCGAATCGCGTGATTCCACTATGCAAGGTTCTTGGGTGGAGCATAACGCCACATCAAACTCGTGAAGACATTTATCCAAACCCAACTGATGGGTTGCCTCAGCGGGAGAACAGCCATGCAAACTCGAAACTTTAACCATGGTAGCAGCCTGACGGCGGGGCTGGTGATATCGAAATATCAAGAGCTTCCACGCAAATCATGCAAACTCTCGAACATCCGGGAGGCTGTAAAAGCCTGGAACAAGGCAACGCCGGGTGATGCGCAAAACTACATCTCGCAGCTGGTCGCGAAGGAGTGGATGGCGCGTGGCGGGCGCGGCCTGTTGCTGGCCGGTTCTGTGCACGGCACCAAAGTGAATTTCTTCCGGATGATTAATACGCCCGGACCGAAGTACGACAAATACCTCGAAACTCTTATCCCGGTGATCGTGGACGTTATGGCGCGTGACAACGAGAAGGTGGCGCGTGAGTTCGGTCTGGTCACTGGCAAAACGAATGAAGAGCTGATCGCAGATGCCATCAAAGAATGTGGCGAAGCGCAGCAGGCAAAGTTACTGGGTCAGCCAATCCAGAGACTGGAGAAAGAGGTCCGGGAGGCCGCAGAAGCTTTACTGCGCTTTCTGCCGACGGATTCCCTTGGCCCGGTTCTGGCGAGCCTGGCCGAGATGGCCCCGGGAGTGATGTGATGACAGTTTCTAAAAAGGCGAAAGCCGCGGTGCAGCAACACCAACGGCTTTCAGGTGCAAAAACTGTGCGTAATTGCGGAGATCAGTATGTCAAATACCGCTGAAATATACAAATTCCCCGCGCAGCAGGGAAAACAGGAGAGCCGCATGGCTGAACTGGAGAACGGCTATTTGCGTTTAGCCAACCAGATTCAGGATGCCCTGTGTATCGTCGAGCTATCGGGCCGGGAATTCCGTGTTCTGAATGCCATCGTTCGGCTGACGTATGGCTGGTCGAAAAAATCAGACCGGATCGCCAATAGCCTCATCGCAGACAAAACGACGCTGAAGGTGAAACATGTTTCTGAAGCCGTGCTGAGTCTGGCTTACAGGAACATCATCATCCTGCGCCGGATTGGCCAAACCAGATACATAGGGATTAACACCAACCTGGATAAATGGGCTTACGCCAAGCCGAATTGCATGAAGTGTCCAGCGGCTTTCCCTGCTGCTGAAGTTGTAACATGGGTGATTACCATCCCTGAATCCGGGGATAGCAGTTTTACCACTTCAACCATCCCTGAAAACGGGGATAACCATCCCCAAAAACAGGGAGAGGTATCCCTGAAAACAGGGAACACCAAAGACATTCTTCCAAAGACAAATATAAATACAGATCTAACCCCCTCTAATCCCCCAAGGGGGAAGGTGAAGTTTGATCCGCTGAGCATACCGGTTCCTGAATGGCTGGATGCGTCGTCATGGAGTGAGTGGGTTGCCTATCGCCAGCAGTCCGGCAAACCCATCAAAACCGAGCTGACCGTTACCAAGGCCTTCAGCCTGCTGAAACAGTGCCTGGACGAAGGCCACGATCCGGTAGCTGTAATCAACGCCAGCATCGCCAACGGGTATCAGGGACTGTTCAAGCCGAAATTCGGACTGAGCAGCCGCAATGCGGGCCGGGATGTTAATCACATTTCCCAGCCGGACAAAAAAATTCCAGCGGGTTTCAGGGGGGCAAAATGAAGAGCGTCATCGGAACTGGCAGTGCGCTTGAGCGCCTGAAGAAGTTTATCCCGGCCAGTGTACAGCCGAAATTTAACAGCGTCGAAGAGTGGCAGGCATGGCAGGAAGCTGAGGGCCGTAAGCGTTCTGAGGAGATCGACAAGCAGAATCAGCGTGCACGCTCGGAGAAGATTTTTGGTCGTGCCGGCATCCAGGCTCTGCACCGCAGTTGCTCGTTCGCAAATTACCAAGTGTCGAGCCAGGAGCAACGCCAGGCGTACAGCATGGCCAAGAGCTACGCACAGAACTTTGGTGGCGGCGGATTCGCAAGCTTCGTATTCAGCGGCGCGCCGGGGACCGGAAAGAACCATCTGGCAGCGGCGATCGGTAACTATCTGCTGGCCGCTGGCCACTCCGTTCTGGTGGTGACCATCCCTGACCTGATGCTCCGTGTGCGCGAGTGCTATGACGACGGGCAGTCCGAATCGTCACTGCTGAATGACCTGTGCAACGTCGATCTGCTGGTGCTAGACGAAGTTGGCATCCAGCGCGGCTCCAGCGGTGAAAAGGTGATCATCAATCAGGTTATCGACCGTCGGCTTTCCGGTATGAAGCCGGTGGGCATCCTGAGCAACCTAAATTACGACGAGCTGGTTGCCACTCTCGGGGCGCGAGTCGTTGACCGCCTGCGGATGGACAGTGGCATCTGGGTCAACTTCGACTGGCCAAGCTATCGCGGGAACGTGTCGCACCTGCGGTCCGTGAAGTGAGAGGGAGGGGAGTATGCCAAGACCAAAAACGCATAGAGAGCGCACCCTGTTCATCGCCTGGATTATCGAGCTGGTGAAAAAACATGGCCGCGCCACGACCAAAGATGTCGCTGACATGTTCGGTCTGCATCGTACCACCGCCGAGAAGTACATCCGGGCTGCCATAGAGCAGGGCCAACTTATCCGCCACGGGCGCAGCGGCGTCTTCCGCGACCAGCGGGCAGTTATCGACTTTGACATGGAGCGTTATACGCACCGAGGAGCATCTCATGAGTGATTCACTGAACAACAAAGAGCTGGTGGCTGTTGGTCACCAATTTGCGAAGGCGATGAGCACCGACACGCCGATCATAGATATGGCGAAGATTGTTTCGCGCCTGGCCGAACGTCTGGATTGCACTACTGCGGCACTGCACGCGACGCAAGCCCAGCGCGATCAGCTGGCTGCTGAGAATGCTGGGCTGAAGGCGTTTGGCGACAAACTGAATGAGATGCATAACGACTTAAACGGTGAAGGAACAGGTATTCAGGGACGTGCAGAGGTGGTGTGCCAGCAGGCAGCTCTTGAAGCAGCAATGGAAGAATTTGACGCTATCAAAACCCCGGCCACCGACTCCTTCCTGTCTGAAATGCGGGCCCAAGAATCTAAGCTTGTGTACGAAAGCATTCTTGATAATCCAGCCGTAACTGACATGGAATCGCTTGTTGATTGGCTTGAGCAGAATGCCAATGACTCTATCGCATACTCCGCCCAACTGCGCCAGGAGGCAGCCCAGTGACCATCAACAAACAGGCGCTGCGCATTCCTGAGCGCAAAAAACATAACTGGGGCCAAGCGGTAATGCGCGACTGCGACTTCTGCCAGCAGTGGGCTCTTACAGTTCAGCACTCTGAAGGTGGGTGCATATGCGCCAGTTGCTGCGATTCAGAATATACATCAGCCCTTTCCAGCGCTCTTGTGGTGGCAATAGAACGCGCTGAAGCCGCAGAGAAGCGGATCTCTGAACTTGAGGTGCTGGCGTTCAGTCCAGCAATTCTGGATGTGATATCTGAGAGACAGAGGCAGAGATCCGTTGAGGGCTGGTCGTCTGAGCGTGACGACGCATATCAAAATAGTGAATTGGCGGATGCTGCTGCTTGCTATGCGATTCATGCGCACAATCAGGGTTTTTCCACTCCCGCCCACTGGCCATGGGATCCTGCATGGTGGAAGCAAACCAACCCACGGCGTGATCTGGTAAAGGCCGGGGCGCTTATCCTAGCTGAGATTGAACGAATTGACCGCGCCGCTGGCATCAAGGGGGAGTAGGGATATGGCTGACGTGATTCTCCATAATGCCGACTGCTTCGATATTTACCTGACAATTGCTAATGGTTCTCTCGATCTTGTATGTGCTGACATCCCCTACGGCACTACGCAGTGCCGTAGGGACTCGGTTCTCGACTTGCCTCGTGAAAATAATGAAGCCTGATTTAAATCACTCAATTATCTTCTTGGCGTAGCTCAATAAACGGCCAGTTGTGCTTAGCAAATTGTCCACGCTTCCGCCCTGCGTTATACATGAGGTTATGTTAACCTGAGTTTGTATTCCGTTTATAGTAATTGATATCATATTTAGTTTAGAGTTGTAGTGTAGGTTTTCTATATTTATCTTCGCAGTATCTAGATTTATCGATGTTAGAAACATTGGTTCTTTACCAAAAGATTTGAATTCGATCTGCTTAAGAGGCTCACATGAATTAAATGTTTTGGATACCCACCCTCTAGGTTGTTCTTTGTCGCCATAGAACTGTTGAAATGAATCGACAGCTACATGCTGCACCAATGAAGCAGTTTTTGTTTTAAGTTTTAATTTCATCCCTAGCTTTGATGCGGGATCAGGTAAAATGCTATCGGAAAGATTAAAATTCTGATGGATGCTAATTTCATTTTCAGAAAATGCCAAGTCGAGAATAACGACGACCCCAGCCAGATAAACTATGTGCCTTTCTAGAGAAACATTTTCATAGTTCAAGTTAACCCCTCTGGCATATCTATAATTGCCCCTGTCAAAATATTCCAAAAAAGCTCTATCGCTCACCGATGGTATATATGACGAATTATTAACAAATAGAGTGCTATGGGCTTTAGGTGAAATAAAATATCTTCTTAAAGGATTGCGTGAATCATAGTTATACTTGCCTGAGTCAATAAAGATGTCTGTATTATCGTAAAACAACTCAAGTGACAAATCATCACAGTGCTTATGATGGATGTTCCTGCATCCTGATTTGAAAAATAGATAAAGGCCTTTATCAAAATCGTTTTTTATGATTAGCTTACCTGATTCAGAATCAAAAAAAACTCCACTCTTATCTGAATCTGACGCGTTAGGTTTTAATTGTTCAGTGTCACCTTCGAGAGGGAAGTTGCCATCTGGTTTAGTTAAAAAGGATGCATATATTTTCCCCTCTGAGATTATTGTATATTTTAATTCTGAAATTTCTTTCATCAAAAAAGGGTTAACCACAATATCATGAGACTCAATAAATCTAATCAGCTTATTGAATAGTGAAGTCACGAAAAAATGATAAAACACTGAGTTTTCTAAATGAACTCCTTTTTTGGAAAAGACATTTTTAAAATTATTTACAACTCTTTCAATGGCCCTTTCCGTATATTCTATTTTATTAAAATGTTGGCCCAGTTGAATGAGGGCTTGATCTTGCATGATGCCATGATTTCCTCGACTATTATAGTTGGAATTATCGTAGAGCCAATCAGCATGCTTGAGCAGTATACGTTCAATGAGTTCGATATCATCATCACTAATAAGAGATGAGCATTCCCTGAGAAAATAAGTAAGCTTCAATGACCTACTTGCAACAGTGTGGTCATACCATAAATATTGGTGAGAGGAATTGTTAGAAAAATGATGCCATTCGTTAATGAAATATAAAGCCTTTGATATATAAAGTATTTCCTTGGTAATCGAGAAGGCATCTGTTAGGATGGATACCATCCTAAGTCCGTGCACATATGCGCTGTGTGACTGAGTAGGGTATTCATAATCTAAACCTTCAAATTTGATTGCTTGCAAATTCCCCATCAATCTGAATTCTTTATCATGTAATATGGCATCTGCTTCTATTAGAGTGTTTTTATCTATGGTGGTTCTTGTGAAATAATATTTACTCATGTTTATGAATGCTCATGTAAAAATATGCTATGGAAAAACTTATGGAAAGTGGGAATAAGTGGATAATTCCTTCCCTATTAGTTTGGTTCGGGAGTAATGGGTTAGCATGTGAGGGCGGGATACTATTCCCTTTCATGGAAAAAATGGCCCGATCTACTTAATGGACGCTTTCTCCGCGACTTGATTGCTCCGTTCATATCCTATGCCGAATGCCGGTTGTAGTCTAGGGGCTGTCGTCATAAAATGGCAGCCCATAATATGGCGCAACGGATCTGCACTATTGCGACAAATGAGGGTGTGTTCTTGGCATATCTGGTGGCACTCCCTCGCCATTGGTTCAGGTGGAGAAAGGCATTCGCCACCAGACGCCTTGCTTTAAAAATTTCCCTGTCATGTGCTCGCGACTCCTTGCGCTTGAACGGGATCACAGCCAACATCCCCAACGAGACCGCCTGTGCGACCAGCGCATTGGTGTCATACCCTCTGTCGGCCAGCAAATACGCGGCTTTATGGCCCTCGATCAGGGCTGATTCCTGGCTACAACCTGCGGTTGTTCCCGAGGTCTCGAGGCATTTGATTGCCATGCCATGCGCATCCACGGTCAAATTGATCTTGCTGTTGAGTCCCCTTGGTGAGCCCCATGTCCTGATTGCCACCCACCTCCCAGCAGGCATGGGGATGTACCTTGATATGGCTGGCATTGATCATCAACCACTCAAAATCAGGATCTTTTATCAGTCGCTCTTGAAGACGAGCCCAGGTCCCTTTATCACGCCAACGGAAAAAAAGGCGGTGAGTATTTTTCCAGTCACCATAGTCAGGTGGCAGGTCTTGCCATGGCGCGCCGGTGCGAAAGATCCAAAAAAAGCAAAGATAAATAGCCGGTTATCGCGAGCATCCCGGCCCCAATCACCTTTTTTGCCCAGTAGATGAGGGACAAGCAGTTGCCATACATGGTCGGAGATATCGTGGAGGCGATCGGCAGGAATGGTCATGGTGTCGTTGGCTGCGGTTGTGAGGGAAAGGGATTGTACTCAAATCAACTGGCTCATAACGACAGGCCCTAGCTGAAATTACGAAAATTGATGGATGGAGGATGGCAACGTCATTCCAGCGCATATGCGTTTTATGGTGTTTCGGGGTGCTCTTCGTAATGACTTATTTCTTTTTCGCCGAGGGATACCTAGCTCTTATCCCAAGAGATGCGATTCTCAGCTCCGTTGCAGCGTAACGAAAGGCCTCTCCGGAGGCCTTTTTCTCGCCTGAATAACCACTCTGGCAAACATGATCGATAAAGCCGATCGATATCATCAAATTGATCTATGAAAGTGATTAATAAGTGTTCATATAGGGGCAACAATCTGCCAACCCCAAAGATTTTTTGCACGGCTTAGGATTTCGTTTAGAGCGCTCGCGTCGCGAAAAGTCAGGTCGCGTATCCCCGCGAAAGACGACTAATCAACCAGTTAACCTCACCACTTTAAACCCGTTTAAGTGTTAAAAGTAACGCTTAGTTTTTAACGGCAGGTAGAAATAATATTTATTTAAATCAACCGGATAAATGCTATTGCATGCAGCGATGTTTTTTGTGCATACTTGAGCAAACGAAATAACACTGTAAATGCATACAGTTTTTGCGTGCTAAGATATGTGGAACGGAAAGAGAAAACGGCTACTGAAATTTATTTGTTTTTAAGCCCTTAACAAACAGATCGACTTTGCTATCGTGCCTAATGTGCAGTGCCAGGTGGCGGCTGCTGATGAATAAATTTCTGGCTTATCTGTGGGGAATGAAGGGGGTTGATGTGTCTCAAGCTAGTGCAGAGGGAAGTGATATTTACAAGATTGTGCGGGGTTCCGAAGAGGTGCCTTTCTGCACGTTCAAACTTCGCCCTGGGGATCGCGTGCTGTTAAGCGCTGACGGTGTAGGAGTCGGGCATAAGCACCTCCGGGCGGACGAAAGGGTTGTATCACGTGACACGCTTGTCGAGATGGTAAGAGAGATATCAGCCAACAATTGACCTTTGCAATGAGCGAGTAGCATAATTCACTAATCGGCCTGAACAACCGGTAACCTGACCACGATGCGCCACGGAGAAACCCATGGCGCAGTTACAACTCATCAAGAACTCTGCAGGAACCCTGATCCCCGCATCGCCGGAGACCAGCGATTTTCTGCATTCAAAATGTAAGCTCGGCGCCGTGCTGGTGGCCGACTTCAAACAGGTCCGTAACCCGGCCTTCCATCGTCGCTTCTTCGCTCTGCTGAATCTGGGCTTCGAATACTGGGAGCCAACCGGCGGCGCTATCTCATCCAACGAACGCAAGTTGGTGACTGGCTATGCCAAATACCTGACATCGTTCGGCGGGAGTGAAACCGCGCTGCTGGATGCTGCTGAGCAATACCTCGAACGTATCGCCGACAAGCGCACTGGCAGCATCAGCGCCTGCAAATCCTTCGACGCATATCGCGCCTGGGTCACCATCGAATCCGGGCATTACGACGCCATCCAGCTGCCTGACGGCACCCTCCGGAAACATCCCCGCAGTATCGCCTTCGCCAATATGGACGAGACCGAGTTTCAGCAGCTCTACAAAGCCGCGCTCGATGTTCTGTGGCGTTGGATATTATCGCGTGCATTCCGGGACCAGCGCGAGGCTGAGAACGCCGCCGCGCAGCTGCTGAGCTTCGGGGGATAACCAGATGGCGAAATCATGGTTCCACTACACCGAATGCACAACCGAGCAGGCCGATGAGCTTCAGCGGCAATAGTGGGCCTTAATTCCTTAACGATGATTCTGGTGAGTTACCTCCATTGCTTACCTTTCTCACTCAAGTGTCCATTCAAATCAACACGCTTTGGCAAGGCGAGAATGGCTCCTCATAAGTCGGCCATAATTACGAGGCGCTAAAAGTCCAACACGTTGGACAGGCTGAAAATCCCTAAGGAAATATGGCTGACGCGATTAGCATGCCAGCAATGGACATAGGCATATGAATAGAGAGGAACTGCCCCATAACAATGGGTGGAACATACGTAACGACCCGCTTTCCCGGCTGTCTCCTGTAGGAGACAAAGGCAACCTTTCTAAGGGATAAAACGCAGATAAGCCCTACAGGGGCTAAAAGGAATTGAGTATGAGCAAACCGGACTGGGAGGCTATCGAATCGGCTTACCGGGCCGGTGTGATGTCCCTCCGCGAAATTGCTTCTCAGCACGGCATCAGTGAAGGCGCTATCCGTAAGAGAGCCAAGCGTGATGAATGGTCACGTGACCTCAACGCGAAGGTGAAAGAACGCGCCGACGATCTGGTACGCAAAGCAGAGGTACGCAAACAGGTACGCAGCGAAACAGCTTTATCGGAGCGCGTACTGATAGAGGCCACTGCTGAGGTTATTGCCACGGTACGCATGGAGCATAGGGGTGATATCCGCCGGGCGAGGACGCTGGCGAACGCGCTGTTTGATGAGCTTGAGGCTGAGTGCGCAGACGTTGAGGCGCTGCGTACATTGGGCCAGATGATGCTGGATCCCGACGAGAACGGGCGTGACCGGCTGAACGAGCTTTACCATGCCATCATCAGCATGCCGGATCGCGTGAAGTCGATGAAGGCCCTGAGCGAGACGTTGAAGAACCTCATTGGCCTTGAGCGGCAGGCCTACAGCATGGACGAAGGCGAAAAAGATAAGGTCGTTGACGCACTGTCTGACCTGATGGATTCGCTCTCTCAGGGGGCGTAATGAAACCTGAGCATCTCAGGCTGCTGGCTGATAAAGACTGGCGGCTAAACAATCTCTACTGGATCACCGACAAAGAGGGTAAGCCCACGCGCTTCCGGATGACGCCTGAGCAGCGGGAATACTTCGAGGGGATCCACACCCGCAACATCATTCTGAAAGCCCGGCAGCTCGGCTTCACGACCGAGGTTTGTATCATCCAGCTGGATGCTGCCCTGTTCGAGTCAGCCAAATGCGCGCTGATCGCCCACACGCTGAACGACGCCAAACGTCTGTTCCGCGAAAAGGTGAAGTATGCGTACGACAAGCTGCCCAAAGAAATCAGAGCGGCGAACCCGGCGAGTAACGACTCTTCTGGCGAGCTGGTATTTAAGAAGGGCGGTTCGCTCTACGTGAGCACGTCGTTTCGTGGCGGTACACTGCGCTATCTGCACGTTTCCGAGTTCGGTAAGATATGCGCCAAGTATCCGGACAAAGCCCGTGAGATCGTCACTGGTGCGTTTGAAGCGGTATCGACCGGATGCTTCGCCACCATCGAGAGCACGGCAGAGGGCCGGGCTGGTTACTTCTTCGATTACTGCCAGACGGCAGAAAAAGCGTTGCTGCAGGGTAAACCGCTTTCCGCGCTGGACTGGAAGTTTTTCTTCTTCTCCTGGTGGAAGAATCCGCAGTACGCAATCGACCCGGTAGAGCCGCTGCCTCAGCGTCTGGTTGATTACTTCGATGAGATGGAGGCGAAGCACGGCGTTATCGTAAACGACCGCCAGAAGGCCTGGTACTACGCTAAAGAGAAAACGCTTGGCGATGACATGAAGCGCGAGTATCCAACTATCCCGGCCGAGGCGTTCCAGCAGTCGGTGGAGGGCGCGTACCCGCGCACGATCACCTTCAACGACTTCTACAGCATGTACCGACGCAATGCCGCCGGATTCGCTGTGGTGCATCGCTTACTTGATGGTTGCTGGCAAGATTATCCGGTTATCGTCGATGGTGACGAGACACGGGAGTCGAAACAGACCAACGCCTGGGAAAAGAGCGTCACCAAGTTCATGAAGAAGTGGTGGTCGAAGGTGAAGGATGTCGATCGCCGAAATATGGTGGGGCGTTACTCCGCACTTCTGCTGCAGGTGAAAGACAATAAGCCATGGAGCGAGCCAGTAGATATCAGGCTGGTTAAGTCTTTAGGCGAATCTGCTCTGGTGAAGCTTATCCCGGTGTGGGAGCCGCAGCTAACTGTGGCTGACTGGGATAACGATCGACAGTCACCAACGTTCGGGCAGCCGAAGATGTTCAACTTCAACGAGCAACCTGTTGGTGATGAGCAGTTTGTCGGACCGATGCGCGGAGAGCCAGTACACCCGAGCCGCGTTATTCTGTTCTGTGAAGGCTCCGAAGACGACAATGTACTGTCAGGCATCCCATTGCTTGAGGCTGGCTACAACAAAGGCCTCGACCTTGAGAAGGTGTCCGGTGGTGGCGCTGAGGGCTTCCTGAAGAACGCCAGTCGACAAATTGCCGTTGAGTTCAGCAAAGAAACCGACATGGTTACGCTGGCAGACCAGGCCAAGAAGGCTGGCTATGCCGACCTCGGCGAGGCCATGGGCGATAAGGTCAACAAGCTGAACCGCGGCACCGACGCGGCTGCCGTAATGCAGGCCGGGCAGATGCATGTCCTGAGCGTAACACCAGGCGACCCGGGCCCGACGTGGGAGGTCACTGCTAACGAGCTGGCCGCCTCCGTGCAAATACCGTTCACCATCCTGTTCGGTCAGCAGACCGGGCGGCTGGCGAGCGATGAGGACAAAACGGACTGGGCGATTCGTCGCAACACGCGGCGCAACGGCTTCCTTACCGACCGCATCACCGCTCTGCTGGAGCGCTTCTGGACGCTGGGCATCATTGACCCGCCTACAAAAGGCGAAGTGACCATCCAATGGACAGACCTGCTGGCTCCGGGTGAGAAAGAGAAAATCGAGAACATGTCCAAACTGGCCGATGTAGTCCAGAAAACCACGGGCATGTATGGCGGTGAGGCGCCGGTGACTATCAACGAACTGCGGCAGGTGATCGGGCTTGAGCCCTTGCCTACGCCCAAAGAGCCGCCGAACCCGGACGATAAGGTGACAACCGATGATCCACTGGCCGATGACACCCGAACAGAAGGAGAAGGTGGGCCTGCCGATAGTTCCGCGCAGCAAGATTGACCCGACGCGCTCGGCAAAGCAGGTCACCGCGATGTTCCGGGATATCGAGGACCGGTATTACGCGATTAAGTCAGCCCTGAAAGCCCTGTTCGACCAGCGAATGACCGGGCGAGAGCGAGAGGTTAACAGCCACAGCTGGCATTTCCTCTGTCACGTCAACGGCGACGATCAGAGACTCTACCAGGTAAACGCCGGGAAGTTCATCTACGACATGACCCCGCAGGAACTGGCGGAGCTGATCGAGGCGGTGCAGGGCATCCTGGATGACTACCTGCTGGACGGTGGACAGAACAATCAATGGGCGATGGGGTACATCGTTGCTGAGGCGCAGCGCGGTACGCTGGAAGCGTTCAACAACCTATCGCAGCAGTCGCAGGTATACGCCAGCCAGACGACGCTACAGGAGCTTTTAAGCAGCCCCGGTTATCAAAACCAGATCGCTTCCGCCAGGCTGACAACGTTCAGCGACTGGAAGGCGATCAGCGATGCTGCCCGGGCAGACCTGACAAGCATCATCACCGATGCGGTTGCGCGCGGGGTTAATCCGCGGGAAACGGCCAGCGTCATCAGTAAGCGCCTGGACGTGTCGATGAGCCGGGCCAAGTCCATCGCCCAGACCGAGCAGGTCGGCGCGCTGCGCCAGGCTCAGTGGAACGAAACGGATTGGGCTGCTGACCGGCTGGGGCTGAATACTGGCCTGCTATGGCTGTCAGCGCTCAAGCCAACAACGCGCAGCTGGCACGCCAGCCGTCACGGCAGGGTCTACACCACCGAAGAGGTGCGTGACTTCTACGCCGTGAACGGGAACCGGTACAACTGCTACTGCAGCCAGATCCCGGTGTTGCTTAACGACGACGGCAGCATATTCAACGAAGGGCTGGCGGATAAGCTGGCGAAAGAGAGGAAGGATTGGCAGCCATAGCTTCCTACTGTAATCTCCAGGTTATTGCTCGCTTGGAGGTTTTATGGATACAGTCACAATTGGTCAGAGAATTTATAATGTTCTCTGGAATGCCAATGCCAGGAATCATGACCGCCCGACATGGGTAAATCTTGATGAACTGATGTTGGAAATAAATACGAATGTCAAAAACGAGTTGGCTGAAGAAGATGTAATTGGCTTAATTCTAAACGACCCTTTTCGACAAAGGGACTTTCACGGCGAAATTAGAGAAGAATGTCATCTTTTCGAAACGCAATTTTCTGAGAGCGTTTTAGTCGCGGTGAGAATCACTGACATACCATACAGAAACCCTGAGCAATGGGGGTTGAGTTAACTTAGAAAAGGTCGCTACGGCGGCCTTTTTTATTGCCTGAAATCCACCAAAGAGGACGCAACGTGAAGCTATCCAGCATCCACGTTAAATCCCTCGCCATCAACGCCTCCAACATCTCAACGACTACCATCAACGGCCAGGAACACTACGTCATTCGTGGTGCGGTCCCGATCGTCGATGACATTGTGATGAATGGCGGCCTGTACCCGGCGGAGGAGATTAACAACAGCTACCAGACGATGGAAGGCAAGCTGATGCCGCTGCCGCACCCGATGGTAGATGGCAAGTATGTCAGCGCCAACGACCCGCGCGCCATCAACGCTTATCACGTTGGTGCCTGGGCGCAAAACGTCAGCAAATCCGGCGATCAGGTCGTCATGGACGTTTACATCAACAAAGCTGTTGCTGAGACGAAGCCTGATGGCAAGCGCCTGATTAACCGCCTCGACGAGATGATCGCCGGCACCAACACCGACCCGATTCACCTCTCAACCGGGCTACTCACCAACAAAGAGAAGAAGTCGGGCGAGTCGAAGGAGAAAAAGTACACCTGGATCGCCCGCAACATGCAGTTCGACCACATCGCCATCCTGCTGGATGAGCCGGGGGCCGGAACGCCGGAAGAGGGCGTTGGCATGTTCGTGAACGCTGACGGGCAGGAGGGCGAGGTCGAAACCGCCAGCCTCATCGATGCGGCGAACAGCCTAAAAAACGGACTACTGAACAAGGTGAAGCTCTTCCTCACCCACAACTCCGACGCCTCATTCGACGAAATCTACCAGATGCTGCGTGAGGCTATCCGCGCGCCGTCAGGCAGTGATGTTTATCGCTATGTGGTGACCGTCTGGCCGGACAAATTCATCTACGAAGAGGGATCGAAACTCTTCCAGCAGAAATACCTCATCGATGACAACGCGGTAACGCTGGTCGGTGAGCCCATCGAAGTCGTGCGCAAACCCACTGAGTATGAAGTCAAAACCAACGGAGAACAAAACCCGATGAAACAGAAGATGATCGCCGCGCTCAATGCCGCAGGCGTAACAACCGAGGGGCTGACCGACGATCAGGTCTGGGATGCCTACAACCAGCAGATGCAGAAGAAAGCCGGTGGCGGCGACCCGGCGGGTAATCAGGTGAATACTGATGCAATCACCGCAGCGGTTAACGCTGCACTCACTCCGCTGACCGACAAGCTCAGCCACCTGGAAACTCAGCTGCAGGCCAATGCGGAGAAAGACACCGCCGAGAAGCGTCAGGCAGTGAAAGCCAAGTTCCCGTTCATGACCGAAGCGGCGATCAACTCTCTGGCCCCCGAAGCGCTGAACGATATGTTCTCACAATGCCAGACCAGCACCGGGCTGAACCCTGCATTCCAGGGTAACGGTGCACAAAGCGAAATCCTTACCATGGAGGCACCTGAATAATGGCACTCGCTCCTCGTTTCCATACCGTAATCGCGGGCCCGGCCCGCAAGAATGACCCACAGGTCATTGAGGCGCTCTGCAAGGTAGCCATCCTCCCGGGTTCACTCGTTGAACTTGACGCTACCGGGCAGTGGATTTACCACGCAACGGCAGGCGGCACTGGCGTTCCACTGACTATGCAGCACAACTATATCGGCGGTGGTGATATCCGTGATGCAGTGCCAGCAGGTGATACAGGCGCGGCCATCATGTGCGAAGACGATGTCGACTACCACATGCGAGTTAAAGCTGGGCAAGTGCTGCTGGAGAACGAAGGTCTTATCTCCAACGGTGACGGCACCCTGGCGAAGTCGACCACCCCGGACACTGACCACATCCTCTTCTACTCACGCGAGAAAATCACTGTCGGCGCAGAAGCGCAGCTTGTGAAAGTTCGCAAATCAGGGAAAGCAACCGCATGAGCATGATCGTTTTCAACAAAAAGCTGGTTACCGAATACAACCAGGTTAAGCAGGCATGGAATCAGCTGCTGATGCAGCGCCAGGCCTTCAACATCAATCAGAACACCATTTCCGCTCAGTACGGCGGCGCGGTTGAAGTTAACCAGGCTGCGCTGATTTCCAAAGACTACTGGCGCGAAGTGGACAACATCACCACTCGTGTTTTCCGCAATGACGAAGGTAACGGTCTGCTGGATGACCTGCTGGGGCTCGGTACACCGATTTCTATCGGTAAAACTGCCGCGCTCTATCGCGTTTCCAGCGACGCCGGCAAGGTGCATCGCACCCTGACTGGCCATGTGCCGGAAGAACTGGATAAAGTCATCTACGACGAAGCTGGCGACCCGATCCCTATCTTCAACACCGGCTACAGCCGTGAATGGCGTGAGTGGAACGGCATGCAGTCCGAAAACCTCGACGCGATGGCCGACGACCAGGAAGCGCACGTTGCGGCCATCCGCGAAGACATGGCTGACTACATGCTGTCAGGTGACGCGAAAGTGAAGGTGAAGGGCTACGTCGGCGCAGGTATCACCAACCACGCCAACACCAATCAGGTGGATCTGAGCGTGTCCGGTCTGAATATCGACCTGACCACCGCCAACCCTGACGAGATGGTCGCGTTCTTCACCGGCCCGTTCGCGAAGCTCCTGGACGATAACTACGTGCAGGAAAAGGTGAAGGTGTGGGTATCGCCTGACATCATGCGCAACATGAGCAAACCGTATTCCTCCGCTGCCGGCTTCAAAGAAGGTACCGTGCTGGAGTACATCCTGCGCTACGGCCGCATCGAGTCTGTTAACCAGACCTTTAAGCTGACCGGTAACCACTTCATCGCGTACGTGCGCAATTCGCAGTACATCAAGACGCGCATCGCCGCGCCGGTGGGTACCTTCATGATCCCGCGCCAGAATCCGTTCGACAACTACAACACTCTGGTGTGGAGTGCAGTCGGTCTGCAGATTAAGCGCGATTTCAACGGTCGCTCAAAAGTGTTCAACGCGCAGGGTTAAGGGGCTTCGGCCCCTTTTCTTCAGGAGAGAACATGCAAAAGTTAAGAATCGAAAAACCGGGCTGTTGGGGCGCTATCGATGGCGTATTCCAGCAACTGCCTGTAGGCCATGAGTTCATCGCGGCATCCGTCCCGCCAGCGTTCGCAGGCCGGGTGTCAGTGGTCAGTGAAATCGGTGAGCAGGAGCTTGAAGTCGCCACGCCAGGCGGGAATTATGCTGAACAGCCTGAACAGCCTGAACAGCCTGAACAGCCTGAACAGCCTGAACAGCCTGAACAGCCTGAACAGCCTGAACAGCCTGAACAGCCTGAACAGCCTGAACAGCCTGAACAGCCTGAACAGCCTGGCACCTCCAGCAAGAAGAAGGGCAAATAACCATGGGGCTTCGTGAGTTCGATAACCCGTCCAAATCCCGCGATGAACTGGATGAGCAAACCAAAGGTAATTAACCATGGCCATAGTGCAGATAACAGCGGCGCAGGTTAAACAGCAGTTATCTGCGCTCGGCTATACCACCGTTCCTGACTTCATGATCGACGCCTACCTCTGCAAGCTGGCGAAGATTGAGCCCTGCCTGATAGGTGCCGGGTACGACGAATGTGACCTGATGCTCATCCAGTCCTACGCCGTCACGCTGATGGTGCTGACTGCGTTTACCCAGCGCATAAAATCACAGGGCGCTCCGTCGGGTGCTTCTCGCTCGTTCGACTACAGCGACAACGTGCTCAACATGCGTGATGCTCTGCTGGCACTGGATACGTCTGGCTGTACGTCAGGACTGCCCATTGATGTCGGCCAGAAGGTTGGCCTATTTATGGTCGTCGGGGGTTGCGGATGACTTGGACACCTGTGAGCGTCCGCCTGCCGCGTTCATTCACCCGTGTCTGGGTGCTGACCAATACCGGGCGGGAGACTACCGGCTACGTTAAATCGGACGGGGAATGGTTCATCAACTGCCCGCGAATTCGCGCTACGGGCGCGGTGGTACTGCGCTGGAGGGAGGGCTGATGTCATCAGTTGCAAACTGGTCCTACACCGCCAAGGCCACCATCTGGCGCAAGGGTGCAGGCGGCAGGGACGAGAACGGCGACCCCATAAACGGCTATGACGCGCCGGTAGTCATCATGGTCGATTATGAGGGCGGGCTATCAAAGCGCATTGGTAACCTGGGCACTGAAATCATCGTGAAGAACACCGTCTGGACGGAGTACGCCCTGGCAGACGCTGGTGATTACCTGCTGATTGGCGAATCTACCGACGCCGATCCGGTTGCTGCTGGCGCTGATGAGGTACGACAGGTCATCCGCTACGCCGACACGTTCGAGCGAGTGGCTGACGATTTCGCCATCCTGACGGGAATCTGATAAACCTGTGTAATAATGGACCAAAATATCAATGGGATGACAGGTAATGGGGTTTCAGTACTGGTTCACGGTATGCGCGGTCTTTTTAGTTGGTCCAATCTCCCTGGTCCAATCATTTGTATACTGTCGTAGGGGCGTTTATACCAAAACATTCAAAGGAACGAGCCGAAAAGAGTACATTCACGTTGATGAAAAACCTATTGAATTCTGGTTCAGCATTATCTTTCACATGGTAATGGGCATGGCGATGATTATTTTAGGTTTCTGGCTCCTAGAGGACATCCCCGTGGTTAATCATTGGTACGCTGAAATCCGCGCAATGCTCCCTTTTTGATTCACCTATTGAATGTTACCAAACCTCGCAAATGCGGGGTTTTTTATTGCCAGGAGAAAAACATGGGCATCAAAGTGCGTGGCGTTAAGCAATCGAAAGCCGGGTTAAATCGCATCATCAACGATGTAAAAGGGCGAAAGGTTGTCCGGGCGCTACAATCAGCAATGATAATCGGCAGCTCACAGGCCGCGCTTTACACGCCTATCGACACCTCAACGCTGTTGAATATCGTCGTTACCGGATACCCGGACGGTCGGGATCCGGAGAGTCTGCCGAGGGTTCCCTGATGCCGTCATATAGAGAATATCGTCAACAGCGCCCGACGCGCGGCCTGTACGACACCATTACGTTCTATCACCCCTCGTTTGGCTATGTTCGCCTGGTGAATAAGCAGTTCTTCGAAAAGACACTTGGCGGCCAGGTGTACACGCCAGCACGCTTCGAAATCGAAGAGAGCCAGCAAAGCGGTACGCCGGTGATCGACGCGACGGTGAAGTTGGGGCGGTTATCGACGGACGTTAAGGCGCTGATGAAGCAGTGGAAAGGCGCCGCCCGGCTGACGGCCATCACCGCCACACGGCAGATATTCGACAGTGTTGATGTATCGGCCCCGATTAAATCATGGCAGCTGTACGTGAAAACCGTCGATATCGACACGGACAGCGCCTCGATCACCTTATCCATGACGAACCCGCTGAATAACAATATCGGAAGGCTATATGACCCCGTCGAATACACCGGCCTGCAGTACCTCTGATTTCATCAAGCAGATGATCGGCGTACCCTGGTCTAACCGGGCCTGCTCTTTAGACAGGGTCGATTGCTGGGGTCTGGTGGTGCTGTATTACCGCCATGTCCTCGGTACCGAACTGCACCAGACGCCGGACTACGAAGCCGGGGCTGACTTCTTCACCTGCTATCAGGGTGATGTGACGTTCTGGCGGTCGGTAGATAAGCCGGTGGAGGGAGGGATTTTCGTCGGCTATCAGGGGGCGCAGCCTGCGCATGTCGGCCTGGTACTGAACCGCCAGGCGCTGCACGCTCGGGGAGAGGGTGGCAGTGTGCGCATGGACTCGTTGCTGGTTATCCAGCGTGCATTCACCAGAGTGGAGTATTTCGAATATGGCTCTGATTGAGCTGCAGCGTTTCCCAGGAACGCCAAAAGAACGATACAGGGTGCCAAGCGGCACCCTTTTTTATGCCTGGCTTACAGAGAATGACAGCAACCTGCATCGGGATCTGCTCATCGTACGCAACGGCGTTACGCTCGGTGATGACGATGAGCTGGATTTCGAACTGAGCGAGCTGGACGTTATCCAGCTTTTCGACCAGCCAAAGGGCATTATCGGCGACATCCTGAGCCCGATCTTCAAAGTAGTAGGTCAGGTGTTTTCTTTCCTGGCGCCGAAGCCGGCCATCGCGAATACCGGCGGCAACACCGTTGATTCACCGAACAACAGCCTGACAGGGCAGACCAACACAGCCCGCGTTTACAAGGCGAAGCCGGACATTTACGGCCAGGTGCGTTCGTTCCCGGATCTGATTCAGGAATCGGTATTCGAGTACATCAGGCAGGATGATTTTGACGGCGGCCTGAAATACGTCACCGAGTGGATGTGCGTCGGCATCGGCCGCTATAGCTACGAGTCAGTGCGCTATTCAGAATCAAGCTTGGGCTCGCTGGCTGGCGCGGAATATCAGTTCTATCAACCGGGTGAAGTCATCCCGCAAATTGTCGAGGGATATGGCTTTGACGATGTGGATGGACAGGAAGTCCCGGGCCAGAACGATGCTGACGACTTCCCGGTCGAAACGGCTACCGCCAATACTATCGTGAGCGGCACGTATTCAGGTGGACAGATAGCCATGCAGATCCTGAAGCAGGCAGAATTCGACTACTTCATGGATTTGGTACTTCCACACGCTGTAACGTTTACTATCAACGTGACCTACGCTACAGCTTCTGGCAGCGTGACAAAAGATGTGCCGTTCTCCGGTACGTTGATCTCGGCGGTAGAAACCAATGACGGCGCGGTAGTAGACCCGGTCACCTGGTATACGTTCACCATGAGTGATTTGCAGGGACCTTCTGACGTGCCAGCGACGGCGACAATCAACACGACCACTTTTATCCTGAATGACAATGAGGCGTTGATAGTCGGCCCGTTCTTCTCCCCGGTGGAGTCCACTGAGCTGTGGCTGCATACCCAGTCCAGCCTGGGAGGGAATAAACAAACCAACTGGAAAGTGGTCATCTGGAAAATCGACGACGATTACAACCAGATCCCGGGCACCACGGAGACGTTCACCTATTACCAGGGCACGCCGCATGACCATACCAGTGAGGTATTCTACCGCACCGACAAACTTACACCTGCTGCCGGTTTCGGGAAGTATGCGATCAGCTTCCAGCGTACCGACAACGCCAGTGACGCATCGGTGCTGAAGGTGGAGGAAATTCACGCTATCAACATCCGCACGAACGTGGTTCATCCGACCGACACCTTAGTGCGCGTGAAGGTGAGGGCGACCGAGAACGCCCTGGGCAGCCGGGAACGCAAATACAACGCGCTGGTCACGCGCCACACGATCACCTATGACCTGGCGACGCAGGCGGTGGATTACACGCTGCGGCCGTCGCGCTCATTCGCCGATGCGGTGGCCCATACCTGGCTCGTTATGGGCGCGCAGCCGGAAAGCAATATTGACCTGTACGGCCTGTATGCGATCGCCGAAGGCCTGGCGGATGACCGACTTGGTCAGTTCGATTACACCTTTGATGACGAGAACGACTCGCTTGGTGACCGGGTGCGTGCCATCTGTAATGCCGCGTCGGTCATGGCGTACTGGGATGACGGCGTGCTGACGTTTACCCGCGATCAGAAGGTCGATTACCCGGCAGCAGTATTCAACCGGGCCAACATGAAAACGGACGAGTACAAAATCACGTACGAGGCCACTTTGCCTGGCGGCTATGACGGCGTGCAGGTGTCGTATGTTCATCCGACCACGAACAACAAGACCTACATCAATTACCGGGTACTGAACGGGGTGATAGTCGAGCAGGAGGCAGAGAACCCCAACAAACTGGAGATCGTCGGCTTCCGTAACGAGTACCAGGCGCGTGAGCGCGCGCTGAGGGAAACAAGGCGCCTGATGTATTCCCGCGTCAGGATGAATGCCCGGGTGTTTGAAGACGGGATCATCCAGGTCGGCAGTGTTATCCAGATGTCGGACATCTACGACAGCAACCAGCAGCAGGGATACATCACCGGGCGCGCCGGTAACAATTTCGATACCAGCGAGCCGATCAACTTTTCCGGAGCGATGTATGTGCTGGTCACCGACAGCCTGGGCAATCCTACATTGCGTTACCCGGCAACGACGCGCAGCGACACGCCTTACGGCTTCTCTGCGGCAATACCTGCGATCCAGCTCAACATCTGGAATGGCGACACCGTACAGCTCCCGTCGCGCTACCTGATCGCCACGGTAGAAGAGCTGGACAGCCAGCTGTGGACCGTCAACAGCATCAAACCTAACAGCGATAACACGGTATCCCTGACCGTCTCTGAGTACAGCGACAGCGTCTACCAGTAATACCCATTCAATCCTCACAACCCGGCCACTGCGCCGGGTTTTTTTATGGAATAAATATGGCCACTCAACCTACAAATTTGCCTGTTCCGAGTGAAACGCCGCGCGACCTGAAATTTAACGCAGGCAAGATTGATGAGTTCGTTACTAGCGATAGCCACTCTTACACCGATCGTTTCGGTGTAAAACATCGCACAATCTTTGGCATAAATTACGATGCAACCCAGGCGATCCTGAATTATGGCTATATCCCAGTAGACTCATTCCAGTCAGGAGCCACATTAACAATACCGAATCAGGTGCTGCGTTGGAAGTTGCCGGATGGGGATGGAGATTACTACCGCTGGGATGGTGATTTTGGTGCTACTGGAAAAATTGTTCCCCCTGACTCAACACCAAACACTGCGGGAGGGGTGGGGAAAGGAAAATGGTTAAGCGTGGGTGATGCTGCACTGCGCGCAGATTTGCTTCATCGCCCCCTGACCATGAGGAATGGAAATCTCGCTCTCGCTGATTACCCAACCATAAATGATTACTCAGGAGACCTGGCTCGGGCCATTTCGGAAGCAAAGACGGGTGGTTTTGTCGTGGAGATATTCAGCAATACCACGATAAAGGTGCCAACTCATGTCGCAACCATGCAGGATGCAGTGACGCTAGTTAAAGCAGAAAAGAATGTTGCTGTTACTGTATTGATTGAGGCTGGTCATGTATTGACTGCGCCGCTGGTATTGAGCGGTGGTGACTACGGCAACTTCACCATCTCGTCCGAAGATACAAATGTGAAGGTATCCGCCGGGGCTCTTGTGCCATTCAGCGACAGAACCACCTGGTGCCCTGTATTTGGAGCAGATAATGGATGTCATTTTCCAGTTGTGGACGTACTTGTTGATCTGACCACATATACTGATGGTGCTGGCACCCGTAATGGTTCAGGTATCGTATCACTCCGTGGGTCGAATGTTTTTGTGAAGCCTGGAAAGGGTTGCATTGCAGGATATCAGGGGGCTATTGCTTACGATGCAGCGATTATCAACTGCCCTGACGCCATCTTTACCCATGCCATTGAGGCTGGGCTTACTTCCTGGTCCAGTTCAAAGGTTTATGCCGACCGTGTAGACGTATCGAATTCTGAAAAATACGGCCTGCGAAGCACAGAAGGTGCATCACTGACTGCCAAATTTAGCAAGGCTACTCACTGCGGCAGGCACGCTGCTCGTGCTGTTTCCGCTGCGTTCCTGGATGTTTCTGATTCAGATCTGAGCTACAGCGCCACAAATGCTGTATACGCTCGCCACGCATGCGTCGTCAACGCGAATAATTCCAACCTGTCAAACTCTGGATCGCTTCCTGTTGCAGCCGGAGAAGTCAACGCAGGCGTTTATGCCCTTCGTGGGTCACTGGTCAGCGCCATTCAGTGCACAGTCGATAATAGTGTGGCCGGATTCATAGCTGATAGTGGGAGTGTTATTGCATGCGCTGTTTCCTCAGTTAAAACCTGTACTGATGCATTTATCGCGCTGAGAGGGAGCACGATTGACGGAGACACCTGTAATGCGACCGGGTCTACTAATGTTGCACAAATTGATGGTGCTTCCAGGGCAATACTGACAGGGCTTATATGTCCATCGCCGGTCACCGGAATTCGGGTGCTTGACGGTTCTAATGTGGATTGTCGCAATGCAAGTATTACTGGCTGTGCCGGGCCTGCGGTTTCTGCATTTAGCGCTGCGACAGTGTGCGCCGATGGGGCGACATTTACAGGGTGTGTAGCCAATGCTGTCTATGCTATTGGCAGCTATGTGTCAGCCAAGAACGCCAACTGCAGCGGTTCAAATCGCGGATTTGTAGCAGAAGACGGAGGGGTAATATCTGCGAAAGGTGGCATCGCAAACACTTGCGTTGATGGTGTATACGCTATCTCAGGTGGCCGCGTTTCATTTGCTGGCGGGACAGCGACTACCTGCACCAGGGGGATCAGATCTGATGGCGGTGTTGTGGATGCTGCAGGGGCCAATCTGACTGGCGCAACATCAGCAGGCGTGTTCGCTGAGAAGGGTTCTGAAATTAACCTGAATGCTGCCAACTGCAGAAAGGGCGTGACTGACGCAAACACGGATATTCAGTGCTTTACTGGTTCAATTATCAAAGCAGCCACTGCAACTGGTGGCGTTAATATCGCAAAAAACACGCCATCTTCAGGCGGCCTGATCATTGGTTAACTCAAGGGAGGGAGCATGCATGATTTATCACCTCTGTATCACGCTTCGGTAGCGGTTTTACTGCAATGTACTTGTGGATTAGCGTTCGAAATGTGGGCCGCAGGCGGCGCGATAGGCTGCATGTGGTTCATCGCCCGCGAACACACCCAGGCGGAATATCGATGGATCGCACAGTTCGGCGCAGGGAAGCGTGCCAACATGCCGTGGTGGGGTGGTTTCGACTTGCGAGTGTGGAATTTGCCCAGCCTTCTCGACTGGCTTGTGCCGGTGCTGGTCTGCACTGCCGTTTATTTTGTCGCCGCCGTTTAACTCCTGTCGGCAGCATTGATAGGTGTCGCCGCATTGATCTGTCACTCCTTTAAAACTACTGTATATAAAAACAGTAAAAAGGAGTGCAGATCATGCCCCGTAGAAACGACATTCGCGCCGCATTTGTGGCTGCGGTACAGCAAAACCCAAAGGGCTACCGGTGCTTACGCACAGAAGACTTTATCCGCGAGCTGGCAAAGGTTCACCATCATTTCACCCTGGACGACGCCAACGAGTGGATAAAATACTATCAGCCGGACTTCGCAGACAAGACGACAGACCATAGCGATAACCGCTACTGGATACTGCGCAACATGGGGAGGGTTCAATAATGGGCTTTCCTTCACCGGCTGCTGATTACACCTCCCAGCGGATGACGCCAGAACTCATCTGTGGTGTGGGCATCGATACCCGCATCCTGGAAACATCATCCGGGTTTGCATTAATCGAGCCAGTTACCCGGTTAGTGCAGGGACAGACCCTGCTGGTCCTCATTGGCGGTCGAACGCAGTTTGCGAAACTTAGGGGAAGAGCATTAATCACGGATGATGGCGAAGCGATCGAAGGTGAGGCTGCGGAAGAGATCGAAGTGATGGGGCGCGTGACGTTCTTCATCAACAGCGTGATGCAAGATGACAGGATAGTGTGAATTTGTTGCTCAGGGCGCCCACGAAATTTACTCGTCGCTCACTCGAATAAGTGAGTAACGGTTTGATCTTGAAAGGACGCAATGGTAAGTGTTGTAACGCTTATTTTGGTGGGTTTTATATGGTAAGTGGTTGAAATATAACGAAGAACAGAGGTTGAGCCGTAAACAGGAATCGTATTCGGTCTCTTTTTATCTGTTGAAAGTAAACGCATTTTCCCGTTGCGGACTTTAACAGATGGGCAACATCCTCTGTTCTTCGTTAAACCATACCACACTACGCCCGGCGGAAGTCCAGTGCTTTTTAGCGGTTTTGTTAAAATTTTGCCTGTTATCAGTGAAAGCAGCTATTAGCAGCAAAAGCGCGCGCTGATGGCCTGTTCTATCTCATCAAGCAGCTGAAAACGACGGCGATATTCGGCGCGTTTTTTACTGGCGATGCTCTCCAGCGACTTACGCTCCATACCGGCAGGCAGGGCCCAGCGAAAGGCGCCGTGCGGCGTAGCCCCCAACGATTTCCAGAATTCGTCATAGCTGGCGTGCAGATGACGACCTTTGCTAAAGCGGTAGCGCAGGGCGCGAAAAACATGGCCTTCATCGCTGACGCCATAGATGGCGCTGATACCGGACTGTTTCGCCAGAATGAAGATCGCTTCCAGCAGGATACGTTTTGGAAACAGGCCATAACAGGCGCGCGTGGCATTTTTGATCGTCTCCCGACCTACGTCTTTACGCGGCCCCTGCAGGCCGCCAATCACCAGCGCATTTTGGCCATTTTCAGCAACGACGCTAAAGGTCAGACTCGCCAGCAGGGTGTTATCCCCGGCACGTAGCCAGAGCGTAGTTTCACCCTCGCGCTCGGCCTTAACCGCGCTGGTGGCGTAGATCCTGTAGCTTACATCCTCTTTGGTGGCGAACTGCAGTAATACATGCGGTGTCGGGCTGGTAAAGAGCCGGATCAGGCTGGTGTCAGGTAGCGCATCAATCCAGGCGTAATGGTGCAGAATGGCGTTGGCCCGCTCACCGGCACTTAGTCCACGAGTGAGATACTGGCGCTGGGTTTTCACCGGCAGCGTGGTTTGTGCCGTCAGCAATAGCGGAAAATCATCACGACGGGAGAGCGCCTCCAGCATGCGGGTGGTGGAGGACCAGAACAGCAAGGTGCGCAGGAAAAATTTCAGCCGGTAATCACGTTTGTGCCACAACGGACCCGGCGTCAAATCTCCCTTCGCCAGGGCGATGATGACAGATGAACGGTGCGTTAAAGACACCTCAGCAGGCAGGATGGTATTTGACACGATGGAGACCTCTTTTTAATTCTGTAATTATCTTAAAGGCCATCGGATACTCATTTAAGTGTTGCTAAACCTTTATTTCCGCTTTGTTTAATGTCGATTGAGGTTATTCCGGGCGGCGGTTTTGCTGTTCGCATTATTGGCATACTCTGCCGGAGCTATACTGATCCAGAGGAGGCGCTATGTATCTACAACTTGATGGTCACAACTGGCGACACGTCTGGGTGGTGAGCGATCTTCACGGCTGTTATCAGATGCTTATGGCGGAGCTTAAGCAGCGTCATTTTAATCCGTATGAGGATTTACTTATTTGCGTGGGCGATTTAATCGATCGCGGCCCGGATAGTGTGAAATGCCTGCAGTTATTAAATGAAGCGTGGTTTTATGCCGTGCGCGGTAATCACGAACAGATGGCGCTGGATGCGCTGCATAATAATGATTATGGCCTGTGGATGATGAATGGCGGCAACTGGTTCGCTGAATTAAAAGGTGAAAAGCAGCAGCAGGCACTTGAACTCTTCAGGCGTTGTGAAACGCTGCCGTGGGTTATTGAGATTACCTGCGCTAACGGCATGAATGTTATTGCCCATGCCGATTATCCGTCATCGCACTATGTCCGGAACAAACCGGTTGAGAAGCAGCGCATCTTGTGGGACAGAGATCGCCTGCGGGAATTAATGAACGGTAGCGAGGAGGCGATTGCCGGGGCGAATCACTTCTGGTTCGGCCATACGCCGCTCAAGAGACGTTATGACTGCCAGAACCTGCACTATATTGACACCGGGGCGGTATTTGGCGGCACCTTGACCCTGGCGCAGCTGCAGTGATTAGAGGTCGGAATACTCCTGCGCCGGTCGCCAGAAACCGTCGATAAAGTCCTCGACCGGGTAGCAGCCGCCGTGACGGATACGCTGATCGTCCATCGATGCCTCGCACTGAGGTTCGGTGCGATACACATCCACCACCAGATCTTCACAGCCTGCGTCCAGATAACAAATAAACAATACCAGTGCGTACATCATGCCCCTCAGCATTTACTACCGTATTGATATTGTAGGGGATGATTCAGGGAAGAGGAGATTATGAGAATAAATAACCCGCCTGCGGGCGGGTTCTCTCTGAATCAGGCAAGGCGCATGATCCAGGCATCGGAACTTTGATCGTAATGCTCACGGTAAAGGACTGAGTGTTCGCCATCGAGGATTGCCGGGACGCTGGTGTCCGCATCCCAGGCGTCGAGCTGCATGCAAAGATCGGGATCGGATTTGCAGGGGATGGTTAACGTTCGTTCGCCCTGCGTATCGCCGCTTAACTCGGCATCATCGATTTCGAATGCGCCAATGCGCACATTGGTTTTCGTCATAATGCTCTCCAGGATCATGCTGTGGTCTGGTACGACCAGTATAGTCGCCCACTTTTCAGCCTGGTCAATGGAGAGCAAATGCGCCAGTAAAAAAGTGCTTTTTTTAGCACTCTTCACCGTTACCGGTAAACAAGCGACCATCGCGAACCAGCTCGCGTGGGTAGCTGTTCTTCAGGCGTGAACCCACTTTTTTTGCCAGTCCTACAGGAAAGCCCTGATACGTTACGACTGCGTCATCCCCGGACGGGGTTTCCTGAGGGTAAACGTCGCGGCCACGGTACCATTCTTCCGCCTCATGGTGGGTTAAAGCAAAGGTGTTGCGCTCGCCTGCCAGCGCGATCACCGCTTCATGCTGCCAGCGATAGCCTTTATTGTGCGTCTCGGCAAGGCGGAGGCCGATACGGGAGAAGCGCACTTTGCCGATCAGCGGCTCAATCTCTGTCGGGAATAGCCACACCTCTTTATCACGCTGCCACAGGCGCAGGTCATTGCCCCAATAGAGGCCCGCCTGATTGGCGGCGGCAGCGATCTGCTGGGCTTCGCGGGTTTTAAGGGGGGTGAAAGGGAAATTACCGACCTTAAATTTTGGCGTGGGCAGCGTGGCAACGGCCGCGGTTTTACGCAGACGTGCCACGAAAAAGCCTTCACAGTCGTAAATGTGCGGAAAGACGTGCAGAAAGCCTTCAGGCGTGACGCAGTCACCGGCACTGGCAAACAGATCGTTCAGCGGCAGGAATTCAACGGCATCGGGATACCGATCTTTAAGCCACAGACAGACGGCTTCGTTTTCATCGCGGTTCAGCGTGCAGGTGGAATAGACCAGGGTGCCACCGGGGCGCAGGGCATGAAAGGCGCTGTCGATAAGCTCGCGCTGCGTGGCGGCGATCTCCAGATTACTGGCGACGGACCAGTTCTTCAGCGCGTCGGGATCTTTGCGCACCACTCCTTCGCCGGAGCAGGGGGCGTCCAGCAGGATCGCGTCGAAGGCTTCCGGCAGGGCGGCACCAAATACCCGGCCATCAAAATGGGTTAAGGCCACGTTGCTGATCCCGCAGCGGCTGATGTTCGCATGCAGCACCTTAACGCGGCTGGCAGAAAACTCGTTGGCGAGGATCGCGCCCTGGTTATTCATCCGTGCGGCGATCTGGGTGGTTTTGGAACCCGGCGCTGCCGCCACGTCCATCACCCGTTTCGGTGTATTGCTATCGGCAAAGAGCGCGGCGACCGGCAGCATGGAGCTGGCCTCCTGAATATAAAACAGCCCGCTCAGATGTTCTGCGGTGCTGCCCAGCGGTAACCTTTCTTCGTCGTCACGTTCGATCCAGAACCCCTCTTCACACCAGGGCACCGGCGTGAGCTGCCAGCCATACGGGGCGACAAGCGTGAGGAAATCCGCCACGCTGATTTTCAGGGTATTGACGCGCAGGCTGCGGCGCAGCGGACGCTGACAGGCGGCGATAAACGCATCGAGAGAGTGGGCGTCAGGCAGGGCCTGGCGCATTTGTGCCAGAAATTCTTCTGGTAAATAGACGGAACGTTGAGACACGAGCGCACCACAGGGAGTCAAAGAGGCGCGCAGTGTACCACAAAGGCTCCGGTGGGTTGACACCGGAACCCAGGGATTATCGTGGCAGGGCAGTTCCCCAGGTACGCCACTCTTTCGGCTCGCTCTCCTGCAGCAGGAAGTGCTTGCCGGGCTGGGATTTTGGCGCCAGCGGGGTGCCCGGTGGCGTCGCAAAGGCGATACCGCCGCGGATAAACTGATTAAAGGTACCGGTTTTCACCACGCCGCCGGTCAGTCCAAAGTCGAGGGAATAGCCCGACGCCAGCCAGAAGACCGAGTTATTGCGCACCAGGTGCTGATAGCGATCGCTGATACGCAGGGCCACCATCACCCGGTCGGAGAGCGTTCCCAGCGTCAGCCCCGTCACCGTACCCACTTCCATTCCGCGGAACAGCACCGGCGTACCGATAGCGAGCGACGCCGCATCCGGCACTTCCACCACGATACTCAGGCCATCGAGATAGCGTGAGTCGGTGATAGTTGCCTCCTGCAGTTCAAAGTCGCGGCGCGCTTTACCCTGCCCGGGCTCGACGTTGATATAAGGCTGGAGAATTGTGTCGAGATGCTCAACACCCGCGGCGGAAATCTGCGGGGTGATCACCGAGAAGCGCGTCCCGGCGCGGGCGAAGTTATCGACATATTCCGGATACAGCACCGCTGTTGCCTGCACTTCATTGCGGGCGGTGATCAGCTTCAGGTTCTGGATCTGCCCGATATCAATCCCCAGATAGCGTATTGGCATCCCTTCGGCGAGCTTGCCCGCATCGAAGGCGTGAAGGGTGATCTGGCCGCCGACCGCGCGCGCTGCGGTCTCTGACGGATAGAGGATCCGTTTGTCGCCTTTACGCTGGCTGGCGCTGGCCCCGCTCAGGTTATCAAAGCTGATGGCTCCGCGCAGGGCACGGGAGAGCGGAGAGGCCTGCACCGTCAGGCCGCTGCCGTTGAGCTGCACTTTAGCCCCGCCTTCGGCCCAGAACACGCTGTTGCTGGTTAACAGCTTGCGGTATTCCGGCTTGATATGCAGTTCGATATCGAAGGCGTTGGCGCGCGGGCGCACGGTGATCACTTCCCCCACTTCAAATTTGCGATACAGCACCACCGAGCCGGCCTGCACATCCGGCAGGGAGTCCGCCACCAGCGTCAGGGTAGTGGTCGGCAGGTCGCTCAGGCTGTTCTCCAGGGCTTTATCCAGGTTGGCATACAGCGGATAGCTGTCACGCATGGCGCCTTTCTCACCCGGCAGGATACGGATCCCGCCGCTGATCCACTCGCTGGCGCTGGCCGCCAGGAACTCGACGCCATCAAGCCCGACTTTGACATCCACCCGGCTGTTGACCACAAATTTACTGTCACCATGCACCAGCTCGCGGTACTGCGGGTCAATCGCCACCGCGAAAGTGACGCCTTTATTGGTTAAGTTGCGCTCAAGCACCTGGCCAATCTGCACCCCGTGCAGTATCAGCGGTTGACCGGCATCGATACCGTAGCTTTCCGGTGCGTTAAGTGAGACGGTCAAAACGCCGGGTTTTTGCAGCAATGCCTTATCGGCCGGGGCGATAACAAACTGATTGACCGGTTCTCCGCCGCCGGGAATAAGTTCAAACGTACTGCCAGTCAGCAGACTGCTGACGCTGGGGTTGCTCAGCGACAGTTTCGGCGTGCGCAATTCGATGCGCGTGTTTTTGCGCAGCAGATCGACCACGCTGGGGTCAACGGTCATCTCACCGGTCACCAGACCGCCAGGATTGAGCGTCATTTTGGTAAGCTGTCCAACCTGCAGCCCCTGATACATCAGCGGCGTGGAGTCCGCCTTCAGACCGTCGGCAGAGGGGAGGGTGAGCTTCACAATCACACCGCGCTGGCTGTGGGCCAGGTCTTTGTACAGACCGAAATTATCTTCCTGGGTGGCGGGCTCAGAGCCTTCCGGAGAGTCGAAGGCGATAGCGCCGTTTACCAGCGCCGCCAGGCTCTCCAGCTTCACTTTCGCCCCGCTCAGGCTCAGGTCGGCATCCACGCCGGAGACGTTCCAGAAGCGGCTGCCTTTTTTCACCAGCGAAGTGAAGCGTCGTTCAATCAGCACATCGATCACCACCCCCTGCTTATTGGGGGTGATGGCATAGTCATATACCCGACCGACGGGGATCTTACGGAAATAGACCACCGAGCCGCTGTTTAGGGAGCCCAGATCTGACGCGTGCAGATGGATCATCAGATCGCCGTTGTTGAGCCGGTAGCGCGGCTGCGTATCCAGGGCGGTAAAGTGATCCTTCGGTTCGCCTTTACCCGGCATCATGCCAATATAGTTACCCCCGACCAGCGCATCCAGGCCGGACACGCCCGCCAGCGAGGCTTTGGGGGTGACCAGCCAGAACTGCGTCTCTTCGCGCAGGGCATCTTTCATATCGGACTTGATGCTGGCGCGAACCTCGATTTTATTGAGGTTCTTATCCAGCGAAACATCCTGGACGGTGCCCACTTCAACACCCTGAAATCTTACGGGCGTACGGCCCGCAACGATACCGTCGGCGCTCTGGAAATCGATAGTGATGGTATTACCGCGATCTTCGTAACTGGTCCAGATTAACCAGCCTGCGATCATCAAAGCAATAATCGGCAGTAACCAGAATGGCGAAATACGGCGTTTTGTTTTAACTCGCGCTTCAGTCGGCGAAGCTGGCGTTTCCTGACTCATGTGCATCCCAAAGTAAGCGGCTATCCAGCCATTCCACTGCAAGAATAGTCAAAATCACCGCAGTGCCGAAATAGAACGCTGCGGGTCCCATAGTAAAAGCAAGGAGCTGATCGCGATTGATCAGCGACATCATTAACGCAATAACAAACAGATCCAGCATTGACCAGCGGCCAATCCAGGTAACGAAACGCAACAACAGTATGCGGGTTCTTAGCCCCTGTTCACATTTGAAATGAATGCTAACGAGCAGGGTAAACATCACCACTACTTTGGTAAAGGGCACCAGAATACTGGCGATAAATACTACGGCCGCCACGGCAATATTACTGTGCGCCAGCGAGACGATGCCCGACATGATGGTGTCCTCTTGTCGCGCGCCGTTGACATAAATCACCGAGATTGGCATCAGGTTAGCCGGGATCAGAAACACCAGCGAGGCGATCAGCGCCGCCCAGCATTTTTGCAGACTATTATGTCGCCGCAGACGCAGGGGGATATGGCAGCGCGGGCAGCGACCGCGTCCGTCGGGCAGACCGGTATAGTGACAGCCCAGACAGACCCGCAGGTTCGGGTCGTAGCGGGTAGCGGGGCGCTGCGGGTAAAAGCGTTCCCAAAGCTGCTCCACGTTCAGGTGGATTAGGGTCAGTACGCTCAATATCACCAGCGCGATAAAGGCGAACAGGCCGCTCCCCGGCTGCAGGTAAGCATAGTCCTGCACTTTGATTGAAGCGACAACGATCCCTACCAGGTAGATATCCAGCATCACCCACTCCTTGAGCTTCTCGAGCATCAGGAGCACCGGGCGCAGGTTCATGCCCAGAATATTGCCGAACCACAGATAGGCTATAGCCGCCACCAGCACCACCGGCGCGCCGACGGTGCAGAACAGCACCATGGATGCCGTGAGGGGATCGCCCTGGCGGGTCATCTGCCAGATTCCCTGCAACAGGTTAGCGTCGATGCGTACACCCAGCAGATGTAGCCGGAGTAACGGTTCGCTCCAGGCGAAGGGCATCAGCAGCATCATGGTCACAGCCATTGCCGCCAGCCGGGTCAATGACCAGTCGCGGCCATCACGGATTTTTGCGTTGCAGCGCGGGCAGAAAGCACTTTGGTATGATTTCATCTTTGGCAACGTAAAAAGCGTATCGCATTGCGGACAACGCTGATAATGTGCTCGGGGCAGCGCATCGCCAACCGTATGCACAGTGATCTTTTTCGTCGGCGTAATTTTCGTTGATTTAAGAGCCATCGGTCGCGCTAAAAAAGGATAGTTAATAGTTATCTTAACTCATGAATTGATTCATCTTGAGCATGAACGTAAATAATGCGTATTTTAATAGGCTATGCTGTAATTTTGTAAGACAACCAAGTGATTGAATAATGAACAAAACAGAATTCTACGCGGACTTAAACCGTGACTTTCAGGCATTGATGGCAGGTGAAACCAGTTTCTTAGCCACCCTGGCAAATACCAGCGCGTTACTTTTTGAACGTCTGTCCGATGTGAACTGGGCCGGTTTTTATCTGCTGGAAGGCGATACGCTGGTGCTGGGGCCCTTCCAGGGCAAACTGGCCTGCGTGCGTATTCCGGTAGGGCGCGGTGTTTGCGGTACGGCGGTGGCGCAAAACCAGGTGCAGCGTGTGGATGACGTGCATGCGTTCGACGGGCACATCGCCTGCGACAGCGCCAGCAACGCGGAAATCGTCCTTCCTCTGAAAGTGAATAATCAGATAATTGGTGTTCTGGACATCGACAGCACTGTCTTTAATCGCTTTACATCCGAGGATGAACAGGGGCTGCGCGAGCTGGTGGCGAAGCTTGAAAACGTTCTCGCCGCGACCGATTATCATAAATTCTTTGCGAGCGTCGCAGGATAATCAACGGATAACGTAGCATTTACCGATGGCGTCATTATAATGACGCCTGTTCATGCCTGCGGCTTGTCGGCAACGTCCGTTGTAATCAGGAAATTTCATGGAAAATCAACCTAAGTTGAATAGCAGTAAAGAAGTTATCGCGTTTTTGGCCGAACGTTTTCCTCAATGTTTTAGTGCCGAAGGCGAAGCTCGTCCCCTGAAAATTGGTATTTTTCAGGATCTGGTAGAGCGTGTTGAAGGTGAGATGAACCTCAGCAAAACCCAACTCCGCTCCGCCTTACGTCTTTATACCTCGAGCTGGCGTTACCTTTACGGTATCAAAGCGGGCGCGACGCGTGTTGATCTCGACGGCAACCCTTGCGGTGTGCTGGATGAGCAACACGTAGAGCACGCGCGTAAGCAGCTTGAAGAAGCCAAAGCGCGAGTACAGGCGCAGCGTGCTGAACAGCAGGCTAAAAAACGCGAAGCTGCCGCGGCCAATGGCCAGGAAGACGCGCCTCGCCGTGAACGCAAGCCACGCCCTGCACCGCGTCGCAAAGAAAATACCGAGCGTAAGCCACGTGCTGAGCAACCGGCGGCAAAAGCCCCGCGTGCGCCTCGTGAAGAGCCGCGCCACACTCCGGTTTCTGACATTACCGCCCTGAGCGTCGGTCAGTCTCTGAAGGTTAAAGCGGGTAACAATGCTATGGATGCCACCGTACTGGAAATCACCAAAGATGGCGTTCGTGTACAGCTGACTTCTGGTCTGTCAATGATTGTACGCGCAGAACACTTGTTGTTCTAAAACGGAGGCCAAGCCCGGCATGAACACATTTTTTAAGCTCACCGCGCTGGCTGGCCTGTTTGCGATAACAGGCCACGCTTTCGCTGTGGACGAGATTACGCGTGCTGATCAAATTCCTGTTCTGAAGGAAGAGACGCAGCACGCGACGGTCAGTGAGCGCGTGACGTCGCGCTTCACCCGTTCGCACTATCGTCAGTTCGATCTCGACCAGGCTTTTTCGACAAAAATTTTCGACCGCTATCTGAATCTGCTGGACTACAGTCATAACGTACTGCTGGCGAGCGATGTCGAGCAATTTGCTAAAAAGCAGTCTCAGGTTGGAGATGAGTTACGCAGCGGCAAGCTGGATCTGTTCTACGACCTGTATAACCTGTCGCAGAAACGCCGTTTTGAGCGCTATCAGTACGCGCTTAAGGTGCTTGAACGTCCGATGGACTTCACGGGTAACGACACCTTTAATCTTGACCGCAGTAAGTCGCCGTGGCCAAAAGATGAAGCCGAGCTGAATCAGCTGTGGGACAGCAAAGTGAAGTACGATGAGCTGAGCCTCAAACTCACCGGTAAAGATGAGAAAGAGATCCGCGAAACGCTGACCCGCCGCTACAAATTTGCCATTCGTCGCCTGGCGCAGACCAACAGTGAAGATGTGTTCTCCCTGGCGATGACGGCCTTCGCGCACGAAATCGATCCGCACACCAACTATCTCTCCCCGCGCAATACCGAGCAGTTCAACACCGAAATGAGCCTCTCTCTTGAAGGGATCGGCGCGGTGCTGCAGATGGACGACGATTACACCGTCATCAACTCCATGGTTGCCGGCGGTCCGGCTGCCAAGAGCAAGGCGATTAGCGTGGGCGATCGTATTGTGGGTGTCGGACAGGTTGGCCAGAATATGGTCGATGTCATCGGCTGGCGCCTTGATGACGTTGTTGCGCTGATCAAAGGGCCGAAAGGCAGCAAAGTCCGTCTGGAAATTCTGCCTGCAGGTAAAGGCACCAAGACCCGTATCGTTACCCTGACCCGCGAGCGTATCCGTCTGGAAGATCGCGCGGTGAAAATGTCGGTGAAAACCGTGGGTAAAGATAAGGTTGGCGTGCTGGATATTCCAGGTTTCTACGTGGGCCTGACGGACGACGTCAAAGTTCAGCTGCAGAAGCTTGAAAAACAAAACGTTAAGAGCGTTATTATCGATCTGCGTACCAATGGCGGCGGCGCCCTGACCGAAGCGGTTTCGCTGTCGGGTCTGTTTATTCCGTCCGGTCCGGTGGTACAGGTACGTGATAACAACGGTAAAGTGCGTGAAGACGCTGATACCGATGGTGTTGTGTACTACAAAGGTCCGCTGGTGGTGCTGGTCGATCGCTTCAGTGCTTCGGCATCGGAGATCTTTGCCGCCGCCATGCAGGACTACAGCCGTGCGCTGATTGTTGGTGAACCGACCTTTGGTAAAGGTACGGTGCAACAGTATCGCTCCCTGAACCGTATTTACGATCAGATGCTGCGTCCGGAATGGCCAGCGCTGGGCTCGGTGCAGTACACTATCCAGAAGTTCTATCGCGTGAATGGCGGCAGCACCCAGCGTAAAGGCGTGACCCCGGATATCATCATGCCGACAGGCACTGAAGAGACCGAAACCGGCGAGAAGTTCGAAGACAACGCGCTGCCGTGGGATAGCGTTAACGCTGCCACCTATGTGAAGTCGGGCGACATGACACCATTTGGACCAGCGCTCCTGAAGCAGCACGACGAGCGCATCGCTAAAGATCCTGAGTTCCAGTACATCGTCAAGGATATTGCCCGCTTCAACGCCCTGAAAGCAAAACGCAATATCGTCTCTCTGAATTACGCTCAGCGTCTGAAAGAGAACGAAGAGGATGATGCAACACGTCTGGCGCGTATCAATGACCGCTTCAAACGTGAAGGTAAGCCCGTCCTCAAAAAACTGGACGACCTGCCGAAGGATTACCAGGAGCCCGATCCGTATCTCGATGAGACGGTGAAGATCGCCATCGATTTGGCGAAACTGGAAAAAGACAAGCCAGCCGGAAATCCCGCTCCGGCTAAATAATCACCCCTGACAGGCACAAGAAATTGTGCCTGTTTTTTTGTTAACCGCATTCTGCCGTCAGTCAGTCATTTCATTATGTAAAGTTGTGTCTTTCTGGTGACTTACGCCGCTGCAATCCTTGAAAATATACGGAATACCCATACGATGTGGGTAATCGCATAGTGCGTTTTGTTAAACTGAGGTTAAAAGAATATTATGATGCGAATCGCGCTCTTCCTGCTCACCAACCTTGCGGTCATGGTGGTATTTGGGCTGGTTCTCAGCCTGACAGGAATTCAGTCGAGCAGCGTTCAGGGTTTGTTGATTATGGCGCTGCTGTTTGGTTTTGGTGGCTCCTTTATCTCACTGCTGATGTCAAAGTGGATGGCACTTAAGTCCGTTGGCGGTGAGGTTATCGAGCAACCGCGTAACGATATGGAACACTGGCTGATGACCACCGTCGCCAACCAGTCCCGTCAGGCGGGTATCGCCATGCCGCAGGTTGCGATTTATCACGCGCCGGATATTAACGCCTTCGCTACCGGGGCGCGTCGTGACGCTTCTCTGGTTGCGGTGAGTACCGGCCTGTTGCAGAACATGAGCCGTGATGAAGCCGAAGCGGTTATCGCCCATGAGATCAGCCACATTGCCAACGGCGATATGGTTACCATGACCCTGATTCAGGGGGTGGTGAACACCTTTGTGATCTTTATTTCGCGTATTATTGCGCAGATTGCCGCAGGCTTTATGGGTGGCGATCGTGAGGAAGGCGAATCGAGTAACGGTAACCCCCTGATCTACTTTGCGGTCTCCATGGTGCTGGAACTGGTATTTGGTATCCTGGCGAGCATCATCACCATGTGGTTCTCCCGTCATCGTGAATTCCATGCGGATGCGGGTTCAGCCAAACTGGTGGGGCGCGAGAAGATGATTGCTGCGTTGCAGCGTCTGAAAACCAGCTATGAGCCGCAGGAAGCCTCAAGCATGATGGCATTCTGCATCAACGGTAAATCAAAATCGCTGAGCGAGATGTTCATGTCTCACCCACCGCTTGATAAGCGTATTGAAGCGCTGCGTAACGGTGAATACCTGAAATAACGGTTGTGGTTAATAATAAAAAAGCGCGTCTAAGGACGCGCTTTTTTTATGCCTGCGAACGTGGCTGCGTCACCCGTAGCCCGCTGATGATAGCCGCGACGGTGGCCAGCGTGCCGGCGGTCAGCAGCGCCAGATGCGTGCCGCTTTGACCGGCCAGGTTGAACAGTAAGGCGACCAGCGCCGCACCAGTACTCTGTCCCAGCAATCGGGCAGTCCCCAGCATCCCGCTAGCACCGCCGCTGCGATGGCGAGGGGCTGAAGTAATAATGGTATGGTTATTCGGTGACTGGAACAGGCCAAAACCCGCCCCGCACAGCACCATCCGCCAGATAATATCCAGATCGTGCGGTGCCGCGGGCAGCAGGGCGAGGGCGAAAAGTCCTGTCGCCATCACCACCATTCCCAGCGCGCCCAGTAATCCCGCATGCACACGCTCAATCAGATAGCCTGCCAGCGGCGCCATTACCATGGTGGCCAGCGGCCAGGGCGTTAACAGCAGCCCCGTTTCTACTTCCGAGCGGCCAATGACGCTTTGCAGGAAGAAGGGTAGAGAGACCATAGCCAGCATCTGCGCGCAGAAGGAGCAGATGGAGGTGCAGATAGAGAGAGAGAAAAGCGGTATGCGCAGCAGATCCACCGGCAGCAACGGTACCGGCAGCGCCAGTTGCCGACGCACGAAGAAGAAGCCTACCATCAGCAGCGCCACGACCTCGCCTGCAATCAACAGCAGCGACTGACCCTGGGCGAAACCGCTCAGGGCGGTAATCAGCAGACCAAAGGTAAGGGCATTCATCACTGCACTCGGCAGATCAAATTTTGGCATGCTGCTCTTCGGACCGTTAGCCGGTAAAAAACGCAGAGCGAACAGTAACGCCACGATCCCAAGCGGAACGTTAATTAAAAACAGCCATTGCCAGGAGGCTACCGAGAGGATCGCTGCCGCGATTGTCGGACCCGCCGCGGACGACACTGCAACGATAAAAGAGTTGATCCCCATGCCTCTGCCCAGATGCCGCTGGGGGTAGATAAGACGAATCAACGCAGTATTGACGCTCATCAGCGCCGCGCCGCCAAACCCCTGCGCGATACGTGCCAGCGTCAGCATGTGCAGCGTGTCTGAGAGGGCGCAAAAGAGGGACGTGAGCGTAAAGACGACCAGACCGCACTGATAAACCCGGCGGTAACCAAACATATCCCCGAGAAAAGAGAACGAAAGCAGGGAGATAACAATAGCTATCTGATAAGCGTTAACTATCCATATCGAGCTGGCAGGGGAGGCATTCAGGTCGCTGGCTATCGTCGGCAGCGCGACGTTGGCGATAGCGCCATCAAGTACCGCCATTGAAATACCGATAATAATGGTCGCAATGGCACCGTAACGTTGCGGCAACGGCAGGCCATCTGTGAAGGTTTTGGTCATGAGAATGAATGAGTATTGACGGTTATTATTAACAGGGTAACGATATTATCACTGTTATTTCTGTTGTATGTCGCAGATTTGTAACCAGGTAAGCCAGGATTGATTGCAGCATCGGAGGAGCGAATTTATAATAAAAACCGGTTCTGAATTTTATAAAACACTTGCGTTGAGGTGATTAATGGCAATCGCGGATTTGGATAAACAGCCAGATTCTGTTTCATCCGTGTTAAAGGTGTTCGGCATCCTGCAGGCGCTTGGAGAAGAGCGCGAAATTGGTATTACTGAGCTGTCCCAGCGTGTAATGATGTCAAAAAGCACCGTTTATCGCTTTTTACAGACCATGAAATCACTGGGTTATGTGGCACAGGAAGGCGAGTCTGAAAAGTACTCTCTGACCCTGAAGCTATTTGAACTGGGCGCACGCGCGCTGCAGAACGTGGATCTGATCCGTAGCGCGGATATCCAGATGCGTGAGCTGTCGCGTCTGACGAAAGAGACGGTGCACCTGGGGGCGCTGGATGAAGACAGTATCGTCTATATCCATAAAATCGACTCTATGTATAACCTGCGTATGTACTCCCGCATTGGTCGTCGCAACCCGCTGTACAGTACCGCTATCGGTAAAGTCCTGCTGGCCTGGCGTGACCGTGATGAGGTGAAGCAGATCCTCGAGAACGTGGAGTATAAACGTAGCACTGAACGCACTATTACCACTACCGAAGAGCTGTTACAGGTGCTGGATAAAGTGCGGGAGCAGGGGTATGGCGAAGATAACCAGGAGCAGGAAGAGGGCTTGCGCTGCATCGGCGTGCCGGTATTCGACCGTTTCGGTGTGGTGATTGCCGGTCTGAGTATCTCCTTCCCGACGCTGCGTTTCTCTGAAGAGCATCTGCACGAGTACGTTGAAATGCTGCACACGGCGGCCCGTAAAATCTCCGAGCAGATGGGTTACAACGACTATCCGTTCTGATTGAGACAGCAATAAAAAAACGCTGCCTTATGGCGGCGTTTTTTTATGCAACGGATCAACCGTTATCGATCACAGTGTCGCTCTTTCGCAGGAGCGGGCAGCGGGAGAGGCCGATAATTCCGCTGTCTGAATGAATATACTGTGTAGTACTAATACCACGCGCGGTGAGATAGTGGCACTGGATGCCTAGCCCAGCCGCAGTCTCTTTACTGCCGGTCAATACGCCATAGCCTGCGAGCAACAACCCCGTCCAGACGAGTGCTATAACAATCAATGTGCGAATAAAAAAGCGCATCATTACCTCATTTTTTTGAATAACTGCAGCTTAGCCTAATCAATACTCTTACTTTAACAAGTATATGATTCCGAAAGCATCGCCTTCACGTTACAGTTAGGGATGGTTTAAGTTGCGCATGATAACCTGGCATCAGGCAGTTAGGGTACGGAGAGTGGAGTGAAAAAAATACGCTGGGTTATTCTGGTTTTAGTGTTGGTGGCCTGTGTTTTGCTCTGGACGCAGACCATCAATGTGATGTGCGACCAGGATGTACAATTTTTTAGCGGTATTTGTTCTATCAATAAGTTTATCCCATGGTAGCTGTCATTTTTATCGCAAGTGATTTCCTTCCTGAACGCGAGTGGTAAAATAAGCGTTTTTATTGGGGGATGAAATGGGTGAGTTAGTAAATTCCGGGATGTTCAGCGTGGCATCTCTCGCGATCTCGGTCGTGCTGCTGGTTGCAGGTCTGGTGCTGTGGTTTTTTGTCAATCGTGCAAGCTCCCGTACCAACGAGCAGATTGAACTGCTGGAGAAGTTAGTCGAGCTGCAGAAACGACAAAATGCGCTGCTGCGTCGTCTGTGCGAGGCCAACGAACCGGAAGAGAAAGAAGTACCAAAGGCGCCAGAAGAGACGGCCAACAGCCAGGACGACGACTTTATTCGTCTGGTAGCTGAACGCTAATCAGTCAGAGGAGGTGTGTGTGGCCTGGATTAACCCCTGGTATAACGCCTCCCTCGCGCATCATACCCCGCAGGGCTTTCGCAATACGAATGCCCCTGCCCGACAGCCTGGTGATGTCGAACGCTGGCGCAAAGCGCGCAAAGCCGCCGGGTTGCCAAAACCCCCTTCTGAAGGTTATGACGCCTTTATCCGCCAGTGGTGGCAGCCTGTTACCCTGAATACTCTTGAAGAGGACGGCGTCTGGTGGCTGGGTCACGCCAGCCTGCTGTTACGTCTGAACGGAAAATACATCCTTACCGATCCGGTGTTTTCCCGGCGTGCTTCACCGGTGACGTTTGCCGGACCGATACGGAAAACGCCCCCGGCGATAAGCATTGCGGCGCTTCCGCCGGTCGATGCCGTCGTTATTTCCCATAATCATTTCGATCATCTGGATTCCGCAACGATACGTCAGCTTTTGCGACGTTTCCCTCAACTGACCCTTTTTGTGCCCTTAGGGCTTGGGGCATGGTGTCGCCGTCGTGGAGCGAAACAGGTTATTGAGCTGGACTGGTGGCAAAGTTACATCTTCGAAGGGCTGGTGTTTACCGCTGTTCCAGCGCAGCACTGGAGCATGCGTAGTCTCTGGGATCGCGATCGTTCCTTGTGGTGTGGCTGGGTTTTTGAGAGTCAGAGCCAGCGCTTCTGGTTTAGCGGCGATACTGGTTATACCCCGGAGCTATTGAACATTCCGGAACGGCTGGGAAAACTGGATACCGTAGCCATTCCTGTTGGGGCCTATGCACCGCGCTGGTTCATGTCTATTCACCATATGGATCCGCAGGCGGCGGTGAGGCTCTGGCAGCAGCTGGGCATGCCGCTGGCAATACCTGTCCACTGGGGAGTGTTTGAGCTGGCGAATGAATCTCTCGATGAGCCCGTCAGGGAACTCGCTCAGATACTGGAAGAGTTATCTCCACGTAGCGATAACTTTCAACCTCTGCGAATTGGTCAATATTTATCCTTGTAAACTATTAGTTGTTCAATAAGAGCATATTTTGTATTAAATCGACGGATGTCATATTTTATTTTTATCGAAACGTTTTGATTGCCTTTTTTTGAAGCAGGTTCATAAAAATATCATTATTTTGGTGCATAGCGGAAAGCCACGTTCGGGTGTATATAAGTTAAACAAGCGAAGCGATATACAATGTTTTTTCGGGGAACAATTGCCTGTTGTTACAATCAATTCAGCATAAGTTTTCACGAAAAGTTCTAAATGAAATAGCGCTTGCAGGAATCTTGGCTCGCTTGCTGGACGACATGAAGTTATTGAGCTAATGTAAAAAAGTCTTTGATAACAGCGCTTATCCTGACAGCGACTGGGCGGGCAACATTTTTGTCCGGTAAACACTGAAAGTGCATTACTGTGCAGATTGTGGCAAGTCGGTCTACGAATTTGTGCGGCTGATCGAGACACGTTTAAAAATGGCTTGCCATTATTTAAGTTGTATGTGATAACACGGTTTGGGTCAAACGAGGTACAGTTCTGTTTATGTGTGGCATTTTCAGTAAAGAAGTCCTGAGTAAACACGTTGTCGTTGAATACCGCTTCTCTGCCGAACCTTATATTAGTGCCTCATGCAGTAATGTCTCAGTTTTATCTCAGTGAATGCCCGCGGGCTAAGAAAACATTCTAAGGAATTTTGCAAATGGCAAAGATCAAAGGTCAAGTTAAGTGGTTCAACGAGTCTAAAGGTTTTGGTTTCATTACTCCTGCTGACGGCAGCAAAGATGTATTCGTACATTTCTCTGCAATCCAGGGTAACGGCTTCAAAACTCTGGCTGAAGGCCAGAACGTTGAGTTCGAAATTCAGGACGGCCAGAAAGGTCCGGCTGCAGTTAACGTAACCGCTATCTGATCGAACCCCTGCCTAATCTGAAGCGTTACGACGTTTCAGTTGCAGAAATAAAGCCTCGCATATGCGGGGCTTTTTAATACATATTTTTCAAAGTGTTACCACATGCGTCTCTGTTAGCAGTTTGTTGCAAAGCTGCGAGAGTATTAGCATTGTTTTCTCCCCTGCTGTACAAATTTGCCGTTAAATCAGGGCGTTGTTATTAAGCCCTGGAGCCCCGGTGAAAAAGAAACCCGTCAATCCCGCAGCAAACTTCACCCCGTTACGTTTTGCCCTCCTCTGTCTGGTGATTTTAGGTAGCCTGATCTTCCTTCTGGGGCGTGTCGCCTGGCTACAAATTGTTAAACCCGACCCGCTGGTGAGGCAGGAGGATATGCGATCGCTGAGGGAGGTCGCCATCAACGCACCCAGAGGGATGATTATGGACCGGGCCGGGCGACCGCTGGCCGTGAGCGTACCGGTGCGCGCGGTGTGGGCAGATCCGAAAACGGTGCTGGCAAAAGGTGGGGTCGGATATGACGAGCGCTGGCAGGCGTTAGCCAACGCGCTGCATCTCTCTCTGCCGACGCTTGCCGGGCGTATCAACAGCAATCCGCAAGGCCGTTTTATCTATCTGGCCCGTCAGGTGGATCCCGCCCAGGCCCAGTGGATCGATAAACTCAGGCTGCCCGGTATCAGCCTGCGCGATGAAACTCGCCGTTTTTACCCGGCAGGACACGTGGCGGCCAATCTGATTGGCTTTACGAATATCGACGGGAAGGGCATAGAAGGGATCGAAAAAAGCTTCAATGCGCAGCTGACCGGTAAGCCCGGTCTGCGCCGCGTGCGTAAGGACCGCTATGGTCACGTGATCGAAAATATTACCGAAATACCGTCCGTTCCGGCACATAACATCCAGTTGAGCATTGATGAACGGCTGCAGACCATTACGGAAGATGCGCTGGACAATGCCGTGGCCTGGAATAAAGCGGAGTCGGGGGCGGCGGTGCTGATCAAGGTCCAGACCGGCGAGATCCTGGCGATGGCCAGTTTCCCGGACTTCAACCCTAATAATCGCGAAGGGGCGACGCTGAACGATTTTCGCAATCGCGCTATCAGCGACACCTTTGAACCCGGCTCCACCGTCAAGCCACTGGTGCTGATGACCGCATTGCAGCAGGGGCTGGTGCAGCCGGACAGCGTGATCGACACCCATCCCTACACCCTGGCAGGACACCGCATCCGCGACGTTGGCTATTACCCGGAGCTGACGCTGACCGGCATCCTGCAAAAATCGAGCGACACGGGTGTGTCGCGCCTGTCGCTGGCAATGCCGATCCAGCGGTTGCTGGATACCTATCACGGGTTTGGTTTTGGCCGCTCCACCGGCCTCGGGTTAACAGGGGAGAGTAGCGGCCTGCTGCCGGAGCGTAAATTCTGGAGCCAGCTCGATCGCGCCACCTTTGCGTTCGGCTACGGTCTGATGGTCACGCCGTTACAGCTGGCGCACGTTTACGCCACTATCGGCAGTTATGGTCTGGAGCGTCCGCTCTCCATCACCCGTATTGACCCGCCGGTTGTTGGCACTCAGGTGATGCCCGCCCCGATTGTGCAGGAGGTGGAACACATGATGGAAAGCGTGGCCCTGCCGGGCGGGGGAGGGATTAAAGCCGCGGTGCGTGACTACCGGGTGGCGGTGAAAACCGGCACCGCCAAGAAAATCGACGATAGCGGCAATTATGTCGATAAATATGTGGCCTATACCGCCGGCGTCGCGCCGGCCAGCCGCCCTGTATTTGCCCTGGCGGTGGTGATTAACGATCCGCAAAACGGCGCCTATTACGGCGGGGCGGTCTCGGCACCGGTATTCAGCCAAATTATGGGGGACGTGCTGCGCATCGAAAACATCAAGCCTGACGGATTACCGCCCGATTCCAGCCACCTCATTGTAATGCGTTAAGGTCGTTTTATAGCGGGGCGATTAGCGGTACACTTTCGCCCTTTATGATTGCCCGGAGTTCCCATGACATTTTGCTGTCCTCTTTGCCACGCACCGCTGGTGCATTCGGATAAAAGTTACGCCTGCCCACAGGGGCATCGGTTCGATAGGGCGAAAGAGGGCTATGTCAATCTGCTGCCGGTGCAGCATAAGCGGTCCCGCGATCCGGGTGACAGCGCAGAGATGATGCAGGCGCGCAGAGCCTTTCTCGATGCCGGGCACTATCAGCCCCTGCGCGACGCGGTAGCCGGTAAGCTGGCGGCGCTGCTGACGGATAGTGCGAGGTCCATTCTCGATATTGGCTGCGGCGAAGGCTATTACACGGCGGCTTTTGCCCAAACCGCACAGGAAAAAGGCGCTGCGACCTTTGGTCTGGATGTCTCTAAATCCGCTATACGTGCGGCGGCGAAACGCTATCCGCAGGTGATCTTCTGTGTAGCGTCCAGCCACCGTCTGCCTTTTGAAGAGAACAGCATGGATGCGGTAGTTCGCATCTATGCCCCCTGCAAAGGCGAGGAGCTGGCACGGGTGGTGAAGGAGGGTGGCTGGGTGATCACCGTGACGCCGGGTCCCCGTCACCTGATGGAGCTGAAAGGCCTGATCTACGACGAGGTGCTGCTGCATGCGCCGCATTCAGAGCAGCTGGCAGGCTTTGCCCTTAAAGAGGCGCAGTCGCTGGCTTATAACATGTCGTTGAGCGGAAAAGAGGCGGTGGCGCTCTTGCAAATGACGCCGTTTGCGTGGCGGGCAAAACCGGGCGTGTGGGAAGCCCTGGCAAAACAGGAGAATTTCAGCTGCCAGACGGATTTTAGCATCCACTGCTGGCAGCGAGTCAGTTAACCGGCGAAGTGGCTCCACATAATCTGAGCGCCAATGCCAATCAACACGATACCGCCGAGGATCTCGGCGCGTTTCCCTAACAGCGGACCGATAAACCGGCCAATCATCATACCCAGGGTGGACATAATAAAGGTCGCGCAGCCAATCGCCAGCGCGGTGGCAATGATGTTCACCTGCAGGAAAGCCAGCCCCACGCCGACGGCCATCGCATCCAGACTGGTGGCGATGGCCGTTGTAACCAGCAGCCAGAAGCCGTGACGGTGGATAGGCTCGTCTTCCTCAACGTCATTACGCATGCCTTCAATGATCATGCGTCCGCCGAGGAAGGTCAGCAGAATAAAGGCGATCCAGTGGTTCCACTCCAGCACGAACTGGCTGGCAAGCATCCCCAGCCCCCAGCCAATCAGCGGGGTCAGGGTTTCGATAGCACCGAAGATAAGACCGGTACGGAGGGCTTCAGAGAACTTAGGTTTATGCAGCGTGGCGCCTTTACCCATGGAAGCAGCAAAGGCATCCATAGACATACCAAAGGCCAGAAGAAGTGTTGCAGAGAGGTTCATCAGCGTGCCCAGACCGGGAATATCCATATGACACATCACTGCCCCCAGTAAACAGCAGTAGATGCATCTATGGTCTCGCCTGATTTCTCCGCTTTATGCAAAAAAATCCGTACGTGCCACGTTTTGCAACGAGTATGTTGACACGTACATTTCCGGTCTCCCGGAAATCGGCTACTCCCCAACGACGGGCGCAACCTTAACATATTTTGAGAATATAAAACAACAACCGGATAGTATTATTCAGATAGCCTAATGATAACGATTTTCATTTAGATTTTAATGTGAAAATAACGTTAATAATAGGGCGTGAATTCCGGTAAATAATATAGCCATGGCTATATGACATATGAAAAAGCTGTCGAAATATAGCCAGTGCTATTATTGTAACTTACTGAGTTTTAACCAATAGTTTGTATATCTTTTCCAGGTCGTCAATATTACGCACCCGAATAAGCAGGCGTCGCTGCTCTAATTGCATCACCAACACGCCGTCTTCCGATAAATTCATCTCTTTAATGCGGTTATATTCTATCCAGACATTGGCGAAAAAGAATCCAGCAGATTTGAAGATTATTTTCGGTGCCCGGATCCAGAACAGATAAAACCCCATTAATGCCAGGGCACATAATAACCATGTGGTCAGTAATGCTCCCTGACTCATCACGTTGTTATAAATGAGGATCATCAGCAGGCCGGTAAAGATGATGGCATCAACGCGACCGCGGCGCAGAAGAGGGATCGAGAGCAGCGTCTTGCCGTTGCGGCGGGGCATGATCAATTCGTCGTAGAGGGCATACGCCAGAAGGGCAACAATAAAGACAACCAGTACGATGTCCGTGACCGTCATTCATCCTCCGGATAAAAAAACGGGGGCCTGCTTGCCCCCGGTGTATTCAGTTAAAACTTACAGACCCAGCAGACCGATAGCGTAACCTACGATACCGATAACGAAGAAGCCGACAATGATCCACAGCGCGTTCACCTTCTTACGCAGCAGCCACATACAGGCGAAGGTCAGCAGCAGCGGCACCAGGCCTGGCATCAGCTGGTCAAGGATGGTTTGCACGGTGGTGACACGGGTCTGACCATCCTGACCGGTAATGGTTGACACCACCAGCGGGATGTTCACGTGCGTCCACTTGTTAACCAGCGCCCCCATCACAAACAGGCCGAGGATTGACGCCCCCTCAGTCAGTTTCTGCAGGAAACCGCCGCCCATATCCTGAACGATATCCACACCCTTACGGTAGCCGTACGCCACGCCGTAGTAGCGGGTTGCCAGACGTACCACGTTAAACAGGATAAAGAACAGCAGAGGACCCAGCAGGCTACCGCTCATGGCGATACCGGCACCGAGTGCGGCAAAGACCGGACGGACGGTACCCCAGAAGATTGGGTCACCCACGCCCGCCAGCGGCCCCATCAGGCCCACTTTGATACCGTTGATGGCACCATCGTCAATCTCTGCGCCGTTGGCACGCTGCTCTTCCATCGCCAGAGTAACGCCCAGCACCGGTGCCGCGACGTAAGGATGAGTGTTAAAGAATTCGAGGTGACGCTTAATCGCCTGACGACGCGCTTCGTTGTTCTCGGGATAAAGACGTTTGATCGCCGGCACCATAGAGAAGCAGAAGCCCAGCGCCTGCATACGTTCGAAGTTCCATGAACCCTGGAACAGGTTAGAACGGATGAACACGCCACGAATATCACCCGCAGTCAGTTTTTTCTGAGGGGTAGTTTTAGTCATATCAACCATTTCGCTCACCTGCTAGTCCAGTTCGTTATCAAGATCGTTATTACCAGCAACCTGCGCACTACCGGCTACGCGGTTATATTTCGGGCTGAGCTGGATGTAGAGGATAGCCATTACCGCACCAATCACACCCAGTGCCACCAGGTTGAAGTTGGTAAATGCCGCGGTAACAAAGCCGAGGTAGAAGAACGGCATCAGGTAGCCTGCGCGCATCATGTTGATAACCATCGCATAACCAACGACCACGATCATGCCGCCTGCAATGTTCAGACCGCTAGTGACCACTTCAGGAATGGCATTCAGCATGCCCTGAACTTCGCTGGTACCGACGGAGATAGCCACGATGACCGCAGGGATAGCGATACGCATGGCCTGCAGGAACAGGGACGACACGTGGATCCACGACAGCGCCGTCAGGTTGCCATTCTCCGCTGCCTTATCCGCCGCATGCTGGAACGCAACGGTGATAGTACGCACGATGATGGTCAGAACCTGGCCTGCTGCGGCCAGTGGGATAGCCAGCGCAATGCCGGCGCCGATATTTTGATGGCCGGCAATAACCAGCACGGTAGAGATGATAGAGGCGAGAGCCGCATCCGGCGCAACGGCTGCACCGATGTTCATCCAGCCCAGAGCGATCATTTCCAGGGTACCACCGATGATGATACCGGTTTTCATATCGCCGAGAACGGCGCCGATTAACGTACAGGCAACCAGCGGACGGTGAAACTGAAATTCATCTAGTACGGATTCCATACCCGCTATACACGCGACGATGAACACCAGCACAATCTGAAGAGTGGTAATCTCCATTGTACTTCTCCTATAGCTTTAACAGACTTAAGTGTGAAATTTGTCAACCAGCGCCGGCTTATTTCGCCACTTTGCTGATCAGATCCATCATTTTCAGTTTCGGGTCGGTAGAGACTTTACGCACTTCAAGTTCGATCCCACGATCGTTGAGTTTCCTGAACGCGTCGATGTCTTTTTCGTCCACCGACACGGCATTGTTCACCTGCGTTTTGCCCTGACGGTAAGCCATGCCACCGATGTTTACGGAAGTGATTTTTACCCCTTCCTCAACAATACGTTCGACGTCTGTTGGGTTGGTAAACAGCAGCATCACGCGCTCACCCGCATATTTCGGGTTGTTATAAACGCGGATCATTTTTGCGACATCCACCACGTGGGCGGTCACGCCCGGCGGAGCCACCTGGGTAAGGAGGGTTTTGCGAACCGTATCGGCGGCCACTTCATCGCTGACCACAATGATGCGCTGGACGTTGGTCTCTTTAGTCCAGCGTGTGGCAACCTGGCCGTGGATCAGGCGGTCGTCGATACGCGCCAGACCAATCTGCATGTAATCGTTAGGGCCCATCGGCTTAAGCGGGGCAGCGGCTTTCGGTGCCGCAGCAGCGGGAGCCACGGCCGGAGCAACTTTTTCGGCCGGTTTCGCTTTCAGCGCTTTCACGCCTTCACGGCCGGTTTCGACGGCCAGCGCGACCAGCTCGTCAAAGCTCGGGTTATCATCGCGTGCCATCAGCGTCTCAACCAGCATCGGGATGTTGACCCCGGCCACGACTTCATGCAGATCTTTGTCAACCACAATACGGCTTGCCGCATTGAACGGACTGCCACCCCATGTGTCCACAAGGAACAGCACGCCGCTGCGGGTATCCAGGTTTGCCAGCTGTGCGGTGTATTTTTCTATCAGCGTCTCGGCGTTTTCACCGGGAACGAAATCGATCCAGCCGACGTTTTCCTGTTCGCCTAAAAGCATTTCTGCGGTTTTAAGTAACTGCTCTGCAGCCCAACCATGTGTGCCTATAACAATAGCAATAGTCACTTGCTACCTCCTTTTATTATCGTTAACGCCCCCGGGGGAGAAGAGCATTAGAGATCATCTTCGAAAGAACGAATCGATTCAGATAAGGGTTAGAGTTCAATTAACTAAGACTTACGCGATTTATTTTAGACATCGAAAAAATAATTTATGTGATGAAGATCCGTAATTTAGCCTAAGCCAGTGAGATATTTCTGTGATCAAAAAAAGGCCGGAAACATCTGTTTGCAAAGGAAAGTAAATCTTTGCCAAAAAGCTCAGGTGTCTGATATGTTTACCATCCGTTTAATTGTCAGGAGTACAGGGCAGTAGCCCACTGTATGGACCGTCACCGACGCCAGTCACACACCCGGCCAGATCTGGCCAGCCTTCACGGCGATTCGCGCCACACACTTTTTACGTCTTTAACCCCTTCGCCCGACTGTTTCGCGGCGCCGTTTTGTCATTCCTTTAGCAGGAGCTTGTCATGGAATTCTTAATGGACCCGCAAATCTGGGTAGGATTGCTCACGCTAGTGGTGCTTGAGATTGTTCTCGGCATCGATAACCTGGTGTTTATCGCCATTCTTGCCGATAAACTTCCACCTAAACAACGTGATAAAGCACGTTTAATTGGTCTGTCACTGGCGCTGATTATGCGTCTTGCGCTGCTGTCGGTGATCTCATGGATGGTTACGCTGACCAAACCCCTGTTCACTGTCTTCGATTTCACCTTCTCAGGGCGAGACCTGATCATGCTTGTGGGGGGGCTATTCCTGCTCTTCAAAGCCACAACCGAGCTCCATGAACGGCTGGAGAACCGCCAGCATGACGACGGACACGGTAAAGGCTACGCCAGCTTCTGGGTGGTGGTACTGCAAATTGTGGTGCTGGATGCCGTCTTCTCCCTCGACGCGGTGATAACCGCCGTCGGTATGGTTAACCATCTGCCGGTGATGATGGCCGCCGTGATTATCGCGATGGCGGTGATGTTGCTTGCCTCTAAGCCGTTGACACGATTCGTTAACGAGCATCCGACCGTCGTGGTGCTCTGTCTGAGCTTCCTGCTGATGATCGGTCTGAGCCTGGTGGCAGAAGGTTTCGGCTTCCATATTCCGAAAGGCTATCTGTACGCCGCCATTGGTTTCTCCATCATTATAGAGATGTTTAACCAGATTGCGCGCCGCAACTTTATTCGCCAGCAGTCCAACCAGCCGCTGCGTGCCCGTACGGCTGATGCGATTTTGCGCCTGATGGGCGGCCGCCGCGAAGCCAAAACGCAGCAGGACAGCGATAACCATGTCCCGGTGCCGGTTCCGGAAGGCGCCTTTGTCGAAGAAGAGCGTTATATGATTAACGGCGTGCTGTCGCTGGCTTCGCGCTCCCTGCGCGGCATCATGACACCACGCGGTGAGATCAGCTGGGTTGATGCCAGCCTGAGCGTGACGGAAATCCGCCAGCAGCTGCTCTCGTCCCCGCACAGCCTGTTCCCGGTATGTCGCGGTGAACTGGATGAGATTATTGGCGTGGTGCGTGCTAAAGAGATGCTGGTGGCGCTGGAAGAGGGCGTTGACGTTGAAGCCATTGCTGCCGCATCGCCTGCTATCGTAGTGCCGGAAACGCTTGATCCGATTAACCTGCTTGGCGTGCTGCGCCGTGCCCGGGGCAGCTTTGTCATCGTTACCAACGAGTTTGGTGTGGTACAGGGCCTGGTAACGCCGCTGGACGTGCTGGAAGCGATTGCCGGTGAGTTCCCGGATGCCGATGAAACGCCGGAAATCGTCAACGATGGCGACGGCTGGCTGGTCAAAGGCACTACGGATCTGCACGCGCTGCAACATACGCTGGGGCTGGAGCACCTGACCAACCACGATGAGGATATCGCGACGGTTGCCGGTCTGGTGATTGCCGTTAACGGTCAGATCCCGCGTACCGGTGATGTACTCGAATTGCCGCCGCTGAAGATCACCATCGTGACCGCCAATGATTACCGCGTAGACCTCGTGCGTATTGTTAAAGAGCAGTCCGCCCACGACGAAGAAGAGTAATCAGGGTAACGACGGCATCATATTTCCGTTGTGAGACGCTGGCGGAGGTGAACTCTCCGCCAGCCACTGCGGGAAATCCCGCAGTGGCATCGGCCGCGCATACAAAAATCCCTGAAGTATATCGACACCGTGCAGACGCAGATGACGCGCCTGGTCGCTGGTTTCCACCCCTTCTGCCACCAGTTCAATATTCAGACGCTGAGCCAGGGCGATAATAATGTCCGTTACCGTTGAGTTAACCGCATCGGTGCCGATGGCGGCGGTAAAGGATTTATCAATTTTCAGCACTTCGGGATTGAGCTTTTCCAGCCACGACAGCGAACTGTTGCCGGTACCAAAATCATCAATGGCCAGCTTAACGCCTTTCTGGTGCAGCTCCGCGACCATGTTGTAATCCATCTCGAGCAGGGTATCGCGCTCGGTTAATTCAATCACCAGCTGCTGTGCGGGCTCAGCGCTGAACCAGACGCGGTTCAGATCGTGAAGCAGGGCGCCGTCACGAAAATGGCTGGCCGCGACATTGATCCCAATATGAAAACCCGATGCGGTGGGGAACATCGCCAGATGGCGGACGGTTTCGATGAGCACGTAGCGGGTGAGAGGCACAATAAGATTATATTCTTCCGCCAGTGGGATAAAAATATCCGGGGCAATCCACCCCTGCCGCGGATTATTCCAGCGAAGAAGAATCTCCACGCCGATGCAGTCCTGATTTTTGGCATCGATCAGCGGCTGACAAAAAAGCTCAAATTCGCCAGAGGCCAGACCAAAGTTGATCTCCCGCGTAAAGCTCATGCGGCTGGCGGTGGCAAGCCAGGCGATATATCCCACCAGCATGCTGAATATCACCGCCAGCGGCAGCTGTGACGGAAGATTTTTCAGTGCCAGCGCGGTCAGCCCCGGGCCAGTAACGGTAATGGTAAACGGAAAGTTAAGGGAGGCCTGCTGATAAATATTATCGTCATCGCCAAATACCAGCCTGTCCGAGAGCTGGCGCTCATGATTGAGGTATTTACCGCCGACGCTGAGGTTAACGTCGCTGATGATCGGCAACTGGGGTTCCAGCAACATCTGCGCGATAAGATCGATATTCACAATCTCCATGACGCCATCTTCGCTCTGGCCGGGCGCCGGATACCACTGGATCAGCACCGGGCTGCCTCGTTGCAGCGGCTGGTCTGTCGTCAGGAGCAGTAGGGGCTGCGCGGCGGGCAACAGGGGCTGAAACTGGCTGAGGGGAATATCGCGGGTACCGAACATGCTTGAACAATAGAGAATACCGTCCTTGATCAGGCCGATCGAGCGTACGGTCTGCAGGGAAGCGGCGTGTTTACGCAGTAAAAAGTTGACCTCGACGCAGGGCAGGCCGATCAGCGGCTGCGCTACATCGCGCCCGGACTCGAGCGGTTGCAGGATCTTATCCAGGGTATTGACTGCATGGGACACAAAGGCAACGGTGGATTGCTGATTTAAATTGCGCTGCGAAATAAAGCCAATAATTAGCGTGCAAACGAGAGTGGAAAGTGACAGTGCCAGGCAGACGATAATCCGTTTGCGGCGATAATTTTTAATTATCCAGTTAGCTGTTTGCATGCCACGGCACCTGAAGAGCCACTGACGCAGATGCCCGTGGCAACCAGGCTAGTGTAGTCGGCAATATTTCAGGTCACGAGGAAACGCGATGAAATTCGCCCATCCGCATCAGATGGGCGAGGGGAGCATGAGAGACGAAAGTCGCAGAGGCGCTTCCAGAGTCTTAGTCGCACTGCACCTTGATGGCCAGACCGCCACGGGAGGTTTCGCGGTATTTGGCGTTCATATCTTTACCGGTTTCGTACATGGTTTCGATCACCTTATCCAGCGAGACGCGCGGTTCGCTGGTGCGGCGCATCGCCATGCGCGAGGCGTTGATCGCTTTTACCGAGGCAATCGCGTTACGCTCAATACAGGGCACCTGAACCTGACCGGCAACCGGGTCGCAGGTCAGACCGAGGTTATGCTCCATGCCGATCTCAGCGGCCACGCACACCTGCTCCGGGCTGGCGCCCAGCAGCTCTGCCAGACCGGCTGCCGCCATCGAGCAAGCCACGCCGACTTCACCCTGACAACCAACTTCAGCGCCGGAAATAGAGGCATTCATCTTATACAGCGCACCCACCGCGCCCGCGGCGAGGAAGTAGCGAATATAGATATCCGGGCTCACCGACTCGATAAAGTGATCGTAGTAGGCCAGCACCGCCGGCACGATACCGCAGGCGCCGTTGGTCGGCGCGGTCACCACGCGGCCACCCGCGGCGTTCTCTTCGTTCACCGCCAGCGCGAACATGTTGACCCAGTCCACCACGTTCATCGGATCGTTGGAGTACTTGTCCGTCGTGACCAGCATCCGGCGCAGGGCAGAGGCACGGCGCGGCACGCGCAGCGGGCCAGGCAATACGCCTTCGGTATTTATGCCGCGATCGATACAGGCGCGCATGGTCTGCCAGACATTGGCGAAATAGTCTTCAATCTCTTTTTTGCTGTGCAGCGCCAGCTCGTTCTGCATCACCATGCCGGAGAGGGAAAGGCCGGTCTCTTTGCAATAATCCAGCATCTCTTTCGCCGATTTGAACGGATAAGGCACTTTTACGTCACCCGTTACGTCCTGGCCGAAATGCTCTTCATCGACAATAAAGCCGCCGCCGATGGAGTAGTAGGTCTTGCTGTAGACCACTTTCTCGCCACTAAAGGCGTGGATCTGCATCCCGTTTTCATGCAACGAGAGGTTGTCGCTGCGAAAACGCATGCCGTCGTCCTGAGGGAAATCCACTTCCTGCCGGCCATTCGCCAGCAGCAGACGACCGCGCGTTTCCACGTCGCGAATAAACGCCGGAATGGCGTCAATATCTACGGTGTCTGGCATATTTCCGGCCAGACCCATAATAATGGCGATATCGGTGTGGTGGCCTTTACCCGTGAGCGACAGTGAACCATAGACGTCTACGGCCACGCGAGTAACGCTATCCAGTAATCCTTTTTCGACCAGGTCATCGACGAACTGTTTACCGGCCTTCATCGGCCCTACAGTGTGGGAAGAAGAGGGACCAATCCCCACTTTGAACATGTCGAATATACTAATCACTTTAACACTCCTGACAGGGTTACCGGGTTTCCAGTAACGATGTAATAACTTCGCATAGTGTAAGAGGGAACCCTGCCGTCAGCTCAACTATTCACATGAATTAAACTAATGGTTAACGCCGGATAAACTAATAACGGGAGAAAGATCGCAAAGGCGCAAAAAAAGGACGAATGTAAAGTATAGTCAAGGTTTCAGGCCGATCTGGAGCGCCAGCTCACGAATAATTCCTGCCGTCATGCCCCAGACAAAATAATGCTGATACCAGGAGAGCCACACCCGATGATCGTGGCCGCGACGCTGAATATCCAGCGGATGATAACGGCCCAGACGCAGGGCTTCCGCCAGCGGCATTTCAAAGACCGACTCCACTTCATCTACGCTGGCGTGATAGTGCAGATCCGGGGGAATAATGCCGACTACCGGCGTAACCTGAAAACCGGTGACGCTGTCCACCGGCGGCAGGACGCCAATCACTTCCACCTTGTGCGGCGGGATCGCCACCTCCTCCTCGGCTTCACGCAGGGCGGCGGCAATTAACGAGGCATCGGTGCTGTCTACCGCCCCACCAGGAAAGGCCACCTGACCGGCGTGTTTGCGCAAAAGTGCCGAGCGTCGGGTCAGCAGCAGGCCCGGCTGTTGTCGACGCACCACCGGGATCAATACCGCAGCCTGACGCTGGTTCAGCGCGGTTTTATTCACCTGCGGGCGCAAAAGCTGAAATCGAGATAAAAAATTGTCCAGGGTCAGATCGTGGGTATTCACCAGTTAGCGCTCCAGTTGATGCAGAATACGGTTCACTTTATCAAAAGTTTCCTGATATTCCGCTGTGGCCTGGCTGTCTGCCACAATGCCACCGCCTGCGGAACAGTATATCTGCCCGCCCACCGCCGTCAGGGTGCGAATGGTGATGCTGGTATCCATGCCGCCACACAGGCTGATATAGCCGATGCTTCCGCACCAGGCGTTACGGCGGTGGGGCTCCAGTTCGTCGATGATTTCCATCGCCCGCACTTTTGGCGCACCGGTGATCGATCCCCCGGGGAAGGCGGCGCGCAGCAGATCGCACGCGGTCCTTTCAGGCGGCAGACGGGCAGTGATAGTGCTTACAAGATGGTGTACGGCAGGGAAGGGCTCAACCACGAACAGCTCCGGCACCCGCACGCTTCCCGGCTCCGCCACCCTGCCGATATCATTGCGCATCAGGTCAACAATCATCAGGTTTTCCGCTCTGTCTTTCGGCGAGGCGGCGAGTTTTTCCGCCTGCAGGCGATCGGCCTTAGCTTCCGCCAGTCGCGGCAGGGTACCTTTGATAGGGCGGGTCTGGAGGAGGCCATCCGCCAGGTGAATAAAACGCTCCGGGGAGAGGCTCAGAATGGCACCCTCGTCCAGGCGTAAGAACGCACTGAAGGGCGCGCGGTTGTTGGCATTCAGCCGGGTAAACGCCTGCCACTCATCGCCTTCATAGCGGGCCTGAAAACGCTGGGCCAGATTCACCTGATAGCAGTCGCCGCTGTGCAGGTAGGCCTGCACGCGCTCAAATTTATCCTGGTACTCCGCTGCCGTCATATTGGCCTGCCAGCCGGAGGTTAACCGGAACCCGGGCAGGTTCGCAGGCGTTCGCTGTGATTCAAGCCAGGCCAGCCGGGTCGCAGTATCGCCGTGGCACACCAGAGATACTTGCTGTTTGTGGTGATCGACAACGATCGCCCAGTCATACAGCCCCACCGCCATGTCCGCGAGGGTGATATCACGCAAAGCCTGTTCCGGTAGCTGTTCAAAGCGGCGACCAAGATCATAGCCGAACAACCCGAGCGCGCCGCCCTGAAAGGGCAGATCCGGGTCTGGAGTACAGGGTAAGCCCATCTCATCAATGGCCTGCTGGAGCAGACTCAGCGGGCAGGTATCCGAAGGAATACCATCGATCAACGTTTCTGTACCCTGCGTCACCAGCGTGGTGCGCGGGTCGGCGACCAGAATATCAAAGCGACTGTAAGGATGATCCGCATGGCCGGAGTGCAGCAGCATTGCCCACGGCAGATGGCTTAGCGGGGCAAACCAGAATTCTGCGGCATCAGGACGCCACGGTAATGTCATAACAGCGGGGGATAACGAGTTCATGGGTGGTAAACAACCGGGCAGCGTGAAATAATTAGCGCAGATAATTTAGCAGGAGTTGACGATGTTTGCAGGTTTACCTTCACTGAGCCACGAGCAGCAGCAGCAGGCAGTCGAGCGCATTCAGGAGCTGATGTCCCAGGGCATGAGCAGCGGGCAGGCTATTTCGCAGGTAGCAGAGGAGCTTCGCGCCACCCATACCGGCGAGCGGATCGTGGCGCGTTTTGAGGATGACGAAGAGGAGTAACGCCTCTTACACCGCAGCGATAATCTTAATCTCAACCTTATACTGCGGCTTCATCAGCGTCGCCTGTACCGTACAGCGGACAGGCGCGTGACCCGCCACCACCCACTCGTCCCAGGCTTTGTTCATCGCCGCAAAATCATCTTTACTGGCAAGGAAAATGGTCGCATCGAGAATGCGGGATTTGTCGCTGCCCTGTTTTTCCAGCACCGCGTCAATCTGCTCCAGGGTATTGGCGGTCTGCTCACAGGCGTCGGCATCCAGATTCGTGGGTACGCCGGTGTAATAGAGAGTCTGATTGTGAATCACCACATCTGACCAACGGGCTTCGGCATCAATGCGCACAATTGTCATATATGTTTCCTCGTTATTGTGAATTTCCGCGGGCAAGACTGCCATATTGTTTTGCCTGCGTCACTCTCGACTGGCGCCATGACCATCGGCCTGACATAATCCCTGTGCAAAAATACAGGGGGCAGAGTGGCAGACGATTTCGCAGCAGACGGACAGTTAGCAAAGGCAATACCCGGCTTTAAGCCGCGCGAGCCGCAGCGCCAGATGGCGCACGCGGTAGCCGAGGCGATCGACAGCGCCCAGCCGCTGGTGGTAGAGGCGGGTACCGGCACCGGGAAAACTTACGCTTACCTGGCACCGGCGCTGCGCGCCAAAAAGAAGGTCATTATCTCTACCGGTTCAAAAGCGCTGCAGGATCAGCTCTACAGCCGCGATCTACCCACCGTCGCCAAAGCCCTAAAATACACAGGCCGTATGGCCCTGCTGAAAGGGCGCTCCAACTATCTCTGCATTGAGCGGCTGGAACAGCAGGCGCTGGCGGGGGGCGATCTGCCGGTGCAGACCTTAAGCGACGTGATCATCCTGCGCAGCTGGGCCAACCAGACGCAGGACGGTGATATCAGCACCTGCGCCAGCGTGGCTGAAGACTCGCCCGCCTGGCCGCTGGTCACCAGTACCAACGATAACTGTCTGGGTAGCGACTGTCCTCTGTACAAAGACTGCTTTGTGGTTAAAGCGCGCAAAACGGCGATGGATGCCGACGTGGTGGTGGTTAACCATCACCTGTTCCTCGCCGATATGGTGGTGAAAGAGAGCGGCTTTGGCGAGCTGATCCCCGAAGCTGAGGTGCTTATCTTTGACGAAGCCCACCAGCTCCCGGATATTGCCAGCCAGTATTTCGGTCAGTCGCTCTCCAGCCGCCAGCTGCTGGATCTGGCCAAAGATTTCACCATCGCCTACCGTACTGAACTGAAAGACACCCAGCAGCTGCAGAAGTGTGCCGACCGCCTGGCGCAAAGCACGCAGGATTTTCGTATGCAGCTGGGCGACCCGGGATTTCGCGGCAATCTGCGCGAACTGCTGGCCGATCAACATATTCAGCGTTCACTGCTGCTGCTTGATGACGCGCTTGAGCTCTGTTACGACGTGGCGAAGCTCTCTCTGGGGCGCTCTGCGCTGCTCGATGCCGCCTTTGAGCGCGCCACGCTGTACCGCGCGCGTCTGAAACGGCTGAAAGAATTCAACCAGCCGGGTTACAGCTACTGGTACGAATGCAACTCGCGTCATTTTACCCTCGCCCTGACGCCGCTCACCGTGGCTGATAAGTTCCAGGACGTGATGGCGCAAAAACCGGGCAGCTGGATTTTTACCTCCGCCACCCTGTCGGTAAACGACGATCTGCACCACTTTACCGAACGTCTGGGGATTGAGCAGGCTAAATCCCTGCTGCTGCCAAGCCCGTTTGATTACGCCACCCAGGCGCTGCTCTGCGTGCCGCGTAACCTGCCGCTGCCCAATCAGCCCGGCGCTGCCCGCCATCTGGCGGCGATGCTGAAGCCAATGATTGAGGCCAACAATGGCCGCTGCTTTATGCTCTGCACCTCCCACGCCATGATGCGTGACCTGGCTGAGCAGTTTCGCGCCACCATGACCCTGCCGGTGCTGTTGCAGGGTGAAACCAGCAAAGGCCAGCTGCTGCAGCAGTTTGTCACGGCGGGCAATGCTCTGCTGGTGGCGACCAGTAGCTTCTGGGAAGGGGTGGACGTGCGCGGCGATGCCCTCTCGCTGGTGATCATCGACAAACTGCCCTTTACCTCGCCGGATGACCCGCTGCTGAAAGCGCGAATGGAAGATTGCCGCCTGCGTGGGGGCGATCCCTTTGATGAGGTGCAGCTGCCGGATGCGGTCATTACTCTTAAGCAGGGGGTGGGGCGCCTGATCCGCGACGTTGACGATCGCGGGGTACTGGTGATCTGCGATAACCGTCTGGTGATGCGCCCCTACGGCGCCACCTTTGTTGCCAGCCTGCCGCCGGCGCCACGCACCCGGGATATCGATCGCGCGGTGCGTTTCCTTGCCGCGTCTCAGGCGCAGTAATTTGTTGAAGGCTGTGCTAAAATGCGCGCCTTTTTGTGACTGACCATTGCGAGAGCGCGACAACACATGCGAATTCTGGCTATCGATACCGCCACAGAGGCCTGCTCCGTTGCCCTGTGGAATGACGGTACTACCTGTGCTCATTTCGAAGAGTGCCCCCGGGAACACACTCAACGCATCCTGCCTCTGGTGAAGATGATCCTCACCGAGGGCAATACCTCTCTCACTGACCTCGACGCGCTGGCCTATGGCCGCGGCCCGGGCAGCTTTACCGGCGTTCGCATCGGTATCGGCATTGCGCAGGGACTGGCGCTGGGGGCCGAACTGCCGATGATTGGCGTCTCGACCCTGGCGACCATGGCCCAGGGGGCGTGGCGCAATAACGGCGCTACCCGCGTGCTGGCAGCCATTGATGCCCGTATGGGCGAAGTCTACTGGGCGGAATATACCCGCGACGAGCAGGGCGTCTGGCATGGTGAAGAGAGCGAAGCCGTTCTCAAGCCAGATGCGGTCAGCGAGCGTCTGAAGCAGCTTTCCGGTGAATGGGCGACGGTAGGCACCGGCTGGCAGGCGTGGCCGGATATGGCAAACGACAGCGGTCTGACGCTGGTTGACGGTAACGTGCTTCTGCCTGCTGCTGAAGATATGCTGCCCATCGCCTGTCAGATGCTGGACGCAGGGCAAACCGTAGCGGTCGAAAAAGCCGAGCCGGTTTATTTGCGAAACACCGTAGCGTGGAAGAAACTTCCGGGCCGGGAGTGAATCTCAGTATAAGAACCTGAGAAAAAGGAGTCGCATCATGGCGGTTCAAAAATATGTTGTTCGTCTGCTCACCGTCGGGGCGCTGGCCCTGGCACTTACAGGATGTGTCTCAGTACCTGATGCAATCCAGGGCAGCAGCCCGACGCCGCAGCAGGATCTGGTCCGGGTGATGAACGCCCCGGAACTGTACGTTGGCCAGGAAGCGCGGTTCGGAGGTAAAGTGGTGGAGGTGGTTAATCAGCAGGGGAAAACCCGTCTGGAGATTGCCACCGTTCCCCTGGACAGCGGTGCGCGCCCGGTGCTGGGTGAAGCCTCACGGGGTCGTATCTACGCAGATGTTAACGGTTTCCTCGATCCGGTGGATTTCCGTGGTCAGCTGATCACCGTGGTAGGGCCGATCACCGGCACAGTGCAGGGTAAAGTCGGCAATACACCTTATAAATTCATGACTATGCAGGCCAACGGCTACAAGCGCTGGCGGGTACAGCAACAGGTCATGATGCCACCACCCGATCCCTGGTACTGGGGACCGCATCCATGGCGTTATGGCTATGGTTATGGCTACGGTGGATGGCCGGGTTACGGCCCCGGCCCGGCTCCGGTCCGGACGATAGTAACAGAGTAAGTGACTGTTATTATTAAATAAGAAACAGCGGCCTGTCCGCTGTTTCGTTTTTTATACGGTAATAAGAAAAATAAATAGTGACGCGCTTCGCAACCTTAAATCCGGACAATAAATAAACTGGTACGCTGAGTTAATATTATGTTAACGACTTGTTTATTAACCGGGGTTGTGATGACGACGAACACGCATTTCAGAGGTGATGTAGTGAAGAAGGTTTGGCTTAACCGTTATCCTGCGGATGTTCCCGCAGAGATAAACCCTGACCGTTATCAATCCCTGGTTGAACTGTTTGAAAATTCCGTGACGCGTTATGCCGATCAGCCCGCGTTTGTGAACATGGGCGAGGTGATGACTTTCCGTAAGCTGGAAGAGCGCAGCCGGGCCTTTGCCGCTTATCTGCAACAGGGCCTGGGCCTGCAGAAAGGCGACCGCGTGGCGTTGATGATGCCCAACCTGCTGCAGTATCCGGTAGCGCTGTTCGGCATTTTGCGCGCCGGGATGATCGTGGTTAACGTCAACCCGCTTTACACTCCGCGCGAGCTGGAGCATCAGCTGAATGACAGCGGCGCCTCGGCGATTGTGATTGTCTCCAACTTCGCCCACACCCTGGAAAAAGTGGTGGATAAGACCCAGGTGAAACACGTCATCCTGACGCGGATGGGCGATCAGCTCTCCACCGCCAAGGGGACGCTGGTTAACTTCGTCGTCAAATACGTTAAACGTCTGGTGCCAAAATATCACCTGCCGGATGCTATCTCTTTCCGCCGGGCGCTGCACAACGGTTACCGGATGCAGTACGTCAAGCCTGAAATCGTGTCACAGGACCTGGCGTTCCTGCAATATACGGGCGGTACTACCGGCGTGGCAAAAGGGGCGATGCTGACCCATCGCAACATGCTGGCGAATCTCGAACAGGTGAATGCCACCTACGGACCGCTGCTCCATCGCGGCAAAGAGCTGGTGATTACCGCGCTGCCGCTGTATCACATCTTCGCCCTCACGATGAACTGTCTGCTGTTTATTGAGCTGGGCGGGCAAAACGTGCTGATCACCAACCCGCGCGATATTCCGGGGTTAGTTAAAGAGCTGGCGAAATATCCTTTTACCGCCATGACCGGCGTGAATACCCTGTTTAACGCGCTTCTCAACAACAAAGAGTTTCAGCAGCTCGATTTCTCCACTCTGCATCTGTCGGCGGGCGGCGGCATGCCGGTGCAACAGGCGGTGGCAGAGCGCTGGGTTAAGCTGACCGGGCAGTATCTGCTGGAAGGCTATGGCCTGACCGAATGTGCCCCGCTGGTGAGCGTTAACCCGCACGATATCGACTATCACAGCGGCAGTATCGGCCTGCCGGTGCCCTCCACCGAAGCCAAACTGGTGGATGACGAGGATAACGAAGTGCCGCATGGTGAGCCGGGCGAACTGTGCGTGAGAGGGCCGCAGGTGATGCTGGGTTACTGGCAGCGCCCGGACGCTACCGACGAAATCATTAAGGATGGCTGGTTGCATACCGGTGATATCGCGGTGATGGATGACGAAGGATTCTTACGTATCGTCGATCGTAAGAAAGACATGATCCTGGTCTCCGGGTTTAACGTCTACCCTAACGAGATCGAAGACGTGGTGATGCAGCACAACGGCGTGCTGGAAGTGGCCGCGGTAGGGGTTCCGGCGGGCAGCAGCGGCGAAACGGTAAAAATCTTTGTGGTGAAAAAAGATCCTTCCCTGAGTGAAGAGGCGCTAATCACCTTTTGTCGTCGTCACCTTACCGGGTATAAAGTGCCGAAACTGGTGGAGTTTCGCGACGAACTGCCAAAATCGAACGTCGGGAAGATATTACGACGAGAATTACGTGACGAAGCGCGCGCCAAAGTGGACAATAAAGGCTGAGCTTCGTGTTAGTCGCCCAGAAACGCTGGCCTGGCCAGCGTTTTTTTATGGGCGCAAACCAAAGAGAAAATGATTTGAACTACCAGATGATCACCACCAACGACGAACTGGCTTCGCTGTGCGACGTCACCCGTGATGCACCCGCCATCGCGCTGGACACCGAGTTTGTTCGTACCCGTACCTACTATCCGCAGCTGGGCCTGATCCAGATGTATGACGGCAAACGGGTATCGCTTATCGATCCGCTGGGGATCACCGACTGGGCGCCGATGCGTGAGTTGCTGCTGGATACTGCCATCACCAAATACCTGCACGCCGGGAGTGAAGATCTGGAAGTTTTCCTCAACACCTTCGGCATCATGCCGCAGCCGCTGATTGATACCCAGATCCTCGCCGCTTTTGCCGGTCGTCCGCTTTCCTGGGGCTTTGCCGCCATGGTGGAAGAGTACACTGGACTTGTTATCGACAAGAGTGAATCACGCACCGACTGGCTGGCGCGCCCGCTGACCGAACGTCAGCTCGACTACGCGGCGGCGGATGTGTTCTATCTGTTGCCGATCGCCGCTCAGCTGATGAAGGAGGCTGAAGCCTCCGGCTGGCTGCCTGCCGCGCTGAATGAGTGCCGGATGACGCAGCAGCGTCGTCAGGAGATCGCCGATCCAAAAGAGGCGTGGCGCGATATCAGCAACGCCTGGCAGCTGCGCACCCGCCAGCTGGCCTGTCTGCAACTGCTGGCAGACTGGCGTCTGCGTAAGGCGCGTGAGCGCGACCTGGCGGTGAACTTTGTGGTGCGAGAAGAGCATCTGTGGGCCGTGGCGCGCTACATGCCGGGCAGCCTGGGTGAACTGGACAGTATCGGGCTTTCGGGTTCGGAGATCCGTTTCCACGGTAAAACGCTGCTGGCGCTGGTGGCGAAAGCCCAGGCACTGCCGGAAGAGGCCCTGCCGCAGCCGCTGTTGAATCTGATGGATATGCCGGGGTATCGCAAAGCATTCAAGGCGATCAAAGCCCTGGTGCAGGACGTAGCCGTGCAGAGCAACGTCAGCGCCGAGCTGCTGGCCTCACGCCGTCAGATTAACCAGCTGCTGAATGCGCACTGGAAGCTGAAACCACAGAATGGTACGCCGGAACTGATAGCCGGATGGCGCGGGGAATTGATGGCTGAACGCCTGAACGCGCTGCTGGCAGAGTATCCGCAGTAATGGTTGAATCCCCGGCAGCGCGGCGCTTGTCGGGGATTCAAAGCCACAGGCCGGGCAAGCATTGCGCCGCCCGACAAAAATCATCGCTATGAGCGCGACTCTTCCGCTTCCGGCAGGGTCACGTTGAGCTCCAGAATCGAGATATCCCCGTCCTTTTGCTCCAGCTGTACGGTCACCATCTCCGGATCGATCTGCACATACTTACAGATCACTTCCAGAATATCTTTGCGCAGCTGCGGCAGATAGTGCGGTTCAGCATCGCTGCGGCGGCGTTCCGCCACGATGATCTGCAATCTTTCTTTAGCGATATTGGCGGTGCTTTTTTTCCGCGAGAGAAAAAAGTCCAGTAATGCCATAACTTATCCTCCGAACAGGCGTTTGAGGAAACCTTTCTTCTCTTCTTCAATGAAGCGGAAAGGACGTTCTTCTCCGAGCAGACGATCAACCGTGTCCGCATACGCTTTACCAGCGTCTGCGTTAGCGTCAAGGATAACCGGTTCACCCTGGTTAGAGGCGCGCAGCACGGATTGATCTTCCGGGATAACGCCAACCAGTTTGATGCGCAGGATCTCCAGCACGTCTTCCATACTCAGCATATCACCTTTGCTCACACGACCTGGATTATAGCGGGTCAGCAGCAGGTGCTCTTTGATCGGTTCTTCGCCATTTTCTGCGCGACGGGATTTCGAGGCAAGGATGCCTAAAATACGGTCAGAGTCGCGCACGGACGACACTTCCGGGTTGGTGGTGATGATCGCTTCATCGGCGAAGTAGAGCGCCATCAGCGCACCGGTTTCGATACCCGCAGGTGAATCACAGACCACGAAATCGAAGTCCATTTTTTTCAGCTCATCGAGCACTTTTTCCACGCCTTCACGGGTCAACGCGTCTTTGTCACGCGTTTGGGAGGCAGGAAGAATATAGAGATTGTCTGTACGCTTGTCTTTAATCATTGCCTGATTCAGCGTGGCATCACCCTGAATCACGTTTACAAAATCGTACACGACGCGACGTTCGCAACCCATAATCAGGTCAAGGTTACGCAGGCCGATATCGAAATCGATAACGACAGTTTTCTTTCCCTTCTGGGCCAAACCAGTAGCGATGGCCGCGCTGGAGGTGGTCTTGCCAACGCCTCCTTTACCGGAAGTAACAACAATAATGCGTGCCATAGAAATTCCTTGTTAAAAAGGGATCAATTCAACGGTTGAACGGTCAAAGCGTTGTCTGCCAGACGCAGACGTGCTGCTTTGCCAGAAAATTCGGCCGGGATGTTATCACTCAGCCAGTAAACCCCTGCGATGGAGACCAGCTCCGCCTCCAGGTGGGTACAAAAAATTTGCGCTTCGCGATCGCCACTGGCGCCTGCCAGCGCGCGGCCTCGCATTGAGCCATAAATGTGGATATTGCCATCGGCAATGAGCTCCGCGCCAGCGCTAACGTGGTTAGTTACAATCAGGTCACAGTTTGGCGCATAAATACGCTGACCGGAACGCACCGGCAGATCGATCAAGCGCGTTTTAGTGACAGGTGTAACAGGGAGTTCAGGCGGGGCAGGGGGCTCGGCACGCGGGGCTTTATCTTTGCCTTCGGTGAGCAGCGGAAGACCCGCCTCGTCGATTTCAGCTTTCAGTCCGGCATCTTTGCAGCCGCTGATGCCGACAATCCGCAGGCCGGTAGATAAGACCGCCTGCTGCAGCTGCTGCCAGTTAATTGGCGCTTCAAGGCCGCTTACGTTAATCACGACGGGCGCATGCTTAAGAAATGCGGGCGCCTGCGCGATTTTGTCTTCTAACGCCTGACGAATAACCTCGGGTTTTGCTTCATGCAAATGAACCACTGATAAGGTGAAGCTACTGCCTTTAAGCTCGATTGGCGTGTTTGACATCCTGGCCTTACTCAATTTGCTTTAACCACGGCGTGTGCTGTGATATTCCGAAGAGTATCAGGCATGTTATAGTCACAACTATATTGAGGCAAGCCACCCTCCCCGTTAATTCTGAGTAAATATATGTTTTGTGTGATCTACAGAAGTACCCAACGCGACCAGACCTATCTCTATGTCGAAAAAAAGGACGATTTCTCCCGCGTGCCTGAGGCACTGATGAAGAGCTTCGGTAAGCCGCAACTGGTGATGCTGATGCCGCTTGACGGGCGCAAGCAGCTGAAGAACGCCGATCTGGAAAAAGTGAAAAGCGCATTAGCCGAACAGGGCTATTATTTACAACTCCCTCCTCCACAAGAGAATTTACTCAAACAGCACCTTGAGGCGCAGGGGAAAAAATAGTTTAGGAATTATCTGTCAGCGTTACATTAACCTTTTTAGAGGATCATTATGTATCAGCATCATAACTGGCAAGGCGCCTTGCTGGATTATCCGGTAAGTAAAGTCGTCTGTGTAGGCAGTAATTACGCAAAGCATATTCAGGAAATGGGCAGTGCGGTTCCGGACGAGCCGGTGCTGTTCATTAAACCGGAAACCGCACTCTGTGATATTCGCCAGCCGCTGGCATTACCTCAGGGGCTGGGTTCGGTTCACCACGAAGTGGAACTGGCGGTGCTGATTGGCGCAACGCTGCGCCAGGCTTCTGAAGATCATGTGCAGAAAGCGATTGCCGGTTATGGTGTAGCGCTGGATCTGACCCTGCGCGACGTGCAGGGCAAAATGAAAAAAGCGGGTCAGCCGTGGGAGAAAGCCAAAGGCTTTGATAATTCCTGTCCGATCTCCGGCTTCGTACCGGTGGCGGAGTTCCAGGACGACCCGCAGAACACCACCCTGAGCCTGAAAATCAACGGCGAAGTGCGTCAGCAAGGTTCTACGTCCGACATGATCCATAAAATTGTGCCGCTGATTGCCTATATGAGCCGCTATTTCACGCTCAAGCCAGGGGATGTGATCCTCACGGGCACCCCGGAAGGGGTGGGGCCGCTCTCCGGTGGCGACGAGCTGGAGCTGTCCGTCAACGGCCTGTCGTTGAAAACACGCGTGCTGTAACCCCATCTTGCCGCCTTAAAAGGGCGGCAAAACTTGCATCGAGGTGCCAGACTGGTTATAAGGTGCGCTTTATTTTGACGTGTGGACATCCTTATGAGCGAAATCCCTTTCTGGCAAAGCAAAACTCTCGACAACATGACCGACGCCGAGTGGGAATCGCTGTGCGATGGCTGCGGGCAGTGCTGCCTGCATAAGCTGATGGATGAAGACTCGGACGAAATCTATTTCACTAACGTCGCCTGCAATCAGCTGAACATCAAAACCTGCCAGTGCCGTAACTACGAGCGCCGTTTCGAGTTAGAGCCGGACTGCATCAAGCTGACCCGCGACAACCTGCCGACTTTTGAATGGCTGCCGCCGACCTGCGCCTACCGCCTGCTGGCGGAAGGTAAAGCGCTGCCGAAATGGCACCCTTTGCTGACCGGCTCAAAAGCGGCAATGCACGGCGAGCGGATCTCGGTGCGTCATATTGCGGTGAAAGAGTCAGAGGTGCGCGACTGGGAAGACCACATTCTGAATCATCCCAACCGCACATAATAAAAAACCCGCCGAGGCGGGTTTTTTTGTGTCGGATGGCGCTGCGCTTACGCGGGCCTACAGAAATGTGCGGCTTGATGCCCTCACCCCGACTCTCTCCCACGGGGAGAGGGCGCAAACAATAAAAACGACAACCAAAGGTTGCCGTTTTGCTTTTACCTTCCGAACAGATCGCGTTTTTTCGCTTTAAACGGCTGGGCAATCAGCACCAGCAGCGCCACGACCAGGTAGGCGGCAAAAATGCCCACCAGCCACTGCGGCATCTCGAGGCTCAGGAACTCCCACTGGCGCACGGAGCAGTCACCGGTCGCCACAAATACCTGCGGCAGCCACTTGTCCAGCGGCAACCAGCTCGGGAAGCTGGCGGCAAAATCACAGGTCTGAAACGGCGACGGGTGCAGCTGGATCATGGTGTGTTCCCAGGCCAGCTGCAGGCCTTTTCCGGCGCTGTATAGCCAGATGGCGATGGCACCATAGCGCAGCGGACTTTTTGGGGCAATCGCGCCCACCAGACCCGCGCCCATCACGCCAAACAGCGCGCTGCGTTCATAGATACACAGCACGCATGGCTTCAGCATCATCACGTGCTGGAACCACAATGCCACCATTTCTAACACGAAGGCAGTCAGGGCCAACAACAACCACGCCCCGCGTCCACGCGAGCACTGGTTCAAAAATTTCAACATAATCATTTCCCTGGAGCAGGTATAGAAAGCGCAGTGTAAACGAAATCAATTTGCGCGCCAGCCTCAGCGCGCAAAATATAACGTAATCGGATATTTATCATGCTGAGTGCTGCCGGGCGTTTACCGCCCGGCTGGCTCACTCAGTTAATGCGTCGCCAGTATACCCGCCTGAATCATCCACTGGGTAAAAGGAATGAGAGTAATTTTGACGCACAACAAACCGACTGCGGTTAACACAATGGTATAAGGCAGCGCCATCCATACCATCCGGCCATAGGAGAGCCGGATAAGCGGGGCGAGGGTAGAGGTCAGCAAGAACAGGAAGGCCGCCTGACCGTTTGGCGTAGCCACGGAAGGCAGGTTGGTACCGGTGTTGATAGCCACCGCCAGCAGTTCAAACTGCTGGCGGTCTATCACGCCGCTCTCCATCGCCGCTTTGGCTTCGTTGATATAGACCGAGCCGACAAACACGTTATCGGAGATAGCCGACAGCAGGCCGTTAAACAGATAGAACAGCGTCAGCTGGGCATCGGCCTCCGCCTGCAGCACGAAGCGAACGATTGGCGCAAACAGGTTCTGATCGACGATCACCGCCACCACCGCAAAAAAGACCGTCAGCAGGCAGGTAAACGGCAGCGCTTCAGTAAATGCTTTACCGATGGCATGTTCATCCGTCACGCCGGAAAAGGTGGTTGCCAGGATAATAACCGATAAGCCAATGAGTCCCACTTCAGCCAGGTGAAACGCCAGAGCGATAATCAGCCAGACGCCAATGATGCCCTGAAAAATCAGCGCCAGCCTCTGCTGACGGGTACGCTGACTGCGGCTCTCCTCGTCATAGCGGTGCAGCACCTCACGCACCTGCGTTGGCAACTGAGTGCCGTAACCAAACCATTTGCACTTCTCCACCAGCCAGCAGGTGAAAAGACCGCACACCAGCACCGGCAGGCTCACTGGCGCAACGCGCAGGAAAAATTCGACAAAATTCCAGCCCGCAGCTTTGGCGATAATCAGGTTCTGCGGCTCGCCAACCATGGTCATCACCCCGCCCAACGCAGTGCCCACGCCGGCGTGCATCATCAGGCTGCGCAGAAACGCGCGAAACTGCTCCAGCACGTCGCGCTGATGGGCGTCGACCTGGCTGTCATCCTGCATGCCCGCTTCCGGTTGCGAAGAGGCCACCCGGTGATAAATCCCGTAAAAGCCGATGGCTACGCTTATCACCACCGCCACAACGGTCAGGGCATCAAGGAAGGCCGATAAGAAAGCAGCCGCCAGGCAGAAGGCCAACGACAGCGCCGTTTTCGAGGGAATGCTCAACAGCAGGCGGGTAAAAATGAACAGCAGCAGCTGCTTCATAAAGTAGATCCCGGCCACCATAAACATCAGCAGCAGGAGCACTTCCAGGTTTGCCGCCAGCTCCTCTTTCACGTGTTCCGCGCTGGTCATCCCGACAGCGACCGCTTCAAAGGCCAGCAGACCGCCCGGCAGCAGGGGGTAACACTTCAGTGCCATCGCCAGGGTAAAGATGAACTCTGCCACCAGCAACCAGCCTGCGACGAAAGGACTGACGATGAAGATAAGCGGGTTAAGAACCAGGAAGACCACCAGGCTCAGTTTGTACCAGTCGGGGGACTGGCCTAAAAAATTGCGCCAGAGGGCGCGACGATACGACATTTCCACAACAGATTTCCTTGCCCGTCACATAATTACGCACTAAGTATACGCAAATGAGGCCAGAGAAGGAGCGCAGGCCGCGTTTTTTAAATGATAAAAATAAAACGGCGATCCCTTTTTTCTGGCCTCGCTGCGCTATCTGCCTCTGTCTGCCTCTGGTATGATGAGTGAATTTTGTAAAAAGCTGTGGAATGGAAAACTCACTATGGTCATAAAGGCGCAAAGCCCGGCGGGTTTCGCGGAAGAGTATATTATCGAAAGCATCTGGAACAACCGTTTCCCCCCAGGCTCGATTCTTCCCGCTGAACGCGAACTCTCTGAACTGATTGGCGTCACACGTACCACCTTACGTGAAGTGTTGCAGCGACTGGCCCGCGACGGCTGGCTGACGATCCAACACGGCAAACCGACCAAAGTGAATAACTTCTGGGAAACGTCGGGTCTGAATATCCTTGAAACGCTGGCACGCCTCGATCACGAAAGCGTGCCGCAATTGATCGACAATCTGCTCTCCGTGCGCACCAACATCGCGACCATCTTTATCCGTACGGCGTTTCGCCAGCATCCGGATAAGGCGCTGGAAGTCCTGGCCCGCGCCACGGCGGTAGAAGATCACGCCGATGCCTTTGCTCTGCTGGATTACAACGTCTTCCGCGGGCTGGCGTTTGCCTCCGGCAACCCGATTTACGGGCTGATCCTCAACGGCATGAAAGGGCTCTATACCCGCATCGGTCGTCATTACTTCGCCAACCCGGAGGCCCGCAGCCTGGCGCTTGGTTTCTACCATAAGCTGAGCGAACTCTGCGCCGAAGGCCAGCACGATCAAGTTTATGACACCGTGCGTCGCTACGGCCGCGACAGCGGTGAGATCTGGCACCGGATGCAGAAAACCCTGCCGGGCGATCTCTCTATTCACGGTCGATAAAATAAAAAACCTCTCAGGCGAGAGGTTTTTTTTGCGGGTAACGGCTGCGCCTTACCCGGCCACCAGACTACAACATATTGCCCTTGGCCGGGCAGCGCTCCAGTAACTCCACGCTGCCATCTTCGTTTTGCTGTTCAAGCATAATGTCAAAGCCCCACAGACGGTGCACGTGCTTCAGCACTTCCTTACGTCCCTTATCCAGCGGCGCGCGGTTATGCGGAATATAGCGCAGCGTGAGGGAGCGATCCCCGCGCAGATCAACATTCCAGACCTGAATATTTGGCTCCAGGTTGCTCAGGTTATACTGCGCCGAGAGACGGGATCGGATCTCGCGATACCCCTCTTCGTTGTGAATAGCCGAGATCTCAAGATAGTTATTGTGATCGTCGTCCAGCACCGTAAACAGGCGGAAATCCCGCATCACTTTCGGTGACAGGAACTGGCTGATAAAGCTCTCGTCTTTAAAGTCGCGCATCGCGAAATGCAGCGTCTCCAGCCAGTCGGAACCGGCAATATCCGGGAACCAGTATTTATCCTCTTCCGTCGGGTTCTGGCAGATACGCTTGATATCCTGGAACATCGCAAAGCCCAGCGCATAGGGGTTGATACCGCTGTACCACGGGCTGTTGTAAGGCGGCTGGAACACCACGTTGGTGTGGCTGTGCAAAAACTCCAGCATAAAGCGTTCGGTGACTTTGCCTTCGTCATACAGGTGATTCAGGATGGTGTAGTGCCAGAAGGTGGCCCAGCCTTCGTTCATCACCTGAGTCTGTTTTTGGGGGTAGAAGTACTGGCTCACCTTGCGCACGATGCGCAGGATCTCACGCTGCCACGGCTCCAGCAGCGGGGCGTTCTTCTCCATAAAATAGAGCAGGTTTTCCTGCGGCTCGGAAGGGTAACGGCGTGCTTCGGGTACCGCTTTCTCCTCCTCGCGTTTCGGCAGGGTACGCCACAGGGTATTCACCTGGCTTTGCAGATACTCTTCGCGGTTTTTCTGCCGGGCTTTCTCCTCCTGCAAAGAGATCTTCTGCGGGCGTTTATAGCGGTCCACGCCGTAGTTCATCAGCGCATGGCAGGAGTCCAGCAGCTTCTCGACCTCATCCACCCCGTAGCGCTCTTCGCACTCGGTGATGTAATTACGGGCGAAAATCAGGTAATCGACAATCGAACTGGCATCGGTCCAGCTGCGGAACAGGTAGTTGTTTTTGAAAAATGAGTTGTGACCGTAGCAGGCGTGCGCCATCACCAGCGCCTGCATGGTGATGGTGTTCTCTTCCATCAGATATGCGATACAGGGATTGGAGTTAATGACAATCTCATACGCCAGACCCTGCTGACCGTGTTTGTACAGCCGTTCGGTCTCAATGAATTTTTTACCAAACGACCAGTGGGTATAGTTAATGGGCATCCCGACGCTGGAGTAAGCGTCCATCATCTGCTCGGAGGTAATGACTTCGATTTGATGGGGATAGGCGTCCAGACGGTAGAGTTTCGCCACCCGATCAATTTCCGCCAGATAGGTGTCCAGCAGCTCGAATGTCCAGTCGGGTCCATCGCTCAGACGTGTGGTGTCCTTATTCATGGAATCAATAGTAGCCATTAGCGCGCCCTCGTTGTTGGTAGCTCTCTCTGTCTGGAGAACCTCTTTTCAAGCATAGAACACGCCATTCAAAAGCGTGCTGGTGCGCTATTTTTTTCTTTGCGATTTCCCGTCGTCGGCATGACGAAAACGGGGTGCCCGACAGCATAATCTGCTGGTTAAAAATGCCGCGCAGCATGAGATGCCAAATACGCTACAGCCCCGCCATAAGGGGAAGGTGTGAGGTAAGTCACCATAAAAAATGCCTATGTTGAATAATATTTTCGGCTGGGTTATCAATATGTAATCAGAAGATTGTTCTTTTGCTTATAAATGGAGTGGCTATGCGTGTTGTCATACTGGGAAGTGGCGTCGTTGGCGTAACCAGCGCCTGGTACTTAAGTCAGGCCGGGCATGACGTGACCGTCATCGATCGGGAGCCGGGACCGGCGCTGGAGACCAGCGCAGCGAATGCCGGACAAATTTCTCCGGGTTACGCGGCACCCTGGGCGGCCCCGGGCGTTCCGCTGAAGGCGATTAAATGGATGTTCCAGCGCCATGCACCGCTGGCGATCAGTCTTGACGGCACGCAGTTCCAGCTCAAGTGGATGTGGCAGATGCTGCGCAACTGCGACACCTCTCACTACATGGAAAACAAAGGGCGGATGGTGCGTCTGGCGGAGTACAGCCGCGACTGCCTGAAGGCGCTGCGGGCCGCCACCGGCATTCAGTATGAAGGCCGTCAGGGCGGCACCCTGCAGCTGTTCCGCACCGCCCAGCAGTATGAAAACGCCACCCGTGATATCGCCGTACTTGAGGACGCGGGTGTTCCGTATCAACTGCTGGAAGCCAGCCAGCTGGCTCAGGTGGAACCGGCCCTGGCCGAGGTGGCGCACAAGCTGACCGGCGGTCTGCGCCTGCCAAATGACGAAACCGGCGACTGCCAGCTCTTTACCCAGAATCTGGCGCAGATGGCCGAGCAGGCTGGCGTCAAATTCCGCTACAACACCCCGGTCGATAAATTGCTGTATGAAGGGGATAACATCTACGGCGTGCTCTGTGGCGACGAGGTGGTAAAAGCGGATGCCTACGTAATGGCCTTTGGCTCATACTCCACCGCCATGCTAAAAGGCATTGTCGATATTCCGGTCTACCCGCTGAAAGGTTACTCGCTGACCATCCCGATCAAAGAGGACAGCGGCGCCCCGGTTTCAACTATCCTTGATGAAACATACAAAATCGCGATCACCCGTTTTGATAACCGGATCCGCGTGGGAGGAATGGCGGAAATTGTCGGCTTTAACACCGAGCTGCTGCAGCCGCGTCGGGAAACGCTGGAGATGGTCGTTGGCGATCTGTTCCCGCGCGGCGGTTTTATCGAACAGGCGACCTTCTGGACCGGGCTGCGGCCGATGACACCGGACGGCACGCCGGTGGTCGGGCGGACACCCTTTAAAAACCTGTGGTTGAACACCGGACACGGTACGCTGGGCTGGACAATGGCCTGCGGTTCAGGGCAGTTACTCAGCGATCTGATCTCCGGGCGCACACCCGCTATTCCGTTTGATGATTTAAGCGTCGCGCGCTACCGTCCGGGGTTCACTCCGTCACGTCCACAACATTTACACGGCGCGCATAACTAACAAGGAGTCGTCATGTCCCGTCCTGTTCTGGCTCAGCTGGATCTGCAGGCCCTGAAGGATAACCTGCAAATTGTCCGACGCGCTGCGCCAGCATCCCGCGTCTGGACCGTGGTCAAAGCCAATGCGTATGGCCATGGTCTGGATCGCATCTGGAGTGCATTAAGCGCGACGGATGGTTTTGCGCTGCTCAATCTGGAAGAGGCGATCCTGCTGCGCGAGCGCGGCTGGAAAGGGCCGATCCTGATGCTCGAAGGTTTCTTCCACAGCGATGAACTGCCGCTGCTGGATAAGTACCGCCTGACCACCAGCGTACACAGCAACTGGCAGGTGAAGGCGTTGCAGAATGCGAAGCTGCATGCCCCGCTCGATATCTACCTGAAAGTAAATAGCGGCATGAACCGTCTCGGTTTCCAGCCGGAGCGGGTTCACAGCGTCTGGCAGCAGCTGCGGGCGCTGAAGAACGTCGGGGGGATGACCCTGATGGCCCATTTTGCTGATGCGGAGAAGCCGGACGGTATTGTTGAACCGATGAAGCGGATCGAGCAGGCGGCGGAGGGGCTGGACTGCCCGCGCTCGCTCGCCAACTCGGCGGCGACGCTCTGGCATCCGGAGGCGCATTTCGACTGGGTGCGTCCGGGCATCATCCTCTATGGCGCCTCGCCGTCCGGGCAGTGGCAGGATATCGCCAACAGCGGCCTGAAGCCGGTGATGACCCTGCGCAGTGAAATCATCGGCGTCCAGAACCTGAAAGCAGGGGACACCGTGGGCTATGGCAGCCGCTATCGGGCGTCAGGCGAGCAGAGGATCGGTATCGTCGCTGGCGGCTATGCTGACGGCTATCCCCGTATTGCCCCTTCCGGCACTCCGGTGTGGGTGGACGGCGTGCGCACCGGCACGGTGGGCACCGTTTCAATGGATATGCTGGCGATTGACCTGACGCCATGCCCGCAGGCGGGGATAGGTTCGCCGGTTGAGCTGTGGGGCAATGAGGTGAAGGTGGATGATGTCGCCGCCGCAGCGGGCACCGTAGGGTACGAGTTATTAACCGCGTTAGCGCCGCGGGTACCGGTCGTAACGATATAAATGCAAAAGGGCAACGTCAGTTGCCCTTTTTAGTGTTTGCTCCTCTCCCTGTTGGAGAGGAAGCAATTTACTCTTCGGCATCCTCCGCCACGCGCACGCCCACCTTCAGCACCGCGTTATCTTCTTTCTCCGCGACCGTCCAGATCATCCCGGCAAACTCCACCTGGTCACCCACGACCGGGGCGGCACCGAGCTGTTTCTGGACAATCTCGCCCAGAGTCTGCTGGTTATCGCGATACTCCAGCCCAACGTCCAGGCCATAGATCAACGCCACATCGGCAAATTTAGCGCTGGCTTCCAGAATAAAGTCGCCAAAGAAGCGTTGATCCAGCGCCACCGGTGGTGACTGGCTGAACAGCTTGCCGAGGGCAGGGAGGTCATGCTCGCGGCCAATGACGCAGAGGATATCCCCCTCCCGCAATCGGGTGCTGCCGGTTGGATGCAGCAGCGCGTTATCGCGGAACAGGGCGGCAATGCGCGTCTCGGCGGGCATGTGCAGATCGCGCAGCGAAGCCCCTACGCACCACTTATCGGCGCTAAGCTGATAAACAAACTGCTCCCAGGGGTTCTCCGGGTGAATATCCAGCCCCACCCGGGAGACCGGCCAGCCCACCGGTGGGATCACTACTTTGGCCTTTTTCGCCGCCCATGACAGGGAGGTCCCCTGGAACAACAGCGACACCAGCACCACGAAAAATGCCACGTTAAAGAACAGACGAGAATTATCCAGCCCGGCCATCATCGGGAACACCGCAAGGATAATCGGTACTGCGCCGCGCAGCCCCACCCAGCTAATAAACACCCGCTCGCGCAGGTTAAAGCCCCTGAACGGCAGCAGCCCGGCAAAGACTGACAGCGGGCGGGCAAAGAAGATCATCCACAGCGACAGCATCAGCGCCGGCACGGCAATCGGCAGCAGATCCGACGGCGTGACCAGCAACCCCAGCACCAGGAACATGCCAATCTGCGCCAGCCAGGCCAGGCCGTCGAAGTTTTGCAGAATGCCATAGCGGTTGCGGATGGGGCGATTGCCGAGCAGGAAACCGCACAGATAGACCGCCAGAATACCGCTGCCGTCCAGTGCGGTGGTCACGGCGAAAATCAAAATCCCACCGCTCAGCGCCAGCAGCGGATAGAGCCCCGCCGGCAGCGAAATACGGTTGATCGTCTGTTGCAGCAGATAGCCACCGGCGAGGCCAAAGATGATGCCTAAGCCAAACTGCTGAATGATGTGCCAGGCGAACATCCAGCTCAGGCCGGTCTCATGCTGCTGGATCATCTCAATCAGGGTGATGGTGAGAAACACCGCCATCGGATCGTTACTGCCGGATTCTATCTCCAGCGTTGAGCCGACACGTTCGTTCAGCCCTTTGCCGCCCAGCAGCGAAAAGACTGCCGCGGCGTCGGTAGACCCGACAATCGCGCCAATCAGCAGCCCTTCCATCAGGTCCAGATGAAACAGCCATGCCGCCATCATCCCGGTCAGGCCTGAGGTAATCAGCACCCCGACCGTCGCCAGCGACAGGGCCGGACCCAGCGCCACGCGAAACGAACTGGCCTGGGTGCGCATCCCGCCATCCAGCAGGATCACGGCCAGCGCGAGGTTACTGATCATGTACGCAAACGGATAATTGTCGAAGGGGATCCCCCCGACGCCATCAACCCCCGCCAGCATGCCGATGGCGAGGAAAATAACCAGAATGGGGATGCCGAGACGTGATGAGAACGAACTCAATAAAATACTGCAGGTTACAAGAACTGAACCCAGGATAAAAAGACTGATTATTGCTGCGGCATCCAATGTTTGCGTACTCCCTGCCTGACGCGATGACTGTTAGTAAAACCCTACCATATTAACGCCCCTCACAGGGCGTTAATCCGCCGCTTAAGGGGCTTTTTTTACGCCTGGAGCACCGGATGCCCGCTCAGGGTTAAACGACTGTTGCCCGCCGCGTGAACCAGCGTCGCCTGCGCGCCGAGGGGCAGGGTGACGGTTTTTTGTTCGTGGCCGAAGTCAAGCCCGCTGACGATGGGCACCGATACCCGGGAACGCAGGTAAGCGATCATGGTCGCCAGATCGTATCCGGCATCATAGTCATTGGCGGCAGCACCGCTGAAGCTGCCGAGCACAATCGCCTGCTGACGATCGAGAATGCCCGCGTGGTGCAGCTGGAGCAGCATACGCTCGACGCGGAAGGGATGTTCGTTGATGTCCTCCAGCACCAGGATGCCGTTCTCAATGGCAGGCAGCCAGGGGGTCCCGATAAGCGAGACCAGCATCGCCAGATTGCCGCCCCACAGCTGGCCTTCGCATTCGCACGCAGGGCCATCGCCCTGCCACTCAACAGCGTAAGTGCGGTTTCGCAGCGCGCGCCAGAAATGGTCGAGGGTAAAGGCGTTCAGCTCCGGTGCGCCGAAATTGCCCGCCAGCATCGGGCCACTAAAGGTGATGACGTTGTGCAACGCCAGCAGGCCGAGCTGGATGACGGTGAAATCACTGTGGCCGCAGATAAGCAAAGGATCCTGCTGCTGGCGGCTGGCCAGCCCCTGCCAGTCGATCTGTTCCAGCAGGCGACTGGCACCATACCCGCCGCGCACCGCCAGCACAATCTGGTTGGCACCCGGCAGATGGACGAGGGCATTGATATCATTCAGGCGCTGGGCCTCGGTGCCAGCAAACCTCTGCTGGCGGCGGGGTATAATTGTCTGATTTTGCACAGGATGGCCGTCGTCCAGTAACCGCGCCACGCCCCGTTGTGCCGCCTCCTGATTAATGCAGTACCCTGATGGTGCGATGAGATGAAACTGAGACATGGCATTTCCTTGCTGACTTATAAAGCTGAATGTATATATCATGCCGCCTGAGCGCGTCCTTCATCAAGCGGAGGATAGAGTAACAGCGATGAATGACCATAAGGACAGATGACGTGAAATTGAGATGGTTTGCTTTTTTGATTGTGTTACTTGCAGGCTGTAGTTCAAAGCAGGATTACCAGAAGCCGGAATGGAACCCGGAAGTCCCGGTGAAACGGGCGATGCAGTGGATGCCGATCAGTGAAAAAGCCGGTGAGGCCTGGGGCGTCAGCCCGCGGCTGATCACCGCCATCATTGCGGTAGAGTCGGGCGGGAACCCGAATCTGGTGAGTAAATCGAACGCGGTGGGCCTGATGCAGCTTAAGGCCTCCACCGCCGGGCGCGAGGTTTACCGGCATATGGGCTGGAGCGGGCAACCCTCCACCAGCGAGCTGAAGAACCCGGAGCGCAATATCTCCATGGGTACCGCCTACCTGAGCATTCTGGAACATGGGATCCTGAAGGGGATCGAGGATCCGGAAGTGATGCAGTATGCGCTGGTGGTCTCCTACGTTAACGGCGCGGGCGCGCTGCTGCGCACCTTCTCGTCGGATCGTAAAAAGGCAATTGCCGAAATCAACGACCTGGATAAAGACGAGTTCTTTGATCATGTCGTCAATAACCACCCCGCACCGCAGGCACCGCGCTACATCTGGAAAGTGCAGAAAGCGATGGACGCCATGTAATCTGTCGCCGGGCAGCCACGCGCTGCCCGGTCGCGGTTAACGCACTTTATTGGCGCGTTCCCGCGCTTCACGTTCCAGCGAGTAGATAATCCGCTGCAGTTCCCGCTCCGGGCCAGGCCCGACGTTGAGAAAACGGAAGCTCAGACGCGGCGTGGTAATGGTCTCGTTTTTGCTGTCCACCACTTTACGCTCGCTTACGGTAATCAGCTGCGCATCGAAAAAGAAGCGACCCCAGCCGCCCATATCCAGTTCGATCTGCGAAAAACGCATCCCCTCGACCAGGCCTTCGGGTTTGGCGGTATCCATCAGCGCCCCCATGCCGCCGAGCGACAGATCGTGCAGACGGAAACGAATGACGCTTTTGTCAGGCATTCTGGCTTTACAGAAGTAGGCCGGATGCAGCGGGGCATTGATGCGGAAATACTCCCGCCGCTGGATACACCATACGGATGCCGGAAGCGGCGAGACAAAAGCAGGCAGTGCCTGATAATCACCCTGTTCCAGTCGCGGCAAATCGAACTCGACTTTGGCCCCCTGGGTATCAGCGGCAACGGTGATGTTCTCTGCGCGTAACACCGAGCGGTTTTCATACTCCTGACTGCCCAAATCTATGACCAGTCGTTCCGGGTTGGCATCCAGAATTTTGCTGATGAACTGGTTATTCCCCCAGCTGATACGCACGGGAACGTCATTTTTTTGCAGATCGCGTAATACACCCAATACAGCCAGCGGATTAGTTTTCAGGAACTGCTCACTGTAATTACTCACGCCCCGGGGCTCCTCGATTGATGACAGACTGTGGATGCGTTATCGGCAGCCGGTCGCGGAACTTAATACAAACCGGTAATTATTTTTTCGCCAGAGCCGCAATTAAGTCGGTGTAGTAAAACTGGTTTTCCGGCGATTGCCTATACTTAGTAGTACCTGCGCGGGCGGGTGTCCTGCGCAAGCTTAACTCTGCAAGAGGGCATCACTATGGGTATCATCGCCTGGATTATCTTTGGTCTGATTGCTGGCGTTATCGCAAAGTTCATCATGCCGGGACGTGATGGTGGCGGCTTTATTTTGACCTGTGTCCTTGGGGTCGTGGGTGCGGTTGTCGGCGGCTGGCTGGCAACGATGTTTGGCATCGGCGGCAGTGTATCCGGATTTAACCTGCAAAGTTTTCTGGTGGCTGTGGTGGGTGCCATTCTGGTGCTACTTATCTACAGGATGGTACGACGCGCCTGAAACCGATAAAACGGCTCTTTTACCAGAGCCGTTTTTTTGTGGCTAATCCCTGCGAACGTTTTAACTTGCCGGGTGGCGGCTACGCCTTACCCGGCCTGGTGATTACTGCTGTCCGACACTTTTCTGTGTTTCTGTCGGTTCATCATTGGCTGCCGGCTGGTCAGTGGTGGCCGGTGGCGCAGTGGTTGTCGACTGATTGCCTGAAGCTGGTGGCGTTGTTGACGTCGACGGCGTGCTTGTCGACGGCGTGCTTGTCGCCGCTGGCTGGTCACTTCTGGTCGAGGCGTCATTCGCCGCTGGTTGCGTGCCGGTAGCCGCAGGGGTCGTGGTCACCGGTTCATCGTTGGCCGCAGGCTGCGTGGCCGGTACTTTGTCGCAAGGGTTGGCCTGCGGGCAGACCAGATCCAGCATTTTCAGCGTCACGCCGTTGGTCCAGCCGAAGCCGTCCTGCAGCGGATATTCGCCACCGCCGCCGCCGGTACCGGTGGTGGAAACGTCATATTTCTCCACCAGCTTCTGCTCGCGATCGTAGGTGTGCTGCACGTTGGTGAGGAAGCGCCACGTCACGTCCATCGCCACTTTATTTTGCCCGTAGTTCTGCAAGCCTTCGGTGGCGACCCACTGCAACGGTGCCCAGCCGTTCGGGGCATCCCACTGCTGGCCGCTGTTAACGGTGGTGGTGGAAATCCCGCCAGCTTTCAGCAGCTGGGCTTCGGCGGCGGAGGCTGTTTTGTCCGCACGTTCCTGCGAGGCAGCCTTGACGTACAGTGGGAACAGGGCCGCGGCGGTCAGCTGACTACGTACCTGTTTGGTTTTCAGATCGTAATCGGCATACCAGCCCTCTTTTTCGTTCCACAGATAGCGCTCCATCGCTTTCTGGCGATCGGAGGCCAGACCCTCGTAGCGGCTGGCCGCCGCATTGTCGCCCCCGTCCTGGCTGGCCTTCGCCAGCAGTTTTTCCATCTTAAACATCAGGGCATTCAGATCCACCGGCACGATGCTGGTGGTGCGGATCGTTCCCAGCTGCTGCGGATCGTCCATCCAGCGAGAGCTAAAGTCCCATCCGGAGGCGGCCGCGGAGCGCAGATCGCGGTAGATCTCGGTCGCCGGACGGCTGGGGTATTTTTTGGCCGTGTTGATGTCATCAAGCCAGGATTCCGGACGCGGCGTGTCGCGAGCATCCCAGTAGCGGTTAAGCACGGCACCATCGTCCAGCTTCACCACCCGCTGGCTGGCCTGGCCTGGCTGAAGTGCATCCACTCCTTCCATCCAGTAAGCGTACTCTTTTTCCATCTGCGGACGGTATTTTTTCAGCGCGTCTTTATCGTGCGTCGCCAGCAGTTCTACCATCAGAGCAAAGAATGGCGGCTGCGAGCGGCTCAGGTAGTAGCTGCGGTTGCCGTTGGGAATATGACCCCAGCTGTCCAGTTCATAGGCGAAGTTGTCCACCATGTTGGCAACTTTGTCCCAGTGTCCGCTCTCCGCCAGCCCCAGCATGGTGAAGTAGCTGTCCCAGTAGTAGATCTCGCGAAAACGCCCGCCCGGCACTACGTAGGGTTTCGGCAGCGGCAGCAATGAATCCCACTCTCCGGCGCTGGAAGTGGTGCGCGTCAGTACCGGCCACAGGCCGTCAATATGGGCACGCAGGCTCTGTCCGGCTGGCGGCACATATTTCTCTTTTTCGGTCGGCAGGGTGAAGTTCATCTCCACGAAGTGGCGCAGATCAAAGCCGGACTGTTTACGCTGCATATGGTAATCAGCGAGGATCGACTGGGGATCGTTTTTGGGAACGGCATCGGCAAAGGTTTTTTGGTCAGGGAAAAGTTTGGCAGTTTGTACATCGTTAAACAGCGGACCAAACAGAATGTCGGGTGCTTGTTTCCGGGCGCCGGTTGGTTCGTCCGCATAGCTGAAGGCAGTTATCCCAAGCAGGATGCCGCCAATCGCCAGCCGCAGTGTTGCGTGCTGCTGAGGTCTCATCATGGTTGTTCTCCTGGGTTCTCCGGGCAGCGCGACCGCTGCCATCAATCACCTGAAAACCTTAGACGAAACTGAGCCATTTCGCGTGTCGGATCCCACATTTTGAGCATATACAGACAAATTACCGTTGCGGATAAAAACGAGCGAAGCCGCTGTTTTTTCACATATATGCCGGATCAATTCCTGCATCTAAACTACCTTCATAACCAGGTTTTATGAAAGGGAGTGCCAATGAAATCGTTATCTTTGAGCGTTGCTGTCCTGCTGCTTGTCGGCTGCGGGGCGAATAACTCCCCGCCGCAGGCCCCGCTCCCGGGTAAAAGCACCTCGGCAGCCCTGAGCACCCTGGAGACGGGCGCCCAGGTAATCCAGTCCCGTCCTCCGGTGGAGGCCATCAGCGCGTATCTGGACGGCTTCCACTTTTATAACGGGGATAAAAACGGCCAGATGGAGGCCCATCACTATGTGACGGTGCTGAATGAGGAGGTCATGCAGGCGGTTATTTATGACGGTAATACCAAAGATGCCCGGCTGATGGGGGTGGAGTACATCATCAGCGAGCGCCTGTTTAACACCCTGCCGCCAGAGGAGAAAAAGCTCTGGCACAGTCACCAGTATGAAGTGAAATCGGGCAGTCTGGTGGCGCCCGGCCTGCCTGCGGTCGCTGACAAGGCGCTGATGAATAAAATCGTCAACACCTACGGCAAAACCTGGCACACCTGGCATACGGATCGCGACAAAACACTGCCGCTCGGCATACCGGCGCTGATGATGGGCTTTACCGGGGAAGGGCAGCTCGATCCTCGGCTGCTGGCGGATCGCGATCGCCGTCTGGGGATCGATACCCAGGAGATCAAAGCCCGGCGTGCCGATATCGTGGCCCATCCGGTCGTTAACGGCGCCGACGCCTGGCAGCGCGGCGAGGTCATTCAGCTTAAGCGCGTACAGGGCAGCGGTGAACACGGGCAGGGTGACACCGGGCATTTTGGTTCTTCCGAAAAGAGCCAGACGCTGAAACAGCCTTAGTTACCGCAACTTAGACGTGGCCTGCCTCTGACAAGAATCGCCTAAAAATTATACTGGATATTTGAACAGGTGTTTGTATACTATTAGAGCAAATTACCCGAGTAATGTATGAGTGAGGGGTGAAACCTATGGTAATTCCTGTTGAAACTTTCCAGTCCAGTGGACAGCTTGCCACCATCAGCAGTCGCGAAATCGCGAAGCTGACCGGTATCGCCCATACCGAGGTTAAGCGCATGGTGCAAAGTCTGGAAACGGCGCAGCGTCTTTCGCAGCCGGTAACGGCCAGCCTGTATGAGCGTGAAGGTGAAATGCGGCAGGAGTTTTTGCTGAACAAACGGGACTCCCTGCTGACGGTTTCACGCATCTCCCCGGGCTTCACCGCCGCCATGCTCGATCGCTGGCAGGAGCGGGAGAGAAACGTCAATATCCCGGACTTCACCAACCCGGCGGCGGCGGCGCGGGCCTGGGCGGAGCAGTACGAAAAACGCCAGCGCGCCGAGGAGCAGCTTGCGCTCTGGGCCCCAAAGGCGGCGTTCTTCGATCAGTTCGTCCAGGTGAAGGAGTCGCTGGGCTTTCGTCAGCTCTGCAAGATCCTCAAAGCCAAAGAGCCCCAGTTCCGTGAGTTCTTGCTGGAGCGCAATATCATGCAGCGCGTCGGGGGTAACCTGGTTCCGCCACAGCATCATATTGATGCGGGCTACTTTACCCTGCACAGCGGGGTAGGCGAAAACGAGCGCACCTGGTCTCAGGCCCGCTTTACCGCGCGCGGCGTGAAATGGGTGGCAGACCTGTGGGCTAAGCATCTCTCAACGCTGACGATTGAGATGCCCCGCGCAGATCGCACCGAAGGCGCGCCTGTTCAGCAGAGCTGGCTTTAACTTTCCCTTCTGAAACGAACCGGTCAGATCTCCTGTGGGGTCTGACTGGCTTCGCGTAGTGCTCCCGGCGACTGGCCGACAATGCGCTTAAACGCCCGGCTGAAGGCTGCCAGCGAACTGTAGCCGAGGCGCAACGCCACGGTCTCAATCGCCTGATTCTCCTGGCCGATATACTGAATCGCCAGCCGCATCCGCAGCTCGCTCAGGTATTTCGCCGGCGTGGTGCCGGTTGCCGAAAGAAAACGCTCGGCAAACACCGATCTTGACGTACCCGCCTCTTTTGCCAGCTCCGCCACGCTCCAGTTAATCCCCGGCTGCTGGTGCATGGCGTAGATCGCCCTGCTGAGACGCGGATCGCGCAGCACCTGGATCCAGCCGGTGGCCTTACCGCATCCGGCTTCGACCCAGCCGCGGACAATCAGCGCCGCCACTACGTCCGCCAGCCGGGCGAGGATCCCGGCAAACCCCACCTGGCGCGTCATTGACTCTCGCTCCATCGCCACCAGCAGAGGGTGGATCTCCGGCCAGGTGGTCATCAGCCGGCTGACCATCATCACTTCCGGCATCGCTTTGATCAGCGGCTGCATCCCGCCAAGATCGAAATCCATGCACCCGCTGAATATCACCATGTTCTCGCTGTCAGGGCAGGGTTCGCAGTGAATATCGCACACGCTGTTGCAGATCGGCTCGCTGGGAAAGGCCGATACCGGCGTGACGGTGACGTCATCTCCGGAGAGCAGGGCGTGGGCATCCCCGTTGGGAATAAACACCGCATCGCCGCTGTTAAGCTCAAAACGCGCGCCGCTGTGCAGCCGCAGCACTGCCGGGCCCCGGCTGATAAAGTGGAACTGTGCCTTGCCGGGGGCGGCACCAAAGGCCACGCCAAAGGGCGCGCTGGCTTCGATCCGGCGATATTTCACCCCCGACAGGCGCATACCGCGCAGCAACTCACTGATCAAATCAGGCGACTGAAGCGTCATTTTTCTATTCCCGGACGAATAATCAATAAATGAAGATTATATGTCATAGATCGTCCGCGGTGAACTTCCTATGCTTTGCGACATACATCACATTTTCCTGACGGGAGTATTACAAATGCATTCATCCATCGCCGCAAACGAGGCCAGCGCCCCGGCCAGACCCGCCTGGCGCGCGGTCTGGTCGCTGGGACTGGGGGTATTCGGCCTGATCGTCGCCGAGTTTCTGCCTGCCAGCCTGCTGACGCCTATGGCCGCCAGTCTGGGTGTCAGCGAGGGGGTGGCCGGGCAATCGGTGACCGCAACCGCGCTGGTGGCGCTGGTCACCGGTCTGCTGATCACCTCTGCCACCAAAAGTATCGACCGCCGCTGGGTGCTGATGTTCTTTTCGGTGTTGCAAATTATCTCAAGCTTACTGGTCGCCTTCGCGCCCTCGCTGCATGTCCTGCTGATGGGGCGCCTGCTGCTTGGTGTGGCGATCGGCGGTTTCTGGGCGATGTCCACCGCGACCGCGATGCGGCTGGTGCCTGCCAGTGATGTACCTAAAGCGCTGGCGATTATCTTCTCCGGGGTGTCGATTGCCACCGTGGTGGCCGCGCCGCTGGGAAGCTATCTCGGTAGCCTGATCGGCTGGCGAAACGTCTTTATTCTCTGCGTGGTGCCCAGCGCGCTGGCCCTGCTCTGGCAGCTGTGGGTGTTACCGTCGATGCGCCCGGAAAACAGCGGTAGCCTCAACACGCTGATAAGGGTGTTGCGCCGTCCGGGGATGATCGGCGGCCTGCTGGCCACCATTCTGATCTTCAGCGGCCACTTTGCTTTCTTCACCTATCTGCGCCCCTTCCTTGAGACGGTGGGGCAGGCGAGCGTGGAGACTATCTCGCTTATCCTGCTCGGCTTTGGCGTGGCGAACTTCGTCGGCACCTCCATTGCCGGACACCTGCTGGCGCGCAATTTGCGTCTCACCCTGGCGCTGGTGCCGTTCGTAATGGGAATGCTGGCGTTGCTGATGGTGGCCTTTGGTCATCTGGCGCTGGTTGACGGTCTGCTGGTAAGCCTGTGGGGCTTTGCCTTTGGTCTGGTGCCGGTGGGCTGGTCAACCTGGCTTGCCACCACCGTGACTGACGAAGCCGAGAGCGCGGGTGGGTTGATGGTGGCGTCGATCCAGCTGGCGATAAGCGCCGGTGCAGCCGGCGGCGGGGCGGTGTTTGATCTCAACGGCGCCAGCGGGGTATTTACCGCCAGCGGCGTGCTGCTGGTGGCGGCAATGGTGATGGTGTTCGCCGGAGTGCGGGTTAAACCGGTGGCAGCAGAATAAGTATGTAATCGTGCGGCCTGTGTGCCCGGCGGCGCTACGCTTGCCGGGCCTGTAAAGTCAAAAGCGACCTGTAGGCCGGGTAAGGCGTAGCCGCCACCCGGCGATATTGCACAGGGGCTGAAAATTATCCGTTCGTCGGCAGCCCCTTCAGCGCCTCTGGCTGCTTCGCTGCCTGCTTCATTGGAATCAGCGCAATCACCGCCGCCCCCAGCACCAGGAAACCGGCCACCATAAAGATCCCGGCGTTGAAGTTTCCGGTGATGTCTTTCATTAGCCCCATCAGCAGCGGTCCCAGCGCGGCGCCGGTCATCCCGGTGGCGTTGATCACCGCAATACCCAACGCGCGGGCACGCAGGGAGATGGAACGATCCGGGGTGGTCCAGAAGATCACCATCGCGGCAAAGGCGCCGGACGAGGCCATCACGATCCCGGTGAACTGCAGCATCGGATTCACGCTGGTGGCGGTCAGGATCCAGCCTGCGGCGGCAAACAGATAGGGCAGCAGGGTGTGGACTTTACGCTCGTTGCGCTTGTCGGAACGTTTACTCCACCACACCATCGCCACAATGGTACACACCTGAGGAATGGCGCTCAGAATGCCGATGGTGACGTTACTGCTCTCCTCGCTGATGCTGCGCAGGATCAGCGGCGTCCAGACGCTCAGGGCGCTCAGGGTGTTGGTCAGGCAGAAGTAGGCCAGGGTGTAGAGCATGATGGTCGGCGTGAACAGCTCGCGCATCAGGCTACGCTGCTGCGGCGCCAGCGCGGCCTGCTCCCGCAGTTGGGTGCTCTGGGCATTCAGGCGATCCGCCTCCAGCATCTCCTTCAGGCAGGCTTTGTCGTCCTGGGTCAGCCAGCGCGCTTTATCCGGGCTGTCGTCCAGCCAGAACCACACCACAAAGCCAAGAATGACCGACGGGAAGCCCTCCAGCAGGAACAGCCACTGCCAGCCTTTCAGGTTCATTACCCCATCAAGGTTAAGAATGTACCCGGAGGCCAGCGAACCCAGCGCCATCGTTACCGGCATGGCAATCATAAACAGGGCGTTGGCGCGAGCGCGGTAGTGCGCCGGAAACCAGAAGGTTAAATAGAGTAACAGCCCGGGCAGGAAGCCCGCTTCGGCAATCCCCACCAGCATACGCAGCACGTACAGGCTATTAGGGCCGGTGGCGAACATCGTGGCCGTAGACGCAATTCCCCACACCACCATCAGAATAGCGATCCAGCGGCGGGCGCCCACCACGCTCAGCATCACGTTGCTGGGGATCCCGCAGATCACATACATCACGTAAAACAGCGTGGTCGCCAGGCCAAACATGGTGCTGGTAAGGCCCAGATCCTTGCCCATCGTCAGCCCGGCGAAGCCGATGTTGATGCGATCCAGGTACGAAAAGACGAACAGAATGAACAAAAAAGTGATTAATCTGCGGAATAACTTTTTAATCACCCGCTGTTGACGCGGGTCGAGCGTGGCGTCAGCAGGCGAAGGCGGCCCCAGCACGTCGGAGCGTGTCTGTTCCAGCGATGGACTGTCGTTCATGAAAAGCTCCACATTGCGTTTATCGGTAATATCAGCCAGATAGTGTTATGCCGGGGTACTACCTGAGCTCACCCAACGCAAACACGTGCGCTAACGTATAGAAAATCGCCCCTGTAGACGTCAATGTTATGTTTGAAAAATGATACGCAATTGTTAATCACGTAGCGTTTTCGAATCATAATGCGATGTCGAACGGCTTTTGTGACGCGGTGATGTGTTAACAGCCCGGGGCAGGGCGCAATCGGGCTATAGCAGGCGGTAAATAGCGGGTATAATTGCGGCCATTGCATCACTTCTGGAACCTCATTTCATGAGCCATACGAACACATCGTCAGACAGCGGCCCCATTTTTCACCGCGAAGAGTTCCCGTTCTACTGGATAGTCAACGTCTACGCGCGTTATACGCAAGTAATGGAAATTACACTGAAAAAGGTGCAGCTCGATGTGTCCCGCTTTCGGGTGTTGATGATTACCGAGCAGTACGGTAAGGCCAGCATCTCGCAGATCTCCGAATATGCCATGGCTAAAATGCCCACCGTCACCAAGATCGTCGGTCGCCTGCGCGATGACGGCCTGGTGACCACCGCCAGCAGCGTGCAGGATGCCCGGGTGACAGAGGTTATGCTCACCGAGTCCGGACGCGAAAAAGTGGCCGAGGCGCACCGCCTGACCAGCAAGGTTTTCGAGAAGGGTTTTAAGGGAATGACCGCCGCCCAGATGGACAGAATGAACCTGTCGCTCTCAAAAGTGCTCGACAACCTGAACGAGCTTTAAACCCCAAAACAGAGAATTTCGGTTTTGTGACAGCCGTAGATTTTTGCTCTAACTCACTGTAAATAAAGACTTATAATAACAAGCTGCCTTCACTGTCAGGGCGGCTTTTTTTTCGTCCCCGCGCACCGTTTATTGTTATTTTTCATCGCCCTGACTCACTTATCCACATGTGTTAACAAAATGTTTCAGTGTTATTTTTTCGTAAAATTAACGTGAAATATTACTTGAATATTCATCTAAAGCTTCCATGATTGACCTGAACAAACATGGGTCGAATCGCAGCGAAGACTGCCCCGCCCGAATATGATTCGTTTTTCCTGGTTAAGGTGCAAATCATGCAGCCAGTTACTGAGAGCAATGGTTACGTCGCGCAGTTTACCCTTGGTGAGGGTGACCTCCGCTTCGCGGTGAAAGACACCCTCGACATCGCCGGTTTCGCCACCCGTGCCGGCTGCCCGGCGCTGGAGGCAAACCCGGCGGCTGAACAGCATGCCGGGGTGGTAGAAACCCTTCTCGGGCAGCGCTGCGTCCTGACCGGAAAAACCACCCTGCACGAACTGGCGTTCGGCGTCACCGGTATCAATCCCTGGAGCGGCACGCCGGTTAATCCCCGCTTTCCTGACCTGATCCCCGGCGGCTCGTCCAGCGGCTCTGCTGCGGTGGTAGCCTCCGGCGAGGTCGATTTTGCCCTCGGCACCGATACCGGCGGCTCGGTGCGCATGCCTGCCGCCTGCTGCGGCATCCTCGGCCTGAAACCCACTTACGGGCGGCTTAGCCGGGCAGGGGTGATGCCCGCGCAAAGCTCGCTGGACTGCGTGGGGATCTTCGCCCGTCGCCCCGAGATGCTGCGGGAGGTGCTGAACCGTCTGGCGGTGCCGGTTGACGCGCCGCTGCAGTCCATGCCCGCCATCGGTTTTATCGCGTCGGCGTTGATCGATATCGACGCTCTGCTGTTGAATTTCCTTGCCCGGGCTGACCTGCATCCGCGTCAGGCCGAACTGCCGCTGCTGGGCGACGCGCATCGCGCCGGGCTGACCCTCATCAGCCACGAAAACTGGCAGGCCTTTAACCCGTTACTGCGCAACGGCGCGGTCTCCGCCGACGTTGCGACCCGCATCCGCGCCGGGGCCGACATCCATGCCGAAGCCCTGAATGCCGCAGAAGCTATCCGCCACACCTTTACCGCCCAGGTGGATGACCAGCTGGCGAAAACCCCACTGCTGGCGCTGGCGACCCTGCCGGAACTGCCGCCCACGCTGGAAGAAGCCAAAGATCCCCTCAGCGTGGTGAACCTCACCCGGCTGGTCCGTCCCTTTAACCTCAGCGGCCACCCGGCGCTGACCCTGCCCGCAGGCACGCTGCGCGGCCGCCCGGTGGCGCTGCAGCTGATTGCCGCTAAAGGGCAGGAGGGCCTGCTGATCCAGGCCGCTGAGTGGCTGGCAGAGCGACGACGCCGCTAACCGTCCCGTCTTACCGACAGTTTGCACAATAACTCAGTGAGTACCACTCATTGCGGCAGCGCTCGTCTCTCTGCAGGCCGCACACTCTTTTGGGAGGAAGCTATGTCAGCCGTTCATGTTCGTGAGGAACTCGTTCCACTGCTGAATGACGTTGCGGCCCGCAGCGCCGATTTTGAACAACAGCGCCACATCTCTGACGACATCATCGCCCGCTTTAAGCAGATTGGCGTCTACCGCGCACTGGTCCCAAAAATCTACGGCGGCGAGGAGTGCTCTCCGGCGCAGTTCTGCGAGCTGATCGAGCAGATCGCCACCGCCGATGGCTCCGCAGGCTGGGTTGCCAGCTTCGGCATGAGCCCGTTCTATCTTGGGGCGCTGCCGCCGGATACCCTGAAAGAACTCTACCGCGACGGCCCGGACGTGGTCTTTGCCGGCGGCATCTTCCCGCCGCAAAAGGCAGTGCTGGCGGACGGCGGCTACCGCGTCAGCGGCCGCTGGGGCTTTGCCAGCGGCAGCATGGGCGCCTCGGTGTTTGGCGTCGGCATCCTGCCGGAGAGCGGCGAAACATTGCCGCGGATGGCGGTACTGCCGCGCGACAGCGTGCAGATCGATCCGGTGTGGAACACCGTCGGTCTGGCGGGCACCGGCAGCCACGACCTGGTGGTGAATGATGCTTACGTACCCCGGGAGTGGACCTTTGTGCGCGGCGGCGCGCTTAACCTCGATGGCGCGCTTTATCGTTATCCGGTGCTGTCGCTGGCCACCCAGGTGCTGTCGGTGGTGGCGCTCGGCGTGGCCCGCGCTGCCCTCCAGGAAATCTATGCCATTGCCCATCGCCAGCAGTCGGTGACCGGCGCCCCGCGCCTGGCCGACCGTCCGCAGGCGCAAATGCAGATTGCCCGCTGTGAAGCGGATCTGCGCTCGGCCCGTGCCTGGTTCTACGATGCCATCGACGACGTGTGGCAGTGCATCCTCGCCGGGGATGAGCCCGCCTGCGCGCAGATCAACGCCCTGCGGCTCTCCTCCACCCACGTCACCCGCGTGGCCGCTGAAGTTACCCGTCAGGCGCTGGCGCTGAACGGCATGGGGGGCATCACCATGAAAAGCCCGCTGCAACGCTATGTCCGCGACACGCTGGTGATCACCCAGCACGCCTTTATGGGCGACCTCTCTTATCTCAATGCCGGTACGGTCTATTTCGGTGGCCAGCCTCTGCCGGGTTATTTGTAATTTTTACGAAAGGAGCAACAGATGAGCCAGACAACAACCTTACGCGTGCTGTTTTGCATCGGCGTGAACCAGAACTTTTTCGATGCCACCCCGGCAGAAGCCAGACAGGTGTGGGCCGCATTCGGCGTGATGATGAAAGGCATCGACGAGACCCAGGGTATCCGCGTTATCGGCAACATGGACGATGACCGTCTGATGGTCGGCCCGTCCACCACTTCGCCCTGGACCACCTACGTGCTGGCCGATGCCGACACCCTCGACAGCGTGGTGGCCGCCTGCAACCTGTTCCGCACCACCCCAGTGGGGGACGGCGACAGCAAGCTGTGGAAGTACTGCAAGATTGAAGCCCGCGTCGGGCGTGAACTGATTATTCAGTAACGGAGTGGATCATGAGCCCACAGGATGCGCTGCGTTTACAGCAGCTTGAGGATCAGCAGGCAGCCCGGGTCTGTATCAGCACTTACATGCGGCTGTGCGATCGGCTGGACAGCATGGAGACGGTGCAGGCCATTGGTGCCCTGTTCAGCGCAGACGCCTGCTGGGAAGGGCTGGGTGAGCCATACGCCACCCGGCTGGGAAGACATCAGGGACGCGAGGCGATAGTGGCGATGATGGCGGGCTATGTCCGCACGCCCGCGCACTTCGCCCTGAACGGCCACTTTTTGTGCTCCGAGGCACTGTATCACGATGCCGACGGCGAGCTGCATGGCCGCTGGCAGATGCTGCAAACCTCCGCCTTTACCGCTGGCGGTGCCCATCTGAATGCCGCCGAGCTGCAGATCATTTTCCGTCGCGAGGCGGGCGAGATGACCATGCACCATTTCACCACCCGCAACCTGTTCAGCAGGCCGGTGAGCCACTGGCATGCGGCGGATGCGTTACCTGTACCGGACAAAAACTAGAACTTCGATCGCCAGCAGGAGAAAGATTATGCAGTGTGACCACCTCATCAATGTCAAAAATATCGATACCACGGCGCAGCCGGTCCCGACCCGGGAAGAGATTGCCGCCCTGGTCAAACACGATCGCGTCCATACCTCGCTCTACACCTCAGACGAGCTGTTCCAGCTGGAGCTGGACCGTATTTTCAGCAAAACCTGGGTCTGGGTGGCGCACGTCAGCGAGATCCCGGAGACCGGCAGCTTCAAAACCACCGAGATCGGCACCCAGCCTGTGATCGTAGTGCGTGACCGTAAAGGCACTATTCACACCCTGCTGAACCGCTGCCGCCACCGCGCGGCTACCGTCTGCGAACACCGCAGCGGCAAAACCAACAGCTTCGTCTGCCCGTACCACGGCTGGGGCTACGCCCTGGATGGCAGCCTGCGCGGCGTGCCGCACCCGGAAAGCTATGCCGACAGGCTTGAGAAAGGCGAACTGGGGCTGGTCTCCCTGCGTACCGAACAGTATGCGGGCATGGTGTTTGCCACCTTTAACGAGCAGATCGAGCCGCTGGAGGAGTTCCTCGGCGCGGCGAAGAAGTGGATGGATCTCTTTATGAAGCAGGGGGCGGGCTACCCAATTAAGACCGGGCCTGCGCACCGCTTCCGCTTCCCGGGCAACTGGAAGATCCAGCTGGAAAACACCACCGACGGCTATCACTTCCCGGTGGTGCACCGCTCCTTCCTGAGTTCGGTCGATAAGCAGACCGAAGAGATGCTGAACTTCGTGGACGGCAGCGGCTATGTCGAAGATCTCGGCAACGGCCACAGCGTGATGGTGATGATCCCCGAGCTGGTGGACCTGGAAGCTAACCTCGATGCGCCGATCCCGGAGCGCTTTGTCGAGCTGGCTGACGCACTGCGCAAAGACCATGACGAAGAGCAGGTGCGCCGCATCGTGCGTGCGGTGGGCGGCTCCGGCTTCAACCTCAACCTGTTCCCGAACATCGCCTGTTCAATGGCCTTCTTCCGCGTCCTGCAGCCGGTCTCAGTGATGGAAACCGAGATTCACCACGCGGTGATCACTATGGACGGCGGGCCGGAGATTGCCAACCAGGCGCGTCTGCGTCTGCACGAGCACTTCCAGGGGCCGATGGGCTTTGGCACGCCGGACGACTCCGAAGCCTGGGAGCGCGTTCAGCGCGGCGCCACCGCCGGGGATGACCTGTGGATCATGCTTAACCGCGGCCTGGCCGGGGAATACCGCACCGACGATGGCCTGCGCAGCGACGTCAGCGCCGAGACCGGGATGCGCGCAGCCTATCAGCAGTGGAAAAAATTGATGACGGAGAGCGAAAAATGATGACGCCAGATTCTGTGCTGTTTGCGGCCATGTCCGTAATCAACCTCGAAGGCGATCTGCTGGACCAGGGCGAGTTCAACGCCTGGCTGGATCTCTGGCAGCGTGACGGCCTGTACGTGGTGCCGATCGATCCGAACGAAACGGATTTCAAAAACACCCTCAACTACGCCTGCGACGATCACCACATGCGCGAGCGCCGGGTGAAGCGCCTCTACAGCGGGGAGTCCATCTCCACCACGCCGCGCGCCAGAACGCTGCGCACCCTGTCGCGCTTCCGTCTGCTGGAGTCCAGCGAGGATCTGATCGTGGTGCGCGGGGCGCAGTCCCTGTGGGAGCACCGCAAAGGCCACAGTCGCCACTACGCGGCGGACATCACCTGGCACCTGAAACCGCAGGACGGCACGTTACTGATTAGCCAAAAGGTGATCCGTCTGGTCAACAGCGACGATGTGCTGCACAGCATCGGCTACATCCTCTGAGGAGCCGCCCATGACGCACACCCTATTAGTGACCGGCGCGGCCGCCGGTCTGGGCAACGTGATTGCCGCCCACCTGCTGGCGGAGGGGTACCAGGTGGTGCTGACCGACGTCGATGCCGCTCGCGCACAGCAGGCGGCGGATCGCCTGGATGACGGACAGGGCAGCGTGCTGGCGCTGGGGCTGGATATCCGCCAGCCGCAGGATTTTGCCAGGGCGCTGGAGGCCTCCGTTGAACGCTTCGGCAGCCTGGAGGGGCTGGTGAACAACGCCGCGCTGACCCTCGCCACCCCGGTGATGGAGATTGACGTCGAGGAGTTCGACCGGGTGATCGCCACCAACCTGCGCGGCACCTTTGTTGGCTGCCAGACCCTGGGGCGCTACTTCTCCAGCCGTGGCTACGGTCGGATCATCAACCTGGCCTCACTGGCCGGGCAGAACGGCGGTACCGCGTCGGGTGCCCATTACGCGGCTTCGAAGGGCGGCATTCTGACCCTGACCAAAGTGTTTGCCCGGGAGCTCGGCAAATCCGGCGTGACGGTGAATGCCATCGCCCCGGGTCCGATGGATCTGCCGATAGTTCACGCCCTGGTGCCGGAAGAGAAGATGGCCGGGCTGCTGCAGGCGATCCCGGTGGGCAGGTTGGGTGAAGCAGAGTTTGTCGCCCGGGCCGTGGCTTTGCTGGCCTCACCGCAGGCGTCGTTTGTCACCGGGGCGACCTGGGACATCAACGGCGGTCTGTTTATGCGTTAAGGAGCCAACATGCTGACATTACAGGTTATCAGGCGGGAGTTGCAGGGCGAGGTGGTTCTGCTGACGCTGGCGCATTCTGACGGTATCGATCTCCCGGCCTTCAGCGCGGGGGCGCATATCGACCTGCATCTGGCAGAGGACCTGGTGCGTCCGTACTCCCTGTGCGGCGACCCGCAGGATCGCCGGCACTACCAGCTCGGCATTCTGAAAGACACCCAATCCCAGGGCGGTTCCCTGGCCGCCCATGCCCTGAACGTGGGGGATCGGATCCAGGTCAGCGACCCGCGCAACCTGTTTGCGCTGGATGAGACCGCCAGCCATAGCCTGCTGATTGGCGGCGGGATCGGTATCACCCCGATGCTGGCGATGGCCGCCGAACTGCACGCCAGCGGGCGCTCCTTCAGCCTCCACTACTGCGCGCGTTCGCGGGATCTGGCGGCATTTATTCCGCAGCTGGAGCAGGCGCCGTATGCCGATCGCATTCAGCTGCACTTCAGCGACACCCGGCGGCTGAACCTGACGGCGGTACTGACTGACGTTCCGGCCAATACCCACGTCTACACCTGCGGTCCGGCGCGGCTGATGGATGCGCTCACCGACGAGGCGACCCGCCTCGGTTATCGCCCGGAGCAGGTGCATCAGGAGTGCTTCAGCGCGGAGGTGGTCACCGGTGGCGCGGCCTTTGAAGTGTTCGCGGCAGCCAGCGGCATCACCGTACAGGTGCTGGAGAACCAGACCATCGTGGAGGCGCTGGCCCAGGCCGGGCTGAAGGTGTGCGTCTCCTGTAAGCAGGGGATCTGCGGCAGCTGCCTGACCGACGTGCTGGAAGGCGAGCCGGACCATCGCGACAGCTACCTGACCGACGAAGAGAAAGCCGACGGCGACCAGATTTTGTTGTGTTGTTCCCGTGCCAGAAGCGCCCGTTTAGTCATCGATCTGTGAGGAATTCCTTATGACACTGCAAACCGAATTTCGTAATGCCATGGCACAGCTGGGGAGTGCGGTCTCCGTTATCACCACCGACGGCCCGGCGGGCAAATTTGGCTTTACCGCCTCCGCCGTCTGCAGCGTGACGGACTCGCCGCCGACGCTGCTGGTCTGTATGAACCGCAACTCTTACGCCAACGGGCATTTCAAGCAGAACGGCACCCTGTGCGTGAACGTTCTCTCCAGCGAACACCAGGCTCTGTCCGGCATCTTCGCCAACGCCAGCCTGCGCTCCGAGCAGCGTTTTGAGTACGACGCCTGGCAGGTGATGGCCAGCGGCGCGCCGGTACTCAGCTCGTCCGTCGCCAGCTTCGACTGCCTGATCGACACCTGCCATGAAGTGGGCAGCCACACCGTTTTCTACTGCCAGGTGCAGGCGATACGCATCAGCGAAGCGCCGCGCGGGCTGGTCTACTTTAACCGTCGCTACCATGCCGTCGGGTATGACGTGGAAGCGTAAAACCAACAATAAAAGGTAACGCTGATGAGCAATGTCGTGACTGAAAACAGCGCCGCTTCGGCAGCGCCTGCACAGGATGCCGGGCAGATGCGCAAGCTGGTGTTCGCCTCGGTGCTGGGTAATGCGCTGGAATGGTATGACTTCTTCCTGTACGGCACCGCTGCGGCGCTGGTGTTTGGTCCGCTGTTCTTCCCGGTGGGCGGCGACCCGATGCAGGGTACGCTGCTGGCCTTCTCCGGCTTTGCGGTGGGCTTCCTCGCCCGTCCGCTGGGCGGGATTGTCTTTGGTCATCTCGGGGATCGCTACAGCCGCAAGATGACGCTGATCATGACCCTGACCCTGATGGGAGCCACCACTTTCGTCATCGGCCTGCTGCCAACCTACGCGCAGATCGGCATCTGGGCGCCGCTGTCGCTGATCACGCTGCGCTTTTTACAGGGCGTGGCCTCAGGCGGAGAGTGGGGCGGCGGGGTGCTGATGCTCAGCGAGAACGCCCCGGCATCGCGTCGCGGCTACTTCACCGCCTGGAGCCAGATGGGGGTCTCCGGCGGATTTGTGCTCTCGGCCTTCGCCTTTTATCTGGTACAGAAACTGCCGGAAGACGAGCTGATGAGCTGGGGCTGGCGCGTGCCCTTCCTGCTGAGCATCGTCATCTTCCTGGTCGGGGTCTATATCCGCAAGAACATCCGCGAGAGCAAAGCCTTCGCTCAGGCGAAACCCGAAGAAAAACACGAGAAGATCCCGCTGATGGTGCTGGTGCGCGAGCACCCGAAAGCGCTGCTGCAGGCCATTGCCCTGCGCCTGCCGGAGAACGGCGCCTCCTATATCTTCTTCACTTTTTCGGTGGTTTACGCCAGACACATCGGTATCGGCACCGGGGAGATCATCAGCGCCGTGACCCTGGCGATGCTGGTGGAGTTCTTCTCGATCCTGTTCTGGGGGGCGCTCTCGGATCGTATCGGCCTGAAGCCGGTCTACTACATCGGCGTCATCGGCCTGCTGGTGATGGCTTTCCCGTTCTTCTGGCTGCTCTCTACCGGGGACTACGGCTGGATCATGCTGGCGATGCTGCTCGGCCTGCCGTTCTGCCACGGGGCGATGATCGGCACCCAGCCCTGCATCATGAGCGACCTGTTCCCGGTGCGCGTGCGCTACTCCGGCCTGGCGCTGGGGCATGAGGTAGGCTCTATTTTCTCCGGTGGCCTGGGGCCGATGCTGGCGGTGGCGCTGCTGATGCACTTCGACGCCTCCTGGCCGGTCTCTCTGCTGCTGATGGCCTATGCCCTGCTGGCGTGGATCGCCCTGCGCAGCCTGCCGTCAACGAATAACAACGAGGTAAGCAAATGATTGATAAACGGATTGCCGCCACCGATGCCGCCGTGGCGGACATTTTTGACGGCGCGGTGGTGATGGTGGGCGGATTTGGCGCGGCCGGACAGCCCGCCGAACTGCTCGATGCTCTGATCCGCCGCAAGCCGCGGGATCTGACCCTGATTAGCAACAACGCCGGGAACGGTGACTACGGCCTGGCGGCGCTGCTGAAGGCTGGCTGCGTGAAGAAGGTGATCTGCTCCTTCCCGCGCCAGACCGACTCCTGGGTGTTTGACGACCTCTACCGTCGCGGCCAGGTTGAGCTGGAGCTGGTGCCGCAGGGCAATCTCGCAGCGCGCATTCAGGCGGGCGGCAGCGGGCTGGGGGCGATCTTCACCCCCACCGGGTTTGGCACCGAGCTGGCAGCGGGCAAAGAGACCCGCCATATCGACGGCAAAGATTACGTGCTGGAGTACCCGTTAAAAGCCGATTTTGCCCTGATCAAAGCCCTGAAGGCCGACCGCTGGGGCAACCTGGTGTATGACAAAACCGGGCGCAACTTCGGGCCAATTATGGCCGCCGCCGCCAGCTGCACCATTGCGCAGGTGAGCGAGACGGTGTCCCTCGGCGAGCTTGACCCGGAAGCGGTGGTGACGCCGGGCATTTTTGTCCAGCGCGTGGTGACGGTCGCACCTATTCGCCTGTCGCAGACTGCATAAGGAGAACCCGTGAATAAACTGACCCATCAACAGCTGGCGGAACGCATCGCCCGCGACATCCCGGAAGGGGCCTATGTCAACCTCGGGATCGGCCTGCCGACCCGGATCGCCAACTATCTTCCGGCCGATCGCGAGATCTTCCTGCACAGCGAAAACGGCATTCTCGGCATGGGGCCTGCTCCTGCACCGGGAGAAGAGGATCCGGAGCTGATTAACGCCGGAAAACAGCCGGTAACCCTGCTGGCGGGCGGCTGCTACTTCCATCACGGCGATTCGTTCACCATGATGCGCGGCGGCCACCTGGATATCTGCGTGCTGGGGGCTTATCAGGTCTCCGGACGTGGCGACCTGGCGAACTGGAGCACGGGCGAACCGTCCTCTATTCCCGCCGTCGGCGGGGCGATGGACCTGGCGATTGGCGCGAAGCGCGTCTATGTGATGACCGAACATCTGACCCGCCAGGGCGAGTGCAAAATCGTCCAGACCTGTACCTATCCCCTGACCGGCATGGCCTGTATCGACCGCATCTATACCGACATGGCGGTGATAGACATCACTGACCAGGGCATGGTGGTGCGCGAACTCTTTGGCGACGTGACGGCGGAGTATCTGCAGTCCGTTACCCCGGTGGTGCTGACCTTTGCCCTGAACGCCGAAACCGAGGAGGCGTGAATGGATCTGGAATATCGCCTCGACGGGCCAGAAGCAGCGCCGCTGCTGGTGCTCTCCAACTCCCTCGGCACCACCTGGCCGATGTGGCAGGGACAGATGACCGACTTTACCCGGCATTTTCGCGTGCTGCGCTACAACACCCGCGGCCACGGTCGCTCGCCGGTTACGGAAACGGGCTTCACCCTCGACACGCTGGGCCAGGACGTGATTGCCCTGCTGGATCGTCTCGACGTCGAGCGGGCCTGTTTTTGTGGCATCTCGCTTGGGGGCATGACCGGCCTGTGGCTGAACCGTCATGCGCCTTCCCGTTTTGAACGCATCGTGGTGGCGAACACCGCGGCGAAAATCGGCGAGTCCAGAGGCTGGCTCCAGCGCGCGGCGACGGTGCGCCAGCAGGGGATGGCCCCGGTTGCCGGCAGCGCGGCGGAACGCTGGTTCACCCCGGCTTATCGCCACAGCAATCCCGGCGTGGTGAAGCTGCTGATTGACGGCCTGGCCGACACGCCCGCCGACGGCTACGCCGCCTGCTGCGAAACGCTGGCTACCGCCGATCTGCGCGATGAGGTAGCGGCGATGCTGCGCCCGATGCTGGTCATTGCCGGAGATGAAGATCCGGTCACCACCGTGCAGGACGCCCAGTGGATCGCGGCCCAGGCGAAGCAGACAGAGTATGCGACGTTACCCGCCTCGCACCTGTCGAACGTCGCCTGCCCGGAAGCCTTCAATCAGCAGGTGCTGACCTTTTTAACCCGCAGGAGCATGACATGACCCTCACCATAGAATCCCTGGCCTGCTGGCTGGTGGACATTCCTACCATCCGCCCGCACAAGCTGTCGATGGCGACCATGGGTTGCCAGACGCTCGCCATCGTCAGAATGGCGTGCGCAAACGGGGTAACGGGCTGGGGCGAAGCCACCACCATCGGCGGTATGAGCTACGGCCCGGAAAGTCCGGAAGCGATCAAATCCGCCATTGAAACCTATCTGGCCCCGCTGCTGTGCGGCCAGTCGTTCAGCGGCGTGGCACAGCTTGCCGACAGGATGAACGCCCACGTGAAGGGCAACACTTTCGCCAAATCCGCCCTCGAAACCGCGTTTCTCGATGCCCAGGGTAAAGCGCTGGATCTGCCGGTGAGCGCGCTGCTGGGCGGGGCGCTGACGGATCGCCTGCCGGTGCTGTGGACCCTGGCGAGCGGCGACACGCAGAAAGACATCGAAGAGGGTAAACGCCTGCTGGCGGAGGGGCGTCACAACACCTTCAAGCTGAAAATCGGCGCCCGCGGGCTGGACGTAGACATTCGCCACGCGTTAGCCATCAAGGCGGCGCTGGGGGATGAAGTCAGCGTGCGGGTGGACGTCAACCAGGCCTGGGATCTGACCACTGCCATCAAAGGAATGACCCAGCTACAGGCAGGCGGCATCGATCTGGTGGAGCAGCCGATCCCGCTGTGGGATCGGCAAGGGTTAATTACCCTCAGCCAGCGCTTTACGGTGCCGATCCTCGCCGACGAAGCGGTGGCAACCAGTCACGACGGCTACGCCCTGGCGAGCGGCGGCTTTACCGGGGCGTATGCCCTGAAGATCGCCAAGGCGGGCGGCCCGGCGCAGGCCCTGAAGCTGGCGCACGTGGCGCAGGCGGCGGGCGTGGCGCTGTACGGCGGCACCATGCTGGAAGGCACGCTCGGTACCGTCGCCTCGCTGCACGCCTGGTCAACGGTGAAGATGCAGTGGGGCACCGAGATGTTCGGCCCATTGCTGCTGAAGGATGACATCGTGGTCCGTCCGCTGGATTTCAGCCAGGGAGAGGTGTCGTTACCCCAGGGGCCGGGATTAGGCGTCGATATCGACGAAGACAAGCTGCGTCATTACGCACGTAACTAAAGGTAAACACGATGCTTTTTAAAGTGGAAATGACGGTCAACATTCCGTCGTCGCTGCCTGCGGCAGACGTCGAAGCCATCAAAGCGAAAGAGAAAGCCTACTCACAGCGCTTACAGCGCGAGGGCAAGTGGCCGCACATCTGGCGCGTGGTGGGCCAGTACGCCAACGTCAGCATTTTTGACGTGGCGGACAACCAGGAGCTGCACGACATCCTGACCGCGCTGCCGCTCTACCCGTGGATGGAGATTAGCGTGCAGCCTCTGTGTATGCATCCGTCATCCATTCATCACGAACAAGAGTCGTCGCAATAACTACAACAAGTACCCTACAAAGAGGAATATGCAATGTCTGTGAATCCTGCGCATCAAACCGAACTGGAAAGCTTACTGGCCATCAGCAGCGGCTTAAATTCCACCGGCGGTAACGACCGCTTAAAGAACATCATGCATCAACTGCTGAGCGACCTGTGCAAGACCATCAAGCAGTTCGACGTGACCGATGAAGAGTTCTGGATTGCGGTGAACTACCTCAACGAGCTGGGCGGACGCCAGGAAGCGGCGCTGCTGGCGGCCGGTCTGGGCCTGGAGCACTATCTGGACATGCGTGCCGACGAGAAAGAGGCGGCATCCGGCAACGAGGTGGGAACTCCGCGCACCATCGAAGGGCCACTGTACGTAGCCAACGCCCCGCTGAGCGAAGGCTTTGCCCGCATGGACGACGGCAAAGAGCAGGCAGAAACCATGTGGTTGCAGGGCCAGGTGACCGATCTGAACGGTAAGCCGGTGGCGGGTGCGATTGTGGATATCTGGCACGCCAACACCCTCGGCGGCTATTCGTTCTTCGACCAGTCGCAGAGCGAATACAACCTGCGCCGCCGCGTCCGTACCGGTGACGACGGTCGCTACACGGTGCGCAGCATCGTGCCGTGCGGCTACGGCTGCCCACCGGATGGCCCAACCCAGAAGCTGCTGACAGCCATTGGCCGCCACGGTAACCGCCCGGCGCACGTGCACTTCTTTGTGTCAGCGCCGGGGTATAAGCATCTGACCACCCAGATCAACCTCAACGGGGATGAGTATCTGTGGGATGACTTTGCGTTCGCGACGAGGGCGGAGCTGATTGCAGAGCCGGTGAAGGTGACGGACAGTGCCGTAGCTAAACAGCGTGGTATTGAAGGGGAGCATACGGAGGTGAACTTTAGCTTTACGCTGGTGAAAGCGGCGGAGAGCGAGGAAGAGCAGAGAGGGAAGCGGGCGCGGGTTAAGGAGTGAGTGAGATACCGGGTCCGCGGTAAGCGGGCCCGGGTATGTGTTTATGTTCAGGGCATCGCGAGGGAATCTTTTATCTCCTCAAATAACGCGATTAAATGATCGGCAACGACCCTGACTCGCCGGGAGTGTGCCAGGTCTGAGTGCATCACTAACCACAATGTCTGATCCACGCCAACGTCTGCGCTGACGCAGTGCAGGGCGTTTTTCCTCGCCATAAAGTGCGGCAAAATGCCCAGGCCCAGACCTGCTGAAACGGCCGATAATTGCGCCACAAGCGTATTCGCTTCTACTTTGCAGGGCCTGCCGCGCAGCATCCGCGTTACCCACCGCGCAGCGGGCAGGTGCTGATGAGATTCTGACCAGCCAACATACTGCCCGTGGCTTAACAGTAGCTCAGTAGCACTATCCTCCCATTGATTTAGATATGTTTTGTCGGCGTAGAGCCCGAATCCCACGGTTCCAAGCCGCTTCAGCGTCAGATTTCCGCTGTCCGGTTTAACCATGCGTATTGCTAAATCGGCATCCCTGCGATGCAGGTTGACCGAGGCCACGCCGCTGAGCACCTCTACCCGCAGGTCGGGATAGTTTTGCAGCAATCCTGTAAGCGAAGGAAGAATAAAATGCGTGGCCAGGTTGTCAGATGTTGCCAGCCGGACAAGCCCGGCAACGTTACCCTGTAACCTGGCAGACTCGCCGAAAGCGAGCCCCGCATATTCCAGCGCCTCCGCCCGCTCCAGAAGCGCCTCCCCATCATCCGTTAACCGATAGCCGTTCTGGTGCCTGCTGAATAGCGGCACTGCCAGCGCTTGTTCAAGCCTGTCCAGTCTTCTTGAGAGCGTGGCAATCCCCATATTCATGGCCTCCGCTGCGCCGCTCAGCGTACCCGCACGGGCAATGGCGAGAAATATCCGCGTATCGTCCCAGTTAAAATCTGTTTTCATATTTTCCGATTATGGAAAACGGCTCTCCGTTTTCAGCGCTGTTTTATCACTTATCGCAGGATGATACTGCAATCTCCACAAGGAGATAAACATGCAAAAACGTAATCTGACTTCCTCCCTCACTGTTTCTGCGCTTGGCCTGGGCTGCATGGGTATGAGCGAATTCTACGGGCCACGTGACGACGATGCGTCGTTGGCGGTGCTGGATAAGGCTATGGATTTGGGGATTAACTTCCTCGATACGTCTGATACCTACGGACCCTGGCATAACGAGGAATTACTTGGGAGATTCATTAAAACGCGCCAGCCTGCGCTGAAGCTGGCAACGAAATTTGGCATTGTGCGTCGGCCCGGCGAATACCAGAGACAGCTCTGTAATACGCCTGACTACGCGCGCAAATGCTGCGAAGCGTCGCTTAAACGTCTGGGCGTGGAGCACATTGATCTCTACTACGTGCACCGTATTGACAGCAACACGGCGATTGAAGAGACGATGGCCGGCCTGGCGCAGCTTGTTAAAGAAGGGAAAATTGGTCACATCGGGTTATGCGAGGTCAGTGCAGAGACGCTCAGGCGCGCTCATGCGGTCCATCCTGTCGCGGCGGTTCAGACAGAGTATTCCCTCTGGAGTCGTGAGGCCGGGGCCAGCGTCATTCCCCTGTGTAAAACGCTTGGGATCGGATTCGTGGCCTATTCGCCATTAGGGCGGGGCTTTCTGACGGGCAGATTTCAACATGAGCCGGTACCTCAGAACGGCGATTTCCGTAGTCAGCTGCCTCGCTTCCAGGCGGAAAATCTCGCAAAAAACCATTCCCTCGTGGAGGTGATAACCGCCCTTGCTGTCAGCAAGGCCTGCACGCCTTCACAGATTGCGCTGGCCTGGTTACTGGCGCAGGGAGACAACGTTGTGCCCATACCGGGCACCTGCAATCTTCAGCATCTTAGCGAAAACGCCGCGGCGCTTGACGTCCAGCTCAGCGGTGACGAGCTGGACGCGTTGCATATCGCGCTATCCAGCCTCCCGGTTGTCGGAGAACGCTACACGCCAGAAGGGATGAAAGGCGTGGGGACCTGATGCTGTCCGACCCCGGATCCCCTTCACACATTTCTCCCGCTTTCTTTGACGAGTATATATGACATGAACGATACCGTTTTACAGGTAAGCCCGGTGCCTGCACGCACCTGGCTGGCAGTAACCGCGCTCGGGATCAGCGCGTTTTCGATTGTAACCAGTGAACTTGCGCCAGTGGGCATGTTGAGTGCGCTGGCGAAGGATTTGCATCAGACTGAAGCCGGGGCGGGTCTTGCCGTGACGGCTTATGGCTGGGTTGCCGCGCTGGCTGCCTTACTGTCCGGGGCGATGCCGGCGCGCATCTCACGTAAGGCTCTGCTTGTAGCACTGATGCTGTTTCTGGCACTGTCTTGCCTGGCGGTGTCGCAGGTTCACACGATGAGTCTGTTTATGTCGGCACGGATGACGGGGGCGCTGGCGCACGGTGTTTTCTGGGCGTTGATCGGCACAGTGGCTGTACAGCTTGTTCCGCCTGGCAGGCTGGGGCTGGCTACCTCGGTGATTTTTGGTGGCGTTTCGGCGGCCAGCGTAATGGGCGTGCCGCTGGCCAGTTTTATTGCAGACATGACCGGCTGGCGCCATGCATTTACCATGATTTCCCTGCTGTCGCTGGCTGCCGCCTGTGCTTTATTCTGGACACTCCCGTCACTGAACTCCCCTCAGCCACTGAGGCTGAAGGTTTATCGTGGCATAGCGACAAATCCAGTGCTTCTTTCTCTCTTTGGCGCAACTGCCTGTATTATTTCGGCTCACTTTGCGGCATTCACCTATCTTGAGCCCTTGCTGACCAAAACCCGCGATATCCCGACGGCTTCCGTTTCGGGTCTGTTGCTGATTTCAGGGCTGTCCGGACTGCTGGGGAATGTTGTTGCCGGTAAGCTGATTGATCGCCATCTCAGGGTGCTGATTTTGATCTCATTGCTTCTCAGCGCAGGCGCGCTGGGGATGCTTGGTATGAAGCGCTTTGCCTCACTTCCGCTCTGGTTCACAGGTATGCTACTGGCAATATGGGGCGCCGCTATGGCTATTGTGTTCGTAGGGTTGCAGACATGGCTGCTTCGTTGCGCGAAAGAGGCCGCACAACCGGCATCAGCCCTCTATGTTGCTATTTTCAATGCCGCTATCGGTACGGGAGCACTTGCTGGAGGGCAGATTTCGGCAGCGGTCGGTCTTCAGGAGATGGTTTTACTGGCTGCGGTTGTTATCCTGGGCAGCGTAGCGTTGGTTGCAATGTTAAAAAGCTCTGAAAGTAAACCTTCATTCTGAAGCGACGTTATCGGGTAATGAATCAGTGAGGAGACGCGTCAATGACGCGTCTCATTTCTTCGAGGCTTGAGCGTAACCTGCTTTTAACACTGATTACTGAGAGCGATCCGGCACACAAGAGGTAAATTTATCACGCATAAACATCAAAGAGATCGGCATCAATCGGAAGGGGCAGGGTAATGAATTGCTGAATAACGCTTTGGTCAGATTGGGGGTAAGACAGATTAGAGAAAATTGTCATGTCGTGTTCCTTTTTAAAAAATCTCCTCACCATCCCATAAGTTCCTATGCTCATGAGTGGTAACGCTGACGGAGTTAGCACTGGGCCTGTCAGGCCGAACAGTTTTCCTTCATGCAAAAAAATGAGGGTGCATGCACCCTCTTTGTTCAGGCTGTCGGACGCTCATTCCATGCATCGGTAAACATAATATTTCCGTCTACAATGCGCCAGGTGATTTTTTCATATTGTAAGCTGATACTTTCAACATGATTCATTTTATCGTTACCGGATATTTTCACGTTTGGTACTCCGCAATTGACACCTGTGATTTTTACATTTTCCATTAATACGGTGTAATAACAGACCTCTTGCCCGGCGTCGTTGATGTGGTAGAAACGAAGTTCGGCACTTTTTAGCGTTTGGCCAGAGGCTGCGGCTTTGTAGAGATAAGGCGTAGAACTATCTACCTCTTTTTCTAACATCATAGAAGAATGTTGCCGCGTACCGGTGATTTTGCCATTTGCACTATCTACAGGCAGGTTGATCCCATGACTCATGCCGATTATTTCTATGCTTCCTTCACGGTCCTTAACATCCACTGAACCTTTAATGTCCGCACCGCCGTCGTCCTTCAACCACAAATAGGGAGGGATTGGCATTTTACAAGCTCCTTAATTTTTTAATTAACTTCATTGTTAAAATATAGATAACGGTTGTTATCGGAAAAACTGTGATTATCGTGATATAGAAATAGATGTCGTAGAAATTATCAGCGCCTATTTCTCCCGGGCCATATAATATGTGCCCGAACCATTGAGTCACGCTATCATTCATCCATATTTCAGGACTTCCCAGGGTGCGGCCTACACATACTGACAGCAGAAGGTAGTACGCAATTTTTAACGCTCTACGGACAAGTGTTACCATAGGTATTTACCACCTCAACCCAACCCCGAGCCATGAGAGAGCGCTGACAGGGAACCCGTACAGGCGATGTTCTTAATAATGCGTTTCGGATAAGGGCATAATCAGAATTGTGGGCTATTGTAATGCAACCTTCAGAAATTGTACCCGGATGAAGGCGGAATAAACCACGAAACACGCCATTAATCCATGTGCCGTCATCAATACCCCTGTCATCCTTATAGAGGGCAAACCATTCATCGCGATCAAATTCTGCGCCGTAAAAAGTCCTGTTTACCAGATCTTGAGATTTTGCTTTAAGCCATGACCCAACTCCGCCGGAACCACGCTCAACAATCCAGTACTTACCTGGGGGGAGTGGGCCATCATTTGGAATTGCCCCACAAGCGCCTTTATTTCGGTATACGCCTTTCCCTGAATGCGCCATAAAGACGCCGACGCCGTACAGATTGAAGGGCGCATAATCAGCTCCGTTCAATATCATTTTTCCATGTAATGCCATAAGTCACCTTGTTTCCTTACACTGACCGTTGGTATGGTACTACAGAATTACTGGTAAAATAATATTAAGCAAAGTAAATTCCGATAATCTTTGTATTCACTAGCAAATGCTTACTCATACTACCGTTAATAAGTTCTCGGGTTGTTAATTTTTACGCGTTATAGTAAGCGATAATAGTCAAAACGTGCCAGCTACAGTTAAATCAGTGATAAGGAAATCATTAACGATGACACCTAAAAAACAAGCAGGGCTATGGCTTATTCAGTTCTTGTCATTCCTCATGATTTTTTCAGCCTTTTACCTGTTTTTGCCTGAGGTTTATTTGTTTAGACGCTTCAGCGATCTGGTTGGTTTTATCACCGAGCAGGCATGGAATGATTTATTCATGTTAACCGTTCTCGGGGCGTCGGTAATAATCAATACCCTGTTGATTTTCGCCATCGCAAAACTGAGAGGTAAACAAGCATAGCCACTACAAACCCGGTCTTTGCGACCGGGTTATCTCACGCAAAAAGCATCTCAGCGGATTTCAAATGCGCTTAGTGCGCCGTAATATACGGCTCCTGCACAAACTCCGCCAACAGCCACACCATATCATGCAGCAAACCCGTCAGTTCCTTCGTCACGCCAGGTGGCAGTGTACCTGCCAGAAGCGCCTGCGTTAACGCCAGCGCATAGTTCACCTGTAACGCCGTTTCCTGCCAGCATTCTGGCACGCAGGAGGTGGCTTCCTCACCCGCGATCAGCTGAGCGACCAGGTGTGGCGGGAGATCGGCATCGCAGAGTTCGCGAAGCTGGCGCAGACTATGCAGCAGGTGCTCGCAGAGCGCATTACATGTTTCACTATTGTCGGTTTCGACCAGCACACTCACCAGCGCGGCGCAGTGATCTGCGGCCTCAAAGAGATCCGCATCAGCCGGGAGGGGCAGGGTAATGAATTGCTGAATAACGTTTTCGTCAGATTGGGTATAAGACAGATTAGAGAAAATTGTCATGTCGTGTTCCTTTTTAAAAAATCTCCTCACCATCCCATAAGTTCCTACGCTCATGAGTGGTAGCGCTGACGGAGGTAGGAATGCCGTACACGACAAAAACGGCCAGCCTTTCGACTGCTCCGCCAGCGCCACCGTGATTTTAACGGGATGAGCGCTGTCGCGACAAAAAATATTGTCGTGTCGTGAAGTACGGGTTCCTACGCCCGGTTGCGGATATGCCGCAACGCAGCCACTTTACGACCCTAAAAATTTGAATAAAAGACATAGGCTCTAATTACATAAGGTTACTTTGAACTTTGCGAGTCGTCTTCCAGTAAATAGATAAGCTAACTTTTTATTCATTCATACGATTAATATTAGCTGCCCTGTTATACAGGTTGTTCGCAAATTAAAACCGGTTATTTACACAATAAAATGAAAAGATTAAAATTTGGCCGCATCGAATAAAAATCAGTAAGGAGCGGCTATGTAGGGCAACAGGGAAATTATTGGCTATTTGCAGGCTAATAAAATACTCGCGTTAAGGCTGGATCGCGCTGTTTCAGCTGTTGGGGAACAAGTCGGGAATCAAATCGAATCGTTAGGTAAAGGCGCTACCCGTCTTCTGTATTATTCATCATGTTTTACCGATGAATATAACGATGTCTGCCAGCAACAAAAGCTGAAGGACGCACGATTCAGACATGCAGTGGCTCGAATGATCCGGCAGGGTGATGTAGTTTTTGACATGCTCAGGATCTACTTTGAAGAAATATTTAAATACAAAACCAATGATCAACTGGAGCACATTAAAAAAGAGCTTATGGCCGTTAACATCCACATCGCCGCCAGTTCTCTGACAGGAGCGGGGTTCGCGTTAGCCGTTGCAACTAGCGTCCGCATTGGGGTGAATCTAAGCGTACAACTCAGCGCCCTTACAGGCCGTGCAGTAGGTATAATTGCTACAGTTATTGCCGGATATGGGATAGTACAGAAAGCCGCAGAGAGCGCTAACAGGTTACGTGTCCGTCATTCTTCTTATTACACAGCGCTTTATGTGCAAGAGACAGAAATGATGTATTTCCTGATTGAACCGGTATTTGAACGTGCAGGCGCATCTGAGGCACAGTTGTCATCGGATTCTGATATAGCAAACATCATCAGCAGGATGATCAGATAACCATGCTTAAATCGCTTAAAAAATTCATACTTTGGCAAATGAGATTTTTATCATCGCTATATGGCCCGGTGATTATGACCGTTGGTTTTGCGTTGCTTCAGGATTATTTTTTTCCTAATAGTCCAGTCTGGCCTGTGGGTGTATTTGCGATAGTAACGATCGTTATTTTTACTCGCTACTGTAAATGGTAATAGTTAACTGATACCACGTTTAATCATTCAATAATAAGAAAATTACATGCCCACACCCGCTTATTTATGGCTCGATGATGAAAATGGTTCGCCAGTTATTGGAAGCTGCTTAATGCCTGGGCGCTTAGGTTCAATTGAACTGAAATCTTTTTCCCACGGCGTGACCATCCCTGTAGATCCAGGTTGGGGAAAATCACCGGAACCCGAGTACATCGTTCTATAACAGTAGTGAAGGAATTCGACCAAACTACACCACTTCTCTATCGGCAGTGTGCGAAGGACGAGTCATGAAGAAAGCGACAATTAAGATGTATCGCATCCTGGACACCGGTATCGAGGCGGAGTATTTCAATATCATCCTCGATAACGTCAAAGTCGTAACGGTATCGCCGTACCTCACCCCTAATGGCTTGAGTAGTACGCATCCTGAGACGCTCGAACTCCGTTATGAGGCGATTACCTGGAGATATATCGAAGGGAATATAATCTATCGCGACACATGGAACGATCGTTGTTGCGCCTGACTAACTTGCCTCTACGAGACCGCGCCTGGAGCTTAAAGGACATTGGCGGGGGCGCAGGTCACGCAGCAGACTTTCACAGAGAGCAGTAGATGTTTCGCTATCGTCTGTTTCAATCAGCACGCTCACCAGTGCGGCGCAGTGTTCGGCAATCTCAAAGAGGACCGCATCAGCCGGAAGGGGCAGGGGAATAAATTGCTGAATAACGCTTTCGTCAGATTGGGTATAAGACAGATTAGAGAAAATTGTCATGTCGTGAAGTACGGGTTCCTACGCCCGGTTGCGGATGTGCCGCAACGCAGTCACTCTACGACGCCGATCCCCTGAAAAAAAGACTTAACCCCGAATTACATAGGGTTACTTAAGGCTTTGCGAGGCGCCTTCCAGAAAAGTAATACCGGGTGATTTGCTTGACCTCTATGGATAACTACACTCCCAGAAGCCATATAAAAATGAGGAGCAGATCGTGAACATCAGCTTTCATTTACCGACCGCTCAACTCAAACATTGGCTAAGTCGTCTGGCTGCAGCAACGCTGAAAGAAATATTCGCAGTTCAGGTTATCGCTGCCGTGTTGTTGTCGGTGCTGTTGTCCGATCTGGCGGGATTTGACTATCCTGGCTGGGCAGCACTCAGCAGCTATGCGGTGATGAATACGTCAGTAAAAGCCTCAACCGTTCGGGCATTTAACCGGGTGACGGGAACCGTGCCTGGCGGCGTGCTGGCGCTCTTGCTTTCCACATATCTTATGCAGGATGCGGCGTTTCTGGTCCTGTTTTGTGCGATTGTCGGGGGCGTGGCGGTATGGCGGGCGGACGTGTCCCGCTGGTCCTATTCCTGGGTTTTGGGCGCGGTCACAGCCATGATGGTGATGGCTGAAGCCCAGAAGAACAGTGAATTTCGCTACCTGTTACGCTTTACGTTTCACCGCATCGAAGAGGTGGCGCTGGGCTGTGCAGTCTGTATTGCGATTACAGTACTCTTTTACCCCTTTAACCGGCGCAGGCAGGTTGCAACGCCGCATCAAAATAGTCACCCTGAGCCACCCCGACGACCGCTGTTGCCCCTGCAGGCAGGGATCACGCTGTTACTGGTGACGCCGATACTGCTTGTGTTCCATCTGACGGGATTCTGGCAGGCGATGGTTTCCGTGCTGGCGGTCTTTATTCTTCCGGCCTCGACTCAGCCCGTAAACCAGCAAATCAGCCAGCGAATGCGGCAACGTTTATATGGTTGCATGGCCGCGACATTATTGAGTTTGATCCTTTTACCTTTCATGCATCATTATCCCCCGGTCTATATTGCGACGCTGGTCGCGGGATTATGGCTGGGGTGTCATTTGCAGCAGGGAAAACCGTCCAGCAGTTATTTTGGCCGTCAGTTTACCGTGGCCTGGATCATCGTTTTTATCCAGGATACGTTATGGCTGACCGAGCCCGTTCAGGCCGTCATGCGTTGTATCAGCATACTGATCGCCATTATTTTCATTGGCATTGTTATGGTGGTATTTCGCTCGCTAAAACTGAGTGTCTGAATTTCCTGGCTCCCATAACCTGAATAAATTTCACTGCTGAGAAGAATTTTTCTGTAGCGATGGCTGCCGATTCTTAAGATAGTTAATGGACTCAGACACATAAGGGAAGAAACGATGTTGATGAAGATAAATACCGGCCACCCTGCGTCCGCGACGGACGAATTTCGGGCCGGTATTGCCGCCTGCCTCCCCACCATTGCGGGCTACTGGAGTATTGGTTTTGCCGCCGGGGCGATCGGCACGCTCTCCGGGTTTACCACCGGGCAAATTGCGCTGCTGGCCAGCGCCCTCTACGCCGGTTCGGCGCAGTTTCTGTTTTACTCGCTTTGGGCGGCAGGGGCGGAGATGGCGTCCGTGGTGCTGAGCGTGCTGCTGGTCAACCTGCGCTACCTGCTGATGAGCTCCTCCATGAGCCTCTTTTTTCGTGATTACACCACATTGCAAAAGGTGGTCAGCGGGCTGCTGCTGACGGACGAAACCTTTGGCGTGGCGGTGCAGCGCGCCGGTCCGCAGGGCAAAATCAGCTATCCCTGGATGCTGGGGCTGAATGTTACCGCCTGGCTGAACTGGATCATCGCCTGTGTGGCCGGGGCCTGGCTGGCGACCACGCTGCCCGCCTCGCTGATGGAGGGGCTGGGCTTCAGCCTGGTGTCGATGTTTATCGGCCTGATCCTGATGATGTGGTTCGCCAGCCGCAGGAAGATCCTCGAAACCCTCAACATTGTCGTCGCGCTGGTGATTACGCTCCTGACGGCCGGAAGTGGCTCGCTCAGCCTGGTGGTGATTGTCGCCGCATCCCTTGCCGCTACGCTGGCGACACTGCTGTTGCGCGCCCGGAAAGGAAAATAAGATGGAAAGAAATATTGTGCTGGCGATCCTCGCCTCGGCGCTGGTCACCGCCCTGATGCGCACCGTGCCGGTATTGCTGCTGTCCCGCTTTCGCCTGCCGGAGGTGCTGCTGCAGTGGCTGAGCTTTATCCCCACCGCCATTATGGCCGCCCTGGTCGCTGCCGAACTGATGAGTAAACCCGCCATGACGGACTCGGGGATCAGCATTTCGCTGCTGGCGGCGGCGTTCGCTACCCTGGTGGGCATTATTACCCGTGGGCTATTTGCTACGGTGATTGCCGGGGTAGTGGCATTCTGCGCGGCGGGGTATTTTTTGGCGTAATCTGCTGAAAAAATAAGGCCCAGTCGTTGGACCTTTTGCTGAAAGAAATTTGGTCAGATGCGCTTATACACGTCCAGATGATTCTTTCAGTTTTTTTGCGAAGCAGGGAGGCTGAGGAGCATTTTTTAACCGCAGCCAGTTCGGTTTTGAGGTCGCGGATATAGGCCTCTGCACTGATGCCGCGCGCTTTCAATTCAGCAGAAATCAATGTCTGCAATGCTTCCCGGTTGCGAGTCGGAAGATGCGCTGAGGGTTCATGTTTATCCTGATTTGGTGTAGCCATAGAACATCCTTTTTCTGTTAATCAATGAAGTGAGTCCGGTTGCAAATATGCCGCAAGCCAATATGTTACAGCCCTGCTCAAATGGAAAAAAAGCCATAAGCCTGAATTTCACAGGCTTACTTTCGGCTTTGCGAGGCGTCTTCCAGAAAGGCCAGCCGGACGGGCTTTGCTTGTCCGGCCTGCACATTTGGCAGTCTGATGGTAGATTCAATACAGGCAGTCACTAAACAGGAGAAGAACTCATGTACGAACACCCGCTTCGCCAGATCATCAAAGCCTGTGACAGGGCGATCTCAGCCAAAGATTTCGACTCGCTGATGGAGCACTACGCTGAAGACGCCGCGCTGGTGGTTAAGCCCGGAATGATCGTCAGAGGCAAAGACAATATTCGCAGCGCCTTTATTTCCATCTCCGATCATTTTCAGGATCAGCTCATCGTGAAGCAGGGTGAAATGCAGATCATCGAAGGCGGAGGAGATGCGCTGGTGATCATGGAAACCCAGCTTACTTACCCTGATGAACTGGGCAGAACCACAGAGCTTATCCGCCGGGCAACCTATGTCTTCCGCCTGGAAAACGACCGCTGGCTGTGTACTATCGATAACTCTTACGGTACGTCTGTTTTAGATGTTGAGCCTGCTGAAACCGTCTGAAAAACTTTATTTGCTGACCGGTGTGACCTGGCCGATGCTGACGATGCCTTTGTCCCAGATAATCTGGTGCAGGGAAGTCTGAATAATGCTGGTGATGGGTTTAGGGGTGAGCAGCGCCCAGCAAACACCGCCCGGCTTGCGCACCGAGCGGTAGGTGACGCCGGTCTCACCTGCCACGCGCAGACTGGCACCAAACTGCTGCGGCTCGTGGTAATCAGTGGGATGATACCAGGGGTGCGAATCCGGCAGGCCGGTGATGTCGGCAAAAGCGCAGCCGCTTAGTTCGGTTTCCAGACAGCGGTACTCGAAGCGTTCGAATTTCAGCTCCGGTACGTTATGCCAGTAGAGATCGCAGTGGTAGACAATTTCGGCCAGCGCCGTCGCTTTGCTGTCGCCGAGGTAATAGACGCCAAAATCACCGTTGGAAAAACGGCTGCCGTCCGGGTTGACGTGGGTAAAGGCGGCCATGGCGTAATGTGCCCCGCGGATCCCTAACACCCACTCTTTACGCGGCAACAGACTGAGATCGCCTACCTCATGCGCCAGGCGCGGGTTGGTGAGCTTCTGGATCTCATAGAGCACGTCGAACGCCTCGGGCGTGGCGACGTCTTCAAAGACATAAATAGCAGGGTATTTGGTGTGCAGCAGACGGTAGCCCTTGACGGGCACCACCGCAGTACGGGGAATGTCGGGATGGATCATCCGGCATGGCCTCCGCGCAGCACATCCACCCGTTTCGCCACTTCATGCAGATTGCCAAACTCACCGCCCTCAATCAGCGACAGCGGCGTGGCACCGTTGAAGTAGGCATTGTGGTTGGCCATGGTCATAAACCCATACACGTTCTCGGGGTTGCTGAACACAATGCGCAGCGCCGAGTGCATATTCAGCAGATAGCTGATGCGGGTTAACTGGTCGCGGCTCAGGGTAGCGGATTTGGTGTCGCCGTGACGATACTTATACAGCGCCGCCCGGGAGAGCTGCAGGATGTTCTGCTGCTGCTCGGGAGTGCAGCCCCACTTATCGAGAATGTTCATCGCCGCCCGTATGGCGATCAGATCGCGATCGCCGCAGGTGTCAGAGGCCGGATTGAGATGCCTGGTCATGGAATGCTCCCGCTACGGATAAGGTGGATATGTCTCAGTGTGGACTAAAAAAGCTATAGTGTCTACACGGAGACAATGTCACCGATCCGGACGTAACGCCGGATCGGTCAGGAGGAGGTGATTACAGGGCGCGGATCTGTTTTGAACGCAGGGTCAGGCGAACGGGTACCGATTTGTATGATGGCGTACCGCTCTCTTTATCAAGATAATTAAGTGGAACCAGCACGTTAGCTTCGGGGTAATAGGCGGCGACCGTGCCGGGCGCAATGCTGTAGGCCACCAGGGTGATGTCGTCCAGACGCTGGTCTGAGCCGGGCAGGGCAGTGTGAATATCCACCCGATCGCCATGCTCGAGCCCCAGCTGCTGCATGTCCGCTTCGTTCATAAACAGCACGTCACGCCGACCAAACACCCCGCGATAGCGGTCATCCAGCGCATAGATGGTGGTGTTGTACTGGTCGTGGCTACGTAAGGTGACCAGACGCAGCACGCGCTCGCCTTCACCCGGAGTGTTTTCGCTAACGCCATCAAACAGGGAGAACATCGCTTTGCCGCTGGCGGTGGGCCAGATGCGCTCTGTCGGCGGCAGGGGCATACGAAAACCCCCCGGCACCCGGATGCGCGCGTTGAAGTTCTCAAAGCCGGGGAGGGTCTGCTCGATACGATCCCGGATACGGTCATAATCTTCCACCAGCCCCAGCCAGTCGGTTTTGCTGTTCGCCAGAGTGGCATGGGCGATCCCGGCGACGATGGCCGGTTCCGAACGCAGCCAGGGAGAGGCCGGTTTCAGCCTGCCGCTGGAGGCATGCACCATCGACATGGAATCTTCGACGGTGATCGACTGCTGACCGCTCTGCTGCATATCAAGCTCGGTACGCCCCAGACAGGGGAGAAGATACGTCTCCTTGCCGACCAGCAGGTGAGTGCGGTTCAGCTTGGTGGCGATATGCACGCTGAGATCGAGGCTTTTCAGCGCCGGAAACGCCTTGTCGTGATCGGGCATGGCAACCGCAAAGTTACCCCCGAGACAGAGCAGCGCTTTTGCCTCGCCGTCGATCATCGCCTGAGCGGCCTGTACCGCGTCGTGGCCATGGGCGACAGGTGGAGTAAAGCCGAACACCGTACCCAGTTTGTCCAGAAACGCTGCGGTCGGCTTTTCGGTGATCCCTACCGTGCGGTTGCCCTGCACGTTGGAGTGGCCGCGCAACGGGCAGATACCCGCGCCGGGCTTGCCAAAATTGCCGCGCAGCAGCAGGAGATCGGCTATCAGGCGCACATTGGCAGTGCCCTTGTTATGCTGAGTGATGCCCATGCCGTAGGTGATGATGGTGGCGCTGGACCGGGCGTAGAGGTGCGCCACGTTCTCCAGATCTTCGCGCTTCAGTCCGGACTCGCGTTCAATCGCTTCCCAGCCGGTGGCGGCGATATCGGCGGCAAATTCGGCAAAACCCTGGGTATGGGCGGCGATAAAGTCGTGATCCAGCGCGTCCAGCACCAGCAGATGTTTTGCAATCCCTTTTAAGGCGGCGGCGTCGCCCCCGGCTTTTACCTGATAGTAAGTTGAGGCGATATCGGTGGCGCTGTAAGTCGCCATCTCCCGCACGCTTTGCGGATCGGCAAAGCGCTCCAGTGCCGTTTCACGTAGCGGGTTAAAGACGATAATCGGCACTCCGCGGCGGGCCAGTTCGTGCAGGGTGCCCATCATGCGCGGATGGTTGGTGCCAGGGTTATGCCCGATGGAGACAACCAGCTCTGTGTGGTCGAAATCCTCCAGCGAGACGGTACCCTTGCCAATACCGATGGAGCGGGGCAGGCCGACGCTGGTGGCCTGATGGCACATATTGGAGCAGTCGGGGAAATTATTGGTGCCCAGCTCGCGGGCAAATAGCTGATACAGGAACGCGGCTTCGTTCGAGGCCCGCCCGGAGGTATAAAACTCCACCTCATCCGGCGCCAGCCTGCGCAGCACCTCGCCAATACGGGCAAAGGCGTCTTCCCACGCCACCGGGCGGAAGGTGTCGCTCTGCGGCTCGTACTTCATGGGATGGGTCAGACGTCCGTAGCCCTCGAGTTCAAAATCGCTTTTCGCCCACAGGGCACTGACGGCGTGCGCGGCAAAAAATTCCGGGGTGACACGCTTTGTGGTTGCTTCCCAGGTCACCGCTTTAGCGCCGTTCTCGCAGAACTGAAAGGTGGATTTGTGTTCTTTGTCCGGCCAGGCACAGCCCGGACAGTCAAAGCCGTCGGGCTGGTTGGTGCGCAGCAGGGTGGCAGGGGCGTCAAAGGCATCCATCTGGGTGCGCACGGCAATCGCCGTGGCTTTTAACGCGCCCCAGCCGCCCGCCGGACCGGCGTAATGGCGAATGCCGGGCACCGCTCGTCTGTTATTACTCATCTGCACTCCTGTCTTAAGCGGGTAAGGGTGATGGCGCGGAAATTGTGCCAGTAGCGGTAATGCCTCATCTGAGTGTGGACTGATGCCGTGTATGAGATACAGATATTTTTCATATTAATTACAAATTATTCACAGTTCAGCTCACAAATTCCTCATCTGATGCGTGTGAGGGAATGTCAATGGTTGTATATACAAGTCCTGTCATATGGCATTGCGTGGGTACAGGCAGAGGGTCTGGCGGCCATGAATCATCCACTCAGAGAGGAAACTATGTCGTCTTTTTCGTCTTCAGAAACGCAGTCTAAGAAAAGCGGGACGCGGATATCGGAAACGCGATCCATTGATTACATTCCGGATAATGAGCGTCATGGACACCCCTTCAGTCAGTTTACGCTGTGGTTTGGCGGCAATCTGCAGATCACCGCGATTGTGACCGGGGCGCTGGCGGTCGTGCTGGGCGGCGACGTGGTGTGGTCCATTATCGGATTGCTGGTGGGGCAGATACTGGGCGCGGTGTTGATGTCGTTTCACGCCCTGCAGGGGCCGCGACTCGGTCTGCCGCAGATGATCATCAGCCGCGCCCAGTTTGGCGTGCTGGGTGCCGTCATTCCGCTAATGCTGGTATGCGTAATGTACGTTGGCTTTTCCGCCAGCGGGACGGTGCTTGCCGGACAGGCGATGGCCAGGCTGCTGTCGGTGTCGAACGTGGCGGGCATGATCCTGTTCAGCGCGATCATTATCGTGATTGCGGTGCTGGGGTATAAGGTGATCCATAAGCTCGGCAAGGTGGCGAGCGTGGTGGGGGTGCTGGCGTTTGCCTATCTGTTTATCACCCTGCTGATGTCCAGCGATTTGGGCGCCATTGTGCAAAACAACCACTTCTCGATGCCGATGTTCCTGCTCGCGGTGTCGCTCTCATCGTCATGGCAGATTGCCTTTTGCCCCTACGTGTCCGACTACTCCCGCTATCTGCCGCGCGACGTCTCCGGGATGAAAACCTTTCTGTCGGTCTTCAGCGGCACGGTGCTGGGTACCCAGGCCTCGATGACGCTTGGCGTGATCGCCGCGGCGATTGCCGGCAGCGCCTTCAAGGGACATGAGGTGAGTTACATTGTCGGGCTGGGTAAAAGCGAGGCGATGGCAATGGTGATCTACTTTGCGATCTGCTTCGGCAAAATCACCTTTACCACCCTTAACGCTTACGGCAGTTTTATGTCGCTGACCACCATCGTCTCGGGCTTTCGCCAGCAGACCACGTTGAGCCAGAAAAGCCGCATCGCCTTTGTCGTGCTGATGGTGACTATTTCCTGCGTGATTGCGCTACTGAGCGAGCCGGCATTCCTGAAACACTTCACTCATTTCCTGCTGTTCCTGCTGGCCTTTTTCGTGCCGTGGAGCGCCATCAGTCTGACTGATTACTTCATTATTTCACGTAAAGCGGTAGATATTCCGGCGCTTTTCGATGCGCGTGGCCGTTACGGGCACTGGAATATATTGGCAATCAGCGTTTATGCCGTTGGCGTGTTGATCCAGCTACCTTTTATTGAAAACCCGCTCTGGCACGGCTCGTTAACCTGGATTTTTGCCGACAATGACGTCTCCTGGGCGATTGGCTGGTTCTGCACCGCGGCGCTTTACTATGGCTTACGGCGCTTTGACCGCCGGGTGCTGCCGGAACAGACCATCTACCCTGCATCCGGCAGGTGAATGATCCTGGCGCCCCGCAGGTTAACGGGGCGCTGTTTTTACCGGAGATTAAAAGCAAAACCTTCGTCGGCCCAACCGGTCATCCCCCCAATCATGATTTTTACCGGTCGCCCCAGCTGTGCCAGCTTCAGCGCCGCCTTGTCGGCACCGTTGCAGTGCGGCCCTGCGCAATAGACCACAAACAAGGTCTCTGCTGGCCACTCCGCCATTCTTTGCGCGGTAATATCACGATGACGGAGATGCAGAGCCCCCGGAATATGACGGCGGGCAAACACCTCCGGGCTGCCAACCACGTGTAATAACACAAAATCGACATCTCCCTCTTTGAACGCGGTGTGGACATCGTCGCAATCTGTTTCCACGCTCAGTCTTTGTAAAAAATGGTTCGCCGCAGTTTCTGCTGACGCAGCAGGATAATCAGTTACATAGCTCATAAACACCTCCAGAATTGAGTCTTTACTCTACGGCCGGGAAGCGGTTTTGACAGCTGGCAGAAATGCCAGATAACATCAAGATCATGACAAAAAACAGTGAGGGCGATGATGACAAATCCTCTGGTAGTAGCGCTGGCCTATGACGGCCTGTGCACGTTTGAATTCGGCATTGCCGTCGAAATTTTCGCCCTGGCCCGCCCTGAGATGGGCGACAACTGGTATCGCTTTGCGGTGGCGGGCGTTGATCCGGGTGAACTGCGTGCGACAGGCGGTTTCAGGCTGGTGGTGGACGGCGGGCTTGAGCTGCTCGCGGAGGCCGGAACCATCATCGTACCCGGCTGGCGGGGGGCGGATGTCCCGGTGCCCGCCGCGCTGTGCGAGCAGCTTAGCGCGGCGCATCGTCGTGGAGCGAGGATCCTGTCTATCTGCTCCGGGGTGTTTGTGCTGGCCGCCGCTGGCTTACTCGACAACCGCCAGGCCACCACCCACTGGCGATACACCGATCTGCTGCAGCAGCGTTATCCCGCCATCCAGGTGACGCCTGACGTGCTGTATATCGATAACGGCGATGTCCTGACGTCCGCAGGCAGCGCGGCGGGTATCGATCTCTGCCTGCATCTGGTACGCCGGGATTATGGCAGCGTGGCGGCCAACCGCGTTGCGCGTCGGCTGGTGGTCTCGCCGCATCGCGACGGCGGCCAGGCGCAATTTATCCAGCAGGCGGTGCCTGTCGCTTATGAAGGCCATCGCCTTGGTGCGCTGTTTGATTATCTCCATGCCCGGCTTGCCGAACCCCACACCGTCGATTCGCTGGCAAAATATGTCGGCATGAGCCCGCGCACGTTTTTGCGCCGTTTTACCGCCACCACCGGCAAGACGCCCGCCCAGTGGCTGCTCCATGCCCGCCTGAGCCGCAGCCAGGATCTGCTGGAGAACAGCCAGCTGTCGATTGAGCGTATCGCGGGGGAGGTGGGGTTTGGCAGCGTGGCGACGATGCGCCATCACTTCAGGAATCAGCTGTCGACAACGCCTGCGGCGTACAGGAGAGGGTTTTATTCTTCAGGAGATTGATAATGGTTTTGATGAAAAAAATCCACGCCATGGCGTGAATTTTAATCGGTCTGCTAAGGCATCCGCAGATGCCTGAACTCAGACGTTGAACAGTGATTTAATATTTATTCCATTGATTTTTATTGATTTATTAAATTTTATTTTTATTTTTACTCATGTGTGTACTCATTTTTAAGTTGGTTCACGTTCGTAATAGGAAGGATGTGAGTTCGACTGCTATTTTCACACCACTCCCTGGTTTTTTAAGTATCCATTCCTCAAGGCTAACAAGCTGCTCGAGTTCTATACCACCCTTAACTCTTATTCAGGACGTCCGATTATATTACTGGGGAACATTTGCTCATCCTGATAAGTCTCAGAACTGGAGAGCTATGAGCGAGGGAACGGCGTGAGGTGGGTTTGATAACGCAGTTTGGGAGTCCTTGAAGAACGCATGAAAATGCGTAGAACTCATATTGTACCTCTGTCAAAACAAGCATTAGCTCAACCCCAATGGTTTAAAGAGCTGACATGCAACTATTCGCTCTTGTTCCCTGTATGCAACGATCCCTGTAAATTCATGATTAAGCCTGTATCAATCAAATGTTTAACGCAGCGAGCACTCGAGTCCCTGAATACTACCAGAAGCGCATGGCTGTTGGGCAAGGATGCGATTGCGCCTGGCGATTTAAAGAGTTCTATAAAGTATAAAGGATAGTATCGAGAGGTTTTTGTAAGCCCAATCACATCGTTCTACCAACAACTTAAAGCCGATGACATTCCCGGTGTCCCTAATCCTTTCCCGAAACCCTTGTCACATCCACGCTACCGCGTGGATGTCTGGTTTCTCGCCGTTTATTGCACTGCTTCACCTTGCTGAATAACAGAAATAACCTGCCTTGCAGCCGCAGAGAAGGCTGCATTTAGCTGTTTCGACTGCGCGATAAGTTTTGCCAATAGCTTTTCATTGCCAAGTTGTTGGCTTAAGAAATCGGTGATATGGTTTATTTCTTTTAACCCACTAGCCCCGGATTCTTTCAGAGTTTTCAGCTGTAGATCTTTAATCTTCACCCGAAGTTGCTGAATACGTTCAAGATCATCTCTTAGTGCTTTGTCATAAAGGTCAAATACGCAGGCGATCTTTTCTGTATAGCCCGATGTAATGTTATGCCGCTTATTTTTGGACAGTAAGAAGTCATCAAAAGTCAGGCCGGACGTCGCATAATGCCGTTTTCGCGTTGATGAGTATGCAGTCATTCCGGCGCAGCGGATGTCAGCCAGAGTCAGTTCATCGGCTACTGTCTCCATAATGGCTGCAATATCTTCCTGGGATTTCACGTCTGCTTTGTTCAGAATAAGATACAGATCTTCGCCCTGGAAAGGTAACTGGCGAATAAGCTCGATGTCTGTCTGTGAGATTGTTCCCGCAGGATCCAGACCAATCACCCAGATCATCGCAGAGCAGGGTTGAAGAAATTTTACGGTGGTGTCCCTGTCGGAAGCTTCGGCCAGACTACCTGAACCGGGGTTATATCCGGGAGTATCGATAAGACAGATATTCTCGAACAGGACTTCGTCCATCGGCGCTTGCAGGCTGATAGTTGGCATAATACTGCGAAGATCAAAGCCAAAAGCAGCGATATAATCGTGTGAGAGCGCTTTGTAAATCTTACTACTCAGGGTTACGCTGCCACCATTGTGGGCATAGCCGCAAATCCGTGAGTACGGGGCACAAACTACAAAGCTTGGGATCACCGTTACGGGGTTCATTCCGGTCGCCAACCTGATGCTGCCGTCTTTAATAAAGCTGTTTATAAACTCCGATTTCCCGCTGCTGAACCCCCCGGCCACCCCGATGAGGGTTTTTCCCGACGCCGGTGGGAAAGCATTGGCTTGTTCGAGTTCGCTGGCGATTTTTTGCAGCGCCAGCAAGGCTCCCGCTTCATTGGCAAGCGACGACTCTTCTGCGGCGAATTGGGCGTAATTGTTATTGAGCAGGTTGCGGAACGTATCAAGGCCAGGATTTTTGGCGGGGCTTGCCGCCAGAATGGATTGCACCAACGCGAAGCGTTCGTTCAGCGTCAGATTATCCTGATGAAGCTGGGTATAATCCTGCTGTAGCTGCTGATGGGTGGTGTCCAGTTCGTGTTTTAACTCTTGCAAAACCTGCATCTTGGCACGGTTTTTTGAAAGCAATGCTTCCATTTCAATAACGCTTTCATTCAGCGAAGCAACCTGCTCTGTTAACTGCACATTGCGGCTGAACTGCACAATGCGTTGCGCCTCAAGCTCATTTATTTTGGCGGTTAAATAGTGCTTTTGTGCGTCCTGCGCCTGTTGATGACGATGCGTCAGGTCGGAAATCTGCTCGCTGTGCTCCGTTTCCAGTAATGCCAGCCTTTCCTGGTGGCCCAGTGTCAGGTCTGATATCTGCTCATTCACCTGCGCTTCAAAATCACTCAGCATCTGCGAAATGGCCGACGCCAACGGTTTGCGCTTAAAGCACCAGAAATGGCTGAGGGTCTGAAGGTCGGTATAGACTGTCTGATTGATCTGCAGAGATTCGGTCATCATGCTTTCTCCAGCAATTGTGCAGAGAAACGCCTGAGGCGCTCAATGGTCTGGGTACCGTTTTCGACTTGGTTGGTGATTTGCAGAATTTTTAAATCCAGTTCACCGACGAAAACATCAGATACCGGTATCGACATTGACTTTTTCGCCTTCTCAAAAAAGCGCTCAATACTTCCGTAAATCTCGACACGAAATCTGGCCGAAAAATTATTGGCAAAATCAATATATTCTTCGGCATGTGCGCCTTTTAATTTCCCGCGAGGTTGTAATTCTGAGGGTATCTCAATTTCAGGGGAGAAAGAGGCCGGTTCGAGTTTTGAGAGAACAGTCAGCACCGTGTCTGCGATCATATTAGGGTCACATTCACCTTCCAGTGTTTTATCAACAAGCGGCGTGATTTCGGCACTGATTTTTTTATCTAAATCAGCGGTTTGTTTATGGTACGCATGCATTAATTTTTTGGCAAAATCATTCGTCACGCCTTGCAGCGCAGCATAAACCTGAGCGGTCAAGACCACTTTACTGGTGCGGGTGATCGTTTCCGTACCGCCGCCCCACAGCTTACGTGCCAGCCAGTTTCCTGCGCCAGATTTATCACGGATCTCCTGCGTGGTTTCGCTGGATGTTTGCTCATCGATTGAATTATTGGCCTGCGTAAAGAGTTTATCTGCCTCGTTATTTAATCCGGTAGTGACCCCGTGATAATACTGATTTAAACAATTGATGTAGGTGACATTGAGTTTTTTGTCCAGCACGTTACGTTTTAACTGTAATTGTTTACGCTGTTTCACCAGCGCGTCAAGGTCAGTGCTGTTGATGAGCGTAATACGCTGTTCAATTTGGTTTTGCAGTTCTGTCATAAACGCGTTAAACGTCTGTTCTTTACGCGTCAATAATGCCTGCATTTTTTGCGCGATAATTTCATCTTTTTTCCGCCGTACCGCATCAAGTCTTTTAAGAATATTGTCGGTGTTCGCCAGCGCTGCCAGGCTGTTACGTGTTAGTTCATGATTTTCAGCGCTGAAAAAATCAGCGTAATCATGCGTCAGATTATCCCAGGTAGTTTTTTCATTAGCATCCCAGCAGGCGGGATCCTCAAGCCGTTGTGAAAGCCCATGCGCGACCCCTGAGCAATGCATCAAATGCTGCTCGGGCGAGCGAATAATGGCATTAAAGACGGTGCCGATTTCCGGGTAGCTGCGCTTGAGGCTGCTCAGAGTGGTGGATGCCCGCTGAGTGAGTAATTTTTTAATATTATCGAGTGCGTCACTGATACGGGGACGTTTTTCACTGCCGTAAAGTTGCGTGTCGACCTGGCTTGCCAGCAGCACTAGCTCCTGAATGCCCTCCTTAGCCGTAATTCTCCCCATCAGCTCCAGATCGTTTTCATTTAAAAACTGGCCGGTGGGACTGACAATAAAGACCACGTCACAGGTTTTTAGCAGGTCAACCGTACGCGCTTCGCGAGACTGGACGGGATCGTTCATCCCCGGTGTATCGATGACGCGAATATCCTTAAGCGAATCAAGCGGCATGGCAATATGCACTACTTTGGTAAAAGGCATATATTTTCCGCTTGCTCCGACATAATTGAGCAATTCTGCGGAGAGGGCTTCCCGGCTTTCTGGCTCAATAATCCCGACATGTTGTAGATCGCTATGGTTCAGCCCTGACTGCTGCATGCGTTCAAATTGATCAAAGGCAGCGCACAATTCTGGCAGGGTATTCTGGATCTCAGCAAGAGCCTGTTTGTGAATGAGACTGGCTATTTTCTCTTCATCAAGCGGTTGCGATGTCGTCGCCCTTGCCGCAAAGTCTTCGTATTTCCGATCCTTTATTCTTTTAAGTTCATAGCGGTAGGTATTCGCATTGAGTTCGATCTGCTTAATATCTTCCGGGGTAAAGAACTCAATGGTAACGTGAAATGTTTCGCCCCAAGTTAGCGTTGTTAGTGCTGCGGTCATGGGGGTGGCCGCTTTCGGCAGAATATTTTCCCCCTCGAAAAACAGGGCGTTCAACAGCGATGATTTTCCAGCCTTAACGCGTCCAACGACACCAATGTTCAGCTGGCGACCTTCTTTATTCAGATTCGTATACGCGATTTCCAGTGACGTGGCGGTATCAAGAAGGTGCTTATTCTTTAGCAGCTGAATTTCCTGCTCGAAAAGGTCATGTACATCAGAAAACAGGGCTTCGAGCCTGCGTGTCTTAGCGATCAGAGAGTGATAGTCCATATTCTTGCCCTGTTTAACGATATAAATAGGTTGTTGCTAACGCTTTTATTTCGACCAACAGCGCCTGGAGCGTTTCCAGTTGCTGGCTAATCACGTCCTGCTGCTGGGCCTGTTCGTGTTGATAGCTTGCAATCAGTGTTTTTTGCTGGTTAATCTGGCCTTCAAATTCGTTGCTGACGTTGTTCAACAGAATGGTTAACTGTTCGTCTACAATGGCGGGTAGCGCCTTTCTCATCTCACTTTTTATGCCAGGGAAGACCGTGTTTAACAAATTAGCACGTGCGCGCTCCTGGGCACTGGACGCAGAGAACAGGCGAAGAATATCGGGTAAAAAGACAATAACCAGTTCCAGCACCGGGTTAAGCACATTTGTCGTAACGGCCAGGACGGTGGAGAGCAGGCGGTAATATTTTCCTGCATTTTCTTTCGCGGCAAAATTGCTGCTCATGCTTTCCAGGAAACTGCTGACTGCTTTCAGTTTTCCTTCTGTTTTTTCAGTAATATTAGTCACCCAGTTTGGATCCAGTGTGACCATCATGGCATTATTTTTTGCCAGGCTCAGCGACAGTTCATCGATCAACTCAGACGAGATTTGATCCATTTCACGTTTTATTTTTTCGGTTAAATTGCCACGAATAATATCGGATATCTCGCGCTCCAGTGCTGGAGCGGCATTTTGCGTCGTAGAGAGATAGGCAAGTCGGTCAACCTGATTAGTGAGATCATGTTCGATGGCGTTAATACAACGTGTGACGAGCGGGGCAGAGAAGCGAAAATTCATTTCGCGCTCTGTTTTATCGCGCTGCGCAACCAGCTCCGCTAATGCACCTTCAAGAGCGCGCAGGGCATCGGCATTACTGTTTTCGCTATTTTTAACGATATTGCTGGCGAAATTAACCTGATTGATCAGATCGAAATGTTGATCCTTCAGACGATTGATAAACAGATTGTGAAAGAGACGCTCAGGATCAACCGCTCCCAGCAAGTCGCTCAGTGCGTTCGCAGACTGGTTACCCAACGCAATAATCTGTTTTTCTGTCCCGAAGTAAAGTTGGAGCTGTTCATCGATATACGTCGAAATTTCCTGTACCTGTTCCGGCGCACGCAAATTGGTCTTGCTGAGAATAAATGAGAAATCACTTTCGTATGTCTTAATATGATCGAGATTGCGCAGCATAGACTGGGTGACGGTTCCATCTTCAACGCTTGTCACCACAATAAAATGTACCCCGCGCGGCAGATAATAAGACAGAGCTTTGTTATGATTTTCTAATGACGAGCCATAGCCGGGCATATCCACCAGGATCAGGGGCGCAATGGCCTCCAGCGCTGGGCTGTTGATATAAAGGCGTAAATGGGAATACTCAGCGGACTTTTTATTCACCTGCGGGAGATCTTCGGGTGTCAGCCGCTCTTCGCTGCCGTCGTGGCGGATAGCCTGCAACCACGGTTCTTTGGCAAAATGTAGCTCTGTTGCCAGTTCCGTCTCCGGAGCAATACCTACAGGTAACACCGACGCCCCCATAAACATATTGAGCAGTGAGCTTTTCCCGGCACTAAACGCGCCAATAACCGGGAGAAGAAGTTGAGTATTTTCAACCTGAGCAACTAAATTGCGATCCCAGGAAATCTGTGACTCATGCAGAAGCGTGCCGAGCTTTTGCAAATATTCTGCAAATTGCTGCTGATTCTTTAGCATTACTGTCTGTCCCTTTCAGTTAATTCATCTGGAAAACAGGTTTATCCTGTTAAATAAGCAAGGTAATAACACGGGCAACGGCAATCAGTGTCCTGGCAGCAGGCGTTGAAGCCACTCCTGAGTAATACTTAAAGGCTTCACTATCAGGCGCTCATTTTTACAGCGTGGACATGTATCAAAAAAATCGACGCCACGAATTAGAGCATCAATGCGAGGCGCAGTGACTTTATGCCATCGGCATTCAGGGCATTCAAATCGTTGTGGTGCAGGTCTTACGGGCATTCTAACATCTTATTTCATTGTTTCGGCGGAAAACGTAGCACTCCTATAGGGCGAGCGTCATGGCTTCGCCGTTCCGATGGTATTCATGACCGGTATACCATTCTATACTCTGCAATGTGTTAATTTCCCTAGAAATTTATTAATATAGTCCGCAGCAAAGCCCAGAAAACGCAAGCCCGGTAAATCAGACACACCATCTGTAGCCCGTATTATCCCTCCTTCTTATCCATCGCGTTTTATGGACATGCTCACGTTCCTGCTCGACACTAACGGTGATGAGCCTTAAGAGTATCTTTTGCGATACGCTGGTACAAAACGCTTCTTCATGGGGAATCCTCATGTAGGTTATGAAGACATTACTAACATAGGGGGAGGTCCCATTTTCTACCGTCTGTTAGCAAGATCCTGGGTAACCCGCATTGATGTTGCTCTGGATGGAGGAAGGTTGCTGAAAGATGGGCATTTCTGAAGCCACCTTTTATAACTGGAAGAAAAAGTTTGGCGGGATAGGCGTGACAGAACTGCGCCGTCTGCAGCAACTGGAGGATGAAAACCAGCGGCTCCGTCGTCTGGTGGCAGACCCCAGTCTGGATAAGGAAATGCTCCAGGATATCATTCGAAAAAAGTTCTGAGGCCCGTCCAGAAACGGGAGGCGGTGGCTTACCTGCTGGACGCATATCGTATTAGTCTGCGCCGTGGTTGCCGTCTAATGATGCAGAGTCGTACGGTATATAAATGAAGCCCCGTGTACCACGCCGGTTGCAGACAGACAATGGCAGTGAAATTATCTCAAAATCGCAGGACAGATGGGCGTATGAAAATAAGGTGACGATGGACTTCTCACGACCGGGAAAGCCAACAGATAATGCGCTGGTCGAGTCATTTAATAGCAGCCTCCGTCAAGAATGATTGAATGTGCACTGGTTCCTGTCACTGGAAGATGCTCAGGAGAAGATCGAGTACCGTTGGGTACTCACCCAACGCGAACATGCTGGATTTGCCGTTGAGTTTAAACCGATAGCGCCATGCCTTTTTGCCGTTGGGTTTCACTTCGAGGCAGAGACTATTGAAGTCGTTGAGTAGATAGAGTTTTTCTTTCGGCTTGGCAGTACGGAATTGCGCGTCAGCGAGTATAGCGAGTTCTTGTATATTTCTTATACCGTTATTGTACTCATGCCTGTACTCATTTTTTACTGCTTTTCTATGTGATTGTGTGAGACATCATAAAAAGAAAAATCCACGCAACCGCGTGGATTTTATAAGTTTTTCAGTCTTCATGAAATGTATTGAGATCCCATGAGACAATAGGCGCCATTTAGACGTTAAACAGGAAGTTCATCACATCGCCATCTTTAACGATGTAGTCTTTGCCTTCCGCACGCATCTTGCCGGCTTCTTTCGCGCCTTGCTCACCCTTGTAGGTGATAAAGTCTTCAAAGGCGATAGTCTGGGCACGGATAAAGCCCTTCTCGAAATCGGTGTGGATTTTACCTGCCGCCTGTGGCGCAGTCGCGCCGACAGGGATGGTCCAGGCACGCACCTCTTTCACGCCAGCGGTGAAGTAAGTCTGCAGGTTCAGCAGTTCATAACCGGCGCGAATAACGCGGTTCAGGCCTGGCTCTTCCAGACCCAGCTCGGCCATGAACTCTTCGCGATCGGCGTCGTCCAGCTCGGCGATATCAGATTCCACCGCGGCACAGACAGCCACAACCACAGAACCTTCCGCCGCCGCGATTTCGCGCACTTTATCAAGGTATGGGTTGTTTTCGAAACCGTCTTCGTTGACGTTGGCGATGTACATGGTTGGCTTCAGGGTCAGGAAGCTCAGGTATTTGATTGCCGCTTTGTCTTCGTCAGTCAGCGTTTTCAGCGCGCGCAACATGCCCGCGTTTTCGAGCTGTGGCAGACATTTTTCCAGCGCAGCCTGTTCCGCTTTTGCGTCTTTATCGCCACCTTTAGCTTTTTTCTGCACGCGTTGCAGGGCACGCTCGCAGGTGTCGAGGTCAGACAGCGCCAGCTCGGTGTTGATGACGTCGATGTCGTCAGCCGGATCCACTTTGTTATTCACGTGGATGATGTTGTCGTTCTCAAAGCAACGCACTACGTGGCCGATCGCTTCGGTTTCGCGGATGTTGGTCAGGAACTGGTTGCCCAGACCTTCACCTTTCGATGCGCCTTTTACCAGGCCCGCAATGTCCACGAACTCCATGGTGGTCGGCAGAATACGCTGCGGCTTCACGATCTCCGCAAGCTGATCCAGACGCGGATCGGGCATGGGTACGACACCGGTGTTTGGCTCGATGGTACAGAACGGGAAGTTAGCCGCTTCGATGCCCGCTTTAGTCAGCGCGTTAAACAGGGTGGATTTGCCAACGTTAGGCAGACCAACGATACCGCATTTGAATCCCATTTCTGAATCACCTTAATATCTTGATATTCAACACGTTAACATTAACGAGTCGAAGAAAAGTAAATAACTACGCCTATTATACACGTAACCCGTAGCCAGCGGGGCAAAAAAGGCGCCTCGCGCCGGTTATTGCGCTTTGAAAGCGTGAAGACGGTTGGTGGCTTTGGTTAAACCATCCTGCAGCCAGATTTCGGTGCAACGCGCCGCTTCGTCTACCGCGTCGTCGATCAGTTTCTGTTCGGAAACCGGTGGCTTACCGAGGACAAAACCGACAACTTTGTTTTTATCGCCCGGATGACCAATCCCCACGCGTAAGCGGTGGAAGTTGGGGTTATTACCCAGTTTGCTGATGATATCTTTCAGGCCGTTGTGTCCGCCGTGGCCGCCGCCAAGTTTGAATTTTGCTACGCCCGGCGGCAGATCCAGTTCGTCGTGCGCCACCAGGATCTCATCCGGGTTGATACGGTAGAAGGTCGCCATCGCGGCAACGGCTTTACCGCTTAAGTTCATAAACGTGGTCGGCACCAGCAAACGCACATCGGCTCCGGCCAGGTTAATCCGTGAGGTAAACCCGTAGAATTTAGATTCTTCACGCAGGGGAGCGCGTAACCGCTCTGCCAGCAGATCGACATACCATGCGCCCGCATTATGTCGAGTAGCCGCATATTCCGCGCCGGGGTTGGCCAGGCCGACAATCAGTTTAATCGTCACGTTTTTATTCCTGAAAGTGCTAAGTCTGGCGCGTAGTGTACTGTTTGCCGCGTCGGTTGACAAAGTTCTGCGCGCCGTCGCGTAGAATCTGAATAATACCGCGCCTGAACCATTAGAATTTCATGCTACTCAAAGGTTTATTTGTAAAGTTTTGTTGCCCCGATGTGCATAAATGTGATCCCCCACGCAATCAACAAAAGGGGTGTTGTCTATACTTTACACACAAGGATTAGGGTGATTATTCCCCTGCTACCCAAAGCTCCGGAGGTGACACATGAAACGCAGAAACGCTTCGTTACTCGGTAACGTGCTAATGGGGTTGGGATTGGTGGTCATGGTTGTTGGCGTCGGTTATTCCATTTTAAACCAGCTGCCGCAGCTTGACCTGCCACAATACTTTGCGCATGGTGCGGTGCTGAGCATTTTTCTTGGTGCGGTGCTGTGGCTGGCGGGGGCTCGCGTCAGTGGCCATGAGCAGGTTTGCGACCGATACTGGTGGGTGCGCCATTTCGATAAACGCTGCCGCCGCGATCAGCATAAACACAGTTAATGCGCTAATCTGAAGAACACCGAAACGGCTCCCTCTGGAGTCGTTTTTTTTTTGCATCATGTATTGACCCTCACGTAACGTAAGGCTCCAGAGTGACGCCACTGGCATTAAGAAGGAGCCGTTATGTTAATTCAGGTCGGAGAACTGGCGAAACGTGCCGGGATCACCGTGCGCACCCTGCACCATTATGAGCAAACGGGGTTGCTGCTGCCTTCTGCCAGAAGCGCGGCAGGTTACCGGCTCTACAATCTGGCCGATGTTCAGCGTCTGCATATGATTCAGGCGCTGGCAAAGGCAGGGCTGGAACTTGCTGAAATCAGGGACTTTCTGGAGAAAGATTCACTCTCGTTATCGGAACTGCTCGACGCGCAAATCCGCCTGCTGGATAAACAGGTGCGCAGCATTACCACGCTGCGCGACCGGCTTGTGGATTTGCGCACCGGGCTCGATGCTCATGAGGATCTCGATCTGGAGTCCTGGCTACAGACTCTGGAGTTAGTGAATATGTACGATCGCTGGTTTAGCAAAGAGGAGTTACAGCAGCTGCCGTTTGCGCAGCACAAAGAGGTGCTGGCGGATATCTGGGCCGCGCTGGTCCAGGAGGCGAGAACCCTGCTGAAGAACCACGTTGAGGCCGCCGATCCCCGGGCGCGGGATCTGGCCACGCGCTGGATGGTGCGTCTCGAACAGGATACGGCGGGCAAACCGGAGTTTCTCACCCGTCTCAACGAGATGCACAGCGTTGAACCGCAGATGCGTGAACAAACGGGTATCACGGCGGAGATGACGGACTACATTACCCGGGCCTTTGCCGAATCGAAGCTGATTATCTGGCAAAACTACCTCTCGCCGGAGGAGATGGCCTTTACCCGGGCGCACTATTTTGACCGCATGATGGAGTGGCCGCCGCTGGTGGCGAAGCTGCACCGGGCCCAGTCGGAGGGGCTGGATCCGGCATCCGAGGCCGCACAACAGCTGGCCGCAAACTGGCTGGAGCTGTTCCAGTCTTACGCCGGAGATGACCCGGTGACGCAGCAAAAATTCCGCCAGGCGATGCAGCAGGAGCCGCATCTGATGAAAGGTACCTGGATGACGCCTGCGGTGCTTGAGTGGCTCCAGCAGGCGATGGGTATCATGATGCAGCGGCGAATGTCACAGATCCGCTAACGCTGCCTCGCGGTCCGGGTAGAACGCCAGACGACCCGCGATGGGGTGAACCCCTGCGCGCGCCATAGTGCGCAGGGGCTGAAACTCGAGATTCGTCACCCGCAGTTCGCAGCCTTCCGGCAGACGTTGTACAAAACGCTGGAAGGCGTCCAGCCCGCCGGCATCCAGCACCGGTACCGCATCCCATTTCAGCACCACAACACGTTTCCCCGCGATGCGTGACTCCAGTTCGCTGAACAGTCCTTCCGCCGCGGCAAAAAACAGCGGGCCGATCACCCGCAGCACCAGCACGTCGTCCGGGGTGATGACATTGACGCTGGCCAGGCGGGTCATTCGGGCAATGCGGCGCATAAACAGCAGCGAGGCCAGCACAATCCCGACGCTAATCGCAATGACCATATCAAAGAGGACAGTCAGCGACATGCAGATCAGCATGACGATGATGTCGTCCTTGGGCGCACGACGCAGCAGGTTAACGACTTTATGCGCCTCGCTCATGTTCCATGCCACCATCAGCAGCAGGGCGGCCATGGCAGAAAGCGGCAGCCAGGAGAGCAGCGGCGCGAGTACCAGCAGGGCGAGGATTACCAACAGCGAGTGGATCACCGCTGATACCGGTGAGGTTGCGCCCGCGCGCACGTTGGCCGCCGACCGGGCAATGGCCGCCGTCGCGGTAATGCCGCCGAAGAACGGGGCGATGATGTTGCCAAGCCCCTGACCAACCAGCTCGCTGTTGGCTTTGTGTTTGGTGCCGGTCATGCCGTCCAGCACCACGGCGCAGAGCAGCGACTCAATCGCCCCCAGCATCGCCATGGAAAAGGCGGCAGGAAGCAGGGCGCGCAGGGAATCCCAGCTTAAGGTGAAACTGGAACCTGGCACATCCCAGGGAAGCACCAGCTGCGGCAGCAGTTGTGGGATGCCATTACCCTGCGAGCCATCGGCCAGCACGTAATGGAACTGTGAACCAATGGTGGCGACATGCCCCCCCAACAGATTTACCACTCCCATTACCGCGCAGCCCAGCAGCAGGGCCGGCAGATGGCCCGGCAGGCGGATGCCCAGGCGCGGCCAGAGGATCAGCGTGCCCAGCGTCACTACGCCAATTGCCGCATCGCCGGGGTTTGTCGTTGGCAGCGCCATCACCAGCGCGCCCACTTTTTGCAGGTAATGTTCCGGCACGTGGGCCATCTGTAAGCCAAGAAAATCCTTGATCTGCATTGTACCGATGGTAATGCCGATCCCGGAGGTAAAGCCCAGCGTGACGGAGAGAGGAATGTACTCAATCAGCCTGCCAAAGCGCGCCAGGCCGAACAAAATCAAAAATACCCCGGACATCAGGGTCGCCACCAGTAACCCGCCCAGGCCGAACTGCTGAGAAACGGGGTAGAGGATCACCACAAAGGCCGCGGTGGGTCCGGAGACGCTAAATCGCGACCCGCCGGTCAGGGCAATGACAATCCCGGCGACGGCAGCAGTGTACAGGCCATACTGCGGCGCCACGCCGCTGCCTATGGCCAGCGCCATCGCCAGCGGAATGGCAATAATGCCGACCGTTATCCCGGCAATCAGATCGCGGGTAAACCGCGACAGGGTGTATTTCTCATTCCAGCAGGCGTCGATGAGGGCGTGGAAGGGAAGAACATGCGAGGAGGCGTTTTTCACAATCATCATCCATGTGCGCATCATCTGTCATATCAATGGCAGGTGAAGGAGGCATTAATCATACAAATACATTCCACAGACAAAAAAACCCGCCGTAGCGGGTTTTCAGACTGCGTCCGATCAGTGTTCGAACATAGCAGAGATGGATTCTTCGTTGCTGATACGACGAATCGCTTCGGCCAGCATCCCGGAGAGGGTCAAAGTACGCACGTTAGGCAGCGCTCTGATTTCATCGCTCAGTGGGATGGTGTCGCACACCACAACTTCATCAATGACGGAGTTGCGCAGGTTGTTTACGGCATTGCCGGAGAAGATCGGGTGAGTCGCGTAAGCGAATACGCGTTTAGCACCACGCTCTTTCAGCGCTTCGGCGGCTTTGCACAGAGTGCCGCCGGTATCGATCATGTCGTCAACCAGCACGCAGTCACGGCCCGCGACGTCACCGATGATGTGCATCACCTGAGAAACGTTAGCGCGCGGACGACGTTTGTCGATGATCGCCATGTCGGTGTCATTCAGCAGTTTGGCGATAGCACGAGCGCGAACCACGCCGCCGATGTCCGGAGAAACCACAATCGGGTTGTCCAGGTTCAGCTGCAGCATGTCTTCCAGCAGGATTGGGCTGCCGAATACGTTATCAACCGGAACATCAAAGAAGCCCTGGATCTGCTCGGCATGCAGGTCAACCGTCAGAACACGGTCAACGCCAACGCTTGAGAGGAAGTCAGCAACAACTTTTGCGGTAATTGGCACACGTGCGGAACGGACGCGACGGTCCTGACGGGCATAACCAAAGTAAGGGATTACAGCAGTGATACGGCCAGCGGAAGCACGGCGCAGGGCATCGACCATAACAACCAGTTCCATCAGGTTGTCGTTAGTTGGAGCACAGGTGGACTGGATGATGAAAATATCACCACCGCGTACATTTTCATTAATTTGTACGCTGACTTCGCCATCGCTAAAGCGACCTACGGCGGCGTCGCCAAGAGAAGTGTACAGGCGGTTGGCAATACGTTGTGCTAGTTCCGGGGTGGCGTTACCAGCAAAAAGCTTCATATCAGGCACGAGAAGAACCTCAGGCATGCGTCCAGTGGTGGATAACCTTCGCCAAAAACTGTGCGGGCCAGGCGAACGCTATCCAGGCGGTGTATTAAAGAGCGCGATGCAACGTCTGGAACAGGGTGACGTTGTCACCGAAACTCAGATTGCGCCAGAATGGCCTGCTGTAGCGGGGAGATGTTCATACCACGCGCTACGAAACCATGCAGCCACTCTGGAGCCAGCTCGAGCACCTGACGTGCAGCGGATTCCGTATCAAATTCAGCAAAGACACAGGCTCCTGTGCCAGTCAGGCGCGACGGCGCGTATTCTAACAGCCAGGAAAGCGCGACATCAACCTCGCGAAAACGTTTTCTTGCGATAACCTCGCAATCGTTGCTGAATTCACATTTTAATAACGTTTCTATTGACCGGACGGGGGTATCGCGTGGAAGGTCCGGATCTTTAAAGATAACCGGGGTGGGAATGCTGACGCCCGGATGGGCCACCAGATACCATTTTTCCTCGGGCGCTACCGGGGAGAGGATTTCACCCACCCCTTCGGCAAAGGCCGCATGCCCACGGACAAATACCGGCACGTCGGCCCCAAGCGTCAGCCCGAGCGCGGCCAGTTCATCTACTGACAGACCGCAGCCCCACAGGTGATTTAATACCACCAGTACCGTGGCGGCATTCGACGACCCGCCGCCGAGCCCGCCGCCCATCGGCAGGCGTTTCTCCACGCTGATATCCGCGCCGCTGCCCGCGGGCAGACGCCCGCTTTGCTGCGCCGCAGCCATCAACAGCCGGGCGGCCCGGACGATCAGGTTATCTTCGTCGGCCACCCCCTCCACCGGGGTGAGCAGGCGGATCTGCCCATCCTGACGGAGGTCAATCGAAAGGGTGTCGCCGTAGTCGATAAACTGAAACAGCGTCTGCAGGCTGTGATAGCCGTCAGCACGCTGGCCGGTGATGTATAAAAACAGATTCAGTTTTGCCGGTGAAGGCCATTGGGTCATCATTTGACAATCCAGTTATCCATCTTCAGCTTGATGCGCTGACCGCCTTCGGTCAGTTCCAGGCTGGTTGGCAGGGCCGGTTTGGTGTTGCTGTCGTAGCCACCGTACACCACGCGCCAGTTTTTACCGTTCTGGCTGTAGTTCACTTCGCTCAGGCGATACTGGTCGTCGAGTTTATAGTCGGTGGCGTCACCCGGCAGGCCGAGGATCCACTGGCGCAGGCTGGTGATCGGAATCGGCATCCCTGTCAGCTTGCCGATCATCTCTTCGGCATCGGTACCGGTGTATTTCTGCCCTTTGTTATCGGTGATTTGTGCGCTCCCTGGCTGGGCGATCAGCTCCATCTCGGTGCTCCCCACCGGATTGAGCAACAGCAGGCGATAGCGATCCTGGCCAGTCTGCTGCCAGAAGAAGCGGGCGTAGACTTTCTGCCGATCCGACAGATACGCAAAGGCACCGCGGGTCTGGTACTGGCTTAAACCTCGCACCTCCTGCTGATGCTGACGCCACTGCGGTGAGTCAGGGCTTTTTCCGGGCCCTTTGGGCGGCGTGATGGAACATGCGGTCAGTACCAGCGCGGCGAGGGGCAGCAGGCGAATCAGTCTGGTCATAATGATGACAAATCCTTGAGATACGTGGCGGTTATAATCCTTAATGCTAGCGTCCGGCCACGGGAGCGTCTACGCTCAAGTTGTCCTAAATCATCAAATTAGCGGTTAATAGCATCTGGTAACCTATTACTCCAAAAGGGGGCAGTCTCTTTTATTGATCTCGCGCATCCTGTATGATGCGGCCTGCTAACCTTATTAACGCTGGTACTACTCCCGCTCATATGACCCTTTTAGCACTCGGTATTAACCACAAAACGGCCCCGGTTTCACTGCGAGAACGCGTTACGTTTTCGCCGGATACGCTCGACCAGGCGCTGGAAAGTCTGCTTGCCCAGCCGATGGTGCAGGGGGGCGTGGTGCTGTCGACGTGCAACCGTACTGAGCTCTATCTCAGCGTGGAAGAGCAGGATAACCTGCACGAGGCGCTGATCCGCTGGTTATGCGAGTACCACAACCTCAACGAAGAAGAGCTGCGCAACAGCCTGTACTGGCATCAGGATAACGATGCTGTCAGCCATCTGATGCGCGTGGCGAGCGGCCTTGATTCGCTGGTACTTGGCGAACCGCAGATCCTCGGACAGGTCAAAAAAGCCTTTGCCGACTCGCAAAAGGGCCATCTGAAGGCCAGCGAGCTGGAGCGTATGTTCCAGAAATCCTTCTCTGTCGCCAAGCGAGTGCGAACCGAAACCGACATTGGCGCCAGTGCCGTTTCCGTTGCGTTTGCTGCCTGTACGCTGGCACGACAAATCTTTGAATCCCTTTCGACCGTCTCTGTGCTGCTGGTCGGCGCGGGCGAAACCATCGAGCTGGTCGCGCGTCATCTGCGCGAACATAAAGTGAAGAAGATGATTATCGCCAACCGCACCCGTGAACGCGCCCAGGCGCTGGCGGATGAGGTCGGCGCGGAAGTGATCGCCCTGAGCGACATCGACGCCCGTCTGAACGAGGCGGATATTATCATCAGCTCCACCGCCAGCCCGCTGCCGATCATCGGCAAAGGCATGGTGGAGCGTGCCCTTAAGTCCCGCCGCAATCAGCCGATGCTGCTGGTGGACATTGCCGTTCCGCGTGATGTCGAACCGGAAGTCGGCAAGCTGGCGAACGCCTATCTGTACAGCGTGGACGATCTGCAGAGCATCATTTCCCACAACCTCGCCCAGCGTAAAGCGGCGGCGGTGCAGGCCGAAACCATTGTCGAGCAGGAAACCAGCGAATTTATGGCCTGGCTGCGCGCGCAAAGCGTCAGCGAGACCATTCGCGAATACCGCGGGCAGGCGGAACAGGTGCGTAATGAGCTGACTGCCAAAGCGATGGCGGCCCTGGAACAGGGCGGCGATCCGCAGGTCATCATGCAGGAACTGGCATGGAAACTGACCAACCGCCTGATCCATGCCCCAACCAAATCACTTCAACAGGCTGCCCGTGACGGGGACGACGAACGCCTGACTATTCTGCGCGACAGCCTCGGGCTGGAATAGCGCGCCATACCCATTTATAAAATTATAAGGTGCACTTACGCCTATGAAGCCCTCTATCGTCGCCAAACTGGAAGCGCTGCACGAGCGCCATGAAGAAGTTCAGGCGCTGCTCGGTGATGCCGCGACCATTGCCGACCAGGAGCGTTTTCGCGCTCTGTCGCGTGAATACGCGCAATTAAGTGATGTTTCAAAATGCTTTACCGCCTGGCAACAGGTTCAGGAAGATATCGAAACCGCACAGATGATGCTCGACGACCCGGAAATGCGCGAGATGGCGCAGGAAGAGTTGCAGGAGGCAAAAACCCGCTCTGAAGAGATGGAACAGCAGCTTCAGGTGCTTCTGCTGCCTAAAGATCCGGACGATGAGCGTAACGCCTTTGTCGAAGTGCGCGCCGGTACCGGCGGGGATGAGGCGGCGCTGTTCGCCGGGGATCTGTTCCGCATGTACAGCCGCTACGCCGAGTCGCGTCGCTGGCGCGTTGAGATCATGAGCGCCAACGAAGGCGAGCACGGCGGCTATAAAGAAGTGATCGCCAAAATCAGCGGCGAAGGGGTGTACGGGCGCCTGAAGTTTGAGTCCGGCGGCCATCGCGTGCAGCGCGTACCGGCCACCGAATCGCAGGGCCGTATTCATACCTCCGCCTGCACCGTGGCGGTAATGCCCGAGTTGCCGGACGCCGAACTGCCGGATATCAACCCGGCGGATCTGCGTATCGACACCTTCCGCTCCTCCGGCGCGGGCGGTCAGCACGTTAACACCACCGACTCCGCGATCCGTATTACCCACCTGCCAACCGGCATTGTGGTGGAGTGTCAGGACGAACGTTCCCAGCATAAAAACAAAGCCAAAGCGCTGTCGGTGCTGGGTGCCCGTATCCATGCGGCAGAGATGGCAAAACGCCAGCAGGCAGAAGCCTCAACCCGACGCAACCTGCTGGGCAGCGGCGATCGCAGCGATCGTAACCGCACCTATAACTTCCCGCAGGGCCGCGTGACCGATCACCGCATCAACCTGACTCTTTATCGTCTGGACGAGACGATGGAAGGCAAACTGGATTCGCTGATCGAACCTATCGTGCAGGAGTACCAGGCCGATCAGCTGGCGGCGCTGGCAGAGCAGGATTAATGGATTTTCAGCACTGGCTAAAGCAGGCGATAAGCGAGCTGGCGGGCGGCGAAAGTCCCCGTCGCGATGCGGAGATCCTGCTGGAGCATGTGACGGGAAAACCACGCACGTACCTTCTCGCCTTCGGTGAAACAGCGCTCACGGCCGATCAGCAAGAACAGCTTGAGGTTCTGCTGGCCCGGCGCAAAACCGGTGAGCCGGTGGCGCACCTGGTGGGCGAGCGTGAGTTCTGGTCATTGCCGCTGTATGTCTCGGCGGCAACGCTCATCCCGCGTCCGGATACCGAATGTCTGGTGGAGCAGGCGCTGGCGAGACTACCCGCCACCTCCGCGCGCATTCTCGATTTAGGCACCGGCACCGGCGCCATCGCCCTGGCGCTGGCCAGCGAGCGCCCGGACTGCCAGGTGACGGCGGTGGATCTCATGCCCGATGCGGTCGCCCTTGCTGCGCGTAACCTGGCACGTCTGGAACTGAAGAACGTGACGGTGCTACAGAGTAGCTGGTTTGCCGCACTTGCCGACCAGCAGTTTGAGATGATCGTCAGCAACCCGCCCTATATCGATGAGTGCGATCCGCACCTCGGCGAAGGTGACGTGCGCTTTGAACCGCGTAGCGCCCTGGTTGCGGCGGATAACGGTCTGGCGGATCTCAGCCATATTATTGCCGGGTCCCGTCAACATCTGGCCAGCGGCGGCTGGCTGCTGCTGGAGCACGGCTGGACCCAGGGCGAAGCGGTGCGCAACCTCTTCCTGCAGGCAGGTTTTGCGCACGTTGAAACCTGTCGCGATTATGGCGGCAATGAGCGCCTGACCCTGGGCAGGCTGGCATGAACAGCTTTTCTGTACTCATCACCCTGCATCTGACGGCAGTCACCCTGACCGTCAGCTTTTTTGCGCTGCGTTACTGGTGGCGCTACAGCAATAACGCCCTGATTAACGCGCGCTGGGTGAGGGTGCTGCCGCACTGCATTGATACCGTGCTGTTTCTTTCCGGCGCCGGACTGATGTGGGTGACCGGCTATCTGCCGTTTACTGATGAAGGGACATGGCTGACTGAAAAGCTGTTTGGCGTTATCATCTACATCGTTTTGGGTTTTATTGCGCTGGGGCGTCATCGTCCGCGCAGCCAGCAGGTGGGGTTTATTGCTTTTCTGCTGGGGCTGGTGGTGCTGTACATCATCATTAAACTCGCCACCACAAGAATACCGATACTGGGGTAAGTCATGAGGTCCTTGGCCGATTTCGAATTTAATAAAGTGCCGCTGTGCGATGGGATGATTAAGGTATCAGAGATGATCCGCGATGATTTCATTTCGCAGTACGTCTACGACGAGCTGGAGAAGCTGGTGAGTCTGGCGCGTGAAGAGATTAATCAGGCGCGCCCTCAGGACTGGCAACTGGAGAAACTGATTGCGCTTTTCTATGGCGAGTGGGGCTTTTGCGATACGCGTGGCGTGTATCGACTCTCCGACGCGCTGTGGCTCGATCAGGTACTGAAAAACCGTCAGGGCAGCGCCGTCGCCCTGGGAGCGATTTTATTATGGGTGGCGCACCGTCTGGATATTCCGCTGGTGCCGGTCATCTTCCCGACGCAGATGCTGCTGCGCGCCGAGTGGCTCGACGGTGAAATGTGGTTAATCAATCCGTTTAATGGCGAGACCCTCGACGATCATACGCTCGATGTCTGGCTGAAAGGCAACATCAGCCCGATGGCGGAGCTGTACAATGAAGATCTGGACGAGGCGGATAACGCCGAGGTGGTTCGCAAGCTGCTGGACACTCTGAAGTCAGCGTTGATGGAAGAGCGGCAGATGGAGCTGGCATTGCGTGCCAGCGAGGTGCTGCTGCAGTTTAACCCGGAAGATCCGTACGAGATCCGCGACCGTGGTCTCATCTACGTGCAGCTTGAGTGTGACCACGTGGCGCTCAATGATTTGAGTTATTTTGTTGAGCAGTGTCCGGAAGATCCGATCAGCGAAATGATCCGCGCGCAGATTAATTCCATCGCGCACAAACAGATTACACTGCATTAATCTTAATTCCGATTCACCCCTGAATAAGGCGATCCTATGAAACAAAAAGTGGTTAGCATTGGCGATATTAACGTGGCGAACGACCTGCCGTTCGTGCTGTTTGGCGGCATGAACGTTCTGGAATCCCGCGACCTCGCGATGCGTATCTGCGAACACTACGTCACCGTGACCCAGAAGCTGGGCATTCCGTACGTGTTTAAGGCCTCTTTTGACAAAGCCAACCGCTCCTCTATTCACTCTTACCGTGGCCCGGGCCTGGAAGAGGGGATGAAGATTTTCCAGGAGCTGAAGCAGACCTTTGGCGTAAAAGTGATCACCGACGTCCATGAAGCAAGCCAGGCGCAGCCTGTGGCTGACGTTGTGGACGTGATCCAGCTCCCAGCGTTTCTCGCCCGTCAGACCGATCTGGTGGAAGCGATGGCGAAAACCGGTGCCGTTATCAACGTCAAGAAACCACAGTTCGTCAGCCCTGGCCAGATGGGGAATATCGTCGATAAGTTTATCGAAGGCGGTAACGACCAGGTGATCCTGTGCGACCGCGGTTCTAACTTCGGTTATGACAACCTGGTGGTCGACATGCTGGGCTTCAGCGTGATGAAGAACGTCTCTAACCAGTCGCCGGTGATCTTTGACGTGACCCACGCCCTGCAGTGCCGCGACCCGTTTGGCGCAGCCTCTGGCGGTCGTCGTGCCCAGGTTACCGAACTGGCGCGCGCCGGTATGGCGACCGGCCTGGCGGGTCTGTTTATCGAAGCGCACCCGGATCCGGCCAACGCCAAGTGCGACGGCCCATCCGCGCTGCCGCTGGATAAGCTGGAGCCGTTCCTGAAGCAGATTAAGGCGATTGACGATCTGGTCAAAAGCTTTGAAGAGCTGGATACCAGCAACTAATAAAAAACCCGCGAAATAAAAGCAAAACGGCAACCTGAGGTTGCCGTTTTTTTGTGTTCGCCCTCTCCCGGTGGGAGAGGGCAGGGTGAGGGCATCAGGCCGCCACCCGGCAATACCGCGTTACGCAAATATCGTCATCAGATAGGCCGCGAACAGCGCCATATGCGCCGCACCGTTGAGTACATTGGTGCGCCCGGTGGAAAACGAAATCTGGCACAGCAGCAGCGAGGCCACCATCACAATCATCTCCGGCGCGCCCAGGCTGAACTGCAGCTCGTTACCGGTGAGGAAGGCAATCAGCGTCACCACCGGCACGGTGAGGGAGATGGTCGCCAGCACAGAGCCAAAAAACAGGTTCATGGCACGCTGCACCTGATTGTTCAGCACCGCACGCAATGCCCCCAGTCCTTCAGGCGAGAGGATCAGCAGGGCCACCAGGAAGCCGGTGAAGGCCACCGGGGCATTCATTACGGTTAACAGCGTTTCCAGCGGCGCCGCATTCATCTTGGTGACCGCAATAACCGCAATCAGATGCACGACCAGCCACACCGTATGCCACAGGCTGCTGTGCGCGGACGGCTTGCCGTGGTGCGGATCGTCGTCGTCGCTCTCGTCTTCATGTTCATAGACGAACAGGCTCTGGTGCGTTTTGGTCTGGATGAGCAGAAATACGCCGTACATCGCCGCGGAAATCAGCGCCACCAGCAGGGCCTGACCGGTAGTGAAATTGGCCCCCGGTAATGCCATCGGGAAGACCAGTACGATAATCGCCAGCGGGAAGAGCGCGATCAGATACTGTTTAATGCCAAACAGGTTCAGATACTGGGTGGCGAATTTGCGCCCGCCCAACAGCAGCGAGAACCCCACCAGCCCGCCGGTGACAATCATAATGATGGAATAGAGCGTATCGCGCATCAGCGTGGGTGCCGCGTCGCCGGTCGCCATCAGCGCGGAAATAAGGCTAACTTCAAGAATAACGACGGAAAGACTTAAAATCAGGGAACCGTAGGGTTCGCCCAGGCGGTGGGCCAGCACGTCAGCATGACGGACAACGCTGAAGGCGCTGCTCAGAATACCAACAAGTGCAAGAGCGTTAATCCCGATGACCACTGGCAGTGACTGGGCGCTTCCCCAGAAGAACAGCACGGCCAGGGCCAGCAGCGGGAAAATGAGAGACGTCTCCTTATGACGGGTTTTCACCGTCTCATGTGCGGTTGTCATGTGCTTCTCCGTTATTGCAGGTGCTTGTAATTATAGATAGAAAAAGAGAACGTTAAATTAACAGATTGCTGTTAATTTCTGATTATCTTTTACTTAATTTTACGGTATCAGGAAATTATTGCGCGAGAACGTCATAATAGTACATTTTTATTAAATAGATCCTTAATAACAGTGAATTAAGAAATGGAATTATCCGATAATTAATTCAACTGGAAGCCTCAGCTATTGTCGACCACACTTAATAATTGATTAAAAAGAGGAGCTTGCTATGCCTTACAAATCGAAAAGTGATTTACCTGACAACGTTAAGAACGTGCTGCCGGCCCACGCGCAGGATATCTATAAAGAAGCTTTCAACAGCGCCTGGGATCAGTACAAAGACAAAGAGGATCGCCGGGGCGACGACAGCCGCGAAGAGACCGCCCATAAGGTGGCCTGGGCGGCAGTCAAAAACGACTACGAAAAGGGTGAGGATGATAAGTGGCATAAGAAGAAATAGCCTTTACTTAGTTGGCTGTGCTTAATAGTTTGCACTCTTCGCTTTGACTTTTGTGGCGGCGGACGCGCCGCTCTGTTGCACCCGGCGAGTTTATTGCATATCGTCACGGTACTGCTTTCTAAATGAGCAGTAAAAGGACCCGGAAGGTTCATAAAGTGAGGGCAGGGAAGCGGGCAGTGGCGGAGGTGCAATATGTTAACGCGTGATTTTCTGATGAAGGCCGACTGTAAAACGGCCTTTGGTGCGATTGAAGAATCGCTTCTGTGGTCAGCCGAGCAGCGGGCGGCGTCGCTGGCTGCAACTCTGGCCTGCCGTCCGGACGACGGTCCGGTATGGCTGTTCGGCTATGGTTCTTTAATGTGGAACCCGGCGCTGGAATATGTCGAATCAGCAACCGGCACCCTGCCGGGCTGGCATCGCGCCTTCTGTCTACGTCTGACCGCCGGACGCGGCAGCGCCTGCCAGCCGGGGCGTATGCTTGCACTAAAAGAGGGCGGACGCACCACCGGCGTGGCCTATCGCCTGCCGGATGCAACTCTGGAAGAGGAGCTGGCGCTGCTGTGGAAGCGCGAGATGATCACCGGCTGTTATATGCCGAGCTGGTGCCGTCTGGAGCTGGATGACGGTCGCACCGTTAACGCGCTGGTCTTTATTATGGATCCGCGCCACCCGCTGTTTGAAGCCGACACCCGCGCGCAGGTCATTGCCCCATTGATCGCCGCGGCCAGCGGTCCGCTTGGCACCAATGCGCAATATCTCTTCTCCCTCGACCAGGAGTTGACGCGCCTTGGTATGCAGGATGATTGTCTCAATGAGCTGGTATCGCGGGTGCGGGCCTTACTGGATAACGCTTCGCCTGAGAGCCCGCTGCGTCCAGGTTTTGCCTGAAAAAAACGCCCGGTAGCCTTGCGGCTCCGGGCGCTGGACGATCAGGCGGCGACGTAGCTGATGGAGTGCTCAAGCGACTGGCTGTGGCTGTCGATGAGCACCTCCCAGGTCCCGGTGTAGGGGACCGTGAGCCAGGCGTTGTCTCTGTCCTGCACGCTTAAAATATCTGCCTGGGTTTTGCGCGGTGCTTTGTGACTCATCAGATGAATATGACAACGCTCTGAGCAGCGCACCACAACTGTATCCCCACCAAACAACTTCAGACTTGCTTTTACCAGTGCCATTTTTTTACCCCGTATCCGGAAACAACGCTCTCCTTGCGGCCAATCCTGAGCGTGATGTTGTTCACACTTCACGCATGGCATAACACCAAAGGGGAGGGGTGCGGGTGCTGATTTTGATCAAAAAATGGCATAACCTTTAAACAAAAATGACAATATGCCTGAAAGCTTTCAGCCCACGCGGCTTTCAGCGGCTTTCAGGCGTCGGGTTAACATTAAATGCGAAAATGGCTGGCGGTTTCAGCGAGATCGCCCGCCTGACCCTGCAGGGCGCTGGCGGCGGCGGCGGACTGGACCACCAGCTCGGCGTTCTGCTGCACCATGCTGTCCAGGTTAAGCACCGCCCGGTTAATCTCCTGAATCCCCTTCATTTGCTCGCTGGTAGCCACCGTCATTTCACGCATAATCCCCGACATGCTGCCAATGCTGGTGACGATCTCATCCATGCTCTGTCCGGCGAGATGCACATAGCGCGACCCGGTCGCCACGCTATCGGTGGTGGAGTCGATCAAGCTCTTGATCTCTTTTGCCGCCTGGGCGCTGCGGCTGGCGAGATTGCGCACTTCCCCCGCCACAACCGCAAAGCCGCGGCCCTGTTCACCGGCGCGTGCCGCTTCAACCGAGGCGTTCAGCGCCAGGATGTTGGTCTGGAAGGCGATGCCGTCAATCACGCTGGTGATATCGCCAATTTTGGTCGAGGCGGCTTCGATGGACTGCATGGTGGTGATGGCCTGCGACACCACGCTGCCGCCCCGCGTCGCGGCCTCGGCGGCTTTGCCCGCCTGTTCGTTGGCAAACGCGGCGGATTCGGTTGACTGCGCGACAGAAGCGGTGATCTGCTCTACGGCGCTGGCGGTTTCACGCAGGCTGGAGGCGGCCCGCTCGGTGCGGCCAGAGAGATCCTGGTTACCGGCGGCAATCTCCTGGGCGGCATTTTTCACCGAGGCGCTGGCGTCGCGCAGCTGCACCATCACGACCGAAAGCTTATCGCTGAAGGCGTTAAACGCATGGGCGATCTGCGCCACCTCATCGTCGCCTTTCTCCGGCAGGCGCTGGGAGAGATCGTTAGTGCCGTTAGCAATGGCGTGCATCGCATCGCGAATATCCGACAGGCGTTTCAAGAGACGGGCAATCACAAAATGCACCACCGCTGCGCTGAGCAGAACGAGGATCACCAGCGACAGGGAAGAGGCTTTCAGCAGGGTACGCATGCCCGTGGTGGCATCATCGCTGTCCAGCGCCACAATCAGCTGCCACTGGGTACCGGCAATCGGGGTCGCAGAGAAGGTTTTCGCCACGCCGTTGTACTGCCCCTCGGCGCTGTTGCCGCGCTTCAGCGCAGCCAGTTCGACGCCGCTGATGACATCCTTAAAGGGTTTCAGGGTCATCTCAGGATCGCTGGCGGCAATGACCGAGCCATCGCTGTCAACCAGCAGCCCGCTACTGGCCGGGGTCGGATGAATGCCGCGCACGTTGGCGATCACGCTGTCCATCGCCACATCGCCCGCCAGCACCGCTTTTAACTCGCCGTTCTCTTTCACCGGCACGGCGAAGGTCACTACCAGCTTTTTGGTGCCGGTATCCACATACGGCGCGGTGACAATGGCGCGATCCTCTTTAACCGCCTGCTGATACCACGGACGCACCGTAGGATCGTAGTCGGCAGGGACACCGTCAGGATTGGAAAACTTCGCGGTTTTGCTGGCGTAGCCGACATAGACGTTGATAAACCCGCCCGCCTGCGCCAGCTGTTTAAACATTGGCACCGGATCGTCGCTCAGGGCAACATTCTGCAGGGAGTTAATAATCAAAGACTTGCTGCTGACCCAGTCGGCAATCGCCAGGCTGTGGCTGGCGCTGGTGCTGGCGAGCATTGCGCGTTGCGACTGTTGGTTATCCTGACGCGTGACCTGGAAATTGATCACGGTATTCAGTACAAGCGCGGCGATCAGACATCCGACCGTCGCCGCAATAATACGAGCGCGAATTGACCTGAACATAAGTGAAATACCTGCTGTGATGTTGTAAAAAGCCTATCGGCATCGGGCAGGCAAACTTGATGCTGGAACCGCGCTCATAAGAAAAAAATATTTCAGTTAAAGTATTATTAAAATGTTAATAGTTTATCTGCGGCCAGCGTCCACTGCGCCAGCTCCACCAGGGAGCCAATCTCCACCCCATCAATAAGCGGCAGGGCGCTGATGCCACGGCCATCGGCGCAGGTTTTACACAGCTTCACCGTCACGTTTTGCGCGGTCAGGATCTCCAGCATCTGCTGAATGTTATAGCCCTCCGCGGGCTTCTGGCCGCGCAAGCCCGCCGTCACCGCATCGGACATTAAAAACAGGCGCAGATCGAGATCGCTCTCCTGCTCGCGTAAGGCTATCGCCAGTCGCAGGCTGTTAAACAGGGATTCACTGCCATAGGCCGCGCCGTTAGCGACGATTACAATCTTCTGCATCTTGACTCCTGAATAATGAAAAGGCATGAAAATTGCTTCTCTCTTCGGCAGATACTGATCCGGGAGAGAAAGCATGACGATTAACACTGGCCGTCCACCCGGCGCCACCGAATGGTTCCAGCAGGCGAGACTGCTGCGTAAACAGGAGCTGTGCAAGCTGGCGCAGCTGGGCACGCTTGTCAGCCGGATAAGCCATCTTGCGCACATGCTACAGTGCGAGCGCGGGGCCTCCAACATCTGGCTCTGCTCCCGGGGTGCGCTGTATGCCCTGGAGTGTAAAGCCAGCCGCGCGCTGGTGGACGATCAACTGCAGGCGCTGCATCAGGCCCTCGGCACGCCGCTAATGGCCAGCGGTGCCCTGTGCGAGCGGGTGGCCAACGCCCTGCAAAGCCTGGAGCAACTTTCCGCATTACGCGAGGCGATTACGGATTGCGCACTGCCTTCAGCCACGGCGATGGAGCGTTACGGCCGCATGCTGCGTAATCTGCTCAGTATTGTGCCGCAACTCAATGACAGCATTGACGATCCGCAAATCGCCGGCAGATTTGTCGCGCTCTACAGCCTGATGCAGGGTAAAGAGCTGGTGGGGCAGGAGCGGGCGCTGGGGGCGATAGGCTTTACCCAGGGGTTTTTCAGCGACGAGATGCGCCAGATGCTGGTGGACAGAATCGACGGACAGCAGGCCTGTTTCGAAATTTTTCTCTCTCTGACCCCAGCCGCCCTGCATGACCATTTCACCCTCAGCGTGCCGGGGGCGGAAGTCGAACAGCTGCGGCGGCTGGCCTGTACCCGACAGCCCGCCGCAGACCAGGGCGTACTGGCGCTGCACTGGTTCTCGCTACAAACCGAACGTCTTGAGCACCTGCGCACCCTTGAAGAGGTGCAGATTGCCGACCTGATGCTGGCAGTGGAGACGCTGATTGGCCGGGCAGACGACGACCTGCCCGCCGAGCCGCAGACCGATGAGCCGCTGGCCCTCTATCCACAAAAGCCCTTACTGCCGCTGGTACGCCAGCAGGCCCGGGAGATCGAACAACTCTCCCGCCAGCTGGCCTCGATGCGCGACTCCCTGGAGGAGCGCAAGGTGATCGACAAGGCGAAAAGCGTGCTGATGACCCATCAGCAGATGAGCGAGGAGCAGGCCTGGTGCCAGCTGCGCAAGATGGCGATGGATAAAAATCAACGGATGGTGGATATCGCCCGGGCGCTGCTGACGGTTAAAGCTCTTTGGCAGCAGTAAATGCACCCCGGCTGGGCAACGCCTGCATGGTTGAGGTGCGTTCATCCGGCTTGCTGACAAAAACGGCCCGAAAACTCAGCGTTTAAAACCTGGCATCACCCTTGCATTAATCTACATAACAATTTTGACGATGCGCCAACGGCGGTGTGTCGTTCTTCAGGATAAAGGCGTCCTGCAGTGCTCTGGCACTGCCGGACGCCTTTTTTTTGGCATTTTTTCAGGAGTGAGCATGGTGGAATGGACAAGACGGCGTTTTTTACAGGCCAGCGCGCTGGCAGGCGGGGCGCTAATGCTGCCGGGCGTAATGCAGGCCGCATGGGCTGCGGGCTCCGATAAACCGGAGCTCGATACCGTGCGCGTCGGCTTTATCCCGTTGACCGACTGCGCCCCGCTGGCAATCGCGGCGTATAAAGGGTTCGATAAAAAATACGGCTTTACGCTGGTACCCAGTAAAGAGGCCAGCTGGGCGGCGGTGCGCGACAAGCTTGTCGCCGGGGAGCTGGACGCGGCGCACATTCTCTATGGCCTGCTCTACGGCCTTGAGCTGGGGATCGCCGGAAAAGCCAAACCCATGGCCAACCTGATGACTCTTAACCGTAACGGGCAGGCGATTACCCTGTCGAGCGATCTCGCTGAGCAGGGCGTGCGCGACGTTGAGGGGCTGAAAAAGCTTATCGCCCAACAGGCGCCGGGCACTTACACCTTCGCCCATACCTTTCCCACCGGCACCCATGCCATGTGGCTCTACTACTGGCTGGCGAGCGCGGGCATCAATCCGTTTGACGACGTGCGCACCGTAGTGGTGCCGCCGCCGCAGATGGTGATGAACATGCGCATCGGCAATATGGTCGGCTTCTGCGTCGGCGAGCCGTGGAACGCCCGCGCCATTAACGATCGCATCGGTTTTACCGCCGCCACCTCCCAGTCCATCTGGCCGGAACACCCGGAAAAAGTGCTGGGCACCCGCAGCGAGTGGGTAGAACAACATCCGAACACCGCCCGGGCGCTGGTCAGCGCGCTGCTGGAGGCCCAGCGCTGGATCGATGCTTCCCCGCAGAACAAAGAGGAGACCGCTCAGTTGCTCTCCCGGCGCGCCTGGCTGAATACCAAAGAGCAGTACCTCACCGGCCGCATGCTGGGTGAGTACGACAACGGCGTGGGCCAGCGCTGGCAGGATGCTGACCCGATCCGCTTCTTTGAGGACGGGGCGGTCAGCTATCCCTGGCATTCCGACGGGATGTGGTTCTTAACCCAGTTCCGCCGCTGGGGATTGCTGAAAACCGATCCGGACTACGCCGCTATCGCTCAGCGCATCAACCGCACCGACGTCTGGCAGGACGCCGCCAGCGCGGTGGGCGGCATTCGCGCGCCCTCATCGTCGATGCGCAGCAGCACATTGATGGACGGTACCGTCTGGAACGGCACCGATCCAAAGGCGTACGCCAACAGTTTCGCTATTCACCGTACAGGGGCCTGATATGAACAAAGTCAACACGAAAGCCGCACCCGCCGGGGCGGTCAGCGGGGAAGTGATCGCCCTGCCACCGGTGCAGGTGCGCCGTCGCCAGCCAGCGTTTGCCCGCCGGATAAACGAGCTGCTGCAACGCATCATCCCGGCGCTGCTCGGCCTGGGGTTGCTGGTGATTGCCTGGCAACTGGCAGCCATCAACAGCAAAGGGTTCCCGACGCCGTTAAGCACCCTGGATTCGGCCATCACGCTGTTTGCCGATCCGTTCTACCGCGACGGCCCCAATGACATGGGGGTGGGCTGGAACGTGCTGGCCTCCTTGCAGCGTGTCGCCATCGGCTTTGGTCTGGCGGCGATGGTGGGCATCCCGCTGGGCTTTATGATTGGCCGCTTCACTTTTATGTCCCGCATGTTCACCCCGCTGATTGCGCTGCTGCGCCCGGTCAGCCCGCTGGCCTGGCTGCCCATCGGCCTGCTGCTGTTCCAGAAGGCGGAGCCCGCCTCCAGCTGGACCATTTTTATCTGTTCAATCTGGCCGATGGTCATCAACACCGCCGAAGGGGTGCGCCGCATCCCGGAGGATTACCTCAACGTGGCGCGGGTGCTGCAGCTCTCTGAGTGGACGGTGATGCGCCGCATTCTCTTCCCCGCCGTGCTGCCTGCGGTGCTGACCGGGGTGCGGCTCTCCATCGGCATCGCCTGGCTGGTAATTGTCGCCGCCGAGATGCTCACCGGAGGACTGGGGATCGGCTTCTGGATCTGGAACGAGTGGAACAACCTCAACGTCGAAAACATTCTCATCGCCATCGTCATTATCGGCGTGGTGGGTTTGCTGCTGGAGCAGGGGCTGATGCTGATCGCCCGTCGTTTCAGCTGGCAGGAAAAATAAGGAGCGCACTATGAAACCTCTGATTCAGGTCCAGGCCGTCAGCCAGCGTTTTTCCACCGCCAGCGGCGAGTTTCTGGCCTTACAAAATGTCTCTTTTGATATCCACGAAGGAGAAACCATCAGCCTGATTGGTCACTCCGGCTGCGGCAAATCCACGCTGCTGAACCTGATCGCCGGCATCACTCTGCCTACCGAAGGTGGGCTGATCTGCGATAACCGTGAGATCGCCGGGCCAGGGCCGGAGCGGGCGGTGGTGTTCCAGAACCACTCCCTGCTGCCGTGGCTGACCTGTTTCGACAACGTGGCGCTGGCGGTGGATCAGGTATTCCGCCGCAGCATGAACAAAGCCGAGCGTCGGGAGTGGATCGAACACAACCTCGAACGGGTGCAGATGGGGCACGCCATCCACAAGCGCCCTGGAGAGATTTCCGGCGGCATGAAGCAGCGCGTGGGCATTGCCCGCGCCCTGGCGATGAAGCCAAAGGTGCTGCTGATGGATGAGCCGTTCGGCGCCCTCGATGCCCTGACCCGCGCCCATCTGCAGGATTCGGTGATGCACATTCAGCAGGAGCTGAACACCACCATTGTGCTGATCACCCACGACGTGGATGAGGCGGTGCTGCTCTCGGATCGGGTGCTGATGATGACCAACGGCCCGGCGGCAACGGTGGGCGAGATTTTGCGCGTCGATCTGCCGCGCCCGCGTAACCGGGTGCAGCTGGCAGAGGACAGTCGTTATCACCATATGCGCCAGCAGATCCTGCACTTCCTCTACGAAAAACAGCCGAAAGCGGCCTGAGGAGCACCACTATGCGCCTGGTCATCATTGGAAACGGACTGGCGGCAACGCGGCTGATCGAGTCGTTGACCGACCGCGCGCCAGGGCGCTTCGCCATTACCGTTATCGGCGAGGAGCGCGCGCACGCCTATAACCGCATCCAGCTCTCGCCGGTGCTCGGAGGAGAGAAAGCGGCAGCCGCCACGCAGCTCCACGACGAAGCCTGGTATCAGGCACGCGGCGTCACGGTGCTGTGCGGCGAACGGGTGCTGGGCGTGGAGTGCGCGGCGGGGATGTTGCGCACCGATAAACGCCTCCTGGGATGGGATGAACTGGTGTTCGCCACCGGATCCCTGCCGTTCGTGCCGCCGATACCCGGAAGCGAATTGCCCCACGTCTTTACCTTCCGCACCCTTGAGGATGTGAACGCCATTCTGGCGACACCCGGCCCGGCGGTTGTGCTGGGCGGCGGGGTGCTGGGGGTGGAAGCGGCGGCAGCGTTAAAGCAGAGAGGTGACAACGTCACGCTGATACATCGCGGTGCGTGGCTGATGGAGCAGCAGCTGGATCAGCAGGCGGGTCTGCTGCTGGAACAGGCGCTCTCGGCGCGCGGCATCGCCTGTGAGCTGAACGCCGGGATTGCGCAGATAACCCCCGACAGCGTCACCCTCAGCGACGGGCGTAGTCTGAGCGCCACCCGCGTGGTACTGGCGACGGGTGTGATGCCCAATATCGCCCTGGCAATAGCGAGCAATGTGCCGTGCGGGCGCGGGATCCGGGTGGATAACCAGATGCGCACCGCGTCTGAAGGCATCAGCGCCATCGGCGAGTGCTGTGAAATCGACGGGCAGACATGGGGGCTGGTGGCGCCCTGTCTGGCCCAGGCGGAGATCCTCGCCGCCCGTCTCGCGGGGGAGCGCGTCACCCCCTTTACCCCGGCGCAAAACGGCATGCGCCTGAAGGTCACCGGCATTGAGCTGTTCAGCGCCGGAGAGGTGAGTGCGCAACAGGATGACGCGGTGTGGACCAGCTGGGATCCGCTGACCCGCCACTACCGCCGCCTGCTGGTTCGCAACGGTACGCTGGCAGGCGTACTGCTGATGGGGGAGTGTCGCAGCGCGGCTACCCTCACCGATTTACTGGCTACGTCAGAACCCGCTCAGGCGGACTGGCTGTTCGATCGATTCACTACGCAGCCGCAGGTTGCAGGACAGAACGCTATGACAAAACCTACTCTGGTTGTGGTTGGGCACGGTATGGTCGGCCACCATTTTCTTGAAGACTGCGTGAATCGCGGTTTACATCAGCAGTATCAGATTGTGGTCTTTGGCGAAGAGCGCTATGCCGCCTACGACCGCGTCCATCTTTCGGAATATTTTGCCGGGCGCAGCGCCGACTCGCTGTCGATGGTGGCCGGGGATTTCTTTGCCGATAACGGCATTGAGCTACGCCTCTCCAGCCCGGTGGTGGCTATCGATCGCGACGCCAGGGTGGTTCGCACCGCAGGCGGGCACGAAACCCACTGGGACAAGCTGGTGCTGGCGACCGGATCGTACCCCTTCGTGCCGCCGGTGCCGGGGCGCGACCTGCCGGGCTGCTTTGTCTACCGCACGCTTGACGATCTGGATAACATCGCCGCTCACGCCAGAGGGTCGCGCACCGGGGTAGTGATTGGCGGCGGGCTGCTGGGGCTGGAGGCGGCCAACGCCCTGAAACAGCTTGGTCTTGATACCCACGTGGTGGAGTTTGCTCCGAACCTGATGGCGGTCCAGCTCGATAACGACGGGGCCGCGATGCTGCGGCGTAAAATTGAAGCCCTCGGCGTGGGAGTGCATACCAGCAAGGCCACCACTGAGATCGCTGAAACCGACAGCGGGATGGTGCTGCGCTTCGCCGACGGCAGCGAGCTGGCGACCGACATGGTAGTCTTTTCCGCCGGGATCCGCCCGCAGGATGCGCTGGCCCGCGACTGCGGCCTGACCCTGGGCGAGCGCGGCGGCATTGCCATCGATAACCAGTGCCGCACCTCGGATGCGGATGTATTTGCCATCGGTGAATGTGCCCTTTGGGAGGGCAAAATCTACGGCCTGGTAGCCCCCGGCTATCAGATGGCGCGGGTAGCCTCTGCCGCGCTTGCCGGGGAAGCGAACGCCTTCACTGGCGCCGATATGAGCACCAAACTCAAGCTGCTGGGCGTGGACGTGGCGTCGTTTGGCGACGCCCACGGCCGCACGGCGGGGGCGCAGAGCTATCAGTGGACCCACGGCCCGCAGCAGATCTACAAGAAGATCGTGGTCAGCGCTGACAACAAAACCCTGCTCGGCGGGGTGCTGGTGGGGGATGCCAGCGAATACGCTACCCTGGTGCAGATGATGCTTAACGACATCCGTCTGCCAAAGGATCCTGAAACCCTGATCCTCCCCGCCGTGGCAGGCAGCGCCCCGAAAGCGCTGGGCGTAGCGGCTCTGCCGGAGAGCGCGCAGATCTGCTCCTGTCATAACGTCAGCAAAGGCGACATCTGCCAGGCGGTGAGCAACGGCGCTACCGACATCGGCGCGGTGAAGCAGTGCACCAGAGCGGCCACCGGCTGCGGCGGGTGCAGCGCGCTGGTAAAACAGGTGATGGAGTTCCAGCTGGCGGCCCAGGGCGTGGAGGTGAAAAAGGACATCTGCGAGCACTTCGCGTACTCGCGCCAGGAGATCTACCACCTGGTGCGCGTCAACCGCATCCACACCTTTGACCAGCTGATCAGCCGCTACGGCCACGGCCACGGATGTGAGATCTGCAAGCCACTGGTGGGCTCGGTGCTGGCCTCCTGCTGGAACGAATACCTGCTGAAACCAGCCCATCTGCCGCTGCAGGACACCAACGACCGCTACTTTGCCAACATCCAGAAAGACGGTACGTACTCCATTGTGCCGCGTATGGCCGCCGGCGAAGTCACCGCCGACGGGCTGATCGCTATCGGCCAGATTGCCAAACGCTATCAGCTGTACAGCAAAATTACCGGCGGGCAGCGTATCGACCTGTTTGGCGCCCGGCTGGAGCAGCTCCCGGAGATCTGGCAATTGCTTATCGACGCCGGGTTTGAAACCGGGCACGCCTACGGCAAATCCCTGCGCACGGTGAAATCCTGCGTCGGCTCCACCTGGTGCCGCTACGGGGTGCAGGACTCTACCGGGCTGGCGGTGACCCTGGAGAACCGCTACAAGGGGCTGCGCGCGCCGCACAAAATCAAGATGGCGGTATCCGGCTGCACCCGCGAGTGCGCCGAAGCCCAGAGCAAGGATGTGGGGGTGATCGCCACCGACAAGGGCTGGAACCTCTACCTCTGCGGTAACGGCGGCATGAAGCCGCGCCATGCGGATCTGTTTGCCAGCGATCTCGATAGCGCCACGCTGCTGCGCTATGTCGACCGCTTCCTGATGTTCTATATCCGCACCGCCGATCGCCTGCAGCGTACCAGCACCTGGATGGATAACCTCGAAGGTGGGCTGGACTACCTGCGCGAGGTGATCGTCGACGACAGCCTCGGCATTGCCGACGAGCTGGAGCTGGAGATGCAGCGGGTGGTCGACACTTACCAGTGCGAATGGCAGACCACGCTGCAGGATCCGGGTCGTCTGGCCCAGTTCCGCACCCTCGACGCCGCGCCTGCGCCAGCAAAACGCTGGCAGGATATCTGCACGGTGGACGAGATCCCCGAGCAGGCCGGGATTGGCGCCCGGCTGGGCGCACAGCACATTGCGCTGTTCCGCTTTGGCAAGGCGATTTATGCCCTTGAGGATCGCGAGCCGGGCGGCAGCGTCAGCGTGTTGTCGCGCGGCATTCTCGGCGATGCCGGGGGCGAGCCGGTGGTGATATCCCCCCTGTATAAAACGCGGATCCGCCTGCGCGACGGTCGCCAGGTTGAGACCGGTGAAGTGGCGGTGCGCGCCTGGCCGGTGAAGATTGAAGGCGATCGGGTGCTGGTGGGCAGCGAAGAGCTGGTGATGCGTGCGGAGGCCTCATGACGGAAACCCAAACGACCTGTCCTTACTGTGGCGTAGGCTGCGGGGTGATCGCCCGCGTTGAAAACGGCGAGGTGAGCGTGCGCGGCGACGACAGCCATCCGGCCAACTTTGGCCGCCTGTGCGTGAAAGGCTCGGCGTTAGGGGAGACCACCGTTCTTGCGGGGCGCCTGCTTCACCCGGAGGTGGACGACCAGCCGGTGAACTGGGAGCAGGCGCTGGACAGTGCGGGTGCGCGGCTGCGGGAGATTATCGACACATACGGGCCGCAGGCGGTGGCCTTTTATGCCTCCGGCCAGCTGCTGACGGAGGATTACTACGCCGCCAACAAGCTGATGAAGGGCTTTATCGGCGCGGCCAATATCGACACCAACTCCCGGCTCTGCATGTCCTCGGCGGTGGTGGGCTACAAGCGGGCCTTTGGTGAAGATGTCGTGCCGTGCAGCTATGAGGACGTGGAGCAGACCGATCTGGTGGTACTGGTAGGATCGAACGCCGCCTGGACCCATCCGGTTCTGTATCAACGGCTGGTGCAGGCGAAAAGCAGAAACCCGGCGCTTAAGGTGGTGGTGATCGACCCGCGTCGCACCGCGACCTGCGACATCGCCGACCTGCATCTGGCCCTGACGCCCGGCAGCGACGCCGTGCTGTTTGTCGGCCTGCTGAATGCTATCGACAACGGCGAGGGGGAGGCGCAGCAGATCGCCCGCGAATGGCCCCCTGAACGGGTGGCGGCGTTTTGTGGCCTGACGCCCGGGGAGGTCGCCACCTTCTACGCCTGGTTTATTGCCGCCCCGCGGGTGGTGACGCTCTACACCATGGGCATCAACCAGTCCGCCAGCGGCAGCGACAAGTGCAATGCGATCGTTAACGTCCATCTGGCCAGCGGTAAGATTGGTCGCCCCGGATGCGGGCCGTTTTCGCTGACCGGACAGCCTAATGCGATGGGCGGACGCGAGGTGGGCGGGCTGGCGAACCAGCTGGCGGCGCACATGAATTTTACCCCGGACGATCTGAGCCGCGTGGCCCGCTTCTGGGGAACGGAGCGGCTGGCGCAGACCCCGGGACTGATGGCGGTGGAGCTGTTCGACGCAATTGCCCGCGGCGAGGTGAAGGCGGTGTGGATCATGGGCACCAACCCGGCGGTGTCGCTCCCGGACAGCCATGCGGTGTGCCAGGCCCTGGCGGCCTGTCCGCTGGTGATGGTCTCGGAAGTGATGCGCGACACCGACACCAGCCGCTTCGCCCATATCCGTTTTCCGGCGCTGGGCTGGGGAGAGAAAGAGGGCACGGTGACCAACTCCGAACGCCGCATCTCCCGCCAGCGCGCCTTTTTACCGGCCCCGGGCGAGGCAAAACCCGACTGGTGGATCATCGCCCGCATCGCTGAGCGACTCGGGCATGGCGCGGCGTTTGCGTGGCGCGGGCCGCACGACATCTTTAAAGAGCACGCCGCATTGACCGCTTTTGAAAACCACGGCGAGCGGATGCTTAATCTTGCACCGCTGGCCCGGCTAAGCCGCGAGGCGTGGGAGACGCTGACGCCCTGGCAGTGGCCCGTCAACCGTGAAGCCTTTGTCCGCGGGCGGCAGGTGCCGGTTAACCCGCAGCCGCACGGCGCAACCCCCAATGTGCTCTATCCCTTTACGCTGAACAGCGGACGCCTTCGCGATCAGTGGCACACCATGACCCGCACCGGCTACGTGCCGCGCCTGATGCAGCACTGCGATGAACCGACGGTGGATATCTCGCCGCAGGATGCCGCCCGGCTGGGGCTGCGCAACGGACAGCTGACCCGCATTAGCGCCCCGCGTGGGGTGATGGTGGCCCGGACGCGGATAAACGACGGGCAGCTGCCGGGCCAGCTGTTCGTTCCGATGCACTGGAACAGCTGTTTTTCACGCCAGGGCAAGGTGAACGCGCTGGTGGAAGGGCGTTGCGATCCGCATTCCGGCCAGCCGGAGAGCAAACAGACCGCGGTGCGGCTGATGCCGTGGCAACCGACATGGCAGGGGGAGCTTTACAGCCGGGAGGCGCTGGATCTGCCGATTTATGTCTGCTGGTGGCGCAAGGCGGCGACCAGGGTATCCCGCCTGACGCTGGCGGCAGATAAACCGCTGCTGGAGTGGCTGCTGGCGCACTGCGCCGGGCAGGGCTGGCAGCTGCAAATCGCGCAAACCGGGGCGCGCAGCAGCCTGCTGGCCTGGCATGAGGGGGCGCTGATGCTCGGTTTCTGGCAAAGCAGCGCTTTGCCGCTGCTGGCGCATGAATTTATCGAAGCGGCGTTTCGCACCGCGCCGCGGGAGCTGGCTGAGCGTCATGCCCTGCTGAACGGGCAGAGCCCGGGCGAGCACAAAGATCAGGGACGTATTATCTGCAGCTGTTTCAGCATCGGCGAAAACGCTATTCGGGAGGCGATTGCCGAAGGATGCGACTCGGCGGCGGCGCTGGGGGCAAAACTGCGCTGCGGGACTAACTGCGGCTCCTGCGTGCCGGAGCTGAAGGGGATGCTGGGGGTAAAGGTGTAAAAGCCTGATGGGCTGCGCTTATCAGGCCTGCGGGTCAGCAGGTCGGGTAAGCGTCAGCGCCACCCGACAATCAGGCTTCAGGATATTCCTGAAATTTCCCTTAGGGCTGTCAATTTTCCTCAATCAGGTTAAGGTATTAACTCTGTTTTCATCAACACAGGCTACCTTTCACGACGGTGATGATTGTTTCGCCCCGCATTCGTTCGCTGCTTCTCCTCCTCTGTTATGCCGGAGCCGTTCAGGCTGCCCCGAATTCTTTTATTCAGCAGGCACAAAACCCGTTCGATAATAACGGCGACAGCCTGCCGGACTTAGGTATGGCGACCCCGACGGGGGAGGGTGAAAAGCATCTGGCGGAGATGGCAAAAGCGTTCGGCGAAGCCAGCATGACCGATAACGGCCTGACCACCGAGGAGCAGGCCCGGCAGTTTGCCCTGAGCCAGGTTCGAAATGCCGTCAGCCAGGAGGTGAATCAGCACATCGAGTCGTGGCTCTCGCCCTGGGGCAATGCCAGCGTGGATCTACTGGTTAATGATGAGGGACGCTTCACTGGCAGTAAGGGGAGCTGGTTTATACCCTGGCAGGATAACAACCACTACCTCACCTGGAGCCAGCTCGGCCTGACCCAGCAGGAGGATGGCCTGGTGAGCAATGCGGGCATCGGCCAGCGCTGGGTGGCGGGTAAATGGCTGCTCGGTTACAACACCTTTTACGACAACCTGCTCGATGAAGACCTTCAGCGCGCCGGGCTGGGTGCTGAAGCCTGGGGGGAATACCTGCGCCTGTCGGCCAACTACTATCAGCCGTTTGCCAGCTGGCGTGACAGTTCGGCGGTGCAGGAGCAGCGCATGGCGCGCGGGTACGACATCAGCGCCAGGGCCTGGCTGCCGTTTTATCACCACCTCAATACCCGCATCAGCTTCGAACAATATTTTGGCGACAGCGTGGATCTCTTTCATACCGGCACGGGCTACCACAACCCGCTGGCGGTGAATCTGGGGCTGGACTATACCCCGGTGCCGCTGGTGACTTTTTCCGCCGGGCATAAGCAGGGGGAGAGCGGGGTGAGCCAGAATAATCTCGGTCTGAAGCTCAACTATCGCTTCGGGGTGCCGTTAAAAAAACAACTCTCCGCCAGCGAGGTGGCAGAAAGCCGCTCCCTGCGGGGTAGCCGCTACGATCCGCCTGAGCGCCAGAATCTGCCGGTGCTGGAGTTCCGTCAGCGCAAAACGCTCTCTGTCTGGCTGGCGACGCCGCCCTGGGATCTCAAGCCGGGTGAGACGGTGGTGCTGAAGCTGGACATTCGCAGCCGTCACGGGGTGCGTTCACTGCACTGGCAGGGGGATACGCAGGCGCTGAGCCTCACTTCACCGGCGAAGAGCAGTGACAGCGAAGGCTGGAGCATCATCATGCCGGCCTGGGATAGCCGCGAGGGGGCGAGCAACCGCTGGCGGCTGTCGGTGGTGGTGGAAGACGAGGCCGGGCAGCGTGTCTCGTCCAATGAGATCACGCTTACCCTGACGCAGCCGCTACTGGCGCTGCCAGAGGACGAGCCGCAGTGGACGATGCTGCCGGACGAGTAAACTCAGAAAATGCGCTCCTGATGCACCCAGACCGCCGCTTCCACCCGTGACTTCAGCTTCATCTTCTTCAGCATATGCTTCACATGCACTTTGACCGTGCTTTCGGTGATGTCCAGACGGCGGGCAATCATCTTGTTCGGCAGCCCCTGGGCAATCAGCTTCAGGATGTCACGTTCGCGCGGGGTCAGCTGGCTGACGTCACGATCGGAAGTGGCGCGGTTGGCGCGCAGGCTGGCGGCCAGCACCGGAGTTAACGCCTCGCTCAGCACCATGTCGCCTGCCGCCGCCTGTTGCAGCGATTTTAGCAGCTCTTCCGGCTCCATATCCTTAAGCAGGTAGCCGTCGGCGCCACGTTTCAGGGCGGTGACCACGTCCTCCTCATGGTTAGAGACGCTGAAAACCACCACGCGCCCGGAGAGGGATTTTTCGCGCAGCTTATCCAGGGTTTCGAGGCCGTTCATGCCGGGCATGTTCAGGTCGAGCAGGATCAAATCAGGATCGAGGGCCTCGGCCAGTTCAATGCCCTGTTCCCCGTTGCTGGCTTCACCCACGACGGTAATATCCGACGCCATGCTGATAAGTTGTTTAACACCGGTGCGCAGCATCGGATGGTCGTCGATCAACAGGATTGTTGCGGGCTCCTGATTAGACATGAGGTTCTCCTTGAGCAGTGAAAAGAGGCTTTTCGGGAATAAAGGTGACGATAACGTCGGTTCCGCCAGATTCGCCCTGGCGGACCTGACAATCTCCACGCAGGCTTTGTGCGCGGTCACGCATAATGATCAGGCCATAATGGTTACTTCTTTCGGCGTTCTCCGGTAAGCCGCAGCCGTTGTCACGGACCACCAGTCTGACCTGGTTGTCATGCTGGCTCACGGTGAGGGAGACCGCCGTTGCCCCGGAATGTTTCAGCGCGTTGCTTAACGCTTCCCGGGCGATTTGCAGCAGATGAATCGCCTGGTGAGAGGGCACAAAACGTGGCGGCAGCTGGTAACCCAGCGACACGTTAAAGCCGAGCCGGGCGCTAAATTCCTGGCAGCTGGCCTCCAGCGCCGGGCGAAGACCGGGCTCCGTCAGCTGCAGGCGGAAGGTGGTCAGCAATTCGCGCAGCTGCACCCAGGAGGTGTTCAGCTCGTTACGGATCTGGCTGAGCAGCTGTTTGCTGCTCTCCGGCAGATCTTTGTCCTGCATCTGCAGACAGCTGACCTGCATCTTCATGCAGGAGAGCGACTGGGCGATGGAGTCATGCAGTTCACGGGCAATGGTGGCGCGCTCTTCCATTACAATCAGCTGCTGCTGTTTTTCCTGATGGCGGTCGAGCGCCAGGGTCGCGGTCAGCTGCTCCACCAGCGTATCGACCAGCTGCTGTTGATCGTGGCTGAGATGGCGTCCGGCGGGCAGCGTCGCCAGTAAAATACCGTACTGCGCCAGGTTATCCGCCAGGCGCCACTTCAGGGTGGTCCCGCTGCTGGTCAGCGGCGGCAGGCCGCGAGGACAGAGGCGGCAACCAATTTCATCGCAGCTGGCGTCCGACTGGCAGGTAAATTCCTGATGATTCTCTTCATCTTCCAGGTCATACACCCGCAGCTCAATATCGTGCAGCAGGGTCAGGTTTTGCAAACCATTAAGCACCGGCGAGAGGCGTTCGCACAGCGGCACCTGGGAGTGGAGGCGGCGGTTGGCCTGCCAGAGGAAGGAGAGGATCTCGTTTTTCTGCTCCAGCCTGGCGGTTTTTTCCCGAACCCGCTGCTCCAGCACCGCATAGCTTTCCGCCAGCTCACCGGACATGGTGTTCAGCGCCTCGCCGAGCATCGCCATTTCGTTGCGCCCGTTGATGTGCGCCCGCTGGGTAAAATCACGCTGGGTCACCGCGCGGGCCATTGCCAGCAGCTGACGCCAGGGATGCAACAGCCTGGCGCGCAGCCAGAGAATAGTGAACACCAGCAGCAGGCCCATAAAGACCACCATCAGCTGCTGCAACAGGACCACCCGCCCGATACGCAGCTCGGTGCTGTGGTCAAACGCCGAAACCAGATTATCGAGACGGCTGACAAACCCGGACACGTCTTCTGCTACCGCATCCGGGTTACGCGCCTGCCGCAGCCCGGGCATCAGTTGGGTATGCCAGTAGTTCTGCAGGGCCTTCAGCTGCGCCTCCTGACGATCGCGGCGCGCAGCGTTTTCCAGTTCAGGGCTGAATGCCGTCGCGTCCATTTCGTCGAGCAGGGCCCGGTCTTTGGCTTGCAGAGGGATGGCCGCCAGCAGGCGGTAGCTCTGCATACGCAGCGAACCGGCCTTATTGATGGCATGCGCGCTGCCCTGAACGCCCTGTACCAGCCAGCCGGAAATCGCCATCCCTGCCACCCCGATCCCGGTAGACAGCATGACAATCAGCACCAGTTGGTTAACCAGCGTGAGTGGTGAAAAACAGCGTTTAAACATAGGGCAGTCTGGCTCCTGACAATGCCTGGACTCGGCAAGGGCTCTATTCTCAGGCAACCCCTGGAGTATACCCATACCCCAAAAGGATTACCTACAAATTGCCATTGAATAGGTGAATGGGAGGAGAGGGATAAACAGACGGAGCAGCACCGTGAAAAACCACACCTTTTTCACCGATAAGCGCTACTCACTTTGGAGGATAGCCGATTTTACGCCGCGAAATTGCCCACCTTCCCATTGATTTATATCAACTTCCTGCCTGCTTAAAACCCTGATCTTTGTAGCATCTTTTAAGAATCAGAGGTGTCTATGAGTCACTCAACTACCCCCGAAAGGGATTCTGGCGCAGTCATTACCGAGTGGCGTCCGGAAGATCCAGCGTTCTGGCAACAGCGCGGCCAGCGTGTAGCAAGCCGTAATCTGTGGATTTCCGTTCCCTGTCTGCTGCTGGCGTTTTGCGTCTGGATGTTGTTCAGCGCCGTCGCCGTCAACCTGCCCAAGGTGGGCTTTACGTTTACCACCGACCAGTTGTTTATGTTAACGGCCCTGCCTGCGCTCTCTGGCGCACTTCTGCGTGTACCTTATGCCTTTATGGTACCCGTGTTCGGCGGACGCCGCTGGACCGCGTTCAGTACCGGGATCATGATTATCCCCTGCGTGTGGCTGGGCTTTGCGGTGCAGGATACCTCCACGCCTTTTAGCACCTTCGTAATTATCTCTCTGTTATGCGGCTTTGCGGGAGCGAACTTTGCCTCCAGCATGGCGAACATCAGCTTCTTCTTCCCGAAACAGAAGCAGGGCGGAGCGCTGGGTATTAACGGCGGTCTGGGCAACATGGGCGTCAGCGTGATGCAGCTGCTTGCGCCCCTGGCAATCTCGGTCTCTATCTTCGCTGCGTTTGGCGGTGCAGGCGTTGAGCAGGCCGACGGCTCGCTGCTGTTCCTGCAAAACGCCGCGTGGATCTGGGTGCCGTTCCTGGTGGTCTTCACTCTGGCTGCATGGTTTGGCATGAACGACCTGGCGGCCTCGAAAGCCTCGCTGAGTGAGCAGCTGCCGGTGCTTAAGCGTGCGCATCTGTGGATTATGGCGCTGCTTTATCTGGCAACGTTCGGCTCGTTCATCGGCTTCTCCGCCGGGTTTGCGATGCTGTCCAAAACCCAGTTCCCCGATGTTCAGATCCTGCACTATGCCTTCTTCGGACCTTTTATTGGCGCACTGGCGCGTTCTATGGGGGGAATGATCTCCGACCGTCTGGGCGGCACCCGCGTCACGCTGGTGAACTTTGTGCTGATGGCCATCTTCTGCGCTCTGCTGTTTATGACCCTGCCGGTTAACGGTGTGGGCGGTAACTTTGGCGCCTTCTTCGCGGTGTTCATGGTGCTGTTCCTGACCGCCGGGCTGGGAAGCGCCTCGACCTTCCAGATGATTTCGGTGATTTTCCGTAAACTGACAATGGATCGCGTCAAAGCGCAGGGCGGCACTGAACAGCAGGCGATGCGTGAAGCGGCTACCGACACTGCTGCCGCGCTGGGCTTTATCTCGGCCATTGGCGCAATTGGCGGCTTCTTCATCCCTAAAGCCTTTGGTATCTCTCTGGACCTGACCGGCTCACCGGCAGGGGCGATGAAGGTATTCCTGATTTTCTATATCGTCTGCGTGTTTGTCACCTGGCTGGTATATGGACGGAATTCTAATAAAAAGTAAGTAGGTTTGATTATCCGTTTGCGCGGCCTGGTGCCGCGCTTTTTTTACGTCCATTTTAGTTACAACATACTCAAGGTTAAAAACGCTGCCAGCCCTCGGCCACTGTGATCGCCATCGCTAAACAGGATGGCCTACCCCTTAATACCACCGGGGTTAAATGGCCCACGGGGTTTTGTAGGATAAATAAAAAATAAACATATAAAACAAACAGTTACATTATTTACTTTTGTACCGCTTTAGTGGTAGCACCTGATTTGTTGTCCTGAACATCCCCGGTTCCCCTTGATCGTTATCAATTCTCCTCCTCTTTCAGAGCGTTACCTTCGCTGCAAATCAGCAATGTCGATTTAGAGAGCCACAGGCTCCACACAGGAGATACCCGATGAGCAAATTTTTGGACCGGTTTCGCTACTTCAAACAGAAGGGTGAAACTTTTGCCGATGGGCACGGCCAGGTTCTGGAGACTAACCGGGACTGGGAAGACGGTTACCGTCAGCGCTGGCAACATGACAAAGTCGTGCGTTCGACCCACGGCGTAAACTGCACCGGCTCCTGTAGCTGGAAGATTTTCGTCAAAAATGGTCTGGTGACATGGGAAATGCAGCAGACCGACTATCCACGCACCCGCCCCGATATGCCAAACCACGAACCGCGTGGCTGCCCACGTGGCGCCAGCTACTCCTGGTATCTGTACAGCGCTAACCGCCTGAAATACCCGCTGATGCGTAAACGCCTGATGAAAATGTGGCGGGAAGCGAAAGCGCAGCACAGCGATCCGGTTCTGGCCTGGGCCTCTATTATCGAAGACGCCGACAAAGCGAAAAGCTTCAAACAGGCTCGCGGGCGCGGTGGCTTTGTCCGCTCCTCCTGGCAGGAAGTGAACGAGCTGATTGCCGCCTCCAACGTCTATACCGTTAAAACCTACGGTCCGGACCGCGTGGCAGGCTTCTCGCCCATTCCGGCGATGTCGATGGTCTCCTATGCGTCTGGCGCACGCTATCTGTCGCTGATCGGCGGCACCTGCCTGAGCTTCTACGACTGGTACTGCGACCTGCCGCCGGCCTCTCCGCAGACCTGGGGCGAGCAGACCGACGTGCCGGAATCCGCCGACTGGTACAACTCCAGCTATATCATCGCCTGGGGCTCCAACGTGCCACAAACTCGTACCCCGGACGCCCACTTCTTTACCGAAGTGCGCTATAAAGGCACCAAAACCGTGGCCGTTACCCCGGACTACGCCGAAATCGCCAAGCTGTGCGACCTGTGGCTGGCACCGAAGCAGGGTACCGATGCAGCAATGGCGCTGGCGATGGGCCACGTTATGCTGCGCGAGTTCCACCTCGACAAGCCAAGCCAGTACTTCACCGACTACGTGCGCAAATACACCGACATGCCGATGCTGGTGATGCTGGAAGAGCGTGACGGTTACTATGCCGCAGGCCGCATGCTGCGTGCCGCCGATCTGGTGGATGCGCTGGGCCAGGAAAATAACCCGGAATGGAAAACCGTGGCTTACAACAACCACGGCGACATGATTGCCCCGAACGGCTCTATCGGCTTCCGCTGGGGCGAGAAAGGCAAATGGAACCTCGAGCAGCGCAATGGCGCGACGGGTGAAGAAACCGAACTGCGTCTGAGCATGCTGGGCAGCCAGGACGAGATCGCCGATGTCGGCTTCCCGTACTTTGGCGGTGAGGGGTCTGAGCACTTCAACAAAGTTGAGCTGCAAAATGTCCTGATGCACAAACTGCCGGTGAAACGCCTGCAGCTGGCCGATGGTTCCACCGCCCTGGTGACCACCGTTTATGACCTGACCATGGCCAACTATGGCCTGGAGCGCGGCCTCGGCGACGAAAACTGCGCCACAGGCTATGACGAAGTGAAAGCCTATACCCCGGCCTGGGCGGAGCAGATCACCGGTGTACCGCGGGCGCAAATCATCCGTACCGCACGCGAGTTTGCCGACAACGCGGATAAAACACACGGTCGTTCAATGATCATCGTCGGTGCCGGTCTGAACCACTGGTATCACCTTGATATGAACTATCGCGGTTTGATCAACATGCTGATCTTCTGCGGTTGCGTGGGTCAGAGCGGCGGCGGCTGGGCGCACTACGTGGGCCAGGAAAAACTGCGTCCGCAGACCGGCTGGCAGCCGCTGGCGTTTGCCCTTGACTGGCAGCGTCCGGCACGTCACATGAACAGCACCTCTTACTTCTATAACCACTCCAGCCAGTGGCGCTACGAGACGGTCACCGCCGAAGAGCTGCTGTCGCCGATGGCGGACAAATCCCGCTATACCGGCCACCTGATCGACTTTAACGTCCGCGCCGAACGCATGGGCTGGCTGCCGTCTGCGCCGCAGCTGGGCACTAACCCGCTGCGCATTGCGGAAGCGGCGAAGAAAGCAGGGATGACGCCGGTGGACTACACCGTCAACGCCCTGAAAGAAGGCTCCATTCGCTTTGCGGCAGAGCAGCCGGAAAACGGCAAAAACCATCCGCGCAATCTGTTCATCTGGCGCTCCAACCTGCTGGGCTCGTCCGGTAAAGGCCACGAGTACATGCTGAAATATCTGCTTGGTACTGAAAACGGTATCCAGGGTAAAGATCTCGGCAAGCAGGACGGCGTTAAACCAGAAGAGGTGGAATGGAAAGACAACGGTCTGGACGGCAAGCTGGATCTGGTGGTGACGCTCGACTTCCGTCTCTCCAGCACCTGCCTCTACTCCGATATCGTGCTGCCAACCGCGACCTGGTATGAGAAAGACGACATGAATACCTCGGATATGCATCCGTTTATTCATCCACTGTCTGCCGCCGTGGACCCGGCCTGGGAATCGAAAAGCGACTGGGATATCTACAAAGATATCGCGAAGAAATTCTCCGAAGTGTGCACAGGGCATCTGGGCAAAGAGACCGACGTGGTGACGCTGCCTATCCAGCACGACTCCGCCGCCGAACTGGCGCAGCCGCTGGACGTCAAGGACTGGAAAAAAGGCGAGTGCGATCTGATCCCGGGCGTGACCGCCCCGCACATCATGACCGTTGAACGCGATTATCCGGCGACTTACGAACGCTTCACCTCTATCGGCCCGCTGATGGAGAAAATCGGTAACGGTGGTAAAGGTATCGCCTGGAACACCCAGAGCGAAATGGATCTGCTGCGTAAGCTCAATTACACCAAAGCAGAGGGCCCGGCCAAAGGTCAACCAATGCTGAATACGGCAATTGACGCGGCTGAGATGATCCTCACCCTGGCCCCGGAAACCAACGGTCAGGTGGCGGTGAAGGCCTGGGCGGCGCTGAGTGAATTTACCGGGCGCGACCATACTCATCTGGCGCTGAACAAAGAAGACGAGAAGATCCGCTTCCGCGATATTCAGGCCCAGCCGCGCAAAATCATCTCCAGCCCGACCTGGTCAGGACTTGAAGATGAGCACGTCTCCTATAACGCCGGTTACACCAACGTTCACGAGCTGATCCCATGGCGTACCCTGACCGGGCGTCAGTCTCTGTATCAGGATCACCAGTGGATGCGCGACTTCGGCGAAAGCCTGCTGGTGTACCGTCCGCCAATCGACACCCGCTCCGTGAAAGCCGTGATGGGTATGAAATCCAACGGCAACCCTGAGAAGGCGCTGAACTTCCTGACGCCGCACCAGAAGTGGGGTATTCACTCCACCTACAGCGACAACCTGCTGATGCTGACGTTGTCCCGCGGTGGCCCGATTGTCTGGATGAGCGAAGCAGACGCCAAAGATCTGGGTATCGAAGATAACGACTGGATCGAAGTGTTCAACAGCAACGGTGCCCTGACCGCCCGCGCAGTAGTGAGCCAGCGCGTACCGGCCGGGATGACCATGATGTACCACGCCCAGGAACGTATCGTGAACCTGCCGGGTTCAGAGATCACCGAACAGCGCGGCGGTATTCATAACTCCGTAACCCGTATTACGCCGAAACCGACCCATATGATCGGCGGCTATGCCCAGCTGGCCTACGGCTTTAACTACTACGGCACCGTAGGTTCGAACCGTGATGAGTTCGTGGTGGTACGTAAGATGAAGAACATTAACTGGTTAGATGGTGAAGGCAATGACCAGGTACAGGAGAGCGTAAAATGAAAATTCGTTCACAAGTCGGCATGGTGCTGAATCTGGATAAGTGCATCGGCTGCCATACCTGCTCAGTCACCTGTAAAAACGTCTGGACCAGCCGGGAAGGGATGGAGTACGCCTGGTTCAACAACGTGGAAAGCAAGCCGGGCACCGGCTTCCCGACCGACTGGGAAAACCAGGAGAAGTGGAAGGGTGGCTGGATCCGTAAAATCAACGGTAAACTGCAGCCGCGTATGGGTAACCGCGCGATGCTGCTCGGTAAAATCTTCGCTAACCCGCATCTGCCGGGCATCGACGATTACTATGAGCCGTTTGACTACGACTACCAGAACCTGCATAACGCGCCGGAAAGTAAGCACCAGCCTATCGCCCGTCCGCGCTCGCTGATCACCGGTCAGCGGATGGATAAAATTACCAGCGGGCCAAACTGGGAGGAGATTCTGGGCGGCGAGTTCGAAAAACGCGCCAAAGACCAGAACTTCGAGAACATGCAGAAGGCGATGTACGGCCAGTTCGAAAATACCTTCATGATGTATCTGCCGCGCCTGTGCGAGCACTGCCTCAACCCGGCGTGCGTGGCGACCTGCCCGAGCGGGGCCATCTACAAGCGTGAAGAAGACGGCATCGTGCTCATCGACCAGGACAAGTGCCGCGGCTGGCGTATGTGCATCACCGGCTGCCCGTACAAAAAAATCTACTTCAACTGGAAGAGCGGCAAGTCCGAGAAGTGCATCTTCTGCTATCCGCGTATCGAAGCGGGCATGCCAACCGTCTGCTCTGAGAGCTGCGTAGGCCGTATTCGCTACCTCGGCGTGCTGCTGTATGACGCGGACGCGATTGAAAACGCGGCCAGCACCGAGAACGAGAAAGATCTGTACCAGCGCCAGCTGGACGTATTCCTCGATCCGAACGACCCGAAAGTGATCGCCCAGGCGCTGAAAGACGGCGTTCCGCAGAGTGTGATTGACGCGGCGCAGCAGTCTCCGGTGTACAAAATGGCGATGGACTGGAAGCTGGCACTGCCGCTGCATCCGGAATACCGCACGCTGCCGATGGTCTGGTACGTGCCGCCTCTGTCACCAATCCAGTCTGCTGCAGATGCAGGGGAGCTGGGCAGCAACGGCATTCTGCCGGATGTCGAAAGCCTGCGTATCCCGGTTCAGTACCTGGCGAACCTGCTCACCGCAGGTGACACCCAGCCGGTACTGCTGGCCCTGAAACGTATGCTGGCGATGCGCCACTTCAAACGTGCGGAAACCGTTGACGGCGTCATCGATACCCGCGCGCTGGAAGAGGTGGGACTGAGCGAAGCCCAGGCCCAGGAGATGTACCGCTATCTGGCGATTGCCAACTACGAAGATCGTTTCGTGGTGCCGAGCAGCCACCGTGAACTGGCGCGTGAAGCCTTCCCGGAAAAAAGCGGTTGTGGCTTTACCTTCGGCGACGGTTGCCATGGTTCAGACAACAAATTCAACCTGTTCAACAGCCGCCGCATCGACGCCATGGATGTCACCAGCAAAACGGAGCCGCACCCATGATTGAACTCGTCATTGTTTCGCGTCTGCTTGAGTACCCGGATGCTGCGCTGGCGCAGCATCAACAGGAACTCTTCGATACCCTGGCGTCCTCGGAAAACCTTGATAAAGAGGATGCCCAACGGCTCGGCGTTTTCCTGCGCGATCTGCTCTCGCGGGATCTGCTGGATGCGCAGTCTGACTACAGCCAGCTGTTCGACCGGGGCCGCGCCACCTCGCTGCTGCTGTTTGAACACGTGCACGGCGAATCACGGGACCGTGGGCAGGCGATGGTGGATCTGATGGCCCAGTACGAGCAGCACGGCCTGCATCTCGACAGCCGCGAGCTGCCGGATCACCTGCCGCTGTACCTGGAGTATCTGGCGCAGCTGCCGAAAGAAGAGGCGCTGGGCGGTCTGCAGGATATCGCCCCGATTCTGGCGTTACTGAGCGCGCGTCTGCAACAGCGTGAAAGCCGCTATGCGGTGCTGTTCGATCTGCTGGTGAAGCTGGCAAACGCCTCCGTCGACAGTGAAAAGGTGGCGGAAAAAATTGCCGATGAAGCGCGTGATGATACCCCGCAGGCGCTGGATGCGGTCTGGGAAGAGGAGCAGGTGAAGTTCTTTGCTGACCAGAGCTGCGGCGAGTCGGAAATTACGGCTCACCAGCGTCGTTTTGCCGGTGCCGTGGCCCCGCAATATTTGAATATCTCTAACGGAGGACAGCAATAATGCACTTCCTGAATATGTTCTTCTTCGATATCTATCCGTACATTGCGGGTTCGGTATTTCTGATTGGTAGCTGGCTGCGTTATGACTATGGCCAGTACACCTGGCGCGCCGCCTCCAGCCAGATGCTGGATCGAAAAGGGATGAACCTGGCGTCGAACCTGTTCCACTTCGGTATTCTGGGTATTTTTGCCGGGCACTTCCTCGGCATGCTGACCCCGCACTGGATGTATGAATCCTTCCTGCCGATGGACGTGAAGCAGAAGATGGCGATGATTGCGGGGGGCGCCTGCGGCGTGATGACCCTGGTCGGCGGCCTGCTGTTGCTGAAGCGTCGCTTGTTCAGTCCGCGTGTCCGCGCGACCACCACCGGGGCGGATATCCTGATCCTCTCCCTGCTGATGGTGCAGTGCGCGCTGGGTCTGCTGACTATTCCGTTCTCCGCACAACATATGGACGGCAGCGAAATGCTGAAGCTGGTGGGGTGGGCGCAGTCGGTTGTGACCTTCCACGGCGGCGCGTCTGAGCATCTGGAAGGGGTGGCCTTTGTCTTCCGCGTGCACCTGGTGTTGGGCATGACGCTGTTCCTGCTGTTCCCGTTCTCGCGTCTGGTGCATATCTGGAGCGCGCCGGTGGAGTACATGACGCGCAAATACCAGATTGTACGTGCCCGTCGCTAATCCGCTGTTTTAATCTCAACCCCGCACTCGCGGGGTTTTTTTTCGCCCCAGCCCAGGTTATTGCCCGCTGCGGCAAACAAAATCAGCGCCCCGCCGGCCAGCTGGGTGAGGTTCAGCGCGTGGCCAAACACCAGGTTATCGACAACGATCGCGACCACCGGATAGATAAACGACAGCGAGCCGGTGATGGGGGTAGGGAGCTTCTGAATGGCGCTGTAGAGCAGTTGGTACATCACGCCGGTATGCACAATGCCCAGCGTGAGTAAAATCGCCCACGGGAATTCGCCGGAGAAAGTCGGCATATGCGCCAGCGGCAGAAGCATCACTACGCCGGTTAACACCTGGATAAAGGCGATATGCTGCGGCGCAATGGTCTTTAACTTACGCGTGATGATCGCGGTCAGGGCGTAGAAGAAGGCTGCGCCCAGCGCGAGGCCGATCCCTGCGAGCCATTGCGCGTTCTGCCCACCGGTCAGCTCGCTGGAGAGCAGGATCACCACGCCGCCAAAGGCAAGGAATAGCCAGCCCCATTTCACGAGGCTCACCCGCTCGCCCATCAGCATGCCCATCATTACCAGCATAAAGGGCTGGGTGTTGTAGACCACTGTTGAAAGCCCGATGGAGAGACGATCAAAAGCGGCAAACAGCAGCAGCCAGTTAATGACCAGCGCCACGCCGCCGAGTACGGCCAATCCCAGGGTGACTTTGGTTAACGGGCTGAAGGGGTGTTTACTGAAACGAATAAAGAAAAACAGCGCAATGGCGCCAATCAGACAGCGCCAGAACACCACCTCAGTGACCGGTAAACCGGAAAGCAAAACAAACGCGCCGATAGAGCCGGATATCAGCATCGCCAGGCTCATTTGCCAGACGCCCTGTTGAATGTCACGCATCATACACCTCCAGATTGATGGCTCTATTGTTAAAAAACGGTGTCCGGTTTAACAGCCCTGAATTAAGGTGAAAGCTGGGATTTGCTTTTATAAATTAGGTGAATGCTATGGATTACGTTATCGATGAGATCGACCGCCAGATTCTGGCCTGTCTGGTGGAGGATGCGCGTATGTCGCTGAAGGTGCTGAGTGGGCGGGTTGGACTCACGTCACCCAGTACGGCAGAGCGATTAAAAAGGCTCGAGGAGCGGGGCATCGTTCAGGGATATGGCGCCCGGGTGAACCTGGCGGCGTTAGGCTACACCTTACAGGCGCTGGTGCGTGTAAGGCCGTTGCCGGGATTGTTGCATAAGGTGGATAAATACATTCAGGCGATGCCGGAGTGCATTGAGAGCGACAAGGTGACCGGAGAGGACTGCTTTGTCATCAGGCTGGTAGTGCGTTCGATAGAGCAGCTGGATGGGTTACTGGATGGGCTGGCGGAACATGCCCAGTGCAACACCTCGATTGTGAAGAGTTCACCGGTGACGCGCCGGTTGCCGCCGTTGTAGCGGATTTCCGGCTGTGGTGCGGCCATCCTGCCGGGAGGCGGTGATGCCTTACCCGACCTACAGGTGCGGTGGTGCGGTTTTGTAGCCCCGGTAAGCGCAGCGCCACCGGGGAAAACAGGTGCGCGAAAGCTACGCTCGAATCGAACCTTAGTCGAAGCTTCTCATCCTTCCCTGCATCGGAAGAATATAGGGCATCGTGCAAGCAGGAGGTTTAGATCAATTTGGAAGTGATGGTGGTGGGGGAAGGATGACTCGGCGGCGCCTCGCCCTTCGGGTCGTTGCCTGCGGCAACGCTTTCTCGCTACGCTCGAATCGAACCTTAGTCGAAGCTTCTCATCCTTCCCCGCATCGGAAGAATATAGGGCATCGTGCAAGCAGGAGGTTTAGATCAATTTGGAAGTGATGGTGGTGGGGGAAGGATGACTCGGCTGCGCCTCGCCCTTCGGGTCGTTGCCTGCGGCAACGCTTTCTCGCTACGCTCGAATCGAACCTTAGTCGAAGCTTCTCATCCTTCCCCGCATCGGAAGAATACAGGGCATCGTGCAAGCAGGAGGTTTAGATCAATTTGGAAGTGATGGTGGTGGGGGAAGGATTCGAACCTTCGAAGTCGATGACGGCAGATTTACAGTCTGCTCCCTTTGGCCGCTCGGGAACCCCACCAGGGGTAATTCATATTTTGAGGTAAAGCTGAAGATGGTGGTGGGGGAAGGATTATTCGTCGCTTCGCTCCTCACCCTGCGGGCCGTTGCCTTTAGCAACGTTGTCTCGCTTTCGCTCGACTCGAACCTTAATCGAAGGTTCTTACCCTTCCCGACAAGTGCAAACTTCGCTATTTCTCATCGGTATTACCACATCGCTGTGGTGAATAATGGTGGTGGGGGAAGGATTCGAACCTTCGAAGTCGATGACGGCAGATTTACAGTCTGCTCCCTTTGGCCGCTCGGGAACCCCACCACGGGGTAATGCTTTTACTGGCCTGCTTCCTTGTGGGAAGCGGGGCGCATCATATCAAATGACGCGCCCCTGTAAAGACTTCCTTTGCTAAATTGAATCGTTTGCCTGATTTTTACGCATAAAGACGCAAAGCTAATCAGTTCATTTTATAAAGGATTAAAGAATAATCGTTCTGTTACCGTAGACAAAAACACGCTGCGCCAGCACCTGATACAGTGCGCGGCTCAATACATTTTTTTCAACATCGCGTCCGGCACGCATCATATCTTCCGCCGTGTAGGTGTGATCGACATGAATCACGTCCTGCATAATGATGGGACCTTCATCCAGATTGTCATTCACGTAGTGCGCCGTGGCACCAATGATCTTCACGCCGCGCTCGTAGGCCTGGTGATAAGGACGCGCGCCGATAAAGGCTGGCAGGAACGAGTGATGAATATTGATGATCTTATTCGGGAAACGGGCGACGAAGGATGGCGTCAGCACGCGCATGTATTTCGCCAGTACCACATAATCCGGGTTGTGCGCTTCGATGGCCTGCGCCATTAAATTGTCATGCTCTTCACGGGTATGACCTTCATGGCTGACCAGCTCGAAGGGAATATCAAAGCGTTCGACCAGAGTGCGCAGCGTCTCATGGTTGCCAATGACCGCGGCGATCTCAACATCCAGGCCGCCATAGTTCGCTTTCATCAGCAGATCGCCCAGGCAGTGCGCCTCTTTGGTCACCAGGATAACCACCCGGCGACGACCCGCTGGGGCCAGCTCGCGTACGGACCCTTCCGGCAGCGCGCCGTCCAGATCGGCCAGTAACGTCGCGTCGTTGAAAATCCCTTCCAGCTCGGTACGCATAAAGAAGCGGCCGGTACGGTGATCAACAAACTCGTTGTTCTGCACGATATTCAGTTCATGTTTGTAGCAAATATTGGTGATACGGGCGATAAGCCCTTTCTGGTCGGGACAAATGGTGCGCAGCACTTTACGTTGTGTTGATTGCATTGCCGGAAAATCCTTTACGTGTTTGCTTGAATCGTGCTGTCAGGCCTTATTGCCCGCAACACTTTTTAAATTTTTTGCCTGAACCACAGGGGCAGGGGTCATTACGACCGAACTGCGGGCGCGTACCGTCAATATAGTACCACTGTCCGCCCTCCTTTAAGAAACGCGAGCGTTCAATGATGGCACCCGTTTTCCCTTGCTCGGTAAAGCGGGCAACAAAACTGACGAACCCCTCGTTTTCATCCCGACCTGCTGCCGTTTCGTACTGGGTCAGCCCGAGCCATTGCATATTTGCAAATCCGGCCTCGATCTCCTGACGAAAATCAGTAGCATGGCATGATGGATGCCAGGTACGGACCAGGTAGTCTGCGTCCCGTGTCACAAAAGCGGCATATCGGGAGCGCATAAGTGAGGCCGGGTCCGGTGCAACCTGTTCACCAGAAAGATATCGCTGGCAACATAGGCTATAATCGAGAGCGCTACCACAGGGACAGAGTTGAGACACGATTCTCTTCCTGAAATTAAAAAATTAATGGCGTATAACGCCAGGGTGGCACTATGTTAACTGAGCGGTTGCGATCACGCTATGCCAGGAATCCAGGGGACGCTAAACAGGGCTAATGAGAAAAGTAAAAATTGGACTGGCGTTGGGCTCAGGTGCAGCCCGGGGCTGGTCGCATATTGGGGTGATTAACGCCTTACAACGTTTGGGTATCGAAATTGATCTTGTTGCAGGTTGTTCAATAGGCTCTCTGGTGGGGGCCGCCTATTCGTGTGGCAAGCTCCCTGAACTGGAAACCTGGGTACGATCGTTTAGCTACTGGGATGTCCTGCGTCTGATGGATCTTTCCTGGCAACGTGGCGGGTTATTACGCGGTGAGCGCGTCTTTAACCGTTTTCGCCAGGTAATGCCCCTGACCGAATTCTCCAGCTGTCAGATGCCTTTCGGTGCGGTTGCAACCAACCTCAGCACCGGTAGAGAGATCTGGTTCACCGAAGGCGATATCCATCTTGCCGTACGGGCCTCATGCAGTATGCCAGGCCTGATGGCGCCGGTTCCTCATAATGGTTACTGGCTGGTTGACGGCGGGGTGGTCAATCCGGTACCCATCTCACTGACCCGTGCGATGGGGGCCGATATCGTGATCGCCGTTGATTTGCAGCATGATGCCCACCTGATGCAGCAGGATCTGATGCCGGTCAACACACAGTCAGATGAGGCCGCTCTGGAAGATCTCGCCTGGCATAAACGCCTGCGAGGACGATTCACGCGAACCACCCGTAAACTGGTCGCTGCGCCAACCGCTATGGAAATCATGACGACGTCTATTCAGGTGCTGGAAAATCGCCTGAAGCGCAATCGAATGGCAGGGGACCCGCCGGATATATTGATCCAACCTTTTTGTCCGCAAATTTCAACGCTCGATTTTCATCGTGCCGAGGCGGCCATTACCGCTGGCATGCAGGCGGTCGAAAAGAAAATGGATGAATTATTACCTTTAGTGCGGGCAACTGCCTGAGCACGCTTTTTTTGATTACTTCAGCAAAATCTGACAGGCGATAGTACCGATAGCATGCCACTATTTATCTATTGTCAGCGCCGGGAGAGACCATGACACAGCCATTAGCCGGGAAACAAATTCTTATAGTTGAAGACGAGCCTGTTTTCCGCTCCTTACTGGATTCATGGCTTTCATCACTGGGGGCGACGACCGCGCTCGCAGGTGATGGGATAGACGCCCTGGAAAAAATGGTGGGCATTAAGCCCGATCTGATGATTTGCGATATTGCCATGCCGCGGATGAATGGCCTGAAACTGGTTGAGCATTTACGTAATGCAGGCGACCAGATTCCGATTCTGGTTATTTCCGCGACTGAGAATATGGCTGACATTGCCAAAGCGTTACGGCTGGGCGTTCAGGATGTATTGCTTAAGCCGGTGAAAGATCTGAATCGCCTGCGTGAAACTGTTCTCGCCTGCCTCTACCCCAATATGTTTAATTCGCGTGTCGAAGAGGAGGAGCGGCTCTTCCAGGACTGGGATGCGCTGGTTAATAACCCTTCTGCGGCGGCAAAACTGTTGCAAGAACTTCAGCCGCCGGTGCAACAGACGATCTCCGGCTGCAAGGTTAATTACCGGCAGCTGATGGCCGCCGATCAACCTGGACTGGTGCTGGATATTGCGCCGTTATCCGATAACGATCTGGCGTTTTATTGTCTGGATGTTACTCGGGCGGGCGATAATGGCGTGCTGGCCGCTTTATTATTGCGTGCATTATTTAATGGCTTACTCCAGGAACAACTTTCTCACCAGGGCCAGCGTCTGCCTGAGTTAGGCAGCCTGTTGAAACAGGTTAACCAGTTGCTGCGACAAGCCAGTTTGCCCGGACAATTTCCTTTACTGGTCGGTTATTACCATAGCGGTCTGAAAAATTTGATTCTGGTGTCCGCCGGACTTAATGCCACGCTTAATACAGGTGAACACAATATTCAGGTCAGTAATGGCGTTCCGTTAGGAACCTTAGGAAATACTTACCTTAATCAAATAAGCCATCGCTGCACCGCATGGCAATGCCAAATTTGGGGTGCAGGCGGACGGTTGCGCTTAATGTTGTCCACAGAATAGTCAGTTAGAATTTAAACGGTAGATAGCTTTACCGTCGTTTTACGGGCAATGCTACTATCAGTGCCTGCTTTCATTCGTATTTATCCTAATTAAGCGGTAGCGCGTCCTTTTCAGACCCGGACCACATCCACAGGCTGATATACTGAACGCGTTATTAATGCATACTAAAGTTCAAAACATGAACAGTTCAGGAGAGTTTCAATGGCTGCCGTAAATTCGAAAGTGACAAAGGCCGTTATCCCGGTTGCCGGGTTGGGAACCAGGATGCTGCCAGCAACGAAGGCAATTCCAAAAGAGATGCTGCCACTCGTTGATAAGCCATTAATCCAGTATGTGGTCAACGAATGTATTGCCGCAGGCATTACTGAAATTGTGCTGGTAACACATTCATCCAAAAACTCTATCGAAAACCATTTCGATACCAGTTTTGAACTTGAAGCCATGCTGGAAAAACGTGTTAAGCGTCAGCTTTTGCAGGAAGTTCAGTCTATTTGCCCGCCGCATGTGACTATTATGCAGGTCCGTCAGGGGCTGGCAAAAGGTCTGGGTCACGCCGTGTTGTGTGCTCATCCTGTAGTGGGTAACGAGCCGGTAGCGGTTATTTTACCGGACGTTATTCTTGATGAGTTTGAATCCGATCTCTCTCAGGATAACCTGGCAGAAATGATTAAACGCTTCGACGAAACGGGCAGCAGCCAGATCATGGTTGAGCCGGTTGAAGACGTTACCGCCTATGGCGTTGTGGACTGTAAAGGCGTTGGAATGAACCCTGGCGACAGCGTGCCGATGGTAGGCGTGGTTGAGAAGCCAAAAGCCGACGTAGCGCCGTCTAATCTCGCCGTCGTAGGGCGTTATGTCCTGAGTGCAGAGATCTGGCCGCTGCTCGCTAAAACCCCTCCAGGCGCCGGAGATGAAATCCAGCTGACCGATGCCATCGACATGCTGATCGAAAAAGAGACCGTTGAAGCTTACCATATGAAAGGTAAGAGCCATGACTGCGGTAATAAACTCGGTTACATGCAGGCATTCGTTGAATATGGTATTCGTCACCAGTCCCTGGGTGATGAATTTAAAGGCTGGCTGAAAGAGACGCTGGGCATTAAAAACTAATCAGGCGTTAACATGCTAAGCCAAAACCGGTGTCAGCTACGCTACACCGGTTTTTTTATGTCCTTTTTATACTCTCTCTTACGCAGGGTAGACTAATAAAGTGGTGTAATCGCTATATGACACCATGTAACAGATTGTCACACTCTATAAAATATGGGCATAAAAAATCCCGCATTAAGCGGGATTTTTCGGATAATTTACTGGCTTATTCCTGAATCAGGAAGTCGTCCAGTTGTTTACCTTGCTCGTCCATTGCTTTTTTGATTACAGCTGGAGTACGACCCTGGCCGGTCCAGGTTTTAGATTCGCCGTTCTCATCAATGTAGCTATATTTAGCCGGGCGCGCAGCGCGTTTAGCTTTGGTACCGGTTTTAGCGGCAGCCATGCTGTTCAGCAATTCGTTAGGATCAATACCATCAGCGATCAGCATTTCACGATATTGCTGCAGTTTACGTGTACGCTCTTCGATTTCAGCTGCAGCGGCGTTTTCTTCTTCACGACGCTCATTAACAACGACTTCTAATTTCTCCAGCATTTCTTCAAGCGTTTCCAGAGTACATTCTCTCGCCTGGGCACGGAGAGTACGGATGTTGTTCAGAATTTTAAGTGCTTCGCTCATTGTAGTAATCTCAAACTTATAATGTGGGGGTTTGTTGAGGTAATAATAGAGGCATAAATTGATATGTGCAATAGGTGAGAATGTAAGGAATTCAAAAATACCTAATATTCGACACTATTATTAATTAAGCCAACTTAAATTTGACAGTCCAAAAGTGGACCGCGTTATCATAAGATGCGCAGTAAACCTGACGGGGGGTTGTTTTTTTATCGGGTAATTTTCTCAGGATTATTGTTTCTCAGGATAAATATCAACCTTTCGTATTAGTACGGTAAAGACGCTTGCCCGCTGTAATTGCTAATAACCCTGAAGTCATTTTCAACCCTGAACAGACATTAAAATAAGAGGTTTTTCCTGAACTTAGCGCTTTTAAATCGCGGGTGGGTTTTGTCTGTATCCTTGGTTTCCTGAGGGCTACTTCTATATCTTTATAGGGGATAAAAACTCTCGTAACGCCGCTAAACAGCGCTGTAGCACAGAAGACCAGACAAAATATGGTACAATCGCGTATCGGTAATAATACACATTGATTAGGGTTAAACGGCCAATGGCACAACTGTATTTCTACTATTCAGCGATGAACGCAGGTAAGTCGACCGCGTTACTGCAATCCTCCTACAATTATCAGGAGCGTGGGATGCGGACGGTGGTTTACACCGCTGAAATCGATGACCGTTTTGGTGCGGGTAAGGTCAGCTCCCGAATTGGCCTCTCTTCGCCCGCCAGGCTATTTAACCCGCAAACCAATCTACTGGATGAAATTCGTGCAGAAACCGACGACCAGGCAGTGCATTGCGTGCTGGTGGATGAAAGCCAGTTTTTAACGCGTCAGCAGGTTCATGAGCTTTCAGAGGTGGTTGATGAGCTGGATATTCCGGTGCTCTGTTATGGACTGCGTACTGATTTTCGAGGCGAGCTGTTTATCGGCAGCCAGTATTTGCTGGCCTGGTCGGATAAGCTGGTGGAATTAAAAACAATCTGCTTCTGCGGGCGTAAAGCGAGTATGGTGCTGCGTCTTGATCAGGCCGGAAAACCCTATGCGGAAGGCGAGCAGGTGGTGATTGGCGGCAATGAGCGCTATGTCTCCGTGTGTCGTAAGCATTATAAAGAAGCGCTGGTCACCGGCTCTCTGACCGCGATTCAGGACGCCTGTCGTCGTTAACGGCGCTATTTCATCAGTCACTGGCTGCGCTGGAAAACAGACATAAAAAAACCCGCCGAAGCGGGTTTTTTAGTGAGCGATTAATTAAGCGCTTTTCTTCGCTTTTTTATCCGCTTTTACCAGAGCTTCTACTGCAGGTGCAGCAACCACACCTTCAGAGTACTCACGGCCATAGAAAGTATCCAGCAGGATCTGTTTCAGCTCTGCAATCAGCGGATAGCGCGGGTTCGCACCAGTACACTGATCATCGAATGCATCTTCAGACAGCTTGTCTACGTGTGCCAGGAAGTCAGCTTCCTGAACGCCAGCTTCACGGATAGACTTAGGAATCCCCAGCTCAGCTTTCAGGCTTTCCAGCCATGCCAGCAGCTTCTCGATCTTAGCAGCGGTGCGGTCACCTGGTGCGCTCAGGCCCAGATGGTCAGCGATTTCTGCGTAGCGACGACGCGCCTGTGGACGGTCGTACTGGCTGAATGCAGTCTGCTTAGTCGGGTTATCGTTAGCGTTGTAACGGATAACGTTAGAAATCAGCAGGGCGTTCGCCAGACCGTGAGGAATGTGGAACTGAGAACCCAGCTTGTGCGCCATAGAGTGACACACACCCAGGAAGGCGTTCGCAAACGCGATACCGGCGATAGTGGCAGCACTGTGCACACGCTCACGGGCAACCGGGTTTTTAGAGCCTTCGTTATAAGACGCTGGCAGATTTTCTTTCAGCAGTTTCAGTGCCTGCAGAGCCTGACCGTCAGAGAACTCAGAAGCCAGGACAGAGACGTAAGCTTCCAGGGCGTGAGTTACCGCATCCAGACCACCGAATGCACACAGTGATTTCGGCATGTCCATGACCAGGTTGGCGTCAACAATCGCCATATCCGGGGTCAGGGCGTAATCTGCGAGTGGATATTTCTGACCGGTTGCATCATCGGTAACAACGGCAAACGGGGTCACTTCAGAACCTGTACCGGAAGTGGTGGTGACGGCGATCATTTTCGCTTTCACGCCCATTTTCGGGAACTTGTAGATACGTTTACGGATATCCATAAAGCGCAGCGCCAGTTCTTCGAAGTGCGTTTCTGGGTGTTCGTACATGACCCACATAATTTTGGCTGCGTCCATTGGGGAGCCGCCGCCAAGCGCGATAATCACGTCTGGTTTGAAGGAGTTTGCCAGATCTGCGCCTTTACGAACAACGGTCAGGGTTGGGTCAGCTTCAACTTCGAAGAACACTTCAGTTTCTACGCCAGCAGCTTTCAGAACAGAGGTGATCTGGTCTGCGTAGCCGTTGTTGAACAGGAAGCGGTCAGTCACGATGAGCGCACGTTTGTGGCCATCAGTAATCACTTCATCCAGCGCGATTGGCAGGGAGCCGCGACGGAAGTAGATAGATTTCGGAAGTTTATGCCACAACATGTTTTCAGCTCGCTTAGCAACGGTTTTCTTGTTGATCAGGTGCTTAGGACCAACGTTTTCAGAGATGGAGTTACCACCCCATGAACCACAACCCAGAGTCAGGGAAGGCGCGAGCTTGAAGTTATACAGGTCACCGATACCACCCTGAGACGCCGGGGTGTTAATCAGGATACGTGCGGTTTTCATCATCTGACCGAAGTGCGCTACACGTTCTGGCTGGTTATCCTGGTCGGTGTACAGGCAGGAGGTATGACCGATACCGCCCATAGCAACCAGTTTCTCAGCTTTAATAACCGCTTCTTCAAAATCTTTCGCGCGGTACATTGCCAGCGTCGGAGAAAGTTTTTCGTGCGCAAAAGGCTCGCTTTCGTCAACGATTTTCACTTCGCCAATCAGGATCTTAGTGCTGGCTGGAACGGTGAAACCTGCCAGTTCAGCGATTTTATACGCGGGCTGACCCACGATTGCGGCGTTCAGCGCGCCATTTTTCAGAATGATGTCCTGAACCGCTTTCAGCTCTTTACCCTGCAGCAGGTAGCCGCCGTGGCTGGCGAAACGTTCGCGAACAGCATCGTATACAGAGTCAACAACAACAACGGATTGCTCAGAAGCGCAGATAACGCCGTTATCGAAGGTTTTGGACATCAGTACAGAGGCAACGGCACGTTTGATATCGGCGGTTTCGTCGATAACAACAGGGGTGTTACCGGCACCTACGCCGATAGCCGGTTTACCGGAGCTATACGCCGCTTTAACCATGCCTGGACCACCGGTCGCAAGGATCAGGTTAATGTCAGGGTGGTGCATCAGTGCGTTAGACAGCTCCACAGAAGGCTGATCGATCCAGCCGATCAGATCTTTTGGTGCGCCAGCCGCGATCGCCGCTTGCAGAACGATATCTGCAGCTTTGTTGGTAGCATCTTTAGCACGTGGGTGTGGAGAGAAAATAATTGCGTTACGCGTCTTCAGGCTGATCAGCGATTTGAAGATAGCGGTAGACGTTGGGTTGGTTGTCGGAACAATACCGCAGATAATGCCGATTGGCTCAGCAATAGTGATGGTACCGAACGTGTCATCTTCAGACAGGACGCCACAAGTCTTCTCATCTTTATAGGCGTTGTAGATATACTCAGAAGCAAAGTGGTTTTTGATCACTTTATCTTCAACGATACCCATACCGGATTCGGCAACGGCCATTTTAGCGAGAGGGATTCGAGCATCTGCAGCAGCCAGAGCGGCGGCGCGGAAGATTTTATCAACCTGTTCTTGGGTGAAATTGGCATATTCACGCTGGGCTTTTTTTACGCGCTCTACAAGTGCGTTAAGTTCAGCGACATTAGTAACAGCCATAATGCTCTCCTGATAATGTTAAACTCTTTTAGTAAATCAGCTGCTCGACACGGAAACAGTATAGTCAGCGCCATTGCCACTTGCTTAACTTACACAAAAAACAAGGTGTTAACGTTTTTATCGTCCCCCTGATTTACTAAAAGAGCCTCCCATCAGTAGCCTACATTCAGTTACTGAATCTCCTTGGTGGCGAGATCAAGGTTACTCACTTCTGAGTACGGAAAACATGATCTGCATCAATTTATCCATAAGCTGATACCTTTCAGCAGGGGTATTTTGGGGCATTTCACTCGATGTTAAATAATTGCAAAATCAATTGAACCATAAGCACTTATAAAGTACACAAATATTTTACAGCGAGAAATCACCATATTTAGCATTATTGTGATGAACTGCCGGCGTAAAAGGCGTATCTTCTGCGCGGTTATGGGGTTTGCTACATTTATATTTTGAGTCTTGTTTATCAGCGGAGCTAACTGTGAGTCTATCGCTCTTTGATTTTCCAACCTATTTTAAGTTTTTTATCGGTCTGTTCGCGCTGGTGAACCCGGTGGGCATTATCCCCGTCTTTATCAGTATGACCAGTTATCAGACAGCCCTCGCCAGAAACAAAACCAACCTGACAGCAAATTTATCAGTCGCTATCATCCTGCTGATCTCCCTTTATCTTGGAGATTCAATATTGCAGATTTTTGGCATCTCGATTGATTCGTTCAGAATTGCCGGTGGGATCCTGGTTGTGACTATTGCGATGTCGATGATCAGCGGCAAATTGGGTGAGGACAAACAAAACAAACAGGAAAAATCAGAGACCGCTATCCGTGAAAGTATCGGCGTGGTGCCGCTGGCATTGCCATTAATGGCGGGACCGGGAGCGATCAGTTCAACCATCGTCTGGGGTACGCGTTACCACAACCTGATGCATCTGATTGGCTTCTCAATTGCCATTGCACTGTTTGCTTTTTGCTGTTGGGGTGTGTTCCGTATTGCCCCCTGGCTGGTACGCCTGCTGGGGCAGACGGGCATTAACGTTATCACGCGTATTATGGGGTTATTGCTAATGGCGCTGGGGATCGAATTCATCGTTACTGGCCTGAAATCCATTTTCCCCGGTTTGTTAAGTTAAACCTTTCAACCGAAAGAGCGGCGCTGATAGCGCCGTTTTTTGTCATTATCAGCAAATCATATAATGAAAGTTGAAAATCGCGTTAACTATAATAAATTTTATTAATAATTTTGTTTCGTTTCTTTTCAATAACTTGTCTTTTTTCTCGCGTCTGTTCTGCTCATAATCCGCACAATACATCTGTTATTTTACTCACATGATACTCTGGGGCTTGCTGCGGGTTTATTGAGATGATATTAGTAATTTGCTGAATGATTTAGATGAATGTGCTAAATAATAGACAGTTGTTAATTTTTTGTACAAATACCACTGCGTCTATTGTTAAACGGCACCACTGTCGTAATCAACTCCTGCATCTCACTGAATAGCTACGCTTTTTTCCGCTGATGGTGCGCGGCAGGGTTGCCCATAGCGTAACGGCGACTTTCGTAAAAGAGAATTGGTTAACAAATTTGCAAAATGTATTGGCACACAATAAAGCCATTTGATACTTTCCGGCCTTATATTTTCAGCAGCAATCTTTTAGATGAGAATCTTTTTCATTAACGGTGCTGATCTAAAAGAATTAAGAGATGCCTCGACAGGGGAGGCGTGTCACAGAATCGACGCAAGATGGCCAGACGAGCCGTCAGTAATAGTAAAGTCGGTGATAGCGAGAAGTAAAAACGCCTGACGGCAGCATAAACTCCTACGTTGTCAGGGAACCCCAAAAAGGGGAATTAAACAGGCTGGTAAAAACCAGTAATTATAAAGAGTGGAGTATCAACACAATGTCCAACATCACAAAAAAAAGTCTGGTAGCTGCGGGGATTTTAACTGCGCTAATCGCGGGCAACGTTGCAATGGCTGCTGACGTGCCTGCTGGAGTACAACTGGCGGAGAAGCAAACGCTGGTACGTAACAACGGTGCTGAAGTCCAGTCTCTGGATCCGCACAAAATTGAAGGTGTACCGGAGTCTAACGTTAACCGCGATCTGTTCGAAGGTCTGCTGGTTACTGACGTAGACGGCCACCCGGTTGCGGGTGTTGCTGAAAAATGGGAAAACAAAGACTTTAAAGTCTGGACTTTCCACCTGCGTAAAGACGCAAAATGGTCCGACGGTTCCCCGGTCACCGCTCACGATTTCGTTTATAGCTGGCAGCGTCTGGCGGATCCAAATACTGCCTCTCCTTATGCGAGCTATCTGCAGTATGGCCACATCGCCAATATTGATGACATTATCACCGGCAAAAAGCCCATCACTGACCTCGGCGTAAAAGCGATCGATGACAATACATTCGAAGTCACTCTGAGCGAGCCGGTTCCTTATTTCTACAAACTGCTGGTTCACCCGTCCGTTTCCCCGGTGCCAAAAGCTGCGGTTGAAAAATTCGGCGAGAAGTGGACCCAGCCTGCCAACATCGTCACTAATGGTGCCTATAAGCTGAAAGACTGGGTCGTCAACGAACGTATCGACCTGGTGCGTAACACCAACTACTGGGATAACGCCAAAACCGTCATTAATCAGGTGACCTACCTGCCTATCGCTTCTGAAGTGACCGACGTAAACCGCTACCGCAGCGGCGAAATCGACATGACCTATAACAACATGCCGATTGAGTTATTCCAGAAGCTGAAAAAAGAGATCCCTGCTGAAGTGCACGTTGACCCATACCTCTGCACCTATTACTACGAAATCAACAACCAGAAAGCGCCATTCACTGACGTTCGCGTGCGTACCGCCCTGAAGCTGGCACTGGACCGCGATATCATCGTCAACAAAGTGAAAAATCAGGGTGACCTGCCGGCCTACAGCTACACGCCGCCCTACACCGATGGCGCGAAGCTGACCGAGCCAGAATGGTTCAAAATGACACAGGAACAGCGCAATGCCGAAGCGAAGAAACTGCTGGCCGAAGCCGGGTATACCGCTGACAAGCCGCTGACCTTTAGCCTGCTGTACAACACCTCCGATCTGCATAAAAAACTGGCTATTGCGGTCTCCTCCATCTGGAAGAAAAACCTGGGCGCGAACGTGAAGCTGGAAAATCAGGAGTGGAAAACCTTCCTGGACAGCCGTCATCAGGGCACCTTTGATGTGGCGCGCGCAGGCTGGTGTGCGGACTACAACGAACCGACCTCCTTCCTGAATACCATGCTGAGCGACAGCTCGAACAACACCGCACACTATAAGAGCGCAGAGTTCGATAAGCTGATTGGCGACACCCTGAAAGTCACTGACGAAGCGCAACGTGCCGAGCTGTACGCGAAAGCGGAACAGCAGCTCGATAAAGACTCTGCCATCGTGCCGGTTTACTACTATGTGAACGCCCGACTGGTGAAACCCTGGGTTGGTGGATATACCGGGAAAGACCCGATGGATAATATCTACGTTAAAAACTTGTATATTATCAAGCATTAATGGCAATGAGTGGGGCGGGCAATGTCTGCCCCACAGTGTCTACTCATCGTAATACTTATAGGCACACGCCAGAAGGTACGGGCAATGTTGAAATTTATCCTACGTCGCTGTCTTGAAGCGATCCCAACGCTATTTATTCTTATAACGATCTCTTTCTTTATGATGCGTCTCGCGCCGGGAAGTCCATTTACCGGTGAACGTACGCTGCCGCCAGAAGTGATGGCGAATATCGAAGCGAAATATCATTTAAACGATCCTATCTCCACCCAGTATTTCAACTATCTGAAACAGCTGGCCCACGGTGATTTTGGACCGTCATTCAAATATAAAGATTATTCCGTAAACGATTTGGTGGCGTCGAGCTTCCCCGTTTCGGCAAAACTGGGCGCCGCGGCATTTTTACTTGCCGTTATTCTGGGCGTCACGGCGGGCGTTATTGCCGCGCTTAATCAGAACACCAAATGGGATTACGCTGTGATGGGGGTGGCAATGACCGGTGTCGTCATACCGAGTTTTGTCGTGGCGCCTCTGCTGGTGATGATATTTGCCATCACTCTGAAATGGTTACCCGGCGGCGGCTGGAATGGCGGGGCGCTGCAGTACATGATTCTGCCGATGGTGGCGTTGTCTCTCGCCTATATCGCCAGTATCTCGCGTATCACCCGTGGTTCGATGATTGAAGTGCTGCACTCGAACTTCATTCGTACCGCTCGCGCCAAAGGACTGCCGATGCGCCGCATTATTTTTCGTCATGCGTTAAAGCCTGCGCTGCTGCCGGTGCTCTCTTATCTGGGCCCTGCGTTCGTCGGGATCATCACGGGTTCGATGGTTATCGAAACCATTTATGGTCTGCCGGGTATCGGCCAGCTGTTTGTTAATGGCGCCCTTAACCGCGACTACTCTCTGGTACTGAGTCTGACCATTCTTGTCGGGGCGCTGACCATCTTCTTTAACGCGATCGTCGATGTGCTATATGCCGTTATCGATCCGAAAATCCGCTACTGACACTGGAGTTCGCCATGATGTTAAGTAAGAAAAACAGCGAGGCGCTGGAAAACTTCAGTGAAAAACTGGAAGTGGAAGGGCGTAGTCTCTGGCAGGATGCCCGCCGTCGCTTCATGCACAACCGTGCTGCGGTTGCCAGCCTGATTGTGCTGGTCCTTATCGCTCTGTTTGTGACCTTAGCGCCAATGTTGTCGCAGTTCACCTACTTCGATACTGACTGGGGCATGATGTCCAGCGCGCCGGATACCGAATCGGGCCACTATTTTGGTACCGACTCTTCCGGGCGTGACCTGCTGGTGCGCGTGGCTATCGGTGGACGCATTTCGTTGATGGTCGGGATCGCTGCGGCCTTTGTGGCCGTGATTCTGGGGACCTTATACGGATCGCTGTCCGGTTATCTCGGCGGCAAAGTCGATTCGGTAATGATGCGCGTGCTGGAGATCCTCAACTCCTTCCCGTTCATGTTCTTCGTCATCCTGCTGGTAACCTTCTTTGGCCAGAATATTTTGCTGATCTTCGTGGCTATCGGTATGGTCTCCTGGCTTGATATGGCGCGTATCGTGCGCGGCCAGACCCTGAGCCTGAAGCGCAAAGAGTTTATCGAAGCGGCGCAGGTCGGCGGGGTTTCTACCGCGAACATCGTAGTTCGTCATATCGTCCCGAACGTGTTGGGTGTCGTGGTGGTGTATGCCTCCCTGCTGGTGCCGAGCATGATTCTGTTTGAATCTTTCCTGAGCTTCCTCGGCCTGGGTACCCAGGAGCCGCTGAGCAGCTGGGGGGCGCTGCTGAGTGATGGCGCCAACTCGATGGAAGTATCACCGTGGCTGCTGCTGTTCCCGGCAGGTTTCCTGGTGGTGACACTGTTTTGTTTCAACTTTATCGGCGATGGCCTGCGTGATGCCCTCGATCCGAAAGACCGTTAAGGAGTGCCGCCATGACAATTATTGAAACGGCATCTGCCCCACAAGCGCATCAGCAGGGTAATCTTCTGCTGGATGTGAAAGATCTGCGCGTCACCTTTAAAACCCCCGATGGCGATGTGACCGCGGTAAACGATCTCAACTTCAGCCTGCGTGCGGGCGAAACCCTGGGTATCGTGGGTGAATCCGGTTCCGGTAAATCCCAGACGGCGTTCGCGCTGATGGGCCTGCTGGCGCAAAACGGCGTTATCGGTGGGTCTGCGACCTTTAACGGCAAACAGATCCTTAACCTGCCGGAGAACGAGCTAAACAAGCTGCGCGCCGAGCAAATCTCCATGATTTTCCAGGATCCGATGACCTCCCTGAACCCATACATGCGTGTGGGCGAACAGCTGATGGAAGTGCTGATGCTGCATAAAGGGATGGGCAAAGCCGAAGCTTTTGAAGAGTCGGTGAAGATGCTGGATGCGGTAAAAATGCCGGAAGCGCGTAAGCGTATGCGCATGTACCCGCACGAGTTTTCTGGCGGGATGCGCCAGCGCGTAATGATCGCCATGGCGCTGCTGTGTCGTCCGAAGCTGCTGATTGCCGATGAGCCGACCACCGCGCTGGACGTGACCGTTCAGGCGCAGATCATGACCCTGTTAAACGAGCTGAAGCGCGAATTTAACACCGCGATCATCATGATTACTCACGATCTGGGGGTCGTGGCCGGGATCTGCGACAAGGTACTGGTGATGTACGCCGGACGTACCATGGAGTACGGTAAAGCGCGTGATGTGTTCTACCACCCGGCACATCCGTATTCTATTGGCCTGCTGAATGCCGTACCGCGCCTTGATGCGGAAGGGGAGTCGCTGCTGACCATTCCGGGTAACCCACCCAACCTGCTGCGTCTGCCGAAAGGCTGTCCGTTCCAGCCGCGTTGTCCACACGCGATGGAGATCTGCAACAGCGCTCCGCCGCTGGAAGAGTTTGCACCAGGCCGCCTGCGTGCCTGCTTTAAGCCGTACGAGGAGCTGGTATGACAGCCATTGACGAAAAGAGAAATGTCCTGCTTGAAATCGCTGACCTGAAAGTGCATTTCGACATCAAGGATGGCAAGCAGTGGTTCTGGCAGCCGGCGAAAACCCTGAAAGCGGTAGACGGGGTTACCCTGCGTCTGTACGAAGGGGAAACCCTGGGCGTGGTGGGAGAGTCGGGCTGCGGTAAGTCCACCTTCGCCCGCGCTATTATCGGTCTGGTCAAGGCGACCGGCGGTAAGGTGGCCTGGCTGGGTAAAGATCTGCTGGGAATGAAGCCGGAAGAGTGGCGCGACGTTCGCAGCGACATCCAGATGATTTTCCAGGATCCGCTGGCGTCGCTGAACCCGCGTATGACCATCGGCGAGATCATCGCCGAGCCGCTGCGCACCTACCATCCTAAAATGCCGCGTGCTGAAGTGCGTGACCGTGTTAAAGCGATGATGATGAAAGTGGGGCTACTGCCAAACCTCATCAACCGTTACCCGCACGAGTTCTCAGGCGGCCAGTGTCAGCGTATCGGGATCGCCCGCGCGCTGATCCTTGAGCCAAAGCTGATTATCTGTGACGAACCGGTCTCCGCGCTGGACGTCTCCATCCAGGCTCAGGTGGTTAATCTGCTGCAAAAACTGCAGCGCGAGATGGGGCTTTCGCTGATCTTTATCGCCCACGACCTGGCGGTGGTGAAGCATATTTCCGATCGCGTCCTGGTGATGTACCTCGGCCATGCGGTTGAGTTGGGTACCTATGATGAGGTTTATCACAACCCATTACACCCTTACACCAAAGCGTTGATGTCCGCAGTGCCGGTGCCGGATCCTGATCTGGAGCAGAATAAAACCATTCAGCTGCTGGAAGGGGAGCTGCCGTCGCCGATCAATCCGCCGTCCGGTTGCGTGTTCCGTACCCGCTGCCCGATTGCCGGCCCGGAGTGCGCGAAAACGCGTCCGGTGCTGGAAGGGAGCTTCCGCCATGCGGTTTCCTGTCTGAAGGTTGACCCGCTCTGACCGGATAACAGGCAATAAAAAAGGCTGCAATCGCAGCCTTTTTTTATTCGCGCCAGAGTATGTGGCACAGCTTGTGGTCTTTCTCGCGACACAGCAGAACGCGAGCAAAGATGTCGTTAATCTCACCGCCGTCAGTATCCGCCAGGCCTATCACCACCTCGGCGAAAAAGTCCGGATTCAGGTCATAATCGACATGTTCAGCCCAGTCTTCAGACGGATCGAACAACTCGGCGCCGCCACGCTCTTCAAACTGCAGATTAAAGAGAATGACGTCAGCCGGGTCGAGATTATCGACGGCCAGTTCCAGAAAAATATCGTAGGCCTGCTCAAGCGTTTCGTCTTCGGTCAGGCGATTATTCAGATCCATTTCCATGATGACTACCTGTTTAACATCGTTGGGCACGTTTTACAGCAACGGACTAAAGAAGTAAAACAGTCGTTCGGCAATTCGCTGCCACAGCGGTCTTTTCACCCACAAACGGATATCCAGCAGGCGGGAGCGCGAAATATAATCGTCCTGAACGGCAGCTAAATCACCGCCAAAACCGGCGTCATCGATAACCAGCGTGATCTCAAAATTGAGCCACAGGCTGCGCATATCCAGGTTGACGGTCCCCACCAGACTGAGTTCGCCATCCACCAGCACGCTTTTGGTGTGCAGCAGCCCACCTTCGAACTGGTAGATTTTCACCCCGGCCGCCAGCAGCTCGGTGAAGAAGGCCCGGCTGGCCCATCCCACCAGCACCGAATCGTTTTTGCGCGGCAGGATGATGCTGACGTCGACCCCGCGCTGCGCGGCGGTGCAGATGGCGTGCAGCAGGTCATCACTCGGCACAAAATAGGGGGTGGTCATGATCAGATATTCGCGGGCGGAATAGGCTGCGGTTAACAGCGCCTGGTGAATCAGATCTTCCGGGAAGCCCGGGCCGGAGGCGATGGTGTGGATCGTATGCCCGCTGGCCTGCTCAAAGGGCATGATATTGGCATCCGGTGGCGGCGGCAGAATGCGTTTGCCGGTTTCGATCTCCCAGTCACAGGAGTAAACAATTCCCATCGCCGTGGCGACCGGGCCCTCCATGCGCGCCATCAGATCGATCCACTGGCCTACGCCAGCGTCCTGTTTGAAGTAGCGCGGATCGACCATATTCATACTGCCGGTATAGGCAATATAGTTGTCGATCATGATCATTTTGCGATGCTGACGCAGATCCATCCTGCGCAGAAACACACGCATCAGATTGACCTTTAACGCCTCGACCACTTCCACTCCGGCATTACGCATCATTGATGCCCAGTTGCTGCGGAAAAAATTCACGCTTCCCGCAGAGTCAAGCATCAGACGGCAATGAATCCCCCGGCGGGCGGCGGCCATCAGCGACTCCGCCACCTGGTCGGCCATTCCGCCTGGCTGCCAGATGTAGAACACCATCTCAATGTTATGGCGCGCCAGCTGGATATCGCGGATCAGCGCGTTCATGACGTCATCGGATGTGGTCATCAACTGCAGCTGGTTGCCTTTTACACCCGCTATACCCTGACGGCGTTCGCAGAGCTTAAATAACGACGCGGCGACGTCGCTGTTCTCTTCGGCAAAGATATGTTTGCAGGATTTGAGATCGTTCAGCCATTTGGCCGTCGAGGGCCACATCGCCCGGGCGCGTTCGGCCCGACGTTTCCCGAGATGAAGCTCGCCGAAGGATAAATACGCAATTATGCCGACCAGCGGCAGGATAAAAATAATCAGCAACCATGCCATGGCAGAGGGAACGGCTCTGCGCTTCATCAGGATGCGTAACGTCACCCCTGCGATTAACAGCCAGTATCCCAGAATGAGCAGCCAACTCACCACGGTGTAGAAGGTTGTCATAATAAAAAATCCTTTTGAAAGCGTATTGTTAAGAGTTTACGCGTCAGGATTTTTCTGGCAAATAAAAACGCCAGATAAAAGCGCTGGTCTGCCGCTGGCAAGGGACTATAATGAACGCTCTGTTTTGTGAAGAGTTAGTAACATGAAGCGCAGTAGAACAGAAGTAGGGCGCTGGCGCATGTTGCGACAGACAGGTCGTCGCAAAGCGCGTTGGCTGGAAGCACAGTCCCGCCGTAATATGCGTATCCACGCCATCAGAAAATGCAGTATGAACCGTCATCGCAATGCGTTACTGTTTGCCGTTCAGGATTACTGAATGATACAAGGGCACCCTCAGAGGTGCCCGATGTTTTTTTATTATTCGCTATTTCAAAAAGGAGGATGAAGTGTTTGCGGATTTTGGTGTACTGAATTTTTGGACCTATGTAGTCGGGGCGATTTTTATTGTGCTGGTCCCAGGGCCAAATACCCTGTTTGTCTTAAAAACAGGCATTGGTCACGGCGTGAAAAAAGGCTATCTGGCGGCCTGTGGGGTGTTTATTGGCGATGCAGTGCTGATGTTTCTGGCATGGGCGGGGGTTGCAGCGCTGATCCAGACTACCCCGATGCTCTTTAATATTGTGCGCTATCTGGGGGCGTTTTATCTGTTATGGCTGGGCGGCAAAATGCTTTGGTCGGTGATGATGCATAAACAGCAGGGCGAGGCGGGCGGTCTCGAACCGGCCAAAACCATTATGAAACGCTCGCTGGTGTTGAGTATGACCAATCCGAAGGCGATCCTGTTTTATGTCTCGTTCTTCGTACAGTTTATTGATGTTCATGCCAGACATACCGGCGTTGCGTTTATGATCCTCGCGATCACGCTCGAAATCATCAGTTTTACTTACTTGAGCTTCCTGATTTTCTCCGGGGCGTTTGTTACGCGCTACCTGAAAACCAAAAAGAAACTGGCGAAGCTGGGAAATGGCCTGATTGGTTTGCTGTTTGTGGGGTTCGCGGCGCGGCTGGCATCGCTGAATTGATGAAAAAAGGCTCCCGTTGCGGAGCCTTTTTTTATCCTAGAAAACTTTTTTATATGGCTTTACCACGACGCTATCATACACGCCGGCTGCCACATACGGGTCGTCCTGCGCCCAGGCCTGCGCCGCTTCGAGGGATTCAAACTCGGCAATCACCGTCGAGCCGGTAAAGCCTGCCGCACCCGGATCGTTGCTGTCTACGGCAGGCATTGGACCTGCGGTCAGTAATCTGCCTTCATCATGCAGCAGCTGTAAGCGCGCAAGATGAGCAGGACGTACGGAGAGGCGTTTTTCCAGAGAATCAGCAACATCTGCAGCAAAAATCACATAAAGCACAGCGGAGCTCCTTAACCGATAAAAGTGGGAATTACGTTATGTGAAAGTACAGATGACTGCAATGTAAAGATGGCAACATTGTTAAAACCCTGCGCATCACGTGCCTTTTTTCGCCAGCTGAACGGTTAAATTGGGCGAAGTTTAACTGGCTTATTGAATATGATTGCTATTTGCATTTAAAATCAGGGCCTGGCTTTTTAACTGAAACGATTATGACTTCAATGACCCTCGATTTACCTCGCCGCTTTCCCTGGCCGACGCTGTTGTCCGTCGGAATTCACGGAGCCGTCGTGGCGGGTCTGCTTTACACATCGGTACATCAGGTTATTGAAATGCCAGCGCCCGCGCAGCCGATTTCTGTGACCATGGTAACGCCTGCGGAGCTGGAGCCCGTGCAGGTCGCGCCACCACCGGAACCTGTTGCAGAACCCGAGCCTGAGCCGGAACCGGAACCTGAAATCGTTCCTGAGCCGCCAAAAGAAGCGCCTGTGGTGATCCATAAGCCGGAACCCAAGCCCAAACCGAAGCCAAAGCCGAAACCGAAGCCAGAGAAAAAGGTGGAAGAGCGTCCGAAGCGCGAACCGCGCCCGGTTGAGCCTCGTACCACCCAGCCGGTTGAGCGTGCAGCCCCGGCTCGCCCGGTTATGAACTCCTCACCAGCTACCGCTAAGCCGGTTGCGGCGGCGCCGGCTGGTCCACGTGCGTTGAGCCGTAATCAGCCGCAATACCCGGCGCGTGCGCAGGCATTACGCATCGAAGGGCGTGTGCGGGTGAAATTTGATGTGACCGCCGACGGACGAGTAGATAATGTCCAGATCCTGTCCGCGCAGCCGTCGAATATGTTTGAGCGTGAAGTAAAAACCGCGATGCGCAAATGGCGATACGAAGCCGGTAAGCCAGGAAGTGGGCTGATCGTGAATATTGTTTTCCGCCTCAACGGCGGAGCGCAAATGGAATAATAAAAAAGCCTCCCACCCGGGAGGCTTTTTTTATGCCTGAGGTAACGGGCGGGGTTTGCCTTCACTATCTACCGCTACGTAGATAAACAGCGCTTCGGTGGCCTTATAGCGCTGGCCGATAGGTTCGGAAGAGACCTTCTTCACCCATACTTCGATATTAATCGAAACCGAGGTATTGCCGCGTTTTACGCAGCGCGCATAACAGCAAACCACATCCCCGACGGCGACAGGCCGCAGAAAGGTCATCCCATCGACCCGGACCGTTACCACGCGGCCATGGGCAATCTCTTTGGCGAGGATCGCCCCACCCATGTCCATTTGCGACATCAACCAGCCGCCAAAAATATCGCCGTTCGCATTGGTGTCGGCGGGCATTGCAAGTGTGCGTAAAACCAGTTCGCCCTGTGGGGCGTTCGTTGTTGTCATTATGGACTCTACTCATTACGGAGGACTTCAGGCGGGATGCTACTATGATTTACAGCCAGAGAGAACAGAAGAAAACGCCCGCGAGGCGGGCGTGGAAGGGTCAGAATGACAGAGTTACGCCCGCATAATAAGCGCGGCCAGGTTCGTTGTAGGTCGAAGCGCCATCGTTTTCACGATAGATTTGCTTGTCAAACAGGTTACTGATACCCGCATTCAGACGCAGATCTTTCGTCATCTGATAGTTACTGCCGATGCCTACAATGGAATAAGCGCCAATCTCTTTCTCCGACATCGCATTCTCTTCGTTGCGGATCTCCGCATTATCGCGTGGTTTCTGGCGACCATACATTGTCCAGTTCACGTTAGCGGAGAGCTTGCTGCTAACCTGCCAGTCCAGCATCGTATTGACGGTGTATTCCGGGATAATCGACAGCGGGTTGCCCGTCTCTTTATCCTCAGACTTAATCATCCAGGTTGCATTAGTACGCCAGTTGAGGGTATCGGGCAGAACAGGGATCACCAGGTTCCCCTCCAGGCCTTCAACAACCGCTTTACCGCCGTTTTTCCACTGCAGGATATTCGCCCCGTTTGAGGCGTAACCTAATACCTCCGTACCGGAGACGATTTTGTTTTTGTAATCGTTGCGGAACCAGGTGATGCCGGCGTCATAGCCGTTGTGGTTGAATTCAAGACCGATCTCTTTATTGATGCTGATTTCCGGGTCCAGATCGGGATTACCCAGCAGATAACAGCTTCCGGCGCCGACATTAACCGGACAACCATTGCCGCGGGTTGAAAGCAAATACCCTTCGCTGGACTGATACAGATTTGGTGCCTTGAATACGCGCGCGATGCCAGCCTTCAGCTTGAACATCTCGCCCAGCTCTTGTTGCATATTCAGGCTCGGACTCCAGTTACTGCCAAACTCATTGTGATAATCGAAACGCAGTCCTGGGATCAGATTAGTACCCGGGCGGGCTTCAATATTATCTTCAACATATATGCCGGTGAGATCGGCGCTGTTTTTGCTACTGCGGCTGGCAGCGTCGCCAGAAACACCACCAATGATCACGCCGCTATTGTCGGTCGCCTGCATGGAGGCCGGATCGTTGAGTTCGTCACGGTTCCATTCGGCACCCAGCGTCAGGGTCTGGTCCGCCAGCCAGTAGAACGGCACATTGAGTTCGCCAGAGGCACGGTAAGACTGCAGGCGGCTGGTGTTGTAATCATCGCTGTTAATCATCCCCTCCACCTTACCGGTAGATCCTTCACCCAGTCGGGTATTGTTGGTCTTCTCATAGCTGAGGGCGACCTTCGACTGTCCCCAGTCCCAGATGCCATTGTGGGTAAGGCCCCAGCTCTGACGGTACATGCGGTTGGTCTCATCCCCGTACAACGACTCTACCAACCCGTCAGGGCTAACGTTGCTGTTGCTGTACTGGGTATCACCAGCATAGATATTGCCCTGACGGCTGTAGCTGTAATCGAAATCGACGATCTGCTGCGGGGTCATTTTCCATGAAAGCAGGGCGTTGATATCTTTATTACGCACCCCTTCACGTCCGGCGGCGTAAGAGCCATTCTGCGCGGTATTGATATCGTACGCATCGGCATCGGTTTTGTTGATGTTGCCATACAGGCGCATGGTCAGGGCATCACCGGCCAGAGGGCCGCTAAGGTTGAAGTTGGCGCGTTTAGTCGCCCCTTCTTTGTCATTTTCAGGCTGGTTGGTGTACAGAGACAGCGAGCCGTGCCAGTCGTTGGTAGGGCGTTTGGTAATAATGTTTACCACCCCACCGGCGGCCCCGGAACCATAGCGGGCCGCCGCGGGGCCACGCAGGACTTCAATGCGCTCCACCATCTCGGGTGGCACCCAGTTAGTATCGCCCCGCGTATCGCGCTCACCGCGCCAGCTGTAACGTACCGAGTTGCGCGACGTAACGGGCACGCCGTCCACCATAATCAGGGTATTTTCCGGGCCCATACCGCGAATGTCGATCTGACGGTTGTTGCCCCGGCTGCCGCTGGCGCTGTTGCCGGTAAGGTTTACGCCTGGCATTTTACGAATAATTTCAGAGAGATCGTTAACCGGCGGCTCTTTGGCGATATCCTCCGCGGTAATGACGGACACCCCCGGCTGCTGCTTCAGTGCCTCCTCAGCGGTGGCCTGAACCACCATTGTTTCACCGTCGTGAAGCATCTCATCTGCTGCTTGTGCATAGTGGCTTAACGCCGCGGTAATGGCTAATGCCAGTGGGGCGGTACCAAATTTTGTTATTTTTTTCATCAACACATGTCCATTTGTTAAAAATGTGATGACGAATAATAATGACAAGCATTCTCATTACAAGTCGAGCCTGGCAATCTTCATATTTTCTTCAAGATTCAGGCAAATTGGTATTGAACGAGGAGAATAAGGGGAAAATTGCGATTAAAAAAAAACGCCAGGCTTGCAGAACCTGGCGGGGTAATTATTGTTTGTCGTCCTGAGGCATGTGGCGATAAATATAGATGCCGCTCAGGAGAGTGAAAATCAACGTTAATGCCGTCAGCCCAAACACTTTGAAGTTGACCCAGATATTCTGTGGCAGCCAGAAAGCGATATAGATATTCGCCAGGCCACAAAGAATAAAGAACACCGCCCAGGCGATATTCAGGCGCGACCAGACGGTCTGCGGCAGCGCCAGCTCTTTACCCAGCATGCGCTGGATAAGCGGCTTTTTCATCACCCACTGGCTGAACAGCAGGGCACCGGCAAACAGCACGTAGATAACGGTGACTTTCCACTTGATAAACTCGTCGTTGTGGAAAAAGACGGTCAGTCCGCCAAAGAAGGCTACCAGCACGAAGGTGATTAGGGCCATCTTTTCGACCTTGCGATAGCGCACCCAGCTGTAGATCAGCACCACTGCTGTGGCGACGATCAGGGCTGTTGTCGCCGCATAGATGTCGTATAGCTTGTAGAAAGCAAAAAAGACTACCAGGGGTAAAAAATCCAGAAACTGCTTCATTCTTCGATTCCATCATCAGCGATGGCCTGCATGAGCTGCACAGGCCATCAAAAAAATTACGGGCGAATTAACGTATACAGGCGGAACAAATAAACGAGCAAGATGGCGGAGATCAGGTTGCTCAGCGTATTCGCTACCACAGCACCAACGTTAGGCGTCAGAACGGCAAGGTTTGGTGCAAACAGCAGCAGCAGAGTCTTTGCCAGCAGCCAGCTCATGACCGCCGGAGCAACCAGACGCATATTAGACCATGCCAGCCGGATGCTGCTACGCATGGCGACAAAAATGCCCATACGGTCCTGCACTACCATTACGGGGGCGAAGGCGAGCACAATGGCTAACAGCACGCCTGGCACCACGACCAGCATAATGCCTAACTGCACCAGCATGGTGGTTAAAAAAATCAGAATAAACAGTTTAGGCAACAGCGGCGCGCTGGCGCCAATAGCCCGCAGTGCGCTGACACGCTGACCGGCAGACACCAGCTGGATCATGAGCAGCACGCCACCGGCCAGAATGGCATTGCCGATCAAGCCGGAGAAGGTCGAGGCCGCTGACGCCCGCAACAGGATCTGCTGCTGCTCCGGGGTCATGTTCTGCACCATCTCAAACAGCCCCACGCTGCTGGCGATCTGGTCGCCTTCGCTCAGGCTGGCAATTTGCTCCTCACTCGGCGAAAAGGCATGACCAAGTACCACCGTGATAAATGCGCATAACAAGGCGATCAGTAGAAAGGTAACAAACTGATTGCGGAAAAAATTCCCCGTGTCACGGTAGACAGACTTCGCCGTGATAGACATGCACTCTCCTTGAGTATTGCAGGTGTTAATTAGCGGGCAATTGTACCCTGGATAACTGTACGGTGGCAGTATCAAGGCTTGTATGGAAAAGCATATCTTTGTAAAGCGCCGGTAATCCGTCGCTGGAATTTTGTGCGTTTGATATCGCACTGCGCGTCGTTTGCCTGAATCAGCAAAATTGATCCAGATTCCTACTACCAATTTTTGGTCGCAGTTAAAAAGATTAATTTAGATCAATGAATGTTAAATCGCTGAATTTAATGTGATCTCTGTTGGATCACTTATTAATCATTTGTGGGTATATTCCCTTCGCCAATAAAACCATAAAGAGGAAAGGGATATGAAAAAAATAGCGCTCGCAGCACTGATTCTGGGCAGTCTCTCCGGCAGCGCAGTTGCCCACGAAGCAGGCGAGTTCTTTTTCCGTCTGGGGACGGCTACGGTACGCCCTACGGAAGGCTCGGACAATGTTCTGGGTCTGGGCGGCTTTAACGTCAATAACAACACCCAGGCCGGGATGACCTTTACCTGGATGGCCACTGACAACGTCGGCGTTGAACTGCTGGCGGCCACACCGTTTCGCCACAAAGTTGGTACGGGCCCAACCGGAGATATCGCCACGGTGCACCATTTGCCCCCGACCCTGATGGCCCAATGGTATTTTGGCGATGCCGGGAGCAAGCTTCGCCCCTATGTTGGCGCCGGAGTTAACTACACCACTTTCTTTGATGAAAAGTTCAATGACACCGGTAAAGCGGCAGGCCTGTCCGATCTGAGCCTGAAAGACTCCTGGGGTATGGCGGGGCAGGTGGGGCTTGATTACCTCATCAACCGTGACTGGCTGATTAATATGTCAGTCTGGTACATGGATATCGACACCGAGGTGCGCTTTAAGGCGGAAGACCAGCAGCAAAATATCAATACCCGTCTGGATCCCTGGGTGTTTATGTTCTCGGCGGGGTATCGTTTCTGACAGAAAGAAGGCCCCGAGGGGCCTTTTTAATTTACTTACGACCCAGCAGCAGGCCGAGGACAATACCAACGGCGCCTGCGGCAATCAGGCCGGTAAGAGGATTATTTTTTACCGCGTCGGTAACATCCGTTACTACATCGCTTGCCTGTGCAGCATATTTGCGTCCGGCACCCTTCAGCTGATGTTTTGGTGAATCAACGGCTTCGCCAAACTGTTGCTGTGCAGCACCGGCAAATTCATCCAGCTTATTCTTCGCTTTTTCACCAGCATATTGTGCATCATTATCAAGATTTTGGTCTGACATAACGTTCTCCTTTTGTAGTCAATGTAAAGCATAGACTCAATCGGGATATCCTGAAGAAAATGGGATTAATACTTAAGAAACGGGTGGACCACAGGATAAATTCGCCGGTAAACGCGCAGGAAGGAATTAATTGCGCCAGGCAGAAGGGATCAATTTAGTCAGGACGCCGCCTGGTAAAACCAGACGGCAATGCTGTTATTGCGGACGGGTGGCGGCTTTCATGGCGCTGACGAAGGCTTTCAGCTCCCTCAGCATCTGCTCAGGCTTATCGACATTGTTCTCAATAATTTTGACGATTGCTGAGCCGGAAATCGCTCCGGCGGCACCGGCACCCAGCGCCGCTGTCACCTGCTCGGGCGCTGAAATACCAAAGCCCTGCAGCGGCGGGGCGGCATTGTACTCCGCCAGTTTTTCCACCAGATGATGCAGCGGCAGCGCAGCTTTGTTCTCTGCACCTGTGACGCCGGCACGGGACAGCAGATAGGTATAACCGCGGCCGTGAGAGGCGATCTGACGCAGCAGATCGTCATCGGCGTTCGGCGGGCAGATAAAGATCGGTGCGACGTTATGACGCATCGCCGCCTGGCGGAACGGCGCCGACTCCTCAACCGGCACATCGGCAACCAGCACTGAATCCACACCTACTCGGGCGCACTCGGCGTAAAACTCGTCGATTCCGCGGTTAAAGACCAGGTTGGCATACATCAGCAGGCCGATGGGCATAGCCGGGTATTTCTGGCGGATGGTTGCCAGCATTTCAAAGCACTGGGTCGGCGTCACGCCTGCGGCAAAGGCGCGCAGGGTGGCGCTTTGAATTGTAGGGCCATCGGCCAGCGGATCGGAGAAGGGAATGCCCAGCTCCAGCGCGTCGGCACCTGCTTCGATCAGGGCGTCGATAATTTTCAGCGACTGCTCAGGAGAGGGGTCGCCCAGCGTCACGAAGGGAACAAACGCGCCTTCCTTGCGGGCCTTAAGTTCAGCAAACACGTTATCGTAACGTTCCATCAGATTTCCCCTCGTGCTTTCAGAATATCGTGAACGGTGAAGATGTCTTTATCACCGCGACCGGAAAGGTTTACCACCAGCAGCTGCTCTTTTTCCGGGTTGTCTTTAATCATTTTCAGAGCATGGGCCAGCGCGTGCGATGACTCCAGCGCCGGGATTATCCCCTCTTTACGGCACAGGGTTTTGAACGCTTCCAGCGCTTCGTCATCGGTAATCGAGACGTACTCGGCGCGACCAATGCTGTTCAGGTGCGCGTGCTGTGGCCCGACGGACGGGAAGTCCAGGCCTGCTGAGATGGAATACGACTCTTCAATCTGGCCTTCGTCGGTCTGCATCATTGGCGCTTTCATGCCGAAGTAGATGCCCACGCGACCATGTTTGAGCGGCGCACCATGCTCACCGGTTTCGATGCCATGCCCGGCAGGTTCGACGCCAATCAATCCCACGCGGGTGTCGTCGATAAAATCGGCAAACATACCGATGGCGTTAGAGCCCCCGCCCACGCAGGCGATCACCGCATCCGGAAGACGCCCCTCTTTTTCGAGGATCTGCGCTTTGGTCTCCTCCCCGATCATGCGCTGGAATTCACGCACGATGGTCGGGAAAGGGTGCGGACCCGCGGCGGTGCCCAGCATATAGTGGGCGGTTTCATAGTTACCAGACCAGTCGCGCAGCGCTTCGTTGCAGGCATCTTTCAGAGTGGCCGAGCCACTGTGCACCGGGATCACTTCCGCGCCCATCAGACGCATACGGAAGACGTTCGGCGACTGACGCTCAACGTCTTTCGCCCCCATGTAGATACGGCATTTCAGCCCGAGCAGGGCGCTGGCCAGTGCCGACGCCACACCGTGCTGACCGGCGCCGGTTTCGGCAATGATTTCCGTTTTCCCCATCCGTTTTGCCAGCAGCGCCTGGCCTAACACCTGGTTAGTTTTATGCGCGCCGCCATGGAGCAAATCTTCACGCTTGAGATACAGGGTAGTATTGGTGCCGGCTGTCAGGTTGCGGCATTTGGTCAGCGCCGTCGGACGCCCGGCGTAGTTTTTCAGCAGATCGGTAAACTCAGCCTGGAAGAGCGGATCTTTTTGCGCGCTTACGAACGCCTCTTCGAGCTGGCGCAGGGCTGGCATCAGGATCTGCGGCACATACATGCCGCCGAATTCACCAAAATAGGGGTTTAATAATGTGGTCATTTTCTCTTCCTTAATATGCACGCAGCGTTTTGAACACCGAAGCCAGTTTGCTGGCATCTTTTATGCCCGGCTGCGACTCAACGCCTGAATTAAAATCGAGACCTGCGCAGCCCGCTTTGGCGGCTTCAACGCAGTTGTCGGGGCTCAAACCACCCGCGAGCAGGACATTATCCAGCTTTTCGCCGTTGAGCAGCGACCAGTCGAAGCGCTGCCCGGTTCCGCCCTGGCCATTATCCAGAACATATTTATCAACATGAGTGAGCGTGCGCGGCGGCAGGCTATTGCCTACGCTCAGCGCTTTCCAGATTTGCACCTGCGGATCCAGCGTCTCGCGCAGGGCATTGATATAGCTCTGGTCTTCACTTCCATGCAGCTGAATGGCGGCGAGAGAAAGCGCCCTGGCCGTGGCAGCCACCTGTTCAATAGCGGCATTGCGGAACACACCCACGTATTGCAACGGCGCGGCGGCGATCGTTTCGCGCGCCTGCGCGTCGGTCACGTTACGAGGAGAAGACTCAACAAAGATCAGCCCGCCGTAAATGGCGCCCGCTTCATAAGCTGCAACGGCATCCTGAGGACGCGTCAGGCCACAGACCTTATTTTCACCCAACAGCACGCGGCGTACCGCAGCGCTGAGATCGTCCTGCTCCATCATCGCCGAACCGATCAGGAAGCCGTTGGCGAAATGGCTCAGCTCGCGAACCTGAGCGTAACTGTTGATACCAGACTCGCTAATAACCGTCACGCCTGCGCCCAGACGCGGCGCCAGCTGGCGGGTGCGATTCAGGTCGATGGAGAGATCGCGCAGGTCGCGGTTGTTGATGCCGACAACTTTTGCCTCGAGGGCAATGGCGCGCTCCAGCTCCTCTTCATTGCTCACTTCGGTCAGTACGCCCATCTTCAGGCTGTGCGCTACCGCGGCAAGCTGGCGGTACTGCTCATCATCCAGCACGGAGAGCATCAGCAGGCAGGCGTCGGCCTGATAAAAACGGGCCAGCCAGATTTGATACGGGTCGATAATAAAGTCTTTGCACAAAATCGGCTGCGGGGCGATGCCGCTGACGACGGGCAGAAAATCAAAACTTCCCTGGAAATATTTCTCATCGGTCAGCACCGAAATAGCCGAGGCGTGGTGCTTATAGATGGCGGCGATCTTCGCCGGGTCGAAATCGTCGCGGATCACCCCTTTGGATGGAGAGGCTTTTTTGCACTCCAGGATAAATGCGGTGCGTGCACCCTGCAGGGCATCATAGAAACGACGGCTGCTCGGTACCACGTCATTCTGGAAACTGGCGAGCGGCTGCTGCTGTTTCCGCGCTTCCACCCAGATGGCCTTATCGGCAACGATTTTCGCTAATACGGTCTGCATTGTTTACCCTCTTGCCGCAAGTGCGGTCACTCGGTCGTAGGCTGCGCCGGAGCGCAACACATCAATCACTTTTTGCGCATTAACCTGTAAATCTTCTTCGCCGTGCAGTCGCATCAGCATGGCGACGTTGGCGGCAACAGCGGCCTCATGCGCTGCCTCACCTTTACCTTGTAACAGGCGGGTCAGAATGTCACGGTTTTCTTCCGGAGTGCCACCTGCCAGCTGTTCCTGGTGATACGGCGTTAAACCGAAGTCTGCCGCCTCAAGCTGGTAGCTTTTGATTTCGCCATCATGCAGCTCGGCCACCAGCGTCGGCGCATGCAGGGAAACTTCGTCCATTCCCCCGCTGTGCACCACCGCCGCACGCTGATAACCGAGCACGCGCAGGGTTTCGGCAATCGGCAGCACCAGCTCAGGGCTATAGACGCCAATCAGCGCCAGCGGCGGATGCGCCGGATTGATTAACGGCCCGAGCACGTTGAACAGGGTGCGGGTTTTCAGCTGCTGACGAACCGGCATCGCATGGCGGAAACCGGTGTGATACTTCGGCGCGAACAGGAAACAGACGCCCAGCTCGTCCAGCGCATCGCGGGATTTTTCCGCGTTCATATCAAGATTAATTCCAAAGGCGGCCAGCAGATCCGACGAGCCGGAACGGCTTGAGACGCTGCGGTTGCCGTGCTTCGCCACCTTCAGCCCGCAGGCCGCAGCGACAAAGGCGCTGGCGGTAGAAATGTTGATGCTATTGCTGCCGTCACCACCGGTACCGACGATATCCGCGAACAGATAATCCGGGCGCGGGAACGGAGCGGCGTTTTCCAACAGGGCGGTTGCGGCACCAGCGATCTCCTGTGGCTGCTCGCCGCGTACTTTCATGCTCACCAGCGCGGCGGCCAGCTGCTCAGGCTTCAGCTCGCCGCGCACCACGGCAGAGAAAAGCTGATGGCTCTCCTGCTGGCTCAGGGTCTGGGCCTGATAGAGTTTTTCCAGAATCGGCTGCAGGCTATTGGTCTGCTCCAGTTTCTGCAGCGCCCAGTTGAGCGTCTGCTCCAGCAGGCGAGCGCCCTGGGAGGTCAGAATGGATTCCGGGTGGAACTGCATGCCGCACACCCGGTCCGCATCATGACGCACGGCCATCACCATGCCGTTGTAATGGGCGTTGATAGTCAGACCCGCCGGAATATTACTGCCCACCAGCGAGTGGTAACGCGCGACCGGAAGGGGATTCATCAGCCCGGCAAACATCGCCTGACCGTCGTGTTCAATGCTGGAGGCTTTACCGTGCAGGATTTCCCCCGCCTGACCAACGTAACCGCCGTAAGCCTCCACAATCGCCTGGTGACCCAGGCAGATGCCGATAATCGGCAGCTTGCCGCGCATACGGGTCAGCAGCTCCGGCATACAGCCGGCTTCACTTGGCGCGCCAGGGCCGGGGGAGAGCATCAGCACCGGGTTTTGCATCGTGGCCAGACGGTCGATTAAGGTCTGAGCCGGAACATGGTTACGGTAAATCACCACGTTATGACCGTTTGCACGCAGCTGATCCGCCAGGTTGTAAGTAAAAGAGTCGATATTATCGAGCAGCAGAATATCAGCCATCAGAAAATCTCCTGTGCGTGATGGGCAGTCGCAATGGCGCGCAGTACCGCGCGGGCTTTGTTGCGGGTTTCGTCAGCTTCAGACTGCGGAACGGAGTCCAGAACAATGCCCGCGCCCGCCTGAACGGTGGCGATCCCTTCTTCAACGTAGGCGGAGCGGATCACAATGCAGGTATCGAGATCGCCGTGGGCGGTAAAATAGCCCACTGCACCGCCGTAGCTTCCGCGACGGCGTCCTTCGGCCTGGGCAATCAGCTGCATGGCGCGCACCTTCGGCGCACCGCTCAGGGTGCCCATGTTCATGCAGGCGCGGTAGGCGTGCAGCACATCCAGATCCTGACGCAGCTCGCCTACCACGCGGGAGACCAGATGCATCACAAAGGAGTAGCGATCCACTTTGGTTAAATCAGCAACATAACGGCTGCCTGGGGTGCAGATGCGCGCCAGATCGTTACGGGCCAGATCGACCAGCATTAGGTGCTCGGACATCTCTTTCTGGTCGGTGCGCATCTCCAGCTCAATGCGGCTGTCGAGATCGCGGTCCAGCGAACCGTCGGCACGACGACCCCGCGGGCGGGTTCCGGCAATCGGATAGATTTCAATCTGACGGCTGGTGGCGTCATACTTCAGGGAGCTCTCCGGCGAGGCGCCGAACAGCGTAAAGTCATTATCCTGCATAAAGAACATGTAGGGGCTGGGGTTGCTCTTCTTCAGCACGTCGTAGGCCGCCAGCGGCGACGGGCAGGGCAGGGAGAAGCGACGGGAGGGCACCACCTGGAAAATCTCACCTGCGCGAATCGCTTTTTGCATCTGGCGTACCACCACGCCGTACTCATCGTCCGTCTGGCTGACGTCGCAACGCATCTGCTCCACGCGCTGCACCGGCAGCTCTGGCGGGGCTTCGTTCATCTGCTCCTGCAACTGGACAATGCGCTGTTCCAGACGCTGTTTCTCCGCCAGTAACGGGGTGAACAGGCTGGCCTGAATGCGGGTGTATTTTTTCTGGTGGTCGATCACCAGTAAGGTTTCCGCCAGATAGAAGCAGTAGTCCGGGCAGCGGTTTCCCTGCTCCAGTTCGGGCAGATCTTCAAAACCGGCCACCAGGTCATAGGCAAACAGCCCGCCAAAGAACATCGCTTCGCGCTCGCTTTCCGGCACGTTCACCAGGTTTTGCAGCAGGCGGAAGGCATCAAACACCGACAGAGAACAGAGACGGGCGTCTTCGTCCAGCAGCTGGCTGACCGGCGGGAAGTGCAGGATCCGCTGGTCAGGGCGATGTTCATTCTCAACACCCGCGGGCAGGACGTCGTCCAGCAGCGACAGCAGGGCGGCACCGTTCTCGGAAAGCGCCTTCAGCGTGACGGTATCGCCAAGGGCAGTAATGCGCAGAGCGCTGTCCACCAGCAGCAGGCTTTTCAGGTCGTCTTTGCTGTCGATATCCGCAGACTCCAGCAGCAGCGTGGCAGGACGCGCGCCGCAAACCTGATGGAACAGGGCGGTGGGATTGTGGCGATAGGCCGCCTCACGGGTCAGCAGTTGAAGGTTCGGTTTGGCTGTTTGCATTGTGTTGTTCTCTTTATTCTGTTCATAAAAAAGCCCGCTCGGTGGCGGGCCAGGTATCTGTATGCATGACGCAGACGTACGACACTGCCCGACAATCAGGAGCTACGCCACCAGCTATGCAGAGAAAAATGTGCGGTCATTTTCAGATACCTCATTGAGTGAACTTGCGTACTAGTTAACTAGTTCGATGGCGTGTTGTCAACCCTTCGATTTCAGAATTTCACCACATACCGTTATTATGGCGGCGCAGATATTGACGATCAGTGACGGGAGCCGCTTTGAGCGACACGAATTACGCAGTGATTTATGATTTACACAGCCACACCCAGGCCTCTGACGGCCTGCTTACGCCCGAAGAGCTTGTCCATCGCGCCCATGACATGCGCGTGGGTACGCTGGCGATCACCGATCACGATACCACCGAGGCCATTATGGCCGCGCGGGCTGAAATTGCCCGCAGTGGATTACCGCTTAGCCTGATAGCAGGTGTGGAAATTTCTACCGTCTGGGAAAATCACGAAATCCATATTGTCGGGTTGAACATTGATATTGAGAACCCGGCCATGCGCGCGTTCCTGGATGCGCAAAAAGCGCGTCGGGTGCAACGGGCAGAAACGATCGCCGAACGCCTGGAGAAAGCCCATATCCCCGGTGCATGGGAAGGGGCCCTGCGTCTGGCGAATGGCGGGGCGGTGACCCGCGCCCACTTTGCCCGTTTTCTGGTCGAAGCCGGAAAGGCCAATAACATTGCAGATGTGTTTAAAAAATACCTCGCCCGCGGGAAAACCGGATACGTTCCTCCCCAGTGGTGTACAATAGAACAAGCTATTGATGTCATTCATCATTCTGGCGGCAAGGCGGTACTGGCCCATCCCGGGCGGTATAACCTCTCCGCCAAGTGGCTGAAACGTCTGCTGGCTTACTTTGCCGAACACGGCGGAGATGCGATGGAAGTCGCCCAGTGCCAGCAGGCGCCCAACGAGCGCAGTCAGCTGGCTGAATATGCCCGCCAGTATGGACTCCTTGCTTCCCAGGGCTCTGATTTTCATCAGCCCTGTCCCTGGATTGAGCTGGGACGCAAGCTCTGGTTACCCGCTGGCGTCGAGCCGGTGTGGCAACTCTGGGAACAGCCGACGCCAATTGAAGAGAGGGTAGTATGAGCCAATTTTTTTATATCCATCCTGACAATCCGCAGCCGCGTTTGATTAATCAGGCCGTGGAGATCGTGCGTAAGGGCGGGGTTATCGTCTATCCCACCGATTCAGGTTATGCGCTGGGCTGTAAGATCGAAGACAAAAACGCGATGGAGCGTATCTGCCGGATCCGCCACCTGCCTAACGGGCATAACTTCACCCTGATGTGCCGGGATCTCTCTGAGTTATCCACCTACTCCTACGTCGATAACGTGGCGTTTCGGTTGATCAAAAATAACACGCCGGGCAACTACACCTTTATCCTCAAAGGGACGAAAGAGGTGCCTCGCCGCCTGCTGCAGGAAAAACGCAAAACCATCGGCATGCGCGTGCCGTCAAACCCGATTGCCCAGGCGCTGCTCGAAACGCTCGGCGAGCCGATGCTCTCGACGTCGCTGATGCTGCCGGGGAGCGATTTTACCGAGTCCGACCCGGATGAGATCAAAGATCGCCTGGAGAAACAGGTTGAGCTAGTGATTCACGGCGGCTATCTCGGCCAGCAGCCGACCACGGTGATCGATTTAACGGAAGATGCCCCGGTTGTGCTGCGTGAAGGGGTGGGGGATGTGAAGCCTTTCCTGTAAATTCTCTCTTTTAGGGCCATGTCATTAGCGCAAATTCTCCCGCTATAATGGCCCTGATATTAACGCCCCGCTTATTTTATAAAGCGGCAGCGACAGGCCAGACGCTGAAAAGTGCGGAAATCAGGTTTTATCATATCAACGATAAAATGAATCACGTTGAAAGCGTCACTATTCAGTATGAAAAAATCACCTGGCGCATTGTCGATGGCAACATTCATTTTACTGACGCCTGGAACGAGCGACCAGGAGCGTGACGAAAAAGACAGCCCGATCGTTGGGCTTGCTTCAGGTTATCAGCACCAGAATACTGCCGCGCAAAACTTGTTGAATCATTTAGTCTAAAATTCATGTAGTATGTGCGGCCATGAATCACAGGGCGAGACACATTGTCTGCCATTATGTGTGCTGTGAAAGCATTACCGATCATTGAGTTAAGGCTGTATTGAGCTTAACTCATTGTTTTGAAAGTATCCCAGACGCCTGTGAAGGCGACACCTGAAGGAAGCTCAATGAGCGAGAAATTACAGAAAGTGCTGGCTCGCGCCGGCCACGGTTCACGCCGTGAAATCGAAACCATTATCGAAGCGGGCCGAGTCAGTGTGGACGGTAAAATTGCCACCCTGGGTGACCGCGTGGAAATCGTCCCTGGCCTGAAAATCCGTATCGATGGCCACCTGATCTCGGTAAAAGAGTCTGCCGAGCAGATTTGCCGCGTGCTGGCATACTATAAGCCGGAAGGCGAGCTCTGCACCCGTAACGATCCGGAAGGCCGTCCAACCGTATTCGACCGCCTGCCAAAACTGCGCGGCGCGCGCTGGATCGCGGTAGGTCGTCTGGACGTCAACACCTGCGGTCTGCTGCTGTTCACTACCGATGGTGAACTGGCAAACCGTCTGATGCACCCCAGCCGTGAAGTGGAACGTGAGTACGCGGTTCGCGTGTTCGGTGAAGTTGACGACAATAAAATTCGCGATCTGTCTCGCGGCGTTCAGCTTGAAGATGGTCCGGCAGCGTTTAAAACCATTAAATTTACCGGTGGCGAAGGCATTAACCAGTGGTACAACGTGACCCTGACTGAAGGCCGCAACCGTGAAGTGCGTCGCCTGTGGGAAGCCGTTGGCGTGCAGGTTAGCCGTCTCATCCGCGTACGTTACGGTGACATTCTTCTGCCAAAAGGCCTGCCACGCGGCGGCTACACGGAGCTGGATTTAACCCAGACCAACTATCTGCGTGAGCTGGTGGAATTGACTCCAGAAACCTCCTCAAAAGTGGCGGTAGAAAAAGACCGCCGTCGCATGAAAGCGAACCAGATTCGCCGGGCGGTTAAACGTCATAGCCAGGTCAGCGGCAATCGTCGCTCTGGCAGCCGTAACAACAACGGCTAAAAATAAAAAACCCGGCGCTGCCGGGTTTTTTATTAATAATCGATGCCGATTTGCGCTTTAATCCCTGCATCAAAGGCGTGTTTCACCGGGCGTAATTCGCTGACCGTATCTGCCATCTCCAGAAGATCCCGATGACACCCGCGCCCGGTGATAATCACCGTCTGGTGCGCCGGACGGTTGTTCAGCGCTTCGACTACCTCCTGCAACGGTAAATAGTCGTAAGCCACCATATAGGTGATTTCATCAAGCAGAACCATGTTTAGCTTTGGGTCAGCCAGCATGCGTTTGGCGTGCTCCCAGACGGCGAGACAGGCGGCGGTGTCGGTTTCCCGGTTTTGCGTGTCCCAGGTAAAGCCGGTCGCCATCACCTGAAATTCCACCCCATGCGGTTCCAGCAAATTACGCTCGCCGTTGGGCCACTCGCCCTTAATGAACTGAATAACGCCCACCTTTTGCCCGTGCCCAACGGCGCGCGTTGCGGTGCCAAAAGCTGCGGTGGTTTTGCCTTTGCCATTGCCGGTAAAGACAATAATAATCCCGCGCTCATTTGTCGCTGCGGCAACGCGGGCGTCGACCTGCTCTTTCAGGCGCTGCTGGCGCTGCTGATGACGTTCATCACTCATTGCGATATTCCTGGTTTACGGCCGGGTTGGGCATCAAAGGTCATGCCGGTTTTGCGGCGGCTGTCGTCGCCCATCAGCCACAGATAGAGCGGCATGATGTCGGCAGGGGTTTTCAGTTTCATCGGGTCTTCGCTCGGGAAGGCGCTGGCGCGCATGCCCGTACGCGTCCCGCCGGGATTTATGCAGTTTACGCGCAGGTGGCGGCTCTGATACTCCTCGGCCAGCACCTGCATCATGCCTTCGGTGGCGAATTTCGAGGCGGCATAGGCACCCCAGTTGGCCCGTCCCTGTCGTCCAACGCTGGATGAGGTAAACACCAGCGAGCCGGAATCGGACTGCAGTAATAAAGGAAGCAATGCCTGGGTGAGGAAAAAGGTGCCGTTAACATTCACCTGCATCACCTGCTGCCAGATCTCCGGGGTTTGCTCCTCCATGGGCCGCACTTCGCCAAGTAAACCCGCATTGTGCAGAACACCGTCCAGACGTGGATATTCGGCGGCAATACGCCCGACAAGCTCCCGACAGCTCTCCGGAGTGCAGGTTAACAGGTCGAGAACATATTCGCGGGTAGGGGCGCCACCCTCGCTGGCAATAGCCTGGGCGACATCGCGCAGTTTATCTTCATTTCTTCCCAGCAGGATAAGGCGCGCTCCGTGGCGGGCGTAGGTTAGCGCCGCTTCGCGGCCAATGCCGTCGCTGGCTCCGGTGACCAGAATAATACGGTTTTGCAGTAGATCTTTTTTGGGTTGATAGTGCAAGGTCACTCCTCTGGCGCGCGCTGGCGCAGCCCATGCTGTGCGGTCTCTTTTCGGCTTTATGCCCGAAAGCGCGCCTGATTACAATCAGTCTACCGGTGAGTTCGCTGTAAAATTAACAATTTGCAAAGATTTCATTCATAAATAAACATTCCTGAAGACGCCTCGCAAGGTTATCGTCAGGTGCGAGACGCCTGGCGGTGGCTGTTGTACACTGGGTGAGAAAACAAGTGGTTAAACCAAGGTGGATGCGTGGAATTACTTTCTGAGTACGGTTTATTTCTGGCCAAAATTGCGACGGTGGTGATTGCCATTGCGGTAGTCGCCGTTCTGATTGTTAACCTGACGCAGCGCAAACGCCAGCGCGGCGAGTTGCGTATTACCCGCTTAAGCGAGCAGTACACTGAGATGCAGGAGGAGATGTCAGTGGCGCTGCTTGACGCGCATCAGCAAAAACTGTGGCACAAAGCGCAGAAGAAAAAGCGCAAGCTTGAAGCAAAAGCCGCAAAGCAGAAAGCAAAGCAGGAGCATCGCCCTGAAGTGGCAAAACCACGGGTTTATGTGCTGGATTTCAAAGGCAGCATGGATGCGCATGAGGTCTCCTCCCTGCGCGAAGAAGTCACCGCAGTGTTGGCAGTGGCAAGAGCCGAAGACCAGGTTGTGCTGCGTCTCGAAAGCCCGGGTGGGGTGGTGCATGGGTATGGGCTGGCTTCCTCACAGCTGCAGCGTCTGCGCGATAAACAGATCCCGCTGACGGTAGCGGTGGATAAAGTCGCCGCCAGCGGTGGCTATATGATGGCCTGCGTGGCTGATAAAATTGTCGCCGCACCTTTCTCTATTATTGGCTCGATTGGCGTAGTGGCGCAGATCCCCAACTTTAATCGTTTCCTGAAAAATAAAGACATTGATGTTGAGCTCCATACAGCGGGCCAGTACAAACGTACCTTGACCCTGCTGGGGGAAAACACCGAAGAGGGGCGTCAGAAGTTCCGTGAAGATCTCAACGACACCCACCAGCTGTTTAAAGGGTTCGTGAAGCAGATGCGACCCACGCTTGATATCGATCAGGTCGCCACAGGGGAACACTGGTACGGCACCCAGGCGCTAGAAAAAGGGCTGGTGGACCAGGTAGGAACCAGCGACGATCTGCTGTTATCGCTGATGGAAGGCCGCGAGCTGGTGGGCGTGCGCTATACTCGCCGTAAAAAGCTAATGGATCGCTTTACCAACAGTGCCGCAGAGAGCGCGGACCGTCTGTTGCTGCGCTGGCTGCAGCGCGGACAAAAACCGCTGCTGTGAATAAAAACGCGAGGCCAGTGCCTCGCGTTTTTGCATCAATCAACCAGATGGTACTTTTCTGAGAGCGCATGGGCCAGGTATTTAAACATGTTAAATACCGCGGTGCTGCGTGGGGTAGGTAAACCCTGTTCATCAAGAAAGTACTCTCCGCTGAACACCAGCACACCATTGCGCTGCTCTACGCCTGTGGCTTCGATCCCTGCCATAGTGTCGTCATGTTCACGAATGAGTTTATTTGCTTCTGCAAGCAAGGTTGCGCGGTCAATTGGTTGGGTAGTTTGCTGCATTATCCACTCCTTAAACAGTGATATTAGTCTACGCCGCAGCGGTCCCGGGAGCAAATTTTCCCCGTTTTGGCGCATGCCGGGCAAGACGGACAGCGCTGGCGTGATTTGCTTTTGCATGCTAATAAAGTTGCGTAACGGATTTTATCAGGTAGAGTGTGCGCTTTCGTCATTCTGGCAACAGATTTGCTTGACATTCGACCTAAATCTCGTCGTGCGGTCACACTGAAGCGAGAAAAAACGTGTTATCTCAGCTGCTTGTGTGATGTCGTTTTTGCGACATAAGTGACCACAGGGTTGATATCCACTGATGGCGTCGCTATATAAATGTCTCGTCGCCAGTGGAAGGTGAACTCACTCGACGTATTCCTGGAAGAAACAAATTAGGTAAAGGTGAATATGGGTAAAGCTCTCGTTATCGTTGAGTCCCCGGCAAAAGCCAAAACGATCAATAAGTATCTGGGTAGTGACTACGTGGTGAAGTCCAGCGTCGGTCATATCCGCGATCTGCCGACCAGTGGCTCAGCCAAGAAGAGCGCCGACTCTACCTCCACCAAAGGGGCCAAAAAGCCTAAAAAGGATGAACGTAGCGCGCTCGTAAATCGCATGGGGGTTAACCCATGGGATAACTGGCAGGCACAGTACGAAGTACTGCCGGGTAAAGAGAAAGTCGTCTCCGAGCTGAAACAGCTGGCGGATAAAGCCGACCACATCTATCTCGCAACCGACCTTGACCGCGAAGGGGAGGCCATTGCATGGCACCTGCGGGAAGTGATCGGGGGCGATGACACACGCTATAGCCGCGTGGTGTTTAACGAAATTACCAAAAACGCGATCCGTCAGGCTTTCGAAAAGCCGGGCGAGCTGAATATTGACCGCGTTAATGCGCAGCAGGCGCGCCGCTTTATGGACCGCGTCGTGGGTTATATGGTTTCTCCACTGCTGTGGAAAAAGATTGCGCGTGGTCTTTCTGCTGGCCGTGTCCAGTCTGTTGCTGTGCGTCTGGTGGTTGAACGCGAACGTGAAATCAAAGCGTTCGTACCAGAAGAGTTTTGGGAAGTGGACGCCAGCGTGACTACGCCGGGCGGCGACACGCTGCCGCTGGAAGTGTCACACCAGAACGATAAGCCGTTCCGGCCTGAAAACCGTGAACAGACGATGGCCGCGGTGGCGCTGCTTGAAAAAGCCCGCTATCAGGTGGTGGATCGTGAAGACAAGCCAACCAGCAGCAAGCCTGGCGCGCCTTTCATTACTTCCACGCTGCAGCAGGCGGCCAGCACCCGTCTGGGTTATGGTGTGAAAAAAACCATGATGATGGCTCAGCGTCTGTACGAAGCGGGTCACATCACCTATATGCGTACTGACTCTACCAACCTGAGCCAGGACGCGGTTAACATGGTGCGCGATTACATTGGCGATAATTTCGGTAAGAAGTACCTGCCGGAAAGCGCGAATCAGTACAACAGCAAAGAGAACTCCCAGGAAGCGCACGAAGCCATTCGTCCTTCTGACGTCTCGGTGCTGGCGGAATCGCTGAAGGATATGGAAGCCGATGCACAGAAACTCTATCAGCTGATCTGGCGCCAGTTTGTTGCCTGTCAGATGACGCCTGCGCAGTACGACTCCACCACCCTGACCGTGGGTGCGGGTGATTTCCGTCTGAAAGCTCGTGGACGCATCCTGCGCTTCGATGGCTGGACCAAAGTGATGCCTGCCCTGCGTAAGGGGGATGAAGATAAAACCTTGCCTGCGGTCAACGCGGGGGATGAACTCACCCTGATTGAACTGACGCCGGCACAGCACTTTACTAAGCCACCGGCGCGCTTTAGTGAAGCCTCGCTGGTAAAAGAGCTGGAAAAACGCGGTATTGGTCGTCCGTCTACCTACGCGTCGATCATATCGACCATTCAGGATCGCGGCTATGTGCGGACGGAGAACCGCCGATTCTATGCTGAGAAAATGGGTGAGATTGTCACCGATCGCCTGGAAGATAACTTCCGTGAACTGATGAACTACGATTTTACCGCGCAGATGGAAAACAGCCTTGACCAGGTAGCCAACCATGAAGCCGAGTGGAAGAAGGTTCTGGACAGCTTCTTCAGCGACTTCACCAAGCAGCTGGACAAAGCGGAAAAAGACCCTGAAGAGGGGGGCATGCAGCCGAACCAGATGGTGCTGACCAGCATCGACTGTCCGACCTGCGGTCGTAAGATGGGTATTCGTACCGCCACCACTGGTGTATTCCTCGGTTGCTCGGGCTATGCGTTATCGCCAAAAGAGCGCTGCAAAACCACCATCAATCTGGTGCCGGAAAACGAAGTGCTGAACGTGCTGGAAGGTGATGATGCGGAAACCAACGCATTACGCGCCAGACGCCGCTGCGCCAAGTGCGGCACAGCGATGGACAGCTATCTGATCGATCCGAAACGCAAGCTGCACGTCTGCGGTAATAACCCAACCTGCGATGGTTACGAGATCGAAGAGGGTGAATTCCGCATCAAGGGCTATGACGGTCCGATTGTGGAGTGTGAGAAATGCGGCTCTGAAATGCACCTGAAGATGGGGCGTTTTGGTAAGTACATGGCCTGCACTAACGACGACTGTAAAAACACGCGTAAGATCCTTCGGAATGGCGAAGTGGCACCGCCGAAGGAAGATCCGGTTCCGTTGCCGGAGCTGCCGTGTGAAAAGTCTGATGCGTACTTTGTTCTGCGTGACGGGGCTGCGGGCGTTTTCCTTGCGGCGAACACCTTCCCGAAATCGCGTGAAACGCGTGCGCCGCTGGTCGAAGAGCTTTACCGCTTCCGCGATCGCCTGGCAGATAAACTGCGCTATCTGGCCGATGCGCCGCAGCAGGATCCTGAAGGTAATAAAACCGTGGTGCGCTTTAGTCGTAAAACCAAGCAGCAATATGTCGCTGCTGAAAAAGACGGCAAAGCGACCGGATGGTCAGCATTTTATGTTGACGGTAAATGGGTTGAAGGTAAGAAATAACCTTAATTTACTGTAAGTTACCTTTTAAGGGCCGGCATTCCGGCCCTTTTTTATTGCCAGGTTATTATTTTTTGTGCCGGGCTATACAGCAAAGATATAAGTGATATAGTGGTTATAGTTAACCCTTTTCTTATTATCAAATCGTCTTAAGCGATTGCCCGTGTGCGCTAAATCGGATGGTCTGGCATGAAACTACAGCAGCTTCGCTATATCGTTGAGGTGGTCAACCACAACCTTAACGTCTCCTCGACCGCAGAAGGTCTTTATACGTCTCAACCCGGCATCAGTAAGCAGGTACGCATGCTTGAAGATGAACTTGGGATCCAGATTTTCGCCCGCAGTGGTAAACATCTTACTCAGGTAACGCCTGCGGGACAGGAAATCATTCGTATCGCCCGCGAAGTGCTGTCGAAAGTCGATGCTATCAAATCCGTTGCCGGAGAACACACCTGGCCGGATAAAGGCTCGTTGTATATCGCTACCACCCACACTCAGGCGCGCTACGCCCTGCCTGGGGTGATAAAAGGGTTCATCGAACGTTATCCTCGCGTTTCATTACATATGCATCAGGGCTCACCGACGCAAATTGCCGAAGCAGTTTCCAAGGGCAATGCTGATTTCGCCATCGCCACTGAAGCGCTACATCTTTATGACGATCTGGTAATGCTGCCTTGCTACCACTGGAACCGCTCGATTGTGGTGACGCCGGAACATCCGCTGGCGGCAAAAAACTCGGTCTCGATTGAAGAGCTTGCGCAGTATCCGCTGGTGACTTATACCTTTGGCTTTACGGGCCGTTCAGAACTGGATACGGCCTTTAATCGCGCTGGCCTGACACCAAGAATCGTCTTTACCGCTACCGATGCCGATGTGATTAAGACCTATGTGCGGCTTGGTCTGGGGGTCGGGGTTATTGCCAGCATGGCGGTGGATCCCATTGCCGATCCTGATTTAGTGCGTCTGGATACCCAGGGCGTATTTGGCCACAGCACCACTAAAATTGGTTTCCGTCGCAGCACCTTCCTGCGTAGCTATATGTATGATTTTATTCAACGATTCGCACCGCATCTCACCCGCGACGTGGTTGATACCGCGGTGGCACTGCGCTCCAACGAAGATATCGAAGCGATGTTCAAAGATATCAAGCTGCCAGAAAAATAATAACCTGGGGTATCTTTCCTTCGGGGAAGATACCCTTATATCTGCATTGTACTGAATTAAAATCCCGCCAACTCTCTTTCATTTCCCCTGATAACCATAGCGTTACGGCGTTCTTTCATAGACGCGTTGTGAAAAGCCAACAAACATAGAAAATAAATAGCCGCTACGCAAATCCCTCGTTTCATTTATATATTTCCGCTCAAAAGATTAATTATTTCACGGTTGACGATTCGTAAATTCGCTGGATTTTCGACTAAAGTTTCTTTAGGATTTATCTCAGTCACGATTACTTATACCAATTGTTTGGTACTAAAATGATAAGCGAAGTCGATTGTAAGAGGTTAGCAATGCCGTCAGGAAGTCACGAGCCACAACGGGACCCAGGACTTAAGCGTAAAGCCTGGCTGGCGGTGTTTCTCGGTTCCACCCTGTTTTGGGTAGTGGTGGCCATTCTGGTCTGGAAATTCTGGGGTTAACTATGACGGTTCAGGGGCGTAGTGAAGCAGTAAAGCCAGTATGTCAACAGCGTGACACTCGCCGTAAGGTTCGTCATGAGGCTGCAAATAATGCTCCGGCATCCTGGAAACTGTCGGCGCAGCAGCAGGCCTTCATTGATTTGTTCGCAGAAGACGAAGCTAAAAAACAATAATTATTATTATCAGCGATGCAAAATAATAATCCGATGCGCTTTTGTACTCTCTAAGAAATACATATCAGCAATACCGTACTGTGGCAAATTCAGCCACATATGAATAAATAAAGAGTGGTGTCGCAATGATGAATAATATATCCGGAGTCAAATACTGGTCGTGGATGGCCGCATTTTCCCTCTCGATTCTCTTCTGGTGCCAGCTAATCTGGCTCACCCTACACTGAATGATGAAGGCCTCGCTTCCGCGGGGCTTTTTTTACGTCCTGTTATCACACCAAATTTGTCCATTTGAGTTGTTATCAAATCGTTACGGTGACGATGTGTTATCTTTAATTACGGCCCTGATAAAAGTCAGGGCATCGCAATCCCGGTAATTAAGGAGGAGCTTATGTCGTTAACCCTACGCGAAGCCAGTAAGGATACATTGCAGGCTGAGAACAAAACCTATCACTACTACAGCCTGCCGCTGGCCGCAAAGGAACTTGGGGATATTGCGCGCTTACCCAAGTCGCTGAAAGTATTACTGGAAAATCTCCTGCGCTGGCAGGATGAGGTCTCTGTGACGGCAGAGGATATTCATGCCCTGGCGGGGTGGTTGCAGAGCGCCCACGCCGACCGGGAGATCGCCTATCGTCCCGCCAGGGTTCTGATGCAGGATTTTACTGGCGTCCCGGCAGTAGTCGATCTGGCGGCGATGCGTGAAGCGGTCAAGCGCCTTGGGGGAGATACTGCCAAAGTGAACCCGCTCTCCCCGGTCGATCTGGTTATTGACCACTCGGTGACCGTGGACCATTTTGGCGATGATGATGCCTTTGAAGAGAACGTTCGCCTGGAGATGGAGCGTAACCACGAACGTTACGTGTTTCTAAAATGGGGCCAGCAGGCGTTCAGCCGCTTCAGCGTTGTCCCGCCTGGCACCGGCATCTGTCATCAGGTCAACCTGGAGTATCTCGGCAAAGCGGTGTGGAGTGAACTGCAGGATAAAGAGTGGGTGGCCTACCCGGATACGCTTGTCGGCACGGATTCCCATACAACCATGATCAACGGCCTCGGCGTGCTGGGCTGGGGGGTAGGGGGAATCGAAGCCGAAGCTGCGATGCTCGGCCAGCCGGTTTCCATGCTCATTCCGGACGTGGTCGGCTTTAAGCTGACCGGCAAGCTCAGCGAGGGCATCACCGCCACTGACCTGGTGCTCACCGTGACCCAGATGCTGCGTAAGCACGGCGTGGTGGGTAAATTTGTTGAATTTTATGGAGATGGGCTTGATTCGCTGCCGCTGGCGGACCGGGCCACTATCGCCAATATGGCGCCTGAGTATGGCGCTACCTGTGGTTTCTTCCCGATTGATGGCGTGACGCTTGAGTATATGCGCCTCAGCGGACGCAGCAGTGAGCAGGTCGCGCTGGTGGAGGCCTATGCCAAAGCACAGGGTATGTGGCGTAACCCGGGCGATGAACCGGTGTTTACCAGCACTCTGGCGCTGGATATGGCTGAGGTTGAAGCGAGCCTGGCCGGGCCAAAACGACCCCAGGATCGTGTGGCCCTGGCGGACGTGCCTAAAGCTTTTGCCGCCAGCAATGAACTGGAGGTCAATACCGCGCAGAAAGACAGGCGACCTATTGATTACGTGATGAATGGTCATCAGTACCAGCTCCCGGACGGGGCGGTAGCGATCGCGGCTATAACCTCCTGCACCAATACCTCGAACCCCAGCGTGCTGATGGCGGCAGGGCTACTGGCCAAAAAAGCGGTCACCCTTGGCCTGAAACGTCAGCCGTGGGTAAAAGCCTCGCTGGCGCCGGGTTCTAAGGTGGTTTCCGATTATCTGGCTCAGGCGCGCCTGACGCCATATCTGGACGAGCTGGGCTTTAACCTGGTGGGTTACGGATGTACCACCTGCATCGGTAACTCCGGGCCGCTTCCCGAACCTATCGAGACAGCAATCAAGCAGGGTGATTTGACGGTAGGGGCAGTGCTGTCGGGCAACCGTAATTTTGAAGGGCGTATTCATCCGCTGGTAAAAACCAACTGGCTGGCCTCCCCGCCGCTGGTGGTGGCATACGCCCTGGCGGGCAATATGAATATCAATCTGGCGACCGATCCGCTGGGCCAGGATCGCAAAGGGGATCCGGTTTATCTGAAAGATATCTGGCCTTCGGCCCAGGAGATCGCCCTCGCGGTTGAAAAAGTCTCTACCGACATGTTCCGTAAAGAGTATGCTGAAGTGTTTGAAGGCACGCCGGAGTGGAAAAGCATCGAGGTGGCGCGTTCCGATACTTACAGCTGGCAGGATGATTCCACATACATCCGCCTGTCGCCTTTCTTTGACGATATGCTGGCACAGCCCAAACCGCTGGAGGATATCCACGGCGCGCGCGTACTCGCCATTCTTGGAGACTCAGTAACCACTGACCATATCTCCCCGGCGGGCAGTATCAAAGCGGACAGTCCGGCAGGGCGTTATCTCCAGAGCCGTGGCGTGGAGCGCCGTGATTTCAACTCCTATGGTTCGCGTCGCGGCAACCATGAGGTGATGATGCGGGGCACCTTCGCCAATATTCGTATTCGTAACGAAATGGTTCCTGGCGTAGAAGGTGGGATGACGCGTCATCTCCCGGGTACGGAAGTGATTTCGATTTACGATGCTGCGATGAAGTACCAGCAGGAAGGCACGCCGCTGGCGGTGATTGCCGGGAAAGAGTACGGCTCAGGCTCAAGCCGTGACTGGGCGGCAAAAGGACCAAGACTGCTTGGCGTGCGGGTCGTCATTGCCGAATCATTTGAGCGTATTCACCGTTCCAACCTGATCGGGATGGGGATTTTACCGCTGGAATTTCCGCAAGGGGCGTCGCGTAAAACGCTGGGTCTGACAGGTGAGGAGCGCATTGATATTGCGGATCTCCAGAATCTGACGCCTGGCACAACCGTTCCGGTTAAACTGACGCGGGCGGACGGGCAAGTCGAGATCGTGAACTGCCGCTGTCGTATTGATACCGCGACGGAGCTCACCTACTATCAGAACGACGGCATCTTACACTATGTAATTCGTAATATGCTGAATTAAAAAGATATCCGCCCGGCGCACTCTGCCGGGCGGTTGTTTTTACTTGCTAAGCAGGTGCCCAAGCTTCGCTGCTTTAGTATCCAGATAGTGTTCGTTTTTTGGGTTGCGGCCCACAATTAGCGGCACACGTTCAACGATGTTAATCCCGGCTTCGGTCAGGATCTCAACCTTACGCGGGTTGTTGGTCAGCAGACGTACCTCATCCACCCCTAAAAGCTTGAACATATCAGCGCACAGGGTGAAATCACGTTCATCAGCAGCAAAGCCCAGCTGGTGGTTGGCTTCGACGGTGTCATAACCTTGATCCTGCAATGCATAGGCGCGGATCTTATTCAGCAGACCAATATTACGGCCCTCCTGACGGTGATAAAGCAGGATGCCACGGCCTTCTTCCGCAATGTGCGACAGGGCGGCTTCCAGCTGAAAACCACAATCGCAGCGCAGACTAAACAGGGCGTCACCCGTCAAACACTCGGAATGAACACGTGCCAGGACCGGCGTCTGCCCGGACGTATCGCCGAACACTAACGCAACGTGATCCTGCCCGGTTGCCAGTTCTTCAAAGCCCACCATCAGGAAATCGCCCCATGGGGTTGGCAGATTGGCTTCTGCCACACGTTTAAGCTGCATGTGATTCTCCAGAAAATGCTGACACGCCTTGTGTCTTTCGCCTGTTTGGCTGTCGGTATTGTCTTATTTTGCCACAAGCTGCGCGGGTTCACCTAATCGCTGCCGGCTTAACGAACGTTAAACGCACAATCCGACATTTTTACGCAGCTGTCATTTTTCGGTTATGATTGTGGGGCTTATCGAAAAAAGGAGTCGACATGCTTTCAATTGCCCGCCGCACGGCGGTTGGCGCAGGGATATTGCTCATTATACCTGCGGCCTTATGGATATCAGGCTGGCAGTGGCAGCCGGGCGTGAATAGCGGATGGTTGAAAGCGCTGTTCTGGGTAACGGAGACGGTCACCCAACCCTGGGGGATTATTACCCATACGCTGTTATGCGGCTGGTTTTTGTGGTGCCTGCGTTTTCGTCTGCGGGCCGCTATCATGCTCTTTGCCATCCTGGCGGGCGTTATTCTTATCGGTCAGGGCGTAAAATCCTGGGTGAAAGAGCGGGTACAGGAACCTCGACCTTTCGTGGTCTGGCTGGAAAAAACTCACCATGTTCCGGTCAACGACTTCTACAATTTAAAGCGTAAAGCCCGCGGCGAGCTGGTGAAAGAACAGCTTGCTGAACAACAAACTATTCCCACTTTTTTACGTAAACACTGGCAGAAAGAGACCGGTTTCGCTTTCCCGTCCGGGCATACCATGTTTGCGGCTAGCTGGGCGTTACTGGGGGTCGGACTACTATGGCCTCGTCGACGCACGGTGACCATCGTCGTACTGCTGGTCTGGGCAACCGCCGTAATGGGAAGCCGTTTGCTGCTGGGTATGCACTGGCCGCGTGATCTGGTTGTTGCCACCCTGATCTCATGGCTGTTGATTACTTGTGCGACCTGGCTTGCCGAGCGATTCTGTGGACCACTTACGCCTCCGGCAGAAGAGGAACAAGAAATTGCCGCAAGAGAGGAAGAAAGCTGACGAAGGTTGAAATTCTTATATTAAGCCGCAGATCTGAACGTGGCGCGACGCTTTTTCCGTTTCGCGCCCGTCCTGAAAATGGTAGTTTATAAGGCTGGTTACGCTATGGTGAACACTCTTTATTCGCTCAAACCACATAACGGGAAGTAATGTGAAATATTTACTCATTTTCTTACTGGTGTTGGCGATTTTTGTCATTTCCGTCACATTAGGTGCGCAAAACGATCAACAGGTAACCTTTAATTATCTGCTGGCGCAAGGCGAGTATCGGATTTCCAGCCTCCTGGCGGTCCTTTTTGCTGCAGGGTTTGTTATCGGCTGGCTGATTTGCGGTCTGTTCTGGCTGAAAGTTCGGGTAACACTCGCCCGGGCCGAACGTAAAATTAAACGTCTTGAATACCAAATTGCGCCTCCGACCGACGTCCCGGTAAGTTCAGGTGTGCCGGTAGCGAAGGAATAATCAAAGATGCTGGAGTTGTTGTTTCTGCTTTTGCCTGTAGCCGCAGCCTATGGCTGGTATATGGGCCGCAGAAGTGCGCAACAGACAAAACAGGATGAAGCGAACCGCCTTTCACGCGACTACGTCGCCGGGGTTAACTTCCTCCTGAGCAATCAACAGGATAAAGCGGTAGACCTGTTCCTTGAGATGCTGAAAGAGGATACCGGTACCGTCGAAGCCCACCTTACCCTCGGCAATCTGTTCCGTTCCCGCGGTGAAGTTGACCGCGCCATCCGTATCCACCAGACCTTAATGGAAAGCGCCTCATTAACCTATGAGCAGCGTTTGCTGGCCGTACAGCAGCTTGGCCGCGACTATATGGCGGCTGGGCTCTACGATCGTGCCGAAGAGATGTTTAACCAGCTGGTGGATGAGACTGATTTTCGCATCAGCGCCCTGCAGCAGCTGCTGCAAATTTATCAGGCGACCAGCGAATGGCAGAAAGCGATCGACGTCGCGGAACGTCTGGTGAAGCTCGGAAAAGACAAACAGCGCGTTGAAATTGCCCATTTCTATTGTGAGCTGGCTTTACAACAGATGGGCAACGAAGATATGGACAAAGCTATGGCGCTTCTTCGCAAGGGTGCCGCAGCCGATCGCAGTAGCGCGCGTGTCTCCATTATGATGGGGCGCGTGTATATGGCGAAAGGGGATTATCAGAAAGCAGTTGAGAGCCTGCTCAGGGTTATCGACCAGGATAAAGAGCTGGTCAGCGAAACCCTGGAGATGCTGCAAACCTGCTATCAGCAGCTGGGCATGGACGCAGAGTGGGTGGCTTTCCTGCGTCGCTGCGTGGAAGAGAATACCGGGGCCACTGCTGAGCTGATGCTGGCGGATGTGGTCCAGGAGCATGAAGGCAGTGATACTGCGCAGGTTTATATTACCCGCCAGCTGCAGCGCCATCCCACCATGCGCGTTTTTCATAAGTTAATGGATTACCACCTGAACGATGCGGAAGAGGGGCGTGCCAAAGAGAGTCTGATGGTTCTGCGCGACATGGTTGGCGAACAGGTACGTAGCAAGCCGCGCTATCGCTGCCAGAAGTGTGGTTTTACGGCATATTCGCTGTACTGGCACTGTCCGTCATGCCGGGCCTGGTCTACCATTAAGCCAATTCGCGGTCTCGATGGGCAGTAATTTTTAAAAAAGCTTACTTTAGTTACAACATGCTTAAATCTGTCTTTCAAGCCCGGTTCGTGCGCGTTGTGGTTGGGCAGGAATGAAAATGTAACCTGTTAATTTCTGTGATGCGCAGGTAGAATGCACGCCGTTTAACATTCCCGCGCCGATGCGGCGCCCATCGACGAGAAGGTCCGGTCATGACGTCTGTAGCTTCATCTTCCTCCCGCGTAGTTACTGAATCTCCTGTTGTTGTCGCTCTGGATTACAACAATCGTGATAATGCGCTTGCGTTCGTTGATCGTATTGACCCGCGCGACTGCCGACTGAAAATCGGTAAAGAGATGTTCACGCTCTTTGGCCCGCAAATTGTTCGCGATATGCAACAGCGCGGTTTTGATGTTTTTCTGGATCTTAAATTCCACGATATTCCGAATACTACTGCGCATGCCGTAGCTGCAGCGGCTGAGCTTGGGGTCTGGATGGTAAACGTTCATGCCACCGGCGGGGCGCGCATGATGACCGCCGCACGGGAAGCCCTGCTTCCTTTTGGTAAAGATGCCCCGTTACTGATAGCAGTCACCGTGCTGACCAGCATGGAAGCCAGCGACCTGTTGGACCTCGGCGTGACGTTGTCACCGGCAGAGCATGCTGAACGTCTGGCGCGTCTCGCTCACACCTGCGGTCTTGACGGCGTCGTCTGTTCCGCCCATGAGGCGGTCCGCTTCAAGAGCGCAATCGCCCAGAACTTTAAGCTGGTAACGCCAGGTATTCGCCCCCAGGGAAGCGACGCTGGGGATCAGCGCCGAATCATGACGCCTGAACAGGCGCTGGCGGCGGGAGTAGACTATATGGTTATTGGTCGACCGGTAACCCAGTCTAGCGATCCGGCACTGGCTCTGAAAGCCATCAACGCATCACTTCAAAAGGGGGCGTAATGCGCGATACTAACAGCCGCCTCGTCTACTCGACAGATTCCGGGCGCATTGATGAACCAAAAGAAGTCGCAGAGCGACCTAAAGGCGATGGTATTGTTCGCATTCAACGCCAGACCAGCGGGCGTAAAGGGAAGGGCGTTTGTCTGGTGACCGGGATTGATGCCGACGATGCGACTCTGGCGCAAATTGCCGCAGAGCTGAAGAAAAAATGCGGATGCGGCGGGTCGGTTAAAGATGGTGTCATCGAAATTCAGGGTGATAAGCGGGATCTGATTAAATCTCTGCTGGAAGCAAAAGGGATGAAAGTGAAATTAGCTGGCGGTTAACGCGGGCTGAAACAGATAAGCCACGGCCTGAGCCGTGGCTTAATATTTTTATTTTCAGATAAAGCCAAAAATAACAGGGCATTATCAAATGACTGCAGCGGCAATCGGTATTTTATTTACTTACTTACCTCGTGACCGATAATCCCGCCCACCGCAGCACCACCCAGGGTACCCAGCGCGCTGCCGTCGGTTAAGACGGAACCACCGATTGCGCCTGCACCTGCACCAATCGCGGTGTTACGGCTTTGTTTGCTCATGCCGGAGCATGCGCTCAGGGACAATGCCAGCGTAACGGCCAGCATAGCAGCGGATAATTTTTTGCTGTTAAAAGTCATAATTCATTCTCCTGAAATATTGATCCACGGAAATTATTTCGCTTAAGTGAATATCAATACTCTCAAGCGCCGCTTTCCATGAAACGTGTTCGCGCAGGTGTTACAAGATCACGCAGGTGATAGTTACTTCCTGTTATATCGCTAACAATAATTTTACGTCTTTATCACTGATCCAACAGGTAAATAGTCTTAAAGGATTGCTCGGAATAGTCTCAGAGCGAAGGGCGGGAAAATAACGCCCGAATAGTCGGGCGTTGAGGTGGCGTCAGGCAGGTTTTTTAACGATATCGACAGTTAAGCCGTCTTGTTGCAGCTTAGCGACGTGCGCCTGTTTAATACTCTCGTCGGTAATCACCCGACTGAAGCGGGAGACAGGACCCATCATGTAGGGATGAACCGCACCGAACTTCGAACTGTCGGTCAGTACAATGGCTTCGCCGCCTTTCTCCAGTACCGCGTTCACCACATCGGAGCGCATCATGTCCCGGCCAGTAAAGCCAGTTTCAGGCTGCCAGCCATCGATGCCGATAAAGGCTTTGCTGAAATGGACCTGTTGAACATACTGACGCGTAAGCGGGCCAACCATACTTTCGCTTTTTTTCTGGTAGATACCGCCCAGTAAAATGACTTCGCTACGTGTCTCCTTCAGAAGATGCGCAATATAGCTGCTCACCGTGACGATGGTGACGTCTTCTTTCTGTTCAGCCAGGGTACGGGCGAGCAGGGCATTACAGCTGCCGTTTTCGATAAACACCGTTTCGCCATTATTTACTAAAGAAGCGGCAAATTCCGCCAGCTCACGTTTCAACGCGTAGTTGTTCATCATGCGCGTTTCAACATCTTCGCTGTCCAGCGGCACGGCATAGCCGTGGGCGCGACGAAGATAACTCATTTTTTCCAGAAGATTGAGATCCTGGCGGATGGTGACTTCTGACACGCCGGTCGTTTTTGCCAGATCAACGACGCTCACACGCCCGGTGTCGATCACCATCTGTAATATTATTTGTTGTCGGGAGTTCATAGCATCCATATTAAAACGGCATAGCCGTTAGTTGAAAACTGACATAAACACGAGAGACGAGGCGTTTTTTTAAACTTCCCACGGCGATTTAGGTGGTACTGCGTCGAGGTTTTTCTGTTCGCCCGCCTGGGTCAGTAATTCTGATTTTAATATCTCGAGATTACGAAGAGCAGAGTTCACATCGCCTGCGACCAGAATATCCAGCACAGTATCAATACGTTGTGCAACTTTCAGTGCATCGATATCAGACATACTCTCATCCCTAAATGAAAAGTGAATAAATTCAATGATGCAGAAATTGAAGGCAAAAGAGAAGGGAAAAAGTGTGCTAACGAAAGTACATTAATGGTAGTGATATTTTGATGCTTCTTTATACGTAGGACTTTAGTAGTGGATTAGTCTAATTCTGCGCGCAAGGCGCTTTTTTCTATGAGGAATTAGACTATGACAATTATCAATCAGGCTACCTGTAAACTGTTTACTGATTCTGCACGATTCACCCAGCTCGCCGGTTATTACGAGGAGGAGAGACGTACGGTGTGGATGATGTTACGTGCCCAGCCACGTCCTTGCTTCAATCATGCGCTTATAGAGGAGATTATGAACCTGTCGTGGCTGGTGCGGCAGTCCGGGTTTGAGGTTGATTTCTGGGTGACAGGTTCGCTGGTGCCCGAAATGTATAATACCGGTGGTGACTTACGCTTCTTTGTCGACTGTATTGAGAATGGTCGTCGGGAAGCGCTTCGGGCCTATGCCCGCGCCTGTGTGGACTGCGTACACGCCGCGTCCCGGGGTTTTGATACCGGGGCGATCACTCTGTCAATGGTTGAGGGGAGTGCCCTGGGCGGTGGTTTTGAGGCTGCGCTGGCGCATCACTTTTTACTGGCACAACGGGATGCCCGCTTAGGGTTCCCGGAGATCGCCTTTAACCTGTTTCCCGGTATGGGCGGCTATTCGCTCGTGGCCCGTCGTTCCGGTATGAAACTGGCAGAGGAGCTGATCTATAAGGGAGAGTCTCACACCGCGGAATGGTACCACCAGCACGGTCTGGTAGACGTACTGTTCGAACCCGGTCAGGGCTATGTGGCGACGCGAACCTTTATCGACACGCTACAACCCAAGATGAATGGCGTCAGAGCAATGCTCCGCGCGCGTCAGCGCGTACTGCAGCTGCCGCGCAGTGAATTGATGGATATCACAGAAGATTGGGTGGATGCCGCATTCTGCCTGCAACCTAAGGACGTTGCCTATATGCAGCGGCTGGTTCTGCTGCAGGATCGCCATACGGCATCAGGACTGCGTAAAGCCAGCTAACGCGAATTACGTGACTGATAGCGTTTAAACCATCGCTCGAATGCGACAGCGGGCATGGGCTTAGCAAACAGAAAACCCTGTCGTTCATTGACGCCATTCTTTGTCAGAAAGGCGTCTTCTTTCGCGCTCTCCACCCCTTCGGCAATCACCTGCAAATTCAGCGCCTGAGCAACCGCGACAATCGCGCGCACCAGCGATTGTGACACCGACTGCTTATGGATATCCCGGACAAATGCCTGGTCGAGCTTAATGGCATCGATAGGGAAACGAGCCAGCTGTGATAACGATGAATAACCCGTACCGAAATCATCCAGGTGGATCTGCGCCCCCAGCTGGCTGAACTGCTGGATCACTGACAGCGCCAGCTCTTCGTTTTCAATCAGGCAGCTTTCGGTCAGCTCCACGTCAACCGGGCAGTATTCGAAATCAAGGTCCTTCAGCGCCTGTTTCAGATCGCTGAAAATTGTCTGATCCGCCAGCTGGCGGGCCGAGACGTTAACCGCCACCCGCAGGTTGATGCCTTTGTCACGCCATTTGGCGACCTGACGTACCACATCAAGCATGACCCAACGGCCCAGCGGCACGATGAGCCCCGACTCTTCGGCATAGGAGATAAACTCCAGCGGCGGGATCAGCCCGCGCTCCGGTGATTGCCAGCGCACCAGCGCTTCGAGAGTTTTTACCTCGCCCCGCCAGGTGATTTTCGGCTGGTAGTGGATCACCAGCTGGTCGTTATCCAATGCCTTGCGCAGGTTGGTATCCAGCCAGAGGTATTCAAAGACGCGCTGATTCATCTCCGGCGAGAAGACGCAGAACGTGCCGCGTCCGTTCTCTTTGGCGGTATACATGGCGGTGTCGGCATTGCGGATCACGCTTTCCCGATCGGTGCCGTGCTGTGGGGCGAGGGAGATGCCCAGCGAACAACCGGTATAGACTTCAATTAAACCAATCCGGAAGGGCTGACGCAGTCGGGTCAGTATCCGCGAGGCCATGGCTTCGAGCGCGCCCTGCGACGTGCCGGTGGCCAGCACGATAAACTCATCGCCCCCCAATCGCGCCAGCACCTGCCCGTCTTCCAGGCAGCTGAGAATGGCCAGCGCCACCGCCTGCAATAGTTGATCGCCAAACATGTGCCCGTAGGCGTCATTCACTTTTTTGAAATTATCGAGATCAAGGTAGACCACGCCCACCTGTCCATCACCCCGGGTTGCTATTGCCTCGCTGATCAGGTCGTGAATAGCATTGCGGTTTGGCAGACCGGTAATAGTGTCGGTATTGGCGAGTACCCGGAGACGCTCCTGCGCCCGACGTTCTTCAGTGATATCCGTACCAGAACAGATAAGGAAAATTTCATTTTTCCCGCTGCCGCTGTGCACAAATTTATTACGAAACAGAAATAACCGCTGTCCTTTGCGGGTTTTAATCCAGCGCTCGACTTCATAGGAGCTGCCGTCACGAAAAAAACCGCTGATATTACGGCGGGAAGCGGCAGCCTCGCTGCGGCTCATAAACAGTTTGAAAACGTTCTGACCAATAACTTCGTGCTCTTTCATTCCGGTATATTCTTCGCTCAGACGGTTAAAGCGTTGGATATTGCCGTGCCGATCGAGGATCACAATGACCGAGTTGGCTTCTGATACCACCTGTTCGGCAAAGGATAAACCCTGCGCCAGATCGCGGGCGACAGAGGGGGTGTCATTCCAGGCAGAAGCGGTACCGGTCCACTCTTTTTTATTGATTTTACGGCCGACCAGATGCACAGGCACCTCGGTTCCGTACAGGGAGAGCGTCATGGTTATACTGGAGGTAATGACGGTCATCTGGCGAATGCTGTTGGCCTGCTCATCACTCAGCGCCACAACCTCCGTGGTATCGGCACTTTCGCTGGCGGCAAGATGAAGCGCATTGCTGTCCGCCGTCAGGCGCCACCAGGGACTGTGGGTGCCCATGTAACGAAACAGCAAATTTTGCTCCAGATCGTCAATCATGCTCTCTCCCAGGCGCACTTAATTGCACACAGTGTGCATTTCCAGTCAGTTTAATCGCGCTTAAATAGCGGTAATACCAAACTAAACTTATTGTTTTTCCCAGTATTCTTATATTAGAACGAGAACAGCAAAAAAGGATACGGGCGAATGAATATTCCGATCACAGGTTGAAACGTCAACCAGACTGTCATTAATAAGTGTGATCGCTTTTCGCGATTTAGGGGAGAAAAAGGGAAGGAAAAATGATGAATCTGAGGTTAATGCAAAAATAAAAGTCGGCTCATCTACAACAGATGAACCGACCTTTACACAGACAACAATCAGACTGCAGGGCGGGCAATAACGCTGCGGGTCTCCATACGGACTTCAGCGATAGTGACGTCAATAACCTCAGTCACTTTATAGGCTACTTCACCTTTGATCTGAACGGTGCCGTTTTCCTGGCTGCAGACCAGTTCGTCACGGACGGCGTGCAGGAACGGCGCAGGAATAAAGGCCACGGCGCCATTATCCACCAGACGCACGCGCATGCCGCCACGGCTGATATCGATAATTTCCGCAGCAAAACGGGTGTCCGTTCCCGCCTTGTCTTTCAGGAAACGCGCGTACAGCCAGTCGCCGACGTCACGTTCTGCCATGCGGTTAAGGCGACGGCGCTCGGCCATCTGTACGGTGGCGTCGTCCTGCGGACGAGCGATGGTTTCACCTTTGACGATCGCTTTCAGCAGACGGTGGTTAACCATATCGCCGTACTTACGAATCGGTGATGTCCAGGTTGCGTAGGCTTCCAGCCCCAGGCCAAAGTGCGGGCCTGGTTCGGTGCTGATCTCTGCGAAAGACTGGAAGCGACGAATGCGGCTGTCGAGGAAACCTGACGGCTGAGCATCGAGCTCACGGCGCAGCTTGCAGAAGCCATTCAGGGTCAGGACTTCCTGCGGATCCACATGCACGTCGTGGGTTTTCAGCAGCGCCGCCAGCGCTTCGCTGTTGGCCGGGTCAAAACCGGTGTGCACGTTATAGATGCCAAAACCGAGTTTATCGCGCAGCACGCGGGCCGCGCAGATGTTAGCCGCAATCATCGACTCTTCAACGATACGGTTAGCAATGCGGCGCGGCTCAGCAACGATGTCCAGCACTTCACCTTTTTCACCGAGAATAAAGCGGTAGTCAGGGCGATCCTTGAAGACCAGCGCATGGGTCTTACGCCATTCGCTGCGGCTCAGGCAGACGCGCTGCAGCAGGCGGATCTGTTCGGCAATGGCCTCGTTTTCTGGCTGCCAGCTGCCGCTGTTTTCCAGCCAGTCCGACACTTCGTCGTACACCAGCTTGGCTTTGGACTCGATGAGGGCGGCAAAGAATTCGATGTTCTCTTCGATAGTGCCATCAGCGGCCACGGTCATGCGGCAGGCCAGGACCGGGCGCACTTCGTTGGCGCGCAGCGAGCACAAATTATCAGAGAGTTCGCGCGGCAGCATCGGAATATTGAAGCCCGGCAGATAATTGGTAAAGGCACGGATTTTGGCCGCATTATCCAGCGGTGTGCCTTCAGCGATCCAGGCCGTAGGATCGGCAATCGCTACGGTTAACAGTAGCTTACCCTCAGCCTGCTCTTCCACATACAGCGCGTCGTCCATATCTTCGGTGCTGGCGCTGTCGATGGTGACAAAATTCAGGGCGGTCAGATCGCGACGCTCCAGACCTTCGTCCAGCATATCCGTCGCTTCGCCTTCTGGCGCTTCTTTTTCAAGATTATGGCGCGCCAGCGTTACCCACCACGGCACGAAATGATCTTCGCCGAAGGTAATAAACTGGGTCAGTTCAGCATAGAAACCGCGATCGCCCTTCAGAGGATGACGGCGCATTTCTGCCACGGCCCAGTCACCTTCTTTAAAATCATGCGAGACGCCACGCTCAGCGCGGCAAGGGATGGCGTCTTTCAGCAGGGGATGGTCCGGAATGATGGACAGACGGTCATCTTTTCTGAGCACCTTACCTACAAAACGGGTCAGGAAAGGTTCAATTAATTCTTCAGGCTCGGCTGATTCACGATCCTTTTCGCTATGGATCACGGCCGTAATACGATCGCCGTGCATCACTTTCTTCATCTGCGGCGGCGGAATGAAGTAACTTTTCTGCGCATCGACTTCAAGAAAGCCAAAGCCTTTTTCCGTGGCTTTTACGACCCCTTCAGCGCGTGGCGTCTGGGAATGCAGTTGCTGTTTAAGCTGCGCTAGCAGCGGGTTATCCTGGAGCATAGTGATCTATTTTCGTAGCCATTGAGCGGCTGACAGTTTTACGCGAATCTCACTGCTACAGCAAGCGCTCTTTAGGTCGTTAGTAGGGTTATTCGCCTCTGCCAATGGCGATGTTAAGACGGTTCAGCCAGCCGCAAAAAGCGCTCCAGGCAAGGAGATTGATGGCCTGCACTGGCGACAGGTCGTCATCCGTCAGCGGCGTAAACTGCGCGGCGCTGAATTGATCCGGCGATCGCGCCAGCTGCTCCACGGCTCGTTGTATCGCCTCGTCATTTGCGTCGTCTTTATACGCGGCGCAAATACCGCTAATCAGTATTTCACCTGTGCGATCGAGGAGTAATGGTTCATGGCATAGCACCGGCGTAAGGTGCTGCAATAACGGCTCATCCTGCCAGCGTTCAAGCGACGCCAGCTGTTGCGGGCTGGCCTGACATCGCTCGACGCCCGGCACAGCGGGCTGCCATGTGTTGAGGTCATTATTGTACGGCAGAGCCTGGGGCGGGATATGGTGGCCGGGTAGCCAGCGCACAGGATGGCCGAGCAGGGCCTGAAAAACCGCTACTACCCGCGCCTGAAAGCCCACAAAGCCAATAATCTGATTGATGGTCACAATGTCATACACCGTCAGACCTACCTCATCAAGCCCCTGCTGCGCTTTGCTGTCGATCACGTCCGGCGAGCTGGCAAGCTGGCGGGCATATTGCGTAATCTGGGCGAGACGGCGATTGCTTTCACGGGAGGAGTCGGGACCGGGAAGCGGGGCGAGGAGGGCGGCGTAATGGTTACAGAGCCGCTGCACGCCACACACCTGTGCAACGGTCAGGGCGGTGCTGAAACGATCGTAAGCGCTAAGCGTGCGCAGGCGGGTTACCGCCACGGTACGCGGAAAAAAGAGATCGCACAGCGCCCGGGCCGGGGTTAACCAGCGTTCACAGGCGGCAAGCAGCGTTGCAGGCAGCACGATGTTCAGCAAAAAGCGGTCGGCGACGTGTGCTGCTTCGGGAACCAAAGGCAGGACTTCCGTCGGGCTGCTACTGGACTGGGTCTCATGATACCAGTGGCCTTTGCCAGAAATACGGCGTTGTTCCATGTGCGTTCCTTGATCTCAAAATGGCGATCAATATCCTGGCGGAAGGAGGATAAGCGGAAAAATATTGTTAAGTGATAACAAATAGCGGAACGGAATAACGCGGGAAAAGCGGGACGGGGCAGAGCGGCAGGTAAACCTTCCCGCCGGAGCGGGAAGGTAACGAACTTATTTAATTTCCAGCTCGTTCATTGCAGCGATGTTGAAACCGCCGTCAACGTGAACCACTTCGCCGGAGATGCCAGCAGAGAGGTCAGAGCACAGGAATGCCGCGGAGTTGCCCACGTCTTCGATGGTTACGGTGCGACGGATCGGCGTAACGGCTTCGCAATGCGCCAGCATTTTACGGAAGTCCTTGATACCGGAAGCAGCCAGAGTACGGATTGGACCCGCAGAGATACCGTTCACTCGAACGCCTTCAGGACCCATTGCGTTCGCCATATAGCGCACGTTTGCTTCCAGAGAAGCTTTCGCCAGACCCATCACGTTGTAGTTAGGGATGGCGCGCTCAGCACCCAGATAGGACAGGGTCAGCAGGGCAGCGCCCGGGTTCAGCATGGAGCGGCAGGATTTCGCCATCGCCACAAAGCTGTAGGAGCTGATGTCGTGCGCGATTTTGAAGCCTTCACGGGTGACCGCGTTTACGTAGTCGCCGTCGAGCTGGTCGCCCGGAGCAAAACCGATGGAGTGAACGAAACCGTCAAATTTCGGCCAGGATTTTGCCAGCTCAGCGAACATGCCATCGATGCTTTCATCTTTAGCAACGTCGCATTCCAGAATAATGCTGGAACCCAGCTGCGCGGCGAACTCCTCTACGCGGCCTTTCAGCTTGTCGTTCTGGTAGGTGAATGCCAGCTCAGCGCCTTCGCGATGCATTGCCTGTGCGATGCCGTATGCGATAGACAGTTTGCTGGCAAGGCCAGTGACCAGAATGCGCTTACCGGAAAGAAAACCCATAGCTCTTAATCCTTATATTCATTGTTGTGGCGGTCGTTGTTTAAGTGAACAACCGTCGTTAAAACGCGGCGATAATAGCATGTGTCGCGTACAGTGTTAATCCGACCACTCCATACGGGGCAGGTCAGCGATCTTTTCGCCAGGCATCGGCGGTTAAGGCTTCGCCAAAGTGCCCGGCAATTAAACGTTTAGTCAGGTCGTGAAGCGGGGCGGCGAGCACCGACGCGGTACTGCCACGCTCTACCACCGAGCCTTCGTGCATCACCAGCACCTGATCGCTGATGTGCTTCATCATCCCCAGATGCTGGGTCACGTAGATATACGAAATACCCTGTTTCTCCTGCAACTCCAGCATCAGATTGATTAACTGTGAACGCATCGACATATCCAGCGAAGCCAGCGCTTCGTCAGCGATGATCACTTTGGGGCGCAGGATCAGCGCGCGGGCCAGACCCAGACGCTGTTTCTGACCCGGCGCCAGCATGTGCGGATAATAGCTGACGTGATCCGGCAGCAGCCCGACCATACGCAGGGTTTCAATAATTTGCTTACGCCGCGCTTCAGGCGCAAGATCGGTATTCAGACGCAGTGGAAAATCGAGGATCTGCGAAATACGCTGGCGCGGGTTCAGCGAGGTAGAGGGATCCTGGAAAATCATCCTGATCCGTTGGCTACGAAACGAGTAATCGCCAAATTTCAGCAGATGGTCGTCAATCAGGACTTCGCCATCTGAGGGTTCGATCATCCCGGCCAGCATTTTCGCCAGCGTCGATTTCCCCGAGCCGTTCTCACCGATGATCGCCAGGGTCTGCTTTTCACGCAGGGTAAAACTCAGTGGCTTCACTGCTTCGACGGTCTGACGGCGAAATAAACCGGTGCGATAGCGAAAGGTCTTACTCAGGTTGCGCACTTCCAGCAGGGTTTCGACCATGTCACTCTCTCTCCATGTTCAGCGGGAAATGGCAGGCATACAGATGGTTCCTCGCCCCGGCCAGGCGCGGGGTTTCAATACATTTACGCTGCGCATAGGGACAGCGCGGCCCCAGACGACAGCCAATCGGCAGATGTTCCAGCAGCGGGATTGCCCCGGGCAACGTATTCAGGCGGCTTTTATGCGGCATCGGGCTGCCAAAATCGGGGATCGCGCGGATCAGTGCCTGGGTATAAGGGTGATGCGGTGTGGTGATCAAATCCTCGCTACCGGCGGTTTCCACGGTCTGACCGCAGTACATCACATCAATCTTATCGGCCCATTTACTCAGCATCTGCAGGTCATGGCTGATCAGCAGAATAGTCGTGTTGTTGTTCTGATTAAGCCTGGTGAGCAGGCGGAAGATTTGCGCCTGGGTGGTGGGCTCCATCGCGTTGGTCGGTTCGTCGGCAATCAGCAGGCGCGGCTGGTTGGCCAGCGCAATAGCGATCATCACTTTCTGACACTCGCCGTCCGTCAGTTCGTACGGGAAGCTGCGCATAGCGTCTTTATGATCTTTGATCCCCACCCGGTGCAACAGCTCAATGGCCCGGCGTTTACGCCAGCCAAACCGCTGCCACCAGCGGCCTTTATAGGTCCAGCCGGGGATGTTCTGCATCAGCTGTTTACCCACCCGCTCCGAGGGATCGAGACAGGATTGCGGCTCCTGAAAGATCATCGACACGTTATGGCCCATCAGCTTACGTCGCTCGCGGAGCGAGAGGCGCAGCAGATCGATATCGTCAAAGCGCATACGGTCGGCGGTGACGCGCCAGTTATCCTTCGCCACGCCGCAAATCGCTTTGGCAATTAGGCTTTTGCCCGAGCCCGACTCGCCCACCAGCCCGCGGATCTCACCTTCGCTCAGGGTAATGCTGACGCGATCGACCGCTTTTACCCAGCCTTCGCCGGTTTTAAATTCAATCGTCAGATTGCGAATATCCAGTAACGGCATTATTCCACCCCCGCCACAATGGCACGGCGGATCCCGTCGCCAAGCAGGTTCACCAGTAATACGCTAATCATAATCGCCGCACCCGGCAGCATCACCGTCCAGGGCGCAACATAGATCAGTTCCAGCGCGTCACCCAGCATCGCGCCCCATTCCGGCGAAGGCAGCTGCGCCCCCAGGTCGAGAAAACCAAGTGCGGCGATATCAAGAATGGCCATCGACAGGGCGCGGGTGATCTCTGTAACCATACCGGAGGCGATATTGGGCAGCACCGCGAACCACAGAATATTGAAGGTGGTGGCGCCATCCAGACGGGCAGCCACCACATACTCTTTTTCCAGCTCATCGTGGACCAGGCTGTAAACCGAGCGCACCATGCGCGGCAGCAGCGCCAGCCACACCGCAAACATGGCGTGGGTCAGATGCGGTCCGGCGAAGGCCACCACGATGATCGCCAGCAGCAGCGACGGAATCGACAGCAGCGTATCTAAAATATGATTCATCACCGCCGAGCGCAGGCCATGGGTGGAACCAGCAATAATGCCTAACACCAGACCACACAGCGTGGCGGCCAGCGTGACCACAAAGGCGCCGCCCACCGTCGGCGCCGCGCCGCTCAACAGACGACTTAACACATCGCGCCCGAGGTCATCGGTGCCGAGGAAGAAAGAGACTTCGCCGTAGCGCGACCAGGAAGGCGGCAATAGCTGATAGCCAAGAAACTGCTGATCGATGCCATAGGGGGCAAACCAGGCACCTAAAATACACAGCAGCGCCAGTCCGCCGCAGCCATAAAGGCCGATCATGGCCGTGGTGTCGCTGTAGAAATTACGCCACACGGTGCGCAACGCGCCGGGCGTGCGCTTTTCACTGTATACGCTATCGTAAGGCATACCATTCCTTATGTTTCAGCGGGTTAGCCATAGCGCCCAGAATATCGGATAACACGTTAACAATGATCACCAGCGCGCCAATCACCATTACTCCCGCAGAGATCGCGGCATAGTCCTGTTGGCGTATCGCATTAATCAACCAACGTCCCAGGCCAGGCCAGCTAAAGACCATCTCGGTAATCATGGCCAGGGTCAGCATAGTGGAAAACTGCAGGCCAAGACGCGGTATCACCGGCGGCAGGGCATTGTGCAGGACGTGGCGACGTAAAATCGTCAGCCGCGACAAACCGCGCGTGGCGGCAGCTTTAACATAGTTACGATCGAACACCTCGCTTGTACTGATGCGCATCAGGCGGATCACCTCTGTGGTCGGCGCCACGGCCAGCGCCAGCACCGGTAGCACCATATGGCGCACGGCACTAATGATCATCTCATGTCGCCAGACCGAATCTGAGAGCCAGGCGTCAATAATCGCGAAGCCAGTGACGGTTTTCACCGCATACAGCAGGTCAAAACGTCCTGAAACCGGCAGCCAGCCAAGCGTTAACGAGAAAAAGAGCGTCAATAGCAGCGCCAGCCAGAACACGGGCACTGAAAAGCCGAGCAGGGCGATGGCGCTGATAAGTTTATCCTGCCATTTATTGCGGGTGACCCCGGCAAGCATCCCCACCGGGATCCCCACCATCAGCGCAAAGCCGAATGCCAGGATACAGAGCTCCATGGTGGCGGGGAATACCTCTTTTAGCTGTTCGGCGATAGGCTGACCGTTAATGCTGGATACGCCGAAGTCCCAGTGCAGCACGCCTTCAAACCAGAACCACCATGCATTCCACAGGGACGCGCCCTGCAGCGGCGCGTGAGGCGTGAAATAGCTCAGGCTAAAGCCCACTAAGGTCAGAAAGAAGAGGGTGATGAGCAGCAAGAGCAGCCGACGTAAGGTAAAAATAATCACGGTTTTTTCACCTCTTCTTGATTCTCGCGGGACACACCGGCAAAGGACGCATTGCCAAACGGACTGAGGACGAGGCCTTTAATATCGTATCGGTACGCCTGCAGACGTAAGGATGAGGCCAGCGGCAACACCGGCAGCTCTTTCGCAAGTATCATTTGCGCTTCATCATAGGCATCGATGCGCGCCGCCAGCTGCTGGGTCGACAGCGCTTTACGCAGAATGGCATCGAACTCGCGGTTGCACCAGTGGGCATAGTTGGTCTGCGAATCGATCGCCGCGCAGCTCAGTAGCGGCCGGAAGAAACTGTCCGGGTCGTTACTGTCTGTTGCCCAGCCAGACAGGGTTAAATCATGGTTCATGTCCATCAGGCGCGCCTCCTGAAAACGGCCCTCTACCGGCACAATAATTACTTTGACACCCACCTGCGCCAGATCGGCCTGCAACAGCTCGGCAGTCTTCAGCGGGCTGGGGTTCCAGGCCTGGGAACTGGTAGGTACCCAGAGCTGCAGGGTGAGGTTTTCTGCCCCCAACGCTTTGAGCTGCTCGCGTGATTTCTCCGGGTTGTACTCGGTAATTTTAGCCTCGCTATCATAAGCCCACGAAGCGCGCGGCAATATTGAGGCGGCGGTTTCTGCGGTACCGTAATAGATGGACTGCATCAGACGCTGGTTATTGATTGCCAGCGCCAGGGCGTGGCGCACCGCCGGGTTATTCAACGGCGGCTTATCGGTGTTGAAAGCCAGGTACGCGATATTCATGCCCGGACGCAGGGTCAGTCGCAGACGCGGATCGTCGCGCAGAATGGTCAGCTGGCTGGCGGCGGGCCATGCCAGCACATCGCACTCGCCGGTGAGCAGTTTTGACAAGCGCCCTGTGCCGCCGGAGCCTAAATCCACCACCACCTGCGGCATGAGCGGCGTGCCGCGCCAGAATTTCTCATGGCGTTGCAAACGCACATACTGGCCGGCACGGTACTCCGCCACCTGGAATGGACCGGTTCCCACAGGCTGGCGATCCATTAGCTCCTCTTTATCCTGCAGGTTCAGCTGGGTGGCATATTCGGCGGACATCACCGAGGCATAGTGCGTCGCCAGATGCCAGAGGAAAGAGGCGTCCGGACGCGCCAGAGTGAATTCTACGGTGCGGTTATCCAGCTTGCGCACGTTTTTCACCGTATCGGCAAACTGCAGGCTGTCGAAGTAGGGGAAACTACCGCCATTGATGTAGTGCCAGGGATGGTCGCGGTTAAAAATACGCTGGAAGGTAAAGACGACGTCATCCGCATTGAGTTTGCGGGTAGGCTTAAACCATGGCGTGGTCTGGAAGCTGACATCATCGCGCAAACGGAAGCGGTACGTGGCACCGCTGTCCAGCACTTCCCAGCTCTCTGCCAGCTCCGGCACCAGGCGATAGGTATAAGGATCCACATCCAGCAGGCGGTCATAGAGCTGCGCGGCGAGGGTATCGACGATCAGGCCGCTGCTCGCTTTCTGCGGGTTGAAGGTATTGACCTGCCCACTTACGCAGTAGACAAAACCGCTGTCGCGAATATCCGCGCGATCCGCAGGCACAGGCGCGGCAAAAGCCTGGCTACATAGCAGGCCAAGCGCAATCAGGGACGAGAAAACCAGGCGCATAATTTTTAAGGTTTTTAGTGACGATCTGCAAAGTGTATCGCACTTACACCTGCTTCGTAAAAATGTCTGCGGATAAGTGCTGATATTGTCAGCGCATGTGATGCTTTTTAAGCAATGCCCTCAATTGATGGTAGGTCAGGCCCAGCAGTTCAGCCGCGCGTTTCTGATTAAATTTCGCCTCATGCAGACTCTGCTCCAGGAGCTGCTTTTCCTGCGCCTGCTGGAACTGGCGCAGATCCAGGGGCAGGTCGGGGGCAGCCGCAGCGTGGGCCTGACTGAGGGAGGGCTGCGCAGGGCGATGAAAGGGATCGATAACGATCTCATCCAGCTCTGTCTCGCTGCTGCCGTGACGATAAACGGAGCGCTCCACTACGTTTTTCAGCTCGCGGATATTGCCCGGCCAGCGGTAGTCGAGCAGCGTTTCGCGGGCGTGCTGGCTGAAGCCTGGAAACAGCGGCAGACCCAGCTCGCGACACATCTGAATGGCAAACTGTTCCGCCAGCAGCATGATATCGCTGCGCCGTTCGCGCAGCGGTGGCAGGTTGACGACGTCAAATGCCAGCCGATCCAAAAGGTCAGCACGAAACCTGTCCTGCTCCACCATCTCCGGCAAATTAGCGTTAGTGGCACACACCAGCCGCACGTTCACCTGCAAAGGCTGGCTGCCGCCCACGCGCTCCAGCTCGCCATATTCAATAACGCGCAGCAATTTCTCCTGCACCAGCATTGGCGCGGTCGCCAGTTCATCCAGGAACAACGTACCGCCATCGGCTCGCTCGAAGCGGCCGGGGTGGCGCCGCTGCGCGCCGGTAAACGCCCCTGCCTCATGGCCGAAGAGTTCGGTATCCAGCAGGTTCTCGTTCAGTGCGGCGCAATTCAGGGAGATAAACGGCCCATCCCATCGCCCGGACAGGTAGTGCAACCGGTTGGCGATCAGCTCTTTGCCGGTGCCACGTTCGCCGATAATCAGCACCGGTTTATTCAGCGGCGCCAGTCGGGATACCTGCTCAAGCACTTCGAGAAAGCTGTTAGCTTCCCCCAATAGGGTGTCTTTAAATTCAGCCATGATGAAATTAACCATTTATTGGTGTGATTCACTAAGCGAGATTAGGTTGCTACGGGCGAAAAAGCAATCACTTCATGTAAAATCAATAAGATAAAAAACTGGCACGAGAATTGTATTGGCTATACAGCAGGGCATAGCCCGATAACAGAAAATGTGAGGATTCAATTATGGGTATTTTTTCTCGTTTTGCCGACATCGTGAACGCCAACATCAACTCACTGCTGGAGAAAGCAGAGGATCCACAGAAGCTGGTTCGTCTGATGATTCAGGAGATGGAAGATACGCTGGTTGAAGTGCGCTCTACCTCTGCCCGTGCGCTGGCAGAGAAGAAGCAGCTGACGCGCCGTATTGACCAGGCGACCGCCCAGCAGGCCGAATGGCAGGAGAAAGCGGAGCTGGCGCTGCGCAAAGACAAAGACGATCTGGCCCGCTCTGCGCTGATTGAAAAACAGAAGCTGACCGATATCGTCGCCACTCTTGAGCAGGAAGTGACGCTGGTGGACGAAACGCTTGCCCGCATGAAAAAAGAGATTGCGGAGCTGGAGAACAAGCTGAGCGAAACCCGCGCCCGTCAGCAGGCCCTGACGCTGCGTCACCAGGCGGCAAATTCGTCCCGCGATGTGCGCCGCCAGCTCGACAGCGGCAAGATTGACGAAGCGATGGCGCGTTTCGAGTCTTTTGAGCGCCGTATCGATCAGATGGAGGCCGAAGCGGAAAGCCATAGCTTTGGTAAACAGAAAACGCTGGATCAGCAGTTTGCCGACCTGAAAGCGGATGATGAAATCAGCGAGCAGCTGGCCGCGCTAAAGGCCAGAATGAAACAAGACAATCAATAATAACGACTGCGGCGCCAGCTGGCGCCGCCACTCATAAGACAAGGAGTAGACATGAGCGCGCTTTTTCTTGCCATTCCGCTGACCATTTTCGTGCTGTTTGTTCTGCCGATCTGGTTATGGCTGCACTACAGCAACCGTTCTTCCCGGGGAGAGCTGTCGCAAAGCGAACACCAGCGCCTGGCGCAATTAACTCAGGACGCCAATAAAATGCGCGAACGTATTCAGGCGCTGGAAGCGATTCTGGACGCTGAGCATCCGAACTGGAGGGACCGTTAATGGGACTAAATCTAAATAAAAAATTGTGGCGTATCCCCCAGCAGGGGATGGTGCGCGGCGTCTGCGCCGGGCTGGCGCACTACCTCGACGTGCCGGTGAAGCTGGTGCGCGTGGTAACGGTACTCTCCATTTTCTTTGGTCTGGCGTTTATCACTCTGGTGGCCTATATCATTTTATCCTTTGTGCTGGACCCGATGCCGGACAGCGCCATGAGCGATGAAAATGCGCCCACCAGCAGTGAGTTACTGGATGCGGTGGATATCGAACTGTCGGCAGGCGAAAAGCGCCTGCGGGAAATGGAGCGGTATGTCACCTCGGATACCTTTACGCTGCGAAGCCGCTTTCGTCAGCTTTAACTGAGAGAACTACTATGAATCAACGCTGGCAACAGACCGGGCAGCGCGTTAAGCCAGGCCTGAAGATCGCAGGGAAGCTGGTATTACTGACCGCACTGCGTTACGGCCCGGCGGGCGTGGCAGGATGGGCGATAAAATCGGTCGCCCGCAAGCCGGTAAGAATGTTGCTGGCTGTCGCCCTGGAGCCGATGCTGAAGAAGCTGGCGAACCGGCTCTCCAGTAAACTGAAATAGGCTGCAACGGCGCAACAGAGGACGCGCCGTTGCGCTGCTTTTATTCCTTTCTCTCTGTCCCCATGTCATATTTCTCACAACAATAATTCCTTCAGGCAGAACAGGATGGCGATGAAGCGACTTAAAAACGAACTCAATTCTCTGGTTAATCGTGGGGTTGACCGTCATTTACGCCTGGCGGTGACCGGACTGAGCCGCAGCGGTAAAACCGCCTTTATCACCGCAATGGTCAATCAACTTCTTAACATCCATGCCGGGGCGCGTTTACCGTTGCTGAGTGCGGTGCGCGAAGAGCGTCTGCTCGGCGTGAAGCGTGTGCCCCAGCGCGATTTCGGTATTCCCCGTTTTACCTATGACGAAGGGCTGGCCCAGCTGTATGGCTCCCCGCCCACATGGCCGACGCCAACCCGTGGCGTAAGCGAAATCCGTCTGGCGCTGCGTTATCGCTCTAATGATTCGCTTCTGCGCCACTTCAAAGAGACCTCTACCCTCTATCTGGAAATTGTCGATTATCCCGGTGAATGGCTGCTGGATCTGCCGATGCTGACCCAGGATTATCTGAGCTGGTCGCGGCAAATGACCGGGTTGTTACAGGGGCAACGCGCGGAGTGGTCAGCCCGCTGGCGGTCGCTGTGTGAGGGGCTGGATCCGCTGGCGCCCGCCGACGAAAACCGGCTGGCGGCCATCGCCGAAGCCTGGACCGACTATCTGCATCAATGTAAGAAAGAGGGGCTGCACTTCATCCAGCCGGGCCGCTTTGTGCTGCCGGGAGACATGGCGGGCGCCCCGGCGCTGCAATTCTTCCCCTGGCCGGACGTGGACGCCTTCGGCGAATCAAAGCTTGCTCAGGCGGACAAACACTCCAATGCCGGGATGCTGCGTGAGCGCTTCAACTATTATTGCGAAAAAGTGGTGAAGGGCTTCTACACCAACCACTTTTTACGCTTCGACCGCCAGATCGTGCTGGTGGATTGCCTGCAACCGCTCAACAGCGGGCCGCAGGCGTTCAACGACATGCGCCTCGCGCTCACCCAGCTGATGCAGAGCTTCCACTACGGGCAGCGCACGCTGTTTCGTCGGTTGTTTTCTCCGGTGATCGACAAGCTGCTGTTTGCCGCCACTAAGGCGGATCACGTCACGGTGGATCAGCACGCTAATATGGTGTCGCTCTTACAACAGCTGGTGCAGGACGCCTGGCAAAATGCCGCATTTGAGGGGATCAGCATGGACTGCCTGGGGCTGGCCTCGGTGCAGGCTACCCAGAGCGGCCTGATTGACGTTAATGGCGATAAGATCCCGGCGCTGCGCGGCCACCGTCTGAGCGATGGTGCCCCGCTGACGGTCTACCCTGGCGAAGTGCCCGCCCGGCTGCCTGGCCAGGCATTCTGGCAAAAGCAGGGCTTCCAGTTTGAAGACTTCCGCCCGCAGACCATGAATGTTGACCAGCCGCTGCCGCACATTCGCCTTGATGCCGCGCTGGAGTTTTTAATTGGAGATAAATTGCGATGACCGAACCCTTAAAACCGCGAATGGATTTTACCGGTACTCTGGAAGAGGAGGATCGCGAAGCCTTCAAAGCGGCACAAACCTTTAATGACTCCCAGGCCGGGAACTTCGCCCCGGTAATTACCGATATGCTTCCTGCTGAAGAAGGGCAAGCCGAAGCCGTTGTTGAGGCCGCGCTGCGACCGAAACGCAGCCTGTGGCGCAAAATGGTCAGCGCGGGCCTGCTGCTGGCGGGCGTTACGGTGGTAGGGCAAGGCGTCCAGTGGGCAATCAACGCCTGGCAAACCCAGGACTGGGTGGCGCTGGGGGGATGCGCGGCAGGCGCGCTGATCGTTGGCGCAGGCGTGGGATCCATCGCCACCGAATGGCGTCGTTTATGGCGGCTGCGCCAGCGGGCGCACGAGCGTGATGAGGCCCGGGATCTGCTCCACAGCCACGGCAACGGTAAAGGGCGGGCGTTCTGTGAAAAACTGGCCAGCCAGGCCGGGCTCGATCAGTCTCATCCGGCGCTGCAGCGCTGGTACGCGGCTATCCATGAAACGCAAAACGACAGGGAAGTGGTCTCGCTGTATGCCCATCTGGTGCAGCCAGTGCTGGACAGCCAGGCGCGTCGGGAGATCAGTCGTTCGGCGGCAGAATCAACGTTGATGATCGCCGTCAGCCCACTGGCGCTGGTGGATATGGCCTTTATCGCCTGGCGCAATCTGCGCCTGATCAACCGTATCGCCACGCTTTACGGCATTGAGCTGGGCTATTACAGCCGCCTGCGCCTGTTCCGCCTGGTGCTGCTGAATATGGCGTTTGCCGGGGCCAGTGAACTGGTGCGTGAAGTGGGCATGGACTGGATGTCGCAGGATCTGGCTGCACGGCTCTCGGCTCGTGCGGCCCAGGGTATTGGCGCAGGACTTCTGACCGCGCGGCTCGGGATCAAAGCGATGGAACTGTGCCGTCCTCTGCCGTGGACAGAGAACGATAAACCTCGCCTGGGTGATTTTCGTCGGGAATTAATCGGCCAGCTGAAAGATACCCTCAATAAAAAACCGCAATAGCGCCTCTGCCTCGCACAAAATTCCGTCATCGCGCTCACAGGCTGTCAATATTTGTTGACAGCCATCTTCCCGATTGCGGATATCTGGCTTATCATTTCAGGGTTAATGGCTTAAAGAGTGATTTTCCCATGCGTCTGGAAGTATTTTGTAAGGACCGTCTCGGCCTGACCCGCGAGCTGCTCGATCTCCTTGTTTTACGGAGTATTGACCTGCGCGGAATTGAGATTGACCCAATCGGGAAGATTTACCTGAACTTTGCTGAAATTGCCTTTGATACATTCAGCAGCTTAATGGCTGAAATCCGCCGTATCGCTGGCGTTACGGATGTGCGCACCGTGCCCTGGATGCCCTCCGAGCGTGAGCATCTGGCCCTGAGCGCGCTGCTGGAAGCGATGCCTGAACCCTTTTTATCCCTGGATCTGAAAGGCAAGATCGACCGGGCAAATCAGGCGAGCTGCCAGCTGTTTGCCCAGGAGCCGGAAAAACTGAGCAACCACAACGCTGCCCAGCTGATCCCCGGCTTCAATTTCCAGCGGTGGCTCGAAAGCAATCCGCGCTCGACCCATAGCGAGCATGTGATCATCAACGGCCAGAACTTTCTGATGGAGATCACCCCGGTCTATCTGCAGGGTGACAACGATGACAGAACCCTGACCGGTTCAGTGATCATGCTGCGCTCGACGGTACGCATGGGACGTCAGCTGCAAAACCTGTCGAGCCAGGATATGGGCGCCTTTAGCCAGATTATTGCCGTCAGCCCGAAAATGCGTCATGTGGTGGATCAGGCGCGTAAGCTGGCGAACCTCTCCGCGCCGCTGCTGATTACCGGCGATACCGGCACCGGCAAAGATCTGCTCGCCCATGCGGTGCATCAGGCGGGGCCGCGCGCGACCAAACCTTATCTGGCGCTGAACTGCGCCTCCATCCCGGAAGATGCCGTTGAAAGCGAGCTGTTTGGTCACGCGCCAGAAGGCAAAAAAGGCTTCTTTGAGCAGGCCAACGGCGGCTCGGTATTGCTGGACGAAATTGGCGAAATGTCGCCACGCATGCAGGCTAAACTGCTGCGTTTCCTCAACGATGGCACCTTCCGTCGGGTGGGGGAAGATCATGAGGTGCATGTGGACGTGCGCGTCATCTGCGCTACCCAGAAGAACCTGGTTGAGCTGGTGCAAAAGGGGGTGTTCCGCGAAGATCTCTATTATCGCCTGAACGTTCTGACCCTGAATATCCCGCCGCTGCGCGATTGCCCGCAGGACATTATGCCGCTGACCGAGCTCTTTGTGGCTCGCTTTGCCGATGAGCAGGGCATCCCGCGTCCTAAGTTTTCGGCGGATCTCAATACGGTGCTCACCCGCTACGGCTGGCCGGGGAATATCCGCCAGCTAAAAAATGCGATTTATCGTGCGCTGACCCAGCTTGATGGCTACGAACTACGCCCGCAGGATATCTTACTGCCGGATTACGACGCCGGAACGGTGGCGGTAGGTGAAGAGGCGATGGAAGGATCGCTGGATGATATCACCAGCCGCTTCGAACGCTCGGTGTTGACGCAGCTGTATCGCAACTACCCCAGCACCCGCAAGCTGGCGAAACGACTGGGCGTATCACACACCGCTATCGCCAACAAATTGCGCGAGTATGGTCTGAGCCAGAAGAAGGGTGAGGAGTAAAAATAAAAAAGCCTCCGTGTGTGGAGGCTTCTTTTTTTGGTTACGCTTTCAGCGCTTCCAGTGCGGCAGCATAGTCCGGCTCGGTGGTGATTTCATTCACCAGGTGGCTGAATACGACGGTGTCGTTTTCGTCAATCACCACAACCGCGCGCGCGGCCAGGCCCTTCAGAGCGCCTTCGGAGATGCCTACGCCGTACTGCTCCAGGAAGCCTGGGTTACGAAGGGTAGACAGGGTAATGACGTTGCTCAGACCTTCAGCGCCGCAGAAACGGGACTGCGCGAACGGCAGGTCGGCGGAAATGCACAGCACAACGGTGTTGTCCATTTCGGTCGCCAGTTGGTTGAATTTACGCACGGATGCCGCGCATACGCCGGTATCGATGCTTGGGAAAATGTTCAGCACTTTACGCTTGCCGGCAAACTGGCTCAGCACGACGTCAGACAGATCTTTTGCCACGAGCGTAAACGCCTGCGCTTTGCTGCCTTTCTGAGGAATGGATCCTGCAACAGAAACCGGGTTGCCCTGGAAATGAACGAGTTGTGACATAGTTATCTTCCTGTTTACATATAGTTAACGTCGCCGTTAGTGTATGACATCAGCCGATAGCACAGCAAACCCTATTTACGCGAAGCCGCTATACAGGAGTGAGTGATGAGAACCCTCAAGGTTTATGAAGAAGCCTGGCCACTGCATACGCCCTTTGTTATTTCCCGGGGAACCCGGAGCGAGGCCCGTGTGGTGGTGGTCGAAATAGAAGAAGAGGGTGTCAAAGGGGTGGGAGAATGTACGCCTTATCCCCGCTATGGCGAAAGCATTGCTTCGGTGATGGCGCAAATCATGACCCTGGCGCCGGAGCTGGAACGCGGTCTTACCCGGGAAGCGCTGCAGAGGCTGTTACCTGCGGGGGCGGCGCGCAATGCCATAGATTGCGCGCTGTGGGATCTGGCCGCGCGTCAGCAGGGGATCACGCTGGCGGCGCTGGCAGGCGTGACTTTACCGCAATCGGTCGTAACGGCACAGACGGTGGTGATCGGCGAGCCCGGGCAGATGGCTGCCAGCGCTAAAGCGCTGTATGACGCCGGGGCGCGCCTGCTGAAGGTGAAGCTGGACGATCACCTCATCAGCGAACGGATGGTGGCCATTCGCACCGCCGTGCCGGAGGCGACGCTGATCGTCGACGCCAATGAATCCTGGCGCAGCGAAGGGCTGGCCGCCCGCTGTCAGCTGCTGGCGGATCTCAATATCGCTATGCTGGAACAGCCTCTGCCAGCGGGGGATGACGCTGCGCTGATGAACTTTATCCACCCGCTGCCGATCTGCGCGGATGAAAGTTGCCACACGAGGGAGAGTCTGCCGACTTTGCAGGGGCGCTACGACATGGTGAATCTCAAGCTGGATAAAACGGGCGGCTTCACCGAAGCGCTGGCGCTGGCCGCTGAGGCGCGCCAGCTCGGCTTTTCACTGATGCTCGGCTGTATGCTCTGCACCTCGCGGGCGATTGGCGCCGCGCTGCCGCTGGCAAATGAGGTGACGTTTGCCGATCTCGACGGCCCAACCTGGCTGGCAGTGGATGTCTCCCCGGCGCTGCACTACAGCACCGGCGTTGTTCATCTCTGAGGTTCCCAGCGCAGCAGATCGGTCATCGCTTTCAGGTATTTCTCGCTCGCCTCGTCAGAGGAGATCGGCGGGAATTCGGCGGTGATGCAGTGCAGGCTCAAATCGGCACACCAGCTGCCGAACGAGCCTGGGGTCTCATAGCCGACGCTGGTGACCAGCGGCAGTGAGAAGGCGTCAGCCAGCCAGCGACCAAGGGCGCTGTGGGCGGGATCTTCAATACAGGCCAGCGGATCGTGAAACGAAACAACCCAGGCTGGATGCAGCTTGTGGATCAGATTACAGAGCGCCTGGGTTTCTGGCTCGGAACCGGACTTCTCACCCGTCAGTAACACCACATCCCGGTCTTCAGCGGCACTGTTCCATCGGTAGACCGTCTCACCTGCCCGCCAGTTGGCGGCCGGAAAGTTACGGTTCAAATCCACACCCCGGGCATTGGCGCGCAACCCTAGCTGGCAGCCATCCGGGTTCACGGTTAATACCACATGATGGCGACGCAGCCCCGGCGCCAGCGTGCGTAGCGCGCAGGAGAGAGTGACAATCGATGAATTTTCATCCCCGTGGGTTCCGGCAAGGATCAGGCCACTGTTACGATCGGCCTGCGGGGCAGGGAACCAGATTAAAGGCGCGCCGAGGACTGAGCGGCCATAATGTTCGGTTCCCGGCGGAAAAGCGCCACGTTCCGTTCTTGGGCGGGTAAGTGACATAGATGTTCCTGAATCAATGTTGTATTACTGGCAGTGTTGTGCAAAACACACGGTTAATCAAATGGTTTCAGCCGCGCACTAATACCGGCAGATATCAACTTTCCGACGGAAGTTGTTTGCATTTCCCTGTTCTGAAACAAATAATTACGCATCTGCTCGTTACCCATCATTTCAAAGGGGATCTCATGAAGCATCCGGTTTCGCTGGTTTGTTCTGCCTTGTGGTTGTCTGGCCTCTCTTCTTATGCTTTTGCCGCGGATGTTCCTGCCGGGACGACACTGGCGCCAAAGCAGGAGCTGGTGCGTCATATTAAAGATGAACCTGCCTCGCTTGATCCCGCTAAAGCGGTAGGGCTGCCTGAGATCCAGGTGATCCGCGATCTGTTCGAAGGTCTCGTGAATCAGAATGAAAAAGGTGAACTGGTTCCAGGCGTTGCAACGCGCTGGCAAAGTAATGATAACCGCGTCTGGACCTTCACCCTGCGCGAGAACGCGCAATGGTCTGACGGTACCCCCGTCACCGCCCAGGATTTTGTCTACAGCTGGCAGCGACTGGTCGATCCAAAAACGACCTCGCCTTTCGCCTGGTTTGCAGCGCTGGCCGGGATAGGCAACGCCCAGGCGATTATCGACGGCAAGGCAACGCCGGATAAGCTCGGCGTAACGGCGGTGGATAACCGTACGCTGCGGGTCCAGCTCGACAAGCCGCTGCCGTGGTTCGCCAACCTGACGGCGAGCTTTGCTTTCTACCCGGTACAAAAAGCCAATGTGGAGAGCAGCGCGGAGTGGACCCGTCCTGGCGCACTGGTAGGTAATGGCGCCTACACCCTGAAAGACCGGGTGGTTAACGAAAAGCTGGTGGTTGAGCGCAACAGTCATTACTGGGACAACGACAAGACGGTACTGCAGAAGGTCACCTTTATCCCGATTAACCAGGAGTCGTCCGCTACCAAACGCTACCTGGCTGACGATATCGATATCACTGAATCCTTCCCGAAAAACCTCTACCAGAAGCTGCTGAAAGATATCCCCGGCCAGGTTTACACTCCGCCGCAGCTGGGCACCTACTATTATGCCTTCAATACGCAGAAGGGTCCGACGGCGGACGCCCGAGTGCGGCTGGCGCTCAGCATGACCATCGACCGGCGGATCATGGCTGAAAAAGTGTTGGGCACCGGGGAAAAACCGGCGTGGCACTTTACACCGGACGTGACCGCAGGCTTTACTCCGGATCCATCGCCTTTTGAGCAGATGAGCCAGGAGGAGATGAACGCCCAGGCCAAAACGCTATTGCAGGCGGCTGGCTACAATGCGCAGAAGCCGCTGAAACTGACGCTTTTGTACAACACCTCGGAGAACCACCAGAAGATCGCTATCGCGGTGGCGTCGATGTGGAAAAAGAACCTGGGTGTCGATGTGAAGCTGCAGAACCAGGAGTGGAAAACCTATATCGACAGCCGCAATACCGGCAATTTCGATGTGATCCGCGCCTCCTGGGTCGGCGATTACAATGAACCGTCAACCTTCCTCTCGCTGCTGACCTCGACGCATACCGGCAACATCTCTCGTTTCAACGATCCGGCCTATGACAAGGTGATTAATCAGGCGTCGCTGGAGACCACAGAGAAGGCCCGCAATGCCGATTACAATACGGCAGAAAAAATCATTGCGGAAAAAGCGCCTATTGCACCGATCTACCAGTACACCAACGGGCGTCTAATCAAGCCCTGGGTAAAAGGGTATCCGATCAACAATCCGGAGGACGTGGCTTACAGCCGAACAATGTATATTGAGAAGCATTGATCGCTAAATTACAGCCACCTCTGCTCACCCCAAAAATGGCGCTGCTTTCAGCGCCATTTTTTTTGGTATTCTATATTTTATTCGATTCATAATTAGCATTGATCTGTATTACAAAGCTTATTTAAAATAAATATAATATACAAATCCATGCGGCATTTATTTTTATCTATTTGCGCGATGGGTTGTATTTTCAATATGTTCAGGTCAGGTAATGGTACTTGCAATTAAAATTAAAGGTGATCGTATGGATAAACGCTAAGTCTGGAGCAATAGTTAGTTGATCCAGTGTAATTATTTGTTCTACTATCCGGTCGTCAATAAACATGATTTTACTCGACAACTATTCCTTAAGGAAAAGGGACCGCTATGGCTGATTCGTTTCAGAATGAAGTGCCTAAGGCACGAATAAATTTAAAACTGGCTCTGCACACCGGAGGCGCGCAGAAGAAAGTTGAATTACCGCTTAAAATTCTTACGGTTGGTGATTTCAGTAATGGCAAGGAATCCCGTGTGTTATCCGAGCGGGAGAAAATCAACGTTAATAAAAATAACTTCGACAGCGTGCTTTCTGAGTTCAACCCCGAGATAAATCTGGCTGTCCTTAATACGCTTGCTGGCGACGGCGAAGAAGAAAACATTCGGCTCCGGTTCTCCTGCATGAAGGATTTCGAACCTGAACAGGTAGCCCGTCAAATCCCTCAACTTCGCGCGATGCTGGCGATGCGTAATTTATTACGCGACCTCAAATCCAACCTGCTTGATAACGCCACTTTCAGAAAAGAGCTCGAGAAAATTCTTAAGGATCCGGCATTGTCTCAGGAATTACGCGACGAAATGAGTGCGCTTGCCCCAAAATAATATGTGGATGCGTTTTTTAATGGATTAACCGGGAATATGCTGATGTCTTTAAATACTGAAACTGGCTCTGCACAAGGGCAAACAACGGTACTGGAAAAAGAGGGCGTTTATGCCTCTCTGTTTGAAAAAATCAACCTGACCCCGGCATCCAGCCTGGGCGATATTAATGACTTTCTTGACGACGCCGCGCTGGCTGATGCATCAGCGGGTGAACGACTGACGGCCGCCATGCAGGTATTTATGGACTGTATCCGTAAATCGGGCCAGCAGGTGGATAAGCTCGATAAAACGCTGATCGATCACCACATCGCTGAGCTCGATTTTCAAATCAGCCGCCAGCTGGATGCGGTGATGCACCATCAGGAGTTCCAGAAGGTAGAGTCCTTATGGCGCGGTCTGAAACAGCTGGTCGACAACACTGATTATCGCCAGAACGTGAAAACAGAAATTCTGGATGTTTCCAAAGACGCCCTTCGCCAGGACTTTGAGGATGCACCGGAGCTTATCCAGAGCGGACTTTACTGGCACACCTACACCGCTGAGTACGACACGCCGGGCGGCGAGCCGATTGGCTCGGTGATTTCCGCTTATGAGTTTGACGCCAGCCCTCAGGACGTGGCGCTGCTGCGCAATATTTCCAAAGTTTCTGCCGCGGCGCATATGCCGTTTATTGCCTCTGTCGGACCAAAATTCTTCCTCAAAGAGTCGATGGAAGAGGTGGCCGCAATTAAGGACATCGGCAACTATTTTGACCGTGCCGAGTACATCAAATGGAAATCTTTTCGCGACACCGACGACTCACGCTATATCGGGCTGGTGATGCCGCGCGTGCTTGGTCGCCTGCCGTATGGCCCGGACACCGTGCCGGTGCGCAGCTTCAACTACGTTGAGCAGGTAAAAGGTCCGGATCACGAAAAGTACCTCTGGACCAGCGCCTCCTTCGCCTTTGCCTCTAACATGGTGAAGAGCTTTATTAACAACGGCTGGTGCGTACAGATCCGCGGCCCGCAGGCCGGTGGCGCAGTAAAAGACCTGCCGATCCACCTGTACGATCTCGGTACCGGCAATCAGGTGAAGATCCCGTCTGAAGTGATGATCCCCGAAACCCGCGAATTCGAATTTGCGAATCTCGGTTTTATCCCGCTGTCGTACTACAAAAACCGCGACTACGCCTGCTTCTTCTCAGCGAACTCAACCCAGAAACCGGCACTTTACGATACCGCAGATGCCACCGCTAACAGCCGTATCAATGCTCGTCTGCCCTATATTTTCCTGCTCTCCCGCATCGCTCACTACCTGAAGCTGATCCAGCGCGAGAACATCGGTACCACCAAAGATCGCCGCCTGCTGGAGCTGGAGCTTAATACCTGGGTGCGCGGCCTGGTCACTGAGATGACCGATCCGGGCGACGAGCTGCAGGCATCCCATCCGCTGCGTGACGCGAAAGTGGTGGTGGAAGATATCGAAGACAACCCGGGCTTCTTCCGCGTGAAGCTGTATGCGGTACCGCACTTCCAGGTTGAAGGCATGGACGTGAATCTGTCTCTGGTCAGCCAGATGCCGAAGGCGAAAGCGTAAGGCGCGGGAGTTCCAATGAAGATATACCGCCCGTTATGGAATGACGGGGCTTTTCTGGCTCCCCAGCAGTTCCAGCAGCAGGCTCGCTGGGATGCGCATGTGGCTGAGACTGTCTCAAGGATGGCGCTGGCACACCCATGGGGTGTGCTGTGCGCTGAGTTCGACGAGGGCGCGCTTGCGCTCTCCAGGTTGAATGCCACTCGTCTGGCGGTGCGTTTTGCCGATGGGACGTTAATTGACACGGATCTTGCTGACAATCTTCCGCCGGTAGAGAGCGTTTCAGCAGATAAACCAGACACGCTTAAAACATTACTAATTTTAGTCGTGGTTATAAAAACAAACAAAAGTGGAGTGGTTTATTAAAAGTGAGGAATGCCCACGTAATAATTAGTGCAAAATGAAATTCTAAATAATGGCTCCATAAAAAGGTCGTGGCATTGCATGAAAACTAAACTGTTTTTTGTTGTTTTTATAGTGGCTTTAATTATTATTGTGTTTTCGATATATGGAAACAAAACTGAAATTACCCTCTCAGGAATTGATTTGTCAGTTTACCCATCAAGTGCTGAGTATGTGCTTGTTGATTTTCATGGGCATGATGTAATCAATAAGCCAGTTGCATTTCATTTTTATCAGAATTCAAAAGATAAAATAATAGCAAAATATACTAAGGAGTTGTTTAAAGGTTCCTTTATCGTTAAAGGGGATGTGCAAAAGGAAAACATTGAAGTAACTCCAGTCCACAACAACTACCCTTATGGCGGAGGATATAAATTAACTGATGATTCCGGAAAGTTACTGGTCGGTGTAAAATACATAATTAATAATAAATGCGATCCACATGACAGCTATTCAGGAGTTGCTGGGGGAACAGGGATGACTTTACTTTTTACTACATCTGTATCATGTGATATAAATATCGATCTCATTGATTTTAATGCTAATAATAAATGATGAAAAACAGCGAAGAGCAATTTATATCACCACGTAAGATTATTGTGTTGAATTGTTTTTAATAATCATCTGATTTTTCTTTTTATGTATCAAAGGTAATTAGCATGTCTAAAGGTTTAGTTTTACTCGGTGATAAAACAACTCACGGTGGGAAAGTTATTTCAGCATCATCAACCATGATTGTAAACGGCAAAAAAGTTGCCCTGATTGGCGATATGGTGAGTTGTCCCATACCATTCCATGGTACCAACCCCATCATTGAAGGTTCACCGGAATGGTTCTCTGACGGCAAAGCTATTGTAGTGGATGGCTGTAAATGTCTGTGTGGATGTCAGGTGATCTCCAGCGCACCAGAGTGTGCAATAGGATAATTTATGGGCTGGAGAAGAACGCAAACTATAGCAGCTGAATTGCCATCCAAACCTTCCTGGATACTGTGGTTTATGACCGGCATCCTGATGGTAATCATTGGGATTATATTATTTATAACCCACGCTTCCGGAATGGTGAAAACACTCTCAGCAATAAATATCTGGCTGGTTTCTCTTTTACCGTCAGGGATATGGCTGTTTATTCTTTGTCTGAGAGGATGGCGATGGGGGAAAGAGGTTGACGAGCATGATTTTCTAAAAAAAGAAGCTGAATATGCACAGAAACAATGGGAAGCATGGGCTGGTAGGTATCTTGCAATTAATGACAGTTGTATTTTTCTACCCGATAAAATAACGGTTGGATGCCTTCACAATGAACTACCACAGCAGTACGGTCTTGTCAGAAAAATCAACTATCTCCCTGAAAGCAAGCCTCTGGCTGAAGAAGTCTTACTCATACTGCTCAAAGGCGTAACGGATACGCTTTACCAGCTTCCAGCGGAACTTCCTGTGAAAGTGACGCTGGCTACCGATCTGCCTGACATTGGACTTTCAGATTCCTTTTCCGCTGTCTGGTTACCCTTGCTCGCGCACAGCTGGCTGGCCTGCATGGACTGAACGAAGGACTGGATGTTGTGGCTGCGCTGGTCATCCGTGAGTGGGGCAATCTGTGGCCGCAGCCAGTGCATGCCCGAAAGGAGATCCTTAACACGCTCAGCAAACGGCTGCAAAGGGTGTTGCGCACCCTGGACCTGACGCACGCTGACGCCGATCAACTCAAACTGGCGGAGGATCAGCTGCGCGTGCTGGACGAAGCATTAGAACGTCTTGATGCTATCTATATCAGCCAGCTCGATACCCTGCGTGCACATCTGCGTAGCGCGGCGGTGCGGCTGGGAACGTGCGAAGAGAGAGGTAACAAGCATCCTGTCTGCGATAGCGTACCGGTTGAAACCTTAAGCAAACCGACAGAATGCATCAGAATTGATCTTCCCATACATCCAGAAACCCCGTCGGCAGTCATGCCGCCCGCAAAGCCATGGAAACCTTTCGCCGCCGGAGCGCTGACCATGCTTGTGCTGGGCGGGGGCCTTCTCCTGGGATGGCAGACGATTCACCGGCCAGACCCGGCGCAGGGAGAGCATACGGCAACGCTTGCTCCCTTGCCCGCCACGCTTTCTGGCGCGCAACTCCAGTCGCTGCGGCAATCCCCCCAGTCAGCGCTGCAGGGAATGAGTCAGACCCGGCAGCAACTGGCTGGGTTAATTACATTAAAGCCTGACTGGGCGTTAAGCTATGGCGATAATCTGGTGCAGCAGGCGCGCCGGCTCTGGCCTGAGCAGGGAGCACAGCTGGCGCAGCAGTGGCAACAGCAAAAGGTTGCTATCACCCTGAGGCCAGAGAGTCTGGCTGGCTGGCATCAGGGGATAACGCAGCTTGAGCAACTGGCGGCCCGGCTCAACGCGCTGGACGAACAGAAAGGAAAATACATGACCGTCAGCGAACTCAAATCTGTGGTTTTCGCCGTGCAGCAGTCGCTTAACCGTACCGTTCCGGCGGAGGAGCAGCTTCGCCAGCTTTCCCTGATCTCTGCAGGGCAAGCCAGCAACGCTATCCTGCAGAATCAGGTTGAACAGCATCTGCAACAATTAATCGCCTCTTATGCTGCGCTCAAACACTATCCCGCCGAATAGCCAGCTCTGTTTAGCTCTTACCGTTGCAGTACCTCTGCAAATTTCGCCAGCCATTGCGGATGGGCAGGCCAGGCGGGGGCGGTCACCAGATTGCCGTCGACGTGCGCCTGGTCGATGCCGATATCGGCGTACTCTCCACCGCTGAGCCGCACTTCCGGCGCGCAGGCAGGATAGGCGCTACAGGTGCGTCCTTTCAGGATGCCCGCGGCGGCCAGCAGCTGTGGGCCGTGACAAACAGCTGCAATAGGTTTACCCGCCTTGTCAAAAGCCCGCACCAGTTCAAGCACCTTCTCATTGAGGCGCAGATATTCCGGCGCCCGGCCGCCGGGAATTAACAGGGCGTCGTAATCCGCCTCTTTCGCCGCAGTAAAATCGGCGTTCAGAACAAAGCGGTGACCCGGTTTCTCACTGTAGGTCTGAGCACCGTCAAAATCATGGATCGCCGTCATGATATAGTCGCCTTTGGCTTTGTCAGGGCAGACGGCATCAACCTGATGACCAATCATTTGCAGAGCCTGAAAAGGCACCATGGTTTCATAATCCTCAGCGTAATCCCCGACCAGCATCAGAATCTTCTTGCTCATCATAACCACTCCTCAAGGAATAAATTGGAATACAGATGATGCCGACAGGCGTTGTCATGCCGCCAGCACTTTGTTACGGCCATCATTCTTTGCGCGATACAACGCATCGTCGACGCGTTTAAACAGATCGTCGATGCTCTCATCCGGGTTATGCCGCGCTACGCCAATACTTACAGTAAAGCGGGGCAGACCGGGGATGGCAATGCGCGCGATGGCCGTGCGCAGGGTCTCTGCGATCTGCATTGCCGCATCCAGTGACGTACGGGGCAGCAGCAGGACAAATTCCTCGCCGCCCCAGCGGAACACGTAATCGTCTTTACGACTACAGCTTTCAAGCATCCGTGCGAGAGCGATCAACACCTCGTCACCTTTCTGATGACCAAAGACATCGTTGATGCGCTTAAAATAGTCTGTATCCACCAGCAGCAGGCTGAACTCCTGCTGCGCCGGGAGTTGGTTCGCTGAGATTTGATTGGTGAGGTGGTAAAACTGACTGCGATTGAGCAGGCCAGTGAGCGAGTCGCGCAGCGCGGCGTGCTCAAGCTCCTGCTCAAGTCGTTTTTGCTCGGTAATGTCATGAATAATGCAGAGCATCAGTTTATCCCCGTAGATCTCAATGGGGCCGGCATAGGTCTGTACGTGCCGGGTAGAACCGTCGGCAAGGCGATGGACAAAGTTGAGCGGTTTATGGCCGCCCGGCAGGCGTGCGATCTCCATCATCACCGGCATGATATTACGTCCCAGCGTATTGATCTCCCAGGTGTGCTTGCTGCACATCTCCTCATGGGTATAGCCATAAAAATTGAGGGCCGCGAGATTGGCGTCCACAAGCAGGCCATCCCGGGCAGGATCGATTAACAGCATCGGCGCACTGTTGGTCTGGAAAAAGCGGGCATAGAAGCCCTGTTTCTTGCGCTGATAGGTTCCTGAACGAGTGGCTTTGAGACCCGTAACCGGCTGCCGGGCGACGCCCTCAAAGACAATCACCTCACCAAGCGTGTCAAAAACGGCCAGCGAGAGTCGACAGGTGAGGCTGGTCTGCTGACGATCCACCTGCACGCTCCAGACTTCGACGATCTCATGTCGGGCTCTCAAATCGGGCACATACATCGCAAGCACCGCCTGTGCATGGGCCGAGCAAAGACCTTTACGCAGAATGTCCAGTGTCGCATCCTGCATAATCATTTTGGCTGCCGTATTGGCGAAAAGCACATCCTCCGTTACCGGGGATACCAACCATACGGGCGTTTTAAGCATATTCAGCGCATCAAACCCTGAAGGCGACATAGGTCAGTCTCATTTAACGGCACGTCAAATATCAGAGGGCCACGACGGAGCGGCATGCGTGGGCTTCTTTGAAACATACTCTACTTCATCGGATCGGGCAGGAATTTTTTGTGATATGCGTGTGAATTTCGTATTAATTTTACCAGCTGGAACAGTTTTATTAGCCGCCGCTGCACGGAGCTATCTGTTTAATTCAGTATCGGATCGATGTTGAGAAAACATTAATGATATTTTCAATAAAAGAGAAGTATATGACAGATGCTGCGTTATTTAAGCATGGCTAAATAACAATCTTCTGAAAGTGTATGCAACTTAAGTATAAAACGTTCAACAGAAGCGCTAATGGTTTGCAGAGTCGGAGGTTTTGTTTTGCACTGATTTGGTTAGAAAAAACTTTGACTTTAGCCTGCATGGGGTTAAATCTTCCCCTAATGCAAATTAGGGGGTATTTATTATAATTAATTTGTCATTACGAAATCAGGATGAAAAAATAAAATGTGAATGTTATATAGTTGTTACCTTTTGAAAAAACTGTTGTAGGATCTATTATGCTTAGAAATATTAGTGTGAGGACTTTTATTCTGAGTTATCTGGTAGTTGTGTTTCTGATAATTGATGGTCTGGTTATATTTTTAGCGCCACAAACATTTTTGTTAATTTTACTTAACTGTATATTTGTTATCGCATGGGGTCTGTTGTGGGGTTACATGACCCAATATTTGGTTGTGCCAATCAATACGGTGAAAAAGAGTATCGAAGAGGTCGTCTCTGGCAACCTGGGCGTCATCATCCCCGAATTCGGTAATAATTGTGCTGGCCGGCTGATACCTGGCATCAACACGCTGTCCAGTAATCTCGCTACGATGGTGCGCGAGATCCGCTCTTCCTCTCAGACCGCAATGACGCTTTCCGAACAGCTCGCCGCCCGTAGCACGGCGCTGGCCTCCAAAACCGAGTTGCAGTCGGCCTCCCTTATTCAGACCTCCGCCAGCATGGAACAGATGGCTGCCACCACCAAAAATACCGCTGATAACACCCGTCTCGCCAATGAGAAGGCCAGTGTCGCGACGCTTCAGGCAAAAAAAGGGGGCGAGCTGATGGGGCAGGTTGCCAACAACATGCACTCCATTACTGAATGCGCCCAGCAGATGACGGAAATCATCTCGCTGATTGATGGCATCGCGTTCCAGACTAACATCCTGGCGCTGAATGCGGCCGTGGAAGCCGCCCGTGCCGGCGATCATGGTAAAGGCTTCTCCGTCGTAGCGGGTGAGGTGCGTGGTCTGGCGCACCGCAGCGCCGAAGCGGCAAAAAATATCAAATCCCTCATCGACGTCACCAGCAGCAACGTTAGTCAGGGAGCAATGGTGGTCGCAGAGGCTGAAAAGAACATGCATGACATCGTCAGCGGCTCCGGGCAGGTCAGCAAGCTGATGGATGAAATTTCAACCTCAACATACGAGCAGGAAAGGGGTATCGCGCAGATCACCCAGGCGCTGAGCGATCTGGAGCAGGTAACCCAGAGCAATGTGGTGATGGTTGAGGAGCTGTCAGGCTCCTCGGCAGTGTTGAAAAATCAGGTTGTTGAACTGCAGACCCGCACCCGCAACTTCCATCTCGAACCGACAGCGTCTGGCCAGTTGTACGACGGGGGAACCTTACCCGCACGTGCCTGATAAGAAAGCCTGGTTCGCCAGGCTTTTTTTATGGGCACAGTTTACCGGAATACTCTCTTTTATGAATAAATTCAGCGCGATGCCGGGAGAAAGTGTTGCTTAAGCTGGCGGGGTGGCTAGACTGACAGCAAAGAACAGCTACTGGCGGAGGCGCTGTGGAAGGCATTAAAGGATCGGAAGTTAACGTTCCTGACGCAGTTTTTGCGTGGTTACTGGATGGCAAAGGCGGGGCAAGGCCGCTTACTGATGACGATATTATCGATCAGCAGCATCCCTGCTGGTTGCATCTGAACTATACCCACCCTGAGAGCGCACACTGGCTGGCTTCAACGCCATTACTGCCAAACAATGTGCGCGATGCGCTGGCCGGCGAGAGCCTGCGCCCGCGCGTCACCCGTATGGGTGAGGGGACATTAATTACGCTGCGCTGTATTAACGGCAGCACCGATGAGCGCCCCGATCAGCTGGTGGCGATGCGCCTCTACATGGACGAACGGCTGATTGTCTCCACCCGGCAACGAAAAGTGCTGGCGCTCGATGATGTCGTGGGCGATTTAAAAGAGGGTTCTGGTCCACAGGATTGCGGGGGCTGGCTGGTGGACGTCTGCGATGCCCTTACCGATCACGCCAGTGAGTTTATCGAAGAGCTGCACGATAAGATCATCGACCTGGAAGACAATCTTATCGATCAGCAAATACCGCCCCGCGGCTTTCTGGCACTGCTGCGAAAGCAGCTGATTGTTATGCGTCGCTATATGGCCCCCCAGCGCGATGTCTATGCCCGGCTGGCGAGTGAACGCTTCCCCTGGATGAACGACGATCAACGCCGCAGAATGCAGGATATTGCCGAGCGGCTGGGCCGCGGGCTCGATGAAATAGATGCCTGTATCGCCCGAACGGCGGTCATGACGGATGAAATAGCCCAGGTGATGCAGGAGTCACTTTCCCGCCGAACCTACACCATGTCGTTGATGGCGATGGTCTTTTTACCCAGCACCTTCCTCACCGGTCTGTTTGGCGTCAACCTCGGCGGGATCCCCGGCGGCGATTTCCGTTTTGGTTTTTCACTGTTTTGCATCATGTTAGTGGTTTTGATTGGTGGTGTTGCATGGTGCTTGCATCGCAGTAAATGGTTGTAAATTTAAATTTTTTCAGCGTCGTAAGTTTCTTAAAACGCCATTTTAATTGAGCGAAGTCAAAAAACGATTTACCCATAAGGTGCAATATCTCTCCCGCAGGTGAATGCAACGTCAAGCGATGGGCGTTGCGCTCCATATTGTCTTACTTCCTTTTTTGAATTACTGCATAGCAAAATTGATTCGTACGACGCCGACTTAAATAAGTCGGCTTTTTTTTGCCTGCAACCCAGTAGCGACTACCCTAAAAGAGACATTCCCGATCCTCTGGAGGGTAATATGGCCATGCTGTTAACACTGCTGCTGCAACCCCTGCGGCAATCTGACCCGGTTCCTGTCGATCCGGTGCCTGTTCCTGAACCGATCCCACGCCCGCAGCCGATGCCGGATCCGCCGCCGGATGAAGTGCCGATTAAAATGTCGCATCAGAGGCGGAGATCTGCGAGGATACGCGCCTGCTGACTGTGAGTCTTTTACCGCGAGAATAACTGTGACTGCTTTTTCAACGCTGAACGTACTGCCTGCCGCCCAACTCGATAATCTCAACGAGTTGGGTTATCTGACGATGACCCCTGTACAAGCTGCCGCGCTGCCAGCGATCCTGGAAGGACGCGATGTCCGGGTGCAGGCCAAAACCGGCAGTGGTAAAACAGCTGCCTTTGGCCTTGGGCTGTTACAGCAGATTGATGCCACGCTGTTTCAGACGCAGTCGCTGGTGCTGTGCCCGACGCGCGAACTGGCGGATCAGGTTGCGGGAGAGCTACGTCGCCTGGCGCGTTTTCTGCCGAACACCAAAATTTTAACCCTGTGCGGCGGACAACCCTTTGGCGCGCAGCGTGATTCGCTGCAGCATGCCCCGCACATTATCGTCGCCACGCCGGGACGTTTGCTCGACCATCTGCAAAAAGGAACCGTTTCTCTCGATGCGCTGCAAACCCTGGTGCTGGATGAAGCGGACCGGATGCTGGATATGGGCTTTAGCGACGCCATTGACGAAGTGACCCGTTTTGCGCCGCCATCACGTCAGACGTTGCTGTTTTCCGCCACCTGGCCGGAGGCGATTGCCGCCATCAGCGGACGCGTGCAGCAAAATCCTCTCGCCATTGAAATTGATTCCGTCGATGCCCTGCCAGCCATTGAGCAGCAGTTCTTTGATACCACCCAACGTGGCAAAATCCCGCTGCTGCAAAAGCTGCTCAGCCTTCACCAACCCGCCTCCTGCGTGGTGTTCTGTAACACCAAAAAAGATTGCCAGGCGGTCTGCGATGCCCTGGCCGAGGCGGGGCAGAGCGCGCTGGCGCTGCATGGCGATCTTGAGCAGCGCGATCGCGATCAGACCCTGGTGCGTTTCGCCAACGGTAGCGCGCGCGTGCTGGTCGCCACCGACGTCGCCGCCCGCGGCCTGGACATCAAATCTCTGGAGCTGGTGGTGAACTACGAGCTGGCCTGGGATCCGGAAGTGCACGTGCACCGTATTGGGCGAACCGCGCGTGCCGGTAACAGCGGTCTGGCGATCAGCTTCTGCGCACCAGAAGAGGCGCAGCGAGCCAATATCCTGGCTGAAATGCTGCAAATCAAACTCAACTGGGTCGATGCGCCGACAAACGTCAGTATCGCGCCGCTGGCGGCAGAGATGGCGACGCTGTGCATCGACGGCGGTAAAAAAGCCAAAATGCGTCCCGGTGATGTGCTGGGTGCACTGACCGGTGACATTGGGCTCGACGGGGCTGATATCGGTAAAATCGCGGTGCATCCTGCCCATGTGTATGTGGCGGTGCGTCAGTCAGTGGCGCACAAGGCATGGAAGCAGCTGCAAAACGGCAAGATCAAAGGCAAAAGCTGCCGGGTTCGTCTGCTGAAATAGGCGGGCGGAAAAGCGTCTCAGCAGGCCCGCTGAGACGCTCAAAAATCATTTCACTTCGACAACGTTGAGACGCATCTCATCCAGCTGAGTGTCATCTTCTTCCGGCTGCCAGCCCGCTGGCTGCATCGGGATCTCTTCGCGATCGAACGCCAGATCGCCGCCGTTCACCACTTCAGAGCCGTGCTTAATGCCTTTGAAATCAAACAGATTGATATCGCACAGGTGCGAAGGCACCACGTTCTGCATCGCGCTGAACATGGTTTCGATCCGGCCAGGATAGCGTTTATCCCAGTCACGCAGCATGTCGGCAATCACCTGACGCTGCAGGTTTGGCTGCGAGCCGCACAGGTTGCATGGAATGATCGGGAAGGCTTTGGCCTCGGAAAAACGCTCGATGTCCTTCTCGCGGCAGTAGGCGAGGGGGCGGATAACGATGTGCTTCCCGTCGTCGCTCATCAGCTTCGGTGGCATGCCTTTCATTTTGCCGCCGTAGAACATGTTCAGGAACAGCGTCTGTAAAATGTCATCCCGGTGGTGGCCAAGAGCAATCTTGGTGGCGCCCAGCTCGGTGGCGGTACGGTAAAGAATGCCGCGACGCAGACGTGAGCAGAGCGAGCAGGTGGTTTTCCCTTCCGGGATCTTCTCTTTAACGATGCCGTAGGTGTTCTCTTCGACAATCTTGTACTCAACGCCCTGCTTCTCCAGATATTCCGGCAGGATATGCTCCGGGAAGCCTGGCTGCTTCTGATCGAGGTTAACGGCAATTAATGAGAAGTTCACCGGCGCGCTTTGCTGAAGGTTGCGCAAAATTTCAAGCAAGGTGTAGCTGTCTTTGCCACCAGACAGGCAGACCATGATGCGGTCGCCCTCTTCGATCATGTTGTAATCAGCAATGGCTTCGCCAACGTTACGGCGCAGACGCTTCTGAAGTTTGTTCAGGTTGTACTGTTCTTTCTTGGTAATTTCTTGATTTTGCGACATTTAATAGTGGCTCAATTCGTATGTGGCTAAAGCAGCTCAGGCGGCTCACGCCTTGAGAAGGCGGGCTGCAGGTCAACATGAAAAAAGTATGGCGTGTATGGTACGGATTACGGCGATGAATGTCAGCACGTTTTATAGCAGCGCGTAATCACACAGGGCCACTCTGGCGCGGTTTTTGCCGTTTGCCGCCTGGCTCTGTTTGGTTAACCCACGCTATAGTTGTAGTCCATCCACAAAAACGGGAGGTACTCATGCAGTATGTTGAAAAAGATGACCCGCGCGAGGCGCCGGAATCGGGTGATAAAAAACCCCAGCCCGTTAAAAAATAGCTGACCGTGAGTTATACCCGCGCCACCAGTATTTACTGGTGGCTTTTTTATCTCATTTCCCCGCCTCGTGGCATCGTAACGGCCCCTCTGCCCGGCTCAGTAACTCGTACTGTATCTGCACTGCGCACTCACCAGAAAGGCGCATAGGCCAATAATAATTGACCCTGTACGATAGAGGAGAGACAGGTAATAAAGACGATGATAAGCAAAAACAGGATTAATACGATGAGGTGATAACGATGTATAAACAGTGGCAATTACTCGCGGGAATTATCATTTTAATGACAATGTTTTCATCCGCCCAGGCGAACACCACCGCAATGGGGCTGACGTTAGGCAAAACCACGCTACAGCAATTCATTAAAGCCTATCCCTCGTCGCTTCATGAAGGGCGCAGTAAGTGGAGTGATGGGGATATATTCTCCATTCCGAACCGTGAGCTGGGTTTAGAGGGGGTAAAAAACAACGCCGTCATCTTCAATAAAGCCGGCAAAATTACCGCCATAATGCTTGAGCTGGATAAAAACCGTTTTGATGAAGTCGAAAGTATGCTGGCGCATAAATATGTGGTGGTAAAAAAACAGATCTCTTTCGCCGGAGATAAATACGCCAAATACCAGAATGACGAGGATTTAATCGAGCTCGACGCACCCTATTTGTCACCCATCATGAAGCTCACCTATTCAGAACAGATCTTTCAGGAAGCGTATCTGAAAAAGAGTGCGGAGGAATCTATCCGGCGCTGACGGAAAAGGTGGCATACACTTAGCCGGTACGCGGCGTGTTGTCACGCCGATTGTGTGGGGCATGCTTAACGCAAGGAGCCTGAAATGGCGAATACAGTGTCTGCTCAGTGTCACTGCGGCGCGGTCCGGTTTACCGTCGAGCTCTCAGACGGGTTCAATACCATCCGGCGCTGCAACTGCTCCTTCTGCCGGATGCGCGGGGCGATTGCGGTCTCCGCGCCGTTATCCGGTATCCACATTGTTCAGGGCGAATCGCTGCTGACCGAGTACCGCTTCAACACCCGGACAGCGGTGCACTATTTCTGTTCGGTCTGCGGGATTTACACATTCCACCAGCGGCGTTCAAATCCGGAGCAGTACGGCGTCAACGTTGCCTGCATTGAAGGCGTTTCGCCGTTTGATTTCCCGGATGTGCTGGTGACGGAAGGGCGGGTTCACCCTAACGATGGGGGGGGAGGCATTGCCGGGGTGCTGAGCTACCGTGCCAGGCCGGATGCGTAAAGGTGCTGTGGAGGTGCGTTCAGGCGACTCTTTTCTCTCTGAATTTGCCCTTAACGACACCGTCGTAGAAACGGCCTTTTGATACGACATTCAAAAAGTCGTTAAAAATGCGCACCGGTACAGGCTGATATTGCCAGGCACTGTGATCCAGAAAACGGATCTCCAGCGTTTCATTACATTTATCGTAGCCAATTGAGGCGATACGCGAAGATTTAACGGTATGGTGATTCATAATAACGCGTCCTTTACAGCAGGGCAGACATGCGATTTATCTTGTCTTAGTTTGCCCGAGGGGTGCAACAAAAAGTGTGTAAAAGAGATAGCGATAAAGTGAGGATATTTAAATGGGGCAGCGTAATAAATAATATAAAACGCAGAATGCTTTGCGAATATAAAGAGTTAGCCCACGTATTCACGCGGGCTAAACTTATCAGAACTGATAAACCAGACCTAATGCTACGATGTCATCGGTGCCGATGCCATTATCTTTGTAGAACCGATCGTCTTCATCCAGGAGGTTGATTTTATAATCAACGTAGGTAGACATATTTTTGTTGAAGTAGTAAGTCGCACCCACTTCAGCATATTTAACCAGATCCTGATCGCCCTGACCGTTGCCGAGATCTTTACCTTTTGACTGCAGGTAAGAGACGACCGGACGCAGGCCGGAATCGAACTGATACTGAGCGGTGACTTCAACGTTCTGGGTTTTATTGGCGACTGTTTCACCCTGGTCGCCGTTACCGTATGGCGTCATGTTACGGGTTTCCGAGTACATGGCCGCCAGGTAGATGTTGTTGGCGTCATATTTCAGACCGGTGGTCCAGGCCTCCGCTTTGTCGCCGCCCGCAGTGGTTTCGTTAATCTGCGCGTTAGTACGGTCAGAAGAGGTGTAAGCCGCTGCTGCGCTGAACCCCATGCCGAAGTCGTAAGAGGTAGAGATACCGAAGCCGTCGCCGTTCTCAAGGCGCACGTCACGGCCGTTATTAGTGCCTTCGTTACCGTTACCGGAACCTTCATTATTGCCCTGGTACTGCAGGGCGAAATCCAGGCCTTCAACCATGCCGAAGAAATCGGTGTTGCGGTAGGTTGCGACGCCGTTCGCACGGCCGGTCATGAAGTTGTCGGCTTTGGTGTAGGAGTCGCCGCCGAACTCTGGCAGCATATCGGTCCAGCCTTCCACGTCGTACAGTACGCCGTAGTTACGGCCGTAATCGAATGAACCGTAATCACCGAATTTCAGACCGGCGAATGCCAGACGCGTCCAGGACTGATTGCCCGAACCTTCGGTGTTATTAGCCTGGATATTATATTCCCACTGGCCGTAGCCGGTGAGCATATCGTTAATCTGGGTTTCGCCCTTAAAGCCGAGACGCATGTAAGTCTGATCGCCGTCAGCGCCGCTGTCGTCGGAGAAATAATGCAGGCCGTCTACTTTACCGTACAGATCTAATTTGTTGCCATCTTTATTATAAATTTCAGCTGCATTTGCTGCGCCAGCCAATAACAGGGCTGGGATCATCAAAGCCAGTGCTTTTTTTTGCATTATGACTATTCCTTATGACGTTTTTATATTTAATTGATTTTAACTTTCCGCGGAACTTCCTGCTTTGGAAAGATGTCTCATGCTAAATCACTCCTTCATTTAGCGAAAAGCGATAATTGTTACCAGGTAATTAAAAGCTCAACAAACTGCTGCTGTTGAAATGGTCATAATTTGCGTGAATGTATTAAATAAATCTTCATTAAACAATCCAGCCTTGTTTTATTAAAACACTAAGCTCAGATCGTTTATTTGTTTATGCTATTTTTGTTTTTGCAATAAATATGTTGCACTAATTTATCTGTTATTTATTTATGCGTATAAACGCCCGCCAGTGTTTAATTGGCAGTTTTTTAGGCCAGAAAAATGGCCCGGGGATACCGGGCCAGGAAGGCGTTACTCGCTAGCCGCTTTTTCGGCTTTTCCGGCTAGCTGCGCCAGAAAATCGTAGCGTTTTTGCAGATCGGCGGCGGCATCTTTCCACAGCTGCTCTGCCACCTCGGGTTGCTGGGCATTGAGCCGACGGAACCGCTGTTCCTGCATCAGCGTCTCTGCCAGCGCATCCGACGGCGGACGGGAGTCCAGCGCCAGCGGCAGCTTACCTTCATCGGCACGACGCGGGTCAAAGCGGTACAACGGCCAGAAGCCCGTTGCGGTCAGCTGGCGCATCTGATCGTGGCTGAGGGCCAGATCGTAACCATGCTCCTCGCAGGGACTGTAGGCGATGATCAGCGACGGGCCAGGATAGGCTTCCGCCTCCTGAATCGCCTTCACCGTCTGGTTCAGCTGCGCCCCCAGCGAAATCTGCGCCACATAAACATGACCGTACATCATCATGCTGACACCCAGATCTTTACGCGCCTTGCGTTTGCCGTGCTCGCCAAATTTGGTCACCGCGCCCAGCGGCGTCGCCTTCGACGCCTGGCCGCCGGTATTGGAGTAGCACTGAGTATCCAGCACCAGTATATTGACGTTCTCGGTCAGGCTGAGGACATGATCCAGGCCGCCGAAGCCGATGTCATACGCCCAGCCGTCGCCGCCAATCAGCCAGATCGATTTCTCGACCAGCGCATCGGCATCGGTTAACAGCTGTTCCGCACCTTCCACACCCACCAGGGCCTGGCGCAGTTCGGCCACCTGCTGACGGCGCACGTCCGGCGTCGCCTCGCTGTGCAGGGCGGTATTCAGCGCCGTTGGGATCCGATCGGCAAACTCTTCCAGCAGACGCATCACCCGCACGCGGTGCTGATCCACCGTCAGACGGAAGCCCAGACCAAACTCGGCGTTATCTTCGAACAGTGAATTTGCCCATGCCGGACCACGTCCATTGGCGTCGGTGGTGTACGGCGTTGATGGCAGGTTGCCGCCATAGATCGACGAACAGCCGGTGGCGTTGGCAATCAGCATCCGGTCGCCGTAGAGCTGGGTCAGCAGCTTGATATATGGCGTCTCGCCACAGCCGGAGCAGGCGCCGGAGTACTCAAACAGCGGGGTGATCAGCTGCGAGGTGCGAATATCGATCCGCTCAAGACTGTTGCGATCGATCTCCGGCAGATCGAGGAAGAAGTCATAGTTCACTTTCTCCTCTTCCACATGCTCAAGGCGCGACATCATATTGATGGCCTTGATTTCCGGGTTCTGCCTGTCTTTCGCCGGACAAACTTCCACACAGAGGTTACAGCCGGTGCAGTCTTCCGGGGCCACCTGCAGAACGTATTTCTGGCCGCGCATGTCGCGGGATTTCACATCCAGCGAGTGCAGGCTGGCAGGGGCGTTCTCCATGGCCTCCGGTGACACCACTTTGGCGCGAATGGCCGAGTGCGGGCAGGCCGCCACGCAGTGGTTACACTGGGTGCACAGCTCCTCTTTCCAGATGGGTATCGCTTCGGCGATATTGCGTTTTTCCCAGCGGGTGGTGCCCATTGGCCAGGTGCCGTCCGGCGGCAGGGCCGAGACGGGCAGGGCATCGCCCAGACCGGCCAGCATCGCGGCGGTCACGGTTTTGACAAAGTCCGGTGCCGCGTCCGACACCACCGGCGGGCGGTTCGGGCTGTGGGCATTTACCGGCTGCAGCGGCACTTCCGCCAGCGACTCCCGCGCCAGCGCCAGCGCCTGCCAGTTGCGCTCCACCAGCTCCTGGCCTTTACTGCTGTAGCTCCTGGCGATAGCGCCCTGCAGCTCCATCAGCGCGCTGTCGCCCGGCAGAATGTGGGTCAGATGGAAAAATGCCATCTGCATGACGGTATTGATACGCGCCGCCAGACCGCATTCGCGGGCGATTCTGGCTGCGTTCACCACGTAGAACTTCGCTTTTTTCTGGTTCAGCACCGCCTGCACTTCCTGCGGCAGGCGCGCCCACACCTCATCGGCGCTGTACGGCGTATTGAGCAGGAAAATCCCGCCCGGCTTCAGGCGCTCGGCCATCTGGTATTTGTCGATAAACTGCAGCTGGTGGCAGCCGACGAAATCGGCCTGCGACACCAGATACGCCGAACGGATCGGCTGTTCGCTGACGCGCAGGTGGGAGACCGTCAGCCCCCCGGCTTTTTTCGAGTCATAGACGAAATAGCCCTGGGCATACCACGGCGTGGAGTTACCGATGATCTTAATGTTGTTTTTGGTCGCCGACACGCTGCCGTCGCTGCCCAGCCCGTAAAAGAGCGCTTCCAGCTTCGCGGTTGACGGCAGGGTGTTTTCCGGCAGCGACAGCGACAGGTTGGTCACATCGTCATAGATGCCGACGGTAAAGCGCGGCTTCGGCCTGGCTGCGCTCAGCTCGTTAAAGATGGCCAGCACGCAGTCCGGGCCAAACTCTTTCGACGACAGGCCATAGCGCCCGCCAATGACCCGCGGCAACGTCTCGCGCTCGCCGCTGTTAAAGGCTTCCGCCAGGGCGGTCATCACGTCCAGATAGAGCGGCTCGGCCTGGGCACCGGGCTCTTTGGTGCGATCCAGCACCGCCACCGACCGCGCGCTTTCCGGCAGCGCCGCCAGCAGATGTCTGGCCGAGAACGGACGGTAGAGACGCACTTTCAGCACGCCCACTTTTTCGCCCCGGCGCAGCAGCTCATCCACCACCTCTTCACAGGTGCCAATCGCGGAACCCATGATCACAATGACGCGTTCCGCCTGCGGATGGCCGTAAAACTCAAACGGCTTATACTCGCGCCCGGTTTCAGCGGCAAAGTCGGCCATCGCCTGGTCCACATGGTCATACACCGCGTCGTACCACGGGTTGGTCGCCTCGCGGGACTGGAAATAAGTGTCCGGGTTGGCGGAGGTGCCGCGGATCACCGGGTGTTCCGGGTTCAGCGCGCGGGCGCGGTGGGCGTCAATCTCCGCCTGCGGCAGCAGGTTGCGGATCGTCTCATCAGAGAGCGGCGCAATCTTATTGATCTCGTGGGAGGTGCGGAAGCCGTCGAAGAAGTGGATAAAGGGCACCCGGCTTTTCAGCGTCGCCATATGTGAAATCAGCGCCATATCCTGCGCCTCTTGCACGCTGGCGGAGCAGAGCAGGGCGCAACCGGTCTGGCGGACGGCCATCACGTCGGAGTGATCGCCAAAAATCGACAGCGCGTGGGTGGCGATGGTGCGTGCCGCAACGTGCAGCACGAAGGGGGTGAGTTGTCCCGCCAGCTTGTACAGCGTGGGGATCATCAGCAGCAGCCCTTGCGAGGAGGTAAACGAGGTTGAGAGCGCCCCGGTCTGCAACGCCCCGTGGACCGTGGCGATCGCCCCGGCCTCCGACTGCATTTCAACTACGCGAGGCGTATCGCCCCAGACGTTTTTCAGCCCGTTACCGGCCCAGGCATCGGCCTGTTCCGCCATGGTCGAGCTGGGTGTAATGGGGTAGATGGCGATCACTTCACTGGTGCGAAACGCGACGGACGCGACTGCGCCATTGCCGTCAATAGTTTGCATATGACACCCTTACATTGCGCAAAGAAAGAGGGACCCGTGACAGATCGACGCGTCCTGTAATTATCTTTTTAGTTTAGCAAAGGGCCGCTGAAACGATTTTCGCTTTTGTGTCCTGCTTATTAGCGCCATCAATGGTTTGATCAAACTTTTGCCTGAAATCGGGCAGAAATTTTTTTAGTAACGCGCAAAAACACGGTTCTGCTCTCGACGGACGCGGGCGGGCTGCCTATTATGCATAGGTTTTGCAATTCAACGAGGGGAGAGATTATGCGCGCAGCATTTTGGGTTGGGTGTGCCGCTTTGTTACTGTCGGCCTGCAGCAATGAACCAGTACAGCAGGCAACCGCCGCGCACGTCGCGCCGGGGATGAGGGCGGCCATGTCCAGTTCCGGTGAAGCCAATTGCGCCATGATTGGCGGCTCACTGTCCGTTGCGCGCCAGCTGGATGGTTCAGCCATCGGCATGTGTGCGCTGCCTAACGGCAAACGCTGCAGTGAACAATCGCTTGCCGTAGGGTCGTGCGGAAGTTACTGATCACTCTGCGCGTTTAAAGACCAGCGTCGTCTCGGCCGTCGCCAGGGTTAACACGTCTTCCGTCAGATCGACCTGCGTACCGCTGCGCAGCATCGTTCCAATGGCGTGATCCAGCTCGTTAAGCTGAGGCTCGGTACACAGCTTACGCGTCATGGCGAGTTCCTTCACCTTAAGCTCGCCATCAGACAGCTTGCCCTGGCCGCTAAAGCGGTTGCACATCACCCCTGACACCGCCATTTTTTCGCCAAAGGCGAGCTCCGGCGGCGTGGCGACCGGGGTGATAGCGGTGCCGTTAATGCTTTGCAGCACAAAGCGGTGCTGCTGAAGTTCTTCTTCCTGGACGGAGGCTTTGCCTGGGTTGACACAGCCTGTCAGCGCCATGCTGAGGAGTGTTACTGCGACGAGCGTTTTCATGTTTCTTCTCGGTATATTCACTGCGTAAATAGCTAATGCATAGTCTATTGCGCTGGCAGGAATTGTCTTGCGGGATAATCTGAAACTGTCCTGTGAAGCTGAGGGGTAACCGCAGATTGATGATATGCACTAGCTACCCCCTCTCCCTTGAGGGTGAGGGCTGGGGTGAGGGGGAACATGCGGCTCTGGTGCTGGTTCCGTTCACTTCCAGACCAGTGCTTCTCTGTCGCGCCAGAACCGGTGAACGTGCCAGGGTGGCTCACTCGCCACCACCCTGGCGACCCGGGCTCCCGGCAAGAAAATCGCCGCTTCGCGGGTTGTTCGCCCCATCCCTGGGGCTCACCCCTTCGGGGCCAGCGCAAGCGCTGTCCAAAATTGCTCCCGGCAATTTTGTCCTCAGCTTATTCCCTCTGGCTTTCGGGTCGGGCACCAGCCTGCATCCTTGCAGGCTATGCCCTCTCGGCGCGTCCCTGCGCCTCGCCCCGGCCTACAGGAAACGCCTCAGCGATTTTCAGCCGGACCAGGGAGCCGCTGTAAGCTCTCTATTCACTTTGAGATATTTATTGCTTTAAGAACAAACAATCCCAATCAGAACAACGCGTTCGGGCAGGCTTCGCCTTTCTCCAGCTGGCGCAGATTGCCCAGGGTGGTTTCTGAAATGCTGATCAGCGCCTCGGCGGTCAGGAATGCCTGGTGTCCGGTAAACAACACGTTGTGACAGGCGGACAGGCGACGGAAGACGTCATCCTGAATCACGTCGTTGGATTTGTCTTCAAAGAACAGATCGCGTTCGTTCTCGTAGACGTCCATCCCCAGCGCGCCGATTTTTTGGGTTTTAAGCGCCTCGATGGCAGCCTGGGAGTCGATCAGTCCACCGCGGCTGGTGTTGACGATCATCACGCCATCTTTCATCTGGTCGAAGGCGGAGCGGTTCAGCAGATGGTAATTGTCTGCGGTCAACGGGCAGTGCAGGGAGATGACGTCGGACTGCGCGTACAGGGTCGGCAGGTCAACATACTCCACGCCCAGATCCAGCGCGGCAGCACTCGGGTAAGGGTCAAACGCCAGCAGACGCATACCAAATCCTTTCAGGATCCGCAGCGCTGCCACGCCGATTTTACCGGTGCCGATCACCCCGGCAGTTTTGCCGTACATGGTAAACCCGGTCAGCCCTTCCAGAGAGAAGTTCGCATCACGGGTGCGCTGATAAGCACGATGAATACGACGGTTTAAGGACATCATCAGCCCAATGGCGTGTTCAGCCACCGCTTCCGGGGAATAGGCCGGCACGCGCACCACCTGTAAACCCAGCTCTTTTGCCGCATCCAGATCCACGTTATTGAAGCCCGCGCAGCGCAGGGCGATGTACTTCACACCCTGTTTTTTCAGCTCTTCCAGCACTGGACGACTGCCGTCATCGTTAACGAAAATACAGACCGCATCGCAACCGTGTGCGGTTTTGGCTGTTTTTTCGTTAAGCAGAAAGTCAAAAAATTCAAGTTCGAAGCCATACTCCTCGTTAACGTGCTGCAGATACTTTTTGTCGTATTGCTTTGTACTGTATACCGCGAGTTTCATAAGACTTTCTCCAGTGAGTTTTCAATTACGGTAGCATGATTAAAATAATCTTACAATTTATAAAATTTTATTGAATTCAATAAGTTCTCTGATTAATTATGGAGCAACTATCCTTAAAAATGGCGTTCGCTTCAACTGACCGGCTAAACATGCCACAATATTCGGTACTGTCGGCTAATTTTTTCGCTAAATCAGGATATTAACTGCCCATGAGGGGTACATACAAAGCCGCGATCGCGCTACTGCTGCTGATCGTTCTTTTGCCGCTGACGCTACTGCTGACGCTTGCGCAGTGGGTGCCCACGCTTGCCGGGATCTGGCTCCCTGCCGGCACCCGGATCGCCTTTGAGCAAAGCCCGCGCCTGACCCGTAACGCCCTGGTAATTCCCGATCTGCGCTATCTGGTAGAGGATTGCGAAATCGCCCGCGTCAAAGACGCCACCCTCAGCCACCCAAGCCGCTGGAAAATCAACATCGGTGCGCTGGATCTCAACAGCGCCTGCCTCAGTAAAATTCCCGCCAGCGAACCCACGCCCGCCGCGCCGCGCTCCCTGGCCGAATGGCAATCCCTGCTGCCTAACACCTGGCTTAACATCGACCGCCTGACGCTCTCCCCCTGGCAGGCGTGGCAGGGGAAATTAACCGCCTCGCTAACGCCGTCGCTGCAGGAAATTGTCTACCACGGCGATAAGTTTAGCCTGCGGGGAAAACTGCGCGGGCGCTCATTGACCATTACCGACGTTACGCTTCATCTCCCTGACAATCCCCAGCCGGTAAAACTGGTGGGAGAATTTACCCTGCCGCTGGTGCCGGACGGCCTGCCGGTGCAGGGGCACACGGTGGCGACCTTCAGGGTACCGCAGATCGCCTCGCTGGTGGATGCCGAGCTGGAATGGCAGGACAATCAGGGCCAACTGGTAATGATCGCCAGAGAGAGCGGCGAACCGCTGCTGGATCTCCCCTGGCAGATCACCCCGGAACAATTCACCATCAGCGACGGCCGCTGGCGCTGGGAGCAGGCCGGAATACCGCTCGGCGGACGGCTGGGGCTTAAGATCGCCAACTGGCAGCAGGGGACGGAGAAGGCTGTCATCAGCGGGCGCATGAACGTGCTCACCCAGGGCGACGCCGGGAAGGGCAACGCGGTGCTCACCTTCGGTCCCGGCAGGCTGAGCATGGATGACAGCGCCATGCCGATGCAGCTCACCGGTATTGCCAAACAGAACGACCTGACGCTTTACGCGAAGCTGCCCGCCACGCTGACCGGCAGTCTCGCCGAGCCCCGGCTGGCCTTTGCGCCGGGGGCGCTGCTGCGCTCGCGCGGACGGATTATCGACGCCCTGAATATCGACGAGGTGCGCTGGCCGCTGGCTGGCGTAGCGCTGACCCTCAACGGCATCGACGGGCGTCTGCAGGCCATTTTACGCGCCCATGAACAGGAGATGGGGGATTTCACCCTGCACCTGGATGGCCGGGCCAGTGACTTTCTGCCGGACAGCGGAGTGTGGCAGTGGCGCTACTGGGGCGAGGGCAACTTTACCCCGATGCAGGCCCGCTGGGACGTGGCCGGGAGAGGGGAGTGGCGCGACAGCGTGATTGAACTGAGCGAACTCTCGACCGGCTTTGACCAGCTGAAGTATGGCACCCTGCATGCCAGCGCGCCGCGCATGGTGCTGGCGCGCCCGATCCGCTGGCAGCGTGACCCTGAAGCGCCGCACTTCAGCGGCGCGTTATCCTTTGAAGCCGGGCAGACCACCTTTACCGGCGGCAGCGTATTACCGCCCTCGACAATCACATTCAGCGTGGAGGGGCGCGATCCGACCTTGTTCAGATACAAAGGTACCCTCAACGCCGAGGCCATCGGACCGGTGCAGTTGAACGGGCGCTGGGACGGGGAGCGCCTGCGCGGTCAGGCCTGGTGGCCGAAGCAGTCCTTAACCGTTTTTCAGCCGCTCATCCCGCCGGACTGGAAAATGGCCCTCAAGGATGGCGAACTCTATGCGCAGGTGGCTTATTCCGCAGCGGCGGATCAGGGCTTTGAGGCCGGGGGACACGGGGTGCTGAAAAGCGGCAGCGTCTGGATGCCGGACAACAAAATCAACGGCGTCGATTTTGTCCTGCCGTTCAGCTTCAGCCAGGGCACCTGGTCGCTGGGCACCCACGGCCCGGTGACCCTGCGCATTAATGAGGTGATAAATCAGGTCACGGCCCGCAATATCACCGCGGATCTGCAGGGCGATTACCCCTGGAGCGACGCGAATCCGCTGCTGCTGAGCGACGTCAGCGTCGATCTGCTGGGCGGCAAAGTGACCCTGCAACAGCTGCGCATGCCTCAGCATGATGCGGCCCTGCTGCGGGTGCAGAACCTCTCCTCCAGCGAGCTTATCAGTGCGATTAACCCCAAACAGTTTGCCCTGTCCGGGCCGTTCAGCGGGGCGCTGCCGTTGTGGCTGGACAACGAGAAATGGATCATCAAAGATGGCTGGCTGAGCAACGCGGGCCCGATGACCCTGCGTCTCGATAAAGACACCGCCGACGCGCTGGTCAAAGAGAACGAGGCGGCGGCGGGGGCGATTAACTGGCTTCGCTATATGGAAATATCGCAGTCGTGGACGAAACTGAATGTAGATAATCTGGGTGAATTAACCCTGGCGTCGACCCTGCGTGGCGCCAGCCGCGTCGAGGGCCAGACTCAGGCGGTTAACCTCAACTACACCCATCAGGAGAACGTGTTTACCCTCTGGCGCAGCCTGCGTTTTGGCGACAATCTGCAGACGTGGCTGGAGGAGAACGCCGCATTACCGGATAACCGCTGTCCGACAGGCAAGGAATGTAAGGAACAACCATGAAAAAGTTGGCCGGTGGCTTCACCGCGATTGTGATACTGTTGCTGACAGGCTGCACGCCGAGGATAGAAGTGGCGGCCTCGAAGGAGCCGATCACCATCAACATGAACGTCAAAATTGAACATGAAATCCACATCAAAGTGGATAAAGACGTGGAATCGCTGCTCAAATCGCGCAGCGATCTGTTCTGAGGCAGCCATGAGAAAACCGATCGCACTGCTTATTTTGACGCTGGGGATCTGTGCGCCCGCGCTGGCCCTGACCCTCAACGAAGCCCGCACCGCAGGGCGCGTCGGGGAAACGCTGAGCGGGTATATTGCGCCGCGCAGTCAGGATAGCGAAACCCTGGCGCTGGTGGAGCAGATCAACAAGGCCCGCACCGACAGCTACCAGAAACTGGCCGACAGCAATAACATTCCGGTGGATGAAGTGGCGAAAATGGCCGGGACCAGGCTGGTCGCCCGCGCCCGCCCCGGTGAGTATGTCCAGGGCGTCAACGGCAGGTGGTTACAGAAGTGATCAGCGGTGGCGTTTGCGGTATTCGCCGGGCGAGATCCCAAAGCGCTGCTTAAAGGCCGTTGAAAAGTGGCTGTGGTCGGTAAAGCCCCAGCTGTAGCCAATGCCCGCCAGCTTTTCATCATCGCTGGCACCGCGCAGCATCTGCGCGCACAGATCCAGCCGACGATTTTTAATGTACTGCGCCACTACCAGCCCTTTCGCGGCAAACATCCGGTACAGGCTGCGCACCGACATCCCGCATTCCGCCGCAATCCACTCCGGGCGCAGGTGTTCGGCCTGAATGTGATCGTCGATAAGCGCCAGAACATTGCTGAACTGGCGCGCCTTGCGGGGCTGCACGGTTTCCCGCTGTTGCAGGACAGGGCGCAGCAGGCAGACCATCGCCTCAAGCGCGGCTTCGCTTTCGGTTTCACTTAATGCCGGGTTGTTCATGCTGTCCTGCAGCAGACGATGGCTGAGCTGAACGGTGGGCAGGCTGTGGGAGAGCTTTTGCGCGCAGCTCACTTCCTGAAAACGAAAGTGCTGCTCCAGGATCTGGCGCGGCAGCAGCAACGAGATCTGGCGTGATTTTTCCGGCCAGTAGATCGAGCAGGGGCGGGAGGCGTCGATCAGGGTAATATCCCCCGCGTTCAGCACAATCTGCCGGTCGTCCTGCTCCAGACCCGCTTCACCCTCCAGCTGAAATACGGTGTAGAACCAGGCATCGTTGCTGGTCTTGATCTCCTGGCGGGTACGAAACAGGTTCACCCCCCCGGCGGTGACGGTACTGAGTTTCAGGTTGCCGGTCCAGGTGGATTCCAGCTCGCCATAAAACTCGCCGCTCATGGGCCGGGCCGCAAAACTCCCGCAAACCTGATTAATCTGTGCCAGCCACTGCTGATAATTGTCCGTTTCGTTTGCACTCGCCATCGTCTGACCTGCCACGTCGTGAATGTTTAAACATTGTTGCATTTATGTTTCTAATTACCCGTGACATGGGGCGAAATCCCGGCAAAAACTTCACTGCACCAGAGAGCGAAACGGCAGTATTGTCGCGTTTTGCGGAGCCTGTCACAGCAGACAAAGCGAATGTCACAGAGATAAAAGCGCATTGCATAAACCCATCTTAGACTGCGATGACACCCTGCGAATAATAAGGAATCGCTATGTCTGATACACAGGTCGCAGTACTTCCCGGCGTGCAGCAATTTCTGGATCGCCAGCATGGCCTCTGGATTGAGGGACAATCGTCCGCCTCCGACAGCGAAAAGCGTCTGGATATCTTTAACCCGGCAACCGGCCAGGTCATAGCCTCCACGGCCGATGCCAGCGCGCAGGACGTTGACCGTGCGGTAATGTCCGGCTGGCGTGCCTTTGTTGCCCGCAGCTGGTCTGGCAAGCTGCCTGCTGAGCGTGAACGCATTCTGCTGCGCTTCGCCGATCTGGTGGAGCAGCACACCGAAGAGCTGGCCCAGCTCGAAACCCTGGAGCAGGGCAAATCCATTAACATCTCCCGCGCCTTTGAAGTGGGCTGCACCCTGAACTGGATGCGCTACACCGCCGGACTGACCACCAAAATTGCCGGTAAAACGCTGGATCTCTCTATTCCCATGCCGCAGGGCGCCCGCTATCAGGCGTGGACGCGCAAAGAGCCCATCGGCGTGGTGGCCGGGATCGTGCCCTGGAACTTCCCGCTGCTGATCGGCATGTGGAAGGTGATGCCCGCCCTGGCGGCAGGCTGCTCTATCGTGATCAAACCGTCCGAAACCACGCCGCTGACCCTGCTGCGGGTGGCGGAACTGGCGAGCGAAGCCGGGATCCCGGACGGCGTCTTCAACGTGGTGACCGGCAGCGGCGCCGTGTGTGGCGCGGCGCTGACCAGCCATCCGCATATCGCCAAAGTGAGCTTCACCGGCTCGACCGCCACCGGCAAACAGATTGCGCGCGCCGCCGCCGACCGCCTGATGGGGGTAACGCTGGAGCTGGGCGGCAAAAACCCGGCTATCGTGCTGAAAGATGCCGATCCGTCATGGGTGATCGAAGGGCTGATGACCGGGAGCTTCCTGAACCAGGGCCAGGTGTGCGCCGCCAGTTCGCGTATTTACATCGAAGCGCCGCTCTTTGATAACCTGGTGAGCGGCTTTGAGCAGGCGGTGAAATCCCTGAGCGTGGGGCCAGGGATGTCCCAGGAGGCGCACATTAACCCGCTGGTTTCCCGCGCCCACTGCGACAAGGTGCAGACCTTCCTTGACGAGGCGCAGTCGCGTCAGGCGGAGCTGATTACCGGCAACCGCGGCCCGAACAACCAGGGGTATTACGTGTCGCCGACGCTGGTGGTGAACCCGGACGCCAGCCTGCGTCTGACCCGCGAAGAGGTGTTTGGCCCGGTGGTGAACCTGGTGCGCGTCGCCGACGGCGAAGAGGCGTTACGCCTGGCGAACGACACCGAATACGGTCTGACCGCCAGCGTCTGGACGCAAAATATCAGCAAGGCGCTGGAGTACACGGATCGTCTGCAGGCGGGCACCGTGTGGGTGAACAGCCATACCCTGATCGATGCCAACCTGCCGTTCGGCGGGATGAAGCAGTCCGGCACCGGACGGGATTTTGGCCCGGACTGGCTGGATGGCTGGTGTGAGACTAAATCGGTGTGCGTAAGGTATTAATGTTTGCTCCCTCTCCCTGTGGGCTGAAGGATCCCCACAAAAAAGAGTGGCACGGTCGGCCCCCTCTCCCTTGAGGGAGAGGGCTGGGGTGAGGGGAACATGCGACAGAGGTGGGGGTTCCGTTCACCTTACGTTCTGCACTTATCTGTCAGCCGCGTCACCCGTGACGCGCCCTTAGCAGGACCAGCGGTTTCGTCCTGCATTTTTCGCCCGGTAGAGCGCGGCGTCGGCCTGGGCAATCACCTGGCTGGCCGTTTGACCCACGGTCATTAAGGCGATCCCCATGCTGACCGTGACGCTGTCGCTGACCGTTGAGGCAGCATGCGGAATAGCCGCGACGCGCAGGCGCTCCTGAATGCGCGCCGCCACCTGTTCCGCAACTTTTTCCGTCGCATCAAACAGGATCAGCAGAAACTCCTCGCCGCCATAGCGCGACACCAGATCGTCCGGGCTGCGCACCACCTGTTTCAGGGCCTGCGCCACTGCCGCCAGACATGCATCCCCGGCCTGATGCCCGTAAAAATCGTTATAGCGCTTGAACTCATCGACATCGAGCATGATCAGGGCAAAACCTTTCTTCTGTTCGACCATATGCGCCAGCACCGTCTCCATTGCCCGGCGGTTCGCGGTGGCGGTCAGGGGATCCTGATGCGCCAGCGCATCCAGACGGGCAATAAGCGCCTGGTTCTGCTGGTGACGCAGCCAGGCCTCATCAAACCAGCGCACTAAAATAAACCGCCCGTACACCAGCACCACCGTGAAAATCAGCCATACCACCGCGAAACGCAGCGTGACCCCCTGGTTCAGCACCAGACTGGCTACGGGCATCGCCGCCCACAGCGGCAGCGCATAGCTTATCAACCCAACGGGATAGAAATAGAGTCCTGCCAGCGCGGTCAGGAGCAGGGTGGTGCAGAGCGGCCAGGCGAAGGGCAGTTTCAGGTGCGCGATAAACCAGACGGCACACCCGGACCAGATCAGGCCTGACAACAGCATCAACAGGCTCAGTCCCTGCTTTTTTTGCCAGACCAGCAGCAGGGAGAAGCTGAAGAGAATGATTACCGCCAGCATCAGCAGATCTATCGTCCTGGCGCTGAAGGCATTCACCTGATACAGAGCATCGATGTTGTCAAACAGCCCGTTACGTAATAGCACCATCAGCGCAAAGCCGATGTTGACGAGGGCCAGCCACGGAATGCTGATGGTCAGCCCGTGGGTGACCATATCTCTGCGGGCGAAAGGCTCCGCCCGCAGGCTTGTAGGTTTACGGTGTAACAATGTTGAACCAGAATTCAAATTTATCCATGTAGCCCAGCATGGTATCAAGTTTCGTTCCGTCACCGGTAACTTTCACCGCGCCGCTCTCCTCAGCCTGTTTCAGGGTGGTCTCCTTGAGGATAATTTTGTTCAGCGTGTCGCGGTTCAGCGTGATGGTGGCGTCGGCGTCGGTTGCTTCGGCGTTGGCGGTGTGGTTCAGCACCCCGTTTTCCAGCTCCAGCTTGTACTTGCCGCCGTCGCTGCCGAGGTCGATGTTAAACACCGATTTTGCCGTTCCGGCTTTTTCACCGTTAATGTGAACCGCCAGATAGTCGAAGAACATTTCCGGCGTCATCGCCCGCACCGTATCCGGGCTTGCGGTGTTCGGGGTCGGGCCTTTCACCACGCCGTTACGCAGCTCCTGCGCGCCGGTGAGGTAGAAGTTACGCCACGGGCCCGATTCGGCCTGGTAACCCAGCTGCTCCAGCGCGTCGGCCTCCAGATTGCGTGCCGCCTGGTTGTTCGGATCGGCAAATACCACCTTGCTCACTACCTGCGCAACCCAGCGATAGTTACCCTGGTCGAAGTCGGTTTTGGCCTTCTGCAGGATGGCGTCAGCACCGCCCATATAATCTACGTATTTCTTCGCCGCTTCTTCTGGTGGCAGTTCGTCCAGGGTGGCCGGGTTGCCGTCGAACCAGCCGAGGTACAACACGTAAGTCGCTTTCACGTCGTGGCTCACCGAGCCGTAATAACCCCGGTTAGCCCAGGTGTGCGCCAGAGAATCCGGCAGCTTGAAGTTAGCGGCGATTTCATCCCGGGTCATACCTTGGTTCGCCATACGTAACGTCTGGTCGTTGATGTAACGGTACAGGTCACGCTGGCTTTTCAACAGCTTGACCACATTGTCGTTACCCCAGGTCGGCCAGTGGTGCTGGGCCATCAGCACCTCGGCTTTATAACCCCAGCGCACAATGGCTTCGTTAATGTATTTCGACCACGGCAGTGGCTCGCGGATCTTCGCGCCACGCAGGGAATAGGTGTTATGCAGGGTGTGGGTCACGTCCTCGGCGGATTCGATCAGTTTTTTCTCTTCGATATACCAGAGCATTTCTGACGGCGCTTCTGAACCCGGCGCCAGCATAAAGTCATAGGTCAGGCCGTCGATGGTCTCTTTCTGGCCGTCTTTTTCTATAATGTTAGTCGGGGCAAGCAGAGTGACGGTCCCGGCGGAGGTGGTTGTGCCGAGTCCTGCACCCACCTGGCCTTTAGGATCGGGTTTAAGCAGGTTGCCGTACATGTAGCTGGCGCGACGGCTCATCACGTTCCCGGCCATAATGTTTTCAGCGACTGCGGCTTCCATAAAGCCGGCCGGGGCGTAGATTTTCACTTTACCGGCTTTAACATCGGCCTCGTCCACTACGCCGCGCACGCCGCCGTAGTGGTCAACGTGGCTGTGGGTGTAGATGACGGCGACCACCGGTTTTTGCCCGCGGTTTTTAAAATAGAGATCCATCCCGACTTTTGCCGTTTCGGCCGAAACCAGCGGGTCAACAACAGTAATACCGGTCGCCCCTTCGATAATGGTCATATTGGACAGATCAAGGTTACGGATCTGATACACCCCGTCGGTCACTTCAAACAGGCCGCTGATATTAATCAGCTGCGCCTGACGCCATAAGCTGGGGTTGACGGTGTCCGGTGCTTTTTCGCCTTCTTTGATAAAGGCGTATTGCTGCGGGTTCCAGACCACATTGCCCTGTTCGCCTTTGATCACGTCCGTAGGAAGCGCGGCGATAAAGCCTTTATGAGCATCGGTAAAGTCGGCGTTGTCGGAGAAAGGCAACTGGCTAAAGAGGGCATTATTGGCTTGCTGAGTGGCGGCGGCGGCTTCTTTTGGCGCTTCTGCTGCAAAGGTTGGGCTGCTGGCAGAAATAAAGAAGCCAGCAAGGGCAAGGCTTCTTGCTATCACATTTAATCTCATCCTGAAAACCTCTCATTGTGCATACAACGGCATAGTGGAAAACCTGGCGTGATGACCAAAAAAACGTTCTAAGGCAGGCTGCCCGGTTGGGAGGGACATGATTAACTATAAGCAAATAATGACATTCAGCAAAAATCTGTTAGCAATAATTTAATAGTTTGTGTGAATTTTTCACGCCGCAGCGCTGCGCTGTTGTTGTTCAGAAAAGCGAAGCTGCCACCCGACAACACACACTGCGCAGACGAAAAAAAGCCGGGCTATCTGCCCGGCCTGTCGCACTCGCATACCGCCTTACTGCGCCTCTTTCTTCTTGCCCATAGACGGCGTCTCGTCGAAGAAATTCCAGGGTTTGAGCAGGGCATGCACCCACTCGGTTGGCATAATCGGCCACTCCTCCGCACGGGCCACGTGGGTGGTGCCGGTGGTGATCCACACCACGTCATCCTGGTTATTCAGCGACTCGTTATCCTTGCTGAACTGGCCCAGCCCCTGGTCATGGGCGGAACGGTTCGGGAATTTCCCTTCCGGGTACATCTCGTTCGGATGGTAGCGGGTCACCCACAGCTGTTTATCCATAAAGCTCAGGCGGTGATAGATCCACTCGTCCGGGGCGAACTTCGCGCCGGTCGCCACCGGATGGGTGCCGCCCGCATACGGGATAATCTGATAGGAGACCGGGTTGCCCATGCGGTTCTCCTTACTGGTGTTGCTCAGCAGACGAATGGTGCCCGGGTCAAACTTCTGTGCCGCCTGCTGCTCGCTGTCGATATTGTACTGGTTGACCTGCATGGTACTGGTACGCGGGCCACCCGCCGTGTTCGGCTTCACCTCCGGATCCATCGCCACCAGGGTGTTGTTCGTGCCATCCACGTCCAGATCCAGACGGAAGTTATAGATGTGCTGGTGGGTGGTGCCGACAATATTGTGGTCGATCAGGGTGCCGTACTTCGTATCCTCTTTGGCGCTCGGATCGTGCATGGTTTTCGCCATCACCCCTTTCACCGCTTCGATACCTGTCGCCCCGGCATCAATGCCGATGGTGCCATTTTCGTGGAAGATCCAGTCGAAGATATAGTCATAGTTCCCTACGGTGCTGATCCAGCGCACCACCAGTTCACGACGCTCGGTGCTGACGTTCGGCTGGTTCATCTCCTGGTGCTTATACTCCGGTCCGGCGTAGCGTTCGAAAATCGCCATCGCCCGCGGGATCTCCATCGGCGCACCGGTGTAGTCCGGGATGGTCTGATTCAGCAGTACGGCGTTAGACGGCACATCTTTGCCGCGCACCAGCGGGGAGGTGAGGGTACCCATACCGTAGTCGCCGGAATCCAGATAGGCTTTGAAGTACCAGCCCACATCCGGATCGCCGTAGGGAACGATCATCCCGCCCAGCGACCCCTCGTACATCACCTGGCGTTTTTTGCCGTTATCGTTAAAGGTGACGGTGGAGATGATAGGCCCAACGCGCGAATCCAGGCTCAGGTGGAAATCCCAGTTCTGCCAGTGGATCATGTTGCCGGTAATAGTGTAGTTCTTGCCTTCCGGCTCGACGATCTCCAGCGGTTTATGTTCTACCGGCTCGCGATCGCGGCCATCATACGGACGGGACTGCATCGGCACCGGCACAATGGCGCCTTCTTCAATTTTGACGATTTTCTTCTCAACCAGATCGACGACCGCCACCAGGTTCTCAATCGGGTGCGCCCAGTAGTTGCCGTCGCCGGTATCCAGGTAGCTCACCACCTTCAGCAGGCGATCTTCCTGCTTCAGACCATCCTTACCGTCAAAGTAGCCGACCGTCAGCGGGGTGGTCATCACCTTGCCCGGGTCGTTGATGCCGCGTTTCTTCAGCGCATCAGCATACTCTTTATTACTGGTGACAATATTCTGCACGGCCATGAAGTCATCCAGCAGCACCATACCGTGAGCATCTTTAATCGCCTCCCAGTGCAGGATCTTTTTGTCGTTCAGATCCACCAGGGCTTCGACGACGAATTTGCCGTCCAGCATGGTGATCGCAGCCTGACGTGGCGCATCTACCGCTGTACCCTTGAGCACAAAATCCCACACTTTGGCTTTTTCCGGCTCAGACAGCGCGATCTGGGTGAAACGGGTATTCGGTTTAAAGTCCGGCGAAGCTTTCACAATCTCGACGGCCTGTTTGATCTCATCCGCCGACAGGGCGTTCAGCGGGTGCGGGGTCTTCTCAACCTGGAAGGTCTGGTCAAGGCCTGACTGGAAGACATCGTTGACAAAGGTATCGGAAACCCAGGCCTTATTGTCTTTCATCACTACCGGTGCCTGCAGGGTTAGCGGCTTGCCGTTGACCATGGCGGTCATTGCGCCCGGCTTCACTTTGATGAAGGCCCCGTCTTTGCTGATGGTGAACATCTGGGCATAGTCGTCCCATTTCACATCAGCGCCAAATTCGGTCAGGGTTTTATCCATTTCAACCATATGCGCTGCACCACCGTGCGCCAGCGCCTGGCCAGAAAAGAGACAGGCAAGGGCCAACGCCAGCGCCGTTTTACGCGGAGAAAAAATTGAGGAGCTTCCCATGATTAACCTCTGTTGTATGTGTTGTTATCCACTCAGGACCGCTGTTCTGCGCGCGGTTTATTCATTGCCAACATAGCAATAACGCTGCGGGTACCGTTTGCCTGCATTTGCCAGATGTTTTGCCAGATGTGCCAGAAGCCGGGTAACGTGCGCGACGTTACCCGGAGGGAAGGGATCAGGCGTCAAAATCTCCGTGCTGGCGTGATACCAGCGTCAGAATGGAGTAGAGCGCTACCGGTTGCTGGTGCTGGTTGAAAATCTCAACCGCCCATTCCACCACGCCGGTCGGTTTCTCATCCGCCGTGCGCTGTTTCTTCAGGGTCTTGCGCTTACAGGTCAGACGCACCTGAATGGTATCGTCCGGTTTCACCGGCTCGATAAAGCGCAGGTTTTCCATGCCGTAGTTGGCGATTACCGGCCCGACGCCCGCATCCACGAACAGCCCCGCCGCGGCGGAGATCAGGAAGTAGCCGTGCACCACGCGCTCGCCGAAGATCGACTCCGCCGCGCCAATCTTGTCCATGTGGGCGTAGAAGTGATCCCCGCTCAGGCAGGCAAAGTTGACGATGTCGGTCTCGGTCAGGGTGCGGCGCGGGGTCAGCAGGCTGTCACCCGGCTGCAATTCCTCGAAATATTTGCGGAACGGATGGACGCGGTCCTCCTGCACCTGAGCGCCACGCACCCACTGCTGGCTGATAGCGGCCAGCATGCTCGGGCTGCCCTGGACAGCCGTGCGTTGCAGGTAGTGTTTTACCGCCCGCAGGCCGCCCAGCTCCTCGCCGCCCCCGGCGCGTCCCGGGCCGCCGTGCACCAGCTGCGGCAGCGGGGAGCCGTGGCCGGTGGACTCTTTGGCCGACGCTTCGTTGAGGATCTGGATACGACCGTGGGCGCGGGCGGCACCGGCAATAAACTGACGCGCCAGACGCAGATCGGCGGTCACCAGCGTCCCGGCAAGGCTGCCTTCACCGGCGCGGGCCAGGGTCATGGCGTGCTCGCGGTCCTGATAGGGCATCAGGGTCGCCACCGGACCAAAAGCTTCGGTAGCGTGTACGGCCGGGGTTTCGTCCGGCTGCGGGCAGAACAGCAATGTCGGCGGGAAGAAGGCCCCGGCCGCGTTCAGGTCGGCTTTACCGCCCAGACGGATCTGACAGCCTGCGGCGACCAGGATATCGACTTTCTCCTGCACGTCGGCGCGCTGGTCGGCGTTGACCAGCGAACCCATCTTCACCCCTTCCTGAGCCGGGTCGCCGACCGCCACTTTTTCCAGGCGGGCGATCAGCGCCTGGCTGACGGCCTCCACCTGCGTCTGGGGCACAATGATGCGGCGGATGGCGGTACATTTTTGCCCGGCCTTCGCGGTCATCTCCCGCACCACTTCGCGAATAAACAGCGCAAATTCCGGCTGCTCCGGGGTAACGTCATCCCCTAACACGCAGCAGTTCAGGGAGTCGGCCTCCATGGTGAAGGGAATGGATTTAGCGACAATGTTCGGGTGCACGCGCAGCGACTGGCCGGTTACGGCGGAGCCGGTAAAGGTCACCACGTCCTGGCTGTCGAGCTGGTCCAGCAGATCCCCGGCGCCGCCGCAGATCAGGCTGATGGCGCCGTCCGGCACCAGGCCGCTGTCGATAATGGCTTTGACCATCGCCTGGGTCACCTGGGCGGTGGCGGTGGCCGGTTTGATTATCGCCGGCATCCCGGCAAGCCAGGTCGGGGCCAGCTTTTCCAGCATCCCCCAGCAGGGGAAGTTAAAGGCGTTGATGTGCACCGCGACGCCGGATTTTGAGGTCAGGACGTGACGCGCGGCGAAACCGCCCTCTTTTGACAGGGGGATCAGCTCATCTTCCGGCCACAGGGTGTCGTCCGGCAGTTCACGGCTGCCGAGGCTGGCGAAGGTAAAGAGAGTGCCGATCCCGCCTTCGATATCCACCCAGCTGTCGGCGCGGGTCGCCCCGGTTTGCGCGGAGAGGGCATAGAACACCTCTTTCTGGCTTAGCAGATGTTTTGCCACCGCTTTCAGCATCGCGGCGCGCTCAATAAAGGTCATGGCATGAAGCGCTTCGCCGCCTTTTTCAATGGCGTAACGGCGCGCGGCGGCCATATCCAGCCCTTCGCTGGTAACGGTGCAGAGGGTTTCGCCGCTGATGGCGTGTTGGATAGTGCGCTCACGGCCCCGGCCAGACTGCCAGGTGCCGGACAAGAAGCTGGCTAACTGCTGCATCATTCTCTCCAGATGGTTCGTGATTTCACTATAAATAGTTCGTTTGTGAATCATAAAAAGCAAGCGACTTGTTAATGTTTTATTAACATTGTGATCTCGCTTTATCTTCTGCATTGCCACAAGCCGCGCTGTGTCTGGCCTGTCGAAATGTCTTGCGAGCCTCATCACAAAATGGATAAAGGCTTCTTGGGTTTGTCATTAACCTTTGTGTAACTTTTATAAAACAAAGTGATTCATCATTGAATGACAATTGCCAGTTAAACGAATCAAAAGGGTGATGACGTGACGGAAGAACAACGCTTTGAGCAGCGCATCGCGCAAGAGACGGCCATCGAGCCGCAGGACTGGATGCCTGACGCGTACCGTAAGACGCTGATCCGCCAGATTGGTCAGCATGCGCACTCTGAAATTGTCGGCATGCTGCCGGAAGGTAACTGGATCACCCGCGCCCCGACGCTGCGCCGTAAGGCCATCCTGCTGGCAAAAGTGCAGGATGAAGCCGGGCACGGTCTCTACCTCTATAGCGCGGCGGAGACGCTGGGCTGCGCCCGGGAAGACATCTATCAGAAGATGCTCGACGGCAAGATGAAATACTCCTCCATCTTCAACTACCCGACCCTGAGCTGGGCCGACATCGGCGTGATTGGCTGGCTGGTGGATGGCGCGGCCATCGTTAACCAGGTGGCGCTGTGCCGTACCTCCTACGGCCCCTACGCCCGTGCGATGGTGAAAATTTGTAAAGAAGAGAGTTTCCACCAGCGTCAGGGCTTTGAGGCCTGTATGGCGCTGGCCCAGGGGAGCGAGGCGCAGCGTCAGATGTTGCAGGACGCCATCAACCGCTTCTGGTGGCCGGCCCTGATGATGTTTGGCCCGAACGACGACAACTCACCGAACAGCGCCCGGAGCCTGGCCTGGAAGATCAAACGTTTTGGCAACGACGAACTGCGTCAGCGCTTTGTCGATAACACCGTGCCGCAGGTAGAGATGCTGGGCATGACCGTCCCGGACCCGGACCTGCAGTTTGATGCCGAAAGCGGCCACTACCGCTTTGGCGAAATCGACTGGCAGGAGTTTGACGACGTCATAAACGGACGCGGCGTCTGTAATCACGAACGCCTGGCCGCCAAGCGCAAAGCCTGGGAAGAGGGGACGTGGGTGCGCGAAGCCGCACTGGCGCACGCCGAAAAACAACACGCCCGCAAGGTCGCATAAGGGGAATTAAGATGAGCAAAACATACTGGCCGTTGTACGAAGTCTTTGTCCGCAGCAAGCAGGGTTTGTCCCACCGTCACGTGGGTAGCCTGCACGCCGCCGATGACCGTATGGCGCTGGAAAACGCGCGCGACGCCTACACCCGTCGTAATGAAGGCTGTTCCATCTGGGTGGTAAAGGCGAGCGAAATCGTGGCCTCGCAGCCGGAAGAGCGCGGCGAGTTCTTCGACCCGGCGGAAAGCAAGGTCTACCGCCATCCGACTTTCTATACCATCCCTGATGGCATCGAGCACATGTGAGGCCCGGGATGAAAACGTTAACGCATTATGTTCTGCGCCTGGGTGATAACGGGCTGGTGCTCTCCCAGCGTCTGGGCGCCTGGTGTGGCCATGCCCCTGAGCTGGAGATCGATCTCGCGCTGGCTAATATCGGCCTCGACCTGCTGGGTCAGGCGCGCAACTTCTTAACTTACGCCGCGGAGCTGGAAGGCGAGGGCGACGAAGATACGCTGGCTTTCCAGCGCGACGAGCGCCAGTTCAGCAACCTGCTGCTGGTTGAGCAGCCGAACGGCAACTTCGCCGATACCATTGCCCGCCAGTACTTTATCGACGCCTGGCACGTGGCACTGTTTACCCGCCTGACTAACAGCCGCGATCCGCAGCTGGCCGCCATCGCCGCCAAATCCATCAAGGAAGCCCGCTACCACCTGCGCTTCAGCCGCGGCTGGCTGGAACGCCTCGGCAACGGTACGGACGTATCCGCGCAAAAAATGCAGCAGGCGGTTAACGAGCTGTGGCGCTTTACCGCCGAACTCTTCGAGGCCGACGAGGTTGACCTGACCCTGGCCGCCGAGGGGATTGCCGTCGATCCGCGCAGCCTGCGCGACGCGTGGGAAGCGGAGGTCTTTGCCGGGCTGAGCGAGGCATTGCTGAGCGTGCCGGAAGAGGCTGCCTATCGCAGCGGCGGCCGGAAAGGGCTGCACACCGAACATCTGGGGCCGATGCTGGCGGAGATGCAGTATCTCCAGCGCGTGAACCCCGGTCAGCAGTGGTAAAGCAGGAGAGCGCCATGCAACACGTCGACATCGCTCCCGCCGCCGTCCCGCAGATCTGGTCGCTGTTAAGCCAGATCCCGGACCCGGAGATCCCGGTGCTGACCATCACCGATCTGGGCATGGTGCGCAGCGTTACGCCGCAGGGTGAAGGCTGGGCCATCGGCTTTACGCCGACCTATTCCGGCTGTCCGGCTACCGATCATCTGATGGGCGCTATCCGCGACACGCTGACCGCCCACGGCTATGCCCCGGTGCAGATCACCATTCAGCTCGACCCGGCCTGGACCACCGACTGGATGACCGCGGACGCCCGCGAGCGTCTGCGTCAGTACGGCATCAGCCCGCCGGCCGGACACAGCTGCCATGCGCATCTGCCCGTTGAGGTGACCTGTCCGCGCTGCGCCAGCACCCGCACCACGCTTATCAGTGAATTTGGTTCCACGGCCTGCAAGGCGCTGTATCGCTGCGACAGCTGCCGTGAACCCTTCGACTATTTCAAATGTATCTGAGGTTGCCATGACAACGTTTCATTCCTTAACGGTGGCAAAAGTGGAGCCCGAAACCCGCGATGCGGTGACCATTACCTTCGCGGTTCCCCAGGCTTTACAGGAGGCGTATCGCTTCCGTCCGGGCCAGCATCTGACGCTAAAAGCCCGGCTTGCGGGCGAAGAGCTGCGCCGTTGCTACTCCATCTGCCGCAGCGCCCGTGCGGGCGAAATCAGCGTGGCGGTGAAAGCCATCGACGGCGGCCGCTTCTCGCGCTATGCCCGGGATGAGATCAAGCAGGGGATGGCGCTGGAGGTGATGGTGCCGCAGGGTCACTTTGGCTATCAGCCGCTGGCTGAGCGTGAAGGTTGCTATCTGGCGATTGCCGCCGGCTCCGGCATCACCCCGATGCTGGCGATCATCGCCACAACCCTGACTACCGAGCCCAACAGCCAGTTCACGCTGATCTACGGCAACCGCAGCAGCCAGAGCATGATGTTCCGCCAGGCGCTGGCCGACCTGAAGGACAGCTATCCGACCCGCCTGCAGGTGGTCAACATCTTCAGCCAGGAGACCCTGGACAGCGAGCTGCTGCACGGACGCATCGACGGTGAAAAACTGCAGGCGCTGGCGAAACACTTAATCGACTTCAGCCAGTTTGACGAAGCCTTTATCTGCGGCCCGGCGGCGATGATGGACGAGGCCGAACAGACGCTTAAGGCGCTGGGGATGCCGGAAAAATCGCTGCACCTTGAGCGCTTCAACACGCCGGGCTCGACCATCAAGCGCACGCATACGGTACAGACCGAGGGGCAGAAGGTGACGGTGCGCCAGGACGGACGCGACCGCGAGATCACGCTGACCGCCGACGACGAAAGCATTCTCGACGCGGCCCTGCGTCAGGGGGCGGACCTGCCTTACGCCTGTAAAGGCGGGGTCTGCGCCACCTGCAAATGCAAAGTGCTGCGCGGCAAAGTGGATATGGTCACCAACTACAGTCTCGAGCCGGATGAAGTGGCGGCAGGCTACGTGCTGAGCTGCCAGGCCCTGCCGCTGACCAGCGACGTGGTGGTGGACTTTGACGCGAAGGGGATGGCATGAGCGACCTGATCGTTGCCCGTCACGGACGGGTGCTGCATCTGACCCTCAATCGCCCGGCGGCTCGCAATGCGCTGAACAACGCCCTGTTGAGCGAGCTGGCAACCGCCCTCGAAGCCGCGGCAGGGGACAGCGAGATCTCGGTGTGTGTGATCTATGGGAACGAACGCTTCTTTGCCGCCGGGGCCGATTTGCATGAGATGGCGGAAAAAGATCTGCCCGCCACTCTTAACGACGTTCGCCCGCAGCTGTGGGCGCGCATCAACGCCTTCAGCAAGCCGCTGATTGCCGCCGTCAATGGTTACGCGCTGGGCGCGGGCTGTGAGCTGGCGCTACTGTGCGATGTGGTGATTGCTGGTGAAAACGCCCGTTTTGGCCTGCCGGAGATCACCTTAGGCATCATGCCCGGCGCGGGCGGCACCCAGCGCCTGATCCGCTGCGTGGGTAAATCCCTTGCCAGCAAAATGGTGCTGACCGGGGAGAGCATCACCGCCCGTCAGGCGCTGGCGGCGGGTCTGGTAAGCGACGTCTGTCCCGACGCTTTAACCCTGGAATACGCCCTGCAGCAGGCGGCGCTGATGGCCCGCCACTCGCCGCTGGCATTGCAGGCGGCGAAGCAGGCCCTGCGCCAGTCTCAGGAGATGCCCCTCAACGCCGGGCTGGTCCAGGAGCGTCAGCTCTTTACCCTGCTGGCCGCCACCGACGATCGCCGGGAGGGGATCGACGCCTTTTTGCAAAAACGCACCCCAGACTTTAAAGGACGCTAACCATGGATTTCATTCTGTGTCACGTTGAGCAGGGCGTAATGACCCTCACCCTGAACCGCCCGGAGCGTCTCAACAGCTTCAACGAGGAGATGCACCAGCAGCTGGCGGCGTGCCTGAAGCAGGCGGAGCGCGACGACACCATCCGCTGCCTGCTGGTGACCGGTGCCGGACGCGGTTTTTGCGCCGGGCAGGATCTGAACGACCGCAACGTCGACCCGAACAGCCCGGCGCCGGATCTCGGGATGTCGGTGGAGAAATTTTACAACCCGCTGGTGCGCCGTCTGGCAAAACTGCCAAAACCGGTCATCTGCGCGGTGAACGGCGTGGCAGCTGGCGCAGGTGCTACCCTGGCGCTGGGCTGCGACATCGTCATCGCCGCCCGTTCGGTTAATTTTGTGATGGCCTTCAGTAAGCTCGGCCTGGTGCCGGATTCCGGCGGCACCTGGCTGTTGCCGCGCCTGACGGGTCGCGCCCGGGCGATGGGACTGGCGCTGCTGGGGGAGAAAATCAGCGCTGAACAGGCGCACGCCTGGGGGATGATCTGGCAGGTGGTGGATGATGCCGAACTGACCGACACCGCCCGCCAGCTGGCTGTGCATCTGGCCTCGCAGCCGACCTTTGGCCTGGGGCTGATTAAGCAGGCGATCAACGCCGCTGAAACCAATACCCTGGACGCGCAGCTGGATCTGGAGCGCGACTATCAGCGCCTGGCCGGACGTAGCGCTGACTACCGCGAAGGGGTCAGCGCCTTCCTTAACAAACGCGCGCCGCAGTTTACGGGGAAATAAGATGACGACAATTCACACCGTGGCGGTGATTGGCAGCGGCATCATGGGGGCCGGGATCGCCGAAGTGGCGGCCAGCAACGGCCATCCGGTGCTGGTGTATGACATTAACGCCGACGCCATAACCCGCGCCATCGACGGCATTCGCAGCCGTCTGACATCCCGCGTGGCCCGCGGCAAGCTCGGCGCGCACGACGCTGAGCAGACGCTCCAGCGCCTGGTGCCGGTTACGGACATTCACGCCCTGGAGGCGGCTGACCTGGTAATTGAAGCCGCCTCTGAACAGCTGGCGGTAAAAAAGGCGCTGTTCGCCCAGCTGGCGGCGATCTGCCCGGCTGACACCCTTTTGACCAGCAACACCTCGTCAATCTCCATTACCGCCATCGCCGCCGATCTGAGCCATCCCGAGCGCGTGGCGGGCCTGCATTTCTTTAACCCGGCCCCGGTGATGAAGCTGGTGGAAGTGGTGAGCGGGCTGGCGACCTCCGAAGAGGTAGTGACCCAGCTGAGCGAACTGGCGACGCGCTGGGGCAAACAGCCGGTGCGCTGTCAGTCCACGCCGGGCTTTATCGTTAATCGCGTGGCGCGCCCCTACTATGCCGAAGCCTGGCGCGCGCTGGAAGAGCAGGTCGCCGCCCCGGAAGTCATCGACGCTGCGCTGCGTGATGGCGCCGGGTTCCCGATGGGGCCGCTGGAGCTGACCGACATGATCGGCCAGGACGTCAACTTCGCCGTCACCTGCTCGGTATTCAACGCCTTCTGGCAGGAGCGCCGCTTCCTGCCGTCACTGGTGCAGCAGGAATTAGTCCTGGCCGGACGCTTAGGCAAGAAGAGCGGGCAGGGGGTCTATAACTGGCGCAACGACAAGCCTGCGGTGAACTGGCTGGAACCGGTGAGTGACGGTGTCACGAACCCGCAGAAAAGAAGTGACGGCGTCACCGAAATTGACGATCTGTTGCTGATCGAGACCCAGGGCGAGACCGCCCAGGCACTCGCGAACCGTTACGGGCAGCCGGTGGTGGTGTTCGACAGACAAGAAGGCGACGTGGCGGTGATTGCCGCCGCCGCCAGCAATCCGCCCGCCACCACCCTGAAAGCGGTGCGCTACTTCCAGCAGCAGGGCAAGCGCGTGCTGCAGGTGGCGGATTATCCGGGTCTGATTATCTGGCGCACGGTGGCGATGATCGTCAACGAAGCCCTCGACGCCCTGCAAAAAGGGGTCGCCAGCGAACAGGATATCGATACCGCCATGCGCCTCGGGGTGAACTACCCGCGCGGCCCGCTGGCCTGGGGAGAACAGCTTGGCTGGCAGCGACTGCTTGGCCTTCTGGAAAACCTGCAACGCCACTACGGCGAAGAACGTTACCGTCCGTCATCCCTGCTGCGCCAGCGCGCGCTTCTGGAGAGTAGCTATGAGTCATAACGCCTGGCGCAACGCCCGCGCCATGTATGAAAACGATGCCTGCGCCCAGGCCTATGGCATCGACATTATTGAGATGGATGAGGGCATGGCAGTCCTGACCATGACCGTCACCCCGCAGATGCTCAACGGCCATAAAAGCTGCCACGGCGGACAGCTGTTTACCCTCGCCGATACCGCTTTCGCCTACGCCTGCAACAGCCAGGGGCTGGCGGCGGTGGCCTCGGGCTGCACCATTGATTTTGTGCGTCCGGCCTTTGCCCACGACAGACTCACCGCCACGGCAAAGGTGCGTCATCAGGGGAACCTGACCGGCGTGTACGACATTGAGATCGTTAATCAACAACAAAAGACGGTTGCCCTGTTCCGTGGGAAATCCCACCGCATCGGCGGCACTGTGACAGGAGAAGCATGATGCGTGACGCCTTTATATGTGACGGGATCCGTACCCCAATCGGACGTTATGCCGGTGCGCTGTCCGGCGTGCGCGCGGACGATTTGGGCGCCATCCCCCTGCGCGAGCTGCTGGCGCGCAACCCGGATCTGGATGCGGAGCGCATCGACGATGTGATTTTTGGCTGCGCCAACCAGGCGGGGGAAGACAACCGCAACGTGGCGCGTATGTCTCTGCTGCTGGCCGGGCTGCCGCAGACCGTCTCCGGTACCACCCTGAACCGTCTTTGCGGCTCCGGCCTGGATGCGCTGGGCTTTGCGGCACGTGCCATCCGTGCCGGGGATAGTGATCTGATGATTGCCGGTGGCGTGGAGTCGATGTCCCGTGCCCCGTTCGTGATGGGCAAGGCGACCAGCGCCTTCCAGCGCCAGAATGAAATCTTTGATACCACCATCGGCTGGCGTTTTGTGAACCCGCTCATGGCGCAGCAATTTGGTTCTGACAGCATGCCGGAAACGGCAGAGAATGTAGCAGAATTGTTAAGTATTTCCCGTGAAGACCAGGACGCCTTCGCGTTGCGCAGCCAGCAACGTACCGCCCAGGCTCAGGCCAGCGGCATTCTGGCCCAGGAGATTGTGCCGGTCATCATCAAAGGCAAAAAAGGGGCAGTCACGGAAGTGGTGCATGACGAACATCTGCGCCCGGATACCACCCTCGAGATGCTGGCCGGGCTGAAAGCACCGTTCCGCGCGGGCGGCGTGGTCACCGCCGGTAACGCCTCCGGCGTCAACGATGGCGCCGCGGCGCTGATTGTCGCCAGCGAGCAGATGGCGGCGGCTCAGGGCCTGACCCCGCGCACCCGTATCGTGGCCATGGCCACTGCCGGGGTGGAGCCGCGTCTGATGGGACTGGGCCCGGTGCCGGCCACCCGTCGGGTGCTGGAGCGCGCCGGGCTGAGCATTAATGATATGGACGTTATCGAACTGAATGAAGCCTTTGCTTCGCAGGCGCTGGGCGTGCTGCGTGAGCTGGGGCTGCCGGACGATGCCCCGCACGTTAACCCCAACGGCGGCGCGATTGCCTTAGGTCATCCGCTGGGGATGAGCGGGGCCCGTCTGGCGCTGGCCGCCAGCAACGAGCTGCACCGTCGTAAAGGGCGCTATGCGCTGTGCACGATGTGCATTGGTGTCGGTCAGGGCATTGCCATGATCCTTGAGCGTGTCTGAACAATTATAAAAAGTGAGTACCCTACAATGACAATCACAATGACAGCAGCGACAACGACCACGACCACGACCACGAAGCTTGACCCGATCGAAACCGCTTCCCTGGATGAGCTGCAGGCCCTGCAAACCGAGCGCATGAAGTGGACCTTAAAACACGCGTATGAAAACGTGCCGATGTACAAACGCAAGTTTGACGCGGCGGGGGTTCATCCTGACGATTTCAAAGAGCTGGCGGATATCCGCAAGTTCCCGTGCACCACCAAGCAGGATCTGCGCGACAACTATCCGTTTGATACCTTCGCGGTGCCGATGGAGCAGGTGGTGCGTATTCATGCCTCCTCCGGCACCACCGGTAAACCGACCGTCGTGGGTTACACGCAAAACGACATTGATAACTGGGCCAACATTGTGGCCCGCTCCCTGCGCGCCGCAGGGGGCAGTGCGAAGGACAAAATTCACGTCGCCTACGGCTACGGCCTGTTCACCGGGGGCCTGGGGGCTCACTACGGCGCCGAGCGCCTGGGCGCGACGGTGATCCCCATGTCCGGCGGCCAGACCGAGAAGCAGGCTCAGCTGATCCGCGATTTTCAGCCGGACATGATCATGGTGACGCCGTCCTACTGCCTCAACCTGATTGAAGAGCTGGAGCGCCAGATGGGCGGCGATGCCAGCCAGTGCTCCCTGCGCGTGGGCGTCTTTGGTGCCGAGCCCTGGACCCTGGCGATGCGCCGTGAAATTGAGAAGCGCCTCGGGATCACCGCTCTGGACATCTACGGTCTGTCCGAAGTGATGGGTCCGGGCGTGGCGATGGAGTGTATCGAGACCGCCGACGGCCCGACCATCTGGGAAGATCACTTCTACCCGGAGATCGTCAACCCGAACGACGGCACCCCACTGGCGGATGGCGAGCAGGGCGAGCTGCTGTTCACCACTCTGACCAAAGAGGCGCTGCCGGTGATCCGCTACCGCACCCGCGACCTGACGCGTCTGCTGCCGGGTACCGCCCGCACCATGCGCCGGATGGATCGCATTAGCGGTCGCAGCGACGATATGCTGATCATCCGCGGCGTGAACGTCTTCCCGTCCCAGCTGGAAGAGGAGATCGTCAAGTTTGAACACCTGTCGCCGCACTACCAGCTGGAGGTAAACCGCCGCGGCCATCTTGATTCACTTTCGGTGAAAGTGGAGCTGAAAGAGAGCAGCCTCTCCCTGACCCACGAGCAGCGCTGCAACGTCTGTCATCAGCTGCGCCACCGCATTAAGTCGATGGTGGGGATCTCCACCGACGTGACGATCGTCAACTGCGGCAGCATCCCGCGCTCTGAAGGCAAAGCCTGCCGCGTCTTCGACCTGCGCAAAGCCGCCGCTAACGGCTGACGTCGCCCGCGACCCTCTCTGTATTAGGGAGGGTCGCGCTTTTAGCACTATGCTATGATTCATCCGCGAAAATAATCACAACAGAATGAATCACATGAGTAAACTCGACGCCTTTATTCAGCACGCCGTTAGCTCCGTTCCCGTCAGCGGCACCTCGCTGATCTCCTCCCTGTACGGTGATGCCCTGTCCCATCGCGGCGGCGAAGTCTGGCTGGGGAGCCTGGCGGCCCTGCTGGAGGGGATGGGATTTGGCGAGCGCTTCGTGCGCACCGCGCTGTTCCGTCTTAATAAAGAGGGCTGGCTGGATGTGGTCCGCATCGGCAGGCGCAGCTTCTATCGCCTGAGCGATAAAGGGCTGCGTTTAACCCGCCGGGCCGAGACCAAGATTTATCGCGCCGGGCTACCGGCCTGGGACGGCAAATGGCTGCTGCTGCTCTCCGAAGGGATGGACAAAGCCACGCTGGCAGATGTGAAAAAGCAGCTGATCTGGCAGGGATTCGGCACCCTGGCACCGAGCCTGATGGCCTCGCCGTCGCAGCAGCTGGCGGATGTCCAGACGCTGCTCCACGAGGCGGGCGTCGCCGACAATGTCATCTGCTTTGAGGCGCACTCGCCGCTGGCGCTCTCCCGCGCCGCGCTGCGCTCCCGGGTTGAGGAGTGCTGGCAGCTCAGCGAGCAGAACAAGATGTATGAAACCTTTATCGATTCGTTCCGTCCTCTGCTGCCGCTGCTGCGTGAGGCCAGGCCGGATGAGCTGACGCCGGAACGCTGCTTCCATATCCAGCTGCTGCTGATCCATTTTTATCGCCGGGTGGTGCTCAAGGATCCGCTCCTGCCGGAAGCGTTACTCCCGTCGCACTGGGCAGGCCAGACGGCCCGCCAGCTGTGCATTAACATTTATCAGCGTGTCGCGCCGGGGGCGCTGGCGTTTGTCAGTGAAAAAGGGGAGACCTCGGTGGGCGAACTGCCGTCGCCGGGGACTTCCTACTGGCAGCGTTTCGGTGGCCTGACGCACGCGTAACGGAGGTTATGTGCCTGTATATCAAATTGATGGTCTGACGCCGGTTGTTCCACAAGAGAGTTATGTCCACCCGACGGCGGTACTGATTGGCGACGTGATCCTCGGCAAGGGGGTTTACGTCGGGCCCAACGCCAGCCTGCGCGGAGATTTTGGCCGTATTCTGGTGAAAGACGGGGCCAACATTCAGGATAACTGCATCATGCACGGCTTCCCCGAGCAGGACACGGTGGTGGAAGAGGAGGGGCATATCGGGCATGGCGCTATCCTGCACGGCTGCGTTATACGCCGCAACGCGCTGGTGGGGATGAATGCGGTGATTATGGACGGAGCCGTGATCGGCGAAAATAGCATCGTTGGCGCGGCGGCGTTTGTGAAAGCGAAAGCGGAAATGCCCGCCGACCATCTGATCATCGGCAGCCCGGCCAAAGCGATTCGGGCGTTGAGCGAGCAGGAAAAGGCGTGGAAAAAACAGGGCACCCGCGAATATCAGACCCTGGTGGAGCGTTGCAAACAGACGATGCATCAGGTGGAGCCGCTGCACGAGGTGGAACCGGATCGCAAGCGGCTGGTGTTTGACGAGAACCTGCGGCCAAAATCGGCCCGCTAGGTTCTTTGCCTGAAGGCCAGCCGCAGGCTGGCCTTTATGCCGTTATGACCGACGGGTTTCGTTGACTTTGTACATGTAGGTGGTCGAATCCAGGGTGTTTTCCACAGACCTGGCGTAGAAAGGGATCGAACCGGCGGTCAGCCAGCCAAGGGAACGATACAGGTCGCTGGCGACGTCGCCACTGCGGGTATCCAGCACCAGCAGCGCGAGGCCTTTTCCCCAGGCCCGCTGTTCGGCCTGCAGCATCAGCTGTCTCGCAATACCCTGACGACGCGACTGTGGATGAACGAGCAGCTTGGTAATTTCAGCCCGGTGACGGCCATTGGGCGTCGCGCAATAGTTAACCATGACGGTGGCGGCTACCGTTTCGTTATCAAGGGCGATGAACAGATCGCACTCATGACGTGCCAGGCTGGCAATTTTATCTTTCCAGAAATTATCAATGGCAGGGCGGTCAGCGGGATCGATAAAACCGACGCTTGCCCCGTCTTTTACACACGCCTGCAATACATCGCCTAATTCTGAGACGCGTTGCTGCGCCTCTTCAGCAGTGAGAAGTTTATATTCAATCATGATTTACAGACCACCAGAATGTATTTTGCGCCGAGGTTTTCATGCGCCCTGAATGATGAGGTTCCCGATAAATGAAAACGCAGGCTGTCACCTTTTTTCAGATGCCATGTTTCCGCGTTCATGGTAATAATCAACTCGCCTTCATATAGCCAGATATATTGCTCGAGACCCTGGACGGGGGGCTGGAGATATTCAATAAAAGCCCCCGGACGTAATTTCCCCTCAATCATTTCGCAGCGAAACGGATTCGACGGCGGTATTAACAGGCGTCTTTCAAACCCGCTCTCCGCATCCTGCCACAGGCTTTGCTGTTCCGCCCTGAACAGATTGTCAGCGACCTGCTCAACCTCGCTTATCAGGCGGGACATGGTCATACCGTACACGCTACAGAGCTGGTTAAGCACCTCCGCAGTCGGGCTGACTTCCCCGCGCTCAATGCGTGACAGCGAGGCTCTGCTTATCCCCGACGCAGAAGAGAGATCCTCCAGCGAAAGGTTATGCTGCAGGCGCAGCGCCGCCAGACGTGCCGCCAGCCTTTCTCTGTAATCCAGATTGTCCATGCCCGTTTCCCGTAACTGAGACAAATTTCTCTTATTCGAGATAATACTGCACTCTGGCCGTGAGTCAAGCGGCAATGAAAAATTCCTTGAACAGGAGAATATTCGTTATTTCAGGACAATAATACCTATTAAATTTTTGTTAAATTTTCTATTGCGCCTGCGGGTAAATAAACTTATTAATAGTTGGCCGGGTATATTTCGTGGCCGACAGAAAAATTAAAAATAACAAACAGGACAACCTATGACAACCAAACCCGCCGCTGAAATCTGCGCGGCTCCGGGGCTTTTTCAGACGCTAAAAACATTTCCTGTAACCGTTCATGCGCTGCTCTTTTTTACCTTCGTGATACGCTTTAGCTATTTTATGGCCTGGCCGTTTATCGCGGTGATCATGACCCAGAATTACCATATGTCACCCATCGCCATTGGCGTGGCGATGACCAGCAGTGCGCTGATTTCGGTGGTACTTGGGATGTACGGCGGACAGCTTTCGGACCGTATGGGGCGACGGGTGATCCTCCTGCTGGGCTGCGTGTTTTCCGCCGTGGGCTATATCACGCTGGCGCAGGCTACCGGCATGGGGCTGTTCATCACCGGGCTGATGATTATCGGGGTTTGCTTTGCCTGGGTCGATCCCCCGGTACGCGCCCTGATGAGCGATCTGCTGGGCGATCGTCGCCGCCGCGCCCTTGCCCTGCAAATGCGCTACTACCTGATCAACGTCGCGGCGGTGTTTGGTCCGCTGGTGGGGCTGGTCTTTGGCCTGACATCCCAGAAAGGCACCTTCCTGATAACGGGATTAAGCTATCTGCCTTTTCTGGTTTACGTGCTGCTGTTTATCCCGGCGGGGAAACTGGTGGGCGAGCCCCAGGCGGGTAGCGCGCCGGCCATCAGGCTGCATCAGATAATGGGGATCATCGCCAGGGACAACATTTACGTTGCGGCACTGCTGTGCAGCATTTTGTGCAGCATCGTTTTTATCCATTATGAAGCCGTCCTGCCGCAGTATCTAATGTCCCTGGACGCCAAGGGCGCGGTGAAGCTGATTACCCTGATCCTGGTGACGAATGCCTGCACCGTGCTGGTATTTCAGAGCCTTATTGTGCGGTTTATGGCGCAGATCAACCTGCCGAAACGCATCCTTCTGGGGGGCATTATCTTCGCGTTATCGCAGCTCTGCTTCTTCGCCACCCGTTCGACGGATATCTGGCTATGGCTGACGTTTACCGCCGTGTTCAGCATGGGGGAGGCGATTCTGATGCCGAACCTGAATATTTTGCTCGATCAGCTGGCGCCAGCGGAGCACCGGGGAGCCTATCTGGGTGCCTCAACGTTGTCGACGCTGGGGGTTGCGGTCGGGCCGTTAATCGGCGGGGTGATGCTCGCCCTGACCGGGGCGGGGGTGTTTATCTGCACCGCGTTACTCAGCCTTCTGTTGTGCGCGATTATTTATATCAGCAGGAGCCGTATGCTGGCACGATTGCAGGACGCCTGAAAACGCCAGGGCATCACGCCCGGTAGTGTGAATTTGCTGTCTCTCTTTGCGGCCCAGATACAGTTCTTTTATCCGCGACGCCGCTCCCGGGCGGGGAGTTAATGCGAAGCCAGTGCGTAATAAAAAGCGGGATTAGCCTGGATTGCCGCCAGCACTTTTGCCGCAAGGCCGGTTGGGTTGCGGCGTCTGGATTCCCAGCTTTTAATGGTGTCCACGCTGGTGCCCAGCGCTTTTGCCATTTCAGCCTGAGAGACGTTGAGTTGCGCCCGGATGGCTTTGACATCGGCGATCTCATAGCGGGTGGCGCGGGCCGGGGTTTTAACCCCGTTTTTAATGTCGACAGCCTCTTCGAGAGAGGTTTTAAGTTCCTCAAAAAAATTCATCTCATGCCTCGTTTTTTAGTATTGTCGCCAGTTTTTTCAGTTCGGCCAGCTCTGCGCGGGTCAGGTCTTCTTTACTGTGCTTCTGATAAGCCAGCAGCAGCCAGACTGTTTCCGCTGTCGCCAGAAGATAAATCACACGCGCGCTGCCGCTTTTCCCCTGAACGCCGACAGCCATTCTGATTTTTCGCAGCCCACCCGTATGCGGAATGATGTCGCCCTTATCCGGGAAAGCGATCAGCTCTCTCTGTAGCGCCCTGAGCTCGTCATCAGTGGCAATGTGCTTAATCTGCCGGGTAAACACCGGGGTCTCGATAAATTCAATCGCATGGCACATTGGCTTTGTCCTTGCAAGGTACCATGTACACCTCATGGTGTACATGGTACAGGTCCATTTTATTTTCCCGGCCAGAGAGTGTCTGAACGAAGCAGCCTCCGGCGTCCGTCAATAGTGTAAGAATGCCGGGTTTATCGCGCTGAAAATAATGCCGGTATTACGAGGCGCTTCGTAAAGTGCAGGCTCAATAAGAGGAATAAACAGGATGGGGGGATAAAAAACTCCCACCGGGCGGTGGGAGTGGGGGAATCTTAGGCAGCCACCAGGCTGTCGATCGCGGCTTTCGCATCGGTCTGCGCTTTTGTCGCCACTTCCGGACCGTAGGCGATACCTTCAGCAAACACGAAGTTCACGTCGGTGATGCCGATGAAGCCCAGGAACAGGGTCAGGTACGGCGCAACCAGGTCCGTTGGGGTATCTTTGTGAATACCGCCGCGGCTGGAGAGCACGATCGCACGCTTACCGGTGACCAGACCTTCTGGTCCTTTCTCGGTGTAGCGGAAGGTGACGCCTGCGCGCGCCACCAGGTCGAAGTAGTTTTTCAGCTGCGTCGGGATGTTAAAGTTATACATCGGCGCGTTAATCACGATCACGTCGTGGGCTTTCAGCTCGGCAATCAGCTCATCAGAGAGCGCCAGCGCTTCCTGCTGACGTGGCGTCAGCGGTGCATCGCTCGGACGCAGGGCGCCAACCAGTTCGCCATCCAGTACCGGGACTGGCTGAGCGGCCAGATCGCGGACGGTGATTTCGTCACCGCTGTGCTGTTCACGCCACTGCTCAACGAAATAATCAGACAGCTGACCAGACTGAGAGTACCCTGCCAGAATACTGGATTTAAGAACTAATACTTTGCTCATGGGTGATTCCTTTGTTGTATTTGATGAGGGGGTTACCCCGTTGCTTGTTGACACTCTATTCACAATCCTGTCGCAGGGATAGCGCAATATATCGAAGCCTATGTTCGAATTTTTTGAATAAGGCGCAAAAACCGGCGATGTGGTACTCTATAGCAATCATTACAAAGAGATTTTATCCGGCAGTGCACTGCCCGTTAACGCTATGACAGAACAACCAAAATTAACCTTCCCGATGCTAATGCAACAGCTTGATTCGCTGATGCTGCGTGACAAACAGCGCTTTGCCCGCCGCCTGCACGGGGTAAAGAAGGTTAAAAATCCTGATGCACAACAGGCCATTTTCCAGGAGATGGCGAAAGAGATTGAACAGGCGGCGGGTAAGGTTGTGCTGCGCGAAGCCGCGCGCCCGGCGATTACCTACCCGGAAAACCTGCCCGTCAGCCAGAAAAAACAGGAGATCCTCGAAGCCGTGCGCGACCACCAGGTGGTGATCGTGGCGGGGGAGACCGGCTCCGGTAAAACCACCCAGCTGCCCAAAATCTGCATGGAGCTGGGGCGCGGACTGAAAGGGCTGATCGGTCACACCCAGCCGCGTCGTCTGGCGGCGCGCACGGTGGCAAACCGTATTGCCGAAGAGCTGCAAACGGAGCCGGGCGGCTGTATCGGCTATAAGGTGCGCTTCAGCGATCATGTCAGTGACAATACCATGGTCAAGCTGATGACCGACGGGATCCTGCTGGCGGAGATCCAGCAGGACCGGCTGCTGATGCAGTACGACACTATCATCATCGATGAAGCACACGAGCGCAGCCTGAATATCGACTTCCTGCTGGGTTACCTGCGGGAGCTGCTGCCGCGTCGCCCGGATCTGAAAGTGATCATCACCTCGGCGACCATCGACCCGGAACGCTTTTCCCGCCATTTCAACAACGCGCCGATTATTGAGGTTTCCGGTCGTACCTATCCTGTTGAGGTGCGCTATCGCCCGATTGTTGAGGAAGCGGACGACACCGAGCGCGATCAGCTGCAGGCCATTTTTGACGCGGTGGATGAGCTGGGCAATGAAAGCCCGGGCGATATCCTGATCTTTATGAGCGGCGAGCGCGAGATCCGCGATACCGCCGACGCGCTCAACAAGCGCGACCTGCGCCACACGGAGATCCTGCCGCTGTACGCGCGGCTGTCGAGCAGCGAGCAGAATCGCGTGTTCCAGGCCCACAGCGGGCGTCGCATCGTGCTGGCAACCAACGTGGCGGAAACCTCGCTCACCGTACCGGGCATTAAGTATGTCATTGACCCCGGCACGGCGCGTATCAGCCGCTACAGCTACCGCACCAAGGTGCAGCGTCTGCCGATTGAGCCGGTGTCGCAGGCCTCGGCCAACCAGCGTAAGGGCCGCTGCGGGCGTGTTTCGGAAGGGATCTGTATTCGTCTCTATTCAGAAGACGATTTCCTGTCGCGCCCGGAATTTACCGACCCGGAAATTCTGCGTACCAACCTGGCGTCGGTCATTCTGCAGATGACCGCGCTGGGGCTGGGTGATATCGCCGCCTTCCCGTTTGTCGAAGCGCCGGACAAGCGCAATATCCAGGACGGCGTGCGCCTGCTGGAAGAGCTGGGGGCGATTACCACCGACGAGCAGGCTACGGTGTACAAGCTGACGCCGATGGGGCGTCAGCTCAGCCAGCTGCCGGTGGACCCGCGCCTGGCACGCATGGTGCTGGAAGCACAAAAACACGGCTGCGTGCGCGAGGCGATGATCATCACCTCGGCGCTCTCCATTCAGGATCCGCGCGAGCGTCCGATGGACAAACAGCAGGCCTCGGACGAGAAGCACCGCCGCTTCCACGATAAAGAGTCCGACTTCCTCGCCTTTGTGAACCTCTGGAACTATATCGGCGAGCAGCAGAAAGCGCTGTCGTCGAACCAGTTCCGCCGCCAGTGCCGGGTCGATTTCCTCAACTACCTGCGGGTGCGCGAGTGGCAGGACATCTACACCCAGCTGCGCCAGGTGGTGAAAGAGCTGGGCATTCCGGTGAACAGCGAGCCGGCGGAGTATCGCGAAATTCACATCGCGCTATTGACCGGGCTGCTGTCGCACATCGGCATGAAAGATGCCGACAAGCAGGAGTTCACCGGGGCGCGTAACGCCCGTTTCTCCATCTTCCCTGGCTCCGGTTTGTTCAAAAAGCCGCCTAAATGGACCATGGTGGCCGAGCTGGTGGAGACCAGCCGCCTGTGGGGCCGTATTGCCGCGCGCATCGATCCCGAGTGGGTCGAGCCGGTGGCCCAGCATCTGCTGAAACGCGCGTACAGTGAACCGCACTGGGAGCGGGCGCAGGGGGCGGTGATGGCCACCGAGAAGGTCACCGTTTACGGCCTGCCGGTAGTGGCGGCGCGTAAGGTTAACTACAGCCAGATCGATCCGGCGCTGAGCCGCGAGCTGTTTATCCGCCACGCGCTGGTGGAGGGCGACTGGCAGACCCGCCACGCCTTCTTCCGGGAAAATCTCAAGCTGCGCAGCGAAGTGGAAGAGCTGGAGCACAAGACCCGTCGGCGCGACATCCTGGTGGATGACGAGACGCTGTTTGAGTTCTACGACCAGCGCATCAGCCACGACGTGATCTCTGCCCGCCACTTCGACAGCTGGTGGAAAAAGGTCAGCCGCGAGACCCCGGACCTGCTCAATTTTGAGAAGAGCATGTTGATCAAAGAGGGCGCGGAGCAGGTCAGCAAGCTGGACTACCCGAACTTCTGGCACCAGGGCAACCTCAAGCTGCGCCTGAGCTACCAGTTCGAGCCGGGCACCGACGCCGATGGCGTCACCGTCCACATCCCGCTGCCGCTGCTTAACCAGGTCGAGGAGAGCGGCTTTGAGTGGCAGATCCCAGGCCTGCGCCGCGAGCTGGTTATCGCCCTGATCAAATCCTTGCCCAAACCGGTCCGGCGTAATTTTGTGCCGGCGCCGAATTATGCCGAGGCGTTTCTGGGGCGCGCCATGCCGCTGGAGCTGCCGCTGCTCGATTCGCTGGAGCGCGAACTGCGCCGGATGACCGGCGTCACCATTGACCGGGAAGACTGGCACTGGGATCAGGTGCCCGATCACCTGAAAATCAGCTTCCGGGTGGTGGACGACAAAAACAAAAAGCTGCAGGAAGGCCGTTCCCTGACCGAGCTGAAAGAGGCGTTAAAAGGCAAGGTGCAGGAGACTTTATCAGCCGTGGCCGACGACGGTATCGAGCAGAGCGGGCTGCATATCTGGAGCTTTGGTCAGCTGCCGGAAAGCTACGAGCAGAAGCGCGGCAACTATAAGGTCAAAGCCTGGCCGGCGCTGGTGGATGAGCGCGACAGCGTGGCGATCAAGCTGTTCGATAATCCGCAGGAGCAGCAGCAGGCGATGTGGCGCGGGCTGCGCCGTCTGTTGCTGTTGAACATCCCGTCGCCGATCAAGTACCTGCACGAGAAGCTACCCAACAAAGCCAAGCTTGGGCTCTACTTTAACCCTTACGGCAAGGTGCTGGATCTGATCGACGACTGCATCTCCTGCGGCGTGGATCAGCTGATTCACGCTGCGGGCGGCCCGGTCTGGACGGAAGAGGGCTTTGCGAAGCTGCACGATAAGGTGCGCGCCGAACTCAACGAGACGGTGGTCAACATTGCGAAGCAGGTCGAACAGATCCTGACCGCGGTGTTCAATATCAACAAGCGCCTGAAAGGGCGGGTGGATATGACCATGGCGCTGGGGCTGTCGGACGTCAAAGCCCAGATGGCGGGGCTGGTTTACCGCGGATTTGTCACCGGCAACGGCTATAAACGCCTGGGCGATACGCTGCGCTACCTGCAGGCCATTGAGAAGCGTCTGGAGAAGATGGCGGTCGATCCACACCGCGACCGGGCGCAGATGCTGAAGGTGGAAGCGGTGCAGCAGCGCTGGCAGCAGTGGCTGAATAAACTGCCGCCAGCCCGTCGCGATGACGAAGACGTGCAGGCGATCCGCTGGATGATCGAGGAGCTGCGCGTCAGCTTCTTTGCCCAGCAGCTGGGGACGCCGTATCCCATCTCCGATAAGCGTATCTTGCAGGCGATGGAGCAGATCTCAGCGTAAAACTGGATGGAGTAAGGGAAACATGCAGCAGCGGTGGTGGTTCCGTTCACCTTACGTTCTTCGCTTTTCTGTTACGCCTGAACCGGTGAACGTGCCAGGGGGGCTCGCCGCCCCCCCCCTGGCAACCCCGGCTCCCGGCCAGGAAAATCGCCGCTTCGCGGATTGTTCGCCCCATCCCTGAGGCTCACCCCTTCGGGGCCAGCGCAAGCGCTGTCCAAAATTGCTCCCGGCAATTTTGTCTTCGGCTTATTCCCTCCGGCTTTCGGGTCGGGCACCAGCCTGCATTCATGCAGGCTATGCCCTCTCGGCGCGTCCATGCGCCTCGCCCCGGCCTGCGGTCAACGCCTCAGCGATTTTCAGCCGGACCAGGGAGCCGCTGTAAGCCATTATTATCCTGAAACTTTCTCGTTGCGTTAAAAGTTAACTGACCGATTTTTGTAGGCCCGGTAAGCGCAGCGCCACCGGGCATTTCTTTAACCGTTCACCATCGCCAGGGTAAATCCATCCCACCCCTTCACCCCCACCGTCTGCAGCGCCGTGGCGGTAAGGCGCGGGTTATCGCCGATCATCTCGATAAACCGCCGCACGCCATGCACCCGGGCGTCGTCGCTCTGGCCGTTAATCACTTCCCCGTCGCGCACCACGTTGTCGCCGATAATCAAGGTCCCCGGCCGGGAGTAGTGCAGTGCCCACTCCAGATAGCCCGGGTTATTGGGTTTATCGGCATCAATAAAGATCAGATCAAAAGGTGGGATCGCCCCGAAGCGCTCAAGTGAGCTTAACGCCGGGCCTTCGATCAGCTCAATACGCTGCTCCAGCCCTGCCAGCTGAATGTTCTGGCGCGCGACGGCGGCGTGGGTCGGGTCGGCTTCCAGGGTGATAAGCGTGCCATCCGGCGGCAGGGCGCGCGCCATCCAGATACTGCTGTAGGCGCCCAGGGTGCCGATCTCCAGAATGCGCCTCGCCTGGGTCATGCGCACAAACAGCGCCAGCAGCTGGCCCTGGTTGGCGGCCACGTCATGGGCGGGTAACCCCGCGCGCTGGTTATTCTCCAGCACTTTTTGCAGCACCTCATCCTGAAGAATAAGTTCGGAAATCATGTAATTATCTACGGAAGACCACTGTTGTTGCATAGACAGACCCCTTCGTGTGAGAGCATTGCCCGGCGGCGCTACGCTTGCACGGGCCTACATTTTTTTGCCCCCTCTCCCTGTGGGAGAGGGCCGGGGTGAGGGCATCAGGCCGCACAAAGCCCGGTATTTTATGCCAACCATCCGCCGCCCAGCGCTTTATAGAGATCGATCTGCGCCAGCAGCAGGTTATTTTTCGCCTGCACCACGCTGGTCTGGACTGAGAACAGCGTGCGCTGGGCGTCCAGCACGTCCAGATAGGACGAATAACCGTTGCGATAGCGATTCTGCGCAATCCGCAGCGTCTCCTGGGCCACCGACTGCTGGGCCACAAGCTCGGTTAACTGCTCGCCATAGCGGGTAATAGCATCCAGGCTGTCGTTAACCTCTTTGAACGCATTACGCACGGTTTTTTCATAGCTGTACAGCGCCTGATTACGCTGCGACTGACCTATATCCACCTGCGCATTCAGCGCCTGACGGTTCAGCAGCGGCGCCAGTATGCTGCCGCCCAGGCTCCACAGCTCCAGCGGGTTGTCCAGCAGGCCGGGCAGGGTGCGATCCTGGATCGTTCCTGTCGCCGTGAGGTTGATTGACGGCAGCAGGCTGGCGCGCGAGGCGGCAAGGGTGGCATCCGCTGCAATAAGCTGCCGTTCCGCCTGCACAATATCCGGGCGGCGATTCAGAAGTGACGAAGGCAGCTGCGAGGGGATACGCAGCGGGGCCAGGGTATCGAAATCCGCATTGCGGGCAATGGCACCCGGGTTGCTCCCCAGCAGCAGGCTGAGCGCATTCTCCTGACGGGCAATCTGATTCTGCACCTGCGGGATCTGCGCCCGCGTCGAGCGCAGTTCCGAGTCGGACTGCATCAGCTCAAGGCGCGAGCTGTAGCCGGTCTCATACTGCCGCTGCGCGAGGTTATACGCCTCTTCCCGCGCTTTCAGGGTCGATTGCGTCACCTTAAGCTGCTCGTCCAGCGCCAGCAGGGTAACGTAACCCGACGCCACCGAAGAGGCTACGGTCAGATCCGCAGCGGCCGCGGCCGCCTTTTGCGCCTCAAGGGTGGCCCCGGCGGCATCGGCGGTACTGCGGTTCACGCCCCAGATATCCACGTCATAGCTGGCGGTCAGGCTGCCTTTATACAGCGCGCCATAGACCGGCAACCCCGTCGCGGCCGACTGGGAACGGGCGCGACCCGCGCTCAGTTCGGCATCCAGCGTTGGAAACAGGCTGCTGTCGGACGCATACACCCGGGCCTGATACTCGTTAATTCGCTCCCGGGCGATCAGCACGTCGCTGTTGTTGCGCAGGGCCTGATCAACGTAGTGATTGAGCTGGCTGTCGTGAAAATTGCGCCACCACTGCTGTTCTGCCGGGCTGGCAGGACCGGTTGCGGCGCGCCACTGGGCCGGGATCTGCAGCGTCGGTTTCGCCGGGGCGACATCCACAGACTGGCAGCCGCCGAGGGCGGCGGCCGCTATCAGCGCAACGAGCGGGCGACGGATCATTTCGCCTCCCGGGTATCAATGGTCACCTGCACCGACATGCCCGGGCGCAGCAGGGCCGACTCTTCCGGCTTGCCCAGCACCTCAATGCGCACCGGAATGCGCTGGGCAATCTTCACGAAGTTCCCCGTGGCGTTATCCGGCGTAATGGCGCTGAACTCCACCCCGGTGGCGGGGGAGATGCTCTGTACCCGGCCTTGATAGGCTTTGCCGTTCAGGGCATCGACGGTAAATTTCACCGGCTGGCCGACCCGCAGGTTCGCCAGCTGGGTCTCTTTGATATTGGCGATCACCCAGTGCTGCGGCGGCACCAGGGTGGTGAGGTGAGTCCCGGCGGTAACGTATGCCCCAAGGCGGACGGCTATCTGCCCGAGCTGGCCGTCACGCGGGGCCAGGATGCGGGTATTCTGCAGGTCAATCTGCGCCAGTTCGAGCGCCGCCTTCGCATTTTCGACGTCCGCCTCCAGCGCGGCGCGGTTAACGATGGCCGTTTGCAGATCCTGGCGCGACATCTCCAGGGTGGCTTTCGCCTGGTCGATGTCGGCGCTGCCCTGGGCGGCACTCGCCAGGGCGGCATCCCGCTCACGAATCGACAGCGAGCCGTCGGCGGTTAAGTCCTTCACCCGTTTCAGGTCGGCCTGGGTCTTCTGGCTCTGGGCCCGGGCGTTTTTCAGCGCCGCCTCGTTGCGCTGGATCACTGCCTGGGCGCTTTTGCGCTGTTGCAGGTTGTTGTTCAGCGTGGCGATTTTCATTGCCAGCTGGGCCTCGGCCTGGTGCACCCGCTGGCGGTAGATACGGTCGTCAATCTGCAGCAGCAGGTCGCCCTTTTTGACGTGCACAAAATCCTGCACCTTCACCTCGGTGATATAGCCGTTCACCTGCGGGCTGATAAAGGTGGTCTGGCCGCGCACGTAGGCGTTATCGGTGAACTGCGCGTTGCGGGTGAAAGGGGGTAACTGCCAGGCGTAGAGGATCACCAGCACGCCCACAATGCCAATGGCTGCGGCGGTAAAAATAGATACAATGCGCACGTTTTTGCGGGTATTCGCCTGCTCTTTAGCGGCATCCTGCTGACTCATGACTTCTCCTGAAACATCATTTTTCCTGATTATGACTTATTGCCGGTCGCGTTTTTCAATGCCATACGGGCCGTTACGCGCAGGCGCAACAAGCGCCATAAGATCCAGATCAGCGTGGCGGTGGCAATGCCGGCCGTCAGAAGATAAGTATCGTTGTAAGCGAGAATATTTGCCTCCAGCGTGCTGACGCTTTGCAGCTGCAGCGTCGCCTGGGTGCTCAGCAGGGTATTGTCGCCAATCTGGCTGCGGAACATCTGGCTGTAGAGCTGCAGGCGCTCGTTAACCAGCGGATTGAGGCTGGTGAGCTGTTCGGCCAGCAGGCTGGAATGGTATTTCTCGCGCCAGGTCTGGAAGGTGCCAAGAATGGCCGAGCCGAGCAGGCCGCCAATGTTCTGGCTCATACCGAACAGGACCGAAAAACTGACCAGGTTGCGCGGATCGGCCACCACGCCGCCGATGCCCGCCAGCATCGCCGGGGCGAGGAAAAAGGCGCTGCCAAAGCCCAGCAGGAACTGGCTTAGCATCAGCTGGTCCGGGCGGGTGAGGTTGCTGGACTGGCTGTCGAGCAGCGCCGCCGCGATCATCAGTACCAGCGAGGTGATAATCGGCCACGCGAGTCGGGTCGGCTTAATGGTCAGGCAGCTGGCGACAATTCCGCAGACAATCCCGGCGAAAATGGCCCATGCCAGATGGGTCATCTGTTCGTTTTGCAGGCCGACATACTGTAGCCAGCCAATCACCCCGGTGTTCTGCTCCGCCAGCACGATGCGGATCAGCAGCATGATCAGCCCCAGGCGCACGATGCTGCCGCTGGAGAGCCAGCGCGTGTTCAGCAGCGGGTTGCTGCGGTTATGTTCGAAGACGATCGCCGAGACAATCAGCACCAGCGAGCCCGCCAGCGCCCAGCCGATCCACGGGGCCTCAAACCACCAGTCGAGCCGTCCGAGCGACAGCACCGCGCACAGCAGCGCCATGCCCGGCGCCAGCAGAATAAAGGTGAGGAAATCTTTCTTCTCGAATACTTTGCGCCGGTCGCCCGGGGGCAGCTTGAGGGCGATCACGCAGCCCAGTGAGATCAGCGCCAGCCCAAGTTCAAAAAAGTACAGCCCGCGCCACTCGTCCAGCTGCAGCAGCTCGGTTGAGAACAGCCGCGCGATGGGGATCGCCAGCGAGGAACCGGTGATACCGATGGTGAGCGCCTTCAGGCGGTGTTTCGCCGGCCAGGCCTGAATCTGATAGTAGATCCCAAGCGAGCTGAGCGCGGCGGCCACCATGCCGTGGGCGGCCCGCACCATCAGGGCCGAGCTGAGATCGTTGACGAACAGGTGAAAAAAGGTCACCAGCACATAGAGCACCAGAAAGCCTTCGGTGAAGGCGCGCAGGCCAAACTGCTGGCGAAACTTGACCAGCAGCAGGTTAATCGACACGTTGGTCATCACGTACACCGCCGGAAGCCAGGCGATCTCGGTGGACCAGGCGGCGAAGGTGCCCTGCAGGTTTTGCAGGTTCGCCGAGACCATGGCATTGCCCAGCGCGCCGGTCAGACAGACCAGTAATCCCACTACGCCATAGGCGATGCGTTTTGGCGTGCTGTGTATCGGGGTGGAGGGCGAGCCCAACAGCATCGGTTTTTCGTGAGGTTGCCACTCGCGAGGAGCATAGGGGTCGCGTTGGGGCAAGCGCATAACCGGAATACCTGTAAATTGGGTGAATAGTTAGTGGGCTAATGATTCTACGTCTGACGCAAATCACATTTCAAGTGAATATGATAATGGCGGGTTAAGCAAATGTGAGGAGGAAGTATAGCGCGGCCAGCGATGCTGGCCGCCAGAAAATCACAGTTCGTTGGTCTGCGCGTTTACCACCGGGGCGCGTTTGACCCGGCTGGCGCAGAAGATGGCCACCAGCGAGATGGTTACCGTCACCGCCAGATACCAGGCCACCGGCACCCAGTCTCCCTGATATTTTGCCAGCAGGCCGGTGGCAATCAGCGGGGCGGTACCGCCCGCCAGCGCCGCGCCCAGCTGATAGCCCAGGGTGATGCCGGTATAGCGCACGTTGGCGGAGAAGATTTCGGAGCAGAGCGTTCCCAGCACTGCGGTCACCGGCGCCCACAGCACGCCAAAAGCAATCACGGTAGCCAGCACAATCCCCCAGGTGGTGCCGGTGTTGAGCAGCATAAACCAGGGCACAATAAACAGGCCGAGGATAAAGACGCTGACGGCATACATTCGCTGACGACCGACCTTATCCGACAGCAACCCCATCAGCGGGATCATAATGGTGGCAACCAGCGCCCCGAGGGTGACCGCCTCCAGCGCCTGCGACTTCTGGTAGCTGAGCGTGGTGGTGGCGTAACTGACCACAAAAGTCGAGAAGATATAGAACGGCGCGGTCTCTACCACCTTCAGCCCGGCGGCGATCAGCACTTCGCGCCAGTGATATTTCAGGGTGTCGCGCAGCGGGGCTTTTGCGACCTTGCCGCTGCTTTTGACCCGTTTAAACTCCGGCGTTTCGTCAATATCCTTGCGGATCCACAGCCCCAGCAGCACCAGCACCGAGCTCAGCAGGAACGGAATACGCCAGCCCCAGGAGAGAAAATCCTCTTCGCTGAACAGCGTCATCAGCGAGACGATAAAGGTTGCCATCAACATGCCGATAGTCACCCCCGCCTGCGGGATGCTGCCAAAGAAGCCTTTACGCTTTTCCGGCGCATATTCATAGGCCAGCAGCAGGGCGCCCCCCCATTCGCCGCCGATCCCCATCCCCTGAATAATGCGCATCAGGATCAGCAGGGCCGGGGCCCAGAGGCCGATCTGCTCATAGGTGGGTAGCAGACCAATCATGACGGTTGCACCCCCCATCAGCGACAGGGTTAAGACCAGCGTTTTCTTGCGCCCAATGCGATCCCCAATGTGGGCGAATAACACGCCACCAATGGGGCGGATAAAAAAGGTTAATGAGAACGAAAGATAAGACAAAATCAGGCCGATGACCGGGTCGACCATCGGGAAGAAGATCTTATTGAAAACCAGCGCGGCGGCCGTGCCGTAGAGAAAATAGTCAAACCATTCAATGGCGCTGCCGGTGAGGCTGGCGACCAGCACCTTCTTATTTTTGCGTAAAACTGCGGTACTGCTTTCGTGTTGTTGTGTCATACCGTGATCCCGCCCAGTGGATGATGAAGCGGGTGACACCCGGCGCGCTTCGGGTGCAACCCGTTAAAGGAAAAAGGTTGTCGAATTGTTAAGCAACTTAGGGAGGGCTGTTACATTTGGCAAGCGGTGAAAGGCTAAAAGTGGTCAGATCACGGCGAAATAAGCAGCAATCGGTGCTCCTGAACGCAATATTTATGGCGCTTAATTTTACGAATGGCTTAAGTTGCAGGATATGATGCAGGTGCAACCGGCTGATTTTTGGACGTTTCTGGTTATTTCAGTTTAATGACTATTCTTATAAGGTAACCCCCGATTTTCTTTCAGAGTGCTCCTCTGGTAAGCGACGGCCCGCGCGTTACCCTGAACATACTCGCTGGAAGGAGGTAACGATGACTCTCACGATCTTCCCATCCCTGCCGGACAAAACCCTGGCCGCGGTGAACACCGTTGGCCGCTGGCTTGCCGAAGATAACCTGCCTTACAATCCGCCCGCGTTGCAGGCCGACCTGGTGGTGCTGGCCGGTAATGGGGTGATCCCCGCCATCGACGCGGCCTGCCGTCTGGCGTCGGAGCTTGCCGTACCTTTGCTGATAAGTGGCGGGATAGGCCACTCGACCACCTTTTTATATGCCGCCATTGCGCAACATCCGCGCTATAACCGGGTGCGCACCACCGGCAAGGCCGAAGCCACCATCCTGGCGGAGATTGCGCGTGAGTTCTGGCACATTCCGCCCGGGCGCCTGCTGGTGGAAGATCAGTCCACCAACTGCGGTGAAAACGCCCGGTTCAGCGCGACGATGATTCAACATCATCATCTGGCGGTGAAGCGCGGGATTGTGGTGCAGGACCCCACCATGCAGCGCCGGACCATGGCAACCTTTGCCCGTGTCTGGCGTGATAAGCCGGATGCCCCGGCCTGGACCAGCCATCCCGGGATCGTGCCGCAGCTGGAAAACAGCGATGACGGCCTGGTGTTCCGCGGCGGTGGCGCGGGGCTGTGGCCCGTTGAGCGCTATCTGTCGCTGGTACTGGGCGAACTGCCGCGCCTGCGGGATGACATTAACGGCTATGGCCCTCTTGGTCGCGATTTTATCGTGCATGTAGATATCCCGGCCGAGGTGGAGGCTGCCTGGCAGATCCTGCGCAATGACGCCGTCCTCACCGAAGCGCTGGCCAGCCGCGCGCTGCTGTAATTCCGTTGCCCGTTTGCGCTGAGTTTCACGCAAACGGGCAACCTAATGTTGTCGGGATGTAATGATTTGCCCCTGCTGACCCGTTTCTTTTATGAGATATCTCACAAAAACAGCACGATACGCTGGGATTGAAGGCCGGGAACTGTAGTTTTTAACAATAATTTTACGTGTTAAATACAGTGTAATTACAGGAGCGCGTCATGACAGTACCCGTACAACATCCTATGTATATCGATGGACAGTTTGTCGCCTGGCAAGGGGATGCCTGGATTGATGTCATCAACCCGTCCACCGAAGAGGTGATCTCCCGTATTCCTGACGGCAGCGCAGAAGATGCCCGCAAGGCGATCGACGCTGCCGAGCGCGCCCAGGACGCCTGGGAGGCGCTGCCTGCCATCCAGCGTGCGGGCTGGCTGCGTAAAATCGCGGCAGGCATTCGTGAGCGCGCCAGTGAGATCAGCGCCCTGATCGTCGCCGAAGGCGGCAAGATCCAGCAGCTCGCCGAGGTAGAGGTCTCTTTTACCGCTGACTATCTCGATTATATGGCGGAGTGGGCGCGTCGCTACGAGGGCGAGATCATCCAGAGCGATCGTCCGGGTGAAAACATTCTGCTGTTCAAACGCGCCCTGGGCGTTACCACCGGCATTTTGCCGTGGAACTTCCCGTTCTTCCTCATTGCCCGCAAGCTGGCGCCTGCGCTGCTGACCGGCAACACCATTGTTATTAAACCAAGCGAATTCACCCCGAACAACGCCATCGCTTTTGCCAAAATCGTTGATGAAATTGGCCTGCCGAAAGGGGTCTTTAACCTGGTGCTGGGCCGGGGCGAAACCGTGGGCCAGGAGCTGGCGGGCAACCCGAAGGTGGCGATGGTCAGCATGACCGGCAGTGTGGCCGCCGGGGAGAAGATCATGGCCGCCGCCGCGAAAAACATCACCAAAGTGTGTCTGGAGCTGGGCGGTAAAGCCCCGGCCATCGTAATGGACGATGCGGATCTGGAGCTGGCGGTGAAGGCGATTGTCGACTCCCGGGTGATCAACACCGGGCAGGTCTGTAATTGCGCTGAACGTGTGTATGTGCAGAAGGGCATCTACGACCGTTTTGCCAACCGTCTGGGCGAAGCGATGAAAGCGGTACAGTTTGGCAACCCGGCCGAGCGCAACGACGTGGCGATGGGGCCATTGATCAACGCCGCGGCGCTGGAGCGCGTTGAGCAGAAGGTGGCCCTGGCGGTTGAGCAGGGAGCAAAAGTGGTGCTGGGCGGCAAGGCGGTGGAAGGCAAGGGCTATTTCTATCCGCCGACGCTGCTGCTCGACGTGCGCCAGGATATGACCATCATGCACGAAGAGACCTTCGGGCCGGTGCTGCCGGTGGTGGTGTTCGACACCCTGGAAGAGGCGCTGAAGATGGCCAACGACAGCGACTACGGCCTGACGTCCTCCATTTATACCCGGGATCTGAACGTGGCGATGAAAGCCATTAAAGGGCTGAAGTTCGGCGAAACCTATATCAATCGCGAGAATTTTGAAGCGATGCAGGGTTTCCATGCGGGCTGGCGTAAATCGGGGATCGGCGGTGCAGACGGGAAACACGGCCTGCACGAGTATCTCCAGACCCAGGTAGTCTATTTGCAGTCGTGATGCCCTCACCCTGACCCCTGTGGGCTGAGGGAGCCCCACAAAAAAATATACGCACGGACGAGCCCCTCTCCCCTTTGGGGAGAGGGTTAGGGTGAGGGGATCGTGTGGCTCAGGCGTTTGTTCCGTTCACCTCACTCGCTTTGCCGTGTTGCTTACACCTTGCTCGCAATCCAGTTCATCATTAACTCCGGCCAGACGGCCACCGGCAGCCCCTGGGCATCGCGAATGCCAAACCCGTGTTTCCCCCGTTCGAACAGATGCATCTCAACCGGCACCCCCTGACGGCGCAGGGCGGTATACATCGCCAGGCTGTTCTCAACCTTTACCGCCGGGTCGTCAGCGGCATGCAGCAGGAAGGTCGGCGGGGCGTCGCGGGTAACCCGTTCTTCCAGCGAATAGCGGCGGATGTGCGCGTCGGTGGGATTATCGCCCATCAGCTCATGACGCGAGCCCGGGTGGTAGTGTTCGCCCTGCATGGTGATCACCGGATAGGCCAGCGCCATAAAAGCCGGACGGGCAGAAAACGCGTCGGTGGCATCGAGCGGGGCGTAAACCGCGTCGTCATAACGGGTGCCGAGGCTCGCCGCCACGTGGCCGCCCGCGGAAAAGCCCAGCACCCCGATGCGCGCCGGATCCAGCTTCCACTCTGCGGCACTGGCGCGGATCGTTCGCATGGCGCGCTGGATATCCGCCAGCGGCGCGTCGGCACCCTCTTCATGACCGTCGCCCGGCATGCGGTAGGTCATCACAAACAGGGTGTAGCCGCGAGCATTAAAGAAGGAGGCCAGCGCGCTGCCCTCTTTATCCAGCACCACGCGACGATAAGAGCCGCCCGGCGCCACCAGAATGCCAACTCCGTTAGGTTTGTCCGGGGTATAGACGGTTACCTCTGGCGCGCGAATGCCGGTGACGGCACGATCGAAGTCGGAGGTGCCGGTGTGGCGGGGTTCTGGGGTGAAGACGGCGTCGCTGGTGCGCGCGCCCGGGGCTTCATTATCGGGCCAGATGCTGAAGGTGGATGAACGGCTCACGACGTGCGCCATATTTTGTTCTAGTGTTTCGCGGCTCAGTGCTTCCATGATAACGCTCCCTCTCTGGAAAGCGTTTGTTATAACAGGGTTAACGGAATGAAACCCTGAACAGTTTCACAGGTTGCGGACAGCCAGGCTGTCCGCGATCCCATTACAGCGCCGCAAACTTATCCAGCGTTCGTACCAGCTGGGTGACAAAGCCATATTCGTTGTCGTACCAGGCCACGGTTTTTACCAGCTGGACGTCGCCTGCCTCGGTGACCTCCGTCTGGGTGGCATCGAAGATTGACCCAAAGTTCGACCCGATCACGTCTGACGAGACAATCTCTTCATCGGTATAACCGAAGGACTCATTGCCCTCGGTGGCCTTTTTCAACGCCTGGTGGATCTCATCCACGCTCACTTTTTTCTCCAGGATGGAAACCAGCTCGGTCACGGAGCCGGTTTTGACCGGCACGCGCTGGGCATGACCTTTCAGCTTGCCGCTCAGCGCCGGGATCACCAGCCCGATCGCCTTCGCCGCGCCGGTAGTGTGCGGAATGATATTCTCCGCTGCGGCGCGGGATGCGCGCAGATCCTTGCCGCGCGGCCCGTCCACCAGCGCCTGGGTGCCGGTATAGGCGTGGATGGTGGTCATGGTGCCGGCCTTGATGCCAAAGGCGTCGTGCAGGACTTTCGCCAGCGGCGCCAGGCAGTTGGTGGTGCAGGAGGCGACAGAGATAATGGTGTCGCTGGCCTCGATGGTGTCGTCGTTGACGTTAAAGACGATGGTTTTCATCTCGCCAGCGGGGGCGGAGATCAGCACTTTTTTCGCGCCCGCGTCCAGGTGGGCCTGGGATTTCTCCTGCGAGGTATAGAACCCGGTGCACTCCACTACCAGATCCACACCAGCGGTTTTCCACGGAATGTTTTTCGCCTCTTTTTCGGCGTAAACCGAAATGGATTTGCCATCGACAATCAGCGAGTCTTCCGTAAAGTCGACGCTCCAGGGGAAGGGGCCATAGTTGGAGTCATGTTTTAACAGGTAGGCCAGCACCTTTGGCGACGTCAAATCGTTAATCGCCACCACGCTATTACTGTCCTGCGTTTCCAGCAACCGACGAAGAACCAGTCGGCCAATACGACCAAAACCATTAATGCCAATCTTACTCATGATGTTCTCCTGTGTGGACGGACGGGATGATGAACCTCTCCAGGATTAGACCATGAAGCCCAGCGAGGCAATTGAAGATGGCTCATCTGCGCGGAAGTTTTTGAAAAGTCGGGGACAATAATTAATGAATTTTTAACTGAAGCTGGGTATTTTACGTTTTTTCGCCTTCTGTTCAGGAAAGACTATGCGCAATAAATACACCGGCCTGCAAATAACAATTCACTGGCTGGTTTTTCTGCTGGTGATCGTGGCCTACTGTGCCATGGAGTTTCGCGGCTTTTTCCCCCGCAGCGCCCGCCCGCTGATTAACATGATCCATGTGTCATGCGGCATCTCCATTCTGGTGCTGATGGTGGCGCGTCTGCTGGTGCGCCTTAAGTATCCGGCACCGCCGATCGTGCCAAAGCCTGAACCGATGTATATCGGCTTATCCCACCTCGGCCACCTCGCTATCTATCTGTTGTTTATTGCCCTGCCGCTGATAGGCCTGGTGATGATGTATAACCGGGGCAACACCTGGTTTGCCTTTGGGCTGGGAATGCCGCACGCCGCCGAGTCGAATTTCGATCTGGTGGATACGCTGAAAGCCTGGCACGTCACCCTGGCGAACCTGGGCTATTTCATTATCGGGATCCACGCCTTTGCCGCGCTGCTTCACCACTACTACTGGAAAGACAACACCCTGCTGCGCATGATGCCAAAGAAGCGTTAAGGGATGCCTGTGGCGCGTAATCTGCGCAAGGTGCTGCTTGCCACGGGCGTCGGCCATTTTGTCGAATGGTTCGATTTTGGCCTTTACGGCACGCTGGCCGCCCTTATTGGCATGAACTTCTTTCAGGCGGGCGATCCGGTGATGGCGCTGCTGTCGTCATTTGCAGTGTTTGGCGCCGGGTTTGTGATGCGTCCGCTGGGCGGGCTGTTTTTTGGCTCCCTCGGCGACCGTATCGGACGCCGCAGGGTACTGGCCACCGTGATTCTGCTGACCTCCGGGGCCACCTTTCTGATTGGGCTCCTGCCCACCTGGTCGCAGGTGGGGCTGCTCGCCCCAGCGCTGCTGGTGCTGGTGCGTCTGGTTCAGGGCTTTGCCGCCGGGGGCGAGAGCGCAGGGGCCACCACCTTTCTGGCCGAGTATGCTCCCGCCGATCGCCGGGGGTATTTCACCAGCTGGATCGATAATTTTGGCTTTCTGGCCTTTGTGGCCGCCTCGGGCCTGGTGCTGCTGCTCACTGCTGCACTGGGGGAGGCGGCGATGAACGACTGGGGGTGGCGTATCCCGTTTTTACTCGCCGGGCCGCTGGGCTGGATTGGCCTCTACCTGCGTACCCATCTTGAGGACTCCCCTGAATTCCTGGCGCTGCAGAAAAGCCATAAAACAGAAGCCGCACCGCTGCACACGGCGTTGGCCACCGAGCGGCGCGCGCTGAGCTTCTGCATCGGTTTTGTGGTGATTAAAGCAGTGGGGCACTGGCTTTTACAGGCCTTTATTCCCGGCTATCTGACAACGACGCTGCGCTACCCGACGCAGCAGGCCTATCTCATCACCACCCTTGGCCTTCTGGCTGTTGCGGTGATGGTGCCCTTGATGGGCTGCCTGTCGGACAGGTTTGGCCGCAGGCCGCTGATGCTGGCGGGCTGTATCGGGTTTGTTCTCCTGACCTGGCCCGCCATGCAGGTGATGGCGCAGGGTGATGTTCGATCCGGGTTACTGGCGATGCTGCTGCTGGGGATCTGTATCGCCGCCTTTGACGGCGCCAGCAGTGCGGCCATGGCGGAGCTTTTTCCCACCCGCATTCGCTATGGCAGCATCGCCATCGGCTATAACCTGGCAGTGGCGTTCTTTGGTGGCATCACGCCGTGGTTCTCAACGTATCTGATCGTTGAAAGCGGCAATCCGCTCTCACCTGCGCTGTTTGTCATGGCGGCGGCACTGATCACCTTCCTGACGGTGTTAGGGGCAAAAGAGACCGCCGGGCTGCCGCTGCGTCGCTAAGCGCGGCATAAAAAAGCCCGGCGGGGAAGGCCGGGCAAACAATAAGCACAACAAAAGTTGCATTACTTAACAGCTGATTACTTCAGATCGCGACGCGCCATGGCGTTAACCAGGTATGACTGACGCTGACTGAGCCTCACGTCACTGCCAGCGTCTTGTCCGCCGACGATATTGAACGCCGGGCTACCGCTATCCGGTGAACGTGTACACTCTGCATCCGCCGGAATTATCCAGCCGACATCATCACGGGTGCGATGATTATTGCGTGCGTTACGAACTCGTCTTCTCAAATGCATAACATAACCTCCGTATAATATATCGGGCTGCGTTTGCATGGTGTGGCAAAATTGCCGCTCGGTACGTCCGTGAATATATTGTCTGACATATCGCCGTCAGCGGGAAATATATCGCCGCAGATCAGGCCGCGGGTTTACGTCCGCCACCGCGACTATTTTGTCCGCCTTTTTTCCCCGCCTCGGATGCCCGCTGCGGATCGTTTTTGAAGTTACCGCCGCTGCTCTGTCCGCCTTTACGGCCCGCCTGGGATGCACGCTCCCGGTCTTCTGCGAAATTGCCGGAACCGCCTCGATGATTAGCCATAACATGTCTCCAGTTTTTCGTTGAGATACTTTTGAGAAAAACTAATTTTCTCAAATGCGTGCACGAATAAATGTAGACAGAACGGGTAAAACGTCAATAAGCCTCCCGGTGCGTTTTTTTCATCCATAGTAAGCTATTTAAATTTGTTACCGGGAAGAGTGGAAATATATCCTCGCTAATAAATAAGTTAGCGAGCCTTATATATCTGGCGAATAATTTTAGGGCGAAGAGGCGTGTTTACAGGACCGTAAAATAATTCCTTGCCGCTGCACAATTAAGACAAGTCTTACCCCCCCCGAAGCTCGGGGAGGTCTCTTTTTGCGCCCGGCTTAGCGGCTCTGTTCCAGTTCTATCGCCGCTTTAACCTTCTGCAAGGCGTGGCGTAATGTCTCAACCGGCACCGATCCAAGAGCGACCCGAATCGCCTGCGGTACCGTGCCGGAGGTGGAAAAAGGTTCTGCGGTGGAGACCGAGATGTTGGCGTCCATCAGCGTCTTTACCACCCGATCGGCCCGGGCCTCATCCGCCAGCGGCAGCCACGCGAAGTAAGAGCCGGGATGGGTAATGCAGGGCAGATCCCCCAGCGCCGCTTTCAGTACCCGTTGCCGCTGTCGGGCATCGCGCCTTTTCAGGGTTTCAAAGCGGGCTACGGTGCCGTCCTGGATCCAGTGACAGACCATGGCGGTCATTACCGACGGCGTATTCCAGGTGGTGGCCCGGATGGCCCTCTCCAGCGCCGGGCGCAGGTCAGACGGGCAGACCACCGCACCCACCCGCAGGCCGGTCGCCACGTTTTTTGAAAAACCGGTGATATACACCGTTCGTTCAGGGGCAAAGCAGGCGACAGGCGGTGGCGGGCGGCGGATCAGCCAGCTGTAGGCGGTGTCTTCGATAATCAGCAGATCGTGCTGCCGGGCAATGTTCGCCAGCGCCTGACGCTGATGGCGGTTCAGCACCCAGCCCAGCGGATTATGCAGCGTGGGCATGGTGTAAATTGCGCGCACGTGCCGCCGCTGACAGATCTGGCGTAACGCGGCCAGATCCGGGCCGGTTTCCGTTCCCGGAATGGCGATAAGCTCCAGATGATACAGGGCCGCCAGCGCCTTAAAGCCGGGATAGGTGAGGGCGTCTACCGCCACCACGTCGCCGGGCCGGAGCAGCCCCAGCAGGGCGATCGTCAGGCCATGCTGGGCCCCGTTCACAATAAGCACGTTGTCCGCCGCGGGTTGAAAATGCGGCCCGGCGAGATGTGCGGCCACGATCTCCCGTTCGGTCTGCCTGCCTGCATGGGGCTGATAGCGCAGGTGCGATTCAATATCACCCAGGCCAGCAATCTTTCTGAGCGCCTCCCGCAGCAGCTCTCCCTGACCCGGCAGGGCGGGATAGTTGAAGTTCAGATCCAGCACGTCGGTAGCAACCGCATGCTGATCGATCCCCTGGCCTGAGGGTAACAGGATCTCCCTGACGAAGGTGCCCCGTCCGGTTTCTCCGCTGACCAGCCCCATCTGTTCCAGCTCGGCATAAACCCGCGTGGCGGTGGCCAGCGAGATATGTTCCCGGGTGGCAAGCATCCGGTGCGTGGGCAGCCGGGTGCCTGCCGTCAGGGTTGCAGAGCGGATCAGCTGCGCGTAGCGATCCACAATCTCTTTGTAGCGGGCCTTCACCAAATGTATCCATGACAATAATTTGATTGTACTGAACTGGCGAGACTACCATCCGGCCATCAGAGGCTCAACCCATTAATGAATAAGGTGGGAATGATGGACAGTGCAACGGATAAACAGGCGCTTTCGGGCTGGCTGAACGGCCTGCTGGGGGTGGTGATTTTCAGCGGCTCTTTGCCCGCCACGCGGATTGCCATACAGGATTTTGATCCCTTTTTCCTGACCTTTGCCCGGGCCTCCATTGCCGGGGCGCTGGCCCTGATCCTGATCCTCGGATTGCGGGAAAAACGCCCGCCCGCCGCCCGGATTGTGCCGCTGATGATTGTCTCCCTGGGCGTGGTGATCGGCTTTCCGCTGCTGACCGCCCTGGCGTTGCAGCACGTTACCGCCGCCCACTCGATTGTGTTCCTCGGATTGTTGCCGCTGATGACCGCTATTTTCGCGGTGCTGCGCGGCAAGGAGCGCCCCGCCAGGGCGTTCTGGATCTTTTCGGTGCTGGGCAGTCTGCTGGTGGTAGGGTTTGCCCTCGCGCAGAGCGTCTCGCTCTCGCTGACGGGCGATCTGCTGATGCTGGCGGCGGTGATCGTCTGTGGTCTGGGCTACGCCGAAGGTGCCGCGCTCACCCGGGAATCCGGCGGCTGGCAGGTGATCGGCTGGGCGCTGATCGTGGCGCTACCTTTCATGGTGGTTGCCGCGCTGCTGACAATGCCTGCATCATTGCACGGGACAAGGGTTTCAGCCTGGGTCGCGCTTGGCTATGTGTCGCTGTTCAGCATGCTGATCGGGTTTATCTTCTGGTACAAAGGGCTGGCCCGGGGTGGGATTGCCGCCGTCGGGCAGCTTCAGCTGTTGCAGCCTTTTCTCGGGCTGGGGTTGTCCGCCACGCTGTTGGGTGAGGCGGTCAGCCCGTTGATGCTCTTTGTGACGCTGGGCGTGATTCTGTGCGTGGTGGGTTCACGAAAATATGGCCGTTAATTTTATAAGGAATGCAGCATGTTTACAGGTCTGAGCGCATTTCCCCTGACGCCGCTGGTGAAGGGTGAGATTGATGAAAACGCCTTAGTTACGCTGATTGAGGCGCTGGCGGAGGCGGGGGTACATTCCGTCGGCGCGCTGGGTTCTACCGGGAGTTATGCCTATTTAACCCGGGAGCAGCGTTTTGCTGCCACCAGGCTGGCGGTGAGCGCTGCCGCGGGGGTGCCGGTGATGACCAGTGTCGGCAGCGTCAATGCGGAGGAGGTGATCAGGCTGGCAGAGGATGCGCAAAAGGCCGGGGTGAGCGGCCTGCTGCTGGCGCCGCTCTGTTACCAGAAACTGACGGCAGAGGAGGTGTTCTCTCTGTACGAGCGCGTCTGCGGTGAGATTTCCGTTCCGCTCTGTATCTACGACAATCCGGCCACCAGCGGTTTTGAGTTTACCGATGAGCTGCTGGTGACGCTGTCATTTTTACCCCATATGGGTTCCATCAAGTTGGGCGATCTGCCCGCCGATCCGGCGGCTGCTTCAGCGCGCGTGGCGAAGCTGAAAAGCCAGGTGGCAGCGGGGGTGACGATTGGCATCAGCGGGGATGCGCAGTCGGCTGCCGGGCTGCTGGCGGGATGCGACGTCTGGTACTCGGTGCTGGGCGGGCTGTTCCCGGATTATTGCCTGCGGTTGACGCAGGCGGCGCTTCGGGGGGACAGGGAGGAGACCCGGCAGCTGAATAACGCGCTGGCGCCGTTATGGGCGTTCTTCCGTCGGTACGGGAGTTTGCGGGTGATTGCGACGGTGGCGGAGTTGCGAGGGCGTGTGGCGGCGCCGTGTTTGCCTTTTCCGCTGCGGACGCTGGCGGGGGAGGAGCGGGAAGCTCTGGAGAGGGTGATGGTGGAAGTTTTTTGATCTTGCAGGCCTGTGCAGATGGAGCACTGCCGGGCAATGTACACAGCGCCTGTGAAATCAGGCGCATATGTTTAAATCAGCGAGCGACCCACCAGGCATATTAAAACGATACCGCTTTAATAATGGTAAATAAATAACGACCATTATTTATAACGTTATTCGATCAATAAATGGGGTTAAACGAATACCTTTCCCTGTTTATTTTCAGCACGCTAAGGTTGTGCTTTATCTGTTTCAGGTAAAGCCTGAATTCCACTTTGTTAATACCATTTTTCGGCATTGATTTTTGGGCCGGTTTTTTTGCTTAAAGTTTAATAATAAACAACTTAGCGGTTCTTTTTCCGGCATAAATCACCAAAAATAGCGGGCGCTTTCACACTATTAATTAGACGCAAACACACCGTTTTATCTTTTGCTTTCTGTGTTTTTTGCATCTAATCAAAGGAGTTTCACCATGCTGAAGACCGTTCCCTTTAAGCGGACAGTGTTGGCCAGTATGCTCACCCTTGCATCAAGTGCAATCAGTGCAGCCTATGCCGCCCCCGCAAAATCCACCACTGCCCCAGAGCAAAATAACTCCAAACCTAATATCGTCGTTATTTTTGGTGACGATGTCGGGTACTGGAACCTGAGTACCTATAACCAGGGCACCATGGGTTATAAGACGCCTAATATCGACAGCATTGCCAATGAGGGGGCCAAATTTACCTCTTATTATGCCGAACAGAGCTCTACAGCGGGCCGCTCGTCCTTTATTACCGGACAGATGCCGTTCCGTACCGGCATGAGTAAAGTGGGGATGCCGGGCGCACCGCAGGGTATCAGTAAAGATGATCCGACCATCGCCACTATCCTTAAGCAGCTGGGCTACGCCACCGGGCAGTTCGGTAAAAACCACCTCGGGGACCGGGATGAGTTCCTGCCCACCGCCCACGGTTTTGATGAGTTCCTCGGTAACCTTTATCACCTCAACGCCGAAGAAGAGCCTGAGAACCCGGATTACCCGAAAGATCCGGCATATCGTAAACAGTTTGGCCCGCGCGGCGTGATTAAGAGCACCGCGGATGGCAAAGTGGAAGATACCGGGCCGCTCACCATCAAGCGCATGGGAACGGTGGATGATGAGACCCTGGCTGCCAATAACGACTTTATGGAACGTCAGGTTAAAGCCGGTAAGCCGTTCTTTACCTGGTACAACACCACCCGCATGCACAACAAAACGCACCTGAAAGATGCCAGTGTCGGGGCGACAGGGCTTGGCACCTATGCCGACGGCATGGTTGAGCATGATAAGACGGTAGGTGAGGTGCTGAAGAAAATTAAAGATCTCGGCATCGAAGATAACACCATCGTGGTGTACACCACGGACAACGGCCCGATGCTGGCCACCTGGCCTGACTCCGGGATGACGCCTTTCCGCGGTGAGAAAAATACCGGCTGGGAAGGGGGCTTCCGCGTCCCGGCGATGATTCGCTGGCCGGGGCATATCAAGCCGGGCACGGTCATTAACGATATCTTCGGCAGTAATGACTGGTTCCCAACCCTGGTAGCCGCTGCGGGCGTGCCGGACATCAAACAGCAGCTGTTAAAAGGCTACAAAACCACCTCCATGACCTACAAGGTTCACCTGGACGGCTATAACCAGCTCGACTTCCTGCAGGGCAAAGGTGAAGACCCGCGTAAAGAGTTCTTCTACTGGAGCGATGACGGTGACCTGCTGGCGATCCGCTATGGCCGCTGGAAAGCGCACTTTATGATTCAGGAACATACCGGCATGGACGTCTGGCGTTATCCGTTTACTAAACTGCGCGTGCCGATGATCTTCGATCTCGAGATCGACCCGCTTGAGAAAGGCGATACCGGTATGGACTACAACAACTGGTTCTACAGCCGCCTGTTCCTGCTGGGCGGTGCGCAGAAGTACGTTGGCGAGATGCTGCAAAGCTTCCAGGCGTTCCCGCCACGTCAGAAACCAGGGTCGTTCACCGTTTCCGACGTTCAGTCGCTGATTGAGCAAGGCGCGAAGAGCAATTAATTGTCGTCATAAACCGGGTGGGCAACCACCCGGTCATCAGGGGATCGCGATGAAATACAGCACCACGTTGCCTGTTAAAGCGTTACCGTCCGCAGAAAAGTATGACGGCAAGGGGCCTGCGTATACCAGACGCTTTCACGTCATGGCGAAACCCACCGGCTCGACCTGTAATCTCGACTGCTCATACTGTTTTTATCTGCACAAAGAAGAACTTCTGCATCAGGATCGCCATACCGGTATGAGCGATGAGGTCCTGGAGAACTTTATTCGCCAGTACATCGATGGGCAGGATGGCGACCAGGTAGTGTTCTCCTGGCAGGGAGGCGAACCCACCCTGATGGGGCTAGAGTTTTTTGAAAAAGTCGTCAAATTCCAGAAACAGTATCAAAAACCCGGTCAGCGCATCGAAAACGACCTACAAACTAACGGCGTGCTGATTAACGATAAATGGGCTGAATTTCTTAAAGAACATCGCTTTCTGGTGGGGCTGTCCATCGACGGGCCACGAGAACTGCATGACCGCTACCGCGTGACGCGCAGCGGCAAACCGACCTTCGACAGGGTGATGACGGGCGTTGAGGCGCTGAAAAAATATCAGGTGCCCTTTAATGCGCTGGTGACGGTCAACCGCACCAACGCATGCTTCCCGCTGGAGGTGTACCGCTTCGTCACGCGCGAACTGGGGGCAACCTACGTTCAGTTTAACCCCTGCGTAGAACCCGTCGATTTCAAGAGCACTGCGCCTCAGTTCTGGCGTGATGAGACCATCCCGGTAACCGGCACCCGTCGTGCCAGACCGGGCGATTTAGACTCCATTGTCACCGACTGGTCGGTGGATCCCGAGGACTGGGGCACCTTCTTAAAAACCGTCTTCGAAGAGTGGGTAAATAACGATTTAGGCCGCGTGCAGGTAAACCTGTTCGAAACGGCAGTGGCGCAAACCATGGGGATGCCTGCGCAAATCTGTACCGCCTCTGAGTTTTGCGGCAAAGGGCTGGCGGTAGAGAAAAACGGCGATATCTACTCCTGCGACCACTATGTCTACCCTGAATACCAGATTGGCAATATCGCCGACACTAAGCTGGCACATATGGCCTTTTCCGAACGGCAGAAAGCCTTTGGTTCAGGCAAAAAAGAGACCCTCCCTGAATACTGTAAACAGTGCCCGTACCTCAGGCTGTGCTGGGGGGAGTGCCCGAAAAACCGCATTGTGCGCACCCCGGACGGTGAAACAGGGCTCAATTACCTGTGCCCGGGCATTAAGGCGTTCTTCAACTACGCTGAGCCGATTCTGGTCGGGATCGCCACGCTTTTAAAACGTGACTTTGCAGGATTGCGTAAATGACAAACAGAGAAAAGCTGCTTCAGCTTGAGCAGCGCATGAATCAGCAGGTGTTAGGCCAGGAATCAGTAGTAAAAATGCTGATTGTGGCGCTGCTTTGTGATGGACACGTCTTGCTGGAAGGGCTGCCGGGGCTGGCAAAAACCCGCGCCGTACGCGAGCTGGCCCGCCATGTAGAAGGCGATTTTCGCCGCATTCAGTTCACCCCGGATCTGCTGCCATCGGACATCACCGGCAGCGAAATTTACCAGCAGAATGCCACTCGCGAGGAGGATCAGTTCCGTTTTCGTCCCGGGCCGGTGTTCGGCAATATCATTCTGGCGGATGAGATAAACCGTGCCTCGGCGCGCGTGCAGTCGGCGCTGCTGGAGGCCATGGAAGAGCGCCACGTCACCGTTGCCGGCAAAACCTGGCCGCTACCCGGCGTGTTCATGGTGCTGGCGACGCAAAACCCGGTGGATCAGGAGGGGACCTGGCCGCTGCCGGAGGCCCAGCTCGACCGTTTTCTGATGAAAGTGCTGGTGGATTACCCGTCAGATGAAAACGAGCAAAAAGTGATGCAGATGGTGCGGGCCGAACAGCAGCAGAAATATCTGGCGCAAAGCGCCGAGCCTGCCGCCGTTCAGCCAGAGACCCTGATGCTCTCTCAGCAGGATATCGCCAGCTGCTGGCAGGAGATCTCCACTGTTCATGTCGCCCCAACCATTGAAAATTACATTGTGAACCTGGTGAACATGACCCGTCAGCCCCAGAAGGTCAGCGACACGCTGGCGGACTATATCGGCATTGGCGTCAGCCCGCGCGGCACCCTGGCGCTGGATCGCTGTGGCCGCGCCCTGGCCTGGCTTGAAGGCCGCGACGCGGTGCTGCCGGAAGATATTCAGCGCGTAGCCCCGCCGGTTCTGCGCCATCGACTGATGCTGAGTTACCAGGCCAGTGCCGATAACCGTTCGCCGGACGACATTATTCGGATGCTGCTTGACGCTGTGGTGGCCTGATGTACAGCAGATTGATCGTCAATCGCGCTATGCTGATGGCGCTGGCGGAGGAGGCGCGGTTACTGACGAACCCGCCGGGTCAAATTCCCCCTGGGGCGCTGGCCGGTGAGCGCGTCTCCCGTCAGCAGGGACGCGGGCTGAACTTTGACAGCCTGCGCCGCTATCAGCCCGGTGACGACGTGCGGTTGATTGACTGGCAGGCCACGGCGCGCCTGAGAACCCCCTGGATCCGTCTCTACAACGAAGAGCGCGAGCGGCCGGTGTTTCTGATTGTTGACCAGCGGCTGGATATGTATTTTTCCACCCGCGGACAAACCAAATCCGTTGCCGCCGCCAGGATTGCCGGGCTGCTGGCCTGGCGTAGCTGGCATGACGGCGACCGTATCGGCAGCCTGGTGTTCAGCGACACTGAATACAGCCTGCAAAAATGCCGCACGCCAGCCCGCAACTTATCCGCGGTGCTGAATGACGTGCTGCGCTATAACCAGGCGCTACCGGCGCGCTACCCTGAAGAGGTTCCTGCCTCTGTCACGCTCAGCACTATCCTTCAGCGTGCCATTCCGCTTATCCCGGGCGGCGCATGGGTGGCGGTGTTAAGTGATTTTCACGATCTGGACGCCACCGGAGAAGCCCTGCTGGCAGCCCTGAGACGACGCTGTGAAATCAGCGCCTTTGTCACCCAGGACGATCTGCACCTCCGGCTTCCGCCCCACGGCGATCTGGCCGCCCGTTATCAGGGGCGCGAGGCCGCGTTTTCGCTTTCACCCCGGCTTAAGGATGACATTGAAAAGAGCGTCACGTCCCGGCTGGCGCGTCTCGAAAATCGCCTGGTGCGCCTCGGTGTTCGCGTAAATCAGATTGTGGTCAGCCAGGACCTGATTAAACAGCTGCAAAAGGGAGTCTGAATGCTGGAGAAAGGATTTAGCGTGCCGGAACTTGCCGTTCCGCCGCTGCCGCAGAGTATCTCCTGGTTTCCGTTGCCGCCGGGCTGGTGGGTGGCGGGGGCGGTGGTACTTATCCTCGTGCTGCTCCTGGCCCTGTTTCGTTTTGCCCGCTGGCGCCGTAACGCCTGGCGGCGGGAAGCGCTTGCCGCGCTGCAACAGCCGCACAGCGTCGATGGCTGGCTTGAGCTCATCAAACGGATCCTGCTGATGCACCAGCCGCGCGCGGAGATCAGCCAGACGATCAGGCCCGAACAGCTCCTGCAACAGGTGGCCATCGACAATGCGTTACGCCAGCAGTTGTGTGCCCGCTATTGCCAGGCCGATAACCAGCTCGACGCCAGGCACAACGCGCGTTTGCAGCTTCAGCTGAAAAACTGGCTGGAGAATCTGCCCTATGTTTGAGTATCTGAGCCGTATCGATTTCGCCTGGCCGTGGGCCGGGTTGCTGATTTTATTGCCGCTCATCGGACGCTATTTTCTCTCCCGGGAGCGTGAGGTAAAAGAGCAGGTCCGGGTGCCGTTTTTACCTGAACTGATCGATGAACTGCAGCTGAACAGCCAGCCGGTCCGCAGCGGTAAACTCTCCAGCCTCTTGTTCTGGCTAATCTGGCTGCTGCTGGTTGTGGCGCTTTGCCGCCCGGAGTACCTGACGCCGCCGCAGCATATTCAAAAACCGATGCGCGATGTGGTGCTGATTCTGGATGTTTCCGGTTCTATGGGTAAAAACGACGTTCAGGGGGGCGCGACCCGCCTGCAGGCGGTTCAGGCCTCGGTCAGAAAATTTGTGGCGGCCCGGCAGACCGATCGCATCGGCCTGGTGATTTTTGCCAGCAAGGCCTGGCCCTTTGCCCCGGTCAGCGAAGATAAGCAGGCGCTGCAGACCCGCATCAACCAGCTCTCGCCCGGCATGGTGGGCCAGCAAACGGCCATCGGCGATGCGCTGGGGGTAGGGGTAAAACTGCTCGACGGCAGCGCAAATACAGAGGCCAGCAAACTGGCGATCCTGCTTACCGACGGTAACGATACGGCGTCACAGCTGGCGCCTGAACTGGCCGCACAGCTGGCCGCCGCCCATCACGTGCAGGTGCATACCATCGCCTTTGGCGATCTTAACAGTACCGGAGACGACAAAGTGGATCTGCCGCTAATGCAGAATATTGCGCGGATCACCGGGGGGCAATCCTGGACGGCGGCTAATTCGGGCGCCGCGCTGGACAGCGTCTGGAAAGAGATCGACGCCATGACCCCCGTGCAGGTGAAATCCATTGGCTGGTCGTGGCACGTTCCGCTGTTCCAGTGGCCGCTGCTGCTGGCGCTGGGGTTACTGATCCTGCTCGCGGTCGGGCGTTTCATTCGGGAGAGAACCGCATGAGTGACTTTCACTTTATTCATCCCTGGTGGTTAGTCGGTCTGCTCTTATGCGCGCTAGTGTGGTTTGTGGCGACCGGGCAGCGCAGCGCCTGGCACCAGATTATGGACAAACCCTTTGCCAGGGCGCTCATACTGGGGCAAAAAAAGCGCATCACCCGGGTTCTGCCGTGGCTCTGCGCGCTGGGGATTATCGCGCTGGCAGGCCCCACCTGGCAGCGGGAACTGCCCGCCGCCCTGACGCCGCAAAGCAATCTGATGGTGGTGCTGCAGCAGGATCCGTCTATGGAGGCCCGGGATCTCGCCCCCAGCCGCCACCAGCGGATGCAAAGTAAAATTATGCAGCTGATGTCGCGCTCAACGGGAACGCATTTTGGGCTGGTGGTGTATGACGCTCAGGCGTATCTCACCACCCCCCTGACCGTTGACCCCACGTTCTATTCGCTGTTCCTGCATGCGCAGAATCCCGGTCTGTTGCCCGGGGGAGATGGTTCCGGGTTACAGCACGCCATCGCCCTGGCACTGAAGAATATGCCGGACGCCCCCGACGCGCCGCGCAATATTCTGCTGATTGCCGATACGATCTCGTCAAAGGATGCAGCCTGGCTCGCAGAACAAAAACTGCCGTTGCAGCTCTGGGTGCCGGGTACGGCACGGGGCGGGGAACTGCCTGAAGCTTACGCCCAGCGCGGGACCGATACGCGCCTGAACGTCGGGCGCTTCAGTCAGCTCCGCGACAGCGGTATTCCGGTGACGCTGGTCTCCCGCGATGACAGCGATCTGCCGGTCATTGCCCGCCATCTTCAGCAGTCGGTGGCTTCGCAGAATAACGCCCGGGGCGATCTGCACTGGAAAAACAGCGGGTATCTGCTGGCGATCCCGATGCTGCTGTTGCTGCTGTTCGGGCGGCGGCAGCTGATTTGCGCGCTGGTTGTTCTGACCCCGCTGCTGTATGCCCCGCAGGGTCACGCCGCCTGGCAGGATGCCTGGATAAGCCCCGATATGCAGGGACAACGGGCGTTCAACAAGGGTGACTACGCCAAAGCAGCGCAACGCTTCCAGGATCCGCTCTGGCAGGGCATTGCGTACTACCGTGCTGAGGATTTTGTCGCCGCCGCGTCGGCGTTTCGCCAGGCGCCGCAGACCGCCGATACGCTTGTGTGGCTTGGCAACAGCTACGCCGGACAAAAGCAGTGGCAGCAGGCGATCGTCAGCTACGATCGGGCCTTAAGCCTGCGTCCTGACTGGGCGATGGCGCAAAAGAACCGTGCCGCTATTGCCACTATCATTATGCAGTTACGTCAGAAAGAGCGCGATCGTCAGGCTGCCCAGGGCAAAGAGCAGGACTACAAGCCCGACGAGATCAAACACGATCTGAAGAAAGGCCAGGGAGTGAATCAGCAGGATCTCCAGCCCACGGCCAGCAGCAATCCGCAGGTGGAGCAGTGGTTTGACAATCTCGAGGTCTCGCCGTCCGGCCTGCTGGAAAATCTCTATCGCGCCAACACGGAGCCGACGCCATGAAAGCTCTCCTTCTTATGCTGCTGCTGGCGGTATTGCCCGCCCGCGCGGCAATGGATATCACCCGCGAGCTGGTGGCGCCCGAACAGGTTGCGCCAGGCCAGCCGGTAGTGGTCGCGGTCACCTTCTGGACGGACAGCTGGTTTAATCCGCCCCCGGAATGGCCCGATTTTGTTATTAAAAACGGGGCGTTAACGTCCACGCCGCTACCCAGCCAGCTGTTGACCCGGCGCCAGGGCGGCACCACCTGGAGCGGTGTGCGCCTCGAAAAAGAGGTGATGGCGTGGGACCAGGGCGATCTGCTGCTGCCCGCCACGGACGTCACGCTCACCTCGGCCAGCCAGGCGCCGGTCACCGTGCATCTGCCGGAGCTGAAAACCGCGGTGGCGTGGCCCGAGGGCGTGGAACAACCGGACCGTTTTCTCCCTGCCAGCCGCTTAAGCCTGGCCCAGAAAATCACCCAGTTTCACGCCAGCCATGACGGTGAGCTGCATGTGGGGGATGTGGTCGAGCGCGTCGTGACGGTGAACGCCAGCGGGATCGCCCCGGCGCAGATCCCGCAAATTTTGTATGCGATCCCGGGAACCGATACGCAACGTCTGACGCCGGAGAACACCCTGGTGAAGTCGGGGCGCGGTCAAATCGAAGGGGCCCGGCGGGTGGAGACGCTCAGGTATCTGCCGACCCAGGCGGGTGAAATTGTCCTGCCACCCGTCAAGTTACGCTGGTGGGATACCGACCATCAGCAGTGGCAGACGGCCGAATTACCGGGTGACAGGTTGCAGGTCGCCCGGGCGCGGGCTGAGGGCAGCGAGTCGGTCCTGCGCGGAACGACCGATGAAGACCGCTGGCGAACAGGGCTTATGGTCGCGGTTGCGGTTCTGGTGGCTATCGTTATCGGATTCATGCGCCGTCTGCTGTGGCGCAGCGTGAAATATCTCTATCACAGTTGGCGCAACTTCTGGGCACCGGTCCACCTGCCCGGACTGACGCCGGAAAAAAGAGGTGAACAATGAACAACAAGCTAGCTCTCAGTGTGTTGCTGTTCGGCGTCGTGAGCGGCGCTCAGGCGGCGGATCCGCTCTCAGCCTGGAATGATACCGCCGCAAAAAGCGCCATTGTGCAGTGGGTACAAAATGCGACCAATGCGGATCGTTCGACCTTTATTCCGGCGGACAAACGTTACGTGGTGTTTGATAACGACGGCACCCTGTGGCCTGAGGCGCCGCTGACGTTCCAGCTGCAGTTTGCGGTGGATGAGGTTAAACGCCTCGCGCCGCAGCACCCGGAATGGAAGAACGATCCGGTGCTGGGCGCCGTGCTGAATAACGATCTGAAAGCGGTTGCGGCTTCCGGTGAGAAAGGGTTGATGCAGCTGCTGGCCGCCACGCACAGCGATATCACCACCGAGGAGTTCGACCAGCGCGTCAGCCGGTGGGTGGATAACCAGCGCGATAAACGTTTTGGCTGCCGCTACGACAGCATGGGGTATCAGCCGATGCGCCAGCTGCTGGACTATCTGCGGGAGAACGGCTTTAAAACCTGGATTATCTCTGGCGGCGGAATCGACTTTATGCGGGTGTTGAGCAAAAAAATGTACGGCATTCCGCCTGAGCAGGTAGTCGGTTCGTTCGCCCTCAGCGACTTTTCGCTCACCGATAACGGCACCCAACTGCGCAAAACCATGAAAGGGGCGTTTAACGACGATGCCGCAGCCAAACCTGTCGCCATCCATCTGTTTATGGGGCAACGTCCGGTGGCGGCGTTTGGCAACAGCGACGGCGATTTGGCCATGATGCAATACACGGCGGCCAACCCGGATTACAGAACATTTGGGCTCATTGTTCACCATACCGATGCCGAACGCGAATATGCCTACGACAGCCATCCCCCCGCCAGCGGAAAACTGGTTGAGGGGTTAAGCGTGGCGAAAGAGAAAGGCTGGACGGTGGTGGATATGCAAAAAGACTGGAAGAGCGTTTTTGATCCCGCGCTATGCCAGCAATAACCTGAGCCAAAGCCTGTGGTCCCTCTTTACCTGTTCCCGCAATTAACGGGCAGTTTAAGAGCGGGCTTCAGGCCGGGGATTACAGCAATGATGATGCCCTGAAAACAGGCATTTTTATTGCGTGTTTCATTATTATTTCCTATTGAATTTTGTGTGTTATCTGCCATGTGAAAATAAAATTATTCAACTAACCTAAATACATTCGTTGTCTGAATGTTTCTTAACTTTTCCGCGTATTTCCATTGTTTTCAAACGACTGGATTAGACAGGGTACGTTATGAATAAAATTTATCGTCATGTATGGAGCCATGTGGCAGGCTGTTTTGTTGCGGTCAGCGAACTTTCAACATCGCATACAGGGACAAAACGTTGTCGCCGCCGTTTAATGGTCACGGGGGCTGCCCCGGTAATACTTTTGGGTTTATCTGGCGTAGCTTCAGCAGACGATGTCAACTGGGCGAGCGTCTATCCCAGTTATTTATTCTCAACCGATCCTGCCTATAACTTCGATACCGTTATTGAAACCGGCATCGCATTTAGCATTGATAATCAGGTTTTACCGAATCATTATGCGCCGGGCACTACGCTTAATATTCTCGGGCCGATACCGCTCCTGCCCGATGTTACGTCTGGTAACGGCGTCTCGGGGCGGACCGTGGCGGTGACCAGCGCGTTGCCCGGGGCCGTTGCCTCCGAGGGCGATCGCATCCTGACCATCACGGCCACCGATTCACAGGGCGCGGTTACGCCTATTACCTCAGCGAATATTGGTGAGTTTACCTACTCGCCAAACCCGGCCAACCCGCAGCAGAATCAGGAGCTCAACGTCGAGGTTCCCGGGCTGGATGGCAGTTTTCAGGTCATCAGTATTTATGACTCATCCACCTTTGTCTCCGCGGATGATACCCCCGTGGGTAACATGCAGCTGTCGGTGTATGACCCCGCCAGCGTCAGGATCATGAATGCGTTTGGCATCGCGGAGGTGGGGGCTGATGGCGGCACGGCGAATATCAACGTCGGGGCGGATACCACCGGCACCACGCCCATTGCGGCGGCGGCCAATACGCTCGATCTGCTGACCAAAAATTCAACCCTGGCGCGCGCAGACGCTGGTAGAGCCGCCACCAGCGCGGTGAACTGGCTCTCTGATAACTACATTCATTTCCGACCTGCGGCGGTAGTAAGCGCGCAGAGCCAGGGCGTAGGAGCGCAAAGTACCCAGTATAACTACACCCTGACGTTACCGAATTACACTGAATTACCCGGAGGTCGGGTGGTGCAGGTGGGAAGTCGCGACTTTACCATTACCTCCTCCGATGACATTGCGGATGTGAACAACTATCTCACCGGTCAGGGCGCCTATGCCGGTAGCCCACAAATCCAGTACTGGCTGACGGCCGGAGCAGAAGTGAATGGCGAAGTGATTGACTCGGCGGTGGAGGCGCAAACCGTCTATAACACCATCATCACCGGGTTACTCAGCCAGGCGCAAAGCACCCAAATTAATCTCACCTATAACGTCTGGGAAGATCGGCTGGCGCACAACAACAACGCCACCCTCGGTACTGGCGATCTGCGCGTGATATATGCCAATGGTGCAGGCGCAACCGGAACCGTCACTCCCGACGCGAGCCTGGCCGTGGATGGGGCGTCGGCGGTAATGGAGGCCTTCAACGGCGGGGCGATCGTTAACAACGGCACCATTAACGCCTGGCGCAGCAGCGGCAGCAGCCCCACCTCGGTGGCAATGCTGGCCAGCTACGGCACAGCGGTGAACACCGGGGTGATTAACGCCGGGTTGTTCCTTGAGAAAGATGGCGTTAACCAGAATGTGAGCAACGCCGGCAGCGTGGGGATGGCCGGGTTGACGGACGCCACGCTGACCAACCAGGGTTACATCAACGTCGCGGTGACGGATAACGCCTCGCATACCGCGTGGGGGATGGCCGTTGGCGGTAACAGTTCGCTGACTAACACGGGCACCATCACCCTGACGGGTAACAGCCGCAATCCGGACGGGCGTGCCGGGGGCTATGCGATTCTGAGCGACGCCACGGGGACGGCCACGAACACCGGCCAAATTTACATTGGCGCAACGCCTGTCCTGTCTGCGACAGCGCCCGAGGCTATCAATCTGGTCGGTAGCGGGGCGTTAAGCGCCGGGATGTACTCCACCGGCAAGGGTGACATAGAAAACAGCGCGACAGGCGTCATCACGCTGCTGAGCGGTACCCGTAATGCGGCGGGCATGCTGATTGAAGGGGGAACCGAGGACGCAACCAACAATGGCCAGTTGAACGTGCTGGGCACCCTGACGCCAACGGCGACAGGCGAAATTTCGGCTGCCGCCAACTACGGCATGTACGTCAAAGACAACGGCGGGGTGGTGACCAACAACGGCAATATTTTTGTCGACGGTGACAACAACATCGCCCTGAATATTCTGGCGCAAACCGCCAACGCCTCTCTTAACTCCACCGCCAGCAGTGCGATTGTGGTGGGGAGCGCGGGGGATACCGGCGGCACGGATAATCAGCCTTATACCTACCGCAACTACGCCGTTTACGCCGAGGGGTTAAACAACTTTGCCTCACAGGTGACGCTTAATTCCGACATCAGTCTGTTATCCGCCGGGGCGATCGGCGTCCATGCCCGCGGCAATGCCACCATAGATATCGGCCCGGATGCCTCCCTGGCATTTCAGAATACCCAGCAAATCGGCTATTACGCCTGGGGCCAGGGTTCCAGCATCAATATCACCAACGCCACCATTACCGATAACAGCCAGACGCAGTCCATTCTCTTCGCCGTCGATCACGGGGCCACCTTTAATGGCGAAACCGGAACCGGCAGTAATTACGATCTGATTGTTTCCGGCCAGGGCTCCACGGGTGTCTTTGCCAACGGCGTGGATGATCTGAATAACACCGAGATTACCGATGATGTGCCTACCCAATTAACTACCGGCGACGCTTCAATTACGGTTTCCGGGTTAAACGCGGTAGGGGTGAAAGTCACAGGCGGAGCCAACGGTGCCATTACCGACGGCGCCATCGCGCTGACCGGTAATAACACCACGGCGGTGCTGGTGGATGGGCGTAATTACAATATTGATGCCACCATCGATCCTCTTGCGCGTATCACCCAGGTCACCTCTGACGCGGTCATCACCTCGGCGGCGGGACAGACCGGCATCGTGGGCTATAACGTCGGCTATCTCGGCAATCTGACCTTAAATGCGGGGGCGGCGATCGATCTGCTGGGTAACAGCAGCACCGGGATTATTTTGCATGACAACGGCCAGGCGACGGTTACTGCGCCTGTGAGCGTCGCCGGCACCAACAACATCGGGGTGGATATTCAGAATGCCGGGCTGCTGAATAACAGTGGCGCCATCACGGTTTCCGGGGCCGACGGCAGCGGCAACATCGGCCTGCGGGTCCAGGGCGCAGGGGCGACGGTGAGCCAGCTCGGCACCGTTACCGCCAACGGCGGCCTGGCGGCAGTGCAGCTGGCAGGCGATGGCGCCACGCTCACCGTCAACGGCACGGGTAACCAGATCGCCGCCAGCAACGGCGCTGACGGGGTGCGTATCGACAGCACCGGGGCCTCCTCCTTCAACGCCAGCAACACCACTATCGATGTGTCAGGGACCGGGGCGGGGATTAATAACAACGCCAGCGCCAGTAACATCAACCTGAACAACGTCATCATCAATTCCGGCGACGGTCCGGCCATTCGCACGGCGGTGACCTTTACGGCTGAAGGAACTGGCAACGTCCTGAACGTGGCGGGCAGCGGCAGCGGCTTTGCGTTTATGCAGGCGGACGGGTCGCAGACCGCCGGCGATCTGACTATCGGCACCGGCTACACCATTAACGGTAACGGGACCGACAGCACCGGTATCCTGGCGCGAACCACCGGCAACGTGAACTCCGGCACCGCCATCACCATGGGGGCAACGGCGGGCGCGGCGATTGAGGCGACGGATGCCAGCAGCCTGAGCAACAGCGGCGTTATCACCACCAGCAGCGACACGGGCAGCACCATCCTGGCGCAGAACACGGCGGCATTCAGCAACAGCGGCACCATTACCTCCACCAGCACCACCAACGCGCAGTCGCTTATCACCCTGAACGGTACCGCGGCCAGCCGCACTATCACCAATACCGGCGTTATTCTCAGCCAGAGCGAAGAGGCGACGGTCATTGATGCCTCCGGTACAGCCAACAACACTATCGTTAACAGCGGCACGCTGCGCGCTGCCAGCGACACGGGGCAGGTAGTTCTGACCGGCAGCGGCAACGACGTGATGAACATTAACGCTGGAACGACCCAGGGGGAGATCACCCTCGGCAGCGGCGGCGACCAGTTCGGCTTTACGGCGGGGGAATTCGCAGGCGGCGTGACCTTTACCGGGGCCGACGGCAACGACAGCGCCACTTTTGGCGATATCAGCCTGGCCCGCGTCAGCCATGTGCTGAGCGAAGGGGGCACCAACAATACTCTGACCTTTAACAACACCCGCAGCAGCGCCGGGGCGGCGAATATCGGCTCGCTGGCGGCGGACGATCTGGCGCAGGGTACCAATATTGGTACCGGCTGGAGCACGCTGAACCTGGAGGGCGATCCTGCTGATATCCGGGTGGTGAACGATCTCGTGCTCTCCGGGGCGGCACAAATTAACGTAAATAATGGGGCGACGCTGCGCACCGGCGATAACGCCGTGACCAGCGGCGAGGCGACGGTTCGCCAGTACAACATTGCCACCTCCGGCGCCAACAGCCTGGTTTCGTTTGACGGCGCGGGGGATCAGACCTACAGCGGCGTCATTTCCGGCTCCGGCGGCATGGAGCGTATCGGCGGCGGCGACACGGTATTACTGGGTGAAAACACCTACACCGGCAACACGCTGATCGGCCCGGACTCGGAGCTGGCGCTGGGCAACGGCGGCACCACCGGGCGTCTGTCCGCCACCACCAATATCACTGACAACGGCCTGTTAACGGTCAACCGCTCAGATGAGGTGGCGTTAAACGGCGTCATCTCCGGCAGCGGGGCGTTTCGTCAGTTGGGCAGCGGGGTGACGCGCCTGGGCGGCAATAACAGCTATGCCGGGACCACCACCGTCGAACAGGGCACGCTGCTGATTAACGGCGTGCAGACCGGCACCGGGCTGACCACTGTGCAGTCCGGCGCCACCCTCGGTGGCTACGGCACCCTGGGTGGTGATGTGCTCTTTGAGACCGGCACGGTGCTGCGTCCGGGGGATGACAGCCGCGGCAACGGCACCGGCCTGCTGACCATCAACGGCGACCTGACCCTGGCGAGCGACACCGACAGCCAGTTCCAGCTGGGTGAGGTCTATACCCCCGGCGGGGCGTTGAACGATCTGGTGACGGTGGCGGGGGATCTTACCCTCGATGGGGTGGTGAACGTCGCGTTGACCGCGGGCGGCAGCTTCCTGCCGGGGGTCTATCGCCTGTTTAACTATGGCGGCACGCTGATCAATAACACCATGGACATCGGCAGCTTACCCCCGAACGATGCCAACCAGTACGCCATTCAGACCAATATCGCGAACCAGGTCAACCTGGTGCTGGATTTTGTGGTGCCCGCCAACCAGCTTCAGTTCTGGGACGGCGATCTTAATGCCACTAACCACGGCGATGGCACTTCCGGCAACGGCGTTGTTGACGGCGGGTTCGGTTCCTGGAACGCCTTGATTGCAGGCACCAGTAACAACTGGACGCAGGCTAATGGCGTCGGCAACGCCCCCTGGTCCCAGCGCGCTTTTGCAGTCTTCCAGGGCGCGGCCGATACGGTGCTGATCAACAATGCCTTTGGCGATGTCATCACCAGCGGGATGCAGTTTACGACCGATGGCTATCTGCTGACGCCGGACCTGATTAATCAGGACTCGCAGCTGCACATGGTCGCCACCAATATCGCGGGCGTGATTACCCCTGATAATAGCTATGACGCGGTGGGCGGCACTCACGGTGACAGCTACTTTGCGATTCGCGTGGGCGACGGCGCGGCTGGGGCCGATGTTAACACCACCCTGAACGTTGATCTGGTGCAGGACAGCGATGCCGACGGGGCGATCCGCCTGCTGAAAACCGACCCTGGCCGGCTGATCCTCAACGGCGATAACCAGTACAGCGGCGGCACCGAAGTGTGGAACGGCACCCTGCAGGTGTCAAAAGATTCAAGCCTCGGCGATGCCGGTACCTTTGTGCTCCTCAAAAACGGCGCCACCTTCCAGACCGGCGCGGATTACGCCACTGACCGCCTGTTTATCCTGGACGGAGCGGCGGGCGGCGCGTTTGATGTTTACGGTAATACCTTCACCTCCCGGGGGGGAATTGGCGGCGATGGCCCGCTGGCGGTGAGAGACAGCTCCGCCGGCAACGGCGATGGGGTGCTGGATCTCAACGTGGCGAATACGTATCAGGGGGATACCACCATCACCGGTAAAAACGGTACCGGCACCCTGACCGTCAACGCTAACGCCACCGGGGCGCTGGGCCGGGCCGACAGTACGGTCACGCTGACCGATGCGGCGCGCCTGAATATCAACAACGCCAGTGCGGCAGAAGCGCATCTCTTTAACGTCAACAACGCTACCCTGGCCTTTAACGATGCGGCATCGGCGGACAGCAGCACCATCAACCTGGCTGGCGGTACCCTTGAACTGACGGACACCAGCAGCGGCGGCGCGGCCACCGTCAACGTCGATGCCACTTCCCAAATGCTGCTCTCCGGCAGCGCCGACGCGGGCAGCAGCGTGACCAGCAACAGCGGCACGGTGGCCTTTGCGGGCAATGCCCAGGCCGCCAGCGCGCGCATCACCAACCTGGCGGGCGGTAACGTGACGCTGGCGGATGCCGCAGGCAATACCGCCATCGGGTCACTCTCCGGGGCCGGGAATGTTAACCTGGGTGCCGCCACGCTGACGGAAGGTCATCTTGGCCTGAACGATACCATCAGCGGCATTATCAGCGGCAGCGGCGGCGGGCTGGTCAAAACGGGCGGCGGCACGCTGACGCTGACCGGGGAGAACAGCTATACCGGTGCCACGGCGGTTGAGCAGGGCGTGTTGCTGATTAACGGCAGCCAGAGTGCGGCCACCGGCGCGGCTACCGTCGCTGGCGGGGCCACTCTCGGCGGCGCAGGGACGCTCGGCGGCAGCGTCAGCGTGGCCGATGATGGCCACCTGACGCCGGGCGCGACGCTTTCCAGCGTGGGGGAACTCACGATGGGGAGCCTGACGCTGGCGCAAAATGCCCAGCTTGATTTCCAGTTCGGCCAGTCCGGCACCCCGGGCGGAGCGCTGAACGATCTCCTGACGGTTAACGGGGATCTGAACCTCGACGGTAAGCTCAATATCACCCAGACCCCGGGCGGGAACTTTGATGTCGGCGTCTATCGCGTCATCGACTACAGCGGCACCCTGACCAACAACATTCTGGAGATCGGCACTGCGCCAGCCGCGGCAGACGATCTCTATGTCCAGACCTCCATTGATGGTCAGGTCAACCTGGTTAATCGTACCGGTTACACCATGCGCTTCTGGGATGGATTTGGCGGCGCAGGCGGTTCGCTGAAAAATAACGATGTCATCGATGGCGGCAACGGCGTCTGGCAGAACAGCAACGGCAACGATAACTGGACCACCGACCGCACCAACCCTGAAGGGGCGTTCAATACCCCGTTCAGCGATGGTGCCTTCGCGGTGTTTGGCGGTGAGTCCGGTAACGTCACGGTGGATAACAGCCTGGGGGCGGTGACCATCAGCGGCGCGCAGTTTATGACTGACGGCTATGTCATTAATGAGGGGGCGATCACCACAAACACCGCCGACACCGTGATGCGCGTGGGCGATGGTACCGTGCGTGGCGCGGGCTATACCGCCACCATCAATTCACAAATCACTGGCAGCGGCGGGCTGAATAAAACCGACCTCGGCACCCTGGTGCTGAACGGCAATAACACCTGGCAGGGCGGCACCGTCATCAGTGACGGGGTGTTACAGGTCTCCGGCGATCAAAATCTTGGCGCCGCGGGCACCGGCATCACCCTCAGCGGCGGTACGCTGCGCTACGGCGCCGCGTTCGACACTGCCCGGGCCGTGACCCTCGCCGGTGACGGCGGGGCGATCGATACCAACGGCAACAGCGTCTCGTTGCTCACGGCGGTGGGCGGCAGCGGCAATCTGTCAAAACAGGGAGAAGGTACGCTGACCCTCACCCAGGACAGTACCTTCCAGGGCGAGACCACTATCCGTAACGGTACCCTGCAGCTGGGGAACGGCGGCAACAGCGGTAGCGTATTGGGGAATGTGGTGAACCTCGCCACGCTGGTGGTGAACCGGGCCAACACCCTGGATCTCAACGGCATCATTACCGGTACGGGTGACTTTATTCAGCGCGGCGAGGGCACCACCGTCCTGAACGGGCTTAACAGATGGACGGGCTACACGCTGGTGGAAAACGGCACCCTGCTGGCCGGGGGCATCAACCGCTTCAGCAGCGGCTCCAGCCACATCGTCAGCAGCACGGGTACCCTTGATACCGGCGGGCATAACCAGACCGTGGCGGATCTGGTGAACCAGGGCACGGTCAACCTGCGCGGCGGCAACGTCGGGTCCACCCTGACGGTGCAGGGCGACTATGTGGGGCTTGACGGTACGCTGAAAATCGCTGCACGGCAGAATAGCCCGGGCGTGGCGGACCATCTGGTGATCGACGGCGGCACCGCCAGCGGCACCACGCTGCTGGATATCGACGTCAGCCAGCTTGGGGAACCGACCGAAGGCGACGGCATTCTGGTCGTCGATGCCATCAACGGCGGCGTTACCACCGCGCAAACCACCCGAGACGCGTTCACCCTCGGCTCCGACTATCTGACCGCGGGGGCCTGGGAGTACCAGCTGTTCGCGGGGGATATCAACGGTGCGGGCGAAGACTGGTTCCTGCGCGCCGGCTATCGTCCGGACGTGCCGGGCTTTGACACATTACCGTCCATCATCCGTCAGGCCGATCTGTTTGTGCTGGGCACCCTGCACCTGCGCCAGGGCGATGAGCGCCCTTACCGGGCGGACAACCCTGCGGATCAGGAGGGCCGTTTCTGGGCGCGCTACCTGACCAAAACCGTCGACCAGAAACTGGATGATGCGACAGGAAGTACCAGCCACAGCCAGTACAACGGTATGCAGATGGGGCTCGATCTGTGGCAGGACGATAAGTGGCGTTCTGGCATCTATACCACCTTTATGGATATCGACAGCGCCATCGACGGTAACACCGGCATGAGCGGCGGGGCGGCGTATAACTCCACCTTCTCAACTTATCTGGGGGGGTACGCCACCTGGACCGACACCGACGGTTTCTACGTCGATAACGTCCTGCAATACGGCTATCACTCGGTCGATCTTAAAAATATGACCGATCATGAGACCTACCACCCGGACGGCAACTCGGTTACGGCTTCTGTGGAAGTGGGCAAACCCTGGTACTTTGGCGATACCGGCTGGGCGTTTGAGCCTCAGGCCCAGCTGATCTGGCAGTGGAGCGACTTCGACGACGTCACGCTCAACGACCCGGCCAAAACCCGCGTCAGCGTTCATGCCGACAGCGCGGTGATCGGCCGTCTGGGCGCGCGTCTCACCGCGGAGTACGACACCAACCACGGCAAGGTGAAGCCGTATGTGCGGGTGAACTACTGGCAGGAGCTGACCGACGGCCAGGATGAGGTGACTTACCGCAACACTGCCAACAGCGACGGCAAAACCACCCTGAAGGCCAACCAGCAGTTCGCCGCCACCGAGGCGGCCGTGGGGGCCACCTGGATGGTGACAGATGATGTGCAGGCCTATACCGAGGTGGGCAAAACCTGGGACAACAGCGGCAAAACCAGCCTCGACGCGGACATTTCCGCGTCGCTCGGGATGAAGATCCGTTTCTGAGTCGTATTGCATAAGTGAAACGCTGGTCTACGCTCTGAAAAGCACAGACCAGCCGTTTCGTGGGTAGTCTGAAAATAATGATAATTGCGCGTTTCGGGTGGTGAACATGAACAGGATCCTGCTCATCTTTTTGACAATTTTTCTCTCTGGTCTGGCTTGTATTACCCAGGCTGCGGAACCCCGTCAGGCCCCTACGGAGCAGGAGCGCGCCCGCACGCTCTATATCTTTCATCAGCCTATCGTCATGCTGCAGGCGAAGTTCGGCCTGACCACGCCTGAAGAGCGCGTGTTACGCATCCGCAATACGCTGCGCAACTTTACCGAGGCGGACGTGCGGGAGCCGCTCAAAATCGTGTCGGTATCGCGCTACAACCAGCAGGGAAGGCTGATTGTGATGAACGGCAAACCGGTGCTGCTGCTGGCGCAGGCGGATCTGGACGAAGGCGATGATTTAACGCTGGATCAGGCCGCCCAGCGGGTGCTGGCCCGGATGGAAGCCCAGCGCATGGCTCTGCGCGATCAGTATGATTCTGGCTGGCTGGCGCTCTCCACCGTGAAAGCGGCGGCGGGCTTTCTGGTCTTCGTGTTCTTCTGTTACGGCGCCTGGCGTTCGTGGCGCTGGGTACAGCGCTTTTATCGTTTGCGGATCCTCGAAAACCGCAGCTGGATCCCGCATCGCTGGCGGCGTTTTATTGGCGCTATTGAGACCCGCCTGTATGCCCTGCTGATGATTTTACTGGCTGTTGTGGCGTTCTATTTCTGGCTGAGCTGGGTCTTCAGCCTGTTTCCCTGGACCCGCGTCTGGGGCACCTCTCTGGGCGACTGGTCGTTCCGCGTGCTGCGGCAAATGGCGCTGTCGATTGCCTCAGCCCTGCCGGGGCTGCTGATCGTCCTGCTTATTTTTCTTATCACCGGGGCGATCCTCAAGCTGCTGAAGTTTGTGCTTAACCAGGTGGAAGCGGGGCGCCTGCAGTTGCCGGGGATCCATCCCGAAACCGTCGGCGCCACCCGCAAGCTGATTTCGGTAGTGGTGTGGCTGTTTGCTCTTTCCGCCGCTTACCCGTTTCTGCCCGGCGCCAATTCGCTGGCGTTTAAGGGCATCAGCGTCTTCTTTGGCTTAATGCTCACCCTGGGATCGGCAGGGGTGATGAACCACGCCATGAGCGGACTGGTGCTGATCTACTCCCGGGCGCTGCGCAAAGGGGATGTGATTCGGGTGGCGGATAACGAAGGGATGGTGAGTGAGGTTGGCATGCTCGCCACCAAGATCATCACCCGGGAAAACTACGTCGTCACCGTACCCAATGCGGTGGTGGTGAGCGGCAAAATCACCAACCTCAGCGTGCAAAACCCGGACGGCGGGGTGAACCTCACCGTGGGCGTCACCATCGGGTACGACACTCCCTGGCGCCAGGTGCACGCCATGCTGGAGCTGGCCGCTAAACGGGCGCAGTGCATCGATCCTGCCCAACCGCCGCTGGTGCGCCAGCTGAGCCTGATGGACTGGTATATCGCCTATGAATTACAGGTGCGGTTGCTGCCGGGGCAGTCGCTGGCGGTGGCCCGCAACGAGCTGCACAGCAATATTCAGGACGTGTTCAACGAGTTCAACGTACAGATCATGTCGCCGAACTTCGTGATGCAGCCTGACGGCGCGGTGATGGTGGCGAAGGAGAACTGGTATCCGGCACCAGCAACGGCGCCCGAGGGCAATAAGGGATGAACAAATACGTGCTGCTGGCTTTATTGCTATGCGGGCAGGCCTCAGCGACCAGCCTGATCGATCCTGAGGATGGCATGCTGGATATGAGCCGAAACCTGCAGGAGAACCCTTACGGATTTCTGCCGATCCCGGTGGCGATCACCGAGCCCGCCGTCGGCTATGGCGGCGGGCTGTTTGGCCTGTTTTTGCACGGTAAAGGCAGCCAGGTTGACGGGCAATATATTCCCCCGGCAATGACCGCGCTGGGCGGCGGCGGTACCGAAAACGGCACCTGGTTTGTCGGCGGCGGCCATCGGCGGACCTGGCAGGATGACCACATCCGCTACCTGATTGCCGGGGGCTACGCCAGTATCAATCTTGATATCTATTCCGGCGATGTGGCCGGGTTCAGCCGCAACAAGGCTATCAACACCGAAACTCAGGGCTACGGCGGCATGCAAAAGCTGCTGTTCCGCGTAGGGGACTCGCCGGTGTTTGTCGGCGCCTCCCAGTTCTGGGCGAAGACGGATATCTCCGCCAAAAACAATCCCGTTATCGATCGCGTATGGCAGCGGGTGCTGGGGGATAACAGCACCTCCTCGGCGCTGGGCGTGGTGGCGGAATACGACACTACCGATAACTTTTTCTGGCCGCGGGAAGGGGTGGCGCTCAGCGGCGAGTACCAGTTTTACGGTCACTTCCTGGGGGGCGATTACCGCTACGATCTGCTGACGCTGGACGGCAAAGTTTTTCTGCCCCTCAATCCGACCTGGACGCTCTCCCTCGCCGGGAACTACCAGCGGCTCTCTCAGGAAGATCAGCACCTGCCGCCGATGGCCCGGCCCTATATCAAGCTGCGGGGGATCTCCCGCTACCGCTATCAGGGCGACGATGTCAGTACCGTGCAGGCCCAGCTTGGCTGGCAGGTTACGCCGCGCTGGATCCTGCAAGGGTTTGTCGGGGCCGGGAGCGCCGGGGAGCGCGCAAGCGATCTTTACCACAGCGCAGAAGTGGCCTGGGGTACCGGTTTTCGCTACCTGATCGCCCGGGAGTACGGGTTGCATACCGGCGTGGACGTGGCCTTCAGCGATCACGAACAGGCGGTCTATTTTAATGTGGGCTCTGGCCTGTAAATGAGGAGAGTTATGAGATGGATTAAGGTGATGGTGCCGTTGCTGCTGGTTTCGGGGGTCGCGTCGGCGGCCGACGCTGACGAGCGGACGTTCCCCATCTGGGGGGATGAGGCCAGGGCGCGGGGTTATGCCATTCCGCTGCCCTTTGGCGTCAACCTCAGCTACATGAATATGCGCCAGGACATTAACGTCGACAGCATTGGCTTTTCCGGTCTGGCGCTGGGCAACCATCCCATCCCGACCGATATGTTTAATATCGATGCCGGGCATACGCGTGAGCAGAGTAAAACCGAAAACCTGCGCCTGGATATGTGGGTGTTTCCGTTTCTCAATATTTACGGGCTGGTGGGGCATACGCGCGGCTCGTCCGTCTCGAACGTCTCCGTCGATGCCGATCCCTCGCGCTATACCGGCGTAGACCGGATCATCGCCTCCTCAGTGCATCAGCTGCATCAGAGCGGTGAACTGCAGGATATTGATTTTATCCTCGACTTCAAGGGCACCACCTGGGGCACCGGGATCACCCTGGCAGGGGGCTATGAAAACTGGTTTGCGCTGGTGGACACGAACTACACCCGCACCGATTTTGACATTCTGGACGGCAAAATCTCGGCGCTGACCATCTCGCCCCGGGTGGGTTACCGCTTCAGCTTCCAGGGCCCGGCGGGCGAGTCGCATCTTGGCGTGTGGATAGGAAGCATGTACCAGGATGTGCAGCAGGAGTTTCAGGGCAGCCTGTCGGATCTGCATATGCCCGCCCAGCTGCAGCCGCTGATTAACGCGGTGAACCAGAGCGATGACGGCCGGTTTGACGTTAAGCAGAAGCTCTCCTCCCCCTGGAATATGCTGGTCGGCGCTCAGTTTGAGATGACGCCGCATTTTAACGTCCTCACCGAATTTGGCTTCAACCAGCGCAACAGCTTCTTTGTGGCGGGGGAATACCGTTTCTGATGAGCCGTTGCCGCAGCATGCTGATATTTTCCCTGACGCTGTCTACATGGCCTGCAGACGCGGCCATGCTGGATCAAAAGTCGGTGGATGCGTTGCTGGCGAAACTGGGGGCGGACAACCAGTACGATCCGCAAAAAGGGATCGACTGGAGCGTGCTGCCTGGCCCGTTTTATACCCCGGAGCTCAGGCTGGGGCTGGGCACGGCGGTAGCGGGGATTTACCGGGTCGATCCCATGGATACCACCACCCAGAACTCATCGCTCTCGTTTACCGGGTTTGTCAGCGCCAGCGGCGCGGCAGGGCTGGGCTTAAGCAGTTACACCTTTTTCACCGACGATCGCTGGCGCCTGTTTATCGACGGCGCGTTGAACAGGGTGCCAACCGGCTTCTGGGGAATTGGCTACGAAGCCGCCCAGGGAAACGAGCAGGATTACACCAGCCATGCCTTCCGGATCCATCCGGTGGTGATGCGCGAAGTGGCAGACGATCTCTACCTCGGCGTCGGATGGGATTTTTCCACGCTGCAGGCGGACATCGAACGTCCACATCCGGGGGACACCTTCACGCGCTATGACGCGCAGACGTCGCCCCTGTCGTCGGGCGTGACCCTCAGCCTGAATTACGATTCCCGTGACGTTGTCACGCGGCCCGAGCGCGGGCAGCTGTTCAGGGTGGAATACAGCGAGTTTGACCCCTCGCTGGGGTCCGATACCCGTTTCCACGCCACCGAGGTGCAATACGATTATTACCATCTGCTGAACGAAAAAAGCGTGCTGGCCGTCGATCTCTGGGGGCGCTTTACCCGGGGCAAGGTGCCCTGGGACAGACTCTCGATGGCCGGTGACGACCGACGCATGCGCGGCTACTACCAGGGACGCTATCGCGACAACGATGTGGTGAGCGGGCAGGTGGAGTACCGGCGAAAGCTGAACTGGCGACACGGCTATGTGCTGTGGCTGGGAGCGGGGGCGCTGGGAAGTGACCTCAAGGATCTCGGCGATCATCCCCTGCTGCCGACCGCCGGGGTGGGCTATCGCTTTGAAGTCAAACCGGCGATGAACGTCCGGCTGGATCTGGGATTTGGTAAAGAGAGTGCAGGATTTTATTTTCAGGTTGCGGAGGCTTTCTGAATGGGTAAGTGGTTGATGCTGTTATGGATCGTTGCGGGTTTTGCCTGTGCCAACGAGGCGCCGTTGTCCGTTAAGCAGGCGAGGAAGGTCTACCCCGTGGTGAGCCATCTTTCAGCACCGGAATCGCTGCGCCCCTGTTGCGCGTTTGGCTATGACCTGCACGTCAGGGCGGTGGGTGTGCCCATTCCGGTCTACCAGATTGGCAACGTCCTGACGCTGGATACGCTGGGCCGCCATCACTACAACGACAGTGCGCTGGGGGCAGTGAAAAATCTGGTGGGCTTAAGCGAAGAGAAAAACGGCCTGATCTATACCCATCGCGGCGGGTTTATCGATATCGCCCACGTCCGCGACACGGCGGATAACACCTTCTATCTCTTCTCCCGCCTTCTTCCCGAGCTGGGACGCGGCGGACGCCTGTTTTACAGCGAGGAGCTGGGCGTGCGCCGGGTGCAGCTCCGGGCCTTCACGCCGCCTTCCGCCATGCCCGAACGCTACACCCTTGCGGCCTGGCTGGCCGGCCAGCTGGCATTTGAGCTGGCTCAGTGGCACGAGATTGCACAGTGGTACGGTTTTCAGTCAGTTCCCGGCTTTTCGGAAGAAATTTCTGCTTTTTCGCCGGAAGATTTGTACTCCAACCTGCTGGGAGCGAGGCTGGCCATCGCGGTTATTTTGCAGGGCAAAGCCGGGTCGGTAGCGCAATACAACGCCGCTATGGAGACGGCGCTGCGCCACGCGCTGCTGCAGCTCGGGGTCGCGACCGCCACCGAAACCGAAAGAAAGTTTCGCGAGCTGGACGGCGACTGGTGGAACAGCAAGCGCCGGGTGCCGGATAAATTTCTGGTGCTAAAGCGCAACTACAACCTTGAACATAACCGGTTACCCACGCCGGTGGCGTATGAAAAAACGACGCCTTATATGCTGACGATGCCCGCCGTCGTGGTGGGGTATCAGCTCTCCCGCCTGGGTGAACTTCAGATTTACCCGGGCGCAGATATGCAGTCTCTCCCGATGCCGAAGGCATTCTACGGCCCGTCTCAGTTCCAGAGGCTGGCCGACCGGGCAGAGAAGGCAGATAAAACGCAGCTGGAACGATTTCAGAAATAGCAGCGCAACGTTAATTTTGCAGGTGGCAAATGAAAAAACTTACATTGATTGGTCTTGGTCTGTTTTTATCCCCGGTAACCCATGCCAGTGGGCTCTACTTTTATGAAATGGGTACGGAGGATACGGCGCTTGCGGGTGCGGGGCAGGCGGCTCGCGCCCAGGATGCCTCCACCATTGTCACCAACCCGGCCGGGATGACCCGCCTGCCGGATCATATGTTTACCGGCGGTGTGCAGCTGATGGACGGGGATATTTCTTACCAGCTCGATAACGAGGCGGGCAGACAAAGTCCGGGCGATATCATGAGCGTGTTTCCCAACGCCAGCGGCTTTTACGCGCAAAAAATTAATGACGATCTGTTTGCCGGGATCGGGCTGTACGGCAACTACGGCCTGGCGACCGACTACGGTGAGTGGGCGGGCGATCGGCTGATTAAAAAGAGCGCGATGGTCGCCCTGACCTTAAGCCCGTCGCTGGCCTACAGGCTGAACGACCGGGTCTCGGTTGGCGGCTCGGTCAACGTTAACTACGGCCTTCTTTCGCTTACCCGCAACGTCGACGGCGATGATGAGACCGAAAAAGATCATGACTGGGCCATGAGCTATCGTCTGGGCTTACTGATGGAACTCACCGACCAGACCCGGGCGGGGATCACCTGGACCAGTAAAACCGAATATGACTTTGATATCGATGGGAAGGCGCGTTTCCCGAATCTGCCGAACGTCGAATACGATCTGCCGCTCTCGGCGCAGGTCAGGGCGCCGCAGCAGATCATGTTAAGCCTGGTGCACGATATTAATCAGCAGTGGTCGGTGATGGGCGATCTGGGCTGGCAGGACTGGAGCCAGTTTGGCGCCCCGCAAGTTACTGTGGTAGGGCAGGATCTCGACAAGAAAAACCGCCTTAAGGACTCCTGGCACACGGCGCTGGGGGTGCAGTATCGCCCGACGGAGCAGTGGCGGATCAATGCGGGGGTGGCGTTTGACAGCACCATCTATGAATCACAGAACGACGCGTCGCTGGCCCTGCCGACCGGGGACGAGTGGCGTTTCGCCACCGGCGCGCAATATCAGGTGACGCCGCAGAGCAATATTGGTTTCGCGGTCTCTTATCTGCATATGCAGTCCTCCCGGGTGCAGTCTCCGGCTATCCTGAAAGGCAGCTATGACGATCCGTACCTGTGGTTTGCCAGCCTGAACTACAGCTACCAGTTTTAACCAGCAGGTGCAGCCCCGTCTGACGGCGGTGGCTGCTTATAATTTCTGATCGAGAAGGGCTGATTTAACCCGGTTCATCGCGAGCGGGTTTTTTGCCCGCATATGCATTTTTTCCTGGATTTTGATGCGATAGGTGCTGATGGTTTTCTGCGACAGCTTAAGACGTTTTGCAATTTTATGGTTTTCCAGGTGCGCCAGGTTTAATACTTCATATTCCCGGCGGGTGAACCAATGCTGACGCAGGCTATGATAATACTCGACCAGATACTGGAGCGGCTGCAGGCGGAAATGTAACGACGAGTAGATAATATTATCAATTTTGACATAACGGCCTGACTCAATAGCGTTCAGTAACACGATATACCGCGATCTGGATTTTTTGATGGCGCTGATGACATTATTTCTAAGGCTGTCTTGCTCAATCGCAATGATAATATTTGTGAACGCGTTGGTCTTGCACAGTTTTTCAACCTCCAGCTCATCGCAAATAAATAAGGTATCAACCTGTGAACCCTCTGTGCCCGCACAAAGATAATAATTATCACTTAATAAAATAGCGCTCATAATAATGTCGTGGTTTATAAAATTAATGAAGCGGCTAGGTTATACAGTTAGCGATCGGCTGTAAATTGAACGCCGGAATCATCTTTTAAATACTTAATTTAAATTTATTAAATCCCTTTGTTATTCCGAATAAATAGTGATTTTAGTATTAGCTAACCGCAGCCTGAAAATGCTGGATTAATTCTCCCAGTTGCGGGTTGGTGGCGAGCGAATGATGGTAATGCACGTAGCATTCATACGTCATTTCAAGCTCCGGTGGCACATCCAGTACCTTTATCGGCAGCAGGGGCTGAAGGTGCTGCGCGATGACTGTCGGCAGTAAAATGATCAGGTCGCTGTGGGCGCAAAGCATGACCAGATTAAGCGTACTGCTGGCGACAAAGGCCACGTTACGCGACTGAAACAGGGCGTTAAACCGGTTGGTTTGTTCCACGTTATCGCTAATCAGGTGCATTCCCCTGGACCAGATAGCATGCTGATGCTGCGTCCAGTCGGACAGGGTGAAGGTATCACCGATCGCCGGATGATCGTGACGGACAATGGCGGAGATGCCGCTGTGAAAGAATTTCAGTTGAATAATAGAATTATTAACAGGCAGCCGGGTACCAATATCAATATCCACCTCTTTATTTCTGATTCTGGCTATTCTGGCTTCATCGTTTTCAACAGAGGAACAAAAATTGACGCGGGATAGCGGATCGGCGCAGGCAATTAAGGCGGTCGACAGTAGCAGCTCAAGAACGGAATAACAGCTGACGGTAAAAATCGTTTTCTCCGTCGCGGAGAGAACATTGTCCAGATCAAGATCCCTGACGATTTTTTGATATTTCTGACTGAGCTCTTCTGCCAGACTGCCCGGCACCATCCCGGTTCGGGTACGGAAAAAAAGGGCCGAGCCGGTAATTTTTCGCGCTTTATTGAGGGTGTAACTGACGGCGCCGGGCGAGACGCCTAACAGTTTCGCCGTCTGCATTACGCTGCCGCAGGCGCAGAGGGTATGAATGGTTTTTAAGGTTTTAATATCAAACTTGTGTTCCATTGGTCTCGCTTCCCGTCTCAGATAAATTTCAGCATAAAGCGTACCGGTTTAATTTGCAGGATCTTTTGCCAGATGGCTGATAAATCGACGATCCCGGCCATGCCAAGCAGCACCAGAATAATCAGCAGGGTCGCGACGGTAATAACGAACATAAAGCGGACAATATTTTTGTGCATCTTTTGTTGCTGCGAAACCCGGCGGTCCTCTTTTTCATACTCAACAAGGGTGGTGATGGCCTGACCCTGAACATAATAAACACCCTGGCTTTCGGTGAGATCCCCGCTAATGACCAGTGACTCCAGCAGCAGTTTTATTTTTCGCCTGAAGGCTTCGTTTTTAATGTGTTTATACCATAGCGTGCCATAGAGCAGGGCGATCACCTCGTCCTGACTAAAGCCAGACGAGGTGCGCGATGGCCGTTGATTAACATAGCTGGCGACAAGCAGTCTGAGCAAGTTAAAGCGGTCGCGGCTTATGGTCTCGGTATCCGATTTTGCGCCAGACACCACGCGGCCTTTAAGGCGGGCAATCTGCGTCTTTAGCGTAATGACCTTCAGGGTGCGATCGAGGGCAAACAGGAAGATGCTTTTATAATGCTGGGTATAGTTTTTTTTGTAATGGACAATCTCTGCGTCCATCTCAGGAATATCAGCAAGTTTTTTAGTAACATCACCGGTCTGGTACAACGAAGATAACGATAACACGCCATCCTGGCCGTTCTCTGCGGTATGCGCCGCCTTCAGGATATAGCGATTGTTTTCTGCATCTTTAAAAAAGACCGAATAGTAGTCGTGCGGCGTGCCTTTATCCGCACTATGGCGCAATAACAAGGGCAAATATTTACGCCATAGCGATATCTGCATCTTTTCAACGTTGATCAGGCTCATTCATCCTCTCCTTAAAATCAATTTACAAACTGGAGGTTTAGCCCGGCGAATATTTGCCACTTCGGTTGCCCATCACCGCGATCGGCGACGCTCCCCTGAGGCTCAATGAAGAAGTTATAAACTGTTTTCTGACGCTTTATTACCTGACCAATGCCGAGACCCAGTGGAATACTGTAATCATCATTGTGAAGGTTGTATAACCAGACTGGCGCAGCGCGAAGATAGGTACCCCCTCCCAGTTGATAAAAGAGGAATGGCTGGAAGGTGGCGAGATTGACATTACTCCGATCGTCATTTCCGGCAAAGCTATGTTGCCATGAGGCGAGATAACCATATTGAAACTTAGGATTGCTGGCATCAAAAAGTACGTTGACCAGCCCTCCTGACCATTTCTCTGAGCCTACGGCATCTTTTGAGGCCGTCGGGGCCGTTATCTGTGGCCCAAATCCGAAACTGACAGCGGGGTTTCCGGTATCAATGAGCCATGATGCAAACAGGTTAAGATCGCCCACCCCCGTTTGATGGCCTCCAGCGGGCGGGATGGGATAGGTGTTAACAGGCAGGGAGGCGCGTAAAAGCCAGTCGCTGTCACCTAACCTGAAAGGCGTGGCAAAGCGAAACCAGAACTGATTCGCGTCCTTGTCTGTGCCACTGACGTCACCAATGTAATAGTTTTGCATGTTAAACGCTGTCATATTGGCAAGCGGGTTATTCGCCTGCGCAGCGCTTCCCGAGTCACCCTCAGCAGCCCAACAGTGACTCGCAAACAGCGCCATTGCGCTAATTCCAAATATCTTTTTCATCATTATCTCTGGGTAGCAGGAGTTCATTGAATTGTAGATGATGTTGACTTCTGACGAGTACATCCGCGTTATATCGTTATAACTGAATATCCCTGGCGTCGGTGCTGTCTTATTAAAGTCACATTCAGCTACGTGTGCTCGTTTATAGCGGCAGTCGTACATCGCGGTGCAAACTGCCTGAATAGAGGGCGTTCGTCAAATTTTAGTCCTCTATATCCCCCGTTCAGGTAAAAATTTATAAATAAACAATTCTTATGCTTAACTTTTTTTATTTTCCTACTATCATTTAGTAAAAATCCGCCTTTTAGAATCAGGTCAATGACGACGCAATAATCCTGTTGTGGAACCATTACCTGTCACATCATTCTCACCGTACAGCAGGATATTACGTATGAAGCATAAAGTAGTGACATCCGCAATTTTGTTGGCATGTATGTTCTCACTCCCTACATTCGCCGAAAACGCCCCCGTATCGCCGTTAATGAAACAGCTTAATAACGGCAACTGGTTGCCTGAGAATGAAGCAAAGTCATTAAGTAACGAGCTTTATTATCAGGATGCTATTCAGGCTTATATCCAGACGCTTCCTTTGCTGAACACTATTGGTCTGCGGGATGGGTCGGAAGCCGCATTTGGCAAAGGGTATAACGTATTACCTATCTGGAAAGAACGCATGGACAGCCGCGCGGTGGTGCCTACCCCGAATGGTGATGTCATCTACTCGATGAGCTATCTCGACCTGAAAGAGACGGGGCCGCTGGTTATTAAGGCGCCTGCCAACGTTATCGGGATGTTCACCGACTTCTTCCAGAAAACCATCACCGACGTTGGCGCTATTGGTCCCGATCGCGCGCGGGGTGGACTGTATCTGCTGCTGCCGCCAGACTACAACGGACCGGTGCCGCAAGGATATTATGCGTTTAAATCCTCCACCTATAACGTGTTCCTCTTTTTCCGCACCATCATGGGGAAAGGCGAGGGCAAGCCTGACCCTGTTCCGGCGGTTAAAAACGCCGAAACCACACGAATCTACCCGCTCTGGGACGTCGAAAAAGATGTCAAACCGATGCAGTTCCCGGATGCCAGCGGCAAACGCGTGAATATGGTCTATCCCACTGATGCCAGCTACTGGAAAAAGCTGAAAGACTTTGTGGATTATGAACCGCTGACCGCCATTCCGGATGCTACGCGCAGCGCGCTGTTGAGCATTGGTATCGTTAAAGGCAAGCCTTTTAACCCGACACCTGAACAGCAGGAGCTGCTGAACAAAGCGGTAGAGACTGCGCCGCGAATGATTCTGGCAAGGCGTCAGATGGGGCGGGACGATCATCGCCAGCTTTATTACAAAGACCGTCAGTGGGAGAACTCCTGGGCGGGAGCGACGGCAGAGTGGATGCAGTACGGTACGCTCGATGCTAACCAGCGTGCCGCTTTCTTCCAGATAGCGTATTCCAGTGCCGCGGCAATGGTCATGCATACCACCGGGGCCGGGTCAAAATACCCTTACGCAGTTAAAGATAATACCGGCAAGTTCCTCGATGGCGGCAACACCTACAAGCTGCATTTACCGCCGAATCCACCTGCGGCGCTGTTCTGGGCCGTGACGGCCTATAACATCACCGATGGCACCATGCCCGAAACGGATCAGCTTCTGCCTTCAACAAATGGCTATTACAACATCCCTAAAAACAGCGATGGCTCTATCGATCTGTGGTTCGGCCCGAATAAGCCGGATGGGGTAGATGACACCGCCTTTATCAAAACAGTTCCAGGCCGTAATTTCCTTGTTGCACTTCGTCTCTACGGCACGGAAGACGGCTTCTACGATCAAACCTGGGTACCAGACGATCTGGTTCAGACGAATAAATAAGGATTCGAAAATGGTTAAAATTAAAACGCTGGCATTGCTCACTACCCTGGCGGTCAGCGCCGGGGCATGGGCGCAAACTGCGCCGCTCACTATTGCGCAACCTACAGCCTTTGACCAGCTGAACCAGACCTCGTTAGATGTGCAGATGCCGGAAGCCTACGTCAAGGCAATGGCGCAGCAGGCCTATATCTGGGGCTGGCCGATGGTAAACCAGTTCAACCGCCGTGAGACCATAACGAAGGCGCCGTATCCGGCGCTCAACGGGGGAATGGTGCCGGTCGCGCCTATGGGTCAGCTCAGCATGCTGACGGATTACATCAAACCCGAAGAGACCTTCGTGACCTGTCCGAATCAGGACGTGGCCTACGGCCTGGGCTTCTTTGAGCTGGAAAAAGAGCCGGTTGTAATCCAGGTGCCTGATTTTGGCGATCGTTTCTGGGTTTACGCCATCTATGATGCCCGAACCGACCAGATTGGAAACGTCGGAAAACCGTATGGCACTAAACCGGGCTTTTATCTGCTGGTTGGTCCTGACTGGAAAGGCGAAACGCCAAAAGGCATTAACGGCATCATCCGTTCTTCGACTGAAATGGCGAACGTGATACCGCGCATCCAGATGGACGACACGCCAGAAGACAGGGCGGCGATTCAGGCTCCGATTAAAGAGGTGATGACCTATCCGCTGAGTCAGTTTGACGGCAAAATGAAGTCCTACGACTATTCGACGCTGCCTTCCGTGGGGGAAACTGCGGATCCAAACGCGGGTGAAACGAAGTGGGTGGTTCCGGAAAAGTTCTTCGATCAGTTTGAAAACGTGCTGAATAAAGTTCCGCCATTACCGGGCGAAGAGGCCATGTATGCGCAGTACCGTCACCTTGTCGAAGCCGGAAAGAAAAATCCGGATATCCGCAAGTGGATGGATGAGGCCGCAGTTGAAACGGACAAAACCGTCATCGCCGAATTCTTCAAATGGAAGCATAACGGCGTACCGGCGGGCAACGGCTGGAACCGCTCTAAAAATAACGCCGAGTTTGGCGTTGATTATTACAACCGGACCGGTACCTCCAAATCGAATATGTTCGATAACAAGCCGGACGAAACGCAATATTTCTATACCGATAATGACGCAGCCGGCACCCAGCTTTCAGGCGAACATGACTACACCGTCACCTTCCCGAAAGGGGAACTTCCGCCGGTGAAAGGCTTCTGGTCTTTAACGCTCTATAACAGCAAGCATCTGTTCAGCCCGAACGAACTTAACCGCTATTCGCTGGGGACCAAAAACAAAAACCTGAAGTACAACGATGATGGCTCCCTGACGCTCTACGTCAGCAAAACGCGCCCATCGGAGGATAAACTGAACAACTGGCTGCCTGCACCAGACGGAACATTCTCGCTGTATATTCGCGCCTACTGGGGTGAAAAAGCGATTCTGGACGGAACATGGCAACCGCCTAAAATTGAAACCGTGAAGTAACTTACTCCGTAGCCCCCTTGTCGACGACAAAGGGGCTTTTTTTACATGCTGACAATCGTCCTCACGCCCTCCAGGCCAGAAAACATTTACAAAACAAATATTTCTAGCCGCAATAAACACTTATAAGCGAAGCGGTTAAGCAATAATCAGCCGTTAACGGCCCGCGACTTGATTGCGCTTCTCGTCACGACTACTGTATATAAAAACAGTATTCGAGGAACGAATCATGGAGTTTTACCAACTTTCAGCGCTGCGCGAGGTTATTGCGCTCCCCCTTTTCAGCGATGTGGTGCAGTGCGGCTTTCCCAGTCCGGCCCAGGACTACGTTGAACAGCGTATCGATCTGAACAAATTACTTATTCAGCACCCCAACTCGACCTATTTCGTGAAGGCGGCCGGGGATTCGATGATAGATGCCGGGATCGGCGATGGCGACCTGCTGATTGTTGACAGCGCCAGAACGGCGCAGCACGGGGATATCGTGATCGCCGCGGTGGAAGGGGAGTTTACGGTAAAACGCCTGCAGCTCAGACCCCGGGTGCAGCTTAATCCAATGAACAGCGCCTATTCCCCGATCCTCGTGAGCAGTGAAGATTCCCTCGATATTTTTGGCGTGGTGACCTACATCGTTAAGTCGGCGGATTAGCCAGCTTGCTGACGTTCAGGAGGCGCGATTTTCTTTGTAAGATCAACGAATGTTATTGATTTGGTTTATGAGATTCAGATATTTTTTGCTGAACTTTACTGACGAAGATAACAATAATGATCTCAATAAGGGCGGCAGAATTAAGCGATATTCCTTCTCTGCAAAGGCTTTTTCAACAGCTGGGCTATGAGACGGATGCTGAGCGCTTAAAAGGACATATTCATGAAAAGCATGACAGCCTCTGTGTTTTAGTGGCTGAAGCTGAAAAAGACATTAGCGGCGTTATCGTTGTGAATTTTGTCACGCCTGTTCATGAAAATGGCCTGTGGGCATTTATCTCCGCGCTGGTCATTGATGAGTCTTCGCGTGGGGCGGGAATAGGCCAGAAGCTTCTCATCGCCTCTGAACGAATCGCCCTTGATAAAAGATGCACGCAGATTGAGCTTTCAAGCAGCGAAAGAAGGGTCAGAGCGCACAAATTTTATGAAAGTAACGGGTATAAAGAGGTAAGAAAGCGCTTCGTCAAACGCCTGGCTGATCTGCCGCCTGTTTCCTGACGCTATGCGTGACCAACCGTCATCGGGACCGGCAGTCTGCCGGTCCCGGACCATTATGCGCCAAAGGCGCCGTCAATGGTGTGCATGGCCCCGGTCACGAATGACGCTTCCGGCCCCGCCAGCCAGGCGACCATGCCCGCCACTTCCTCAGGCCGCCCGTGTCGTTTAATCGCCATAAAGCTGTGCATCAGCTCCTTCATAGGACCGCTCTCGGGGTTGGCATCGGTATCGATGGGGCCAGGCTGCACAACGTTGACCGTGATCCCGCGCGGGCCAAAGTCACGTGCCAGCCCGCGCGCCAGACCCTGGAGTGCGGATTTGCTGACTGCATAAGAGGCCATCCCCGGAACGGGCATGCGATCGCCGTTCACTGAACCTATTACAATAATCCGTCCGCCGTCCGGCATTTGCCGGGCCGCTTCAACCGCGGCGTGGTAAGGCGCGTGAATGTTGATCCGGAAGAGGCGATCGACGGCGTCGCTATCCTGTTCCAGCGCATCGCCAAAGAGAGCAATGCCTGAATTGACGACCAGAACGTCCAGCGGCCCGCTGTCATGCACCAGCTTAATTACCGCATCCCGGTCGGCGCTGTCGGCCTGTACCGCCACGCTTCCGGTTTCAGTGGCCAGTTGCGCGGCGGCTTCTGGCGAACCGGCGTAACTGAAAACAACCGACGCGCCATCTGACGCAAAGCGCCTTACGATAGCCGCGCCGATCCCACGACTTCCACCTAAAATCAGGACCGATCTCTTCTGTAGTGCAGCCATAAAATCTTCCTTATGATATTGTAGTGGTCATTACAATATGGTTCGGCTGTGCATGCCGTCAAGGAGTAATGTAGTGATCACTACAAAAAAGAGCGGAACCCCAGGACGACCTCGTCGGTTTGATCCTGAGCAGGCCATTGAAACCGCACAGCACCTCTTTCACTCGCAGGGCTATGACGCGGTGAGTGTGGCCGATCTGACAAAGGCATTTGGCATCAATCCGCCCAGCTTTTACGCCGCATTTGGCAGTAAATTTGGGCTCTATACGCGCGTGCTGGATCGCTATAGTCATACTGGCGCCATTCCCTTTGCCGTACTCCTGCGCCATGACCGCCCGGTAGGGCAGTGCCTGATGGATGTCCTGAACGAAGCGGCAAGACGCTATGTCAGCGATCCGACGGCGGCCGGGTGCCTGGTGCTGGAGGGGATCCATTGCAACGATCGGGCTGCGCGCGAGGCGGCAAGCGCATTGCACACTGCCGCAGAAGAAAATATCCGGGCCTATATCGCCCAATACTACCCGCATGAAGCCGTTCGGCTGACCGACTTTATCAGTACCCTGATGGCGGGACTTTCGGCGAAAGCACGGGCAGGGGATAGCCTGGCGCGGCTGCAGGAAACCGTGCGCCTGGCAGGTCTGGCGCTGGAGTCGTTACTTCCTCGCTGAGGCCAGACCCTGTTTGTTCTGTGTTGGGATCAGATGGTCTGCCCGCCTGATACCTCAATACGCTGGGCGGTCACCCACCGGTTGTCGTCACGCAGCAGGCTGGCGACCATCGGGCCGATATCATCGGGAATGCCAACCCGCCCGAGCGCGGTCATGGCGGCGAACTGTGCGTTAACATCGGCGTTGTCGCGGACCAGGCCGCCGCCGAAATCGGTCTCAATGGCGCCAGGCGCGACGGTATTAACGGTAATACCGCGCCCGCCCAGCTCGCGGGCCATATAAACGCTCAGCATCTCAACCGCCGCTTTTGCGGCGGCGTAGGCCGAGAATCCCGGGTAGGAAACCCGGGTCAAACCGGATGAAAAGTTAACGATCCGCCCGCCGTCAGCCAGCACGGGCAAAAGCGCCTGCACCAGGAAAAACACCCCTTTAACGTGAACGGCAAACAGCCCGTCGAACTGCGCTTCTGTGGTGTCGGCAAGGGTGGCAAACTCACCGTGTCCGGCGTTGTTAATCAGGTGATCAAAGGTGTCGCGCGCCCAGACTTCAGCGAGCTGAGCGCGTAATCTTTCGGCAAATCCCGGGAAGCTCGCCGTCCGGGCCATATCAAGCTGGAGGGCAACAGCCTTGCGTCCCAGGGTGCGGATCTCCGTGACAACCGCTTCAGCCTGAACGGTGTTTCCTCTGTAAGCGACAATGACATCGCCCCCCTGTTGGGCAATGGCGAGTGCGGTACGGCGGCCGAGGCCACGGTTGGCGCCGGTAACGAGTGTGATTTTATTCATGATAAATCCTTTCTGTCAGGTGGTGTCGTTACAATAAGAGAGGCCCACCCGCCCGCATTGCCCAATCCTTGTGAAGTTTTGCCCGTTTCTCTTTCAGACGTTCGTTTTGTCGTCCTTTATCGCATACTATCGCCTTAAAACTTGCCTGAAAGGTTCCTATGCATACCGCACTGTTTGAGCTTTGTCGCCGTTACGCTGATATTCACGCCGACCGTAGTGGGGTGGCGGTTACGCCGGTGCCGGGGTTAACGCTTATCCGGGCTTTGCATCCTGGCGATTTGCAGGCGGCCATCAACAGGCCACTGGTTGCGATGCTGTTGCAGGGGCGCAAATGCGTCACTACCGGTACGGAACGTTTTGAATATGGCCCGGGCGAGGCAATGGTAATTGCTGCGGATGTGCCGACGACCAGCCAGATTACTGAGGCCAGCCTTCGTCATCCCTACTATTCCCTGGTGCTCGAGCTGGATACTGCTATTCTGCGTGAGCTTCAGGAGCTGGCGCCCGCAGGGCAGGGTGACGGGCCTTATGTCGGCATTGAACCGATAAATGCCGGAGTGACGGAGGCGGCTTACCGGCTGGCAAGACTGTTTGACGACCCGCCCGCGCTGGCGGCCCTGGGGGAGGGGTTACGCAGAGAGCTGCATTACTGGCTGCTGCGTAGCGTACATGGGGCGGCTATCCGCGCCCTTGGCGCGGTGGAGAGCTATTCCGGACGCATCAGCCGCGCGGTCGCGGTTTTACGAAAAGAGTTTACGCGTACCATAAGCGTTGAAGAACTGGCCGACGTGGCAGGGATGAGCGTTTCCGTGTTCCATCAGCATTTTCGGGCTATCACCACCACGTCGCCTTTACAGTTTCAGAAACAGCTGCGCCTGATCCACGCCCGCCGTCTGATGCTGACAGAAGGAACCGCCATCGCCCAGGCGGCCTACAGGGTAGGATATGCCAGCGTTTCGCAGTTCACCCGGGAATATGCCCGGATGTATGGCGTACCGCCAGGGCGTGACAGACGGCTGGCAAACGTAAAGGTTTGATACCAGGTTTAGCCAGAAAGATCGCTACAGCGTGGATTTAAGCCAGGATTCAATATCCTGCGTGGGCCGGTTATGCTGCGCATTCCAGGTGTCGCTTATCGGCCACCACATCCCGTCTCCCCGGGCAAAGGCAACGCGATAGCGAAGCATCGGGTCATCCGGATGTAAACGCAGTTCATCCTGCAGGGCGGGCAAGGTCAGTACGCTTTTCGCAAAGGTCTGTTTCGTCACGCGTTCAACCGTCTCCGCCAGCTCTCCATACGAGGTTGTTTCCCCGGCGACAAATACCACCTCGTTAACGACAGGCGGCTGCTGCAAATAAATCTCCGTAGTCAGTCGGCCAATGTCCGCCGGTGACGTGACCGTCACCCGGGTTTCCCATCCCCCGAGGGCATGGATAGTTTTTTGCGCTAAATTCACCACATCAAAGGCCGGTTCGAAGAGAAAACTGGTAAACATACCGGTTGAAACAATCACCCACTGCGTCGCGCTCTGTGCCCGCAGCAGGGTTCTGACGTCATACTGCTCGTCCCAGACGGGCTGGCCGCTCCCTTTGCCGACCACATCGTAATCCACGCCAAACTGCCAGGGGAAATAGCGCCTCACGCCCGCCGCCAGCACCGCGCGGGTAATTTTTATCTGCGTACCTGCACCCGCGACAAAGCCCATGCAGTTGATCACCGTATCAAAGGCGGAAAAGTGGGCCTGCAACGACGCCACGGTACTGTCTGCCACGTCGACGGCCATAAATGTCGCCCCCGAATCAGCCACCTGTTGATGGCTATCGGACAGCAGGTTGCCCTGTTGATCCCAGGAGCCGGGAGAGACAATAACGCAGACGCTGCCGTTTCGCTGCGTCACCGCCGGGACCAGTGAGTCCAGCACGGCGGCCCCCAGTTGTCCCGCCCCCAGCACTAATACCTTTTCGCCTGTCTTAACATCATGCGCTGTCATTTTTACTCCTTACCTCAGTAAGCAGCCTGTTTGCTGCGATAAAGACAAGCTTATGGCAGGGTGGTTTATTCGATAAGACGCTTGGCGCGGGTTAGACTGTTCGTGAAAATGAGATAATCAGTTTTTTTGGAGAGGGGTAAATGGATAAGCTTGAGGCAATGCAGGTCTATGTCTGCGTGGTGGATACCCATAGCTTCGCCAGGGCCGCCGAAGCGCTCGGACTGCCGCGTTCCACGGTGTCCCGGGTAATTAAGGAGCTGGAGGCCTGGCTTGGGATCCAGCTTCTGCAGCGCACAACCCGCAAAATCAGCGTGACCACCGATGGCCGACTTTACTACGACGCGTGTAAACGCGTGCTGGCTGATGTTGCATCAATAGAGTCCTCCTTTCCGGGGCGGGCGGCGCAGCCCAAAGGGCGCTTTAAAGTGGGGATGCCGCAGTCGCTTGCCCGGCACTGCATCCTCCCCCGGCTCCCGGAATTTCTGCAGCAGTATCCTGAGCTGGCGCTGATCCTGTGTTCCAGCGATAACGTGGAGGATATTATCGAGGAGGGGTATGACTGCGTGATCCGTACCGGCAGGATCGAGGATTCAACGACGCTGGTGGCACGGCCTCTGGCGAACTTCAGGTGGGTGGTTCTGGCTTCGCCAGACTATATTGCGACCCATGGCAAGCCGGAGACAATGGAGGATCTGGAAAGGCATTCCGCCGTGGGCTACCTGAACCACCGCACCGGGCGTACCACCGACTGGTTTTTTACGCATGAAGAGGGCGATTGCGCGATCCGTATGAAAGAGACGCTGGTTGTCGATGATACCGACGCCTATATTCAGGCAGGCATACAGGGGCTCGGGTTGATTCGTGTCGCCAGCTATCTGGTTGCGCCTTATCTGCAAAACGGCGCACTCATCGCCTGCATGGATAATCTCTCTTTTGATTTACCGCTTTCGCTGGTTTATCCGCAAAACAGATATTTACCGCCTTCGGTGCGCGCTTTTTATGGCTGGAGTCGCGCGGTGCTGCATCAACCCGCTGACGGATGATTAAACGCGCCGCATCACTGTTTGCAATAGCTATACGGAACGGATTGTTGCGAATGAGGGGGGTCATACCTGTCTTGCCATTCAACGGTTATCCGACATACTGATCGGCATGCCCGATCATCGCAAGGCAGGAGACAATCAATGGAAGGCGTGCTCTATGGCTGACTATACCTTTTCCACCCTCTGGCGGGTTGAGGCGTCTCTCCATGAGGTGTGGGAGATCCTCTCCCATCCCGATGTATGGCCCGAATGGTGGGGTAGTCTGGAGCAGGTTATTGAGTTAAAGAAAGGGGATGCCCGGGGGATTGGCGCCCTGCATCGTTATACCTGGAAAGGCGCGCTTCCGTACCGGTTAACCTTTGACATTCATGTCCTCACTATTCAGCCTCTGTGCTTGCTGGAAGGGGAAGCCAGCGGTGAGGTGGAGGGGCGCGGTCTGTGGTCTTTTTCTGAGCACGGGGGCAATACGCTCGTCAGGTATGACTGGGATATTCGCACTAATACCCGCTGGATGAACCTGCTTGCGCCGCTGGCAGGCCCTGTTTTTCGCTGGAATCATCACCGGGTGATGCGCGATGGCGCACAAGGGTTAGCCCGTAAATTAGGCCGGCGGGTAGAGATGTCGGTCGGGTAAGGGGCCGTCAGTCGTCCGGGAGGTAGCGGTGGCCATCATCGCCGGTAACTCGCTAACCAGTTTATCCACGGCCAGCCTGACTTTTAAAGACAGGTGAGGCGTGCGCGGCCATATGGCATAGACAGGCCAGCTTCCTGAAGAGCGATCTTTTAGTATCTCTTTCAGGCTGCCGCTGACGAGCGGTTCCCGCACAAGCCAGTAAGGCAGCCAGGCGATGCCGCCTCCGGCGATCGCGATATCTTTTACCGCCTGCATATCATCCATCACCAGTCTGGCGGGCGGGGTGATTTCCGTCAATTCATCGCTTTCGTTTTTAACCAGCCACTTCAGGATCCGCCCTGAGCGAATGTAGGCGACGGCCGCATGCTGCTTCAGATCAGCGGCTGAAACAGGTTCGCCAGCCTCCCGCAGATAATCCGCAGAGGCGCAGAACACCATGGTGTGAGAGGCCAGCTTTCGTGCTACCAGGCTACTGCTGTCGGCCAGCGCGCCGATCCTGACGGCCAGATCAAATCCCTCTTCCGGCAAATCGACCTGACGATCGCTGAATGACATTTCCAGTTCCAGCCCTGGATGCTCTTTAGCCAGCGCGGACAGTAAGGGGGTAATACAGAGGTGTCCGAGCAGAACCGGAACAGACACCCGCAGTTTTCCGCTTGCCCGAAGCTTGCCGCCCTCCAGAATATCCTCGGCCAGTTTTATTTCATCCAGCGCCCGACGGCAGGACTCATAGTAAAGCAAACCTTCATCCGTCAGGCTCTGGCTGCGGGTCGTGCGGTTGAAAAGCGTGACACCAAGCCTGTTTTCAAGCCGGGATATCGTTTTCGCCACTGCCGAGCGCGTGACATGCAGCTTTTCCGCAGCCTGTGAAAAACTCACTGATTCAGCTGCGGCGACAAAAACGGCGATACCGTGCATTTCGTTGTTCACATTGTTGCCCTGGAGGAATCAATTGAGGGAAATACTATCTCCACCGTCACGAAAAGGGCAATGCTAGAATCCTGAACTTCCGTTATTTACCTTTCAGGAATCTCTATGAACCGCACAATGAAACGCTGGACGCTAAACGAAACCGGACGTCAGAATCTGAAGCTTGCGGAAGCAGAAATTCCTCAGCCTGGCCCGAATGAAGTTCTGGTCCGGGTCAATGCCGTCTCCCTCAACTTCCGTGACAAGGTCATTATTGAAGGCGGCATGGGAAAGGGTATGCCAATGCCCTTTACGCCAGGATCGGATATGGCTGGCGTGGTTGAGGCTGTCGGACCGGGCACAACTCGCTTCAGCCTGGGCGACCGCGTGATCTCATCGTTTAATGCAGACTGGATTGACGGAAAGCTCAATAACAATGCCAAAAACCCGCACTACGATACGCTGGGTTACGCATTTCAGGGCGTACTGGCTGAATACGTGGTCCTGAATGAAGAGTGGCTGGTTAAAGCCCCACGGACGCTCACCGATGCTGAAGCCAGCACCCTGGTCTGTGCGGGTTTGACGGCCTGGTTTGCCCTGATCGAACGCGGTGGTCTTCGTGCCGGCGAAACCGTACTGGTTCAGGGGACCGGCGGTGTGGCACTGTTTGCTCTTCAGATTGCCAAAGCTGTGGGCGCCGAAGTTTTTATTACCTCATCCAGCGATGAAAAGCTGGCAGCGGCGGCGGCGCTCGGTGCCGACCATGGGATAAACCGCACTAAAGAAGACTGGGTTGACGCGATTTATCGTCTGACGAACGAGCAGGGGATCGATCATGTTGTGGATACGGTAGGCGGTCGTAACTTTGCGGATTCGGTCCGCGCTGTGGCTTCACATGGCCGAATTTCTTTGATTGGTATGATGGATACGCACGATACCTCTGCGCCTGGCGTCTTGTTATTGCTTAAATCGCCGACAATTCAGGGTATTGGCGTAGGCCATCGTCGTGCGCTTGAAGATTTGGTTCGGGCCGTGGACTGGGTCAAGCTGAAACCGGTTATCGATACCTCGTTCCGCTTTGAGGCACTGCCGCAAGCCCTGGAACAGCTCGACCGGGGCGCATTCGGCAAAATCGTTATTAACCTGAGCTGATACATCCGACGTTAAAAATAATCAGGCAGAGGTGTCATGAAAATACCTCTGCCGTTTTGCACTATACCGTTTTATCTCTGTCGCATTATGGCTGTTTATGGAAAGCAGGCATCAGCGCTTTGTTATGCTCAATCACCTCTGCCAGCGCCTTTTCAAGCACGCTACCGCTGTTAATCAGTGGATTGATGACCAGCGCGCGCCACGCCGTATGGCGATCGCCGGTGATTGCCGCTTCGATCGTCAGCTCCTCAAAGCTTTTCATCAGCTGAATCAGGCGTAGCGTATCATCCGGGAAAGGCTCAACGTTTAGTGGAACAGGACCGGAGCGGGTGATCATGGAACTGACCTCAACGGCACAGTTATCCGGCAGACCGGCGATGGTGCCGTTGTTGCGCGTGTTAACGTGCATAATGATGCGTTTATCGTTGTAGATTGCGCTCATTAGCTCACAGGCTGCATCCGAGTAGTACTGGCCGCCGCGGCCTTCCAGCGCCTTCGGTTTTTCAGCCAGGTCGGGGTTTCGGTAGATGTCGAAAAGCGATTTTTCCAGCGCTTTCACCACTTCGCCACGGGTTCCTTCTCCCTGGGCCTCGCCCAGCTCCTGGCGATACATGTCATCACTCATGTAGTAGTAGCGCAGGTAAGGGCAGGGGATCATCCCCATCTTTTCCAGTAATCCCGCCGGCCATTTAAAGGGAGGAATATTGCGTGGGATCAGCGGATCGTGGCCTGTTGCAACAGCCTGGATAACATCGGTCAGTTTATCGCGGCCTTCATGCCAGATATGGCGCGCGAAAATAAAGTGATTGAGCCCGGCGACCTGGAGGATAAAGTCGTTAACGTCGCTGACCTCCAGCAGACTCGCGATCCCTTTTTGCATAATCACCGGCACATTGCACAGCCCAACGGTGCGCACTTTACTGTGCTTAAGAATCGCTTCAGTGACCATTCCAGAGGGATTGGTAAAGTTAAGCAGCCAGGCGTCGGGGCAGAGCTGCTCCATTTCCGCCGCGATGTCCAGGGCGACAGGAATGGTCCGGCAGGCGTTGGCGAAGCCGCCAAGCCCGTTGGTTTCCTGACCAATCATGTTGTATTTCAGGGAAATACGCTCATCGCTGATACGCGCATCCAGACAGCCTGCGCGGAACTGGGAGCAGACAAAATCTGCATCTTTCAGGGCATCCTGGCGGTTCAGCGTTTCAAAAACCGGAATATCCAGGCCATTTTTTTCCAGCATCCTGCGGGTCAGCCCGGCGATAATGGCCATCTTTTCCCGACCCTCTTCGATGTCCACCAGCCACAGCTCGCGCACCGGAAATTCATGCTGACGCTTAATGATGCCTTCCATCAATTCCGGCGTGTAACTTGAACCGGCGCCGATAACAACGATTTTTAGACCTTTCATCGTGGTGCTCCTTTTTGATTTATCTGTTACCTCCGATTAAAAGACAGCAAGCGCCGCTGGACAAACGATCGTTTCAGGGGTATGCATTAGCCCAGTTAATGCATGATGACGAACAGAAGGATATTGCACCTGTGTCTGCCCAGGAAAACATGCTGGCGCTATTGCATACGTTTGAGGTCGCGGCGCTGCACCTCAGCTTTACGCGGGCCGCGCATACGCTCAACCTGACTCAGGGTGCCGTAAGTCAGCGAATACGCCACCTCGAAACGCTGCTGGGGTTCCGGCTGTTTATCCGCCTGACCCGAAAGCTGCAGCTTACAGATGAAGGGGCGCGACTGCTGAGCGTGCTCTCGCTGTCGCTAAAGCGTATTAATGACGAAATCGAAGATATCCGCGTTCAGGGGTTGCGCGGTACGCTCTCCGTTGGGCTTCCCCCTACGTTTGCCTTCCTGTGGCTGGTGCCGCGGTTGGCCGAATTCCGGGCGCGCTGGCCCGGCCTGAATATCAATTTTCGGGTCCGGGCCGGGCTGGTGGATTTCAATCTTGAGCGGGTGGATGCCGCGATTTACTACAGCAATCTCAGGTATCCGGATCTCTATTGTGAGCGTCTGGCCGACGAGGCACTGGTGCCTGTCTGCTCACCGGCGTTAAACAGTAAAATTCAGGCCAGCGATGACTGGCTGGCGGATATTCCCTTCCTCCATGCTTCCGAGTCGGTGGATTCGCAGGACGTCTTTTCCGAGTGGCGCGAATGGTGCCAGGCGACCCACCGGCCTCTGCCGGTGGAGGAGAATTTCATGGGCTTCAATAACTGTCAGATGGCGATTGAGGCGGCAGTTGGCGGGTGCGGGATCGCGATGGGCAGAAAGCGGCTGATTAAAAAGTACGTTGCGGCGGGGGAACTGGTGATGCCTTTTGACCAGGCGATCCCCGCCGGGCGTGGATACGATCTCATTATGCCCCGGGAAAATCTGAACCGGCCGGGTATTGTGGCGTTCAGTCAGTGGGTAAAAGGGATCCTGAAAGAGGGGTGAGTGCCGCCCTGGTCGGCCTGCGCCGGTTGGCATTACTTTACAAATTGTCCCTTGCCCGAAGTCCCGGCGCTCACTATTCTCATTGCCCATGACTATCCTGATCGGTCCGACTCATCACAAAAACAGGCAACTGAGAGCCGTCGCGCTGCTTTTCGTTGCCTGCGTTGTCATGCTGATCTGTCTGACCCAGCGGGCCAGTATCCTGCACCATATGCAGGTCAAAGCCGCCACGCTCTCCCTGACGGCTGAACACAGTCCGCAGGCGCTGGCGTCGCCCGCGCTGTCCCCCTGTGAGCTCAGCGCCCATTCGCTGCTCGCCGCACAGCCCCTCCATTTTGATAACCTTCTGCTGTTACCTTGTCTGCTGGTTCTCGTTTTAGCGGTGCTGATAAAAATCAGCGTTCTGCCGAGGCCGGTTATCCTGTTTCGACCTCCCTTACTTCGAATACATCTTAAGAACTGCGTTTTCCGTGAATGACTGACCGGGCTGTACCTGTTTAGTCAATTTTTCACGGAGAAAATGTATGAAAACGCTTTTCAGGAGCCTGTGGCTCCTGTTATTCAGCCTGTCTGCCGCTTATGCGGCGGTGCCGGGCTGGCCGATGCAGCCTGACAATACCCATGCTCAGGTTCATGTCTGGCACGATGCGCCAGCAGACGGAAAAGTGCGTCTGCTGCTGGACGTCACCCCTGATGAAGGGTGGAAAACCTACTGGCGAACCCCCGGGGACGGTGGCTTCAAACCCGTAATCGAGTGGGCGTCGCAGGCCAGTACGCAGTGGCACTGGCCCCGACCCGTGCGGTTTAATTCCGCCGGGTTCAGCTCGGTCGGCTATGACCGACGGGTCGTGTTTCCGCTGGAAATCACCACCGATGAAGTGCAGCGTTTGCGCGGGAAGCTGACGCTTTCGCTGTGCAGCAATCTCTGCGTGGTCAGCACCTTCCCGCTGGATATCAATCTGGCAGCCGGTCCGTCAGCGCGCTTTGCCGACGCCTGGGATGAGGCGATGCGCGCGGTTCCTGCGACAAGCGGCGCGATGGCGGTCAAATCCGTCGCCACGGACAGCGACACCCTGACGGTGAAACTGACCTCGCCGCAGGGCTGGTCCCGGCCCGAGCTCTTCACCGATAACCCGACGGGGGCGAGTCTTGCCCCGCGCCAGACAGCCGTTCAGGGCGATACCCTGACCGCCCGGTTTAGCGTCAGCGACAGCCAGGGGCAACCGCTGGCGGCCGATCGTTTACAGCAGATCGCGCTGCTGGTCAGCGACGGCGCAAAGAGCCAGCAGCTTACCCTTGATATCAGCCCCGGCTCCTCGACAACGCTCTGGCAGATTCTGGCCGTGGCGCTGGCGGGTGGCCTGATCCTCAACCTGATGCCCTGCGTGCTGCCGGTCCTTGGGATCAAGCTCGCTTCGCTGATGACGCTGGCCGAAAGCAGCCGACGCCAGACGCGGCTGCGTTTTCTGGCAACGGCGGCCGGGATAACGTTCTCGTTTCTGGTGCTGGCGGCGGTCGTTACCGGTCTGCGGCTGTCCGGCGCCTGGATTGGCTGGGGCTTTCAGTTCCAGAGCCCCTGGTTCATTGGCGCGATGGTGCTGGTAACGTGGATCTTTTGTTTCAGCCTGGCGGGGCTGATTGAGATTCGCCTGCCTTCCACGCTCAACACCCGGCTGGCTACCGCTGGTGGAAACGGCATGGCGGGAGCTTCCTCGAAGGCGCGTTTGCGACCCTGCTTGCCACGCCCTGCACGGCGCCGTTCCTCGGCACGGCCGTGACGTTCGCGTTAGCAGCGCCTGTCCATCAGCTGTGGCTCGTCTTCTTTATGCTGGGTGTCGGAATGAGCCTTCCCTGGCTGGCTATCAGCATCGCCCCGGGCGTGGCGCGCTGGCTGCCGAAGCCCGGCCCCTGGATGGGCAAACTGCGGCTGGTGCTGGTACTCCTGATGCTTGGCTCCTGCATCTGGCTGATGTCTTTGCTGGTAAAGGAGTGGGGCGCACGCTATGTGCTGATCGGCGGCGGCCTGATGGTGGCGCTTTTCCTTTACCGCTGCGCAAAGGCCATGCCGAACCACAGGGAAAATTTGCGCAGCCTGGCGTTTGGCGTGCTGTTCGGCGCCGGGCTGTATGCTTTTCTGGCGCCGCAACCCCAGGGAAAGGCCGACTCTCCTCTCAACTGGCAGCCGCTGAGTGAAGCCGCGCTCAGCGAGGCGCTGGCTGCCAGAAAGCGCGTGCTGGTGGATATTACCGCGGACTGGTGTCTGAACTGCCGGGTCAATGAGGTACTGGTGCTTCATCGCCCTGAGGTGGTTGCGGCGTTAAACCGCGACGACGTGGTACTGCTGCAGGGCAACTGGAGCCAACCCTCTGCTGAAATCGAGCAATTTCTGAGGCGCTACGGCGCCAGCGGCATCCCGTTTAACGCCATTTTTGGCCCATCATTTGCGCAGGGGCATGTTCTGCCCTCCCTGTTGAGCAAAGACGCATTACTGACCGCACTGGCAAAGGCCAGCGCGACCACGCCATCTGAAGTTACTGAGGAAAAATAATGAAGAAGATCCTGTCCCTGTTGATTCTGACGTTCAGCGCCGCAACCCAGGCGCAGACCGCTGATTTACCCGAACCTGTTAAGCAAATGGAGAAGCAGGGCATTGAAATTATCAAGCCGTTCAGCGCTCCCGGCGGGGTGCAAGGGTGGCTCGGAAAGTATCAGGACATGGGCGTCACGCTTTATCTCACGCCGGATAAAAAACACGTTGTTTCAGGCTATATGTATGATGCCCAGGGCAATAACCTCAGCGAGAAGATCATCAACGATGAGATCTATATTCCCGCCGGACGCGAAATGTGGAAACAGCTCACCGCCGCACCGGGGATTGCAGAAGGCAGCGCGGACGCAGCCTGTCAGGTGGTGGTGTTTGCCGATCCCTTCTGCCCCTACTGCAATAAGTTCTGGCATCAGGCTCAGCCTTTTATCAAAGATAAAAGCATCAGCACCAAAACCCTGCTGGTGGGCGTGATCCGCCCGGACAGCGGGCAGTATGCGGCGGCCATCCTCTCCGCGAAAGACCCGGCTAAAGTGTGGTATGACCTGGAGAACAGTGACGGCAAAACCAAACCGGCGCTGAAAGGCGACACGCCGCCTGCGGTGTTTAAGCAGATTGAACAGAACCAGCAGCTTATGGCACAGCTGGGTGCCAGCGGCACGCCTGCCATCTATTATCTGAATAAGGCCCGGGCCCTGCAGCAGATCGTCGGCTTGCCGGATGCTCAGCAGATGGCCGATCTGGTGGCCTGTAAATAACCGTCTCCTGCTTTAACCCTCTCCGCGTCCTGCAAAAGGTCGCGGAGAGGCGTCGAAGGGGTTACGCCGCCTGGTATTATGCAGACAAATAGTCTGCCGTTGACTGAACGTTGCCATAGCCAAACGCAAATGCGGCCATCATGGCAGCATGAACCTGAGCCGCCGGTACGGTGACCCCGCCAAAGGCCAGATCGAGAGTGGCGCAGGCATCATGCAGGACGGTGACCGGGTAACCCATGTCTGCCGCCGCCCGAACACAGGCATCCACACACATATGGCTCATCGCCCCCACGATAATGACTTCTTCAACACCCTTCGCATCCAGCTGCGCTTTTAAGTCCGTTTCGCGGAAAGCGTTAATGAAATTCTTCACAATTACCGCTTCATCCGCCGCTGGCCTGACGCCAGGCTGGATCTCCACACCCTCCGTTCCTGGAACAAAAACCGGCGCTTCGCCATGGGCGAACTCATGGCGAATATGGAAGACGGGGATCCCTTTTGCACGAGCATCAGCAATAGCAAGTGCTGCGTTATGCGCTGCCGCCTCGATGCCGGTCAGGGGTAATTTACCGGTTGGCAGATATTCGTTTTGCAAATCGATGACGATTAAACCGCGTTGTTTCATTATCTCATTCCTGTTGGCTGGCACATTGAAGCGCAAGTCTGACAGCGAATGGGAAGACGCTGAAGTGGCGTAAACGACATTATAAGTGGCAATATCGCCACTTTATTACCTCTTTTCCTGACCGGTACTGAAGCGGCGTCGGTATTCCCCGGGAGTGAGGCCGACGATGCGGGTAAAAATTTTACGCAGGGCTCCCGGATCGCTGTAGCCCGCCTCCCAGGCGATGCGGTCAAAGGAATCGCTGCTGAACTGCAAAAGCTCCTGCGCCCGGCCTACCCGTAGATGCTGGCAATATTCCGTGCTGGTCATACCGGTGGCTTTCTGAAAGCGGCGCAAAAATGTGCGTTCTTCTAATCCGGCCTGAGCCGCCAGGCTCGATAGACTGACCTCTTTTGCCTGCGTTGCCTGGAGCCAGTGCTGCACCTTCAGCACTGCCGCGTCGCCATGGGTCAGACGCGGCGAGAAGACGCTGTAATAGCGTTGCTCGCGGCCGGGAGGATCGACAAGCAGCATGCGCGCGGTATCGATCATCACCGTCGGGCCCAGCAGCCGATGCACTAATCGCAGGCCGAGGTCCGTCCAGGACATAAGTCCTCCTGCGGTGATGATATCTCCGTCGTCAATAATCAGCTGATTCACATCGACATTGATGTCGGGGAAACGCTGGCTCAGTAAATCAGCATAGGCCCAGTGCGTGGTCATTTTTCGCCCCTTCATTAATCCCGTTGAGGCAAGGACAAACGCGCCAGCGCACACGGAACTCAGGATGACCCCCCGATCGCGCAACCCGCCAAGCCATTGCGTTAACGCCGGCGTCGCGTCAACGATGGCAGGCTCGTGCAAGGTCGGCGGGACGATCATTGCGCAGAGTAACGTCGCCCCGGCTTCGGGCTGCGTATCAAAAACGCGCACAGGCGCATCGTTCTGGCCAGTTTGCTGCCAGTGGGTGACTCTCAACAGGTTTGCTTTATTTTCCTGATACCGTTGAGAAAACCTGTTGGCCACACAAAAGAGATCGTTCAGTCCCAGCACGGCCGCCTGTTGAACACCAGGGTAAAGAAACAGACCAATTTCCAGCATATCCACCTTCGGGTAATGTCGTTTTTGCCTCGTGGCGTGTCGTTTTCGACGCGTGCTACCTTAGCAGGGCAGAGACACATTGAGCAAAATGTTCATGTAAATAACAAAAGAGGGAGTGATGGCAAGGTTGCAAATGAACGGTAGCGCCTTGATTTATGCGTAGATTCATGAATACTGTATGCATATACAGTTAAACGGATTTGAGACTATGCTTTTCACCTTCCCGCGCTTTACCATGCCTGTTAAAGAGCGCAAATAATCATGTTTGCGCTTGTCGATGTGAACAGCTTCTACGCCTCGTGCGAGACCGTGTTTCGCCCGGACCTGAAGGGGCGACCGGTGGTGGTGCTGTCGAATAACGATGGCTGCGTGATTGCCCGCAGCGCCGAGGCAAAAGGGCTGGTGACCATGGGGGCGCCCTATTTCAGGCAGAAAGAGGTTTTCCGCCGTCACGGCATTGTCGCCTTCAGCAGTAACTATGAGCTGTACGCCGATATGAGCAATCGGGTGATGACTACCCTGGAGGAGATAACTCCGCGGGTTGAGATCTACTCGATTGACGAGGCGTTTTGCGATCTCACCGGGGTCAGCAACTGCTGCAATCTGGAAGCCTTTGGTCGCGAAATTCGCCAGACGGTGCTGCAACATACGCACCTCACCGTCGGGGTGGGCATTGCCCCCACCAAAACCCTCGCCAAGCTGGCAAACTTTGCGGCAAAAAAATGGCAGCGGCAGACCGGCGGCGTGGTCGATTTATCCCGCGTTGAGCGTCAACGCAAGCTGATGGCGGCGCTGCCCGTCGGCGAGGTGTGGGGCGTCGGGCGGCGGATGAGCAAAAAACTTGAGGCGATGGGCATTAACACCGTGCTGGATCTGGCGGACACCCCTACGGCCCTGATCCGCAAACATTTCAGCGTGGTGCTGGAGCGTACCGTGCGGGAGCTGCGCGGCGAGTCCTGTCTGGGATTTGAAGAGTATGTCCCGCATAAGCAGGAGATTATCTGCTCCCGCTCGTTCGGCGAGCGGGTGACGGATTACGAGGCGATGCGTCAGGCCATCTGCAGCTATGCCGCACGCGCCGCCGAGAAACTGCGGGCCGAGCATCAGTACTGCCGGTTTATTTCGGCCTTCGTGAAGACCTCGCCGTTTGCGCTGAACGAGCCTTACTACGGCAACAGCGCCTCCGTTAAGCTGCTGACGCCAACCGAAGACAGCCGGGACATCATTGAGGCGGCGACGCGCTGTCTGGACGCTATCTGGCAAGAAGGGCTGCGCTATCAAAAAGCGGGCGTCATGCTGGGGGATTTTTTCAGTTCTGGCGTCGCGCAACTTAATCTGTTTGATGAACATCCGCCCCGGCGCAACAGCGCAGAGCTGATGGCGCTCGTCGACAGGTTTAATAAAGAAGGACGCGGAACCATCTGGTTTGCGGGGCAGGGAACAGAGCAACAGTGGCAAATGAAAAGAGAAATGTTATCTCCGCGATATACCACACGTTTTTCTGATTTACTGCGGGTCAAATAAATCGCTTTCACCCTAATAGTGCAAAACCTGAAAGTAAATATTTGTCGAATATGAAAGATATATCCCTGAGGGATTAATAATTACGCTATGGTGGTCGCTCTATACAACTGCCCGGAGGGGCTATTCCCAACATAAAATTTGAGTGCCCGGTTTGCAAGAGCAAGCGGTTTCGTTTTACCTCTTTTAGCCCTACGCAAATCCAACCTCATGGTGCAGTCTGTTCCGTCTGTGGAACCCGACTCACCGCACACTCATGCGTGCCGACGCCAAAAAGAAGACGCTGGCCAAAACAGGTCGTTTAGGTGTTAAAGAGGGGGGCTGATTCTGGCCCTTCCAGTAATTATTTTGCCGCTACGCTGACAACGCTTTTATATTTACTGGCGTTTCGTTATTCGTGAAAAAATAGCGGACTTTATTTCTACGGCTCGCTCATTTTATTGATCAATTCGGGGCCCTGATTTTTTACATTCCCTACCGCCCGGGTGACAGGATGCCAGTGGAAATAATCTGCGGGAACGGCCCCCGTCTGCGCTATCTCTTCTGCTTCTTTGCCGCTCACCGTCTCGCGCAGCCATTCGCGTGCCGCCCGGGGAGTGAGCACCAGCGGCCGCCGATCGTGGATATCCACCAGCCCTTTATCCGCCGCTGCGGTCACAATCAGAAACCCTTCCGCTTCATCCCCGCGCTCAAACGGCCTGCTGCCGATCGCCGCCATAAAAATGGGTTGCCCGTCGGTGCGATGAATAAAATAAGGTTGCTTTTTTTCCCCCTCTTTTTGCCATTCAAACCAGCCGTCGGCGAAGACTATCGCCCGGCCATGGTGCCATAGCGGCTTAAACATCCGGCTGCTGGCGGCGGTTTCCTGTCGGGCATTGATCAGCGGCGGTTTATCCCACCAGCCAGGAGCGTAGCCCCAGAACACCGGGTCCAGGTGCAACAGGTCGTCGCGCTCGCTGAGCAGCAGCACTTTGGTGCCGGGCGCAACGTTATAGCGCCCGATGGGTTCCGGGTCGTAGGGGATGTCACAGTCTGCTTCATCCGCAAGAAAGGCGAGATACTCTTCCCGGGTCTGGGCCTGGGCGAAACGTCCGCACATAATCACCTCCGGTGGTTTACCTGAGTATAGGCTGACTTTTACCGGATTCAGTTCCAGAGGGATTCGGGGCGAAAAGATTGTTGACGCGTACTTGACCAGGTAGAACGATCGTTCTACCATTAACCCATGAACAAAAATACGACTGACATACGAGAAAAAATCCTCGCCACCGCTGAACAACTCATTTACCAGAACGGCATCCATGCTACCGGTATGGATCTTCTGGTAAAGACGTCAGGCGTGGCCCGGAAAAGTATCTACCGCTATTTCGCCAACAAAGACGAAGTGGCTGCCGCAGCGTTGAACGCCCGGGATGTTCGCTGGATGGAATGGTTCCGGACCGAGTGCGAAAAAGCCGATACGCCGCAGGAACGCATCCTGAACATGTTTACCGTGCTTAAGGGCTGGTTTGAGTCAGAGGGATACCGCGGGTGCGCATTCATCAATACTGCGGGGGAAGTGGGGGACAGTGCCGACCCCGTTCGCCAGATCGCCAGACTGCATAAACAGAAAATACTGGATTACGCCCTTGAACTGACCGGCCAGCTGAATATCGCGCACGCCTCATCTCTGGCAAGGCAGTTGCTGTTATTGATTGAAGGCGCCATCACCATCTCACATGTTATGGGCGATGACAGCGCCGCAGATGATGCAAGAGATATTGCTCAGCTGCTATTGAAACAGGTCTCGTAAAAAGAACTGAGTGTTGAGAGAAATAAAAAAATTAACGCGCTTGCAGTTTAAAACGGTACTTCATGCCTTCCCGCCGCGCATTTTGCTGGCTGGCTTTGGCTCGCTCTTCGTATCGCAAAATTTCTTTAAAAGTAAATAACTGCCGATGCTCTCTGAGTATTGAAAAACACGCTTTTCCGAAACCCAGCATAACAGGAGTTCTGACCATGTCCGATGCACAAATCCGTCCACCGCTTCCTCCGTTTACGCTTGAATCAGCGATTGAAAAAGTAAGGCTTGCTGAGGATGGCTGGAACAGCCGCGACGCTGAAAAGGTCTCGCTGGCGTACTCGCTCGATACCAAATGGCGCAACCGCGCAGAATTTGCCAGTAATCGTGAAGAAGCCAGAGAATTCCTTGAACGCAAATGGAAAAAGGAGCATGAGTACCGGCTTATTAAAGAGTTATGGGCGTTTGGCGGCAACCGCATTGCGGTCCGTTATGCCTACGAGTGGCGCGATGATTCAGGCAACTGGTTCCGCTCCTACGGAAACGAGAACTGGGAGTTCGGAGAAGATGGTCTGATGCAGCGGCGCTTCGCCTGTATTAATGATATGCCTGTCAAGGAAAGCGAGCGCAAGTTCCACTGGCCGCTTGGGCGTCGTCCGGATAACCATCCGGGGTTATCGGAGCTGGGCCTGTAACATCGTATTTTCTCTTCTGAGTGCGGGGCTTATCAGCAAGCGATAGGCCCGATGGTTTGCTGGCCGCTCTGAATAATATTCCAGCCGTGCGACTGCTCCTGGTCGCTATTTCGTTGTCGTTAGCGCAAAAAGAGTTATCAAAAAGGACTCAACATGTCAGTGTTTTTAATCATTGCGATCCCCATGCTGTGCGTAGCGGTAACCCTGCTTTGCCTGGCCCGCGTGAAGAAGAATAAAAAATTTCTTATTCCTGGCTTTGTTCTTCTGTCGGCAGGGTTTGTCAATGCCATCATTGGGTTGTCGGCGGGTTAGTGTCAAAAGCGCTCCCGCATTACTTCATATTTTCAGCAATCCATCCAATAAGATGTTCGGCAAAACCTTCCGCAGCCGGCGCGTTAAAAAACGTTGAGGACCGGTACAAACAAACCTGACGAACCACGTCAGGTGCAACGATACGGCGCATAACCAGGCCGAAAGGTTTAGCCAGTAGCTCAACGTAGGCAGGGGACAGCGTAACGGCCAGGCCAGAAGAGGCTATACCGAGAGCTGTAGAAATATTATCGACCACATCAACAGGCGTTATCCTTTCGGTCACAGGTAAAGCGCTGCCCATTCTGGCGACATTCTGTTCATGATCGCGTCCAGCCGCGACCAGCGGAAATCTTCTCAGGTCGTCCCAGCTTACTTCTGCAAACTGCGCAAGTGCATGATCCGGCGTACACCATAGCACCCACGGGCTTTCAAACAGCACGGTGGAGATAATCTCTTCGCTGCAAAAAGCGTTAGGGCCTACCGACATATCCGCGTCACCCTCAATAACCATATCGATGAGACGTTCCACCGGGCAATCCATAATCCGAACGGCGACCTCTGGCTGAAGCGTTCGGTACGCCTTAATGATGGTGGGCAGCATCACGCCGGCAATCACCATCGGCGCCGCAATGCGCACCACACCCGTTGCGCGGGCGTTAATCGCCGACGCGATGGTTTCCGCCTGCCGGGCACGTTTAAGCACCGCCCCGGCTGAATTCAGAAACTCCTTCCCCGTGACAGAGAGCGAAACGCGACGCGTGCTGCGATCGAACAGGCGAAAGCCCAGCACGGACTCCAGCTCCTGCACAAGCTGGCTCACCGCAGAGGGCGTAAGTCCCAGACGCTCACCGGCGTGCGTAAAACTGTGGGTTTCAGCGACGGTAAGAAAGGTTTCCAGCTGACGCAGGGTGAAGCGTAAAAACGGCATGACGTCGGTTCCGATTAATGATGTTTTCTAACAAATAACCCAGATTAATTAAATTGTATACAACAAGTCATTAACATATTAATGGTTGCAAATAAATAAAAAAACCTCTTACCCCTACAGCCGAGGAGCAACCCTGCAATGACTTTCGAAAAATCTGATCCTTTTGTGAGCACCCCCCGAGGCGAAACAGAGCGCATTTCGCTGGACTCAGGGCAAGCTGATGATGAACTGATTAAAAAAGTGTCTGGCAGACTGGTCTGGTTTCTGTTTTTGCTTTACGTGTTTGCCTTTCTGGATCGTATTAATATTGGTTTTGCGGGTCTTACTATGTCGCAGGATCTGGGTCTTACCGCAACCATGTTTGGTCTTGCCACCACGTTCTTTTATATCGCCTATATCGCCTTCAGCATTCCCGGTAATATTGCTCTTGGCCGCTTTGGCGCCCGACGCTGGCTGGCGATTATTATGATTGTCTGGGGGCTCGCTTCTACGGCTACGCTTTTTGCCCATGACGCGCAAAGCCTGTATATATTGCGCACGCTGGTGGGGATCGCGGAAGCGGGTTTTATTCCGGGAATATTACTTTATCTGACCTTCTGGTTTCCCCAGGCCTGCCGCGGGCGAACCAACGCGCTGTTTATGATCGCCACGCCCGTTACCACCGCATTAGGTTCAGTCGTGTCCGGCTACATCCTTGAAATGAATGGTGTTTTAGGGCTGAAAGGGTGGCAATGGCTGTTTCTCCTTGAGGGCCTCCCTTCGGTCGTACTGGGGATCGCCGTCCTGTTTTACCTTGATGACAACCCAATGAAAGCAAACTGGCTGACGCGCGAGGAAAAAGCCCGCCTGACAGCCATGCTTGCCGCAGAACAACCCCAGGAAGTCATACCGGAAAAACAAAAAGGAAGCCTGATAAGCGAACTGTGTCAGCCGGTAATCATAAAATTTGCCCTGGCCTATTTGTGCCTGGTCAATACGCTTAGCCTGATCGGGATATGGATCCCGCAGATCGTAAAAAGTTTTAATGCCGCCAGCAGCAACATCACTATTGGTTTACTCGCTGCGATTCCACAGATATGCACCATCATCGGCATGATTTGGTGGAGCGCGCGCTCCGATCGCCACCGCGAACGAAAATGGCATATTGCGCTCCCCATGCTGTTCGCCGCGGTCGGCTGGCTGTTAACGGCCTATGCCGGGAACCCTGTTATTCGTCTTGCCGGTATAGCGATGGCCTCTACCGGCGGCTTCTGCGCCATGGCCATATTCTGGACCGCGCCAGATAAAGTCCTGTCCAGTCGCAGTAAACCTGTCGGTATCGCCCTGATCAATGCGGTTGGCAATATTGGATCGGCCCTGAGCGCGTTTGTGGTGGGTTATCTGAAAGATATGACCAACAGCTTTTCAACGGGGCTGCTGTATGCGGTGGTCGTCCTGGTGCTGGGGACGCTGTTCATCATTGCCATTCCAGTGCAGCCCGCGACAGGCAAACAAAACCCTACCTGTTAACCTAAAAGGAGAGTCATCATGACCATCACATTCACCCAAACCTGCACCGGTTCACGTAGTGACGTTCCCGCTGGCTATAGCCCGGAAGAGTGGGCCGCAAGGGTCGATCTTGCAGCCTGTTATCGTATCTTCGCTCATCTTGGATGGAACGAACTGATTTATAATCACATCACCTTACGCCTGCCGGGACCTGAAAAACATTTTCTTATTAACCCCTTCGGCCTGATGTATTCAGAGGTGACCGCATCATCGCTGGTTAAAATTGACAATAAGGGCAATATCATTGGGCACAGCGACTGGCCCATAAATCCTGCTGGTTTCACTATTCATGGCGCGATACACGACAGTATTCCGGAAGCCCACTGCGTAATGCACACCCACACCACCGCAGGGATGGCGGTAGCCTGTTCTGCTGGCGGGCTTTCAATGAGCAATTTTTATTCCGCGCAGCTTTATGAAAAAGTGGCATACCATGATTTTGAAGGCATTACGGTGCACGCGGACGAAGGTCCCCGGTTGCTGAGAAGTATTGGCGATCGCCCGTGTATTATCCTGCGAAACCACGGTCTGCTGGCCTGGGGACACAACTTACCTCAGGCGTTCGCTAATCTATGGCTTCTGAATCGGGCATGTGAAATTCAGGTCGCTTCGATGTCGATGGGGCCGGTGCTGGAGATACCTGACGCTATCCAGCGTAAATGTACCCAGGATTCGCTCCAGTTCGATCCGCGATTTGGGGCAGGGCAGGATGTTTTCAAAGCGCTTACGCGGTTAATTGAGCGGGAAGATCCTTCATTCAGAACCTAGCTGATGCGCCATTAACACGCGTCTTTTCAGCTACACAGGCAAGATAATCAAACAGATTATCTTGCCGTTAGCCGGGAATACTTCGCGTGCCGGCTGACAAATTTATCTTGCCGCCAGTTCCTTGCGGATAATCTCCGCTCCGGCGCTTAGGGCGTTTAGCTTGCCGTTAGCGACCTGGCGGGACAACGGCGCCATCCCGCAGTTGGTGGACGGGTAGAGCTTGTCGGCATCCACAAACTGCAGCGCTTTGCGCAGCGTATCGGCCACTTCTTCGGGCGTCTCGATGGTATTGGTCGCCACGTCGATGGCGCCAACCATCACTTTTTTACCGCGGATCAGCTCAAGCAGATCCACAGGTACGCGCGAGTTATGGCACTCCAGCGAGATGATATCGATATTCGAGATTTGCAGTTTTGGGAATGCCTCTTCGTACTGGCGCCACGCCGAACCCAGCGTCTTTTTCCAGTCGGTATTGGCTTTGATGCCGTAGCCGTAGCAGATGTGCACCGCCGTTTCGCATTTCAGCCCTTCAATGGCGCGTTCTAATGCGGCGATCCCCCAGTCGTTGACCTCGTCAAAAAAGACGTTAAAAGCGGGTTCGTCGAACTGAATAATATCGACCCCGGCCGCTTCCAGCTCTTTAGCCTCCTGATTGAGAATTTTTGCGAACTCCCAGGCCAGCTTTTCACGGCTTTTATAGTGGTTGTCGTAGAGCGTGTCGATCATGGTCATCGGACCCGGCAGCGCCCATTTAATCGGCCGGGAAGTGAGCTGGCGTAAATACTTCGCGTCTTCAACAAACACCGGCTTCTGACGAGCCACGGCGCCCACTACCGTCGGTACGCTGGCATCGTAGCGGTTACGGATTTTAACCACTTCGCGTTTCTCAAAATCAACGCCGCTGAGGTGTTCAATAAAGGTGGTGACAAAGTGCTGGCGCGTTTGCTCGCCGTCGCTGACGATATCTATGCCAGCCCGCAGCTGATCGTCGAGAGACAAACGCAGCGCATCCTGTTTACCGGCGAGTAACTCCTCGCTCTGCAATTTCCACGGAGACCAGAGGGTCTCCGGCTGCGCCAGCCAGGAGGGTTTCGGCAGGCTGCCGGCAGTGGAGGTGGGGAGCAATGTTTTCATAGCAGGTGACCTTATATTTTTAATGAATCAAAGCGCACAGTGAGCAGACCATTGCTCAAGAATATTTTTGTACGGTTTGATGAAGTGCTTTTCAGTGAACTTTCCCTGCTCGATAGCCAGCTGGCTACGCTCTTCGCGGTCGTAAACTATTTTGGTCAGGGAGTGATCCTGGTTAGTCAGGCTGGGCTGGTAATAATGCCCGGCGACCGAGTTCGCGTTATAAATCTCAGGGCGATAAATTTTCTGGAAGGTCTCCATGGTGCTGATGGTGCCGATCAGCTCCAGGAAGGTGTAGTCGCGCAGCAGATCGCCGGTGAAGAAAAACGCCAGCGGCGCGGCGCTGTGTGGCGGCATAAAGTAGCGAACCTGCAGCCCCATCTTTTTGAAGTACGCTTCCGTCAACGACGAGCCCTCTTGCTGGTACTCGATGCCTAAAACCGGATGGGCATTGCCGATGCGGTGATAGACATTTTTATTGGATACGCTGAGGCAGATGACCGGCGGCTTGCTGAAGTTCTCTTTATATTCCGCTGAATTAACGAAATGCTTAAAGATATTGCCGTGCAGTTCGCCAAAATTAGCGGGAATGCTAAACGCCGTCTGATGTTTATTATGATCGGGCAGTAATACGCTGAAATCGTAATCCCGTACATAAGAAGAAAAGTTATTCCCGACGATCCCTTCTATACGTTCGTTAGTGTTTTTATCAACAATATTGGTTTTTAAGATTTCAATCGCCGGGAAGGTGGCATGATTGTCTTCACCTGCAATATTCATCTCAACAGAGATAATGTCCAGTTCGACGGAGTAACGATCGCCTTTTGGGTTGTCCCAGTGCGCTAAGGCGTTGAAGCGGTTATCAATCATCACCAGCGTGTTGCGCAGGTTCTGCTGACGGCTTTCTCCCCGGGCCAGGTTGGCAAAGTTGGTGGTAATCCGCGTGTTTTCGGAAGGATTATAATGTTCATCGAAACGACTGTGCGCGATTGTGAAGGTGAAATTGTTATTCATCGTCATTTTTCCCGGGCTCTGACACAAAGACGGAAGGCGCTGTTGTGACAGCATTCGGTCTCCGTGTTGCTAATACGTTAATATGGCTTATGTTATGCCAGAGCCCGGGAGGGAGTGAAAGCGACTATATTTCATTGCAACATGAGTCATCTTCATGATCGTGAGAAAAATTCACGCGCTGTTCTCCGAATCACGATCCAGGTCCAGCGCGCTGGCGCTGGCGGGGTCAAACAGTGAAAGACTTTCAATTTGATCCAGCATAATCACCTTGCGAAAGGCCATGGCGCTTTTAGGCTCTGAGTCGAGCGTAATATCATGGTCGGCATACCATTTACTGTAATTATGCTCAATGCACAGGTTCAGCGTTGTGCCGTCGCGATAGCCGCTCAGCATTGGAATAAGCACGATATTGGCCGTCTTTTCATACTCCAGCGTTGCGGTATGGATCATGCCAATATAAATTCGCCGCGATTTCAGCGTTACCAGCGCCAGCTCACCTTCTTCCATACACTGATAAAGCAGTTGTTCGATACCGCTGGATTGCGACAGGCGCTTATAAAGCTGCTTGCGTCCTTCGCCGTCCAGCCTGGCGCTGCCCGCCCAGTTCGACCGGTAGAGGCAAAACAGGATCGCGAAGGCCAGCATCACCACGACCGGCGCCTGGATGCCCAGAAAGCTCCAGTTCATAAAGTCCATTTGCCAGTTAACGTAGTTCTGGGAGGTAAGGTGGAAGGTATTGGCGGCCCAGGAGAGGGCGAGCAGCAGCAGCCACAGCAGTCCGGTGGCGAGCACGCCCTGTAATACGAAGATGCAGCCGTAGAGCGCCACGAGGAAATAGACATCCCAGCCAAAAGAGCGCTTGATTTTGAACCGGGTGGAGAGGTCACGACTGGTGTACCAGTACCCGCTCACCATCAGCACCATAAAGATCGCCGTTCCCATATCAGGCCCTCTTCAGCGCGTTAACGTGGCGCAAAAAATCCTCCCGCACCTCGTGGCTTTTAAAGTTGACCGAGGCGTTACCATCCTGATCGATAATAATGCGATCCCCGTCCTCTACGGCCTCAATTATTTCCTGTTGACTCATCACCTGCAGCAAAGACTCGGGACTGGAGAAAATCGACGTAAACAGACGCCTCATCGTATCGGCTCCTTAAAGGCAAAAAGCCTAAGTTTGGTAGGTGAATAACAATCTTGCCTTAAGGTTATGCTGAAAAGCGCCGCTTTCTGCTCACCCCCGTAGCCTTTTTAAACTCCCGGGCCTCCTGAAACCCGCCATAATTAGTAGGGTTATACAGAAGGGGGAACCATCATGAAGGCGCTACCTAAAACAGAAATAGACGAGTTCAGGGCGCACTTTCAGGGGAAAGTGCTGTTTCCTGACGATGACGACTACGACGAGGTGCGTCAGATCTGGAATGCCATGATCGACCGCAAGCCCGCGCTGATCGTCCGCTGCACGACCACTGAGGATGTTGTGCAGGCCATCCAGTTTGGGCGCGAACAACATCTCCTCATTTCAATCAGGGGAGGCGGGCACAATATCGCAGGCAATGCCGTGTGCGACGATGGCCTGATGATCGATCTCTCGCTGATGAAGCGAGTGGAAGTGGATCTGAACACTCGCCGGGCCACCGTCGAACCGGGCTGCACGCTGGGTGATTTTGATGCGGCAGTGCAGGCGCATGGCCTCGCCACGCCGCTGGGCATTAACTCCACCACCGGGGTGGCCGGTCTGACGCTCGGCGGCGGGTTTGGCTGGCTGAGCCGTAAGTACGGCATGACCATTGATAATCTGCTCTCGGCGGAGGTTGTCACGGCAAATGGCCGTCTGCTGCACGCCAGCGAATCTGAAAACGCGGATCTCTTCTGGGGATTGCGGGGCGGCGGGGGCAACTTTGGCGTGGTGACGCGCTTTGAGTTTCAGCTCCATCCCGTTGGGCCAGAGGTGTTGTGCGGGCTGATCGTCTTTCCGTTTGATGAGGCAAAACAGGTAATCACCCAGTTTGCCCGCTTCACCTGTACGATGCCGGAAGAGCTCAATGTCTGGATGGTGACGCGCAAGGCGCCGCCGCTGCCTTTCTTGCCCGAAGACTTTCACGGGAAAGAGATGGTTGCGCTCGCACTGTGTTATGTGGGCCATCCCGAAATGGGGGAGCAACTTATTGCGCCGTTGCGCACGTTCGGCACGGCGATCGGCGAGCATATCGGCGTGATGCCCTACGTCGCCTGGCAGCAGGCCTTCGATCCGCTGCTGGCGAAAGGGGCGCGCAACTACTGGAAGTCGCACAACTTTGAGAAAATCAGCGACAGCGTTATCGATGCCATCGTCGAGTATGCGGGCAGGCTGCCATCACCGCATTGCGAGATCTTTATCGGCACCATTGGCGGCCATACGACCCAGGTTGCGCCCGAGGCCATGGCCTACTCAAGCCGGGATGCGAACTATGTGATGAACGTCCACGGACGCTGGGAAACCGCCGAAGAGGATGAGCGCTGCGTCGCCTGGGCGCGCGAGTTCTTCGCCAGAACCCAGCCCTTTGCCAGCGGCGGTGCCTATATCAACTTCCTCACCGAAGAGGAAACCGATCGCGTTGCCTTTGCCTATGGCGCAACGTGGAACCGGCTGGTGGAGGTAAAAAGTAAGTACGATCCGATGAACCTGTTCCGGATGAACCAGAATATTAAGCCGCTGTGAGAACCGGGGGACGCCTGAGACTTTACGGGCACTCACTATTTAAGCCAGTCCGCAAATCTTCGGACTGGCGTTTGTCCTGAAAGTTATTCACTCTCTTCAGATTCACGTTCCGCTTCATCACTGTCGCCAAAACTGAGCAGATCGGAGACTTTCATATTGCCGAACGCTTCCGCTTTCTGTTTCACGTTGTCGATATGCTTATTTGTCTCTTCCGACAGGCCAGCGGTCATAGCTTCCTGGGAGCGGGCCAGGGCGGTTTCTTTGGCTTTTTCCATTTCGCTACTGACTGAATTTTTTAACGCTTCTACCGAGGCATCCGCATCCTGTTTTAACGCGCTGGCTGCCTGGGTGGTCTCTTCTGCTTTGGATTTCGCCTCCTGCGAGAGTTCCATATCACAGCCAGCGAGAAAAATGCTGCCCGTCAGGAGGAGTGCCGGGGTGAGTTTGATCATAAGAGTGCAGGCCTTTTTCATTATTCTGACGTCAGGGTAACGTCATGATGGAGATCATTTACCAGCATGATGACACACCGCGTTAACATCTTTTCGGGTGATAAAGTAAGAAAGATTAAAATTGGGTAAGCCTGCAGAGGCTCTGTCCTTTACCTGTTTTCACAGATAACAGGGTTTACATCTCAGCAATAGATCACATACCATACCCCCCTACAGTATCCAGGAGCCCTCCGATGCCACATTCACCTGAAGACAAAAAACGTGTCCTGACGCGCGTGCGCCGCATTCGCGGGCAGGTCGATGCCCTGGAGCGGGCGCTTGAGTCCGGCGAGCCTTGCCTCGCTATCCTGCAACAGATCGCCGCGGTACGCGGAGCCGCCAACGGGTTAATGGGCGAAATGGTTGAGATTCACCTCAAAGATGAGCTGGTGGCGGGGGATACCACTGCCGATCAGCGGGCGGTCAGAATGGCGGAAGTCGGCCATTTGCTGCGCTCTTATCTAAAATAAAAACCTGACATCACTAAAAGGAAAGCAAGATGAAATCACGTGCTGCTGTTGCATTTGGCCCTGGCCAGCCGTTGAAAATCGTTGAAATTGATGTAGCGCCGCCAAAAAAAGGCGAAGTGCTGATCAAAATCACCCATACCGGCGTGTGCCACACCGATGCCTTTACCCTGTCGGGTGACGATCCGGAAGGCGTTTTCCCGGCGGTGCTCGGCCATGAGGGCGGCGGCGTGGTGGTGGAAGTCGGCGAGGGCGTGACCAGCCTGCAACCGGGCGATCACGTCATTCCGCTGTACACCGCGGAGTGTCGCGAGTGTAAGTTCTGTAAATCCGGCAAAACTAACCTCTGCCAGGCGGTTCGCGCCACCCAGGGTAAAGGGCTGATGCCGGACGGCACCACCCGTTTCTCTTATAACGGTGAGCCAATTTATCACTACATGGGCACCAGCACCTTCAGCGAATACACCGTCTGCGCGGAAATCTCGCTGGCGAAAGTGAACCCGCAGGCGCCGCTGGATAAAGTCTGTCTGCTGGGCTGTGGCGTCACCACCGGGATCGGAGCCGTACACAACACTGCGAAAGTGAAAGAGGGGGATACCGTGGCGGTATTCGGTCTGGGCGGCATTGGCCTGGCGGTGATCCAGGGCGCGGTGCAGGCGAAAGCGGGCCGTATTATTGCGGTGGACACCAACCCGGATAAATTCAGGCTGGCCGGCGAGATGGGCGCCACCGATTTCGTCAACCCGAACGACTACGACAAGCCGGTGCAGGACGTCATTGTTGAACTCACCGACGGCGGCGTCGACTTCAGCTTCGAATGTATTGGCAACGTGAACGTAATGCGCGCCGCGCTTGAGTGCTGCCACAAAGGCTGGGGCGAAAGCGTGATCATCGGCGTGGCCGGTGCCGGACAGGAGATCAAAACCCGTCCGTTCCAGCTGGTTACCGGTCGCGTGTGGCGTGGCTCCGCGTTTGGCGGCGTCAAGGGACGCACCCAGCTGCCGGGTATGGTAGAAGACGCGATGTCGGGCAAAATTCAGCTCGATCCGTTCATTACCCACCGCCTGCCGCTGGAACAGATCAACGAAGCGTTCGATCTGATGCATGAAGGGAAATCCATCCGCACCGTTATCCATTTCGGCGATAACTGATAAACCCTCTCTCCCGCTGCGCCTTTATGGGCAGCGGGGCGACATTTCGTTAATAATCATCACGAAAGTGTGACCAGTGTTGCGATTTTAGCCGTAATCAATTTCTCTGTATTGCCGATGACTACTTTACAGGCGTGTTTCCACGCATCTTACCTATGAGAGAGTCAACGGCTATGGACAAAACAACAACAGTTCGGGCGCAACATAAGCTGGGCTTCTTGCACCACATCAGGCTGCTCCCGCTTTTCTCCTCGATTTTGGGGGGTATCATTTTGCTGTTTGCCCTGAGCGCCGGGCTGGCAGGCTATTTTTTACTCCAGGCAGACAAAGATCAGCAGGATGTGACGGCTGAAATCCAGGTGCGTACCGGGTTATCGAACAGTTCAAACCATCTGCGTACGGCGCGTATTAACATGATTCACGCGGGGGCCGCCAGCCGTATCGCTGAAATGGAGGCGATGAAAAAGAACATCGCGGAAGCAGAGCAACGTATTAAACAGTCTCAGGATGGCTTTGCCGCCTACATGAGCCGCGGCGTTCGCACCCCGGCGGACGAAGCGCTGGACAGCGATCTGAAGGCGAGCTACCAGGCCTACATTGATGGCATGCAGCCGATGCTGAAATATGCCAAAAACGGCATGTTCGAAGCCATCATCAACCATGAAAATGAGTCGGCGCGTCCGCTGGATGACGCCTACAACGAGGTGTTGCTGAAGGCGATCAAGATCCGGACCGATCGCGCTAATATGCTGACGGAGCAGGCGCACACCCGCACCCAGCTGGGTCTGATGTTTATGATCGGTGCCTTTGGCCTGGCGCTGGTGCTGACGGTGATCACCTTTATCGTGCTGCGTCGCACGGTGATTAACCCGCTGCAGCGCGCGGCAAACCGTATCGCACATATCGCGAAGGGCGACCTGACCCTGGCCGACGATCTGACCGGGCGCAGTGAAATTGGCCGCCTGACCCACGACCTGCAAACCATGCAGCGCTCGCTGGTCAATACCGTGGGCACCGTGCGCCAGGGCGCGGAAGAGATCTATCGCGGCACCAGCGAAATCTCCGCCGGTAATACCGACCTTTCATCGCGCACTGAACAGCAGGCCGCGGCTATCGAACAGACCGCTGCCAGCATGGAACAGCTGACCGCCACCGTGAAGCAGAACGCGGATAACGCACATCACGCCAGCAAGCTGGCGGAAGATGCCTCCGGCAAAGCCAGCCGCGGCGGCCAGATGGTCTCCGGCGTGGTGAAAACCATGGGCAACATCTCCAGCAGCTCGAAGAAAATCTCTGAGATCACCGCGGTTATCAACAGCATTGCCTTCCAGACCAACATCCTGGCGCTGAACGCCGCGGTGGAAGCTGCCCGTGCCGGTGAGCAGGGGCGCGGGTTTGCCGTGGTCGCCAGCGAAGTCCGCACTCTGGCCAGCCGCAGCGCCAACGCCGCGAAAGAGATTGAAGGGCTGATCAGCGAGTCGGTCACGCTCATCGATCAGGGCTCCGGTGAGGTGGTCGCCGCAGGGAACACCATGAACGAAATCGTGGAAGCGGTTAAACGCGTCACCGATATCATGCTGGAGATCGCCGCCGCCTCTGACGAGCAGAGCCGCGGTATTGTGCAGGTCAGCCAGGCGATCTCCGAGATGGATAAAGTCACCCAGCAGAACGCCTCGCTGGTAGAAGAGGCGTCCGCTGCGGCAGCCTCGCTGGAAGACCAGGCTGCGCGTCTGACCGAGGCGGTAGGCGCCTTCCGTCTGCAGGGGATGGCACAGGCCCGCAGCAGCAGCAGTACCGCTCCTGTCGCACCAGCCGCGCCGCTGCGCCCGGCCGTCGCCGACGGCGATAACTGGGAGACTTTCTGATCTCCATGTGTCCTGCCCGGTGGCGGCTCCGCCACCGGGCAGGAATGCGCGCAAGGGTTCATGTTTCGACATGAACCCTTTTTTTATTCCCCGCTATGATGGTTGTAAGGGCTGAAGAGGAACAGGGCAATGAAACGATTTACGCAGGTGGTTTGCGCAGTGTGGTTACTGGTCGGATGCGCGTCAGGCGGCAGCGTGGGGGTTGGCGGCATCGGGATCGGCGGCGGAGGGGGCAACGGCGGGGTGGGCGTTGGGTTATCCTTCCCGGTAGGTGGAAGCACATCGACCGTGGACAACGGGCAGGCGGACTGCGACGGCGACGTCTACCGGGTACAGCCGCGCTACCCTGAGCAGGCTGCGGCGCAGAAATACTCAGGCAGAGTGACGGTGTCGTTTAACGTCAAGCTCAACGGCCGGGCGACGGACTACGAAGCGGCGGGGGATAAGCCCTTCTTTGAGGAGACGAAGCGGGCTGTATTACGCAGCTGCTGGCCCGCCGGGGTCCATCAGAATCTGGTGGTCAGTTACCAGAACGGCACGACGGCGACCTGGATTGAAAATTCCTTGTCCGCTACGCCGTAAGCATAAAAAAGCCGGCCACATCGGTGGCCGGCTCGAGAGTTAAACGCGGTTACTGCTTATCAGGCAACGCATAGGCAATGATGTAATCCCCGCGATCCGGAGACTGACGCGCACCACCGGCGTTGATGATGATGTACTGCTTGCCGGTTTTCGGCGACACGTAGGTCATCGGTCCGGACTGGCTGCCCACCGGCAGACGATCTTTCCAGATCTCTTTCCCGTTAGCGGTATCGAACGCGCGCAGGTAGAAATCCTGAGTACCGGCAAAGAACAGCAGGCCGGACTGGGTGGAGAGCGACGCGCCAAGCGTCGGCATGCCGATTGGGATTGGCATGTGCATGCGGATCCCCAGCGGGCCGGTATCTTCAACGGTGCCTACCGGTACCTGCCACACCAGCTTGCCGGACTTCAAATCCACGGCTGACATGGTGCCGAACGGCGGTTTCTGGCACGGAATACCCAGCGGCGACAGGAAGCGTTCGCGCATGGCGCCAAACGGCGTACCGTCCATCGGCACGATCCCCATCTCAATCCCGCTGGCGTTTTTAGCCACGTTGGCGCGCGGCACCATGTAGTTCGCCAGCCCCAGACGCATGTCATTGACGAACATCAGGCTGTTGTTCGGGTCAACCGAGACGCTGCCCCAGTTCATGCCGCCGAGCGAGCCCGGGAACTGCAGAGAGCGATCGAGACCCGGCGGGGTAAAGACCCCCTGATGACGCATCTCTTTAAACTGAATACGGCACAGCAGCAGGTCAACCGGCGTGGCGCCCCACATGTCCGATTCGGTCAGGGTCTGGTTGCCGATCATCGGCATACCGACAGAGTACGGCTGGGTTGGGGAGTAACGTTCACCTTCGACGTTACCGGCAGGCACCGGACGCTCTTCCACCTTCGCTACCGGCTGGCCGGTTTCACGGTTGAGCATAAAGATCATGCCCTGCTTGCTGGTTTGTACCAGCACCGGCGTGGAGCCGCCTTTATCGTCCGGCAGATCGTACAGCAGCGGCTGTGACGGCAGGTCGAAGTCCCACAGATCGTGGTGGGTGGTCTGGAAATGCCAGCGCACCTGACCGGTGGTCGCATCCACCGCCACAATAGAGGAGCTGTATTTATCATCCAGTTCGGTACGCTGACCAGCCCAGAAATCGGGTGTGGCATTGCCGGTCGGGAGATAGATCAGGTTCAGCTTCGCGTCATACGACATGGCTGACCAGACGTTTGGCGTCCCGCGGGTATAGGTCTGGCCTTCCGGCGGCAGGCCGGTGATGTTCGGGTTGCCCGGATCCCAGGCCCAGGCCAGCTTACCGCTGTGCACGTCATAGGCACGCACCACGCCCGGCGGTTCGTCGGTGGAGAAGTTATCCGCCACGCGTCCGCCCACGACGACGACATTGCCCGCTACCAGCGGGGTAGAGGTTTGCTGATAGTAGCCAGGCTTGACCTCGCCCATACCCACGCTCAGGTCAACCACGCCGCGATCGCCAAAGTCTTCGCACAGCTTGCCGTTGTCGGCATTGATGGCGATGAGACGAGCATCGGTGGTCGGCAGGAACAGGCGACGCGGGCAGGCGGCAGGCTGAACTGGAGCCTGTGCCGTTGTCACGCTGGAGGTGTCTTCAAAGAAGCCCAGCCCCCGGCAGCGCTGCCAGTTTGGCGCAGTGGCTTTTGAGTCATAGCGCCACTTCTCTTTGCCGGAGTCGACGTCCAGCGCCAGCACCTTGCTGTACGGGGTACAGACGTAGAGCGTATCGCCAATCTGCAGCGGGGTGTTCTGATCTTCCGCGCCGGAGCCGTTGCTCTGGGGGATGTCGCCGGTGTGGGCAACCCAGGCCACCTTCAGATCTTTGACGTTCTGCTTGTTAATCTGATCCAGCGCGGCAAAGCGGTCGCCGTGGGTGGTGTTACCCCAGTGCTCCCAGTTCTTCTGCTGCTGACCTTCCGCCACCGGTTTCACCGGCACCGGCTCGCTGGCGCTGATAAGAGTCTGCGGCTTAAACATCCAGCCGAAGCTTACCAGCATCGCTACTGCCAGCACGGCGGCAATACCAAAGGCCGGGGTTTTATGGGCAGGACGATCCGCGCCACGCAGGAACGGCCAGACCAGGGCCGCCAGAAACGCCAGCACCGCAAAGGTAAACAGGCGCGAGAACAGCGGCCAGAAATCCCAGCCCGCATCGCTCACGGCCCAGATCAGCGAGGCGATAAACGCCACCGCGTAAAGAAGAATGCCGCTGGTGCGGCCGCGCGCGATGAGGAACGCGGCGATCAGCATGACCACACCCATGATCAGGAAGTACCAGCTTCCCCCTACGGTGGCGAGCTTAAAGCCCAGTCCACCGACAGCCAGCCCGATGAGTGCCATCAGACCGACCAGCAGCCACTGCAGGATCCGGGGGAACCCACGTAGCGAATTACCTATAGCCATTTCTGTCTCCTGAAATAATCTTGTCTTCACTGGACAGGGCAGACTCAACCCTGAACCAAATGGGTAACAGAAGAAAAGATCCTTGATTGAAAAGTCGTGCATGACGCCAATGTAGCGCCAAAGAAATCACCGCTGCGTTATTGGAATGAACCATTTGGTGAAATCGGCGGGTATGATAAATCTGTTAAATTGTTTAGTGCAATTGTTAATGAATGATTTCGCATTATTTGAGTAATGGAAACAAAAAGCCCGTCATCAAGACGGGCTGGAGAGAAGTGTGATCACACCGGCATGGATTTACGTATTGCGCTCAGTAGCGTCTGGGTGGCGGAAGAGAGGGGGGCATCAACGCGGGTTAGAACCCCAATGGGTTCGCCGGGACCGGGCGTGGTCACCGGTAACGCTACCAGCGTGCCCTGGCGCAGATCCTCTTTCACCGCCCCGGAGGGGACAAACCAGACATAGTCAAAATCCACCGTCAGCTGGCGCGACAGCGAGGCCGACAGCGTTTCGATACAGCCCGGCGGTAGTTTGCAGCCCTGGGTCTGCAGTAAGGTTTCCGCATTCTGTCGCGGCACGGTGCCTTTCGGCGACACCACCACCGGCCACTCCATCACCCGGCTGAGGGTCACGGTATCGTGCAGGATCGGGTGGCGGGGACGTACCACCAGCTTCAGGGATTCCAGGAACAGCAGCTCATAGTTCAGACCGCTCATTAACTCCGGGTCCGACATTCTGCCGATCCCCAGATCCAGCTCGCCGGACTTGAGGCCCGCCAGCAGCATGGTGTTATTCATCGTTGCCACCTGCAGCGTGATGTTGCGCTGCTGCTTGTGGAACTGGCCGATGACCGCAGGCAGAATGCCCAGCGCCGCGGTCGGCAGGGCGCCAATGCGCACCACATCCCCCGCCACATCGTTGCGCCGGGTGAGGGACTGGCCCGCGGTATTCAGGGCATCGAGGACTTTGACGGCGTGCGTCAGGAACTGCTCGCCCACCAGCGTCAGCTGTGCGCCCAGTCGCCCACGCTCGAACAGTCGCGTGCCGGTGAGCTGCTCCAGCTCGTTCAGCGTTTTTGAGAGTGCAGGCTGACTCAGATTAAGGGTTTCAGCCGCACGCCCCAGCGTTCCCTGTTGAGCGACGGCCACAAATGTATGCAGATGGCGCAGACGAATGCGCTGACTAAACAAACCATTTTTTTCCATAGGCGATGTTAAAAACAGACGCAGAGAAGTGACAAGTAAAGTTGTTTAATTTTGATAACCTGCTAGCAAAATATTATTAACATTCAATCTAATTGAGTAACAAGCAGTTTTTTGACAGGGGCAGAAAATAGTCTGCAGATGCCTGAATCGGTTAACGTCGCCGCCCGTCAGGAAATGCGCGCCTCTACATCTGGATCACAAATCGTAAATTCTTCCGGACGGTGTCAACGGCCTTCTCTACACTCCAGGTAATATTCACTGGAGGCATGACATCATGGCGAACACCATCACGGCTGATGATATTCGGGAAAACTTTTCGCAGGCTATGTCGGCGATGTACCAGCAGGAAGTTCCGCAGTACGGAACCTTGCTGGAACTGGTAGCGGATGTGAATCTGGCGGTACTGGAAAATAACCCGAAGCTGCATGAACAACTGGCCAACGCGGATGAACTCGCCCGCCTCAACCTTGAACGCCACGGGGCGATCCGTGTCGGCACCCCTCTTGAGCTGGCCACCCTGCGGCGCATGTTCGCCATTATGGGGATGTTCCCGGTCAGCTATTACGATCTCTCCCAGGCCGGGGTGCCGGTGCACTCGACCGCGTTTCGACCGGTCGATGACGCCGCGTTGTGCCGCAATCCGTTTCGTATCTTTACCTCGCTGCTGCGCCTGGATCTGATCGATAACCTTGCCCTGCGAGAGAAAGCGGCAGCGATCCTCGCAGGGCGCAACATCTTCACCCCTCGCTGCCTGGATCTGATTGCCCTGCACGAGGCGGAAGGGGCCTTTACCCCGGCGCAGGCCGAAGAGTTTGTCCAGGAAGCGCTGGAGACCTTCCGCTGGCATCGCCACGCCACGGTCGATCACGAAACCTACCAGGCGTTACATAACGAACACCGGCTGATTGCCGACGTGGTCTGCTTCCCCGGCTGCCACATCAACCACCTGACGCCGCGCACGCTGGATATCGACCGGGTGCAGGCCCTGATGCCGGAATATGGCATTGAACCGAAGATGTTGATTGAGGGGCCGCCGCGCCGGGAGATGCCGCTTCTGCTGCGCCAGACCAGCTTTAAGGCGCTGGAGGAACCGGTGTTATTTGCAGGGGAACAGCGGGGCACTCATACCGCGCGCTTCGGTGAGATTGAGCAGCGCGGTGTGGCCTTAACGCCAAAAGGGCGCGAGCTGTACGATCGCCTGCTGGCGGAGGCCGGTACCGGCAAGGACAACCTGACCCATCAGCTGCATCTGCAGGAGATTTTCCAGGCGTTTCCCGACAGCGACATCTTTCTGCGCCGTCAGGGGCTGGCGTGGTTCCGTTACCGCCTCACCCCGGCCGGAGAAGCGCACCGCCAGGCCTTTGGCCCCGGCGACGATCCCCAGCCGCTGATTGAGCGCGGGTGGGTAGTTGCCCAGCCCATCACCTATGAAGACTTCCTGCCGGTGAGCGCCGCTGGGATCTTCCAGTCGAACCTCGGCAACGAAACACAGGCCCGCACCCGCGGCAACGCCAGCCGGGATGCTTTTGAAGAGGCGCTGGGGTGTCCGGTACTGGACGAGTTCGCCCTCTATCGGGAGGCGGAAGAGCGCAGTAAGCGACGTTGCGGTTTGCTCTGAAAACGGTACTCTGCGGGGATGTGACATCAATTGCAGATCAATATGGAAAACGTCTCTTCCCCGATAGTGACCACGTGCCAGGGCGAGATCTGCGGCATAACCGATGGCGATGTGCAGGTCTGGCGCGCCATTCCCTATGCCGCGCCGCCGGTGGGCGCATTACGCTGGCGTTCGCCGCAGCCGGTAGCGGGCTGGCATGGCGTGCGCCAGGCCACCGCGTTTTCGCCCTCGAGCTGGCAGAGCAGTGAGTACTGCCAGCAGCTGGGTGGGGGCGATCCGGGGCGCTTTTCGGAAGATTGTCTCTACCTGAACGTCTGGTCGCCGGTGAAACGTGCCGCGCCGCTGCCGGTGATGGTCTGGCTGCATGGCGGGGGTTTTACCATCGGTGCAGGCGGACTGCCACCTTATGACGGCAAAGCCCTGGCGCAGCGCGGAGCGGTGATAGTGACGCTTAACTACCGGCTGGGTCATCTGGGCTTTTTTGCCCACCCGGCGCTGGCGGGGGAAGAGGAGCGGGTGGTGCATAACTTTGCCCTGCTCGATCAGATAGCCGCGCTTGAATGGGTGCGCGATAACATCGCTGCGTTTGGCGGCGATCCCGGGAACGTCACCCTGTTCGGTGAATCGGCCGGGGCGCGCAGCGTACTGTCGCTACTGGCCTCGCCGCTGGCAAAGGGTCTGTTTCATAAGGCGATCATCCAGAGCGGCTATACCCTGCCGGATACGCCCCGGGAGCAGGCGCTCAGCAAAGGAGAGGCGCTGGCGACCCACTTTGGTTTGCAGGATGCCACTGCGGAGCAACTGCGGGCGATCCCGGCCGGGGCATTCTGGCCGCTGACCGCCCCGTTGAACGTGGCGCCTGCGCCCATCGTCGGGGATTGCGTGCTACCGGAGCCGATGCTGGAGGTCTTTTTTGCCGCCCGCCATCATCCGGTGCCGATCATGGTCGGCTCGAACAGCGATGAGGCCAGCGTTATGGCGGTGTTTGGCATCGATCTCGCCGGACAGATCCAGAAGCTGCGCCGGGAGCGGCGGCTGGGGCTGGGGTTGATCAAACTGCTCTATCCGGGCGTGAAGAACGATACAGAATTAGGGCGTCAGGTGTGCCGCGACATGGCTTTTACCACCCTGGGATTTGTGGTGATGCAGGCCCAGCGGCGTGTGGGGCAGCCGTGCTGGCGCTACTGGTTCGACTACGTGGCCGAAGCCGAGCACGCCACCTATGCCAACGGCGCCTGGCATGGCAACGAGGTGCCCTACGTGTTTGATACGCTCACCCTCGCTGAACCCGCCCGGCGCTATGTGAACGCAAATGACCTGGCGTTTTCCGCCCAGGTTGCCGATTACTGGGTTAACTTCGCCCGCCACGCCAGCCGGCAGTGCGACACGCTGAACGGCCCGACGCGCTGGCCTGCCTGCCACCACGGGCGGGACGTTCTGTTACGCATTGGACTGAATAAACATGCGGGTTTTAAGCTTGAAAATCGATTTATGCGAGCCCGGCTGGCGCTGTTTAAACGGGTAATGAAGCACCACGTCAGCCTGGATTAAGCAGGCAGGCACGAAAGGCGGCCAGGCCCGCCGCTTTGCCGCGCGATTCGCGCAACACCAGCCGGTAGCTGGCCCCGGTCCTGACGCTGCTGGCATAAGGCCGCACCAGCCGCCCGGCGCGGATATCTTCCGCCACCAGCGTTTCGTCGGCAATGGCGACGCCCAGCCCCTGGATGGCGGCGGTGATCGCCAGGTCCATGGTATCGAAGTGTTGATTTTTGTGCATGACAGGCGGCTGGGCGGCCTGTTTTTCCAGCCACAGCGACCAGTCGGTTTTATCCCGTGTCGGGTGCAGAAAGGTCAGCGACTCCATCGCGGCGCCCTGGCGCTGCGGGCTGATAACCGGGGTTAAAGCCTCTTCGAACAGGAGATCGCCCGCGCTCAGGTGGGTGCCAAACACGATGGCCGCGTCATAGGATTCAGTTTTGAAATTGACGCTGTGCTCGTTGGTGGTGGTCAGGGCAATCTGCAGTTCAGGCTGGTCGCGCTCCACCTGTAACAGGCGCGGTACCAGCCAGCGCATCGCGCAGGTGGGCACTTTCAGGCGCACCACGGTTTGCTGCGCCCGGGCCTGATCCGCCACCGTGAGGAAGTGTTCATAGGAGGCGCGCAGATCCGGCAGCAGGGCGCTCCCCTGGGAGGAGAGGCGCAGCCCGCGGGCGTGGCGCTCAAACAGGGGGAAACCAAACCAGCCTTCAAGAGCGGCAATCTTGCGGCTTACCGCCCCCTGAGTCAGGCACAGCTCTTTGGCCGCATGGGTCAGATTCAGATGCCGGGCGGTAACAATAAACGCCTCAACGGCGGTAAGCGGAAATGCGCGATGCGACACAGAACCTCCAGGTATGCGTTTTTGTCATGGCTATTATGACAACAATTCGGTTGTGGCGACAAGAACGTTCAGGTTGAATAGTTATGCAATATTTACCAGAGGGTTTTATGATGACGCTGCGTACTCCGATACAGACCCGTTCCAAACTGCCGGACGTTGGCACCACGATTTTTACCGTTATCGGTCAGCTTTCCGCTGAGCACAATGCCATCAACCTTTCTCAGGGCGCGCCGAACTTCGACTGCGACCCCGCGCTGGTGGCGGGCGTGCACCGCGCCATGCAGTCAGGCCACAACCAGTACGCGTCCATGACCGGGCTGGCACCGTTGAAAGCGCGCATCGCCGATAAAATCGCCTCGCTGTACGGCACACAGTACGATCCCGCCAGCGAAGTGTTAGTGACCGCCAGCGCCAGCGAAGGGCTCTACTCGGCCATAAGCGGGCTGGTGCACCCGGGCGACGAAGTTATCTACTTTGAACCCTCGTTCGACAGCTATGCGCCGATTGTGCGTCTGCAGGGCGCCACACCGGTGGCCATTAAGCTGACGGTGCCGGATTTTGCCGTGAACTGGGATGAAGTGCGCGCCGCCATTACCTCGCGCACGCGGATGATTATCGTCAACACGCCGCATAACCCGAGCGGGCAGGTCTTTACGGCGGAGGATCTGACGCAGCTTGCGGCGATTACCCGCAATACCGATATCATTATTCTCTCCGACGAAGTGTACGAGCACGTGGTGTTTGACGACGTGCCGCATTACGGGATGGCCACCCATCCGCAGTTGGCGGAGCGCAGCGTGATTGTGTCGTCGTTTGGCAAAACCTATCACGTTACCGGCTGGCGCGTCGGCTACTGTGTGGCCCCGGCGCAGCTGATGGATGAGATCTGCAAAATCCATCAGTTTTTGATGTTCTCTGCCGATACCCCTATGCAGTACGCGTTTGCTGAACATATGGCCGATCCGCAAACCTGGCTGTCGCTGGCGCCGTTCTACCAGCGTAAACGCGATCTGCTGGTCAACCTGCTGGCAGATTCACCCTTCCGTCTGCTGCCGAGCGCGGGTTCATTCTTCCTGCTGGCGGATTACAGCCATTTCAGCGACGAAGGCGACAGCGAGATGGTGAAACGGCTGATTGTTGACTACGGTGTTGCCACAATCCCGCTCTCGGCGTTTTATACCGACGGGACAGATAACAAATTAATCCGTCTCTCTTTTGCAAAAGATGAGGCGACATTACGGGCAGGTGCGCAGGCCCTGTGTCGGGTAAAACCACGCTAAGGAGTTCAGTTATGAAATTAAAAGCCTTCGTTGTCGGCCTGGGGTTGCTGTGTTCGTTTTCCTCTTTTGCCGCAACCGAATTACGTTACGGCGTAGAAGCAGAGTATCCGCCATTTGAGAGCCGTAATGCCTCGGGTGAGCTGGAGGGGTTTGATATCGAGCTTGGCAACGCGATTTGCGCGGCGGCAGCGTTGAAGTGCAGCTGGGTTGAAACCTCGTTTGACGCGCTGATCCCGGGACTGGTGGCGAAGAAGTTCGATGCCATTAACTCGGCGATGAACATCACCGATCAGCGTCGTCAGAGCATCGACTTTACCCAGCCGATCTACCGCATTCCGTCCCAGCTGGTGGGTAAAACTGGCAGTGCGGTAGACGCCACGCCGGAAGGGCTGAAGGGCAAGACCGTTGGCGTGTTGCAGGGCTCTATTCAGGAAACCTACGCCAAAGAGCACTGGGAAAAACAGGGCGTCACCGTGGTGTCGTATAAAGATCAGAATATGGCCTGGGGCGATCTGCTGAATGGCCGTATCGACGCCTCGCTGGTGATGTCCGCCGCCGGGCAGGCTGGCTTCCTGAGCAAGCCGCAGGGTAAAGGCTTTGGCTTTATCGGCAAGCCGGTCTCCGATGACACCATCCTCGGCAGCGGGATCGGCTATGGCCTGCGTAAAGGTGATGAGGCCACCAAAAAGCAGCTTGATGCTGCCATTGATAAAGTGCGCGCTGACGGCACCATCGACAAGCTCGCGCAGAAGTATTTCCCGGGCATTGATGTCAGCGTGAAATAACAACAATCTGCCCGTTTAGCCCCTGACGACGATGTCCGGCAGGGGCTTTTTTAAACAAAACTTTACCCGCGTTTCAGGCAATTCCCCTCGACAGAAAAATCTTTCACGCTTTGTTCATATTCTGGCTCGCCCCTAATTGGATTCTTAACCGTTTTTGTTTAGGCTGTGCCCTTTTAATGATGTTCTTTCTTGCCGTCGTTTCGCCGTAAGCGAAACCCACCACCCCACGACCATAAGGACGTTTTTCCAGGCATGAATCGCAGACGTTTTTTAAAAGGATCTCTGGCCGTAGCCGCAGTGAGCGGGACTTCCGGACTCGCCGCGCTCTTCTCCCGGGCGGCCAGCGCGGCTGAATCGGATATTGCGGACGGTACAAGCCGCCGTTTCGACTTTTCCGTGCTGCAATCCATGGCGCACGACCTGGCGCAAACACCGTGGGGCGGTGCGCCGCGTCCGCTGCCGGATACCCTGGCGACGCTGACACCGCAGGCCTATAACAGCATTCAGTACGATGCAAAACAGTCGCTGTGGAACAACATCGAAAACCGCCAGCTTGACGTGCAGTTCTTCCACGTCGGGATGGGCTTCCGCCGCCGGGTGCGCATGTTCTCGCTCGATAGCCAGACCTCCCAGGCGCGTGAGATCCACTTCCGCCCGGAGCTGTTTAACTACCACGACGCGGGCGTAGATACGAAGCAGCTGGAAGGGCAGAGCGATTTAGGTTTTGCCGGCTTCCGCGCCTTTAAATCGCCGGAGCTGGCGCGGCGCGACATCGTCTCGTTCCTCGGCGCCAGCTACTTCCGCGCGGTGGACGACACATACCAGTACGGGCTTTCCGCCCGTGGCCTGGCGCTGAACACCTATGCCGATACCCAGGAAGAGTTCCCTGACTTTACTTCGTTCTGGTTTGAAACCGTCAAACCGGGCGCGACCACCTTCACGGTCTATACCCTGCTCGACAGCCCGAGCATCACCGGCGCCTATAAGTTTGTGATCCACTGCGAGAAGACCCAGGTGATCATGGATGTCGAAAACCATCTCTATGCCCGCAAAGATATTCAGCAGCTGGGTATCGCGCCGATGACCAGTATGTTCGCCTGCGGCAACAACGAGCGCCGCGTGTGTGACACCATCCATCCCCAGATCCACGACTCCGATCGTCTGGCGATGTGGCGCGGCAACGGCGAGTGGATCTGCCGTCCGCTGAATAACCCGCAAAAGCTGCAGTTCAACGCCTATACCGACAAAAACCCGAAAGGTTTTGGTCTGCTGCAGCTTGACCGCGACTTCTCGCACTATCAGGACATCATGGGCTGGTACAACAAGCGCCCAAGCCTGTGGGTTGAGCCGCGTAACCAGTGGGGAAAAGGCACCGTCAGCCTGATGGAGATCCCGACTACCGGTGAAACCCTGGATAACGTGGTCTGCTTCTGGCAGCCAGAAAAACCGGTGAAGGCGGGCGACAAGCTGGACTTCCAGTACCGCCTCTACTGGAGCGCTAAACCCCCGGTGCGCTCCCCGCTGGCAAACGTGCTGGCTACCCGTACCGGCATGGGCGGTTTCCCGGAAGGCTGGGCGCCAGGCGAGCACTATCCAAACGTGTGGGCGCGCCGCTTTGCGGTCGACTTTGTGGGCGGCGATCTGAAAGCGGCCGCCCCGAAAGGGATCGAACCGGTGATCACCCTCTCCAGCGGTGAAGCGAAACAGATTGAGATTTTGTACGTCGAGCCGTTCGACGGCTATCGTATTCAGTTTGACTGGTATCCGACCAGCGATTCGACCGATACGGTAGATATCCGCATGTTCCTGCGCTGTCAGGGTGACGCGATCAGTGAGACCTGGCTCTATCACTATTTCCCACCGGCACCGGATAAACGCCAGTATGTTGACGATCGCGTAATGCGATAAGCCAACCCACCCCGTAGGCCGGGCGGCGCATGCGCCGCCCGGCATTGCCGAGGAATCACAATGACCACAGCCAACGAAGAGATCATCCCCGTCAACGCGCGCATTGAACTGCGCGCCGCCGACGAGCGTTATGCCGCAGAGCTGCACACTCTGGTGGTCAAAAATCGGGCGTATCTGCAGGACTACCTTAACTGGCCGCAGTATGTGGGATCGGAAGAGGACAGCCGTCAAAACATCCAGAGTAACCAGATGCTGCATCAGCGCGGTTACGCCAAAATGTTCCTGATCTTTGACGATAACGCGCTGGTGGGCGTGTTGTCGTTTAACGCCATCGAGCCGCTGAATAAAACCGGCTATATCGGTTACTGGCTGGATGAGGATCATCAGGGGCAGGGGATTTTGTCCGTAGCGCTGGAGGCGTTTATCCGCCACTATGCCGGTCGCGGCGAGATCCGCCGGTTTGTGATCAAGTGCCGTGTCGACAACGCCGCCAGTAATCAGGTGGCGCTGCGCAACGGCTTTGTGCTGGAAGGGTGTCTGAAAGAGGCGGAGTTCCTCAACGGGCGCTACGATGACCAGAACATCTACGGCAGGATCTGTACCTCATAACGACCCGAGCAGCGGCGTGCGCGTGATGTACTGCGCGCCGTTAATCACCTTCTCGCCGCGCAGATGAATCATCTCCCCGTCAGCCGCGTCAATCACCGCGTCATCGGTGATTTCAATATGATGCTCAATCAGCACTTCGCCGCGAATGCGCGCCCGGCCCTGGATTACCACCTTGTCGTCAATCAGGATAGGCCCGCCGCGCAGCCAGGCGTCGCCGCCGATCAGCACATGGTGTTTGATCACGCAGTTACCCTCAACCAGGGCATTTTCCGCCACCTGCGAACTGTAGCGCAGGGTAGGGATGGCATCCTCCTCCAGCCCGGCGAGCAGGCGCGCGTTGCCGTACACTTTGGCGCAGTCGCATACCCAGACGTTATTCACCTCGTTGCCTTCAACCAGCGCGTTTTCAAACACTTCGGCGCGATGCTCGATAAAGGCGTAGCTGACGATGGCGTTGCCGTAGATCTGCGCCTGGTGTACAACCCGCGACTGACTGACCGTGGCCTCACCGAAGATGCGCAGGATCTGCTCCTTATCCGGGGTCAGGCCTTTGGCGGCGATTACCATGCTGTTGTGCAGCACCCGGGCGTTGTCGAAAAGATGGCATTCCCCGCGCACCACTGACGACTGCACCGTGACGTTGTCACTTATCCGCGCGCCGTGACTGATTTGCGCCCCGTCAACCCAGACGTTATCGCTGACCGTCGCCTGATGGCTGATAACGCATGGCCGGGTGACGCGCGCGTTGCCGCTGACCTGTGCCCCGGCGAACACCACGCTGTTTTCATCGTAGATCCAGCAGTCGTACTCTTGCGACAGCGCCGATTCATCATCAACCCAGCCACCCCGGGTGCCGTTTTTCACATCACTGAAATCACGCACGGCGATAATCTGGCGCACGTTCACCGCAATTTTCGTCTCGCCGTCCTGCCAGTGGTGCAGACGGCTCTCCTCGCTGAGTCGATATTTATTCATCACTGTGTCCGCAGTTGTCCTCTTCACTAAACGTAGCAAACTTTAGGATGATCGAAAGAGTGGCATCTGCAAATGAAACTCCTTAAACTAGCATTTCAAATATAATTTATAGCTTAAAATAAATGTACAAGTCTCAACCCACTGAACGCGTTCTGAATTTGCCTGCGGGCTACTACGGTATGGTGCTGGGGATTATTGGTATGGGCTTTGCGTGGCGCTACGCCAGCACGATCTGGCCAGTGGCGCGCTGGCCGGGCGAGATCCTGGTGTCGCTGGCGCTGGCGATCTGGCTGCTGTTGACCCTGGCGTTTATCACCCGCGCGGTGCGCTTTCCCGGTAGCCTGCTGGCGGAGATGCGCCATCCGGTGATGAGCAGTTTCGTCAGCCTGTTTCCGGCCACCACCATGCTGGTGGCGATTGGCTTTGTGCCCTGGTACCGCCCGCTGGCGCTGGTGCTGTTTACCCTTGGGGTGGTGGTGCAGCTGAGCTATGCGGCGTGGCAGTCCGCCGGGTTGTGGCGCGGCAAGCATCCGGAGGAAGCTACCACCCCGGGACTCTACCTGCCGACGGTGGCAAACAACTTTATCAGCGCCATGGCCTGCGGCGCGCTCGGCTTTCATGATGCCGGGCTGGTTTTCCTGGGCGCGGGAGTCTTCTCCTGGCTGAGCCTGGAGCCGGTAATCCTGCAGCGGTTGCGTAGCGCGGGAGAGCTACCGCCAGCATTACGTACCTCACTTGGGATCCAGCTGGCTCCCGCACTGGTGGCCTGTAGCGCATGGCTCAGCGTCAACGGCGGCGAGGCCGACACCTTCGCCAAAATGCTGTTTGGCTACGGCCTGCTGCAATTATTGTTTACCCTGCGGCTAATGCCCTGGTATCTGTCGCAGCCGTTTAATGCGTCGTTCTGGAGCTTTTCGTTCGGCGTATCGGCGCTGGCCACCACCGGTTTACATCTGGGGCAGAGCAGCCCGTCCGGTTTTTTCCATGCCATCGCCATCCCGCTGTTTATTTTTACCAATGCCATTATTGCGCTATTACTGGTGCGTACATTTATCCTGCTGATGCAGGGAAAACTGTTGATCCGTGCAGATAAAGCAACGCTTATGCAAGCTGAGGAAAAAGAATGACTGTATTTGATGAGAACTACTTTACCGAAAAATATGGCCTGACCCGCACCCACTCAGAAGTGGTATTCAGTGCAGGGATTGTGAAGCCGGGTAAAACGCTGGATCTCGGCTGCGGCAACGGACGGAACAGTCTCTACCTCGCAGCGAACGGCTTTGACGTCACCGCCTGGGATAAAAATCCAATGAGCATCGAGACAATCGAAAGCATCAGGGCGAAAGAGGGGATGGCTAACCTGCAGACGGCGATTAAGGATCTCAACAGCCTGCGCTTTGAGGGCGAATACGATTTTATCCTCTCCACCGTGGTGCTGATGTTCCTGCAGGCAGAGACCATTCCGGGCCTGATCGATAACATGCAGCGCTGCACCAGACCAGGCGGATATAACCTGATTGTCGCGGCGATGGATACCGAAGATTATCCGTGCAACGTCGGCTTCCCGTTTGCGTTTAAAACCGGGGAGCTGAGCGGCTACTACGCGGGCTGGGAGCAGTTAAAATACAACGAGAACGTCGGTGAGCTACACCGCACCGACGCCCAGGGGAACCGTATCAAGCTGCGTTTTGCGACGCTGCTGGCGCGCAAACCGGCTTAACGCGCCGCCAGCAAACAAAGCTGTAGCGCCGTATTGTACGAGGCCTCGAACGACTTCAGCGGTAAAAACTCAAACTTCGAGTGGAAGTTATGGGCGCCGGTGAAGAAGTTCGGGGTTAACAGTCCCTTGGCTGAGAGCGCCGCGCCGTCGGTGCCGCCGCGCATCGGGGTCGGCTTTGGGGTAATGCCTAAACTTTCCATCGCCTCGAACATCAGGTCGATTGCCCGACGATCTTCACCCACCGCATTGCTGATGTTGCTGTAGGTATCTTCGATGTGCCAGCTCACCTTCGCGGTGGGGTGCTGTGCTGCAATTTTCTCTGCCACTTCGCCGATCTGCGCTTTGCGGGCGGCGAAGCTGTCACGATCGAAATCACGAATACTGGCCTTCAGCAGCGCCTCGTTTTGCCCGGCCTGAATGCCGTTAAACCAGATATAGCCTTCACGCCCCTCGGTATGTTCCGGGGTTTGCTGACGATCGAAGTGGCTGATGTAATCGGTCGCCATCAGCAGGGGGTTCACCAGCACCCCTTTGGCAGACATCGGGTGCGCCGTCACGCCGGTAAAGCGAATTTCCGCCGCCGCCGCGTTGAAGTTCTCATACACAATTTCCCCCAGCTCGCAGCAGTCGATGGTCCAGGCGAAATCGACGTCAAAACGCTTCAGATCCAGCGCTTTGGCCCCGCACAGGCCGATCTCTTCGTCCGGCACAAAGGCCACTACGATATCGCCATGCCGATGTTCGGCGGTGAGGTTTTCCAGCACCGTCATCACCACGGTTACCGCCGATTTGTTGTCAGCGCCCAGCACGCTGGTGCCGTCGCTGAAAATGATCTCTTCGTTGGGATAGGCCAGAATTTCCGGATGCTCGCTGACCTTCAGCCAGATCTGTTTTTCAGCATTGAGGCAGAGATCATCGCCTGTAAAGGTGAGGATTTGCGGATGAATGTCCGGTGACAATCCCACGTCGACGGTATCAATATGGGTGATAAAACCGATCCGCGGCGCGCCGGTGACGTTGCCCTTTTTCACCGCGGTGACGGTGGCAAATTCGTCGATCACAATGTCAGACAGACCCAGGGTTTGCAGCTCCGCGGCCAGCATCTTCGCCATCTCGTGCTGGCCGGGCGTGGAGGGCAAGGTTTTTGCCTGCGGATCGCTCTGGCTGGTCACGGCCAGATAGCGAAAGAAGCGTTGGGTTAATTGACTGGCGAGCGCAGAAGCCATGGTGGATCCTTCTTTATTTGAGTTATCAGGTGTTTGCAAAATCACTTTAATGATATTTATGGTTTGGCACGACAAAAATTCATTAGCCGTCAAATTAAAAGACAGGAAAACGCGATGAAAAGCAACCTCACAAAACTGGCGCTAACCGTCGCCGCGCTGACGGTCAGTTCCACCGTTGCCGCTAAAACGCTGGTCTATTGTTCCGAAGGATCGCCGGAAAACTTTAACCCGCAACTCTATACCTCGGGCACCAGCGTGGATGCCAGCGCCGTGCCGGTGTATAACCGGCTGGTGGATTTTACCCCGGGCACTACCGAACTGGTGCCAAGCCTGGCCGAGAGCTGGGAGGTGAGCGAGGACGGCAAGGTCTACACCTTCCATCTGCGCAAAGGGGTGAAGTTCCAGAGCAACAAGCTGTTCACACCGACACGAGACTTTAACGCCGATGATGTCATCTTCTCGTTTATGCGGCAGAAAGACCCGAACCATCCGTATCACAACGTCTCTAACGGCAACTACTCCAACTTCGAGAGCCTGGAGTTTGGCAAGCTGATCACCGCCATTGATAAAGTGGACGACCACACGGTGCGCTTCACTCTGGCGCACCCGGAGGCGCCGTTTGTCGCCGACTTAGCCTGGTACTTTGCCTCGATCCTCTCCGCTGAATACGCGGACGCGATGCTGAAGGCCGGGACCCCGGAGAAGGTGGATATGGAGCCTGTAGGCACCGGGCCGTTTAAGCTGGCGAAATACCAGAAAGACTCGCGCATCCTGTATACGGCCTTCCCGGAGTACTGGCAGGGCAAAGCAAAGCTGGATCGTCTGGTGTTTACCATCGTGCCGGATGCCTCGGTGCGCTTCGCCAAGCTTGAGAAAAACGAGTGTCAGGTGATGCCTTTCCCGAACCCCGCCGATCTGCCGCGGATGAAAGCGAATAAAGATCTCGTTCTGATGAGCAAGCCGGGGCTCAATACCGGCTTCCTGTCGTTTAACACCCAGAAGCCGCCGCTGGATAATGTCAAAGTGCGCCAGGCGCTGGCGATGGCAATTAATAAGCCGGCGATCGTTGAGGCGGTATTCCAGGGCACCGGAACGGCAGCCAAAAACCTGCTGCCTCCGGGGGTATGGAGTGCGGACAGCGAGCTGAAAGACTATGACTACGATCCGGAAAAAGCCAAAGCCCTGCTAAAAGAGGCCGGGTTCGCCAACGGAATGACCATCGACCTGTGGGCCATGCCGGTGCAGCGTCCGTATAATCCGAATGCCAAACGGATGGCCGAGATGATCCAGTCCGACTGGGCGAAAATCGGCGTGCAGACCAAAGTCGTCACCTACGAGTGGGGGGAATACCTCAAGCGCGTGAAAGGCGGCGAGCATCAGGCGGCGCTGATGGGCTGGACGACAGCCACGGGCGATCCGGATAATTTCTTTGGTCCGCTCTTTACCTGCACCTCGGCCAACGGTGGTTCCAATTCTGCTAAATGGTGTTATCCGCCATTCGATAAAATTATTGCCGAGGCGAAATCTATTACCGATCACAATAAACGAGTGGCGTTATATCAACAGGCGCAGCAAATGATGCACGATCAAATGCCTGCGGTAATGATTGCGCACTCAACTATTTTTGAGCCGGTACGCAAAGAAGTCACAGGCTACGAAATTGATCCTTTCGGCAAGCATTTATTCTGGCAAGTGGATGTAAAATAATCATTTATTGCTGCCCGTTATTGTTACGGGCACTCTTTTTTCAATTTGTGCTGTTTTCCTCATTTTTTGTCACTTCTTTTTCATTCAACTTTTGCTATAACTTCAATTGCATATTTGCACTTAACAGGGATACACCCATTATGCGTACTAATACTTTATTTAAAGTTGCCGCGCTCTCCGGCCTGTTGCTGCTTGCTGGCTGTGCATCAAAAGTGGCTGAGCCCGATCAATATTCCGGCTTTTTAAAAGACTACTCTGGGCTGAAAGCAACTACTTCTGCTTCCGGTAAACCGACGCTGCGCTGGGTTGATCCGTCTTATGACGAATCGAAATATGACAGCATTATCTGGAACGATATCACCTACTATCCAGAGCCAAGACCGACCACCCAAATCGGTAAACGCACTCTGGATGAACTGTTGGCTTACACCAACACCAAAATGAAAACCGCTATCGGCCAACGCAAACCCGTTGTTGCGTCTCCAGGTAAGCACAGCCTGATTTTCCGTGGCGCTATCACGGGCGTCAGCTCGCAGAAGGAAGGCCTGCAATTCTATGAAGTGGTCCCTGTTGCGCTGGTCGTAGCGGGCACGCAGATGGCTACCGGCCACCGTACCATGGATACCCACCTCTACTTTGAAGGCGAGCTGATCGATTCCCAGACCAACAAACCGGTCATCAAAGTGGTGCGTAAAGGGGAAGGTAAAGAGCTGAGCAACGAAAGCACGCCAATGACCTTCGCGACCCTGAAACAGGTAGTGGACGACATGGCGACCGATGCGACCATGTTTGACGTCCATAAAACCCAATAATAAAAAACCGGCCTGCTGTGTGCAGGCCGGTTTTGCTACGCCGTTCTCAACCGTCTGAACCAGCTCTCCGGGCGGGCAAACATAACCAGATTCCCCGTTAAGATCAGCAATAGCCCTGCAATTCCGTTGCTGTGCCAGACATAACCCTCGTATGCCGTTGAAAACGAGAGGGCGACCAGCGGGAACAGCAGGGTGCTGTAAGCCGCCTTGCCCGCGCCAATTCTTCCTACCAGCGTGAAGTAAGCCCCAAAGGCAATCACCGAGCCAAAGAGCGCCAGATAGAGCAGGGCGCCCATGTAGCTCACTGACCAGACCGGCGTAAAGTCGTCGCCGCGAAACAGCGCAATTGCCCCCATCACCAGGGTGCCGTACAGCATCGCCCAGGCGTTAGTGGTCATGGTCTCCAGTCCCTTGCGCTGGTGGCGAAGGCTAATCATATTGCCAAGCGAAAAACCGTAGGTGCCCAGCGCCGACAGCGCAATGCCGAACAGCAGACCGGCGCTCCAGCCGCTGGCTAACAGATCGTTCCAGAACAGCGTAATAATGCCGAGCAGACCCAGCGCCGCCGCCAGATAAAAGCGCGCAGGCGGGCGCTGACCAAAGAAGAGGAAGCTGTTCAGGGCGTTATACAGCACCGCCATCGAGAAAATAACCGACTCCAGCCCGGTATTGATATACGCTGCCGCGGTATAAAAGCACCAGAAGTTAAAGCAAAAAACGCAACATCCTTGCAGACCGCAAAACAGGTGATCGCGCAATGCGAGTGGGCGCAGGCGGCGCAGGATCAGCAGCACCGCCATAATGGTGGCGGTGGCGACGGCAAAGCGCCAGAAAATAGAAACCGGCGCAGGCACCGGCCCCTGTTGTAAATAGATGGCAATCCAGGTGGTTCCCCAGATAATCACGACCAGAGCGTACAATAATGCGTTCATCTTAGTTCTCATTTCAGCGAAGTCTGCGCTCAGTATGGCGGCAGAAAAGCCCGCCATCTTTCACGCACTTGCGGCGGACTTGCATATTCTTGCGCTTTTTTCCTGACGCGCGACGAACAGGGCTGGCACTGAAGGGCAGAACTTTTTAGACTTGTTAAATCTTATTAACACCTGTGTGAGTGATTATGGCTGAGACCTACGGTGCCTTTGAAAATCTGCGCAAACATAAAGCGGTATTACATAATGCCGTGGCGCTGAATTCAGGGATCCAGCTGGCGGCCTGGTCAAATAAACGAGACACCATTACGCAATATTGCGATCACCACACGCTGAGCCTGTATATCGCGGACGGCTACGAGAGCTATCACAAAACCACGGCGGGCTGGAAAAACGGCGGCGGGCCGGATCGCTTCTGCCTGATGCCAAAGGAGAGCGAGTCCAGCTGGGATATTCGCGACGATCTGTCGTTTGTGCATCTTTATTGTACCGACGATCACCTGCGGAACGTGGGGGAGCAGGTGTGGGACAAAAGCCCGTACAGCTTTACCCTGAACGAAAATCTGTTTGGCGATGATGCGAGCATCACCGCGCTCTATCGCCACTTTATCCTCGGCTGCGACTGGCAGCAGTCTGCCAATCAGCTCACGCTGAGCACCGCCTCAACCTTGCTGCTGACCCATCTGGTGCAGCACTACAGCAACGTGCAGTGGGCGTTGCCGACGGTCACGGGCGGTCTGTCGCCGTTTGTGCTGCGTAATGTGCTGGGGTATATCGAAGAGAACTTGTCCCAGCCGCTGACGCTGGCAGATCTGGCGGCGCAGGCGAGCCTGAGCGAGTTTCACTTTGCCCGCATGTTCCGCCAGTCGATGCAGATGGCACCGCACCAGTACGTAATGCAGCGGCGGATGGAGAAGGCCAAAACCCTGGTGCGATTCACCCGACAACCGCTTACCGAGATTGCGCTGGCCTGCGGGTTCAGCTCCGCCAGCCATTTCAGTAACCGTTTTCGCGCCGCTAACGGCCTGACGCCGTCTCAGCTACGGGCGGCGAGTGCGTAACAGCACAGCGTAGCAGACGCCGCCTGCCACCAGCCCCCAGAATGCTGAGCCAATCCCTGCCAGCGTCGCGCCGCTGGCAGTGAGCAGAAACGTTACTATGGCGGCATCGCGTTCGGCTTCGTTGTGCAATGCCTGATGCAGGCTGCCGCTAATGGTGCCCAGCAGCGCCAGCCCTGCCAGCGTCTGGATCCAGCTTAACGGCAATGCCGCCATCAGCCCGCTTATCGAGCCGCCAAAAATCCCCGCCAGCAGATAAAACACGCCCGCAGCAGCAGCAGCCAGCCAGCGTTTGCTGGCGTCCGGGTGCGCATCCGGGCTCTGACAGATGGCAGCGGTGATCGCCGCAATGCAGATGGAGTACACGCCAAACGGCGACAGCAGTAGCGCCAGCCCGCCAGTAACTACGATCAGCGGTGAGACGGCCACCGGATAGCCGGAGGCCTTCATCGTGGCAAAGCCGGGGGCATTCTGTGACGCCATCGTCACCAGAAAGAAGGGCAAACCGATACTGATAAGGGTGGTCAGGTTAAAGGTGGGGGCGACAAATTCCGGCATCACCACCGCTAAAGTGAGCTTGTCCGTTACAACGTCACCTTTCAGCGCCGCCACGGCGCCGCCCACCAGCAGCGTGACGACAATGGCGTAGCGCGGGGCGAAGGCTTTAGTCAGCAGCCAGGCCAACAGCATACTGCCACACAGCAGCAGATGCCCCTCCAGGTTGCTGAAGGCCTGCAAACCAAAGCGCAGCAGCACGCCCGCAAGCATGGCCGCCGCCAGCGAGTGGGGAATTATCTTCATCAGCCGGGCAAACAGGCCGCTGACGCCGCAGATGACGATCAGGGCATTGGCAAAGATAAAGATGCCGATGGTCTCTGACAGGCTCACCCCCTGCAGGCTGGTTGCCAGCAGGGCCGCGCCCGGCGTCGACCAGGCGGTGAGGACCGGTGCCTTGTACCACCACGACAGCCCCAGCGTGCTGATCCCCATGCCCAGGCCCAGCGCCGTCATCCAGCCTGCAATCTGCGGGGCCGTCGCGCCTGCCGCTGCGGCGGCCTGCCAGATGATAGCGGCAGAGCTGGCATAGCCCACCAGCACGGCAACGAAACCGGATAAGACGGTGGGAAAGGTGAGGGAGTATGCGCGCATGGGAGCTCCGTTGTGCGTTATAACAGCCGTGAATGTAGCACTGTGCGTTATAGCATACAAGTGCTACACTCGCGGCAACAGGAGGGGCTATGGACATCACGCAACATCTTGCAATTACACTGAAAACGCTGCGCCAGGCGCGCGGCTGGAGTCTGTCAAAGCTGGCGGAGGAGACCGGAGTGTCGAAGGCGATGCTCGGCCAGGTGGAACGAAACGAATCCAGCCCGACCGTCTCGACGCTGTGGAAAATCGCCACCGGGCTGAACGTGCCGTTCTCTGCTTTCATCACACCGCAGGCGGAAAACCCACCGGTATTTGACCCTCAACAGCAGGCGATGGTGGTAAAACCACTTTTTCCCTGGGATGAGACGCTGAAATATGACCATTTTTCCATTACCCTCGCGCCGGGCGCCCTCAGCGAATCCACCCCGCACGAAGCCGGGGTGATTGAGCACGTGGTGGTCATCAGCGGAGAGCTGGAGATGCAGATCGACGGCGTGTGGCAGACGCTGGCACCCGATACCGGCCTGCGTTTTGCCGGGGATAAACCCCACGCCTACCGCAACAGCAGCGGCCAGACGGTGCACTTTCATTCTCTCATCTATTATCCCCGGTAAAGGCACGCAAAACTGTTTCACTGGCCCATACTTCTGACTACAATAGCGGCCATTTTGCCCATAACGGATAACGACGAAGTATGCGCCTGCCATCCCATCATCTTGAACTATTAAGCCCGGCTCGTGATGCCGCCATTGCCCGTGAAGCCATTCTTCACGGTGCGGACGCGGTCTATATCGGCGGCCCTGGATTTGGCGCCCGCCATAATGCCAGCAACAGCCTGCGCGATATCGCCGACCTGGTGCCATTCGCCCACCGCTTTGGCGCGAAAGTGTTCGTGACCCTGAACACCATTCTTCATGATGATGAACTGGAACCAGCGCAGCGTCTGATCACCGATCTGTATCAGACCGGCGTTGACGCGCTGATCGTTCAGGATATGGGCGTCCTTGAAATGGATATCCCGCCCATTGAGCTGCACGCCAGCACCCAGTGCGATATCCGCAGCGTTGAAAAAGCGAAGTTCCTCTCGGATGCCGGTTTCACTCAGATCGTGCTGGCGCGCGAGCTGAATCTTAATCAAATCCGTGATATTCACCAGGCCACCGACGCCACCATCGAGTTCTTTATCCACGGTGCCCTGTGCGTAGCCTATTCCGGCCAGTGCAACATCTCCCATGCCCAGACCGGCCGCAGCGCCAACCGCGGCGACTGCTCTCAGGCGTGTCGTCTGCCGTATACGCTGAAAGACGATCAGGGCCGCGTGGTGGCCTTTGACAAACACCTGCTGTCGATGAAAGACAACGATCAGACCGCCAACCTCGGCGCGCTGATCGACGCGGGCGTGCGCTCCTTCAAGATTGAAGGGCGTTACAAGGATATGAGCTATGTGAAGAACATCACCGCCCATTACCGTCAGATGCTGGATGCCATCATTGAAGATCGCGGCGATCTGGCGCGCAGCTCCGCCGGGCGCACCGAGCACTTCTTTGTCCCTTCCACCGATAAGACTTTCCACCGCGGTAGCACCGATTATTTTGTGAACGCGCGTAAAGGGGATATCGGCGCCTTCGATTCGCCGAAATTTATCGGTTTGCCGGTGGGCGAAGTATTGAAGGTGTCAAAAGAGCATCTGGACGTGGAAGTGACCGAGCCGCTGGCAAACGGTGATGGGCTGAATGTGATGATCAAACGTGAAGTAGTGGGCTTTCGCGCCAATACGGTAGAGAAAACCGGCGATAATCGTTACCGCATCTGGCCAAATGAAATGCCTGCCGACCTGCATAAAGTGCGTCCGCATACGGCCCTGAACCGCAACCTCGATCATAACTGGCAGCAGGCGCTGCTGAAAACTTCCAGCGAGCGTCGCGTTGCGGTGGATATTGAGCTGGGCGGCTGGGAAGAGCAGCTGATTCTCACCATGACCAGCGAAGACGGCACCAGCGTGACCCATACCCTCGACGGGCAGTTTGAAGCTGCGAATAACGCCGAAAAAGCGCTGAACAACCTGAAAGACGGTATCGCCAAACTGGGCCAGACCATCTATTACGCCCGGGATATTCAGGTCAACCTGCCGGGGGCGCTGTTTGTGCCCAACAGCCTGTTGAACCAGTTCCGTCGTGAAACGGCAGAAATGCTGGACGCGGCTCGTCTGGAAAACTACCCGCGCGGCAGCCGCAAAGCGGTATCCGTGCCGCCGCCGGTTTATCCGGAGACGCATCTGTCGTTCCTGGCGAACGTCTACAACCACAAGGCGCGGGCTTTCTATCAGCGCTACGGCGTGGAGCTGATTGACGCCGCCTATGAAGCGCACGAAGAGAAGGGCGACGTGCCGGTGATGATCACCAAACACTGCCTGCGCTTCGCCTTTAACCTGTGTCCGAAACAGGCGAAAGGCAATATTAAAAGCTGGAAGGCGACGCCGATGCAGCTGGTGAACGGCGATGAGGTGTTAACCCTGAAATTTGACTGCCGTCCGTGTGAAATGCACGTTATCGGCAAGATGAAAAATCATATCTTCAAAATGCCTCAGCCGGGCAGCGTGGTGGCCTCCGTCAGCCCTGACGATCTGCTGAAAACGCTGCCGAAGCGTAAAGGCGCTTAATTAGCGAAAGTGAGTATCCGGTTTGCGCGACTTCTGCCAGTAGTGGTGTTCGCGCAAGCCGTCTGCCGACTCTTCCGCTGTTACCCGCAGCTCATCGCTGTCCGCCTCGTGGCGCAGCTGCTGCTCCACGTTCTTTACCCAAAAAAATTCATGTCCTTTATGACCTGCCATCAGTTGGCCTGAAAATAGCGCACAGGTCAGTAACACTATCGATAACCCTTTCGTAAACATTCTGCCACCACCCGGTTACGTTGAGTGGCCATCATGCCCATAGTTGCGTGGGGTTATTATCAGGATCTTCAAAGGCGCGAAAAAGTTTTGTCAGATTTTGTCGGTAAGGGGCGTACCGGCCTGTTCCCTCTCCCTTTCAGGGAGAGGGTGAGGGTTAATGTGACTTAAACCCCGCCGCCGTCATCAGCACACGGAAGAAAAACCCCACCAGCGCCAGCGCCAGGACGCTACCGCCCCAGATAACCACCATCCACATCAGACGTTTCCAGACAGGTTGATTCATCAGTGATAGCCCTCCCCAGGCTGGACTTTGCCGCGAAAAACGTAGTAGCTCCAGAAAGTGTAGACAAGGATGATCGGGATAATGAACAGCGCTCCCACCAGCATAAAGCCCTGGCTCTGCGCAGGCGCGGCGGCCTGCCACAAGGTAATCGACGGCGGAATGAGATGCGGCCAGATGCTGATCCCCAGCCCGCTAAAGCCGAGGAAGATTAACCCGAGCGTCAGCACGAACGGCAGGTGGTGGCTGTGCGGATTACTCAGGCTACGCCACTGCCACAGGCCCAGCACCCCCACCAGCACCGGAACCGGCAGCAGGAAGAACAGGTTCGGCAGGCTGAACCAGCGGTCGGCAATGGCGGGCTGGGAAAGCGGCGTCCAGAGGCTGATAACCGCGATAATCCCCAGCAGCGACAGCAGCAGACGTTTCGATACCTGGCGCATCCGCCCCTGCAATGGGTTTTCACTTTTCATCACCAGCCAGGTGGCACCTAAGAAGGCATAGGCCACAACCAGCCCCAGGCCGCAGAACAGATTGAACGGGGTAAACCAGTCGAACGGACCGCCGGCAAAGGCGCGACCGCTGACTGCAAACCCGTTGATCACTGCACCCACCACCACCCCCTGGGTGAAGGTGGCGAGTACCGAGCCGCCGATGAAGGCCTTATCCCAGAAGGGACGGTGCGCAGGTGTCGCCTTGAAGCGGAACTCAAACGCCACGCCGCGGAAAATCAGGCCGATCAGCATCAGCGTCAGTGGAATGGTCAGGGCATCAATAATCACCGCATAGGCCAGCGGAAAGGCACCAAACAGCGCGGCACCGCCCAGCACCAGCCAGGTTTCGTTGCCGTCCCACACCGGGGCGACGCTGTTGACCATCACGTCCCGGTCGTCAGCGTCCTGAATGGCGGGAAACAGAATGCCAATGCCCAAATCAAAGCCATCCATCACGATGTACATCAGGGTGGCGAAGACGATAATTACAAACCAGATCAGGGAGAGATCGATACCCATTATGGTGCCTCCTTAGAAGTAAACTCAGTGCTCGCTGCTGACAGCGGGCGCGCCGGACGGCCATCGTTTTCGGTCGGGAAGCTTTCCTCTTCCTGCGGGCCCTTTTTAATCAGGCGCACCATATAGCTGTAGCCGACGCCAAACACCGAGGTGTAGACCACAATAAAGGCCAGCAGGCTGACGCTCATATGCAGATCGCCATGGGCGGAGACGGCATCTTTGGTCCGTTGCAACCCGTAGACCACCCACGGCTGACGCCCCACTTCGGTGGTCACCCACCCGGCAAGAATGGCAATGAGTCCCGATGGCCCCATCAGCAGGGCAAACCACAGGAAAGGCCGGGAGTGCCAGAGCCGCTGCCTGTAGCGCAGCCACAGGGCGACGACCCCCAGCAACAGCATCAGCATGCCCAGCCCGGCCATAATGCGGAACGACCAGAAGACGATAGTGGAGTTGGGGCGGTCCTCTTTCGGGAATTCTTTCAGCGCCGGAACCTGCTTATCCAGGCTGTGAGTCAGGATCAGGCTGCCCAGTGCCGGGATCTCAAGGCCGTAGCGGGTGTGCTCCTGCGCCATATCAGGCCAGCCAAACAGCAGTAGCGGGGTTGGCTCGCCTGGCTGGTTCTCCCAGTGGCCTTCAATGGCGGCGATTTTGGCCGGTTGATGCTTCAGGGTATTAAGACCATGCATATCCCCGACCATGGCCTGAATGGGAGCGACGATCAGCGTCATCCACAGCGCCATGGAGAACATGCGGCGAATCGCCGGGGAATGATTCCCGCGCAGCAGGTGCCAGGCCGCCGAGGCCGAAACAAACAGCGCGCTGCTGAGAAACGCGGCAATCGACATATGCAACAGGCGATAGGGGAAGGAGGGGTTAAATACCACCGCAAACCAGTCCACCGGCACCACCTGGCCGTTGACGATCTCAAAGCCCTGCGGGGTTTGCATCCAGCTATTGGAGGCGAGGATCCAGAAGGTCGAAATAATAGTACCCAGCGCCACCATGCAGGTGGCAAAGAAATGCAGCCCAGGCCCGACTTTGTTCCAGCCAAACAGCATCACGCCGAGAAAACCGGCTTCAAGGAAGAAGGCGGTCAGCACTTCATAAGTCAGCAGCGGGCCGGTAATGCTGCCGGCAAACTGGGAAAAACCGCTCCAGTTGGTGCCAAACTGGTAGGCCATCACCAGCCCGGAGACCACGCCCATACCAAAGTTAACGGCAAAGATCTTCAACCAGAAATGGTACAGCGAGCGCCAGACGGGGTTTTTGCTTTTCAGCCATAACCCCTCCAGCACCGCCAGATAGCTGGCGAGGCCAATGGTGATCGCCGGGAAAATAATGTGGAAGGAGACAGTAAAGGCAAACTGAATCCTCGCAAGATGAAACGCATCTAAACCAAACATGCACAACCTCAGGGTCAAACGGTGTGACTGTTATGGTAAATGAGCGTAAATATGAGCGTCAGAAACAGAAAAGGGGAATTTTTGTATAACAGTTTTAAAAAAAACGGTGAGATTTAACGGCGTGTTGTAGCCAGCCGGCGACGCTTCACTTACACGGGCCTACAAATCAGGCACTTTCTAAGCCAGGGGAGAAGATAACCGCTTCTTACATAAATAAACGACCTTAAAAACCAGCAATTAACGTCTCGCGTAATACTCTTACGCGAGACGTCCAGTTATTACGCGTCTCGCCAGCCCATCGCCGGGGCAACATGCTTCAGAATCGACTCAATCACATGCACGTTATACTCCACGCCCAGTTGGTTCGGCACGGTCAGTAACAGCGTATCCGCTTCTGCGATGGCTTCATCCTGCTTAAGCTGAGCAATCAGCTTGTCCGGCTCGGCGGCGTAGCTGCGCCCGAAAATGGCGCGGGTTTTCTCATCCAGATAGCCCACGCTGTCGCTTTCGTTACGGCTGGAGCCAAAGTACATGCGGTCGCGATCGTCCATCAGAGCAAAGATGCTGCGGCTGACCGAAACGCGCGGCGTGCGGCTGTGTCCCGCTTCGGCCCAGGCTTCGCGGTAGGCGCGGATCTGTTTTGCCTGCTGGATATGGAAAGGCTCGCCAGTTTCGTCGTCTTTCAGAGTTGAACTTTGCAGGTTCATCCCATGTTTTGCGGCCCATACCGCGGTGGCATTAGAGCCAGCGCCCCACCAGATGCGATCCCGCAGCCCTTCGGAATGAGGCTCCACGCGCAACAGGCCGGGCGGGTTAGGGAACATCGGCTGTGGGTTAGGTTTGGCAAAACCTTCCCCGCGCAGCACGTCCAGCAGCACCTCAGTGTGACGGCGCGCCATATCCGACTCGTTTTCGCCCTCACCGGGCACATAGCCAAAGTAGCGCCAGCCGTCGATCACCTGCTCCGGGGAACCGCGGCTGATGCCCAGCTGCAGACGTCCACCGGAGATCAAATCGGCTGAGCCGGCATCTTCCGCCATGTATAGCGGGTTTTCATAGCGCATATCGATAACCCCCGTGCCGATCTCAATCCGGTTGGTTTTCGCGCCAATGGCGGCCAGCAGCGGAAAGGGGGAGGCGAGCTGGCGGGCAAAATGGTGCACCCGGAAATATGCGCCATCGGCACCCAGCTCTTCGGCGGCGACCGCCAGATCGATGGACTGCAGCAGCGCGTCAGCGGCGCTGCGGGTTCCGGAGTGCGGAGACGGCGTCCAGTGACCAAATGACAAAAAACCGATCTTTTTCATTTCGGGTTTTCCTGTTTCGGAGAAGGCATAGAGGTAACTTTACGGATTAACCGATGAGAAGAAATGCCTTTTATTTCACCGAGGTCATCAAAAAATTTGAATGAATACAGCAGCCTTTCTCTAAAAGAATTTTAGCGTGAAAAACGCTTGCATCCTTCCATCATCCATGCGTTAATGTTCTTTCGGTTTGAAATCCAAAAAATATCTGAAGCAGTCTCTTAAAGCAATCTCATCACGTTGTGCCTCTCCACAGTCGCTCCTGGGTTTTATCTTTACGCTCTGATTAGTTTTGTCGCAGACCCTTATTGCCTTTAAGGCCCATTAGTTTTTACGTTTATACGTACAGGAGATTTACATGAGTTCTACTATCCATTTTCGTTGCCCATGCTGTCATGGTTCGCAGTTCCGTACTTCCGTGTTCGACGTGTCTGAAAAAAATCCCCACGGCGCGAAGTGCATTTTCTGCAAATCATCCATGATCACCCTCGACCACTTAGCGGCGTCCCGTCATGCCCGTCAGGTCCCGTTTGAGTTTCGTAAGTAAGTCAGTCAGGCGCCGTCACGCCTGCTGAATCCCCCTCAAACCTATAACAGTTTATTAACTCTGCCTTTTTTCTCCTGCTGATATACACTGTGACGCAGCAAGGAGAACCCGATGAAAAAATACCAGCGCCTGGCGCAGCAAATCATTTCGCAGATTGAACTGGGCGTCTGGCAGCCCGGCGATAAGCTGCCCTCGCTGCGCGAACAGGTGACCAGCAGCGGGATGAGTTTTATGACCGTTGGCCATGCCTACCAGATGCTGGAGAGCCAGGGGCACGTGGTGGCGCGTCCGCAGTCAGGTTATTACGTGGCGGCCCGTCCCAGCGGGCAACAGCCGATGCCGCCCGCGCAGGTGATGCGCGACGAGGCGGTGGATATCAACACCTATATCTTCGATGTGTTACAGGCCAGCCGCGATCCCTCGGTGGTGCCTTTTGCCTCGGCCTTTCCCGATCCGCGTCTCTTTCCCTTACAGCAGCTGAACCGCTCTCTGGCAAACGTCAGTAAAACCGCTACCGCCATGAGCGTAATCGAGAACCTGCCGCCGGGGAACGTCGATCTACGCCACGCCATCGCCCGACGCTATGCCCAGCAGGGAATGAACATCTCTCCGGATGAAATCGTCATTACCGCTGGCGCCCTGGAAGCCCTGAACCTCAGCCTGCAGGCGGTGACCGAACCGGGCGACTGGGTGATCGTAGAAAATCCCTGTTTTTATGGCGCGCTGCAGGCGCTGGAGAGGCTGAAGCTCAAGGCGTTGTCGGTGGCCACCGACGTGCGCGACGGTATTGATCTTAACGCGCTGGCGCAGGCCCTGAACGACTATCCGGTAAAAGCCTGTTGGCTGATGACCAATGCGCAAAACCCGCTGGGCTTTACCCTCAGCGCCGACAAAAAAGCGCAGCTTATCGCCTTGCTCACTCAACATAACGTCACCCTGATTGAAGATGATGTTTACAGCGAGCTCTATTACGGCCGCGAAAAGCCGCTGCCGGCGAAAGCCTGGGATCGCAGCGACATGACGCTGCACTGCTCGTCGTTCTCGAAATGCCTGGTGGCCGGATTTCGTATTGGCTGGGTCGCAGCCGGGAAACATGCCCGCCGCATTCAGCAGCTCCAGCTGATGAGCACCTTATCCACCAGTTCGCCCATGCAGCTGGCGCTGGTGGATTACCTCGCCACTAAACGTTACGACGCCCATCTCAGGCGCCTGCGCCGCACCCTGGCCGACCGCAAGCAGCAGGCGTGGCAGGCATTGCTGCGCCATCTCCCTGCTGAAGTGAAAATCCACCACAGCGACAGCGGCTATTTTTTATGGCTGGAGTTACCCGCGTCGCTGGATGCCGGGGTACTGAGTGCCAGGGCGCTGGAGCATCACATCAGCATTGCGCCGGGTAAGATGTTCTCTACCTCCGGTACCTGGACGCCGTTTTTCCGCTTTAATACGTCCTGGGCCTGGGGAGAACGGGAGGAGCAGGCGGTTATTTGGTTAGCACAAATAATTAGCGGGATGTTAAACGCCCAAAAATAGTATTTTCTCACTATTGATCGCTGCCACTAAATAATCGTTTCTTATCACCTTAATAGCGCCGTAATTAAATTACGGCGTTTTTTATTATCGCTCATAGGAAATATGCATAACGTCTGCGGTCGCTAACTCCTTGTCTATAATCCAGTTACCGGGGAATGCGCCCCCGGTCACAACCTGGTGAAATTTCTCAGGCCTGCCGGGTGCGCTGCAATGGCGCGGTCTACGTTTAATTAAGGAGATATTCTACCGGCACGGCTGCCGTCTGATTTCATTACGACAGGAGTAAGACGTATGAGCAAAAATTTTGCCCGTAGCAGCCTGTGCGCGCTCGGTATGACTATTTTGACTGCGCAGGCGGCAGAGCCTCCAAAAGAGATCGGTAAGGGCGAGGGGCGACTGGATATCATCGCCTGGCCGGGCTATATCGAACGCGGCGAGACCGATAAAAATTATGACTGGGTCACCCAGTTTGAAAAGGAGACCGGCTGTAAGGTCAACGTCAAAACCGCCGCCACTTCGGATGAGATGGTCAGCCTGATGACCAAGGGCGGATACGATCTGGTTACCGCCTCCGGCGACGCCTCCCTGCGGCTGATCATGGGCAAACGCGTTCAGCCTATCAACCCGGATTTGATCCCCAACTGGAAAACCATCGACCCGCGCATTGTCAAAGGCGCATGGTTTAACGTCGACGGCAAGGCCTACGGCACACCGTATCAGTGGGGGCCAAACCTGCTGATGTATAACACCAAAACCTTCCCGACGCCCCCCGACAGCTGGGCCGTGGTGTTTAAAGAACAAAATCTCCCGGACGGTAAATCCAACAAGGGCCGCGTTCAGGCCTACGATGGCCCAATCTACGTTGCTGATGCGGCGCTCTACGTCAAAGCCACGCAGCCGGATCTGGGGATCACCGACCCGTACCAGCTGACGGAAGCGCAGTACGCGGCGGTAGTGAAAGTGCTCAAAGATCAGCACGCGCTGATCCATCGTTACTGGCACGACACCACCGTGCAGATGAGTGACTTCAAAAATGAAGGGGTGGTCGCCTCCAGCGCCTGGCCGTATCAGGCCAACGCCCTGAAAGGCGAGAATCAGCCGATAGGTACCGTCTTCCCAAAAGAGGGGGTGACGGGCTGGGCCGATACCACCATGCTGCATGCCGAGGCCAAACACCCGATGTGCGCCTATAAGTGGATGAACTGGTCTCTGACGCCAAAAGTGCAGGGGGATCTGGCCGGGTGGTTCGGTTCGCTGCCGGTGGTGGCGGAGGGCTGTAAAGCCAGCACCCTGCTGGGCGACAAAGGGTGTGAAACCAACGGCTATAACTATTTCGACAAAATCATGTTCTGGAAAACGCCTGTCGCCAACGGCGGCAAATTTGTTCCCTACAGCCGCTGGGTTCAGGACTACATCGCCATTATGGGTGGTCGTTAAGCGCCAGGGAGCGGATTATGACGTACGCAGTAGAGTTTAACGATGTGTCGCGCCTGTATGGCGACGTGCGTGCGGTGGACGGGGTAACGATCCGGATTCGTGACGGCGAGTTTTTCTCCATGCTGGGGCCTTCGGGCTCCGGCAAAACCACCTGTCTGCGCCTGATCGCCGGGTTCGAACAGCTGAGCGGCGGCGCGATTTCCATTTTTGGTAAAGACGCCAGTCAGCTCCCCCCGTGGGAGCGCGACGTCAACACCGTCTTTCAGGATTACGCGCTGTTTCCCCACATGTCGATCCTCGAGAATGTGGCCTACGGGCTGATGGTGAAGGGGATCAACAAATCTACCCGTCAGGCCCAGGCACAGGAAGCCCTTGAGAAGGTCGGCCTCGGTTTTGCCGGGACGCGCAGGCCATCCCAGCTCTCTGGCGGCCAGCGCCAGCGGGTGGCGATTGCCCGGGCGCTGGTCAATCAGCCCCGCGTGCTGCTGCTGGACGAACCGCTGGGGGCGCTGGATCTCAAACTGCGCGAGCAAATGCAGTTTGAACTGAAAAAACTGCAGCAGGAGCTGGGGATCACCTTTATTTTCGTCACCCACGATCAGGGCGAAGCACTGTCGATGTCCGACCGGGTGGCGGTGTTTAATAATGGCCGCATCGAGCAGGTGGATACCCCGCGCGAGCTCTATCTGCGTCCGCGCACGCCCTTTGTCGCCAGCTTTGTCGGCACGTCGAACGTCTTTACCGACGCCACGGCCCGGCGCATCTGCGGTATGTCCGGCAGCTACTCCCTGCGCCCGGAACATATTCGACTGGACGGGCAGGGCGAGATCCAGGTGCAGGGCCAGGTACAGGCGGTGCAGTTTCAGGGGGCGGCTACCCGCTACGAGCTGCGTCTGGCCGAGGGGGAGAAGTTGCTGGTGAGCCAGGCGAACCTGACCGGCTTGGCGCTGGCTTCCGGGGTTGAGGCGGGTCAGCAGGTCACCGCCTCCTGGGCGCGGGACGCCATGGTACCGCTGCATGAGGAGGGGTGATATGGACATGAGCGTGTCACCACCTGCCTCGCACGGCTTACCGGGGCGTCTGTCGGCGCTGTTCTGGCGCAGGCCTTCGCTGGGGCTGTTTTTACTTCTGCTCGGCCCGTTAATGTGGTTTGGCATTGTCTATCTCGGGTCGCTCTTCACCCTGCTGTGGCAGGGGTTCTACACCTTCGATGACTTCACCATGGCGGTGACGCCTGAGCTGACGTTCGCCAACATCCGCGCGCTGTTCAATCCCGCTAACTACGACATCATTCTGCGCACCCTGACGATGGCGATTGCCGTCACTGTTGGCAGCGCCATCCTGGCCTTCCCGATGGCGTGGTATATGGCGCGCTACACCCGCGGCAAATGGAAAGCCTTCTTTTACATCGCGGTGATGCTGCCGATGTGGGCCAGCTACATCGTCAAGGCCTATGCCTGGACGCTGCTGCTGGCAAAAGATGGCGTGGCGCAGTGGTTTCTCAGCCATATGGGGCTGGAGCCGCTGCTGGCCTCGCTCTTGACGGTGCCAGGGGTGGGCGGCAGTACGCTCTCGACCTCCGGGCTGGGGCGGTTTTTGGTGTTCGTCTATATCTGGCTGCCGTTTATGATCCTGCCGGTGCAGGCGGCGCTGGAGCGATTACCGCCGTCGCTGCTGCAGGCCTCTGCCGACCTGGGTGCCCGACCGCGCCAGACCTTCCGCTACGTGGTGCTCCCTCTGGCGATCCCCGGCATTGCCGCCGGGTCGATTTTTACCTTCTCCCTGACGCTGGGGGATTTTATCGTGCCGCAGCTGGTGGGCCCGCCGGGGTATTTTATCGGGCAGATGGTTTACTCCCAGCAGGGGGCGATTGGCAATATGCCGATGGCGGCAGCCTTCACCCTGGTGCCTATCGTTCTTATTACTGTCTATCTGGCGTTTGTGAAACGCCTGGGAGCGTTTGATGCACTCTGAACGCCCACCGCTGTTTCTGAAAATCGCCACCTGGGGCGGGGTGATCTTCCTGCACTTCCCGCTGCTGATTATTGCCATCTATGCTTTTAATACTGAGGATGCGGCGTTCAGTTTTCCGCCGCAGGGGCTGACGCTGAAGTGGTTCAGTGCCGCGGCAGCACGTAGCGACATCATCGAGTCAGTGACGTTGTCACTTAAGATCGCCGCACTCTCGACGGCCATTGCGCTGGTGCTGGGCACCCTGGCGGCCGCGGCCCTGTGGCGCCGGGATTTCTTTGGCAAGAACGCCGTGTCGCTGATGCTGATCCTGCCTATCGCCCTGCCGGGGATCATCACCGGCCTGGCGCTGCTGACAGCGTTCAGGACCATCAATCTGGAGCCCGGTTTCTTTACCATCATTCTCGGTCACGCCACCTTTTGCGTGGTGGTGGTGTTCAATAATGTAATAGCCCGTTTCCGGCGTACCTCATGGAGCCTGGTTGAAGCCTCTATGGATCTGGGTGCCAACGGCTGGCAAACCTTCCGCTATGTGGTTTTGCCGAATCTCGGATCGGCGCTGCTGGCGGGGGGGATGCTGGCGTTTGCGCTGTCATTTGATGAGATTATTGTAACGACCTTTACCGCCGGGCATGAGCGAACGTTGCCGCTGTGGCTGTTAAATCAGCTCGGGCGTCCGCGCGATGTTCCGGTAACTAACGTGGTGGCTCTGCTGGTGATGCTCGTGACCGCCATTCCAATTCTGGGGGCCTGGTGGCTGACCCGCGACGGCGAAAACCTTGCCGGAAGCGGGAAATAACCTTGACTGAAACAGGACAAAGCTATGCAAACTCAACTGCTGATTAATGGTGAACTGGTCAACGGCGAAGGGGAAAAACAGCCGGTCTACAACCCTGCTACCGGCGAAGTACTGCTGGAGATCGCCGAAGCCTCTCCGGCGCAGGTGGATGCTGCCGTGCAGGCCGCCGATCGGGCTTTTGCCAGCTGGGGGCGGACCACGCCGAAAAGCCGTGCCGAATGTCTGCTGAAACTGGCGGATAGCATAGAAGAACAGGCCGACACTTTAGCCCGGCTGGAGTCGCAAAACTGCGGCAAACCGCTGCACTGCGTTAAGGGCGACGAAATTCCGGCCGTTGCCGATGTGTTTCGCTTCTTTGCCGGCGCGGCGCGTACCCTGCACGGCTCGGCGGCGGGAGAATATCTTGAGGGGCACACCTCAATGATCCGCCGCGACCCGCTGGGCGTGGTTGCCTCGATCGCGCCGTGGAACTATCCCCTGATGATGGCAGCGTGGAAGCTGGCACCCGCGCTGGCCGCCGGTAACTGTGTGGTGCTTAAACCGTCGGAGATCACGCCGCTTACCGCACTGAAGCTGGCGGAGCTGGCGAAAGATATTTTCCCGGCCGGGGTGCTCAGCGTCCTGTTCGGACGGGGAAAAACCGTGGGTGACCCGCTCACCGGCCATGAAAAGGTGCGGATGGTGTCGCTTACCGGCTCTATCGCCACGGGAGAGCACATCATCGGTCGTACCGCCCCGACGATTAAGCGCACCCATATGGAGCTGGGGGGCAAAGCGCCGGTGATTGTCTTTGACGATGCGGATCTCGACGCGGTAGTGGAAGGGGTACGTACCTTCGGATTTTACAACGCCGGGCAGGACTGTACCGCAGCCTGCCGTATCTATGCGCAAAAAGGGATTTACGCTGCGCTGGTCGAAAAGCTGGGGGCGGCGGTCGCCTCACTGAAGATCGGCGCGCCGGACGACGAAAGCACCGAGCTTGGTCCACTAAGCTCGCAGGCGCATCTGGATCGCGTCTGCAAAGCGGTTGATGAGGCCAAAGCGCTGGGGCATATCAAGGCGATCACCGGGGGCAGCAAACACCAGGGCAACGGCTATTACTTCCAGCCCACCGTGCTGGCCGGGGCGAAGCAGGAAGATGCCATTGTCCAGCGGGAGGTGTTTGGCCCGGTGGTCAGCGTGACGGAATTTGACGATGAAGAGCAGGTGCTGGGCTGGGCCAACGATTCGCAGTATGGGCTGGCCTCCTCGGTGTGGACGCAGGACGTAGGCCGCGCGCACCGGGTCAGCGCCCAACTGCAATATGGCTGCACCTGGGTAAACACCCACTTTATGCTGGTGAGTGAAATGCCTCACGGCGGCATGAAAATGTCGGGCTACGGCAAGGATATGTCGGTGTATGGTCTGGAGGATTATACCGTGGTGCGTCATATTATGATTAAACACTGATCCGCCGTCACCGCCGGTTGCTGAGCTGCAATCGGCGGATTTCATAGGTGCTGACGGCCAAAAAAGGGGTCAGCCGCGGGGCGGTCTATGACGACGCCCAGCTGATTGAGGGCGGTGCCAGCTGGAGTCTGACCGGCGAATCGCTCAGCTATAACGGCATTACCAGCCGCACACCTCATGCTCATTTTCCGTGTCGTAGGCACGCACGGTATTCACCAGGTTTTTCACCACTTCAGCGGCGACATCCGGGATTAACAGCTCCATCGGGGTCTCTGTCTCGTAATCCACCGACACGCCGTTGCTGTTATTGGTGACGGTGACGGTGTAGGTTGCTTTGCCCATCATGTTACTCCTTGTGAAGTACGGCTTTCGTCAGACCTGCGTCAATCAGCGCGATCTCAGCACGTCAGGTTCAACAAAAAAGTCGATATTGAAATACGTATCGTCGGTCAGCACCTCGATGTGATGCCAGCGCTCAGGCGGAAACACGCCGAAATGCCCGGCTTCAATAACCAGAATGCTGTCAGGCTCTGGCGAGGTTTCATCGGCATAGCCCAGATAGCGAACCGCCCCCTGCATCACGCTAAGACGTGGATAGACGCCTGGCCGCGTGCCGGTATCCAGATGGCGTTTAAAGATGCCCGGTGGGGCAGACTCTTTATTCCAGAACGGGGTGGAACGGGTGTGAATACAACTTTGCGGAATGCGCAGCATAACATCCTCCCTGTAAGAACTGGGGTTATTACAGCACGGATGAATGTGGGAAATTTATCAATATGTGCATTTAAAATGCACCTTTTAGTGGTACGTCACAGGTGGTCTATACTTACTTATTCCGAAGGCCACAAAGGAGAGTCTGATGTTACAGGTTGATAAAGACAAATCCCGTAAAGTACCCGATTCGGGTAACAAAAAGCCTCAACCGGTTAAGAAGTAGAACCGGACTTCAGGGCCGCTTAATGCGGTCCTGATCGGCTTTCCCCCTGAATAACCCGCCGAAAAGTTGTAGCCCGCTCTACCCAACTGTTATTACCACGCAAAAAATGTGGATAATGTGTAACAAAAATACTTGATCCATATCAACATATGTCGCATATTGCGCGCGGTTATTGAACGGCAGAGTAGGTACTGGAAATGACGTTGTATCAAAAGATGTTAATGTTTTACGCCGTCATGGCGACGATTAGCGCGCTTATCACCTGGTTTCTCTCCAAAGATCGCAAACGCATCCGCTTTCTGAGCGCCTTTCTGGTGGGCTCAACCTGGCCGATGAGTTTTCCGGTCGCTCTGCTGATCTCTCTCTTCTGAAAAAGCCGCCCCGGGGCGGCTTTTTGCCTGACAGGGTGCAAGGCACCGTATTCGGCCTACAACTACCGATTGTGCCGAGCTGTAGGCCTGATAAGCGTAGCGCCATCAGGCATCTGTTTCAGCCGAGCAACCCTTGTAACTCACGACGATCGTCCTGGGTAATATCCTGCGGATGCTGGTACCCGATATTGTCAATCGCCTGGGTGTACAGCGCCACCAGCCAGTCATAAACATAGGCCGTGGCGGCATGCACCGGCTGCTCGCCCAGACGGGTCAGGCGCGGCGCACTGCTGTTCACCGTTGGCGTAACGAACACCGGCTGACCTTTACGGATCCGGCTGGCCGGGCGGGCAGACGCCGGGGTCTGAGCGTAGCCCACCCAGCCCACAAAGTTCCCCAGCGCGGCATGCAGCTGCGCGGCACTGCTCTTATCGGTATCGACAATCTTTTTCAGCGCCGCCAGCAGGTTCAGGCGGTAGCTGGCAATGACCAGCACATCGCTAATCTGCTGAAGAGTGGCAATATCCAGCCCCAGACGGCCCGCGACGGCCTCATCGCGACTCCACTGGCGCAGATGATTGATCCACACCTGATGGGCGAGACGGGCTTTGTCCGTCGGCTGTAGCATCTCATCGGCTTCCTGGGCGCTGTCGGCAAAGAGATCGATGGCATCGGTAAACAGGCCGTTGACCTGTTCCTCGCGCGGCTGTTGCACCGCAAGCAACGTTTCAAAGGCGCGCAGCGGCGGCAGTAACCCTTCCAGCAGTTCACCGTGACGGGCGGCACTTCCCTGTAGGGCGCGTACCATGGCTTCGGCGGCGCTACGGCGGGCGTCCGGATCCTGAGTCAGCGGCGCGAGATACCCCTGCATCAGCTGATGCAGTTCACGCTGATGCCGCTGACCTAACGCCAGCAGACGCGTCTGGCGCCGGGAGTTCAGCGTCGCCTGCGACAACCACTCAATTACCCGCTGCATACTGCTGCTGTCCAGCGCCTGCAATGTGCCCCAGTGTTGGCCGGGTTTGCCGAGCAACTGCTGCACCGCTTCGTCGAGGTTCGAGCGGCTGGTAAAGCGCGCATCCTGCGGCGTAATCGCCCATACCAGCCCCGGCAGGGCGGCATCGTCGCCTGGCTGGGTCGTTTTAACCCAGTTCAACAACATCTTCGCGGTCCTGGCCGTCTGGCCCTGATGGGCGGTGGCGTTGCAAATAACCAGCACGTCCGGCTGTAACTGCTGGCGATAGTGTTCCAGCAACCACTGCTGTTTGGCCTGGGCCAGGGGCTGATCCGGCTGCGTTGACGGGGCGGGAATATCAATGATATCGACCCCGGCCAGCGCGCTCTGTTCGACCGGCAGGATGAGCTCCCGGGTCAGCAGGGCCAGCAAATCCAGCGGAATGCTGATCGCGTTAAGCAGCTCACCGTTGTGCAGGGGGTGCAGCACCGCCTGCTGAACGTCCGGCAGAGTAAGATCCCCGCGGGTAAGGAAGCCTTCGGTCGGCAGACCAAAATTATCCACCAGCAGGCTCAGCGGCGCAGCAAGCTCCCGGGCGTGGCTGGTCTGGTGCAGAATATGCGCCAGCTTCAGCCACTGCCGGGTCAGCTCCTGCTGCTCGCCCCAGAGCAACGACCAGACGCTCGCGCGAGTGCTGAGATCCAGCGACGGCAGCAGCAGGGCAAACTGTTGCCACAGCGCATCGTCCATCTGGCGGGATGCCGCAGGCACCGTGTCGTGCCAGTAGCGGGCGATAGTCCCCACGTCTGCGGCAGTGATCCCCGGCACGCTCTGAGGCTGGCGCAGGGCGCGCCACTTTTCCAGGCGCGCTTCGATGACGGATTTATCCACCGCCGGGAGCGTCGCGCGGGCCAGAAATACCTGTACCAGCTCGGCTTCGGTGAGCAGGCAGAGGCGCAGCGGAAAGGCGTCGTCAGCTGTCTCTGCCGCATTCGGAGTAAAGCGCAGCGCCATGTTGGTCAGGGCATGGCCGGGGTTGATGTGTGAAAAATAGTCAAAGGTCCGCTGGTCGACAATCACGTTCATCCGCTGATTATCGCTGCCGCACAGTGTAGTGAGCAGGTGGGCCTTCGCCGCCTGGGAGTGACCGTAAAGCCCGATGGTGCTCGCCGAGCTCAGCGCCCGCTGAATGGCCTTTTCACGCGCGTCGGCCAGCGCCAGTCTCGCCAGCAGAGCATCGGCGTCGTTATCAAGGATCGGGGCGTGCTGGCGCGTTGTGTTGATCCACCCGATTAACGCCTGAGTAGTGGTCGTCGTGGCTGTCATTTCAGGTATACGCTCCCGCTGTCGATCCAGTAATGGCTGCCGCTGTGTCGGCGATCGGCCAGAGTATTCAGTTTAAATGTCAGGGCATCGGCCGGAACCGGCGTGCCGTCCTGCAGCCAGGCGTCGCACAGCTCAAAGGCTTCCGGCCCCTCATGCTTATTGCCGCCGCAAAATTTAAGGCGCACGTTCAGTACCCCATCCCCGGCAATGGATTTTGCCAGCTCAGCCGAGTTAATACTCAGGGTGTAGAGCGGGGTGGCAGGCCAGCGGGCATTTGCCAGCTGACGGAAGCCGAGGGTCACATTGCCGCGCAGCGGGAAGTGCAGACGGGTATCCAGCTTCGCCCCCGGCTTGTCGAGATCGATATCCTGATACCAGACATTCTCCTCGCGCAGGGTATTGACGGTGTTATCCAGCACGCCGAGGTAGCGCACGGTGGAGTAGGCACCGATATCCGCCGCCTTGAAGTTAAAGCGCGGCAGACGCAGATCCAGCGCCAGGCTACAGAGCATCGCGCCCACCGCCGCGGTGGATTTCGGGTTGCCGATGCGCCCCTGCTGGCTGAACGGATACCACTCATGAACCCGGTACTTATCCAGCCATACTATGCGGCTGACCGGCACCGGCTGCAGATGACGGATCAGCGCCTGAACGCCCGGCAGACAGCCCGGACGCCCGGTGATCAGCAGAATATCGCAGGCGTAGTGGGAGATCGCTTCTGCCACAGCGTGCAGCGGCGCGGCCAGGGTGAAGTGCCCGGCCAGCATCGCGTCCTGCATCTCGCGGAAATTGACGTGCAGCGGCACGGCAAACAGGTCGAACGGCGCCGAGCCCGAAGGCAGGGCATGCTCAATGACCTGTTGCAGGTAGTTCATCACGTTGCGCGTGGGTTTGCGGGTCAGCAGATCGCCAAAAGTGGCGTGCAGCCCGTCGAGCGGATCATCAACGTCGCTGGCCTCCCAGGCGGCGAGGATCGCATGCCCAATCGGCATAAACAGCTGCAGGGCCGTCTGCTGGCGCAGCACCGCCTGGGTGTCGATACGCCCGGAGTCGCCAAACAGCGAGGCCATCAGCAGCGACGCATCGGCAATACCGGATTTCTGCAGTTGGGTTTGCAGGGCAGGCAGTACGTAGCGCTGGATGACATCCAGCAGGGTGTCATCCCCCGCCACCTTAAAGCCCTCGCGGAACAGCAGCTGCGGGGTGATTTTGACGTTGCTGCCCGAGCCGTCGTCGAGTTGGTAATGGGTGATTGCCATATCGGTGGTACCGCCGCCGATATCAATGGACGCCACGCGCAGGGCGCGGCCCGGCTGACAGCCCGGCTCCGGCTCACGGTCCGGGCGGGCAAGGGCGGCAAAAAAGGCTTCCGTCTGGCCATTGTAGTGGGAGATGGCCTCGTTATAGAGCCACACCAGCTGACCGCAGCTGGCCTCGTCCCACTCCATCTGGATCTCCGGCACCGGCACCACGCTTTTCTCCTGCTGCTTACGGCTGGAGAAGTCCTCATCCTGCGGGTGCCAGCCCATCGCTTTCCAGACGATGGCGATGGCTTCGAACATGCGGCGGCGGAAGATCTCGCGCTCCTGCTTCGGCATCGCCGAAGGCAGGGTGAGGATCAGGGTGCGCAGCTGGCGCGGCGACGCGGGGAAGCCCAGACGCAGGCGGGTGGCGACGCTGTTGATCTGCCCCAGCGCCTGTGCCAGCAGTTCGCACAGCATATGGGTCATCAGGGTGCTGCGGCTGTACTGCGGCGAAAACACCGGCAGACGCTCATCCTGCGGCAGGGTGAACAGCGGCTGACCGTCGTCATTCATCAGGTTCATCAGCGGGAAGGCGGTGGCGAGTGGTTCGCGCTGGGTTTTGCCATTCATCTGGCTGAAACGCCAGTCCTGCACCACCGGCGTTTCATCCCACAGGTAGCGGCGCGGGCTGGAGATACCGCTGTTGCCTTCGGTCCCCAGACGCTGGGTGGCGAGCTTGCGCGCCTCGTCGCCCACGCGCACGATGGAGGGCCAGACAAAAGCGTCTTCGCGGCCGCTCTCTACCGAAAAGTGCTGCTTGCCGAAGCGGGCTTCTGAAAACTCCAGGCGGCTGGTAAACAGCGGCTCGTTCAGGAACTGCGGCTCGCTTAACGAGCGCACCTGCAGCTCGGCGGTCTGACGCAGACCGTCGTTGGCGTCGCCGTGATCTTCAATGATTACGCCGCAGGTATGGGTGTTGCCGACGTCGAGGATCAGGTCCACCGGAATGGCCGGGGTGCTGAGGGTGTGGGTGACGAATTTCACTTCCGGCACCCTGAGCTGTTCGCCCAGCATCGCCAGTATGTTCAGCCAGTGCGCCTGGTACTCAAAGTTGCGCATCGCCAGTTGCAGCTCGCGTTCGGCGCGGTTCTCCACGCCGGTGGCGTACTGGGTAAAGGCCTCGCGCAGCCAGCCGTCAATCCAGGTCTGATCGAGGAAGTTCGCCACTTCGTCGTCACGCCAGGCCAGCGCGAAGCGGGTGCCGTTGAGAATATCGTTCTCCACCGGCGACAGGGCGCTGGTGGCATGGGCGGCGATCTGACTGTCCAGCGCCAGGGTCACGCGGTGGCTGTTGCCGGCGTTGTCCGGAGTCTCCAGCTTGCGCACCTGCACGCGCGCCCAGTTATCCGGGCCGTCTACGAAGGTGCGCGGCGGGTTAAAGCGCAGGAAAGGCACCGGCAGCCAGACGCCATCCAGCACCGCCAGCGACTGCTGGAGCAGGATGGTGCTTTCGGGTTTAACCACCTCCGGCTGTCCGCCATTGGTGGCAGGCAGAGTGTAGCGGCCATTCACCAGATCGAAATCCAGGCGCAGCAGGGGGCCATTGGCGGTTTTACGCACAAAACGTCCGCTCTGGGCGGAGTCCTGCGGCGTCAGACCGAAATCAAGAAACTGTACGCCGCTGTTCGCAATCAGCGTGACGTTCTGTTTGTAGTCGCAAAGGTTTACCAGCATAGGATCACGCACCTGCCTTACTGAATGTCAATGGCACTATGGTCTTCGCGCCGTAGCGCGCGCTGCACTCCGCCACGTCATTGGTGCCGGCTTTACAGGTAATTTCCGGCATCGGATAGCGCGAGCCGTCAGCGCAGCGGGCGTTGCCGCGGGTTTTAATCAGCAGTTCACCGTTGCTGTGCAATCCGGAAAAGACCTCCACGCGGCAGACCACGTTATCGCCATGAACGACGCGGGCTGACCCTTTGTTGTTCTTAATCTGATAGCGCAACGAAGGCGGTTTCCCGGTGATCGGGTCGGTGATATCCAGCATGACCCGCCAGCTACCGTTAAGAAAACGCGTCAACCCGGCTTTCACCTGATCGGCTTCCATCACCAGCGCGTCTTTCGGGATAGCGGAAATCACCACCGGTTCCGCTGGGACCGGATCGGCGGCTTTGACGGCCACCACTTCAGCCTGATGCAGGGGCAGATTCAGCGGCAGGGGCTCAATAGCGGCAACCGCTTTGGGGGCAATCGCTACCGGGGCGGTAACGGCGGTTTTTACCGGCTCGGCGGTCGGGGCCTGTTTTGGCCACAGCAGCGGGGCAGCAACGGCGGCGACCACCACGGCGGCAACCGGCAGCGGCCATAGCGGAACGCGACGTTTTTTCGCCACCACCACCGGAGCAGGCTCCGGCTCTGGCTCGCTTGCGCTCATGACCGGCGCGGGCTGCGCCTCGTACAGATCGGTGGCGGTGATAGTGACCGCAGCAGGAGCGGGAACCAGCGGCTCATCGGCTTTTTCAAAGATGATGGCCGGGGCCGCTTCTGGTGCCGGTTCTGGCTCCTTCACCGGCGCAGGCATTGGCTCCGGAAGCAGGGAGGCGCGCAGGCAGTCGAGAACATCTTCGCGCGCGTTTTCATTGAGGTTCACAAAACCCCAGAAGGTGATCACCGGCTTACCGTCAACCAGGAACAGGAAGTTCTCACCGGGGAACTGAAACGCTTTTGACAGCAGGGAACCAAACAGCTGCTGGGCGGTTTTCGGCGACTGAAGCGATTTTTTGCTCAGGGACTCCACGCTCGACAGGGTACCTTCCAGCAGGCGCAGCGCCCGAAACCGCGCATCTTCATCGGCGGCTTTCCAGCTTTTTACCGCGCCTTCCACCGGGGAGTACCAGTCCACCCGGTCGCCTTCATCGTTAACCTGCGGGATGGCAAGGCAATCGACAATGGTCTGCTGTTTGCGCAGACGCAGCGCCTCACGAATTTGCAATGCTGATTCAAAAACGGCCTGTCCGCCGCCGCCAACGGCCTGAAAATCATCCAGATTACCGCTGCGTAAAAGGGTTTTTGCCACGATTTGGTCCCATAGACTTTTTCACGCGTCTACTTTACGAAATCCGCGGACAAGCAAACGGCAGAAGAGACGACAAAAGGGGCGATTTCTTGCGGCATTAAGCGTGCGGAAAGTGCTTGACGATGAATGTACCTTAAGGCAAATCACCCTCTGGCCATTGGCGGGAAAATCAGCGAAATTAACTGCTTTAGAATAACCTGATAGTGTTTCGTTATTTGCCAGGTGAGGGGGGCTGTGCTGTTATTACCGTTCTTTATAATAAAATCCAACAGGTAATAACCATGTCTACAGGGAAAACGCTTCTCGCGCTGGTATTAAGCGCGCTACTGCCAGCGGGCGCCGCATGGGCGGCCAATACCGACACCATTATTTACTGCTCCGAAGCATCGCCGGAGTCGTTTAACCCGCAGATCGCCAGCTCCGGCCCGACCTTTGTTGCCAGCTCGCAGGTACTGTATAACCGCCTGATTAACTTCGACCCGGTCAAAAATACCCCGGTGCCGTCGCTGGCGGAATCCTGGACCATCTCCCCGGATGGCAAAACCTATACGTTTACCCTGCGCAAAGGGGTGAAGTTCAACAGCAATAAATTCTTCAAACCAACCCGCGATTTTAATGCCGACGACGTTATTTTCTCCGTAATGCGTCAGAAAGACCCTAAGCATCCGTACCACAACGTTTCTCAGGGTAATTACGAATACTTCAACGACGTCGGTCTGGATAAGCTGATCCAGGACGTGAAAAAGATTGACGATAATCACGTGCAGTTTGTGCTGAGCGAACCGAACGCTGCGTTCCTCGCCGACTGGGGGATGGACTTCGCCTCTATTCTCTCTGCGGAGTATGCCGACGCGATGCTGAAAAAAGGCACGCCGGAAAACGTCGATACCTGGCCGATTGGTACGGGGCCTTACGTGCTTCAGCAGTATAAGGTTGACTCCCTGATCCGCTATATCGCTAACCCGAACTACTGGGATGGCGCGGTGCCGACTAAACACCTCATCTTCTCCATTACCCCGAACGTGGAAACCCGTCTGGCGAAGCTGCAAACCAACGAGTGCCAGATCATTCCTGCGCCATCCCCGGTGCAGTTCGACGTGATTAAAAAGAACAAGGCTCTGACCCTGCACAGCGTGGACGCGCTGAACGTTGGCTATCTGGCGTTTAATACCGAGAAAAAGCCGTTTGATAACGTGCTGGTGCGCCAGGCCCTGAACTACGCCACCGACAAAGAGGCCATTATTAACGCGGTGTTTATGGGCTCCGGCACGGTGGCAAAATCACCGATCCCGCCAAACATGATGGGCTTTAATAAAGGGTTGCAGGACTATGGCTACGATCCTGAAAAAGCGAAAGCGCTGATCAAGCAGGCCGGGCTGGAGCAGGGGACGGAGGTGACGCTGTGGTCGATGCCGGTGCAACGTCCGTATAACCCGAACTCGCGCCGCATTGCCGAGATGATCCAGAGCGACTGGGCGAAGGTGGGCATTAAGGCGAAAATCGTCTCGTATGAGTGGGGAGAATACCTCTCCGGCATGCGCAAAGGGGAGCACGACAGCGCGCTGTTTGGCTGGATGTCGGACAACGGCGACCCGGATAACTTCGCCGACGTACTGCTGGGCTGCAACAGCATTAAAACCGGCTCCAATGCTGCACGCTGGTGTGACAAGGGTTATGATGACCTGGTACAGAAAGCGAAGCTCACCAGCGATCCGGCTGCCCGCGCCAAACTCTACAGCCAGGCGCAGGAGATTTTTTACCAGCAGGCACCGTGGATTGCGCTGGCTAACGGCAAAACCTTCTATGCCACCCGCAGCAACATCAGCGGGTATAGCGTGAGCCTGATGGGGAGTGATTTCTCGAAGGCGAAGCTGAATTAAGTCGGGTGCGGCCTGAGCCCCTCATCCTGACCCTCTCCTCAAAGGGGGAGGGAACAAACCCCAGGCCCGGCAAGCGCAGCGCAGCGCCGCCGGGCAAGCTGAGAAGGAGTGACCATGTCACATTTAGAGGACGTTATCGCCCGTGTTGATGCGGTGATTGCCGAAAGCGTGATTGCGCATATGAACGAACTGCTGATCGCCTTAAGCGAGGATACGGAACTGAGCCGTGAAGATCGCTATGCCCAGCAGCAGCGCCTGCGCAACGCCATTGCCCATCACGGGAAACAGTACAGAGAAGACCAGGAAGCCCGCCATGAGAGCCTGACCAAAGGCGGGGTGATCCTGTAAGTCAGAACTGGCGTCTCGCCACCAGCCAGGCGCCAATCACCAGCAGTACCGCCCCGCACACCGGGCCGATCAGGGCCTTTAGCGGCACCCCCTGGCTGCGCACCACATCCATCACCAGCCCGCCAATCAACTGGCTGGCGACCAGCACCGCGATAGTGGTCGCGGCCCCAACGTACTGATAGCCGCTGATGCTGGCAAAGACAAAAAACGAACCCAGCAGGCCGGGAATTAAGGTCCACCAGCGCACCGTGTGGACCAGCTCGCTGAACCCGGCGACACCGTTTTTAATCAGCAAAATCGAGACAAACAGCACAATCCCCACCAGTGAGTTGAGCAGCATGGCGATAAGAATGGTGCTTGAGGTCTGGGTGATGCGGACCATCAGGGTGTTCTGCACCACCAGACCGATGCCCGCCGCAACCAGGAACACCAGCGTCAGGGACTGATTCATCCGAGATTATCCGGTTCGCTGCGCTCATCGAGCTGCAGCTGCATAAAGGTCAGGTCCAGCCAGCGGCCAAACTTGGTGCCCACCTGCGGCATCTTACCGGTCGTGACAAAGCCCAGGGTTTCATGCAGATGAATGGAGGCTTGATTCTGCGCTTCGATCCCGGCCACCATCACGTGTTTACCGATGTCCCTGGCCTCAACGATCAGCTGCTTCATCAGCGCCCGACCAATGCCTTTGCCCTGATGATCCGGATGCACGTACACCGAATGCTCAACCGTGTGACGGAAACCGTCGAAGGCGCGCCAGTCGCCAAAAGAGGCATAGCCAGTCACCACGCCGTCATGCTCGCTCACCAGCACCGGATACCCCATCAGCTGACGCGCTTCGAACCAGGCGATGCGGTTATCGGTGTCCACGGTGGTATCATTCCAGATGGCGGCGGTGTGCAACACGGCGTGGTTATAAATTTCGCCGATAGCGGCGCAATCCTCTTTGCTGGCGTGACGAATAAGCATCTGAAACCTCAGTCTGTGTTGTTCACTATAGTAGTACGTCTTGACACGATATTACACAAACAGACACTGGAAACGCTACGGCATAACTCATATCTTTTAGTTATGAAAAAAGCCCGTTGTAATCCATTACTTTCACTATAGTATGACGTGATGAACAATACGTCGGACAATATGAATCAACGGATCAGCGCACGCATTCGCCTTGAGCGTGAGTCTCGCGGTTGGTCCCTGAGCGAGCTTGCCGGGCGGGCGGGGGTGTCGCGGGCGATGATCCATAAAATCGAACGCGCCGACAGCAGCCCAACCGCTACTCTGCTGGCCCGTCTCTCAGGCGCTTTTGGGATCAGCATGTCTACGCTTATTGCCCGCGCTGAGATGCAGGAAGGCAAGCTGCTGCGCTTTGAAAACCAGCCCGTCTGGCGTGACCCTCAGACACACTATTTGCGGCGCCACGTTTCGCCGCGTACCGATCTGCCTATCGATCTGGTGCAGGTGGAACTGCCCGGCGGGAGCGATGTGCCGATGCCTGCTTCCTCTTACGCCCTGGCGCGCCAGCTCATCTGGCTGCAGTCGGGGGAGCTGGTGTTTCAGGAGGGGGATACCCGCCATGAAATGCGGGCCGGGGATTGCCTGGAGTTAGGCCCGCCGAACGACTGCCGCTTTATTAACGAAAGCGGCGAGCCGTGCGTCTATCTGGTCGTCAGGCTTAACCAGTCTGGCTCATAATGTCAAAGCGGACAGAGGAAGATGAAGCTAGTCTCTAAGGACGTTTCCATAAAGAGGAGTGAGGTATGAGTCAATCTTCAACGCAGAATCGTCAATGGATTCTGGCTTCCCGTCCCCACGGCGCACCCACCGCTGATAACTTTCGCTTAGAGACCACCGACATTCCACAGCCAGCCGACGGCCAGCTTCTGCTGCGCACGATGTGGCTCTCTCTCGACCCCTATATGCGCGGTCGCATGAGCGACGAGCCGTCCTACTCGCCGCCGGTGGAGCTTGGGGCCGTGATGGTGGGGGGTACCGTCAGCCGCGTCGAATCGTCGAATCATCCTGACTATCAGCCTGGCGAATGGGTACTCGGCTACAGCGGCTGGCAGGAGTATGAACTCTCCGACGGCAGCGGGCTGGTCAAACTGGGTGAGAACCCGGAGCACCCCTCCTGGGCGCTGGGCGTGCTGGGAATGCCCGGCTTTACCGCCTATATGGGGCTGCTGGATATCGGTCAGCCCAAAGAGGATGAGACGCTGGTGGTGGCCGCGGCGACCGGGCCGGTGGGATCGACCGTCGGGCAGATTGGCAAGCTGAAAGGCTGCCGGGTGGTTGGCGTTGCCGGTGGGGCAGAGAAGTGCCGCCACGCCACGGAGGTACTGGGTTTTGACCAGTGTCTGGATCACCACGCTGACGACTTTGCCGAACAGCTCAAACAGGCTTGCCCGCAGGGCATAGATATCTATTACGAAAACGTCGGCGGTAAGGTGTTTGACGCCGTGCTGCCGCTGCTGAATACCCAGGCACGCGTGCCGGTCTGCGGGCTGGTGAGTGGATACAACGCCACCGACCTGCCGCCAGGACCGGATCGCCTTGGGTTGCTGATGGGCACTATCCTGAAAAAGCGCATCCGTATGCAGGGCTTTATCATTAACCAGGATTACGGCCACCGCATTGAAGAGTTTCAGCAGGAGATGGGGGGCTGGGTCAAAGAGGGCAAGATCCATTACCGCGAACAGGTTACGGATGGCCTGGAAAATGCGCCAGATACGCTGATCGGTCTGCTGGAGGGAAAAAACTTCGGCAAAGTCGTGATACGCGTCGCGAACACTAACGAATAATACCTGTTATGGCGGATTATTCCGCCATACTAAATTGTGCAAAATTTGAAATAACGTCTTTAATTATATAGCCATAGAAATATCTTAACGCTGTAGACGAAACGGAGTGTTTAATTTTATCAATCAATTTTCGTTTTGATTGATGGCTTTCTTTTGACGTAAATCAGGCATGCAGATACAGGATATATCAAATACTCAGCGGTCCGTATTTAACCGGCTGTGGAATTTAGTTAAGTTTGGGTAACAGGAATAGAACATGCTGGATTTGGATAATTTAGAAAAAGCTCAACGAATGAGCCTGACGATGCAGGTTGAAGTAAGTCTGAAAAGCGCGCTGATTGCCGGGGCGCTGAAGCCAGGAGCACGGCTCGTCACTAAAGAGATTGCGGATAAACTCGGTACCAGTATTACTCCTGTTCGTGAAGCGCTGCTGCGGCTGGTCTCCGCAGGCGCGCTTCACGCTACCCCGGCGCAGGCCTTTCTGGTGCCGGACGTGACGCTCGAGCGTTACAAAGAAGTGAATGCCATCCGTAAGGAGCTGGAGTGCATGGCCGTTGCGGCAGCGTGCAATCTGATGTCCGACAAAAAACTAGAGACGCTGCGCGATCTCTCCGACAAATTCCATGATGCGATGAGCAATGGTGAAGTGGAGCGCGCGCTTCACACCAACCGGGCCTTTCGCTTCACGCTCTATCACTATGCCGAAATGCCCACCCTGACGTCGCTTATCGAACAGCTGTGGGTGCGCATCGGCCCCTGTTTTAACTGTCTGTACGATCCGGACCTTGTCCTGCCGTGCCGCTCTTATCGCTACGATGAACTGCTTAGTGCCCTTGAAAAGCGCGATCAGGAAGCCAGCCGTTTAGCCATCGATAAAGTGATCGACGAGGCGAATGAGGTATTGATCAGACAGTTTGTAAACCAGCCATGATATAAACAAGCGAAGCGGTAATATCGCTGAATATCACTCTGTCTCTATTTTCCGACGGACAATGCACCGTCGGAAAAGGCTATTTTTTATCCTACTGATAAGACCAGCTTAACTATGAAATAACCCTGAACGCTGCCGATAACCTTAAAAGGCACAGTCGCCTTTTAAGGAGCCAGGAATGAGTGTCAGTCAACGATTACGTAATATAAAAATGAGCAGAAAGCTCGCGACAGGTTTTGGTCTGGTGTTACTGCTGGTGGCGGTATCGACCCTGCTCAGCGTGATGCGCTTCAAAGAGATTCGCGACGTTTACCAGCAAACCAACCTGATCTACAACATCAACATCGAGGTCTTCCAGGCCAAGATCAACCGTCTTAAATTTCTCTATAACGGTGACGAAAAGTCCGGCCAGCTGATGGCGAATTACGTCAAACACGCCGCTGAACTGACCGAAGAGGCCCGTGGGCTTGAGTGGACAGCAAAAGAGAAGGCCATTGTCGATGCGATTGCCGGACACCTTGCCCGTTTTGGCAGCAGCGTAAGCGAGATGCAGGTCGCGATGACGGCGTGGAATGCAGATAAAAACGATCCGGCGGCCACCGCGGCTCTGAAAGCGGCAGAAGAGAAAGTCAAAACCGCTGGCGACGACAGCAGCGCCTCTATCCGGGACATCATCGCCCTGGTCAAAACCCACAACGACTCGCTGGCCAACAGCTCCAGCACCATCACCGCCATTATTGGCGTGGCGGCGATCCTCTTTGGAATTCTCGTCTCATGGTGGGTTACCCGCCAGATCACCCGGCCGGTGAAACATAACCTGCAGCTGGCCGAACGTATCGCCAGCGGCGATCTCAGTTCCGATATTCGCCCGCAGGGGGAAGATGAACTGGGCAAACTGACCGGGGCAATGGGCCGGATGAACGACAAACTGCGCCTGATGATTGGCGAGGTGCGCAGCAGCGTGACGCAGGTGTCGCTTGCCGCCAGCGAAATTGCCGAAGGCAATACCGATCTCTCATCGCGTACCGAGCAGCAGGCCGCGGCGGTGGTGCAGACCGCCGCCAGCATGGAGGAGCTTACCGCCACGGTGAAAAACAACGCCGATAACGCCCGTCATGCCAGCCAGCTGGCGGCAGAGGCTTCGCAAACCGCTACCCAGGGCGGTCGGGTGATGCGCGATGTGGTCACCACCATGAGCGACATTAACACCAGCTCGCAGAAAATCGCCGATATCACGGCGGTCATCAACAGCATCGCCTTCCAGACCAATATCCTGGCGCTGAACGCCGCCGTCGAAGCGGCGCGGGCGGGGGAGCAGGGACGGGGCTTTGCGGTGGTGGCCAGCGAAGTGCGCAGTCTCTCCCAGCGCAGCTCGCAGGCGGCAAAAGATATCGAACAGCTGATCAGCGAGTCGGTCTCCCGCATCTCCACCGGGAGCGACCTGGTGGCGAAAGCCGGGCAGACCATGGAACAGGTGGTGGACTCCGTCACCCGCGTGAATGACATCATGGGCGAGATTTCATCGGCATCGGAAGAGCAGAGCCGCGGTATCGAGCAGATTTCCCGGGCGGTGATGGAGCTGGATACCACCACCCAGCAAAACGCCTCGCTGGTGGGGGCATCCTCGACGGCGGCCGGAGCGCTGGAAGATCAGGCTCGTCTGCTGGAGTCGCTGGTGGCGGCGTTCCGCCTGGAGCAGCAGGCGCAGACGGCGTAAAAAAAACCGGCAGCTCAGGCTGCCGGTTCCGTATTACTCGAAGCGATACGAGACGGAGAGGCCCACCCCGTAGTTACGCCCCGGCGCCGGTTCGTAGTAGCGACCATTCGATTCGTTAACGATAACCGAGCCGACGTACTCTTTGTCGAACAGGTTATCCACGCGACCAAAGATGTCCATGCCCCAGTTGCCATAGTTGAGCTTATAGCCGGTGTTCAGGCCCACAACCGTGTAGGACGGCGCTTTGGCACTGTTTTCGTCGTCGGCCATGATGTCGCTCATGTAGCGCACGTCCGAGCCTGCATACCAGCCTTCGACGGGCTGCCAGCCAAACGAGGCATAGCCCATGTTGCGCGCAATGCCCGGCATCCGGTTACCGTTACAGTCGGCGTCGCCACAGACGTTGGTGCGGTAGGTGGCATCCAGATACGTCCACGCCATTTTCAGCTTCCAGTTTTCAGCGAATTGCTGATCCAGGGAGAGCTCCACGCCCTGGCGGCGGGTCTTACCGGCGTTTTTATAGCTGGTGCGTCCGCCCGCGCTGGCATCGACCACGATCTCATCGTCAGTATCGGTGCGGAACAGCGCCGCGGTGAACAGGCCGTTGCCGATGCGCGTTTTACTCCCCACTTCATACGTATTGTTGGTGGACGGCTTCAGGCCGAAGTTCAGGCCGCTCTGGTTGTCAGAACGGTAGGAGAGTTCGTTGATAGTTGGCGTCTCAAAACCGCGACCCGCGGCGGCATACAGGTTCCAGGCGTCGGTCACGCGGTACTTCAGCGCGCCTGCCGGGAGCCATTTGTGATAGCTGGCGTCCCCGCTGTCATCGCCGTTAGCGCCCTGTACGTAGTGGTCGTTCGAGTCGAACCACACCGAGCTGTAGCGCACGCCCGCGTCGAGGGAGAGCTTCTGCGTCAGCTGCCAGTTAGTTTGCAGGTAAGGGTCGACGTTCCACATCAGGTTGCGTTCATCGCGGCGTTTCGCCCCTTTGACGCCGTAGTCCGGCACCCCATTATTCATCACGAAGTTTTCATAGCCGCGACGATCTTCGCTCATGTTTTCGTAGTTCAGGCCGGTGGTAAAGGTCATCGGCACCAGCAGCTCCCCGCGGTGGGTCCAGCGGGTGTCGATCCCCTGATAGTGGCGCTGCATGTCGATCACGCCGCCGGAGTGGGTGGCTCTGAGCTGCGGCTGGTACGGGATCGACTGGTACTGGGTCATCTCACGTTCACCCGCGTAAGCCATCACGCTGAGGTCGTCCTGCTCGCTAAGCTGGCGCTCATAGCGCAGGCCAGCCTGGGTCTGCTTGATGGTTTTGCGGGTGTTGTACTGATCCCCGCGCGGCGACTGGCGCGGGTTGTCCCGCCACTCCTGATAGTCCAGCCCGCCGGGATCGTTGGCTTTTATATCCACGCTGTTGAAAATCAGGCTCAGCTTGCTGGCATCGTCGATGCGCACGCCCAGTTTGGCGTTGGCGAGATTTTTCCGTGCGCCGCTGTGATCGCGGTAGCCGTGGGTGGTGAAGCGGGTGGTGGAGACGGTGTAATCCACATCCCCCGGCTGGGTGCCGTCGCCCATCGCGCCGGTGGCCTTCATGCCGTAGCGCCAGGTGCCGAAGCTGCCGTAATAGCTGCTGGCCTCGACGGTGTTCGGCTGACGTCCGGTTTCGGTGGTCATGTTAAGCACGCCGCCGGAGGCGTTGCCATACAGGGCGGAAAACGGCCCGCGCAGCACCTCCACGCTCTCGATGCTGTTGAGATCGATGTTTGAGGTTTGCCCTTGGCCGTCCGGCATGGTTGCCGGGATGCCGTCCACGTAGAGGCGAATGCCGCGCACCCCAAAGGTGGAGCGGGCGCCAAAACCTCGGGTCGAGAGCTGGAGATCCTGGGCGTAGTTCTGCCGGTTCTGAATCTGTAATCCCGGCACGCTGCCAAGGGACTCAGAGAGGTTAATGCGCGGCGTCGCCTGGCGCATATCTTCGCCATTGACCACGCTGACCGCGGCGGGAGTATCTAACTCTGAGAGAGACTGCGGTGACGCGCTGACGGTCATCGTCTGTTCGTCGGCCGCCATTGCTGCGACTGGAGCAAAAACGACAGGAACCAACAGCAGGGGAAGCGTTGCCCTGCGGGCAGAAAAGATTTTCATGGATAAAGAACCGGTTAAGGGAATGACGAACCAAATGGAACATGTGCGGCTATGGTAAATCTTTTGTAAATATTTTGAAAACCAAAACCGCACATAGCGTTAACCAAAGTGTAGGTTAAATCAGCGAACAGGCTTGATGCGATCAAGAATTACTCCACATTGAGATAAATAATGATTACTATTCTCATCAATAACCAGGCGAAGCGATGACTTTGCCAGCCGGAAGCGATGTCAGCGATACCATTTACCTAAAAGGGAGTTGTTATGAATTTACGTCACCTGTGCTCGCCGCGTCTGCGTGGCTCACTGCTGTTGGGTTCTTTGCTGGTAGCCGGAACCTTTAATGTTCATGCCGCAGAAGAGATGCTGCGTAAAGCGGTTGGTAAAGGCGCGTATGAGATGGCCGTCAGCCAGCAAGAAAATGCGCTGTGGGTTGCCACCACCCAGAGCCGCAAAACGGATAAAGGTGGGGTGGTTTACCGCCTCGATCCGCTGACGCTGGAAGTGACGCAGGCGATTCATAGCGATCTGAAACCGTTTGGCGCCACCATCAACACTGCCACTCAGACGCTGTGGTTTGGCAACACCACTAACAGCGCGGTGACCGCCATTGACGCTAAAACCGGTGACGTGAAGGGCCGTCTGGTGCTCGACGACCGCAAGCGCAGCGAAACGGTTAAACCGCTGCAGCCGCGCGAGCTGGTGGCCGATGACACCACCAACAGCGTCTACATTACCGGTATCGGTAAAGAGAGCGTGATTTGGGTAGTGGATGGCGAAACGCTGAAGCTGAAAGAGACCATCACCGGCACCGGCAAGTTCAGCACCGGCCTGGCGCTGGATGCGCAGGCGAAGCGCCTGTACACCACTAACGGCGACGGCGAGCTGGTGACCATCGACACTGCCACCAACAAAATTATTGAGCGCAAGAAGCTGCAGGACGACGGGAAAGAGCATTTCTACCTGAACCTGAGCCTCGACGTGAAGGGCCAGCGCGCATTTATCACCGACTCGAAACAGCCGGAAGTGCTGGTTGTCTCCCTGAAAGACGGTAGCATCATCAGTAAAGTGGCAGCGCCTGAGTCGCTGGCGGTGCTGTTCAACCCGGCGCGCGATGAAGCCTACGTCACTCACCGTGAAGCGGGTAAGGTAAGCGTTATTGACGCGAAAACCTACAAAGTGACGAAAACCCACGACACCCCGACCTTCCCGAACAGCCTGGCGCTCTCCGCCGACGGTAAAACCCTGTACGTGACGGTGAAGCAGAAGTCCACCCGCCAGCAGGAAGCGACCCAGCCGGATGATGTGATCCGTATCGCGCTGTAAGTTCAGTGCCGTGCCGGGTGGCAACCAGCAGGCCCGTGCAAGCGTAGCGCCGCCGGGCAAAAAAAAAGGGAAGGCATCTGCCTTCCCTTTTTAATTCACGTGGTTAACGCGAGGTCTCTTCCACCAGCGGACCGTCGTGCTTGTCTGCGTCCGGGTGTTGCGGCGCGGTGCTCTGGATCGCATGCACGCGCTTACGCACGCCAAACCAGCCCGCCGTCAACAGAACTGCCAGCAGGGGAATGGTGGCGATGGTGTAAGTGCCGTTCGGGTAGTCGAACGCCATCAGCACCAGTACGCTGAACAGGAACAGTAGGGTCAGCCAGGAGGTGAACGGCGCGCCCGGCATTTTGAAGCTCACGTCAGCCGCGGTACCGGCTTTGATCGCTTTGCGCAGACGCATCTGGCACACCACGATAAAGGCCCAGGAGGCGATAATCCCCAGCGCCGCGACGTTGAGGACGATCTCAAACACCTGCGACGGCACCAGATAGTTCAGGAATACGCCAAAGACATAGACCACCAGCGTCGCCAGAATGCCCGCGTACGGCACCTGCTGCTTGCTCATTTTCGACATGAACTTCGGCGCAGAGCCGCCCATCGACATGGAGCGCAGGATACGTCCGGTGGAGTAGAGGCCGGAGTTCAGGCTGGAGAGCGCGGCGGTCAGCACCACAATGTTCATGATGCTGCCCACGTAGGGCACGCCCAGCTTCGAGAAGAAGGTCACGAACGGACTCTGGCCCGCCTGATAGGCGTTCCAGGGCAGCAGCAGCACCAGCAGCACCACGGAGCCGACATAGAACAGACCGATACGCCAGATCACGCTGTTGATCGCTTTCGGCACCATGTTCTCGGGATCTTTACATTCACCCGCCGCCGTACCGACCAGCTCAATGGAGGCAAAGGCGAAGACCACGCCCTGGATCAGCACCAGCGCGGGCAGCAGGCCGTGCGGGAAGAAGCCGCCGTTATCGGTGATAAGGTGGAAGCCGGTTGTATTGCCATCCAGCGGTTTACCGGTACCGAGGAACACGGTACCCACCACCAGGAAGATGACAATCGCCAGCACTTTCACCAGCGCAAACCAGAACTCCATCTCGGCGAACCACTTCACGCCGATCATATTCATGGTGCCGACGATCGCCAGCGCGCCCAGGGCAAAGACCCACTGCGGCACGTCGCCAAACGCGCCCCAGTAGTGCATATACAGGGCCACGGCGGTGATATCTACGATCCCGGTCATCGCCCAGTTGACAAAATACATCCAGCCCGCAACGTAGGCGGCCTTTTCACCGAGGAACTCGCGGGCGTAGGAGACGAAGCTGCCGCTGGACGGACGATGCAGGACCAGCTCGCCAAGGGCACGCAGAATAAAGAAGGAGAAGATCCCGCACACAAGATAAACCAGTGCGAGGGCGGGGCCCGCCATCTGCAGACGCGCGCCTGCACCTAAAAACAGCCCGGTACCGATGGCGCCGCCAATGGCGATCATCTGCACCTGACGGTTGCCCATCGCCTTGTGATAGCCCTCTTCGTGGGCGTTCAACCAGCGACGTTTGGCAGCGTGATGATCGGCTGCGCTTTTATTGCTTGTTTTCATTGAGTTACCTGTTTGCCTGTCTGAATCAAAACATGGTGTCCGTAACCGGCGGTCTGCAATACAAACGATTGCTCTCGCGCGGAAATATTCTGCCTTTCCAGTCATTCTGCGTATGGATAAGACAAAACATGGCGAAGCATCCTACCTGCAATTAATAAACGACGCAAAAAATAACGGAGTGAAAGTGATACGTTCTGAAGTAAATATTTCGCACCGATATTGATGAGCTTATTTCATAACCACAAGCGGTTTATTGCTGTAGTAGACATAAATAAAACTGCCTACAGTGAATGCATTCAGAGACAAACGCTTAAGGTGAAAAATGCAACAGCGACAACTGGGTAAAAATGGCTTAACGGTTTCGGCGCTCGGTCTGGGCTGCATGGGGCTGAGCTTTGGCTACGGCCCGGCCACCGACAAACAGCAGGCCATCGCGTTGATCCGTGCCGCGGTGGATAACGGCGTCACTTTCTTTGACACCGCAGAGATTTACGGGCCCTGGCTTAACGAAGAGGTGGTTGGCGAAGCGCTGGCCCCGGTGCGCGACAGGGTGGTGATTGCCACCAAGTTCGGTTTCGACTGCGATAAGCCCGGCCAGGTGCTGAACAGCCGTCCGGAGCATATTCGCGCCGCAGTAGAAGGGTCGCTAAAGCGTCTCAGAACCGACGTTATCGATCTCTACTATCAGCACCGTGTCGATCCTGACGTGCCCATCGAAGAGGTGGCGGGCACCATTGGGGATCTCATCGCCGAAGGCAAAGTCAAACACTTTGGCCTTTCGGAAGCCGGGGTGGAGACTATTCGTCGCGCCCACGCGGTCTACCCGGTGAGCGCCCTGCAAAGCGAATATTCCCTGTGGTGGCGCGAGCCAGAGCAGGCCATTCTGCCGCTGCTGGAAGAGCTGAATATCGGCTTTGTGCCGTTCAGCCCGCTGGGGAAAGGCTTCCTGACCGGGGCGATCACCGCCACGACCACGTTTGACAGCAGCGATTTTCGCAACCAGGTGCCGCGTTTTAGCGAGGCGGCGCGTCAGGCAAATCAGCAGCTGGTGGCGGTGGTGCAACGTCTGGCAACAGAGCAGGGCGTAACACCTGCGCAAATCGCCCTCGCGTGGCTGCTGGCAAAAGCGCCGTGGATTGTGCCTATCCCCGGCACGACGAAACTACACCGGCTGGAAGAGAATCTCGGCGCGGCGGAAGTGACGTTGTCACCTGACGCCATCGGCCATATCAACCAGACGCTGGCAGACATTGACGTGGTCGGCGACCGCTATCCGCAGCACCTGATGTCGCGCGTCGGGAAATAGATCAGAGTCGACGCAGCGCTTCGACCAGTAAGGCAAAGGCGGTAGTGTGCTGGCGGCGGCTGGGGTAGTAAAGGTGGTAGCCGTCAAACGCCGGACAGTAGGCTTCCAGGACTCGCACCAGCCGGCCCTGGCTGATGGCTTCCTGCACCGTGTCTTCGGGCACGTAGGCCAGCCCCAGGCCTGCCTCAGCGGCGTCCAGTCGCTGGGGCAGATTATTCAGGGTGAGCTGGCCCTCCACCCGAACGCGGATCTCCCGTCCCTCCTGGGTAAACTCCCATGCATACAGACCGCCGCGCGTCGGCAGACGCATGTTGATGCAGCAGTGCTCCGCCAGCTGTTCCGGGGTCTGCGGTTCGCCGTAGCGGGCAAAATAGGCGGGAGAGCCGACCACCGCCATCCGCATATCCGGCGCGATGCGCACTGCAATCATATCCTTCGCCACCTGTTCGCCTAAGCGCACCCCGGCATCAAAACGCCCGTCAACAATATCCGTCAGACCATTATCCACGGTGACCTCCACGTGGATGTCCGGATACTTAACCATAAAGGGCTTCAGCACCGGCCACAGCACCGCGCTCATCGCGTGCTCGCCTGCGGTGATACGGATATTACCCGCCGGTTTATCGCGCATGTCGCGCAGGGCGGTCAGCTCCTGCTCGATCTCAAGCAGGTGCGGGCTCAGGCGCATAAACAGCTGTTCACCCGCCTCGGTAGGCGCCACGCTGCGGGTGGTGCGGGTAAGCAGGCGCATATCCAGCCGGGCTTCAAGGTTGCGCATAGCGTGGCTGAGGGCCGACTGGGAGACGCCGAGCTGGGCTGCGGCGCGGGTAAAACTGCGCTCCCGGGCGACCACCATAAATGACAGTAGATCGTTGAAATTGTCTTTCAGCATCGCGGCTCTCCGGATATATGAATCTGGCTCATGGTTCCTTTCTGATTATGCAGTCTAATCCTCGCCGCGCCCATGCGCTACTGTTAACGCAACAGCAAACGAGGAGTCAGCATGAAAATTATCCGCAGTGGTTCATTACCGTCAGTACGTGGTCCCGAGGCCTGGTTTACCGGTACCGTGCGTATCGACGCACCTTTTCAGGCCACCGATCCGGCGAAAGTCGGGGGCGCAACCGTCACCTTCGAGCCGGGTGCGCGCACCGCATGGCACACCCATCCGCTGGGTCAGACGCTGATCGTCACCCAGGGGCGCGGCTGGCTTCAGGAGTGGGGCAAAGAGGCCGAAGTGCTTAATCAGGGCGATATCGCCTGGATCCCGCCAGGGGTTAAACACTGGCATGGGGCCTGCGCACAAACCGCCATGACCCACATCGCTATCGCTGAAGCGGTGGACGGCAGCCCGGTGGACTGGCTGGAGAAAGTCACCGACGAGCAGTATCCGCAGGCGTAAACAGCTTCTTCTTAATCAGCGCAGCCAGCGACACCCCGTCAGGATGAACGATGGCATGCAGCGCCCGGGTGTAGTCCAGCACCAGCCCGGGCGTCCAGGCCATATTGGTGGCGCGTTTACGCAGCTGTGCGGCAATCCACAGCTCAGGGATCAACAGCAGGCGCAGAAAGCCTCCCCGGGTGCAGCGCTCTTTCAACGCGCCGTCCAGCGCCGCCTCAAGGGCATAGGCCACGCTGCTGGAGCAGTTGCGCCAGGTGAGATTATAGGTTTCGGTCTGGCGGTACTGGGCCCAGAAACCGTTAAGCGACGCCGCATTGAAAGTGGAGAAGTGGATTTTACGGTTGGACTCGCACCAGATCCCCGCCTCATAGCGATAGTTGGGTTGGTATTTTCCCGCCACGGTGTTCGCCTCCACCGCCTTGAGCAGATTAAAAAATTCGGAGGGGGACCGGTCGATCTCCGCAGCCGGATAGAGGCTAATGTAGAGTTCGGGCGGGTATTCCAGCGCCGCATGGCCGGTAGATATCACCCCGTTGGCATCCACGGCGGCAATGTAGCGGTTGATGACCGGGCGCGGCAGGGTTTGCTGCTTTGCCGATCCTTCCGGGGTCCAGACGTGCACGATCAGCTGATTGTCCGGTGCGTTCTTAGCGCCTGGCGGCAACGCCTCGCGCGGGCCGACGATCAGCGCCTGCGGGGCGAGAATGTCGAACACCGAGCGGCCATGACGGATCTGCCGCATCCGCAGGGAGAGGATCACCGACTGCACCCCGCCGGTGAGCATGACCATGCCGATAAACTGTGAGACGGTGCCGTCATGTTCCGTTGGATAGGGCAGGAACAGAAAAATGGCAAACAGGATTTGCGCCACACCCGAGAGCAGGGCGCGTCGCCAGTGAGCAAAGCGCACCACCACGGCCGAGGCGATAGTGAACAGGCCGGTAATAAAGTAAGCAATGCCAAAGACGATCGCCAGCGCCAGGGTTCCGTCATGACGTCCCGATAAAATCAAAATGGCGATCAGCAGGAACAGACCGCCCTTAAAGTAAAAAATCCCGCGCTGGGTTCCTTTTGCCGCCGAGCCCAGCGCCAGTGAGATCAGGCTGTCGAGCAGCAGAAACAGGCCAAAGACGTGCAGGGGAAAATGCAGCCCACCCTGCAAACCATCGATAAAAATGGCTAGCCCCAGGCCACCCCAGAAGAGGCCCGCCACCATAAAGAACGGCGCCGCTTTGCGGACAAATGCCGCCCCGGCGAGCAAAAAGGCGATCTGCAGCATCGTTAACTCTCCTCCTGCGGCGCGGGCTGAAACAGGCTTCCCTTATCCTCAGACCAGAACGCGACAATCACCGGACGATCCCTGTCCGCCATCAGCAGCATATTTCGCTCGGTTATCGTTACGGGGGTGTGACCCGCAAGCGCCAGCGTAAACCGAAAGCGCTCCGCCACCGGCTGGCCCTGCGCCACCGCCTGCCAGCGGGCAGCCATCTGCGCCTGCTGGTGCGGTTCGGGCAGCCGGGAGAGCAGCGCCTCCCGGGTCGCGATGGAAGCTAATGCACCGGCGAAAGCCGGGTCGGCATGCGGATCCCACATCAGGCGGCCCGTTTCAGGATCCAGGGAGTAGGCCACTCCCCGGGAATGCCCCTCGCTGTCGCGGTGCGTTTTCTGAGCACGAATAAACACCAGCAGCAGGGCGGCGGCGGAAAGGTAACACTGCGCCAGTAAAACCGACTCTTCAGGCGTCAGGCGCGCAAAATAGAAGGGGCCGGTTTCACGCCAGGAGGCGTAGATCACCACGGCGCTAAAGAGGATAAACGCCAGTGACGCCAGACGATCGCCGCAAACGGCGGTGGTGGCGGTGAGCAGTATCAACGGCAGACAGGCCAGGGAGTAGATGAGGGCAATGTTGTCGTCGCGATCGGGCACGTCGCTAAAAATGAACAGGGTCGCCAGCAGGATCGCGAACACCAGGCACACCCCCGCCAGCGACTCAGGCCGCGCCGCCTTCTCACCCCGAGCCAGCAGGCCCATCAGCGGCGGCGTGACAAACAGCGTGCCGGTAACGTTGGCGCTCCAGGCAAGCCAGAACCAGGCCATTTGCAGGGTGCCGGCGAGGTAAGAGAGCCAGACCACGCCCGCCAGCGCGCTCAGGGTGCTGAAGACGACCGTGGCGATGGTCCAGTTAACGATTTTATGCAGCCGATCGTAACCCCGGGAAAAGTGACGTACCGACCAGGCAATCCCCAGATGGCTGGCCAGCGAAAACACCCCCAGCACCAGAGACACGTGAAACGTATGGTGAAAGGTTAACCCCAGTCCCAGTCGGGCGATAAACAGCACCAGCCCCAGGGCGAGCCACTGTTTTTTAGCGGTCAGCAGAAAGGCAGTGACGGCGACCCCTGAAGGCAACCAGATAAAGGCGGTCCGGATATCCGGACCGTCAAGGACCAGTGACAGCCAGCCCAGCAGATAATAGAGCGCGCCCCACGCGAGTAATGAGCACGCTAAGGTCAGATTCTCTGCTTTCATTCAGGGCTCCCGGCGGCAATCGTCGCTTTAAAAAGATATGACCTTTTCGCCGGGTTAGCCATTTTCCTGCGCGGTTATCGGCTTCGACATTTTATTGAGGGTAAATCCCGTCAGGGGACAGATGCCCAGGTTGCCTTTCTGGTGTGGGGACCCGGATTTTTACGGGGAGACGTCAAAAACGTCCTGGGTTCGTTTCAGCGATGTGGAAATGAGGCGTTCTGGTGTAAATAACCTGAGGTGACTTCAGTTGGGAGCGAGGAACGGACATAGTTTGGCCTAAATGACTCTTGTCACTTTTCAATGCTACTGACCAGCCTTATAAAGTTTTCAAGGACCGCTTTTAAAGGCTTGCTGCCGCATCCACGACGGCAAAGGTAAAGCGTTTTAATGAGCGGGGCAGGTTAGTCTAAAAAGCAGGAAATGTGGAATTTTGCATTCTGCCATTAAAATCAAAAATATAAGGAGATTAATCATCAGAGGTACAGGAAAAACATTACCCTTGATCTACCTATAAAATTATGTGGCATAGCGGGTATAATTATGCTTAACTGCACTACCTAACGGTCGGAAGGCAGGCTTTGATTGCAGAGTGAGGCTCTTAAATCATTAAAGATTTTACCTAAGCCGCCGCGTTTTCCCCGTATATCAATGTTAAGAACGCTTAATGTAAGCAGCAGATTGCTCTCATAATGCTGAAATTATTATCCCACTTGAAATGATATTATCCGGAGTAACAATGGATTTTTCAGAAAAAAAAGTAGCTATATTAGGCACCGGTGATGCAGGGCGCACGCTCGGGCAGGCTCTTCATAAAGCTGGTTACGATGTCGTTTATGGTTCAAGAAACCCTGTCGGTCTGAACGACAGTCTCAGTTCGGTTACCGATCACACCGGTGCAGTTAACCATGCAGAGATTATTATCAGCACTATTCCCGGCCAGTACACGCTGGAGGCGCTGGAGAGCATAGGGGAGGAAGCGCTGGCCGGAAAAATTTTGGTTGATGTGGGCGTCGCTTTTAATGATGATTTTACCGTTCTGATTCATCAGGACATTTCCGGTGGAGAACTTATACAGGAAAAATTCCCGGCCACAAAAGTTGTAAAAACATTCTGCACCATGACCGCAAGTATTATGGTTGAGCCAGCATCTCTGGGGGAAGAAACAACAATTTTCCTTTCCGGAAATTATGCTGATGCCAAGAAAAAAATATCTTATTTACTTTCCGACCTGGGCTGGAGCACTTCATCTCAGGTGGATCTCGGTGGCATAGAAACGGCGCGGGGGCAGGAGCATTTTGCTGTACTCTATTTCGCGCTTGCCAGTAAGTACGGCCACGGTGAGTTCAACATTAAGCTCAATGTAAAAAAAAATTCAGGTGGCTGATTATCAACCCTGGCAGAAAGAAATTTTCTCAGTTTTCCACTGACTGCTGAACCTCTGCCTCATGGTCCCGTCGACAGGGTGTCTTCGCGCTGGCGTCATCTTTCGCTATCTGGTATCAAAAGATGGTTTAACACCCGCGAAAGCACCCTGTATCCATTTCCCTTTTTCTTCAACCTGAGCCGGGCACTTTAATGCTCCACGTAATTTCATATCAGCGCGTCCTGACTGCAGATCTGTAATTATTAGCGGCTTAACGGGTAATTGATCATTAAATGCTAAAAGTGACAGGAAAAGAGGCTCAAGCTTGCCTACCTACCGTTAGGTAGGTTATAAGTTCGGCCGGAGATTCCGGTGTCTGTACAGGCGCTGGACTGGTTGTATGAACTGAAAGAGGTTGATTCTAAATGCTGTCACACTCACTCACTTTTTTGCTTTCTGTCTCCGGTTTCAGGAGGTTAAGTGAATAATTACGTCAATTCTTCGGCTGTCAATATCAGGCTGCCGTTGATCCTTTTGCTGGCCCTGCTGACGGCACTGGACGCGATGGCCATCGATATGTATCTGCCGGGTATGCCTGACATCGCCGCTGACCTGAACGTCGGGGCAGGCAGGATCCAGCAAACGCTGGCGGTATTTCTGGCAGGACTGGCGATTGGTCAGGGATGTTATGGCCCCTTCCTCGATCGGTTCGGTCGCCGCGGGCCGCTTCTGACGGGTATAGCCATATTTGTTGCGGGCTCAGTGCTGGGCGCTGTGGCAACTTCTGTGGAATGGCTTTTGCTGGCAAGATTTATTCAGGCCGTCGGGGCGTCTGCAGGCCTGGTGACGCCACGCGCGATTGTCGCCGACAAGTGCACACTGGATGAATCATCACGGATTCTGTCCCTGCTCATGCAGGTTATGATGATAGGCCCTGTGCTGGCGCCTCTTATCGGAGGGTATCTGCTTGGACACGGCGGGTGGCGGTTTATCTTCTGGGTACTGGCCGGGCTTGGTGCTCTATGTCTGATATGGGCCGCCCGAATTCTGCCAGACTCGCTGCCGATCGAGCAGCGGTCCCCCATTAAACCAGCGGCTGTAGTAAGGTCTTATTGCTTACAGCTGCGTAATTCAGCTTTTATGTCCTACACCATCTCTGGTGGTTTTGTGCTGAGCGCGCTGTTCGTTTATATAAGCAGCTCCGCTTTTATCTTTACGCAGTTTTATGGCTTTACCGCAGCCCAGTTCAGCTACATTTTCGCGGGTAATTCGATAGGTCTGATCGCGGGCGGTTTCATCAGCAATATGCTGTTGAGCAGAGGCTTAGGCACCCGTACCGTACTGCTGGCCGGGCTTCTGATCCATACCTCTGCCGCACTGGTATTATTTATTTTTGTGAAAACAGGCACACCTGATGTTCACGTCTATGCTGGATTACTGGCGCTGTCCGTTGCCGCGCTGGGCCTTATTTTTGGTAACCTGACGGCGCTGACGATGAACAACGCTGGCTCTCAGGTCGGAACGGCATCTGCCCTGATGGGCATGCTGCAGTATCTGATCTCAGCCGCGGTAGGTTATGTTGTTACGCTTTTTGCCCAGGAGCCGGGTTTAATGCCTCTGTCCATAACGATATGCGGCGCGCTGGCTCTGCTTTTCCGAAGGTTCGCCGATCGGGCGGCGCGTGAGAATGCCGGTTCCACCGTCTGCGATGAATCGGTGTAAGATAAGCTGAGAACAAGCAGTCTGTCCTGTCTGTAAATCCTGTGCAGGCGGGACAGCATTTCTAACATTGAACGATCTGAGGTGAATGATTGACTGCAAAACGACTGCAGCAAGCGGCGCTGTCGCGCTTTGCCAGACAGGGCTACGCTGCCACATCAATGAGCGAAATCGCTGCTGACGTGGGAATAAAAAAACCGTCCATTTACGCGCACTTCCGTAATAAAGATGAGCTTTTTCTGAGCCTCATACCAATGATTATTGATCAGGAGCTCGAGCATACAAAAAGTATGATAAAGGGTGGGGAGTTTATTCATGAACAGCTGTTTGGCTATCTTACAGATATACAGACACGTTATGAAAAATCCCATACCGTAGAATTCTGGCTGCGAAATCTCTTTATGCCTCCGGCTCATTTATATACCGATGTAATGGCTCCCCTGCACAGTTTCATGGATGATCTTGAAAACATCATCAAAACGGCAATTGCGAATTCCCCCCTGGTCATGAATGACCGTCAGCTTGATGCCGGCACGCTCACTATTTCCTATATGAGTATGGTCGACAGCCTGCAAAGCGAGCTTCTTTATGGTGGGGCAGATAAATATCAGCGACGACTTGAAGCACTATGGCTTTTTTTCCTCGCTGCCACGAAGCCTTCTGAAAAATGAATCTGCGCGAAGGCTAACGAAGTCGCAGTGAACGGGTCATCCTGCCGCCAGGCAGGATGATTTATACACTGCTTACAGGCAGATCAGAGCTCGACCTTACTTCGCTTTAGCGTACATATGGCAGGGTCTGACTAACCAGGGTTCCGCCAGCATCGTAAATCTCAGGGTTCACGTCTTTAATCTGATGCTATTTCTCAGTCATTCGTTCCGGAAAGGGAACCGGTATTTTCCTGCGCCAAGAAACATGACACACAGCGCGCCCAGGAAATAAAGGGCCTCACCTTCAAGAGCCCAGGCCCCTGTTTTCGTAAGAGTAAACAGTTTGGGTAACCCGACCAGCAGCGTGGCGACAAGAATATTAAAAGCGAAAATAAACGCGGCGGGACGAGTGAACCAGCCCATGATTATCATAACCGGCGCAATAATCTCGCCAATGAAAACCCCATATGCAATTAACCCTGGCAACCCTTTCGCCTCGAGCATTACGGCTATCCAGCCGACACCGTGCCCGATCTTTGCGATACCGTGAAACAATACAAGAATACCAAAGGTAAGCCGCAGGAAAAGACGACCGAAATCGGGGTGATGTGTAAGTACTGAAAATTTATCATTAAATTTAGCGAGCATATAATTTTTCTCTGGTTGCTGTTATTCCTCAAACTTTCTGGTCTGCCGCTGGATGAATGCCATCGCCACGAATGAATCTCATACAGGTCAGTCTGATAGCTGAAGGCCGTGTCTTAACATCCGCAGTTTCCGGCAGGCACAATATTTTTTCAGGATTTGTTACCACACAGAGCTCGCGGAAATGAGGGCAGCTCAACAACTACTGCCCTCTACGTTCCGGATCATCATCGCATTTTTTATTTTTTTGTACAAAAGTACAATTTTATTTACAACCATATGAGAATGAGTATCATTCAGTGCTCACGTTAAACCTTTGGTATTCAAATCATGTCCAGAAAGTCGATATCTTGTAAAAGCCTCTCCGGGAAAACGCTGGCAATTGCTCTTTACGGGCTAGCGATTCCGGTCATTGCGGCAGAAAGTCCGGTCCCTTCTGAAGCGAAGTCCGAAAACGTTAATGCGAATAAAAACGAACAAAAAAAACACGACGAAACCATGATCGTCACCGCAGAGGAGGTGCTTAAGCAGCAACCGGGAGTGTCTGTCATTACGGCGAAAGATATCAGTAAACAGCCTCCGGTTAATGACCTGTCGGATATCATCAGAAAAATGCCCGGGGTAAACCTCACAGGTAACAGTAACTCCGGTCAGCGGGGAAATAACCGTCAGATTGACATCCGTGGTATGGGACCTGAAAACACCCTCATTCTGATTGACGGGGTTCCCGTTACGTCCAGAAACGCGGTGAGATACACATGGAACGGCGAACGCGACACGCGGGGTGATTCCAACTGGGTGCCTGCCGAGCAGGTAGAACGCATCGAAGTTATACGGGGTCCTGCCGCCGCCCGTTACGGCTCAGGAGCATCAGGCGGGGTGGTGAATATCATCACCAAACGTCCGACCAATGACTGGCACGGCTCACTCAGCTATTTTCTCAATCAGCCGGAAAGCAGCCTGGAAGGTAATACCAACCGCGCTAACTTCAGTCTCAGTGGTCCGCTGGCCGGTGACGCCCTTACGATGCGTCTTTACGGGAACTGGAATAAAACCCGGCCTGACAGTCCCGATATAAATGGCTTTGATCCCGTATCCGGACTTACGCCTGCCGGGCATGAGGGGGTAAGAAATAAAGACGCAAATGTTGTATTTTCATGGAAACCCTCCCAGTCACAGATAATTGATTTCGAAGCGGGCTACAGCAGGCAGGGAAATATCTACGCAGGTGACACCCAGTTTAGCGCTGCGACAGATAAAACGACCGCCCTGGCCAGTTCCGGAGCCGAAACAAACCGGATCTACCGGCAGAACTACGGGGTCACTCATAACGGTATCTGGGACTGGGGCCAGTCGAAGCTCTCTTTCCAGTATGACGAGACACGTAACAGCAGGCTGGATGAAGGGCTGGCCGGGCGCGGGGAAGGTACGATAGCTGATGATGCCAGCTTCAGTGACAGTATTCTGAAAGATTATCGCGTTGCAGGCGAAATCAATGCCCCTCTTGATATTCTGTTCGAACAGACGGTGACGCTGGGTGCTGAATGGACACGCTCCCAGTTAAACGATCCCGCATCAACGGGTTTAGAAACAGAAAGCGGGGATATGATACCCGGCCTGACGGATGGTCCGCGTTCTTCAGAAAGCAGCGCCGAGCTCACCGGCATTTATATCGAAGATAATATCCAGCTGACGGACACAACGCAGTTTGTCCCAGGTATGCGGTTCGACTACCAAAAGGAGTTTGGTGCAAATTACAGTCCAGGCCTGAATATTTCTCAGGAGCTTGGGGAAATGTTCAAAATCAAGGCCGGTATCGCAAGGGCCTTTAAGGCGCCGAACCTTTATCAGATGAACCCCAACTATCTTCTTTACTCCCGGGGTTATGGATGTCCGCTTTCGGTCGGTGGGCAACCCTGCTATCTCAAGGGCAACGATGATCTTGAACCCGAAATCAGTGTTAACAAGGAGCTGGGGATTGAATTCAGCCATGACGGCTGGATGGCGGGCCTGACATACTTCCGTAATGACTATAAAAATAAAATTGTTTCCGGCACCGACGTGCTGGGCATTACTTCAGGCGGTAATACAGTCCTGGAGTGGGAGAATACCGGCAAAGCGGTGATCCAGGGTCTGGAAGGAAGCCTGACGGTGCCGGTTGCATCAGAACTTACGTTTACGACCAATGCCACCTATATGATCGAATCGAAGGATAAGACTACCGGTAATCCTCTTTCCATCATCCCCAAATACACCATTAACTCAATGCTGGATTGGGAGGTTTCATCTCAGCTTACGGCTAACCTGAATTACACGTATTACGGCCCGCAAAAACCGCGTACTCAGGCTACCTCTGAACTGGATATAGTCCAGGGCATTGATCAGACGCGCGTGGGTTCATACGGACTGGTTGGCCTGGGCATGCAGTATGAAATGACAAAATATCTGGATGTTAAGGCGGGGATCACAAACCTGTTTGACAAAGATATCAGACGCACGGCTGAGGGTGCATCCAGCTATAACGAGCCGGGAAGGGCTTATTATGCCGGAGTAACCGTTAAGTTCTGACGCAGTTAAAAAGCGGCCTGCAACGGCCGCTCCATCAACGTTAACCGGAAACATCAAAATGTTTGCGCTGTTCCCGGTTAATTAAAGCATTAACGCTTTCATGAATGTTCTCTTTTTCCAGTAAAATGCTGTCCGGGTCCATCACGCTTCTTATGAATACTGAGTCCATCAGTGAAGCAATCATTTGTGCGCTGACATTATCAATATGAGTGTATTTCATTAACTTATTTTCGGTAATCCTTAACCATTTTAGGCTGTACGGTCTCAGAGCCTTTCTGGATATTGCTGCGACATACATTTCATATTCATAATGCAAAAAATTTCTATCGCGTAGTGAATCGAACATAAATTCCGTCAGCATGTCTACAGTCCCGAGCTGGTGATTGTTTTCGAACCACTCATCTATCTCGCTTTCGAATATGGTCAGATACGAATCCATAGCGGCAACAAGCAACTCATCCAGGTTTTTAAAATAATGCGTGGTTAATCCCAACGATACGCCAGCCTCTTCAGCTACCGCCCTGTGATTACACAAATTAATTCCTTTATTCCTGAGAACCTCGAGCGTTGCATTTATTATCGTTTTCTTTTTATTTTCCGCCTTGGCAGTTAATTTTTTGCTCACACATATTACCTCAAATCTGCTTTTTTTAATTCTATCATTTTCTGCCCTATGATGCTATGTCGCTCTTTCCAGTCAGGATGATAATATTTATCTTACTATCAAGGGAATTGTGAAATGGATAAATGTTGATTTCAGTCCTGAGAATAAATTTATTCAATTTTTTATTACGTGAGGCCATAAAAAGGAAAGATATTCATTATAGTCAGGCGTTTTACGACGCCATGATAGGGGTACGGAAGTGTGAATATCACGATCCCTGCTATTGGCGCCGTTTTCTTGAATCCATCAAGGACTTACTGTCTGTTAAGGAAAGTACGGGAAGTTACAAGCTACCATTAAACTCCCTTATCTCTGCTCAGATAAGAGCCACTCCGCAACGTCCACTCCAGGCACTGATCGGACAGACCAACAAATAGCCAGCTCCCCTTGGGTCGAAAAGCGAACGTTCGGCATGCGTTGTCCATGGCGAACAGGAATGCCAGTTTAGGCGCTAAGCACGTTGCTGCTGGTCTTGACGGCTACAGTCCCGGATGCGTAACGCTGAAGTCTGGCCCGGCAATCAAGAGCGGTTTACATGCTTTAGCCTCCCACTTCCCTCATTTCTGCTCTCTCCGGCCGATCGTCTATACTGACTCATTGTGTTAATTAAACCGAGAGTTACTGCCATATACCCCAATAAATCTTAAGAAATAATAAAATTCTTTTTATCCGGGAGATAAAAAATGAAACTCACTCAGTTTGTTTATTCCGCCCTGATTGGCGTTGTCGCCAGCTGCCGTTCTATGACGCCGATGGCGGCCCTCGCCGCAGCACGTCTTGCCAGGCGCGAGACATCGGGTACTCTTGTGCTGCTTGATCGTCCGTTATTTAAATATGGCGCGTTAGCGATGGGGGCAGGTGAGCTGTTAGGCGATAAGATGAAGACAGCGCCAGACCGCACCGTGTTTTTGGGCTTGTCAGCACGTGTAGCCAGTGCGGGGATTGCGGGCGCCGCATTAGCACCCGCGGGCGAAGAAAAAATCGGGGCAGCGATCGCTATCTCTGCCGCTGTGCCACTTGCTTATGTCACACTTGCGGCACGCAAAAAAGCCATGGCAGAAATCGGGCAGACCAGAAGTGGCGTCATTGAAGACACGCTCATAGTCGCTCTCGGAGCAGCGGTTGTCTTCTTCGCAACGCGACCAAAACGTATTTAAACGTTCTCAATCTTCAAAGGACGATCCCGGCAGGTCATAACCATTAGCGAACCAGCAGATCCAGCCAATCCGGGTTCTCAATTTTACGGGAATAGGGCAGCATCGCACGATTAATCAGCCAAAAGAATTCTGACTCCTCCATCTTTGCTGCTTCGCTTGTACCTGGTCCCACCCATTCATCAAAGAGATGCCAGTAAAGCGATTTGAGGGTATCGACCATCGCCTCGAAAATCTTTACGTCAGGTTCAAACCAATGACACACCAGAATATACATTTTTTGTTTTGCGTCATGGATGGTCGCGCACCGGGAAAGTTCACTTATAAAGAGCCTGATCCAGACCAATGCTGCTGTTTTTAGCGATGGCAATTCTATCCGCTGTTCTGCCATGTACCGTGACAGATATAATTCAACTTCATTCCGTTCAGGTTGATTATCCAGCCCCAGTGACGCGAGAATTAAAAGCGTCTCCGAATCATTTCCCCTGGTAACTTGAGCTTCAGCCCATGCGACGATCAGGCAGTCCAGGTCATTGTGCAGAAAGTGATATTTCCTTGAAAAAACAAGCAGCCCGAGCAGATCGCTGAGTGAGTATAAACATGGCATCTGATATTCCCTTTCCTGTTTTGTTTGCATGAACCCTGGCAGGGATAATGGTTAAGTCAATCTTTAATTTAACTGAGGGGCTGAGTTTCCTCACGCTACATCCTTCACAATCAATACGATGCTGAATTTTGCAACATTAATGCAACATTTTATCAATATACTCCGCGCCTTGTTTACATTTACCTGCAAGGAGTGTTGCTTTGAAATCGTCCGTACGTCCTCTGGCTGTTCTGATTTGCCTGTTCTGCACCACCGCCCAGGCTGAAACTGTTCTCACCACGCCCCATCTTACCGGGATCGATAATTTCCGTGATGTCGCCGGAATCGATACGGCCTACACCACTACCTATAATGGTGAGATGCGTTCCGGCGTTTTCTATCGCTCCAATGCTCTGACGCCCCAGGGGGGCGATCTTGCCACGCTCAACAGCCTGGCGATTTCCACGGTGATTGATGTGCGCTCCCCGTCGGAAGTGGCCGCACAGGCCGATACGCTGCCTGATGGCAGTCGATATGTGAACATCGACCTCATCGGGGATAACGGCACGTTCGTGATTGATCTCAGTAAGATGACCGTCGGCGATGTGGACACAATGATGGAAGACGGAGAGCGTAGCTTTGTCACCAGCGATTATGCCCGTCAGGGGCTGGGCGAGGTCTTCCGTGAGCTGGCTAATGCGGATGAAGCTGCGCTCTATCACTGCACGGCAGGCAAGGATCGCACGGGGTGGATTAGCGCGGTGTTGCAATCGATCGCGGGCGTCAGTCAGGACGATATCATGGCGAACTATCTCGCCACCAACGACTACACAGCGGCACGCCTTAATGCCACCGTCGCCATGCTGCCAGCCTCGATGAAAGAGACCTACGGCGCGCTGATGGGGGTGCGGGCAAGCTGGTTGCAGGCAGGGCTGGATCAGGTCATCGCCAGCTATGGTTCAATGGATAGCTATCTCAAGGACGGGCTGGGCCTCGATCAGGCCACCATTTATGTGCTCAGAGGCAAGATGGTGCGCTATTTGACGCTGCCCGGTCAGGAAAATCTGTCTGGCAATGCGCGGGCTGGGGCCAGGGTGCTGAATGCCCTGCAGGATTCGGCCCTCTCCGGACATTACACCGCGTATAACTATTATCTTCAAAATGCCATCGATCAGAGATCGTTAGGCGGCGTGGAAAAACAGATAGGTGGCCAGGTTCATGCTGATACCGAAAGCTATCTGCTGCGCCAGCCGTCACGACAGTATGACGCCATTGCGCCACAAATTGCAGGCCGTAACCTTCAGGCGGAGCAATCTCAGGTCTGGCTGCAAGGGCTGACAAGTTACCTTGGAACAGACAGCCACGACGGCGCCAGTTCCAGTAATGAGCATACCAACGGTGCGCTTGTAGGGATCACGCACCGCTTTACTGACTCCGCCGCCGCTAACGGCGCCATCGGTTACAGCCAGGGTTCAGTTTCTGCGGCAGGGGGCGACGTAAAAACGCACACCACCTCGGCAACGCTCGGTGCTCGCTATGGTTTCCGTTCACTCAATAGCGGCCCCTGGGCGGGCATACAGGGGAGTGCGGGGTACATCGATTATGAGAGCGAGCGACATCTGGGCGGTGGCTTAGGTACGGCTCACGGGGACAGCAGTGGTCAGTACTACAGCGGACGGGCCTCAGTGGGTTGGCTCACTATGGCATCATCCCTGACGCTCGATCCCGCGCTGGGGGTACAGGTCACTCATCTTTCCATTGATGGATTTCAGGAGAAAGGCAGTGAACTGGCGCTGGATATGGCAGGCGTTAATGAAACGCAAACCAGCGCAACCGCCGATCTGGGCATAGCCCTGTTGCCGCAACAGGTGGGAAGCTGGGCGCTAACGCCAGGCATCAATGTGGGCTACGAACGTTTGCTGAATGACGATAACGTGAACAGTCACGGAACGCTTTATGGAACGGGTATCGATCAAACCTCTGCATTCGGTAGCAAAAATCTGTACAAGGCGGGGCTGCGTCTGAACGGGGAATACCGTAACGTCACGGTCGCTACGCGTGTGGATTATCTCTCAGCAGATACTCACAGCGACGGTGTTACGGGTCAATTAGACGTCGCGATAGCATTTTAATCATTCGCGCATTCTACTTTCCGGCTGCGAAGATGAAAACGCAGCCGGAAAGCAAAAATCATCTTTCGCCCCGTTAGTGTTTAGCCGCCAAAAACCGCAATCGCCTGCTGTAACCGAGTGGTGCGCTGGGTCAGCTCATTGGCCGCCTGGGTAACGTGCTCCACCATCCCGGTGTTGTTGTGGGTCATCACCCCTATACGCGAGATAGATTCATTAATCAGGCTCAGGGCCTGGGTCTGCTCCTGGGTGGCGTGCCCCATCTCCTTAATTAGCGATGACATATTCAGCACGTTGCCAATCATGGTGGTGAGCTGTGCTTCAGTCTGGGCCACCATATCCACACCGGCATTGACGCTGGCGACGTTTTTCTCAATAAGCGCTGCGATCTCTTTTGCCGCCGACGCCGAGTGCTGGGCCAGATTGCGCACCTCGGCGGCCACCACCGCAAAGCCACGGCCTGCTTCTCCGGCGCGGGCGGCTTCCACCGCGGCATTCAGCGCCAGGATATTGGTCTGGAAGGCGATGCGGTCGATCACCGCAATGATATCGACAATCTGGCCGTTATCGTTTGCAACCGACTGCATCACACCGATGGTCTGCTTCATAATGGCTTCGCCGCTGTACGCGCTGGCGCTGGTCTGGTCGGCCATCTGAATAGCCTCTTCAGCGGTCTCTGCAGTCTGCTTAACCGCACTGGCAATCTCTTCTACTGCCGCCGCCGTCTGCTGCAGATCGTCCGCCGTCTCTTCGGAGCGCGCCTGCAACGCATCGCCTTCCTTCGCCACCTGCTGGCTGATATCGCGAATGCCGCTGATTTGCGTGCCGACATCATCCACCAGTGAATTGAGATTCAACCCCGACTGGTTTACCAGTCGCATCATTAAGCCAATTTCATCGACACGATCGAAATGGGTGTAATCCGTTTTACGCCCTGAAACCACATGCTGCATCTTTTTAACAATGGTTTTAACCGGGCGGCATATTTGCGTATTCAGATACCACGCCAGTAAAATAAAAAGCAGCGCCAGGCCAGCGGTCTGAATTAATCCGCCGGGAACAAATAAAGGCAGGACTAAAGCGAACAGGGCGGTGACAGCTACAGCGTAATTTACCCTTCTGGTGGTACTGAGTCGCTTAAACAATGAGAGAAAAGAGAGGACACCCCGGCGGACGAGTACCCCTTTATAAAACCGGTGGCCTTTAAGTGCATTATTCCGCACCCGCTGATAGAGCGCTTCGCTGGCGTCAATTTCATGGCGTTCGGGTATATTTCGCACCGAAATATACCCGGTGAGCGTCTCGCGCTGATAAACCGGCGTCACGTTGGCCCGCACCCAGTAGTGATCCCCGTTGTGACGGCGATTTTTTACCAGCCCGGTCCAGCTCTCGCCCTGTTGCAGGGTAAACCACATATCACCAAACGCCTCCGGGGGCATATCCGGGTGGCGGATCACATTATGGGGCTCGCCAATAAGATGTTCTTCTTTATAACCACTGGCATCAATAAAGGCCGAGTTTGCATACGTAATATGGCTCTGTACATCGGTGGTCGACATTAAGGTCGATCCTTCGTTAAGCAAATACTCGTTTTGTGTAACGTGATTGTTACGCCTCATGAATAACTCCATGGTGATGTCTGTGTAAAGAGAAGCCGCCCGAAAAAGAGTCAGGCAAGGTAAAGTATTTATTCTTTAATATTACGGCTGGCGTATTCTCCACAAAAACTAATGAATTAGAAAGCAGCTGTATTAACTATTTTTTTTCGTGTTAATCGGCGCTTATGTAATAAAAATGAAATCAGCAGGGCTGGAATATCATTATGAGCGGGAAATAAATCGCCTTAAGGCAAATAAAAAGGAAATAATGAATGCGTGGCGAAAACCCGGCATCCGAAATAGTGTTTCATTAACATTCATAAAACATTATCATTGTTGGCCCGATTTTTCCGACGCATCAGGAAATGTGATGAAAATCAATATTGTTGGCACCAGCGGTAGCGGCAAAAGCACGCTGGCCCGCAGGATCGCCGCTGAACTGGCGCTGCCCTGTATCGAAATGGATACCCTGTACTGGCTTCCCGACTGGCAGGGCACACCGGACAACCTCCTGTTCGCGAAGCTCGAGGCGGTGCTCAGCGCCACGCCCGGCTGGGTGCTGGACGGCAACTATAACCGCACCCGCCAGGTAAAATGGCGTGACGTGGATCTGGTGGTGTGGGTCGATTACGGCCTGGCCCGCACCCTGCGACAGGCGGTAACGCGGGCAGTAAAACGCGCCTGGACACAGCAGGAACTGTGGCCCGGCACCGGCAACCGGGAAAGCTTTCGCCGCTCGTTTTTCAGCCGGGAATCGATCCTGCTGTGGACGATCAAGACCTGGCGCAGCAACCGGGCGCGTTATGAAGCCGACATGCAGAATCCGGCTTTTGCCCACATCCGCTTTGTGCGCATCACCTCCCGCCAGCAGGCGAACGCCCTGATCGCCGAACTCCGTGCTTCGCACTAATCCGACGCAGTATTTCTGAAATCCGGCAAACCAAATGTAAATTAATTGTTTCTCAGCGGTGAAATCGCCCCTTAATAATGGCGACATGTTTAGTCAAACGAGATTGCAACATGTCCTGGCGAATCAGCATTCTGGATAAAAGTCCTGTCGCAGAACACGAAACGGCCGCCGATGCGCTGGCGCGCACCCTGAGCCTGGCGCAACAGGCCGAAACCCTGGGTTATCACCGCTTCTGGATTGCCGAACACCACAACACCCCGCAGCTGGCGAGCCCGTCACCCGAGCTGCTGATTGCCTGGATCCTCGGGCAAACCCGGCGCATTCGCGTCGGTTCCGGTGGGGTAATGCTGCAACACTACAGCCCGTACAAAGTGGCGGAAAACTTCAACCTGCTGGCGGCCATCGCCCCCGGGCGGGTCGATCTGGGCGTCGGCAAAGCGCCCGGTGGCCTGCCGCTCTCAACAAAGGCGTTACAGCCCGGCCTCAGCCAGCAGGAGAAGGGCGATTTCGCCGCCCAGCTCACCCAGCTGAATGGCTGGCTCAACCCAGCTTCACAACACGAGGCGGTACGTGCCACGCCCCTGCCACAGGTGCCTGCTGCCGGTTTCCTGCTTGGGGCCAGTACCCAGAGCGCGCGCCTTGCCGCCCGTCTCGACTGGGACTTTGTGTTTGCCGCCCACCTGAACGGCGACCCCGATCTGCTGCGTGAGGTCATCGGCACCTGGCGCGCCCACAGCGCGCGGGAGGTCATTGTGGCGGTACAGGCCATCGTGACGCCAACTCAGGAGCAGGCCGAGGCGCTGGCAAGCGCAGTAGAAGTGTGGGGCGTCGAGCTCGCCAACGGCCAGCGAGTGACCGTTGCCAGCGAGGAGCAGGCTTACGCCTTTGCCCGTCAGGCAGGCAGCGAACCCCTGCGCATCGCCCGTCGTGCCCAGGCGCTGCTGGCGGGCACCGCGGAGTCGGTTCTCGACCAGCTCCAGGCGCTGCATCAGCAGTGGGGAATTGATGAGTTCATCATTGATACCCCGGTCGCCGACGGCCCGTTACGGGTGCAGTCCCTGCGTCTGCTGGCCCAGGCCCGACAGCTGCGGGAGGTGGCGGTATGAGCCTGGAACAACAGCTGATCGCCTGGCGTCGCGAGCTGCACCAGAACCCGGAACTCTCCGGCGAAGAGGTGGAAACCACCGCCCGCCTGCGTCAGTGGCTGGGCGAGGCCGGGATCAGCGTCCTGCCATACGATCTGCCCACCGGCGTCGTGGCCGAAGTGGGCGGGGGCGAAAAACAGATTGCCCTGCGGGCCGACATTGACGCGCTGCCGATTGAGGAGCGCAGCGGCGTGGCATTCACCTCGCAGCGTGCCGGTGTTATGCACGCCTGCGGACATGATATCCACACCAGCGTGATCCTCGGCGCAGCCCTGCAGCTGAAAGCGCGTGAGAGCGCACTGAATGGCCGGGTGCGGATCCTGTTCCAGCCTGCGGAAGAAAACTTCGGCGGCGCCAAAAGCCTGGTGCGCGCCGGCGCCCTGAGTGATATCAGCGCTATTTTCGGCATGCACAACGAACCCGGCTTACCGGTAGGGCATTTTGCCACCCGCGGCGGCCCGTTCTACGCCAACGTCGACCGCTTTGTCTTCCGCGTGACCGGCAAAGGCGCTCATGCCGCCCGTCCGCATGAAGGTAATGACGCCATTGTGATCGCCAGCCAGCTAATAACCGCTCTGCAAAGCGTCGCCAGCCGTAACGTCAACACCCTCGACTCGGTAGTGCTGAGCGTCACGCGTATTACCGGCGGAAATACCTGGAACGTGCTGCCGGAGAGCGTCGAGCTGGAGGGTACCCTGCGCACCCATCGCACCGACGTGCAGCAGAGCGTGAAGGCCCGGGTGGCTGAAATCGCCGTCGGGTTTGCCAGCGCCTTTAACGCGCAGATCGAAATCACCTGGTATGCCGGGCCCACCGCACTGGTTAATGATGCCGCCTGGGCCGAATTTGCCACCGCGGTGGCGCGGGAGACCGGCTACGAAACGCAGCAGGCCGAGCTGCATATGGGCGGGGAGGATTTTGCCGTCTACCTGCAGCAGATCCCCGGCGCCTTTGTCAGCATCGGCAGCGCCAGCCCGTATGGTTTGCATCATCCGGCTTTTAACCCGGATGAAGCCCTGATTGCACCCGCCGCGCGCTATTTTGCCCGTCTTGCGGAAAAAGCACTGAATCAACTTTAAGGGGAGGGAGTGAATATGTCCGCAACACGACAACTGCGACTGGGCACCATTCTGCATGGTGCCTCGGGGAATATGTCGGCCTGGCGTCATCCGGCGGCACCCGCCGATGCCAGCATCAGTTTTAACTTTGTTAAAGAGACGGCTCTGAAGGCCGAAGCGGGCAAGCTCGACTTTATCTTTGTCGCCGATGGCCTGTACATCAACGAGAAGTCGATTCCGCATTTTCTCAACCGCTTTGAGCCCCTGACCGTGCTGTCGGCGCTGGCGACCGTCACCTCACGGCTGGGGCTGGTGGGGACGTTGTCCACCTCCTACAGCGAGCCGTTCACCGTGGCGCGCCAGTTTGCCAGCCTCGATCACCTGAGCAACGGCCGTGCGGGCTGGAACGTGGTCACCTCGCCGCTGGAGGGATCGGCGAAGAACTTCTCCCGGGACAAGCACCCGGAGCATGCTCTGCGTTACCGCATTGCCGATGAGTATCTCGACGTGGTGAAAGGGCTGTGGGACTCCTGGGAGGGCGACGCCTTTGTGCGCAACAAAGAGACCGGGCAGTTCTTTGACCCGCAAAAGCTGCACACTCTCGATCACCACGGGGATTTCTTTAAGGTCGCCGGGCCGCTCAATATTGGCCGCACGCCGCAGGGCAGGCCGATCGTCTTCCAGGCCGGGGCCTCGGATGATGGCAAAAAGCTGGCAGCGAAACACGCCGACGCCATCTTTACCCATCACGAAACCTATGAAGAGGCCCAGGCATTCTGGCATGACGTGAAAAGCCAGCTAAAACTGCATGGCCGCCACGCAGACGAACTGCACATCTTTCAGGGGGTGAGCGTCATCGTCGGGAAGGATGCCGATGATGCAGAGCAGCAGTACCAGACCACCGCGGCGCTGGTCTCCATCAACGACGCCCTGAACTATTTGGGCCGCTATTTTGAGCATCATGACTTCAGCCAGTATCCGCTGGATGAGGCCTTCCCGGACATCGGCGATCTCGGTAAAAACAGCTTCCGCAGCACCACCGATGAGATCAAGCGCAACGCCCGGGAGCGCAACTTAACCCTGCGTCAGGTAGCGCTGGAAGCCGCCTCGCCGCGCCCGCGTTTTTCCGGCACTGCAAAGCAGGTGGCGGACGGTTTACAGCAGTGGTTTGAAGGTTATGCGGCGGATGGCTTCATCATCCAGGGCGGCACGCCGGACACCTTCCCGCGTTTTGTTGACCAGGTGGTGCCGCTGTTGCAGGCGCGCGGCCTGTTTCGCACCGAGTACCCCGGCACCACCCTGCGTGACAGCCTGGGATTAGCGCAGCCCGTCAATCAGTTCACACAACAATAAGAGAACCTGCCATGAAAAAATCATCGCTTATTCTGGCGCTCGCGCTGGCTTTTACCCCTGCCGTCTGGGCAGAGAATGTCAATATTAACGGCACCGGAGTGAGCCTCGAGGCCAACAAAACGCCGATCAACACCGCGAAAAACCCGGAAGCGATTGCCCAACTGCCCGCCAGCTTTAAGCCGGTGGTGCCGGGGAAATTCACCGTGGCGATTGCCGGACTCAGCCAGCCGCCGCTGACGGTGTTTGCCGATGACAACAAAACGCTGATTGGCAGCGAGGCCGATATCGCCCGTCTGGTGGCCGACAGCCTCGGGCTGGAGCTGAACGTGGTGCCCACCTCCTGGGAAGACTGGCCCCTGGGGGTCGCCTCCGGGAAATACGACGCGGCGATCAGCAATATCACCGTCACCAAAGCGCGTAAAGAGAAGTTCGATTTCGCCACCTACCGGAAAGATTCTCTGGGCTTTTACGTGAAATCCACCAGCCCAGTCAAGAAACTTGAGAAGGCGGAAGACATCGCCGGGCTGCGTATTATCGTGGGCTCTGGCACCAACCAGGAGGCGATCCTGCTGGCGTGGGATGCCGAAAACCAGCAGAAAGGGCTGAAGCCCTTCACCCCGATCTACACCAAAGACGATGCCGCCCAGACCCTGGCGCTGCAGTCCGGTCGTGCGGACGCTTACTTTGGCCCGAACGTGATTGGCGCATGGAAAGCGGCTCTGAACGGCAAAACCAAACTGGTGGGCAGCGTGGACGGCGGCTGGCCGAAAGCGGCCCATATCGCCGTGACCCTGAAAAAAGGCAGCGGCCTGGCGGAGCCGGTGCAGACCGCCCTCAACGGAGCGATCAACAACGGCGACTACGACAAAGTGCTGAACCGCTGGGGTGAAGGCGTGGAGCGCATCCCGCGTTCAGAAATTAACCCGGCTGGCCTCGGCGACTAAGGAGCCCCTATGAGCGACCTGTTTCGTGACGTTTCGCCGGAGGACGCCGACCTGCAGCCGATTATCAACGGGCTGTTCGCAGAGTACGCGGCGCGCTACGGCGACTACTTCTCTAAAGATGCCGAGGTGGAACTGACCGAGTGGTATCTGGCGCCCCAGGGGCTGTTTATTGTGCTGGAGCGCGACGGAAAAATTATCGCCACCGGGGCGTATAAACCCTTTGATGCGCAGACCGCCGAGATCAAACGTATCTGGACCGACAAATCCCTGCGCCAGCAGGGGCTTGCCGCCCGGGTAGTGCAGGAGCTGGAGCGCCGGGCGTGGCTTGCCGGTTACAGCCAGATCTATCTCACCACCGGCTTTCGCCAGCCGGAAGCGGTACGGCTCTACCAAAGCCAGGGCTACACGGCGCAGTTCGATCTTAACCGCGACCCGGAAGAGTACAGCCAGCCGCCGTTTGACGGGCGGCTGCGCTTCACCAAAACGCTGCTACGCGAAGCGTTCAGTAAATCGGCATGAGGAACGACGATGAACAACGTTGAAACCATCAAAGTGGTCCCGGCGCGCTACCCGCTGCGCACCGCTGGCGCCGTTGTCGCGCTGTTTGTGCTGGCGGTTGTCATTCAGTCAGTGGCCTTTAACCCGCGCTGGGAATGGGGCGTGTTTGCCCGCTGGTTCTTCGACCCGGTGATCCTTGAAGGGGTGGGGCAGACGCTGCTGCTGACGCTGATTGGCACCGTGCTTAGCGTGGTCATTGGCGGGATGCTGGCGCTGGCGCGCCTCTCATCCTCGTGGCTGTTGAGTAGCCTCGCATGGGGCTACATCTGGCTGTTCCGCTCCCTGCCGCTGATTGTGGTGCTGATTATTCTCTACAACTTCTCCTATCTGTACGACACGCTGTCGCTCGGCGTGCCCTTCACCGGCATCACCTGGGGCAGCTTTGAGACCATCAACGTGCTGGGGCAATTCTCCACTGCGGTGGTCGGGCTGACGCTGGTGCAGAGCGCCTACACCGCGGAAATCATTCGCGGCGGCTTCTTAGGGGTCGATCACGGCCAGTATGAAGCGGCCGCCGCACTGGGGTTACCGGCCTCGCGCCGCACCCTGCGTATTATTTTGCCCCAGGCGCTGCGCACCATTTTGCCTTCCGGGTTCAACGAGATCATCAGCCTCGCCAAAGGCACTGCGATGGTGTACGTCCTGGCCATGCCGGAGCTGTTCTACACCATTCAGATGATCTACAACCGCACCCAGGAGGTGATCCCGCTCCTGATGGTTGGTGCCGTCTGGTATCTGGCGATCACCACCGTGCTGTCTGCTATTCAGCATCTGGTTGAGCGTGGACTTGCCCGCAGCGAACGCCGCTCGGCGGTGAATACCTCCCGTGCCGCCCGCAGCCGTTCCGTAACCACTCAAACCACACAGGAGCCCGTCCATGCCAGCCTCTCCTGAAGGGCATATTTCCATTACCGGCGTCAGCAAGTTCTTTGGCCGCCACAAGGCGCTGGATAACGTCTCGCTGGAGATCCCGCCGGGCTCGGTGACGGTGATCCTCGGGCCTTCCGGTTCGGGTAAATCGACGCTGCTGCGCACCATTAACCATCTTGAGCGGGTCGATGAGGGCTTTATCCAGATTGACGGCGACTACATCGGCTATCGCCGGGAGGGCGACAAACTGTACGAGCTGAAGGAGAAGGCGATCCTCAGACAGCGCATCAACGTTGGCTACGTGTTCCAGAACTTCAACCTGTTCCCGCACCTGACGGTGCTGGAGAACCTGATCGAAGCGCCCATCGCCCACAAACAGCTGAGCCGTAAAGAAGCCGTCGAGCGGGCTTACGATCTGCTGGAGGTGGTGGGGCTGCGCGATAAAGCCGATGCCTGGTCGCGCCACCTTTCCGGCGGGCAGCAGCAGCGTATCGCCATCGCCCGCGCGCTGGCGCTGCGCCCCCGGGTGATGCTGTTTGATGAGCCGACCTCGGCGCTGGATCCCGAGCTGGTGGGCGAGGTGCTGGACGTCATCAAAAAGCTGGCCCGCTCCGGCACTACCCTGGTGGTAGTGACCCACGAGATTGGCTTCGCCCGTGAAGTGGCAGATCAGGTGGTGTTTATGGTTGACGGCAAAATCGTGGAGCAGGGCAGCAGCGACGAGGTGCTGAACCGTCCGTCCCACGCCCGAACGCGGCAGTTCCTGTCCCGAGTGCTGTAAGGAGAAAAGATGAAAAAAGGATTACTGACGTTGCTCCTGGTGGCCTCTGCAAGCCACGCAGAGATAGATTTAAAGGCCAACGAGCAGCCGCTGCCGGTGACGGTGGACAAGCAGGCGGTGGCGAAGATCCCAGCTCACTATAAATTTGTCGAGCCGGGCACCTTAACCGTCGCCATATCGGCCCTTAACTCGCCGCCGCTGGCGCTGCTGGCCAGCGATAACCGCACCCGCATCGGCAGCGACCCGGATATCGCCCGGCTGCTGGCGGGCAGCCTCGGCCTGAAGCTGAAGCTGGTGCCGACGGCGTGGGAGGACTGGCCGCTGGGCATCACCTCCGGGCGCTACGACGTGGCGCTGGTCAACATTGCGGTGACCGAACAGCGTAAACAGAAGTTTGATTTCGCCACCTATCGCGTCGATAACCTGGCCTTTTCGGTGAAATCCACCAGCGAGGTGCAGTCAATTAAAAGCGCCGCCGATCTGTCAGGTAAAAAAGTGATTGTCGGCTCCGGAACTAACCAGGAGCGCATTCTGCTGGGCTGGAACGAGGAGAACAAAAACGCCGGGCGCGAGCCCGCGCTGCCGGTCTACCTGACCGACGACGCCTCTGGCAATCTTTACATCCAGTCCGGGCGGGCGGATGTGTTTTTCGGCCCGCAGTCGGTCTCGGCCTATAAAGCGGCGCTGACCGGTAAAACCCGGGTGGTGGGCCTGGGGCCGAAAAAGGCGTATGTGGCGACCACCACCAAAAAGGGCAACGAGCTGGTGTTTGCCTTACAGGCCGCGCTCGACGGCGCTATCCAGCGCGGAGAGTACCAGAAGGTGCTGGCGCGCTGGGGCGAGGAGGGCGAAGCGGTAGCACAATCGGAGGTCAATCCGCCGGGGATCACTTACTGAGGCTGCTCTACACTTAGGGTTTTGACCCGGAAGTGGAGCGATTATGATTAAAGTGTATGGCGTACCGGGCTGGGGTTCAGCCATCAGTGAGGTGATGCTGACCCTCGCCGACATTCCTTATCAGTTTATCGACGTTGACGGGTTCGATAAGCCGGGCGCTACGCGTGAGCTGCTCGAAAAACTCAACCCGTTGTGCCAGGTGCCAACCCTTGAACTGGAAAATGGCGAAATCATGACGGAAACGGCGGCGATCGCGCTGATGATCCTCGACCGCTGCCCGGATCTTGCGCCCCCGGTGGGACGCGCGGAGCGCCAGCAGTTTCAGCGCCTGCTAATCTGGCTGGTCGCCAACGTCTATCCCACCTTTACTTACGCCGACTACCCGGAGCGCTGGGCACCGGACGCCCCGGAGCAGCTGCAACAGAACTGCCGGGAGTACCGCAAATCGCTCTACCTGTGGCTGGACAATCACCTGAAGGCCACACCATATGCCTTTGGCGAGCAAATAACGCTGGTGGACTGCTATCTGTGCGTGATGCGCACCTGGGGACCAGGACCGGACTGGTTTGCCGCCAATACCCCGAAGATCACGGCGATTGCCGATAGCCTGTGCACGCTCCCGAAACTGCACAAGGTGCTAAAAGACAACGCTATTCTCTGCTAGTCTGGAACATTCATTCAAAAGGAGCCCTGCATATGCCGCACGTAGACATCAAATGTTTTCCCCGCGATCTGAACGACGAACAAAAAACCGCTCTGGCGGCGGATATCGCCGAGGTGATTACCCGTCATCTCAACAGTAAAGATCGCTCCATCTCCGTGGCGCTGAACGAGGTCGCAGAAGCCGACTGGAAAGCGCAGGTCTGGGATACGGAGATTGGCCCGAAGCTGGACGAGCTGATTAAGAAGCCGGGTTATTCGATGTAAACCGTTTGTCCGGCCTACAGGTTCTGAACTCGTGCAGGCCGGGCAAGACGTAGCCGCCAACCATAGACTCACCCATACAGCTCCGGATGCGCCTCCAGCATCGCCAGCATACTATCCCGAATCTCATCCTGTGCTCCCGCCATCCACACCGCCTCCAGGGGCATTCCCATCTGGTCGGCGCCGTTCAGCTTCACAAACTTCACCCCCGGCATCAGAAAACGGCTGCTCCAGGCGGGCACAATCGCCAGGCCAATTCCCGCCGCCACAAGATTAATAATGGTCTGCTTTTCGTCCGCCATTTGTGACACTGTCACCTCAATCCCGGCATGATGAAACAGATTCATGGTCAGATCGTGACTGTGCGGGCGGGAACGCCGCTCCGGCAGGATCATCGGCATCCCCTCCAGCTCAACGATATCTACCGCCTCGCGCCCGGCAAAAGGGTGGCTGGCAGGCAGAGCCAGAATGCCCGGTTCATTGCATAAAAACGCCCGGCCAAACTGGGCGTCGAGCTGCGCGGGCGGGCGGATAAAGACCAGATCCAGCCTGCCGCTTTTCAGCTTCGGCAGCAGATGCACGGTCTTATCTTCAAACAGCTGGATCTCGACCTCAGGGTGGTGCTGGCGGAACAGATGCAGTAATCCAGGCAGTAAACCGATGGCTGCGCTGTCGATAGTGCCGACGCGTAAAAGCGGCTGTGAGCGACGCGGATTTTGACGAAATTGCAACATAATCGCATCGGCGTGAGCGAGCAGTTTCCGCGCCTCTTCCCGCAGCAACACGCCGTTCTCCGTCAGCGCCACCCGGCGGGTCGAGCGGGTGAACAGGCGTGTGCCAAGTGCCTCTTCCAAAAGACGAATATTTCTTCCCAGCGCGGAGGGCAGCATGTCCAGCCGCTGTGCCGCCTGGCCGAAATGCAGGGTCTCTGCCACTGCCAGGAAACAGCGTAAGTGTTGTAGTTCCATTCTGGCTCGCTCTCGATTATTGCATTTTTTTGTATAAACCGATGCGCATGATCATGCAAGAAATATCAGCATACTCATCAGAGCAGCCCGACTGCGTACCCTACAAAATAATTATGAGGAACACCTCACATGACCTGCACAATCGAACAACGGGTAATGCGCAAAATCACCTTGCGCATCGTACCCTTCATCATGCTGTTGTACTTCATCGCCTTCCTTGACCGCGTGAACATCGGTTTCGCGGCGCTCACCATGAATGCCGATCTCGGTTTCTCCCCGGCAGTATTCGGCTTTGGCGCCGGCATCTTCTTCCTCGGCTACTTCCTGTTTGAAGTGCCCTCCAACCTGATTCTGCATAAGGTCGGGGCGCGCATCTGGATTGCCCGGGTGATGATCACCTGGGGCCTGGTCTCCGGCGCCATGGCTTTTGTTCAGGGCACCACCAGCTTCTACACCCTGCGGTTTCTGCTCGGCGTGGCGGAGGCCGGCTTCTTTCCGGGGATCATTCTCTACTTAAGCTACTGGTTCCCGGCGCAAAAGCGCGCCCAGGTGACCGCTATCTTTATGGCGGCGGCGCCTATCTCTACCGCGCTCGGCTCGCCGATCTCCGCGGCGCTGCTGGAGATGCACGGCATGATGGGCTTTGCCGGCTGGCAGTGGATGTTTGTGCTCGAAGCGGTACCGGCGGTGATCCTCGGCGTGGTGGTGCTGTTCTGGCTCACCGATCGTCCGGAAAAGGCGAAATGGCTCAGCGAAGAGGAGCGCGGCTGGCTGATTAGCACCCTGCAACGCGAACAGGCGGCGAAACAGGCCACGGCGCAGCACAGCGTCTGGAAAGGGCTGCTGGATAAACGCGTCCTCGCGCTTTCTCTGGTCTATTTTGGCACCTCCGCCGGGCTCTATACCCTGGGCATCTGGTCGCCGCAGATCATCAAAACCCTGGGCGTCTCCTCCATGACCGTCGGCCTGCTGAATGCCATTCCGGCCGTGATTGCGGTAGCGGCCATGGTGCTCTGGGCACGGCATTCCGACAGAACCGGCGAGCGCTCATGGCACGTGATCGGCGCCTGCGTGCTGGCGGCGGGCGGGCTGTTTATGGCGGGTAACGCGGCAAGCATCGTCGGCGTGATCCTCGCCCTGACCATCGTCAACTGCGGTATCAGCGCCTCCAAACCGCCGCTGTGGAGCATGCCAACCCTGTTCCTTTCCGGTTCGGCCGCTGCCGCCGGTATCGCCACCATCAACTCCATCGGCAACCTCGGCGGCTTTGTCGGCCCCTTCATGATTGGCCTGATCAAGCAGCACACCGGCAGTTACACCTGGGGCCTGTGGTTTGTCGCCGGGTTATTGATCCTCTCCTCGCTTGTTGTGCTGTGGCTGTCGGCATCGGGCCGCAAAACCCAGACCAGCGAACCCTTAGTTCAGTCAAAACATTAAAAAGGAAACTCAGATGAAAGATTACGCGATTGCAGCCATCCCCGCAGACGGTATCGGCCCGGAAGTGATCACCGCAGGCGTTGAGGTCTTACACGCGCTGGCGCAGCGTCAGGGAGATATGCGTTTCTCGGTACACACCTTCGAGTGGGGGTCTGATTATTACAAAACCCACGGCGTGATGATGCCGGAGGACGGGCTGGAGCAGTTAAAAACCTTTGACGCCATCTACTTTGGTGCGGTGGGCGCGCCGGACGTGCCGGACCACATCACCCTGTGGGGGCTGCGCCTGCCGATCTGCCAGGGCTTCGATCAGTATGCCAACGTGCGTCCCACTAAAATCCTGCCGGGCATTCAGTCCCCGCTGCGCAAGGCGATTCCCGGCACCCTCGACTGGGTGATTGTGCGGGAGAACTCGGAAGGGGAATACTCCGGTCATGGCGGTCGCGCGCACCGCGGTCTGCCGGAAGAGGTGGGCACAGAGGTGGCGATTTTCACCCGTACCGGGGTAACGCGCATTATGCGCTACGCCTTCCGCCTGGCGCAGACTCGTCCACGCAAGCTGTTAACCGTCGTCACCAAATCCAACGCCCAGCGCCACGGGATGGTGATGTGGGATGAAATTGCCGCCGAGGTCGCCCGCGAATTCCCGGACGTCACCTGGGACAAAATGCTGGTGGACGCCATGACCGTGCGCATGACCCTGCACCCGGAGTCGCTGGATACCATAGTGGCGACCAACCTGCACGCCGATATCCTCTCCGATCTGGCGGGGGCGCTGGCGGGCAGCCTGGGCGTGGCGCCAACCGCCAATATCGACCCTGAGCGTCGCTTCCCGTCGATGTTTGAGCCGATCCACGGCTCGGCATTTGATATCACCGGCAAGGGCATTGCCAACCCGGTCGCCAGCTTCTGGACCGCAGCGCAGATGCTGGAACATCTGGGGGAAGGAGACGCCGCCGCCCGTCTGATGGCTGCCGTGGAACAGGTCTGCGCCGAAGGGATCATGACCCCTGACGTGGGCGGCACAGCCAACACCCGCGAGGTCACCCAGGCGGTGATCCGTGCCATCGCAGAAGGCTGACCTATGGCACAACATGACGACAGCGCCCTGCGAGGGGCGCTAACTGAGATCTTCATGGCGGCGGTGAAAAGCGCCGATCCCCACCAGGCGCTGATTAACGCCCTGCCGGAAAAACCGCGCGGGCGCTGCATTGTGGTCGGCGCGGGGAAAGCCAGCGCCGCCATGGCCGCCGCGCTGGAGGCGGCCTGGCCAGATGTCGATCTGCAGGGCGTGGTGGTCACCCGCTACGGCCACGCAGTCCCGACGCAAAAAATCCGCATCGTCGAGGCGGCGCACCCGGTCTCGGATGCGATGAGCGAAGTGGCCTCAATGCTGATGATGGAGCAGGTGAAGCATCTTACCGCCGACGACTGCGTGATTGCGCTTATTTCTGGTGGCGGCTCGTCTCTGCTGGCGCTGCCGCGTAAGGGGATTACCCTGGCCGACAAGCAGGCGGTGAACAAAGCGCTGTTAAAGAGCGGGGCGACCATCAACGAGATGAACACCGTTCGCAAGCAGCTCTCGGACATCAAAGGGGGACGCCTGGCGCTGGCGGCGCTACCTGCCCGGGTGATTACGCTGATCATCAGCGATGTGCCTGGCGACGATCCCCAGAGCATCGCCTCGGGCCCGACGGTGGCGGACAGCTCTACGGCGGAAGAGGCGCGGGAGATCATCGCCCGCTATCGCCTGGATCTGCCGGAACAGGTGATGCGGGTGCTACAAACTCCGCGCGCGCCGGTGACGACAGCGGAGATTGACGAGGATATCCGCCTGATTGCCACCCCCTCCGGCGCGCTGGCCGCCGCCGCTGCCGTGGCGCAGCGGATGGGATACACACCGCTGATTCTTGGCGATGCGCTGGAGGGGGAAAGCGCCCAACTGGGCATTATGATGGCCGGGATCGCCAAATCGGTGAAGCAGCACGGCCTGCCGGTGAAAGGCCCGGCGGTGCTGCTGAGCGGCGGAGAAACCACGGTCACCATTGGGAGCGCAGGCGCCGGGCGCGGCGGGCGAAACACCGAGTTTCTGCTGGCGCTGGCCTGTGCGCTAAAGGGTGAGAAGGGAATTTACGCCATCGCCGGCGACAGCGACGGGATCGACGGCACCGAGGATGCAGCAGGGGCGATTGTTACCCCGGATACATTGTCACGCACCCGGCTTGATGCCAGATCGCTGCTGCGCGGGCACGACAGCTACAGCTATTTTGCCGCGTTGGGGGATCTGATCGTGACCGGCCCGACGTTAACCAACGTGAATGATATTCGGGTGGTGGTGGTCAGGTGAGGGGGTATCGCCGGGCGGCAGCTTCGCTTTGCCCGGCCTGCAACTGCACCGACCCTGTAGGCCGGGTAAGCGTTAGCGCCACCCGGCGTTTTTTCAGCCTCAGACCAGTTGTTTCCCGGTAGCATCCACGACTTTTTCACCGTCCTCTTTTGTGAACTCGCCTTGTTGCGGATCGGGAAGAATTTCCAGCACCATCTCAGAAGGACGACACAGCCGGGTGCCCAGCGGGGTCACAACGATAGGGCGGTTAATCAGGATCGGATATTGCAGCATAAATTCAATCAGCTGGTCATCAGTGAACAGCTCATCGGCCAAACCAAGTTGCTCGTAAGGCTCAACATTTTTACGCAACAAGTCCCGCACGGCGATCCCCATGTCGGTAATGAGTTTCACCAGCTCATCCCGTGATGGTGGGGTCTCAAGATAATAAATAATGGTCGGTTCGTTGCCGCTATTGCGGATCATCTCCAGCGTGTTACGTGACGTACCGCAGGCAGGGTTGTGATAGATTGTAATATTGCTCATGTCAGGATCTCATTACAAAGTGTCGGAGAGCCGCAACGCCAGCGCGGCCAGAGTGATAAACAGCACAGGCAGGGTCATGATGATGCCGGTGCGTAAGTAATATCCCCAGGTGATGATCATATTCTTCTGAGAAAGGACATGCAGCCACAGCAGCGTCGCCAGGCTGCCAATGGGGGTGATTTTAGGGCCTAAATCACAACCGATGACGTTGGCAAAAATCATCGCCTCCTTGATAACCCCGGAAACCGTACTCCCGTCAATCGATAATGCGCCAATCAGCACCGTCGGCATGTTATTCATTACCGATGAGAGAAATGCCGTCAGGAAGCCAGTACCCAGGGTTGCCACCCACAAGCCTTGCTGTGCCAGCATATTCAGCACGCCAGAAAGATAATTTGTCAGCCCGGCATTACGCAGGCCAAATACCACCAGATACATCCCCAACGAGAAAATGACGATCTGCCACGGCGCACCGCGCAATACTTTTCCGGTATTGATGGCATGGCCTCTTTTCGCCACGGCAAACAGGATAACCGCGCCTACGGCGGCGATGGCACTGACGGGGAGCCCCAGCGGCTCAAGGACAAAGAAACCGGCAAGAAGAAACAACAGCACAATCCAGCCTGCCTGGAATGTCGCCGGATCTTTAATCGCGGTAACCGGATTTTTCAACAGCGAAACGTCATAGGTTGCCGGGATATCGTTACGGAAGAAGAGGTGCAGCATCACTAGCGTGGCGGCAATGGCCACTAAATCTACCGGGATCATTACCGACGCATAGTCCGTAAAGCTCAGCCCGAAGTAGTCAGCAGAGACGATATTCACGAGGTTAGAAACGATAAGCGGCAGGCTGGCAGTGTCGGCGATAAAGCCCGCCGCCATCACAAAGGCCAGCGTCGTCCCCTGACTGAACCCCAGGGCGAGCAGCATGGCAATTACTATTGGTGTGAGGATCAGCGCCGCACCGTCGTTAGCAAACAACGCCGCGACCACTGCGCCAAGCAACACAATCCAGGTGAACAGCAGGCGACCGCGCCCGTTACCCCAGCGTGAAACATGCAGCGCTGCCCATTCAAAGAAACCGGACTCATCGAGCAGCAGGCTGATGATGATCACCGCGATAAAGGTTGCCGTCGCGTTCCATACGATATTCCAGACTACCGGGATATCGTCGACATGAATAACGCCTAACGCCAGAGCCAGCAGCGCGCCAATGCTCGCGCTCCAGCCAATGCCAAGTCCTCCAGGTTGCCAGATAACCAGTATCAGCGTCAGTAAAAAGATTGTCCCTGCCAGTAACATTCCCGACTCCATTATATTTGTTTAAGTATATATATTAGCAGGGTGAGCAACCTGATTGTGCCAGCCATCCGCGCACATCGTCCCGCAGGCAGTGCCAGGAAGTGGTGATTGTCTCCGCTGCCCATGCGGGCATATGCGGCGACAGACGATAGTGGATCCACTTACCCTCCCGGCGATCGAGAACCAGCTCTGCTTCGCGTAATATCGCCATATGTCGGGATATTTTTGGCTGCGATTCCGCAGTTGCCCCGCAGATATCACACACGCATAACTCCCCGGATTCCCTGAGAAGCATGACGATCGCCAGTCGGGTTTCATCCGACAGTATTTTGAAAAGCTGAACAGGCTGTAGCATTTCCCACTCCGATACGCTTAGAATATACATATGTTAAATCATATATATTAAGTTTGAAATCATCTGTTCTCTCTGAAGGAGAAAAAATGGAAGAGTTTCCCGCCCTGAACATTGACTGCTTTGATCACCGGATCGCTGAACGTCTGGATCTCCATGAAGCGCCACGCATTCTGATCCTGTACGGCTCGGTAAGAGAGCGGTCCTACAGCCGCTTTGCCGCTGAGGAGGCAGGTCGTCTGCTGACTGCGATGGGTGCTGAGGTGAAAATGTTTAACCCCTCCGGATTGCCCCTCCCGGATGATGCCCCGGAAATGCACCCTAAAGTTGTCGAGCTACGCGGGCTGGTAAGATGGTGCAATGGCATGGTCTGGAGCTCCCCGGAGCGGCATGGCGCGATGAGCGCGATCATGAAAGCGCAGATTGACTGGATCCCCTTAAGCGAAGGTGCGGTTCGCCCATCCCAGGGTAAAACCCTGGCCGTTATGCAGGTCTGCGGAGGGTCTCAGTCTTTCAACGCCGTAAACCAGATGCGCATTCTGGGCCGATGGATGCGAATGTTCACCATTCCGAATCAGTCTTCGGTGGCAAAAGCCTGGCAGGAATTTGACGAGAACGGGCGTATGAAACCCTCCTCTTGGTACGATCGCATTGTCGATGTCGCCGAGGAGCTGTTCAAGATTACGCTGCTCCTGAAAGGGCATACCGGCTATCTTGCTGATCGCTATAGCGAACGTAAAGAGAGTCACCAGGCGCTGTCCGAACGTGTCAATCAGGCCAAAATTTGACATCAGACATAACCGCAGGCCGGGTAAGGCGCAGCCGCCACCCGGCGTTTTTTCAACGACTTGCGAGGCTGCTTCCGGGAATGCCTCTTGCCGTCTCGACTGTATCGCAGTATCTTCTTGTCGCGCCTGCAAAATCAGGCGTTGGGATTAGCCTCCTGCAACCTTAGTGACGGCGCAAAGCTTCATTTGCGCCGTGCGACCTGCTACACCTCAATGGTGGGCTGGACGGGGGCGCTGCAAAGCGCGCCGGTGTCACTAAGGCCGGTAAGGCTAACTCCGTTCAGTTCACCACCAGCGAGATTAGCCTTTCCTGTGGTGATGTAAATTAATCACTTAGTGAGGTTGCTAATATGGCTACGACCCTAACCCCAATTCACGCATTAATTACCAGACCCTTCAACCATCTTACCGATTCATCGAGCTTGCAGATAACTGCGAACGTTACGTTGAAGCAATGGTAGAAGCCGACGATCCCCGAGATAAACTGGCTCTGTGCGGACGGCTGTCTACCAGCCTCTCGCTGCTGATACCGACGCTTAACGAGCCCATTCCGCCGGAAATGGTTGATGTGTTGACCACTGATACGCTGCCCACTCACCTCCCGGTGTTCGAGCCAGAAACCGATACTCTGTGCCGGTACTGCCAGGAACTCACTCAACTAACAATGAGTGGCATGCTGACAAGCGAGCAGCAGCGCGTTATTGAAGATTTGCTGCTTGAACTGGTGAGTTATTTTAGTGACAGGGTGAAAGCTCCGCGCTGGCTGAGGACAGAGCAGGGCGATGTATTACTTTGAAGACAAAAAATTTACTTATTAATGCTTAGAGTATCTGGCATGAAAATGAATATCTGAATTTAATTCGGTCAACGTTTTTATCGAAGAGTTATTAGATTGTGATATTCGCAAAACACCCTTATAGTTAATATCTATAAGGGTGTTGGTTTTATCTCTTTTTCAATGATGCACTTATATAAACAATGATGGCTACGATGAGTAATGATGCAATGCAGAGGGAAAGAAAATAATATTTATCCCATGTATCACCAGGGATGACATCTGTAAACATTCTCACCAAACTATAGGCTTTCATTTCTGGTATCAGTAAAAATAAGGCCGCTAACACCAGGGTGTATAGCAGCGCTTCCCCAATCCATAATAACACGTAATGCATTGGCTTCATTAATACACCTGTATAGTACCGAAAGCAGTTAATGAGGATGTTACTTGTATGGTTGGCGTTTTAAGCAACGCATCACGTAACAGCATAAAATCTGATAGACGCGGCAAGGTAATACAACCTTCACTGACACCTTTATAACCTGTAGGGTGTAAACGAAAGTGTCCTCTTTCTACATGCCCAATGAATGTAATATCATCCGCATTGTTGCGTGATGTGCCTGTACCAGAATAAGCAGGGAAAAAACCTATTCCGGGGCAGCTCAGGTTACTTAATTGATTGCCATTTAGGTGAAATGTGCATTGGATCATCGTTCATTCCAGCTATCCGAGAAAATGACATTCCCATCACAATTTTTCCATGTGATTTTCTCATATCGTAAGGAGACCGCTTCCAGATGATTATGCTTTTAAGTTGCTGGATTTTTACAATCGTGCATCATGGGGAAAATTGAAATAACCTTAACGTTCTCAAGTAACATATTGAAGTATTCTTCTTCTTTCCCTCAGTAGTTAATTTTATATCATTTTATTTCTACGCTTTTAAGTGTTTGCCCCTTTGCAACAGCTTTGTAGATATATGGGCTTGAAGAATCAAATTCTTTCTGAAATGTTAATGGCGCATGTAAGCGCGTTCCGGTGATTTTACCCGTACAATTATTAGTCGGTAAGTGTAATCCATGACTAAAACCCAGCACCTCAATGCTTCCTTCACGATCGTTAACATCAACCGATCCTTTAATATCAGCGCCATCATCGTCTTTCATCCATAAGTAAGCTGGAATTGCCATTTGTGTAATCCTTTAATTAGTTGATACACGCAAAGGCCTACATACATTAAGGTTAATTTGCAAAAACATTGATCCCTAAAATAAATAAGGTTTTTTTATTCGTTTAAACAACGTTGATTCATGCGGGCTAGCCTGCATCGAACTCCTGGCGTTGAAATGTTCACAGTACAATCACCGCAGAATCACCCGTCCCCCTGTTCACAGGGCACTACACTGATCTACAGACCCTCACGCGCTAATCCGGCGCGTGCTTTTCATGTCCATTAAAGAAGGATGCATCATGATCCGGCCCATTCCTCTCGAACGTTATCGCAACATCGGTATCTCGGCGCATATTGATGCCGGTAAAACCACCACCACCGAGCGCATCCTGTTCTATACCGGAGTGAGCCATAAGATGGGGGAGGTCCATGATGGCGCGGCGATCACCGACTGGATGGCGCAGGAGCAGGAGCGGGGCATTACCATCACCTCGGCGGCGGTGAGCTGTTTCTGGTCCGGTATGGATCGCGAGTTTGAGCCGCACCGCATCAATATTATCGACACCCCCGGCCACGTCGATTTCACCATTGAAGTGGAGCGCTCCATGCGGGTGCTGGACGGCGCGGTAATGGTCTACGACTCTGTGGGGGGCGTGCAGCCGCAGTCGGAAACCGTCTGGCGTCAGGCCAACAAATACCGGGTACCGCGCATTGCCTTCGTCAATAAAATGGACCGCCCGGGAGCCGATTTCTTCCACGTGGTGCAGATGATGATCGACCGGCTGAAAGCCCACCCGGTGCCGATTGTGATCCCTGTTGGCGCCGAAGATCACTTCACCGGGGTGGTTGATCTTATTCATATGCGGGCAATTGTCTGGGATGACGCCACTCAGGGGATGACCTTCAGCTATGCCCCGGTACCGGAGGCGTTACTGGCTACGGCACGCACCTGGCGGGAAAAAATGGTCTCTGCGGCGGCGGAAGCCAGCGACGAGTTAATGGATAAGTACCTCGAAACCAGCGACCTTGAAGAAGCGGAGATCGTTCGCGGCCTGCGCCAGCGCACGGTTGCCGGGGAGATCCAGCCGATGCTGTGCGGCAGCGCCTTTAAAAACAAAGGCGTACAGCGAATGCTCGATGCGGTTATCGAGCTGATGCCGTCCCCCCTCGACGTACCCGCCATCGACGGTGTGGATGAAAAAGGAGAGCACGCCGAGCGCCACCCCAACGACGACGAACCCTTCTCGGCGCTGGCGTTTAAGCTGATGTCCGACCCCTACGTCGGCCAGCTGACCTTCATCCGCGTCTACTCCGGGGTGCTGAAGAAAGGCGATGCTGTGTTTAACCCGGTGAAAGGCAAGAAGGAGCGCATCGGGCGCATCGTACTGATGCACGCCAACGACCGTCACGACGTGGAAGAGCTGCGCACCGGGGATATCGCCGCCTGTGTGGGGCTGAAAGATGTCACCACCGGCGACACCCTGACCGACCCCAATGCGGTGATTACCCTTGAGCGGATGGAGTTCCCGGACCCGGTGATCTCGCTCTCCATTGAGCCAAAAACCAAGGCCGACCAGGAGAAAATGGGCATTGCCCTGCATCGTCTGGCGGCGGAAGATCCCTCTTTCCACCTGCATACCGACGAAGAGTCCGGGCAGACCATTATCTCCGGGATGGGGGAGCTGCACCTGGAGATCATCGTTGACCGCATGAAGCGCGAGTTCGGCGTGGAAGCCAACATTGGCCGTCCGCAGGTGACCTACCGGGAGACCATCCGTAAAGCGGTAAGCGACATCGAAGGCAAATTTGTCCGCCAGTCCGGGGGGAAAGGGCAGTACGGCCACGTGGTGCTGAGTCTCGAACCGCAGGAGCCGGGCAGCGGTTTTGCGTTTGTGGATGCCACCAAAGGCGGCGTGGTGCCGCGGGAGTACATTCCGTCGGTGGAGAAGGGGCTGCGCGAGGCGATGAACAGCGGCGTGCTGGCAGGTTATCCGGTAGTGGATATCAAAGCCACCCTGACCTTTGGCTCCTACCACGACGTCGACTCCTCGGAGATGGCGTTTCGCATGGCGGCGATCTTTGGCTTTAAGGACGCGGCGCGCAAGGCCGACCCGGTGATCCTGGAGCCGATGATGCACGTAGAGGTAGAAACCCCGGAAGAGTACGCCGGCAACATTATGGGCGATCTCTCGTCCCGCCGCGGGCTGGTGCAGGGGATGGAGGAGCAGTTCGGCAGCCAGATTATCCGCGCCGACGTGCCGCTGGCGGAGATGTTCGGTTATGCCACCACGCTGCGATCAATGTCGCAGGGGCGGGCGACCTACAGCATGGAGTTTCACCACTACGCCGAAGCGCCGCGCATTGTGGCCGATGAGATCATCGCCGGACGTGCGAAAAAATAGAGACCAGGCGAACCATGACGCGCCTGCATCTCGTTCTCGCCGTATTACTCGCACCCCTGTTATTGCTGGGGTGCGTGGTGATGTCCGGCACCAGCAAAACCGACTTTGCCGCCACTAAACAGGCGGACATGGTTTTTATCGGCCTGCCAGCACCGCTGAACTGGTTTGTGGCCGGCATGCAGGGCACCACTTTTCCGGTCTCTAGCCAACTGTCGCTCACCGCCGCGCACGTTGCGGTGCCGCTGCTTAAGCCAGTCAAAGCCCAGCACCCTGTCTGCGATGTGGCGGTGATTGCCGATAATAATCTCGGCAAGATAGTGCATCAGCTGGCTTACGCCCGGGCCGGACGCAACGTCACCCTGTTCGGCTACAGCGCTATCAACAGCCTGCCCAAATCCAGCCGGGGCAGGATCGACGGCTTTGTTAAGCGCAACGGCTGCTACTACGGGGTGATCACCGGGGCGGGGGCGGTCTCCGGTATGTCCGGCGGGCCGGTAATCGACAGCCTGACCGGAGAGACGGTAGGGATCATCACCAACGTCATTCCCGGCGAAGGGGCAGTGGTGTTTATCGCGGTGCAGGATTTTACCAATCTGCTGGACCGGATGCGGATCCCCTATAAACCTTACTGACCCGGGGCTTTAACCTGCCGTCCGCTGGTAACAAAGGTCCCCGCGCCGAGGTGGTGCAGGGTGTTGCGTTTATCGTCGTCAAATTGCCAGCGTCCGGCCACGAACGCCCGTTCATCCGCTGCGGCAGAGACCACTTCGCCGAACAGGGTGTCATACTTTTCCGCCGCTGAGGTGGCGGGCAGCAGACGGCACTCCATCCACGCCAGGCACTTCTCTTCGATCACCGGCAGGCCCAGCACCGGGCCATTGATGACCGGAATGCCGTAGCAGTTGAATTTGTCTTCATCCCGCCCGCTGACGCTACCCACTGCCCAGGTCCAGTTGGTCGCCGCCACGCCGGGAATGACGATCCCGAACATGCCGCTGCGCTCAATCAGCTCCCGCGACCAGGCGCTTTTATCTACCACAATGGCGATGCGCGGCGGATCGAACTCCACCGGCATCGACCAGGCGGCGGCCATCACGTTGCGCCGGTCAAGGGTGTCGTCGCGGCTGGTGATCAGGATGGTCGGGCCGTGATTCAACAGGCGGCTGGCGTGCATTAACTCAACGGGGCGGAAGGGGCTCATAGATTTTCCTCGCAGGACAGGTGCAGGCATTAAACGCCTGAAAGCCATCAGAAATCAATACGCAACATTTGCGTCATTTATTCGTCACACAAGCTGCCTACAGTGGCGGACATTAAATCCCAAAGAGGATAACAAAATGCTCACTTCCATATCGCTTAAAGGCGTGTCGTACGCTTTTGGCGCGAATACCGTATTGAATCAAATCGATCTGCATATCGAGCCGGGTAGCGTGGTTGCGCTGCTGGGGCCATCGGGATGCGGCAAAAGCACCCTGTTGCGTCTGCTGGCGGGGTTAACCCAGCCCGCACAGGGGGAGATCCATTTTGGCGATCGCCTGGTGGCGAAAAGCGGATGGGCCTTGCCACCGGAAACCCGGGACATCGGCATGGTGTTTCAGGATTACGCCCTCTGGCCCCACATGACCGTGGCGCAGAATGTGATGTTCCCGCTGAAAATGCGCAACGTTCCGCGTCAGGAACGCGACAGCCGCGTGGGGCAAGCGCTGGCGCGCGTCGGCTTAAGCGATTTTGCCGATCGCAAACCGGCCGGGCTCTCCGGCGGGCAGCAACAGCGCGTGGCGCTGGCGCGGGCAATTGTCGCTGAGCCCCGGGTGCTGCTGTTTGACGAGCCGCTCTCCAACCTCGACAGCGAGCTGCGAGGCACCTTGTGTCATGAGATGGCCACGCTGCTGCGCCAGCTCGGCACCACCGCCGTCTATGTCACCCACGACCGCCGGGAAGCTGAAATTCTGGCCGATCGCATTGTGCATTTGTCTGCTGGCAGCGTCGCTGCCGATCGTTTGATTACAACCTCAGGGGAGTTCGCATGAAAGCTGCAATGTCCGTTAAAAAAGGAGTGCTGTTAGCCATGGCGTTATCGTCCGTTATGATGTCCAGCGCCCACGCGCTGACCGTCTACACCGCGGGGCCGGGGTCGCTCGCCAAAAACCTGGCCAGCGGATTTGAAAAGAAAACCGGCGTGAAGGTGGATATCTTCCAGGCCACCACCGGCAAAGTGATGGCCCGCCTCGAGGCGGAGCAGGCCAACCCGCAGGCCGATATCCTGATCTCGGCGTCATGGGATACCGCAGAAGATCTGCACAACCGTGGCTGGCTGTTGCCGTACCAGAGCGCGAACGCGGCTAACGTGCCTGCGGACCTGAAATCAGACGATTTTGTCGCCCAGGGCGTCTCGGCGCTGGGCATCGTCTGGAACACCAAAAGCGGCACCCCGGAACCCAAAGAGTGGCGCGATCTGACCACCGACGCCTTTAAGGATAAAGTCACCACCCCGGACCCGGCGCTGTCGGGCGCCTCGCTGGATCTGCTGATCGGGCTGCAAAACGGCATGGGCGACAACGCATGGAGCCTGTTTGATGCGCTGAAAAAGAACGGCATGGTGGTGAGCGGCCCGAATGCGCAGGCGGTTACGCCGGTCATGCAGGGAGCCAAAGCGGCGGTGTTTGGCGCGGTAGACTATGTCTCCTACGGCAATATCAGCCAGGGTGAGTCCCTGAAGGTGATCTTCCCGGCGAGCGGCACGGTCATTGCTCCACGTCCGATGATGATCCTTAAATCCACCCGGCACGCCGACGATGCTAAAGCTTTTGTGGATTACGTTCTGTCGCCAGAAGGCCAGGCGATGGTGGCCGATGCCTGGCTGATGCCTGCCCGCGACGATGTGCAGGCGAAACGTCCGCTGCTTAACGACCTGAAAATCCTGCCAACCAAAAGCGACGGAAGCAGCGAGCGCAGCGACATCCTCAAGCGTTTCAACGCGCTCTACACCCTATAATCATCTGACGGGGGCAACCCCGTCTTCAGGACTGCTTTGTGAATCCTAAATATTTATCGGTGACGACGCTGGGGCTTCTGCTGATCCTGGTGGCGTTGCCGCTGACCTTTATTTTGCTACAGGCGGTGTTTCCGCAGTTCAGCGCCGGGCAGTTTTCCGGGGCGTTTAGCGGCATCAGCACCCTGCTGGCAGAGCCGCACCTGCCGGGCATGTTGGGCGGCACGCTGCAAATTGCCCTCGGCGTGGCGCTGGTGAGTGCGCTGATCGGCTTTCCCCTCGGCGTGGCGCGTGGGCTGTTCAACCTGCCGCTGCCCCGATTGTGGGATCTGCTGTTTCTGATCCCGTTTTTAACCCCGCCCTATATCGCCGCGCTGTCGTGGATGCTGGTGCTACAAACCAACGGCTATCTGCAACAGCTTACCGGTATTAATCTCAACGATCTGCTGTTCAGCAAAACCGGTATTGTGCTGGTGATGGCCCTGAACATCTTCCCGGTGGTCTATTTTGCCGTCTCGCGCAGCCTGCTGGCGAGCGGGCAGCGTCTGGCGCTGGTGGCGCGGGTACACGGAGCCAGCCCCGCGCGGGCGTTCTGGCATATCACGCTGCCGATGCTCTCGCCCTCGCTGGCGGCGGGGATGCTGCTGGCCTTCACCCTGGCGATTGAAAAGTTTGGCGTGCCCGCCGCGCTCGGCACCCGTGCTGGTGTTCTGATGCTGACCACCGATATTGAGAAAAAACTCGCCGACTGGCCGATCGATCTCTCAGGAGCGTCGATGCTTTCCGTGGTGCTGGTGGCTATCGCACTCAGCGCCTGGTGGCTACAGAAAAAACTGACCGGTCATCAGGATGTGACCAGCATTACCGGCAAACCGACGGAGAATATGGGTGCCAGTGCCGGGGTCTTTACGCTGCCGGTTGTGGTTCTTATGGCACTGACCGGGTTTATCGCGGTGATCCTCCCGGGGGCGTCGATGGCGCTGTCCGGCGTACTGGGAACGCTGTCCGGCGGGGTGAAGCTCGAAAACATGACTACCGGGCACTATGCGGCGCTGTTCAGCCAGCACGGGGATGCGCTGTCGGCGCTGGGCACCAGCCTGTCGCTGGCGCTGGGGGCGGCCTGTATCACCGGAGCACTCGGCCTGCTGGCCGCCTGGCTGGTGGTGATGCAGAAGATCAAAGGGCGCGGGATACTGGATGCGCTGTCCCTGATGCCTGCTGCTTTGCCGGGCGTGGTGGTCGGGGTGGGGCTGATCCTGCTGTGGAACCGTCCGTTCTGGCCGGTTACGCCCTATAACAGCTGGGCGATTTTGCTGTTGTCCTACTGCTGCCTGTTGCTGCCGTGGCCGGTGCGCTATGTCAGCAGCGCGCTGCGTCAGCTGGGGGGTAACCTTGAGCCGGCCGCGCGGGTACATGGCGCCTCTGCGTTGCAGGCGCTGCGCTTTATCGTGCTGCCGCTGGTTTCTCCGGCGATGCTGGCGGCGATGCTAATGGTGTTTGCCATCGCCTCGCGTGAGCTGGTCACCTCGCTGCTGCTGGCCCCGGCGGGTACGCAGACCGTGTCGGTGTTTATCTGGCGGCAGTTTGAGCAGGGATCGGTCGGGCAGGGGATGGCGATGGCGACCCTGACGCTGCTCACCGGGCTGGTACTGATGTTAACGGCGCTCGGGATCATGCAGCGCACGTCGCGCAGCTAAAAAAGCACTTTTGTCACAGTGCCCGCAAAAATATAGTTTATAAACAAGGAAGAACTGTACAAGGATACCGCCTATGACCCCGTTTTTGACTGCGTATTGTGACCGTATCGGCTGGCAGCAGCCGCTTTCTGTAGATATTGCCACCCTGCGGGGGCTGCACCTGCATCACAACGGCGCCATTCCGTTTGAAAATATCGATGTCGTTTTGCCCCGCGAGATCCAGCTCGACGATCAAGCCCTGGTGGATAAGCTGGTCTCCGCCCGGCGTGGTGGGTATTGCTTTGAACAGAACGGTCTGTTTGAGCGGGCGCTGCGTGAGGGGGGCTTTAACGTGCGCAGCCTGCTGGGGCGGGTGGTGCTGGCGAATCCGCCCAGCATGCCGCCGCGCACCCATCGCCTGCTGCTGGTGGAGCTGGACGGCGAACACTGGATTGCCGATGTCGGCTTCGGCGGGCAGACGTTAACCGCGCCGATTCGGTTGGTTGCCGATGAGGAACAGGCGACGCCCCACGGGCTGTACCGGCTTATCAACGACGGCAGCGACTGGGTGCTGCAGTTCCGCCATCACGAGCACTGGCAGGCAATGTACCACTTCGATCTCGCCGCGCAATATCAGGCCGATTACGTGATGGGTAACTTCTGGTCGGCACACTGGCCGCAGTCCCATTTCCGCCATCATCTGCTGATGTGTCGCCATTTGCCGGATGGCGGCAAACTGACGCTGACCAATTTCCACTTTACTCACTGGCAGGACGGCCACGCGGTGGAGCAGATTAATTTACCTGATGCGGCGGCGCTGTATCAGCTGATGCAGGAACGGTTTGGCCTGGGCGTGGACGATCCGAAGCACGGCTTTTCACTGGCGGAACTGACGGCGGTGATGGCCGGGTTTGAAACCCATCCGCAGGCGGGGAAATAGCCTGCAACGCCGGGCGGCGCTGGCGCTTGCCCGGCCTACGGTGTGGTACGCTTTTGTAGGCCGGGTAAGGCGCAGCCGCCACCCGGCGTTGTTGTGCGGTCTGATGCCCTCACCCCAACCCTCTCCCACAGGGAGAGGGTGCAAACATCAAAAACGGCAGCGGGGTTGCCGTTTTGCTTTTACCTCCGCCACCCGGCGTGGCTGAGGGTTATCTTCGGGATCTCACCAGCTGATAACGCCGGGTAATATACTCGAACGGCGCGCTCCAGACGTGTACCAGCCGGGTGAAGGGGAAAATCAGGAAGATGGTCATCCCCAGCACCAGGTGGACGCGGAAAATAAACGCCACGCCGGTCAGCATCTCAGACGATCCCCCCTGGAAGGTGAAGATCCCCTGCGCCCAGCCGACCAGCTTCAGCATTTCGCTGCCGTCCGGATATTGCGCCGAGAAGGGAATCGTCGTCAGGCCGAGCACGCACTGGGTCAGCAGGATACTCATGATCACAATATCAGGCGTGGTAGAGGTAGCCCGCACCCGCTGGTTAAACAGGCGGCGGTAGAGCAGCATCGAGCCGCCAATCAGCGTCAGTACGCCGCAGATCCCGCCAGCAATCATTGCCAGCTGCTGCTTTACCGCCATCGGCAGGAACCAGGCGTACATCCAGTGTGGGGTTAACATCCCGAACAGATGGCCAAAGAATATCCCCAGAATGCCGATGTGGAACAGGTTAGATCCCCAGTTCATGCCGCGCTTGTCCAGCAGCTGGCTGGAGGAGGCGCGCCAGGTGTACTGGCCATAGTCATACCGCAGCCAGCTGCCGAGGAAAAAGACCGCGGCGCAGATGTAGGGGTAAATATCGAAGAAAAAGACGTTCAGATGGTGTGTCATTTTGGGCCTCCGGCGCTGACGTCCACATACTGGGGCGCGACGTCCTGGCTAAAGCGTCGTTGATATTGCTGCATCGGCGAGCTGTCGCAGGCCGTGGCGTTATCTTCTATAAACTTCACCTGCTCCTCTTCCCAGACCGCGTCCAGCGCCTGGCGAGTGTCATCCCGTTTTTCACCCGCCACCTGCTGCGTGACACTGTCACTGGATAAGCGGCTGCCCGCGAGTGTCAACAGGAGATCAAACAGTTGATACTGCGCCACCTGGCGCTGTTTGAGTCGTCCGCCAATCAGGGCCAGGATCGGCGCGACGTTCTGCAGCCCCTCCCGGGCCTGCGCGTCGGGCAGGATGCTTAAATACTCCAGATAAAGCGGCAGATGATCCGGCAGCTCGCGGCAGTCGAGCTGCAGTCCGGCCTGCTCGTACTGGTTCATCAGGTCAACCATCGCCTGGCCGCGATCCCGCGATTCGGCATGCACATGTTCGAACAGCAGCAGTGAGGTGGCGCGTCCGCGCTCGAATACCTCGCACCAGGCTGCCTGCCTGTCGAGCAGCGGGGCGGTGAGATAGTGCTCTGCAAAGGGCAGCAGCTGAGGCGCGTCCTGCGCCACCAGGGCAATCGCCTCGTCGCGGCTCTCCCACAGGGCTTCGTCCGGGTACTCAATCAGCAGGGCGATAATTTTGAGGATCTGCATTACTCTCCCTCCCCGTGTTCACGCACCTCGGTGATGTTGATCGCGTCGATGCGGCTGCTGTTGAACAGGTTGAATTTGGTGTCGGAGCCGTGGCAGCCGTCGCCAAAGGTAAAGCCGCAGCCGTTGCGTTCCGGGAAGGCGTCGCGGGCCATCTCCCGGTGGCTGGTCGGGATCACGAAGCGGTCTTCGTAGTTGGCGATGGCGAGATAGCGATACATCTCCTCCACCTGCTCCACGCTGAGGCCCACCTCTTCAATGGCGCGGGTATCGGTCACGCCTTCCACGGTTTGCGAGCGCTTGTAGTGGCGCATCGCCATCATGCGCTTCAGAGCGCGCAGTACCGGACCGGTGTCGCCCGCGCTGAGCATATTCGCCAGGTACTGCACCGGAATGCGCAGACTCTCCACCGCCGGCAGAATGCTGTCGGTCTGCGGCAGGCCACCGGCGTCGGCGTAGGACTGGATCGGCGACAGCGGCGGCACGTACCAGACCATTGGCAGGGTGCGGTATTCCGGGTGCAGCGGCAGGGCCAGCTTCCAGTCCATCGCCAGTTTGTAGACCGGGGAGCGCTGGGCCGCCTCGATGACGTTCTGCGGGATCCCCTGTTTCAGCGCCTCTTCAATCACCGCCGGGTCGTGCGGGTTGAGGAACACGTCGCACTGCCGCTCGTAGAGATCGGTTTCATGCTCGGTGCTGGCGGCCTCTTCGATACGGTCTGCGTCATACAGCAGCACGCCGAGATATCGGATACGCCCAACGCAGGTTTCGGAGCAAACGGTAGGCTGGCCCGATTCGATACGCGGATAGCAGAAGATGCATTTTTCCGATTTACCGCTCTTCCAGTTGAAGTAGATCTTTTTGTACGGGCAACCGCTGATGCACAGGCGCCAGCCGCGGCATTTGTCCTGGTCGATCAGCACAATGCCGTCCTCTTCGCGCTTGTAAATGGCCCCGCTCGGGCAGGTCGCCGCGCAGCTCGGGTTCAGGCAGTGCTCGCACAGGCGCGGGAGATACATCATGAAGGTGTTTTCGAACTGGCCGTACATCTCCTTCTGGATCTTGTCAAAGTTGCGATCCCGGGCGCGTTTCTCGAACTCGCCGCCGAGCAGCTCCTCCCAGTTTGGCCCCCACTTAATCTTGTCCATGCGCTTGCCGTCAATCAGCGAGCGCGGGCGGGCGGTGGGGAGATGTTCGCTCTCTTTGGCCCGATGCAGATCCTGGTAATCGAAGGTGAAGGGTTCGTAGTAGTCGTCAATCTGCGGCATTTGTGGGTTGGCGAAGATTTTCGCCAGTACGCCCAGCTTGCCGCCCAGACGCGGGGTCAGCTTGCCGGAGATGCCGCGGATCCAGCCGCCTTGCCACTGCACCTGATCCTCCCAGTTTTTCGGATAGCCGATGCCCGGCTTGGTTTCGACGTTGTTAAACCAGGCGTATTCCATCCCTTCGCGTCCGGTCCAGACGTTTTTGCAGGTCACCGAGCAGGTGTGGCAGCCGATGCACTTGTCGAGATTCATTACCATGCCGACCTGTGAGCGTATTTTCATTTTTTAGCCTCCTGTACCTGATCCCGACCTTCGCCATCCAGCCAGTTAATGTTTTTCATTTTGCGGATCATGATGAACTCGTCACGGTTAGAGCCCACGGTGCCGTAGTAGTTAAAGCCGTAAGCCAGCTGGGCGTAGCCGCCAATCATGTGGGTCGGTTTCGGGCAGACGCGGGTCACCGAGTTGTGGATCCCGCCGCGCCGTCCGGTCACCTCTGAACCCGGAATGTTCAGAATGCGCTCCTGGGCGTGGTACATCATGGTCATTCCCGGCGGCACGCGCTGGCTCACCACCGCACGGGCGGTGAGGGCGCCGTTGGCGTTAAAAGCCTCTATCCAGTCGTTATCCTCAATGCCCAGCTCCCGGGCGTCGGTTTCGCTCATCCAGACTATCGGGCCACCGCGCGACAGGGTCTGCATCAGCAGGTTTTCGCTGTAGGTGGAGTGAATGCCCCATTTCTGGTGCGGGGTGAGGAAGTTCAGCGCCTTCTCCGGGAAGCCGTTCGGCGGGATCTCGCGCATGTGACTGACGCTGCGGGTATCAATCGGCGGACGATACGCCACCAGGCTTTCACCGAAGGCGCGCATCCAGAGGTGATCCTGATACAGCTGCTGACGACCGGAGAGGGTGCGCCACGGGATCAGCTCATGCACGTTGGTGTACCCGGCGTTGTAGGAGACATGCTCGCTCTCAATGCCGGACCAGGTGGGGCTGGAGATAATCTTGCGCGGCTGAGACTGGATATCGCGGAAGCGGATCTTCTCGTCTTCCTTGTTCAGCGCCAGGTGGCTGTGCTCGCGACCGGTAAATTCCGCCAGCGCTTCCCAGGCTTTGACCGCCACCTGGCCGTTGGTTTCCGGGGCGAGGGCAAGGATCACTTCCGAGGCGTCAATCGCCGTCTCAATGCGCGGGCGGCCTTTCGCCGGGCCGTCGAGCTTGACGTAGTTGAGCTTGCCGAGGAAATCGACCTCGTCCTGGGTATTCCACGAAATGCCTTTCCCGCCGTTGCCGAGCTTGTCCAGCAGCGGGCCGAGGGCGGTAAAGCGCTCATAGGTTTCCGGATAGTTACGCTCGACCACGGCGATGTTCGGCGCGGTTTTGCCGGGGATGAGATCGCATTCGCCTTTGCGCCAGTCGGCAATGTCGAACGGCTGGGACAGCTCCGCCGGGGAGTCATGCTGCAGGGGCTGCAACACCACGTCGGTTTCGCTGCCCAGATGCCCGACGCACACCTCCGAGAAGACTTTGGCGATACCTTTGTAGATCTCCCAGTCGCTGCGGGACTCCCAGGCCGGATCCACGGCAGCGGAAAGCGGATGAATAAACGGATGCATGTCCGAGGTATTCATGTCGTCTTTTTCATACCAGGTGGCGGTGGGCAGGACGATATCCGAGAACAGGCAGGTGCTGGACATGCGGAAGTCGAGCGTCACCAGCAGATCCAGCTTGCCCTCAATGGCGGCGGTCTGCCACTCCACCTCTTCCGGCTTCACGTCATCGGTATTGCCGAGCTCGTCGCCCTGGATGCCGTTTTCGGTGCCCAGCAGGTATTTGAGCATGTACTCGTGGCCTTTGCCGGAGGAGCCGAGCAGGTTTGAGCGCCAGACAAACAGGTTGCGCGGATGGTTATTGCCGCTGTCCGGCTGCTCGCAGGCCATGCGGATATCGCCGGATTTCAGCGCCCGGGCCGTGTACTCCTGGGGCGACATACCTGCGGCATCGGCCTGGGCCTTAATGTGCAGCGGGTTGAGATTAAGCTGCGGCGCGGAAGGCAGCCAGCCCATGCGCTCGGCCCGCACGTTAAAGTCGATCAGATGCCCGGTAAACTGCGAGGTGTCCGCCAGCGGGGAGAGCAGCTCCTGTGCGGTGAGTTTTTCATAGCGCCACTGGCTGGCATGATTGTAGAAGAACGAGGTGCTGTTCATCTGACGCGGCGGACGGTTCCAGTCGAGGGCAAAGGCCAGCGGCAGCCAGCCGGTTTGCGGGCGCAGCTTCTCCTGGCCCACATAGTGCGACCAGCCGCCGCCGCTTTTGCCCACGCAGCCGCAGAAGACCAGCATATTGATCATCCCGCGGTAGTTCATGTCCATGTGATACCAGTGGTTCACCCCGGCCCCGAGGATGATCATCGACCGCCCGTGGGTTTTATGGGCCGTGTCGGCAAACTCCCGGGCGATCTGTTCGATGTGACGACGCGGCACGCCGGTGATCTGCTCGCCCCATGCCGGGGTGTAGGCTTTTATTTCGGCGTAATCTTTGGCCGCATGGCTATCCTCCAGCCCCCGGTCGAGTCCATAGTTGGCGAGGATCAGGTCGTAAACGCTGGCCACCTGCAGCTGGCGACCATCCGCCAGAGACAGCGTTTTTACCGGCAGCTGGCGCACCAGCACCGGTTCCTGCTTCACGCTGCGAAAATGCGGATTTTCGTTGCCGCCAAAGTAGGGGAAGGCTACCCCGGCAATGCCGTCGTGGGTGCCCAGCAGCGTCAGCGCCAGTTCGGTTTCCTGGCCTGCCGCCAGCGGCTCAAGGTTCCATTTGCCTTTTTCACCCCAGCGGAAGCCGATCGAGCCGTTCGGCACCACCAGATCGCCGGTAGCGGTAAAGGCGACGGTTTTCCACTCCGGATTGTTGGCTTCCCCCAGCCCGTCGGCGAGGTCGGAGGCGCGCAGCATTCTGCCGGGCACCAGGCTGCCGTCCTCCCGGGGATCGAGCATCACCAGCATCGGCATGTCGGTGTAGCGGCGGCAATAGTTGAGGAAGTAGTCGCTCGGGTTATCCAGGTGGAACTCTTTGAGGATCACATGGCCCATCGCCATGGCTAAGGCGCTGTCGGTCCCCTGTTTCGGCGCCAGCCACTGGTCGCTGAGCTTGGCCACTTCCGAAAAATCAGGGGTGATGGCGATGGTTTTGGTGCCCTTGTAGCGCACCTCGGTGAAAAAGTGGGCGTCCGGGGTACGGGTCTGCGGCACGTTCGAGCCCCAGGCGATGATATAGCTGGAGTTGTACCAGTCGGCAGACTCCGGCACGTCGGTCTGCTCGCCCCAGGTCATGGGTGACGCAGGCGGCAGGTCGCAATACCAGTCATAAAAGCTCAGACAGGTGCCGCCCAGCAGGGAGAGGTAGCGGGTGCCTGCCGCGTAGGAGACCATCGACATCGCCGGGATCGGCGAGAAGCCTGCTACCCGGTCCGGGCCATAGTGTTTGATGGTCCAGACGTTGGCGGCGGCGATAAGCTGGTTTAGTTCTTTCCAGTTGGAGCGGACAAACCCGCCGTGGCCGCGGGCCTGCTTATAGCTCTGGCTCTTTTGCGGGTCATTCTGGATGGCGTTCCAGGCCAGCACCGGATCGCTGTGCTGGGCCAGCGCCTCGCGCCACAGCTCAATCAGCTTTTTACGCACCAGCGGATACTTCAGCCGGTTGGCGCTGTAGAGATACCAGGAGTAGCTTGCCCCACGCGGGCAGCCGCGCGGCTCGTGGTTGGGCAAATCAGGGCGGGTACGGGGATAGTCGGTTTGCTGGGTTTCCCAGGTCACCAGCCCGTTTTTGACGTAGATTTTCCAGCTACAGGAGCCGGTACAGTTCACGCCGTGGGTGGATCGCACGATTTTGTCGAACTGCCATCGCTGGCGATAGCTGTCCTCCCAGTCGCGGTTGGTGTGCATCACCTGACCGTGTCCATCGGCGAAGGTGTCGCCTTTTAGTTTGAAATAACGAAAGCGATCCAACAATTTACTCATGACGTTTCTCCTGACGGGGCGACGCACCACCCCGGGGTTACACTGCTCACAAAATATTGAATATCGTTATGATTTGACGTGCTTCTGCCGGCGGCCATACACCAGCCAGGTGACGAACACGCAGACGATGTAGAACACCAGGAAGACCTTCATCGCGCCGACCGGGGAGCCGGTTAGCGCCAGCGAGGTGCCGAAGGCTTTCGGGATAAAGAAACCGCCGACGGCGCCAATGGCCGAGATAAAGCCCAGCGCTGCGGCGGTATCGGTAACCGCCTCTTTCTGGGCCTGCTCCTCCGTGCCGCCACGCAGTTTTACTCTATAGAGGGTGATTTGCCGGAAAATGACAGCAATCATCTGGAAGGTGGAGCCGCTCCCCAGCCCGGCGGTGAGGAATAGCCCCATAAACACCAGATAGAAAGCGGTAAAGCTGCCGGAACCGGAGCCAGGCAGGGTGAGGAACAGCAGGGCGCTAAACACCGCCATAAAGACGAAGTTCACCAGCGTGACGCGTACCCCGCCGAGCTTGTCGGAGATCACCCCGCCTGCCGAACGCGCCAGGGCGCCAATCAGCGGGCCGAAGAAGGCCAGATGCAGGATGTTGACGTCAGGGAACTGGGTTTTCGACAGCATGGCGAAGCCGGCGGAAAAGCCGATAAAGGACCCGAAGGTCGCCAGATAGAGCAGGCTCAGCAGCCACAGGTGCAGGCGCTTGAGCACCGGCAGCTGGCTGGCAATGGTCGCCTTCGAACTGGCGATATCGTTCATGCCAAAAAATGCGGCTACGGTTGCCAGCAGCAGCAGCGGGGCCCAGATCCAGGCGGCGTTTGCCAGGAACAGAGTGGAGCCATCCTCCTGGGGCACGCCGTGCACCCCAAGGAAGGTGAACATCGGCAGGAAAATCACCACCGGGGCGACCATCTGCATGACGCTGACGCCGAGGTTGCCCAGCCCGCCGTTAATGCCCAGCGCGCTGCCCTGTTTCGATTTAGGGAAGAAAAAGCTGATGTTACCCATGCTGGAGGCAAAATTAGCCCCGGCAAAGCCGCACAGCAGGGCGATAATGATAAACACCGAATAGGGAGTAGCGGTATTCTGCACCGCAATCCCCAGCCACACGCAGGGAATAATCAGAATAACGGTGCTTAATACCGTCCAGTAGCGGCCGCCAAATATAGGCACCATAAAGGAGTAGGGAACGCGTAATATCGCCCCGGAAAGCGAAGGCAGAGCGGTTAACATAAACAGCTGATCGGTGCTGAAATTAAATCCCACCTTATTCAGATTCACCGCCACCGCGCTAAATAACATCCAGACACAGAACGCCAGAAGTAAACAAGCCACGGAGATAACCAAATTTCGTCGCGCTATCGGCTTACCCTTATTTTCCCAGAATGCGGGGTTTTCCGGTTTCCAGTTACTCAAAAGATAATGATTATTCTTCTCAGTTTGTTGCGACATATTACCCTCTTGCCTGTCCATAAATGAAAGAAAGAGAAATAAATCAGGCGGATGCCTGATGTACAGAGATGAGAATATTGAATAGTTTTGGGAGTCTTCTGAAAGGATAGATAAAAAATGTGAAACCCTGAGTTAAGAAGGGAGATATGGGCTCGCTTAATGTGTTACAAATCGTAACAGTTAAAGAACGCTAATGTTTAATACAATTCCAGCGTAATCAGGGTTTCCAGATGCTGGTTAAAGGCATTTTCGTTCATTTCTGGCATTGATAGCACGTATAAACCATCCAGCCCGCAGACCAGGCCGATTAAGCGCCAGGCGATATTTTCGGGGCGATCTTTCAGCGTAAAGGCCTGCGCATCCGCCCCGGCGCGAATAATCGCCACCGTCTCCTGATGCCACATTTCCATAGTTAATACATAGGCGCCTTTTATTTCGTCGTCCCGGGTGGCTAACAGCTGCGCTTCGCGCCACAGGCGAATATAGGGCTCAAAACTGCGATCGTCACTGCCGAGCATGGCATGCAGACGTTCGCGCCAGCTGGCGTTTTCCGCCACCACATCGGCATCCAGCAGCGTGCGGATCAGGCGGATAAACGCCTGCGCTTTGAGCTCGCCTGCGGAGGAAAAGTGGTGGTGAACCTGGCCTGTCGCCACTTTCGCCTCAGTCGCGATCCGTCTTACGGTCATGGCGGTAAATCCTTCACTCAGCGCCACGCGCATGGCCGCCTGCACGATCTCTTCCCGCCGTTCGTCCTTGCTCATATAACTCATTTTTTTTCACTCTCAAGCTGGGGGCAACGAGTGTAACAAAAAGCTGGACACGCGTTCAACTTTCCGTAGGATCGCAATCTGGACATGTGTCCAGGTCTGGAAAATAAGGAAATCTATGTTTCGTCAGTGGTTAGCGTTAGTGATTATCGTGCTGGTCTATATCCCGGTTGCGATTGACGCCACGGTGCTGCATGTTGCCGCGCCGACGCTGAGTATGACCCTGGATGCCAGCGGCAACGAGCTGCTGTGGATCATTGATATCTACTCGCTGGTGATGGCCGGAATGGTGCTGCCGATGGGGGCGCTCGGGGATCGCATTGGCTTTAAACGCCTGCTGATCCTCGGCAGTACCCTGTTCGGGCTGTCGTCGCTGGCAGCGGCCTTTGCCCCCACCGCCGGCTGGCTGATTGCGGCCCGGGCGCTGCTGGCCATTGGCGCGGCGATGATCATTCCCGCCACGCTCGCCGGGATCCGCACGCTGTTTGCCGATGCGCGCCAGCGCAATATCGCTCTCGGCGTCTGGGCGGCGGTGGGGTCGGGTGGTGCGGCTTTTGGCCCACTGATCGGCGGTATGCTGCTGGCGCATTTTTACTGGGGAGCGGTATTCCTGATCAACGTCCCCATTGTGCTGGTGGTGGTCTGCCTGGCGGCGCGCTTTGTTCCCGCCCAGCAGGGGCGGCCCGAGCAGCCGCTTAATATCACCCATACCCTGATGCTGATCGTGGCGATACTGCTGCTGGTCTACAGCGCCAAAACGGCGCTGAAAGGAACGCTTTCCCCGTACCTGGTGGCAGGTACGCTGCTGACAGGCGCGATGCTGCTGTTCGCTTTTGTGCGTCTTCAGCTGCGCGCCCGCACGCCGATGATCGACATGCGGCTGTTCGGTCACCGCATTATCTTAAGCGGCGTGGTAATGGCGATGACGGCGATGATCGCGCTGGTGGGGTTTGAGCTGCTGATGGCGCAGGAGCTGCAGTTTGTGCACGGGTTCACCCCGTTAGAAGCGGGAATGTTTATGCTGCCGGTGATGGTTGCCAGCGGGTTCAGCGGACCGATCGCTGGCGTGCTGGTGGGGCACCTGGGGCTGCGCATCGTTGCCGCAGGCGGCATGGGCCTGAGTGCCCTCAGCTTCACTGGACTGTCGATGCTCGACTTCAGCACCCAGCAGTGGCAGGCATGGGGCCTGATGGTGCTGCTGGGCTTTAGCGCCGCCAGCGCGCTGCTGGCTTCAACCTCGGCAATCATGGCCGCCGCGCCAAAAGAGAAAGCCGCCGCTGCGGGGGCGATTGAAACCATGTCCTATGAGCTGGGCGCGGGACTGGGCATCGCGATCTTCGGCCTGCTGCTGACCCGCAGTTTCTCGGCGTCGATTGAATTGCCGCAGGGGCTGGATGCCAGCCTTGGGGAGCACGCTTCCTCCTCCATCGGTGAGGCGGTAAAGGTCGCGCAGGATCTGCCGCCCACGCTGGCTGAGTCGGTGATTGAGGCGGCAAAAACGGCGTTTATCACCTCCCACAGCGTGGCGCTGGGCAGCGCGGGCGGGATGCTGCTGGTGCTGGCGGTTGGGATCTGGTTTAGCCTGGCGAAGGTACCACGCGACAGGGGCTAAGCCCCTTCATGCCGGAGTGAGGTGCGTTGGCAAATAGTTACAACATACTGTAAGCGCTTTTTATAAACGTTGCCCGGCCGTTGGCCGGGAAACGTGACGGTTTATAGCTCCTGCGCCGCACTCAACACGCTGTGCAGCAACACATTGGCCCCTTTCTCTGACCACTCTGGCAGGATTTTTTCCGCTTCGTTATGGCTGATGCCCTTTACGCAGGGGATGAAGATCATGCTGGCGGGGGCGATTTTACTGACGTAACAGGTATCATGCCCGGCACCGGAAACCATCGATTTTGATGAATAGCCCAACGCCGCTGCGGCGTCTTCCGTGCGGGCAAGGCAGGTCTCATCAAAGGCGATGGGCGCATAGTCGAAGATGCGTTCGACGCTGGCGCTCACGCCACGAGCCGAAAGACTTGCCGCCGCCTGATGCAGTGCAGCTTCCATCGCTTCCAGCGCCTCGCTGTGCGGATGGCGGAACTCCACGCTGCACACCACCCGTGAAGGGACAACGTTTCGCGAGTTAGGGGTCACGTTCGCCATGCCGATGGTGGCGCGTCCGTCCGGTGCGTGCTGATAACCTATCTCCTCCACCTTCAGCGCCAGCTCCGCAAAGGCGGTGAGCGCATCGCGGCGGCTGTGCATCGGCGTGGTGCCCGCGTGGGCGGCAAAACCGTCGAGGGTAAGGGTGAACCAGCGCTGGCCCATCGCCGCCCGCACCAGCCCGATATCGATGGCTTCGTCTTCGAGAATCGGCCCCTGTTCGATATGCAACTCATAGCAGGCGTGGACCGGAAACGCGCGGGCAGGGCGGGTGCCGCGATAGCCTATGGCCTCAAGCGCCTCGCGAACCGTGACCTTTTTGCTGTCCATCCTGGCGTAAGCAAATTCTTCGGTAAGCTGACCCGCCCAGACGCCGGACGCGAGCATCGCCGGAGCAAAGCGCGCGCCTTCTTCGTTGGTCCAGTTTACCAGCACAATATCGCGCTCGGTTTCCAGCTGGTTATCGTTCAGGGTGCGCAGCAGTTCCAGTCCGGCCAGTACGCCGTAGATCCCGTCGTAGTTGCCACCGAGCGGCTGGGAGTCAACGTGCGAGCCGGTCATCACCGGGGGCAGCGCCGGATTTTTGCCCGCGCGGCGGATAAACATATTGCCCATGCTGTCCACCTCACAGCTAAAACCGGCCTCCCGCGCCCAGTCGCGCAGCTGGTTGCGGGCAATGCGGTCTTCGTCGCTTAACGCCAGACGGGTGACGCCGCCCGCGGGGGTACCGCCGATCTGCGCCATCATTTCAAGCGTCGACCATAGCCTTTCGGCGTTCACCCGGATCATGCTTTGTCCTTGTTGCTGCGATAGCGGAAGTCACAGCATTTACCGCCCTGCATGATGGTGGTGGTGCGGGTCAGCTCCACGTCCGGGGCATAGCCAACGATGAATTTTTCATCCCTGGCGCACGACAGCAGATGGCCAATCTCGCCGAGGCCCATCTCGTGATACATCTCGGCATAGCGGCAGCGGGTCACGTTGTAGTTGTACTGCTGGTCGTCGGCGTCGATCACCTTTACGTCGAGGGCGTTGTCTTTCTCCCACAGATACTGCAGGGCGATAAAACTCTTTACGTCCGCGCCGTTCGGTTCTTTGCTGGCAAACTCTTTGCCCGCGTTAATGGCGGCCTGCTCAATGGCCTCGCCAATGACCGCCTGGGCGCGGGTCTTGCCGATCTCACGCACCAGGATTTCGTAAATTGGCTTAATAATTTCTGCTTCAATTTTGCGGCGGGCAAGAATGCCCAGCTCATTATTATCACTCATCACATTGCCTCACTGCGTTACTTCGTTTGTGCGCCGCCGAGCACGCTTTGCGGCTGCCATTTGCCATCAACCACTTTATAGACGGTGAATGACGGGGCTTTCAGGTTGCCCTGATCGTCAAAGGCGATCTGCCCGGTCACGCCGGAATAGCTGATGGCGCGCAGGGCAGGCAGGTAATCCGCCGGATCCACCGAGTCGGCTTTTTCCATTGCGGCGACCAGCACGCGGGTGGCGTCATAGGCGAACGGGGCGTGCAGTTCGATATGGGTGTGGTAGCGGGACTGGTACGCCTGCTCGAAGGTCTTACCACCCGGCATCTGATCCACCGGCAGGCCCGGCTCCAGCGCCACCACGCCTTCTCCCTCTTTTTGCGCCAGCTGCAGGAAGGTCTGGCTGACAAAACCGCCTGCGCCCATCAGGGTGGTGTTCATGCCCAGCTGCTTGATACGACGCGCCAGCGGTGCCGCCTGGCTGTCCACGCCGCCGAAGAAGATCAGATCGGCGTTTTTACTGCGAATGGCAGTTAATACGGCGCTAAAATCGACGGTTTTGTCGTCAACGTACTGACGATCGACGATCTTCACGCCCTGGGCTTCCAGCGACTTAATAAATTCGTCAGCCAGACCCTGACCAAAGGCGGTGCGGTCGTCAATCACCGCGATGCGTTTCGCCTTCAGGGTGTTGATGGCGTACTGCCCGGCAAACTGGCCGCCGTCGTCGTCATGGCCCATCACGCGGAAGCTGGTGTCGAACCCCTGTTTGGTATAGGCATGACCGGTGGCGACCGGGGCCACCTGAGCGATACCGGCATCGTGATAGACGCGGGCCGCCGGGATGCTGGTGCCGGTGTTCCAGTGACCGACCACGCCCGCCACGTTGCTGTCCACCAGGCGCTGGGCCACGGCTACCGCGGTGCGCGGATCCGACTGGTCATCTTCAGACTGCAGCTTGAACGTCACCGCTTTGCCGCCGATGGTCGGATGCTGCTTGTTGATGTCATCAATCGCCAGCCGGGCGCCGTTCTCCAGATCTTTACCGATACGGGCTGACGGGCCGGTGAGCGGTCCCGCCAGGCCAATCACCACGGTTTCACTGTCGGCAGCCCAGGCGCCGGTGGAGGCGAACCCGCTGAGCAGGATGGCGGCGCTGAGTGCGCTGATTTTTACGGTTTTCATTATTTTTCCCTGATATTGGTTGGTGTTAAGCGGGCATTTCGCCCAAATAAATCTGTGCAATCTGGTCGTCGTTCAGCAGCGCTTTCGACTCGCCGTGATGTACGATGCTGCCGCTGTCCATCACCCAGGCCTGGTCGGTCACTTCCAGCGCCAGTCGGGCATTTTGCTCAATCAGCAGCAGGGCCACGCCGCGCTCTCGCAGCCCGGCGATGACGGCAAAAATGTTCTCCACCATTTTTGGCGCAAGGCCCATCGAGGGTTCGTCGAGGATCAGCAGACGCGGACGGCTGAGCAGGGCGCGGTTAAGGGCTAACAGCTGCTGTTCCCCACCGGAGAGCAAACCCGCCAGCTGATTCTGACGTTCACCCAGGCGCGGGAAACGCTCGAAAATCTCGTTCATCTCCTGCTTCACAGTGACAGTGTCACGTCGCAGCCAGGCGCCCATCTGCAGATTTTCCAGCACCGTCATGCGGGCAAAAATACCCCGGCCTTCCGGCACCATCACCAGCCCGTCGCGCAGCAGCGCCTCGGCTTTCTGCTTACGCACCGGCTGGCCGTTAAATTCAATGTTGCCGCCAAAACGCTCCAGCCCGGTAATGGCCCGCACGGTGGAGCTTTTGCCCGCGCCGTTTGCGCCAATCAGCGTGGCCTGTTCCCCTTCATGCAGGGTAAAAGAGACGTCCCGCACCGCCTGGATGCCGCCGTAGTGCACGTCCAGACGTTCCACTTTCAATAATTCAGACATGGGCATGGCCTCCAAGCCAGGCGGCGATGACCGCCGGATCGCGTCGCACGCTGTCCGGGGTGCCGCTGGCCAGCGTTTTGCCGTAATCCAGTACCGTCAGACGATCGCAGATGCCCATCACCAGCTTGACGTCGTGTTCAATCATCAGCAGCGTTTTCCCGTCGTCGCGAATGCGGGTCAGCAGCTCACCCAGGGACACTTTTTCTGCCGCGTTCATGCCAGCGGCAGGTTCATCCAGCGCCAGCAGCAGCGGATCGGTTGCCAGCGCGCGGGCAATCTCCAGCCGACGCTGATGGCCATAGGCCAGATCGCAGGCACGATAGTGGGCAAACTTTGCGATCCCGGTGTACTCCAGCCAGTGCCAGGCCTGCTCGCGGGTGTTTGCTTCTTCTTCCCGGGCGCGCTTGTGGCGGCTTAGCGCCGCCCATAGCCCGTTGCGGGTGCGCACGTGGCGGCCTACCATGACGTTCTCCAGCACCGACATCTCGTTAAACAGACGCACGTTCTGGAAGGTACGGGCGATGCCTGCGGCGGTCACCTTCTCGATCTGCGTCGGGAAGTAGGGCTTATCGGCAAGGACAAATTCTCCGCTGTCCGCCGGATAGAGACCGGTTATCAGATTAAAACAGGTAGTTTTGCCCGCGCCGTTGGGGCCAATCAGGCCGTAGATCTCGCCTTTATTAATGGAGAGCGAGACGTTATTCACGGCGGTGAGGCCGCCAAAGCGTTTGGACATATTGCGCACGGTGAGCAGGCTCATGCTTTCATCTCCTTATGGCGTACCGGCCAGATGCCCGACGGGCGAACCAGCATCACCAGCACCAGCGCCAGGCCGTAGAACAGCTGACGCAGGATCTCCGGGTCAATCAGCACCGAACCGAACAGGGCCTGCTGAACGGGGGCCGCCTGGCTGCGCAAGAGCTCCGGCAGGGCGGTCAGCAACACCGCGCCGAGGATCACCCCCGGAATATGGCCCATACCGCCCAGCACCACCATCGCCAGCACCGCGATGGACTCCTGCAGGGTAAAGGATTCCGGGGAGACAAAGCCCTGGAACGCACCAAACAGCGCACCCGCCACGCCGCCAAACGACGCGCCCATCGCGAAGGCCAGCAGCTTAAAGTTGCGTACGTTAATGCCCATCGCCCGGGCGACGTCTTCATCTTCGCGGATGGCGTGCCACGCCCGGCCTATACGTGAGTGTTGCAGGCGCAGGCAGACAAAAATGATCCCGACAATCACCAGCATCAGCAGGTAGTACCACAGCCACAGCGCAGGCACCTTCAAGCCGAACCAGTGGTAAACGCCGCTGAACTTCAGGCCGAACAGGTTCAGGGTATCGACCCCGGTAATGCCTTTGGCGCCGTTGGTGATGTTCACCGGGCGGTCGAGGTTACGCATCAGAATGCGGATGATCTCGCCAAAACCGAGGGTTACAATTGCCAGGTAATCGCCCCGCAGCTTCAGCGTCGGCGCACCCAGCAAAATGCCGCACACCGCTGCCACCAGCGCCGCAACCGGGATAATCAGCAGATACGAAGTGTGCAAGCCGTCCGGGAACCAGACGTTGAGGATCGGAAATACCTCCGCCAGATGCGGCGATGCCAGCAGCGCCGCCAGATAAGCACCCACGGCGTAAAAGGCAATAAAGCCCATATCCAGCAGGCCGGTGTAGCCCACCACAATATTCAGCCCCAGTGCCAGCATGATGTAGAGCAGGGCAAAGTCGATCACCCGCACCCAGTAGTTGCCGCCCAGCTGGGTCGCCACGACCGGCGCCAGCAGCAGGGCAAGAACAAACAGCGTCATGCCGGACCAGAATTTACGGAGGGTCGCCGGGGTTTTGAGTTCAATAGCAGTCATGATTTTCCTCTACGCCCTGTGCGCCACGCGCTCGCCCAGCAGGCCCGCCGGACGGAAGACCAGCACCAGAATCAACACGATAAAGGCGAACACGTCCTGATAGTTGCTGCCGAACACGCCGTTCGTCAGCTCTCCCAGGTAACCGGCGCCCAGCGCTTCGATAATGCCGAGCAGGATCCCGCCAATCATCGCCCCGCGAATATTGCCGATGCCGCCGAGCACCGCTGCGGTAAAGGCTTTAATCCCGGGCAGGAAGCCCATAGAGAAACTGGCGTTACCGTAGTTGCTGGCCATCATCACACCCGCCAGCGCGGCAAAAATGCCACCAATCGCAAAGGTCAGGGTGATGATGGCGTTTGGATTAACGCCCATCAGGGTGGCGACGCGCGGGTTTTCCGCCACCGCGCGCATACCGCGGCCAAGGCGGGTGTTTTCCACCAGTAGCCAGAGGGCGGTCATGACGATCAGCGCTAATGCCACGGTGATGATGCCCGTCACGGTGACAATGGCCGGGGGATGCGTCTCGCTGCCCGCGGTGATGGCAATGGGGTCCATCGGCAGGATCTGCGGAAACATCAGCGGATTACGCGTCCAGATCACCATCGCTACCGTTTGCAGCAGAACCGATACGCCAATCCCGGAGATCAGCGGTGCCAGCCGCGGCGCGTTGCGCAGGCGACGATAGGCAAAGCGTTCAACCGCCATCGCCAGCAGGGCGCAGACCGCCATGGCGATCAGCAGCGCAAAGCCCAGCTGCAGCAGCTGCGGCATGGCAGGAAAATAGCCGTTGAGAAGGTTCAGCCCTGACAGGGTGGTCAGCGCGCCGACCATTAAAATATCGCCGTGGGCGAAGTTAATAATGCGCAAAATGCCATACACCATGGTATAGCCCAGCGCGATCAGGGCGTAGATGCTGCCCAGCATCACCCCGTTGATCAGTTGTTGTATGAGAGTGTCCAACGATGTATCCCGGCAAATAACGTTTTCAGCGCGTAACATCTAACAATTGAATTAAATTGTGAAATACACATATATTCTTTCTTATGACTTCACGCGCTTGTTTTATCCGATTGATTTTAAAGATAATGAAAACCAGTCGATAAACCTGATTGTCCACGACAGATCAACATATGAATAAAACAGAACAATCGCTGGCGCTTCCGGCCTATGCCGAGAGCCGACTGGCTAACGATCCGCCCCTGCGGGCGGTGCGTGCTTTCGAGGCGATTGCCCGGCTGGGCAGCGTGACGCAGGCGGCCCAGGAGCTGGACATATCGCCCTCGGCGGTGAGCCATCAGCTGAAGGTGCTGGAAGGGTATTTACAAATTCCGCTCACCGAGCGTCAGGGGCGCGGGCTGATCCTGAGCCAGCAGGGGCGGGATTATTACCGCTCCATTCGCGCGGCGTTCAACGTGCTGCGTCAGGCCACCGGGCATCTGGTGGAGCAGGTGCAGACCCGGCAGGTGACCATCAGCCTGATCCCTCTGTTCGGCATGGGCTGGTTTATCCCGCGTTTGCCGGCCTTTATGCGCGCCAATCCGCAAACGGAGATCAACGTGGTCTACGCCAACCACCGTAACTACCTGAGCGATGCCTCGGATATGTCGATCCGCTTCGGCAACGGCCAGTGGGCGGGTTACCAGAGCGAAAAGCTGATCTCCGGGCAGATGGTGCCGGTCTGTAGCCGGGCGTTCCTGCGTCTGCACGGCCATATCGATACCCCGGAACAGCTGTTGCAGATGCCGCTGCTGCACGATGAGGAGCGCACCACCTGGCAGCAGTGGTTTATCCAGCAGGGGGTAAAACGCCCGCTGCGGCGCAGCGGCCCGATGTTTGAAGACGGGCTGTTAACCCTGGCGGGGGTACAGGCGGGGCTGGGCTGCGCCCTGATGCGCGAGCCGCTGATTGCCCCCTATCTGGAGAGCGGGGAGCTGGTGAAGATTTTTGATTTGCCGATTGATGATGGCCGGGATTATTACCTGTGCGTGCGTCAGGACACTGAGATGACCCAGGACGGGAAGTTGTTGCAGAGCTGGCTGCGGCGGAACAGTTCCCTCTCCCTTGAGGGAGAGGGTTAGGGTGAGGGGGAACAGGCCGTACCGGAGAAAAAATGCCGGTTGGCGGCTTCGCTTTACCCGGCCTACAAAACCCTTAACCTTTGAGAGTACGCGTGGCGAACCAGCACAACAACGACCCCGCACACACCATCATCGCCCCTTGCCAGAAGCTTAACGACAGCGGCGCATTCAGCAGCACCGCTGCCAGCGCTGCCGACAGCACCGGAGTAAAATAGGAGGCCGCCGCCAGCAGCGTCACGTTGCCGTGCAGAATGCCAATGTTCCACGAGGCATAGCCAAACCCAAGCGCAATACCGCACATCAGCAATTTGATCACCACCGGCACGCTAAACACCATCTCCGGTTGAGCGCTGAAAGCGTATTTCAGCCACAGGGTCAGCGCGGTCAGCAACACAAACAGGGTGATCCCATTCTGGCCGTTGGCGTATTTGCGGGTCACGGTGCAGTAGGCTGCCCAGATGAAGGCCCCGACAAACGCAAGACCGTAGCTCAGCGGATTCGAGACGATATTGCTGGCGATATCCGTTGGGTTCAGCCCGTTTTCACCTCCTAATACCCAGCCGACCCCCAGCAGGGCAACGATCAGCCCCGGGATCACCCACAGGGTCGATTTCTGGCCGTTGAACAGAATGGCAAACAGTATGGTCAGGCTCGGCCAGAGATAGTTCACCATCCCTACTTCAATCGCCTGATGACGGGTAGCGGCATAGCCTAACGACAGGGCGAGACAGATCTCATAGCTGACGAACAGTACGCTGCCAGCAATCAGGTAGCGGGGCGAGAAACGGCGCAGACTGGGGAATCCCACCGTCACCAGACAGAGTAAACCGCTTAGCGTATAGATTGCCGCTGCGCCGCCTACCGGGCCTAATCCCTCGCTAACCCCCCGAATCAGACCCACCATCGTGCTCCAGAGCATTATCGCGGCCAGACCAGTCAGGGTCGCTTTATTTCTGTCCATCATTTTCCCAGTAGCTGTCAATTTCAGGGGCAAATTTATAGCACTCTTTCAGTACCTTCCGCGAATTAAACTGCTTTGCTGTAACCCTTTAGCATTAGGGAAAGGCGCCAGCGCTGACTATTAAGAGGGCGAAGATCGGCGATATTGATTTGCCGCAAAAAAAACAGGGGCTTTGCTGTTAGTTTTCCGCCGGAATTCTCAATTTCTAACGAGGACAACGATGGACGTCAGTCGCAGACAGTTTTTTAAAATCTGTGCGGGTGGTATGGCCGGAACAACAGTCGCCGCGCTGGGGTTTGCCCCCAAAATGGCGCTGGCTCAGGCGCGTAACTATAAGTTGCTGCGTGCTAAAGAGATCCGAAATACCTGCACATACTGCTCCGTGGGATGCGGGCTATTGATGTATAGCCTGGGTGATGGCGCGAAGAACGCTAAAGGGTCGATTTATCATATTGAAGGCGATGCGGATCATCCGGTCAGCCGCGGGGCGTTATGCCCGAAAGGGGCAGGTCTGCTGGACTATGTGCACAGCGATAACCGTCTGCGTTACCCGGAATACCGCGCGCCGGGCTCCGATAAATGGCAGCGACTCTCCTGGGATGAGGCCTTCAGCCGCATAGCGAAATTGATGAAAGCCGACCGCGACGCCAACTTCGTCGAGACCAACGAACAGGGCGTGACGGTTAACCGCTGGCTCTCCACCGGGATGCTCTGCGCCTCTGCGGCAAGTAATGAAACCGGCATGCTGACGCAAAAATTTGTGCGCTCCCTCGGCATGCTGGCGGTAGACAACCAGGCGCGCGTCTGACACGGACCAACGGTAGCAAGTCTTGCTCCAACATTTGGTCGCGGTGCGATGACCAACCACTGGGTTGATATCAAAAACGCGAACGTCGTGGTGGTGATGGGCGGTAACGCCGCTGAAGCCCATCCGGTGGGATTCCGCTGGGCGATGGAAGCGAAAAATAACAATGATGCGACGCTTATCGTCGTCGATCCGCGCTTTACGCGCACGGCATCGGTGGCGGACATCTATGCGCCGATCCGCTCCGGTACGGACATTACGTTCCTCTCCGGCGTGCTGCTGTATCTGATTGAAAACAACAAGATTAACGCCGGGTACGTCAAACACTACACCAACGCCAGCCTGCTGGTGCGGGAAGACTTTGCCTTTGATGACGGGCTGTTCAGCGGTTATGACGCCGAAAAACGCCAGTACGATAAATCCTCCTGGAACTATCAGTTCGACGAGAACGGCTACGCAAAACGCGACGAAACCCTGACCGATCCGCGCTGCGTGTGGAACCTGCTGAAGCAGCACGTCTCCCGCTACACGCCGGAGGTAGTGGAGAACATCTGCGGTACGCCAAAAGCCGATTTCCTGAAGGTGTGTGAAGTGCTGGCTTCCACCAGCGCTGCGGACAGAACCACCACCTTCCTGTACGCGCTGGGCTGGACGCAACACACCGTGGGTGCGCAGAACATCCGTACCATGGCGATGATCCAGCTGCTGCTCGGCAATATGGGCATGGCCGGTGGCGGGGTGAACGCCCTGCGCGGTCACTCCAACATTCAGGGGTTAACCGATCTGGGGCTGCTCTCCACCAGCCTGCCGGGCTACCTGACGCTGCCGTCGGAAAAACAGGCCGATATTCAAACCTATCTGGCGGCCAGTACCCCGAAAGCGACCCTGCCGGATCAGGTGAACTACTGGAGCAACTATCCGAAGTTCTTCGTCAGCCTGATGAAATCCTTCTACGGCGACGCGGCGCAGAAGGAGAACGACTGGGGCTATAACTGGCTGCCGAAATGGGATCAGTCTTACGACGTTATCAAGTATTTCAACATGATGGCGAAGGGCGAGGTCACAGGCTATATCTGCCAGGGCTTTAACCCGGTGGCCTCGTTCCCGGATAAGAACAAGATTGTCGCCAGCCTGAGCAAGCTCAAATATATGGTGGTTATCGATCCGCTGGTGACGGAAACCTCCACCTTCTGGCAGAACCACGGCGAGATGAACGACGTGGACAGTGCCGCGATCCAGACCGAGGTGTTCCGCCTGCCGTCGACCTGTTTTGCGGAGGAGGATGGCTCCATCGCCAACTCGGGCCGCTGGTTGCAGTGGCACTGGAAAGGGCAGGACGCGCCGGGTGAAGCGCGCAACGACGGCGAAATCCTGGCCGGGATCTACCATCGTCTGCGCGACATGTACCGCACCGAAGGGGGCAAGGGCGTCGAGCCGCTGCTGCGCATGAGCTGGCACTACAAACAGCCGGACCATCCGGAGTCGGAAGAGGTGGCGAAAGAGAACAATGGCTATGCGCTGGCCGATCTTTACGATGCTAACGGCGTGCTCGTCGCGAAGAAAGGTCAGCTGCTGAGCAGTTTTGCCCATCTGCGCGATGACGGCAGCACCGCTGCGTCGTGCTGGATCTACACCGGTAGCTGGACAGAACAGGGCAACCAGATGGCTAACCGCGATAATGCCGACCCGTCAGGGCTGGGCAATACGCTGGGCTGGGCCTGGGCGTGGCCGCTCAACCGTCGTGTGCTCTATAACCGCGCGTCGGCGGATATCAACGGCAAGCCCTGGGATCCGAAACGGATGCTGATCCAGTGGAACGGCACAAAGTGGTCCGGGAACGATATTCCGGACTTCAGTACCGCCGCGCCAGGCAGTAACACCGGGCCGTTTATCATGCAGCCGGAAGGGCTGGGACGTCTGTTCGCCATCGACAAGCTGGCGGAAGGGCCGTTCCCGGAGCACTACGAGCCGATGGAGACGCCGCTCGGGACTAACCCGCTGCATCCGAACGTGGTTTCAAGTCCGGTGGTGCGCGTGTACCAGGAAGACGTTGTACGCATGGGTAAAAAAGACAAATTCCCGTATGTCGGCACCACCTATCGCCTGACCGAGCACTTCCACACCTGGACCAAACATGCTCGGCTGAATGCCATCGCCCAGCCGGAACAGTTCGTGGAGATAAGCGAATCCCTGGCAAAGGCCAAAGGCATTACCAACGGCGATCGCGTCAAGGTCAGCAGCCAGCGCGGGTTTATTCGTGCCGTGGCGGTGGTTACCCGTCGTCTGCAGGCCCTGAACGTTCATGGTCAGCAGGTGGAAACCGTCGGGATCCCGCTGCACTGGGGCTTTGAAGGGGTGGCGAAGAAGGGCTATATCGCCAATACCCTGACCCCTGCGGTGGGGGATTCCAACTCGCAAACGCCGGAATATAAGGCGTTTCTGGTCAACATCGAGAAAGCATAAGGAGCGAAAACATGTCGATGGAAACACAAGACGTCATCAAACGCTCCGCCACCAACGGCTTTACCCCCGCGCCTCGTGCGCGGGATGACAAGGCGGAAGTGGCAAAGCTTATCGATGTCTCCTCCTGCGTGGGCTGCAAAGCCTGTCAGGTGGCCTGTTCCGAGTGGAACGATATCCGCGACGAGGTGGGGCACTGCGTTGGGGTTTACGATAACCCGGCCGATCTGAGCGCTAAATCCTGGACGGTGATGCGCTTTAGCGAAACCGAGCAGAACGGCAAACTGGAGTGGCTGATCCGCAAAGATGGCTGTATGCACTGTGAGGATCCGGGCTGTCTGAAGGCGTGTCCGTCCGCCGGGGCGATCGTTCAGTACGCTAACGGTATCGTCGATTTCCAGCAGGATAACTGCATCGGTTGCGGGTACTGTATTGCCGGATGCCCGTTCAACGTGCCGCGACTCAACAAAGAGGACAACCGGGTCTACAAATGCACCCTGTGCGTGGATCGCGTCAGCGTCGGTCAGGAGCCAGCCTGCGTCAAAACCTGTCCGACCGGGGCGATCCACTTCGGTACCAAAAAAGAGATGCTGGAGGTGGCGCAGCAGCGTGTCGATAAGCTGAAAGCGCGCGGCTACGCTAATGCCGGGATCTACAATCCTCAGGGGGTGGGCGGAACGCACGTCATGTATGTCCTGCACCATAACGACCAGCCGGAGCTGTATCACAATCTGCCGAAGGATCCGGCGATCGATACCTCCATTAACCTGTGGAAAGGGGCGCTTAAGCCGCTCTCCGCGGCGGGCTTTATCGCCACCTTTGCCGGTCTGATCTATCACTACATCGGCATTGGGCCAAATAAAGAGATGGATGACGACGAGGAGGAGCATCATGAGTAAGTCGAAAATGATTGTGCGCACAAAGTTTATCGACCGCGCCTGTCACTGGACGGTGGTGATCTGCTTCTTCCTCGTGGCGGTGTCGGGAATTTCGTTTTTCTTCCCGACCCTGCAGTGGCTGACGGAGACCTTCGGCACCCCGCAGATGGGACGTATTCTGCATCCCTTCTTCGGCGTGCTGATCTTCGTGGCGCTGATGTTTATGTTTGTGCGTTTTGTGCATCACAACATTCCCGACAGGCAGGATATCCCCTGGCTGAAGGGTATTGTTGAAGTGCTGAAAGGCAATGAGCATAAGGTCGCCAAAGTGGGCAAATACAACGCCGGGCAGAAGATGATGTTCTGGACCATCATGAGCATGATTTTTGTGTTGCTGGTGACCGGGGTAATTATCTGGCGTCCGTACTTTGCTCAGTACTTCCCGATGCAGGTGGTGCGCTACAGCCTGCTGATCCACGCCACGTCGGCCATTATCCTGATCCACGCCATTCTTATTCATATGTATATGGCGTTTTGGGTTAAGGGCTCGATTAAGGGGATGATCGAAGGTAAGGTCAGCCGCCGCTGGGCGCAGAAACACCATCCCCGCTGGTACCGGGATGTTGAGCGCCTGGAGTCGCAAAAAGAGAGTCGTGAAGGCGTGAAGTAAGGTCAGGCATCCCCCCGCTCCGGGCTGTGGTTCGGAGCGGGATTATTGGGAAGTCAGGTATTGGTGACTAAAGCATCGATTGCCGCCACGACATCCTGGCGTGCGTTACGCAAATTACAGATATAATCTCTGTTATTGATTTTTGCATTATTAATATTCGTTACCATCGGTGCAAATATTAATAGGTTTTCAAAGTCAATATTGATACGTGGTGCAATGTGTTCATGCCAGAGTGGTAGTTTACGTGCCCGTATTAACGGAACGATAACGCGGGTGTCGAAATCATCGTAACAATCATGTTGAATAATCATGTAATAAGGCAGCTGCCTGTTGGTTATGTTCGATGAGTTTCGATATACATTGAATTGTTTTAGCATTATATCACCCTGAAAAATTCATCATCGGTAATTGTTCCATATTTTGCGACAAACTCATTCATAGCTTGCATGAATTCTTTATCGCGTTTCCTTTGTTCGAGGCGTTCCTCTGGCGTTAACGCCGGGCGCGGCGTGACGCCGGTTAAGTGCTCTTTAATGGTGTTGTTTTTCGGGGTGTCCAGTTTCATCGTTATTGTCTCCTGTGTTGATGCGGCCATTATCAATCACCCACCATGAAAAACAATACTGATTCGCCTGGTAATTTCTAAATTGCGAGGCGACATCCAGTCAAATGCAACGCGCTGTAAATCTATTAAGCAAGAAGAAAACTCCCGGCAAATTACCGGGAGAAAGATTCAGAATTTCTCAGGAATATAGCGGAAAGGGTAAGCCGTAGGTTTAACTTTGCCGATTTTTCGTTTTGGTAATTTAACTGCTTCTTCTGGAATATCTTTATACGGAATCTGCGACAGCAGGTGCGAAATAATATTAAGCCGCACGCGCTTTTTATCTTCGGAACGGGCGACAAACCATGGGGCCCAGGCGGTATCGGTGGCGGCAAACATCGCATCGCGCGCTTCGGTGTACTCGTCCCAGCGGTTGAAGGATTTGACGTCCATCGGGGAGAGTTTCCAGGTCTTCCGTCCGTCGTTGATGCGGTCGCGCAGGCGGCGCTCCTGCTCTTTAGGCGTCACTTCCAGCCAATATTTGATCAGAATAATACCTGCATCGACCATGGCTTTTTCGATGATGGGGGCCCCGTCGAGGAACTTTTCCACCTGATCTTCAGTACAAAAGCCCATCACGCGTTCCACGCCCGCGCGGTTGTACCAGCTGCGGTCGAAAATCACAATTTCCCCGGCCGACGGCAGATGCGGGACGTAGCGCTGGAAATAGAGCTGGCTTTTCTCTTTCTCAGTGGGGGCGGGCAGCGCCACCACACGGAATACGCGCGGGCTGACGCGCTCGGTCAGGGCTTTAATGGTGCCGCCTTTACCGGCGCCGTCGCGGCCTTCAAAAACTACACACACCTTCAGGCCCTTGCTCACCACCCACCGCTGAAGCTTAACCAGCTCCACATGCAGGCGATGCAGCTCTTTTTCGTACTCCTTGCGCTTAAGGGGGGTGGGAGGCGGGATATTCGCAACGGGTTTGCTTTTCTTTTTATCTGCCATGATGCGTTCCTTTCTGAGATTCAGCCGGTACGGTGGGACATAACACTTTGAAGTGTAATCATGGACACGCGCATTGCTGGAAAATATTCACTCCCTACCCGAAATAATGGATGAAGCTGCCAGGGGCGCGATTTGAACTGGCTCACCATACAAGATTGTTCAATAATGTCTGTCGCAATTTTTTAACAAGTGGCTGTGGTATGAAAAAGACGGTGTTTTCGTTGGCACTCGGCACCTTCGGTCTGGGGATGGCCGAATTTGGCATTATGGGCGTGTTAACTGAACTGGCGCGGGACGTGGGCATTACCATACCCTCTGCCGGCAACATGATTTCGTTTTACGCCTTTGGGGTGGTGATTGGCGCACCGGTTATCGCGCTCTGTTCCGGTAAGTTCTCTCTGAAAACCATCCTGCTGTTTCTGGTCACGCTCTGTCTGGTCGGCAATGCGATTTTTACCTTCTCCACCTCGTACACTATGCTGGCGATTGGCCGTCTGGTCTCCGGCTTTCCGCACGGCGCCTTCTTCGGCGTGGGGACGATTATCCTCTCCCGCATTGCGCCGCCAGGCAAAGTGACGCTGGCGGTGTCGGGAATGGTCGCCGGGATGACGGTAGCCAATCTGGCGGGCGTGCCCTTTGGCACCTGGCTTGGGCACCAGTTCAGCTGGCGTTACACCTTCTTCCTGATTGCCGCTTTCAACCTGCTGGTGATGCTCTCTGTCGTTCTGTGGGTGCCGCAGACCTTTGATAAATCCCAGCGCCGTCTGCGGGAGCAGTTTTATTTTCTGAAAAAGCCGGAGCCCTGGTTCATCTTTGCTGCCACCATGTTCGGCAACGCCGGGGTTTTCGCCTGGTTCAGTTTCGTCAAACCCTTTATGATCAACGTGTCGGGTTTTACCGAAGGGGTAATGACCGCCATTATGATGCTGATGGGGCTCGGAATGGTGCTGGGCAACCTGTTCAGCGGCAAACTGTCCGGGCGTTACAGCCCGCTGCGGATTGCAGCGGTAACTGACCTGGTGATTGTGCTGTCTCTGCTGCTGCTGTTTGCTTTTGGTGAGAGGCCTTTAGCCTCGCTGGGGATGGGCTTTATCTGCTGCGCCGGTCTGTTCGCGCTGTCGGCCCCTCTGCAAATTCTGCTCCTGCAAAATGCGCAGGGCGGGGAGATGCTCGGTGCGGCAGGCGGCCAGGTGGCGTTTAACCTCGGGAGCGCTATCGGGGCTTATTTTGGCGGGATGATGATTACGCTGGGCTTTAGCTGGAGTTACGTGACGTTACCGGCGGCGCTGCTCTCGTTCTTTGCGATGTCGTCGCTGTTGATTTACGGGTATCTGAAAGCCCGGCGGAATGAGGATAGCGTGCAGAGATTAGCCCGGGCGCGCTAATTGCCCGGCGGCGCTGCGCTTGCACGGGCCTGCAGGTTCTGCAGGCAGGGTAAGCGCAGCGCCACCCGGCGAACAGCGATCACGGAAGCGACGGCTCCCCCAGGGTTAACATCAACCGGTTGGCCCATGCAAAAAAGGCGGCGGACTGCACCAGATCCAGCTGAGCCAGGGTATCCAGCCCCTCGCGTTGCAGCCCGGCAAGATGTCCTGGCGTTAGGGCCGGCGGCGTCACGGAGAGCGCGGCGGCAAAATCAATCCCCGCCCGCCAGCGCGGCGATTGTCCGGTACTCAACGATTTCCCGGGCTGCACCGCCAGCAGCGTTTCAACCGCATCATTCTCTTTCGAAAGCTGGCTGGCTTTGCGCGCATGAACAGAGGCACAGTAAATGCAGCCGTTGATCTTGCTGGTGACCGCGGCGGCCAGCTCCCGCTCCGCGCGCGGCAGCCCACCAGGAGTATAGAAAATCCCTTTATCGGTAAGCGTGCGTTGCTCCAGCACCGGCAGGTTGCGCCCCAGCAGGCGGAAATAGTCAGAATCGCTGTGGCCGAATTTCGCCAGGATCGCCTGTTCGTCGGCAGTAAAGTCTGCCAGCGGTTTTGGCGCCAGCTACGGCTCCCAGCCAGGCTCCAGTTGAGTGAACTGCACCGGTGCCGCTTTGCCGTTTTTGGTAAAAGAAGGGAACAAAGGAATTGAGCTAAGGATTTGCGGAAAGTGGCAATACAAAAACCGCGCCGGGAGTGGCGCGGTTAACGGGCACTAGACGAATTTCGCCAGCGGATCGGCGGCGGCAAAAGCTACAGCGCGGTCGGCTGCCGGTGGGTAGATGAGTTCGTTGGTGATGGCGATTTTTATTTTTTTCGCCTCATCGCGGACGCATTGCACCGCCTGTTCCCAGCCTTCGCTATAGACCGCGCCCCAGCCGCCGAGATCGAGACAGGTCACATAGTTCACCTGGCGATAGGGGTACGGCGCCACGTTGAGCAGGCTGGCCGCCGCGTTATGCCCGGCAAATTTTCCGAGCTGGATCGCATGCTGACAGGTCATCAGCGCAGTATTGCCCCGATCGTCGGTGCTGGCGTGAGCCATGTCGCCGGTGGCGTAAACGTCCGGGTGAGCAGGCACCTGGAGATTCTCGTTAACCTTTAAGCGTCCCTGCAGGTCCCGCTCCCCCGCAATCTGCTGGCTTAGCGGGTGCGCTTCAACGCCCCCGGTCCATACCACGGTCGCGGCGGCGATGTGCTCGCCATTTTTAAGCGTTACGCCGGTGGCATCGACCGCTTCGATTTCGCTGTTCAGGCGCCACTCCACGCCCAGTTCATTGCTGGCCTCCTCAATAGTGCGGCGTAACTCTTCGCTGTAACGCCCGCCGATGACCGCACCGCGCTCAACTACGACAACTTTGGTCTGCGTATTATTGCCAAAACGGGCCCGCAGGCGGGCAGGCAGTTCAGTTGCCAGCTCAATACCGGTGAAACCACCGCCGCACACCACCACGGTGTTACGCGCCGGCGTGGCAGGGCGTGATATCAGTGAATCAAGGTGTTTCTCGAAAACCTGCGCGGATTCTAACTGGTCAATATCAAAGGCATACTCCGCGAGACCGGCAATGGCCGGGCGCCGTGTCTGGCTGCCGGTGGCGAGAATCAGTCGATCGTAAGAAGCCAGGGTCACGTTACCCTGGTTATCGCGATACCAGACGCTTTTCTCTTTTGCATCAATGCGCTCAGCGGACCCGGCAATAAAGTTAATTTTCAGCCCGGCAAACAGATCCTGCAGCGGGGCGGCAAAATTTGAGACCTGTTCTTCGTAAAAGCGCGGGCGAATACGCAGCTCGGGACGGGGAGCCAGCACCGTAATCGCCAGGTCGTCATCCCCCTCAATATCGGCAAGACGCGCGGCGCTTACCGCCGCCCACATGCCTGCAAAACCGCTGCCCACAATTAAAATATGCTTCTTCATCTTCGATCCTTTTTTTTTCAGGCCGGGTGGCTGACTAACACGGACTATACCTGTCGGAGTTAACTGCGACAAGATCTTTCTGAGTACATACCGCAAGTCTTGTTAGAACATAGCGTTAGATGAAAGCCCGTCTGTATGCTGTTCTTATTTGACTGAACCCCGGTATAATGACCCGGATTAATAAATTCGGAGTAAACCATGGCGTTTTACAGTTCTGGTGTGGAGTACGGCATTCATAGCCTGATGAACATGGTGGATGCGAAAGGTAACGATCGTGAGATGAGCGTCAGGGAGATGGCGGCATTACAGGGTGTGCCCTATGACTATCTGGGCAAAATCTTCACCCGTTTGTCGCGTGCCGGGTTGGTCAGCAGCACCGAAGGCAAGGGCGGCGGTTTCCGCCTGGCGCGGCCTGCAGAACTTATCACCGTGCTGGATATCGCCCAGGCTATCGATGGCGAAAAGAGTGTGTTTGAGTGCCGGGAGATACGCCAGCGGCTGGCCGTTTTTGAGGAAACGCCTCCGGCCTGGGTCTGCGATGGCCCTTGCGGCGTGCGCTCGGTGATGGACAGCGCCCAGCAGCGTATGGAAGAGGAGCTGGCGCGACACACGATCCTCGACCTGGCGCGCAAAATGTACCGCAAGGCACCGGATACCTTTCAGATTGAGGTTCAGGACTGGATTGACGATCGGCGGCATTCGGGATAAATGCGAACATTAAAAAACGCGCCGACAGGCATGTAGCTTGATTTATTCAGGTAATGAATACATCAAGCTGCTTTTGCCGTTAATTATAAATTCCATAAATAATATAAATCTCGCCCGGGGCTTATTTTTCTATTTTTTATACAGCCAGCGACTTCATTCTGTTTTTAATTTTAAAGGGTAATAGGATTAATCTTATCCCTGAATCATTTTTTTGACAGGTTTCACAATAATATTAACCGCACTATATATAGTGGTTAATGCTTGTCATAAAAAAGGAGAGACATGGAATGAACTCACTGGAGTATGAAGGAACCGTCGTTGTTATTGAAAAAAAAGAATACGATCTCGAAAAAGTTCCCCCCTTTACCGATCCTCTTGTGCAGCAAGAGAAACAAAGAGTTCTGGGTCAATTAAGCCTTAACGACATCACCCAAAATCTTAATCTTTCTGTTGAGCTATTTTATGTTGCTTATCATGGCGTTGCAGGTGCCAGAGGAGGGGCGTTACAGTCAGAGATTGCCAGGCTACAAAGTCGACTGGCCATGTTATGCAACGAATGCGTTATTACCATGACGACATTCGAGACCGAAACACGAAATATTATTGAATTACTTCAGCAGTGTTACCGCTGGCTAACAAAAGGCCAGGAAAAGCTGGCATTTAAAAAACTGGCGCATTGTAAAGAGTCTTCGAGCGCCATGTCGATAAAAGCGAAAACCCTTGCTGAACAGTTTAAGTCCTTACAGGTTGATTCCACCAGAGCTAAATCTGACACTATTCTGGAAGAGGCCAGCGAGAACGATCGGCTGTTAGCTGCGCAGAAAGCCGAACGGGAAATTACGGCCAAACAAAAAGCCGAGCAGGTTAATCAACAGCAGTTAATCGACGATATTGAAAATACCCAGAGACTGTACGAGGATGCCAAAAACCGGGAGGCTGAAGAGTCAACCAAAGCGCTGATAATGGGGGTCATCGGCGCGGTAACGGGCGCAATAGGCGCGGGCCTGGGGAGTTACTCAGCAGCCAAAAACCCGGTGGCCACCATTATCAACAAGGCGGGTGCAAGCATTGAGGATAATGCGCAAATCAAAGCGGCACAGGCCGCGATGGACAGCGCTAAAAAAATCTCGGATGAAGCGCAGAAAAAATATCTCGAGGCAAAAGACGCAGAGGAAGCCCAGCGCACTATCATCAAACGGCTGAAAGATGAGCTGGATGATCTGAATACCGCGCTAACCAGTCTGGAAAAAGACAGCACTGCCAGACAGGAAAATATCACTGCGCTTCGGGCCAAACGCGACGACAAAAAAACCGAACATGAAACCGCCACAGCGAAGCTGCCGGCGCTGACCAGCGCTGCTGAATTGCTGGAAAAGGATGCCAGGGAAAGCAACGAAGCCTATGCCGCAGCCGGGGCGTCTCTGACAAACCTTGCCGCCTCTACCAGCAAGATGGCGGAAACAGCAGCCACAACAGAAGCCACTGTGCGGGAAGAGCGAATCAACCTGCTTAACAAGCAGCTCGAACTCCAGAAGGAAAAACGGGCATCGCTGGTGGCGCTGGCAGAATATGCAGAAAGCCTGAAAAACCTCAAAATCGAGCAGGGTAACGCGACCCTCTCCGTCAACTCGTTACACAGCGCGATCGATGCGCTCGGCAAGGTGATAGGAACCCTGACTAACGCCAGCCTGTTCTGGGATCAAATGTCAGCTTACTGCGGACAGATGACCACCAGTGGTTTCCAGCGGGATCTGGACGACCTTAAGGATATGGACCTCGACGTTCGCCTTCAGGAGTATCTGGAGCCTCAGTTCATGCGGTCGTTCCTCCGCTACCTGTGCCAGTGGGTTGCGATAAACGGGCTGTCCGGGGACTATCTCAAGGCCGCGGGCGAAGCGCAGAAAAAAGCCGTCGAATATCTGCGGGAATCCCCAACCATTCAGGAAGCCATACGCAAGGCGCCGGAACTGGCGAAAAATCTTGCTCTCATTGTGGAAGACAGTTTGCTGGCGTCCCGTATGCAGACCATCGAGCTGGAACAGCAGCGCGCCATTCTCACCGTGCAATAAAGGAAACACGATATGGATAATCAATTTCAGTTTTATGCAAAAAACGAATTGCAACCGGGTTCTTCCGAGCTCAAAAGTGTTGTCGCAGGCTTGACGGAAGCCGCCATTCTTTTGCAAAACCAACGCCAGGAAGCGGCAATTGAAACGGTCAGCGCAATGACATCTGCTGTAACCCATCTGCACACCCAGACCATACAGGGCGAACGGCTTTATAAGGAGGAGCAAAAAAAGGTGACTGAGACAGTCACATCCATTATTAAGCAGGTCGGAAAATTAAATGACGAGATAGCGGGGATTCAAAAACAGATCGCCGATCTGAATGTCAAGATCAAGATGCAAGATGTAAATGCTCAGCAGCTGCAGCGAGAACTGGCCGATCTGGAACATCGTCTGGCTATCTCAGAAGGAGAGCGGCGTGAGCATCAGCGGAAACTTGACGATCTTAACGACAAATCGGCCGGGAGTATCATATTGTCAATACTTTGCTTAGGCCTCGATCGCGCCATTAAGGGAATCAAGTCCTTGATCGACCAGGACGCCGCGCGCATCAACACCCTTCGGGACGAGATAAACAGATACAGAAACGCGCTGAGGGATGGCGAGAGCCAACTGAAGATTGCCAAAGAAATACAGAGTACGTTGCGTGAGGAGCAAAAGCGCAACGAAATCCAGACTCAAAACCTGAACAGGGAGATGGAGAAACTTCAACTGGAGGAAAAAAACGTTCGCATTAAGCTGGCGGCAATCACTCAGGTGGCAGGTTTCTATGGCAAGCTGAAAGCGATTTGCGAAGGCGTGCGTAAAAACATCCTCTGGGTCCTCGATATCATCGAAGAGTTGAATGATGACCAACCGCGGATTATCGATATTGATGCATCGGGCACAGAGATGATTCCTTTGAGAACTGCGCTGGCTAAACTGGATGGACTGTTAAGTTCTGACCGAGTACAGGCAACTTTTAACAGAAATGACGCGCTGAGCCTTGCCTGATATGCGGGTAACACAGTCATTAAAGTCGCCGGGAAAAGGGAATAAATAATTCCGTTGCGCAAAAGGAAAATCGCGCCCTCTCCGCGTGGGAGGGCGCAACAGGATTTATGAGCGGAAATCGATCACCATACGGCCACGGAACTGGCCTTGCTCCATCTCTTTGAAGATGGCATTGATATCACCCAGCGGACGCAGCGCCACCTTCGGCACCACTTTGCCTTCGGCGGCGAACTGGAAGGCTTCGGTCAGATCCTGACGGGTGCCTACCAGCGAGCCCACCACCTGAATGCCATCCAGCACCAGACGCGGAATATCAAGGCTCATCGACTCCGGCGGAAGGCCAACGGCCACCACGCGGCCACCGGCACGAACGGCATCAACCGCGGAGTTAAAGGCCACTTTCGCCACGGCCGTCACCACCGCAGCATGGGCGCCACCGGTTTTTTCCTGAATGAATTTCGCGGCATCCTCCGTGCGGGAGTTAACCACCAGATCGGCCCCCATGCTCTGGGCCAGTTTCAGCTGTTCGTCATTGACGTCAATGGCAATCACTTTGGCGTTGAAGACGTTTTTAGCGTATTGCAGTGCCAGGTTTCCCAGCCCGCCGAGGCCATAGATCGCGATCCACTGGCCGGGCTTAATCTCTGACACTTTTACCGCTTTATAGGTGGTAACCCCGGCGCAGGTGATGCTACTGGCGGCGGCGGAGTCCAGCCCGTCCGGCACTTTTACCGCATAATCGGCGGTGACGATGCACTCTTCTGCCATCCCACCGTCCACGGAGTAACCGGCGTTTTTCACGTTACGGCACAGGGTTTCGTTACCTGAGTTGCAGTATTCGCAGTGGCCGCACCCTTCGAAAAACCACGCTACGCTGGCACGATCGCCCGGTTTCAACGAGGCAACGCCCGGGCCGACCTGTTGCACAACGCCGATGCCTTCATGTCCGAGGATCACCCCGGTTTTATCGCCAAAATCGCCGTTCTTGACATGAAGATCGGTGTGGCAGACGCCACAGCACTCCATCTTCAGCAGCGCTTCGCCGTGCTTCAGCGGGCGCAGGGTTTTCTCGGTCACTTCTACCTGATGGTCTTTAGTCACGATAGCAGCTTTCATATGTTTCTCCATTTTCATATTGCGGATCTGCGAGGCAGGTCAGATAAGACGGCATACCCATTAAGGATTAAGTTTTTTAAAGATTGTGACAAGGTCGCAGTAACATAATGTAATAGTTTAGATACTGATTTGCGGCGTCAAACGCTGAAAATTAATAATAGCCACATCCATTAACTGGTTATTATTACTGCAGTAAATATGTCATGTTTCTGACATAACCAGCCCGTAAGGTGTTGTCTTCTCAATAACCGAAGAGTTAAAAAGACGATGCATCTGGTAAAAAAACTTCTCGCAGTGAGCGTATTTCTGTCCGTTTCCGTACAGGCGCAAAACATCCTCGAATTCCCCCAGCCTGATAACAACCCGGAAGAGTTCTACGCCGTAACCGAAATTCCTGCGGGTGGGATTATTAAGTATGAAACCGACGCTAAAACGGGTTTTATCATCGCTGACCGTTTCCAGTCGATGCCGGTGGCTTACCCGGCAAACTATGGCTCGCTGACCCAGTCGCTGGCGGGTGATGGCGATCCGCTGGATGTGATTTTCTATACCCGCGCACCGATGGCGCCGGGCACCCTGATTAAACTGCGCGCCATTGGCGTGCTGAAGATGATCGATGGCGGCGAAAAAGACGACAAAATCGTTGCGGTGCCGGCCAGCAAAATTGACCCGACCTATGACGACATCAAGGAGCTAAGCGATCTGCCGAAGATTGAGCAGCAGCGTCTCGAGTCATTCTTCCGCGTTTATAAGCAGCTGCCGGAAGGGCGTAAAACGGTGGAGCTGAACGGTTTTAACGACGCCGCCACCGCGAAGCAAGAGATCAAACAGGCATGGGATGCCTGGAAAACCAACCAGCCGAAATAAACAATTGCCCGGCGGCGGCTACCCGCCGGGCATTGCCCTAGAGTTGCGCCGTCAGCGCGGCAATCTCCTCCTGCCACCGGGCCTGAAGCTGTGGCTTCTGATGTTTCGGCTTACGCAGACGATCCTCTTCCAGCAGTTTTTCCAGCATAATCAGCCGTTCCAGCAGATCATCGTCGGGTGCCATCTCGCTTGCCTTCGGCATATCGGATACCGGTTGGGCAGGCGATCCGCTACTGTCGCGTAGTCGGGCAAACACCGCGTCGGCGTCATGCCATTCGCTCAGGATACCCTCTTCAATCAGCCAGAAACGATTGCAGCTCTGGCTGATTAACTGCCGATCGTGACTGACCAGCAGCACGCCGCCCTCAAACTGTTGTAACGTTTCTGCCAGCGCCTCTTTACCTTCCATATCCAGATGGTTGGTCGGCTCATCAAGCATCAGCAGGCTGAAGCGGGCCAGCGTCAGGCCAATAAACAGCAGCCGCGAGCGCTCGCCGCCGCTCAGGGTGCCGACTTTCTGCCCGTGCCGCGTCCAGCTGAACCCAGCGGAAATCAGCGCCATCTTGCGATCCTGAATATTCGCCGCGAACGGCTCCAGGGCGTCTGTCAGCGAGGAGTCATCCGCAAGCTGGTGCAGTGTCTGGTCGTAATATCCCAGGGTTACGCGCGGATGTAGGGTCAGGCCGGCGTGGCTTGCATCAGCGATGAACTGCTGCCAGATGAGCCGCATCAGTGAGGATTTTCCGCAACCGTTACGCCCGACAATGGCGACCCGGTCGCCGCTTTTTAACCGAATGTTCTCCACGGTGAACAGTTCCGGCACGCCCGGGGCAGGCGCCACGCCAAGCCGGTCTATCTCCAGCAGACGGTCGGCCCGCAGGGCATCGCCGCGCAGGGTTAATGTCCAGGGGCTGCCTGCCGTCAGCGACGTCTGGCTCTCCTTCAGCCGATCCACCTGGCGCGCCATCTGTTTGGCTTTGCGGGCCAGATCCTCGTTATCGTAGACCTTGCCCCAGGTCGCCAGCCGTTTCGCGCTGGCGGTAACCCGGTCGATCTCCTTTTGTTCTGCTTTATGGCGCAGCGCATCGCTTTCATCTTTCTCTGCCAGCGCCTGACGCGCCCGGGTGCAGGGAAGGGCGAAAGAGTGCAGCGTTTTGTCGCGCAGGATCCAGCTGCCGTTGGTGACGGCGTCCAGCAGCTGTCGGTCGTGCGACACCAGCACAAAGCTGCCGGGCCAGCTCAGTAAAAACTGTTCCAGCCACAGCAGCGTGGGCAGGTCGAGGTGGTTACTGGGTTCGTCCAGCAGCAGCAGATCCGGCTCACCGATCAGCGCCCGCGCCAGCAGCAGGCGGGTATGCTGACCCCCGCTGAGGGTGGCCGATGGCAACGCGGCGTCTTCCGGGGTAAAACCCATGCCTGCCAGCAGGGTTTCCGCCCGCCAGCGCAGGCTTTCACGCTCAGATACCGGCAGCTGCGCCAGAACGGCATCCAGCATCGTCAACGGGTAGACCACCTGCGGAAGCTGTTGCTCTACGCGCGCCATCAGACAATGGCCGGCCAGGGCCACCGTGCCGGAAAGGGGCGTGTCGGTGCCGTCGAGGATCTTCAGCAGGGTACTTTTTCCGCAGCCGTTATCGCCGATCAGACCGATGCGGTCGCCTTTTTTCAGGCTGAAGGAGAGGTTATCGAAAAGGGTGTCGAAGGCGGTATCAACACGTAAAAATTGTGCAGTCAGTAATGTGCTCATTTGCTTACTCAAGAGTTACAGGCATAAAAATGCCTCGTCAATCAACGCTGACGATAACCCGGTAAGCCCGAGAGAAGGGATTGTCTTAGGTGTCTTCGCTCAAGCCGAAGTTATCGCAGCACGAAACCGATAACGCTTGAGCAGGTGCGATCGCCTAAGTGAAGTGAAATATCAAAAATTTCACAGCACAGCATAATTAGCCTCCTTTTATATTCAGTGGGTTGATGGATGAAGCGAGTGTAGCGGGGAAGCGGCTTTTCAGCAAGGTACGGCATGTGGTTGCATTTTAAAACCTCCTGGCCTAACCTGATTTGGTTTTATATTAAAACCAAATCAGGAGACTTGAGTGCATGAAAGCGCAACTCACGTTATTGTCCGGCGAAGAGATGCCTGCGGTTTTGCCGCGCAGCCTTGTCTGGCTTTTTGCCGTCGCGAGCGGCATGAGCGTCGCGAATGTCTATTTTGCGCAACCGCTGCTGGATGCGCTGGCGCGCGATTTTGCCATCAGCCAGGCGGCGGTTGGCGGCGTGGTCACCGCCACCCAGGTGGGTTGCGCGCTGGCTCTGCTGTTTCTGGTCCCACTGGGCGATCGGATGGAACGTCGTCGACTGATGACGGTGCAGCTTCTGGCGCTGGTGATCGCGCTGGCGACGGTGGGGATGGCGCACTCCGCTCCGGTACTGCTGGCCGGTATGCTCGCCGTGGGCCTGCTCGGCACGGCGATGACGCAGGGGCTGATCGCTTATGCGGCAAGCGCCGCTGCACCCCATGAACAAGGGCGTGTGGTCGGGGCGGCACAGGGTGGCGTCTTTACCGGTCTGTTGCTGGCGCGGGTTTTTGCCGGTGGCGTCAGCGATCTGGCGGGCTGGCGCGGAGTCTATTTCTGCGCCGCCGGTCTGATGCTGCTCATGGCGATCCCGCTGTGGCGACGGCTGCCCGTTTTGCCACCCGCATCCCATGGGCTTAGCTATCCGCGCCTGCTCGCCTCAATGCTGACGCTGTTGAGGGGGGAAAAGGTGTTACAGGTCAGGGGCATGCTGGCGCTGCTGATGTTTGCGGCCTTCAATATTTTCTGGAGCGCGCTCGTGCTGCCCCTGAGCGCGCCGCCTTATAACTTCTCGCACACCGCCATTGGCGCGGCCGGGCTGGTGGGGACCGTCGGCGCGCTGGCTGCGGCCCGCGCCGGGCACTGGGCCGATCGCGGACATGCGCAACGCACCAGCGCGCTGGCGCTGGTCGCGCTGCTGCTGGCCTGGTGGCCGCTGTCGTTGATGGAGGTCTCATTGTGGGCGCTGGTGCCCGGTATCCTGCTGCTCGATCTGGGCGGTCAGGCGCTGCACGTCACCAGTCAGAGCCTGATTTTTCGCACCTGTCCAGAGGCACACGGCCGTCTGGTGGGACTCTACATGCTGTTTTATGCCGTTGGCAGCGGGCTGGGGGCGCTCGGCACGACCTTCACTTACGCCCATCTGGGCTGGCAGGGGGTATGTATGCTTGGGGCGATAGTCAGCCTGCTGGCGCTGATGTTCTGGGGGTTAACGCGAACCGCGGACGTACCGGACGCGGCAAAATAACGTCGCAGGATGTCATACACATTTGCTTACACTCTCTTTTCGCGCAGCCGCTTTACATTGACACTAGTGTCAATGTTGTAGCCTGAGACCACAGCGAGGAGAAACCGATGCGTCCATCCGATTTGGCAAAACTTACCGGCGTCAGCACCCGGGTACTGCGTCACTATGAATCGAAAGGACTGATTCAGTCACAACGAATGGATAATGGCTATCGTGATTTCGATGCGAAAGCTGTCGAAAAGGTGAGGTGGATAACCTCATTAATAAAATGCGGATTCAGTACCCGTCAGATCGCCGAGCTGGAGAAGTTTTCGCAGGTCAGCGATATGGACGATGAGCGTTTTATTATGTGCCTGGCGCAGCATCGGGATAAGCTGCAGGCACTCGATGTCCTGATCGCCTTATTAAATGAACGCCGAAACGCACTCGCTGCACGTATTCATCATTATGAATAATCGCTATCCGCTATCGCAAGTGAGATGAAATATGAAACGGTTAGAGAATAAAGTTGCCTTAATTACCGGGGGCAGCAGCGGTATTGGTCTGGCTACGGCAAAAAGATTCGTTGATGAAGGTGCTAAAGTCGTCATTACCGGCAGAAATGCAGATGCGCTAAATCAGGCTGTCCATATACTTGGCGATAATAATGCCATCGCGATAGCTTCAGATATTAGCGACTTAAATAATCACGCTACTGTTTTTTCAACAATTGAGAAGCGGTACGGCAAACTGGATATTGTGTTTGCCAACGCGGGCATTATTTTACTGTCTGATTTTCCGGGTTCCACAGAAAGCGATTTTGACCGCCAGTTTGCTATCAATGTCAAAGGCACCTTCTTTACCGTGCAAAAGGCACTGCCGCTAATGTCGCAAGGGGGATCGATTATTCTGACCGCCTCTGTTGCACACTATAAAGGTCTGGACGGGCATAACATCTACGCCGCAACCAAAGCCGCGTTACGTTCATTCGCCCGCAGCTGGACGACGGATCTTAAAGCACAGGGGATCAGGGTGAACTGCCTGAGTCCCGGCCCCATTGCTACACCCATTATCAGCAAAATGGGCGTGTCAGAGGCCGAACGTGAACTGTTTGATATGAACGTGGCAAGCCGCATCCCGGCAGGACGGTTAGGTTACCCTGAGGAGGTCGCTGCCGCTGCGCTGTTCCTGGCCTCCGATGAAAGCAGTTTTATTTCAGGTATCGATCTCAGCGTTGATGGCGGTATGGGGCAGATTTAAAACGACAATTTTTCGGTAAAGTGAAAAAACATCAAAATCGATGACATGCCGTCAATTTTGATGAAGTCTTTACAGATGATTTGCTCTATGTTTATTTCCGGCGACATCAACATCATTATCTGACGTTTATTGCGGGTATTTATATGAACAAACGTATTATTGTAGCCGGTGCCGGCTTTGCAGGTATGTGGGCGGCTATTTCTGCGGCCAGACTGGTGCATTTAAACCATGCTGATGATCGGGTGGAGATATTTCTCGTTTCACCTGAGCCTAAATTAACAATACGGCCAAGACTGTATGAAGCCGTACTGGAAAGTATGGATCCTTCTATTCTGGAGGTCCTGAAGGCGGCCAATGTGAACTATATTCGGGGCCGCGTGATTAATATTGATGTAGAAAACAAAACGATCACCGTCAGTAAGCCAGAAGGAGAGGCGACGGTCAATTTTGACAGCTTTGTGCTGGCGGCGGGGAGTCAGGTTTTCCATCCTGAACTCGAAGGGCTGAAAGAATACAGCTTTGATGTCAACTCTCTTGAAAAAGCCCGCGAGCTTGACAGCCATTTACAGGCGCTGGCTAAAGAGCCCGATTCCGCGGCGCGGAACACCGTTGTGGTCGCCGGAGGCGGCTTAACAGGGCTGGAGACGGTGACGGAGATGCCGGAGCGTCTGAACGCGCTGTTCGGTGCTCAGCATAAAGTGCAGGTCATTATCGTTGATAATGCCGCCAGGATAGGTCAGGCGATGGGCGAGCATGCCTGCGAAATTATCAATCAGGCGTTGACCAGCAGTGGTATTGCGGTGCGTACCGGCGTGCGGGTATCGGCTATTAACGCCGGAGGCGTCACGCTCTCGAACGGCGAGTTTATTCCCAGCAAAACGGTGATCTGGACCGCCGGCATGCGTGCCAGTCCCTTAACCCGCTTTATCCCCGGTGAAAAAGATCCCTCAGGACGCGTAATGGGCGACGCCTGCCTGCGCGCACCTGGAGCCAGCGGCATTTTCGTCACCGGTGATACGGTGAAGGTGCCAACGGACAACGCGGGTAATTACAACGTGATGTCCTGTCAGCATGCCATGAGCCTGGGCCGGGTAGCCGGGCATAACGCGGCGGCGGAACTGCTGGGGTTGCCGCTGCATCCTTACAGCCAGCCTAAGTATGTGACCTGTCTCGATCTGGGGAAATGGGGCGCTGTCTATACCGAAGGCTGGGATCATCAGGTGATGTATCAGGGCGCAGAAGCTAAAAAAATTAAGCAGGAAATTAATACCCAGTGGATTTATCCCCCTGAGCCCGACCGGGAAAAGATGTTCTCTGTTGCTAACCCGGACTACATCATCGTGCCCTGAGGCATGACGCCCGCGATGCGTCGCGGGCTTTTATTTTACGACGCAGTGCTTGTTGCGCCACTGGCTGGGCGTTAACCCCGTCATCTTCTTAAAGGCACTGGTAAACGCGTTTTGCGAACTGTACCCGCTCTCAAGGGCAATTTCCGAGACCTGCTTATGGGGCATTTGTAGCTGAACAAAAGCGCGCTCCATTACGCGTTGTTTGAGCCAGCCGTAGGGTGTCAGGCCGGTGCTGTTTTTAAACGCGCGGCAAAAATGTGCCGATGAGATCCCAAGCTCCGCTGCCAGGGCCTGAATTGTGATATCCCCGACGGGGTTGCTGTCGAGGATGTCAAGCGCATGTTTAAGCATGCGTGATGACAAAACGGCGTTGGTCTGCTGAACCGGGAAGGTGAGCGGAGAGTGGTTCTGGATCAGCTGAAGAATCAGCGCCAGCATCAGGTGCTCACACAGCAACTGCGTAATTTTATTCTGCTCTGACAGGGCATCGCTGATGGCGGAGATAATGTTGGCGGTGCTTTTATCATAATACGCCGTGCGCAGCAGGAGTTCCGTGGGAGGCGCTTCCACCTGCAGCAACAGATTTTTAAACATCTGGTCAGGAATATAAAAATGAATAACGTCAACGGCGCCATACATATCCCAGCGCGAGGTACTGCCGAGAGGAATGGTCGAAAGCGTGCCTTCTCTGATGGTTTCTTTGACGAGTTTATTGTCCGTTCTGCGCTCGACGCGCTGCATGGTGCCAAGGTGGGCGATAACAACGTGCTGATCCATGGGGGCAATGGTTTCGTGTAGCGGCCCATGGGGCCAACGGTAACAGCGCCCGGCGTGAGGATTACTGCTGGTAACGCTAAGTTCTGGCTGGTTTTTTAAAACGCGGGTCATCTCCTTGACGGTATCGTTAAGTGCAGTCTCATGATTGTTCATGACAATGTTCGCCATGCCGGAATAAAGGATGGTCAGAGTATAGGCGAATTTGTCCGGGGTTATCTCTCTTAGCAGGAGGTTCTATGGCTTTATCTCACGACGCGGCAGAGTCGATGGCCGCAAAGGATTATGCGCACAAACCTGAAAGCGTTCCCTCGCGCTACCCTCTGAAAATCGGCGATATCGATGTACTGGTCGTCAGCGATGGGGTGCTGTCGTTACCCGGGCCGATGCTTGGCCATAATGCCGACCCGGCCATCAGAACCGCCTGGTTTGAGGAGCAGTTTCTGCCATCCGATGAGCTGGATTGGGCGCTTAACGTCATTGTTGTGCGAAGCGGCAACCAGACCATCCTTATCGATGCGGGTATGGGGGCGGCTTTCCCCGAACTGCCGCGAGCCGGGCAGACGGTCCAGCGGCTGGAGGCGGCGGGCATCGATCTTGCCTCCGTTACCGATGTCGTGATCACCCACCTGCATATGGATCATATCGGCGGACTGCTTATTCCAGGCGTAAAGGAACGTATGCGTGCGGATCTGCGTATTCATGTCGCTGAGGCAGAAGTCGCATTCTGGGAAGCCCCTGATTTTTCGCAGGTGTCCATGCCGCCTGGCTTCCCGGATGCGCTGCGGCAGACCGCCACACGGTTCCTGGCGGAATACCGCAGCCAGTTGCATACCTTTAAGGAGAGTCATGAGGTCGCCCCTGGAGTACAGGTGACGCGTATTGGCGGCCATACCCCAGGGCACAGCGTGGTGCGTCTGGCCTCCGGTGGAGAACGCCTGACCTTTGCGGGCGACGCGGTATTCCCGGTCGGGTTCGATCATCCTGACTGGTATAACGGTTTCGACCATTATCCTGAAGAGGCAGCACGGGTACGGGTTGCGCTTTTGCAGGAGCTTGCCGCCAACCGGGAGTCGCTGGTGGCGACCCATCTTTCCTTCCCGTCCGTCTGTCATGTTGCTGTTGACGGCAGCACTTTCCGTTGGGTGCCGGGTCCGTGGGAGTATTAGTTCTGCTTCAGCATTAATGAAGGCCGGGCAGCGCTGGCGCGTGCCCGGCATTTCAGGGCTTAAATCGAGGTGCGACGGTAGCTGCGGTATTCCGGCTTCCAGAAGTTCTCGTCAATTGCCTGCTGCAGGGCATCGGCAGAAGTTTTCACCGCCACGCCTTGCTGCTGAGCCATTTTCCCGACCGCAAAGGCGATCGCGCGCGACACCACGTGAATATCCTTAAGCTCCGGCAGCACCAGCCCTTCGCCGTTGTTCACCAGCGGGGAGTGCTTGGCCAGGGTTTCGCTGGCGGACATCAGCATCTCATCGGTAATGCGCGACGCGCCCGAGGCGATCACCCCCAGGCCAATACCTGGGAAGATATAGGAGTTATTGCACTGGGCAATCGGGTAAATTTTGTCCTTCCACACCACGGGGGCAAACGGGCTGCCGGTGGCGACCAGCGCATTGCCTTCGGTCCAGGCGATGATGTCCTGCGGGGTGGCCTCCACGCGGGAGGTCGGGTTCGACAACGGCATGACGATCGGGCGGGCGCAGTATTTATGCATCTCACGGATGATCTCTTCGGTGAACAATCCGGTCTGGCCTGAGACGCCGATCAGAATATCTGGCTTGACGTTGCGAACCACGTCCAGCAGCGACAGCACTTCACTCTCGGTATCCCAGTTTTTGAGATTCTCGCGCTTTTGCACCAGTTTGGTCTGGAACGGCAGCAGATTTGGCATGGCGTCGGTCAGCAGGCCAAAGCGGTCGACCATAAAGACGCGGGAGCGGGCCAGCTCTTCGCTTAACCCTTCGCGCTGGGTCTGGGCGATGATCTGTTCGGCAATGCCGCACCCGGCGGAACCGGCGCCGAGGAAGACGATCTTCTGGTAGCTTAGCTGGTTGCCCGCCGCGCGGCTGGCCGCGATCAGCGTGCCCACCGTGACCGCCGCGGTGCCCTGAATGTCGTCATTAAAGGAGCAGATTTCGTCGCGATAGCGATTCAGCAGCGGCATGGCGTTTTTCTGAGCGAAATCTTCAAACTGCAGCAGCACGTCCGGCCAGCGATGTTTGACTGCCTGGATAAAGTCATCCACGAACTGATAGTACTCGTCGTCGGTGATGCGCGGATGGCGCCAGCCCATATACAGCGGATCGTTGAGCAGCTGCTGGTTGTTGGTGCCCACATCCAGCACCACCGGCAGGGTGTAAGCCGGACTGATGCCGCCGCAGGCGGTGTACAGCGACAGTTTACCGATAGGGATGCCCATCCCGCCGATCCCCTGGTCGCCAAGACCGAGGATACGCTCGCCGTCGGTCACCACAATCACCTTGATGTTGTGGTTGGAGACGTTCTGCAGAATGTCATCCATGTTGTGACGGTTCTGATAGGAGATAAACACGCCCCGCGAGCGGCGATAAATTTCGGAGAAGCGTTCGCAGGCGGCACCGACGGTGGGGGTGTAGATCACCGGCATCATCTCATCGAGATGGTTCTGCACCAGGCGGTAGAAGAGGGTTTCGTTGGTGTCCTGAATATTACGCAGGTAAATGTGCTTGTCGATCTCGGTCTTGAAGCCCTGGTACTGGATCCACGCGCGCTCGGCCTGCTCTTCGATGGTTTCGACCACCTCCGGCAGCAGACCCAGCAGGTTGAAGTTGCTGCGCTCTTCCATGCTGAAAGCGCTGCCCTTGTTCAGGAGAGGGAACTCCAGCAAAACCGGTCCGGCGTAAGGAATGTAAAGGGAACGATGTTTTTTGGCTTTGTTGTCCATGTCACTCACTTAATTTTTGCATATCCGTCCCTGGCACGGGTGTTGATCATCTTCTGTGGCGTGCCCGTAGGGGGTGTCAGGCGGGTAGTATAAAGGAGCTGAATGTTAAAAACTGCAACATACAAATAAAAACACCATCGGTTTTGCCGATGGTGTCGGGGATCGTTCGGGAGAACTTATTTCGGTTCGTGGCGTTTTCTGCCGGTGGCGTGGGTGACCTGCGTTTCGCTGTCGCCCTCAATCACCACTTTGCGTTGGTTAGACAGCTTGTAGTTCAGTCCCAGAATATGGCGTGCCTGACGGTTCGATTTCATAGTGACTCCTCATTCCTGTTGATAGTGATAAGGCGAACAAAATGTAACCCCATAGGTTCCAGATCCAGCATAGCAGGTTTTCAGAGACTGGCGTGTTGCCCGCTTACCACATAGTTGATGGTCTGCTGATAGATATCACTGAGGATGTCATTGTCTGCGGCTTCCACCCATTTTGTCAGTTCCATTAAAATGTCATCTTCAGTGACAGCGCCCATTTCAGCGCGCAAACCCTGTGCGATAGCGTTAACCAGCTCCGGCTGTGCGGATGTTGTATTTGCAGAATAATAATTAAACATGTTGCCTCCGTGTCGTTTTCTGTTTAATGGTACGGCTCGCAAAAACATCAGTCGTATTCAGAATGGCAAATATTTTTGCCGCTGTGTTTAAGAATCCTCTAAGAAATATTTGTGTCATAAAATCATGCTTTTTCATGATCTTAAAAAAACAAATAAATCGTCTCCAGAGTTCACAATATATTTTCCTCCGGGCGGTGCCAGAGAATAAATATTGGTGAGGACGGATTTAAATTACACGTATCAAACGTATTTGCAATAGCCGCAACCTCTTCGACTTCACAGAATAATCTCAACATATCACTGTTTCCGGTTGTAGCCGCTGCGTAGTCTATACTGAAGGCTTTGTAAGCCAAAAGGAGAGCAACAATGACAATTCATAAGCACGGTTCGGCACACTGGTCTGGCGATATCAAACGCGGTAAGGGAACGGTTTCTACCGAGAGCGGCGTCCTTAATCAGCAGCCTTACGGCTTCAATACCCGCTTCGAAGGGGAGAAGGGCACCAACCCGGAAGAGCTGATTGGTGCTGCGCATGCGGCATGTTTCTCTATGGCGCTGTCGTTAATGCTGGGTGAGGCGGGCTATACCGCCGATTCTATTGACACCACCGCGGACGTCTCGCTGGATAAAACCGACAGCGGCTTTGCCATCAGCAAAGTGGCTCTGCAGAGTAAAGTGACTGTTCCGGGTATCGATCCGCAGCAGTTCGACGGCATCATTCAGAAAGCAAAAGCCGGATGCCCGGTGTCTCAGGTGCTGAAAGCAGAAATCACCCTAGACTATCAGCTGAACTGATTGTCCTGCCGGGCGCTGCGCCCGGCTATCCTTTCAACGCGGCGGGAAAGACCTCCGCCAGCCACGCGATAAACACCTTCAGGCGATGCGTCATATGCCGGTTTTGCGGATAGACCACGTAAAACGGGTAGTGCGGCGGCCGCCATTTCGCCAGGATCTCTACCAGCGTTCCCGCCTCTAACAGAGCACCTGTGGAGTAACGAAAGGTCTGAATAATCCCCATTCCGGCTACTGCCGCCGCCAGGTGCGCGTTGCTCTCGTTCACCCCGATACGATGCACAAGGTTAATTTCACGGGTCTCATCGTTTTCCGTAAAACGAAACGGCACGGCGCGCCCGGTCACTGGCGACAGGTAGCTCACCAGCTTATGGCCGTTGCGTAGCTCCTCCGGCCAGGCGGGGAGGCCGTAATGCTTCAGGTAGCCCGGGGTGGCGCAGGTGACCATCTCCGCATTGCCGATGTGCCGGGCGATCAGGGAGGAGTCTTCCAGCGCGCCGCCGCGGATCACGCAGTCTACATTGCCGCTAATCAGATCCACCGGACGGTCTGCCACGCCAAGATCGATACGGATTTCGGGATAGCGGCGCATAAAATCCGGCAGGGCGGGGATCAGCACGTCCCGCGCCGTAGAGCCGCCGACATCAATGCGCAGATGCCCCTGGGGCTGCTGTTTTGCCGTGCTGAAAGAGGTGTCGATATCCTCGATATCAATCAGTACCCGGCGGGCTTTTTCGTAATAATCCTGTCCCTCCGGGGTGGACGTCACCCGCCGGGTGGTGCGCTGTAACAGCCGCACGTCCAGATGGGCCTCAAGCGCCTTGACCAGCTTGCTGAGGGTGGCGATGGGCATATTCAGCGAGTCTGCCGCCCGGGTAAAGCTGCCGGTTTCCACCACGCGGGTATAGGCGCGCATGGCCAGTAATTGATCCATAGAAGGGCACTCATCGAAATGGGGATTATTTCCCCAGAGAAAAAGTGATTTCCATTTTTGCTGATTTTTCCGTAATCCCGCAAGCGCTACAGTGCATCCACACCAACAACGCGGAAGGAAAATCACATGAACACAGCATTAACAGGTAAGGTCGCTCTGGTTACCGGCGGCACCAGCGGTATCGGTCTGGCAACGGCTAAAGAGCTGCAGGCGCAGGGGGCAAAGGTTTACATCACCGGTCGTCGTCAGGCGGAGCTGGACAACGCCGTCGCCACCCTCGGAGGCCAGGTCACCGGCATTCGCGCCGACGCCTCTGTGCTTACTGATCTTGATACCGTGTATGCGCAAATCGCTGAACAGTCCGGGCGGCTGGACGTGCTGTTCGCTAACGCCGGCGGCGGCGACATGCTGCCGCTGGGGGCGATAACCGAAGAGCACTTTGACCGTATTTTCGCCACCAATGTCCGCGGCGTGCTGTTTACCGTGCAGAAGGCGCTGCCGCTGCTGGCTGACAAAGCATCGGTGATCCTTACCGGCTCTACGGTCTCCATCAAAGGTACCGCCAACTTCAGCGTTTATAGCGCCAGCAAGGCGGCAGTGCGAAACTTTGCCCGCTCATGGGCGCTGGATTTGCAGGGGCGCGGTATCCGGGTGAACGTGGTCAGCCCGGGTCCGATTAAAACGCCAGGCCTGGGAGAGCTGGTGCCAGAAGATCAGCGTCAGGGCCTGTTCGATGCGTTAGCCGCTACGGTACCGCTGGGACGCATTGGCGAACCGGAAGAGGTGGGTAAAGCGGTGGCGTTCCTCGCCTCTGATGCCGCCAGCTTTATTAACGCCACCGAGCTGTTTGTGGATGGCGGGATGGCGCAGATTTAATGCTAAAGCGATAAGAGAGGGTTGCTGCCCGGGCGGCAACCTTTCTAAGCATTCACCCTGATTATTTTTGAGCCGAATCGCTTCTTTCGTGATGCATCTTCGTAATACTATTAGTCGTCAAATGTAAATTATGCTAAACAATAGCTTATAAGACCTAACATTCGACCGGGAACAGCGGCTGTGCTGACGACTCTCATTTACAAAAGCCAGTTAAATCCATCCTGCAAATCTTTATCCCTTACCTCACTCGTTGAAAAAGCCAGACACAGCAATGGCGCGCTGGACGTAACGGGCATTTTGCTGTTTAACGGCGTTGATTTTCTGCAGATCCTGGAAGGGTCGGAAGAGGTCATTGAAAAACTGTTCGTGAAAATCAGAGAGGACAAACGCCATTACAGCGTGGTGGAGCTGATGCGTGATTATGGCCCGCGCAGACGCTTTGAAAACGTCGGTATGCTGCTGTTCGATCTGCTTATCGATACCCCAAAATCGGTGCTCTCCTCTGTACTGCGCTACAGCAAGCTGGATCACTATCTGGCGGCGGAAGATCGGGTATTCAAATTTATTCAGTCGTTTATTAGCCGCCAGAAGCAAACCCGCGACGGGTCGGCCTTCCTGCCGGACAGGTGGAAACTTGCGCCTGAACACGCCCCGTTTGGCAAGTCCATTAACGGGCCGATTGATAACCAGGTCTGTCAGTTTGCCCTGCAACCGATTGTGGAACCTACAGAAGGGAAGATTTCCTCGCTGGAGGCGTTAATTCGCGGTAATGACGGAGGAAGTCCGGAGCGATTCTTTAACGCCATCGATCAGGACAAAATGTACGAAGTGGATCTGCAGACCAAGGCGTACGCCTTTGCGCTGGCAGAGAAAATCGGCATTGGCGATCACAAAATCGCCATCAACCTGCTGCCGATGTCGCTGGTGAACGTGCCCGGCGCCGTCGATTATCTGATGGACCAGATCCTTGCTCACGGCCTGCAGCCGGAGCAGGTGGTCATAGAAGTCACCGAAAACGAAATGATCTCCGGGTTTAACCAGTTTAACAGCGCCATCAAGCAGCTGCGGGCGGCGGGAATTGGCCTGGCGATTGATGATTTTGGTTCCGGGTATGCCGGGCTGTCGCTGTTGACTCGTTTCCAGCCGGATAAGCTGAAAATCGATCGCGAGATTGTCAGCAATATCCATCTGAGCGGCCCGAAACAGGCGATTGTGAAGTCGATTGTCAGCTGCTGCACCGATCTTGAGATTGCGCTGGTGGCCGAGGGTATCGAGAAAATCGAAGAGTGGTGCTGGCTGGAGTCGGCAGGCATCAAGCGTTTTCAGGGCTTTCTGTTCGCCCGGCCTAAATTAAACGGGGTGGGGGAGATCCACTGGCCGCAATTTTCCAGCGCTGGTTATTTGAGCGACTAAATATTCAGCTTGTGGCCAGGGTAAGCCGTTAAATATTTTCAATGTCCGACAGGTTAAATTATTAGCAATAATTTTATAATGCCGTGATTTTAATAATTTTAATCGTTTTGCGGGTTTTTTATTTATAAATAACTTTAACTCAATGTTAAATTAGCCCTGCCGATAATACCTCAGACCCTATTGTTCCTGAGGTATTTATGTCGTTAAAAAAGTCGTCCCTTGCCATTCTTCTGGCCCTGCTGTTTTTCTTTGTCGCCAGTGCCGCCACCAACGTCTGGCTGGCCGTTAAAAGCAATAACTCACTGGATAACGTGAATAAAGAGATTCAGGTTGTCCTGTCCATTATCGATCCTATTAACCACAGCCGTACCCTGCGCGTGCGGGTCATGGAGTACATGAAGCAGGTGGAAAGTGGGGACACAACCGGTCTCGACGAAAAGCTGGCCTCTGTGAAACTGGCCCTGAGCAAAGCGGATAGCGCGTTCGCGGCGTTTAACGACGCTCCCCGCCTGGCGGACGAGGCGCCGTTAGTGAAAAACTATAATGAGGGCTGGCTGGCCTACCGCGATCGCGGACTGGCACCGCTGATTGACGCCGCCGCTGCCCACGACAGGGCCAGGTTCGATGCCCTGATCCCGCAGATTTCCAGCCTTGACCGTCAGTATGAAATCGTCCTCGATCAGGTGCTGTCGGTGCATCAGAAATACGCGAAACAGCTGAATGACGATGCGCGTACGCAGTTTGCCTCCGGCTTAACCATTATCGCTGCCTTTGCCGCGCTGTTTGTGGTGGTGATCGTCGGGGTAAGCGTTCTGATGAAGCGGTTTGTGTTCGCGCCGATTAACCTCGCACGCGAGCACTGCAGCCAGATTGCTGCCGGTAAATTAACGGAAGCGGTGCCGCAGAAGAGCGGGTCAAACAATGAACTCGATCTGCTGATGGGCTCGATGGAGCAGATGCGTCTGGCCCTGCTGGATACCATCTCTCAGGTACGCGCAGCCTGCCATACCGTGAACCACGCCTCGCACGAGATTGCCTCCGGCAATATCGATCTGGCCTCCCGCACCGAGCAGCAGGCCGCAGCCCTGACGGAAACGGCCGCCAGCATGGAGCAGCTGAGCGCGACGGTCGCGAATAACACCGACAATGTCCTCCAGGCAGGTAAACTGGTGCAGGATGCGGTGGACAATGCCCGCACCGGTGAGGCCGTGACCCGCGAGGTGATCGACACCATGAACACCATCGCCGCCAACTCTCAGCGCATCGAAGATATCACCAGCGTCATTAACAGCATCGCCTTCCAGACCAATATCCTGGCGCTTAACGCCGCCGTTGAAGCGGCACGCGCCGGGACGCAGGGGCGCGGCTTCGCGGTGGTGGCAACCGAAGTTCGCACCCTTGCGCAGAAAAGCGCGGTGGCGGCGAAGGACATCGAGAACCTGATCGCCCAGTCGGTTTCCAGCGTGAAAAATGGCTCGCAGCTGGTGAATCGTTCGGGAGAGGTGATTCATGCCATCATCAACTCGGTGAATAAAGTCAACGCGCTGATGGAACAGATCCAGGTGGCCTCCGAAGAGCAGAGTCGCGGTATTGGTCAGGTGGGGCAGGCAGTTACCGAGATGGACGGCGTGACCCAGCAGAACGCCGCCCTGGTGCAGGAGTCGGCAGCGGCGGCGGCGTCGCTGGAAGAGCAGGCCCGACATCTGACGCAAAGTATCGCCAGCTTCCGCCTGCCGGAACCGGCATAATCCTCTGTTACCCTCTTATTGCCCGGCGGCGCTGCGCTTGCCGGGTCTGGTGTTTTGTCATGCTTAGGCCGGGTCAGGCGGAGCCGCCACCCGGCAATCCCGCACCGCTCCTCTTCTCAACCGCTTCGTCGTGACCCATCTCACATTAAATTTCCTGGTCTATGCTTGATGTGCACACGCGGTGGATTGCCGCCGCACTTTCTCTTTTCCCTCTGCGTAGCGATTAACGTTAAGCAACCCGAGGAACATGGGTCAAACGAGGTGGTGGAATGACAGCTAAATCTATTACGTATTGGGGTTGTGAACACATTGATGCGAACACGGTTCGCTTTCATCTTTGGGCCAGCGGCCAGGAGCAGATCTCCCTGCGTCTGAACGACGAAACGCTGGCGATGCACCCGACCGGTGACGGCGGATTCGACCTGACGGTTGACTACGTCAAACCCGGTTCGACCTACAGCTTTATCCTGCCTGACGGCACAGCCGTGCCTGACCCGGCCTCCCGCGCCCAGCAAGGGGATGTGAATGGCCCTTCGCTGGTCTGCGATCCTGACAGTTATGTGTGGCGCAACACTGAGTGGCAGGGCCGACGCTGGGAAGAGAGCGTGGTCTATGAGCTGCATATCGGGACCTTCACCCCGGAAGGCACCTTCCGCGCGGCTACCGACAAGCTGCCGTATCTGGCCTCGCTGGGCATTACGATGATCGAACTGATGCCCGTTTCGCAGGCTGGCGGCAATCGCAACTGGGGCTATGACGGCGTGTTGCTCTATGCCCCGCACAGCGCCTACGGTACGCCGGATGAGCTGAAGGCCTTCGTGGATACTGCCCACGGTCTGGGGTTGTCGGTGGTGCTGGATATTGTGCTGAACCATTTCGGGCCGGAAGGAAACTACCTCCCGCTTCTGTCGCCGGACTTTTTCCATCCGGAGCGAATGACTCCGTGGGGGAATGGCATTGCTTACGATGTCGCACCCGTGCGCCAGTTTATTACTGACGTGCCGCTGTACTGGCTAAACGCGTTCCGCTTCGACGGTTTGCGCTTTGACGCCATAGACCACATCACAGATTCGTCTGAAAAGCACATCATGGTAGAAATTGCTGAACGCATTCGGGCAGAAATAACCGACCGTCCAATCCATCTCACCACCGAAGACAGCCGCAATATCATTTCGTTGCATCCTTACGCAGAGGACGGTACGCCGCAGCTCTATACCGCCGAATGGAACGACGATCTGCACAACGCCATTCACGTTCTTGCCAGCGGGGAGACCCACGCCTGGTACCGGGATTTTGCCCATCAGCCCGAAAAGTGGGTCGCCAGAGCGCTGGCCGAAGGCTTTGCTTTCCAGGGCGAAATCACGCCACGGCACCGCGAGCCGCGTGGGGTGAAAAGCATTGACCAGCCGCCGGTGGCGTTTGTCGATTTCATCCAGAACCACGATCAGGTGGGTAACCGGGCGCACGGGGATCGTCTGCTCACCCTTATCGGGGAGGATCGTACCCGGGTGCTGCTGGCTGCGCTGCTGCTCTCGCCACACATCCCGCTGCTGTTTATGGGCGAGGAGTTTGGCGAAACACGGCCTTTCCTTTTCTTTACCGATTTTCACGGTGACCTGGCGCGCGCGGTACGGGAGGGGCGGGCGAAGGAGTTTGCCGACCATGCCAGCCACCAGGAAGAGGGCGTGCCCGATCCGAACGCGCCGGAGACCTTCGCGCGATCCAAGCTCGACTGGGAAAAAATCCATCAGCCGGAAGGGGAAAGCTGGCTGAGCTTTACCCGTCATCTGTTGCAGCTGCGCCAGCAGGCCATTGTGCCGCTGCTGGCCACCGCCCGCCATGGCGGGGGCAAGGTGCTGGAAACAGGGCCGGGCTGTGTGGCGGTGATCTGGACGTTTCCACAGGGGACCCTGTCGCTGGCGTTTAACGTCGGCAGCCATACGGAGGAGATGCCCGATCTGCCGGGCGAAACCCTCTTTGCCTGGCCTGAGATCCATACCGAATTACGGCCTGACACCCTTATTGTCCGATTTGCCCCTGGAGAACCTCATTAATGATCCCCACAGCGACCTGGCGTATTCAGTTTCGTAACGGCATGACCTTCGATCGTGCCGCCAGTCTGGTGCCGTATCTGCAACAGCTCGGCATCAGCCATCTGTATGCCTCGCCGATTTTTACCGCTGCCCGTGATTCAACTCACGGCTATGACGTGACCGACGCCAACGAGATCGACCCGGCCATTGGCGGGCGCGCCGGATTTGATCGGCTGGTCGGCGCCCTGAAGGCGGCGGGCCTGGGGTTGATCCTCGACATCGTTCCAAACCACATGTCCACCTCGCTGGAGAACGCCTGGTGGCGCGATGTGATTGAACATGGTGAGAGGAGCCGCTATGCCCGCCATTTTGATATCGACTGGTCCCGTCGTCTGACCCTGCCGTTTCTGGGTGATGATTTTGACGTGGTGCTGGCGAACGGCGACATCAGCGTGCAACGCGACCCCGATACCGGTAAACCGGCGCTGGCCGTTTACGACAACTATTATCCGCTCACTCCGGACAGCTGGATGGGGCGCGAGGAGGCGGTGCTGAGCCTGCGCGAGCCTGAAGCCATTGCCCGCCTGCACGATCAGCAGCCGTATCGCCTCAGCAGCTGGCGCGATGCCCCGCGCGATCTCTCCTGGCGGCGCTTCTTCGAGATCACCGGCCTGGTGGGGGTACGGGTCGAAGACGACGCGGTATTCAATGACAGCCATGCTCTGATCCTGTCGCTGGTGCGGTCCGGTGCTGTGGACGGGCTGCGCATCGATCACGTGGACGGTCTGGCCGACCCGTATGCCTATCTGCAGCGTCTGCGTCAGGAGGCAGGGGCCGATTGCTACATCACGGTGGAGAAGATCCTCAGTAAAGGGGAGAACCTCCCGGCAGACTGGCCTGTCTCCGGCACCACCGGGTATGAATTTATCGCCTCGCTCTCGGAAGTGCTGGTGGATGACGACAAAATCGACAGCCTGCGCCAGGCCTACGACGCGGTGGTGGGCAGCCCGGTGGATATGCCCGCCGAACTGCGCGCGGCGCGGCTGCTGATGGTGGACCGCAACTTCGCCGGCGAGTTTGCCACGCTGCTGCGGCTGGCAAATTCCCTGGCGCAGGCCGAAGGCGTTGCTGTTGACGAAGAGCCGCTGCGCCTGGCGCTGCGGGAACTGCTGGTGGCCTTCCCGGTCTATCGCACCTACGGCACGGCCCAGGGGATGTCGGCCGCAGACATGCGGTTACTCCAGAGCGTGCTGACGCACGTCAGCGCTGACCCGGACGCCCTCGGCTTACTGACCCGCATTCTGACCGGTGACGTCTGCGAGAAGGCTAAGGAGACCGCCAGCCAGTTCCGCACCCGTTTTCAGCAGCTGACCGGGCCGCTGATGGCGAAATCGGTGGAAGATACGCTGTTTTTCCGTCAGCACATGGATCTGGCGCTCAACGAGGTGGGGGCCGAGCCGGTACCGCGCGCCTTCTCGTTAACGCGCTTTCACACCGAGATGACGGCGCGGCGTGAGCGCCAGCCGGATGCGCTCTCCGGCACCTCCACTCATGATACCAAGCGCGGCGAAGATGCCCGCGCCCGGCTCTACACCCTGACCGAAGCGCCACAGGTGTGGGCGGAGTGCGTGGCCCGCTGGCAGCAGCTTAACCAGACCCATGTCCGTTTTCTGAACGATGGCACAGCGCCGAGAGCCGCCGACACCTGGATGCTCTATCAGGCGCTGGCGGGGGTATGGCCGCCTGAGCTGGATCCGCAGGATGCCGCGGGGCTGCATGCCCTGGAAGAACGCTTCCTGGGCTTTGTGGAGAAGGCGCTGCGCGAGGCCAAGCTGCGCACCGACTGGGTAGACAGCAACGAAGCCTATGAAACGGTGGTGCTGGAGTATGCCTGCCATCTGCTGTCGCCGGAGAATCAGGATTTCCTGCGCGACTTCAGCACCGCGTTACGCCCGTTTATCCGCGCAGGGCTGGTGAACAGCCTGAGCCAGACGGTGATCAAACTGACCGCCCCCGGCGTGCCGGATGTCTATCAGGGCAGCGAGGGGCTCAATTTTAGCCTCGTGGATCCGGATAACCGCCGCGAGCCGGATTTCGCGCAGCTGAGCCAGCAGCTCCAGCGCGCCGATCGGCATACCGCCAGCCATGAGGCGAGCTGGCTGAACGGGCAGCTTAAGCTGTATGTCACCAGCACGCTGCTGCATCTGCGCCAGCGTAAACCGGCACTGTTCCGCTGGGGCAGCTATGTCGCGCTGCTCACCCGGGGTGAAAGGGCAGACAAAGCCATCGCCTTTGCCCGCGTGGATGACGACGACGTGTTGATTGTGGTGGCGCCACGACTGGCGTTTACCTGTGCAGAACAGGCGTTTCCGGTGACGGGCGCTGCTCTGTGGGGTGAGACGGAGGTGGTTTTACCTGCCGAACTGGCCGGACGTCGCTATCAGGACTGTTTTAGCGGTGAAACTGTTATGCCAGGCGAAAGCCTGAAATTAGATGATGCACAGGATTGCTGGCGGGTATTACTTGCCCGCGGCTAATAATGAGGTTCGAGGGAGAGAGGTTATGGCAAATAATAAGACCTATGAGATTCTGGCAGGGCAGAGTTATCCCCTGGGGGCAAACTATGACGACAAAGGGGTCAATTTTGCGCTCTTTTCGGCCTGCGCCGAACGCGTTGAGCTGTGTCTGTTTGACCCGACGGGACAGCATGAAATCGCCCGCCTGGAGCTGCCGGAATACACCGACGAAGTGTGGCACGGCTATGTACCGGATCTGAAGCCGGGGGCGCTGTATGGCTATCGCGTTTATGGCCCTTACGATCCGGAAAACGGCCATCGTTTTAACCCGAATAAACTGCTGCTCGACCCCTATGCCCGGGCGTTGACCGGCGAGCTTATCTGGAACCCCGCCCATTTTGGCTATGAGCTGGGGCATGACGATCTCGACCTCAGCTTTGATACCCGCGACAGCGCGCCGTTTACCCCGCGATGCCGGGTCATCGACCCGCGGGTGTTTGACGGCCAGGATCCGCATCGCCCGGCGGTACCGTGGTCTGAGACCATTCTGTACGAAACCCATGTGAAGGGCTTTACCCAGCTTCACCCGGCGATCCCGCCCGAACTGCGTGGCACCTTCGAAGGGTTGGGGCACAAAGCCATTGTGGATTATATCAAAAGCCTCGGCATCACCTCGGTGGAGCTGCTGCCGGTGCATGCCTTCCCGGACGACCAGCATCTGCTGGACCGGGGACTGAAAAATTTCTGGGGCTATAACACCCTGAACTTTTTCTCCCCGGCGTCGCGCTATTACGGCCCGAACGGTATTCAGGGGTTCCGCGATATGGTGCGTGCCTTCCATGATGCCGGTATCGAAGTGATCCTCGACGTGGTTTATAACCACACCGCCGAAGGCAACGAGCTGGGCCCGACGCTCTCCTTCAAGGGGATCGACAACTTCTCTTACTACCGCACGATCTCCGGTCAGCATCGCTACTATGTGAACGATACCGGCACCGGTAATACCGTGAACACCTCCCATCCCCGGGTGCTGCAGATGATCATGGATTCTCTGCGCTACTGGGCAGAAGCGATGCATATCGACGGCTTCCGTTTTGACCTCGGCACCATTCTCGGACGCGAGCCGGAGGGGTTCGATGAGCGCGGCGGCTTTTTCGACGCCATGATGCAGGATCCGCTGCTCTCGCGGCTCAAACTGATTGGCGAGCCCTGGGATATCGGCCCTGGCGGGTATCAGGTAGGGGGCTTCCCGCCCGGCTGGGGCGAGTGGAACGACAAGTATCGCGATATCGTGCGGGAATACTGGCGTGGGGATAACGTCTCGTCTGACTTTGCCGCGCGCCTGCTCGGCTCAGGCGATCTGTACGATCAGCGCGGGCGTCGCCCGTGGGCCAGCATCAACTTTATTACCGCCCATGACGGCTTCACCTTAAATGACCTGGTTTCTTATAACGAGAAGCATAACGAGGCCAACGGTGAGGATAATAACGATGGCCACAACGATAACCGGTCATCAAATTATGGTGCCGAAGGGCCTACCGACAACGCGCAGATTAACGCCCTGCGCGAACAGCAGAAGCGCAACTTCCTGACCACGCTCCTCTTCTCACACGGCACGCCGATGCTGCTGGCCGGGGATGAGTTTGGCCGCAGCCAGCTGGGGAACAACAACGGTTACTGTCAGGACAGCGAGATCAGCTGGGTGCACTGGGAGGACCTGCCGGAAAGTGCCGACGCGCTGCGCAAGTTTACCCGTCATCTTATTGAGCTGCGTACCCGCCAGCCGCTGTTGCGCCGCGAAAGCTGGCGTGACGGGATGGAGATCCAGTGGTTCAATGCTGGCGGCGGGCCACAGCTGCCGGAGCACTGGGATGAAGGCACCACGCTTGGTCTCTATCTCACCCGGGCCGATCTGCATGGACAACATGGGGTCTGGCACGAGGTGCTGCTGTTGATCAATCCATACGAGGCCGCGGTGCCTTTCCGCATCCCGGAATGCGGTGACGGGGGCTGGGTACTGGAGCTCAGTACGGTAGAGGGTGACAACCTGGATCAGGCCGTCACGCCGAACACTGACTTCCCGCTGGCAGGCCGCAGTATCGTGTTGTTGCGCCGACCTTAACGATCAGCCCGCGCTCTGGCCCACGGGCTGGGGGTATCGTCGTCGGCTTTGGCCGGCGCGGTATCCTCCAGTGAGTCCAGATACAGGGCCTCGACTTCCGCGCGGGCCCAGGGCGTGCGGCGCAAAAACTTGAGGCTGGATTTGACGCTGGGGTCGCTGTTAAAGCAGTTGATTTTGATCAGCTTACCCAGCTGCGACCAGCCATAGCGCGCCACCAGGGCGTTAACCATCATCTCGAGCGTGACGCCATGCAAAGGATCTTTCGAAGGGTGAGCGGTCATACGCGTCCGTTTATTATCAGCAAAGAGCGGAAAGCGGGGAAGGTTACAAGAAAAGCCGCAAGCCAGCAACGTTACCCGTTAACATCACAGGCCGAATATCGCCTCAATCTCAATTGAGAGGTCCGGTGAAAAGAGACGGCTGACTTCAACAAGCGAACTGGCTGGCAGGTGGTCACCGTAGTTGCGGTATAACACCTTGCGCAGGGCGTCGATTTCCCCGAACGAAGTGATAAAGATAGTGACTTTGATCAGCGATGAAAAATCGGTTCCTTCCGCGCGGATAATTTCCCGTATCTGGCTGAAGATCGCGTCGGCCTGTTCCGCGATGCCCTGATGTTGCGCGGGGGTGCCAAACGCCGTTAATCCGGAAATGTAGAGCGTATCGCCATGCTTAACTGAGTGGACATAGGGGGCCTTAACGTCCCCCAGTTGAGGGTAATTCTTTCTTACCAGATCGCTCATATGAGATACCTTTTCTGGACATTCACCGTTCGGTGGAATTATGTATCTACACTAGACGAACAACAGTCCCGCCGCTACTACCAGATATGTCTTCTCCCCAAAATGTAAGGGGTTGAACGCACGGTAATAAGTGGCTAGCATCTGCTCTTTCGGAGAAAGAAAATGTCTGTCACCGATTCTCTTTTTGCATTCTCACTCGCTGCACTTTTACTTACCCTGACGCCCGGTCTGGATACGGCACTCATTCTTCGCACCGCCTGTGCGGAGGGTGGTAAAAAAGCCTTTCAGGCTGCGCTGGGTATTAATGTGGGCTGTTTCATCTGGGGTACGCTGGTCGCGCTCGGTCTGGGTGCACTGCTGGCGGTTTCAGAGCTGGCCTATACCATACTGAAAGTCTGTGGCGCCGCTTACCTGTGCTGGCTGGGCTTACAGCTGCTGAGACGCCCTCGCTCGACGTTCATTCAAAATGAAAGCGGCCTCGCTGCCCAGGGAAACTGGTTTGTCAAAGGTATGCTGGGCAATGTGCTTAACCCTAAAATAGGCATTTTCTATGTCTCCTTTTTGCCGCAGTTTATCCCTGCCGGACATTCCCCGCTGATTTGGACCTTTATTCTTGTCAGCATTCACGTTGCAATCGGAACGTTGTGGTCAGTTACGCTGATTTTGTCCACCCATTTTGCCTCATCCGTGCTGAAAAAAAGCCGCGTGATTAAAGCGATGGACAGGGTAACAGGATGCTTGTTTTTAGGCTTCGCCGCTAAACTTGCCCTCAGCACGAGATAGCGCAGGCGGGGGGGCAAACGCAGGCCGGGCAGGCGAAGCACCCCCGGCATTATGTTTCTGTGCAATTGACAGGTTTTTTATGAATGCAGCTGATGAATTAAAGGTGAAGTATCCGAACGCAGATACCTGGCAGATGGGGGACAGTCCGGCACTGGCCAGCGAGCTGGCAGACCTGATCGCAAAAGGGCTCAAAACAGCCACCTGTGGCTCTCTGGCGTCTTACCAGCAAGAAGGGGCTGCATCCAGAATCGGCGGTTACATCATCGTTCTTGACGGGCAGGATAAACCTGCCTGCGTTGTAAGGCTGGTTTCGGCGCGTCTGATGCGTTTTTGTGATGTCACCGCTGAATTTGCCCGAAAAGAGGGGGAAGGCGACTTAAGTCTGGCGTACTGGCGCAAGGAACATCAGCGCTTCTTTACGCAGGAAGGTTCCTTTTCTGAGAATATGCAACTGATTGCCGAAGAGTTTGAGGTTATTGAGCGCCTGTAACATGAATGAGCTGCAGGCGCTGAATGATGGCAGAGGCGGACAACCGCCTCTTGTCACGCCCCCCAACGCGTGCGCAAATACCGCACCGCATCCTGCGCCTGGGGCTGGTTGAGGTTGTCCTCACGGAACAAAATTGTGCCGTCGATATGCGGGTCGGATTCATTTAAATCGAGCTGCTTTTTCAGCTCCGGCACGCCGCCTTTTACCGTCCAGTCGGGCTCTTTGCTTGAGGGCTCGCCCACTTTATACAGCGCCACGCCAATGTAGAGTCGCGTATGGGTGGGTTTCACTACGCCGGCCCACCACTTTGCCAGCACATCATAGCGCGCCGCATCCCGGGCAAAAGGCCAGTACAGCTGGGGTGCGATATAGTCCAGCAGACCCTGCTGCACCCAGCGACGGGTATCGGCGAAGGATTCGTCGTAGGCCGCCGCGCCCCGGGTGTCGGACCCGGCCGGATCGTGGGAGCGGTTACGCCAGACCCCTGCGGGACTGACGCCAAACTCCACGTTCGGGTTTAACTGTTTAATGGTGCGCGACACCTGGGTAATCAGCTGCTGGGTGTTGTTGCGTCGCCAGTCGGCTTTCGAATCAAAGCCCTGACCATACTGGCGATACGTCTGGCTGTCGTTCAGCTTCGAACCCGCGGACTCGGCATAGAAGTAGTCATCAAACTGCACCCCGTCGACCGGATAGCGTGACACCACTTCGGCCACGATACTGGTGATCCAGTCCCGGGCTTCCGGGATGCCCGGGTCAAGGACAAAGCGGTCGCCCGCGGTGCGGATCCACTCCCGATGCAGGACATAGACGCTGGGGGGATGCAACGTCAGGGTGCGGTTCAGCTCAGCGACGGTGCCGGGGCGGGTGTTGGTGGAGACGCGGTAGGGGTTAAACCAGGCGTGGACTTTCATCCCGCGCTTGTGCGCTTCATCCAGCATAAACTGCAGCGGATCGTATCCCGGATCCTGACCAATTTTGCCGGTCAGCATATCTGACCACGGCAATATTTTTGATGGCCACAGGGCCGTGCCGTCCGGTTTCACCTGGAAAAACACGGTATTGATCCCGAGGTTTTTCAGGTTATCCAGCTTATCGGTCAGGGCCTTTTGCTGCATGGCAATCCGCGATCCCGCGCTGCGACCGTTAACCGAGGCCTGGGGAGGCCAGTCGAGGCGGGAGACGGTTGCCAGCCAGACGCCGCGCACCGGCTCGTGGCGTGCGGTTTTATCGGGCAGCGGCTGTTTCGCCACTAGCGGCAGCGGGGTCACCAGAGATTTGGGGGGTGTTGAGCTGCAACTGACCAGTAACAGCGTCCAGGCGATAAGCGCGCCAGAACGTTTCAGGTGGGTGGCAAGCCGGGAACGGGGTGAACAGGCGATGATAAGCTCCAGTTATACATGTGCCGCCGGGAATATTTATTGTCGTTCTATTCGGAGGGAAGTCAATGCCATGGAGGCGGGCAAAATGTCTGCATCGCCGACTTTATAGCCACTTTCTTAATGCGTCACCTCAAAGGTTTCTTAAACTTTACTGACGTGAATTTACAAAGCAGGTGGGTTATGCAGCAGAAATCCTCTCGTCTTTGGGCTGTATTGACCGGCTCACTGGTTGCCCTTGTGGGGCTCGCATACATTGTTCTGGGCGGCTGGCTGGCGTACCTCGGCGGTACGCTTGTTTTTGTCCTTCTGGGTGTCGGTTTTTTTGTCAGCGGCGTACTGCTGTTTCGCCAGCGGTTTACTGGCGTCTGGCTTTATCTGCTGATGTTTCTGGCCTGCGCAGGCTGGGCGATGTGGGAGGTAGGGCTGGACGGCTGGCAGTTGATGCCCCGCCTGCTGGTGGTTGCGGTGCTGGGGGTATGGCTCAGTATGCCCTGGGTGATCCGCCAGCTGACCATTACTCCCTCAGCCAGGCACAAAGGGATGGCCGCAGGCGGGATCTACCTCGCTGCCATCGCCGCTATCTTTTACGGTGGCTGGCACATCTCCGATACCCGTTTTATCCACCACCAGCCGTTTCCGGCAAGGGACGCGGCGCAAATGTCGCGAAGCGATAATGAATGGAAATATTATGGCCGTACCGCCGACGGGCAGCGTTTTTCTCCGCTAATGCAAATTACCCCGGAGAATGTTAGCCAGCTGCAGCTGGCGTGGCGCTTTGATTCCGGCGATGTGAAACGCGAAGGGGAAGATAAAGCCGGTCGCGAATTCAACGTGGAGGTGACGCCGGTTAAAGTGGGCAATGCACTTTATATCTGCACGCCGCACCGTCAGGTTATCGCCCTCAATGCGACCTCCGGCAAGCCGCTGTGGACATTCGATCCGCAAAGCGATACCTCGGCCAATGAGTATCTGGCCTGTCGGGGCGTGGCCTGGAGTGACGATCCCACTGACGCTGCCTGTCCGCAAAAGGTTATTACCACCACTGCCGATGCCCGGCTGGTGGCGCTGAATGCCGAAACGGGCACACCCTGTACCCGCTTTGGCAGGCAGGGATTTGTCAGCCTGACGGACCATCTGGGCGAGGTTCCGCCGGGTTTCCATTTCATCACCTCACAGCCGATGGTCATGGACGGTCGGATCATTCTTGGCGGCTGGATCTATGATAACCAGTCCACTGGTGAACCCTCAGGCGTGGTGCGGGCCTATGACACCCGAAGCGGCAAACTGGTGTGGGCCTGGGATATGGGACGTAATCCCGCCAACGCGCCTCTGAAACCCGGCGAAGAGTATACCCGGGGCACGCCTAACGGCTGGGGAACCTATACCGCGGATCCGCAGCTGGGGCTGGTTTATATTCCTGTCGGTAATGCCACCCCCGATTATTACGGTGCGAAACGGCGCGCCTTTGACGAGGCCTACTCCAGCTCGATAGTGGCGCTGGATATCCGCACGGGCAAAGAGCGCTGGCACTATCAGACGGTGCATCATGATGTCTGGGACTATGATGTGCCCATCGGGCCAACGCTTATCGATCTTCCTGACGATAACGGAGGGATAACCCCGGCACTGGTGCAGACCACCAAAATGGGGCAACTGTTCTTGCTGGACAGGCGCACCGGAAAGTCTCTTGTCGCGGTTAACGAAAAACCGGTACCCGTAACGCCATCACTTCCTGGCGAGCGGCTGTCGCCTGTTCAGCCGGATTCGGTCGGTATGCCGGATCTTGCGCCTGCCGATCTGCGGGAAACGGACATGTGGGGCGCGACGGCGTTTGACCAGCTGCTGTGCCGGATCCAGTTCCGTCAGTACCGCTATCAGGGCAAATTCACGCCGCCCGCAGAGGGAACCTCCATTGCCTATCCCGCCTTCGATGGGGTGATTGACTGGTACGGCGCCTCCGTCGATCCGCTTCACCATGTGCTGATTGCCAATACCAGCTATATCCCGTTCACCATGGAGATCATGAAAAGTGAAAAAGCCATTCAGAAAGGATTAATGACCTCCTGGACGGGATGGGGAAGCGGACAATCCTATCCAAAACCGAAAGAGTTCGCCGTTGGGCCGCAGTACGGTACCCCGTGGGCGGCTATCGTTAAGCCCTGGCTCAGCGCGCTGGATGCGCCCTGTAATGCGCCGCCGTGGGGGAAAATCTACGCCATCGATCTGGTGAGTAAAAAAATCATCTGGGAACGTCCGGCGGGTACTACCCGGGATATGAACATTTTCGGCACGCACACCAACGTGCCGCTGCCGACGGGCATCTTTATGATGGGCGGAAACGTCATTACCCGGAGCGGGCTGATCTTTACCGGCGCCACGGCGGATGACTATCTGCGTGCCTTCGATGAGGCCAGCGGAAAAGAGCTGTGGCGCGCCCGGCTTCCTGCGGGCGGGCAGGCTACCCCAATGACCTATCAGGCCGGGGACGGTAAGCAGTACGTGGTGATTGCCGCTGGCGGTCACGGCGGCCTTGGCACCCGCTCAGGAGATTCATTGATGGCGTATGCGCTGCCATGACCCCGGAAACAGCGCTCCTGCTGGCGCGCGGTCAGTTTGCCTTTACCATCAGCTTTCACATCGTGCTGGCAGCGTTTACCCTCGGGCTGGCGCAGTTTTTGATGGTGCTGGAAGGGCTGTGGCTGTGGCGCAAACAGACGGTGTGGCTCAGTCTCTGGCGCTACTGGAGCAAGGTGTTTGCCCTGAATGTGGCGGTGGGCGTGGTGACCGGGGTGGTGATGGAGTTCTCGTTCGGTACCAACTGGAGTGGGCTGGCAAGCCGGACCGGAGCGGTACTGGGGCCGATGCTGTACATGGAAGTGTTGGTCGCCTTCTTTCTCGAAGCCGGCTTTATGGGGGTGATGCTGTTCGGGATGAACAAGGTGCGTCCGGGGATTCATTTCATGGCGACCTGCATTGTGGCGCTGGGTTCGTTGTTCAGCGCCTTCTGGATCCTCGCGGCCAATTCCTGGATGCAGACGCCGGACGGGTATCTGACGGGGGCTGATGGCCGCTTCATTCCTGTTGACTGGTGGGCGGTGATTTTTAATCCCTCTTTCCCCTGGCGAATGGGGCATATGGTCGTGGCGGCAGTACTGGGAACCGCCTGTCTGGTGGCGGCCTGCGGGGCGTGGCATCTGCTGCGCGATCCCCGGCATCCGGCGGCCCGGCGCATGTTCTCGCTGGCAATGTGGACGCTGCTGGTTATGGCGCCGCTGCAAATCGTGCTGGGGGACCTGCACGGGGAAAATACCCGGGATCATCAGCCGGTGAAGCTGGCCGCCATCGAAGGAAGCTGGGACCCGCCTCCGCCAGGGCGCGGCGAACCCCTGCGACTCTTTGCGCTACCCGATATGTCGCTGCACCGTAATCGCTATCAGCTGGCTATTCCGGATGTCGGCTCTCTTTATCTGCGCCATAACCTGCAGGGTACGATCCACAGTCTTAATCAATATCCCGCCGATGAACTGCCCTGGGTGCCGCTGGTGTTCTGGGCCTTTCGCATTATGGTGGCGCTCGGGCTGCTGATGCTGGTGGCAGGAATGAGCGGACTGGTTGTACGGTTGCGAGGCCGACTCTGGCAGACGCGCTGGCTTCTGCGTCTGATGGTGATGATGGCTCCCGCCGGTTTTGTTGCCATGCTGGCAGGGTGGACAGTGACTGAAGCCGGACGGCAACCCTGGACCGTCTACGGTCTGGTGCGCACGGCAGAGAGTCTCTCTCCCCTGGGACCGCAGATCGTTCTCGGCTCGTTCATTCTGATTGTTACGCTTTATCTGCTGCTGTTTGGGCTGGGAATGTGGTTTCTTTTGCGTCTGCTTGCCAGACCACCTGAACCAGAAGAAGAAGGGGCGGAACCCGATGTGGCCCGCCGCACGGGCAGAGGGGAACAGGATGCATGAGTTGATGGGCGAACCTGTCTTACAGGTATTGTCGGCGGCCTCGCTGGCGCTGAGCCTGTGGTTCTACGTTCTGCTGGACGGGACGGACCTCGGGAGCGGCATGCTGTGTGCCTTTCAGCGCGACGAGGACTCCCGGCATAAGATCGTGCTTTCGCTCCTGCCCATCTGGGATGGGAATGAAACCTGGCTGGTACTGGCGGCGGGCAGTCTCTTTGGACTGTTTCCCGTGGCGTATGCCATTATCCTCAGCGCGTTATATGTGCCGGTCTTTACGCTGGTGCTGGCGCTCGTCGTGCGCGGGATGGCGATTGAGTATCGCGCCAGTGCGCCAAAGCTGTTCGACGGGATGCTGGTGGCGGGGTCCCTGGTGGCGACGCTTGCGCAGGGGGTGATTGTCGGTAGTCTGATCCAGACGATCCCCACGGATGGGCAACAGTTTACCGGTACGGGATGGGAGTGGTTAAGCCCGTTTCCGCTACTCTGCGCCCTGACGCTGGTGGTTGCATACTGCCTGATGGGCGAAGGCTGGCTGCTCTGGCGTGGAACCGGGGCGCTGGTGGTCCGGGCGCGACGGGCGATCCCCTGGCTGACGGCGATAACCCTGGTGCTGGTGTTCGGGATACTGTTCTGGAGCGTGCAGTTCCAGGTGGCCTGGCGTCTGCATCTGCAGGATCCCCGGGTCTGGTTGCCGTTTGCCGCTGGGGTGGTGGCAGGAACGCTTTTGTTGTGGTTTGGCCTTACGCGCCGCGCTGATTTTTTGCCGCTGGCCGCGATCCTGGTGCTGGTCAGCTGCGCGTTTGGCGCGCTGGTATTTACCCTTTATCCGTGGATTGTACCGGCAGCCCTTACGGTTCAACAGGCGGCCGCCCCGCCACAGACGCAACGTTTTCTGCTGATAAGTTTTGCGCTGCTGGCGCCGCTGACGCTGCTGTACAACACCTGGGGATTTCGATTGTTCAGCGGTAAGATCCGATAGCAGGCAGAGGGCATGAAAAAATACCCTCTGCCTGACACATTACTGCGCCAGAATCTGCTCAAGCGTCGTGCCAACAGCGAGTATCAGGGCGTCGCTGCCCGGCAGACCGTCAATCTCCAGCCCCACCGGGAGCTGGCTGGTGGCACCATAGCCCACCGGCAGGGTCAGCCCAGGCAGGCGCGCGTTACTGCCCGGATCGACATTGCGGATCAGGCGGGCGAAGTTCTCCGCTGAACTGACCTCATCATCTGCCAGCGGGGCGACCACCGGCGACGTGGGGAAGATCAGCCCATCGAGCTGATACTCACGAAACGTTCGTTCATAAATGGCCTGCAGGTCCGGGATCCCCTGCGCTAGCGCCCGTTCATAGCGCGGCTGCAGCGCAACCGGGTCGCCATTGTCGTCCGGGAACAGCCCCGGAACAATGCCATGCTCAAAGAGGGCGCGCACGTCCGGGCTGGCGATCTGCCCAACAATCTGCTCCAGGCTCACCTGCGTATTGTGCGCTTCAAGGTAAGCCAGCAAATCATGTTTACCCTCATACATCACCACCGGAAACGAGACGGCGGCATTGGCCTGTTCAAGTCCCGGCATATCGACGGTAACCAGCGTCACCCCGGCGGCCCGCAATCTGGCTAGGGCGGCGTGGGCCTCTTCGCTGACCTCGTCGTCCAGCCCCTGCCAGAAATAGTCCGCCAGCCCCAGGCGGATCTCCCGGGCGGGTTTCGCTGGAAGAACAGCCGCACCGGCGATCAGGCTGTCGAGCAGGACGATGTCGGCCACACTGCGTGCCATCGGGCCTGCGGTGTCCCGGGTGTGGGAAATCGGGGTGATCGCCGTCTGGGAATAGCGGCCTGTAGTGGGACGAAATCCAACGCAGCCGTTCAGGGCGCAGGGCTGGCGAACCGAGGCGCCGGTATCGGTACCTATCGCCACCGGCACCATACCGGCTGCTACGGCCACCGCACTCCCTGAGGACGAACCGCCCGCAATGCGGCTGGCATCGCAGGCATTGCGCACCCCTTTGACCTCCGGCGTGTGGTAAGCCGCGTTATAGCCGGTTACGCCAAAGGCCAGCTCATGCATATTACTCTTGCCAATGACAATGGCGCCCGCATCAATCAGCCGTTGGATCACCGGCGCGGTGGTGGTGGGCACAAAATCTTTCAGAGCGGGCGTACCCGCGGTATTGGGCAGGCCCGCGACGTGAATATTGTCTTTTACCGCTATCGGCACACCGCCCAACGGCAGCGGTGCACCGCCGTCGGCGAGGTGTTTATCCCAGGCTTTGGCCTGCGTCAGAGCCTGCTGTGCATTCAGGGTAATAAAGGCGTTGAGATGAGGCAGGGCCTCTGTGCGGGTAAGACAGGCGCGGACGAGTTGTTCGCTCGAGACCTTTTGTTCCCGGATGAGTTGCGCTGCGTCGGTGGCGGTAAGGGTGTGCAGTTGTGTCAGGTCTGAGGCGTTTATTGTTTTCATCAGGCTATTTCCGGACAGTGATAGTCAGGAACATTTAGGCAAATCAGCAAATAGCGCGCCATCCTCAGGATTGAGGAGGCGTTAATGCTTAAACCGCGAGGCCAGTTCCGTCCGGTTGGCACAGTCCAGCTTTTTGAGCGCCTGATTCAGATGCGTGCGCACGGTGGTAAAACCGATGTTCAGCAGCCGGGCAACCTCTTTATCACTCAGCCCTTTGCATACCAGGCTCGCCACCTCCTGCTCGCGGGGGGTTAACCGCGGCGTTTTATCCCTGGCGGGTAACGCTTTGACAAACCAGGGCTCCAGCAAGTGCAGAAGCTGTATCTCCCGTTGCCCGAACGCCGGGGCGCCTTTGGCCCGCCAGATGCGCAGATCCCCCACATCTTCGCCATCACGGACAAAATAGACGTTCACTCCGTGATGCATACCGCAGGGTTTCAGAAACTCATTATAAAAGGCGCTCTTTTTTAGCTCGCGCGGGCCCATCACCTCATCCACCAGCGTGGCGCGCTGTTTCGCCCGCAGCAGCGGCGTAATAGGATCGATATACTGCCAGGTACTGGCATGTTCCCGCATCGCGCTTTCATCAATGTTCCAGCTGACGCCATGGGAGGATGTGTTTGAGACTGGCGACCAGATACAGGACGCAGCAAAATCAGCCCGCAGCAGGGCGCAGACAGTTTCCAGAGTCTGCTGGCGCAGGGCGTGGGAGCCCTGGCCAGAACCGAGTTGCCACACGAGCTGCGAGAACAGCTCCAGCTCGTGATGATTGAACAGACTTTCCATTGATGTCGCACTCTGGGTGGTGATTGTGCCCGTGAGTGTAGACCACTACGAAACGGAGTGCCGGTACGCAGACTGCCGGACCTTCTCCACCGCCACTTTTCCGGCGATAAACGCATGGTCCGAATTGTAATATTCCCATTCGCTGTAACGACCGGCCAGGGTGATGCCGTGCAGTAACAGCCATTTCCTGATCGCCTCTACGTTCTCTTTACGCTGCTGGTCATAGATAACATAGGCGTAAGGAATATCGATTTGATTGCTGGTGAGGATCTCATCGTTTTCAGAGATGATGCCGACCTCAATGCACTCCTGGATACATCTGTCGATCAGCGCCTGGCCGTCCACCGGCAGAGGTTTATCCGGGGAATAGCTGATCTCACAGGTCAGGCCGCATGCCCCCGGCGGACTGCAGAACGGGCTGGCGTTGCCCTGCACAAAAATACGGTGAAATACCGTCTTGCCGGCGTAGTAGATCCAGTGCTTATCGGTCAGATCGTCACGATTAACCCCCAGATTTACGCAGCGAACGGAAACATGGCGCAGCCCTTTAGCCGCTTTGCGGATTTCCGGCGGTACTTCGTCGCCCATCAGACGGATAAGCTCCGGCAGTACCAGGGTGCTGATCATCTGTTCATAGCGATATTGTCTGCCGTCCGAGAGCACGACAATATGCTGATTGACGTAGATTTTGCTGACTTCGGCACCTGTCTCAATGCGGCCCTTAATATGCGGCACAAAGCCTGACATCAGCGCCTGAAAACCGCCTTTCAGGGGATAGCCGAAACGCGCATTGGGCCCCATGGGCTTCGCGGTTTCGCCCAGCGCACCTTCGATTATCTGATCCAGGTCGGGCAAGGGGACGCGCCCGCCCAGCCACGAGGTCTCCATCTCCGAGAGCGGCACCGTCCACAATTTTTTATTGTAGGGAATGGCAAAATGACGGGCGATGCCTTTGCCCCAGGTTTCATAGATAAAGGCTTCAAAGCTGCCTTCCGGCGGCGTCTGCTGGCCTGTACTGGTGTAGTCCGGCACCGCGCCATCGGCGCAACAGTCATGGTGATGGCGGCGATGGGTGTCGGTACTATTGCCACAGGTTCGCGCCATGCTTTTCACGTCAGACCCCGCACCGTATCGCGCCTCGATGGCACCCAGAATACACTCTTTGATGACCGGCGCGGGCAAACCGTAAAGCGAGCCCTGGAAGGGGTAGCGGGTATACACGCCATCGGTATAGACCCAGGCTTCGCGGATCTGCCAGTGGATATTGTCGCCCAGCAAGGTGTTATAGAGCGCCAGCACCTCTTCATCGGCGGAAAACATAATGTGACCCGCATAATCGAAGGTAAATCCCTTATCCTGAACGGAGCGGCATAACCCGCCGACCGTCTCATTGCGTTCCAGCAAGGTTGCCCCTTCACCAAAATGATAGGCCGCGCTCAGGCCGGTTGGTCCGGCACCAAGAATCAAGCAAGGTTCTGCTTCCGATCCCGTTCTGGTCGGCGGGATCAGCCGTAATACCGTCTGCGGGGAGAGATCGTCGCTGGCGGTCTCTGTCTCGGCGGACGACTGAGCCTGATGGCGGGCCAGCTCCCGATCGATAAGCTCATGCATTTTCTGCACGGTTTTATCCCAGGAGGTACTGGCCACAATATCGTGCATGATTTGCCGCTGGGATGCGCGCGCCTCCTCAGATAACGCCAGCGCCTGTTCACAGGCGGCGACAAAGGCGGCATGATCCCTGGCGACGGCAACAACGTGGCCATAGGGTTTTTCGACATCGGCAATGGCGGTACTGACAACCGGGAGCTGCGCGGCCATGTATTCCAGCACTTTCGTCGGGCTGATAAAACGGGTGGATTCGTTAAGCGCAAACGGCATCAGGCAGACGTCCCAGCCGGCAAGAAAATGGGGCAGGGCCTGATAAGGCTGCATGCCGGGATAATGAATATTGCTTCTTTGCGGCAGGGTTGACGGGTCAATCTTCACCACCGGTCCCACCATAACGATTTGCCACTCCGGATGCGCATCCGCAAGAGTTGCGATAAGCGTTAAATCCATCCGCTCATCAATCACACCGTAATACCCCAGCCGAGGGTGCGGAATGTCGTCCTGTAACGGATGGTGATTCGCCCGATCCAGCGCCTGTTCAAAATGCACCGCGTCCACGCTACTGGCAAAACAGTGAATGTTCGGATGCCGTCCTTTCCTTGCCGCATACAGGCTTGGGCCGCCGGTAAAGACAATATCCGCCCGTGTCAGCAGAGCCGATTCACGTTGCAGCAGCTGGCGGGGCGCTTTCTCAAAGGCGGCCAGTTCATCCATGCAGTCATACACCACGACGGCCGGGGTAAAGACTTTCAGCAGGGGGAGCGCCATTGGCGTATAGAACCAGACGACCGGGATTTCGTCCTCGTCGCGCAGCTCGGTCAGCAGCGTTTCCAGCCAGGCGATTTGACCGTCATGGAAACCCGGTTCCGTTGACGGCGTATGCGGTTGAATGACGGTCACGTTTGGCGCGGGCTGTGAAATCTTTAGTTCAGGTTTACCGACCGAATGCAGCGGCTCTTCAATAAATACGATCTGATAGTGCTGGGCAAGACGTGTCATCAGGTGCTGCGGGCGCTGAAAAACAAAATCCCAGCGCAGGTGACTAAAAACATAGATTTTTTTCATGCCTGATACCTCTGTGCTGGTGCACTTAATGACGCCAGTCAATTGTTGAAAGTGTGTCAGCCGGGTCTGCACTTGTTGTAAGGCCCGGGCGTAAACGGGATTAAGTTGTCTCTCTTTGTCGGGCGTCAGTTCCCACAAGCCCGATAGATGCCAGTTAGCGTTGTTCTCCCAGTCGGGCCGATCGATAATCGGGTAAAGGCAAATGCCCGCAATCGCTACCCCTGCAAGCTGCGCCTGAGCCACCTCTGAGGCGACCTCGTTAATCCACGCGCCACGCCCGCTGCCCACATGGCTGGTTTCGGCAAGCAGAACAGGGCGGTGATAACGTTCCCAGGTCTCCAGTAACATCTCGTGCAATCGCCGTCGGCGACGATCCCCCAGGTGCCACGGCAGGCGCTGGTTGTTGCCCATAATCCACTGATTGTCGTGGTAATAATTGGCACCTATCAGATCCAGATAGCGCGGATGGCCGCCGAGTTCAGGCTCATGTCTGCCCGTGAGCATGTCCCACGCCTGAAACTGCGCGGTGCGAAACGCCTCTGTTTGCGCTTCACTGTCGGGATCGCTGTCGGGTGAAATCAGATGAATGAGAGGGTCGCAATGTAAAATTCTTGCCCGGGGATCGGCCGCACGAATGGCGTCGCAGGCGGCAATTGCGGCGCGAACCAGCTGGCGTTTGACCTGCATGCTCTCACCAACGGCCGGAGGGGAGATGGGAAACAGCCCCTCCGCAATGCCCCAGGTGGTAAATGAGATTTCGTTGACCGGGGAGTAGACGGGAGGCTCGTCATACCAGGGACGTAAAAACGCGGCCAGAGCGCCGCACAGGTGTGCGAAGCGAGAGACAAATTCCGTTGAGAAAAAATCGATACGGTCGGGGAAGCCGTAATGACAGATCGTCCAGCAAATCTGAATGCCATTCTCCCTTGCTGCGATCATTTTTTTGGCTACCGTCGTGAAATCATAACCGCCTGATTTATCAACAAGACGCCAGCCAACGCTCTCCCTGACCGTGCGCATGTTGAAGGGCTTAAGCGCACGGTAATCCGCGGCATGTCGTATGTCGTGAGCCGTCGCGTTGTCCATTGAAAGGGCGTTACCCGCCCGGGTGATAAAATCCGCGCCTTCGAAACCCGCCTGCCAGAATGACCTGAATATCGGCATAGTATTGCTCCCGTAGGGGTATCGTTTATTTTAAATAGACATCACCAGTCGTTTTACACTGGATGGCCTTTTCATTAATAACCCATACCTACGGCGAAAAATAAACTTTAAAAAAACTCAGAGCCTTGCTGTTTGTAAAACATTCAACCATAGCTATCCCCACTATATATTTCATTTACAGCGGAATAGGGCAAAAGGAATACCCCGGAGTTCACCCGTTTTATGTCTACATCCTGTATAAAGTGGATAAAATATTGCTGCCTTATCTCTCTATGATAGACGGGGATCCTGAGGCAGGGCGGGCTTTTTCAGCATGTTTCGGCTTCGTCTGTCAAAAAGGCGAACAAAATCATTGGTTGCTGGTGGCGCTTTTTTTAAACGTCACGCTTCGTCAGAACACTATTTCCGCTAACCTGTCTCCTTAAATAACCGCCGCCCGTTCCGTTAGTTCACTGCTTATGAGAAATCACGACGTCGGTTTGTTTCTGGTACTTTCGTATTACCGCCACGAATATATTAATTACTCGCTGGGTTATTTATAAACAGTCGCTATCGGGCAGAGGCTAATATTATCCACCAGTTATTTATGTGTCCGGTAATACCAGGAAAGTGTTTCCACAATCCATTAGTTACAACATACAATATTCCTTGTTAATAATCTTACCTCAGCATCGCGCTCCACTCATCGCTTAGCAAAATGAAAGGGCAGATGGCCTTTATTTATACCCTATAAGGGATAAATTGAATTTAACCGCCATAGGGGTTATTCTTGATTTATCCCCTGTAGGGGATTTTATTAAAATATCCGCTAAAGGGGATACGCATGAAAGTAACATCGACCAGTGCACTGGCACAGGCTGTACGAGATCAGCGTAAGGTCAATAAGTTAACGCAATCCGCGACGGCTGAACAGGTTGGCATTAAACAAACCACGGTATCGGATTTCGAGAATAAGCCGGAATCCACAAAGCTGGAAACCTTGTTCAAAATCCTCTCGGCGCTGGATCTGGAGCTGCATGTCGTGAAAAGAGGCTCAACGCTTCCCGATAATACCGTCTGGACGAAGGAGTGGTAAGAGATGCGTGCTCAACGTCTGACGGTTGCCATGAATGGCGACATGGTGGGGACGCTGCACCGCGACGGCAGTGGCGGGCTCTCCTTTCAGTATGCTCCTGAGTGGCTGGCGGAGCCGGGTGCACGCGCCATCTCGCTGTCTCTGCCGCTTCAGCACGGCAGGATCCGCGGCACGCAGGTCTTCAACTTTTTCAGCAACCTGTTGCCAGACTCAGAGGCGATCATTGCCCGCATGCAGGCCCGTTTTCAGGTCGAGACGACACACCCCTTTGATCTGCTTGCCAGCGTCGGGCGGGACTGCGTCGGCGCCATTCAGCTCTATCCGCCTGGGCTGGACATTCCGTCGGTGATGGATATCGTCGCCGAGCCGCTGGATGACGAGCAGATCGCCTCTCTGCTGGAGGGGTACCAGATGGCGCCGTTAGGGATGACCGAAGAGGAGGCCGATTTTCGTATTTCGCTGGCCGGGGCGCAGGAGAAAACAGCGTTGTTGTGGTATCAGGATCGCTGGCAGCGGCCGCAGGGCAGCACGCCAACCAGCCATATCTTCAAACTGCCGATCGGCAGAATAGCGCAAAACAATATCGACCTGAGCGAAAGCTGCGAAAACGAATGGCTCTGTTTGCGGATTGCGAAAGCCTTTGGCTTCCCGGTCGCCCATGCCGAAATGGCCACCTTTAGCCGTAAAAAAGTGCTGATTATTGAGCGTTTCGATCGCCGGTGGGCCCGTAGCGGCTGGTTGATGCGTCTGCCGCAGGAGGACTTTTGCCAGGCGCTGGGCGTGTCACCGGCACTGAAGTATGAATCTCACGGTGGACCGGGTATTGCGGACGCCATGAAATTACTGCTCGGTTCCCGGCTGGCGGCGCAGGATCGCGAGATGTTCTTTAAAGCACAGATCCTGTTCTGGATGCTGGCCGCAATTGACGGTCACGGGAAGAATTTCAGCCTGTTTATCGAAGCGGACTCCTCGTTTCGCATGGCGCCTTTATATGATGTGATTTCGGCGTTTCCACTGTTTGAAGCAGGAAGTATCCCGGCCAAAAAAGCGAAAATGGCCATGGCCTTACAGGGCAAAAACCGGCAATACCATTTCGCCATGATCCAGCCGCGTCACTTTATCAGTACCGCCGCGCACGCGGGGTTTTCTCAGGAGATCGCCCTGAGACTGATGAAAGAGATGGCCAGCCGTACCGAAGAGGTTATCGCCACCGTCACGGCGGAACTCCCTGCGGATTTCCCGGAGCAGATAAGCGGGGCAATTTTCCGCGGGCTGGCAAGCCAGGCGGCGAGGATAGGGCGGTTCGAGTAGATCGGTACCAAAATTGGTAGGTTAATGACAATCATTTACAATTGTTAATGATAGTTATTTTCATTATCATTTTTCTTTGCGTAAACAACTGTAAAGAAAAATGACATGCATAAAACCTCTGCCGTAATAAACCAGACCCTGTGTGCTCTCGCCATTTCGCTGGCGATGCACTCTGGCACCGCCCTCGCCAACGCATTCACTGAAAAGGATTTCGTCGTCCAGCCGCTTGGCAATGGCGTGTATGAGCTGGCCTACGATAAAGGCCAGCAGACCCTTTATGCTGCGTCAGCCCCTTCATTTGAGAAAGACAAAACCGACGGGTTAGTCTTTAAGCTGGCGGCACAATCCCTGCAAATTGATGCGAAGATCCCGACGGCACGCCGCACATTTGCCGTCGCCCTGGATGAAGAAAATCATCTTCTCTGGCTGGGCAATGCTCTGGAAGGGTCAGTCACGCTGCTCGATACACGTACCGACAAAGCCATCAAAACCATCCAGCTGAGCGACAATGCAGACCCCGAGAAGAAAGCGCACGTTCGCGAAGTGGTGCTGGATAAAAAGCATCAGCGCCTGTATGTCTCCGGGATAGGGCGTAAGGGTAAGGGTTTACTCTGGGTGGTGGATACGCAGAAGCAGGCGCTGGCCCAGACCCTGGAGAAACTGGAGCCGGTCGGTTTTGCCGTAGATGACGCGGGCGAGAAAGTCTACGTCGTGTCCGGTACCGGCGAACTGATCACGCTTGATGGCAAAACCTCACAGCTGCTTAGCCGCGTGAAGGTCGATCCCGCCGATCCGGAGCACTACTTCCTGAACATCGCGCTCAACACCGCCAAAGGGGTGGGGTATATCGCTGATACCAACACCAACGATGTGCTGGTTGTGCAGCTGGATTCGGGCAAGCTGCTCCATCGCGTGCCAACCCCAAACTCCGTTGGCGTGCTGTACAACGCCGCACGGGAAGAGGTCTACGTTACCCATCGCAACGCGCGCCAGATTAGCGTGATCGACGCGACCAGCAATCGCCTGAAACATACCCTTAAAACCACGGCGATGCCAAACAGTCTGGCGCTTTCAGCCGATGCCAGCACGCTCTATGCCAGCGTTAAGCAGGACGAGAAAGCCAACAAGGCGGACTACGTGCTCAAGATTGATTTAACTCAGTTCTAAGGATCCTGTTGTGATAAAGCAGACACGTATGGCCGCGGCGATTTCGCTCGCCCTGGCGAATCTTCCTGTGGCCGTTTTCGCCGCAGAATCCGTTAACGAAGATGAACTGGTGGTCACCGCGACAGGTTTTAGTCAGGAGCGTCGCGAAGCGCCGGCAACCATCTCCGTGGTGAACGAAAAGGAGCTCAACACCCGCTCTAACCAGAACGTCACCGAAGCGCTACGCGAAATGCCGGGCGTCCTGGTGGGTAACGGCCACGGCAGCCTGGCAACGGGGGATGTGCAGATGCGCGGGATGGACTCCACCTACACCTCGTACATGGTGAACGGCATTAAACAGGCGACCCGTGAATCCCGCCCTTACGGACACCATATTGGCACCGAAGCGGCCTTTATGCCGCCGCTGGCCGCCATCGAACGCATCGAGGTGATCCGCGGGCCGATGTCTTCGCTCTATGGTTCTGACTCCATCGGCGGCGTGGTCAACGTGATCACCAAAAAAGCGTACAACCTGGAGACGTGGACCGGCGTCCTGGAGGATAACTACTTCCTGCAGGAAAAAAGCGAGTACGGCAACACCAACCAGACCAATGCCTTTGTGATGGGCCCGGTGATCCCCGGTAAGCTTGGAGTGAGCCTGGCCGCAGATTATCTCGACCGCCGTGACGATGACAGCATCAATGATGAGCGTTTCGTGAAGCATCAGTCCGGCAACCTGGATGCCACGATCTCCCTGTCACCCACCGACACCCAGCTCTGGGATCTGAACGCCACGAAAGGTAACCAGGAGAAGACGCATAACGATAAGCAGTGGTACTGGGGCTTTGATCGCGATGCCGCGTCGCTATCGCAACACGCCTGGTACGGCGACGATCTGCTGGAAGTGAAGAACTTTATCAGCTATGAAAAAGCCAAAACCGAGTATCGCGTCCCGGGGATGTCATCGCAGTTTATTACCCAGAAGAACTACGAGGCCAACAGCGCTAACACCTTTACCCTCGGCGATCACAAGCTGACCCTGGGTGTGAACTTTACCCGCAACGAGCTGGATGATGAGTTCGGCATTAAGGATAAAGAAGCGCCGGGCGTCACGCCGGTGAGCGAAATTTCGCGTGATGGCTGGGCGGTATTTGCTGAAGATGCCTGGATGATCGTGCCGGACTTTACTCTGACCACGTCGGCGCGCCTCGATCACGACAGCTATTTTGGTTACCACGTCACGCCTAAACTCTACGGCAACTGGACCATGGATGAAAACTGGGCGCTGAAGGGCGGCGTGTCGGCCGGGTATAAAAAACCGGATTTGCGGCAGAATAATGAAGGTTTTACCAGCGTGTACGGCGCTTATCCTTATTCGGAAATCGGCATCGGGAATGATGATCTGAAACCCGAGGAGAGCGTTAACACCGAGCTGGGTGTCTACTGGCAGCAAGACGCGCTGGCGCTGGACGCGACCATCTTCTACACCAAATTTAAAGACAAAATCAGCGACCGCGTCATTTGTACCGCGTCGGCCACCCGACAGTGTACCTATAATGGTTACGTCGCTGATTCCGTCTTCCAGTATTTCAACGTCAGCGATGCCGAGATCTACGGACTGGAGCTGAACGGCGACTGGCAGGCCACTTCATCCTTAAGAGCCAACGTGAACTACACCTGGACCCACAGCGAACAGCAGAGCGGGGAGTATAAAGGCTATGCGCTGAGCGACTTCCCGGAAAGCATGGCCAACGTCTCCCTGACATGGAACGCGCTGAACGACCTGGAGCTGTGGACCAAAGCAAGCTGGCGCAGTACCTCGCCGGATATCGGTAAATCCAGCGAAACTGAAGCCTACGCGCTGGTCGATCTGGGCGCGCGTTATCATCTGAACAAGAACGTTACGCTGATGACCGGCATTTATAACCTGTTCGACGCGAACCCGATTTACCGCACCTCGTATAACCAGTCTTCGATGCTGGAAGGCCGCCGCTATAACTTCGGGGCCCGTATCGAGTTTTGATCCTTCTGCCGGAGCCGTCGTGCTCCGGCCTCTTCAGCTGTTATTACTCGTTTTTCTGCCGCAGAAAGTGATTATCAAAGCCGCTGACATGTGATACTTAAACTGGGATAAAACAAACCAGGATAACGAAAAATGTCGCAGAACAAAATTGCCCACAAAGTCCAAAACCTCCAGTCATCAGCGATCAGAGAACTATTAAAACACAGCAAGATGGAAGGGGTCATTTCACTCGGCGGGGGCATTCCTGACCCGGATCTTTTCGATCGCGAAGGGCTGGAACTGGCGATGGAAAAGGTGCTCTCAAGCACCTGGAAAGACGCGTTTCAGTACGGGCTGAGCGAGGGCAGCCCGGAGCTGCGCGGGGAGATCTGCCAGCTGCTGACCGGCAGGGGAATTCGCTGCGGTATTGACGAGCTGGTGATAACGTCCGGCTCCCAGCAGTCGCTGGATATTCTGGCGCGGGCGCTGATCAACCCGGGCGATGTGGTGGTGGTTGAACGTCCAACCTATCTCGCGGCGCTGCAGGTTTTGCAGTTAGCAGAAGCTAACCTGATGTCGGTGGGTACCGACGGCGAAGGGATGATCGTCGATGAGCTCGAAGCGCTGGTTAAGACCACGCCAATTAAAGCTGTTTATATCGTCCCGACCTTTGGCAACCCCGGCGGCGTGACGCTGGCAGAGCAACGTCGCAGGCAGTTGGTGTAATTATCCCAGCGCTACGATTTTGTGATTATTGAAGACGATCCCTACGGCGAAATCAATTTTACCGACAATACCTTCATGCCGTTAAAAGCCTGGGCGGCAGAAATGGGATGCAGCGATAACGTCATTTATACCTCAACGTTTTCAAAAATCCTCGCGCCGGGGGCAAGGGTAGGCTGGTTAGTGCTGCCGGACTGGGTAAAACGTCAGGTGGTGATCCTCAAGCAGGCCACCGATTTACACACCAGCACGCTGTCGCAGTCGCTCACCTATCACTACCTGACCACGGGACGACTGGCCGGGCAAATCGCCCTGATCCGCGATGCCTATAAATATAAGTGTCATATTCTGTGTCAGGAGGTGGAGCGCGAGCTGGGCGAGCATCTGACATTCCACAAACCGATGGGCGGTATGTTCCTGTGGGCCAAATTCAAATACGAGATGAACACCACCGAGTGGCTGAAAAAGACCCTCAACAACGGCGTGGTCTATGTGCCAGGGGAGTTCTTCTACTGTAACGAGCCGGACCATACCACGCTGCGCATGTCTTACGTCAGCGTCACGGATGAAAACCTGAAAGAGGCAGTCACGCGGTTGAAGGCCTCCTTAAAATAAGGAAATAAGCATGTTGCAGGTAAAAGCGTTTTTGTTTGATATGGACGGCACCCTGGTTGACTCCACGGCGGTGGTTGAAAGCGAGTGGCGCAGGTTCAGCGCGCAGTTTGGGCTGGATGCGGAGGAGGTGATCGCCTTTGCCCACGGCCGTCAGACCATTGATACAGTGATCCATTTTATCGGCGCAGGCGAAGTGGCTCAGGTGACCGCGGATGAGCTGGATTCACGCGAGCTGATACTGCTGGACGGAATTGTTGCCGTGCCTGGCGCCGCCGCGCTCCTGAACAACCTGCCGCCGGAACGCTGGGCACTGGTCACGTCGGCAAGCCGCGAGCTGGCCAACAACCGCATGCAGGCTGCGGGGTTGCCGCTTCCGGCCGTGATGGTATGCGCCGAGGACGTTCAGAACGGTAAACCGGCTCCCGACGGTTATATTATCGCCGCCGCTGAGCTTGGGACCGATATTGCGGATTGTCTGGTGCTGGAAGATGCGGCCGCAGGGATCAGAGCCGGTAACGCCAGCGGTGCGCGAGTGATCGCCGTGGTACCCGAGGCCAGCGCAGCCCGGGAGGCGCTTGCGGCTGTAAGGCTGAAAGATCTGATTGTAGAGCGGGTTGGGGAAGGCTTTACCGTCTCGGGCTTCTGACGTAAAACGGGTGGCGCGGGCCACCCGACTCACTTCCTCAGCTGCGAATAAATTCCAGTAAGTCTTTGTTGATCGTATCCGGGTGCGTGGTGTGCATCCCGTGGGGATAGCCCGGATACACCTTATGCGTGCTGTTGTTGATAAGCTCATCCTGAAGCAGGCTGGCGTTCTTATACGGCACCACCTGATCGTCATCCCCCTGCAAAATAAGCACCGGCACGGTGATCGCTTTCAGATCCTCGGTCTGATCCGTTTCTGAAAAGGCTTTGATGCCTTCATAGTGCGCTTTTGCGCTGCCAGCCATGCCTTGCCGCCACCAGTTCTGGATGGTGCCCTGGGATATTTCAGCCCCCGTTCGGTTAAAGCCGTAGAACGGCCCCGTCGCCACATCGAGATAAAATTGTGCCCGGTTTGCGGCCAGCGCCTTACGGAATCCATCGAACACCTCGATCGGCGTCCCGCCCGGATTATCCGGCGTTTTCACCATCAAAGGCGGTACGGCGCTGATTAACACGGCTTTCGCCACGCGCCCCTGCGGTTGGCCGTATTTCGCTACATATCGCGCAACCTGTCCGCCGCCGGTGGAATGGCCGACATGAACCACATTGCGCAGATCGAGATGTTCAACCACGGCTGAAACATCGGCGGCGTAATGATCCATATCATGCCCGTCGCTGACCTGGCTTGAGCGGCCATGACCCCGACGGTCGGTGGCAATGACGCGGAACCCTTCAGCCAGAAAGAACAGCAGCTGATTGTCCCAGTCATCGGCGCTTAACGGCCAGCCGTGATGGAAGAAAACAGGTTGTGCATCTTTGGGACCCCAATCTTTATAGAAGATACTGACATCATCTTTGGTGGTGACAAATGACATGGTAGACCTCGCGGGGAGTGAAAAAAACCTGAGTGAAGTGGCTGAGTCTGAGATGAAGACGTACAGCCGCTAAGAAGTCTAGTTGAGATGGTCAGCGATTGCTGCCTCCAAAAGAAAACCTCAGCGTTTTACCCAGTCGACTCAGACTAAACAACACCGACGTGACAGACGCGGCTACCGCCACCCACAGAGCAAAATGGACGGCCTGGTTATTTAACGTCTGGCCGGTTTCAGGCGAAATGACGGCCAGCAGGATCCCCACAGCGGCGGCGCCAAGACACTGCCCGAACGTTCGCGCAATGGACAATACCCCGGAGGCGTAGCTTGCAGAGTCGCGAGGTACGTTCGCCAGCATTTCCCGGTTGTTAGGGCTCTGAAAACATCCAAATCCGATACCGCAAACCAGACTGCGCAGGCAGATATCCCACGCGGCGGGCGCAGCGGGCAGCATCGCCAGCAGGATCAATCCCACAACAAAAATGGTCAACCCAAGGGTGGCGATGAGCGGCGCGGATAGTGTATCTGCCCAGCGGCCCGCATGGGGCGCAATCAGCACGATGCCCAGCGGCCAGGGGATAAACAGCAGCGCAGAAATAACAGGGCTGTAGCCATACACGCTCTGAAACAGGAATGGCAGCGCGATAAAAGTGATCCCCTGGCTGACAAAAGAGGCAAGCGAGGTTAATGCCGCGAGGGTGAAATGCCCATTATTAAAAATGGCAGGCGGCAGGATGGGCGCACTGGCGCGGCGAATATGCCAGATAAACAGCAGGGTGCTGAAGAGGGCAAGAAGCCCCCAGCAGACAGCCGCGAGGTGAGTGCTGTTTGCCGCCATAATCATTGCCCCTAAAAGCGTTGCCGACAGTACCGCGCCGGGGGCATCAAAGGTGGCTTTGTCAGACGCCACTTTACCGGGCAGGGCCTTGCCAGCCAGCCATAACGCTAAGGTCCCCGGAAGAAGGTTAATGGCAAACAGCCACTGCCAGCTCAGGGTATCCAGTATCGTGCCGCCCAATACTGGCGCAATGGCGGTACTGGTAGCAATAAGCAGGGCATGCAGGCCAAGCACGCGTCCAAGCAGTCGTGCCGGAAAGACGGAACGCAGGATCGCCGGCGCAATGCTCAACGTGGCTGCGCCACCGATCCCCTGCAGGATCCGCATCCCGACGAGCATTTCCGGGGTTGTCGCCAGCGCGCAGCCAAGTGAAGTCAGCGTAAAGGTGGCAAGGCCCGCCAGAAAAACAGGTCGAGTGCCGTACAGGGTCGAGAGCGAGGCGAAAATCATCAACGTCATGGCAGCGGCAAGCAGATAACCGTTGGCGAACCAGACCGCGGTGCTGGCGGATACCTGCATCGCGCGCGCCATAGAGGGCAGGGCAATGTTGATCATGGTGCCATCAAACACCCCCATCAGCGTGGTCATCATTACGGCGATCATAACCCGGGCGCGCTCCGTTCCGGGCAGCCCGTCATCACCCGGTTGGTTTGAAAATAGCATCATCATCTGAACTCCTGAATCCGGTTTTGATGACGAAACTATAAGCACGAGGTATATAAGGCGGAAGACGCATGGTTTACACTTAATCATTGCACAGAACGCCTTATCTGAGGTTCACCATGTCCGATCCCGATTTTAACCTGCTGGTTGCGCTCGACATCCTGCTGGCAGAAGCCAGCGTGGCAGGTGCCGCGCGTCGCTTAAACCTGAGTACATCAGCCATGAGCCGCACGCTTAACCGGCTACGGGAAGTGACGGGCGATCCGATCCTGGTGCGGGCAGGACGTAACATGGTGCTGACCCCCTGGGCGCAAGCTTCCCGGGAGCGGGCGCGCAACGCGGTGCAGGAGGCGAGAGCGGTGCTGCAGCCGTCAATCGAGACGCTCAGGCCGGAAAATCTGGCGCGGCTTTTCACCATCAGAGCTAATGATGGATTTGTTGTCGCATTTGGCCCGGCGCTGATAGCCGCCGTGGCGAAGGCGGCGCCTGAGGTGTGTCTCCGCTTTGCGCCTAAACCTGAAAAAACGTCACGCTATCTGCGTGAGGGTCTGGCCGATCTGGAAATTGGCGTCCAGAGCAATATGGGCCCTGAGATTCGTTTGCAGCGCCTTTTTCAGGACAGATTTGTGGGTGCCGTGCGTAAAACGCATCCGCTGGCATCGTTAGCGGAAATCAGCGTGAAGGATTATGTCGCCTGGGGCCATGTGGTGGCCGCGCCCGATGGATCGTTACAGGGGTTTGTGGATGACGCGCTGGCGGAGTCCGGCGTAACGCGTAAGATTGCAAGCGTGGTGCCGGGCTTTCCGACGGCATTGTCCGTGGCACTGGCATCCGATCTTATCGCCATGGTGCCAGCGCTATATTTGCTCAATCAGCAGATGACGGCGCAACTGCACGTTTTTGAGCTGCCGTTTAAGACCCGAACCATAACGGTGTCACAGATGTGGCATCCGAGAATGGAAAAGGATCCGGGGCATCGATGGCTGAGAGAGAAAGTGCTCGGCGTGTGCCAGGGTGTGCGGTAACGCACTAAACAGACCCTGACGCAACCTCATCAGGGTCTGTCACCCCTCGCAGTCAATTATAAATCAAACTGAAGGTCGCCAGACTGTCGGCTTGCCCGGCGGTAACCTGCGAAGCGGTGCGAACATACTGGGCGTCATAATTCAGATTAAACAGCGTCTGGTTAGCACTGTTCGCAAAGGCTTCTACACCGGTGCTGTTAAGCGGCACGGGCTTACCCTGTGCGGCGCCATAGCTGTCACCGTAAAGGATGCGAATGCCCGCGCCTTTAGCGGCGCCATCTTGCTCGCTGAGGGTGAAAACGTCATTGTTTGCGCCATCTTTTTCCGTTGGGCCAAAAAAGCCTATCTTTACGGCGTTTGTTTGCGACGATTCGCAGGAAAGCGGGATCGTAAAGCGATGTTTTTCCCCTTCGATACCGTTATTGAGATCGCTGACGCTGGTCTGGCCCATATTCACGCTGATGTTGGCATCAGTAATGTAGCAACTCGATTTATGCACTTTCAGGTCCGTTGCCGCGACATCTACAGTAACACCCGCCTCGGATATCACGGCGCCGCTGGCATCTTCCAGAATCAGTTTACCCGCCCTGATTTGCCCACTGTTTGGCTGTTCGTAGATGATTTCCGGCGCAGTTTTATAGAACACGACAAAGAACTGGGTGGCCATTTGCGATGGGTCACTGGTGCTGCAAACCGCCACGTTGTCATCACCGGCCGCGATGTAGTGGACGGGCTGGCCCGCACAGTGGGTTGTTTCCCTGACGCCGACGGCAAACCCCACGCCGGGTATATCGGGGACATCATAAACCGATGCCGGTGCGCCTGTCCCATTAGGCGCCACGCCACTCACGCCAGAGACGGTTAAAGCGCTGTCTGCGACGAAACGCATCGTAACTGGCCCCGTGCCTTCGGCACAGTTATAGAATGAGCGATTTTCCTGACCCAGAATCGCGCCAGATAACATGGAGCCAGGGGAGAGCGAGGGATTGTCAGTAATGGAGTAATTCTGGAAGTTGATGACGGCATCGTTCATCGTCGGCGGGCAGCTCTGTCCTGCAAATACCCGCAGAGGAAGATAGAAAAAGCAGCCTGCCAGAACCGTCATTATCCGCAATAAATCGGTATATTTTTTCACGTAATCCTCTGTCTTTATTTGCATTTTTCAGTCAGTAGCCTGACGGGGCTAAAATCTGTTGCTGCCGGTAAGGTGAGGGGAGCCGAACACCCTATTGTCTGCCCCTGATAACGCCAGCTGGCATGGAGTACGCCGTGCAGCGGCACGCCGCTGAGATAGACCTGCCCGCCGTCAGCCACTATTCCCGTGCTGGATGTTGCGTCTTCCGCACCGGAGACGAAGGCGTTGGCACCAAAGGGGAGCGGTCGCCCATGATAAGTGAGCGTAATCAGGGTTCTTACTCCAACATGGGTGTGGTAATTCGCCAGCACCACTGCGCCGCTTGTAGGGATGACCGTCTGACTGTTTTGTTCAAGATCAACCTCATCCGCCAGCGTTTCGGTATCCAGTGAAAGCGTGTTTTTGTGATAAGCCGATAAGGTTGGCATGACGGCGTAGCCGCGGGAGTCGGTGTGGACATTGGTTGCTCCTTCAACCTGCACATCAGGCGCACCCTTAGCACGGATAAGGCCAATGGTGTCTCCGAGGCTTTGGCTCAGCGTTACGCCATATTGCGTCGCCACAATGCCACCCGCCACGCCATAATTGAGACGATCGTCATAGCGATCGTGGCTATAGCCGATGCTGGCGCTGCCCGAACCGCCGTGCCAGGCCAGCGCCAGGTTACTGTTTGCAACATGAGCCTGATTATCAAAACCTTGCTGAACGTTGTAGCTGAGCTGATCCTGTGAAAGCGCCGTTCCGTAAAGGGAGAGCTGCTGCGTGGTGTGGCCATCCAGGTTGTTGTTAAGATTGTAGCTGGTCGTACCGCCGGGCAACCAGCGGCTGAGCGGAACGCTCACGCTCAGGTTGACCGACCGCTCATTATCACTGTCATCTGAGCTTGAACGGGTAAGGTAATATCCCAGACTCCACGAAATGCCCTTGTAGTTGGCGAAATAACCCACATGGACGGTCTGGTCTACGGCAGAGGAGTTCCAGTATTTCTGCCGATAAAACGATGCGCTGATGTTCCCCAGGACACCAAAGTCTTGCGTCAGGCTGAACTCGGTACGGTTTCGTCGGTTTTCGACATGCTGGTCAGGATCCCGATAATTATTTGCTTCGCTAAAGCTGTAAAAATCGCGGCTGGTATAGTAATTACTGGACAGATCAATCGACGTTTCTGTCGCTGCAAAATTTTTATGATACTGGGCACGGAGTTGCTGGCCGTGACCTTGTCTGTTTTCCGTCAGCTGTGCGCGAGCGGCAAGCGTATCTATACCCAACGCGCCCAGTTGACCAAAATCTTTGCCGACGCCCATGGCCAGCGCCTGATAGTGGTCAGATAATTGCGCACCGCCATAAAGCGTGAGGCTTGAAGGCAATCCATAGAACGCAGACGCCTGAACAAAGTTCGGCGTATCGCCATCCGCATCCGGGCTGGTAAACTTACCGGCACTGGCGCTGAATTTCAGGCGCCCCTGACGCAACATAAAGGGCACGGCAGACCACGGCTGGGTAAACTTTCGTTCGCTACCGTCACTTTCACGAACCGTGATTTCGAGGTCGCCGCTCTGGGCCGTCGGGAACAGGTCGTTAATGACAAATGCCCCGGGAGCAACATAGGTTTCATAGATGATGTAACCGTGCTGACGAACGCTTATGCGGGCATTGCTATGGGCCACACCACGGATAGTAGGCGCAAAACCGCGTTCGCTGTCGGGCAGCATATTTTCGTCAGAGGCAAGCTGCATCCCCGTGAACTGAAAGCTGTCGAAGACCTCTCCGGAGGTAAATCCATCCCCCAGCGTCAGTTCACTTTTCCACCGTTTTATTGCGCGTTTGACCGACGTGCCCTGTGTTTGCCAGTGCTGATCGGATCCGTATTCAACCGAGGACGCATTGCGGACACGCCACGGGCCAAGGTTAAAACCCGAACGGAGGCTCAGATAATTATCACTATCATGAATGTTATTAATATTGGTTGTTGAGCCCGTCAGGTTGTAATCGATAAAGGCGGCGGGGATCCCGTCATCCCACTGTTCCGGTGGAATAAAACCGCGGCTTTTTTGCCGCATTGCCGCCTGTGGGATGCTGAAATCCAGACGGTTTGCGGCGAAATCGAATTTTACAGACGCATCTGGAATGAATTTTCCAGGTTCCGAGAAAGTCTCTCCCTCATGCAGGGCCTGAAGCGCCGAAAATGCCTCCGTATTCACGCCCAGTCTGGCAAGATAGCCCGCATCCAGTACCGGTACCAGTTGCCCATCCTGTTGGATAAATTCCAGCTCGCGTTCATCGACCTGAGTCTGATTGACGAAAACCGATACTTTATAGCGCCCGGGCTTTTGCCCGCCCTGTCGGGAAAACCAGGTCAGGTCACTTGTTTGCTGCTGCCCGGAAGTGATCTCTAATGCATGCGGATCGAAATAGTCGTCTGCCCGGGCATCACGCATGCTGCAGTTGAGCGTCAGCGCCCCGGTGATGAAAAACAGGTTGAATCGGACGGCGCGGCGCGTTGAGAAGGTTTTCATCAGCTGTAGCGAGCTAAACGTACCGGTGTAAGGAGAGAAGGGTGCCCTTCATCGACGGCATTTAGGACTGGGTGGCGAGGTGCGTCAACCCACCAAAATCGTTTATCGCTTGCCAGCTAATAGCGCCCGTACAGGACGTGTTCCAGCTACGCTCTGCAAAGGGATCAACCATGCCCGGATCGTTTAATTCTTTATTACCAACCTTGACCTGATAAAAGGAGACGAACCATGGCGAAGGATTATGTACGGTCAGTTTGTTTCCAGAGCAGATAAATTTCAGTTGTTTATAGGCCTGCGCGGCATCACCTTTTAAGCCAGACGGGCGAAAAAAGATTTTGAATTTCGATTTGACGTTGATCTGGAGCTTATTGCTGTTTGCTTTTTTGGTCGGCGCAATATTCTTGACGTTAAGCCAAAAAACGGACTCCCGATCGGATGGCAAAGGGGTACCCAGGTAACTGATCCGCAGGGTATTTTTTTGCTCAGCATCCAGGCGAAATAACGTTGGCGTCACAACAAACGGAGGCGCTGATTTATCGGCGCTGTCAAAATTTTCAATCCAGGACTGGATTAAATAGGGGGTGTCTTTCTCCATATTGGTAATCGAAAAGGCCACTTCCCGTTGCCCCTGAGGGTAAACAACACGCGTTCCACCCATGACGACACCAGCGTGAGCTGAAAGGCTATATCCCAGTGATAAAAACAGTATCGCTATTGCTTTCTTGTTCATGTTGATTCCAAAAAGAATTAAATAAGCAGAGTATTTTCTGCTTATTTAAAAAAATTTAGTTATAAACCATCAGGAAGTTCGCATCCGCATCCGCTTTTCCAGTCGTGACGTTATCAGCGGTCGCGTTATAGTTCGCGTAGAAATTTAGCGTGGTTGAGTCTTCGCCTTCAGCAAGATCGACTTTTTTAGAGATATCGCCAATCTTAATCTGCGTATTACGATCGCTTTCATACAATTTAACGGCCACGCCTGTCGCGGTATTTCCGTCGCTGTCTACTGCGGAATTCAGGCCCAGCAGCGCACTGTCTGTCGTGTCTTTCGTGCCATCAAACAGAACGGCAACAGACTTAACCGAGTCCGGGCATCCCTCAACCGAAATATGGAAAGGGGTGCGTGTAGTCTCTTTTTGTGAAGCAAAGTACGAGGCTGCCCATGTGCCCAGATCGATAGTCTGACCCGCGGTATCCGTGCTAACGTTACAGGAAGCATCAGTAATTTTCCCGGTAAAATGAACCACGCCGCCGGTGCCCTGGGTTCCGGCATCAGTGCCCGCATTCGTATTCATACCGTTATCATTGTTCCCTGACGGAAGAGCAGCCAGTGCGTTCGCACTGGCCATCATTAGCGTACACAGAGTCACTGCCAGAATTTTATTTTTATTGTTCATGCCCACTTCTCCCTTTTGTCAAAATGACTGTTTTTTAAATCAATAAAGGTGCGACAGGAGGTGTCACTCATATATAAACCAGAATCACACGCACGCTTTCTATTCGCAGCGAATAAAAACACAGGGATACTAGCAAACAAACCGTAAAGGCCCGGGCGGAAATTGATTTAAAAATAAATTTTGGTTGGCAGGGCAGACGGGTCCAGTTTTTATTCCAGAATCGGCTCTTCTACCCGCGTCGGTTTAGAAAACAGCAGCACTAACGGCAGCAGCACAAAACATAAGAACATCATCAGGCGGAAATCCTGATAATAGGCAAGCACCGTCGCCTGACGAGTCACTTCCCCGTTAATCGCCATTAGCCCTGAAGCATTGTGCAGACTGTATGCTCCGTGGTGAATATTCTCATGCAGCGCTTTATTAAAGGGATTAATAAATTCAGCAAAAATGCTGTGATTACGCTGGCTCTGTTGCGCTAAATAGGTGGTTACCGCAGAGATCCCGATACTACTGCCAATATTACGTATCAACGAATAAAGCGAAGCCCCTTCGGTACGGTATTGCGGTGCCAGCGTTGAGAAGGTGAGGGTGGAGAGCGGCACGAACGTCAACCCCATACCAATACCTTGCACCACACCGCTACTGATAATATCCCATTGGCTCATCCACATACTGAAATGGGTCATCTGCCAGAGTGAAATAGCCATGATCACCACGCCTGCGGCAATCACATAACGCAGATCAACCTTGCCGGCGATACGGCCAACTATCATCATGCTGAACATGGTACCGAACCCACGTGGGGTCATTAGCAGACCGACATCAATCACTGGATAGTGCATAAAACCCTGTAACAGCGGTGGCATCAGCGCCATGGTTGCCAACAGAATAGTGCCCATACCAAAGCTGAACAGCAGCCCGACGACGAAATTTTTATCGCGGAAAATACCCGGTTCGATAAAGGGTTTTTTCGAAGTAAAAATATGCGCGATAAACAGGTACAGTGCCGCGACGGCAAGCGCCGCTTCGATAATGATTTCTCCGCTGGAGAACCACTCTTTCGACTCACCACGATCGAGGAATAGCTGCAAGCTGCCAATCGTCACGCTGAGAAAAAAGAACCCGAGCAGGTCAAATTTACGTTTGTTGTCGAGCGCCGTTTCGTGAACGAAGGTAGTGATCCCAAGCCATGCCAGCACACCAAACGGAATGTTGATATAGAACACCCAGCGCCAGCTGTAGTACTCGGTTAACCATCCCCCCAGAGAGGGCCCAAGAATTGGGCCAATCATTACCCCCATACCCCACATCGCCATGGCCGAACCATGTTTTTCTTTTGGCCAGGCATCAAGCATCACCGACTGCGACAACGGCACCAGGCTTGCACCAAAAATTCCCTGTACCAGACGGAAAATGACAATCTGCTCGATGGACTGCGCGGCCCCGCAGAGCATAGAGGCGAGGGTGAAACCGACCACAGACCAGGCAAACAGACGCTTACGACCAATACGGGCAGAGACGAATCCGGTCAGCGGCATGGTGATAGCGGCCGCCACAATGTAGGAGGTGAGTACCCACGACGTTTGATCCTGCGTTGCGCCCATTGCACCCTGCATATGCGGCAGTGCGACGTTAGCAATGGTGGTATCCAGCGCCTGCATAATCGTTGCCAGCATGACCGAGAAGGTAATCAGCATGCGATGGTCCGCACTTTTCTTTTGCGGCTGCGGAGCTGCAATGACATCAGACATAACGTTCCTCCTCAGGAAGCGCTCCCGGCATCAGCCTGCGTATTAATTTTGATGGTGGCGCTCAGACCAGCGCGCAGCTGCGGCTTGCCAGAATCGGTTTGCAGATGGATACGCACCGGTACACGCTGTGTCACTTTGACCCAGTTACCGGTAGCGTTCTCCGCCGGGATCACGGCGTACTCAGCGCCGGTTGCCGGGCTGATGCTACTCACTGTACCGTGCCAGGTTACGCCGGGTGCGTAGTCGACGCTAATATCAGCAAGCTGATTGTCACGGATATGCGCCAGATCTTTTTCGGTAAAGTTAGCTTCGACATAGAGATTGTCATCAGAAACCAACAGCATTGCCGTTGTACCGTTCTGCACATATTCTCCGGCCTGCAGGACTTTAGTAATGCTGCCGGAAGAGGGGGCGTATTCATTCACATGGGAAAGATTGTTTTTAGCGGTATTAAGTTCAGCCAGCGCTTTTTTATAACGAGGATGTTGTTCAACGGGCGTGGAAATATCGCCACCAAAGCTGTCCGCCACCTCCTGCAATTGCTTTTGCAGCATATTAACTTCCAGTTTCATTAATAAGACTTTCTGGTGAGCGCCATCCAGATCGGAAGCAGATACGTATCCCGGACCGTTTAGTTTATGCAAACGTCCTTCTTCACGCTGTGCATAAGCGAGCTGGCTTTTCGATACCGCAATGTTGGCGAGTTTGCTCTGGTACTGGGACTTAATGGTGTTTAACGAGATGATTGTATCATTGAGTTCTGATTTGGCCTGCGAGACGGCCAGTTTATAGGGCTCCGGATCGACGCTAAACAGCAAATCACCTTTGTTAACGTGCTGATTTTCTTTAACCGCCACGTTGAGCACGCGCCCTGAAACTTCCGCACCGATCGCAGTTTTGTCCGCTTTGACGTAAGCATTATCGGTCTCGACATAACGACCACTGTTCATATAAAACCAGCCACCCGACGCAATACCAAGAGCAGGAATAGCCAGCAGTAAAATGAAACGTAACTTTTTAATAGTCATATCAGATCTCTTAATTGAGGTGATACCCGAGGCAATAGAAACAGCGCGAAGCAGCAGGAGGACGCGCTGAGGTATCGTTGATTTATTGATGAGATCAATATAATAAGCGCGCTTATAGTAAACTAAGCAGGCCGTGCTATTGGTTGTTTAAAAATAAATTTGAAAAAGATTTCGATAACCCCAGTTTGATTTACCCGCTTGCGACACGGTAACTAAATGTTGATCATGCCTGTTGTTCTCATTATCTCAAATAGGTCGATCTTAATATGCCCCGGGCTATATCGCCTGCTGAGCGAGCGCTCTGAAAAAAGCGCGGATGCTACCAAAGCGGACCGTCAGGCTGTAGTAAGGATTTGTCTAAAATTAAATTACTTTAATTTACGAAAGCTCGTAACTTTCTTGTAACCTTATTCCCGATTTGATGATGTCGCTTACGGATATTACAAATCATATTCCTGTCAGCGTGTCTGGAGCAGGAAAAATAATGAAGATGTTTATTATTTTATTGGGATTTCAAAGAATGAAACTGACAAAAATTGGCGCGACGCTTATTTTGACTTTCTGTGGCGCGAGCGCGGCGATGGCTTCTAACACTATAACGTTTAATGGAACCGTGCTGGATCAGGGTTGTGATATTGCCGTTGACGGCGGCACGGCGAATGCGACCGTAGACCTGGGCTCAACGGCAGCAACCGATCTCGCCGTCAAAGGCGACCTTGGTGCGCCAAAGCAGTTCGTTTTCGATCTGAATAACTGCCCAACCGGCACAACGGCCAATATTGTCTTCTCCGGCCAGGTCGATCCGGATGCGGCAGACCCATCCTACTTTGCCAATACCGCGGGGCTGGGCGCCGCAACCAACGTAGCCGTACAGCTGAAGCAGGGCGGTACTAACGGCACCATCGTTGAAAACAACGCGGATAACGATCCGATTACGTTTACCGATGGTTCGGCGAGCCAGACCTATACCGCACAGATGATTGCCACCGGGCAGGCCGTCTCCGGTGATGTTAACGCTGTTGTCACCTATAACGTCCGCTATAACTGATCCCGCAGGAGGGGTGACCCTCCTTTTCTGTATGTGAGCGCATTATGAAACCCATCGCAGCTGCGATCCTTTGCGTGGCCAGCGCCGCCAGCCTGAACGCGTCCGCCAGTATCGTTACCGGAAGTACGCGGGTTATTTTTGACGGCTCTCGCCAGGCCGCCTCGTTGTCCGTTGAGAACTCGGACAAGGTCACCAACCTGGTACAGTCGTGGATTAGCCCGGCCGAGGGCAGTTCGCTAAAAAAAGAAAACATGATTATCACGCCACCGCTGTTTCGTCTTGAAGCCGGAAAGAAGGCGTCGATTCGTATTGTGCGTTCAGGTCTGCCCGTTCCGGAAGATCGCGAATCGCTGTTATGGCTAAACGTAAAAGGTATTCCGGCCACGGACGGCAGCGAAAGTAAAAATACGATGCAGATTGCCATCAATTCGAAAATTAAGCTGATTTATCGCCCGGCCGCGCTAAGGGGACAGACGCCGGAGTCGGGCGCGGAAAAGCTTAAATGGAACATGGCAACGTCTGGCCTTGTGGTAAATAACCCTACACCGTTTTATATGAATTTTTCGCGTATTGAAGTTAATCATCATGCGCTAAACGGACAATATTTTGTGGCGCCATTCTCCACGCTGAATATTTCTGAAGGCAACATGCCGCCGCATGGCGAAGTCACCTGGTCGCTTATCAATGACTACGGCGTAAAAGGTCAGGACAACGTCTCTTCATATTAATATCGGCACGGCAAGTATCCCGCAGGGATACAGGGTCATAATGGAAAAAAATAAACCTATCTACGTCCTTACTTTAGGGCTCGGGCTTAGCATTGTTTTCAGCTCCCTCAGCGCCAGCGCTCAGGAACATTTCAACCCTCATCTTCTGGAAACGGACGGCGCTGAAGCACCAAAAATGGATCTCAGTCTGTTTGCCAGGGATGAGGTGCCGCCCGGAGACTACAACGTTGATATTTACCTCAACGGCAGTCTGGTTGACAGTAAAACCCTCACTTTTCGTCCATTGAAAAGCGCCTCGTCGTCAGAAAGCGTGGGGGCCTGCCTCAGCGTTACCCAGCTTAAAGCCTGGAACGTGCGGGTAGATAATTACTTCACCGAGCTGGACAAAACCAGCGAATGCGTTGACCTCTATACGATTCCCGGCGCGAACGAAAAAATCGATTTGGCCCGGCAGCGTTTTGACCTGAATCTTCCTCAGATAGCGTTGTTTAACACCGCGAGAGGGTATGTTTCGCCGGAACGCTGGGATGAAGGGATTAATGCCGGATTGCTGAACTACAGCGTTTCAGGCCAGCAGGATCTGCATCATCGCAACGGCGCGGACAGCAGCAGTCAATTTATGAGCCTGCAGCCGGGCGTTAATATCGGCGCATGGCGCTTTCGTAACTATTCTACCTGGACCCATTCCGAATCTGAGAATAACTGGGATTCCGTGTATACGTACGCCTCGCGAAATATCAAATCCCTGAAAAGCCAGCTGCTGATTGGTCAAAGCACTACCCGCGGCGGCATATTTGATAGCGTCGGTTTCACCGGCATACAGATGTATTCGGACAACGATATGAAGCCGGACAGTCTGCAGGGCTTCGCTCCGGTGATCCGCGGAATTGCGCGTAGCAATGCGGAGGTCACGGTGTATCAGAACGGCCACAGCATCTATAAAGCCACCGTTCCGCCGGGACCGTTCGAATTCAGCGATATGTATCCGACCGGAAGCTCCGGCGATCTGCAGGTAGTCATCAAAGAGTCCGACGGGTCGCAGAGTAGCTTTATTGTACCTTACGCTACGCTGCCCGTGTTGCAACGAGAAGGTCAGGTTGAGTATGGCCTGGTGGCGGGCAAAACGCGTCAGGACGGTTCAGGTTCGCGAGCGGAAGATTTTAACTTTATTCAGGGTTCGGCCGCCTGGGGCGTCGGGAAAGGCGTAACGATATACGGCGGCTATATTCAGGCGGAGAACAAATACGCCAACCTGATCGCCGGAACCGGTTTTAACCTGGGTAGCGCCGGGGCGCTCTCGGTGGATGTTTCCCGGTCATGGGCGGATATTCCGCAGCCGGACAACATGCGTCAGCAGGAACACCATAGCGGACAGTCGTATCGCGTGCGTTACAGCAAGACGCTCCAGCAGACCAACACCGATATTGCCGTCGCCGGCTATAAATTCTCTACCCGCGGTTATCTGTCGTTCCAGGATTTTCTCAATGACTGGGATCCGGGTAATAGCACCGTTGATAATGGCCGGGAGAGAAACCGCTTTGACGTGACGGTCTCCCAGACGCTACCTTTCGGCACGCTGTCCCTCACCATGTATGACGCCTCGTACTGGAACAGCGAACATGCGGACTCCGTAAACCTTGGCTTCAGCAGTATGCTGGGGCCGGTATCATATTCGTTCAACTATGCCCACACGAAAAACGTGAACGGTAGCTACAGCAACGATTCCGCTGACTACGAAGATGATAACGTCTTCTCGCTTAATCTGAGCGTACCGTTCAGCGCCTTCAGCCACAGCGAGGCGGCCCGTTCAATTTCGGCGAATTATTCAATGAACAGCAGTAAAAACGGTGACACCACGCATAACGTGGGGATGTCCGGTACCGCATTGCAGGATAACCAGCTCAACTGGCAGGTCTCCGAAGGGTACAACGCCGATTCCGAAGCCACCAACGGCAACGTCACCGTCGGCTATCAAAGCACCTATGCCGATATGTCTGCGGGCTATAGCTACGACGATTACAGCCGCCGTCTGAACTATAGCCTGCGCGGCGGCATGGTTATGCATAGCGACGGCATCACCCTGGCGCGACAGCTCAACGATAGCGTGGCGCTGGTTGAAACGCCGGGGGTTTCCGACATGCCGGTTAGCGGGCAGACCAACATCCATACCGACCGCTTCGGTAACGCGATTGTGCCGTACGTGCGTCCATACCACAGTACCCAGATATCTCTTAACACGGTGGATGCTGGCGAAACGTCCGCTGCCATCGATAACGTCGCCAAAACGGTGGTGCCGACCAAAGGGGCGGTGGTGCGCGTGAAGTACAACACCTGGATTGGCCATAAGGCGATGATGACGCTGACCTATAACGGTAAACCGGTACCGTTCGGCGCAATAGTGACGCAGACCAGCGAAGATTCGGATGACACCCGCAGCAGTATCGTCGGCGACGGCGGTGAAGCGTATCTGGTTGGCCTCGCAGAGAGAGGGCGCTTAACGGTCAAATGGGGCGAGGGGAGAGATAAACATTGTCACGTCGATTACTCGCTGGTCGGTGCTAAGACGCAGGCCGATATTCAGTTTATCAACGGGGTTTGCCATCCCGAAACGGGAGAACGCTAATGTCACGACTTGTTCAACGTTTCAGCCTCGGCCCGGGAATTGCGGGCTGTCTATTCATACTGGGAATATCGTCAGCAATGGCATTCACCGACCGCAGCGACATTCCGTTCCGCGTCACTGGGAACATCATAGAGGGATCGTGCAGCGTCACCAAACCGGAGGCGGTCGATCTGGGGAAGTATTATTGGAAAGATTTTGCCGTCGCGGGCGGGAATACGGGAAACGTGCCGGTAACCATCGCGTTTGACAACTGCACCGCAGGCTTGAGTCAGGCAACGGTGACCTTTACAGGTGCGCCCTACGCGGAAGACCCGGCCTATGCTTCGGTCATCTATGCCAACCAGGTGGCGGCAGAGGCGGGCGGTGCGACGGATGTCGGTTTGCAGCTGTTTATCCGCGACCGGGAACATCCCATCAGCGGCGTCGCGCTGGGTAACGGCGTAAGTTATCCGGTCACGCTTGAAAATCAAACCGGCGAAATGACGTTCACCGCCCGTATGTATACCCCTCATGGCACCCCGGGGCCGGGGGCGTTCAGCAGCGCGGTTACGCTGAATGTCGTTTATAACTGAGCATTAATGAGCAGGCAGAACTTATGTCAACGTATTTGTATTATTTCGTGTTACTGCTGGGGATCATTCCACAGTTCGGCTATGCGGCCTGTAATCGTGATAACGGGGACGATGTTTCCGTCACGACGATCCCATTACCCTCTAAGCTGCTGGTCAGCGCAAAAAATTACACACCTGGCGAGGTGCTGTACGATTCCGGCTATATCAGCGGGACGGACGGAGACGTCACGATTAAAAACTGTAGCCGGGATTATTACGTCGGCTTTCACTATAACCCGACTAATTTAGCCTCGGCTTCACCCGTTGGGGATAATATTTATCCCACCACGATCCCCGGAATCGGCATAAAGACTTATACGATTAATCAGGCCGGACCTTATGATAATGAACGCCCCATTGATAACTCATGGCAGTCCGGCGATGGCGGGAGCGGCCATACGCTAGTTGGCTCAGCCTACCGCGTACAACTGATTGCGACGGGAGGCCCCATTCCGAGCGGTAGCCTGGCGCTGGAAAGTGGCAAACTGGCAACGGTAGAGTTCCGTGAGGGGCAAAGCAGTTCAGAGAAGGGCGATAACGCTTCAGAAGTATTTCTTTCCAATACCCGAATCGAAGTCTATGCGATGGGATGTTCTGCCTCCGTTTCCTCCCTGCTATTTACTATGGGCGACGTGGATGCCTCGGTATTTGATAACAATAAAACGGTGGAAGGACCGGAGCAGGATGTGGGGCTAACCTGTCAACCGGGCACTAACGTCACGATGACCATTAACGGGACGCCTGCGCAGGGAGACAACGCCAGCGGCGCCGCGATCGCCCTGGATCAGGCTGAATCGGGTACCACGGCAACCGGCGTGGGTGTGATAATTTCAGCCTATCAACCCGCACTACAGACATTTACTCAGTGGGCCCTGGGGGTGGAGGTGACAGCTTTCGGCTCTGACCGGGTAAAAGCGGCGTCACAAGGAAGCGGTCTCGCCGCCGATGGCACTGCGCTGGCCGATATAGGTTCCGCAACTGCCTATGGCGATCCGGCAAATGAAGGCGGTGCAGGCGAGTCTGAAACCTTGCGATTCAAAGCGTGGTATTACAAAACCGGTGACGTTGTCACGCCAGGGCAAGCTAATGCTTCTGGTACTATCACGCTCAAATATAATTGATGGTGTATGACATATCAGGGGTAAGTGCTGCGGTGTATTTTTTTATAACCCGGCGCTGCCCGATTGTTTCTCATCCATGTAGATTTTCTTCGCGACCAATCATTATCATAACGAGGCTATGGCAGGAGAGGTTGGGTTAATGCAGTTACTCATCTGAATACCTCATTTAACATAATATACATTATGCGCACTAACGTCTGGTAACGAGGATTGTAGCCAGATTGGTGCAGTCAGTATTTGGATTGTATTGCGCTCTCTGATTCAGATTAAGATCTTCCAGGTATAAGCTCTCACTGTGTTCGAGGGATTGTGCTCATTGTGATTTATTCATTCACTCAACCGATATCATCAAAACCTGTTTCGTCTTTTAGCTTGTGTAAGCCTCTGCATTAGCTGGATGTGATTCTGTTTACTGAAAAATGGAATGTATCTCTTTTGCTTCGGCTATGTGCCTGCTTCGGTATAAGTTGGTTTTGGAATCGCTAATGACCAGATTTCTCAGTGCTCATTATTTTATTGTCGGAGTCCCTGACTGAAGAGTTAAAGCAAATGACAATAGCGTGATTTGACCTGAGCTGTTCTGAGGCTTTAGCTGTTTTTGAATTCACTCTCTGATGGATCCGTTGCCCAGAGTGAGGCTTTACTGCAAGAACCTTCTTACGCTGGTGAAAATCCAGCAAACCATGGCTTAATAGAAGCTATTGTTTACAATTCGATGATTCTGGATACTGACAATTGTTCTACAATTGCGACTGCCTGTTATGCACCAGATTCTGGTTTGGCCATCATGCCCTGTCGGGTATATCAGACCTTGAAGATTGTAATTACTCATTAAATTTTATAAAGAAATGGCTGGATTTCTAATGTCGTTATTTTTCTGGAAAAAGAAAGATATTTCTCATAGTGTGGCAATCGAAACCATCACACAACTTGAACGTACATTAAGCAAGCAAAACAAACAGATACAGGAGTTAACCAGGAGTATCAGAAGCCTGGAAGCTTCGCGTGAGATACAGAATAATAATCACCTTGCGATAAAAAACCAACTATATACACTCACCTCAAACGTAAAAACAACCTCACAATCTGGACCAGAGTTGGGTGAGCAACATCAAAAAATTCATGAGTTAACCAGAAGAATCAATGAGTTTAACTGTATTGTGCAACGTTTGAGTGCCAGTCACTCAGAGTGTCAGGATGTAGTTAGTCATCAATCCAATCAATTCACGATGGTTATTGAGAAACTGTCTCTTGTTGAAAAGAATATTCAGGTTAACCAAATAGCTTATCTGCAAATTCAGGATGCCCTCCACTCTTACCTTGGCATGAACGAATCAGAACTCAAAAACAGACGAGAGGAGCTAGTTACACAAGCAGAAAGAATTAAGCGGCTTTCTAAAGAGTTAGGGCGGTACGAAAAATACAAAAAGTATGTAGCGATCGATGAGGAATTGAAAAGCGGTTGTATATATAACTCTTCTGCCAATAGCATAGGCTCACCTTACGATAAATAAATACTCCACAGCTTATAAATAAAATTAGATAGTGGCCCGTTCTATATGTGGTTTGCCCCCCTCGCTGGTCATTATTATTTTTCATGGGATCCCCTTACTGACGCTGATCTTCGTATGGGTACAGCCGGCGGGAACGGTAGCCAGCAAAACTGAACAACAAAAAGCCGCAAGCAGTTTCCCGCTTGCGGCGACAGGTTCGATAATGATGTGCTCTGGCGATCAGGCCGCTTTAACCGCTCTGATTTTTTTACTGCCAGCTGCCTCTGACTCTGTTTTATCTGTTGCAGTGGCGGCAGTGAGATCCGGCAGCTTGCTGGTACGCAAAATATGCTGCACGGCCTCTTTCTGCTCAGCGAGATACAGACCAAGATTTTCAGCCTGCGTTTCATCCATCTGCATTTCGCTTTGCAACAGCCAGTCGGTGAACGCTTCTGCCAGGTCGAGCAGTTTGTCGTGCGCGTCAGCCTCTTTCTTACTGGCAAATGTCATTTTCTCTTCACCTTTTCTTACGACAACAAATTTTGTTTCAACAGCCATTATGCGCCTCCTACTGTAATTATATACAGTATAGCAGTTCCAGGGCTATGTTGCAGCCAAAATATGCTTACATGTCGTGGGGTCAGTCTTCTGGCTGTCGCTGAGGCATTGAGCAGTGACGCAGCCCTGATGACCGGAAAAAGCTCAGGTTGCACTGATCCCCATACTTGAAGAATTTCGCGAACGCTACATTGACTGGATTGTAGAAAGGCTCGCCGGGCAGCATTAACCCGGCACGAGGTGAGTTGATTACAAACGACGACCGCGAGCCCAGTAGGCCATAAAACTGATCGTCTCTTTCGACAGGTTTCGCTCGCCGGTCAGATAGCGTCGCAGATGCTTGACCGCGCTGGATTCCGCAGCCACCCAGCCGTGGAAGCGGTTATCGCTTTCCGCGCGATCCCACAGCAACTCTCCTTCTGCTTCTTCCCGAAGGTCCTGGCAGTTGGCTTGCGCATATTCTGGCAGGGTCACGTGCTGTTTTACGGCCTGCAACAGAGCTTCACCGTAGGGGGCGCCTGTCAGTTCACGTGCCAGCCAGTGTATTTCTGCAAAGTCATAGTCGCTGAGATCGATACAGTCGCCCTGCTTTGGCACTTCGATGAACACCTGTATCTGCGGGGGCATATCACGCTGTGCGAGCTGCTCCAGAATCCCTTTTACTGCCGGCCAGGCCGTTTCATCCGCGATGATCAGACCCCGTTCTGCATGAGGATGCGGTTTCCACTCGTAGCCCCCGCTGTCATTGGGATAGTCACGGTTGGGCGCCACAATCTGAAGTTCATCGCCAGGTTGTGCACCCATAGCCCAGGCGGATGCCGGGCCTTCGGTGCCGTGCATCACAAATTCCACCTCCATCTCACTGGCCTCAACATCTACGCGGCGCAGGGTATACGTGCGCGGGACAGGCCGTATGTCTTCAGGCAGAGACCGGAGTTGCTCCCACCAGCAACCTTCTGACGTCAACGCTGAGGGGGTGCCATTCAGCGACGGGAAAAGCAGTTTAATGCGCTGATCCGGTGCGTCTGTTTTCATATGACGCACGTCGTCACCTTTGAACACGCAGCGCAGCATGGAGGGGGAAAGCACCTCTTTTCGCGCCAGTTCTACATTAAACAAGCGATAACTCTGCTCAGCCGACATACCCTCACCTTAAAGCGCATCGCGAATATTTGTGAAGGGCCGATAGTAGCAAACGAAGATGATAATGAGAATGCTTATTGAAAAGGTAAGAGCGCTGAGGTGTTCACTAACGTAATGAGGATTTTCGCATTAACTGAAAGGCTTTTTTTTAACATTTGAAAATCAAATAAGATACACTGGCGCCCATGTAGTCATTACCTGGTAACATTTTGTACGGGCGCATTCGTTTTATCTACCCTGCTGCATGGCTGGCATTGCTCTCAGTAGCCATGCTGTTCGTTGCGCCTGTCATATCTAAATCCTTAGTCCACCAGCCCGCCTGCCCGCCGTCAGTCACAACGATAACCATGTCCGATCATCATGGTATGGCGATGTCAGACATGCACCACAACATGGCGATGGCAGAACCTTGTGAGCAAAACTTCACATTGGTTCATCGCCTGATGGCAGGGTCTGCTATGTCCCCCATGGAAGAAATAGCCTGCGGGTACTGTCAGCTATTGATTCATCTGCCATTTGTCCCGTTGGTCCTGACAGGGCTGCTCTGGCTGGTGATACTCTGTGCCCGCATACCTCTTTCTCTGCCAGCAATTCTCTCACCCGTTTTCCGCGCATGGGCACCTCAACGCGCCCGCGCGCCCCCTGCTGCCTCTGTTAACGAACCCGGAGACTCTGCCGGCGTAATATCAGTGTGACATTCTGATCGGTCCCGTTTCGCAAGGGCCGGATTATTTTCAGAAGATATGAGGAAAGCGATATGTTGAAAATCCTGAAGACCCCGGAAGGGAAAAAATTTCTTATTGCCGTGGCGATGATCTTTGTCATCGCGGTATGTGTGGTTTCAAAAGCAGCATTCCAGGGCGTGGAAGATCAGTACAATCTGCCGATGGAAGAGTGGGAAGTCTCCCTGTTTATTATTCAGGGCGCATGGGTAGCTATTTACAGTCTCATGTTCACAATTGTGGGTTCATTACCCTTCGGATTTTATTTCCTGGGCCCGAAAGATGAAAAAGGTTAACAAGCTCTGATACCTCAAATGTGCCGGTGCTTTCAGCGCTGGCACAGCCAAATTTAAGGCATCACCCCCCTCTCCTTCATCCTCTTTCAAGCGCCGCAATAATAGCGGCTTCTATTTTTTCCGGCGTGGAGATCGGTGCAAAACGCCGGAGCGGTTTGCCGTCGCGTCCAACCAGGAACTTAGTGAAGTTCCACTTGATTCGCCTACCCAGCACGCCGGGCAATTCGTCTTTCAGGTAACGAAACACCGGGTGCGTCGCGGGGCCGTTGACCTCCACTTTTTCGAACATCGGGAAGCTCACACCGTAATTGATATGGCAGGTCTGAGCAATGTCATCGGCACCGCCGGGTTCCTGCTTACCGAACTGGTTACAGGGGAAACCAAGCACCACCAGCCCCTGGTCGGCATATTTTTTGTAGAGCATCTCAAGACCTGCATATTGCGGCGTAAAGCCACAATGGCTGGCAGTATTCACCACCAGAACCAGCTTCCCCGCATAGTCGGCCATCGAGATGGGCTGGCCACGCAGACTGGTGGCAGTAAATTGATGAAAAGTGGTCATTGGGCATACCTCAAAGCAGAACCCCGTCGGAATAAGACTTCATAGTATGACGTAATCTGAGATTAGGACGTCACAGATTGATGCACATTCTGCAAAGGTGTTTATTGCATTAGGGCATTTTTCTCATGTCTTTGCAGGCGTAACCTGCATCGTCTTGATAATCAGAGATTAATGACTATGCAACTCATATTAATTTTAATCGTCATAGCTGGCGGTATGGGACTGTCCGTTGAAGCAGGATTGCTGGGGCCGCTGGGTGGAGAGGTCGGTGATTTATGGGCCACATTCAGCGTGTTTGGCGTGGGGGCAGCCCTGACGTTTCTGCTGATGCTGTTTTTCAGTCCTCGTAACAGTCCGTCGTTTTTTTCGCAACCTTCCTGGCAGCTTTTGGGTGGTGTGCTTGGCCCCATTTACGTGATTATTCTAACCATTGCGACGCCAGCGATCGGTATCGCCATGACGATGATTGGGATCCTCGCCGGTCAGGTTTTTAAGAGCCTGATTATTGACCACTATGGCTTGCTGGGCACGCCACACCGGAAAATAGACAGTAAACGCCTCATCGCGCTGGTTTTTATCATTGCCGCGCTGGTTCTTGTTGCACAGGGTTAAGGTAACGATATGACAATTATGATGATTATATTAGCGGTTATCGGTGGCGCCACGCTGAGTATTCAGGCCGCGATCAATGGGCAGTTGGGCAGTAAGGTTGGCGTATTCAAAAGTGCCTTTCTTACCTTTTCCGTAGGAGCGCTGATTACCGGGCTGCTGATCTTCTTCTTTGAACCTGAGCATACGACCACGCTGATGGATGTCCCTAAATGGCAGCTGCTGGGCGCCATGTTCGGTGTGCCCTATATCGTCATTATGGTGCTGGCGGTACAACGTATTGGTACTGCTGTCGCCACGGTCGCGGTTATTTTCGGGCAGTTGACCATGAGCATGCTCATCGATAACTTTGGCTGGCTGGGCAATGAGTCCATTCCCTTTTCAATGAGCCGGCTGGGTGCGATTGTCTTCCTGGGTATCGCTTTGTATTTCATCTACTCCAGCAGCAAAACGCAAACCGCCCCGGCCAGAGACAGGCAACATCAGGCCACCGCAAAAGAGTAACGCACGGAATGCCGCTGCCTGGCAATGCGCAGCGGCAAAAACATTACAGCGCCTTATCCCTGAACAGCGGGACGTTGCATGCGCCAGCAACATGCTCCAGATAGCCGCTGAGGTAATCCGGATACGGGAAATCTTTCACGATGGTAAGGGAGTTCAGGACCGGGAAAAGATAAAAATCCGTGATGCTTACGGGATGTCTGGCGCGCAAACAGGCCTGGATTTTATCGAGTTCATCCACCAGCGTATCGATATAAGCCTGACTGTTTGCCATCAACGCATCCAGGTCGCCAAACGCTTTTATCTCACGCTGGGTATAGGCTTCGCGGGCTTGCGGGGTTGATAGCTCTTTAAAATCGGCCCGGGTGAAACGCGGGATCGCCAGGTTAAACACGGTGCGCGTGTTCTCTTTGCACCAGGCGTCAATCAGCGGGTCGCATTCGCCTTTTATAACCGGCGCACCATCAAGCTTATCGACGAAGTGGACGATATCCATGCTTTCCGGCATGTATACGCCCTCTTCTTTTTCCAGTATCGGCACCACCTTTCGGCCCACCATACGGGTTGGCGTGTCGACATCGCCTTCCATAATGACGCCCAGCTCAAAAGGCACTTTTTTAAGGCCGAAGATCATTCTCGCACGGATACAGAACGGGCAATGCTCATAGACATATAATTTCATAGCGCTCTCTTATCAGAACAGTTCGTTAACGGGGGGACTACGCAACAGTTTTCAGATTAACATTAAATAGTTAGCACTAATAATAAGTCAGCGTATAAGTCGCAACCGCATTAACCTGCCCGGCCGTCACGCGGCGTTGCGTCTGGTAGTAACGCGCCCGCAGAGGGATCGCGTATTGTCCCTCTGTCGCCATGCCCATATCCATTTCTTTGTTAAATATTACCGGCGCATTCTGGTAAAGCAGCTGAACGCCAATACCCTGGGCCCGGTCATGACTGGCATCGTTTTTTAGCACGCCCTTATCTTTGATAAATGTGGATTCATTACCCTCCAGGCGCAGCTTTACCCCTACGGCACTATTACAATCGAGCTGTAACGCAAACGGCATGTCACCTGCAGTGTCACCCACTCGCTCAAACTTATTCAGGTTGGTTGGCGGGAGTTGCACCGTGGTAGGCGATGAGGCGCTCAGGGTACAGGCCCCCACTTTGATTTTCCCCTGAATCTCTATAGACGCCACAGCGGTATTGCCTGCGAACAGAAACGGGTTAGCACGGTAATCCAGATCGCCTGATGCCACCGCGGATGCCGTTTTCAGCAGTTCGACTTTGACCTGAAACATTCCCATCCGAAATGCATTGTCAGATTGTCCAGCAGGGGTGTGAACCCTTGCGGTAAAAGGCACGGTCGTCATTCGCGCCGGAAAACCGCCATAGCCGCTAACGGCACGTAGCGATATTCTGACGCCCAGACCATTCAGGTTTGTCGGGTAAATTTCAGGGGATTGCGCCACGCCCGACATAAAAGATTTAAAATCAAAATCCCTGTCGTCATGTTGTCCGTTATCACAGGTTACCCACTCCTCGCTGCCATCACCGATCTCATTCCATGAAAACGTCTTACTGTAGACTGGCGTACCGGGCAGCGTGTTTGCGTGAATCACCCGGTTACCAACATCGACTCGCAGCGTCGACGCTTTCCCCTGCGCCAGAAAAGGGGTACATGCCATGGCATGAGTCATATGAAGCAAAACAAGTAATAACCACCCTTTAAAGCGGTTGGTGAAGGTTAAGAAGTACATGAAAGACTCTGCTGTAAAATGAGAGGTGAAGATGAGGTCAGAGCGGGTGATAAATCATAGTGCGCAATACATTGCTGGTCAGCAGCGGTTCCCCATTTCGCTTTAAGACGCCCCGCCTTGCGCAGCCCTGCTAAATAAACCTGCCCATCGTTAGCGACAATCCCCTGAGATCTATCATTATCAAGGGCTGTCACCTGAGTGCCAAACGGCAGAGGGTGGCTATCTTTTTTCATGATAAACAGCGCTTTATAACCCACCCGGGCGCTAAAAAACGCCATTACAATCGCATCTTTTGTGGGAACCGTCGTCACCGAACTGTTAGTTAAATCAACGTTAGCAGGCAACGCATGGCTATCCAGTGAAACGGTATTACGATGGTAGGCCGTCGCAAAAGGCAGCACGGCATAACCGGCGGCATTGGTCCTGATGGTCTTTTGATTTTCCAGCGGCACACCACCAGCCCCATTGGCATTGACTACTATTACGGGGCCATCCATTTCCTGAGAGAACACCACCCCATGCCGGTGCATCAATACGCCACCGCTGGCGCCGTAGCTGACCCGTGTCATCTGACTATCTTCGCTATAGCTGGCATTCAGTGCGCCCTGACTGCCCGTGTATCCCAGCGATACATCACCGCTTTGCCCTGCCTGACTGTCCGTACTTTTCTCCACGGAATAGCTCAGGGATCGGTCGTCGAACAGCGCACCGTTAATACCGAGCGTTTGTGTGACGCCTTTTTTTTGCGATGAAGAGGTGTTGTAGCTGACATAGCTATCAGGGAGAAACGTCGCCAGAGGAACCGAAAGCGACAGCGACATCACGTTGTCGTTATCTTCCTGCTCTGAAGAGTGTGTGACACTGTAACCCAGGGACCATGAAACTCCGTGAAACGCACTGCTGATCCCCATGTTTGCCGTGCGTTGCGCGCCTGTCCCTGACCAGTATTTATCCTGATTCAGGCTGAGGAATAATGACACGCTGGAGGCGACCGTCTGATTAAGTGTCACCTGCAGCGTTGATTTTTTGCTTTCCTCATCCCAATCATCATCTTCAACCGCAGCCGCATCGGCCAGGGAAGCATAACGATCGTGGGAGTAGCGCCAGGCATCGATCCTGACCAGGGTGCCAAGTTTTTCAAGCCCTTTTGTGTATTGCAGCTGCCAGGCTCGCCCGGAGCCCTGCGCCACGCCGGAACGGGCATCCGACGCCAACAGCTGAAGCGATAATGCTCCCCATTCCCCCAGCCCTTTACCCATGCCTAACGAAATATTGCGATACTGTTCTGCCGCCTGAAAACCGCCAAAGCCCGTAATCGCGTGATCAAAACCGCGCATTAACGAAAACTGCGTCATCAACGGCTGCCGGGTCGTGCCACTGGCATAATATCGCCCGGCAATCAGCGTATATTTCAGATACCCTTCGCGCTGCATCTGATTTACCGAAGAATAAGGCTGGTAAAAGCGGCGGACCTCACCGCTGGACTCTTTTATCGATACCTCAAGATCGCCACTGTTTGCCATGGGATAGAGGTCGTTGATCACAAAGGGCCCGGGGGTGACATAGGTTTGATATAAGACATAGCCATTTTGCCGTACGGTGACCCGGGCATTACTTTTTGCGATGCCGTGGATCACAGGCGCATAGCCTTTTTGGGAATCAGGCAACATCTCATCATCAGAGGCGAGGCCAATCCCCTGTACCTGTATCGGCTCAAAAACATCGCCCGAAGTAAACGCATCTCCCAGGGTCAACTCGCTTTTCCAGCGCTTAATATCGCGTTCCAGCCAGGTGGCTGAACTGCTCCAGTGCGTCTTATCATCGCTATTGCTTGTCAGGCTTCCGTTCGATCGCAGGCGCCATGCGCCCAGGTTGGCGCCATTCTTCATCATTAAATAATTGTCATTTACCCTACCGCCCCGCCTGTCCCGCTGGCTGGCACCGGAATAGCGATAGTTAAGCTCAACCGCATTAATACCTTCATCCCATTGCGTAACAGGGACGTCACCACGCGCATGCTGGTTCATTAGTGCCTGGGGAATCGTCAGTTTCAGCCTCTGATGCTGAAAATCAAAGGTAGTACGACTGTCCGGCAAGACATTCGCCAGGTCGAGACAGGCAGCAGGCTTTTCGCTGTCGATGTTATGCGCCAGAACAGCCGCATTGACCCCCGCCCTGAGCAGATCCTCTGATGTCAGACAGGGAACCAGGGTTCCATTATCGCCATGATGAAAATCGACATCTTTAGAGGAATCGATGCTGACATCATTAACCATCCAGTCGACCAGATAATGGCCTTCGGGTTGGGCATGAGGGGAGCTGAAGCGACTTAAATCAACCGGCGGTAAATTTTCATTTTTTTCCAACAGGTCAATATTAAACGCTGGCTGCGCCATAGTTGGCTGGCAATACCCCCCTGTTACAAATAACAGATAGCCAAGAAATTTCAGGGAAATACGCCAGCGGCTCATGGTTAGAACGTTTAGCGCGCAGCGAGAGAAGAACTAAAATGCTCAGGCGCGCCAAAGTCATCCAGCGTATTCCATGAAATGTTGTGCGCAGTGCCTGCCGACGGAACCGTATAATCCTGGCTTCCTCCCGGTGCCAGAACGCTATGGTCAACGGAGGTTTTAACCTCCTGGCCGCCACAGTTGAAAGAGGTTACGGTGACATAGTAAGGGGATGGGTTCACCGCATGTAGCTGATTGCCATTTTTGCTCCAGTGAAGATTTTTCGCGGCCTGAAGCGACGAACCCGGTAAGCCGACAGGTCGGTAAATCAGCTTGAGTTGATTCTTAATCGCAAACTGTAAAATATTCGTGTTCGTCCCGCCCGCATTTTCAGGGATGACCTTAATATTGAGAATAAAAAGCGTTTCTTTATTTTCGGCAAGCTGGCCGGTGGTCTGAATGACGCGTAAATCATTCGTATTACCGGCATCAAGACGAAATAATGGGGGTGTAACAATGAAAGGAGATTTGTTGTTATCGCCGATGTCACTTACCCAACTTTGAATCAAAACGGGAGCGTCGGGATTCGTATTCTGCACAGAGATGTCAGCTTCCTGCTCGCTTGACAGGTAAATCAAGCGGGTTCCGCCGATAGAAACCCCACCCGCAAATACGGGGGAGCAAAATAATATCATAGCGGACGATAAAAAAAGTCTTTTCATTTTAATGTGGGGATTCGTTAACAGGTTTACAAAAAGTAAAAGAGCAGAGTTCATCTGCTCTTCCCATAGATGTAGAAAGCTCAATAATAACTATTCGTAATTAATATCAATGTTAGCTGTTGCATTGATATTGCCGGCAGTGACATCAACAGACGAATCACTTTTCAGATCGGCAAGAAAACCAAACGTGATGTCGCCATTGTCATCAGCCTGTTTGGTGTCGGTTTTTACCTGCCGATCAAAAGTAAGCTGTGTACCCTGGGTCGAGCCATCATCGCTGGAGTACACCTCGATGCCTACGCCTTGCGCCACACCATCACCGGCATTCATGGCGAGTACTCCATCAGCTTTGCCGTTGGCATGGGTATCAGGCGTACCCTCAAGACTAATACTGACGTTTTGCGCTGTCGGGCAACCCTTCAGATGAATTTTAAACGGAGTTTGCGCTGTTGTTTGCTCATGTGATTTCAGTGCATCCATGTTTACAGTACCGAAATTGACATTCACATTGCCGGAATTATCGGCGATTTGACAGGTTTCACTAATGATCTTACCAGAAAAGTTAACGGTGTTAGCATGGGCCGAAATACCGGTAAAACATAAACTCAGGATAGCGCCGGAAAATAAAATTTTAGTCTTGGATTTCATTTTTATAGCCTATTAAAAGACGAATTAAGTTATTACCAAACAATAATAAATTGCATTAAAATATCAAATAGCAGGTAAGATGATTCTTGTACCCGTAAAAATTCCGGAGGAGTATAAAAAATAAAACTGATTGGCAAAATCAACAAGATGTTCTGATTTGTAAGCTTTGAAGATATTTGGTGTATTGCAACATTGATGCAACAGCAAATATACAATTAAATTCTCCAGGCTGATAATAACTGTTTTTATCGTCGATGATGGAAAATCAATCATTCGCTAATTAATTCAACATAAATAGTTTGCCAGGAAACTACTTTGCAGTAACCTGTGATTCAGGCAGGACGTCTGATTTTTACGGGTTTACCCAGCCGGCAGCTATTGGATTATTTTCCATACCTGTTTGCCGGTAACTCAAGGAGAGAGAAACATGTTGATTCGGCATACCGCTATTTTTTTTGAACTACTCGCATTGCTCGTTATACCGGCTATCAGTAATGCCTCAACATCAGGCAAGCTGAATTTTTCCGGACGTATTTTTATAGTGGGATGTTTAATCGATCAGCAGCATAAAAGCGTGCAAATCCAGTGCGGAAAATCGCCCCATCCGCAACGCATTACTCTCGCATCATCCTCCCGTTCAGTCGCTGAGTTCGCCCTGCCAGACAACCGAGGCGAAGCATCCGTCCTGTGGTTAAATAAACAGCACACCGAAGCCGACCTGATCGTCAAATATCGCTAAGCGCCGAAGCTAAGATGGCCGGGCTCTGTTAACGATCCACATCCCGGCAAGCATCGATAAAACAAAAAGAACCCCCTTCCCTGCGCCCGCCCCCACGAGTACCAGAGACGGACCGGGACAGATACCCGCCACTCCCCAGCCCAGGCCAAACAGGATCGCACCAGCAACCAGCGCCCGGTCTACAGACCTGTTTTTTGGCAACACAATGGGCACGCCGCATAAAGCCATTTTTCTGTTTTTGATCCGCGCAAAACCGACTACCCCCACCGCAATCGCCCCAACCATCACGAAGACCAGCGAGGGATCCCAGGCGTGAGACAGGTCCAGAAAGTTCAGTACTTTTTCCGGGTTCGCCATGCCGCTTATCAGCAGACCCACGCCAAAAATCAGGCCACACAGAAATGCAGTCACGATCAGCATCATCGCCTCCTCAACCCAGCCAGAAACCGATCAGCGTGGCGGTCGTAATGCCGACAGCCATGAAGGTCAGCGTGGCGACCAGGGAGCGTTTAGAAAAACGCGACAACCCACAGACGCCATGCCCGCTGGTACACCCGGCACCCAGACGCGTTCCTGCGCCGACCAGCAGGCCGGCAACAATAATCAGCGGCCATGAGGTCTCTACGCTGATCTCGGGTAAGGAAAAGTACAGGCTATAAAGCAGCGGGGAGCCGATAAGACCCGCTAAAAAAGCCATCCGCCACCCTTCCGTTCGCGTCTGTTTCGTTAGCATGCCCGCCAGAATGCCGGAAATGCCTGCAATACGTCCGCAAAAGTGGATCAGCAAAACGGCGGCAAACCCGATCAAGACTCCACCCCCGAGGCTGCTCAGCGGCGTAAAGTGAGAGAGATCTATCGTCATGGTTGAACTCCTGCCCGTGGGCATCAGAGGGCATATAAAGTGTTTTAGCATATTGTCGGCGCGGCCCGTCAGCCACCTGCAAAAATAAAAAAACCGGCAGAGACTGACGTCCCTACCGGTTGGCAATATCAGGCAGATTTAGAACTGGTAGCTGATACCGGCCTGCACGCTGGCATCGTTATCCACGTCTCCTGTACCGAAGTAAACGCCGGTGTTAAGGGAGAAGTTATTGCCGATGGTGGTGTTGATCCCCGCGCCAAAGATGCCCATGGACGTGTTATGACCGTCCGTATTGTGATAATCCGCCGCTTTGAAGTCGGTATTATCGCTGAACTCGGTCTGGTAACGGGCATCCACCCACGGATACAGCTCGACATTCTTGTTGAGATCCGCCAGTTTGGTTGTAACACGCATACCCAGGCTGGTGTTCCACTGGGAAACCTGGTTTTCGCTGAAGGTCACCTGTTGATCGGAGAAGCCTTTCTCATCGGCTTTATCCCAGCCTAAGGTGGCATACGGCTGGAGGACGGTTTCACCCGGCAGCATAACGTTAACCCCGGTACGCAGCTGGGTGGTATAGAGATTACCATCAGCAGAGCCGCTTAAGGCCTGGGTCATGCCGCTGGTGTCAGTTTTGCTGTTTTTCGCCGACATGGAGTAGCGCATATCGCCGTAACTGAAGCTGCCATCCACAAACATGCCCCACAGATTGTCGTGCAGTGCCTGCTGCCAGCCGCCGTAAACGCTGTAGTAATTGCCGTAAACAGTATCCTTGAAGCTGTCCGCTCCGCCGCTGTTGCTCTGGTCACGGCTGCGGGTCCAGGCCAGCGCCACGCCGCCGGTCAGGCTGTCGCCGTTATCCAGATGAGTTGTCCAGTCTACACCGCCCTGTACGCCCTGAGTGATGTCCTGATAATCAACGTCATCGCTGTAATCACCGTGGTGATAGAGGAAGTCACCCCACAATTGCGCCCCGTCGGCCACGTGCCCATACAGGCTTTGCAGATGAACCTGATCCAGACGGTTAGCCAGATCGTCAGTAACCATGCGGCCCGCCTGTTTAGCGGCATCCAGACCGGCAATCGCGCCCTGTACGTCACTGGCGAGGTCGCCACGGGCGCTGTTGAGCAGAACATTATAATTGCTCGGGGTGGCTGTCAGACCGGCACTTTTACTCAGCTGTGCCGCTTGCTCAATGTTCAGGGAATCATTGTAGTTGTAAGCGCCACTACGGCTTTCGACTTGCTGTGAACCGTTGCTGAACTGGGCTTCGACGGCATCTGCCGGGTTTCCGGCGGTAGAGAATGTCGCAATCTGAACGTTTTTCTGATTCAGCGTGGATGGCGAAATCTGGGTCACCAGCAGGCTGTTATTGGTCCCGGTCACGTTACCAAAGTTTACCGTACTGTCGGAGGTCATGGAGACCTGAACGTTGCTTCCGGTGGTATCCGCCGTCAGATTAGAGCCATTCTGAATCGTCCAGCCGGTATTGTCGTTTAACTTATCGATGTCGATGTTGTTATCCGAGGTGGTATTGATGGTTTCAAAACCGCTGATCTTACCGGTAATAGTACTGTTGGCATCCATTGACAGCTCATCGGTACCTTCTCCTGCGTCTACATTGCCGGTAACAGAAGAGTTGTTGGTCAGTACGACGGAGTCATCCCCTGCGCCGGTGGTAATATCGCCATTGACGGTGGCATTATTCAGTTGCACCGTGGTATTACTTTCATCGGCAGTAATAATATTCCCGTTCAGGGTACTGCTATCGAGAGAAATTTGCGCCGAGGAGGTTGATGAGCCATTTCCGACAATGGCAATCGATCCATTCACCGTGGTGCCGTTGGTCAGCGCAACAGTGGATGCCTGCTCACCGTAGATCCCCATTGCCAGGGTTTGTCCCTGAAGCGAGGAGGTAACACTGTCCGCATCGGCATTACCAGCATAAGCCCCTTCAAAATAACCTTGCAGCGTAGCGTTGGTTTCATTTACCGTCACGGTGCTGTTATCAACGCTAATCGCGTTGTTACTCTTAGTAAAGGCGTAAATACCGCCGTTAACGGTGCTGTTCCCGGCAACGTTAATATTGTTACCCCCACCGACCACGGTATAAATATCGCCGCCAAGCGTACTGCCATTTTCAATATTAACGGTATTTGTGCCCTCATTTTCACCTGAATCAACAAAAATTGCCGCGCCGTTCATATAGGATTTATTACCCGCGGTGGCATGCGTTGCGGCACCATAGGTCAGGCTGTTGTTTTCACCGGTCAGCGAGGCATTGTTGATGTCGATATTAACGCTGCCGTTATCGCCTGGCTCATTGTTCCCGCCCTCAATCATGTCGGTGGTGGCACCATTCTGCAGAGTAATATTCTTCGTGCCGCCGTAATTGGACTGAATAAAGGTCCCGCTCATATTGGTGCCATCTACCGTCAGCGACTGTGTATCTTCCTGATGGTTATCCCACAGATAGATGGCATCATTGCCGTTACCGGTGCTGTTGGTATCGGCATCATTGATATAAGCAGAGCCATTATCGTTAACCTTCCAGGTCGCCGTGCCGTTAGGGCCGCGATAAGTGGTGCTCTGGAAACCACAGGTGCTGGTGGGTGTAGCCGTTGTTGAACAATCCGCAGCGACGGCGTGAGCGGATAATGCAGTCAGCGAGAGTAAAATACATTGTGAAAGCAGTGTACGGCGAGTGTAATAGCGCATTTTTATTTCCCTAAGATGGTGCTTATAAATAATCGGACGCAGGGATTTTTACGCAATTAACCTCGATTAAGAATACTCTTAGCGTGCGCTATTTGTAATATTGCTTTTACCTTTATTCGTTATTAATCCATTGGATACAACCCGTTATTAGCCTTGTTTTTAACTCGAAGCATTCATCATACAAATGAGTCAGGCTTTTTTATGATCTTTCCCTGGTAGCCATGCCAGGTATTCTATATCTATATCCCTTAGTGATTATATAAAACCAGGCCCCGTCCACCTGCATGCAGTAAACAGGCTGTTTAGGATATTCACATTTTGTTGCACTGGGCAGAAAAAAGTAAAAGGTGTCAGGCGACACCTTTGCGGGTTTTATATTTGCAGCTCAGGCACCAGGGCTTTTTTGTCGTCCATGCAGGATTGCCACGCCTTGCCCGGCTGGCCATTATCCAGCACCGAGGAGGTGCGATACTCTACCGTGCGGGTGTGTTGATTGGGCACGATATAGTCAATGGTCGTCCAGCGGGTGTTGGCATCTTTGCCCTCCGCGGTCAGCTCGATGGTCTGGTTTTTGACGATCTCGGCACACTCTTTCGCCGCGGCCTCGACTTTACGAAACTTTTTCTCTTCAGGCGAAGTGCCTTCACTGGACATCGACATACATCCGGTAAACAGCAAACAGGCCAGAGACAAAAGGCTGATTTTTTGCAGCATCACGCAGTCCTTAGTAATGAACAGGTTACTGCAAAAGCGTAGCTTATACGGCTACGCTCTTCCTGCCATTAGCGGCGCAGGCGGCTGATATCCAGAAAATAATGGGTCACACTTTTATAATGGACACGCCCTGCCGCGCTACCGTTTCCAGCCAGCGGTTGTCGGTATCCTGTTCAACCACCAGGGTATTGATAAGCGAAAGCTCGCCGATCCGGAAAGGAGATGCGGTGTTAATCTTTTCAGGCGATGCCAGCACCACCGTTTCTGCGGCTCTGCCGGAAAATGCACGTTTGATGCACGCTTCTTCATAATCTCCGGTTGTCAGCCCGGCATCCGGGTGAATACCGGTCACGCCCATGAAGAACAGATCGGCATGGATACGCTCAATGCCTTCCATGGTTGCGGCCCCCACCGTGACGATGGAGTGGCGGAATAAGCGTCCGCCGATCAGGATCACCTCAACTTGGGGATGGTCCACCAGCGCCAGAGCGATACCCGGGCTGTGGGTAACCGCCGTAAAGGACAAACCGGCGGGTAAACAGCGAACCAGCTCTGCGGTCGTGGTGCCACCATCAATCATCACCACCTGGCCGGGAGAGATCAGCTCTGCCCCTCTTTTTGCCACCCGCTGTTTCGCCTCAATACCCAGGCTGGCGCGCTCGGCAAAGCTGGAGACCGCCTTCGACGCCGGCAACGCGCCGCCGTGCACCCGCTGTAAACACCCCGCGGCCGCCAGCTCGCGCAAATCCCGACGGATCGTATCTTCCGACACCTGAAATTCAAGGCTGAGGTTTTTTGACAGCACCTGCCCTTCGGTGCTCAATTTTTCAAGGATCAGCTGTTTGCGTTGACGGGTGAGCATGGGATATTCCTGAGGCTGCACGCTTTAGCTTGATGATGCACGAATATGCGGTTTATGATGCCTACTCTACGGTCACAGGAGGCAATATGCAACCAATACGTGCAGAAGTACGCATTCTAGATGCTCAGACATTATCGGATGACTGGTACACACTCAAAAAATATACCTTCGATTTGCGGCGCCGCAACGGGGAGTGGCAGCGCCAGAATCGCGAAGCCTACGACCGGGGCAACGGCGCAACGATCCTGCTCTATAACCGCGAAAAGCGGACGGTGATCCTTACCCGCCAGTTCCGCTTTCCCGTCTATATCAACGGTCACGACGGCTATCTGATTGAAACCGCCGCCGGCCTGCTCGATAACATGTCTCCCGAAAAGCGCATCAAGGCCGAAGCGGAAGAAGAGACCGGGTATCAGATTGAACAGGTGGAAAAGGTGTTCGAAGCCTTTATGAGCCCGGGGTCCGTCACCGAAAAACTCTACTTTTATATAGCGGAATATCGCGCGGACGATCGCACAAGCGCCGGCGGCGGTATTGAAGCCGAAGGCGAGGACATCGAGGTACTGGAGTGGCCCATTGAGGAGGCGTTACGGGCCATCGATGACGGGATAATCGTCGATGGCAAAACCATCATGCTGCTTTATCACGTCGCCCTGAAAAAGATCCTCTAGCCTCATCTCTCTGACAGAAATGGATTTCTGTCATGTCTGCAATCTCATCATCTACACTTCAGAAAAGAGCAAACGGGAGATGACTGTATGTCCGACTGGAATCCTGGCCTGTATCTGCAATACGGCGCTGAACGCACCCGCCCCGCCTTAGATTTGCTGTCACGAATTGCGCTGAATGATGTCACCGATGTGGTTGATCTCGGCTGCGGGCCGGGCAACAGCACGGCGCTGTTGCAGCAGCGTTGGCCCTCGGCGCAAATAACCGGAGTGGATACCTCTCCCGCCATGCTGACAGAAGCCAGGGCCGCGCTGCCCGGCTGTCGGTTTGTTGAAGCTGATATTCGCCACTATCGACCTGACCACGCCCTGAGCGTGATATATGCCAATGCCTCATTGCAGTGGGTGGAAAATCACTACGAGCTGCTGCCGCATCTGGTCTCGCTCCTGAAACTGCACGGCGTGCTGGCCATTCAGATGCCGGATAACGATCTGGAACCCACCCACGTGCTGATGCGTGAGGTGGCGTTTGAACAGGGCTATCCGGATCGCGGGCGCGCAGCGCTGTCCGGCGTCCATGCCTATTACGATATCCTGACCGAAGCGGGATGCGAGGTAGATATCTGGCGCACCACCTATTATCACCAGATGAACTCCCACCAGGCGATCGTCGACTGGGTGAGCGCCACCGGGCTGCGTCCCTGGCTTCAGGATCTGAACGAGGACGAGCAGCAGCGCTATCTTCATCGCTACCATCAGCTGCTGGTAGAGCAGTATCCGCTGCAGGAAAACGGGCAGATACTGCTGGCCTTTCCGCGGCTGTTTATTATCGCCAGACGCGAGCCCTGACTACGCCTTTGCCTCTTTCAACAGCTGTTGGATCACCTGCTCCTGTTTCTCAGTGTTTCCTTCGCCGAAAGAGGCGTAACGCAGCTGGCCTTTAGCGTCGAAGAAGTAGTGCGCAGGCCAGTAGCGGTTGCCGAAGGCCGTCCAGATTTTATAGTTATTATCGGCCACCACCCGGTACGGCAGTTGCCATTTGTTGATGGCTTTCTGCACCGAGGCCAGCGGTTTCTCCCACGGATACTCCGGCGTATGAACGCCTATCACCTCCAGGCCCTGCGCCTTATATTTGTTTGCCCAGTCGCGCACGTAAGGCAGCGAATGCTGACAGTTGATGCAGTCCCAGGTCCAGAAGTCGATGAGCACCACCTTGCCTTTTAACGATGCCGGGGTGACCGGCTCGCCATTCAGCCACCCTGTGCCGCCCTCCAGTGAGGGCATAGCGCTGGTGGTGACCGGCTGGGCCACTGGCTGAAGCGTTGGCTGCGGCTGGCTCTCTGGCGCCAGTTGCAGCAGCGTTTTCTCCAGCCGATCCGCAATTCCGTTTGCCCCCTGAAAGACGCTGTTCAGACCAAAGGCCGTGAAGGCAACAGACATGAGCATCGCGACTCCCGCCGCTTTTCGCAGCCCGTCCATGAGGCCCGATTTCGCTTTCAGACGCGTGATAAGCGCCTGGCCACTGAAGCCCAGCAGCGCGAGCATCACCGCACAACCGATGCCATACGCCGCCAGCAGGCTGCCGGTGGCAATCGGGTTATGCCCTGTAAGACTCAGACTGAGAATAGCCCCTAACACCGGCCCGGCGCAGGGCGACCACAGCAGCCCGACCGCCAGTCCGGCCAGCACCGCCGAGGCCAGTCCCCGGGTGCTGTTGCTTTGGGAATTAATCACATTGCCGAGGCGTAACGCCGGGCGGGCGATGCGCTCTGCAAAAGGCGGGAAGATGAGCGCCAGTGCGGCAAGACTCATGATTACCAGTGCGATCCAGCGACCAACAATGGTGGCATTGATCACCCAGTCGCTGGCGACGGTAATCAGGCTGGCGACAAGGGTGAACATAACAACCATGCCGCATAGCATGGCGATAAGCTGGCGCCGCTGGCCGCGGAATCCGGCAAACAGCAGGGGGATGACGGGAAGCGTACAGGGGCTGAGCAGGCTGACCATGCCACCTAAGAATGCGATCACGAGAAACATAAACACCTCACTAACCAGTTGAAAGTGAGGCTATTACAGCGTGGGAATGTGTTTGGGGTGTGTGGGGAAATGGGGTTTTTTGTCAGGTGGTGTATGGGCGTTGAGCGGAGATACATTGCGGTACAATCAGATGGCGATGATAAATATGCGGCTAATGAGGTGGTTCCCTCCACCTTAGGTTCCTTGCTTCTCTGAAACCACCGGACCGGTGAACGTGCCAGGGGAGCTCGCCGCCGTCACCCGGCAATATCGTCCTCCATAGCTGCAAATCCCCTTCACCCCACCGGCAATATAATCCGCGCCGATAACCCCCCTTCACTCCGGTTCTCCAGCCGCAACTCACCGTTCAACTGCCCGGTAAGCTGCGCCGCAATCGCCAGCCCCAGCCCTGTTCCACCCGTTTCCCGGTTACGGGAAAACTCCACCCGGTAAAAGGGCTGCAACACCGCCGCCAGCTCATCCTCCGGAATGCCCGGGCCGTTATCCTCCACGGCGATCTGCACGCTGTCATCACGCATGGACAGCGTCACGTCGGCGCTATCACCGAATTTCAGTGCGTTATCCAGCAAATTGGTGAGGATGCGGTGCAGCGCCTGCGGACGAGTCGCGAAAGGAACGGGCGTTCTGGGCGCAGAAAACTGCACGTTTTTGCCGGTATCGCTGTAGTCGCAAACCAGCGTATCAATAAAGGTGTAAAGATCGACGTTGCGCACCGGTTCAGGCGCCACCCCGGAGGAGCGGGCGTAGTCGATGCCCTCCCGCACCAGCCGCGTCATGCTGTCCAGGTCCTGGGTGAGTTTGTCGCGCAGATCCGGCTGGTCGGCCATCTCCACGCGCAGACGCATACGGGTAATGGGGGTCTGTAAGTCATGGGAAATGGCGGCGAGGATCTGCGCCCTCTCCTTCAGCGACGTCTGGATCCGCTGCTGCATGGCGTTAAAGGCGCGTGCCGCCTGGCGAACCTCCAGCGGGCCTTGCTCGGCGAGCGTCAGCGGATTGGGGCTGGCGGGTTCAAGAGTATCCACCGCCCGGGTAAAGCGGGTAAAGGGCCGCACCACCTGACGCACCGCCAGCCAGGCACAGATCGCTACCAGCAATACCTGGATCACAAAGACCACCGGCAGCCAGCGGGCAACCGGTGGCATCCGGGGCGTAAGATCCAGCGTCAGAGGCGAGCCGTCGCTCAGCGTCAGATGCGCCTGAATATGCGACACCGGTCCCGGCACCGCCGTAAAACGCAGCGGATAGTGGGTCGCCAGGGTCTCCGTCAGAGTCCGAACCGCATCCCGGGAACGGGCATCCGCCGGAGGAGCACCCACCTCGCCTGGTCCCAGCAGATAACGATAGTTGCCCCTCTCGAGGCGCGGGAGCCACTGCGCACGCTCATTTGCCGGCAGCCTGTCCAGAATCGCCACGCTGGTGGAGACATCATCTTCCAGATTGCCCAGCATCACGTGCCGGGCGCTGCTCATGCGCTCGGCCAGCACCAGCGTCAGGCTCAGGCCATTGGCGAGCAGCAACCCCAGCAGGACGATCAGCAGCAGACGATAATGGAGCGAGCGCGGCCAGAGCCTCATTCTTTGGCCTCAAGGATGCTGACCGGCATTGAAAAGACATAGCCTTCGCTGCGCACCGTTTTGATATACAGGGGTGTGCGTGCATCCTCATTGAGCCGCTGCCGCACCCGGCTGACCAGCAGATCGATTGAGCGCTCAAACAGCTCCGCATCCCGCCCCTGGGTGAAGTTAAGCAGCTGATCGCGGGTCAACACGCGCTGAGGGTGATCGACAAAGACCCGCAGCAGCCGGTACTCCGCCCCGCTCAACGCCACAATGGTACCGGTGGCGTCCAGCAGATGACGGGCGCTGGTGTCGAGCTGCCAGTCGCCAAAGGCGATGATCCGTCCGGCTTCGGTCACCTGCAGATTCGGCGGCAGCGTGCGAAACCGGCGCAGAATCGCTTTGATCCGTGCCAGCAGCTCACGCGCCACAAAGGGTTTGACCACATAATCGTCCGCCCCCATTTCGAGGCCCAGAATGCGATCCATATCGTCGTGGCGGGCGGTCAACATCAGGATCGGCAGATCTTTATGTTGACCGCTGCGCAGCTGGCGACACAGCGTCAGACCGTCGTCGCCCGGCATCATGATATCCAGCACCACCATATCCACCGCCTGCTTATCGAGCACGGCACGCATCTCTTTGCCGTTGGCGGCACCGGTAGCACGATAGCCGGACTTCACCAGATAATCGACGATCAGTTCGCGGATGTCCCTGTCGTCATCCACGACAAGAATGTGATCGGTTGTCTCCACCCTAAGCTCCTGTTTTTCAGCGATGGGCAAAAAAATAGCATAGCTGGCTTACATCTTATCCGCATCCACCACTGCGGTGACGAAATCCTGCGGATCTTCCTGAGCCGGGTTGTGGCCAATGTTGCCGGTAAAGGTACGATGCTGATACTTGCCGGTGAATTTGGCGGCGTAGGCCGCAGGCTCAGGATGCGGTGCACCATTGTTATCACCTTCTATGGTGATGGTCGGCACGCTGATGGTCGGTGCCGCAGCCAGCTTCTGTTCATAGCTGTCGTAACGGCTTTCACCCCGTTCCAGCCCCAGACGCCAGCGATAGTTGCTGATAGTCACCGCCACATGATCCGGGTTATCCAGCGCTTTTGCGCTGACGTTGAAGGTCGCATCGCTAAATTTCCAGCCGGGTGACGCCAGCGTCCAGATAAGTTTCGCAAAGTCGTGAGTATTGGCAGCATACCCTTTCTCACCGCGCTCGGTGGCGAAATAGAACTGATACCACCACTGCAGCTCGGCCTCAGGCGGCAAGGGTTTTGCCCCCGCCTGCTGATTGCCAATCAGATACCCGCTCACCGAAACCAGCGATTTCACGCGCTCCGGCCACAGCGCCGCCACGATATCCGCCGTTCTCGCCCCCCAGTCATAACCTGCAAAGACCGCGCGTTTGATTTTCAGGGCGTCCATCAGGTTAATGACATCTTTCGCCATGGCTGCCGGTTGCCCGTTGCGTGGCGTGGAGGAAGAAAGAAAACGCGTGGTACCAAACCCACGGTTGTAGGGCACGATCACGCGGTAGCCTTTTGCCGCCAGTGCAGGGGCGACCTGGGCGTAGCTCTGAATATCGTAGGGCCAGCCGTGGAGCAGGATCACCGGTTCGCCGTTTTTCGGCCCGATGTCAACATAGCCAATATTCAGATCGCCCGCGTCAATCTGGCGGATTTGCTTAAAGTCGGCGCTGTAGTCGGTGCCGGCCGCCTCGGCCTGACAGGCCGATACGGTAGCCAGTGAGAGGGTCAATGCCAGGGTTGAGTAAGCCAGTTTGTTCATCATGGTGGTCTCTCCGGGTTGTGTAGTTGACCCGGTTATCTCACCACCCTGATGTATGAGGAATATGTACAAACAAGGCCGTTTTGCAAGACGGTGTATCCTGACCTGGCGCGGATACACTGTGATACAAACTCACCTGAGGCGAACGATTAACTGGCGCTTTTACGTCAGCTGGTAATACTTGTCCGGCAGTTTGCGCGCCGGGATCTCCTGCTCATCATTCATCTGCAGTAAATCAATCTCCATCGCGTTACAGATCGCATCCAGCGGCAGGTCGTTATTCTCGATGCCGAACGGTTCTTCCAGCTCTTCCGCCAGCGTATCCAGCGAGATAAAGGTGTAGGAGATCAATACCGAGACGAACGGTGTCATGTAGTGCAGGTCGCTGACCAGCGCAAACGGCAGCATGATGCAGAACAGATAGACCGTGCGGTGCAGGATCAGGGTGTAAGCAAACGGCACCGGTGTGTTGGCGATCCGCTCGCAGCCGGCCAGGACGGTGGACATATCATTAAGACGGATGTTCAGGCTGTGGAACAGAATATCCGACAGCTCACCCTTGCGGCGTCTGACCGCCAGCCACTCCCCCATAATCAGCAGAATGCGGTTTGCCGGTGAGCTCGAGTCCATTGCCACCCGCAGGTTTGCAGGGGAAAGATATGCCGAGAGCTGGTCGGCCTGGGGTTGTTTGCGCAGGGTCATCCGCAGGCAGTGAGCAAAGGCGATCTGCAGACGGACAAACTCACCCAGCGCGGGATCGTCCGGCAATGTGTTTTTCACTTCCCGGAACAGGGAGCGCGAGGCAATCATCAACTGCCCCCACAGCTGGCGCGCTTCAACATAGCGGGCGTAACAGGCGTTATTACGAAAGCCGAGGAAGATGGCGATGGCAACCCCAAGAATGCTGAACGGCGCGACCGTCAGCCTGATGCCCAGCGAGGTGTACCAGGGCAACATCAGGATCACCACGATGGAGAGCAAAAAATTCAGGAACAAGCGGGAAAAGATTTTGGTCAGGACGGAACCGTGCCAGACAAAAATAAGACGCAGCCAGTGCTGTTGAGGTCGAACGATCATAGTCAGCTTCATCGGGAAAAAAGAGCGGTGACTATTAAACGTGATCGTTGTCACGGTTGCAAGTATGTTAAAAAATGATGTCTTCGTGCCAGACACAGGCAGACCGCACGGGGTTAAGGTAGGTAATAATAGGCTGAAGTTAAAGTATGTTGTAACTAATAAGGGTCGAGAAAAGCCCGAACTGGCGCGTTATGTTCCCCGGCTTCTCGAATAAGATGGGGTGAGCCATGCAGGCCGGGTAAGCGCAACGCCTCCCGGCCCAAAGAGCGCGAAATCTATCCCCTTAGCACAGCGGTTTTACTGCTTCACGCATGCCCTGCTGCAGAATGGCATCCAGATCCTGAGTAACCTGTTCTACCAGTCCGTTCACGCTGGTCAGATCCTGCTCCCAGTGTTCGCTTACGCTCAGCACCGCGGTCACCAGCTCACGGGTGCCGATCTGCTGGTCATGATGCTGCGTCCATAGTTGCTGGAAGCGGGTTAACCAGTGCGCGTCGTCCTGCACCGGATAGCTTTCGCCGTTACGCTCCGCCCGGTAGAAGGCAATCAGCGCCGCCAGGGCAAAGGTCAGGCGTGGCGGAAGTTTGCCGCTGGCCTGCTGCCCTGCCAGCAGCTGCGGCAGAATGCGGGTGCGGTACTTGGTCATGCCGTTGAGGGCAATCGACAGCAGCTGATGCTTGATATACGGATTGCGGAAACGGCCCGTTACCGCGCTGGCGAACGAGACCAGCTCATTGCGCGGCAGATCCAGCACCGGGATAATCTCTTCGTGAATGGCTTTTTCGACAAAGGCGCAGATCTCAGTATCGTTCATCGCCTCGCCCACGGTATCCAGCCCGGCCTGGAACGCCACCGGCACCAGCGCGGTATGCGCGCCGTTAAGGATCGCCACTTTGCGCTCTTTGTACGGCTTGATGTCATCGACAATCAGCACGTTCAGCGCCAGCCTGTCGAGACGTAGCTCCTGCGCCAGCGATTTCGGCCCCTGGATAACAAACAGGTAGAAGTGTTCAGCAGTATCCAGGAAGGCATCGTGATAGCCGAGAGAGGATTCGAGCGCGGCCACTTCATCGCGTGGATAGCCGGTCACGATGCGATCAACCAGCGTGGAGCAGAAGGTGTTGGCGTCGTTCAGCCACTGGGTAAAGGCCGATGGCAGCGCCCACTCCTGCGCATAGCGCAGCACCAGTTCACGCAGGGCATCGCCGTTGTAGTCAATCAATTCGCAGGGCACGATCACCCAGCCTTTATCGGCGGCGCCGTTGAAATGGCTGAAGCGTTCAAACAGCAGGCGCGTCAGTTTTGCCGGGTAGCTGACCGCCGGCGCATCTTCAAACTTATCCCCGGCGTGGTAGCTGATCCCCGCTTCCGTGGTGTTGGAGAAGACAAAGCGCATTTCCGGGTTGTGCGCCAGCTTCAGGAATTCATCGTACTGGTCGTAAACGCTGATCTCACGGTTTACCGAGCGGATGAGTCGCGCGTCGCTGACCGCTTCGCCCTGCTCGTTCAGCCCACGGATGATGGTGGTATAGAGTCCGTCCTGAGTGCTCAGTGAAGGCGGGAAGTCGCTTTTAATCGGGCGGACAATCGCAATACCGGCGTTCAGATCGGTATGCTCGTTAAGCAGGTCGATTTGCCAGTCAATAAACGCGCGCAGGAAGTTGCCCTCACCAAACTGGATGATACGTTCAGGATAGAGAGCACCGGGGAAATCACGACGGTTCAGTGTGTTCACAATGGGGTCCTTGTAATGATTAGTCATACAGCCTGATAAGATTGGTACGATAACTTATCAAACTTTACGACCACGAACCCCCGTTTTGATCAAACCCGGTGTGAATTGTGACAGGATTTATAACAAGTTGTAGAAGAGTACCGATTCCGGTCTTACTTTGCGTTCATCAACAGCCGGTGCCGCGCTGCTGTTTCATGGAGTACATCATCTGGTCGGCGGTTTTCAGCCAGCTCTCCAGATCGTCGCGCTCATGGTCAAACTCACTTACCCCCCAGGAGAACGAGAGCGCCCAGGGATATTCAGCATGCTCATTCCAGTTCGCCGCCTGTTCGGTAAGAAACTGCATGGCGATCCACGCCCCCTTTTCGTCGCTGTTGGCAAACAAAATGGCGAACTCATCTCCGCCGTAGCGCGCCAGCACGTCGGCCTCGCGAAAAGTGGAACTCAGCAAACCGGCCATCGCCTTCAGGGCGTTGTCGCCATCAATCCGACCATATCGCGCATTGATCTGCTTAAAGCGATCGAGATCCAGCCAGGCCAGGGTCAAGGGTTCGGCCCGCCGCCGGGCGGCGCGAATGGCATAGGTGGCCAGATGATGAAAGCCCCGGCGGTTGTAGAGCCCGGTAAGGTGGTCGGTAATGCTGGCACAGGAAGCGGCAAACTCCACTTCCACCAGCGCCGCCAGATCTGCCAGCGCCTCGATGTCAGACGGCGCAAAGGGGCGCGGAAAATGGTCGATAATGCACAGCGACCCCACCGTAGCCCCATTGGGCAGGCGCAGCGGGTAACCCGCATAAAACCGGACAGGGTTGTCATCGGTTGCCAGGGGGTTATCGGCAAAGCGGGCATCGTCTAAGGTGTCGGGTATTACCAGGGGGGCTTCGCTGAGGACGGTATGCCCACAAAAAGAGAGATTTCTCGGCAGGTTGGTCGGGTCACCGCCATCGGTGGATTTGACGACCACAACATGCTCGTCAACCAGATTGATCATCGCCACCGGCACGCCGAACAGACGTCTCGCCAGCCGGGTAAGACGCGCGTAGGTGGGGTGATTTTCGGGTTCAAGCAGTCCGGATTCACGCAAAGCGCTGAGACGCTCTGCTTCATTTTTGGGGAGTGAAGGTGATTTCATACGGGCTCCGGACGTCAGGCTTTTTAAAAGCTTAGCGCATCCTGAGCCCGGTTAGTGAGCAAATATGCGGTTTTTACCATCGCGCTTCGCCTGATACAACGCGGCATCGGCTGCCTGTAACCAGTCTGTAACATTTCCCATCTCTCGGGTTGCGCAGGCAATGCCAATACTCATCGTGCAGGGAACGGCCTCTTCCGCGACATCCTCAATCACCGCAGCCGCTTCCATGATCCGGGTGGCGACTATTCGCGCTTCGTCGAGGGTGGTATCAGGCAGCAGGATCACAAACTCATCTCCGCCCAGTCTTGCCGGAGTATCGTTTTGTCGGGTGGCAATGCGCAAAATTTGTGACACTGTCACTAATAGCATATCCCCCACCTTATGCCCGAAGCGATCGTTGACGTCTTTAAAATTGTCGATGTCGATAAACATCAGCGCCGAATCGCGACAGGTTTGCTGCAGTTTATGCAACTCATGGTCAATACGTTTCTCCAGCAGACGTCGGTTAGCGATGTCCAGCAGCGGATCCATCATCGCAATCCGCTCAAGCTCGCGGGATTTAAAGCGCAGCCGCACGGCAATACCGTTGGTAAGCACGCTCAGCGCCACGGTATAGATAGCGATCAGCGGCAGCGTGGCGTACAGGGTTCGCTGAGATATCCAGGGCACCAGCGCCATCCCCTGTGTCAGCCAGCTGGCCATAAAGACCGTTACCATCACCGCGCCAGCCTTTTTCATCAGCGGAAAACCGCCCGCCGCCAGCCGGTCGGCAAGGAGGATAGTGGCAATAGCGACAGAAGGCAGCGGGTTCGCCGCCATCATGGCGATCCAGAATCCGCCTGCCCCGGCGTCAAGCACCAGGTTCTGATGCTCAGTATGGAGCGGCGTCGGCGAGCGGCGGGCACGCCACCAGGCCAGCGTCGGCCAGACAAAGGCGTTGAGCGCAAGCAGACCCATCAGCCAGCCCGAACGATGTTGTTCAAGCAGGACAGAGAGGATGGGTATAAAGCAGAGAAAGGTTCCAAGCACTCGCATCAGATACATGCGTTTGATAAACCGACTGCCAGGCACGCGAGGGGATTTACTGAGTCCGTCAGTTCCGTTCATCACACGATTTTTCCGATATAATCACCCGTTCATATTATTGACGATGAAAAAGCGTATCAAGGGATTTATAAGCTTTGTGAATATATGTCAGAGGATGTCTCTCCGCCCAGGCAAACGATTACAGCTGTTCAGTCGGCTCGGTGCGCTGTCCGGCAGTTTTTAACTCTGTCATTCGGGCGCTGGTGCGATTTCGGCCTGCTTTTTTCGAACGATACAGATATTCATCCGCTTCGGTCATCAAACGATTAAAGACCTCCGTCAACTGTGACGGCTCGGATTTTCCACTTCCCAGACCAATACTGACGGTCAGAAAAAGCGACTGCCCGCGCCAGCTGAACGGATGTTGTTCAACCGAAGTGCGTATCCGTTCCGCCAGGGCGTAAGCCTGCTCAGAAGAAACCGCGTTCACCACCACGGCAAACTCTTCGCCACCCATGCGCGCCACCAGCCCTTCGCTGCCCACCGTCTCCTGCACTTTGCGCGCAAAGGCGGCCAGAACGGTATCACCGCACTCGTGGCCATAGTTATCATTGATGCTTTTGAAGTAGTCGATATCCAGCAGCATGACGGTCAACCGCGGGCTTTTGCGCTTTCCTTCGTCATTTTTTAGCGCCTCATACAGCCCGGAGCGGGAATAAACCTGAGTCAGAAAATCGTAATCGGCACGCAGGGAGACCTGGCGGATCAGGGAGTTGATCGCCGCCATACTGACCGACACCAACAGCGGACAGATGGCCATGGTGGCAATGCCCAGACGGGCTGAGAACATCATCGGGGTGGTCAGCGGCGTGGTCGCCACGATGGTGATGATGGAGTTGGCCACCAGGGTGATCTCCACCGCCCCGGTGACAAAGGTTAGCAGGCAGGTCGCAGGCAGAGAATAACGCACCGCACACCAGATCAGCGCCGGCAGTGGAAACACCAGCGCCCCGGCCCCGCCAATCGCCACCGAGGCGATCACCGAGATAATCAGCGCCACCACCGGCATCAGATGGTCGATGCGCAACGCGCGGTTGAACGCAGGCCAGGTGATGGTCAGCAGGCACGGTACAATCAACACCCCGGTGGAAAATTGCTCGCTAAACCAGTCGGCCACCAGCGGCCAGAAGTTTCGGTTGGACACCCCGCCCGACACCGTGGCTCCCACCAGAGCGCACAACAGCGCGGCCAGCAGACAGTAATTAAACAGCCGCAGCGCGTTAACCGGATCGGGCGTGCTGATGTTCAGCCGCTTATCACGCTGAAGCAGCACGGCGACGGTGACAATAAACACCATATTGGACAAGTTGATGCCAAGTGACGCGATCCCCCATTCGGTGGTGATGAGGTCGTACACCAGCATGGCAATATACGCAATGGCGTAATAGTGCAGGCGGTTCAGCCAGGCGTAACGGGCAAACACCCCGGCCATGACCCCATTGAGCGGCCAGAACAGCGAGAGTGCCTCCACCAGACGAAGCTGCGCGCCGATAAAATAGAACAGCGTGGTCAATAAAAATATTGCCGTCGCATTTCGGAACGGGCTGTGCGGCTGAAAAAGTGTGAATGTTCTGGTTTCAGCAGAAGGCATGCAATATCAATCCATAGGGTTGCTTTTAACAATGCCTTAGCATCCGAGCCGATGAATGTTAAAAGTTTGGGATTAATGTATATCACATTAAGGGGATAACGATCATCATCCAGTTAGCTGTCTTATCAATTGTGCCTTCAGGCTGACGGCTCATGCTGTGATTAATAGACCGAACGCCCCAGCTGCTGGGTCAGGTGTTCCAGCATCGCGACACCCGCAAGGGAATTCCCCGCGTCGTCCAGCTCCGGGCTCCAGACCGCAATTGCCATCTCGTGAGGGACGATGGCCACCACCCCGCCCCCGACGCCCGATTTTGCAGGCAGCCCCACCCGCCAGGCAAACTCACCGGCATTCTGATACATACCGCTGGTCGCCATCAGGGCATTAATCTGCCGGGCCTGCATCGGCGTAACGACGGGTTGAGAAAGATGCTGCGCATAGCCCTGAGCGGCCAGAAACAGAAAGGTGTTCGCCAGTTCAACGCAGTTCATCTTCAGCGCGCAGTAGTGGAAGTAGTTTTGCAGCACCGTTGGCACGTCGTTATGGAAATTGCCGAACGACTTCATCAGCCAGGCTATCGCCGCATTGCGCGCCGAGTGTTCAAACTCTGAACGGGCGACAGCGGCCTCGTAGCCGATATCGCTCACCCCGGAGAGCTGACGTACAATTTCCAGCATACGCTGTCGCGGCGCGCTGAGGCGGCTTTGCAACATATCGCACACCACCAGCGCCCCGGCGTTGATAAAGGGATTGCGGGGTTTGCCCTGTTCGATCTCGAGCTGCAGCAGGGAGTTGAACGGCTGGCCGGAGGGATCTTTCCCCACCCGCTGCCAGATCTCGTCCTCGTCATACTGGCGCATAGCCGCCACCAGGCTGAGAACTTTTGATATCGACTGAATGGAGAAACGCTCTGTGGCATCGCCAGCCTGAAAGCGCCGCCCGTCCACGGTACTGATGGCGATCCCAAGTTTGTTGCCGTTGACCGAGGCCAGCGCGGGAATGTAATCGGCCACTTTACCCTTGCCCAACAGAGGACGGATTTGCGCCAGAATAGCATCCAGCATCTGATTGTTAATGTTCGCAGCCATCGGTGGCTCCTTGCTCACAGGCCAAAAACGGCCTGCGAGTATAACAGAGGCGTATGGATGACGTCAGGCAGGAAGTCGGAACCGCGAGACCGCCTGTAACAGCAGGCCGGATTCATCATGCAACCGCCGGGAGGCTTCAGAAGCGGTATTCACCAGTATATCGGTCTGGCGGGCCACCTGGTTCAGCGCCTGCAGCTGGCCGGTCATGCGGTGGATGCTGTCGCCCTGGCTGAGGGTGGCAACGGAGATCTCATTCAGCAGACTGCAGAGATTGCCCACCAGACCGATCACCTGCTGCAGATTATCCTCCAGTCGGGTGACGGCCTTCGAGCCATCCTCGATGCCCTGCAACGAATGGTTGATCAGTTGCTGGATGGTTTGGGTCGAATGGCTACTTTTGCGCGCCAGCAGGCCCACTTCCCGCGCCACCACGGCAAAGCCGCGCCCCTGATTACCGGCATGGGCCGCCTCGATGGCCGCATTCAGCGCCAGAATATTGGTCTGGAAGGCCACGTTATCGATGATGGCCACAATGCCGCGCATCTCTGAAGAACGCTCCACGATCGCCGCCATTGAGGCGTTGACCGTCTCCATCATCCGGTCACCCCCTGCCGCCATCTCCCGCGCCTCGTCCGCTCGCGAGCTCGCCAGTTTTGCATAGCCGCTATTCCCCTCGACGTGGGTCTCCAGCGCGGCGATATGTGCCGTGACCTCTTTCAGCTCCTGCGCCTGGCGCGCAGACTGGTGATACAGATCCTGGTTACCCTGCGCCAGCGAGCCAATGTTGGTCACCATCGCGGTGGTCGCCTCGCTGACCTGGGTTACCAGCTGTTGCAGGCCCTGCTGGAGGGTATCAACGCTGCCACCAAGTTGCGCAATCTCGCGGTTAAAACGGGTCAGGGGCGGTAACGGGGCAGAGAGATCTCCCGCCGCCAGCAGATTGATGTGGGCGATAAGGCGACGCAGCGGGACGATCACCCAGCGCGACATGCCAAACCACACCGCAACCGCGATCGCCAGCAGGATCACCGGGGCCAGCAGAAACAGCGATTGCAGGCTGGAGAGACTGGCCGTCAGCCGCTGCCGCCCTTCTGCCGCACGTTGGGCGCTGGCCTGCTGATAGCGGGCATAGTTGTCATTGAAATCTGCCTGAAACGCCTGGGCGGGCACGGCAAAGAAGGCATCAATCGACTGACCGTTCACCAGCCCGTCGGCCAGCTCGCGGATGGCATCGAAAAACAGCTGGTAGCTGTTGAGCAGTGCCTCATCCTGCGGCGGGCGCATCGCCTGCCATGCCTGCCAGGCCTGCTGAGAATCACGCAGCGCCTGTTGCGCCTCATCCATCAGGCTGTGCCAGCTGCCCTCCGATCCGGTCTCTTTATCCTGCATAAAGTACACGCCCGCACGGTTAAGCAGATCGCTTGCTGCCAGAAGCGAGATGCGCGCCTGATCGACCTTCGCCTGTTGCAGATAAGCCATCTGATTGCGCTGTTCATTGCGCTGGGCATCGCGCAGCGAGACGGAAAGTAAAAGTGATGAAGAGATTTGTAGCGCGGAAAAGAGCCCGATGATACAGAAAATCCCCGCCAGCAAACCAAACTGCCGGGGAGTAATGCGGCGAAAAATTTGCATTAAGTTCATAATTTCTTCATTAACAATGCCTTAGACGGGGGCGAGTCTACGCAGTGAAAATGACAGAACTATTTCAGAATAATGACAAGGGGCTGGCGGTAAAAGACTTGCGACTCCCTTTTAAATTCTAATGATTTAATTCGAGTAATAATCGGGTATTGATATATAACTTCTCACGACCAACGTTCATTTCCTCCAGCACACCAATCTCTACTAATTGCTTGAGGTAGGATGAAGCCGTCTGACGTTTTGCCACGCCAGCCTTTACGAGATTGTCTATCCGGCAATAGGGTTGGGCAAAGAGTACCCGCACCAGTTCGTGAGTATAAATTTTGGGTAATGCCTTACGCACGTACTCAGTGGTTTCCGCTATCAGTTCCCTAACTACTGCTATCTTCTTCGTTGTCCATTTCGCCGTATTTTCTACCGCTTCGAGTACAAAAAGTATCCATGACTGCCAATCCCCATTCGCAGTCACATTTCGTAATAAGATGTAATAATCGTTACGCCTTGCCAGAATGAAGCGAGACAAATAAAGAATGGGCGATGACAATAATCCTGTCTGAATCAAATACAGGATATTCAGGATCCATCCCGTGCGCCCATTACCGTCGGGAAACGGATGAATGCACTCAAACTGGTAGTGGGAGATTGCCATTTCGATCAGCGGATCGACATCATCCTCGGCATGGAGGAAGCGCTCCCAGTTAGCCAGGAGATCGCGGATAGTTGTTTCGCCAACAGGCGGGGTATAGACCACATCCTCGTTCTGATCGCGTAAAACTGTACCCGGCGTTTTACGAATATCGGTTTGTACGGCCCGTAGCGCAGTACAAATCTTTATCGCGGTATTGGTGCACAAGGGGTAGCTATTGAGATGGAGATATCCATCGTATAACGCTGTACGGTAGCGTAGCGCTTCCTTTGTAGCGGGATCGGCATTTTCGGCACGGTCAACATACTGAAAAAGCTGATCGCTGGTGGTCACAATGTTCTCAATACGGGAAAAGTCCTTTGCTTCCAGCACTGGAAGGATATTTATCAACAAACTCTGATCGGGTATCAATTCGCCCGCAGTTTTTAGCTCTGCAATCGCTGCGCGCGCACTAATACAAGCTTTGAGTACTCTGCGTGTTTCAATGCTTTCCAGATCGGGGGAGCGCGGGAAGTTCGTTATAGGGTACGACAGGATTCCAGCTCATATGTTAAAAAAAACCATTTTTATCGACATATAGCTATTTTGGGTCGATGGAATAAACATGTCACGAACATATATTTAAAAAATTGCATTTTATTGACATATCTCGCAAACATGTCGAGGCCATAAAACGTTCTGGTCCAAAGGTTCTGTTTGTCAGGGCTTAACAATCCTGAGTGATGACTTTTTCAGTACGAAATCAGCACTGCATAAGGTTATCCATAAAATTGCAAAGCTTTTACTTAACCGTACCGAATAGTTGCAGTGTAACCAATTGTTAAATATATTTTTTTACTACCGTTTAAAACACCGTTATTTCAGTAGTGCTTTTACATACTATTCGCATGGGCTATGATGCATTCTCAGTTTAGAGAAGGTTTTTAAGATAACATCCAAGGCACATATCACCCTACTGATGAATAAGCCATTCATCCACCAAATGACTAAGAGTTAATAATCAGTCTCCAATAATGACAAAAACTGGGGTTCTGATAGTAAACGCTTCGTAAGCTACCCGGGATTTTACAGGATTTAAATGAGGCAACGTATGGATACTGAATACAGTAAATTCAATTATGCACACAATAAAGATAAGTTATTCGCCAATCTTATTAGTATAATTGATGGAATCATAAGTGACGGAAATACTAATAAAAAAGAAATTCTTTATCTTGATACATGGCTTATGGAGGCCGACTTACTAAGCCGCAATTATTGCGTGCAGGCAATACGCAACAGGGCTAAGGATGTCCTCTCGGCTGATGTAATAACGGATACTGAACTAAAAGTGTTCAAGGCTGATCTTCTCAAAATTCAAAAACAATTGATTGATATGCCGGATTTGGATCTTTATTCCGTTGAAGCAGACCGCCACCTTCTTGAGGGACTGTGCAAAGGAATGCTTGCCGATCATCAATTGGTCGATGATGAAATTAGATATCTCAATTGGTGGCTAACCAATAATGGTACGTTAAAGAATAATTACCCTGGCAAAGAGCTGTTCAAGCTTGTTTCCGAAATTCTGAAAGATGGAGTGATCACTCCAGAAGAGCGTGAATCACTTAAACAAGGGCTCACTGCTTATACGGGGTGTGATTTAGCAACAGGAATAGTTGATGGTATGTCTACCAGATTACCTGTAGATGTTATTGAGTCGTTAGATCTTACGGGAGCAATTGTATGCCTCACTGGTGACTTCCTGTATGGCAAAAGGAGCAAATGCAAAGCCACTATTGAAGCAGCAGGCGCAACGGTATGTGACAACGTAACAATGAAAATCAATTATCTTATTGTTGGGACCTTAAGTTCTAAAGACTGGATGTATCAGAGCTACGGAAGGAAAATAGAAAAGGCTGTAGAGTATAGAGATAATAAAAATATTCCGCTAAAGATCATTAGCGAAGAACAATGGCAAAGATTCATGGCTTAGCTGTTTATAACCCTCGAGTCTTCAGGAGCTGAAGACTCGAGGGTTAATGTGCGCCATTAGAGGCGCGCACTGTTAAACCCGGTTTTTCCACACCGTCTGCACGTTACAGAACTCATGCAGGCCAAAGTGCGACAGCTCCCGGCCAAAGCCGCTTTTCTTCACGCCGCCGAACGCCACGCGGGCGTCGCTGGCGCTGTAGCCGTTGATAAACACCCCGCCGCACTCGAGCTGACGGGCAAAGCGATCCGCCGTCTCCTGGCTTTGGGTAAACACCGTTGCAGAGAGGCCAAAATCACTGTCGTTGGCGAGGGCCAGCGCGTGATCGGCATCGGTTGCCACGGTGATGGCCGCCACCGGGCCAAACAGCTCCTGACGAAACGCCGTCATATTCGGGGTGACGTTACCCAGCACGGTCGGCGCATAGTAGTTACCTGCCCCGGCCACCTTCTCGCCGCCCAGCAACAGGGTAGCGCCTTCGGCAAGGGTGGCCTGAACCTGCTGATGCAGCTCGTCGCGCAGATCGAAACGCGCCATCGGCCCGAGATAATTTTCTTCGCTGTCGGGCGCGCCCATTTTCAGGGCTGAAGTCGCATCGACAAAACGGCGGCTGAATTCATCGGCCACACCCGCTTCGACGATAAAGCGCTTTGCCGCCGCACACACCTGCCCGGTGTTCTGATACCGACCGGCCACCGCCGCTTTTACCGCCAGATCGAGATCGGCATCGTTCAGAACAATAAAGGGATCGGACCCGCCCAGCTCAAGGACGCATTTTTTCAGCGCGGCACCGGCCTGTGCGCCAATGGCGGCCCCGGCACGCAGGCTGCCGGTGACGGTGATCGCCGCAATGCGCGGATCGGCAATCATCTGGCTCACTCCGTCATTGGTGGCATTCAGCTGGCTAAACACCCCCTGCGGAAAACCGGCGTCATTAAAAATCTGTTCAATCAGGTTCGCGGCACCCAGCACGTTCGGGGCATGCTTCAGCAGATAGCTGTTGCCCGCCAGAAGAATGGGCACGGCGCCGCGCAGCACCTGCCACAGCGGGAAGTTCCACGGCATGACCGCCAGCACAGGGCCTAAGGGACGATACTCAATCACCGCGTCGGCCACCTGCGTCGCTTCGGTTTTCAGCATCGCAGGCCCCTGTTCGGCATACCAGTCGCAAAGACTGGCGGATTTAGCCACCTCCCCGCGCGCCTGGGCGATGGGCTTGCCCATCTCACGGGTCATGATCCGGGCCATCTCTTCGCCACGGTTGCGCAGCGCGGCACCCAGATCCCGTAATTTTTGCGCACGCGCCATCACCGGCACGGCGCGCCAGTAGCGAAAAGCGGCATCGGTCTGCGTAAGCGCATGGTCAATGTCAGCAGCGGTCGCCCACGGCCAGGTGGCCAGGGTTTCGCCGTTAGCCGGGTTAATGGTCAGGGCATGTGTCGCAGAAGAGATCGTCATGATGTGCTCCGTAAATTGAGTGTTGATTTAGTGTGACGCACTCTGCTATTTCTTAAAAATGAATAATAATAACCACCTTATTCACGAATCGAGAACGATATGGATCTGACCCAGCTGGAGATGTTTAACGCCGTCGCCCAAACCGGCAGCATTACCCAGGCCGCGCAGGTAGTGCATCGCGTGCCCTCCAACCTCACTACCCGCATCAAACAGCTGGAGGCCGATCTCGGCGTGGCGCTGTTTATTCGCGAGAACCAGCGGCTGCGCCTCTCCCCGGCTGGGCATAATTTTTTACGCTACAGTCGGCAAATTCTGGCCCTGGTGGATGAAGCGCGGATGGTGGTGGCGGGCGATGAGCCGCAGGGATTGTTCACCCTCGGCTCGCTGGAGAGCACCGCGGCCGTACGTATCCCGGCCTCGCTGGCGCAGTTTAACCAGCGCTACCCGCGCATTCAGTTCGCCCTGGCGACCGGCCCCTCGGGGACGATGATTGATGGGGTGCTGGAAGGAACGCTGAGCGCAGCGTTTGTCGACGGGCCTTTAACCCATCCGGAGCTGGAGGGTATGCCGGTCTACCGGGAGGAGATGATGCTGGTGGTGCCAGCCGGTCATGCGAAAGTCGTGCGGGCCACCGAAATCAGCGGGCGCGATATCTATGCGTTTCGCGCTAACTGCTCCTATCGCCGCCATTTCGAAAGCTGGTTTCACGCCGATCGCGCCACGCCGGGACGCATCCATGAGATGGAGTCCTATCACGGTATGCTGGCCTGCGTAATTGCCGGGGCGGGCATCGCGCTGATGCCGCGTTCAATGCTGGAAAGTATGCCCGGACATCAGCAGGTGGAAGCCTGGCCGCTGGCAGAAAACTGGCGCTGGCTCACCACCTGGCTGGTGTGGCGCCGGGGGGCGATGACCCGGCAGCTGGAGGCGTTTATAGCGCTGCTAAACGAAGATCAGCCACAAGCATCTTCTCCATAAACAGGCTCAGGGGATCGGGCGCGTATGGCGCAAACGCCTCGCGCAGCTGATATCCGCAGCGTTCATAGAGCCGGATGGCCGGTAGCTGTTTAATCCCGGTCTCCAGCCGCAGGGTATGGCAGCTGCGGCTCAGGGCTTCATCTTCCAGCGCCGCCAGTAGCTTTTCACCCAGCCGCTGTCCACGATGCGTTGGATCGATCCAGACCCGTTTCATCTCGCCGCTGCCGTCGCCGTTCAGCACGATTGCGCCGCAGCCGACCGCATTAAGCTGGCGATCGCGGATCACCATCATGATCAGCCTGTGCGCAGGCAGCGCGGCAAGGTCCAGCAGATGATTGCTCTCCGCGGGATACAGCGCGCTTTGATAATCATCCAGGGCGGCAATCAGGTTCGTAATATCCGGATGTGCGGGTGATTCAGAGGTAATGGAATACATGGCAGGCTCCTTTTGTCGTTTTTCTCCACCTTAACCCCGGGAAGCAAACGCAACGGCATATTTTTAACTTATAGCGGCACCTGACCATTGCGCCGCCTGCTACGGCGGCGTAAGTTTGAGGCTTATCACCGTAAAACCTCAGGAAAAACAATGAACACCAAAGCCCGCAAAGTGATGATTATCGGCGCCGGAAATGTCGGCACCTCAGCGGCTTACGCCCTGTTAAATCAAAATATCTGCGAAGAGTTGCTGCTGGTGGATATCAACCAGGCGCGCAGCGAAGGCCATGCCTGGGATCTGGCAGACGCCGCCGCCTATATGCCCGGCATGATGAGCATCTCCACCCGCGAGGTGAGCGACTGTGCCGATGTGGATATCGCGGTGATCACCGTCTCCGGTGGTGCCCTGAAACCCGGACAAACGCGCCTCGACGAGCTGACCGCCACGGCCAGTATCGTCAAAGGCATTGTCCCGCAGATGATGGCGGGCGGGTTTAACGGCATTTTTCTGATTGCCACTAACCCCTGCGACATCATCACCTGGCAGGTGTGGCAGCTCTCCGGCCTGCCGCGTAATCAGGTTATCGGCACCGGCGTCTGGCTGGATACCACCCGCCTGCGTCGCACCCTGGCGCAGGCGCTGGATATCGGCGCCCAGAGCATCGACGCTTTTATCCTGGGTGAGCATGGCGATACGCAGTTCCCGGTCTGGTCGCATTCGACGGTGTACGGCTCACCTGTTGCCGAAGTTTATCAGCGCCACACCGGCCAGACGCTGGATGTTGACGCGCTGGCCGAACGCGTGCGCAAGCAGGGCTTTGAGATATACGCCCGCAAGGGCTGTACGGAATACGGCATCGCCGCGACCATCGCCGAGATCTGCCGCAATATCTTCACCGGCAGCCACCGGGCGCTGGCGATCTCCTGCGTGCTGGACGGTGAGTACGGTTTAGAAGGGGTCGCGATTGGGGTGCCGGCGGTGCTGGCCCAGAGCGGCGTTCAGCAGATCATCGAGCTGAAGCTGGAAGAAGAGGAACAACAAAAATTCCGCCATTCGGCGGAAGTGATCAAAGCCAATATCGCCCGTCTGCCCTGAGCCGTTAAGGCGCTAAGGTCAGGGTGGCATCCAGCTGGCTTAAGGTCTGCTGCACCCCTTCATCGAGGCGTTTATCGGTGACAATATCCGTCAGCGAGTTAAGGTGCGCTACGTTAAACAGCGACCAGGCGCCATATTTCGAGCTGTCGGCCAGCAGCACGCGGCGTCGGGCGTTGGCAATCAGATCGCGCTTCAGCGCCGCTTTCTCTTCCGTCGGGGAGGTGATACCGCGCTCAAGATCCCAGCCGTTACAGCTGACAAAGGCGATATCCGGCCAGATGTTCTGCAGCATGCGGCGGCCATGCTCGCCAATGCAGGACTGGCTGGTATCGTCGATGCGCCCGCCAATGATCGTCACTTCGATCTGCTTAAACTCGGACAGAAACAGGGCAATATGCAGATCGCTGGTGATCACCCGCAGCGGCAGATGGGTCAGCTGACGCGCAAGCTCAATCATAGTGGTGCCCGCATCGAGCACCACCGCGTCCCCGGCTTTGACAAAGCTCGCCGCGGCACAGGCGATGTCGTGTTTCTCCGCCAGGCTGCGGTGCATCTTTTCACTGGTGGTGGGCTGGGAAGGGATGAACCGGTTCAGAGTGACCCCGCCGTGGGTACGGCTGATGACTCCCTCCTGGTCAAGCTTAATCAGATCGCGGCGAATGGTCGCAGGCGAGGCATCCGTTGCCGCCACCAGCTGATCCACCGTCACCAGATTGTGCCCTTTCAGGTAGTCCATTATCTGTTCTAACCGGCTATATCCCTTCATATTATTCCCGTGTGATTTGCATCGCTAACTGGATAGAAACCGTCATGCTCTCAGACTTCGCTTTACCTGTCCACGCAATGTCGAACGCGGTGCCATGGTCGGCAGAAGTCCGGATAAACGGCAGCCCGGCGGTGATGTTCACCCCGTCGTAAAAACCGAGTAATTTTAGCGGAATATGACCCTGATCGTGATACATCGCCACCACTATGTCGTACATGCCTTCGTGGCACTGCATAAACACCGTGTCCGGCGGGCACGGCCCAAAAACATTCAGTCCCCGGGCCTTCATCGCTTCAACCGCCGGGCCTACAATTTTAATCTCTTCGTCGCCAAACAGACCGTTTTCCCCGGCGTGCGGGTTCACCCCGGCCACGGCGATGCGCGGATTACTGTAGCCCACGCGTTTGAGGAAGGTATCCGCAATACCAATCACGGTTTTTACCCGATCCTGGTTGAGGGTATCAAGGAATTTGCGCAACGCGATATGGGTGGTGATGTGGATCACCTTCAGCTGGTCGGTATAGAGCACCATGGCGTAATCTTTGCTGTCGGTCAGGTGTGCCAAAAGCTCGGTGTGGCCGGGATAGTGGTGGCCCGCCAGATGCAGCGCCTCTTTGTTCAGCGGCGCCGTGGCGATGGCTTTCACCTCCCCCGCCATCGCCAGCTCGGTGGCGCGACGCACGCAGCGGTAGGCCAGATCGCCCGCCTGCGCCTGCACCACGCCGGGCTGTAAGCTGTCGGGCTCCGCCAGCGGTTCATCCAGCACGTTGATGATGGCCGGGCCGAACTGTGCATCGCTGACGCGGGTAATCACGCGTAACTCCGCCGGAGCGGTGATGCCTTTCTCCAGCACACGTTGCAGGGTTCTGGCACAGCCCACAACTACCACTGGCGCGCCGGACAGCTCGCTCTCGGTCAGGGATTTGATAATGATTTCCGGGCCGATGCCCGCCGGGTCACCCATCGTTACAGCAATGATATTAGTCACTCATCTTCTCCTCGATAAAATGCAAAACCTCAAGCAGCGTGGTTTCAGTACCAAAACCGCCCGCTTTAGTCATGACTGGCCCCTGCCAGCGACAACCCAAAAATCGACCGAACGGCACGCACTGCGCCACCTGTCCGGTTATGGCAAAACCTTGCGCATTAAGCGTGCTGGCCACCGCCATCGCCACATCGCCCCCGGAGACATACAGCGCCGCCGGGCGGCTGGTTTCCAGTGCGTTACGCGTCAGCTCACCCAGAAAGGCGCTGATGGTCTCCCCCAGCGCCGCGCGGCTTAATCCGCGCTGCTGGCACAGGGCGTCAATTTGATGCCGGGCCTGGGTATCGGCGCAGGTGTGCACCACACAGTGCTGCCCCGCGGCCAGCGCCGCGGCGATCTGCTGCTGGTAGTCCGCCATCGCCTCGTTAAACACATCATTGATATCTATTAATACAGTGCTGACATTGTGCTGACCGCGCACGCGCTGGATCTGCTGCTGAGCAATTTCACTCATCGAACCGATCACCGCCAGCAGCTGGCGCGGGGTGGCAAGACGGCGCGCAAGGGCGTCGCACAGCCCGGCGGAGCCCACCAGCAGCGGACGCTCATCGCAGGCAAAGACCGCCTGGATAATCTGATCCAGCGCCTCGTCGGTTTGCGCATCCACAATCACCAGACGTGCATCACTCTGTAATGTCGTGGCAAGCTGCGCCGGGGTCACCACCCGGCTCTCAAGCGCGGTTTGCTCCGCCAGTACTTTTGCTATCTGAGCGTGGCGCACCGGGGTTTTCGGATCGCTGGCAAACTCGGTCTCCGTCACCGGTACCCCCTTTACCAGGCAGAGGCCGTTCTCGGTGGTGCGCCCGGCGGCCGGGAACGCCGGGGCGATAATCGCCTGGCGTTTACCGCTGAGGGTCAGCAGCGCCTCGATCTCCGCGCCCGGATTGCCGCGCAGCGTCGAGTCGATTTTTTTAATCAGCCATTGCGCGGCATGAATATCGGTGGCGTACTGCGCCAGTTTTTCAGCGGCCTCTGATGCCCCCATTGCCCGACTGTCGCTATTAATAACCAGCGCATCGGTAGGGTCGGTAAAGGGCGTCTTAAAAGCCACGCTGACCTTTTTGCCGCTTAAGGCCAGGCTTACCCCGGCATCGTTGGCACCGGTAAAGTCGTCAGCAATCACCACGACGTCTCTGTTCAGGTTGTTCTCTTTCATCCCCACTCCGGGTTGGCATTTCCTGTTAATGATTATATTCAATCATGATTGATTATATGTGAGCAAGATCAAGTTATTCGGTTTGCGAATAAATTATAAATTTAGACACACGATGACTGTGATTGCCTGTTTTGAGCGAAATCAATCACAGACACAGCAACAGGAGAGCAATGTGTTAACCATTAACAGTACGATTATCAGCGGTGCGGGTGCTATCCCGGCCCTCGCGCCACTGCTGGCAGGCAAATCGCGCCTTTTACTGGTCACCGACGGTAATATCGCCCGTCTGGACGCCGCCCGCGCCATCCGCGCCCTGCTGGAAGCTGACAACCGCAGCGTCAGCGTGATTGACAGCGTGCCGCCGGAGCCAACCAACCATGACGTTCGCGCTCTGCTGGCTGAGCTCGACGGCACCGCTTTTGATCTGGTGGTGGGCGTGGGCGGTGGCAGCGTGCTGGATGTGGCGAAACTGCTCTCCGTGCTGTGCCATCCGGCAACGCCCGGGCTGGACGCCCTGATGGCGGGCGAAAAGCCGACCGTGCGCCTCGCGTCACTGCTGATCCCGGCCAGCGCCGGTACCGGCTCCGAAGCCACGCCGAACGCGATCCTCGCCATTCCTGAGCAGAGCACCAAAATCGGTATTATCTCCCCGGTCCTGCTGCCGGATTACGTGGCGCTGTTGCCGGAACTGACCACCAGCATGCCGCCGCACATTGCCTCCTCCACCGGAATCGATGCCCTGTGCCATCTGATCGAGTGCTTCACCGCCACCGTCGCCAACCCGGTAAGCGATAACGCGGCGCTGATTGGCCTGCGTAAACTGCTGAACAATATCGAAACCGCCTGTGCCGAGCCGCAAAACCTGGCGGCGAAGCTGGAGATGCTGTGGGCGTCGTACTACGGCGGCGTGGCGATTGCCCATGCCGGAACCCATCTGGTGCATGCCCTTTCCTATCCGCTGGGGGGCAAATATCACCTGCCGCACGGGGTGGCCAACGCCATTCTGCTGGCCCCCTGCATGCGCGTGGTGCGCCCGGACGCGGTGGAAAAATTTGCGCAGGTGTGGGATCTGGTGCCTGGTGCCGATACCACTCTGTCGGTGGAGGAAAAATCCCACGCGCTGGTGGACTGGTTTGCCGCGCTGGTGCGTCGCCTCAATTTGCCGGACAACCTCGAGACGCTGGGCGTCCCGCGGGATGATATCGCCTCGCTGAGCGATGCCGCGCTGAACGTAAAACGCCTGATGAACAATGCCCCGCGTCAGGTCAGCCATGCCGAGGTACAGGGGATCTACCAGACCCTGTTCCCCAAAATTTAATATCGAAGGAGTGAATCATGCGTAACAAGATTGAAGGCGTGCTGACGGCGATCGTCACCCCCTTTACGGCGGATGGCGCCCTGCATCTGCCGGGGCTGAAGCGCCAGATCCAGCGGCAGTTAGCAGCCGGTAACGGCATCTTCTGCGGCGGCACCAACGGCGAGTTTTTTGTGCTGACCGAAGAGGAAAAAGTGGCCGTCACCCGCACCTGTGTGGAAGAGGTCGCCGGACGTGCGCCTGTGGTAGCCCATATCGGGGAGATCTCCACTCGCGCCACCATCCGTCTCGGTAAGCAGGTTGAAACCCTGGGCGTTGACGCCGTCTCGGCGATCACCCCGTGGTTTGTGCCGCTGACCCAGGCGGAATTGATCGCCCACTACACCGCCATCGCCGATGCCCTCTCCGTGCCGGTATTTCTCTATAACATCCCGGCGCGTACCGGCAATGCTATCGAGCCGCAGACCGCCCGGGTGCTGGCCTCCCATCCGAATATTATCGGGATCAAGGACAGCGCGGGCAGTTACGAGAGCCTGAGCGGATTCCTGAAGGCGGCACAGGACATCGACGATTTCGACGTGCTTAACGGCCCGGACTCCCTGATCCATCAGGGCTTTGTCGACGGTTGTTCCGCCTGTATTTCCGGCCTGGCGAACGTGGCGCCGGAGGCCATCAACGCCATCTGGACGCGTTTCCATGCGGGCGATATTGACGGCTCGCGTCAGGCGCAGGATGGCGTGACTGAACTGCGTACAAATCTGTATAAAGTGGCCTTCTCTCCGGCGGCGGTGAAAAAAGCGCTGCAGGTGATGGGCGAAGAGGTAGGTGAAAGCCGCTACGCCGTGGCTTTCGATGCGCAACAGACTGAACAGATCCGCCAGATAGTGACGAAGTCACTGCAGTAACCGGCGTTTGATTTCGTCCATAAGAATACCGGGCACCGCGTGTGCCCAGGTTTCCTACGCCCTGAAGAGAGGCAAAGATGAACAATTTTACCGCTGAAGATACCCTGATCATCGTAGGCATTGTGATTGTCTACATTCTGTTTACCACCTGGCTGACCTTCCGGTTGCGCAGTAAAAACACCGGTGATTTTATGGAAGGTTCCCGCGCGATGCCGGCCTTTATCGTTGGGATCTTGCTGATGTCGGAATACATCGGGGCCAAATCCACCATCGGTACCGCCCAGGCGGCGTTCGAGGATGGTTTTGCCGCCTCCTGGTCGGTTATTGGCGCGGCGATTGGCTTCCCGCTGTTCGGCCTGCTGCTGGTGAAGCGCATCTATAACACCGGCAAAATCACCATCTCCGGAGCGATTGCCGAGAAGTACGGCAACAGCACCAAAAACATCATCTCAATTATTATGATCTACGCCCTGCTGCTGGTGAACGTCGGTAACTACGTCTCCGGCGCGGCGGCGATCTCCACCGTGCTGAAGGTGAACCTGCCGGTGGCTGCATTTATTACTGCGGTGGTCAGTACCTTCTACTTCGCCTTTGGCGGCATGAAGGGGGTGGCCTGGGTGACGCTGCTGCACAGCGCCCTGAAGTATTTCGGCATACTGGTGATCATGGGCTTCGCGCTCTCCAAAACCGGCGGCTTTACGCCAATGATTGAGCAGATGCCTTCTTACTACTGGACCTGGGACGGCAACATCGGCGCCAGCACTATCTTTGCATGGCTGATTGGCACCATCGGCTCCATCTTCTGCACCCAGTTTGTGATTCAGGCGATTTCCTCCACTAAAGATGTGAAGTCGGCCAAACGCTCCACCTGGGTGGCCTTCTTCTTCTGCCTGCCGATTGCCCTGGCCATTGCGGTGATTGGCGTGGCGGCGAAATATCTGCACCCGGAGATCGACAGCCTGTACGCCATGCCGATCTTCCTGCAGGACATGAATCCGTGGCTGGCCGGCCTGGTGACAACGTCACTTGTGGCCTCAATTTTCGTCAGCGTCAGCACCGTGGCCCTCGCTATTGCTTCGCTGGTGGTAAAAGATTTCTATGTCCCGTACCGCAACCCTACCCCGGAGCAGGAGTTTAAAGCGACCCGCTGGCTCTCCCTGTTGATTGGTTTCCTGCCGCTGATTTTCGTCCTGCTGGTGCCGGAGGTACTGAAGCTGTCATTCTTTACCCGCGCCATTCGTCTGTCGATTTCGGTGGTAGCGGTGATCGCCTTCTACGCCCCGTTCTTTAAGAGCACCCGCGGTGCCAACGCCGGGCTGATTGGTGCCTGCGTGATGACCTCGCTGTGGTATCTGCTGGGCGATCCCTTTGGTATTAACAATATGTACATTGCGCTGATCACCCCGGCGGTGATTATGGTTCTCGACCGCATCATCCCAAATAAAGCGGATCGTAAAGCGCCTGCCCCTGTTCAACATAATGGAGTCTGATATGTCTGTAACCGTAACCCGTGACGGGATTGTTCGCCCGCAGCCAGAGGATGCCCGCGTGAAGACGGCGATGTTGCCCTCCTCCTGCCCGCAAAATCACGCAGCAAACCTGCTGCCGCTGCCGGATGGCACCCTGATGTGCGTCTGGTTCGGCGGCACCCAGGAAGGGATCGCTGATATCTCAGTGTGGGGGTCGCGCCTGGCCCCCGGCAGCAACCAGTGGAGCGAGGCGGTGAAGCTTTCAGACGACGTCACCCGCTCGGAGCAGAATCCGGTTCTGTTCCTCGCGCCTGACAACGTGCTGTGGCTGCTGTGGACCGCCCAGCTCTCCGGCAATCAGGACACCGCGATCGTGCGCTACCGCAAGTCTGAGGATCTGGGCAACAGCTGGGGCGACATCGCCACCCTGCTGGATAAGCCCGGCACCTTTATTCGCCAGCCAATCGTGGTGCTGGACAACGGCAACTGGCTGCTGCCGGTCTTCTACTGCCGCACCCGGCCTGGCGAGAAATGGGTGGGTAACGACGACATCAGCGCGGTGAAAATCTCTGAAGACCAGGGCCAGAGCTGGCGCGATGTCGAGGTACCGGAGAGTCTCGGCTGCGTGCATATGAACATTACCGCCCTTAACAACGGCACGCTGGTGGCGCTCTATCGCAGCCGCTGGGCAGACAACATCTATATCAGCCAGTCGCTGGATAATGGCGAAAGCTGGTCAGTACCGGAGCCGACCGAACTGCCAAACAATAACTCGTCGATTCAGGTCACCACCCTTAAGAGCGGTGAGCTGGCGCTGGTGTTCAACCACATGAGCGCGGCGGGTGCTCTGGAGCGTCGTGCCTCGCTGTATGACGAGATTGACGATGGCGACGGACGGAAAGAGCCGGAGGTGACTAACGGACGCGCCGCCTTCTGGGGGGCACCGCGCGCGCCGATGACGGTAGCGATCTCCGCCGACGGCGGAAAAAGCTGGGCCTGGCGGCGCAATCTTGACGAGGGTGACGGCTACTGCATGACCAATAACTCGCTGGAGAAACTGAACCGAGAGTTCTCCTACCCGAGCATCAAGCAGAGCGCCGACGGCACGCTGCATATCGCCTATACCTACTTCCGCCAGGCGATCAAATACGTGCGCATATCGCCGGAGTGGGTAAAGGAGGCGCAACAGTGATTATCGGTCACCTTAACGCCCTGCCGCTGGCCGGGCTCCCGCCGGTTCTGCGCGAGATCCTTGCGCGCCCTGACTGCACCCTGGCGGCGCTCGCCGCCCGGGATGACGGACGCTGGCAGCCGGAGGGCTGCCCGTGGTTCTGCCATATCGGTCCGGCGCAGACCCAGCCGCAGGGGCAGCGCCATACGGAATATCATCATCAGTGGGCCGATATTCAGGTGGTGCTGGCGGGGGAAGAAATCATCAACGCCGGTATGCAGTCGCTGGCGCAGGCGGGCGATGAAGAGCGCAAACCGGATCTGTATATCGCCCCCGGGGCGGTGCATCCGGTGAGCATGACGCTGCGTAGTGGAGACTTCGCCGTGTTTCTACCCGGGGAGCCGCACCAGGCGCTGTGCGCGGTTGATGCCCCGATGACCGTGCGCAAGGCGGTGTTTAAAGTGCCGCGCACGCTGCTGGAGGGATGATATGCGATCAGCCATCGTCACCGGGGCCAGCTCCGGTATCGGCGAAGCCATCGTGAAACGCCTGCTGGCCGAGGGCTGGCAGGTTACCGGCTTAAGTCGGCGCGGTGTGGAGAATACCCATCCCAATTTTACCAGCCTGAGCGTGGATTTAAGTGACACCGTCACGTTTGGCGCCGCGCTCAGTAACCTTGCGGTACCCCAGGCGATTGTCCATGCCGCCGGCATGATGGCCGCCGCCCCGCTCGGCGAGCTGGATCCAGCGGTCAGTAGCCGTCTTTGGGGGCTGCATATTCACGCCGCCGAAGTTTTGTTTAACCACTTTGCACCTCGGATGAGCGCGGGTGGACGGCTGGTAGCCATCGGCAGCCGTACCTCCCGCGGCGCGGCGGGGCGTTCGCAGTACGTGGCGACCAAAGCGGCGCTGGTGGGCATGGTGCGCAGCTGGGCTGCGGAGCTGGCCCCGCGGGGGATCACCGCCAACGTGGTGGCCCCCGGGGCGACCCGGACCCCGATGCTGAGTGCGCCAGGGCGTGAGACGTCGCCACCCAAAGTGCCGCCAATGGGAAGGCTCATCGCCCCGGAAGAGGTGGCGGCGATGGTGAGCTATCTGCTGAGCGCCGAGGCCGCGCCGATCACCGGGCAGGAGCTGGTGCTGTGCGGAGGTGCGTCGCTGGGATGAGTTGTGTGGCCTGTTTGCCGGGTGGCGGCTGCGCCTTACCCGGCCTACAGTCCTCTAGGCCCGTGCAAGCGCAGCGCCGCCGGGCCATGTTGTGCTACGGTTTAACAACCGAAACCCAAACGCCGGATACCTCATGGACTACGCCCCTCTGCTTGAATTCTGGTTTCATGACCAGCATCAACCCCTCTGGTTCACCCGCAACGATGCCTTTGACGCCCAGTGTAAACATCGCTTCTATGCGCAGTGGCAGGCCGCCTGCCGGGGAGAGTTGTTTCACTGGCGCGCCACGGCCCATGGGCGGCTGGCTGAAATCATCCTGCTCGATCAGCTATCCCGCAACCTTAACCGCAACGATGGCCGGGCCTGGCAGCAGGATGGCATGGCGCTGATCCTCTCCCAGGAGCTGGTGTATCAACCGATCTGGAATGAACTCAACAACAACGAAAAAGGAGTCTCGCTGCTGCCGATGATGCATGCGGAATCACGGGTAATTCATCAGGAGGCAGAGCGGCTGTTCGCCGCCCTGAACGAGCCGGGCTTTTTGAGCGCAGAGCGTAAACACCGGGCCATTATTGAGCGCTTTGGCCGCTATCCGCACCGCAACAGCCTGCTTAATCGTCACTCCACCCCGGAAGAGGTGGAGTGGCTCAGGCACAACAAAGGATTTTAATGCTAACGCAGGAACACGGTACCCCTGAGATACAGCGCCGCCTGTCCGCCAATCAGCACCCGGTCGCCCTTCAGCTCGCAGCGCAGATCGCCGCCGCGGGCGGAAACCTGACGTGCCTCCATCGTGGTTTTACCGAGCTTCTCGCTCCAGTAAGGGATCAGCATGCTGTGGGCAGAGCCAGTGACCGGATCTTCTGCCACCCCTTCACCCGGGCAGAAGAAGCGGCTGACAAAATCATACTTATCCCCCGGGGCGGTGACGCAGACCATCTTACCCAGCGGCATCATGCCGTCGATATCGGGGGTTAACGCCTCGACCTGCTGCTGGTTTTCCAGCACCACCAGGTAATCGCGCCCTGCCCGCACCTCTTTCGCCTCACGGATACCCAGGGTGCTGAACAGCAGCGCTGGCGGATTCGCCACCGGCTCGCAGCCCCACGCCGGGAAGTCCAGCGTCAGCCAGTCGCCGCTGCGCTTAACCTTCAGATCGCCGACAAAGCGGGTGGAGAAGACGATCTCGGTGTGCGGGTAGTCAAGATACTCAAAAATCACGTGCGCGCTGGCAAGCGTGGCGTGACCGCAGAGGTTAATTTCGTACTGGGTGGTAAACCAGCGCAGCTCAAAGCCGGTATCGGTGCGCACGAAAAAGGCGGTTTCCGACTGGTTATGCTGTTGGGCCATCTTTAACAGGACATCATCCGGCAGCCATGCCTCCAGAGGGCAAACGGCTGCGGGATTCCCACCAAACGCGCGGTCGCTAAACGCATCGACCAGATAGAATGCAATCTCTTTCATTGGGTTAACCCTTTTTTAGCGCAAAAACAGATGACCTTTCATGTACAGCGACGCCTTGCCGCTCATCAGCACCCGGTCGCCCTTCAGTTCACAACGCATATCGCCGCCCCGGGCTGAAACCTGCCGGGCAAAGAGCGACGTTTTGCCGAGCTTTTCACTCCAGTACGGGATCAGCATGGTGTGCGCCGAGCCGGTGACCGGGTCCTCCCACAGCGCTACGCCCGGCGAGAAAAAGCGGCTGATAAAATCGTATTTGCCCTCGCCCCGGGCGGTAATCGACACTTTATGCTCCCCCGGCGTCATGGCGTGAATATCGGGCGTGACGGCCTCAACCTGCTGACGGTTTTCCAGCACCAGCAGCCAGGCGCGTCCTTTGCGGGCCTCGACGTAGCGTTCGATCCCCAGCGCGCAAAGCATCTCTGGCGGTGGGGTCTGCGCCCCGGTCGGACAGGCGGGAAAATCGAGGGTTAACCAGTCGCCGTCGCGGCTGACGGTGAGCCTGCCGGATGCGGTATCAAAATGGATCCGGGCATCGGGATAATCCATCTCGTTGAACAACACCCAGGCGGTGGCAAGCGTCGCATGACCACACAGGTTGACCTCGCCGTGGGTGGTAAACCAGCGCAGTTCAATCCCCCCTTTATGGCGCACGAAAAAGGCGGTCTCCGACTGGTTATGCTCCTGCGTCATCTTCAGCAGCGTCTCGTCCGGCAACCACTCCGGCAGCGGACAAACCGCCGCCGGATTACCGCCAAATGCGCTATCACTGAACGCATCAACCAGATAAAACTCAATGTCCTGCATCGCTTAACCCACTGTTAACATGATGTTGCATCCTATATTCATGGAAAATAACCCATTTCACCAGCGATTACTGCGGCGGTGTAGTGAGACCTGCATCACAAAATGATTGTATTTTCATCAGCGATGGTTTTAAGATCGCCACACTTCATTTTCGCAATCGATCCCAGATATCCCTATGACAACCAATACTGTTTCCCGCCGGGTCGCATGGCTGCGGGTGGTGACGCTCGCCGTTGCCGCATTTATCTTCAACACCACGGAATTTGTCCCCGTCGGCCTGCTCTCGGATATCGCCGACAGCTTCGGCATGGAGACCGCGCAGGTGGGGATCATGCTGACCATCTACGCCTGGGTCGTCGCGCTGATGTCGTTGCCCTTTATGCTGCTCACCAACCAGATTGAGCGCCGAAGGCTGCTGATCGGGCTGTTTGTGCTGTTTATCGCCAGCCATGTGCTGTCGTTCCTGGCGTGGAATTTCACGGTACTGGTGATAAGCCGGATTGGCATCGCCTTTGCGCACGCGATTTTCTGGTCGATTACCGCCTCGCTGGCTATCCGTCTGGCCCCGGCCGGGAAGCGCGCCCAGGCGCTGAGCCTGCTGGCGACCGGCACCGCGCTGGCGATGGTACTCGGGCTGCCGCTCGGGCGCATCGTCGGGCAGTATTTCGGCTGGCGCACCACCTTTTTCATCATCGGTCTCGGGGCGCTGTTCACCCTGCTGTGCCTGATCAAACTGCTGCCAAAACTGCCGAGCGAACACTCCGGCTCGCTGAAAAGCCTGCCGCTGCTGGTGCGTCGCCCGGCGTTAATGAGCCTCTATCTGCTGACGGTCGTGGTGGTTACCGCCCACTACACCGCTTATAGCTATATCGAGCCTTTTGTACAGACGGTCGCCGGGTTCAGCGCCCGTTTCGCCACTGTACTGCTGTTGCTGCTGGGTGGCGCAGGCATTATCGGCAGCCTGCTGTTCGGCAGGCTCGGCAACCGTCACGCCTCTGCGCTGGTAAGCAGCGCGATTGCCCTGCTGCTGGCGTGTCTGCTGCTGCTGCGCCCCGCATCGGGGAGTGAAGTGAATCTGGCGCTGCTGAGCATTGTCTGGGGTGTGGCGATCATGATTATCGGCCTGGGGATGCAGGTCAAAGTGCTGGCGCTGGCGCCGGATGCCACCGACGTGGCAATGGCGCTTTTTTCCGGCATTTTCAATCTGGGAATTGGCGCAGGTGCGCTGGTCGGAAATCAGATAAGCCTCCATCTGTCGATGGCGTCAATTGGCTATCTGGGGGCGATACCGGCGCTTGCGGCGTTGATCTGGTCGATGCTGATCTTTCGCAAATGGCCCGTCAAGCTCGAAGAGCAGCCGCATCGCGGTTAAAGCGATCGCCGGGTGGCAGAACGCCACCCGGTTTGGTTATCACGGATAGGTTTCAATAATTTCCAGCACGCCGTTGATAATAAACTGCACGCCCATACAGACCAGCAGGAAGCCCATCAGACGGGAGATCGCTTCGATACCGTCTTTGCCCACCCAGCGCATAATCGCGCCTGAGCTACGCAAACAGCCCCACAGGATCACGCCGATAAGGGCGAAGATCAGCGGCGGTGCAACCATTATCACCCACTCCGGGAAGGCCGTGCCGCTGCGCACCGTTGAGGCGGAGCTGATGATCATCGCAATCGTACCCGGCCCGGCGGTGCTTGGCATCGCCAGCGGCACGAAGGCAATATTTGGCGCCTCTTTACCCGGCCTGTCCTCGAGAGCGTCCTGCGCGTCGGTGGTATCCGTCGCTTTCTGCGCCGGGAACAGCATTCGGAAACCGATAAAGGCAACGATCAGGCCCCCTGCGATACGCAGACCAGGGATGGAAATCCCGAAGGTGTTCATCACCAGTTGCCCGGCATAGTACGCCACCATCATGATCGCGAAGACGTAAACGGACGCCATAAGCGACTGATGATTACGTTGTTCACGGTTCATGTCGCCCGCCAGCCCCAGAAACAGCGCAACGGTGGTCAACGGGTTCGCCAGCGGTAGCAGTACCACCAGCCCAAGGCCAATAGCTTTAATTAAATCAACCATTTTACCGAGTTGTCCTTATCAAAAATTAACCAGGCAAGTATACGGTGAAAACACCTGTTTAAGCCATGCGCGCCGGGCATGTAATATTTTCTCTACGTAATTAATTTATCCTGGTGATATGACGTTAGGGAAAACGGGCAAAAAAGTGATCTGAATCGCTTTAGCAAATCGTGTCATAAGTAAATGCATTCAGTTGACTTATAGTTGCCTGAGCAATAATATCTGCCGTGATTAAACTACTTGCCAGGGCAACCATTGTGAAAAGCACCAGTGACCTCTTCAACGAAATCATTCCGCTGGGTCGCCTTATCTATATGGTTAACCAGAAGAAAGACCGTTTGCTCAATGACTATCTCTCACCGCTGGATATCACCGCTACGCAGTTCAAAGTGCTCTGTTCTGTGCGCTGCGAAGGGTGTATTACGCCGGTTGAGTTGAAAAAAGTCTTATCTGTGGACCTCGGCGCGCTGACGCGAATGATCGATCGGCTGGTCTGCAAAGGGTGGATTGAACGCCGCCCAAATCCGAATGACAAACGCGGCGTGCTGGTGCAATTGACCAGCGACGGCGCGGCAATGTGTGAACAATGTCATCAATTAGTAGGGCAAGAACTGCACCAGGAACTAACAAAAAACTTAACGGCGGACGAAGTGGCAACTCTTGAGCTCTTGCTTAAGAAAATCCTGCCGTAAACAGAAAGAGGTATGACGATGTCCAGACGCAATACTGACGCCATCACTATTCATAGCATTTTGGGCTGGATCGAAGATAACCTGGAGTCACCGCTCTCGCTTGAGAAAGTGTCTGAGCGTTCAGGTTACTCAAAATGGCACCTGCAACGGATGTTCAAAAAAGAGACCGGCCACTCATTAGGCCAGTACATCCGCAGCCGCAAATTAACGGAAATCGCACAGAAGCTGAAGGAAAGTAACGAGCCGATCCTGTATCTGGCTGAGCGTTACGGGTTTGAATCGCAGCAGACTCTGACCCGCACGTTCAAGAACTACTTCGATGTGCCGCCGCATAAATACCGTATTACCAATATGCACGGGGAATCACGGTATCTGCTTCCGATCAATCACTGTAACTGCTAATCGCCTGTATTAAGAGCCTGGCCCAGTAGGCTCTAAGACGTATCGAGGAAATCATGAAACTATTCGCTTCCGCCGCCCTCACCCTGTTGGTGCTGGTCTCTGGCCAGAGTTTTGCGGAGCAAACCCCTTCTGTGCCGCAGCCAAACAGCCGCGACACAATGATCCTGCCGACCGCGAACGGTCAGTCGCCCCACGATTTTAACCATATGGGCGCAGGCAGCGACAAATCCGACGAGTTAGGGGTGCCGTACTACAATCAGCACAATTAATTCGTTTTGCCCCGCCCGCGCGGGGCTTTTTTTTAGCCTCTCAGCCGCGCCGTCCGGCGCAAGCGAAAGCCAAAGACGTTGATGTAAAGACCAGCCATCACCAGAACGGCACCGGCCAGCTGCAACGCCCCGAGCTTTTCACCCAGCAGCAGCGCCGCACTGGCGATCCCCACGACCGGCACTAACAGCGACAGCGGCGCCACCCGCCAGGTTTCGTAACGTCCGAGCAGCGCCCCCCAGATACCGTAGCCGACAATGGTGGCGACAAACGCCAGATAGAGAAGCGACAAAATGGTGGTGAGATCGATATTGACCAGGCTGTTGCGCATGACCGTCGGACCATCCAGCAGCCAGGACGCCACCATAAACGGCACTATCGGGATCAGCGCACTCCACACCACCAGCGACATCACCGCCGGACGCGTCTCCAGCTGCATGATCTTTTTGTTGAAGATATTGCCGCAGGCCCAGCTGAACGCCGCTGCCAGGGTCAGTAAAAAGCCCAGCAGCGCCACGTGTTGCCCGTTGAGGCTGGCTTCTGCCAGCACCAGCACTCCGACCACTGCGAGGGCTATCCCCGCCAGCTGTTTACCCTGCAGCCGTTCGCCAAACACCATCCCCCCCAGAATGATGGTAAAGAACGCCTGCGCCTGGAGCACCAGCGAGGCCAGCCCGGCGGGCATGCCGAAGTTGATAGCGCAAAACAGAAAGGCAAACTGGCCAAAGCTGATGGTCAGGCCGTAGCCCAGCAGCAGACGAAACGGGATTTTAGGGCGGGCGACAAAAAACAGCGCCGGGAAGGCCACCAGCAGAAAGCGTAAACCGGCCAGCATCAGCGGAGGCATATTGTGCAGCCCGACTTTGATCACCACAAAATTTAGCCCCCAAACCACCACCACCAGCAATGCCAGCAGCCCGTCTTTGCGCGTCATACCCTGCCCCTGTTTATTAAATTTTTGTAAACACTTATCAAGGTAACGAAAAAAAGCGATGAGGAACAGATCATTAATTTTGACAGGCAGGCGAAGCGCTTAGGGATAAATCAGGTGCTATACAAGACGCTTATAGCATGTTAATCCTGTTAGACATTACAAAAATTTACACGCAATTGTCGGGCAGGAACATGAACAGATCACTCAGGCGCTCAACCGCAGCGCTGCTGGCGTCATCGCTGTTACTCACCATTGGACGCGGCGCCACGCTGCCGTTTATGACCATCTATCTGACCCGCGTCTTCAGTATGAGCGTGGAGAATATTGGTTATGCCCTGACGGTGGCCCTGACGATTGGCGTGGTCTTCAGCCTGGGGTTCGGCATACTGGCTGACAAATTCGATAAAAACCGCTACATGCTGATCGCCATAGTCGCGGTGGCGCTGGGCTTCCTGGCGATCCCGCTGGTGGATAACGTCGTGCTGGTGGTGCTGGCCTTCTCGCTCATCAACTGCGCCTATTCGGTCTTTTCCACGGTGCTGAAGGCCTGGTTTGCCGACGTGCTGAGCCCGGCGGAAAAAGCGCGGGTCTTTTCGCTTAACTACAGCTTTCTGAACATTGGCTGGACCATTGGGCCGCCGCTGAGCACGCTGCTGGTGATGTACAGCCTGCAACTGCCGTTCTGGGTCGCCGCCTTCTGCGCCGCCCTGCCACTGGTGTTGATTCAAAGCTATGTACAGAAAGGTATTGCCGCCGGGAGTGAACAGACCCCCGTGGCGTGGCAGCCGTCGGTACTGCTTCGTGACCGGGCGCTGTTCTGGTATACCCTCTCCGGGCTGCTCGCCTCTTATGTGGGCGGCTCGTTTGCCAGCTGCATCTCCCAGTACGTGCTGACGGCCGATTACGACAGCGATTTTGCCCAGAACGTGGTGGCCGTGGTACTGCCGGTAAATGCCGCGATGGTGGTGTCGCTGCAGTACATCATCGGTCGCAAACTGACGGCGCGTAACATTCGCCCGCTGATGACGTTGGGGACGCTGTTTTTTGTACTCGGTCTGGTCGGGTTTATGTTCTCCGGGGAGAATCTGGTTTACTGGGGGATCGCCGCAGCGGTGTTTACCATTGGCGAGATAATCTATGCGCCGGGTGAATATATGTTGATCGACAACATCGCCCCGCCGGGCATGAAAGCGAGCTACTTCTCCGCCCAGGCGCTCGGCTGGCTGGGTGCGGCCTTTAACCCGATGATCACCGGGCTGATCCTGACCCATCTCCCGCACTGGTCGCTGTTTGTGATCATGATGGTGGCGATTGTGCTGGCGTGGCTGATGATTTTGCGTGGGATGCGGGTGAAGGGGGGGGTTGAGACGCCGGGTTTAGTCTCACATTAACGCCGGGTGGTGGCTTAGCTTACCCGACCCACGGTAAGCGGTTCTGTCGGCCGGGTAAGGCAAAGCCGCCACCCGGCACGCAGGCCGCACCCGAATATTAATGGTGCAACATCTCCTCGACGACCTGCTTTTTATACATTTCGTTAGGATAATACGTTGGCCAGTTATCCATCTCTTTTAGCAACGCCGCGTGGGAGGTGTTGCCCATAAAGATATGGAAGTGAGCAGACTGGCGCGGGCCGATGGTGTGGTCGCTGAACTGGACAAACTTCGGCGCTTTGCTGGTGGCATCCTTACATTCGAACAGGTAGCGCACCCCTTTTTTACCGGATGCGTAGGTCAGGATCTTGTACCCGCTGTAGGCGTACTCACAGCTACTCACGGTTTTACCGACGTGGAATTCCATCACGTTATTTTCGATCCCAATGGTATCCACATCCGTGGCGTAACCGGTGCGGTAATAGGCTTTGACCTCCTCAAAGGTTTTGCTCTTGTCTTTCTCAGCCTTCTTTTTGAATACCGGATCGAGATCGCCACTCAGCAAAAACGGGTAGACCGACTGCCAGACGCCGTCCCAGTTGGACAGCGGGCGATCCTTCACGTCTTTATCTTCAAACACGCCGTTTGCCGCCTTTTGTTCCGCCTCGGTCAGCTGATGGCCGTGCGAATGGGCATAAAGCTGGCCGCTGACCAGTAATGCCCCCAGAGTCATTGCAATTTTACCAATATGTCCTGCCAAGGTCCTGTCCTCACTCCGTTTTAAAGAGTGAGGATGTTATAATATAACATTGCGTAAGACAACCCTGTTAAATGGCGACTAACCCGCGAACCCCCTCCTGTTCCATATTTTCTCCGCGGCCGCGCTGGATAATACTTCCCCGGGACATCAGCAGATAGCTGTCGGCAAGCTCGGCGGCAAAGTCGTAGAACTGCTCCACCAGCAGGATCGCCATATCGCCCCGGTTCGCGAGCTGGCGGATCACCTGCCCAATCTCTTTGATCACCGACGGCTGGATCCCCTCAGTCGGCTCGTCCAGGATCAGCAGTTGCGGGCGGCTGGCCAGCGCCCTGCCTATCGCCAGCTGCTGCTGTTGGCCGCCAGAGAGGTCACCGCCCCGGCGCTGCTTCATCTCCTGCAGCACCGGAAATAGCTGCCAGATCTCGTCCGGTACCTGCTTCGCCGCGCGGGCCGGAAAGCGCGATAACCCGAGCAGCAAATTCTCTTCCACCGTGAGTCGGGGAAAAATGTCCCGCCCCTGCGGCACATAAGCGACACCCGCCTGCACCCGCTGATGCGGTTTTGCCTGCGTGATATTTTTGCCCTGCCAGAGGATCTCACCGTTGCGCGCCGGAATCAGCCCCATCAGGCATTTAAGCAGGGTGGTTTTACCTACACCGTTGCGCCCCAGCAGACAGGTGACTTCACCGGTAACGGCTTCAAAGCTGACCCCGCGCAGAATGTGGCTCCCGCTGTAATACTGATTCAGTTCGTTGACCTTAAGCATCCGCGCTCCTTAGCGTCCAAGATAGACTTCAATCACCTGCTCGTTAGCCTGCACGTCGCGCAGCGAGCCCTCCGCCAGCACCCGGCCCTGATGTAATACGGTCACGTGGTCGGCAATGGTTTCGACAAAGCCCATGTCATGCTCCACCACCATCAGCGAGTGTTTCCCCGCCAGGGTGCGAAACAGCTCGGCGGTGTAGTCGGTTTCGGCATCGGTCATACCGGCTGCCGGTTCGTCCAGCAGCAACAGATGGGGGTCCTGCACCAGCAGCATGCCAATCTCGAGAAACTGCTTCTGGCCGTGGGACAATAGCCCCGCCCGGCGATGACGCTCCCCGCCGAGGCGCAGCAGGCTCAGCATCTCGTTGATCCGATCGCCCTGCTCGCTGCTCAGGCGCGCGCGCAGGCTGGCCCACACCGACTTATCGCCCTTCATCGCCAGCTCAAGGTTCTCCCACACCGTCAGCGCCTCAAACACCGTCGGCTTCTGGAACTTGCGCCCGATGCCCTGCCGGGCAATGGCAATCGGGTCCAGGGTAGTGAGGTCCGTGGACTGATCGTACAGCGCCCGCCCGCTCTGGGGCCGTGTTTTACCGGTGATAACGTCCATCAGCGTGGTTTTCCCCGCACCGTTTGGGCCAATCACGCAGCGCAGTTCACCCACGCCAATATTAAGCGACAGGTCGGTGAGCGCCTTAAAACCGTCAAAGCTGACGTTGATCCCCTCCAGCTGCAACACCGGGTCGGTCTGGTCGCGATAGCGATCCCCGGGAAGCTGGCGGGTAAATAGCTCTTCTGCTGGCTGCATCAGTGATCTCCTTTGCGAAACAGGCCCGTGACACCCCGTGGTAAAAACAGCGTGACCGCGATAAAGATCAGGCCGAGGAACAGCTGCCAGTACTCCGGCATCGCCACGGTAAAGACGCTTTTCGCCCCGTTCACCAGCGCCGCGCCAATCACCGGGCCGATCAGGGTTCCGCGCCCGCCGAGCGCCACCCAGATGGCTGCTTCGATGGAGTTGGTGGGCGACATCTCACCAGGGTTGATAATCCCGACCTGCGGGACGTAGAGCGCCCCGGCCAGCCCGCACAGCACCGCGGAGAGCGTCCACACCAGCAGCTTGAAACCGCGGGGGTCGTAGCCGCAGAAAGTGAGCCGGTTTTCCGCATCGCGCACCGCGGTCAGAATGCGGCCAAACTTGCTTTTCGCCAGCGCATAGCCCACCGCCAGCGACGCCGCCAGCAGCAGCACGGTGGCAATAAACAGCCCGATACGCGTTGAGGTGGCGGTCACGGAAAAGCCCAGCAGCGTGGTGAAGCCGGTAAAGCCGTTGTTGCCGCCAAAGCCGGTTTCATTGCGGAAGAAGAGCAGCATCCCGGCAAAGGTCAAGGCCTGGGTCATGATCGAGAAATAGACCCCCTTGATCTTAGAACGGAAAGCAAACCAGCCGAACAGCAGCGCCAGCAGGCCGGGCACCAGCACAATCAGCACCATCGCCCAGGCAAAATGCTGAGTCCCCCACCAGAACCAGGGCAGCTCGCTCCAGGAGAGGAACGACATAAAAGCCGGTAATCCATCGCCTGCCGCCTGGCGCATCAGGTACATGCCCATCGCGTAACCGCCGAGGGCGAAAAACAGGCCATGGCCCAGAGAGAGCATCCCGGCGTAGCCCCACACCAGATCCAGCGCCACGGCGACAATCGCGTAGCAGAGGATTTTCCCCACCAGGGTCAGCATCCAGGTGGAGACCGCCAGCGGATGGCTGGCAGGCAGCAGCGCCAGAAACGGCAGCACCAGCAGTGCCGCCAGGATCAGAGCGCCAAGTATTGGTACGCTGCGCGGCGCTTTGCGCGCCAGCGTTAAGGTCAGTGGCTGGCTCATCAGTCGATCACCCTCCCTTTCAGTGCAAATAACCCCTGCGGACGCTTCTGAATAAACAGAATAATCGCCACCAGAATCACGATTTTGCCGAGCACGGCGCCCATCTGCGGTTCAAGGATTTTATTGAAAATCCCCAGACCAAATGCCGCCGCCACGCTACCGGCCAGCTGGCCGACGCCGCCGAGCACCACCACCAGGAACGAGTCGATGATGTAGCCCTGACCCAGCTCTGGCCCGACGTTGCCCAGCTGCGACAGCGCCACGCCGCCGAGCCCCGCGATGCCCGATCCCAGCCCAAAGGCCAGCATATCCACGCGCCCGGTGGGCACCCCGCAGCAGGCCGCCATGCTGCGGTTCTGGGTGACCGCCCGCACGTTCAGCCCCAGCCGGGTTTTGTTGAGGATGAGCCAGGTGAAAAACAGCACCAGCAGCACAAAGCCCAGCACCACCAGCCGGTTCCACGGCAGGATCAGGCTGGCGTAGACCTGCACGCCGCCGGAGAGCCACGCCGGGTTGGCGACTTCGAGGTTTTGTGCGCCAAACAGCATGCGTACCAGCTGGATCAGCATCAGGCTGATGCCCCAGGTGGCGAGCAGCGTCTCCAGCGGGCGGCCATAGAGATGGCGGATCACCGTGCGCTCCAGGGCCATACCCACCGTCGCCGTCAGCATGAACGCCACCGGCAGCGCCACCAGCGGGTAAAAGGTGAGCCACTGCGGGGTAAACTGCGCCATCGCCTGCTGCACCAGCCAGGTGGCGTAGGCCCCGAGCATCAGCATCTCCCCGTGGGCCATATTGATCACCCCCAACAGCCCGTAGGTGATGGCCAGTCCGAGCGCCGCCAGCAGCAGAATGGAGCCCAGCGACAGGCCCATAAACGCCTGGCCCAGCAGGTCGCTTATCGTCTGGCGATGCTGGATCTGGCGCAGGCTTTCCGCCGCGGCTTCACGCACGCCGGCATCCGGCTCGGTCTGCGCACGGGTATAAGGCAGCAGCCGGGCCTGCACCTCCGGATCGCTCGATTCGCCCAACAGCGTTACGGCCTGCTTGCGCACCGCAGCCTGCTGGCTGGTCAGCTGCAGGCTGGCGACGGCCAGACCCAGCACCTGGCGAACCCCGTCGTCACTCTCACTCGTCAGCTGGCGCTGTAAAAAGGGGAGCATCTGCGGTTGGGGGTCGCGCTGTAACTGACGCGCCGCTGACCGCCTTTCGGTGACACTGTCACCTGTAAGTTGATGGGTGGCGAGTGCCGTAGCAGCCAGCACCCTGAGGCGGTTGGTGAGGCGAACCTGTTTGGTCGTCCCCTGCGGTTGGGCCGCGTCCCCAAGCGCGACGAACCCGCCGTTCAGGCGGGTGAAGGCCTGCTTGTTGCCATCAACAACGAGGTTCTCCTGCTGAAGTGCCTGCAGCAGCGGGAGCCTGGCCGGATCCGGCTCGGCGGCCCACTGTTCCAGCAGCGCAGCCTGCTGACTGCGGCTGGCGGCAACAAAGTTATCGGCGTCCGTTGCCTGCGCCATCCCTGGCAGCAGTCCGGCAAGCCATACGAGAGCGAAGATCGTGCGCATGACGTTCATGGCTTTACCCCTTTATGATCCGGGTTCAGTTGCTGGCGGTTTTAATTGGCGTTTCGGGCTTTTTGTCGTTTCCGGCGATGTACGGGCTCCACGGCTGGGCGCGTACCGGGGATTCGGTCTGCCACACGACGTTGAACTGGCCGTTGCCTTCGATTTCGCCAATCATCACCGGCTTATGCAGATGGTGGTTAGTGGCATCCATGGTCAGGGTGAAGCCCGACGGGGCTTTAAAGGACTGGCCCGCCATGGCTGCACGCACTTTATCCACGTCGGTGGTGCCGGCTTTTTCCACCGCCTGCGCCCACATGTGGATCCCCACATAGGTGGCTTCCATCGGATCGTTAGTCACCACCGTATCGGCGTTCGGCAGCTTCTGCGCTTTCGCCCAGTTTTTGTAGGCCGCGACGAAGGTCTGGTTAGCCGGGTTATCTACCGATTCGAAGTAGTTCCATGCCGCCAGATTGCCCACCAGCGGTTTGGTATCAATACCGCGCAGCTCCTCTTCTCCCACAGAGAAGGCGACCACCGGTACTTCTGTGGCTTTTACGCCCTGGTTAGCCAGCTCTTTGTAGAACGGTACGTTGGAGTCGCCGTTGATGGTGGAGACCACTGCGGTTTTGCCTGCGGCGGAGAATTTCTTAATGCTTGCGACGATGGTCTGGTAATCGCTGTGGCCGAAGGGGGTGTAGACCTCTTCGATGTCTTTATCCTGTACCCCTTTTGAATGCAGGAAGGCGCGCAGGATTTTGTTGGTGGTGCGCGGATAAACGTAGTCGGTGCCCAGCAGGAAGAAGCGCTTCGCCGCCCCGCCGTCCTCGCTCATCAGGTACTCCACCGCCGGAATGGCCTGCTGGTTCGGCGCCGCCCCGGTGTAGAAGACATTTGGCGACATCTCTTCCCCTTCGTACTGCACCGGGTAGAACAGCAGGCCGTTCAGCTCCTCAAATACCGGCAGGACCGATTTGCGCGATACCGAAGTCCAGCAGCCAAACACCGCCGCCACCTTATCCTGGCTTAACAGCTGTCGGGCTTTCTCGGCAAACAGCGGCCAGTTTGAGGCGGGATCCACCACCACCGGCTCCAGCTTTTTACCCAGTACCCCGCCTTTGGCGTTAATTTCATCGATGGTCATCAGCGCCACGTCTTTCAACGGCGTTTCAGAGATCGCCATCGTCCCCGAGAGGGAGTGCATGATACCAATTTTAATGGTGTCGGCGGCCTGCACGCTGAAACTCATCCCCATGGCCACGACGGAGGCCGATAAAGCAAAGGCTTTTAACAAGGTACGACGATGCATAATTTTCACTCCTGAAAAGAAACGCTGTGCGAAATCGTCCGTTACGGCGTGGACGCAGAAAAAGCATTCAGGATTGGATTTAGCAAAAAGGATGCCAGAAAGATAAGTCAGCAGAATAAGCGGGCTGGAGGGGATGTTAACGGCAGATGCGGATCAGGATGGCACAGCGTTGCACTTTATTAATGCAACGCTGTGGATAAGCATTTACCAGACTTCGCTGGCGATTTGGGTGACAAGGCGGACCTTGTCCCACTGCTGTGCTTCGGTCAGGGCATTACCCTCTTCGGTGGAGGCAAAGCCGCACTGCGGGCTGAGGCAGATCTGATCCTTCGCGACATACTTCGCCGCCTCTTCCAGACGCGCCTTCACCCCTTCCGGGTTCTCCAGCTCGCCGCTTTTGGTGGTGATCAGCCCCAGCACCACCTGCTGCTTGCCCGGACGGATAAAGCGTAACGGGGCGAAGTCGCCGCTGCGATCGTTGTCGTATTCAAGGAAGAACGCATCGACATTCACGGAGCCAAACAGGATCTCGGCCACCGGCTCGTAGCCCCCTTCAGAAATCCAGGTCGAGCGGAAGTTGCCGCGGCAGACGTGCAGTCCGATGGTCAGATCGTCCGGCTTGCCTTCCAGCGCTTTGTTCAGTACGCGGGCGTAGGTGCGGGCCAGCTGGTCCGGGTCATCGCCCCGCTCGCGGATCTGACGGCGCTGGTCGTCCGAGCAGAGGTAGGCCCAGACGGTATCGTCCAGCTGCAGGTTACGGCAGCCCGCGGCGTAGAACGCGTGGATGGCGTCGCGCCAGGTTTGCGCCAGGTCGTTGAAGTAGACCTCCAGATCCGGATAAACCGTGGCGTCGATAACTTTACGGCCACCGCGAAAATGCAGCACGCTCGGGCTGGGAATAGTCATCTTCGGCTGGGCGTGACCGCTGACGCTTTGCAGATAGCGGAAGTCGTCGAGCATCGGATGGCTGCCGAACCCCAGTTTGCCGGTGACGCGCACGCCGTGGGCTTTGGTCTGTACGCCGTTAAACTGGATCCCCTGCTCCGATTCGTAACGCTCCACGCCCTGCAGGCCGTCGAAGAAATCAAAGTGCCACCAGGCGCGACGAAATTCGCCGTCCGTTACCACCTTCAGGCCACAGGCGCACTGTTGTTCAACCACGTGGCGGATCGCCTCGTCTTCTACCGCACGCAGCTGCCGGGCGTCAATCTCACCGGTGGCAAATTTCACTCGCGCCTGCTTAATGGCGTCGGGACGTAAAAAACTGCCTACCACATCGGCACGGTACGGGGCGTGTTGTCGCTGCATGGTCATCTCCTTTTTCTGCCGCCAGGTAATTGCCGACAGTGATAATTCATCATTTGAAGATTTAGCCTTCTGGATGGCTAAATGTCTAAAAAAGATGTCACAGCGCCGGACTTACGGCAAACGAGAAAAATTCATCGGTGTTGAAAAAAATTCATGTTGCAGCAGGAGAGCAAAAAAAACCGCCAGAGACTGGCGGTAAATGCTTGCATGGATAGATTTGTATTTAGTTATCTACGTCCCGGTAATCCCTACCGGGCTGCGGATCCTGACTAAGCTAGCATGTCGAAGATAAATGAAGGCTAAACAATGTGCGCAGGCTAAGGCTAGGCTCGCTGCTGGTCCGCGCATCTTTGACGCAATACCTGCGCTAACAGCCAGACCAGCATGCAGGCAACCACCGGCACCAGCCAGTCGAGCAGGCTGGCCATGTTCCACACCTGCCAGTCAAACCCGCCCCACCAGGGCATGTTGGCGCGCTTGCCGTGACCAAACAGCGCAATCCAGCGATATTCAGCCTGGGTCTGTTCCCGGGCGATAAACCACAGCGAACCCAGCGCCCCGCCCGTGCCCCAACGGGCCCATTTCAGGCCGCACAGGCACTGAACTGAGACTGCCGCTAATGCGTGCATAAAAGGAGAAAGGTCCATTACTTTACCTGACGATTACGTCTTTAGTTCTACATGAGCACAGCAACATACGGGTAAAAGCGGCTCGGGTGAAGGGTTTTGCGAGCATGGTCAGCAAACACGGCGACAGCGGCAGTATGGCGATTCTGGCCCTACAAAAATTAAGGATTGTCGGACAATGCCATTAATGGGATAGTAGCGGCCCCTTTTAATGAAATAACCATTTCAGAATAACAATAAAAGCAGTCGACGGTTTCGTTCATTAAGGGTATTAACATGTCGCAAGAACTTACTACAGGCCAAATTTTCTGTAATATCGCTCTCTTTTTTATCGCTGCGCTACCGCTGGCAGTCATAGGAATTGCCATATTTATTATGGCAGAAGGGATCGAGAGATGGTCTGCCGGAGGATTTTGTTTAGCCATGGCATTTGGTATTAGCCAGAGTATCTGGCGAAACCTATCTGGAAAGTAATTTAGCGAGAGCTAAATACACTAAGCAGGATGCAAATCCTGCTTTTTTATTGCGTAACTCTGTTTTTTCCTTTTGTGTCAACAGCTATCCGCCTGTATTTAATGAATATTCATTTTCCACAGATATAAAAAAACCGCCCGAAGGCGGTTATAAAATATTTAGAGCGGTTTCCTGGTAACATCAGGATCGTCAACGAGCGGTGGGTCGTTCACATCTGGTGTGTCAGGAATATCATCATCAGGAAGCGGTTCATCATCAGGAAGAGGATCAACGTAATCTGGACGATCAGTCATAAAAACCTCCGTCGAACTTAGTTATGAGAGTCTACTTCGCTTTACCCGGTTTCTGTTTGGACTGGTCGTCTTTCGGGTTCTTTTGTGACTGCTTAGACTGATCTTTGTTAGAACCTTGCTCGTTGGATTTCATTTTGAACTCCTGTTGGCATATGCGGCAAATCGCCACCTCTAAAATATAAGACATGCTTATAGTTATATCGAGCGAGGCGGGAACATAAAGAGGTATGCGATGAGTTTATTTGTTGTATGTTCAAAGAGATAGCTAACGTAAACTTAAGCCATAGAACGAAAAAATGGGGCATTCCGCCCGGTTCAGTTTCCGGACTGGAAAGCCCTGTGCCAGAAGCGGAGAGCAGATCAGCTATGGCCTGTTGATTGCCGGGCAAGTAGGTCAGTACCGTTGATCACATGCTCCAGACAAAATAGTGCGCGATCTCAAGGTAGTTATCGCGCTATAAAACGAAAAATTCGTTATTGATAAGCAACGGTTTTCACATCAGCCAATCTTCCAGAAGGGTCGGCTGCAGATTTTTTTAACATTCCAGTACCTGACCTGGTTTTTGCTATATTTGTTGACTATTTCATCTGAGTTGACTGACGCGTCAGGAATAAAATCTGAAGGGACCTGGACAGCCTTATTTCCCGAGACTATATAGTAATATTTCCCCGCTTCTGGAATAACTGCGGAGTCAGTACTTTTAATAAATTGTCCGGAACTGTTGATCTGTGATACAGAGTAGAGGACATCCGGCTTTACTTTACTTGTTATTATGTTCCCTTTTGCCTGAAAAACATTTGAGTCAAGCTCATAGCGATCTGACATATCGTAGCAATTATCTTTGCTATTCATTGCGTAAGAAGCCAGATAGATGGTTCCAACATTTCCCGCACGGTTAAGAACATACAACGTCGCAGCATCACTTCCATTGTAATCATCATAATCCAGAGGTAATACTTTGGCACACCCGGTAAGCCCAAAAGCGATAATTGCTAATGTCAGGGTTTTATTCAATTTCATATCATCCTTTAATGCCATATTTATTCTCCCTATTTAATACAATAATTTGTCAGAATTTTCAAAGAATTATTCGCGACAATGTAACGGAGTTTGAACGAGGCCCGGGCCTGAATTGGGAAAAAGGCTTGATTTTAAGATTATCCTTAGTGTTGATTATACAGTACAGGCTTCAATGACCAGAACGTATCTGACTATATCCTGACCAAAATTTTTCCGTTATTACTACGCAAAATATTATGACGTTGAAAAGAAATGCGTATATGTCTAAAACTAAATTTCCACTGAACCGTGAAAGCGAAATTTTCCCAGAATTTAAAGATCCATTTGGGGAAGAAAAATCACACAAAAAACCGGGCATTGCGCCCGGTTCTGTTTCCAGCCTGAAAAAGCCCTTATGCACTCAACCCGCGATTCACCAGCATCGGTTCAATCTTCGGATCGTGCCCGCGCCACGCGCGATAAAGCTCAGCTAAATCAGTGCTATTCCCGCGCGACAAAATCGCCTCGCGGAATTTCTGCCCATTTTCGCGGGTCAGACCGCCCTCTTCCACGAACCACTGATAGCCGTCGTCGGCCAGCATTTGGGTCCAGAGATAGGCATAATAGCCTGCCGCGTAGCCGCCGCCGAAGATATGGGCGAAGCATACTATTCAAATGGCATTTTTATTAATTGAAAACAAAGGGATAATCTGCAATTGAAGTGTTGATTTGCACCATTTCCGCTACCAATACAACTCCATGCTATTCAGTAGGTTGCATATCGTTTTGGGGAAGAATTTTGCTGAAAAGCGGTTTATCCCTGGTTAATTTAGCTCAAATTTCACTCAAAAATCTATTTAAACGGCGGATATCGATCCCCTATGCGATTTAAAGTACGCACCGCTTTTACATCGGACATTCATTCTCTGCGTTCTTGCGAATGATAAAGTAAGTCACCCTGCCCATTACTTCGACTTCTTCGGCTGCGGTACCCTATATCGCTTCGCCACCTTCCATGATTAACGCTTTTCCTATGAACTTTGCAAACTGCTTCCGCCCGCCGGACAAATTAATGCAAGCGAATGGATTAAACAGAGATGCCAGCAAAAGCCACCTTGAAAAGCTGAATCGCATTTTAGAAATGATGTTTGAAGAGATCGATATGTGGATGGTTGCGGATTAGGTCTTTGACTGTAGCGCCAATGGTGGGACGTTTTGTGCCAGAAGTGGACACAAGATACACGTCAGCAAGAAAAGGCTTGTCTCGCTCCATTTTGACCATGAGGGCGAGCGACTATTCAAGAAATTTTCTTTGTTCGGGCGTCTCGACATTTTGCTGAAAAGAAGCCGCGAAGGGGGAATCTTCACGGCAGGGATCTTTTCTCGCTGGGGCAGTGACGACGAAAAACGTGGCGCACGTGTACGCTCAGTAAGTTTTTACTTGTTGTCTTAGAGCAACAAATTTTACTTCAGAAATTTTGCCAGTCTGCAACTCACTGCCCAAACCATATGAAAATAAAAATCGGTTTGTAAGGTTGAAGACTTAGTCTTTGCGGAAAAAAGCCTGTTGTTCACCGAACAATCTACTGAGGATTAAAGATAAAGGCCAAATAAGGAAGGAAAAAAATAGTACCCTACCTAAATGATTCGGGTCCATTGCAACACCAACTACAGCGGAAAAAATAGCGATACCTATACCCATCCATTCATATTTTCTTGCAGGTGAGTACAAAATCCGAGCGGTGCAACCGTGGCAATACTTTGCCTTCCAAACACTTTTTTTCCCGCAGAAAGGACAAGTGATTTTCCTGACACTGTCTTCGATTCTGTGTTTTTCTTGAACTGCTTCAATTTTCTTTAGCGTTTCAAGAGCCCTTTGGTTGCCATTCTCACCAGCCATGCGAAGATAGTCTTTGCCTTTTTCATAGTCATGACGGGCAATGTACATTGCCCCTAAATTCGCCTGGGCATCGCTATCCCCTTGTTGCGCAGACAATGTATAGTATTCGAATGCCTTATTTTCATCTTTGGGCACCCCTAATCCATGCTCGTAAAAGGTGCCTAGATAATATTGGGCAGAGCTATTACACTGTTCTGCCGCAAGTGCGTAATATTCCGCAGCTTTTGAATTATCTTTAGGAACCCCAAATCCATTTTCGTGTAGCCACCCCACGTAAACCTGAGTATCCGAGTCGCCCTGATCTAACGGAAATTTGAACCACTCCAGGGCTTTTGAATAGCTCAGAGGGACTCCGTTTCCCGTTGCATATATGACAGCCAAAAAGTAATGGGCATCTGACCTACCCTGTTCTGCAGCTCTTGTCAGCCACTCAACGGCCTTTTTACCGTCCTTTTCAACTCCGTCGCCGTCACGGTACATTTTTCCGAGTTTAATTTGGGCGTCAACATCGCCCGAAGAGGCAGATGCGTAGACGGGATTATAATCGCGGTCTGAAACTGAATTTGATTTAAGTTCTTCCATTTCTGTAACAACCCTCTGAGATGTGCGGTATGCTATCAATCGTCGTTTAAAAGGTTAACGCGGACCTGTTCATTGACACATTTTAATTTAGGTTAAGTCCTACCGGTCCGCAGATACCATTGTCGAAAATAACTTAATCACAATATCATCATTCAGTTTAAGCTTTGAAGACATAGGTCTCGAACTATTCTGTGAAAGTCATATTAAATAAGAAAAATAGTCGCTGCTTCGTATGAAGATTTATCAGTTGGCCCTTGAGCGGACAGGTATGAGCGGCATCTCATACAGGAGGATCATCAGCGTCTGCGCTGTTGATGAAGTACGTCACACGCCCGAGCACATCCACCTCCTCATCAGCAGAACCTTCTATTGTTTCGCCGTCGTCATAAATAAGTGACTTTCCCATGACGCGAGCAAACTGGGTGCGTCCGCCGCTGAGGATCAGCAATACCGGCTTGTTTACCAGCTGGCTGACAGGTTCGATCACCGCAAACCCTGACGAGGTTTCAAGAATGCGGCTGTCGATTACCACGCTGCAGATACGTTCCGGTGTTAACCGCTGCTCTACGTAGTCGCCGGCTGGAGATGGTAAACCCATTACAGTACTCTCCCCATGTTGCGGAGCATCCACAACCTGTTTTCGCTGTGGTCAGGTGCCTTGTCGACAAAGAAATCCTGATACCGCTCTATCCGCTTGTAAGGTAAGTCAGGCAGCCCCTCCCGTTGCCCGCACATCTCCGGCAGGTTTGCCCCCACCTCGGCGAACGTTGAAAAGCTGGTTTTTCGAACCCTTAAAGCCGCTGTGAGCATTAAGGTAACAATCAGTAATGATGCAAATTATGCTTAAGTTTCTGTATTTACTGCCGATAAGATTGAGACCATTTATAAAAAAGGACTTAAAATTGTATAGGCTAATCATCTCATCAGTTTTTCTGGCATCCTTCTCTACCCACGCAGCTGTGAATTTAGATGCCGTAAAAATGGCAAACGACGTTGGATTTACTAAGTGCAATGTATTAATAAAGGATACTTTTGATAATTCTCTCTCTGCTAAAGAGAGTCGCACAAACGTCCGATATTTTCCTGAAAAAGCAAAAGATAATATTGATATTGATATAACTTACGGTAGTGTTGGTGATACAATTATTCAGTCCGTACACTTTTCCCAAAGCGGTGGTTATTGTTATGCAACCTCTACATCCATTATCACACAGGAGGGTAATTGCGCCGGCCTGCTAAATCAGGATAGTCATTTTAAATACGTGGCAGACAGTGCAGGCGTCCTTTGGTCTAAAAACAAAGGAGGGATATTAAAAATGTATACTCAAACAGGAAGCAATTGCACTCAAATATTTTTAATGGATAGCAAAACAAAAATTTAAGTCACCCACTACTTTAATAAATCAGCATAAAAATTTTCCGATGGATTTGTAACTATGAATAAGCTACCTTGCGGTAGCTTATTCATTACTCAAAAATTATAGTGGCTCAACCACTCCTCTGCAACTTACCGATATTGCTCTAAATCACAAGCTGATTTTGAACCAAAACATGCAGCCGCCTCAGCACATGTGAAAAATGGTTTACCTCAGCATATCCCCCTCAACCTTGCTCCCGCAGAGCGGGCAATAAACGAATTTATTGGCGAATCCTGGGTGCGTAATGGCAATCCGCTTTGTCTTCGCCAGATCTTCCAACGTACTGGCCCGCACTTTAGCCAGGAAGGCGTCGGTGGCCGGGGTTGCGGGCGCAGCCATTACAGCCAGTACCGCGCGAATAACATCGGTGTCATTCTCAACCCATGGCCATGAACAGGTATCATCCCAGTCGTGATCCATGATTGCAGTTTCCGTGAATGCCTCGACTGCATCTTCTGGAATTTCTTCGGGATTGAATGCCGCCTTCAGCGCCGCATTCTCAGCAGCCAGCTGATCGCGCTTGTCGCGGAAGACGCCGCTGCGACCGTGGCGGATAAGTTGGCCCTGTTCAACGGCAGCCCGGATGTATTTCTCAGCTGTGTGGCGATGCAGACCGAACATGGCAGCGACATCTTTTGTTGTGGGGCGGCCGTGCTTTTTCACAAGCTCGATAATCCAGGCAATGAACAGGGTGTGCTAGCTATGCGTTTTGGTCCTGGCATGCTCACCTCCTTCTCACTTCACGGACCGCAGGTGCGATACGTTGCCGCGAAAACTTTCCCAGTCGAAATTGACCCAGACGCCAGAGTCCATCCGCAGACGATCGATGACCCGCGCGCCGAGGGTGGGTACCAGCTCGTCGTTGTTGGGGAGAAATTTTGGATGCGTTATGAGGAAGAAAAAATCGGACAAAAAACCGGGCATTGCGCCCGGTTCTGTTTCCAGCCTGAAAAGGCCCTTATACACTCAATCCGCGATTCACCAGCATCGGTTCAATCTTCGGATCGTGCCCGCGCCACGCGCGATAAAGTTCCGCTAAATCAGTGCTGTTCCCGCGGGACAAAATCGCCTCGCGGAATTTTTGCCCGTTTTCACGGGTCAATCCGCCCTCTTCCACGAACCACTGGTAGCCGTCGTCGGCCAGCATTTGTGTCCACAGATAGGCATAATAGCCTGCTGCATAGCCGCCGCCGAAGATATGGGCAAAGTAGCTGCTGCGATAGCGCGGTGGTATGGCGGGAAGATCCAGTTGCTCGCGTTTCAGCGCTGCGGTTTCGAAGGCCTCGACGTCTGCTGGCGCCTCGCTGGCGGCGAACCCATGCCAGTTCATATCCAGCAGCGCGGCGCTGAGCAGTTCTGTCATGTCATAGCCTTTATTAAACTGGGTCGCGCTGAGCATTTTCTCGCGCAGGGCATCGGGCATCGGCTCCCCGGTTTCATAGTGGCGGGCATAGTGGGCAAAGACCTCGGGATGGCTGGCCCAGTGTTCGTTGATTTGCGACGGGAACTCCACGAAATCGCGTGGCGTATTGGTGCCGGAAAGCGTGGCGTAGCGCTGGCTGGCAAAAAGCCCGTGCAGGGTATGACCAAATTCGTGGAACAGCGTGATCACATCATCCCAGGAGATCAGCGCTGGCTGGCCTTTCGCCGGTTTTTGATAGTTGCAGACGTTATAGATCACCGGCCGCGTGCCGGCTTCATGGGATTGCTCAACAAAGTTACCCATCCACGCCCCGCCGCCTTTCGAGTCCCGGGCAAAGAAGTCACCGTAAAACAGTGCCATTCCTTCTCCATGCTGATCAAAGATCTCCCAGACGCGCACATCAGGATGGTAGACAGGGATATCACTGCGCTCGGCAAAGGTAATGCCAAACAGCCGGGTCGCAGCCCAGAACACGCCATCGGTCAGCACCCTGTCGAGGGCAAAGTAGGGTTTAACCTGCGACTCATCCAGGGCGTATTTCGCCAGCCGCACACGTTCTGCGTAAAACGCCCAGTCCCAGGCCTGCACCCGGAACCCGCCCTGCTCATCGTCAATGACCTTCTGGATGTCGGCCTGCTCCTGCAGGGCGCGAGTGCGAGCAGCCGGGACGATGCCGCGCATAAACTGCAGCGCGGCGTCGGGAGTTTTCGCCATCTGATCGGCAATCTTCCAGCTGGCATAGCTGCTGTAGCCCAGCAGTTCAGCCTGACGCGCCCGCAGCGCCACCAGACGCGCAACTATTTCGCGGGTATCGTTCGCATCGTTTTTTTGCGTGCGCAGCCAGCCCGCGTTGAAGAGATTTTCCCGGGTCTGACGATCGCGCAACTGTTGCAGGGCCGGCTGTTGAGTGGTGTTGAGCAGTGGAATTAACCAGCGATCGCTAAGCTCCTTCTCCGCTGCGGCCTGAGCCGCTGCCGCCTGTTCAGCCTGACTCAGGCCGTCCAGCTGATGCAGATAATCCACCACCAGCCCGCCCGCCTTGTCTGCCGCCAGCAGTCGCTGGTTAAACTGACTGGTGAGCGCAGCGGATTCAGTATTGAGCGCTTTTAACGCCTGCTTTTCCGCCTCACCCAGCCGGGCACCGGCCAGAATAAAGCGCTGGTGCAGCTCCTCAATCAGGCGCAGGGACTCGGCGTCCGGCGCCATTGTCTGCCGGTCATTATAGACGGCATCCACCCGGGTAAAGAGCGCGTCGTTCAGCCAGATATCATTTGCCAGCGCCGCCAGTTCGGTTGAGATCGCCTCCTCCAGCTGCTGGAGATAATCGTTGGTGTGCGCCGAGGTCATGGCGAAGAAGACGCTGCTCACCCGGCTCAGCAGCTCGCCGCTTTTCTCCAGCGCCAGCACGGTATTGGCAAAATCGGGCTCCTCTTCAGAGCCGGCAATCGCTGCAATTTCTTTGCGCTTCTGGCGGATAGCTTCGTCAAAGGCCGGACGATAGTGTTCGTCGTGGATCAGATCAAAATGCGGCGCCTGGTACGGCAGCAGGCTGCTTGCGAAAAATGGATTGGTGCCAGACATATCAGACTCCTGAATATGATGAATTTCACCAGAGTAGGCCAGCCCGGCATGCCCTGCAATCCCTGTCAGCCTAAGGGCAGGAAAAGTAACCTTACCCTGCGTCAGATCACATGCTATGGTAGTACAACACAAAAAGCGTTGAGGAACAGTGAGATGATAATTTTAGTTACCGGAGCGACTGCAGGTTTTGGTGAAAGCATCACGCGTCGTTTTGTTGCCAACGGACATAAAGTGATTGCCACCGGCCGCCGTCAGGAGCGTCTGCAGGAGCTGAAAGACGAGCTTGGCGACAGCATTCTGACCGCTCAGCTGGACGTACGTAACCGTGCATCCATTGAAGAGATGCTTGCTCACCTGCCGGCTGAATGGCGTGACATCGACGTACTGGTCAACAATGCCGGGCTGGCGCTGGGGCTTGAGCCTGCGCACAAAGCCAGCGTGGAAGACTGGGAAACGATGATCGACACCAATAATAAAGGCCTGGTGTATATGACCCGCGCCGTGCTGCCGGGCATGGTCGAGCGCAACCGTGGCCATGTGATTAACATCGGCTCAACTGCCGGGAGCTGGCCTTACGCGGGCGGCAACGTCTATGGCGCAACCAAAGCTTTTGTACGCCAGTTCAGCCTGAACCTGCGCACCGATCTGCACGGCACCGCCATCCGCGTAACGGATATCGAACCGGGTCTGGTCGGCGGAACGGAGTTCTCAAACGTGCGCTTCAAAGGCGATGACGCTAAAGCGGATAAAACCTACGAGAATACCACTGCCCTGACCCCGGATGACGTTACCGAAGCCGTCTGGTGGGTGGCGACGCTGCCGAAGCATGTCAACATCAACACCGTTGAAATGATGCCGGTAACTCAGAGCTTTGCGGGCCTGAGCGTTTATCGCGGATAAGATTTCTCTGCCCGGCCTGCGGGCCGGGACTGGGATACCAGGCAAAAGAATGGTAGTATTTCCAGGTTAACTCTCTGAGAAATCACATCGAATGGCCGCTGAATCGCAACTCAATCCGACCCAACCCGTAAATCAGCAAATTTATCGTATTTTGCGCAGCGACATTGTGCATTGCCTGATCCCGCCGGGAACGCCCCTGTCAGAAAAAGAGGTGTCGGTACGTTTTGATGTCTCCCGCCAGCCGGTTCGCGAAGCCTTTATTAAGCTGGCCGAAAATGGCCTGATTCAAATCCGTCCTCAGCGCGGCAGCTACGTGAATAAAATCTCGCTGTCTCAGGTGCAGAACGGCTGTTTTGTCCGCCAGGCTATCGAGTGCGCCGTGGTCCGTCGTGCGGCAAGCCTGGTCGACGACCACCAGTGCTATCAGCTGGAACAGAACCTGCATCAGCAACGCATCGCCATTGAGCGTAAGCAGCTGAATGATTTTTTCCTGCTCGACGATGAGTTTCACCAGAAGCTGGCGCAGATTGCTGGCTGTCAGCTGGCCTGGGATACCATTGAGAATATCAAGGCGACCATGGACCGGGTGCGTTACATGAGTCTTGACCACGTTTCACCGCCGGAGATGCTGCTGCGCCAGCATCTGGATATTTTCAACGCGCTGGAAAAGCGTGACGCCGATGGGGTAGAAAGAGCGATGACCCTGCATCTGCAGGAAATTGGCGAGTCAGTGCAATTAATTCGTCAGGAAAATAGCGACTGGTTTAGCGAAGAGTAACCATTCCGCATCCCGATATATGGCCAGGATGCGGAAACTATTTAGCGCACCACTAATACCGGAATTTTGGCATAGCGTAATACTGATTCTGCGTTAGAGCCGAGCAGATGCGTCGTAACGCCGGGTTTTTTCGAGCCGATAACGATAATATCGAATTTCCCTTCAGCACCCATCGCGATAATTTCATCGCGTACGCTACCAAAACGCACTTCGGTATGCATTTTCTCCGTCGGCACATCAAAAAGACGCTTTAATTCGTTCATCTTTTTCTTTGATTCTTCGACCATATAAGCTTCAAACTTAACAATATCCGAAGAGAAGCCCCGCAGCAGAGCACGACTGTTGACCGGAAGAACATTTAACAGCGTGATTTCAGCATTATCCGCACGCGCAAGAAACGCAGCGTGACGCACGGCCTTATCACTCAAATCCATTTCAAATACATCGACAGGCATCAATATTTTCTTATACATACGCCTTTCTCCTTATATCGATAATGTACTTTTTAACGATATTCAGCGTGACATACGTACATCAAACGAACCCTAAACGACTCGGTCAGGAAATAAGCGGGATAAGTAAAGAAGTGTTTAAATTATGCCGCCGCGAACGGCGGCATAAAGAGGCGTTAAATATCTGAAGCGAATTGCGCAACGGTAGCTTTCGCCCCGTCTTTTACTAATGCAACGTAAGCATTCATTACCGCGTCAACAAATACAGTGTCCTGCGGTAACTCCTTGCCGAAAATAGTTTCAATGTCCAGCAGAGCTTTCACGCGGCTTTCACCTTCCGCACTGCCCTTCACCGCCGCCTGAATCACCGGCAGCAGCGGATCGCACACCTCAATGGCTTCACCGCGCTCATCCACGCCGCCGACGTAACGCATCCAGCCCGCAATGCCCAGCGCCAGCAGCGGGAATGGCTTCTGATGCACCCGATGCCAGCGCACGGAGTCCAGCATACGCTGAGGCAGCTTCTGGCTACCATCCATGGCGATCTGCCAGGTACGATGGCGCAGCGCCGGGTTGCTGTAGCGTTCGATCAGCTGATCGGCATAACGCCCCAGGTCCACCCCGTTGACTTTCAGCGTTGGCGCCTGCTCGTTTAACATCAGCGCACGGGCGGCGCGCTTGTAGTTCGCGTCTTCCATGCAGTCGTTAATGTGCTGATACCCCGCCAGATACCCCAGATACGCCAGGAAGGAGTGGCTGCCATTAAGCATGCGCAGCTTCATTTCTTCAAATGGAATGACGTCGGCCACCAGCTCGGCACCGGCTTTCTCCCATGCCGGACGCCCCGCGACAAAGTTGTCTTCAATCACCCACTGGCGGAACGGCTCGCAGGCCACACCTGCCGGATCGCGCACGCCGGTAATCTGTTCAATTTTGGTCAGCGTATCGGCGGTTACGGCGGGCACAATACGGTCCACCATGGTTGACGGGAAAGTGACGTTGGTTTCGATCCAGTCGGCCAGCTCAGCGTTAACCGCCCGGGCATAGGCGCAGGTGACATTGCGCATCACATGGCCGTTCTCCGGCATATTATCGCAGGACATTACGGTGAAGACGGGAAGCCCGGCGTTTTTACGTCGCGCCAGCGCTTCAACCACCACACCCACGGCGGAAACGGGCTGATGCGGGTTCTGCAGATCGGCGGCGATCAGCGGGTGATCCAGCATCAACTGGCCGGTGGCCGGGGCGTGGCAGTAGCCTTTTTCGGTAATAGTTAACGAGACGATCGCCACCTGTGGCTCACACAGGGCAGACAGCACCGCTTCCAGACCATCCACCTGGGCATGCAGCGCCTTTTTAACCACGCCCACTACCCGCGCCGTCCAGGCATCAGCGGACATTTCGGCGACGGTGTAGAGATTATCCTGGGCCTTAAGATCGGCGATCTGCTGCTCGCCGCCGATCAAATTAACCTCGCAATATCCCCAGTCACTGCCGTGTTCGGCTGCCAGAATATCGGTATAGAGCGCCTGGTGCGCACGATGGAAGGCGCCAAAACCCAGATGCACGATGCGCGACTGCAGGTTATCGCGGTTATAGTGAGGAAGCGTGGCTTGCGCCTGTAGTAATGGATTTTTCATGATAGTACTCGTTAATGTGATTAAGCGATGAAACCGGGCCGGCGTATCTCCTCTGGCCCAGCTTACTAACCCAACTAGAATGGTAGAAGGCATAAAAAATTCTCTGCCGTTACCATACTGATTGTTGATACGTCGATATTGATTTACGTTAACTTTTCACCATCTGGTGTGACATCAATTAAAAGTTGTGTGACAGCATTGGATATTATCCGCAAGGTTATGAACCATTCATCTTGCTGTTGTGGCCCGCTCCTGCGGCTGAACTGACGCGGCCGTCGCTTCCGTCCAGAGACTGTCATAATCATGGCCTGTCAGATCCTCCACGATACGCCGCACATGGGGTTCAACCGCCGCTTTGGAGCCGTTGGCGCGAAGGCGTTCGACCTCTTCCACGAAGATCTGGTGCGTCTGTTTATTCAGACGGAAGGTCAACGCCTGCCAGAGAGCCAGCATTAACAGGCCAGCGGTACCGATAAACATCAGCATGGCAATGGTATGAATCGCTTCCGGCGGCTGAACCTGGCTGCCCTTCACGAAGCCACCGCTTTGCAGCAAAAACCCGACCACAAAGGTGGCGATAGCCACGGTGGTTTTGCGGGTAAAGGTCATAACAGCGGCAAAGAGCCCTTCCCGGCGCTGGCGGCTGACCATTTCGTCAATGTCTGGAATGAACGGGAAGACATTCCATGGGGTGAACTCCAGCACGCAGCGGCCCACCTGATACAGACCGGCAAGAATGAAAAGCGTGGCAACGGTATTCAGCGCCGGGATCTGATACACCGCCAGGAAACCGGCCAGACAGAGCATCATGAGGATATAGGCAAAGACATAGAGCCGGGCCGGACCGTATTTGATGATCCCAAGTCCGGCAATAAGCGTTACCGGCAGGCCAACAATACTCATCGACAACAGGCTGCCCGCCAGGGATGACGAGACGTTCAGGCAATAAACGCAGAAGAAGACGAACACCGTGTTGTAAACATCTTTGCCGGTGAATGACAGCAGATAAATGGCAAGATGTTTTCTGAAGGCGCGGATTTTCAGCGTCGAGACGTAAGATTTAAACAGGTCGAAAAAAGTGCGTAGCTTGTCAGACAGACCGCCGGGCATGGCTGACTTATCCAGTTCCGCCTGCATCTGCGGGGTGAGTTCCCGCTCCCAGGTTACTTTCCACGAGATAAAGACGCAGATCATAAACAATACGGCGAAAATCACGCCATTAATCAGATAGGCACTGGCGCTCTGCTCGCCAAAATAGCCAATCAATAGTCCCGGAATAAAGGTCGCCAGAAAGGTGCCGGAAGCCGACAAAAACATGCGGCAGGTGGAAAGTTTGGTGCGACCATTAAACTCTTTTGTCATCTCCGAAGGCAGGGTTTCCCACGGAATCAGCACCATCGCGGCAATGATCTCGAACGCCAGATAGACTGCCAGATAAAACGCGTAACTCATGCCGTCGAGCCACAACAAGGCATACACCAGCATCAGCGGCGCGCCGATCAGCAGGAAAAATCGCCTGCGGCCAAACTTCTTACCAAAATAGTTCTTATAAAAGTGGTCCGTTAAGCTGCCCATAAACAGGCTGACCACCGCATCGACAATACGGGCGATGGCGACAATTGACGCCGCTTCCATCGGCGAGAGACCTACAAAAGTGGTGTAAAAAAATAACAACCAGGCGCCAATAACGGTGAAGGCGCCGCCGCCCATAATATCGGTCAGGCCGTAACCGATACTCACCGGAATAGTGATGTTTTTCTTTGCACGAGACATACAGTTTCCTTACCTGAAAAAAATCCAGTTGATTTCTGATGCTTCCCTGAAGATGGTGCGTATTTACGTTTTTTTGAAAGGGATAAAAAAAACTCCCCTGCTTTTGCAGGAGAGTTTTCAGGTATCAGGAGATGGCGCGATGTTTACTGTTAATTCCCAGCGCGGCGGATTTCTCATCCGCGGCATCGTCCAGCGCGCTCAGGTCTCGGTCACAAACCTCAGGCATCAGCAGAGCTGAGATCAGGCCGATAAGGGAATAGACCACTACCATCGCCACGATAGGCCACCAGGAACCGGTCATGTTACAGAAAATACCTGCCAGCACCGGACCAAAGCCCACCGCCACCAGACCGCCTGCCTCTTTAGAGATTGCCATCCGGGTAAAGCGGTTACGGGAGCCAAACATCTCGGCCATGGTGATGTTTTCCAGCGCGAACAGACCGAGCACCGCAAAGTTATGGATCACAATAATCGAGGTCATGATCACGCCCGGGCTGTACGACTTATCGACGATGATCGACAGCATCGGATACGCCAGAATGATGGCGGAAATGCTCAGCAAAATATAAGGCAGGCGACGACCAAATTTATCCGACAGCCAGCCCAGCAGCGGGATAGTGATAAAGCCGAGGATAGAGCTGATCATTAAGGCATCAGTCGGGATGGCTTTATCAAACAGCAGCGTCTGTACCAGGTAGCCGGCGAGGAAGGTCTGGATCAGGCCGGAGTTACCTGCCTGGCCGAAACGCAGGCCGGTGGCCAGCCAGAACGACTTGCTCTTCAGCATCGCACCCAGCGTATTCTCTTCAGCCGCAGCCTGTACAGCAGGGGCGTCGTCGGTGTTGACCTGCTCGAATACCGGGCTCTCTTTGAGGTTCATACGCAGCCAGATGGCAAAGATCATCACCACCACGCTTGCGAGGAACGGTACACGCCAGCCCCAGGCCACCAGCTCTTCACGGTCGAGAGCGAAGAACATCACAGCCCAGATCGCCGTCGCGCTCAGCGTACCGCAGTTGGTACCCATCGCCACCAGCGAGGAGATGATGCCGCGCTTACCTTTTGGCGCATATTCCGCCAGCATGGTGCCCGCACCGGAGATCTCCGCGCCTGCCCCCAGCCCCTGGATGATACGCAGGGTAACCAGCAGTACCGGTGCGAAAATACCAATTTGCGCGTAGGTCGGCAGAACACCGATCAGGGTAGTACAGATCCCCATCATGGTGATGGTGATAAACAGCACTTTTTTGCGCCCTACGCGGTCGCCCATTTTGCCGAAAATAAAGGCGCCGACGATACGGGCAATATAGCCCGCGCCATAGGTACCCATTGCCAGAATCAGCGCCATCGCGGCCGACTGTTCCGGGAAGAAGATCTCGTGAAAGACTAATGCTGCGCCCAGCGAATAAAGCTGGAAGTCCATGAATTCTAACGCGGTGCCAAGCCACCCTGAAACGGCGGCTTTGATCAGGTCAGATGTGGATCTTTCATGTTGTACTTGAGTCATATTGGCTATCTCAACAGGGTAAGATGCGTACCACTTAACCGCATTCAATTATTATTTAGAGAAAGTCAGTAATACCTTGCAGCACTGCCGCTGGTCTTTCTCAAACAGTTCAATGGCGTCTTTAACGTGTTGGTACTCAAAGGCGTGAGTAATCAGTTTGTCGGGATCGATAAGCCCTTTCTCCAGCCAGTCGATGACCACCGGGAATTTATTGGCATTCAGCCGTGAGGAGAAAATGGAAAGCTCTTTACCGGTGATCCCCTGCTGCGCCACCTGACTCGGTTCGCTGGAGAAGCCCATCAGCACAATCCGCGCCGCCGGGGAAGCCAGGTTGACCGCCTCCTGCAAAATGGACGGATGACAGGCCGCATCGATAATCAGCGTCGGTTTGATGCCCTTCTCTTCCAGCAACAACTGCAAGGACTGGTTGCCGTTGTTGATGACCCAGTCCGCGCCGCTGCGCTGCGCCATCGCCAGGCGCTCGTCGATGCGATCGACCACAATCACCTGTTTCACCTTATAGACGCCTTTCAGCGCCTGAACGGTGACCAGCCCCATCGGACCTGCGCCATAAATGAGCGCCACATCCTGCTCCGTCGGACTGGCGTGGCCGGTAACGTTGGCCGCGATGGTAAATGGCTCCACCATCACCGCGTGTTTGTCGCTGATGCTGTCCGGGATGACCCAGGCATTTTTAGCCGGCACTACCGCATATTCGCTAAAGCCACCGTCGCGATGTACGCCCAGCACCACCAGCGAGGTGCAGACGTTCGGTTTGCCCACCGAGCACGGGTAGCAGTGGCCGCAGCTGATCACCGGATCCACCGAGACGCGCTGGCCCAGGCGCGCAGCGTCAACGCCCTCGCCTACGGCGTCGATCACGCCAAAGAACTCATGACCGATGACGCGAGGATATTTCGCAAACGGGTTGTGGCCGCGATAAATATGGCTGTCGGAACCGCAGATCCCGGCCAGCTTCACTTTGACGCGCACTTCGCCTGCGGCTGGCGTCGGTAACGGACGCTCTTCGAGAACCAGCGCGTTCGGTTGTTGAATAACGATACTTTTCATCTTCAGCTCCTTTACCAGTTCCACAGCGTGCCGTCTTCAAGACGCGCAACCGGCAGGTAAGCGGGATCGTAGGGATATTTCGCCGCCAGTTTTTCATCAAACTCGATGCCCAGGCCCGGTTTCTCGCCCGGATGCATATAACCGTCTTCAAAGGTCCAGTTGGTGTTGAAGACCTCCAGCATCTGCTCGGAATAGCCCATGTACTCTTGCACGCCAAAGTTCGGAACCCACAGGTCAAAATGCAGCGCCGCGGCGTGGCAAATTGGCGACAAATCCGACGGACCGTGCGAACCGGTGCGTACCTGGTAGAGCGAGGCGAAATCGGCAATCCGACGCATTCCGGTAATGCCACCCGCATGGGTGATGGTGGTGCGGATATAGTCGATCAGCTGCTCTTCAATCAGTTGCTTGCAGTCCCAGATGCTGTTGAACACTTCGCCCACCGCAATCGGGGTGACGGTATGCTGGCGGATCAGGCGGAAGCACTCCTGGTTTTCAGCAGGCGTCGGATCTTCCATCCAGAACATCCGGTACTGCTCGATGCTCTTACCAAAACGCGCCGCTTCGATCGGCGTCAGGCGGTGATGCATATCGTGCAGCAGGTGTTCATTAAAGCCATACTTGTTGCGCACGGCGTCAAACAATTTCGGCGTAAAATCGAGGTATTTTTCAGTTGACCACAGCTGCTCTTCCGGCCAGTTACCTTTAGTGGCAGGCTCATACGCCAGTCCTTTCCCTTTAGACATGCCGTAGGTGGTTTTCATTCCCGGCACGCCGCACTGTACGCGGATGGCTTTGAATCCCATCTCTTTATGGCGGGCATAATCCTCCAGCACATCGTCAATGGTATGGCCGGTGGTGTGGCAGTAGACCATCACCCCTTCACGGGAGGCGCCACCCAGCAGCTGGTACAGCGGCATATTGGCGGCTTTTGCTTTGATGTCCCACAGCGCCATGTCGATGGCGGAAATCGCTGACATGGTGACCGGCCCGCGACGCCAGTAGGCACCTTTATAGAAGAACTGCCAGATATCTTCGATACGGTGGGCATCACGGCCAATTAACTGCGGGCAGAGATGATCTTTCAGGTATGACGCGACGGAGAGCTCACGGCCATTCAGGGTGGCATCCCCCAGGCCGACAATACCTTCGTCGGTGGTGATTTTCAGCGTGACAAAATTACGCCCTGGACAGGTGACAAATACTTCAGCCCCAACAATCTTCATGTTCCGGTTCCTTACATCTTTTGTTGTGATGCAGGAAATCTACGCAATTAGCCTACTACCATACAAGTATGAAGATCAAAAAACGGTCGCTGGATCACAGATTGGGCGCTCATGCGCGCCCCCAGCCTGCCACGATGATCAGCATGCCGCACAAGGCCACCAATGCCCCGGCCCAGTCATAGACGCTTAATTTCACCCCATCCACCACCCGCAGCCAGAGCAGCGCGGTGCAGACGTACACCCCGCCATAGGCGGCATAAACGCGCCCGCTTGCTGCGGGATGCAGCGTCAGCAGCCAGACGAACAGTGCCAGCGCGACGCCAGCGGGAATTAACAGCAGCACCGACGCGTTTTTCTTCAGCCAAAGCCAGGGCAAAAAACAGCCGAGAATTTCGCACAGCGCGGTGGCAAAAAAGAGCAGTGTTGTTTTAAACATATTTAACGTTGTCTGATGAGTGATGGGTTATCATAGCCGAATGTGAAAGGATCCCTTCCACACATCTGATGTGGGTATGCCCTCAAAATGGACTGTTGTAGAACCCCGGTGAAGTATTTGAATGTCCACCGTCTATAAGGAAATCGCTATGCGTAAATTGAGCACTCGCCTCTGTCTGGCAGCCCTGCTGGCCGCGGTTTTTATCGCCCCAGCATCCGCCAACACCAGCAAACTGATTATTGAATCCGGCGACAGCGCCCAGAGCCGTCAAAATGCCGCCATGGATAAAGAGCAATGGAACGACACCCGGAGCCTGCGCCAGAAGGTAAATACCCGCGCGGAGAAAGAGTGGGATAAAGAGGATGTGGCCTTTGACGTACGGGATAAATGCCAGCAGAGCGCCAATGTGAACGCCTACTGGGAGCCCAACACCCTGCGCTGTCTCGACCGCCGCACCGGCCGCGCGCTGGCGCCCTGATTGCTACTTGTACGCACCGAGCAGCGCGCTGCTCGGTGCTTAATAGTACTCAATGGTGTTTTTAATGGTGTACTTACGCGACACCGCTGGCTTCACGCTTTGATCAACAATCGTCAGCTCACACTCCACCGGGTTGTCATGGCGGTCATAATCACAGGTCTGTTTCACATTGCCCAGCGGCTTATCGTTCAGCTGGCTGACCGAGGTGTAGTCCAGTTTCTTACGCTTGTCTGCTGCCGGTATCGCCGTGATGGAGAGATGCTGCTCTCCGGAGACGGTGGTTTTGCCCAGCGGGTAGCCGTCGGCATCGTAGCGATAGTTCACTTCCATATCTTTGCCGTGGGCGCTGACGATAAAACCGTTGTCATCGGTATCCCATGAAATCCCTGACGCCGGCAGTTCCGCCAGCTGACATTTACCCTGCAGCCGCAGCTTTTTCTGCTGGGTTTGCGCATCCAGATAGTAGTTGGCGTCCAGCACCAGGGCGATGCCGGTGTTTGCCTCAAGGTCGTGCAGCTCCAGGCTATCGAAACAGCCTTCCGTCGAGAGCGTGCCGCTGACGCGCTTGGCCACTTCCCCTTTTTCATTGAACAGCGTCTGGCTGAAGTCTTTCACCGGTCCGCGCAGGGGATCAAAATCAAATTCGTTAGAGAAGCTGGCCATTTCTGGCGTAAACGACAGCGGCGCGGCAGTGTTGTCACACCCGGTCAACAGAGCTGTCAAAAAAAGCATAAGCGCGTGTTTATTCACTTGACCTACCAGTAGCAGAAGAGGATCCCGGGCAGTGTAGCAAATACAAACGTTTACATTAACCCTGCTACTATTATAGTCACACACAGTCGTAAGGAGGCAGATATGAAACGGTTACCCTGGATTACTGCACTTTTGCTGGCGGGTATTGCCCCGGCCGCGCTGGCGGCGCCCGACAACTGCGAGCAGATCAAAAGCGATATTCAACAACGGATCATCAATAATGGCGTGCCGGAGAGCAGCTTTATGTTGAACATCGTGCCTAACGATCAGGCTGACAAACCCGACGCCAAAGTGGTAGGCCACTGCGCCAATGATACCCTTAAAATTCTCTATACCCGCACCAGCAGCGGCAACTATCCGGTAAGCGGAGGCGGCACTCAGGCTCCTGCGCCACGCGAACCGCAGTAAGTATTCCCCCCGTTAACGCGGGGGAATCTCCTTTGTTTTGATATACATTAATATTATCTCCCCCTTAATGGGTAACACTCCACTTCGTTAGCCGGATCGTCATTACGGCTGAAATCAGTTCACCAACGACGAACGTAATGGAGTGAGTCATGTCTGATAATGAGCAAAGCGGCGGGATCAGCCGCCGCACCCTCGTAAAATCTACCGCCATCGGTTCCCTTGCGCTTGCCGCTGGCGGCCTGTCATTGCCTTTTGGTTTACGCCCCGCCGCTGCCGCAATGGAACAGGCGCGCGCGGATAAAGTGGTCTGGGGCGCCTGTTCAGTAAACTGTGGCAGCCGCTGCGCGCTGCGGCTGCACGTGCGTGATGACGAAGTTTACTGGGTCGAAACGGACAACACCGGCGACGATATCTACGGTAATCATCAGGTTCGCGCCTGCCTGCGCGGACGCTCGATCCGTCGGCGCATTAACCATCCCGATCGCCTGAACTACCCTATGAAGCGCGTGGGCAAACGCGGAGAAGGCAAGTTCGAACGTATCAGCTGGGATGAAGCCCTTACGCTGCTTACCAACAGCCTGCGCGACGTGGTGACGAAATACGGCAACGAAGCGGTCTACATTAATTACTCTTCCGGTATTGTTGGCGGCAACATCACCCGTTCCTCGCCCTACGCCTCTCTGGTGGCCCGGTTGATGAACTGCTATGGCGGGTTTCTTAGCCATTACGGTACTTACAGCACCGCGCAGATCGCCTGCGCCATGCCCTATACCTACGGCAGCAACGAGGGCAACAGCACCTCGGATATTGAAAACAGCAAACTGGTGGTGATGTTCGGCAATAACCCGGCGGAAACGCGCATGAGCGGCGGCGGCATCACTTACTACCTTGAACAGGCGCGGGAACGCTCGAATGCGCGGATGATCGTCATCGATCCGCGCTACACCGATACCGCCGCCGGGCGTGAAGATGAGTGGATCCCGATTCGACCGGGTACCGATGCCGCTCTGGTAGCCGGCATTGCCTGGGTGTTGATAAACGAAAACCTCGTCGACCAGCCGTTCCTCGACAAATACTGTGTCGGTTATGACGAAACCACCCTGCCGGAAGGTGCCCCGGCTAACGGTCATTACAAAGCCTATATTCTGGGCCAGGGCGAAGACGCCACCGCCAAAACGCCGGAGTGGGCTTCGCGCATCACCGGTATTCCCGCCGATCGCATCATTAAGCTGGCCCGTGAAATCGGCACCGCTAAACCGGCCTATATTTGCCAGGGCTGGGGCCCGCAGCGTCAGGCCAATGGCGAGCTGACTTCCCGCGCTATCGCCATGCTGCCGATCCTCACCGGCAACGTTGGCATTAACGGCGGCAACAGCGGCGCGCGTGAATCCACCTACACCATTACCATTGAGCGGATGCCGCTGCCGGAGAATCCGGTCAAAACGCAAATCTCCTGCTTCAGCTGGACCGACGCTATCGCCCGCGGGCCGGAGATGACCGCTACCCGCGACGGGGTACGCGGCAAGGACAAGCTCGACGTGCCGATCAAGTTCATCTGGAACTATGCCGGTAACACCATCATTAACCAGCATTCCGATATCAATAAAACCCACGACATTTTGCAGGACGAGAGCAAATGCGAAATGATTGTGGTTATCGATAACTTTATGACCTCGTCGGCGAAATACGCCGATCTGCTGCTGCCGGATCTGATGACCGTCGAACAGGAGGACATCATTCCCAACGACTACGCCGGGAACATGGGTTATCTGATCTTCCTCCAGCCGGTGACCGCCCCTAAATTCGAACGCAAGCCCATCTACTGGATCATGAGCGAGGTAGCGAAGCGCCTTGGCCCGGACGTTCACCAGCGCTTTACCGAGGGCCGGACCCAGGCCGAGTGGCTGCAGTATCTGTACGCTAAGATGGTGGCCCGGGATCCTCAGCTCCCCTCATACGAGGCGCTAAAAGAGATGGGCATCTACAAACGCAAAGATCCGAACGGTCATTTTGTCGCCTATAAAAAATTCCGTGACGATCCGGAGGCTAACCCGCTGAAAACCCCGTCGGGTAAAATCGAAATCTACTCCAGCAGGCTGGCCGACATAGCAGATACCTGGCAGCTGGAGAAAGACGAAACCATCAGCCCGCTGCCGGTGTATGCCTCTACCTTTGAGGGGTGGGACGATCCCGGACGCAGCCAGTTCCCGTTGCAGCTGTTCGGATTCCACTTCAAGGCCCGCACCCACTCCAGCTATGGCAACGTCGACGTATTGCAGGCGGCCTGCCGTCAGGAGGTGTGGCTCAACCCGGTAGATGCCGCAGCGCGCGGGATCAATAACGGCGACATGGTGCGGGTTTATAATGCCCGCGGTGAGCTGCGTATTCCGGCGAAGGTCACGCCGCGCATTATGCCGGGCGTCAGCGCCATGGGCCAGGGGGCGTGGCACGATGCCAACATGACCGGGGATCGCATCGACCACGGCTCCTGCATCAATACGCTGACCACCCACCGCCCGTCGCCGCTGGCGAAGGGTAATCCGCAGCACACCAATCTGGTGCAGATCGAAAAGGCGTAGCCAATTTAGGTATCAGCGCGGGGCAACCCGCGCACTGGAAGGATGAAGTCATGAGAGAGTCGTTTGCCGTAACTGCCCGGGTGCTGGGCGCCCTGTTTTACTACGCGCCGGATAGCCCTGAGGCCGCGCCGCTGGTCACCGCCTTAACCCACAGCGGCTGGCAGCAGGACTGGCCGCTGGATGCCGGACTGCTGGCCCCCATCGCCGACGAGCTTCGCCAGCCAGCAGACGAGCCCCTGCGTAGCGCCTGGCAGCGGCTTTTTCTCGGCCCGTGGGCGCTTCCGGCGCCGCCGTGGGGGTCGGTATGGCTGGATCGCGAAAGCGTGCTGTTCGGGGATTCCACGCTGGCCCTGCGCCAGTGGATGCGGGATAACGGCATTGTGTTTGAGATGGCACACAACGAGCCGGAAGATCACTTCGGCTCCCTGTTGCTGATGGCGGCCTGGCTGGCTGAGTCAGACCGTGGCGCCGAGCGCGACCAGCTGCTGGCCTGGCATCTGCTGCCGTGGAGCCCGCGTTTTCTTGCGGTATTCGTCGAAAACGCCGGCCACCCGTTCTACCGCGCGCTGGGCAAGCTGGCGCAGCTGACGCTGGCAGAGTGGCAATCCGGCTTGCCGATCCCCGTGCCCGAAAAGCCGCTCTACCGTTAACGCTCTCCTGGCTTGCTCAGTTCTGATGGGCAAGCCAGGCGCGCCAGCCGCCAAACGCTGTAATATCCTTCGCCCCCTGGAGCCCATACTCCTCGCAGATAAACCCGGTTAACCAGCGCCCGTCCTCCAGCTCCACTTTCCCGAGCCCCAGCGGAGCAGGAATGCCCGCCAGAAACGATCCCACTTCGGCGTGGGGCAATTCCCACACTTCAACGGCAATGGCCTCTCCCCGCTCGCTGTCGCGCACCATGCCTGGCCGTTTCCCGTCGGCCAGCGCATACAGGCAGTAGTGCGGCGCGCTGCGGGTGGTCTCGCGCAAGGTTGCGCCCCGCTGGCGCAGCTGGTGGTTAAGCGCCAGCCCGTCGAGATGCGCCCCGCAGACCACCACCGGCAGGCGATCGTGGCTGGCCGCGGTCAAAGGCGCAGCCGTCTGCAACGCGCGATCCCCCGGCAGCCTGAGATTCTGGTGACGTTGTAACGCCCCCGCCAGGCTCAGCAGATACTGGTCAGTGAACGCCCGGCCAAACAGCGTTACGCCCGAGGGCAGCCCGTTCGCCATATGTCCCGCGGGCACCGCCACGGCGGCATAGTCCAGCAGGTTCATAAAGTTGGTATAGATCCCCAACTCCGAGTTACGTTTAACCGGCTCGTCCGCCAGCTCCGCCAGAGTCACCGGACGCGGGTAAGTGGGCGTGAGCACGCAGTGCAGATCCGCCATAATCTCATCGCACTCACGCTTGCAGCGCTGAAGCTGGTACTGCGCATCAAAGGCCGCGACCGCGTCGGTGTCGGGGGCTTTGCTCAGCACATCGCGAATAACCGGCAGGACCGCATCCGGCTGCTGCTCAATAAGCGCCCCCGCCACGTGATAGCGCTCCGCCACCCACGGGCCGTTATAGAGCAGCGTCGCCGCCGCCAGAAACGGTGCAAAGTCGATGGTCACCGGCACGCCGCCGAGGGCGATTAACCGCGCTTTCGCGGCATGATACAGCGCTTCGCTCTCCGTACAGCCAAGAAATTCCAGCCGATCCGGCACGCCAAAGCGGAAACCTGACGCAGGCACACCAAATGCCTGGGCGCCGTTCCACGCCGGGTTAGCGCGGCTGTAGTCGTCCCGCGGATCTTTCACCGCCGTCAGGGCCAGCAGCCTGCTGGCCTCCTCCGCGGTGGCGGTGAAAAAGGTCACGCAGTCGAGCGTGCGGCAGGCGGGCACCACCCCGGCGGTAGAGATTAACCCTCTGGTGGCCTTCAGCCCGACGAGGTTGTTCAGTGCGGCGGGCACCCTACCGCTCCCGGCGGTGTCGGTGCCAAGGGCAAAGCTTGCCAGCCCCAGCGCCACCGCCAGCGATGACCCCGCGCTGGAGCCGCCTGACGGATACTCCGCCAGCACGCTGTTGCGGCACGCGCCATATGGCGAACGGGTACCGTTTAAGCCGGTAGCGAACTGGTCGAGATTGGTTTTGCCCAGCGGAATCGCCCCCAGGGCGATGAGCTGCCGGACGACGGTGGCATCCTGCTCTGCCCGGTAGGCAAACGCTGGACAAGCGGCGGTGGTGACAATACCCGCCAGATCGATATTGTCTTTAATGGCAAAGGGCACGCCGTAAAGCGGCAGCGTCTGCGGAGCCTGGCTTTCGAGCGCCGCCAGATACGGCTCCAGCTCCTCAAGGGAAAGCAGATAAATAAAGGCGTTGAACTCCGGGTTAAGCGCCAGCGCCCGTTCGCGCAGGGTGACGATCACCTCCCGCGGCGTGAGGCGGCCTTCGCGGTAGGCCTGCCCCAGCGCATCAAGGCGTAAATCAAAGGGATGCTTCATGCTGTTTTCTCCAGGACCACGACACACTGACCCGCGCGTACCGGGGAGCCCGGCTGGACACGCACCTGACTGACAATACCGTCCCGCGTGGCCAGCAGCGGGATCTCCATCTTCATTGACTCCAGCACCACCAGCACATCGCCCTCGCGCACGGTGCTGCCCACCTCCACGCTCACCTGCCAGAGGTTGCCGGAGACCGGGCTGTCGATGCCCGCCTGTCCTGGCTGCAGCGGCGCGTCCTCGCCCTCATCCGCCAGCACATCGCTGCTGTCGAAATGCGCCTGGCCGTTGGCGATCCAGCGCTCGCGCTCGGCGTTAAACGCCCCCTGCTGATGGGCGCGGAATGCCTCTATCTCCGGCGCTTCGTCGGTGAGAAACTGCTGATACTCAGCCAGCTTCAGGGAGGTGTGCTCAATGCGCAGCGGATAGCGCCCCAGCGGGAAATCCCGACGAATGGTGAGCAGTTCGTCCGCTGAGACCGGGTAGAAGCGGATCTGATCGAAGAAGCGCAGCAGCCAGGGCTTGCCGCCAAAGTCCTCCACCGCGTGATAGCGGCTCCACATCTGTAACGTGCGCCCGACGAACTGATACCCACCGGGTCCCTCCATGCCGTAGACGCACAGGTACGCCCCGCCGATGCCCACCGAGTTCTCCGCCGTCCAGGTGCGGGCCGGGTTGTACTTGGTGGTAACCAGACGGTGACGCGGATCGAGCGGTGTGGCCACCGGCGCGCCGAGATAGACATCCCCCAGGCCCATCACCAGATAGCTGGCGTTAAACACCGTTTTATAGACTTCATCGATATTCGCCAGATCGTTAATGCGGCGGATAAACTCCAGGTTGCTCGGACACCAGGGCGCATCCCGGCGCACGGTGGTCATATATTTGTCGATGGCTTTCTGGCAGGCCGGATCGTCCCACGAGAGCGGCAGCCAGACGATGCGCGAAGGCACCTCAAGGGCGTCCTGCGCGCAGACCGCCTGCCACAGCCCGGCAAGGGTATCCAGCAGGCTTGCCAGGCTCAGCGCCTCCGGCTGGTAATGAATTTGCAGGGAGCGGATCCCCGGCGTCAGGTCGATAACCCCGTCCAGCGCCCGCGCCTCCAGGGCCTGCATCAGGGCATGGGCGCGGAAACGCAGCACCAGATCCAGCTCCGGGTCGCCAATCTCCAGCAGCAGGTGGGTGTCGCCGGAGAGCCGCGCCACCAGGCGTTTATCACCTTGCCCCTGCTCCAGCACCACCGGCGAGGCCGGTTGTGCTGGCTGCCACGTAACCTGCAGCGGATGCAGGCTGGCGATTTGCTCAGTCTGCGCCTGGGCCAGCTGCCGGGCGGTGGCAATATCCACGGGCACAAAGCGCACTTTGTCCCCTGCTTTCAGTTGTCCGACCGCGTGCAGATCGGCCTCAATGATGGTGACCGGACAGACAAACCCACCCAGGCTTGGGCCATCCGGGCCGAGGATCACCGGCATATCACCGGTAAAATCCACCGCGCCGATGGCATAGGGGTTGTCGTGAATGTTCGACGGATGCAGCCCCGCCTCGCCGCCGCTCTCGCGCACCCACTCGGGTTTGGGGCCAATCAGCCGCACGCCGGTACGGCTGGAGTTAAAATGCACCTCCCACTCGGTGGCGAAGAAGGTGTTCATGTAATCCGGCGTGAAGTATTCCGGCGCGCCATGGGGACCGTAGATCACCCGCAGCGTGCGCACGGCGTCCAGCCTGGTGCGCAGAGCCTGAGGGAGCGACTGCGCCGGGCATAAGGATGTTAACGGCGTGATATGCAGCACGTCGCCGGTACGCAGCGCGCGCCCGGCATGGCCGCCAAACTGCCCCAGGGTAAAGGTGCTTTTGCTGCCGAGATAATCCGGCACGTTGAAGCCACCGCGCAGGCACAGATAGCTGCGCACACCCTCGCCGCCAATTTCGCCCATCCGCAGGGTCATGCCGCTCTGCACCCGGTAGACCCGGTTATTCTCCAGCGGTTCGCCGTCCAGGGTGAGGGCAATCTCCGCCCCGGTCACCACCAGCTGGGCCTCGCAGTTAAATTTGAGGGTCGGGCCGCTGAGAGTTATCTCCAGCGCGGCGGCGCCCTCGTCGTTGCCGAGCAGCCGGTTGCCGAGGCGCAGCGCGCGGCTGTCCATCGGCCCTGAAGGCGGCACCCCGACCGCCCAGTATCCCGTGCGTCCCGGATAGTCCTGCACCGTGGTTTGCGTCCCGGCGCTGATCACCTCAAGCGTGGCAGCCTGATAGATCAGTCCTTCCAGGCAGCGGGTCCAGGGCTCGCCGCTGGCGAAGGGTTTAAAGGTCAAAATCTGCTGCAGATAGCTGCGGTTGTTCTCCACGCCGTACAGCCGGGTATCGCCCAGCGCGGCATGCAGACGCTCAATGGCCGCCTCGCGCGTTGGCTGCCAGGCGATAATTTTTGCCAGCATCGGATCAAAAAACGGCGGCACCTCGCAGCCGGACTCTACCCAGCTGTCAATGCGCAGCGTGCGGCGGTCATCCGCCGGGAACGCCACGTCGGTGAGCAGGCCGGGCGAAGGCTGGAACTGACGGCCCGGATCTTCGGCATAGACCCGCGCCTGAATGGCATGCCCCGCAGGGGTCAGGCCGTCATGCAGCGCCGCCAGCGGCGGCAAAGTTCCCGCCGCAAGCTCAATCATCCAGCGCACCAGATCCACGCCCCACACCTGCTCGGTGACACCGTGCTCCACCTGCAGACGGGTGTTCACCTCGAGGAAGTAGAAGCGGGCGGCGTCGCTGTCATAGACGAACTCCACGGTGCCCGCGCTGCGGTAGTTGACCGCTTTGCCCAGCTTAATCGCGGCCTCACACAGCGCGTCCGCCATGCCTTCCGGCAGGTTGGGGGCGGGGGTTTCTTCGAGTACCTTCTGGTTCCGGCGCTGTACGGAGCAGTCGCGCACGCCGAGGGCAATCACCTCCCCGCTGCCGTCGCCAAACAGCTGCACCTCCAGATGGCGCGCCCGCTCAATGTATTTCTCAATAAACACGCCCGCGTCGCTGAAGTTGTTTTTCCCCAGCCGCACCACCGCATCGAAGGCGTCGTTAAGTTCCGCGGCGGTATAGCAGACGCGCATACCGATCCCGCCCCCGCCTGCGGTACTCTTCAGCATCACCGGATAGCCCACCGCGTCAGCCGCCTCCAGCGCTTCATTCACGTCTGCCAGCAGATCGGTGCCTTCGAGCATCGGCACGCCGTGGTCTTTTGCCAGCGCCCGGGCGGTATGCTTCAGGCCGAACAGGCGCAGCTGCGCGGGTGTGGGGCCGACAAAGGCAATACCCGCGGCTTCGCAGGCCTCGGCGAAGGCGGCGTTCTCAGACAGAAAACCGTAGCCGGGGTGGATAGCCTCTGCGCCGCTCGCAAGCGCTGCGGCGATAATTTTTTCGCTCATCAGATAGGTATTCGCCGCCGGGCCATCGCCCAGGCTCAGGGCTTCGTCGGCTTCCCGGATATGCAGGCTGCTGATATCCGCCTCGGAATAGACCGCCACGCCGCTCAGGTTCATGGCGCGCAGCGTGCGCAGGATGCGGCAGGCAATCGCCCCGCGGTTGGCAATCAGGAGTTTCGTCAACATAGTTCAGACTCAATGGTGGCGGGTCGTCCCGCCGGAAACTGGCTCACCGCATGGTCGTCCACGGGGAAAAGGGTTTACGGCAGGATCCGTCCGGCGCGCACTTCAAACAGGCGGTAGAGCATCTGGCGCAGGCGCTGCCAGCGGCCTGGCGTCAGTTCCATATCAGCACCTCCGCCGGGGTCGGGTTCCAGCCGTTGCAGGGGTTGTTCAGTTGCGGACAGTTAGAGATCAGCACGATAACGTTGCACTCCGCCTTCAGTTCCACGTATTTGCCTGCTGCTGAGATGCCGTCGGCAAAGGTCAGCCCGCCCTCGGGCGTTACCGGCACGTTCATAAAGAAGTTGATGTTGGCCCCGATATCGCGCTTTTGCAGGCGGCCATCGTGCAGGCAGGCGCAGAGGAAGTTGTCCCGGCAGCTGTGCATATGGCGTTTGTCGAGGGCATAACGCACGGTATTGCTCTCCTGAGCGCAGGCGCCGCCGAGGGTGTCGTGCCGTCCGCAGGTATCGGCCACGATGGTCAGCAGCGGGTTGCCGAGGTTGGACCAGAGCACGCTGCCGCTGGTCAGAAAGGCATTGTTCTGGCGGCGAAGGGTGCGCTGGGCATCGTAGCGCTCGCGCGGGTTATCGGCGTTATAAAACAGGGTATCCACCGCCTGGTTACCCTCCAGATCCAGCAGGCGCAGGGTCTGGCCTTTTCTGACTTCAAACAGGTATGGCTCCCCCGCCGGGATCACATGGCGGAAGCTGGCGTGTTGGGCGAGTTTTTCGCTGGCTACGGTCATGACGTGTCTCCTTACAGGGCGAAAAGTTGGGTATTGGTGATAGCGCGTTCGTTTTCCGGGCGCGTCAGCAGCGCGTTGATGGCTGCCTGTTCATCCTCTGCCTGCCGCCAGCTCAACTGCACCGGACGCGGGGCATACTCCCGGGACGGATCCATTGGGTGTTGCAGCGCGGTCATGACGACCAGGGTATCCATCGGGGCGAACAGCTCAACGTAGCTTCCCGGCTGTGAATGTCCGCTGTGGAAGCTGAACTGGCCGTGGTCATCTACCGTCACTTTGCTGAAGAAGTTGACCACCATGAGCAGATCTTCAAGGTTGAGATCCCACTTGCCCATCTCCACCAGCAGGTTGTCGGTGCCGTTACGGAAGAAGCCGTTGCGCAGCTCCTGATAGCGCCCCTGGCCGTATTTCTCGGTGGTTTCGGCGGCATTAAGTACCCCGCCGAAGGGGTCGTGCCAGCCGCAGGTGTCCCGGGTGATGCCCGCCAGCACCCGCCCCATATCGGAGTAGAAGCAATGCCCGGCGGTCAGACGCGCGGTGTGCTGGCCCTTCAGGGTATCCGGCAGGTTCAGGCGCTCACTTTTCTCATGCGCGTTGAGCATCATCAGGCTGACGTTGGCCCCGCCTTCGATGTCGGTCATGCGCAGGATCTGCCCGCGTTTGAGCACAAAAGAGAGATGGCCGCCGCCCGGCAGGATCTCATCGCGTAAAGTCGTCGTGTTCACAGGTTTACCCTCTTAATGCATAAACGTTGTCGGAAACTGCTCCGCTCATCGCGGAGAGTCGCGTCTCGTTGAGCGGAATGTCGTAGGTGATGCGCGCCCCGTAGGCGTTCGGGGCCTGGGGATCGAGGCGCACCTTGTCGAATACCAGCAGGCGAGTGCCGAGGTTAAAGCCTTCGGAGAGATCGTGGGTGACCATAAAGACCGTCATCCGGGTTTCGCCCCACAGCTGCAGCAGCAGCGCATGCATGTCTTTGCGGATCCCCGGGTCAAGTGCGCCAAAGGGCTCGTCCAGCAGCAGGACGCGCGGCTGCATGACAAAAGCCTGGGCGATGGCCAGGCGCTGCTGCATGCCGCCAGAGAGCTGGGCGGGATATTTATCCAGCGCGTGGCCAAGGCCAACCTTCTCCAGCATCTGCGCGGCCTGTTCCCGGGCGGCGCGTTTTTTTGCGCCAAACAGTCGTCCGAGCAGCGGGGATTGCGGCAGCTCGAGGCCGATCGCCACGTTATCCAGCACGCTCAGGTGCGGGAAGACGGAGTAACGCTGAAACACCACGCCTCTACGGCTGTCCGGCTCGGCGACCAGCGGCTTGCCGTCCAGAGTGATGACGCCCCGGCTGGGCCTCTCCTGACCGAGCAGCAGGCGCAGAAAGGTCGATTTACCGCAGCCGGACGCGCCGACCATCGAGCAGAACTCGCCCTCTTTGATCTGCAGGTTCAGGCGCTCCAGCACCACATGGTCGCCGTACTCCTGCCAGATATTGTCGATGGTGATAAAACTCATGCTTTGCCTCCTTCTGCCCACGGGAAACAGCGCTTGTGCAGCTGACGCAGGGCCAGATCCATCAGCCAGGCCAGCAGGGTGATCCACAGGACATAAGGAATAATCACGTCCATCGCCATATAGCGGCGCACGAGGAAAATGCGATACCCCAGCCCGGCAGTAGAAGAGATGGCCTCCGCCGAGATCAGGAATAACCACGCTGAACCCAACAGCAGGCGCAGCGAGGTGAGCAGGCGCGACAGGAGTTGCGGCAGCACCACCCGCAGCACCAGGGTCCAGCTGTTGGCCCCGAGCGTCTGGGCCTTGATCAGAATTTCTGACGGGATTTCGCAGGCGCGATGCTCCAGATCCCGGGCCAGCATTGGCGTGATGCCTATGACGATCAGCATCACCTTGGACAGCTCGTCCAGGCCGAAGACGATAAACAGCACCGGCAGGATCGCCAGGGGCGGGATCATCGACAGCACCGTCATCAGCGGCGAGAGCGACGCGCGCCACATCGGGAACACCCCGGCGGTGACGCCGATGCACAGGCCGATGAGCGACGCAATTGCAAGCCCCACCAGCAGACGGGCCAGGCTCACCAGGGTATCGATCCAGAACAGGTACTCGCCGCTGCGCTTGTCCGGGGTGAACGCCATCCGGGAGATGGCATCCAGCATCTGCTGCAGGCCGGGCAGCAGCTTGTCATGTGGGTTGGCATCCAGCCGTACTGCCGAGCCAAAAAAGTAAGCGGCCAGCAGCAGGACAAACGGCAACATCACAAGCATCAGCCGCATGCCGGAGGTGGGATGGCGGTTAATCTGGCGCATGGCGACTCCGTCAGTCATCACAGCTGGCCCGCGGCGGCCATTTTCACGAAGCTGTCGTCAAAGCGCAGCTTCACGTTACCGGCGTCGCCCTGAGTGACGTCACCCGGGAAGCGCATGCCGATAAAATCGGCGCTCTGCGCCCCCTCGCCCAGCAGCCCCTTATCAAAGGAGAACGCCGCCACGCGCTGCATGGTTTTTGCCAGCTCCGGTGAGGTGACAAAGGCCAGGTTGTCCTGTGGGGTATAGAACAGATGGGTGGTTTTCAGCTGCGCCTGATAGCCCGCCAGATCGGTGCCCGACGCCGCCGCCATCGCATTCAGGGCGCTGGCGTCCTGGGCTTTCATCAGGCCCATCATCTCGTACCAGGCGCCGGTGAGCGCTTTGCCCAGCGCCGGGTTGTCCTTCAGGGTTTCGCTGTTGACCACCATCATGTCGATCAACTCCCCCGGCACCTGCGAGGAGCTGAACACCTCGGTAGTTTTCGGCGTGGCTTTAATCACCGACAGCTGCGGGTTCCAGGCCACGGCAGCCTGCACGCTGTCGGTGCCGAAGGCGGAGACGATATCCGCATCGGAGGTGTTGACCACGGTGACATCTTTTTCTGCAAGCCCGGCCTTCTCAAGGCCACGTACCAGCAGATAATGGGACACCGAGAGTTCCGGCAGGTAGATCTTCATCCCTTTCAGGTCGGTGAGGGTTTTGCCCTCGCCTTTCATCACTACGCCGTCGTTGCCTTCCGAGTAGCTGCCGAGGATCAGCGCCGTGGTGTCCACGCCGCCCGCAGCCGGGATAGTCAGCGCGTCCATATTGGTCATGGTGCAACCGTCAAACTGGCCGGCGGTATACTGGTTGATGGATTCGATGTAGTCGTTGAGCTGCACCACATTGATCTTGATGCCGTACTTGTCGGCCCACTTATCGATGATTTTACCGGTGCTGATGGTGCCCCAGGGCATCCACCCGGCGTAGATGGTCCAGCAGACGTTGAACTCTTTTTTGACGGCGGCAAAGGTGGGGAGACTGACCAGCATCGCCAGCGACAGAACAAGGGTGCGGAGTAATGGCGTTTTCTTCATGCTTGACCTCTGAGTGGCACAAAATTAGGGGGGCAGCGCGACACCGTGGGTGCTGCTGTCTCCCGGGCTTTTGTCCCGCCGTGTAACCTCTCAGAGGTCGCCAGCTCTTGGACCAGCCATTCACTAACGTGAACCGGAACCCTAGCCAGCTATTTTTCAGATTGTGTGGTGCACTGCCCTTTCACATTAGTTAAAGCAAAGGATGTGCCAGAAATTTTTTAACAGGTTTATTAGTAACTTGTATTTTGGCGAGGGTTTGTTTTCACCGTTTTGGGGAGGGTGTGCGGGAATGATGCACTGCAGTGGTGCCCGTGAGGACAGTGAGGGCGTTGGCGGAACCAGCGCCCTTTTGACAACCGTGTTACATGTTCTCTTTCTTGTCTGAGTTCATCGTCATCTGTTCGGCTGACTTGAGGTGCTGCTCCACCACGGGGATGTGCGCGTCGGCCAGGGCCTTCACCTCAGGATCCTTGATGTTTTTGGCATCACTCTGCAGTTTCGACAGCACCATCTGGTGGTCCTTGGTACCTGCGTTTTCCATATACATCTTATCGAATTCGTCGCCGCTCGCTTTTTCCAGCTTATCGGCCATCGCCTTATGATTTGCGTCCGGCTCCGTCGGCAGGGTCACGCCCTTTTTCTCAGCAACGGCCTGTACTTTGGTCAGTGCCGCGCCGTGGTCGTCAACCATCTTTTGGGCGAAGGCTTTGACGTCGCCGCTCCCGGCCTTGCTCAGCGCGAGCTTCCCGGCGGCAACTTCATTGATATTGGCCTGTGCCATATCCTTTAACGCTTTTTCATCGCCGGAGCTGAGCTTTTCGCCCGAAGCGGACGGTTTTGCGGCACTGGACTGCGCGGGGCTCGTCGTCTGCGCCTGTATGCCGACGCTACAGAACATTACTGCGACTGCCGATGCGGTCAGCAGTGTTTTCAGGGTGTTACGCTTTTGCATATTGTTCTCCTGAGGGTATGGGTAAGGTTGTTTCAGGTAGTTAACCGCGCGTCGCCTCCTGTATAAATGACAACTGCAGTTGTCAGTATAGTGGATCGCTCTTGTTCATCCTGATGGTGTGGAGGTCATTGGCGAAAACATCAAAGCCCCCGCCCCTTTATGGAGGCAGCGCTTCACATCCTGTGACCTGACCTTTTGACGCTTTAATCACTTCTATTTTACTTCTCCGAGAGAAAGTCCTGACTCGTCCGCTCACTTTTTCCTCTTCTCCTGACGCAGTACCGTGCTTCTGAACCCGGCGTGACAAAACAACGCATATTCTGTCTGCCGACAATTAACGCTATGAAATCAGGAGCAAATGATGAGTCGTTTACATACCCTCACCGAAGGTGAAGCAACCGGTAAAACCGCACAGCTGTTCAGCGCCATTAAAGGCAGTATGGGTAAAGTGCCGAACGCCTATCTGACCATTGGCACGCAGTCCCCGGAAATCCTGGGCCAGATGCTGCAGCTGAACGCCGCACTGCATAAAGGAAGTCTCAGCGCGCGTGAACTGGAAGCCATTAACCTGGCGGTAAGCGAAGCGTCTGGCTGTGATTATTGCCTTGCCGCCCATACGCTGATGGCAAAAAAAGCGGGTTACACTGACGATCAGACGCGTGAATTACGTGAAGCCCGCTTCAGTGATGATGAACACATTGATGCGCTGGTGAGGTTCGTTCAGTACCTGGTTTCATCCCGCGGTACCGTGGCGGCTGAGCGCGTTGAGGCCTTCCGTCAGGCGGGTTTCAACGATCGACAGGTCGTGGAGACGATCGGTGCCGTCAGCGCCATTCTGTTCACCAATATGGTGAACCGCGTGAACGATACCGTCGTCGATTTTCCCAAAGTGAGCTGATTATTCACAACGTTAGCGACGCAGGCGTGCGTAACCACCCCCCTCTCCTGCGAATTTGTTACCTTTTAACGGGCCCGGTGCGTAAAGCGTCGGGCCCTTGTTTGTTTATGGGACGACAGAGGCGTCACTTTCACTCGCGGAGTGAAAATTGGTGTTACAGGGGAAAGGAGAAAAAAGCGGACACCAAGACCCGCAGGGCCTTCAGATAAGGCTACAGGCTGAACTATCGGAGACGCGGGTGTCCGGGTTTGAGATGGCGTTGTACAGCATAAAGGCCAAAGATCGCCGCCAGCACCGTCATCGTCAGCTTCCACTGCGCAGCGTAGAGCGGATAAATCATGGAGGGCGCCGCGCTCGTCCAGAGCGTATGCGCCACAACGGCGGCGCCGATCCAGAAGCGTACCGGGCAGACTTTATTGGGTATCCTCGTTTTAAATCGTTCGCTTTAAACCGATCGGTTTTTTATTTTCGACGGTCTGGTTTTTCCCACGATCGGGGCGCATATTAAAACGATTGGTTTAAAATGGAGATGGCTGATGGCCCGACCCAAAAAGATAAGCAATGAAGACGTCCTGAATCGGGTGATCCCGGTCTTCTGGAAAAGCGGCCTGGCGGGCACCAGCCTCGGGCAGCTTGAGGACGCTACGGATATCAACCGCTCCAGCCTGTATGCGACCTTCTGCAGTAAGGAACAGCTGTTCGTGAGCGCGCTCCAACATTATGTCAGTCGCGCGCCGGCGCAGTTTCTACTACAAAAACAACCGTATGGCTGGGACAACATTGAAGCCTTCCTGCTGGCTGCGCCCTTCAACAACCCCGCCGTTGACGGCTGTTTTCTGGTCAACTCTTCCCGTGAGGTGGGTGCGCTCCCTGCCGAAGCGCTGACCATTGTGCGCAACTTCCGCGACGCGGTCGTGGCGCAGATAGGGTTGAACGTTCCTGAGGAGGACGCCGGCGAGAACCGCGACGTGATGGCTGATATTATCTGGTCTACCCTGGCTGAAGCCTGCCTTGAGGCGAACGATGTTCTCGACAGAGAGGCATGGCAACAGCGTGTCGCTCGTCTTCTGCAATTTCTTAAGCCTGCCCGCTAGCGATAAGCCCTCTGTCCGTGCGGAACTGAAAACGTCAGTACTCTGGAGCCTGCATGATACGTCTTGAAGATGTTACGTTGTTCGTCCGTTCCGCCGCGCTGGGCAGTTTTTCCAGCGCGGCCCGTGAAGCCGATATCCTCCCCGGCCAGGTCAGCGCCGCGGTCAACCGCCTTGAGCGGGATCTGAACAAAAGGCTGTTTGCACGCTCAACCCGCAGCCTTCGTCTCACCGCCGAGGGCGAAGCCTGGCTGCCCTATGCGCAGGAGATGCTGAATATCCTGCAGGCGGGCACTGAACGACTTCAGGGCGGCGAAAATGAAATCCAGGGTGAGCTGAAAATTTCCGTTCCGTCAGATCTCGGACGTAATGTTTTATTGCCCGTGATCACCGCGTTCTGTGAAAAACATCCTGGGGTATCGCTGCGCATCTTCATGTCCGATAACGTCAGCGATGTGTTCCGCGATCCGGTGGACGTGGCCATTCGCTACGGCGTATTGGAAAACAGCAGCTACGTTGCTCTGCCTCTGGCTGAGGATAACCGGCGCGTGCTGGTTGCCTCTCCGTCCTATCTGAATAAGCATGGCCGCCCCCGGCAGCTCGACGATCTGGTTCTGCATCACTGTCTGCTTTACACGCTGAACGGCCACGTTTATGACAAATGGACCTTCCCGGAAAATGGCGTCAGACGCCAGCTGACAGTGAGCAGCCGCATGCTGTGTGACGATGCGGATCTTGCCCGACGCTGGGCCGTGGCGGGGATGGGGATTGCGTATAAATCATGGATCGATGTCAGCGCGGACGTGGTGGCAGGCCGGCTTGAGATCCTGCTGCCGGAACAGCCCGGAGAGGGGGTACCGCTCAACTTAATCTGTCCTCACCGTAAGCAGTTCTCGCCTGCCATACGCGAACTGCACGCGCAGCTGCGTGAACAACTGAAAGCGGTAACGGCGCTGATGCATACGCATCCTGCTTTTGTACCAGACGCTCAGAACGCCCAACCCGCAAACCAGAACGCATAAGTAAAGGCCATTTCAGTGAAACGGCCTTCCCGGACTTATTTTGACAGAGTTGCGGTCATATGAACCTGATTGCCGCTATAGCTTTCGGTGATTTTATATTCTGCCCCCGCCTGCTGCGGAGGATCGTCGAACTGTCGTCTGTCCGACATCGCGGTATTGCTCTGGCGCTGACCAGTGCCTTTATGTTTGGCGGGATTAGATTTGGCAGGGCGGCAGCGTCCTGGGTTTATCCGGTCGCGGGGTTTTACGGGCTGGCAGGTATGTCTGTAGCCTTTATTTTGCTGGCGCTGGCCAGCCTGCGGCGGTCGGAAAAGCTCAGATAACCCGTGATGCTCGCGGAGCCCTGTAAAAATGAAGCCTGATCCTGATCTACTCACCAAAAGTTGGACAGAATAATCAAGGCATCTCAGAACGAGTCCATGAAATACATGGACTCTTTTTTTGTATCCTGTTTAAGCTAAATAAACGCTTCCACAGCCAGATTATCCATTCTGCTGCTTCTTACTCCATGCGCTTTCCTGTTTCATCAACACCCTGGGCAGGTTTTTCGTTACTCGCTCTGCACGTCCGTGACGGGTTTTCACCATCCACACGCGGCCAATTGCTCCCGTATCATAATGGGCGAGAGTAAAGACCTGGGCCTGACTCATCATGAGCGCCAGTTCGGGGGTGATATTGAAACTCGCCGCAACTTCATGGCGCTCAAGTTCAGGCCGACGCTTACGACGTTCAATACGAAAGCGCAGCTGGTTGTATTTTGCCCAGGCGATCAGCGCCAGATCTATAAGGCAGGCCACCAGCAGGTAGATACTCAACGTACTCAGCGTGGTGTAGAACGGCCTGGTCCCCATAAAAGGATCATGTCCAATCGCGGTTATCAGACCACTGTAAATCAGCCAGCTAAACCCCAGCCAGGCAACAATCGTTAACAGGTAATCCAGAACGCGTGGAAACAGCCGTTGTTCAGTAAAAATTAATGGTTGGATCATGGTTTTAATCTCCCAATACCGCGATCGGGACTCACCCAACGAGCTCTGCTGCGTTTGCGGCGCAGCATGACTTTCGGGAAAGCCACAAGCGTAGTGAACAGGCTCAGCATCCAGTACACCACCGGAAACCAGATAACCCAGAACAGGGACGCCGCAATACCTTTCTCGTAGCGTCTTTCAATAAACAGACTGACCGCGAACTGCAACAGACAGATCACGCCCAGCATCAGGCCAGTAAAAGCCGGTGGGAAAAGGTGCTGAACATATAAAGAATCGGGCATCGGAATAAGCAGCCCGATGAGAAACAACAGGATGCTGACGGCATAGGCAAAGGCCCATGCGGTTGACATACAAAACTCAAGAAACAGAGGCCACATGCGCCGGTACTCCCAGTTCCACAAGCGACGCATATTGACAATAAACACCTCCGCCCCCCCCTGCGCCCAGCGCAGACGCTGCTTCCAGAGCCCTTTCAGCGTCTCGGGCATCAAAATCCAACACAGCGCACGCGGTTCGAAGAAAATTGACCAGTGGCGCAGCTGTAACTTCCAGCTGATATCAATATCTTCCGTGATCATATCCGGGCTCCAGTACCCCACCTCCGCCAGGGCGCGACGGCGAAAAGCAGCAATGACACCGGAAACGGTAAAGACCTGACCATAGACGCGCTGAGTACGCTTGATGAGGCCGATGATAGATGAAAATTCCCCCACCTGGACTCGTCCAATCAGCGTTGAGCGCGTGCGGATACGCGGATTACCGGTAACGGCCCCCACGCGAGGGTGATTGAGCAGCGGTGCGACCATATAAACCGCCGCATCCTTATCCAGCAGCGCATCACCATCAATACACACCAGGAAGTCACTGCGCGCCGCCGCGGCACCCGCCTGCAGGGCTACCGCTTTGCCCTGATTTTCTGCCAGATGAATCACCCGCAGCCGCGTATATTCACTCGCTAACTTGTCCAGCACGGACGCGGTGTTGTCTATAGAACCGTCATTGATAGCAATCACTTCTATATTTTCATAACGTTGCGCCAGTGCCGCTTCGATAGTCTCACGTGCATTCAGCCCTTCGTTAAAGCACGGCACCAGAATGGAAATCAGCGGATTGCCTGCGAGCACAGGTGGCGGTGTGCCCGGCCCCCATGGCCAGTGGCGCTCGCGGTGAAGCCAGAAGTAAAGTCCACCGCTTATCCAGAGGGCCGACATAAATAACGGCCAGAAAAAGACGAAATCAAGGATCACTTCACCGGTAAAAATCACCGCCACGCCGAGCGGAAAACTGAACATCAGGCAAAGGATCAGGAAGGCGATGAGACGATCGGTCATTTTTGCGGATACCAGTAGGAGGAAAAAGCAGAACGGATCTCTGCCATCCGGGGTTGATCGTTAATGAAATCGTCCGGGTAGTAGCCATAGTTTCTGGCACCACTCAGCTTGAGCTGCCGCATCCACCCGTTAAGTATTTCACCGCTAATATCGTCCTGCCCTGCCCCCTTACGCCAGTCACGTGCCTGAAGTTCAAAAACCGTTTTATCCAGCGCGCCAGGGAAACGGGCTACCTGCCCAACGAGTCTGTCCAGCCAGGCGTTGGCATCGTTGACCGGGACATTTTCCATCAGCGGCATCGCCATCGGGGCTGTCCAGTCGTAGGTGCCGAGAAAATCATTCAGGTTCTGCGCGAACCAGGTTTCGCTCTGCGGATCCAGTACCGGCATGGCGTAAATATTGCGGGCGGTTTTGATCTGTGGGCCGCGCACGGCACGCACGGTTTGCGTGAGTTCCCGGGTAAAATCAATCAGGGCGCGACTTTTAAAGCGCGTCCAGCGCGCCAGCAGTTGCGGGTTGGCGCGGATCTGCGCGAGGTTATCCGGGAAGCCTGCTGCACGATAGGCTTTGAGCGCATCCGGGGAGGCATCCTCAAAGTCGGTCAAAAAAGCGTCATCATGGAACAGGATGCCGCTGAAGTTGGCATGGCGCGCCAGGTCCTCGTAGATGTCGTTGATTCTCTGCCGGGCAACCGCATTCCAGGGTGATAAGCGCAAATAATGGCGATTATCTGGCGCAATGCGTCCGTTTTCTTCCGACCACGCCGCGACGCGAGGCACCGAAGGGTCTAACCCAAACGCCAGGACCGGCATCCAGGCGTAAACCTTCACCCCGGCGCGGGTCTGCAACTGCCAGGAGACGAAGTTAAACAGATCCGCCCGCATAGGGAGCCAGCGACTGGGGAAATAGAGTGCATTGACGTTGCCGTCTCCTTTCGGATCGGCATAGGCCTGTAAAAAGACATGGGTTATCTTCATATCGAAAACACGCTGGATGAGCAGATCGATATTTTTACGCTGTTGAGCCTGATTTTTGTCATACACATAGTCGAGATCGACATGCATAACCCGCATGGTTTCAGGTTCTCTGACCTGAGCTATCTGGCTGGCGAAGCTACGCAGCGAAGGGTTGTTGGAAATCAGCACCCGGGGAATGTCTTCCAGCCTGGCGGCATTCGCCAGCCCCTGATTCAGGGTGAAAGCCATCTGGTAGCCATGCTGATGCGCGAGCTTCAGCGTTGTCCCGCTCGCCGCACCGTAGGGCCAGACCCAGGCTCGCGGTGCTTTCCCGGTGACCTCTTTGATTTTGCCCGTAATGCGCGACAGGTCGGCATTTATACGCTTTTCAAACTGTGCATCCGTTTCGTACTGTCCGCTGGTTTTATTGTATAAACGGTTAGCGACTGCGGGCTCCTTACTGCCTTGCGGATTGGCCTGAAGGCCGTAATGGGATGCCCAGGTGTGCGCACCCACTTCCACGAGCCCCGACTCGCTGGCCTCGCGTACCATCTTCCAGGTGGCAAATTTTTCCCGCGGCGTCTGTAGTCCGCCAAAATCCACCCGCGAATGTTCCGGTGCATCCACCCAACTGCCGACAGGCGCCCACAGAGCAGGCCATTTGAACAACCGAAGCAGCGGCAGAACGCGCGTCGAGAAGCTGCTGTATCCATCATCAAAGGTCAGCATCACCGCCTTTTCAGGCAAGGTGATTTTTCCGGCATGGGCATCCAGCACCTGCTGCACGCTAATCGGGTGGTAGCCGTTGTCATGCAACCAGGCAAACTGGTCGTTCAGGGCGCTGGTGCGTACGGACAGATAACGCTGATCGGCGGCACCGTCCTCCACGTCATGCCAGCCCAGCACCAGAAAGCTGTTTGTGGGCCAGCGTTGGTCCGCATACAGCGCCGGACGCTCGGCGGGAGGAAGGTAACGCGGTGCCGCGGCCAATGCACACATGCTCATCATCATCCACCCGACGATTACCCTCGCGGCGAGAAGCCATCGTTTCATCATGAAGCGCCCTTAAAACCTGACATTCAGATCAAATGCGAGGGCAATATTGCGCTCCCGCTTCCCGTCGTAAGGACGCTTATCCCAGGTCAGTTTCACCCCGGCATCCACTACGTTATTCCATTGAATACGCTGCCCGTAACCAAACTGATTGATGGCCCCAGCGCTGTACCCTTTTTGCCAGTAACCGCCCGCTCCCGCTTCAAATTGCTGCTTCCAGACCGTGTCGTAATGGCGGTACAGCACCTGCTCGGCGCGCAGCCCTGCAACCGCCGAAACATCACGTTTGGGGTTGTAATAAGGCACATTTTCTTTGCTGTTATGGCTGCCGCTGATGCCAGGGATAAAATCGAGCGTAAAGCGTGGCAGCGTCCAGAGGCGTTCTTTACCGCTGAGGCCGTACTCCAGTCGATCGTTGCCGTCGGTGAAATGGGCGCCGAAAAGCGAAAGTTGATATTCTCGTCGTTCGTTCTGATACCAGCGTAGCCACAGATCGCCACCGTTGGCGTTGACCCCATTGCGCAGGGCACGCAGCGGCGTGTTACGGGATAACCGCTCCGCCGAGCCTCCGACCCGCCAGCTGTCACTGAAATCGTACCAGCCGGAGAGGCGTCCGCCGATTTTCTGATCGGAGCCATCGTTGCGCCCTGAGATCTCCATTTCGGCCCAGATATCCCTTGACGTCCATTCCGCGCCCGCCAGCAGATCCCGGCTTATTCCCTTCCCCTCCTCAAACTCGCCGCGGGCAAAGTTGTAGCCGGTAAACAGTCGCCAGTTTTGGTTAACAGGCGGGCTGTAAAGCGCAGTGTTGAGGGTAAAATCATGTTTGCCACTGACCGGGTTATCGGATGCGATGCCCTGAGACCCGGCTATCCGCAGTTCAGCTTTGTTATGCACCGCCATCAGTCGTTCAAGCTGTAACGTGGCGACGTCATCCGGGCTGCGGGTGACCACATCTTTCGTTAGTTCGTCGGCCTGCTGCCACTCCTGTAGCTCCATGGCTGCCCATGCTTGTTGCCTTTCCAGCGCCAGGTTGCTGGGTTCAATGACTTCGGCAAGCTTAAGTTCGCGTTCTGCGGCACGAGGTAATCCTCTCGCCAGCAGCACTGACGCATAGGCAATACGCAGTGCCTGGTTACCCGATCCAGTACGCGCCAATCGCTCCGCATGCTTCTCGGCTGCCGGCAAATTATTAATGGCCACCAGATAATCGGTTTGTAAGGTTCTGGCCAGCAGCCAGCTGTCATTGGGCTGCGGCGTGGGAGAACCATAGAACCGTCGCAAGTAAGGGCTCTCGTTACTGAATGCATCCAGTTGCTGCTTCGCTTCGTCGAAATGATTGTTATCGAGCCGGGCATACAGCAGTTCCTGTTGATCGTCCATGGTCAGCGGCGTTGATGCCAGGGTTGAGCCACGCGGAAAATAGATGCTTTCAAGCAGCGATTCGGCTTTGTCCGGCTGCTTCTGCGCAAGGTATGCAGAAGCAGCCCATCTTCTGGCGTAGTCAGGAACAGGCGTTCCTTCCGCCTCGAGCGATTCAAATTCGGCGACCGCTTCATCCGTGCGTTTACGGATCACCAGCGCCCCCAGCCGGTCAGTTCTGGCGCGTCGCACATCAGCTTGCGCCTCGGGATTTTCTTTCCATGCGGCAATCAGCGCGTCATAGCGAGCCAGAGCTTTATCTGCCACCAGAAATCGTTCGTCTTCATTGCGGGTGGGGGTGAACGCAGCGCGGACGGTTTGCGCCGCCGCATCCAGTTCAAGTTGACGTGCAATGGCATCAGACTGCGGGAAGCGCTCAGAAAGGGTCAGCGCGGGGCCGGCAATGCGGCTGGCGGACATAGCAGCCAACAGCGTGGGCACCACGTTTTTGTTGTGGTCTGAATCGGTATCGAGGTGGCTGGCCGCCAGTACTGAATCCCAGTTTTTCCCCTGAGCATGATAAACATACGCCAGCAGTGCCTCTCTCTCTGGCCCCGGCTCCTCTTCTACCCAGCGCCGGGCTTCGGTAACGGCCTGCTCGTTGCGATGGGCATCTGCGAGCGTCATTATCCAGCCGGTGCGGGCGTCGCTATTGCCGGGATCATCATGCAGAACGGTTTCCCAGACGGCCAGCGAGGCATTCCACTGCTTCTGGTTACGCAGCGCGCGGGCGGCAGCGACTTGCCCTCTGGCAGGTATAGCCATGTTTTGGCGATAACGATCCCACACCGCCAGCGTCTCAACGTCATTATTGGCCCATGAGGAAACCTGAAGCCAGTCAGCAATCTCGCCCGCCGTTAACTGGGTTTGCTTTTCCCGCACGGCAAGATATTGCAATAAAGGCTGGCGGTCGCCATCCCGTGCCTGAATAATAAGTTCGTCGTAATCTGACGTCTGGGCGTATACCCATGTCGGGAATAACATGCTCACCATTAATAAGTATCGTCCTGAACGCAAGGGTTTAATAACGCAAGAGGAGCAGAAAACTCTGAGCATAGCTATGCCTTTATCTCTGTTTTAACGTGAGCTTTTCATTTATTCATGGCTAAAAGATGACGAAAATTCAATAGCTAAACAAGGAACAAAAAAGTACAGGTAAATTTAAAATGTCATGCTTTTTCGTATTTATTTTTATCCAGGCAAGCACTGTATATTTACAAAAACACCTGAATACCGCTCAAAAAATTTAGCAGCCACGCTTACCTTTTACCAACACATAAAAATAAAAAAACACGCCGCAGCGTGCTTTTCATGCTAATTTCATTCTTTCGTATTAGATCTTTTCTGCATACTAAGTAAAATGGCCTGGCAAACGTCTGTCAAAAATTCTTATCCAGAGAAAGCGTGACATTCCTCTGTCGATAATCATAGAAATCGATATTGCTGTCGACCTGCTTCCAGGTGAAATTCAGTTTCGGCATAACCCCAAAGAAATAGAGGTTACGATGCCAGAGCGAGAGGTTATAGATCTGTTCGTTATCTTTGCGTCGCGTCGAGAAGATGTCGCTGTCGGCCTGGTAATTGCGTCTGGCAATGGCCGTGGTGGCGGCAAAAGAGAGTTGCCAGGGCATATCAACCTGCACCCCGCTGCGCAAACCTACCCGATGGTTAGATTCACTGCGAGTGAAGGTCTGCTGATCGAGCAGATCGAAGCCGGCAAATCCTGACACCCGGTTACTGAAGGCATGGGACAGGGTCGTGGAAGAGTAACGATTTTGCCCGCGCAAGAATCGATAATCTTCATCATCATAATCCAGTTTCTGGTATTCCAGCGCCTGACTCACCTGCCAGGTGGGCGTGAGTAAATAACTGTATTCGGCGCGGACGCCAGGACCAGAAGAATACGCCTCGGTGCCATACCATCTTTTTTCATAAAAAGGCAACAGGGCAAATTGTTGGCGGAAATTACGCCATTGATATCCAGCATATGCACGGGTGGTAATATCATCAAAATCATGGTTATTCCAGTAACTCTTTCCGTTTACCGTACCAAGAAATCGCAAGCCATGCTGGTCGTAGAGTTGAACATCTTTTTGTAAAGCGCCATTGAACCAGAAACCTTCTCCGCGCTGAGGGAAACTATCCTTATTTCGAATAAACAGACGATCGCCAACCCGAATGGTTTTACCCGATGACGCATTATTCACATTGCTGTCATTCAGATAACTCACGCTGAATGATCCCGTTAGTGCGCTGCCTTTCTGAATGCGCTCAAGATATTGTGCAATGACCTGCTGAATATTCTCAGGCGGATTGCTTTGTAATACACGACGAAATTGATAATCAGCCGCGTCAAACTGACGATTCTCAAACATGGCACGCGCTAAATCCAGACGCACCGCAGCAAACTCAGGATGCCTGCTCAGAATAGCGCGATAGTATTCAATCGCCTCTGCATAATCCCCCTGACTGCGCGCCAGACCGGCTTTTGCAAAATGAATCAGGGTAGGATCCGGATCGGGTGACGCCGCATAGACAGGCAAAATGGCACGAACCATCGGCCACTTTTCTTCACGAATGGCCTGATCGAGCAGCGCCATCGCCAGCTGTGGCTGTTCCGCCAGTTGAGCATTGGTAACATGCAGCGTTTTTTCGCCAGGCCCGGCGCGCTTGTCCGGCGTGGTCAGTCGTTCAAAGTGGGGAGCAGCCGGAATCGAGTCGATTTCCGGCGGCGCAGCAAACGCAATGCTGAGCGGGCACAGCAAACTCAGTGCGCCAGTACGCAAAATATTCATAGAATGGCTTACCATCTGAAGGTCCGGTCAGCCAGGCTGACCGGAAAACGATTTATTGACGCGTCGCGCCAAAGGAAGCGTTTTTAGTCGTGTCTGCAAACTGCGCCAGACCGCCTAACTCTTCAGCCGCGGGACCATTGAAATGTCCGGTGAACGTCCCCGCCTGCCCGCCGGATTGCGCATTACCGGTGAAACCACCGTTGGCAATGTTGCCCTGCATCGCAACTTCGCTACCAAAGGTATCATTTCCGCTAATGGTGCCGTTGATGGTTTTCGCCGCGAAATCAATGTCAAAGCGCGCATCACTCAGGGTACTTTCACGCATTCCGTGGCCCACATAGGTCGCCGTTCCCTGGGTTGGCACGTTAGCTGCGAGCGTGGCATCCCCGGTGTAGAAGACGTCATGCTGACCTGTTTCAAACTGTGTCCAGGTACCGAACGTGGTGTAACTCATTCGGCCACAGCACCATGCTGTTGAAGAGACCGGGGTATGGTCGTCGCGGGTGAGCCGCTGGGTTTGCACCAGGCCCGCAGAGATCCCGGTGCCGCGCATAACATATTCACGGCCCTCAGGGGTGGTGTAGGTCCAACCAGAAATAGTACCGCCGGTGGTCAGGCTGACCGGTGCCGTGGCAGGGGTTTCCGGTGTGGTATCCGTATTGCCGTTATCCGTTTGCACAGGCGCAGTGGTTACCGGGGGCGTGCTGTCGCCACCACCACCACCGCCACCGCCACCACCACATGCAGTCAGCACAAAAGCGGTCAGTAATAAACCAGGTTTTAAGATCCCCATACGCTAAACGTCCTTGGTTGTGAATAAATTCGCAGGATTTGTAACATAATTTTTGCGGATTAATTTACGGCAAAACATTCGGCATCCCTAATTATTCGTCCTTATTTCCGTTAATTCTAAGATTAGTCTTAACAACCACTTATACTACGTTGCGCCTGTGGATCAGTTAACCGGCGTTAATTTGACTTAAGTCGAATAATTAGCGCTTTTATCACGGGCTTTCTATTATGCGCCCTTATTTACCCTCACTCCTGCTTATTACAAATAATATAGCTCTGGTATTAATATTTTTTCTCCATTTATTATTTCCTAAAGGAATAACGCTGAACTTATTTTAAACCCTATATCATCAGACTGCGTTCAACCAACAAACCACTTCCGCCGCGGTGGGTTATATTGCCCGTGCCTCGCTGCCCTCTCAGCAGTAAACGCTGGGTCAGCCTACCCTTGAAATCCTCTCTGCAGGAGAGCGCCTGAGCCGTAAAGCACTATGCGGCAGGCTTCCAGCAAAATCTGCTCAGTCAAACGATCCGGTGCAGGGTCTGAACTCAGTAATGGTCCGCTCTGTGCCAGAAGCGGACGTTCCGGCTTCAGAAATCTGCCAGCCAATGGCCAGCAGATTTTTTAGGATATTAGTTACGCGCTGCAATAACCGCAGCGGCACCGCCCATAGCAACCGCGCCAAGACGGTTAGCCATTTTCACAGCTTTAGGAGTACGTAATAAAACTCGGGCCCTGTGTGCCATGAAAGTCCAGGTAAGATCGATTGCCGCTAATGTAGCCAGTGTAATGCTTGCCAGAATTGCCCATTCACTTACACCTGCTTTTGGCAAATCGATAAATGATGGAAGAAGCGCAAGGTAGAAAACCATGATCTTAGGGTTGCCCAAAGTTAATGCCATGCCAGCGCTAAACATTGACCATGAAGATGTCCGTTGCGGTAGTTCGTCTGCTTTTTCATTTACGGGCTTACGCCACATTTTAAACGCAAGCCAGCAGAGATATACGATGCTGACCCATTTCAGAATATAAAAGCCTGTCTGGAATGTTTGTGCGAGGGTTGTAAGGCCAGCCATAGCCATAGAGAGCCAGATAACCTCACCTATCCACATTGCAGCGATAAAAGGTATTACATTGCGCCAGCCATTCGTAATCACCCTGGAAACAAGGGCTGCGATGCTGGGGCCAGGTACTCCTGCATTTAAAAAGAGAGCACCGGCAAACAGAAAATAAGGAATTAATTCCACTGTTGACCTCACTGATTGCGCCTTTAAGGATATTTACACCCTGGCTGCATAATATTAAAGCAGGTAAATGCTCTGTAATGAACTGTCTGGAGCTCAACCGACAATAATCTGGATACCAGTGCAATGGCCCCCGTTGGTCGGATGGAAGTCAACAGAACAGGCTGTAACCACGACATACAGATCCGTTTCTGCCAGCAATATTACATTCCCTCCAGGGGGATTGTCAGAAGCCAGTACCTCAAGCTTACCGTCTGCCTGCGGTTCTGAACGCTGGAAGAAATTAACCGGGTCCGGGACAACAGGAAGTGAGATGTCCACCTTCAGGAGAGCTGAAAGCATGTTGTCGCGACAGTTGGGATGATCGAGCAGGCCTGCACGTTCGTAAAGGCCTGGGTTACACGCCGGGAAAAGCATATCATGCGGGCACGGTGAATTATCCTGTATAAAGGTGAGGAGGGGCCTGCCTTTCTCGCTATAAAAAGATTCCCCGGTGGCGGGAAATAATCGCTCAGTTATGTCCCGTGTCTGTGATGTGCTGATCCAGTCTTTTTCTCCAGCATCAACGGAAATCGCCCACAAGTCAGCAACCTGCTGACCTTCTGGATCAATAACACGGAACGTTTGACCTTTAGTAACCCAAAAGCCCCGGCCTTCCTGTGCTGGAATATCAATCTTTAACTGCTCACTCATTTCCTAAAATCCATTCTGGTTATAAGTTTTAAAGGTTAACAAAACTGATGTGGCATGCCTAACGAATGGTTAGTTGGGATAAAAACCAGCCTGGCAAAAAATTGAATTTGCCTTCAAGATGTCCGCTCCTGCTCATAGCAGTCCTCGCAACACTGCAGGCGGTCCGCTGTGTGCCAGAAGCGGACGGTTTCTCTCAGCCTGAATCTGATCAAATGCCAAAGGTTATATTTTGTGCGCTGCAAAACGGCTTTCTGGTAATCCGGTAAAAAAAGGTGACCGAATGCTGAAAAGCGCACCGTCATAAGCGGTTGGCTCTGCGAGACCTACCCGGGCACTGGTACAATAAAGTGTGTTGAGTGACGAACCACCAAGCTTCGGGCAGGTTGTCTGGAGGGCTGGAGCAGAAAGAATGCTGTGTATTTCTCCCCCCGGACTGTATCGGACAACCCGACTGCCGCCCCATTCTGCGTTCCACAGATAGCCCTGCGCATCAATGCAGGAACCATCAGGCGCGCCGCCGCCTTCGATTTTGGTGAACACGCGCTGGTTTTGCAGCGAGGGGTAATCGCAGCACATTATCCGACCCTGCATCGAGTCACAGTAATAGAGCGTGCCACCATCGGGGCTGAAACAGATGCTGTTCGGTATAGTGACATCGGGCAATGCAAGCGTCTCAACAGTCAGCGTTGCCGCATTGAGTCGATGAAACTTACCGATGACTTTAACGGGATAACCGTCATCCATCGTCCCGAAGACAAAATTACCGGCACGGTCACACCGTCCATCACCTATGCGGGTGCCGGTGTCTCCCGGTGAAGCAGCCACTGGGGTAATTAATCCGCTGTTGAGATCATAGAAAGCCAGCCTTGACGCGAATCCCATCAGCAGAATGTGATCCTGTTCAGTCAGGGCAAAGGAGCCAAGACGTTCAGGCAGCGACCAGCGCATCACAACATCATTACCTTCTTCTATGACGAGAAGTTCACTGGCTTCAATGTCAGTCCAGTAGAGCCTGTGGGTTCTTTCACACCACAGTGGGCACTCTCCCAGCGTATTCCTGACCTCAGCTGCAATTGAAAACATGTTAATCCTCCGGATATAAAAGATCGTACTGCACGATGGCAAAAGTGGATAACGCAGTTAGTGCAGAAAACGTGCAGAGAGCCGATCGCCGAAAAGCATGACAGCAAGTCCGAGCAGCATGACAACCATTCCCCCCAGCCTGACTAACGAAACCGGGCGCTGCACAGCGCCCAGCAAGCCAAAATGGTCAATCATCTGCGAGGAAAGTAACTGTCCGACAATCGCCAGCCCGAGCAGAGCTGAAAATCCGATTTTCGGCGCCAGCACGACATAGCTGAACAGGGCACATGCCCCTATCAGGCCGCCCGCAAGACTCCAGAGAGGTTGTGACGGGATCGCCGCCAGCGATGTCATTAGCCCGCCCCTGAGCAGTGCGTAAATCCCCAGACTGAACGCGCCCGCCGTGAAGGAAAACAGCGCCGCAGTGACCGGATCACCTTCCAGTCCCCTTGCCAGCTGGCTGTTCAGGGTTGTCTGCAGGGTGATCCCCAGACCTGCGGCAAACGCGATTACGTAATAAATCATGCTTTTCATCCCGGTCAGTCTGCCTGCTCCAGCGGCAGGAAGGCGTCAGCAAAAATGTCAGGCTGGTAGCCAGAGGCGGCAAACAGGTGCTCACGCGACTCATCAATCGCCGCACGCAGTCGCGCGCTGTCTACGCCCAGCACCTTACCGTTCTGTTTAACGATGCGCCCGCCGATCATGACGGTATCGATGTTGCTGCGCTCGGCGGCATGTACCACCGTGCCAAAGGCATTTCCGGACGGGTACAGGTTGAGATCACTGGCGTTAATCAGCACCAGGTCAGCCTGCTTGCCTGGCGTCAGGCTGCCCACTTTGTCCTGCAGCCCTGCACAGGCCGCACCATCAAGAGTCGCGGCTTTAAGGAGTTGCGCCGCCGGAAGCGTTTTCAGCGTTTGTTCAGCATCGCAGCACTGCTGCTGATGCATGCCCATTACCCGCTGCAGGTAAAAGGCGACGCGCATCTCCATAAACATATCGGTGCTGTACGACGTTTCATTGTCCACGCTCAGGCCAGGCTTGATGCCATGACGCTGTGCGGCCTCAATGGCAAACATCCCGCTTTCGATGCCATAGTGCGAATCCGAGCGTGGGCAGACGTTTACCCGCACACCCGCTTCCCGCAGAATTTCCCATCCCCGGTCAGGCAGCGCCGTGCAGTGATTGAAAATATTGTCCGGCCCCAGAAGCCCCTGCTGATGCAGCGACTCAAGTTCAGCCCCCATCTCAGCGCCAAAGAACTCCGTGACAATCGACAGCCCCAGCCTGCGGGCCTCGGCCCACAACTCTGGCTCCAGCTGGGCCATGACGGCGAGAGTGACCAGGCTTTCAGGGTTGTCGGTGAAATACTTCTCCTGCAGACGCTGCCAGTTTCCTGGCCAGTGCGCTTTATCCCATTCGCCGGCTACCGGTGCACCGGAGGCATGAATGGCGCGAATACCGGTATCAAGCAGGGCCTCGACGGCGGCATCGGCATGCGCTGCAGTTCGGCTGTTGTGCGAGTTATCAATCATTGTGGTGATGCCCGCATCAACAGCGCCCAGCGCCGTCAGCAGGTTGCCGACATAGATATCGGCAGGACGGTAATATTTAGCGAACGAGAAGTGCGTGGCATTGCTGTAGTCGTCCAGGCAGGTGGCATTTGGGTTAATGCGGCGCAGCTGTCCTTCCCATGCGTGACGATGAGAATCGACCATTCCCGGCATGGCAATCATGTTGGTGGCATCAATGACATGCGCACCCGGCACATCAAGATTCTGGCCCACGGCGGTAATTGTTGAGCCGTTGATGAGAATATCACCGCGCTCAATGTTACCGACGTTCTCGTCCATGCTCAGTATCGTCGCGCCACGAACCAACGTAGCCTGTGAAGTGACATTTTGATTGTTAACAATATTTCTGATGTAACCGGCCATAAACTTGCCTCTTTCCTGATCAATGGGGAAACGATACGCCACACCATTAGCCTGAAAAAGATGCGTAAAGTGTTTTCATAATTCATAATTCTCGAACAATCAGACTCACTTTTACCCGGAGCAGAACGATGGATCGTATTCAGGCTATGCAGGTTTTCACGCGGGTTGCTGAAGCCGGGAGTTTTGTTCGCGCGGCAGAAACACTTTCACTGCCTTCTTCCACCGTTACCAGCACGATTAAAAACCTGGAGAAATACCTGCAGGTGCGCCTGCTGAACCGCACGACAAGACGGGTCAGCCTTACTCCTGAAGGCTTGCAGTATCTGGCGCAGTGCCGAGAGATCCTGTCGCTGATTGAGCATAGTGAATCCAGCCTGACTGATTCCCTCAGACGCCCTCAGGGGCGGCTGCGGGTTGATATGCCTGGTGGGATCGCCCATTTCATCGTCATGCCCCACCTGAAAGACTTTTACCGGCTTTATCCGGATATTTACCTGATGATTGGTGTGAGCGATCGGCAGGTCGATCTTGTGCAGGAAGGGGTGGATTGCGTCATACGAACCGGTGAATTAACGGACTCCACACTGGTTGCCCGTCCGCTTGGCCGGTTTCGCTGGGTGACCTGCGCCTCGCCGGACTATCTCAGGAAGTTCGGTGTCCCTGAGACGCCTGAAGCGTTGTCACAACATCGGGCGATTCATTACTTTTCCGGTTCTGGAAGACGCACTAGTGAACTGCGTTTTACACGAGGCACTGAGGCCTTCTCTGTTCCGGTTGAGGGGGATGCAGCCGTTAACGAAACGGGACTCTACATCAGATTGTGTCTTGAAGGTTTTGGGCTGGCGCAGCTCGCTGAGAATGTGATTTCGGAGAATCTGCAGCAAGGCAAACTGATCGAGGTTCTGGCAGACTGGCAGCCCCCCTCCGTGCCGGTAACGATGCTCTATCCGCATCAGCGTTTTCTCTCTCCCGCCGTGCGTGCTTTTGCTGACTGGATCTCCGGACTTTTCAACGAAGGCGCAGGTGAGAAAGGTCTTTCCGGTAAAAGACGGCTCCGGTAAGAGGACGGCTCTTCAGTACGACAATTAATAACCCCCTCAGCAGAGGAACCGAACGTTCCCCTGCTGTGTCTGTGAATTCAGCCCGGCTGCAGTGCAGGTTCCAGGTGAGCGTTTCGTCCGGCAGCCATTCCGGTGCAGGCGCCTGCGACTGCGATTGCTGCGGTCATCAGTAATGGCACCGTCCAGCCTCCGGACAACTCCTGTACTTTGCCCAGCAACAGCGGACCCATCGCTGCCATCAGATAACCGACACTCTGCGCCATGCCTGACAAGGCGGCAGCATCACCCGCGTTTTTAGTACGCAGCCCGATGAATGTCAGACCCAGCATCATGCTGGCACCTGAGCCGAAGCCGAGAAGCGCGGCCCACAGCATCGCCATACCCGGCAGATACAGGATGCCGATAAAGGACACTGCGGTTAACAGGCTGACGCCAGCAGCAGCTAATTTCTGATCGTTGAGAAGACGCAGCGTGGCCGCCAGAATCAGGCCGGGAATGGCGGTGGTCAGCTGAAGGATGCCGTGTACCTCGCCAGCCTGAGCTGAGGAGAGTCCACTGTCCGTAAGAATGGCTGGAAGCCAGCCCACCGCAACATAAAACGGCATCGCATTCAGGCCCATAAACAGGGTGACCTGCCATGCCAGAGGCGAGCGCCAGACCGCGACGGACGCCGCTTGTTTCTCACCCGCTGCTGGCAGCTGATGCTTGTTCGTTAACTGGGGCAACCATAAAAGCAGCGCAAGGAACGGTGCTATAACCAGCATGGCTAACGCGATGTTCCAGCCCCAGCTCTGCGTCAGAGGAATGACAATGGCTGAACCAATGGCACCCGCGGCACCCATGGTGATGGAATACGCCCCCGTCATGGAAGCCACGTTGCCGGAAAAGTCACGTTTGATAAGACCTGGCAGAAGGACATTGCCCAGGGCAATCCCGATACCTATTAATATGGTTCCGCCATAAAGCGCCCAGACGCTGCCTGTGGAGCGAAGCAGGATGCCTGCAGAAATCACGGCCAGAGCACCAAAAAGGGTGCGTTCCAGGCCGTACTTGCGGGAGATGGATGCGCTCAGGGGAGAAAAGGCGGCAAAGGCCAGTAAAGGTAGCGAGTTAAGCAACCCAACGGCTGTGATACTTAGCCCAAAATCATGGCGAATAGACTCTAAAACGGGTGCGATAGCGGTAAAAGGAACACGCAGGTTAATGGCGATAAAAAGGGTGCCGGTCACAAGTATGACTGAAGACCACTTGTTCGTCGTGTGGGACATAAATTTTGCTTTCTCTGGAAAAAAGAAAGACTTTAAAGAAAGCATGAGTTACAGAATATAGATAACCTGACAACATATAGCTAAATCATGCCAGTTAATAAAAAAACCGTGACCTCGCCGGAGGAGTTTAACGCCGATGCTTTCAGTCAGGCTGCTATTGCCCTGCATGTATCATCGTCAGGCGAGTATGCCGGGCAGAGTCCGCACACTCATCGCAAGGGACAACTTATTCTCTCTTTGCGCGGTGCAGTGAGCTGTGAGGTTGAGGATGCGCTGTGGCTTGTTCCACCGGGACATGCAGTCTGGGTTCCGGGTGAAATCCCTCATAGTTGCCGGATTACGAAGAATGCAGATACCTGCTTTCTGTTTATCGAACCCGGCGCGGCGGTGATGCCGGAAATCTGCTGTACCCTGGCGATTACGCCTCTGGTCCGCGAGCTTGTTCTGTATCTTGCAGAGCAGGGACAGGTTTATTCTCCTGACAGTAAAACAGCCAGGCTCGCAGTAGTGCTGCTGGAACATATTCCGGATGTGCCGGTTAAAGCGCTCCATCTTCCCGTATCGGATCATCCTAAAATCCGGAAAATGGCTGAGGCACTTTTTAATGAGCCTGATGACCGGCGAACGTTAAAGCAGTGGGCTGCTCATCTGGCCATCAGCGAGCGATCTCTGGCCAGACGGATAAAAGAGGCAACAGGAATGAGCTTTGGTCGCTGGCGTCAGCAACTGCATTTGATGATAGCCCTGAGCCATCTGGCAGAAGGTCAGTCCGTACAGCGCGTCGCCGGAATGCTGGGATATGATTCGGTCAGCGCGTTTATTACGATGTTCAGAAAAGCACTGGGTAAATCACCGACGCAATATTTTTCGTCTCTAAACTAATGCAAAACAACACAAACCGGATTTTTATAAAGAACGCCAGGGTCCGCTTTTCGCTCATAGCTGACCTTGAACCTGGTGAGCTAGTCCGCTCTGTGCCAGGAGCGGACGTTGATGACCTTGAGCGGTGCTAATCAATAACAACCCGTCAGTTCTACCCATCATTTTTCAGAGTAGGAAATGCGGTATCCACTGCCCTCCCTGAGAACGCTGGCAAACCCAACCTGACTTAAGTGCATGCCAGCAATGATCAGTTTTTCGCTGACAGCTTTTTCCATAATTTTCTTTCTTGTTTCCTCGGCCAGAGCAGGATCGGTGTCGAATAAGATAGAAACAGCCGGTTGCGCTGACTGAATATGAGGATAATGGACAACGTCTCCCCATATTAATAAGCAGTTATCATCTGCATCGATGCGAAAACCGGTATGCCCGGGTGTATGACCCGGTAGCCATACCGGCAGAATGCCTTCTGCTATTTTATCGCCGTTAAAAAAACGCACCTTCCGGGCGTAAGCATTTAACGTTTGGCGGACCAGCCAAAAATTACGTTGCCCGCGCTCATTCGCTATGTTGAGTTTTTCATCATCCTGCCAGTGTTGTGCTTCGAGAGGATGAAGAATAATTTCAGCGTGTTTAAAAACCGGCTGTTTCTCAGCATCCAGCAGGCCTCCAATATGATCCGGATGGCAGTGCGTTAGTAAAACGGTATCGACGTCGTCAGGGTTAACACCCGCTGCGGCAAGGTTTGCGTTGAGTTGTCCCGCCATGTTGTTCAGCGGGCCTGTGCCAGCGTCAACCAAAATTATTCGACCCAGACCGCGGATAAGGTAACAGTTTATATGAATATCGCCGGACTCATCGATTCCGGCACTGTATTGAATAACGTCCGCATCAGCTTTTTCGATGCCTGACAGTAAATCCAGACTCGCTGACATATTACCGTCACTCAGCGCAGTTATCTCAAAATCGCCAATCTGACGGAACGGAAGGGAATGGCTCATCGTTACCTCGAAGTTAGTTGCGGGCGAATAGGTGTTCTGCTGGGGAGCCAAAACAGCGAATACGGGGCATCAGACCAGAGGCCTGTTGAGTAGCAAAATCCAGTTCACGCATAAAGTTCTCCATCACTTCATGGGTTCGCAATGTTGTCAGGCGATAAAAGAGTTCGGCATAGACCGGTTGCCCGCATCCCGGCTTTACATCGACAAAAATGATATGAACGTTTTTGGGTTCTGCGTCGAGGATCTCACAGCATAGGGCGCTGCATTTATGGGTAAAATCACCAAGTTTTTTAAACTTGTCAGAGTAATTTTCAGAAATATAAAAAGTCAGATTAGGCATGATGTTATGGCTTCCCTTTTTCAGCACTCCGCAACTGCAGGGTCAGTGGCTCGTAGAGATATACACCAGACATATCTATAAACAGCGAGGCCATCTCAACAGGCAAGGCATATGCAACGCGATAGTCAGGGGATTTATCCAGCCCCACCGCATTCATTTCCAGACCCCGATATCCCATCTCTGTCTCTAAAAAGTCTATTGCCTTTGCGCTCAATAGCAGAATTCCATCGGAAGAGATGGCTGGAGCAAGGCCTTCACTTTCATAGAGATTACGATGCCAGTCAGTAATGCAGACCTGCCAACGAGAGAAATTACCGCCTCCTTTTAAACGGTAATCCTCACTGCTGAGAATATCCGCATCATTAATCGTATGAATGGCAAGGTAAACAGGGCATCCAGATTTGACGGCGCGAAAGCGTTGAGATGTAGTGAAGCCAGCAACAGATATCAATGCGGGTAATTTTTGCTGGCTGTAAAAGGCATTCCATTCTGCCTCAGTTTCAGGATCGTTATACGAGCATTCCACGGTATAGAACATAAGCCCACCTCTAAATGAGTTATAAATGCAAATAAATACATTTTCTCAATGATTTTTCATCATGCTATAGACTGTTTAGGTCGCTTAAAAACGATAATATGTCACGGTTTAGTGACATTAAGTCATTGAAAGCACGTTACAGGCACAGAGCAAGGAACAGGTTTTATGCGCAGAAAAATACCTAGTAGTGCGTCCATGCAGGCTTTTGATGCCGCCGCAAGGCACGGTAATTTTGCCAGGGCCGCAGAGGAGTTATCGTTAACAGAAGGGGCGATTAGCCGTCAGATTGCGCGTCTCGAAGCGTTGCTGAACTGTAAACTGTTTGACCGTATGGGAAGCCGAGTAAAGCTTAACCCTGTCGGCGCACGCTATGCACATCACGTGCGTGAAACGCTCGATCGGCTCGAAAGAGATACTCAGTACATAATGGGGATGACTGAGGGCAGTAAAAGTCTGGATATCGCCGTCCTGCCAACCTTTTCCAGTCGGTGGCTTATTCCCCGCCTGAACGGCTTTAAATCTTTGTACCCGGACATAACGTTAAATATTGCTGCCAGAACCGATCCTTTCATTTTGCCCGGAAGTGGCTTTGACGCTGTGATTCATTTTGAACATTCCGCATGGGCAGGCATGCGTATGCAATTTCTGTTTCAGGAAAATCTGGTGCCCGTGTGCCATCCGGCATTGTTAACAAATAATGACGTCAATAAACAGCTAAACGAACTTCCGCGGATTCACCGTCGACAGAATCCAGATGCATGGCATCACTATGCCCGGGAAAATGGAATACGCCTCGATAATCCGGCTCAGGGTGTGCGGTACGATCTTCATGAAATGGCCATTGCTGCAGTCATCGCGGGACAAGGCGTAGCATTGGTTCCACGTATGTATGTCGAGAATGAATTGAGTTGTGGCATGCTTGTTTCGCCCTGGCCAGCCTCAGACTGCCTGAGCAAAAAATTCTGTTTAATAAAATCGACGGAAACGGGAATTAATGAGGCTGCGCTGGAAAGTTTTGAACGCTGGTTGCTTGCTAAAATGAATACGCTCGCCAGCCTTAATGCCGAACGATGACGTTACGTCCGCTCTTCGCTCACAGCGGACCTCGCAGTTGTGCCTCTTGCGCCAGAAGCGGACGCTGCCTGTCCCTGACATGCTATTAAACAGATTGCACTTCCCTCTCATGTAAAATGGCACTAACTGAAAGATGCCAGTCTGTCTCCTCATGTATATCTACAGCCACACTGAGTCATTAAGAAAGGATGGATGAAGATGCTGAGAGGTAAAAGAGCAGTGATTACCGGAGGCGGTGCGGGGTTTGGTCAGGCGCTGAGCGTGTGGTTGGCGCGAGAAGGCGTCGAGGTGGATTTTTGCGCGAGGCGTGCTGACGATATTCAAAAAACTTGCAGTATCATCACGGCTGAAGGCGGAATGGCAAAAGGATATATCTGTGATTTGACCCAGCCTGAATCCCTTTCTCAGTTCTCCTCACTGTTATTAACTTCATACAAGCCCATAGATATTTTAATTCTCAATGCTGCTCAGTGGCTGTCAGGAACCTTAGACGATCAACCAGACGCAGAAATCATTAATACCATCAGTTCAGGACTGACAGGTTCGATTCTACTGACTCAGGCATTACTGCCCGGGTTAAGACGTTCAGAAAGTGCGGATATCGTCTCAATTATATCTTCATGCGGAATTCCGAATTTTACAGATTCAATTGCGCACCCCGCTTTTTTTGCCAGCAAACACGGGCTTAGCGGGTTTACAACTAAACTGTCACACCAGTTGTCTGCAGAAAATATACGCGTGACGGGGCTGTATCCCCCGGATTTTGAACTGACAGGATTAGATACGTTTGTCGATAGCCAACCCAAAATGGGGGAACGTCTGATGAATGGGCGCTCGGTCTGGGAAACAATTCGCTTTGTGCTGGCTCAACCACGTAGTTGCCATATCAGTAGCATCTACTTTGACGGTCCAACTCGCGAAAAACTGGGGGGATGAAGCTGAATTGCGCGACGATGTCACTGGTGCCCGGATCCGTGTTTTTTCTGTATACCAGACCTGCCCGGAGTAAAACCGGACAGAGGCAACGGCGGTTAAAACCGGCTAAGCGCTTCATGATAACGCTCAGGCTTCACAGGTGCAGAACATCCCTCTCCAGATAATGGAGAGGGCTAAACGACCAGGCGAAGGATTTCTACAGTGCCGATGGCCATACGCGAGGGACAATTTTGTTTGCCGTTAGCGGCGCCAGTTGTTCAGAGGCGATATCCGAAGGGGATAACCAGAGGATTTCCTCAATTTCAGCGGCGGGTTGAACGTCCTGAATGCGGTGTTCTGTTCTGAACATACAGGCATGAAGCTGATGACCGGGCTCATTGGCGGCTATATCTGTAAATTCGCCAAGCGGTATCAATTCCTCAGGCGTGAGTTCAATATTCAGCTCTTCTCTGAGCTCGCGAATCAGCGCTGACTGAGCGTCTTCTCCCGGTTCAATCTTTCCGCCGGGCTGCATAAAAAATGCGGTGCCTCTTTTCCTGACCAGGAGTAAGCGCCCTTTTTCATCCATCATGACCGCTGCAGCAATGCGAATTGTGTTTAGTTCAGGCATAGCAATTTCCGTTCTGAATTGCCCGCCTGGAAACAGGCGGGGATTGTAAAAGTGACTCATGTTCAAAAACGTACAAGGTTTATCCCGCTCGGGACTCACACCCGTAACCTGTCTGCTGCGGGCCTGCTTTCACTACTTGTTAATACACGAAAAGCTGCCGCATTGGCGAGAATCAAGCGAGGCCCATGGTAACATTCGGCTCTCTTCTGACGCGAGGACAGGTTCCCCCCCTGATCAGGGAGGTGGCCAAAAGGGTGCCGACACAACGATCGTCCGCCTGATGTCCCGTCTCAGGAGCATAACGCCCTCCCTTCCCTTTACTGACGCATTCTTTCACGGCTCGCTTTTTTCTCATAGCTGAACACCAAAAAACCCTATGGTTATCATGTCATTGCAGAAACATTTTTTAACACTACCTGTTTACTTTGTAATGATTATTCATATCATCTTGATAATCACTATCACCTCAGAGGGTGATGTTCTTGCGGTACGGGGCATTAACGCCACCGACACCCCGAAAATTCAGGATGATTATAATAATGAAATCGCATTGCTATCGCGCGCTAAGCTCTTGTTTATTTTTAACATTAGCCTCTAATGCCTCTGCTGAAACTCAAAAGGATGACACGCTGGTGGTTGCCGCCAGCCGTACTAATCACAGCATTACCGACATGGCACAGACCACCTGGGTTGTTGATCAGGCTGAAATTGAACAGCAGGTTCAGGGCGGAAAAGAGCTTAAAGAGGTGCTGGCGCAGCTGATCCCCGGTATGGACGTCAGCAGCCAGGGACGTACCAACTACGGTATGAACATGCGCGGTCGTTCCATGATGGTCATGGTCGACGGCGTACGTTTAAACTCCTCGCGCAGCGACAGCCGCCAGCTGGATTCTATCGATCCGTTTAATATTTCCCGCATTGAGGTCATCTCCGGCGCCACCTCTCTCTACGGCGGGGGCAGTACCGGCGGCTTAATCAATATCGTCACCAAAAAGGGCCAGCCGGAAACGGAAGTTGAGTTCCAGAGCGGCCTGAAAACCGGCTTTAACAGCCATAACGACAATGATGAGAACATCGCGGCGGCGGTCAGCGGCGGTAACGACAACGCCTCGGGCCGCCTGTCAGTGGCGTATCAGCGCTTTGGCGGCTGGTATGACGGCAACGGCGACGAGGTGATCATCGATAACACCCAGACCGGCCTGCAATACTCTGACCGTCTGGACGTGATGGGCACCGGCACGCTGAACATCGACGATCATCAGCAGCTGCAGCTCACCACCCAGTATTACAAGAGCCAATCCGACGGTAAGCACGGCCTCTATCTTGGCGAGAACTTCTCTGCGGTGACGGGTGACGGCAATGCCTATAACAAAAATAATCTCGACGCCGACCGTATTCCCGGCACCGAGCGTCACCTGATCAACCTGCAGTATTCCAATACCGATTTCTGGGGCCAGGATCTGCTCGCGCAAATTTACTACCGTGATGAAAGCCTGACGTATTACCCCTTCCCTACGCTTTCGGGCGGTCGGGTGACCAGCATCGGCGCGTCACAGCAGAAAACCGATTTCTACGGCGGCAAGCTCACCATCAACAGCAAGCCGCTGGATGCGTTGACGCTGACATGGGGTGTGGACGCCGAGCATGAAACCTTTGACGCCAACCAGCAATTTTTCGACCTCAACAAGGCCGCGGCCAGCGGTGGCATGAAGCTGGATAACGCCTATAACGTGGGACGCTACCCGAGCTACAGCATTACCAACCTCGCCCCGTTCCTGCAGAGCAGCTACGACTTCTCCGCGATTACGCTGAGCGGCGGCGTGCGTTACCAGTACACGGAAAACAAGGTCGATGATTTTGTGGGGTATGCCCAACAACAGGCGATCGCCACGGGCAGAGCCACCTCGGCAGACGCGGTACCGGGCGGGAAAACCGATTACAATAACCTGCTGTTTAACGCCGGTATTCTGGGCCATCTGACCGAACGCCAGCAGCTGTGGTTTAACTTCTCCCAGGGCTTTGAGATCCCGGATCTGGCGAAGTATTACGGTTCCGGCACCTATCAGCTGGTGAACGGCCATTATCGCCTGGTTAACAGCGTGAACGTGAACGACTCCAAACTCGACGGGATTAAGGTTGATGCCTACGAGCTGGGCTGGCGCTACACCGGGGATAATTTGCGCACGCAGGTTGCCGGTTACTACTCGCTCTCTGACAAAACCATCAACATCAACAAAAGCGACATGACCATCAACGTCGAAGATGACGAGCGTCGCATCTACGGGGTTGAAGGCCAGATCGACTATTTCTTCACCGACAGCGAGTGGAGCACCGGCACAAACTTCAACGTCATCAAATCGGAAACACGCGTCGACGGGAAGTGGGAAAAGCTGACGGTAGACAGCGCCAGCCCGTCCAAAATGAGCGCATGGGTCACCTGGGCGCCGGGCGACTGGACGTTGCGCGTGCAGAGTACGCAGACGTTCGATCTGTCTGATGAAGCCGGCAAGAAGATTGATGGCTATAACACCGTTGATTTCCTGGGGAGCTATCTTCTGCCTGTGGGCAAGCTGAGCTTCAGCGTAGAAAACCTGCTGGATGAAGACTACACCACCACATGGGGACAGCGCGCACCGGGTCTGTACAGTCCAACCTACGGTGCTGAAAACCTGTATACCTACAAAGGCCGAGGCCGTACCTTCGGCCTGAACTACTCGGTCCTGTTCTGACAGTCGCTGCCGCCTGCTACGCGGGCGGCAGTTTTTAGCAGTGCGATCCTCAGGAAAACGCCGCTTTCAATTGCTCAAGTCCCTGATGCAGCATCGCTCGCGGACAGGCAAAGTTAAACCGCTCAAAGCCCTCGCCTTCCTGGCCAAACGTTTCTCCCCATGTCAGCCCAATCCTGGCCTTGTTGAGGATAATCTCTCTGAGCTCGTCAGGCGTGAACCCAAAAGCCCGGAAATCCAGCCAGGCGATATAACCGCCGCCAGGCCTGATAAGGGTAACCTGCGGCAGGTTGGCCTTTAAATACGCGTCCATATAATCCAGATTGCACTGCAGATAGCGGTTCAGTTGTGCGAGCCACGCCGCGCCTTGCTGGTAGGCAGCCGTGGTGGCGGCAACGCTGAAAATATTGGTGGCAAAATCAAAGTCCATACTGACGCGCACCCTCTCCAGCTGCGCCCACTTTTCCTTGTCCGGAATTATGCCGATGGCATAGGTCAGCCCCTGAAGATTAAACGCTTTTGAAGGCGAGGTTAAGGTCACTGAGTTGAGGCTGCTGCGGGGAGATACGCTGCCGTAGGGCACAAAGGCAGCGTCATCGTAGGTGATGTAGCTGTTGATCTCATCAGACACAACCAGCACCCCCTGTCTTTCGCAGATATCCGCGATGAGAGACAGCGTCTCCCGGGTAAATAACAGCCCGGTGGGGTTATGTGGATTGACCAGAAAAAACAATCTGACCTTTTTTCTGACAATAATTTCTTCGAAACTCACGGGATCGAAATGATATTGCTCCCCGTCATACGTCAGAGCCTGGGTAACGACGTTACGCTCAGCCCCCAGAATCACGCTGACGGCAGGATGAAAATGAGGCACATGAATGAGAACGTTGTCGTTCGGCCTGGTAAAGGCACGCAGACACAGAGAGAGCATGGCCCACATACCGGGGCAGTTGGTCAGCCATTCGTTCTCAATATGCCAGTCGTGGCGTTCACGAAACCACTCTGCGATCGCGTGGTAGTACTCATCCGTTTTATACTCGTAGGCATACAGCCCGCTCTCCGCTTTCTTAATAAGCGCATCCCGTACACAGGGCGGAGACGTAAAATCCATATCCGCGGTACCGAAGGAAAGGATCCCGGATTGCTGATATCTTCCCCACTTAACAGAAGGCGAATCTGCCCTGTTAATTATCGTGTCAAAGAGACTGCCCTCTTGTTTCATTTTTCACTCCTGTTAGCGCAACTATCCGTATGCATTACACTTTAAAACCATAACAACCCACCCGCGAATTCTGAAGGGAAAAGAGATGCCTGCCAGGGATTTATCCAGAATGGGCACCGCTAAGGTGGCGATAAGGGTCAGTAGTAGCGGACATTTCGTTATTGAAAAGTGTCCTGTTGGAGATGTGGAGTACGGTTTTTATCACTCCGCTGCGACGGCGCTTAATCAGGCAGGCATTGCGACGCCAAAGCTCGTGTCTGCTGATGCCTCCCTGCGCAAGTTAAGCATGGAATATATTCCTCATCCGGTTGAACAGTCGGCCGTCGCCAGTGATGACGCCATAACGATGCTGGGACGCCTGCATCGTTATCCTGGCAATGCTGCATGGCGCTACCACACTCACTCATGGTCAGAAAGAGCCCTTGAAAAAGCGCTGATGCTGCTGGCATTACCTGAAACAAGCGCACGGCAGCTACGGCGATTTCAGCAGTATAGTGATGCATTGTTTGGTTACGCCGGGTTGGTTTCAGGCGACAGCAACGCGGGTAACTGGGGAAGAAGAGACAACGGCGAGTTAGTGCTTTTCGACTGGGAAAGGTTTGGCAAAGGGAGCCCTGCTATCGACCTGGCGCCGCTTATAAAGGGGATGGGAACAACGCAAGCGTTTATGGACCTTGCTGAACGCTATTGCCTGCTATCCTGCCAACATAATGTTAATGGCCTGGCGCGAGAAATAGCCATTGCCAAAGCATGGATTGTTACCGAAGTCATCGTGCTACTTGATGCGCGACAAAAAAGCGCATTTCATCTGTATCAGAAATGGTACCAGGAACATCTTCCTGGCTGGTTAGAAAGCGCAATCAAAGTACTATAAACGCGCCCTCACCTTCAGCCTTGACAGATCTCATCACTCTGGTGAGAATGCTGTACATTAAAACAGTATTTATGGAGTTCTGTTATGTTCGTTGAACTGGTTTACGACAAGCGAAATGTCGAGGGGCTCGCAGGTGCAAGGGAGATCATCCTGGCGGAGTTAACACGGCGTGTGCACCGGATCTTTCCGGAGGCAGACGTAAGGGTTAAGCCGATGCAGGCGAACGGTCTGAATAGCGATGCCAGTAAAAGCGACCGGGAAAAGCTGAATCGCATGCTGGAGGAGATGTTTGAAGAGGCCGACATGTGGCTGGTTTCGGATTGAGGTTCAGGTCCGCAAAGCGCCTGGGTGTATGCTTTGTGCCGGGAGCGGACGTTTACGCGTTAGGTAATTACCAGAACGCACTGTAAATCAACGACGTGAAACGCTGAAAAAGTTATTAACTCATTCCATATTGCATAATCTTTTATCTCTTCCAGGCTTAACAGGTAATCTTAGTTAAGGAGGGATAATGACAGACGAATTTAAAAAATGCATCGAATCCTGCTATCTGTGTGCTGCTGCCTGCGATAATTGTGCGGCGTCATGTCTCGAAGAAGAGAACCTGGAGATGATGCGCGAATGCATAAAGCTGGATATGCAGTGTGCAAATATCTGTCGCCTGGCTGCTCAGTTCATGACACTCAATAGCGAATCTGCCCGGGAACTCTGCCAGGTATGCGCTGATGTTTGTCAGAAGTGCGGCGATGAGTGTGCAAAACATGAACATGAGCATTGTCAGCATTGCTCCAGAGCTTGTCATCACTGCGCCGAACAATGCAGAAAGATGGCTGCCTGAAAAGATCATAAATTTATAAACCCGCTTCGGCGGGTTTTTTATCCACTAACGTATACCTCAGCCGACTATGCTATATCTTTTTATTAGCTCAGAGGAGAAATGAATCTAGTTAGGCATTATGTTCCTCTGCATGGTGCGGTAAGTCATTACACAGCGCCTGAAACTCGTTGAACATCCTTGCCACATGGAAACCGTCGCACACGGAGTGATGTACCTGAACGGCGAGAGGTAATAATATTTTTCCCTCCTGGGCGTAGTATTTCCCAAAGGTGAACATAGGAGAAAAAAAGTTCTTCATGTGGGCCACGTTCATATTGAAATTGGTAAAAGTTACCCAGGGAATAGAGGAGACGAAAAATATGTTTTCCGGCGACTCTCCCTTAGGCCAGTAAGCAAGGTTATTACCGTAGCGGGCAGCGTCTTCTGAATAAACCTTCTGGAAGCGTTCAATATTGTCATCACAGGGACTCCATAATGATGAAAAAGTCTCCGTTTCATTATGGAAAATAGTATAGCTGGGATGAACTTCATTCCATACGACAAGCTCATTGTTCTTGACGGCCATACGGAATTCAGCATGCCTGTTAACAACTTTAGTAAGCAGGAAAATTATCGTCGGGTAAAACTTCCAGCCGACTTCTTTTATATGTTTTCGCAGCGCGGTAATGTCTATCAGAACAGTTTGGTTAATTGTGCATTCAGCAAACGACTGAAATACTTGAAAATGCTCCTTCCTTGGCCAACCAGATAAGTCAACAACTGAATATTCAGGATTTATTTTTGTCATTTTTTAACCTTTCATCAGGAATTAAATATCAGGTGTTAGCCTAATCTTTTTCATAAATTAAGCAAGCCTGGGGGGCCCCGAATCGTTTGGCCGCGCACGCGTTGGTGGAAGTTGTGCATCCCTTATTCGCGTAAATAACGCAAAGGGGCTCAGCGCCCCTTAATGACATTGCCTGCAATCAGTGCGCCGTAATACAGGGCTCCTTCACAAACTCGGCCAGCAGCCAGACCAGATCGTGCAGCAGCCCGGTCAGCTCTTTCGCCACGCTGGCAGGTAGTGTCCCCCCCATAATCGCCTGCGTCAGGGCCAGGGCATGGTCCACCTGAATGGCTGTGTCCTGCCAGCAGTCCGGTACGCAGGAAGTAAGTTTTTCCCCCACGATTAATTGCTCAATCAGGTGCGGCGGAAGGTCGGCATCGCAGAGTGTCCGCAGCTGGCGGAGGCTTTGCAGCAGGCGTTCACAGAGTACACCGTGCGTTGCGGTATCTCCGGTTTCCAGCAGCACGCTGACCAGCGCGGCGCTACGATCGGCGGTTTCGAAAAGGTTCGCCTCAGCCGGAACCGGCTGGGCAATAAGTTGCTGAATAACGCTTTCGTCAGACTGGAGGTAAGTCAGGGTTGGGACAGTAGTCATAATAAACATCCTCTACATGTAGTTTGTTAACCACCCCGTAAGTTCCTACGCTCGGGGGGTAGCGCTGACGGAGGTAGGAATACCGCCACATAGAAAACGGCCAGCCTTACGGCTGCTCCGCCAGCGCCACCGTGAGTTTGAAGAGACAGACGCTGCCGCGACATAAATATCGCTATGTAGAATACGGGTTCCTACGCCCGATTGCAGACGTGCCGCAACGCCGTCACTTTACGATCCTGATAACCTTAACGAAAGACTTTGCCCTTAATTACACAGGGTTACTTTAAGGTTTGCGAGGCGCCTTCCAGAAAGGAGCGTGGAAGGCACCTCGCGTGCCCGACCGCAACGCTATATTCTCAGCGTATCGATCACCACTCTCAGGGCGGGCGACACCTTACGATGGGGATAATAAAGGAACAATCCGTCCATACGCAGGCTGTAGCGCTGTAGCACTCTGATCAACAGGCCGCGCTCTAAATCATCCGCCACCAGCTCTACCGGCACGTAGGCCAGCCCCAGACCGAGCCGGGCGGCTTCGGCCTCCATATAGCTGTCGGACAAAGCCCACTGCCCCTCGGGGCGATGCCTGATGCTCTTACCGTCCTGAACGAGTTCCCACTGGTAGAGACTACCGTCGGCAAACTGATAGGCAATGCAGGGGTGAGCGGCTAAATCAGCGGGGGTCTGGGGAAAACCGTAACGGCGGAAATGATCGGGCGTACCCACCACCGCCATCTCCATATCGGGGGTAATACGCGTGGCGATCATCCCCGGCCCAACTTCCGGCCCCAGCCGGACACCGGCATCGAACCGCTCGGCGATGATATCGACGAAGCGGCTCTCGTTCATCAGCTCCAGCCGGATATCCGGGTAGCGCTGTTTAAACACCGCCAGCTTCGGCAGCAGGCATTTATCAATGGCATGCTGGCTGGCATTGATGCGCACCGTACCGGAGGGGGTCTCGCGATAATGCGCGAGGGTAGCAAGCCCGCTATCCAGCGCATCAAAGGCAGATTCTGTCGCCTGGTAGAGTTGCTCCCCCGCCTGGGTCAGGGAGAGCCTGCGGGTGGTGCGCACCAGCAGCTGCACGCCCAGCCTCTCCTCCAGTTCGCGTACCGAGCGGCTGATCCCCGACTGAGCCAGCGCAAGCCGTTGGGCTGCGGCGGTGAAGCTCCCCTCCCGCACCACCTGCATAAACAGATACAGCTCGTTGTAGTTTTCTCGCTTCGCCATTACGCCCCGTCCAATTTATAACAATATGGTATGAATCCTAGCAGCTTTGGCCCCCTAATCAGCACTATTTCTGCTGACTATACTGGCCTCACCACAACACAGCACGGTACCTCTTATATGAAAACGTTCACTGGAAAACTGGCAGCGGCTATACCTGCAATGCTGCTATGCGCATCTTTAAGTGGAGTTACGACAATGAGTTATGCAGAGACCACCAATCCTAACGCCCCCGTATCGATGGTGACAAAATGGGACAAAACCTTTGCCGAGAGCAACAAGGTCGATCACCGAAAGGTGACCTTCCAGACCCGCTATGGCATCACCCTGGTGGGCGATCTCTATCTACCGAAAGACCGTGGAGACCGCAAGCTGGCAGCAATTGCGGTTAGCGGTCCGTTTGGCGCGGTGAAAGAGCAGTCCAGCGGTCTTTACGCGCAGACCCTGGCGGAGAATGGCTTTGTGACTCTGGCCTTCGACCCCTCGTACACCGGTGAAAGCGGCGGCCAGCCGCGTAATGTCGCCTCCCCTGATATCAACACCGAGGACTTTAGCGCGGCAGTGGATTTCCTCGGGTTACAAAAAGAGGTGGATCGTAACCGGATCGGCATCCTCGGCATCTGCGGCTGGGGCGGCATGGCGTTGAATGCCGCCTCTATGGATACCCGCGTGAAAGCGGTCGCCACCAGCGTGATGTATGACATGAGCCGGGCGATGGGCCACGGCGTGGGTGATGGCAAAGATCGTTACTCTGCCGCCGATCGCCATGCCGTGCTGCAGTATCTGAACGAACAGCGCTGGAAGGACGCGGAGAGTGGCACCTTTGCGCATGCCGGGCACGATATTTCTGTCGAGAACGGCAAAGCGACCGCGGCTGAGCGCATTCTGCCGGAGGCATTACCGGCGGACCCGCATCCGGTGCTGAAGGAGTTCTTTGATTACTACCGGATGCCGCGTGGTTTCCATGAGCGTTCCGTGAACTCTACCGGCGCCTGGACTGCGACCATGCCGTTGTCGTTTATGAATATGCCGCTGCTGAGTTACGCCAGCGAAATCACTATTCCGACGCTCATCGTCACCGGTGAAAAGGCGCATTCACGCTACTTTGCTGAAGACGCGTTCAAAGCCGTCGGCAGTAAACAAAAAGAGCTGGTGGTGGTGCCAGGCGCCAACCACGTGGACTTATACGACAACGCTGCCGGTAAGATCCCCTTTGCTCAGTTTGAGCAGTTCTTTAAAACCAGCCTGAAATAACCCCCGAGGCCGCCCGTCCCTGACGGGTGGCTTTACGTCTCCCCTTCGTGAATCTGAATATGTCTGCACTGAGCCAAACCACACAAAGTAACGAGCGTGCGTACTGGGGCGGTATTTTTGCCATGACCCTGTGCGTCTTTCTCCTGATCGCCTCGGAATTTATGCCGGTCAGCCTGCTTACCCCCATTGCCCACGACCTGGGCGTAACCGAAGGGCTGGCAGGCCAGGGCATTGCCATTTCTGGCGCGCTGGCGGTACTGACCAGCCTGAGCCTCGCTCAGCTTGCCGGGCGGATCAACCGTAAAACGCTCCTGCTGGGCATGACGACACTGATGGCGGTGTCGGGGCTCGTTATCGCCCTCGCCTCCAGCTACCTGGTCTACATGGCCGGGCGGGCCCTGATTGGGATCGCGATCGGCGGGTTCTGGTCGCTGTCTGCGGCAACGGCCATGCGCCTTGTGCCGCCGCATCGGGTCTCCCGCGCGCTGGCGATTTTCAACGGCGGAAACGCGCTGGCGACGGTGGTGGCCGCCCCGCTCGGCAGCTATCTCGGAGCAACCATCGGCTGGCGCGGCGCCTTCCTGTGCCTGGTTCCGGTTGCGGTTGTGGCGTTCATCTGGCAATGCATTAGCCTGCCGGGGATGGAGAATAATCAGCCATCGCGCGGGACGGTATTACGGTTATTCCGTCAGCCGGTTATTTCCGTTGGGCTCTTTGCCTGCGGTCTGTTCTTTATGGGGCAGTTTGCATTATTCACTTACGTGCGCCCGTTTCTGGAGAGCGTCACCCACGTGAGCGCCTCCGGCTTATCGCTGACGCTTCTCACCATCGGTATCGCGGGTTTTGTCGGCACGCTGATTATTGCCCCCTTGTTAAATGCGCGATTTTACCTGACGTTAATTGCTATCCCGCTGCTGATGGCCGCCATCGCCGGAATGCTAATCCTGACCGGGCACAGCCTGTGGATCGTCGCCCTGCTGCTGGGATTATGGGGGCTGCTGGCAACGGCAGCGCCAACCGGATGGTGGTCGTGGATTGCCCGTACCCTGCCCGACGATGCAGAGGCCGGCGGCGGGCTGATGGTGGCGGTCATTCAGCTCTCCATTGCCCTGGGCTCCACGATGGGCGGCATGGTATTTGATCGCCTGGGCTGGCAGAGCACCTTTGGCATGAGCAGCATTTTACTGCTGAGCGCGGGGGCGCTGACGTTTTTGACGGCATCTAAAAATAAATAGAATCACGAAAATACCCCGGAACGCGCGCCGGGGCTGGAGGTTCAGAGAGAAAGCTCAGAATCTTTAATATTGGCAATGGGGCCCAGGATCGCACTATCAAATTCGCGTAAGGTTCGGCCTGCGGCAACACGCTCAGGCCAGTCGTGATTTGCCAGCGCGCCGCGCCCAAGGGCAATGAAATCGGCTCCCGTCTCCATGACCTGTATTGCCCGCGCCTCATCGTGGAGACTGCCATTAGCCATAATCGTCAGCTGTGGCGCATATTTACGGGCCAGTTCGACCAGTGAGAGCGGGTTATCAGCAAATGCTGGCTGCCAGGCTTCATACTCCGTCAGGTGCAGATAATCGATACCGGATTGCGCAAGCAGCGAAAATACCACCCGGGCATCGTCTTCCCCGTTAGCCCATTTATGGAAGAAGTCGTTCACTTTTCCCTGAGAGATACGGATCCCGATCGGAGTATCCCTGCCTACCCGATCTCTGACAGACCCGATGACCTCAAGGCTGAGTTGAAGGCGACCAGCGATGTTACCGCCCCAGCGGTCAGATCGCGGGTTGGTGTAATCCGTGAAGAACTGATCGAGGAGATAGCCATTTGCGCCATGGATCTCCACACCATCAAAGCCAGCGTCGAACACGGCATAGGCAGCCGCATCGGCAAAGCTTTTAATAATCTCCTGGATCTCCTCTTCACTGAGTTCACGTGGTACAGGATACTGACCTTCCCCACGATAAAATGACATCTGTTGGCCCGATGGACGCACGGCGCCTGGTGCCACTGTTCCCGTCCTGAAGTAGTTCCCCTGCGACAATGCGCCAGCGTGCTGGATTTGGGCAAAAATACGGCCTTTCTGCTTGTGGACTGCGTCGGTGACGTTGCGCCATCCCGCAATCTGTTCCGGGCTGGTTAAGCCAGCCTGAAAGGCATAGGTCTGTGACCATTTCTTATCAATGTAAATACCTTCTGATATCACCAGGCCGAATCCACCCCGGGCGAAGTCTTCGTAGTAAAACTTCATACGTTCGCTGGCGATACCCTCCTCTGAGGCGGTGACACGGGTCATGGGCGCCACGACCAGACGGTTTTTTAAGACAACCTTTCCAATATGCCCCGGGGTAAAAAGGGATGATCTGTTCATAAGTTACTCCTGATTAATTAAATCGTGAGCGCACTATAATCATTGTTTAACCGGGCTTAAACGGGGCAAAATGATAAGGTTGCATAACGATTATCGTTATAATCCCGATGGCCGATGGATAACATTTGCGCTGATTCTGATACCGGAGCCGCTATGAATTTGCAGGATGTTTCACTCTTTCTCGTTATCACCGAAACGCGCAGTCTGACTCAGGCAGCGAAACAACAGGGCGTTTCCGCCATGGCAGTTTCAAGACGCCTCGCCTCCCTTGAACACGAGCTGGGAACGCGCCTTTTACAGCGAACGACGCGCTCTGTTTCTTTAACTCAGGAAGGAATGGAATTTCTGCCTTACGCCCGGGCGCTTATTGATGCAGAGTCGGGGGCCCGGGCGCTATTCTCTCCCTCAACCCAGGGCGCGGCTGGATTATTGAGGATCACTGCCCCATCAGGATTCGGAAGACGAAATATTTTGCCTCTTGTTTCTGAACTGTTAGCGGACAATCCAAAGCTGAATATTGACCTTCAACTCAGCGAGAATGTAGTTGATATTGTTGGGAAAGGGTTCGATGTTGCCATCCGCATCGCGCCATTAAAAGACTCAACGCTCATCGCCCGCAAAATTACTGATAATCCGCGGATCGTCTGCGCTTCACCCGATTACCTGCAGGCGAATGGCGTACCTCATTTTGTTGAAGATTTACTGAAGCACAGCTGTCTCAGGCTCAGCAGCGTGCCTCAATGGCTGTTTGAACGTGATGGTGACGTTATCAGGATCGGTGTTGATGGGCGTTTCAGCTCCGACAACGTCGAAGGAATAAGAGAACTGTGTTCTCACGGACTGGGCATTGCGCAGCTTACCCGCTGGGATGTCATGAAAGAGCTCCGCGAAGGCACGCTTGTTGAGATTAATTTTTCTGATGTCAGGCCGCAGGCGCTATCGGTCTGGGCCGTACTGCCAACAACACGTTACCTTCCTCTGCGGGTCAGTATGTTTATTGATAAATTAAAGTCATCGCTGATCGCCACCGCTACGGGCTGAAACAGGTCACGGTAGATCCACCCTGTTCAGTCCGGAGACGGCCCCCGCTCAAGGAAGGTGGACAGCGCTATATAGCTGCGCACGGAGCGGACACCTTCCACACTCTGAATTTCCATCAGGAAGTCTTCCAGCGATTCGGTGTCTGCCGCCCTCACCTTAATCAGCACGCAGCCATCGCCCGCAACGGTATGCAGCTCCTCCACCTCTTTGCGGCTGGTGAACTGCAGCAGCGCCCGGGTTGCCTGATAGCTGCTGGTATCAATGACCAGAAACGTCAACAGCGTCCGGCCGAGTTTGCAACCATCCAGTACCGCCACGGTGCCTTTAATCACCCCGTCACGCTTCAGCCGCTTCACCCGGTCGTGCACCGCCGGGGCCGAAAGATGTACGATCTCGCTCAACTCGACGTAACTCCGCCCGGCATCCTCGGCCAGCGCGCTTAATATTTTTCGGTCAATCGCATCCAGTTCCGCAGGTTTATGCCTCATCGGCTTAACACCATCTTTTTCTTTATCAAACTCGCTCATACAGCCTCGATAACAGAATAAAAGTACGAATATACTCGATTCTACTTAATAAAATTAACCATACAACCATTAATGGAGTTGCTATGCCCATCGCACTTTTCGCCCTCGCCGTCGGCGCATTCGGGATCGGTCTCACCGAATTTGTCATCGCCGGGATCCTGCCGCAAATCGCCGCTGAATTTGACGTCACTATTCCCTCAGCCGGGTTGATGGCCACCTCTTACGCGCTGGGGGTTTTTGTCGGTGCGCCACTGATGACCGTGCTCGGAGCGAAAGTGCCGCGCAAAACCATGCTGATCGTGCTGGCAATGGTCTTCACCCTCGGTAACATTTTGACGGCGGTTGCCCCCACGCTGGCGCTGGCGGTCGTGGGCAGAGTGATCACCTCGTTCAATCACGGCGCATTTTTTGGCATTGGCTCAATCATCGCCGCCTCGCTGGTGGCGCCCGGACGCCAGGCCAGCGCCATCGCCTTTATGTTTTCCGGGCTGACGCTGGCGAATCTGCTGGGCGTGCCGGTGGGTACCTGGCTTGCGCAGACCTTTAGCTGGCGACTGGTGTTCTGGATTATCGCCGGGATCGGCCTGCTGACGATGGTCAGTATTGCTCTGCTGGTGCCTCGCATTGAGAAAGGACAAGCCATCGCCCTGAAAACGGAACTGCGCGCCTTTGTTGATCCGCAGGTGCTGCTGGTGATGGGCATCACCGTCTTTGGTCCGGCAGCGTTTTTCACCTCTATTACCTATATCGCGCCGATGATGGTCGAGGAAGCGGGCTTTTCCGCCAGCGGCGTGGCGTGGCTGATGGTGCTGTTTGGTCTTGGGCTGGCCGTCGGAAACGGGATCGGCGGGCGCTTCGCGGACCGTTCGCTGTTTGGCACCCTGTTCATCACCCTTGCGGCGCAGGCCGTGGTTCTGCTGGTCTTTTGGTTCAGCGTGGACAATCAGATTATCGCTGCGGCCTGCGTATTCCTGATGGCAGCGTTTGGGTTTGCTACGGTGTCACCCATTCAGAAACTGGTAATGGATCGCGCCAGTCATGCGGGCGCCCCCACCATGGCAGCCTCAGTCAATATCGGTATGTTTAACCTGGGGAATGCGCTGGGCGCCTGGGCCGGTGGGGCCACCATTGCCGCCGGGTTTGGTCTGGCCTCCCCTAACTGGGCGGGTGCGCTGCTGTCGGTGATAGCCCTTGGGCTGGCGCTGCTGGCGTGGCACAGTGCGCGCAGGGAAAACACAGGAGCAGCCGCCTTTAACCAGGTTCGGTGCGTCGCCGCTGCTACGGAAAGTAGCCGGCATGGCCGAACATCAGGATAGCAACGCGCTCTTGCCTGTACGGAGTGATTGAGGGGGGATACCATATCCGCGCATAAAGACATTGCGCATATGACGCCGGTCCCGGAAGCCAGATTCACGGGCGATTACCTCCAGCGGAAGGCGGCTCTTCTCAATCATCAGCCGTGCAGCCTCAAGCCGTAATCGTTCTATAACGCGCGCCGGGGATTTACCCGTCTCGTTTAAAAACAGGCGATTGAGCTGACGGGCGCTCAAATGTACGGCATGTGCAAGGTGTTCAACGGTCAGCGTTTTGCTCAGATTTTGCCGGACATACTCAATCGCCATCTGCAGGCGGTCGCTTTTAGGAGAGAGCGCCAGCAGTTCCGAATGCTGGCGCTGCCCACCTGTCCGGCGCTGGTTCATGACCATACGGTGCGCGATATTACGTGCGATTTCGGTACCATGATCTTTTTCAACCATGGCCAGGACCATATCAAACCCGGCGGTCATGCCCGCAGACGTCCAGATCCGATCGTCGATAATGTAGATCAGGTCGTCTTCTGTTCTTATGGTCGGGTGCAGAACCTTCAGACTATGCGTATAAGCCCAGTGCGTGGTGGCGCGCTTCTCCTGCAGCAGCCCGGCCTGCGCCAGCACGAAGGCGCCGGTACAAATACCGGCGATACGGCGCGCGCAGCTGGCGTGAGTTTGTAAAAAATGTACCACGCCCGCTGTGGCGGGTAAGGTCACGGGCGTCAGTACGCCCCCTACAAGCCAGGTATCTACCGGGGTCTCTTCTGACAGAGGCTGGCTGATGACGCTTATTCCGTAAGAAGACGCAACTTCTCCCCCCTTTTCTGAATAGACGGTGCACTGATAGAAGGGTTCGCCTAACACCAGGTTAGCAAACTCAAAAATAGTCAGCGTCGATAACGCCAGGGACTGAAACTGTTCGGTAATAAGGAGCCCGACCCGATGCATGTAATTAATCCTCTATCAGTAACGTCTTAATAACCCTTATCAATTGCGGGTTAATAGCACCTCTGTGTCGACGCCGGTTGTCATTATTTTCTTACGCAAAAGATTTACCAAAAAAATGAATCATCAGGCAAGACGTTAATTTTTGACATCCAACCGGCGTTTGTCCGATTTATCAACGCACCTTCAACGATGTCCGAAATCGTGCCCCTTTACGTCATTTTCTCTCTGGCGACTTCACGTAATCTCAATGCATCCCATACACCCTATCGAGGTTAATTAAATGAGTGATTCAGCGAAAGGAACGGCAGTCGTCACGGGCGCATCAACCGGAATGGGCGCGCTGTATGCAGCCCGGCTTGCAAGAATGGGTTACGACCTGATCATTGTTGCCCGCAATCATAACCGGCTTAATCAGATGGCAAGCCATATCACCGCCGACAGCGCCCGTAACGTGGAGGTTATGGCGGCCGACCTGAACGATACTCAGCAACTGGCGGCCCTTGAGGAGCGGCTTCGCAGTGACGCGAGCATCACGCTGCTGGTGAATAACGCCGGAATGGGCACGCATACTCAGCTCGTTGACAGTAACGTTGAGCAGATGACCAGCATGATCAACCTGAACGTTGTCGCCCTTACCCGGCTGACCTACGCGGTGGTGCCGGGCTTCGTTAAGCGTGGCCGGGGAGCCATCATCAATATTGCCTCTATCGTAGGTATCGCACCTGAAGTGCTGAATGGCGTGTACGGCGGCAGTAAAGCCTATGTCCTGGCATTCACCCGCTCTCTTCATCGTGAATTAGCCGACAAAGGTATTCAGGTTCAGGCCGTACTGCCCGGCGCAACAGCCACGCCGTTCTGGGATAACGGCGGCCTGCCGCTGAGTCAGCTCGATCCGGGCATCGTGATGCAGGCAGAAGAGATGGTTAATGCGGCGCTGGTCGGGTTTCAGCGGGGTGAGCTTATTACCATCCCGTCGCTGCATGACGAAAGCCGTCTCCAGCAGTGGGAGCAGGCCCGTCAGGCGATCATGGCCGACTTTTCTCACAACGTGCCGGCGGCGCGCTATCGCGCCTCCTCTTCTCAGGGGTAATGCCAAAGGAAACAGAGTTACCAACAGGTTTCATCGGAAATTCACCTTCAACCTTTAACTCAGGAAAAATAATGAAAACGAAACTGAGCGTCAGTGCCTTGTTATTAGCGACGCAGATCACCGCCGCATCGGGCGCCCCCGTGCAGAACAGACCGGAGCCTACTGAGGGGGTTGCGGCATTTCTCAAGGTGCTGAACAGCAGCGGCGGAAAACCGATGGAAGCCCTGACCCCGCAGGAAGCGCGTCAGGTACTGGTTTCAGCCCAGCAAGGCGCAAAACTTCCTCCGGCGCAGGTCAGCGAAAAAACGATTACCGTTCTGGGCAAGCCCCTGACTCTGACGGTGGTCAAACCTGAACATGCCGCGGGGCAAACGCTGCCGGTGTTTATGTTCTTTCACGGGGGTGGCTGGGTGCTGGGAGACTATCCAACACACGAGCGGCTGGTCCGGGATATGGTAAACGCTTCGGGCGCGGCGGCTGTTTTCGTCAATTACGATCCATCGCCTGAATCGCACTATCCTGTTGCCATCACGCAGGCTTATGAGGCCACGAAATGGGTGGCTGAACACGGCGCAGAAATCGGAGTTGACGGAAAACGCCTGGCGCTAGCTGGAAATAGCGTCGGTGGCAATATGGTCGCTGCCGTCGCGCTGCAGGCAAAACAATTTAACACCCCAGCGATTCGTTATAACGTCATGCTGTGGCCGGTAACGGACGCGCACTTCGAAACCGCCTCCTATAATGAGTTCGCTGAAGGTTATTTTCTTACCCGGAACATGATGAAGTGGTTCTGGAACAACTACACCACTTCCGAAAAAGACCGAAGCTCTATTCTGGCCTCGCCTTTACGCGCGACGATTGAAGAACTCCAGGGGCTGCCGCCCACCCTTATTCAGACCGCAGAGCTGGACGTGCTGCGTGACGAAGGTGAAGCATTCGGACGCAGGCTCGATAAGGCTGGCGTGCCGGTTACCGTCACGCGCTATAACGGTTTAATCCATGACTATGGTCTGTTAAACGCCCTGAGCGAGGAGCCTGCAGTAAGAACGGCAATCAACCAGGCGGCCTCCCAGCTCAGAAGCCATCTGCAGTAACCCCGGCGGCCAGCCTGGAATGCTGGCCTTCATTAATGACCATGACGGTTGCTGAACCGTCTTTCACCCGGAGCGATAACCCATGAAGGCAATAGTGCTGAATTCCCCCGGTGGACTCGATCACATTGCGTTGAAAGATCTGCCAGACCCCGGACAACCTGGCCCCGGTCAGATTCGCGTGGCCATCCATGCCACATCTTTAAACTTCCACGACTTACTCGTCGCCAGCGGAAAAGTTCCGACCGCCGATCGGCGCATCCTGATGGCTGACGGCGCAGGTGTGGTTGAAGCGACTGGCGAGGGTGTCACTGAGTTCAGGCCCGGCGACAGGGTTGTATCCACCTTTTTCCCCCAGTGGACAGAGGGGACAGCCATGGAGGCCGTCGGTGATTTCGGGCAGACGCCCGGGGATGGGGCCGAGGGGTTTGCCGCGGAATACGTTGTTCGTCCTGCCTCGCATTTCACCCTTGCGCCTGCCGGCTGGAGTCACGCTGAAGCCGCCACGCTCACCACCTCTGGTCTGACGGCATGGCGCGCGCTGGTGGTGGATGCAGGATTAAAGGCGGGCGATACGGTTTTGACCCTCGGGACCGGCGGGGTCTCCATTACGGCCCTGCAGATAGCGAAAAGTATGGGGGCGAACGTGATTGTCACCTCCTCTTCTGATGAAAAGCTGGCGCGGGTGAAAGCGCTGGGCGCCGATCACGTTATCAATTACCGCTCAACGCCGCAGTGGGGTGAAAAGGTCCAGGAGATCACCGGTGGCCGAGGGGCGGATGTGGTCATTGAGCTCGGCGGGCCGGGAACGCTGGCGCAGTCGATACAAGCGGTACGTATTGGCGGCCATATTGCCTTGATTGGCGTCCTGACGGGTATGGAAGGCGTTGTCCCCACCGCCGCGCTGATGGCGAAACAGGCTCGTCTCCAGGGGCTGGTGGTCGGCAGCAATCGTATGCAGCAGGAGTTTGTCAGAGCGCTGAATCAGACCGGGATCCGCCCCGTCATCTCCGACAGGTTTGAAGGGCTGGCCTCTGTCAGCGAAGCATTCAGCCACCTTGCGGGCGGAAAGCACTTCGGGAAAATCACAGTTGAATGGTAAGTGAAGGCGGGCACCGTTTTAACGCCTCTACAGCGGAGAACACCATGAACCATTATCAGGCGGCCATTATTGGCTTTGGCAAAGCAGGCAAAACGCTGGCAGCGGCGCTGGGCCGCGCGGGCTGGCGTGTGGCGATTGTTGAAAAATCGAAAACCATGTATGGCGGCACCTGCATTAACATCGGCTGTATACCCACTAAGGCGCTGGTCCATGATGCGCAAACGGCCACTGACTTCAGTGAAGCCGCGCAGCGTAAAGCGTCAGTGGTTGAATTCCTGCGGGAAAAAAACTATCTCAATCTGGCTACTCTGGAGACAGTTGACGTTATTGACGGGCAGGCGGAATTCCTCGATCCCCATAGGTTAAAAATCACCTCACAGGAGGAGATCCGCACACTCAGCGCAGACCGCATATTCATTAATACCGGCGCTGAAGCCCGTTTTCCGGAAATTGAGGGTCTGATCGCCGGGCCGCGCATTGTTGACAGCACCGGCATCCTGGATTTGACCCGCCTGCCTGAACGTCTGGGTATTCTTGGTGGCGGCTATATCGGCGTCGAGTTCGCCTCCATGTTTGCCCGGTTTGGTAGCAAGGTCACCCTCTTTGAAACTGCACCAAAATTTCTGGCCCGTGAAGATGATGATATCAGCGCGGCCGTCGCCACTATCCTGCAGGATCAGGGTGTAACCATAGAGCTGAACGCGTCAGTGCAGTCCGTTACCAGCAGCAGAGACAGCGTGACCCTGCACACCCCGCAGGGGGATCGTCCGATGGATGTCCTGCTGGTCGCCACCGGACGCCGCCCGGCAACCGGGGAGCTGAAGCTGGAAAATGCCGGGGTGTTAACGGACGCGCGTGGCGCCATCCGGGTTGATAAGAGACTAAAAACCTCGACAGACCACATCTGGGCGATGGGCGATGTCACTGGCGGGCCGCAGTTTACCTATGTCTCCCTCGATGATTACCGCATTGTGCACGATCAGCTGTTGGGTAAGGATAGGCGTACCACGGATGATCGGGTGAACATCCCTTATTCGGTATTTATGACCCCAACGCTGTCCCGCATCGGCTTAACGGAAGCACAGGCGCGGGAGCTGGGGAAAAATATCCAGGTGGTCTCACTGCCGGTGGCGGCTATTCCGCGCGCGCGCGTTATCAACGATACCCGGGGGATGCTGAAGGCCGTGGTCGATAATGACACTCAGCAGATACTGGGCGTATCGTTACTGGCCGCAGATTCGCATGAAGTGATCAATATTGTAAAAACGGTCATGGATGCCGGGCTGCCATACAGGGTGCTGCGGGATCAGATCTTTACCCACCCCACCATGAGCGAATCGTTAAACGATCTGTTTGCTCTGGTGAAATAGGCTTTATCACTCAGACAGGCTGACCTGACGTTATTGAGTCAGCCTGCTTTGTACGCCACCCACTCGCGCCAGACATTTTCAGGATTGATATCGCGATAGCCGCGCTCTCTGATCATATCGTTGGCCGCCTCGTCCGGCAGCCGGATAGCCGTAGCGCCATCGCGGATCGTCTCGACCTCTTCCCGGGTTAATTCCCGCCCCATCTCCTGCTCTTTATCAATCAGGACCACGATTAAAGCGGGCACAAAAACAATCTTCATTCTGATAATTTCCTGAGATCTTTGTCTGGCACTTTATCACTGACTGTTTTGTTATAGTGCCTGAATCGTGAATTTTCATCAGGACGGGAGCTTCTGACGCTACAAATCCCGCAAACCGCTCTGGCCGATGCAGCGCTGCCCAGTCTGGAGAAAACGACGTGGAAAACTAAACAGCCTGACTATCTGAGCGCTGTTCTCAGGTTTTCGTAGACATTCAGCGCCCTGGCTACGTTCTCTTCATCCATCGACATCTCAGAGAAATCGGTGAACAGGGCATCAGAGCTGTGCTTGTTGATGACAAAAAGTTTTTTCCCCTGAACGAGGCGATATTCAATATCGTACTCTTTGCGCGTCAACGACCCTGTATCCGGAACCGTGAATCTGGTTTTCGCTCCCGTATCTTTTGGGTCCCATGCCAGGAATCCGGAATAGAGGCTAATCCAGCTTTCAAGGGTATTTTTGGTGGCATAACCGAACTGGCTTACGACGTTGCCGCCGTTATAGATCACTATCATGGCATATTCGCCATCATCATCCTGCCGTAAGGTTCCATGAAAGGAATCATCATATTTGGGCTCTTTAGGGAGGTTAATATCAATGCCGGTACGGTACTGAGTCCAGGGGTAATAGAAAGCGGGTTTACCGGGCGTGGAACATCCCACAAGCATTAAAGCAAATAACAATCCCGATACTTTTTTCATCATTAATCCTTTTAATACTTCTATTGAATTTCCACTATTACATAAATAATGACTGACCGCATGTCCCCACTCCCCCACCAAATTTTGCCCCAAACTTCCTGCATAACTGCTGTAATGTTCTTATACGCTGATAAAAAGGACACCTGCACCATGCTAAAAATCCTCGGCAAAACCACCTCCATCAACGTGCGCAAAGTGCTCTGGACCTGCGAAGAAGCGGGCCTGGACTATTTGCAGGAAGATTACGGCAGCGGCTTTGCCTCCACCCAAACCTATGAGTTTCGCCAGTTGAACCCGAACGCCATGGTGCCTGTGATAATCGACGATGATTTCGTGCTGTGGGAATCCAACGCTATCTGCCGTTATCTGGTACGTAAAACCGGGCGTGAAGATCTGCTCCCCGTTGAACCGCAGGCCTGCGCCAACGTTGAACGCTGGATGGACTGGCAGGCCTCGGAGTTTAACAACGCCTGGCGGTATGTGGTTCCTGCGCTGGGGCGCAAAAATCCTGACTTCAATGATCCGCATCGTATTGCCGCGGGAATTAAAGAGTGGAACCACTGCGTCGCCATCCTTGAGCAGCAGCTGCAGAAGACCGGCGCCTGGGCGGCGGGGGAGACCTTCACCCTGGCGGATGTGGTGCTGGGATTGTCGGTTAACCGCTGGAAGATGACGCCCTTTGAGCATCCGGAGATGCCCGCCATTGAAGCCTGGTTTGAACGCTTAAACCAGCGCCCGGCATTTTTGCGCCACGGAAATAATGGCATGTTGTGAGCATAACGCGTCGAGGTAAATAAGCACTTTGTTATCAAGGTTAATTTATTTAATTACTTAATCCACAGCCTCCTCCGGTGAATTAATAATTAAGCGCTATCCTGGACAATCGAGCATTTCGCTTTGCTAGCCTGATTATTCAGGCAAAGCTCAAACCGGAGGTATTCTTTGCTGATTAAACTCAAGAAAGCGCGAACCCATCAGGAGGATCGCCGGCTTGCGCTGTGGCTGGCCACCTCCGCAGGACTGCTGAATGCCATTGCGCTGGGGGCATTCGGCTTCTTCCCTTCCCACATGACAGGCAATACCTCACAATTTTCCAGCGAAGTCTCCTCAACGGATCTGAACGATATCATTTTTTTCGCCACCATTATTCTGGCCTTTGTAACAGGGGCAATCATTGCGCGGATAATCGTTTTATGGGGCACCATTCATAATGTGCGGTTAATTTTTTGTCAGGTTTTGTTTATTGAAGGATTACTACTGACCGGTGTATCCCTGTATGAAATTTTTTTTCATACGCTCACGACAAATCGTGAAATTATTGTGTTCCTCTGCGGCCTGATGGGGATCCATAACTCCACCTCAACCCAGCTTTCCGGCGGACGGGTAAGATCCACCCATATTACCGGCACCTTAACCGACGCGGGCATTTCGCTGGCCTCCGTTATGGTGGCGATGCTACGCCGGGATTTTTCCAAAGATACGTCAGCACAGCGAAGCCAGCTTACAACCCATCTCACCACCCTTATTTCGTTTATCAGCGGGGGGATAGCGGGGCTTATTCTGTTCAGAGCGTTTGGCTTTAATACGATGCTGGCGCTGGGGCTGATGCTGGTTTTGGTGGCCCTCTTTTCCATCACCAGTACCTCCCTGCGTGTGCGAAAAGTCCGCACTGCGCTTAGCAAATAACGAACGCCGACCATTCTCTAAGTGACAGTGTCACTTAGAGAATTACTCTTTAAGATAATTCTGCCTGCACCGTACCCAGCCCTTACCCCATAAGGCGTAACCCAGGATTTCCGCTTTTTTCATAGGGTTACGTTTTTCACCGCTTCGCTGGAACCTTTCCCCATACCTTGCTATAGCTGAAATACCCCTGCCAAAACATGGCATAACAACAGGCAACCGATGGTTGCTATAACGCATGCGCACAGGGAGACACACCGCAATGCATCCATTACTCAAACGCTCGCTGCTTTTTGTCGGCGCTATTCTGGTGGTTATCGCCCTCCTCATATGGGGGATCGGGCCTGAGACGATCAAAGCGCGCCAGGTTGACCTGCTCTATCTCGGACAACAGCACCTGATTCTGGTGTTCTCATCTATGTTCTTCGCCCTGCTGGTGGGGATCCCAAGCGGTATTTTACTGAGCCGCCCCGCCGCCCGCGGTATCGCCGAATACGTAATGCAAATCTTTAACGTGGGCAACACCCTGCCACCGCTGGCGGTACTGGCGCTGGCGATGGTGGTAATTGGCATCGGCGATACGCCAGCTATCATCGCCCTGTTCCTCGCCTCGCTGCTGCCGATTGTGCGTAACACCTATGCCGGGTTGTGCTCGGTCCCGGCATCGTTACTGGAAGCGGCAAATGGCATCGGCATGACCAAAGGGCAGCGTCTTCGCCAGGTAGAGTTGCCTAACGCCTGGCCGGTGATGCTCTCCGGCATTCGCATTGCCACCGCCATTAACGTGGGTACCGCACCGCTGGCCTTCCTGATTGGCGCCAGCAGCTACGGCGAGCTGATTTTCCCTGGCATCTACCTGAACGACTTCCCGACCCTGATCCTCGGCGCGGCGGCCACCGCCCTGTTCGCCCTGATCCTGGATACGTTGCTGGCGGCGCTGGGTCGTCTGATGAGCCCGCATCTTGCGCGATAACAATAACAAGGAGCTTGTATGAGACTGTTTACCGGCCTGGCGGCGTTATGTACCGCCGCGCTCTTTACCAGCCAGGCGCTCGCTGCGCCCCTGATCCTGGCGACCAAAAGTTTTACCGAACAGCACATTCTCTCGGCCATGACCGTGCAGTATTTGCAAAAGAAAGGGTTTCAGGTTCAGCCCAAGACCAACATCGCGACCGTGATTTCCCGTAATGCGATGATCAACAAGCAGATTGATATGACCTGGGAGTACACAGGTACGTCGCTAATCATCTTCAACCATATCAACAAACGCATGTCGCCCGAGGAGTCTTACGAGACGGTTAAACGCCTGGACGCGAAGCACGGTCTGGTGTGGCTCAAACCCGCCGACATGAATAACACCTATGCCTTTGCCATGCAGCGCAAGCGCGCCGAAGCGGAGCATATCAACACCATGTCGGAGCTGGTGGCGAAGATTGAGCAGGTGCGCAAAACCGATCCGGATAACAACTGGATGCTGGGCCTCGATCTTGAATTTTCCGGGCGCAGCGACGGCATGAAGCCGCTGCAGGCGGCCTATAACCTGGAGCTGGATCGCCCGCAGATCCGCCAGATGGACCCCGGTCTGGTCTATAACGCCGTGCGCGACGGCTTCGTTGATGCCGGTCTTATCTACACTACCGACGGGCGGGTAAAAGGCTTCGACCTGAAGGTGCTGGAAGACGATAAAGGCTTCTTCCCGAGCTACGCGGTCACCCCGGTGGTACGTAAGGACACGCTGGAGGCTAACCCGGGTCTGGAAGAGGCGCTGAACACCCTCTCCGCCCAGCTCAATAACGACGTTATCACCGAACTGAATAAGAGGGTGGATATCGATCATCAGTCACCGCAGCAGGTCGCCCGTGATTTCCTGCGTAGCAAGCAGCTGCTGTAAGGAGGCGCTATGGATACCGTTCACTACATCATGGATAACTGGGGCTATCTGTTAAGCCTGACGCTACAGCATTTATGGCTGGTGGCTCTGGCCGTGGGCCTTGCCATTATCATCGGCGTACCGCTGGGGATTCTGATCGTGCGCCACAAATGGCTGGCGACGCCGGTGCTGGGAATCGCGACTCTGGTCCTGACCATCCCGTCGATTGCCCTGTTCGGCCTGATGATCCCGCTCTTTTCGCTGATCGGTCAGGGTATTGGCGCCCTGCCGGCCATTACTGCGGTGTTCCTTTACTCGCTGCTGCCGATTGTGCGTAACACCCACACCGCGCTGGACAGCCTGCCACCCGGCCTGCGCGAAGCGGGTCGCGGCATCGGCATGACCTTCTGGCAGCGCCTGCGCTGGGTAGAAATTCCGATGGCGCTGCCGGTAATTTTCGGCGGCATCCGTACCGCAGTGGTGATGAATATCGGCGTCATGGCCATTGCCGCCGTCATCGGCGCGGGCGGGCTTGGCCTGCTGCTGCTTAACGGCATCGGCGGAAGCGATATTCGTATGTTGATTGCGGGCGCGCTGATGATTTGTCTGTTAGCGATTGTGCTCGACTGGTTACTGCACCGCCTGCAGATCGTACTGACTCCAAAGGGGATTCGATAATGATAAAACTGGAAAACCTCACCAAACAATTTTCACAGAAGCACGGCCAGACTTTTAAAGCCGTAGATAACGTTAACCTGAACGTGCCTGAAGGGGAGATGTGCGTCCTGCTCGGCCCGTCCGGCTGCGGTAAAACCACCACCCTGAAGATGATTAACCGTCTGATCGCCCCGAGCAGCGGCACTATTCAGATTAACGGCCAGGACACCAGCGATATGGACACCGTGACCCTGCGCCGCAACATAGGCTACGTGATCCAGCAGATTGGTCTGTTCCCCAACATGACCATCGAAGAGAACATCACCGTGGTGCCACGCATGCTGGGCTGGGATAAAGCCCGCTGTAAAACCCGCGCCGAAGAGCTGATGGATATGGTAGCGATGGATCCGCATAAGTTTCTCAATCGCTATCCGCGCGAAATGTCCGGCGGCCAGCAGCAGCGTATCGGCGTGATCCGCGCCCTGGCGGCGGATCCTCCGGTACTGCTGATGGATGAACCTTTCGGCGCGGTGGACCCGATTAACCGCGAGGTGATCCAGAACCAGTTCCTGGAGATGCAGCGCAAGCTGAAAAAAACGGTAATGCTGGTGAGCCACGACATCGACGAAGCGCTGAAGCTGGGCGACCGTATCGCCGTCTTCCGCCAGGGCCGCATCGTCCAGTGCGCCAGCCCGGATGAACTGCTGGCGAAACCGGCGAATGAGTTTGTCGGCTCGTTTGTCGGCCAGGACCGCACCCTGAAGCGTCTGCTGCTGGTTTCCGCAGGGGATGTCACCGATCGGCAACCGACCATTACCGTGCGCCCCGCCACCCCGCTACCGGAGGCATTCGCCATTATGGATGATAACGATATTCGCGCCATCACCGTGGTGGATGAAGAGGGTAAGCCGCTGGGCTTCGTTAAGCGCCGGGAAGCACGTAATGCCAGCGGCAGCTGCGCGGATCTGCTCCACGCCTTCCGCATGACCGGTAAAGCGGAGGATAACCTGCGCGTGGTGCTTTCGCGTCTGTATGAGAGCAATACCAGCTGGATGCCGATTGTCGATGAGGACGGACGCTATAACGGCGAAATTTCCCAGGACTATATCGCAGAATACTTAAGTTCCGGGCGCACGCGCCGGGCACTGAATATTCACAGCGAGAGTTAATCTACAGAGCCGGGCCACGCCCGGCTATTCGCATTGCTAACCCCGCGTTTTCCCGCCAGAATATTGTATCTCTCCCATTTACGCGTAGCCCATGCATCGACTTCATGCTTACCCTGACATCCGCGCGATGTTTCGCCGGCTGCTGATTGCCAGCGTCACCGGCGTGCTGGCGGCGCTGGCCGTGGCGCTGTTTCGTCATGCTCTCTACTTGCTGGAGTGGCTGTTTCTGAGTAACGACAGCGGCAGCCTGGTCAATGCCGCCAGCGCCCTCTCGCCCTGGCGACGCGTGCTGACGCCGACCCTTGGCGGGCTGGCTGCTGGCCTGTTGCTGTGGGGATGGCAACGAATGACCGCTCAGCGCCCCCATGCGCCCACCGACTATATGGAAGCGCTGGAAACGGGCGACGGGCAGTTTGACTACGGCGCCAGCCTGATTAAATCGCTGGCCTCGCTGCTGGTGGTCGCCAGCGGCAGCGCCATTGGCCGCGAAGGGGCGATGATCCTGCTGGCCGCCCTCGCCGCCTCGTTTTTTGCACAGCGCTTTACGCCAAAAACCGAGTGGAAACTGTGGATCGCCTGCGGTGCCGCCGCCGGGATGGCCAGCGCCTATCATGCCCCTTTAGCCGGTAGCCTTTTTATCGCCGAAATCTTATTTGGCACCCTGATGCTGGCCTCGCTCGGGCCGGTGGTGATTGCCGCCGTGGTGGCGCTGCTTACCACTCGCCTGCTCAGCCCCGGTGCCAGTACGCTGTATGAGGTGCATCTCAGCGGTACCCTGACCGCGATGGATTATTCATTGATTTTGGGAATCGGTCTGCTGGCGGGGATCTGCGGTCCCGCGCTGATGTGGCTTATGGCTTTCAGTCATACCCTTTTTCTGCGCCTGAAGCTCTCCCCGCCGTGGCAGCTGGCGCTGGGCGGGCTGATTGTCGGGCTGCTGTCGCTGCTGACGCCGAAGGTGTGGGGGAATGGTTACAGCGTGGTACAAGGATTTCTGCTGGCGCCGCCGCTGCTGTCGGTGATTGCGGGCGTACTCCTCTGCAAGCTGCTGGCGGTACTGGCCAGCAGCGGCTCTGGCGCACCGGGTGGGGTATTCACGCCAACGCTGTTTGTCGGCATGGCGACCGGGATGCTGTTTGCCCAACTCTTTTCGCTGTGGTTGCCCGGTTCAGAAATCGCGATTTTGCTGGGACTGGCAGGAATGGCGACGCTGCTCGCCGCTACCACGCATGCGCCGATCATGTCGGCACTGATGGTCTGTGAAATGACCGGGCAGTATCAGCTGCTGCCCGGTTTGCTGATTGCCTGTGTGGTGGCCTCGGTGCTGTCGCGGACGTTACGCCACGACTCTATCTACGGGCAGCACACCGCCGAAAGCAGAGAGGTCGATATAGTGCGCTAGCTCGCGCTGTTCGGCACGCGGCAGATAGGGCAGCTCGCCCACCAGCGGAGCCGGTAGCTTTTTACTCAGTACCTCAATAATTTCGGCATAGTGCGCCAGGCCCGGATTGATGCGGTTCGCCACCCAGCCCACCAGCGGCAGACCGTCATTGGCGATGGCCTGCGCCGTCAGCAGGGCGTGATTGATACAGCCCTCCTGAATGCCCACTACCATCAGCACCGGCAGTTGCTCCTGCACCACCCATTCTGATAATGGACGCAGATCGTTCATCAGGCTGCGCCAGCCGCCGGTGCCTTCTACCACCACGTGATCCACTTTCTCGCTCAGGCTCGCAAGCCCGTTGGACAACAGGGTGTAATTCACCCGCCCACTGTGCGCCACGCTGCTCTCATCTTCGCTGAGGGCAATAGGGTTAATGGCATGATAAGGCAGTTCAAGAGAGGAGACGCTTTGCAGCACCAGCGCATCTTTATTGCGCAATCCCTCTGGCGTCTCTTTACTCCCTTTGGCTACCGGTTTGTACCCTGCAACACGCTTTCCGCTGGCCATCATGGCCTGCAGCAAGGCGCGGGACACCACCGTCTTGCCGACAGAGGTGTCAGTACCCGTTACAAAGAAACGCTTAAGCATCACTTACTCCACGGTTATGCTCTGAAAATATAAGTCAAGGAAATAATTCAGTGGAGGAAGTCTAAGGCATGCGCTATCTGCCCGGTTTGAGATAGCGCAATTTTTGGTAAGACTGTAAAAAACAGTTAACCCTGCAGCAGACGGATCAATAATGAACCGTTATACATCGCATCTTTTACCAGCGCCGCCCCGGCCATCGTCCCTTGATTGGTAAACTGGGTACTTTCTACCACGATATGCTTGCTGTAGGCCGGTAAAGACTGCTGGCGGATCGAGTCGGCGATCGCCGGGAAGAGCACGTCAGAGGCCTGGCTCAGGGGCGAGCCAATCAGGATCTTCTGCGGGTTAAAGAGGTTGACCATAATGGCAATAATGCGTCCGACGTTGGTGCCGACGCCGGTAATGATATCTTTTGCCAGCAGATCGCCCTGCTGTGCAGCCGCGCAGAGCGACTCTACCGTCAGGGGTTGTCCGTGCAGCATTGAGCTCATCGACTGGCCGAGCCTGAGCTGTGCCAGTTCGAGCACGCTGTCGACGCTGGCGATGGTCTCCAGACAGCCATGATTACCGCAGTAGCAGCGCTTGCCGTAGGGATCGACCTGGGTGTGGCCAATCTCCACCAGGCTGCTGCTGCCCGCGTGCAGCAGGCGGCCATCGGTGATCACCCCGGCCCCTACGTTATGGTCGATCACTACCTGAATCACGTCCCGCGCACCACGAGACGCACCGAACAGCGCCTCCGCCATCGTCCAGGCACTGATATCATGCTGAATATAGACCGGCACGCCAGTGTGATTTTTCAGCACTTCCCCCAGCGGCATCTCTTTGACGTCTTCGTAAAACGGCATACGGTGCACGATGCCATTCTCAGTATCAATGATTCCCGGCAGCGTGATCGCAATGGCGGTCAGGCGTTCCAGCTTCTGCTGATGATGAATAAAAAACCGATCGATAAGCGCGGTGATCCGGACTTCCAGCGGCTCGGCGGCTTTCAGTTCAAGCGGCAGACGGTCTTCCACCACCAGCTTGCTGCTGAGATCGCGCAGCGCAAGGTAGATTTCGCCGCGGCTGATGCGTAGTGAGAGGTAGTGCCAGGCTTCAGTCTCTACCACCAGCCCGACAGCCGGACGGCCACGACTGCCCGGCTCCTGAATTTCTGTTTCCTGCACCAGGTGAGCTTCGAGCATCTCACGCACGATCTTGGTGATACTGGCGGGTGCCAGTTGAGCAAGACGAGAAAGATCGATGCGCGAGACCGGCCCAAGCTGATCAATCAGGCGATATACTGCGCCCGCATTGGTCTGCTTAATCTGATCGATATGCCCTGGCTGACTATCAGCAACCACCACGTACTCCCTTATTTTCGCGCTTCGAAATAAACTGTGGGCTATGGTGAAGCACTTCTACAGTAATCGTCAAATTTTTACTTAGCCTTGTGATTTGCAGCACATTTTTACCCGCTTTTTTTGCCGGTCATCAACCCGAAGCAGCGCCGATGAGCAGATCTTTAAAGCGGTGTGCCGCTGCGCTGAGTTCATGATGTTTTGACCACACTAACCACATCTCTGAAACCGCGTCCGGTTCGGCAATCGCTACCCAGCGCATTTCATGCAGCTGAAGCCGCCGGAACGAGGCCGGAAGGATCGACACCCCCAGTCCCGCCGCCACCAGGCCGATAATGGTCATCGCCTCACCCACCTCCTGAGTAATTAACGGATTCACCCCATGGCGTCGCAGCAATCCCAGAATGTCGTCGTACAGGCCGGTACCGACGTGGGGGTCGAAAAAGACAAAAGGCTCCTGCGCCAGTTCTGTCACCGATATTTCCGGCTTTGCCGCCAGAGGGTGATCGCGATGGATCATCGCCAGCAGCGGTTCGCGCAGCACCCGCTGCCACGCCAGGGTATCCGGCAGCAAGGTATTGCGCATCAGGCCGAGATCAAGCGAGCCTTCGCTGAGCGGGACGATCTGCTCCCGGGTGTTGATTTCCCGGGTCTGGATATGCACATCCGGCGACAGGCGGCGAAACGACGACAGAGTATGTGAAATCGCGCTGATAAAAGGTGCGGAAGAGGTAAACCCGATGCGTAGCTCGCCGGTTTCCCCCTGGTGCAGGCGCTCTGCCCGGGCTGCGGCCTCCTCCACCATGCTCAGGATCTGGCGGCTGTCGGCCAGAAACTGTCGCCCTGCAGGGGTCAGCCCGACGCTGCGATTGGTGCGGGCCAGCAGACGAGCCCCCACCTGCTGCTCCAGCATCTGAATCTGTTGGCTGAGAGGCGGCTGCGAGATATTAAGCCGCGCCGCCGCGCGACCAAAATGCAGCTCCTCAGCGACGGCGACAAAATAGCGCAAATGGCGCAGTTCGATATTCATATTTTTAACGTATCATTTGAGATTATTAATATATTAGACAGAATATTTACAATTTCCTACCCTGATCCTTGTGGTCATACCCGTCACCCGAAATCACGGGGATGTTGAAGCAAGGAATTTACGTGAGTCGTACAACGGCGGCTGATATCGCCCCAGTCAATGATATCGATCTCTTACCGAACCACGCAGTACCGGTTCCATTCATCAAACGCGGCACCGCGCAGTTTATGCGCGTCACGCTGGCGCTCTTCTCCGCCGGTCTTGCCACCTTCGCCCTTCTCTATTGCGTGCAGCCGATCCTGCCGGTGTTGTCTCAGGAGTTTGGCATCTCCCCGGCCAGCAGCAGTATTTCACTCTCCATTTCTACCGGGATGCTGGCGGTCGGCCTGCTGTTTACCGGCCCGCTCTCGGACGCCATCGGTCGTAAACCGGTGATGGTCACCGCCCTGCTGCTGGCATCGATCTGCACGTTGCTATCAACGATGATGACCAGCTGGCATGGGGTATTGATCATGCGCGCGCTGATCGGGCTCTCGCTTAGCGGCGTGGCGGCGGTAGGGATGACCTACCTCAGCGAGGAGATCCACCCCAGCTTTGTCGCCTTCTCCATGGGGCTTTACATCAGCGGTAACTCGATTGGCGGCATGAGTGGACGCCTGCTGAGCGGCGTATTCACCGATTTCTTTAGCTGGCGGATAGCGCTGGCGGCGATCGGCTGTTTTGCCCTGGCCTCGGCGCTGATGTTCTGGAAGATACTGCCGGAATCGCGCCACTTCCGCCCCACTGCGCTACGGCCAAAAACCCTGTTGATTAACTTCCGCCTGCACTGGCGGGATAAAGGTCTGCCCCTGCTGTTTCTCACCGGTTTTCTGCTGATGGGCTCGTTTGTCACCCTCTTTAACTACATCGGCTACCGTCTGATGCTCTCGCCGTGGCATCTGAGCCAGGCGCTGGTGGGCCTGCTGTCGGTGGCTTATCTCACCGGCACCTGGAGTTCCCCGAAAGCCGGGGCAATGACCACCCGCTTCGGACGCGGCCCGGTGATGCTGTGCTCCACGGGGGTGATGCTGGCCGGGGTTCTGTTGACGCTTTTTGCTAATCTGTGGGTGATTTTCGCCGGGATGCTGCTCTTCTCCGCCGGATTCTTCGCTGCCCACTCGGTCGCCAGCAGCTGGATCGGCCCACGCGCGCGCCGCGCCAAAGGCCAGGCCTCGTCGCTGTATCTGTTCAGCTACTATCTCGGCTCCAGCATCGCCGGGACGCTCGGCGGCGTTTTCTGGCACCAGTACGGCTGGAACGGCGTGGGGGGATTTATTGCCTTAATGCTCTGCGCGGCGTTGGTGGTGGGCCGAAGCCTTCATCGGCGATTGCAATAGACGCAGTGTTTTACTGTTTTCATACCAGGTATTGTAAGTCATACCTGGTATTGCATTTATTAAATACAACTTTCTGTTTCTGGCTCCTTTTTTTGAGCAGACCCTGGTTAAATACCCCCCCTTGAAGACCAGAAACATACACAATGCAAATATCGTGAATGGAAGAATAAAAATAATGAATACCCTACGCAAGCGATATTACTAAAATAAAGCCAACCAGCCTGGCTCATATTTACATTCAGAAAAAGACCCTTCTGGTTAACTAAAGTGAAAGGTAGTATTGGACGCGCGTAAAAGCAAAAAAAGCAAATCAGCAACCATCATTTATTGTAATGAAAGTGAAGAGTTGTATTTGCACCAGGAATTTTCAATGAATTAAACATGGATTGAAAAAATGAAAAAAAGCGTTCTTGCCTTTTTGGTAGCCGCCTCAGCGGTGGTCGCTCTTCCAGCTATGGCTTCAGGAAACACAGCACAGGTGGTTATACATGGTGATGTCTTTGACGACTCTGAATCGTGTAACGTGACGCCATGGGGAGCCATTAGTAATAGCACTGTCGTTCTGGATGATATTAAAGTAGCTTCACTGAATGCACTGGCCGTGAATACCCCTTCCCTGGCCTTTGCCAAAGACGTTATCTACAAGGTCATGGATTGTAAGACTGGCGGTAAGGATTACACGGGTAATCTGAATGTAAACGTTAGCGGCGACTATATTTCAACTATGTCAGACGTTCTGGTCAACCAGATTACAACTGGCGCTGCCGGGAACGCTGCTATCACACTGATTAATTATGATAATAGCCGTATTAACTTTGACGGTTCCCATAATGAAACGATAACTTATAGCCCAGGTACACCGAGCTTCGTGCGTTACAAAGCGACCTACGTAAAAACGGCCGAAAGCGTTACCGCTGGTAATGTTAAAGGCACCGCCGTGATGACTATTTCATATTAATCCCCCTCAGAGCCTGACACTGGCAGGCTCTACCAACGATTGTTACTTAATCCGATTCATTTTTACAAAAGCGGGCACGCAATTTCAGACCCGTCATCCGTCTATGTGAAGCATACCTATAAGAGCGGATACAAGGGAGGTATGAAAAGTGCATGAATCGCGCATGAATCACGGTACACTCCTCTGAATACATCCCCTGAACGAGAACAACAACTATGCAGAAAAACGTCTCTTATCAGCATCTCACCCGCACATTCCAGCGTCTCTCCCGTTTCTCCCACCTCTCCGCCATCGCCAGCTGGGACATGTTCACCATGATGCCTGCAGGCGGCAGTGCCGCCCGGGGTGAAGCACTGGCAGAGATGAGCGTTCTGCAGCATCAAATTCTGACCGACAAGAACGTCGCCGACTGGCTGCGTAACGCCGAAAGCGAAGATCTTAACGACGTCGAACAGGCCAACCTGCGGGAGATGAAACGCCACTATCAGCAGGCTGCGCTGCTGCCGGAATCGCTGGTTGAAGCGAAATCGCTGGCGGGCAGCAAATGTGAGCATGCCTGGCGCACCCAGCGTCCGGCAAATGACTGGCAGGGTTTTGCCGCCAATCTGAAAGAGGTGGTGAAACTGAGCCGGGAAGAGGCCCGCCTGCGTGCAGAGGCCAAAGGTTGTACCCCTTACGACGCGCTGCTGGATATCTTCGAGCCGGACATGACCAGCGCCCGGCTGGACGACCTGTTTGGCGATCTCAAAACCTGGCTGCCGGATCTGCTGGCGCAGGTGGTCGAGAAACAGGCGCAGCAGTCTTTCGTGCCGCCACAGGGGCCGTTCCCGACCGCTATCCAGCGTGAACTGGGGCTGGAGGCAATGAAGAGCCTCGGATTTGACTTTAACGCGGGCCGTCTGGACGTCAGCGCCCATCCGTTCTGCGGTGGCGTGCCGGAAGATGTGCGCATTACCACCCGTTACGACGAAGACGAACTGCTGAGCGCCCTCTTTGGCGTGATCCATGAAACCGGCCATGCGCGTTATGAGCAGAACCTGCCGCGCAACTGGTTGGGTCAGCCCATCGCCCTCGCGCGCTCCACCGCCATCCACGAGTCCCAGAGCCTGTTCTTTGAAATGCAGCTTGGCCGCAGCACGGCGTTTCTGAATCATCTGCTCCCGGCGGTTCATGAACGTTTCGGTAGTCAGGCGGCCTTCTCGCCCGAGAATTTTGTCGCCTGGAACCAGCGGGTGAAGCCGGGCTATATCCGCGTGGACGCTGACGAAGTGAGCTACCCGGCGCACGTGGTGCTGCGCTATGAGATTGAGCGGGCGCTGATCAACGGCGATATCGAGGTTGAAGACATCCCGGCGCTGTGGGATGAGAAGATGCAGGCGTGGCTGGGCTTATCGACAAAAGATAACTACCGCAACGGCTGTATGCAGGATATCCACTGGACCGACGGCGGCTTTGGCTACTTCCCGTCGTACACCCTGGGTGCCATGTACGCCGCTCAGCTGTTTAGTGCGGCAAAAACCGCGCTGCCGGGGCTGGAGACGTCCATCGCCGCCGGCGATTTCAGCGCCCTGTTCGACTGGCTGCGCCAGAATATCTGGCAGCACGGTAGCCGCTTCACCACCGCTCAGCTGATTGAACAGGCGACCGGAGAAGATCTCAATAGCCGCTATTTCCGCGACCACCTCACTGCCCGCTATCTGTAACTGACCTCGCCGGGTCATGTACCCGGCGTTGTACATATGGTTACACGCCGATACCAATCACTCACGGAAGCCCCGGATTTTCAGGAATATAGTTCTTTCAACGGCCCCGCAGTGGGGTTAAATGAAAAAACCAATTCGAGGGTAAGATGATGAAAAAAGTATTAGCTCTGGTTGTTGCCGCTGCTATGGGTCTCTCTTCTGCTGCATTCGCCGCTGATGCTGCTGCCAATACCACGGCCCCGGCTGCTACCGCCACCACTTCCGCGGCACCGGCTGCGAAAACCGTCCATCATAAAAAACACCAAAAAGCCGCTGTGCAGAAAGCGCAGGCTGCTAAAAAGCACCACAAAAAAGCCGTGAAGAAAGAAGAAGCCGCGCCAGTCGCCCAGAAGGCGCAGGCCGCCAAAAAACATCATAAGAAAGCGGCGAAACACGAAGCAGCCGCTCCAGCTGCAAAACCGGCTGCATAAGCCAGCTTAACTTAACGTGCCCGTCACGGGCACGTTGGTCATCCGGCGCTGTCCCGGCATGGTGGCAGCGCCGTTTTTTTATCCGGAGGGCGTTATGTTGCAGCGCTATCGGTTTGAGGTGATCCTTATCACGCTTATTTTATGCGCACTTGTTGCCAGCGTGTTTTATATTTCCTGATTGTAGCACGCTGATTTTACTCCCACTTTCGCGCTGTCCCGTCTATAGTTAATTACCAGGGTTCATATTTAAAAATCATAATTATTCCCTTCAGAGTGTGATATGCATAAATCTGTTGTGATTGTACTGGGAACGTTTTTTCTCTTTTCTGGGTTAAGTCATGCGGACGATGGCGACGACAAGGCCGCGAACGCCAAAGAGGTTCAAACCCTGTTTTTCGGGCATGACGACCGTACGCGTGTCGCCGATCCCTCCCGCGCGCCGTGGGATGCCATTGGCCAACTGGAAACGGCCAGCGGAAACCTCTGTACCGCCACCCTCATCACCCCTCAGCTGGCGCTGACCGCCGGACACTGCCTGCTGGTGCCGCCGAAAGGCAAACCGGATACCGCCGTTGCCCTGCGCTTCGTGTCGCAAAAAGGGAGCTGGCGCTATGAGATCCACGGTATTGAAGGCCGCGTTGATGCATCGCTGGGAAGACGGCTGAAGGCCGACGGCGATGGCTGGATCGTGCCACCCTCTGCCGCTTCGTGGGATTTCGGACTGGTGGTGTTGCGCAATCCGCCGTCGGGGATCACCCCACTGCCGCTGTTTACCGGGGATAAAGCGGAGTTGACCGCCGCCCTGAAAGAGGCCGACCGCAAGGTGAGTCAGGCGGGATACCCGGAAGATCATCTGGACACGCTGTACACCCATCAGGATTGCATCGTCACCGGTTGGGCGCAAAACAGCGTGCTGTCGCATCAGTGCGATACCCTGCCCGGCGACAGCGGCTCGCCGCTGATGCTGAAAACTGCCGCAGGCTGGCAGCTTATCGGGGTTCAGAGCTCGGCGCCGGCGGCGAAAGATCGCTGGCGGGCCGATAACCGCGCCCTGTCGATCACCGGTTTTCGTGACAAACTGGCAGAACTGGCCCAGCAGTGACCTGGCACTGTCGCTGCTGGCGTAACGCTATAATCGCCTCTATCGGCAGCGGCTGGCTGTACCAGTAGCCCTGCAGCTGATCGCAGCCCGCCAGACGCAACAGCTTCATCTGTTTTTCGTTCTCCACCCCTTCGGCCACCACCGTCATCCCCAGCGCGCTGGCAATACGCACCGTACCGCTCACCAGCGCCGAAGCCTGTTCGTCATGATCCACCAGCCCGGCCAGCGATTTATCGATCTTGATGGTATTAAAGTTAAAGCGGCGCAGATAGCCGATGCTGGAGTAGCCGGTACCAAAATCGTCCAGCGCCACCGCAATGCCCTGCGCCTTAAGATTGCTGATGGCCGAGCGCGCCCGCTCGGGATTTTCCAGCACGTAGGTTTCGGTTACCTCCAGCTGGAGACGGGTGGCGGGAAACTGGCTCAGCGCCAGCGCACCCTCCACTTTGGCTTCAAATTCAGGATCACGAAACTGCGCCGGGGAGATATTGACCGACAGCTTCAGATCCGTGTACGGCTCCAGATCCTGACAGGCCCGGCGCAGAACAAATTGTCCCAGCCCGTATATCAGGCCGCTGGTCTCGGCGACGGTAATAAACTCATCCGGCGCCAGCTGCCCTTGCGGACGACGCGGCCAGCGCACCAGCGCTTCTACGCTGACCATTTTCTGGCTGCGCGCATCGATGATCGGCTGATACCAGACGTCAAACTCATCGTGTTCAAGACCATGGCGGATCTGCCCCTCAATCGCCAGCCGACGCTCGCGTACGTTGTTCAGTTCGGCGTCATAGTGCGTGACCCGCCCCTTGCCGGTAATTTTGGAGTGGTACATAGCGATATCGGCCCGGCGAAACAACTCGGTACTGGTGCACTCCACCAGCGTGCCGCTGGCGATGCCAATACTGGCGCCAATGTGTATGGAACGCTCACCAACAACAATCGGCGAATGAAGGTAGTCCAGGACAAAGCCCGCAAATGCCGAGGCCAGCGCTTCAGCGTTCTCGCCGCCGATGGTCATGGCGAACTCATCTCCGCCCATGCGGGCCAGCATGCCGTCTTTGGGGACATTTTCCCGTAGCGTGCCCGCGATGGTGACAATGAGTTCGTCCCCTACCTCATGGCCGTAGATATCATTGACGTCCTTAAAACCGTCGAGGTCGATAAACACCACGCTTTTGCGATCGGTATCCCCACGCTGACTTACTCTCTCCAGCTCTTCAATCAGCGCCCGCCGGTTGGGTAAATGGCTGAGCCAGTCGGTGCGCGCCACCGATCGCGCCAGGGTCTCACCACGCGCCAGTTTATACAGCCCCACACAGCTAAAAAGGATAAACAGTAAAATCAGCGCGGCGGTGAGCAATACAATTTGGGTTATCTCGAGGGAGGCCGCTTTCGCCGCGGCGGCCCCCGGCAGGCGCGGTTGCCACGACAGGTACCCCAGCACGTCACCCGAGGCGCTTTTAAGCGGCACACTGACCTCGCTGACCCGCTCTGGGGTAAACGTCAGCGTGTCGATTTGAAAGGTGTTGCCGAGGTCACGCAGGATGTGCGGGTTAAGGTGGCGGGTGATCACCAGATAACGACGGGTATTATCCCCTGCGCGCAGACTGCCAATCGTCGGGCGAATCAGGCCTACGCCCACGAAGGCGATACCCGCCCGGGTGCGGGTGATCCCGGCGTAGATATTTTTATCCGAGCGCAGGGCGTTGGTGTGCATCAGGATCAGCGATTTTAAGCCGTCGCCAAAGAAGTCGAGATTTTTTTCCGCAAAAGGCTGGCCTTTGAACGATCCCCACAGCACCTGAAAGCGCTCGTCGAGCACAAAGGTGCCATCATAGAGGTTATTCACCTTATAGCCCGCGCCCCAGGTGTTGTAGAGCCAGTCGACGTCAAGCGCCGGGCGATAGGCTTCGCGCACCGCGTCATCCCAGACGGCATTATCAATCACCAATGACCAGACACGGTTTACCGAGGTCTGAACGGCACCCTGTACAGAGAGCGCCGTGCGCTGTTCGTCGATTTCATTGGCTTTGCTACTGATAAGATTGAGGGAAAGGTACAGTAAGGCGACAACAGAAAAAATTAAGGCGACCCCTGCCATGAAAATCATAACAAACAGAGTCCTGGCCGAAGGAATCTTACGCCAGCTTAAAGGGTTACGCATGCATTCACCGTCCTTTTTTATGCCTCAGTTTAAGCGTAATACAGGAGATGAATTTCGCTGCCTGTAATGACAGGCAGCGGCATTATCAGGCCAGTTTTATCATTATCATTCCGGCGAGCAGCAGAAGCAGGCCTATCCACCCTTTCTGGTTCAACCGTTGACCAAAGAGGATCCAGCCTGCGGCAAGGGTAGCCACAATACCAAACCCGCCCCACAGGGCATATGCGACCGACAGATCAATGCCTTTCACGGCCTGCGACAGGGCGCTGAACGCGCCGAGCACCGCGGCTATCGACAGCAACCCCCAGGTTTTGCGGCGAAAACCATCTGAAAACTTCAGCAGGACGTTGGCGATGATCTCCAGCACGATAGCAAAGCCTAACCAGGCGGCATGCACCCACTCAAACTGCTGCATGGGTCACCTCCGCACGCGGTTTGGCCGGTTTTCGGGTGCCGGATTTGATTAATATAATGCCCGCTACCAGGGTCATCAGTCCCGCCATTTTCATGAGTGACAGCGACTCATCAAACAGCGTCACGCTGAACAGGGTAATTAAGAGAATACCGACGCCTTCCCATAACGCATATGCCACACCGAGTGCGATTTTTTTAACCGCAAAACTCAGAAAAATATAGGACAGCGCAATCATCGACAGCATTAAAATATAACCGCTATGACTGCCGGTGACGCTGGCCCATTTCATGGAAAGTGTGCCGGTTATTTCAGCAACGATAGCAAGTCCTAATAGGATCCAGTAAAACATGTTTTTCTCCTGCTTGAGAATATAATCCTTCGCGGCTCGCCAGTTATGGCAGCCGGATAAAAAATAGGGCAGATCGGCCGGACGCGCTGCGCCAGCTCAGGCAGAGAGAGGGTCTAAAGCGCGTTGCGCCAGTGTTGCTCGCCGGACGGCAGGCAAAAAGAGGAGAGTAAAATAGTCGTAAGAGTTGTTAAAGAATTGCTGAACAGATTGTCCATAATATTACAATTATCTGCGTTGTTGCTTCTCGTCCGTGCAGATGAAAATTGTCTCCGGTAGTTAAACACGGTTGATTTCTACCATAAGCCAGGAATTTACTCAAAGTCTTTTCACTTCTTTACCCTCATCGTTTGCGTTTGGTTAATTTATTAAACGTGCTGCGCCGCTAGAATAAATATAAAAGGACAAATTCAGGAGCCGGGCATGGCGAAACCCATTATTACCCTCAACGGATTAAAAATAGTCATCATGCTTGGCATGCTGGTGATTATACTGACGGGGATCCGTTTTGCGGCAGATATTATTGTTCCCTTTATCCTGGCGCTGTTTATCGCCGTGGTATTGCACCCGCTGGTACGGCGGCTGGTGCGTCTGCGTCTGCCGCGCGTGCTGGCGATAACCCTGCCGATCGTACTTATTGTAGTGCTGATGGCGTTACTGGTGGCCTACCTGAGCACATCGCTCAATGAACTGGCCCGCACCCTGCCGCACTATCGCACCTCGCTGGCCATTCCTCTGCTGCATCTGGAGCCCTGGCTACAGCGGGCCGGGATTGAAGTGTCGATGGAAGAGTTGCTGAAGTATATCGATCCCAATGCCGCCATGACCCTGGTGACCGCCCTGCTGGCCCAGCTTTCCAGCGCCATGACCGCCATTTTTCTGTTACTGCTGACTGTAGTGTTTATGCTGCTGGAGGTGCCGCAACTGCCGGCGAAGCTCCAGCCTCTGATGACCCGCCCTGTGGAGGGGATGGCTGCCATTCAGCGCGCGCTCGACAGCGTGTCGCACTATCTGGTGCTGAAAACCGCTATCAGTCTGGTGACCGGGCTGGTGGTGTGGGGGATGCTGGCGATACTGGAGGTGCGCTTCGCCTTTGTCTGGGCGCTGCTGGCCTTTGCGCTGAACTATATCCCCAATATCGGTTCGGTGCTGGCCGCCATCCCGCCTATAGCCCAGGTGCTGGTCTTCAGCGGTTTTTACGCCGCGCTGGTGCTGCTGGCGGGCTATCTGCTGGTGAACCTGATCTTCGGTAATATCCTCGAGCCCCGCGTAATGGGGCGCGGACTGGGCCTGTCTACGCTGGTGGTTTTTTTATCACTGATCTTCTGGGGCTGGCTACTGGGGCCGGTGGGAATGCTGCTGTCGGTGCCCCTGACCATTATCGCCAGGATCGCGCTGGAGCAGACCAGCGGCGGTAAAAGCATTGCGCTGCTGCTCAGTGATATGAGCCGGGATAACTAAAGGCTTGCAAAATCCAGCACCGGTTTACAGGTTCGCCCCGCCTGCCGGTAGCTGGCCAGGGCGGTCTGCCAGTCGGTAAACGGCACCAGCGTAGTTCCGCTGTACTGGCTGGCGGCCAGCAGCGGCCATATCTCACGAAACGTTGACTGCCACGCCTGCGGGCTGAGTGCATCAAGATAATTGCGAATATGGAACCAGCGCACCGGCGCAAAGTGACGTTGTAACGCAAAGGGCTCACCGGAGAGTAAACCGTAGCAGATAAACTGGGCGCTTTTCTCCATCGCCCCCAGCAGCGTCAGTGCCAGCTCACCACCGGTAGCGTCATAAACAATATCGCTGGCCGCAGCGATGGCGCGAACTCTGTCGTTCTCCTGTTGGGCAACAGGAACGATCCCCATCGCCCGCAACCGGTCTGCGTGAACCGCCGAGCGGTGGATGCCGTAAACCTCCGTTGCCCCCTGCCGCTGCGCCCATTGCCCCAGCAAAATAGCGCAGTCCGAACCGGCGGCGGTCAGCAGCACCCGTTTCCCCCGGGGGGGATAGAGACTGAGCATCAGCCAGGCCGCCAGCGGGTTGATGAACGCCCGCGCTGCCAGCGGGTCGGCAATGGTGTCGGGCACCGGGATCGCAAGCGTCGCCGGGCAATCCACATACTGCTGCCAGGTGCCTTCCCCGCGCAGGGGTAAAACCCGTTTCCCGAGAAGTGACGCGGCGCACTTCGGGGCGGCAACGACGCGCCCTACACCTTCGTATCCAGCCATAGCTGGCAGGGTAATACGGTGGCGGTAAGCGCCGGTAATGGGGATCAGGTCTGAGGCGTTGATCGGCGCCATCAGCATCTGTACCCGGAGATCGCCCGTTTGCAGCGTTGCCTTGATCGCACTCTCCTGCTGCAGAACGGACTCAGGCTCACCAAACTGACGGTAGCATAATGCGGTGTTTTCCATGCGTGTACGGCGTTATCCCAGGATTATTCAGCCTGCAAATGTATCACATGCACGGGTTTAACGGCTGCGTTTGGCGTGGCGTTCGAAGTTTTCCTGCTTCGCTTCGCCCGATTTACGCAGCGCGACGTAACAGGCGCCGCTGCCGCCGTGGTACGGCTGGGCAACACAGAACGCCTGCACCGCCTCAAACTCGGTCAGCCAGCGCGCCAGATAGCTGCGCACGATGTTGGCGTGGGAATTATCGTCACGTCCTTTACCGTGAATGATGATCAGGTTACGCAGGCCATCGCGCTCAGCCTGACGGATAAAGGTAAACAGCTGCTGGCGGCACTGCTCAACGGGCTGACGCAGCAACGTGAGGCTTGCCTGACGCGGGTACTTGCCGGAGCGCAGCTTATCAATAACTCCCTGCTGCACCCCATCGCGCTGGAAGGCCAGCGGCTGTGCCAGAGGGATCACGTCCAGAAAGCCGGTGGTCAAAAAGTTATCGAGCTGGGTCGTATCCACGACCTGACGAACGCGCGCGTTCCGCCCGGGTTGCCAGTGGACGTCGGTACAGCGCTTAAGGGGCTGGACATCCTCCATCGCATCAAGAAAAAGCGATTTATCATCTGGGTTCATGGCATCCTCCTGCTTAGCTGACAGGCTACTATACCTGCCCCCTCACCGGGTCTCAATGCGGCATTGCCCCACCGGCGTGGTGTCCGGCCAGGTTTTAAAAAAAGAATAATAAATACAGTTATTTTAATTTTTAATTGAAGCGGCCTTAAGTTTATTTTTATTAATGTTTAACTTTATGACTTAGGTTAAACTTTTAAAAAAACCAGGCGCTTTCTTATCTGTATTGTCATTAAAAAATGATATAGATAAAGGTATCTGCACAATGGAAACAATAAGCAGAGTCGCATGTGGAGCAATGCTGTGTGTACTGTGGGGTCTGTTGGATGTCGACAGGCTCCATTTTTTTATCCTGAATCTGGCTAAGAAATAACCTGCCGGACGTGGCGTCTGAATTGTGTGATTAATGATGCCGTTAATGGTGTCTGCCGGGAGTCTCTTCTTTGAATAAGGTAATAAGTCGCTTTTGGTAAAGGCTCCTTGACCGGGATCATAACCAGGCGTTGCGCCAGTAGCGGGTCACAGCCTAACTCCTGCGGCAAAATGCTAAGAAAATCACTGTGTGCCACCAGGCTGATGCTTGACGAAAACGTTTCACACACCACGCCAATACGCGGGGTTTGTTCGCGGTGGGAAAACATCTCTTCCAGCTGTTTATAATAACTGCCGCGCGGCGTTGGCATCGTCCAGCTGTATTTCAGTAGCTCATTAATAGATTTAGCGCCCGTTGCCGGATGGCCTTCCCGACAAAATATCGCAAAGGGTTTCTCAAACAATTTTTCGAACGTAAATTCATGGTCATAGGGCCCCTGATAATAGGTATTTATCGTGAAATCGAGTTCGCCCTGGCGTAATTCATTTATCATCGAAACTAATTGCCCTTCCATAATCCTCACTTTGACCTGTGGATGTTGCTGATGGAAGCGGGTAATAACCGCGGGCATTAACATGCGGGCGATACTGGCGCCCATACCAATATTAATCTGCCCGGCCTGCTGACCCTGCCGCTGACGAATATCATCCTGGGCGCTGCGTAGCTCTTCGAGGATCAGACTGGCATGCTGATAAAAACTCTCTCCGCATTCGGTGAGGGTTACCCCTTTGCTGCGCCGGATAAAGAGCTGCGCCGCGATCCCCTCCTCCAGCTCTTTGATAGATTTGGTTAACGCCGGCTGCGACAGGTTCAGTACCCGGCTGGCCCCGCGAATGCTCCCCTGTTTTGCCACTTCCACGAACGCCCGCAGCTGATGAAATTTTACCTGAAATGTCATGTCGGCACCGATAACCGTTGTTTATCAGAGAAAAGAAACTGCCATCTACTGTAATGGAATTGATTGTGCCAGGGTAAGCCACGAACGGTTAAATCTGTGAAAAAACGGTTAGTGATAAGTAAAAACTATCACAGTGTGAAGCAGTTCACATATTCTTATGATACAGGAAACGATATGCATACACTGGCGCAGGATCTGAAGGCCCTCTTCCCGCAACTCATCGCGTGGCGACGCGATTTTCACCATTTTGCCGAATCCGGATGGGTAGAGTTCCGCACCGCGGCTAAGGTCGCAGAGATACTGGATCGGCTGGGCTACGACCTGGCGATGGGCCGCGATGTTGTCGATGCCGGCAGCCGGATGGGTCTGCCTGACGACGCCACCCTGGCCCAGGCCTTTGCCCGCGCACGTCAGCAAGGCGCGCCTGAAAAATGGCTAAGCGCCTTCGAAGGCGGTTTCACCGGTATTGTCGCCACGCTGCACACGGGCCGCCCCGGGCCGACTCTCGCTTTTCGCGTGGACATGGACGCGCTGGATCTGGACGAAGCCCGCGACAACGACCATCTTCCCTCCAGGGAAGGTTTTGCCTCCTGTAACGACGGCATGATGCACGCCTGTGCCCACGACGGGCACACCACCATTGGCCTCGGGCTGGCGCATCTGCTGATGCAGTACCGCGAGCAGCTGAACGGCACCATAAAACTTATCTTCCAGCCTGCTGAAGAGGGCACCCGCGGCGCGCGGGCGATGGTTGCGGCAGGCGCGCTGGACGGCGTGGACTATTTTACCGCCATCCATATCGGCACCGGCGTGCCTGCAGGCACTGTAATCTGCGGCAGCGATAACTTTATGGCCACCACCAAATTCGATGTCCGCTTCACCGGCGTGGCGGCGCACGCCGGCGGCAAACCCGAAGAGGGACGCAACGCCCTGCTGGCCGCCGCCCAGGCCGCGATCGGCCTGCACAGTATCGCCCCGCACAGTGAAGGCGCGTCACGGGTTAACGTCGGCGTGATGCAGGCGGGCAGCGGGCGCAACGTAGTGCCAGCCAGCGCCCTGCTGAAGGTGGAGACGCGTGGCGAGAGCGAAGCCATTAATCAATACGTGTTCGAACGTGCAAAAGGGGTAATTGACGGCGCGGCGGCGATGCATGGCGTTCGCAGCGAACTCAGGCTGATGGGTGCGGCCACCTCCAGCGCGCCGTCCCCGGCGTGGGTGAGCTATTTACGTGAACAGGCGCTACAGGTTTCCGGCGTTGAGCAGGCCATCGATAAAGTGAAAGCCCCTGCGGGCTCTGAGGACGCCACCCTGATGATGGCGCGGGTCCAGCAAAACGGCGGGCTCGCCTCCTATATGGTGTTTGGCACCACCCTCAGCGCCGGGCATCACAATGAAAAATTCGATTTCGATGAGACGGTGATGCCGGTTGCCATCGAAACCCTGGCGCGTACCGCGCTGAACTTCCCGTGGACGCGAGGTGTGTGATGCAGTCAATTTACCCTTTTGTTGAAGATGCTATCGACACCCGCGCTCAGCTCTTTACCGCCATTGCCGATGAGATCTGGGATCACCCTGAGACCCGTTTTGAAGAGTTCTGGTCTGCCGAACGGCTGGCCAGCGCCCTCGAACAGGCGGGCTTTACCCTTACCCGCGAGGCCGGAGGCGTGCCGAATGCCTTTATAGCCAGTTACGGCGAGGGCAAACCTGTTATCGCCCTGCTCGGAGAATACGATGCTCTGGCGGGGTTGAGCCAGCAGGCGTACTGCGCCACCCCGCAAAGCGACACCCCGGGGGCAAACGGCCACGGTTGCGGGCATAACCTGCTCGGCACCGCCGGGCTGGCGGGCGCCGTGGCGGTGAAAAGCTGGCTGGAGCAGCACGGTGGCAGCGGCACGGTGCGATTTTATGGCTGCCCGGGTGAAGAAGGTGGCTCGGGGAAAACCTTTATGGTGCGCGAAGGGCTGTTTGATGACGTAGATGCGGCTGTCACCTGGCATCCTGAAGCCTTCGCCGGAATGTTCAACGTCAGCACGCTGGCCAATATTCAGGCTGCATGGCGCTTTCACGGCACCGCGGCCCATGCGGCGAACTCCCCGCACCTCGGGCGCAGCGCGCTGGATGCCGTCACGCTGATGACCACCGGCACCAATTTCCTCAATGAACACATCATTGAGAAAGCCCGGGTCCATTACGCCATCACCGATACCGGAGGGATCTCACCGAACGTGGTGCAGGCACAGGCGGAAGTGCTGTATCTGATCCGTGCCCCGGAAATGGCCGACGCGCAGCAGATCTACGAGCGAATCGAAAAGATTGCCCAGGGGGCGGCACTGATGACCGAAACCATCGTTGAGCGGCGCTTCGATAAGGCCTGTTCCAGCTACCTGCCTAACCGCACGCTGGAGGCCGTCATGTACCGCGCCGTTCAGCATTACGGCACCCCGGCGTGGAGTGACGAGGAGCGCGCCTTCGCCGCGGAGATCCGCGCCACCCTGAGCGACAACGATCTGCAAAACAGCCTGAAAAATATCGCCGCGACCGGCGGTGAAGAGGGCAAGCATTTTGCCCGCCGCCATCAGCAGACCCTGCTGATGGATGAGGTGGCCCCTTATGCCATCACCGACAACGTGCTGGCAGGCTCCACCGACGTGGGCGATGTCAGCTGGAAAACGCCGGTCGCCCAGTGCTTCAGCCCCTGCTTTACCGTGGGTACACCGCTGCATACCTGGCAGCTGGTGGCGCAGGGCCGAACCTCCATCGCCCATAAAGGCATGCTGCTGGCAGGCAAAGTCATGGGTGCAACCGTCCTGGCGCTACTGCAGGACCCTGAACTGCTTGCGGCCTGCCGGGAGGAGTTTAACCAGCAGCTGAACGAAAAACCGTATCACTGTCCCATTCCAGAAAAAGTGACGCCGTCACCTTTAAAATAATAAAACAAAACAACAACATAACAACACAACACCCCGAGGAACGCCCATGAGTATGTCATCCATACCTTCGCATTCCCCATCCGGCAAGCTTTATGGTTGGGTTGAAAGGGTTGGCAATAAAGTGCCGCATCCTTTCCTGCTTTTTGTCTGGTTGATTGTAATTTTGATGGTCGCAACCGCTGTGCTGTCAGCCTTTAATGTCAGCGCCCGCAATCCGGCAGACGGCAGCATGGTGGCGGTGAAAAACCTGCTGAGCCTCGAAGGTCTGCACTGGTTTTTACCGAATGTGATTAAAAACTTCAGCGGTTTTGCCCCACTTGGGGCGATCCTGGCCCTGGTGCTGGGCGCGGGTCTGGCCGAACGTTCAGGCCTGTTGCCTGCGCTGATGGTCAAAATGGCGTCCCACGTTAGCGCGCGATACGCCAGCTATATGGTGCTGTTTATCGCCTTCTTTAGCCATATTTCGTCAGACGCCGCGCTGGTGATAATGCCGCCAATGGGGGCGCTGATCTTCCTGGCGGTGGGACGGCATCCGGTTGCGGGTCTGCTGGCGGCCATCGCAGGTGTGGGCTGTGGTTTTACCGCTAACCTGCTGATCGTCACCACCGACGTGTTGCTCTCGGGCATCAGTACCGAAGCGGCAAAATCCATTGATGCCGCTATGCACGTCAGCGTGATTGACAACTGGTACTTTATGGCCAGCTCTGTGGTTGTGCTGACCCTGGTTGGCGGGCTTATCACCGATAAAATCGTCGAGCCGCGTCTCGGCAAATGGCAGGGTAGCAGCGATGAGAAGCTGGATGCATTATCGCCGGAGCAGCGTCGCGGGCTGCGCGTGGCCGGGGTGGTGTCGCTGCTGTTTATTGCCGCCATTGCGCTGATGGTGGTGCCGGAGAACGGCATCCTGCGCGATCCGGTGCAGCATACCGTCCTGCCTTCGCCGTTTATCAAAGGCATTGTGCCACTGATCATCCTTTTCTTCTTTGTGGTCTCGCTGGCCTACGGGATTGCGACCGGGAAAGTGCGCCGTCAGGGCGATCTGCCTCAGCTGATGATTGAGCCGATGAAGGAGATGGCCGGGTTTATCGTGATGGTGTTCCCGCTGGCGCAGTTTGTTGCCATGTTTAACTGGAGCAACATGGGCAAGTTTATGGCGGTAGGGTTGACCGATATCCTGGAAAGTGCCGGGCTGAGCGGTGTGCCTGCGTTCGTTGGCCTGGCCCTGCTGTCGTCTTTGCTGTGTATGTTTATCGCCAGCGGCTCTGCTATCTGGTCGATCCTCGCCCCTATCTTCGTGCCGATGTTTATGCTGCTCGGATTCCACCCGGCGTTCGCGCAGATCCTGTTCCGCGTGGCCGACTCGTCGGTGATCCCGCTGGCGCCGGTGTCGCCGTTTGTACCTTTGTTTTTAGGCTTCCTGCAGCGCTATAAGCCCGAGGCGAAACTGGGTACCTACTATTCGCTGGTGCTGCCGTATCCGCTTATCTTTTTAGGGGTATGGTTGCTGATGCTGGTGGCGTGGTATCTTGTCGGCCTGCCTATTTGGCCCGGGATCTACCCGCGACTGAACTAAGGACCATCACATGCTGAGATTACTCGAAGACAAAATTGCGACGCCCCTCGGGCCGCTGTGGGTGATTGCCGATGAGCAATTTAACCTCCGTGCCGTCGAGTGGGAAGAGCATAGCAACCGGATGGTGGAGCTGCTCAACATCCACTACCGTACCCAGGGCTACGAGCGCATCAGCGCCAGCAATCCGGGCGGGCTTAGCGATAAACTCGCGGCCTGGTTCGAGGGCGATCTCAGTATTATTGATAGCCTGCCTACCGCCACGGCGGGCACTCCTTTCCAGCGTGAAGTGTGGCAGGCGTTGCGATCCATCCCCTGCGGGCAGGTGATGCACTATGGGCAGCTGGCAGAACAGCTTGGCCGCCCCGGTGCGGCGCGTGCCGTGGGTGCGGCAAACGGCTCCAATCCGGTGAGTATTGTGGTGCCCTGCCACCGTGTCATCGGGCGTAACGGCACCCTCACCGGCTATGCTGGCGGGGTGCAGCGTAAGGAGTGGTTACTGCGTCATGAAGGCTATTTGCTGCTGTAATTCCAGGCTTTTAGTGCTTAATATTCCTTAAGTTAGATGAAATGCCCTCAGCCAAGTTGTGGAATTTCAAGAAGATGCTGGCACATCCGCGCTTCTTGTCCTTATTGATGGTTTACCAGGCTTACGCAGGGTCAAAAAAGATGTTAAAATTGACCAATATCAATTAAGGCTTGAGCATACCTATGATCCCGGAAAAGCGAATTATTCGACGCATTCAGTCTGGCGGTTGTGCTATCCATTGCCAGGACTGCAGCATCAGCCAGCTCTGTATCCCGTTTACCCTGAATGAGCACGAGCTTGATCAGCTTGATAATATCATCGAGCGTAAAAAGCCGATTCAAAAAGGGCAGACGCTGTTTAAAGCGGGAGACGAACTGAAGTCATTGTACGCTATCCGCTCTGGCACCATTAAAAGCTATACCATCACCGAACAGGGCGACGAGCAGATCACCGGCTTCCACCTGGCGGGCGATCTGGTTGGCTTTGACGCCATTGGCACCGGTATCCACCCGAGCTTCGCGCAGGCACTGGAAACCTCAATGGTTTGCGAAATCCCGTTTGAGACCCTGGACGATCTGTCGGGCAAAATGCCTAACCTGCGCCAGCAGATGATGCGTCTGATGAGCGGTGAGATTAAAGGCGATCAGGACATGATTCTGCTGCTTTCCAAAAAGAATGCAGAAGAGCGCCTGGCCGCGTTTATCTATAACCTCTCCCGCCGTTTTGCCGAGCGCGGTTTCTCGCCACGTGAGTTCCGTCTGACCATGACCCGTGGCGATATCGGTAACTACCTGGGCCTGACCGTTGAAACCATCAGCCGTCTGCTGGGTCGTTTCCAGAAAAGCGGCATGCTGGCGGTGAAAGGCAAGTACATCACCATCGAGAACGGTGAAGCGCTGGCGGTGCTGGCGGGCCACTCGCGTAACGTTGCATAAATTCATCTGACTTCTGTCTGCCAGGTCGGTAATTTTACTGATTTATTGATCTGGCAAAACTTCCCCCCCTGTTTCATTCCAGATATATAGGTTACTCTTTTACTTACAGACTGTGGTGACAGTAGTAAGGAGACCTGTATGGCAAAGTATCAAAACATGCTGGTGGCCATCGATCCTAATCAGGACGATCAACCGGCGTTACGACGAGCTGTCTATTTACATCAACGGATTGGTGGCAGAATCAAAGCGTTTCTGCCGATATATGACTTTTCTTACGAAATGACCACCCTTCTGTCGCCTGACGAACGCACCGCTATGCGTCAGGGAGTGATCAGCCAGCGTACGGCATGGATCCGCGAACAGGCAAAATTCTATCTTGATGCCGGTGTACCCATCGAGATTAAAGTGGTGTGGCATAACCGCCCGTTTGAAGCCATCATCCAGGAAGTGGTGAGCGGAGAACACGATTTGCTGCTGAAAATGACCCACCAGCACGACAAGCTTGAGGCGGTGATTTTCACCCCGACCGACTGGCATCTGCTGCGTAAGTGCCCGTGCCCGGTGTGGATGGTCAAAGACCAGCCGTGGCCCGAAGGCGGTAAAGCGGTGGTGGCGGTTAATCTCGCCAGCGAAGAGAACTACCACAACGCCCTGAACGAGAAGCTGGTTAAAGAGACACTCTACCTCGCCGAGCAGGTTAACCATACCGAAGTCCATCTCGTTGGCGCCTACCCGATTACCCCCATTAATATTGCCATTGAACTCCCGGAATTCGATCCTACCGTCTATAACGACGCCATCCGCGGCCAGCATCTGCTGGCAATGAAAGCGCTGCGGCAAAGATTCGGTATCGATGAAAAGCTGACCCACGTTGAAAAAGGGCTGCCGGAAGAGGTGATCCCGGACCTGTCAGAGCATCTGCAGGCCGGTATCGTGGTGTTAGGCACCATTGGCCGCACCGGTCTTTCAGCCGCCTTCCTGGGTAACACTGCCGAACAGGTGATCGACCATCTGCGCTGTGATCTGCTGGTGATCAAGCCCGATCAGTATCAGACCCCGGTTGAACTCGACGACGACGAAGACGATTAACACAAAAAGCCCGCCGTAATGGCGGGCTTTTTTTAGCTCTCGGTGACGGGCTGCGACGAGGGTTGTACCCCCTCGCCCTCTTTCATCCACGGTGCATGCAGCACCATGCTTGGCAGGGCCAGTTTTACCCCCTCCTCATTCAGACTCTCCAGAATACGGATGTTGATCTCCTGCTGGATGTCCATGTACTTGTTGTAATCCGCAGTGTTGACGATATGCACCACTTCAAACGTGAGCCTGTCCTTATCAAAGCCCAGTAAATGCGCACGATCGAAGCGTGTTTCGCCAATGTCGGTGATGATTTGTTTCACGTTATCGCCAATCACGCGCAGCTTTTCCGGCGGAGTGTCGCTGGCCACGCCAAAGGTAAAGACGATACGGCGCGTCTGCATACGCTTATAGTTATGCAGCGTTTGCTGAAGCAGGATCGCATTGCCGCAGACAATCTGTTCCCCGCTGAGGCTGCGGATACGGGTGGTCTTCAGGCCAATGTGCTCCACCGTCCCGGCAACATCGTTAAACACCACAAAATCACCAATTTCAAAGGGCTTGTCGAACCCAATTGAGAGCGAGGCGAAGACGTCGCTGAGAATGGTCTGTACGGCCAGGGCGATAGCGATACCCCCTACCCCAAGGCTGGCTACCAGAGCAGTGATATTGACGCCCGCATTGGCAAGAATAGACAGCAGCATCACTGACCAGACAATCGCCCGCAGAATCAGGCCGGTGATCACCAGGGTAACCGGGTTTTTATGACTGCCCGGCGCCAGCATAACGTGCCGCAGCCAGGAGACTACCCCCTGATCCATCCACAGTGCCATCTGAATGGCAAACACCAGGAACCACGCATGGCTCAGGGTACCGAACAGACGATCGGGGAGATCGATAAACCGCAGGCTGAACAGAAAGGCGACCACGAACAGCAGAAATCTGCTGGTTCTGTTCAGCATCTCGGTGAGGATTATTTGCATCCTGTTGGTCGTAGGGTGCTTATCGCCCCAGCTGGTTATGCCTTTATGGACAAAGGTGATCAGACGCTTCAGGAGCCAGTAAACCAGCAGGGTCACGACCACTACGGTGGCAAAACCGATCCAGAAAGTGGGGGTCATCATGAGCGCCAAAATATCGAAGTGCGACAAAAACCGCATTATCTCTCCTCCCTTTACACAAAGGTAAAAGTATAGACAGATGGCATAGACTGGCAGCAGAAATAGGAAAACCGCCCTGGAGGGCGGTTTATTTGAGAGAGAGCAGACGGGATTACAGCGCTTTCAGAATCGCATCCACGCTGGCTTTGGCATCGCCAAACAGCATGTGGGTGTTTTCTTTGAAGAACAGCGGGTTCTGCACGCCAGCGTAACCGGTGTTCATGGAGCGTTTGAAGACGATAACGTTCTGCGCCTTCCACACTTCCAGAACCGGCATGCCGGCAATTGGGCTCTTCGGATCGTCCTGCGCAGCCGGGTTAACGGTGTCGTTGGCGCCGATGACCAGCACGGTATCGGTGTCGGCGAAGTCGTCGTTGATCTCATCCATCTCAAGTACGATGTCGTAAGGCACCTTCGCTTCTGCCAGCAGCACGTTCATATGGCCCGGCAGACGCCCGGCAACCGGGTGAATACCAAAGCGCACCTTGATGCCACGGGCACGCAGACGTTCGGTGATTTCTGCAACCGGGTACTGCGCCTGCGCAACCGCCATGCCGTAGCCCGGAGTGATGATCACCGAGTGCGAGTTTTTCAGCATGTCGGCAGTGTCTTCGGCACTGATTTCACGATGCTCACCCACTTCTTCGTCACCGTCGGAAACTTGTCCGTCGGTACCAAAGCCCCCGGCAATGACGCTAATGAACGAGCGGTTCATCGCCTTACACATGATGTAGGAGAGGATCGCACCGCTGGAGCCCACCAGCGCACCGGTGACGATCAGCAGGTCGTTGCTCAGCATAAAGCCCGCCGCTGCCGCAGCCCAACCGGAGTAGGAGTTAAGCATAGAGACCACCACCGGCATGTCTGCGCCACCGATGGAGGCCACAAGGTGCCAGCCAAACGCCAGGGCGATGATGGTCATCACCAGCAGCGCCAGTACCTGCATACCTACGCTATCGGTACGCACGAACACTACCATCAGCAGAAATGACACCACCAGTGCGGCCAGGTTCAGCTTGTGACGATTTGGCAGCATCAGCGGTTTAGAGGAGATCTTACCGCGCAGTTTGCCGAACGCCACGATGGAGCCGGTAAAGGTCACCGCACCGATGAAGATGCCGAGGAACACTTCGGTCAGGTGGATATTAACCAGAATCGGTTCCATCCCCGGCTCGTGATACAGGTAGCTGTTGAAGCCAACCAGCACCGCTGCCAGACCCACGAAACTGTGCAGGATTGCCACCAGCTCCGGCATTTCGGTCATCTCTACGCGCTTAGCGAGACGGATACCAATGGCGCCACCGATGATCATCGCCACCAGGATCCACGCAACGTTGCCGGTGTCCGGCCCGAAAATCGTGGCAATCAGCGCAATCGCCATCCCGGCGATACCAAAGTTGTTACCCTGCTGCGACGTTTCATGTTTTGAAAGCCCCGCGAGGCTGAAAATAAACAGGACCGCGGCAACAATGTATGCAGCGGTAACTAATCCTCCAGACATAGGTTACCCCTTATCCCTTACGAAACATTTTCAGCATGCGCTGAGTCACGGTGAAACCACCGAAAATATTGATACTGGCGATCAGTACCGCGATAAAGCTGAGGAAGCTGATCCAGCCGCCGTGACCAATCTGCAACAATGCCCCGACCACGATGATCCCGGAGATGGCGTTAGTCACCGACATCAGCGGCGTGTGCAGCGCATGGGAAACGTTCCAGACCACGTAGTAACCCACCACGCAAGAGAGCGCAAAGACCGTGAAGTGGCCGAGGAACTCCTTCGGCGCAACGTCTGCCAGCCAGCCAAACAGAATAATCGCCAGCGCCATAAAGGCGTATTTACGCCACGGCGAGGCGGGTTTTTCCGGCTCTTTCGGTGCCGGTGCGGCTTTGGCGGCCGCCTGCGGCTGCGCGGAAACCTGAATGGGCGGTGCCGGCCAGGTGATTTCACCCTCGCGAACCACAGTGACGCCCCGCACTACCACGTCCTCGAAATCAACGGTGATATTGCCGTCTTTCTCTTTGCACAGCAGCTTCAGCAGGTTGACCAGGTTGGTGCCATAGAGCTGAGATGACTGGGTCGGCAGACGACCCGGCAGATCGGTATAACCGATCACTTTTACGCCATTGGCGGTGGTGGTTACCACGCCCGGGACGGTGTATTCGCAGTTGCCGCCGTTTTGCGCGGCAAGATCGACAATCACGCTGCCGGCCTTCATGGAGTCGACCATTTCACAGGTAATCAGCTTCGGTGCCGGTTTGCCCGGAATCAACGCGGTGGTGACAATAATGTCCACCTCTTTCGCCTGCGCAGCGAACAGCGCCATTTCGGCTTTGATAAATGCCTCGGACATTACCTTCGCGTAGCCGTCGCCGCTGCCGGCTTCTTCTTTGAAGTCCAGTTCAAGGAACTCGGCGCCCATACTCTGCACCTGCTCCTTCACTTCCGGACGGGTATCAAAAGCACGAACGATGGCGCCCAGACTGTTCGCCGCGCCAATGGCGGCAAGACCGGCAACGCCTGCGCCAATCACCATCACTTTGGCTGGCGGGACTTTACCCGCGGCGGTGATCTGCCCGGTAAAGAAACGACCAAACTCATGCGCCGCCTCAACGATGGCGCGGTAACCCGCAATATTCGCCATTGAGCTCAGGGCATCCAGCGACTGCGCACGCGAAATACGCGGCACGGAGTCCATTGCCATCACGGTGACGCCACGCGCCGCCAGCTTCTCCATCAGCTCCGGGTTCTGGGCTGGCCAGACAAAGCTCACCAGCGTGGTGCCCGGGTTCAGCAGCGCGATTTCTTCCTCTTCTGGTGCATTTACCTTCAGAATCACGTCCGAATGCCAGACGTTTGCGCCGTCTACAATCTCTGCGCCTGTCTGAACAAACGCCTCGTCATCGAAACTTGCCAGCTTGCCTGCGCCGCTTTCAACCGCGACGGTAAAACCCAGTTTAAGCAGCTGTTCCACCGTTTTTGGTGTCGCCGCTACGCGGGTTTCATTGGCAAACCGTTCTTTTGGTACCCCAATACGCATAGTAATCCCTTCCATCGGTTTTTGATGATGGTTTGTCGAACATTCATCACGGGTATTCGAGAACAGTGACATGTCATAACGTGCCACTAACGAATACCCGCAGAAAATAAAACAGTAACAAACTTTCTATAACCTACTGAAAATACCGCCTGTGATCCACAGCAAGAAAACACTATTTATGCTTTTAACTGTCAAAAATAAGCTATCGGCATCTCTGACAGGCATATCTGCCTTTATTTCTTCGCCAGGGCCGATGTTTAGCTCAGTCGAAGCGGGAAAAACACGATATAGCGCCAGCAAGAAACAACTTATTAACATTAAATCAACTTGTGAAAGTCATATGCTTTATTAGTTTTACTGGTCAAACGCGTGTTTTTTCAACATATCACTAAATGTTATGGAAATTGACTGCCGCCCCCGTGTTGTCCGCAAAAAATGGCGCAGACAGCAGAGGGTGTTAAATGCAATAATCGTCAACGTTTTCAAATTAACAACTACACCAGTAACTGGTTTGCGTAAGGCGAAGGATTATTTTTATGAAGCTTAAGAACACTCTCCTGGCGTCCGCACTCCTTTCTGCGACCGCCCTGTCTGCCAATGCGGCGACAGAGTTAACGCCGGAGCAAGCGGCAGCAACGAAACCTTACGACCGCGTTATGATCGTAGGTCGTTTTAACGCAATTGGCGATGCGGTTGCCGCCGCATCGAAACGTGCCGACAAAGAAGGCGCCGCCGCATTTTATGTGGTTGATAACTCAGACTACGGCGACAGCGGCAACCAGCGCGTGATCGTGGCCCTGTATAAAGAAAATGCGCCTGAAGCTGAAGAGCAGAAAAATCGCGTTATCAATGGCGTGGTAGAACTGCCAAAAGACCAGGCCGTTCTGCTTGAGCCTTATGACACCGTCACCATTCAGGGTTTCTACCGCAGCCAGCCAGAAGTGAACGAAGCCATCACCAAAGCCGCGAAAGCAAAAGGGGCTTACTCCTTCTATATCGTTCGTCAGATCGATGCTAACCAGGGCGGTAACCAGCGTATCACCGCGTTTATCTATAAAGCGGACGCTAAAAAACGTATTGTTCAGAGCCCGGATGCTATTCCGGCTGACTCGGATGCAGGCCGCACCGCTATCGCGAAAGGCGGCGAAGAAGCGAAGAAAGTTGAAATTCCGGGCGTGGCGACCACCGCTGCAGCAGGCGCCAGCGTTGCCGGTGTGGGCCGTTTCTTCGAAACCCAGTCCACTAAAGGTGGCCGTTACAGCGTGACGCTGAACGACGGTACGAAGATTGAAGAGCTGAACAACGCCACAGCCGCGCAAATGGTGCCGTTTGACAGCATCAAGTTCACCGGTAACTACGCCAATATGACCGAAGTCTCCCATCAGGTGGCGAAGCGTGCGGCGAAGAAAGGCGCTAAGTATTACCACATCACCCGCCAGTGGCAGGAGCGTGGTAATAATATGACCATCAGCGCCGACCTGTACAAATAAGTTAATAGTTTCACCCAGGCGGCATAATGCCGCCTTTTTTTTCGCTTTTTCCCCACAATTCCGCCCTTCCCGATTGCATGCCTTCGTCACACTCCGTAAAATCCCGCGCCTTAGTGTGATCCACCATTTTTATGCGTTTCGACAAAATAATTATTCTGGATCTGACCCTTTTAAAAAAGGAAGCCAATGGAAAAGAAACTTGGCCTGAGCGCTTTAACTGCGCTCGTTTTAAGCTCCATGCTCGGTGCGGGTGTATTCAGTCTGCCGCAGAACATGGCGGCGGTTGCCAGTCCGTCAGCACTGCTTATCGGCTGGGGGATCACCGGTATCGGGATCCTGCTGCTGGCCTTCGCCATGCTGCTGCTCACGCGCATCCGTCCCGATCTCGACGGCGGTATTTTTACCTACGCCCGGGAAGGATTTGGCGAACTGGTGGGCTTTTGTTCCGCCTGGGGCTACTGGCTGTGCGCGGTGATCGCTAACGTCTCTTATCTGGTGATCGTCTTTTCTGCGCTGAGTTTCTTTACTGACTCGCCTGAGCTGCGGCTGTTCGGCGATGGCAATACCTGGCAATCCATCGTCGGCTCCTCGGTTCTGCTGTGGTTCGTCCATTTCCTGGTGCTGCGCGGCGTACAGACCGCGGCGAGCATCAACCTGGTGGCAACGCTTGCGAAGCTGGTGCCGCTGGGGCTGTTTATCGTGCTGGCGTTTATCGCGTTTCGTCTCGATTTCTTCAGCATGGACTTTTCCGGCGTGGCGCTGGGCGTCCCGGTCTGGGAGCAGGTGAAAAATACCATGCTGATTACCCTGTGGGTGTTTATCGGGGTCGAAGGCGCGGTTGTCGTTTCGGCCCGGGCGCGCAATAAACACGATGTAGGTCGCGCCACGCTGCTGGCGGTGCTGGCCGCGCTGGGGGTCTATCTGCTGGTGACGCTGCTGTCGCTGGGCGTGGTGGCGCGTCCTGAGCTGGCGGAGATGCGTAACCCCTCCATGGCGGGCCTGATGGTGAAAATGATGGGTTCATGGGGCGAGGTGGTGATTGCCGCCGGCCTGATTGTGTCCGTGTGCGGCGCCTATCTGAGCTGGACCATCATGGCGGCAGAAGTACCGTTCCTGGCCGCAACCCATAAAGCTTTCCCGCGTCTGTTTGGTCAGCAGAACAAAAACAATGCGCCGTCTGCCTCGCTGTGGTTGACCAACCTCAGCGTGCAGGTCTGTCTGGTGCTGATCTGGCTCACAGGTTCTGACTATAACACCTTGTTAACCATCGCCTCTGAGATGATTCTGGTACCCTATTTCCTGGTGGGCGCATATTTGTTAAAAATAGCTACCCGACCGATGCATACCGTCGTGGGGATGGGCGCCTGTATTTATGGCTTATGGCTGCTTTATGCCTCCGGACCTATGCATCTGCTGCTCTCCGTCGTGCTTTACGCGCCGGGACTGCTGGTGTTTATTTATGCCCGTCGCACGCACCAGCTCCAGCACGCGCTGAAGCGCCGTGAAATCGTGCTGATTGGATTGTTACTGGTTGCCGCATTACCGGCCACCTGGATGCTGATGGGATAAGCGATCGCCTCCCATCGTCGAACGGATAAGGAGAACAAGATGGGACAGGCAAAACCGCTCCCGATTCTGATTACTGGCGGAGGCCGTCGCATCGGTCTCGCGCTTGCACACCACTTTTTGAATCTTCACCAGCCTGTCATTATCAGCTATCGCACGAAATACCCGGCGATCGAGACCCTGTGCGAGGCAGGTGCGACCTGTATTCAGGCGGATTTTGCTACCGACGAGGGCATTCTGGCATTTGCCGAACGGGTACAAGCGGAAACGTCGGGATTACGCGCCATCATTCATAATGCCAGCGCATGGATGGCAGAAACCCCGCAGACGTCGCTCAGCGAAACGCTCTCCTGCATGCTGCAAATTCACGTCCATGCCCCTTACCTGCTGAACCATGCCCTGCAGGGGCTGTTACGTGGACATGGCCATGCTGCCAGCGACATCATCCACTTCACCGACTACGTGGTTGAGCGCGGCAGCGATAAGCACATAGCCTATGCCGCCAGCAAAGCCGCGCTGGATAACATGACTCGCTCCTTTGCCCGCAAGCTGGCACCGGAGGTGAAGGTGAATGCCATCGCCCCGTCGCTGATTATGTTTAACGAGCATGACGATGCTGACTATCGCCAGAAGGCGCTGAACAAGTCCCTGATGAAAATCGCCCCCGGTGAAAAAGAGGTCATTGATCTGATCGACTACATTCTGACCAGCTGCTACGTTACGGGCCGGTCGTTCGGCGTGGACGGCGGACGTCCATTACGCTAATGAAAGCGGCTCCAGCAGAAAATTAATACCCAGGCGCTGAGGCTCCAGCAGAGCACTGCCCCGCCCAGCGCCAGCGGCAGACGCATTATTCCGGTGAAGTACCACAGCGAGAGCAGGTAAAGAAAATAGGGAATGATTGACCACATGCCAAAGACAATGGTCGCCCGCAGCGCCTCAATACCGCGCTCCGAGGCGACGATATAGTGGGCGATCAGCGCAAAGGTCGGAAAGAGCGGGATCAACCCGGCAATGTAATAATTTTTGGTTTTCGCCAGTACCCCAATCAGTAAGACGACCAGCGCACCTATCGCCGCCTTTATCACCAGCCCCATCCCTTTCCCCCTTAACAACAAAATAACAATTCCAGGCAGCATAACGGAACGGCAACAATTTGCGAATGATTAATGGAAGGTTAAGGTTGCGCGGTGTATGTTGGCGTTTTTCAGTGATGCAGACCAGCCATGAACAAGATCGTATACGTTGAGGATGAACCCGAAGTTGGCCAGCTGATTGCCGCCTATCTGGGTAAACATGATATTGAAGTCATCGTCGAACCGCGTGGCGATCGGGCTGAAGAAGTCGTGGCGCGGGAAAAACCCGATCTGGTGCTGCTGGATATCATGTTGCCCGGCAAAGACGGCATGACCCTGTGTCGGGATCTGCGCGCCCGCTGGCACGGCCCGATCGTGCTGCTCACTTCCCTCGACAGCGATATGAACCATATTTTGTCTCTGGAGATGGGGGCTAACGACTATATTCTGAAAACCACACCTCCAGCGGTACTGCTGGCGCGCCTGCGCCTGCATCTGCGCCAGCATCTTGCCGCCTCCGGTGAAACCCCGGCTCCGCTGTTAACGCCCCATAAAGCGCTGCGCTTTGGCACCCTCTCCATCGATCCGGTGAATCGCCAGGTGCTGCTGTCCGGCGAGCAGGTGGCGCTCTCGACGGCGGATTTCGATCTGCTTTGGGAGCTGGCAACCCATGCCGGACAGATAATGGACAGGGATGCGCTGCTGAAAAACCTGCGCGGCGTCAGCTACGATGGCATGGACCGCAGCGTGGACGTTGCTATCTCGCGCCTGCGCAAGAAACTGCTGGATAATGCCACCGAGCCGTTCCGCATCAAAACCGTGCGTAATAAAGGCTACCTTTTCGCACCGCACGCCTGGGACGTTTAAACAGGTTCCCATTCCGCCCAATCAGGGCGCGCCTTCTGCCCTGTTTCGCCTCTGATGATTTATCTTTTGCGCCCGCCCGCATAACATGTATTATGTTATAACATAACATTTATGAGGGCAGAAATGTGTTAGCTAAAAAGAGGCTGCTGGCATGGGTATTTGCAACGCTCGCGCAGCCGGTGTTCGCAGCAACAAATTATCCTCTGACGGTAGAGAACTGCGGAGTGAAGGAGACCTTTACTCAGCCCCCGCAGCGGGTGGTCACCGTCGGACAACACGAGACCGAATTACTGCTGGCGCTGGGGCTCGAGAAGACGATCGGGGCGACGTCCGTCTGGTTTGGCCCGTTACCCGATGCGCTGTCGGCCCGCGGTCAGGGGATAAAAAAACTGGCGGATAATGCTCCTTCCTTTGAGGCCGTCACCGCCCAGCATCCTGACCTGGTGCTGGCCCAGTATCACTGGCACATTGGACCTCAGGGAGAAACGGGTACCCGGGAACAATTTGCCACGCTTGGGATCCCGACGTGGATCTCACCCGCCGACTGCATCGGCAAAAGCGTCACCGACAGCTCAAATGGTGACGGGGCCCGCAGCACACCGTTCTCCATCGCCGAAATCGAACGCGAGATCGATACGCTGGCGGAAATTTTTGACGTCCAGCCGCAGGGTAAAGCGCTTAACGAGGCGCTGAAACAGCGAATTCAGAAGGCACAAGCGCGCGCCGCTGCCCCGCGCACCCGCCCCCTGAAAGTGGTGTTCTGGTTCTCCAGCAGCCGTCTGAAAGGCGATCCCTGGGTGGCAGGCGACTACGGCGCGCCGGGATGGATCAGCAACACGCTTGGGCTGAAAAACATCATTGATTCTCATGATGAATGGCCCACCGTTACCTGGGAGCATATCGCCCAGGCCCAGCCTGATGTGATTGTTATCGCCGAAATGTCCCGTCGGCTCTACCCGGCCGATGATGTCGCGGTTAAAAAAGCCTTTTTAAACGACGACCCGGTGACCCGCAACATCCCCGCGGTGAAAAAGGGGCACATCATTGTGGTGCCTGCGATGTCGCTCAATCCCTCACTGCGTAATGTCGATGCCGTCGAGGCGATCGGCGAAAAACTGGCGACTTTCCAGGCTGAACGATGAGCATACTGACCCTGCGCATCCCCTTTATCCTGCCGCGCTGGCGGCAGCATAGCCTGCTGGCGGTCGGGTTACTCACGCTGCCGTTGATGCTGGTTTTCGCCGCTACCGTCGGGGATATGCCAGTGTCGTATGTCGTCGCTGGTAAAGCCATTCTCAACGGTCTGGGTCTGGGCCACTATATGCTGCCCCAGATTGAGGAAGGCATTGTCTGGCAGTATCGAATGAGCCGGGCTCTGATGGCGGCCTGTAGCGGAGGCGGCCTGGCGCTTTGCGGCCTGGTGATGCAGGCGATCCTGCGGAATCCGCTGGCGGAACCTTATCTGCTGGGCATCTCCTCCGGCGCCTCGCTGGGGGCCGTCTGCGTCATGTTACTGGGGATCGGCGGCAGCACGCTGGGCATCAGTAGCGGCGCTTTTATCGGCGCCTGCTGCGCATTCGGCCTTATCATGCTGATCACTCGCGGCATGACCGACAGCCCGCCGCGTATTTTGCTGGCGGGCATTGCCGGGACGCAGCTCTTTAACGCCATGACCGCGTACATCGTCAGTACCTCCGCCAATGCCGAGCAGTCGCGCAGCGTGATGTTCTGGCTGCTGGGCAGCCTGAGCGGGGTTCGCTGGCCGGATGCGCTGCTGGCGCTGGCGGTAGTCATGGCCGGACTGATAGTGATTTTCGCCTTTTCACGCACGCTTGATACCTTCACCTTTGGCGATGACGTTTCCACCACGCTCGGCGTGCCGGTTACCCTGGTGCGCATCATCCTGCTGCTCACCTGCGCGCTGGTGACGGCAGTGATGGTCAGTATCATCGGTGCGGTAGGCTTTGTCGGGCTGGTGATCCCGCATATTACTCGCATGCTGTGCGGCCCCGGACACCGCCGGTCTGTTCCCCTGACCTTTCTCGTTGGGAGCCACTTCATGATCCTCGCCGATGTGGTTTCCCGCACGCTTATCACCTACCAGGTCCTGCCCATTGGCGTGGTCACCGCCCTGGTCGGCGCGCCTGCCTTTGTGGTTTTGTTGTATCGCAGCCGGGAGAAAAAAGTATGACCCTTTCGTTAAAAGGATTGCAGGTCACCCTGCAGTCGCACCAGGTATTGCATGACATTAATCTGGAGCTGGGAACCGGTGAAATCGTCGGTCTGCTGGGACCAAATGGTTCGGGCAAATCGACGCTGCTGCGCTGTCTGGCTGGATTATTGCCGCGTCATGCTCACCACATCCAGCTGGATGGGATCCCACTCAGTAAGATCTCCGTAAAGGAGCGTGCTAAACGGCTGGCGTTTGTCCCCCAGCATGCCGGAGTGGACGGCGATCTCAGCGTGGAGCAAATTGTCCGGCTGGGACGCACGCCACACCGCAGGGGTCTCTTCGGCTGGAGCGAAAGGGACGATCGGGCCGTTGAGGACGCGATCCGCCTGATGAAGCTCGCCGACCTGCGTTACCGGCTCTGGCAGCAACTTTCCGGCGGCGAGCGGCAGCGCTGTCAGATTGCCCGCGCCCTGGCCCAGCAGCCCGGGCTGTTGATCCTGGATGAACCCACCAACCACCTTGATATCGAGTATCAGCTGGAGCTGATGACGCTGATTACGCAGCTGCCCATTACGGTAGTGGTGGCGCTGCACGATCTCAATCTCGCGGCCAACTACTGCCAGCGGCTGATCCTGTTGAAAGCGGGCAGAGTGATGGCCAGCGGCCCGCCCGATGCCGTGTTGACTCCGCATCTGATAGAAAATGCCTGGCATGTGAAAGCAAACGTGATGAAGCAAGGCGAAACCGTCAACATTCGCTATGCCATGCGGCAGCCCATTGCGTAAAGTATGCGATGCCCGTCCAGAGAATGTGAATTTTCTGGTCGGGCAGCATAATAAACGCGACGTATTTGGGTGAGAGTTCATGAAGAAGCTGTTTGTGCAGTTTTACCTCCTGCTGTTTGTCTGCTTTCTGGTGATGACCATGCTGGTTGGGCTGGTCTATAAGTTCACCGCCGAGCGGGCGGGCAGGCAGTCGCTCGATGATTTGATGAAAAGCTCGCTCTACCTGATGCGCAGCGAACTGCGTGAGATCCCTCCTCATGACTGGGCGCGCACCATTAAAGAGCTGGATCTGAACCTGTCCTTTAAACTGCGCATCGAGCCGCTGAAAAAATACACCCTGGATGCCCCGACGATGCAGCGGCTGCGCGAGGGCGACATCGTGGCGCTGGACGATCAGTACACCTTTATCCAGCGCATTCCGCGCAGCCATTACGTGCTGGCGGTCGGCCCGGTGCCATATCTCTACTTCCTGCACCAGATGCGCCTGCTGGATATTGCTCTGCTGGCCTTCATCGCTATTTCGCTGGCCTTCCCGGTGTTTATCTGGATGCGGCCCCACTGGCAGGACATGCTGCGTCTGGAAGCCGCCGCCCAGCGCTTTGGCGACGGGCATTTAAGCGAGCGGATCCATTTCGACAGTGGTTCCAGCTTCGAACGTCTTGGGGTGGCCTTCAACCAGATGGCGGACAACATCAACGCGCTGATCGCCAGTAAAAAACAGCTGATCGACGGTATCGCCCACGAACTGCGCACCCCGCTGGTGCGGTTGCGCTACCGGCTGGAGATGAGTGAGAACCTGACCGCGGCGGAGTCGCAGGCGCTGAACCGCGATATCGGCCAGCTCGAAGCGCTGATCGAGGAGCTACTCACCTACGCCCGTCTTGACCGGCCGCAAAACGAGCTCAAGCTCACCACCCCCGACCTGCCCGCCTGGCTTCGTAGCTACGTGGAGGATGTGCAGAGCGTCAATCCCCAGCGCAGGCTGCTGATCGACAGCATGGAGGGCAACTACGGCGCGCTGGATATGCGCTTGATGGAGCGCGTGCTGGATAATCTGGTGAACAACGCCCTGCGCTACAGCGATGGCCGGGTGCGAATTTCACTCACGCTTAACGGCAGCCACGCCAGTTTGTCGGTAGAAGATGATGGTCCGGGCATCGCGCCAGAGGCCCGTCAGCGCGTCTTTGAGCCCTTTGTCCGGCTCGACCCCAGCCGCGACCGTGCCACCGGCGGCTGTGGGCTGGGGCTGGCGATCGTCCACTCCATCGCCCAGGCGCTGGGTGGCGACGTCAGCTGTCATGCCAGCGACCTCGGCGGGGCCCGTTTTTGCTTCACCTGGCCCGTCTGGCATCACATCGCCCTGCCCATCCCTGACTGACCTAAACCGCACGCTGGCCTGACCCGGCGTGCTGTGCTATAAATTAAGTATGTTGTAACTAAATTGGGTGCGCTATGGCCACTTACGATTTGATCGAACGCTTAAACTCCACCTTTCGCCAGATGGAGCACGAACTGGCGCTGTTAACCCCTGAGCTGCAGGCCTGTCGGCTGCTGGCCGGGCGCGTCTTCTCCCTGCCGGACGTCACCAAAGGCGCCGAGCACGATCCGCTCAACGCCATTGCGGTTAAACAGCACCTCGGCCAGGAGGCGCTGACGATGGCGCTACAACACTACCGCCACCTGTTTATCCAGCAGCAGTCAGAGAACCGCAGCAGCAAGGCCGCCGTGCGCCTGCCGGGAGTGATCTGCCTGCAGAGCGATGCCGCACACCGGGAGCAACTCACCGCACGAATCGCAGGTATTAACGCCCTGAAAGCGGAGTTTGAAAAAATCGTCACCGAAGAGTCGGGGCTCGCCCCTGCCGCCCGCTTCGAGTGGGTGCATCACCAGCTGCCGGGTTTGATCACCCTCAATGCCTACCGCACGCTGACGGTCATCAACCACCCCGCCACCCTGCGCTTTGGCTGGGCTAACAAGCACATCATCAAAAATTTCACCCGCGATGAAGTGCTGCAGATGCTGGAAAAAAGCCTGAAGTCGCCGCGCGCCGTAGCGCCCTGGTCGCGGGAGCAGTGGGTTGAACGGCTGGAGGCGGAGTACACCGCTATCCATGCGCTGCCGACGGATGCCCGGCTGAAGATCAAAAGACCGGTAAAGGTACAGCCTATTGCCCGGGTCTGGTATGCCGGGCAGCAAAAGCAGGTGCAGTACGCCTGCCCGACGCCGCTGATTGCCCTGTACGATGCAGATCAGGGCGCGGTGATCCCGGATATCGGTGAGCTGCTGAACTACGACGCTGACAACGTCCAGCACCGCTATAAGCCGCAGGCGCAGCCGCTGCGCTTAATTATCCCGCGGCTGCACCTGTACGTGGCGGAGTGACTATTTCAGGCTGCCGACCATCTCTTCCGGGCGAACCCAGGAATCGAATTCGGCGTCGGTGAGATACCCCAGCGCCAGGGCGGCGGCTTTCAGGGTCAGCCCTTCTTTATGCGCTTTTTTGGCGATTTCCGCCGCCTTGTCGTAGCCAATATGGGTATTGAGCGCCGTGACCAGCATTAACGACTCGTTGAGCAGTTGACTGATGCGCTCGCGGTTAGGTTCAATGCCCACCGCGCAATGTTCGTTGAAGCTCTCCATCCCGTCGGCCAGCAGACGTACCGACTGCAGGACGTTATGGATAACCATCGGACGGTAGACGTTAAGCTCAAAATTGCCCGACGCGCCGCCCATATTCACCGCCACGTCGTTGCCCATTACCTGACAGCAGAGCATGGTCATGGCTTCGCACTGGGTCGGGTTAACTTTGCCCGGCATGATGGAGCTGCCCGGCTCGTTCTCAGGGATGCTGATTTCACCGATGCCGCAGCGCGGCCCGGAAGCCAGCCAGCGCACGTCGTTGGCGATTTTCATCAGGGAGGCCGCCAGCCCTTTCAGCGCCCCGTGGGCATGCACCAGCGCGTCGCAGGTGGCCAGCGCTTCGAACTTGTTCGGCGCGGTGACAAACGGCTGTCCGGTGATGGTCGCCAGCTCTTCGGCGACACGTACCGCGTATTCAGGGTGGGTATTGAGCCCGGTGCCCACCGCCGTGCCGCCCAGCGCCAGCTCCGCCAGATGCGGCAGGCTGTGTTCGATATGGCGCAGGTTGTGGTCGAGCATTGCCACCCAGCCGGAGATCTCCTGGCCGAGGGTCAGCGGCGTGGCATCCTGCAGATGGGTACGGCCAATTTTGACAATACCGGCAAAGGCCTGGGCTTTGTCGTTAAGGGTCTGCTTCAGAACGTTCAGCTGCGGGATCAGCTGCTCGCGCAGGGCGATCAGCGCCGCCACGTGCATCGCCGTCGGGAACACGTCGTTGGAGCTCTGGCTTTTGTTGACGTCGTCATTCGGGTGGATCTTGCGCTCCATGCCGCGCACCCCGCCGAGCAGTTCACTCCCGCGGTTCGCCAGCACCTCGTTCATGTTCATGTTGCTCTGGGTACCAGAGCCGGTTTGCCAGATGGCGAGCGGAAACTCATCGGGATGTTTGCCCGCCAGCACTTCATCGGCGGCGTTAATGATGGCGGTGGCTTTTTCCGCCGCCAGCAGGCCTAAATCCTGATTGACCTTCGCCGCGGCACGTTTGGTCAGCGCCAGAGCCTGGATCAACGAGACCGGCATTTTTTCAGTAGAGATACGGAAATGTTCCAGCGAACGCTGGGTTTGTGCGCCCCAGAGTTTGTCCTGCGGGACGTCGATGGCACCCATCGAATCTTTCTCACTGCGTGAGGTGGTCATACTTTCTCCTTGATAACAACGAAGTGGGTTGCTCACAGCTCAAAGAAACAAGTATTGATGAGATAAGAAAAACGGTATGGCGCTTTGTGCGCTCTTTTTGTTGCCCGGCGGCGCTACGCTTGCACGGGCCTACAACGCCGCCGGGAAATTTATATCTTATTTCACACAGGCCGCACACTGGGAGGACTGGATCTGTTTGAAGAAGTCGTTACCTTTGTCATCCACGAGGATAAACGCCGGGAAGTCTTCCACTTCAATTTTCCAGATCGCTTCCATACCCAGTTCCGGGTACTCGACGCACTCCAGGCTCTTGATACTGCCCTGCGCCAGCACCGCGGCCGGGCCGCCAATACTGCCGAGGTAGAAGCCGCCGTGTTTGTGGCAGGCGTCGGTCACCTGCTGGCTGCGGTTGCCCTTCGCCAGCATGATCATGCTGCCGCCGTTGGCCTGGAGCTGATCCACGTAGGAGTCCATACGCCCTGCCGTGGTTGGGCCTAACGAGCCGGAGGCATAGCCGTTCGGCGTTTTTGCCGGGCCCGCATAGTAGATCGGGTGATCTTTGATGTACTGCGGCAGACCTTCGCCGTTATCCAGACGCTCTTTTAACTTCGCGTGGGCGATATCGCGGCCCACGATAATGGTGCCGTTCAGCGACAGACGGGTGGAGACCGGGTACTGAGAGAGCTGGGCCAGGATCTCGTTCATCGGACGGTTCAGGTCAACGCGTACCGCCTCGCCCTCACCCGCTTTGCGCAGCTCTTCCGGGATGTATTTTGCTGGGTTGTTTTCCAGTTTCTCAATCCAGATGCCGTCGCGGTTGATCTTCGCTTTAATGTTGCGGTCCGCCGAGCAGGAGACGCCCATCCCCACCGGGCAGGATGCGCCGTGGCGCGGCAGACGGATCACGCGGATATCGTGGGCGAAATATTTGCCGCCAAACTGCGCACCGAGGCCGAGGTTCTGGGCCTCCACCAGCAGTTCCTGCTCAAGCTGGACGTCGCGGAACGCCTGACCGTGTTCGTTACCTTCGGTCGGCAGCGCGTCGTAGTATTTGGTCGAGGCCAGCTTGACGGTTTTCAGGGTACTTTCTGCCGAGGTGCCGCCGATAACAAACGCAACGTGATACGGCGGGCAGGCGGCAGTGCCGAGGGTGCGCATTTTATCGACCAGGTAGTTCTTCAGCTTGCCCGGCGAGAGCAGCGCTTTGGTCTCCTGATAGAGATAGGTTTTGTTGGCGGAACCACCGCCCTTGGCGATGCACAGGAATTTGTATTCGTCGCCATCCACGCTGTAGAGATCGATCTGCGCCGGCAGGTTGGTGCCGGTATTGACCTCTTTATACATATCCAGCGCGGCGTTTTGTGAATAGCGCAGGTTGTCTTCGATATAGGTGTTGTACACGCCGTGCGCCAGGGCCGCTTCGTCACCGCCCCCGGTCCAGACGCGCTGGCCTTTTTTACCCATGATGATGGCGGTGCCGGTATCCTGACAGGTCGGCAGAATACCTTTCGCCGCAATATCGGAGTTACGCAGGAACTGCAGGGCCACGTACTTGTCGTTTTCACTGGCCTGCGGGTCACTGAGGATATCGGCCACCTGCTGCTGATGCGCCGGGCGCAGCATAAAGGAGGCATCGTGGAAGGCGTGTTGCGCCAGTAAGGTCAGCGCCTGCGGGTCGACTTTGAGGATCGCCTGACCTTCAAACTCAGAGACAGAAACGTGGTCGCGGGTTAACAGGTAATATTCGGTCTGATCCTTGGCCAGCGGGAAAGGATCCTGGTAATGGAAGGGTTTGTTCGACATTGATCTCTCACTTACTGCTTCGGTCTGATTATTTAGAGCAGATGTTCCGCTGCCCTGCTTAAAAGCGAGTTAGCCTATCCTACACAATTTTTTAACAAAAACTGAGACAAGTACGACTTTTTCCGCGCGCAGGTTACATCCGCGCGGTTTATTGCTTTAATACGGGCAGTTAATTCCACATATGAAACAGGGCTTGATAATGCAAAAACTCATCAACTCAGTGCAGAACTACGCCTGGGGAAGTAAAACTGCGTTAACGGATCTCTACGGTATCGCCAACCCAGACAAGCTGCCGATGGCTGAACTGTGGATGGGGGCGCACCCGAAGAGCAGCTCAAAAATTACCGATGCCCAGGGCGAGCGTTCCCTGCGTGACGTTATCGACGCCGACAAAGCCACCCTGCTGGGCAGCGCCGTCGCCGAACGTTTTGGCGAACTGCCTTTCCTCTTTAAAGTGCTTTGCGCCGACCAGCCGCTCTCTATTCAGGTGCACCCGAACAAGCAGGCCTCCGAAGCAGGCTTTGCTAAAGAGAATGCGGCCGGTATCCCGCTTGACGCCGCCGAGCGTAACTATAAAGATCCCAACCACAAACCGGAACTGGTCTTCGCCCTGACGCCCTTCCTGGCGATGAACGCCTTCCGTGAGTTCTCTGAGATCGTCTCGCTGCTGCAGCCGGTCGCCGGGGCGCATCACGCTATTGCCCATTTCCTTGAAAAACCGGACGCCGATCGCCTGAGCCACCTCTTCGCCAGCCTGCTCAATATGCAGGGCGATGAAAAGTCCCGCGCGCTGGCGGTGCTGAAAGCGGCGCTGAACAGCCAGCAGGGCGAACCCTGGCAGACCATTCGCGTTATTTCGGAATTTTACCCGGACGACAGCGGCCTGTTCTCCCCGCTGCTGCTGAACGTGGTTAAACTGGCGCCGGGTGAAGCGATGTTCCTGTTCGCCGAAACGCCGCACGCTTACCTGAAAGGCGTGGCGCTGGAGGTGATGGCCAACTCCGATAACGTGCTGCGTGCGGGCCTGACGCCGAAATACATCGACATCCCTGAGCTGGTGGCAAACGTCAAATTCGTTGCCAAACCTGCCGCCGAACTGCTCACCCAGCCGGTGAAAAACGGCCCAGAGCTGGACTTCCCTATTCCGGTAGAGGACTTTGCCTTCTCTCTCCATGACCTCGGAAGTGAAGAAACCCTGATTGCTCAGCAGAGCGCGGCCATTCTCTTCTGCGTGGAAGGCGAAGCGGTGCTGAGCAAGGGCGAAGAGCGCCTGGTCCTGAAGCCTGGCGAATCGGCCTTCATTGCGGCCAATGACTCGCCGGTCAGCGTCAGCGGCGTGGGTCGTCTGGCGCGGGTTTTTAACAAGCTCCAGTGACCTGCTGAATTTTTTAACAATTGTTGCTAAGCTATTGGTAACCTTATGACCTCACCGGGCGGTTTTCACCGCTCGGTTTCATTTTATGGATAATCACGATGAAAAAATCGGTTATAGCTGCAGGCGTTATTGTTGCATTAGGCGTGGTCTGGACGGGCGCGGCCTGGTTTACCGGCAAACAGCTGGAAAGCCGTCTGGCGGAAATGGTGGCGCAGGCAAACAGTGAACTTAAACGCACCGCGCCGGAAGCCGGGCTGGAGCTGAGCTATCAGGATTATGAGCGTGGCGTATTCAGCAGCCACCTGCAGATGGTCGTGAAGCCAGCCGCAGGCACCGCCAGCCCCTGGCTGCAGCCGGGGCAAAGCCTGGTGCTCAACGAAGAGGTTGACCACGGCCCGTTCCCGCTTTCTCAGTTGAAATCCTTCAATCTGATCCCCGCTATGGCCTCGGTCAAATCGACCCTCGTCAACAACGAAGCCTCTAAGCCGCTGTTCGACCTGGCGAAGAATGAATCGCCGTTCGAGGTCAACACCCGTATCAGCTATGCCGGTGACACCCGTTCCGACATCGACCTGAAAGCCCTGAATTACGAGAATGGCGATGAGAAAGTCGCGTTCAGCGGGGGCAACTTCCAGCTTGACGCCGATCGCGAAGGTAAGAATATCTCGCTGAAAGGTGAAGCGGCAAGCGGCCTGGTGAACGCGGTGAACGAGTTCGATCAGAAGGTGCAACTGACGTTTAACAACCTGAACCTCGAAGGCAACAGCCGTCTGACCAGCTTTGATGAGCGGATCGGCGATCAGAAACTGACCCTCGATAAGATGGCTATTGCTATCGAAGGCAAAGAGATGGCGGTGCTGGAAGGGACGGACCTGAACGGAAAGGCGGAGCTGTCTCAGGATGGCAAGAGCATCAACAGCCAGCTGGATTACACCCTGAAGAGCCTGAAGGTTCAGAATCAGGATCTCGGCACCGGTAAGCTGACGCTGAAGATCGGCAATATCGACGGGCAGGCGTGGCATCAGTTCAGCCAGCAATATCGCGCCCAGAGCCAGGCCCTGCTGGCGGATAAAGAGCTGATGACTAATAACCCGGCGCTCTATCAGCAGAAAGCGGCCGAGGCGTTCTTTGGTAACCTGCCTGTCCTGCTTAAAGGCGAGCCGGTGATCACCGTTGCGCCGCTGAGCTGGAAAAACAGCAAAGGCGAAACCCACTTCAACCTGTCGCTGTTCATGAAAGATCCGGCCACCGCTACCGGTGAAGCGCAGACCCTGGCCCAGGAAGTGGATCGCAGCGTGAAATCGCTGGAGAGCAAGCTGACCATCCCGATGGACATGGCAACCGAGTTCATGACTCAGATTGCGAAGCTGGAAGGCTATAACGAGAATGATGCCGGCAAGCTGGCCAGCCAGCAGGTAAAAGGCCTGGCGGCGATGGGACAGATGTTCCGCATCACTACTGTGGAAGACAACGTCATCAGCACCAGCCTGCAGTACAGCAATGGTCAGGTGACGCTGAACGGTCAGAAGATGCCGCTGGAGGAGTTCGTCGGTATGTTCGGTGTACCGGCCCTGAATCTGGCCGTTCCGGAAGAACCGGCACCGGCACCGGCACCGGCAGCACCAGCTGCCCCAGCGGTTCCGCAGCAGTAAACGGCAAAACCCCTCTTCGGAGGGGTTTTTTATTCCCGGTTATCCTTTCCAGCCGGTCAGAAAATCCATCAGCAGAGCGTTCACTTTTTCCGGTTGCTCTTCCTGTGGAAGGTGACCACACTCCTCAATGGCACAGGCCCTGAGATCGTCCGCCATTTCCGCCCAGACGCTTTGCATGTCGAATAGCTTCCCGACGGCGTGAAAATCATTGCCCCACAGCGACAGCACCGGGCAGGCAATTTTGACGTCAGCGTCGGCAAGATCCTGCGCCACATCCTCGGTATTGGCGCGATAATCCGCCATTGCCCCGCGCACCGCACCGGGTGCCTGATACGCCCGCACATAGGTATCAAACGCCTCGTCGCTGATGGTAGAGGGATTGAAAGTCCAGTCCGAGAAGAAGTGGCGTAACCAGATATGCTCCCGGCCGGCAATCAGGGCTTCCGGCAGATCGGGCACCAGATGGAACAGAAAGAACCAGTACGCCCGGGCGATGGCGGCATTCAGATCGCGGGCCACGATACGTGTAGGTACGTTATCCATCACCACCAGGCGGTCCACCAGCTCGGGATAATCTTTCGCAAATCGGGTGGCGACGCGGGCGCCGCGGTCGTGCCCGACCAGCACCACTTTCTCCAGCCCCAGGGCGCGCATCAGCTCCCGGATATCCCGCGCCATGTTGCGTTTATCGTAGCCGGATGCCGGTTTATCGGTCTCCCCGTAGCCACGCAAATCCGGGGCAATCACCCGGTAGTGTTTTGACAGCACCGGCATCTGATAGCGCCAGGCGTAATTTGTTTCCGGGAAGCCGTGCAGCAGGATCACCGGCGCGCCTTCCCCCTCCTCAACCACAAACTGACGGATGCCATTAGCTGTTACAGTGTAACTTTTCATCGTATTCTCCTCGTCTTATTTCAGCAGTGGCACGTCGGCTGCACGTTGATACGGGCCGTAAATTGCCGGGTTCCAGCTGTAACCCTGAGCGTTGGCCGTAATGTGGCCAATGCCCGGGAAAGCCAGATGCGCTGCCGCCATCCATTCGCCATCTTTTGCCAGGGCATTGAACTCCTTCCCACGTGATGAGGTGGCTTTTTTCGCATCCACGTCAAAGCGAATCGACACTTCCGGGTGCGGGAACTGCACCGCAGGGGCGTGGATCAGGTCACCGATAAAGTTGATGGCCTTCCCTTCAGAGGCAAAACGATAGAGGGTGCTACCCGGGGTGTGACCGATGGCATACGCGGTCTGGACTTCAGGAATAGGTGAGGCTGGCGGCACGAAGGTTTTCAGGCGCCCTGCCGCTTTATAGGCAGCCAGGGCGTGCTGCGCGATAGCGAAATACTCCCTGGCATTCGCGGGCGCGCTGGCCTCTTTGGCCGGATCCAGCCAGTAATCGGCTTCGCCCTGGGGCACCCAGACGGTGGCATTGGGGAATAGCGCGTTTCCGGCGGCATCGCTCAGGCCACACACATGGTCCAGGTGGAGGTGGGTCAGAAAAAGGGTGTCAACCTGCTCAGGACGATAGCCTGAAGCCGTCATATTGGGGATCAGCTGACCCGCGGTTTGCGGCACGCAGTGGCCCGCCCCGCTGTCAATCATCACCAGATGCTTACCGGTATTCACCAGAAAGGCATTAAACGAGGTGGGCATGCGCTCCGCATCAATCTTATGTTGCGCTAACAGCGCCTGAATTTTACTGGCCGACAGCCCTTTTAACAGCGACGGCGAGAGATCGTTGTAGCCGTCGAACAGCGCCGTCACCTCATAGGCCCCTACCGCCACGCGGTAGTAACCCGGCACCTGCTGTTTAATCTGCGCGGGCGCCCCGGCCCGGACGACGCCTGCCAGAAACAGACTGCCCAGGGCTAACGCTGCGGTCATCTTTTTCATCTTCACTCCCGGTTCATCATTAATCAGAATGTGGAGTGACTATGGCGCTATATCATAAATTAGTGTAGATGTGTAACTTGATAGGCCAGTATAACGAGAAACGAGATAATGAAGCTGGAAGATGTGGAAGTGTTCGTGGAAGCCATCAAAGCCGGTAGCCTGGCAGGCGCCGCGCGTCGGCTCTCGATGAGCGCGATGGCAGCGTCGCGGTGCCTGAATAATCTGGAAGCGGAGCTGGGGGTGCGGCTGGTGCACCGCACCACGCGCTCCCTTTCACCCACCAGCGATGGCGCCATTTTTTTACCCCATGCCCAGGCGCTGCTGGAGGATAAAACCAACGCCCTTGCCGATCTGTTTCCCGATGGCACACATCTTTCAGGGCGCCTGCGCATCACCGCCTCGGCGGCGTTTGGCCGTAAGATTATCGCCCCGATGCTGCCCGACTTTATGCGCCAGCACCCCGCCCTGCAGGTCGATCTGCTCGCCACAGATGAACAAATTGATATTGTCGGCAGGGGGATAGACGTGGCGTTACGTATCGCTCCCCTGCGGGATAATCGGCTGGTGGCGCATCGCCTTGGCGATAACCCGCGCGACCTGTGCGCCAGTGCGGCGTATCTGGCAGCGCACGGCACTCCCGCAACGCTCAGCGATCTTGCGGCACACAGCTGCCTGGCCACCTCCGGCACCACCCACTGGGCGTTTGACCAGGGGGGACAGCGAAGCAACCAGAAAGTGTCGGGGCGATTTGCGGCGAACTCGATTGAGGCGATCTTTGAGGCGTGTCTCGGTGGAATGGGCATTGCAAACTTATCCCGCTGGTACGTCGAACCCGCCTTTGCGGCAGGTGAACTTGAGCGGATCGTGCTGCAGGATGCGCAACCGGAATCCCTCTCCATCTGGGCCGTTTACCCGACCTCGCGGCTGATCCCGGCTAAGGTGCGAAAGTTTGTCGAGGCACTTGAGGCGCGACTGGCGCTGAATCCGCTGACGCCAGAAAACTGAGGCTATTTCACCGGTACGAGCCGGGCCGACACAATCTGATGCCCGGCCTGCACGTCGGTTTTTTCAATCCGCTGCATAATTCTGTCTGCCAGGGTATAGCCCATTTCGCGTGCGGGGGTGGTCGCCCAGGCGATTGGTAGGTCGTCCAGCGCATTTTCTGTGACATCAGCAAAAGCGCCGAGCGCCACCTGATGGCCAAAGAAGGTTTCAACCCCACCTTCCCCGCTCTGACGCCCGGCACGGATCAAGCCAAACCAGGCGCCCATCGCGATGACGTCGTTATAGCAAATCACGGCGCTGATAGTGGGGCTGGCCCGCAGCAGGGTATTTATCGCCTCTGCCGCTTTTTTCTGGCTGGATTCACACTCCACGACCCATTCGCTGTGGAACGGGAGCCCGTATTTAATCAGCGTTGAGCAGTAGCCGCCCACGCGTTCGGCGCGCGTCAGGGACGCGCTTTGACCGCCCAGCCAGGCAATGCGCTGATGGCCGCGACGAATAAGATGTTCGGTCAACATTTGTGCCGCCTGCATGTTGTCCGGGCGCAGGGTATCGGCTTCGTCCAGATAACTGGCGCGGGAGGCAAACACCAGCGGAACGCCCTTCTCCGCCGCCCGTTCGCACAGTTCCTGACTCACCCCGGATGCCCCGGCCACAATCACTCCATCCACCCCTTGCGTCAGGAGCATGTCGAGGCGCTGAAGCAGCTGATCGGCTTCCCGACCGCCGTGGAGTAAAAAGACCATTCGCCCCTGGGCTTCCAGCGCTTCCGTCAGCCCCGCCGTCAGCTCTGCATAAAACGGCGACGTAAGGTCGCGGACGATCAGGCCAATCACCCCGCTTTGCCCGCCCCGCAACGCCGATGCCTGCCGGTTGCGGACAAACCCCAGTTGCTCAACCGCATCGTTGACGCGCTGGCCTGTCGCAGGAGAGATCCGCCCTTTACCGCTCAGAACCAGAGAAACCGTACTGACGGATACGCCAGCCGCCAGCGCGACGTCGTTAATGGTGATTTTTTTCGCTACAGCCATGTGTGGGCGTGTCTCCCTGAGAATGAGATCGGTAAAACGTTTTATCAATACCTTCTCTTTATACTCCCTGCCAAAGCCTGAGAATGTGATTCAGCGCGCACTAAACTTTGATAAAACGTTTTATCTTTTCGCAGCAGTGAAGCAGGTAAACGTATTTTAACCATAAAGGAGTCGTTTTATGACGGCGAAAGCAGCACAAAAAATCTCGCTGTGGGAGTTTTTCCAGCAACTGGGTAAAACCTTTATGCTGCCCGTGGCTCTGCTCTCCTTCTGCGGGATCATGTTGGGGATTGGCAGTTCGCTCAGCAGTAACGATGTCATTACCCTGATCCCTTTCCTCGGCAACCCTGTGCTACAGGCGATTTTTGTCTGGATGAGCAAAGTCGGCTCCTTTGCCTTTAGCTTCCTGCCGGTGATGTTCTGTATCGCCATTCCGCTGGGGCTGGCCCGCGAAAACAAAGGCGTGGCGGCTTTTGCCGGGTTTGTGGGCTACGCGGTGATGAACCTGGCGGTGAACTTCTGGCTGACCGCGAAAGGCATCCTGCCGACCACCGACGCCGCCGTACTAAAAGCCAATAACATCCAGAGCGTACTGGGGATCCAGTCGATCGATACCGGGATCCTGGGCGCCGTGATCGCAGGCGTCATCATCTGGTTGCTGCACGAGCGCTTTCACAATATCCGCCTGCCTGACGCGCTGGCATTCTTTGGCGGCACCCGCTTCGTGCCGATTATCACCACCGTCGCCATGGGCCTGTTTGGCCTGGTCATTCCGCTGGTCTGGCCGATTTTCGCCCTGGGCATTACCGGCATCGGGCATATCATCAACAGCGCGGGCGATTTTGGTCCGATGATTTTCGGCACCGGTGAACGTCTGCTGCTGCCCTTCGGTTTACAGCATATTCTTGTGGCGCTGATCCGCTTCACCGAAGCCGGCGGTACCATGGACGTCTGCGGCCATTCCGTGAGCGGCGCGCTGACTATCTTCCAGGCGCAGCTAAGCTGCCCGACGACCCACGGCTTCTCGGAAAGTGCCACCCGCTTCCTCTCTCAGGGTAAAATGCCGGCCTTCCTCGGCGGCCTGCCGGGTGCGGCGCTGGCCATGTACCACTGCGCACGTCCGGAAAATCGTCATAAGATAAAGGGCCTGCTGATCTCCGGCGTTATTGCCTGCGTGGTAGGCGGCACCACCGAACCGATCGAGTTCCTGTTCCTGTTTGTTGCTCCGGTGCTGTACCTCATTCACGCCGTGCTGACCGGCCTGGGCTTTACCACCATGGCGGTGCTGGGAGTCACCATCGGTAACACCGACGGCAACGTGATTGATTTTGTGGTGTTCGGCATCCTGCACGGCCTGTCTACTAAGTGGTATCTGGTGCCGGTCGTGGCCGCTATCTGGTTTGCGGTGTACTACGGGATCTTCCGTTTCGCTATCACCCGCTTTAACCTGAAAACGCCGGGTCGTGATATTGAGAGCGCGGCCAGTGTGGAACAGGCTGTTGCAGGTGTGACCGGCAAATCCGGCTACAATACGCCTGCGATCCTTGCGGCGCTGGGCGGAGCAGATAACATTACCTCGCTGGATAACTGCATCACCCGTCTGCGCCTGTCGGTGGCGGATATGTCCAGAGTGGATACCAACGCCCTGAAGGCCAATCGCGCCATCGGCGTGGTACAGCTCAACCAGCACAATTTACAGGTAGTGATCGGTCCGCAGGTGCAGTCTGTGAAAGACGAGCTGGCAACCCTGATGCGAACAGTAGAAGCCTGATGCCTCAGCCCCCTCATCAGGAGGGGGTTTTCTTTTAAGGACACGTCATGTTTGATTTTTCTGCCGTCGTGGATCGTCACGGCACCTGGTGTACCCAGTGGGACTATGTCGCCGATCGCTTCGGCGCCGCCGATCTGCTGCCGTTTACCATTTCGGATATGGATTTTGCCACCGCGCCCTGCATCATCGACGCCCTGCAAACGCGCATCGGCCACGGCGTGTTTGGCTACAGCCGCTGGAAGAATGACGAATTCCTGGCGGCGGTGGCACACTGGTTCCGTGAGCGCTTTACCAGCAGCATCGACACCAGCGCCATCGTGTATGGCCCCTCGGTGATTTATATGGTGTCGGAGCTGATTCGCCAGTGGTCAGAGGCAGGCGACGGCGTGGTGATCCACACCCCTGCCTACGACGCGTTTTACAATGCTATTGCGGGAAATAACCGTCAGGTGGTTGCCGTCGATTTGCATAAAGAGACGGCGGGATGGCGGTGCGATATGGCGGCGCTGGAAGCGGTGCTGGCCCAGCCGCAGAACCGGATTTTATTACTCTGTAGCCCGCACAACCCCACCGGCAAGGTCTGGACCCGGGATGAGCTGAACACCATGGCTGAACTCTGCGCCCGTCACGGCGTGGCGGTGATCAGCGATGAGATCCATATGGACATGGTCTGGGGCAGCCACCGGCATATCCCGTGGTGCGAGGTTGCCCAGAGCAAATGGGCCCTGCTGACCTCCGGCTCCAAGAGCTTTAACATTCCCGCTCTTACTGGTGCGTATGGGCTGATCGGGGATGAAGCCAGCCGCACGGCCTACCTTCAGGCGCTGAAGGGGCGCGACGGGCTCTCTTCACCGTCGGTGCTGGCGCTGGTGGCGCATATTGCCGCTTATCAGCAGGGTGATGCCTGGCTTGACGCGCTGCGCAGTTATCTCGAGGCCAATTTGCAGTACGTGGCCGACAGACTGAATGCCGCCTTCCCCGCGTTAAACTGGCAGCCGCCGGAGGCAACCTATCTGGCGTGGATCGATCTTCGACCGCTTAATATCAACGACCGGGCGCTGCAAAAAGTCCTGATTGAGCAGCAAAAGGTGGCGATTATGCCGGGATATACCTATGGTGAAGCCGGTAACGGCTTTATTCGCCTCAACGCCGGTTGCCCGCGCAGTAAACTGGAGCAAGGGGTTGAACGCCTGATTGCCGGGATCCGCGCCCTGCAGTGATTTGTTTGCGCAATGGAATCATTCATTGCGCAAATAGCTTTTTGGCCCGTTTTGTTTTTATAATAGCTCGCACTTCTACTAATAAAGAGTGCGACCATGATTGATACCACCCTCCCGTTGACCGACGTGCATCGCCACCTTGATGGCAACATCCGCGCCCAGACCATCCTTGACCTTGGTCGTCAGTATAATTTAACCCTGCCCGCACAAACCCTTGAGTCGCTGATCCCGCATGTGCAGGTCACGGAAAACGAGCCGGATCTGGTGAGTTTTCTGAGCAAGCTCGACTGGGGGGTAAAAGTTCTGGCCTCGCTGGATGCCTGCCGTCGCGTCGCTTTCGAAAACATCGAAGACGCCGCCCGCAACGGTCTGCACTACGTTGAGCTGCGTTTCTCGCCGGGTTATATGGCGATGAACCATCATTTGCCCGTTGAGGGTGTGGTAGAAGCGGTGATCGCCGGCGTTCGCGAAGGGTGCAAGGCCTTTAACGTTGAAGCACGCCTGATTGGGATCATGAGCCGTACCTTTGGCGAAGCCGCCTGCCTGCAGGAACTCGAAGCCCTGCTTGCCCACCGCGATAAGATCACCGCCGTGGATCTGGCGGGCGACGAGCTGGGCTTCCCGGGTAGCCTGTTCCTCTCCCACTTTAACCGCGCCCGCGATGCAGGCTGGCATATCACCGTGCATGCCGGTGAAGCGGCAGGCCCGGAGAGCATCTGGCAGGCAATCCGCGAGCTGGGAGCCGAGCGTATTGGTCACGGGGTGAAGGCCGTGGAAGACAGCGCTCTGATGGACTTTCTGGCGGAGCAACGCATCGGGATCGAATCCTGTCTGACCTCCAACATTCAGACCAGCACTGTGGCAACGCTGGCCCAGCATCCGCTGAAAACCTTCCTCGAACATGGGGTCATGGCGTCGCTGAACACCGACGATCCGGCGGTTCAGGGAGTGGATATCATTCACGAATATACGGTTGCCGCCTCGCTGGCAGGACTGAGCCGCGAGCAGATCCGCCAGGCGCAGATCAACGGGCTGGAGATGGCCTTCCTAACACCCGCCGAGAAGCAGGCCTTGCGCGACAAGGTTGCACGCGGATAAGAAAAAGCCCGGCATTGCCGGGCTTTATGTATTTACGCCAGACAGAGCGTGGCGCGATGTTTCGCCGACTCAATACCCAGCTCGATCAGTTCCATAATCTGAATCGCCTGGCTTGCCGGAACCGGGTTCTCACCGTCGCCGTTCAGCGCATCGCGAATACCGGCGTAATAGGCCGGATAATTGCCTGGCAGCGTCAACCAGGTCTCTTCCACACGCTCTTCACCTTCAACGCGGGTCAACACACCGTCACGCATGTCGTAGCCCCAGTCCTCCTGTGGAAGACGCTCGCCGTTTTTCAGACGATCTTCCTGCGGATCGAGACCAAACTTCACGTAGCTGCCGCGGGTACCGTGTACGATATAACGCGCGGATTCCGCCGCCGCCATCATGGTGCCGTGCAGCACAACGCGACGCTGCGGATAGCTTAACACCGCATGGAAGTAGTCCGTGGCCTGCGCGCCGGGGCGCAACTGGGCCAGATCGACGTGCAGGCTCACCGGCAGACCAAACAGATTTACGGCCTGATCGAGCAGATGCGGGGCCAGATCGTACCAGATACCGCTGCCCGGTCCTGCCAGCTCACGCCAGCGGTTACGCACCTGGGGACGGAAACGATCGAAGTGCGATTCGAAGAACGCCACTTCGCCAAGGGAACCGTCGGCAATAAGCGCTTTGACGGTGAGGAAGTCGCTGTCCCAGCGGCGGTTGTGGAACACAGAGAGCAGCTTGCCGAGGCTTTTCGCCAGCGCATCCAGCTCGCGTGCCTGTGACAGGGTCACGGTGAACGGTTTATCCACCACCACATGCTTGCCCGCTTCGAGAGCCGCTTTCGCCAGTGGGAAGTGCGTGTCATTCGGTGTCGGGATAATGATCAGATCGATATTCGGATCGTTAAAGAGATGCTTCGGCTCGGAAACCACCGGCACGGTTGGCCAGTCGGCATGGACTTTCGTCGCATCACTGCTGGAAATTGCTGTCAGCTCCATCCCCGGCGTGCCATCAATCAGCGGGGCATGAAACGTTTTACTCGCATAACCATAACCTATTAATCCAACACGGATTTTGTCGCTCATGAAATCGCCTCTCATCTTTTGACTCACCTATTTCACACCATCTCCTCTTCCGTCACAATAGATTAATCTGGCGCTCCTCGCCTTAACGCAACAGAAGCAATAAGTCATTTCTGATTAATATTTATAACTTACTGAATACAATCGCAAAACATCACTGCAAAGCGCTTGCCGGAAGTCATACCGCGCTGTAAAATTCTGAATCTGTATTTACGGATAAAACAAATAACGAATCATGACGACAATAATTAATCGAATTATCGAGTTAGCAGGGTGGATTGTGCTTGGCGTTTCGGTGATCTTGCTGGGAATTGCCAGCCATATTGATAACTACCAGCCACCCGAGCCAGTGAATACGGTCCATCAACAGAAGCCGCATACGCTGATCAAAAATAGTGACATATGATGTCAGTTGGTTATTGCCAGCCGTCATGAACAGCGTTAACCTTCTTCGCCAGGCGTCGGCCGACGCCTGATTTCACCTGTAAAGAAAATTCTTATTTTTGCCGACGCGCTTTGGCAATAGTTTACGTCTTATTTGAACCGTTTATTATTCGACCGAATTACTCCTTTGGCATTACTCACTCTTATATGGAAAATTATTAAAATGACAGTCCAGGATTATTTATTAAAATTTCGCAAAATTAATTCCCTCGAGAGTCTGGAAAAGCTATTTGACCACCTGAACTACAACCTGAGCGACAACCAGGAAATTATCAGCATGTACCGTGCGGCCGACCACCGTCGCGCTGAGCTGGTCTCAGGCGGACGCCTGTTCAACATTGGTGAGGTGCCGAAGTCGGTGTGGCGTTACGTGCTCTAAAAGGGTACCCATTCCCCGGAAATGTTATATACTCTCGCCCCTGCTAATTTGCAGTTCGCGCTTTACGCTGACTATCGGGAGAGAACATGACCACAACGGCTGGAGAAAAAATTGGCGGCTGGTTACTTGCTCCGCTCGCCTGGCTGCTGGTTGCATTATTAAGTGCTTCGCTGGCGCTGGTACTTTACTCCACTGCATTAATTACGCCGCACGCGTTAAAAGCGCTGGGCGCGCAAAATACCTCTGCTATTGTCATGTGGTTTATTTCTTTCGCCTTCGCGATTGCCATGTGGTACTACACGCTGTGGCTGACCATCGCGTTTTTTAAACGCCGTCGCAGCGTGCCTAAGCACTATATTATCTGGCTACTGGTCTCGGTATTGCTGGCCGTAAAAGCTTTCGCCTTTTCACCGGTATCCGATGCGCTGGCAGTGCGTCAACTCCTCTTTCCACTGCTGGTAACCGCGCTGTTTGTGCCGTACTTTAAGCGCTCGGCCCGCGTGAAGAACACCTTTGTGAACCCGTAATAACCTTACAGTTAACCTGTTGTCGCCTCCGACGGTTTATCCGATAATAGGCGGCTTTTTTATGTCAGGCTAAATAATGACCGATTACTTACTGCTCTTTGTCGGCACGGTGCTGGTAAACAACTTCGTACTCGTGAAGTTCCTCGGCCTGTGCCCGTTTATGGGCGTATCTAAAAAGCTGGAAACGGCGATGGGGATGGGACTGGCGACCACCTTCGTGCTGACCCTCGCCTCGATCTGCGCCTGGTGGGTTGATACCTGGATCCTGATCCCCCTCGGTCTGACCTATCTGCGCACCCTGGCCTTTATTCTTGTTATTGCTGTGGTGGTGCAGTTCACCGAAATGGTGGTGCGTAAAACCAGCCCGGCGTTATACCGCCTGCTCGGTATCTTCCTGCCGCTGATCACCACCAACTGTGCGGTACTCGGCGTGGCGCTGCTCAACATTAACCTTGGGCACAATTTTCTGCAGTCGGCGCTGTACGGTTTTTCCGCCGCGGTCGGCTTCTCGCTGGTGATGGTGCTGTTTGCGGCGATCCGTGAACGCCTGGTCGCAGCAGATATTCCGGCACCGTTTCGCGGTAACGCCATCGCGCTGGTTACCGCCGGTCTTATGTCTCTGGCCTTTATGGGCTTTAGTGGTCTGGTGAAGTTGTAATGAATGCAATCTGGATTGCCATCGCTGCCCTCGGTATCCTGGGGTTGCTGTTTGGCATCATTCTCGGGTATGCCTCGCGCCGCTTCGCGGTGGAGGACGATCCGGTTGTCGAAAAAATTGATGAGCTGCTGCCGCAAAGCCAGTGCGGGCAGTGCGGCTACCCTGGCTGTCGCCCGTACGCAGAGGCCGTGGGCAACGGCGGTGAGAAGATTAACCGCTGCGCGCCAGGCGGCGAAGCGGTCATGCTGAAGATAGCCGACCTGCTGAACGTTGAACCGCAGCCGGTCGACGGTGACGAAAGCGCGCAGGAGCCCGTGCGCATGCTGGCGGTGATTGATGAACCCAACTGCATCGGCTGCACTAAATGTATTCAGGCCTGCCCGGTAGATGCCATCGTCGGCGCCACGCGCGCCATGCACACCGTGATGGAAGACCTGTGTACCGGCTGTAACCTCTGCGTCGCCCCCTGCCCGACCCAGTGCATTGAGTTACGCCCGGTAGCCACCACGACCGACAGCTGGAAATGGGATCTTCAGACCATTCCGGTGCGCATTATTCCTGTGGAACAACATGCTTAAGTTATTTTCTGCTTTCAGAAAAGAGAAGATTTGGGATTTCGACGGCGGTATTCATCCGCCGGAGATGAAAACCCAGTCCAGCGGTACGCCGCTGCGCCAGATCCCGCTGGCCAACCGTTTTATTATCCCTCTCAAACAGCATATTGGTGCTGAGGGTGAACTGTGCGTCAAACCTGGCGATACCGTGTTACGCGGCCAGCCGCTGACCTTCGGACGCGGGCGTATGCTGCCGGTACATGCTCCGACCTCCGGCACCGTGGTGGCGATTGCCCCGCATACGGTGGCCCACCCTTCCGCGCTCTCTGAGCTGTGCGTGATCATCGAAGCCGATGGCGAAGATCGCTGGATTGAGCGCGACGGCTGGAGCGACTACCGTAGTCACAGTCGCGAAGCGCTGATCGAACGCATCCACCAGTCTGGCGTTGCCGGTCTGGGCGGCGCGGGCTTCCCGACTGGCAACAAACTGCTGGGCGGCGGCGACAGGATCAAGACCCTGATTATCAACGCCGCCGAGTGCGAGCCGTACATTACCGCCGACGATCGACTGATGCAGGACTGCGCCGCGCAAATCATTGAGGGGATTCGCATCCTCGCGCACATTCTGCAGCCGCAGGAGGTGCTGATCGGCGTTGAAGATAATAAACCCCAGGCCATCTCCATGCTGCGCGCGGTGCTGGCGGGTAGCCATGATATCAGCCTGCGCGTGATCCCTACCAAATATCCTTCCGGTGGTGCGAAGCAGCTGACCCAGATCTTAACCGGCAAGCAGGTTCCCCACGGCGGTCGTTCATCTGATATTGGCGTGCTAATGCAGAACGTCGGCACAGCCTATGCCGTGAAACGTGCGGTTATTGACGGCGAGCCGCTTACCGAGCGCGTCGTCACTCTCACCGGGGAAGGCGTTAATCGTCCTGGCAACGTCTGGGCGCGTCTGGGCACGCCTGTCCGTCATCTGCTGGACCAGGCCGGGTTCTGCCCGAGCGCTGAACAGATGGTCATCATGGGCGGGCCGCTGATGGGCTTTACCCTGCCGTGGCTGGATGTCCCGGTGGTGAAAATTACCAACTGTCTGCTGGCGCCGTCCGTCAGCGAGATGGGCGAAGCGCAGGAAGAAAAAGGCTGTATTCGCTGCAGCGCCTGCGCTGACGCCTGCCCGGCCGATCTGCTACCTCAGCAGCTCTACTGGTACAGCAAAGGGCAGATCCACGATAAAGCGAAATCCCATAACCTGGCCGACTGCATTGAATGCGGGGCCTGCGCCTGGGTCTGCCCGAGCAACATCCCGCTGGTGCAATATTTCCGCGTCGAGAAAGCCGAAATTTATGCCATCGCGCAGGAAGAAAAACGTGCGGCTGACGCCAAAGCGCGTTTTGAAGCGCGCCAGCAGCGCCTGGAGCGCGAGAAAGCCGCCCGCGAGGAGCGTCACAAGAAGGCTGCGGTTCAGCCTGCGGCAAAAGATCAGGATGCAATTAACGCAGCTCTGGCGCGCGTGCGCGAGAAGAAAGCGACCGCGACTGAAGAGGTTGTGATCCCGGCTGGTCAGCGCCCGGATAACAGCGAGGTGATTGCCGCCCGCGAAGCGCGTAAAGCAGAGGCCCGCGCCCGTCAGGCGGAAAAAGCGCAGGCAGCCGCAGCGCAGCCGGAATCCGATCCGCGTAAAGCGGCGGTTGAAGCGGCGATTGCCCGGGCCAAAGCCCGCAAAGCGGCGCCGACGGAAGAGAGCCAGCGCGAGCCAGCGCCAGTCGATCCGCGTAAAGCCGCGGTCGAAGCCGCCATTGCCCGGGCAAAAGCCCGTAAAGCGGCCCAGCCGGAAGAGAGCCAGACCGAACAACCTCCGGCGGACCCGCGTAAAGCCGCGGTTGAAGCCGCCATTGCCCGGGCAAAAGCCCGTAAAGCGGCGCCAACGGAAGAGAGCCAGGCCGAACAACCTCCGGCAGACCCGCGTAAAGCCGCGGTTGAAGCCGCCATTGCCCGGGCAAAAGCCCGTAAAGCGGCGCCAACGGAAGAGAGCCAGACCGAACAACCTCCGGCAGACCCGCGTAAAGCCGCGGTTGAAGCCGCCATTGCCCGGGCAAAAGCCCGCAAAGCGGCCCAGCCTGACGACATTCATATTGAATCGACGCCGGTCGACCCACGTAAAGCCGCGGTCGAAGCGGCGATAGCACGCGCAAAGGCCCGCAAAGCGGCGCAGCCAGAAGAAACACCGGAAGAACAGGTTCCGGTCGATCCGCGTAAAGCCGCGGTCGAAGCCGCCATTGCCCGGGCAAAAGCCCGTAAAGCGGCGCAACAGGAAGAAGAACCGGCAGCCAATGACGATCCACGCAAAGCGGCAGTGGCTGCTGCTATCGCGCGCGTTCAGGCGAAGAAAGCCGCACAGAAGGCAGTTAACGAGGATTAAATGGTTTTCAGAATCGCAAGCTCCCCTTATACCCACAACCAGCGCCAGACGTCGCGCATCATGCTGCTGGTCTGCCTGGCCGCGCTGCCGGGCATTGCCGTTCAGTTCTGGTTTTTCGGCTGGGGTACGCTGCTGCAGATTATCCTCGGCTGTGCGAGCGCGCTGGCGGCCGAAGCGCTGGTGCTCAGGCTGCGAAAAATGGCGGTGGGCAAAATTCTGGCCGACAACTCTGCCCTGCTCACCGGCCTGCTGCTGGCCATCAGTATTCCGCCATTCGCCCCCTGTTGGATGGTGGTGCTCGGCACAATGTTTGCGGTGATCATCGCCAAGCAGCTGTATGGTGGCCTGGGACACAATCCGTTTAACCCGGCGATGATCGGCTACGTGGTACTGCTGATCTCTTTCCCGGTACAGATGACCAGATGGCTGCCGCCGCATGACATTGCCGCGACGGTGCCGGGCTTTATGGATGCTGTGCAGGTAATCTTCTCTGGCCATACCGCCAGCGGCGCCGACATGACCAGCCTGCGCCTGGGCGTGGACGGCATCAGCCAGGCGACGCCGCTTGATACCTTTAAAACCTCCCTGCACGCGGGCCATAGCGTGGAGCAGATCCTGCAGTACCCGATTTACAGCGGTGTGCTGGCGGGCGCGGGCTGGCAGTGGGTCAACCTCGCTTATCTGGCGGGCGGCCTGTTTCTGCTGTGGCAGAAGGCGATCCGCTGGCATATTCCGGTGAGCTTCCTGCTGACCCTGGCGATCTGCTCCGGGCTGGGGTGGTTCTTCTCGCCGGAATCGCTGGCCTCCCCGCAGATCCATCTGCTTTCCGGCGCAACCATGCTGGGTGCCTTCTTTATTCTCACCGATCCGGTGACGGCCTCTACCACTAACCGTGGACGCCTGATTTTTGGTGCGCTGGCCGGTTTGCTGGTGTGGTTGATCCGCAGCTTTGGCGGTTATCCGGATGGCGTGGCCTTCGCCGTGCTGCTGGCGAACATCACCGTGCCGCTCATCGACTACTACACGCGTCCGCGCGTGTACGGCCATCGCTAAGGGACTCGCCATGTTAAAAACGATGCAAAAACACGGCGTGACGCTGGCACTCTTTGCCGCCGTGCTGACCGGCATGACCGCGCTGGTCAACGGGTTAACCAAATCCACCATTGATGAACAGGCGGCCCGTCAGCAAAAAGCGCTATTTGACCAGGTGATCCCGGCGGAACGCTACGACAACGATCTGCAGAAAAGCTGTTATCTTGTCCAGGCCCCGGCACTGGGCAAAGGCGTTCACCGCGTTTTTATCGCCCGTAAAGGCGATACCCCGGCAGGCGTGGTAATGGAAGCCACCGCGCCGGATGGCTACTCCGGTGCTATCCAGCTGCTGATCGGCACTGATTTCTCCGGCACCGTGCTGGGTACCCGCGTCACCCAACATCATGAAACGCCCGGGCTTGGGGATAAAATCGAAACCCGCTTAAGCGACTGGATCCTGCAGTTCGCCGGCAAAGTCATCCAGGGTATTGACGATCCGGCGTTCGCGGTGAAAAAAGATGGCGGTGATATCGATCAGTTTACCGGTGCGACCATCACCCCCCGCGCGGTGGTGAACGCGGTCAAACGTGCAGGGGTCTACGCGCAAACGCTGCCTGCGCAGCTTAATAATCTGCCCACCTGTGAGGAGCGATCATGAGCCAGGTAAAAGAGGTTTTTGTTCAGGGGCTGTGGAAAAATAACTCCGCCCTGGTACAGCTGCTGGGGATGTGTCCGCTGCTGGCCGTCACCTCCACCGCCACCAACGCGCTGGGGCTGGGTCTTGCCACTACCCTGGTGCTGACCCTGACCAATCTGTCTATCTCTGCCCTCCGCCGCTGGACGCCGTCAGAAATCCGTATTCCGATCTACGTGATGATCATCGCCTCGGTAGTGAGCGTCGTGCAGATGCTCATCAACGCCTACGCCTTCGGCCTCTATCAGTCGCTGGGGATTTTTATCCCGCTGATTGTGACCAACTGTATTGTGGTGGGCCGCGCCGAAGCCTTTGCGGTAAAAAACGATCCGCTGATTTCCGCCCTCGATGGCTTTGCCATCGGCATGGGAGCAACCGGGGCGATGTTCGTGCTGGGTTCAATGCGCGAGATCCTCGGCAATGGCACCCTGTTCGACGGCGCAGATGCGCTGCTGGGCGGATGGGCAAAAGCCCTGCGCATAGAGGTGTTCCACACCGATACGCCGTTCCTGCTGGCGATGCTGCCCCCGGGCGCGTTTATTGGTCTGGGCATGATGCTGGCGGTGAAATACCTGATTGATGAGAAACGTAAGCGCCGCGCGGCCACACGCAGTGCAGAGGAAGGGATCCCTGAGAAGGCCTCATGAACAAAGAGAAACGTTTAACCATTTTGCAGCGCCTGCGGGAGAACAACCCGCATCCAACCACCGAGCTGAATTTTACCTCCCCGTTTGAGCTGCTGATCGCGGTGCTGCTCTCCGCGCAGGCCACCGACGTGAGCGTGAATAAGGCCACCGCGAAGCTCTACCCCGTCGCCAATACGCCCCAGGCGATGCTTGAGCTGGGCGTGGAAGGGGTGAAGACGTACATCAAAACCATCGGCCTGTTTAACAGCAAAGCTGAGAACGTCATTAAGACCTGCCGGATGCTGATGGAGCTGCACGGGGGCGAGGTGCCGGAAGACCGCGCCGCGCTGGAGGCTCTGCCTGGCGTGGGCCGCAAGACGGCCAACGTCGTGCTGAACACCGCTTTTGGCTGGCCGACCATTGCGGTGGATACCCATATCTTTCGCGTCTGCAATCGCACAAATTTCGCTCCAGGCAAAAACGTGGAGCAGGTTGAAGACAAGCTGCTGAAGGTGGTTCCGGCGGAGTTTAAGGTCGATTGCCATCACTGGCTGATCCTGCACGGCCGCTATACCTGCATTGCGCGTAAACCCCGGTGTGGCTCCTGTATTATTGAAGATCTCTGTGAATTTAAAGAGAAAACCGACCACTGAAACCGTCACCCGGCGGTTTTTTATCACCTAAAGCCCTTATACTGAGCACGTCACTCTCTCCGACTCGCCTTTTGCAGTTTTTCCGGCTGTGTTAAACTTTATGCTTCGCGAATTGTATGGCTATATAACAATCAAACAGGTTAATTGTTTTTTTGTCAGCGAAATTTTCTATATAAATGTGATCGCGATCACCCTGTTCACACGCTGTTAATTTTATGTATAAAAATGGATATTAAAGCCTTATAGCATTGAGAAATACCCCCTTCATCGCCGTAGATATGTCCGGTTATTTTTAAGAATCTAGCCCATATCACTGGTTGATACCTTTTACAGCAGAACATATCGCCAACCACCCACCTTTGCCGCTGACCGATAGTGAAAAAAACCAGTTTAAACGTAACGGTAAAATTTAACGCTAAATAACATTTAGGTTTCTGGCGCATTATAGGGCAGGAGTTAAATGTAACAGACTATTACAAATGTCTTGCCAGACGGGTCAGGATAGTGAACATTACCCGCCGTTTCCCCTCCCACTATAACTATAAAGCGGATGGACTACGTTCATCACGCTATGAACACCCCCGTTAATATGGGATGTAAAAAAAGAGGTATATGTGTCTACTGCAAACAATAAACCAGCTGAAGAGAGCGTAAGTCTTAACGCTTTCAAACAACCGAAATCGTTCTATCTCATTTTCTCTATTGAGCTGTGGGAACGTTTTGGTTACTACGGTCTGCAAGGGATCATGGCCGTTTACCTGGTTAAACAACTGGGTATGTCCGAAGCCGATTCCATCACGTTGTTCTCTTCTTTCAGTGCTCTGGTATACGGTCTGGTCGCTATTGGCGGCTGGCTGGGCGATAAAGTACTGGGGACCAAGCGTGTCATCCTGCTGGGCGCCATCGTTCTGGCGATCGGTTATGGTCTGGTAGCATGGTCTGGCCACGATGCCGGTGTGGTTTATATGGGTATGGCGACCATCGCGGTCGGTAACGGTCTGTTCAAAGCGAACCCGTCTTCCCTGCTTTCTACCTGCTATAAGAAAGATGACCCGCGTCTGGACGGTGCATTCACCATGTACTACATGTCCATCAACATCGGTTCCTTCTTCTCCATGCTGGCGACGCCATGGCTGGCAGCGAAATTCGGCTGGAGCGTGGCATTTGCCCTGAGCTTTGTCGGTATGCTGATCACCGTGGTGAACTTCCTGTTCTGCCGCAACTGGGTAAAAGATTACGGTTCAAAACCTGACTTTGCCCCGGTACAGATGGGCAAACTGCTGGCAACTATCGTGGGCGTGGTGATTCTGGTGGCTGTCGCGACCTGGCTGCTGCACAACCAGGGTATCGCGCGTGCGGTACTGGGCGTGGTTGCACTGGGTATCGTCTGCATCTTCGCGAAAGAAGCATTCTCTATGCAGGGCGCGGCACGTCGTAAGATGATTGTGGCCTTCATCCTGATGGTTGAAGCGATTGTTTTCTTCGTGCTGTACAGCCAGATGCCAACGTCACTGAACTTCTTCGCGATTCGTAACGTTGAGCACTCAATCCTCGGTATCGCGTTCGAACCTGAGCAGTTCCAGGCGCTGAACCCGTTCTGGATCATGGTGGGTAGCCCGATTCTGGCCGCTATCTACAACAAGATGGGCGACCGCCTGCCAATGCCGCACAAATTTGCGGTGGGTATGGTGCTGTGCTCTGGCGCCTTCCTGGTGCTGCCGCTGGGCGCGAAATTCGCCACCGACGCGGGTATCGTCTCTGTTAACTGGCTGATCCTGAGCTACGCGCTGCAGTCTATCGGTGAGCTGATGATCTCCGGCCTGGGTCTGGCGATGGTTGCTCAGCTGGTGCCACAGCGTCTGATGGGCTTCATCATGGGTAGCTGGTTCCTGACCACTGCCGGTGCTGCCATCATCGCCGGTAAAATCGCGAACCTGATGGCCGTGCCGTCTGACGTAACCGATCCGCTGGTTTCCCTGAACGTGTACGGGGATGTATTCCTGCAGATTGGTATCGCTACCGCAGTGATCGCTGTGCTGATGCTGCTGACTGCACCAAAACTGAATCGCATGACTCAGGACGACGACATCAACGCCAACGCGAGCAAAACCGCGACCGCGTAATGTCATCGGGAAACGACTGAACGGAAGCCGCTAACTGTGCGTTAGCGGCTTTTTTTTTATTCTGTGCCGCACTACCATAGGCTAAATCAACGTAAACAGGAGTGACCGATGAAACTGTTCTATAAACCAGGCGCCTGCTCTCTTGCCTCCCACATTACGCTGCGCGAGAGCGGTAAAGATTTCACACTCAACGGTGTTGATCTGATGAAAAAGCGTCTGGAAAACGGCGATGATTTTTTCGCAGTGAATCCTAAAGGCCAGGTCCCGGCTCTGCTGCTCGATGATGGAACCCTGCTGACCGAAGGGGTTGCCATCATGCAATACCTTGCCGACAGCGTCGAGGATCGCCAGCTGCTGGCGCCTGCCGGCAGTATTGCCCGCTATAAGACCATCGAATGGATGAATTACATTGCCACCGAATTGCACAAGGGCTTTACCCCGCTGTTCCGTCCGGATACTCCGGAAGAGTACAAACCCACCGTCCGCGCCCTGCTGGAGAAAAAACTGCAGTACGTGAACGAATCGCTGAAAGATGAGCAGTGGATTTGCGGTCAGCGCTTCACCATTGCCGATGCGTATCTGTTTACTGTTCTGCGCTGGGCGCGTGCCGTGAAGCTGAACATGGAAGGGTTAAGCCATATCGACGCTTATATGGCGCGGATGGCAGAGCGTCCTGCCGTGGCGGCAGCGCTGGAAGCGGAAGGGTTAAAGTAAGAGAGCGGTTTATTGCCGGATGGCGCTGGCGCTTACCCGGCCTACAAGCTGTGTAGGCCCGGCAAGCGCAGCGCCGCCGGGCATTGATGTCAAAGCTGGGTCGCGCTGAAAACGTGCTCTGGCTTCGCGATACGATCCTGGGCGGCTACCACCTGCAATTCGTACTCCTGCATGGCCTTGGTGGCAATCATAATCTCATACACCGCCGCCGTGACGTGCTCAAGGGCATCACGCACCGTTGCGCCCTGCAGCAGTTTCACCAGCAGCAGACCACTGGTCACGTCGCCCACACCCACTGGCTGACGGCTGCCGAAATCCACCAGCGGACGGCTGATATGCCAGGCTTCATCTTTGGTTACCAATAGCATCTCAAAGCGATCCGCGCTTAACCCGGCACGGGCCAGATGTTTCACCAGCACGATCTCCGGCCCCATTGCAATCAGCTCACGGGACGCCGCAACGGCCTCCTCTACGCTGTTCACCGGATGCTCGCAGAGGATCTCCAGCTCAATCAGGTTCGGCGCGATGATATCACTGGCAGGCAGCGCATGACGCACGTGGAACTCAGCTACGCCCGGCGCCACGATACAGCCTTTTTCCGGATGGCCCATCACCGGATCGCAGAAATATTTTGCCGCCGGATTCGCCGCTTTTACCTGGCGAACGATTCCGAGAATATGCTCGCCCTGCTCTGCTGAACCCAGATAACCGCTCAGCACGGCATCGCAGGTTTTGAGTTTGTCGATATCAGCGATGCCCTGAACAATCTCCGTGAGATGAGCCGGCGGCATCACGCAACCGGTCCACTTACCGTATTGCGTGTGGTTGGAAAACTGAACGGTATTTAATGGCCAGACATTGGCCCCGAGACGACGCATCGGAAATTCAGCGGCGCTGTTGCCAGCATGCCCAAAGACAACATGGGACTGGATGGCGAGGATATTCTTCATTTTCTTACCACAACCCTGAAAAAATAAAGGGGCGTGGTTTCCCACGCCCCTGTGCTTTTATGATTATTTCCAGCAAACCAGACAGTAATTCTTTTTACCGCGACGCAGTAAGGTATAACGCCCAAACAGACGATCGCTGTCAGCGAAGATGTACTCCGCGTCAGACTGTTTTTCACCGTTGATGGTGATGGCGTTCGAGGCGATGGTTTTACGCGCCTGGCCACGGGACGGCTGGAGCTCAGAGTCAACCAGGGCCTGCATCAGATCGGCGCCTTTGTCCATCTCCACCATCGGTACGCCATCCTGCGCCAGCTGTTCGAAGTCCGCTTCGCTCAGATCGCTCAGGGTGCCGTTGAACAGGCTTGCGGTAATTCGCTTCGCAGCCGCCAGGCCCTCTTCACCGTGAACCAGCTTAGTGACTTCATCGGCCAGCACGTACTGCGCACGTGGCGCTTTACCGCTGTTCTTGTCTTCTTCTTCCAGGGCATTGATCTCTTCGATGTCCATAAAGGTGAAGAACTTCAGGAAGCGATAGACGTCAGCATCCGCAGTGTTGATCCAGAACTGGTAGAACTTGTACGGGCTGGTTTTCTTCGGATCGAGCCATACCGCGCCGCCTTCGGTTTTACCGAACTTGGTGCCGTCGGCTTTGGTGATCAGCGGAACGGTCAGACCGAAGACCTGATTCTGGTGCAGACGGCGGGTCAGATCGATACCGGAGGTGATATTCCCCCACTGATCGGAGCCACCAATCTGCAACGCAACGCCGTGCAGCTCGTTCAGACAGGCGAAGTCGTAACCCTGCAGCAGGTTGTAGGAGAACTCGGTAAAGGAGATGCCCTGATCGTCACGGTTCAGACGCTGCTTCACCGCTTCTTTGTTGATCATCTGGTTAACGGAGAAGTGCTTGCCGATATCACGCAGGAAGGTCAGCACGTTCATGCCGCCAAACCAGTCGTAGTTGTTCGCGGCAATCGCTGAGTTCTCACCACAGTCGAAGTCGAGGAATGGGGCAACCTGTTTGCGGATTTTCGCCACCCACTCCTGCACGGTGTCTGCCGTATTCAGTTTACGCTCAGCGGCTTTGAAGCTCGGGTCGCCAATCAGACCCGTTGCGCCGCCGACCAGTGCCACAGGCTTATGACCTGCCAACTGGAAGCGTTTCAGGCATAACAAAGGAACCAGATGCCCCAAATGCAAGCTGTCAGCGGTAGGATCGAAGCCGCAATAGAGCGCGATCGGGCCTTGCGCCAGTCGCTCTGCTAACGCTTCCTCGTCCGTCACCTGGGCTACCAGCCCCCGCTCTTGCAATTGTTTAATCAAGTTACTGCTTGCCATCAAATTCTCCATGTATAAAACGACTGCACCTTTGCCGGTACACGACTTTTCGCCAGACGCGAAAGGAACATAGAATAAAGCGCTGACACCCGTTGTACCAGCGCTTAAGAGAACAAATTTTGGGGATTATGGCGCCAGTCGATCGATTTTCCACGCGCCGTTATCGCGCTGGTATAGAAATCTGTCATGGAGGCGATGTTCGCCGCCCTGCCAGAACTCCATCTGCTGGACCGGGACGCGGAAACCGCCCCAGAAACTCGGTAGAGGGATTTCACCCTGCTGGAATTTCTGTTTCAGCTCCAGGAACTTGCTTTCCAGCACGCCACGGGCAGAGATGCGGCTCGACTGTTTAGAGACCCAGGCGCCAATCTGGCTGTCGCGCGGACGACTGTGGAAATACTTCACCACTTCAAGAGTAGAGAGCCGCTCAGCGGTGCCGGTGACCATCACCTGGCGCTCCAGCATATGCCACGGGAAGAGCAGACTGATGCGCGGGTTGTTTTCGAGATGCTGCGCCTTGCGGCTGCCGAGGTTGGTGTAGAACACCAGTCCTTTATCGTCATAATGCTTGAGGAGGACAATGCGCTGGAAAGGTTGACCATTTTCGTCGACGGTGGCGACCACCATCGCGGTGGGATCGGCCAGCTGTGCTTCACAGGCCTGTTTCAGCCAGTGCTCAAACAGCACCAGCGGCTCAGCGGGAAGATCCTGGCGACGCAGGCCGCCTTTAGTATATTCGCGACGCAGGTGCGCGATTTTCTGCAATTCGTCGTTATCTGACATGGCGTTAGCTGACATTGACAATGGGTGACGCTATTGTGCGCCGCCCCCTGCAAAATCTCAACGCTTCGGATTTTCGATCTGACAATTGTTCAGCACGATGCGATCGCGCTTGTATACCGTCGCACCGTCGCCTTTCGACCAGAAGACATACACGCCGTCGCTGTATCGGGTGCCGGAGGCAGAGATCCCCTGCTTCAGCGTCAACAGCTTATTGTCATACACGAAACTGACTTCCTGACGAGGATTATTGAGCTTCACGGTGAGGGGTTTTTCGTCACACTGATAGGCCAGCGTGTCGGTTTGCATGCGCTCGACGAACTGATTGTAGACGCTACAGCTCGCCAGCAGAAAGGGGGTAAAAGCAAGAAGCAGTTTTTTCATGGGTCAATTCCGAAGACTTTCCTGGTCCCGGAGGGCGCGAACGCCCTCCCGTTTTTTCGGCTATTTTCGCCCAGGGTATGCTTAAGTGAAATTCGGTTAACTCTGATTTTGCCGCGGATTCGCTGGAAAAACAGCACCTAACACGCTGGCTTCACGGGCACCGGTCACGGAGGGTAAATTCCCCGGCAGACCTGCAACCGTCCGCCACGCCAGCCAGGCGAAGGCCAGCGCCTCCATGTCATCACCGCTGATCCCCGCCTGGTCGGTGGTGGTCACTTCCGTACCCGGTAGCAGACCGGCGAGACGCGTCATCACCAGCGGGTTACGGCTGCCGCCGCCGCACACCAGCAGACGCTCGCAGCCACCGCTCAGCAGCACCTGTTCCGACACCGAAACGGCCGTAAGCTCTGCCAGCGTGGCCTGCACATCCTCAGGCGCCAGGCCCGGGAAGTTTGCCAGCTGGCGCTCAAGCCAGCCGTAGTTGAAGTATTCCCGTCCGGTACTTTTCGGCGCGGGAGCGGCAAAATAGGGATCGCACAGCATGCTTTGCAACAGTGGGATAATGACCTTGCCGCTGCAGGCCCACTGCGCGTCTTTATCGTAGGGTTTACCCGCCTGACGCCAGATCCAGGCGTCCATCAGCATATTTCCTGGCCCGGTGTCGAAGCCGCGGACCGGCTGACCGGGGATCAATAAGGAGAGGTTAGCGATACCGCCAATATTCAGCACCATGCGCCGCTCCGTCGGGTGTGCCAGCAGGGCGTGATGGAATGCGGGAACCAGCGGCGCGCCCTGCCCGCCGAGGGCCATGTCCCGGCGGCGGAAATCACCCACTACCGTCACCCCGGTTTTGGCAACGATCTGGTTGTTATCACCAATTTGCAGAGTGTGGGGGGCATTGCCGCCTGGTTCATGCCATACGGTTTGGCCATGACAGCCGATCGCCACCACATCCTGCGGGCGCAGATTCTCCTGCTGCATCAGCGCCAGTACCGCATCACCGAACAGACATCCGAGCTGCGTATCCAGCTGCCCCAGCTGCGACAGCGTCAGCTTCTGGCCCTGACAGATATTGAGGATCGCCTGTTTCGTCTCCTGGGGAATAGGCCAGCTGAGGCTTGCCTGCTGTGCAACCATATTCTCATCTATTGCCGCCAGGACAACATCCACACCATCCAGACTGGTTCCTGACATTACGCCAATGTAGCGACCCGATTTCATCCGTTTTCCTTAATCCGTTTGGGCTAATGACTCACTCCACCATAAACCAATTTTCAATGCTACGGCGGACTAATACTTTTTAACAATAGCTGGCGCTACGCATCATTCCAGGAATTATCCGTCTCTCTCACAGGGAGATGGCCTCCTTTGTATAGGCATGGTTGAGTCAGAATCGGGTACCATTCTGATTGTGTTTGAGCAAAGATAGGATTTATGGCATCCGATGCCATATAATTTAGCCATAACGGATGCTCACAGAGCGTTTTTTGGTGAACAGGAGATTCAAATGATGTTACGTGTACTGGCCGTTTCGCTTGTTGGATTTACTCTGGCTGGCTGTGTGAATGACAGCTCCCTCTCCGGCGATGTTTACAGTGCCTCTGAGGCGAAACAGGTTCAGCAAGTCACTTATGGCACCATCGTGAACACGCGCCCGGTACAGATTCAGGGTGGTGAAGATAACAACGTGATCGGCGCACTTGGCGGTGCGGTACTGGGTGGCTTCCTCGGTAATACCGTCGGTGGCGGCACAGGTCGTTCTCTGGCAACCGCGGCGGGTGCCGTAGCGGGTGGCGTTGCGGGTCAGGGCGTCCAGGGTGCGATGAATAAATCTCAGGGCGTTGAGTTAGAGATCCGCAAGGATGACGGCAGCACCATCATGGTGGTCCAGAAACAAGGCAACACACAGTTTGTCACTGGCCAACGTGTTGTTCTGGCCAGCAATGGCAGCCAGGTTACCGTCTCCCCGCGTTAATATCGTTATGGACGTGGTCGCCTGACCACGTCCATTTCTGTTAATCATCAACCATACGAATATATTTAAATAATACATTCACTGCTCTTATATTTAATTCTTATATCTCTTGTTCCTGCGCAAAGTATTTTGTCAGCGCTTATGAGACTATTCGTAAATCTTTCACCCTTAACTTTAACAAAATATATGATTGCGATAAGTCGTTATATTAACAACAAGTACGTACAGTTCTTTGTTGGCTGTTTTATTGTAATCGGAATACTGCACGCTATGTTTATCGGGCAGGTCGAAAAGATTCCGTCAGTTTCACCGCTTTTATTTCCCATGCTCACTATTTTTTTACTGGTGTTTCACCTTTTTATTGCCTGCTTCATGGCAATGAAATACTGGTGCGACAGAATGCGTTTATATCTGATAGCCTTTGCATTCGCCTTTGCAGGTTCCGCTCTGCTGATGGTGGGCACCCTTTCCTGCTACCCGGCATGGCTGGACCTGTATCAGTTCAACGTCGTTAACTATAACGACGCCATGATCTACTTTATGTTCCGTCATCTGCTGATGGCGGTGCTGTTTATTATTTCGGCACTGCTGTACGCTGTTCGCAACAAACCGTTGTCACGGATTTTCCATGTTTCAGTCATCATTGGCATGTCTCTTTATACGGCCCTGATATTAATGCTGGCGTGGTTTTATTCCAGCAATTCTGCTTTGTTAGCATTAGATCTGGTTGATAATGACACCCGCCAATACATGTTGCTGTGGAGACAGCCAATTAACATAGCGTTAATCTCGCTATGGGTTATTTCATTAGCGACTCTGATGCGTGTTACGCGAGTACGCAATGTGTTCTGGATCGGCGGTAATTTCTTATGTGTCTGTTATATCGCAACGCTTGCTATGCTGTTTTTCGGTGGACATGCGGAAGATGTTTCATGGTATCGCGCACGCTTATTTGAAGCCGTCGCCACGCTGCTGATTATTTTTGTCCTGCTGTATGACGTATTTAATCTTTATCGTGAATCGCACTTGAAGTATCAACAGTCTTATCAGAACTCCATTCGCGATCCGCTGACACGGCTTTACAACCGTAGCTATTTTTATGATGCCCTGAACCATGCCCTCCGCTCGGTAAAATCCACGGAGCCGGTCTCGGTTATCGTCAGCGACCTCGATCGTTTTAAGCGTATCAACGACTGCTACGGGCACCTGCAGGGGGATAAGGTTTTGCAGTTTGTCGCCCAACTGTTGATGGATTCGGTACGACCGCAGGACGTTGCGGCACGCATCGGGGGAGAAGAGTTTGTCCTGCTGCTTACCCATACCCCACCCGACGCGGCACGCCAGGTTGCGGAACGGATACGCTTAAAACTGAGCAGCTTTGATAAAGCCAGCTCGGACGGGCAACTTCCCGAACCCATCACCATCAGTATGGGGGTGTTTACCGCCACGTCGAAAATCAGCGCTGAAACCTGCGTCGAGCGCGCAGATAAGGCGATGTATGAGGCGAAAGAGACCGGGCGTAACCGGGTGGTGGTATTCCAGTAAAGAAAAAGCCTTGCGTTCGCAAGGCTTTTTTAAAGGTCAGTCGCGGGACTGCAACTCATTGATATTGTGCTCAAGCCGGCCAACCAGCGAGATTAACAGTTCCAGTTCAGCGGGCGTGATCCCGGAGAGGATCTCACCGCGCGTTTTGCTGATGACTGCCTCCATCTCTGTAATGATGGGGGTGGCTTTATCAGTGAGTTTAATCCGCTTGGCACGACGATCGCTGGCGCAGGTCTGGCGTGAAATCAGCCCCTTCTCTTCCAGTTGATCGAGCGTACGTACCAGTGATGGCTGCTCAATGCCAATCGCTTTTGCCAGTTGGATCTGTGACTGGTCGGGCGGCAGCTGATGAATGTTATGCAGCGTGACCCAGTGCGTCTGTGTCAATTCCAGAGGTTTCAGGCGATGGTCAATCAGAGCACGCCAGATGCGTACTAACCTGGCCAGATCAGAACCTAATGGCGATTCCAATTTCATCTCCTTATAATTAGCTTGCTAAGTTATTATACTGATTTTAGAATAGTGTGCAGCATTTATATTGCCAAAACAAATGCAATACTGCATTCAACCTTGATGCCAGTCTGATTTACACTTTATTGTGACGCCCCAGTGCGTTATGCGGCCGCACTTTCGGCCACGACCCCATTTGCAAAGGAACCGGCACGTGAAGTTCACGCTTAACGCCACGGGGTTACCGCTTCAGGATCTGATAGTCGGTGCCTCGGTTTACTTTCCTCCCCTGTTTAAAGCGGTGATGCTGGGTTTTGTTCTCTGGCTTGTCACCCACCGCTTACTGCGCGACTGGATCTACTCCGGTGAAATCTGGCACCCCATGCTGATGGATCTTTCGCTGTTTGTCCTCGCGGTATGCCTGGGCCTGGTACTGTTGATTGTCTGGTGACTATGCTTATGAAAACAATTAAATATTTTTCATCACTGCTGGTGCTGGCCCTGGCGCTCGTCGCCGGATGGTGGCTGTGGAATTATTATATGCAGTCCCCCTGGACCCGGGATGGAAAAGTGCGCGCCGAACAGGTCAGCGTGACGCCACAGGTGTCAGGCACCATTACCGCTCTGAATATTAAAGATAACCAGTTTGTGCGGGCGGGCGAAGTGCTGTTTAAGATTGATGACACGCCATTCCACATCGCGGTACTAAACGCCGAGGCTCAGCTGGCAAAAGCCCAGTCCGATCTGGCGAAAGCCAATAATGAAGCGAACCGTCGCCGCCATCTGTCAAAAAACTATATCTCTGCAGAAGATCTGGATACCGCCAATATCAACGTCAAGGCGATGCAGGCCAGCGTCGCGGTGGCCGAAGCGACGCTTAAACAGGCGCAATGGCAGCTAAACCAGACGGAGGTCAAAGCCCCGGTCGACGGCTGGGTGACAAATCTTTCGACCCGTAGGGGCGATTACGCCACCACCGGCCAGCCGGTGTTCGCCCTGGTCGACAGTCACTCATTTTACGTGGTGGGCTATTTTGAAGAGACCAAACTTCGTCATATCCGCGAGGGCGCCCCGGCCCGGATCGTGCTCTACAGCAGCTCAGAAACCCTGCAGGGACGCGTATCCAGTATCGGCCGCGCTATCTACGATCAGAGCGTGGAGACCGATTCAGGCCTGGTGCCTGACGTAAAGCCCAATATTCCCTGGGTGCGGCTGGCGCAGCGTATCCCGGTGCGTATCAGCTTCGACAAGTTGCCGTCTGATCTGACGCTGGTCTCTGGCACTACCTGTACCGTTTCCATCGGAACCGCCCGGTGAACCTGCCCGCTTTCTCCTGGCGCAAGCTGCCCTGGTTCAGGGCAACGCCAGCGCAGTGGCGTTATGCCCTGCGCAACGGGATTGCGATGTGTCTGGCCCTTACCGTCGCCTATTGTCTCAGCCTTGATGAACCCTACTGGGCGATGACCTCGGCGGCGGTGGTCAGCTTCCCGACCGTTGGGGGGGTGATCAGTAAAAGCCTGGGACGCGTGGCAGGCAGCCTGCTGGGTGCCACTGCGGCGCTGATTATCGCCGGTCACACTCTCAATGACCCTTGGCTGTTTCTGTTCAGCATGGCAGCCTGGCTGGCTGTCTGCACCTGGGCCTGCGCCCATTTCAGCAATAACGTCGCCTACGCCTTCCAGCTGGCCGGTTACACCGCGGCGATCATTGCCTTCCCGGTAATCGACATCCTCGATACCACCCAGCTGTGGGATATTGCCCAGGCTCGCGTGTGCGAAGTGATCATCGGGATCCTCAGCGGCGGCGTGATGATGATGATCCTGCCCAGCACTTCCGACGGCACAGCGCTGATCACCGCCCTGAAAACCATGCACGCACGGCTGCTGGAGCATGCCAGCCTGCTGTGGCAACCCGACAGCAACGATGCTATACGCCTGGCCCATGAGAAGGTCATCGCCCAGATCCTGACCATGAATCTGCTGCGCATTCAGGCCTTCTGGAGCCACTACCGTTTTCGCCGCCAGAATGCCCTGCTTAATTATCTTCTCCACCAGCAGCTGCGGATGACCAGCGCCATCTCAAGTCTACGCCGCATGCTGCTGAACTGGCCCAATCCACCCGCCCATACCCGGGAAGTTATCGATGAACTGTTAGCCGCGCTTGCCCGGCCAGAAACCGATTTTTATACCGTGGCGCGGATCCTTGTGCCACTCAGGCCCGGCAACCACGCGGATTACCGCCACCGGGCCTTCTGGCAGCGGCTACGCTATTTCTGCCGTCTCTATCTGCGCGGCAGCCGCTGGATATCCGCCGTCGAAACGGCCACCCCGATAACAGAATTTATTGTTCCCCGCAGCCCGGCGCTGGCCCGGCATACCGATAATATTGAAGCGGTGTGGAGCGGCTTTCGTACCTTTTGCGCCCTTAGCCTGGTAGGGGCCTGGACGATTGCCGCCCAGTGGGACGCTGGCGGGGCTGCCCTGACTCTGGCTGCCATCAGCAGCGTGCTCTATTCAGTGGCGGCCTCGCCTTTTAACTCCCTCACGCTGCTGTTGCGCACCCTGATCCTGCTCTCGCTGTTCAGCTTTGTGGTCAAATTTGGCCTGATGGTACAGATCTCTGATCTCTGGCTGTTTCTGCTGTTTCTGTTCCCGCTGCTGACCACCATGCAGTTGCTAAAGCAGCAGATGCCCGCCATGGCGGGTCTGTGGGGGCAGCTTATCGTCTTTATGGGCTCCTTTATTTCGGTGACCAACCCGCCGGTGTATGACTTTGCCGATTTTCTGAATGATGACCTGGCAAAAATTCTGGGTGTCGGGCTGACGTGGCTGGCTTTTGCGGTGTTGCGACCGGGATCGGACGCACGTAAAAGTCGGCGTCACATCCGGGAGCTGCGGCGGGGATTTGTCGATCAGCTGAGCCGCAGGCCACGGCTTAGCGAGAATAGTTACGAATCACTGGTTTATCACCATGTGAATCAGCTCAATAACAGCCAGGATGCGCTCGCGCGCCGTTGGCTGCTGCGCTGGGGCGTGGTGTTGTTGAACTGTAGCCACGTGGTCTGGCAGCTGCGCGACTGGGAGACCCGCTCGGATCCGCTCTCGCGGGTGCGTGACGTTGCTGTCTCGCTGTTACGCGACATCATGAGCGAACGCGGCGTACAGCAGCGTCCGCTGGCCACCACGCTTAATGAGCTTCAGCGCATCTGTGATGCCCTGGCGCAGCACCCGCAGCCAGCCGGCCAGGAGCTCGCAGCCCTGATCTGGCGACTGCACTGCTCACTGTCTCAGCTTGAACAGGCGCCCGTACCGGGCACCTTAAACGATCAGATCACGCCGCAGGCGTAGCGCTCCCCGCCACCACCCAGGGGTTTAGGGTGATCCGACATATTATCGCCGCCAACATGGATCATCAGCGCCTTGCCTTTCACCTCATCCAGCTTTTTAAGGCGGGGGGCGACTACCGGGTCGGTGGCTTTGCCGTCGTTATTGACCACCAGCGCAGGCAGATCGCCTAAGTGGCCCATGCCCTCGGGTCCTTCATGTTTGCCGGTGTTCTGGGGATCGAGGTGTCCACCCGCGGCCTCAGCGGCGGCCGGTTTGCCCTCTTTCATGGCCGGTTCGCAAGAGCCTTTCGCGTGGACGTGATAACCGTGTTCGCCCGGTGGGAGGGCTTTAAGATCAGGTGAAAACTCCAGGCCTTTGTCGGTTTCGGTGATTTTTACCGACCCGATGGACTGGCCTATTCCCTGAGGCGTGACGAGGTTCATCTTGACTTCTTCGCTAGCGGCCTGCGCACCTGCGCACACCACCAACGTCAACACTGCCAGAGTAAATCGCTTCATATGACCTCCTTGGTTATTTTTTGCCCCTTAAGTTTATACCAGGGGCAAAGATTTAACCGGAAAGTCAGACAAATAGAGAATTACGGCACGTCGTAACCCAGCGCGGCTTTACGGATGCGGAACCACTGCTGACGCGTCATGTTCAGCTGTTCTGCCGCCAGCGCCGAACGCACGCGCTCAATTTTGCCGGAACCGATGATCGGCAGCGGCTGGGATGGCAGACGTAAAATCCACGCGTAGACTACCTGCTCAATGGTTTCGGCATTCAGCTCCTGGGCCACCTGTGCCAGCTCATCGCGCAGCGGCTGGAACGCCTCGTCGTTAAACAGACGCCCGCCGCCGAGGCATGACCACGCCATCGGGCGAATACGCAGCTGCTGAAGCTGATCGAGGGTGCCATCCAGCAGCAGCGGCTGATAGACCGGTGAAATCTCAACCTGGTTGGTGGCCAGGGTAAACGGCAGGCGCGACTGCAGAAGGGTAAACTGCGCTGGCGTAAAGTTGGATACACCAAAATGACGTACCTTGCCGCTCTGATGCAGTGTAAGGAAGGCTTCGGCAACCTCATCGGCATCCATTAGCGGATCCGGGCGATGGATCAGCAGCAGGTCCAGGTAATCGGTCGCCATATTGGTAAGGGACTGTTCTGCACTGCGGATAATGTGGTCGCGATCGGTGATGTAGTGGCCGAGCGCATGTTCTGCTTTCGCGGTGGTGGCGATACCGCATTTGGTGACGATCTCCATGCGCTCACGCAGCGCCGGAGAGAGCTTCATCGCCTCGCCAAAGGCCGCTTCACACTGGTAGCCGCCATAAATATCGGCGTGATCGACAGTGGTGATACCCAGATCCAGGTGCGCCTCAATAAAACTGACCAGCTGCTGTGCGGACATGTTCCAGTCCATCAGACGCCAGTAGCCCATGACAAAACGGGAAAACTCCGGGCCCTGTGGGGCAAGGGTAATACGCTGAACCATAGCAATTTCCTTTAAAAAAGTCTGGGGGAGAGTATACGCGTTTACGGGGCTAAAACAGTGAGGGCTGCTGGGGTTCTTCGGCTTCGGGGGACTTGTTTGCGCGCATTTTACGCAAAAGACGCTGGCGACACAGGCGCAGAATCTCCTGTTTCTGGGCATCACTCATTGACTGCCAGTTAAAGCGCTCTTCCCGGCTGCGCATACAGCCGCGACAAAATCCGCGTTCATCCGACTGGCAAATCCCCCGGCATGGGCTCTGGACAGGAAAGAACTCCAGTTGTTCAGCCACACGCACCTCCCGAAACCTAAGATTCAGTAAAGTGAAGACCTTAAGCCGGGGTTACGCAAGCGGTCAACCTCAGAATTGTGGCATTAAGGTTTCACTAATCTTCGCTCCCTATACTCGCTTCATCACGACGCTTGCGGGTTTTAATGATGATGCTGACGCTAAAAAAGTTACAGTGTAACGATGCGAAATTTACGCTGGGCTGCGCGCTCCTGTTTACGCTGTTGAACGCCCTCTTTATTCACCGCAGCTGGCAGGTGATTTCCCCGGCCCGGCTGCATGATTTTATTTTTGCCCTCACCGTGCCGCTGGTGTTGTTCTGCGGCTGGGTCATCGTCTTCAGCATTCTGAACATTCCGCTGATCCGCAAGCCGCTGCTGGTGCTGCTCACCCTTGGCTGCGCGGCGGCGACCTGGTTTATGTTTACCTACGGCGCGGTGATTGACCAGAACATGATGGTCAATGTCTTTGAGACCAACTCGCAGGAGGCTGAAGCGTTGATCACTCCCCAGCTGTTGTTGTGGCTGGCGATCGCCGGGCTGGTGCCTGCCACCGTACTGGCAATGATCCGGATTCGTCCGGGTAAGTGGTGGCAGACGCTGCTTATGCGCGTGGCGGCGATCCTCGCAAGCCTGGTGGTGATTGTTCTGGTGGCAGCAGTCTTTTATAAGGACTATGCCTCGCTGTTTCGCAATAACAAAGGCATCGTCAAGATGGTAACGCCCGCCAACTACGTCAGCGCCATCGTCAAATACAGCAAGGCACGCTGGTTCGCCGGGGATCAGACCTTAATCCGCCTCGGTGAAGACGCACGTAAAGGCCCGGTGCTGATGGCGCAGCAGAAAAAAACCGTGCTGGTACTGGTGGTAGGTGAAGCCTCCCGGGCGGACAACTACTCCCTTAACGGCTATGGTCGCGACACCAACCCTGAGCTGGAGAAGCAGAACGTAATTAACTTTCCGCAGGCCTCCCCGTGCGGGACCGAAACCGCCGTCTCCGTACCCTGCATGTTCTCAGGAATGCCGCGCAAAAAATACGATGCCGATCTGGCCCATCATCAGGAGGGGTTACTGGATGTGCTGGCCCATGCCGGGGTAAACCTGCTGTGGCGGGACAACGACGGCGGCTGTAAAGGGGCCTGTAACCGCATTCCGCACACCGACATGACGCAATGGAAGCTGGATCAGTTCTGCAGGGACAAGTCCTGTATTGATGACGTTGACCTGTATCGTCTGAACGACACCCTGGATGGCCTGAAACAGGATACGGTGCTGGTGATCCACCTGATGGGCAGCCACGGCCCGGCCTATTATCAGCGCTACCCGGCGCAGTACCGCAAATTTACCCCGACCTGCGACACTAACCAGATTCAGGACTGCGATCATCAGGCGCTGATAAACACCTATGACAACACCATTCTTTATACCGACAGCGTAGTGAGCAAGACCATCGACGCCCTGAAAGCACGCCAGGCGACCATGAATACGGCGCTGGTGTATCTCTCCGATCACGGTGAATCGCTGGGGGAAAACGGGCTCTATCTGCACGGCACGCCGTACATGCTGGCACCTGCGCAGCAGACGCATATTCCTTTTCTGTTCTGGCTGTCGCCGGACTATAAAAAGAACTTTGGCGTGGATGGACAGTGTCTGCGCCAGCAGGCAGCGAACAAGGTGGTGTCGCAGGACAACCTTTTCTCTACGGTGCTCGGGATGATGAACATCCGCACGACGGTTTATCAGCCACAAATGGATCTGCTTGCTCCCTGCCGTCGAACGTAAGACTTGCAGTAGACCGATTGGTCTACTATATTGACGGCATGAATAAGCACACTGAACACGATACACGCGACCATCTGCTGGCGACCGGCGAGCGTCTTTGCATGCACCGCGGTTTTACCGGAATGGGTCTGAGCGAGCTGCTGAAAACCGCCGATGTGCCGAAGGGGTCGTTTTACCACTACTTCCGCTCAAAGGAGGCGTTTGGCGTGGCGCTGCTGGAGCGGCACTATGCGGATTACCATCAGCGTCTGGCCAGCCATTTCGCCAGCGGTAAGGGCAATTATCGCGATCGTGTTCTGGCTTATTATCAGGAGACGCTGACCCAGTTCTGCGCGCAGGGCATTATCAGCGGCTGTCTGACGGTAAAACTCTCTGCCGAAGTGTGCGATCTCTCGGAAGATATGCGCACGGCGATGGATAAAGGGGCCACGGGCGTGATCGCTTTGCTGGCGCAGGCGCTGGCGAATGGGCGGGACGAGAAATCACTGGCCTTCACCGGCGAACCGCTCACCCAGGCTCAGGTGCTCTATTCCCTGTGGCTGGGCGCCAACCTGCAGGCCAAAATGTCCCGCAGCGCGCTGCCGCTGGAGAGCGCGCTGGATCATGTCAAAAACATCATTGCTACGCCTGGCAATTAACAGGCGTTTTTATTTCGCAAATTACTAGACGACCGGTCTACTCAGGAGCCACTATGTCAGCCGAAAAATTATTTACCCCACTTAAGGTGGGCGCGATCGAAGCACCAAACCGTGTCTTTATGGCGCCCCTTACCCGCCTGCGCAGCATTGAGCCGGGCGATATTCCGACCCCGCTGATGGGCGAATACTATCGCCAGCGCGTCAGCTCAGGCCTGATCATCTCCGAGGCCACGCAGATCTCTGCCCAGGCAAAAGGCTATGCCGGCGCGCCTGGCCTGCACAGCCCGGAACAGATCGCGGCATGGAAGAAAATTACCGACGGCGTGCATGCTGAAGAGGGTCGCATCGCGGTGCAGCTGTGGCACACCGGCCGTATCTCACACAGCAGCATCCAGCCTGAAGGCCAGGCGCCGGTTTCTGCCTCTGCCATCAACGCGGGCACCCGCACCTCCCTGCGCGATGAGAACGGCAATGCCATCCGCGTTGACACTACCACCCCACGCGCGCTGGAGCTGGACGAGATCCCGGGGATTGTGAACGATTTCCGCCAGGCCGTCGCCAACGCCCGCGAAGCCGGTTTCGATCTGGTGGAGCTGCACGGGGCTCACGGCTACCTGCTGCACCAGTTCCTGTCGCCATCCTCCAACCAGCGTACTGACCAGTACGGCGGCAGCGTTGAGAATCGCGCCCGTCTGGTGCTGGAAGTGATTGATGCCGTATCGAATGAGTGGAGCGCGGATCGCATTGGCATTCGCGTCTCGCCGATCGGCTCCTTCCAGAACGTGGACAATGGCCCGAACGAAGAGGCCGATGCGCTGTACCTGATTGAAGAACTGGCAAAACGTGGCATTGCCTGGCTGCACATGTCCGAGCCAGACTGGGCCGGTGGCGAGCCGTACACGGATGCCTTCCGTCAGAAAGTGCGCGATCGCTTCCCGGGTGTGATCATCGGCGCTGGCGCGTATACGCCGGAGAAAGCCGAAGAGTTGATCAACAAAGGATTGATTGATGCGGTGGCCTTTGGCCGCGCCTACATTGCCAATCCGGACCTGGTTGCCCGTTTGCAGCGTAAAGCCGAGCTGAACCCCCAGCGCCCGGAGAGCTTCTACGGCGGCGGCGCGGAAGGTTATACCGATTATCCGTCTTTATAATCCCTGCATTGATAGCGGCGACAATTCGCCGCTATACTAAAACATCGTTTCTGTTCAAGATGATAAAAAGCTAAGAGGATAATATGCGCCTACTTCACACCATGCTGCGCGTTGGCGATCTGCAACGTTCTATCGCGTTTTATACCAACGTGCTGGGCATGACCCTGCTGCGCACCAGCGAAAACCCGGAATACAAATACTCCCTGGCGTTTGTCGGTTACGGCCCGGAAAGCGACGAAGCGGTCATCGAGCTCACCTATAACTGGGGTGTCGATAACTACGAGCTGGGCACCGCCTATGGGCACATCGCGCTGGAAGTGGATAACGCCGCTGAAGCCTGCGAACGTATTCGCGCCAATGGCGGCAACGTAACGCGTGAAGCGGGTCCGGTTAAGGGCGGCACCACCGTTATCGCCTTCGTTGAAGATCCAGACGGTTATAAAATCGAATTGATCGAAGCCAAAGACGCCGGTCGCGGTCTGGGCAACTGATCCTGACGGGCGCACCATGCGCCCGTTGTTTTACTGCATCTCGCTGCAAAATTTGCCATAATGCGCACTGCTTTTTTTCCCCCTTGTAAGAGATCCAGATGTCCGATAACGCTCAACTTACCGGTCTGTGCGACCGTTTTCGTGGTTTTTATCCTGTCGTGATTGATGTCGAAACCGCTGGATTTAACGCCAAAACCGATGCGCTGCTGGAAATTGCCGCCATCACGTTGAAAATGGATGAACAGGGCAATTTGCTGCAGGACTCCACGCTGCACTTCCACGTCGAACCTTTTGAAGGGGCGAACCTGCAGCCTGAGGCGCTGGCGTTTAACGGCATTGATCCCCATAACCCGCTGCGCGGGGCAGTGAGTGAATATGACGCGCTGCATGCCATTTTTAAAATGGTCCGCAAGGGAATGAAAGATCAGAACTGTAATCGCGCGATCATGGTGGCGCACAATGCGACCTTCGATCACAGCTTTATGATGGCCGCCGCCGAGCGGGCGTCGCTCAAGCGTAACCCGTTCCACCCGTTTGTGACCTTCGATACGGCAGCCTTAAGCGGGCTGGCGCTGGGGCAAACCGTGCTGTCTAAAGCCTGCATTACCGCCGGCATTGATTTTGACGGCACCCAGGCGCACTCTGCCCTGTACGACACCGAACGTACGGCGGAACTGTTTTGCGAAATTGTTAACCGCTGGAAACGCCTCGGTGGCTGGCCGCTGCCGGACACCGAAAACAACGTATAAAAAAAGCGACCGCAAGGTCGCTTTTTATTTACCGCACGCGGAGCATTACTCGGCGCCAGGCTCTTCAGATTTGTATTTCGCAGCCGTCTCTTTGATCAACTGTTGCAGCTCGCCGCGTTGATACATCTCAATCAGGATGTCGCAACCGCCAACCAGTTCTCCGTCAACCCACAGTTGCGGGAAGGTCGGCCAGTTCGCGTATTTTGGCAGCTCAGCGCGGATATCCGGGTTCTGCAGAATATCAACGTAAGCAAAACGTTCGCCACAGGCTGACAGCGCCTGAACCGCCTGCGCGGAGAAACCACAGCTTGGCAGTTTCGGAGAACCCTTCATGTACAGCAGGATCGGGTTTTCAGCAATTTGCTGCTGAATTTTTTCAATAGTAGTGCTCATGTCTTGCTTCCTTTAACTTCTGTTACGGCAATCGTCTGACATTGTAGCGTTTCAGGCCGACTACGGAAAATAACATTTTCGTCACGTATGTAATTTTACCGCGCCCGACGTAAAGTTGCATTGTAAAACTAACTTATCGCAATATTCCCTGCAGCTTTGTTCAGCGAATGTACAATGCACTCCATTGAAATTCTGATTTTTTGCACTCGTTAACGAAACACAGTTTTAGATGCAAAAAGTTTATTAACGTTGGGGCTTTTTATAGATTAGAATCGACAAGTTTTGTAAATCATACGCAGCTCTATTTAATAACCTGCGATTACCAGGGGAATGCCCAGTGGCGCGAATAAATACATTCTCGATCACCCTCTGTGCTTTGCTTTTTTCATCTCTCACCTTCACGCCGGTGGCAAACGCCTCAGAGCAGGCGCGGCCTTCTGCCGCCCATAAAACGCATCTGGCGAAAGCAACCGAACCTAAGAAAAAAAGCAGCACCAGCAAAACCGCAAAAAAAGAGAGCACCAGTAAAAAAAGCACCACCAGTAAAAAGAGCAGCAAAAAAAGCAGCCTCGCTAAAACACAGCCAGTCACCTCCAGCAAAAAAAGCAAAAATTCCTCCCGCAGCGCGCCCCGTACCACACAAACCGCCTCCCGCGCTGTGACAGAAAAATGCACCACCCGTAAAGGGCGTAAAGCGCAGTGCGTCAAAACCAGCAAGCCCACCACCCTTGCCGACGCGCATAAAGTCCGGGTGCAAAAAGCGCAAAAAACGGCGTTGAATAAGCTGATGGGCCAGATCGGTAAACCCTATCGCTGGGGCGGATCCTCACCGCGTACCGGCTTCGACTGCAGCGGACTGGTCTATTACGCCTATAAAGATCTGGTTAAATTCCGCATTCCGCGTACTGCCAACGAAATGTACCACCTGCGTGACGCCTCGCCGGTTGAGCGCGGCGAGCTTGAAAGCGGCGATCTGGTGTTCTTCCGTACCCGTGGTCGGGGTACTGCCGATCACGTTGGCGTCTACGTCGGCAACGGCAAATTTATTCAGTCGCCACGCACCGGCCAGGATATTCAGATCACCTCTCTGAGCGAAGACTACTGGCAGCGCCATTACGTCGGCGCACGCCGGGTGATGAAGCCCAGCAACCTGCGTTAATCTTCTCTGCCCCGCTGGCTAACCGGCGGGGTAAGTTCCTCTTTTGCATAGCCTTTCAATTTGCTACCCTACCCTTACATTCAATATGGTTATTGAATGGATCACTATAATAAGGAGAGAAGCAATGTCGTTTGAATTACCTGCATTACCATATGCAAAAGACGCCCTGGCCCCGCATATCTCTGCGGAGACCCTGGAATACCATTACGGCAAACACCACCAGACTTACGTTAACAATCTGAATAACCTGATCGCCGGTACGGCATTTGAGGGAAAATCCCTGGAAGAGATCGTGCGCAGTTCTGACGGCGGCGTGTTTAATAATGCCGCTCAGGTGTGGAACCACACCTTCTACTGGCACTGCCTGGCGCCAGATGCAGGTGGCGAACCGACGGGTGAGCTGGCTGCGGCCATCACTGCCGCGTTTGGCAGCTTTGCCGACTTTAAAGCGGCGTTTACCGACGCGGCGGTGAAGAACTTTGGCGCAGGCTGGACCTGGCTTGTGAAAGAGGCGGACGGTAAACTGGCTATCGTCTCCACCTCCAATGCGGGCACGCCGTTGACCAGCCACGCCACCCCGCTGCTGACGGTCGATGTATGGGAACACGCCTACTACATCGATTACCGCAATGCGCGCCCGAACTACCTTGAGCACTTCTGGGCACTGGTTAACTGGGAATTTGTAGCGAAGAACTTCGCGGCGTAACGAAAAAAGCAGAAGGCCTGGCCTTCTGCTTTTTTGTTTTATTCGGTAGCGCAGACCGGTTCAGGTTGTTTTCTGTCCGCAGTCAGCACCAGCAGCAGCCCCAGCGCCGCAATGATGGCACCCATCACCGGCACAAAGCTGTAACCCAGCCCGCCAGAGATCACCGCCCCACCGGCTGCAGCCCCCAGTGCATTGCCCAGGTTGAATGCTCCAATATTGACGGAAGAGGATAACCCTGGCGCGTCGCTGGCCACGCGCATCACCCGCATCTGCAGCGGTGGCACCACCGCAAAGGTCGCCATTCCCCATACCACCATCGCAACAGCCGCCCCCACTTCGTTACGCGCCAGCCAGGGGATCGCCAGCATGATCACGATGAGCAGCAGTAAAAAGCCTTTCAGGGTGCCGCTCACGGAGCGATCTGCCAGCTTGCCGCCCAGGAAGTTGCCAAGCGAAAAACCGACGCCAATCAACACCAGCATCGCAGTGACAAAGGCCGGGGTCGCCTGGTTGATGTCATGCAACACCGGCGCGATATAGGTGTAGAGGGTGAACATCGCCCCGGCACCGAGAACGGTAGTCAACAAGGCCGAGAGCACCTGCGGGCGCATCAGCACCGCCAGCTCTTTACGCACCTCCGGTTTTGCTCCCGCGCCACCTGCCGGCAGGGAGAGGAACAGCGCGACCATCGAGACCACGCCCAGCAGCGCCGTCGCCAGGAATGACATGCGCCAGCCGATCGCTTCGCCCATCCAGGTGGCAGCAGGAACGCCGCCGATATTGGCGATGGTCAGCCCCATAAACATGGTTGCCACGGCGCTGGCCTGCTTATGCTTTGGCACCACGCTGGCGGCAACCACCGACCCGAGACCAAAGAAGGCGCCGTGGTTCAGGCTGGTCAGAATGCGCGACAGCATCAGGGTGGTGTAATCCGGAGAGAGCGCCGACAGGACGTTGCCGAGGGTAAAGATCGCCATCAGGAAGATCAGCGCATTCCGGCGACCGCGGTGCGACAGCAGCAGGGTCATCAGCGGCGCACCCACCATCACACCGATGGCGTAGGCGCTGATTAGCATGCCTGCAGCGGGAATAGAAACATCCACACCCCGGGCAATAACCGGTAACAGCCCCATCGGAGAAAACTCAGTAGTGCCAATACCAAAAGCACCGATGGCCAGGGCCAGCAGCGGAAAATTGATTCTCATACTTCAACTCCAGACACCGTGTCGTCAGGCGACACAGAACAATGATGGCGAAAGCATGACATCAATCACAAAAAATGAGAAGTTAACAATTCGGCAAAAGATTTTTGCCGCAAGCGTAACAATGAGAGAAGGGAGATGAGGGAGCGCGCGCTCCCTCGCGGGGATCAGTGCAGCGCAGCAGTCAGACCGCCAGCAACGATCAGACCCAGAACAATAATGGTGGTAACCAGCGAAAACTTAAGATCGGTACTCATCAATTTTTCTCCTTTTAATCACCCCATGAAGAGTGAGCTTGCTCATTTTTGCACAGTTAAGGGTAAAAATCTTGCTGGATTTAGATTGATATCCATTTTTACTCTTCCCCTTTTGGTCAAGATCAGACAAAATTCCACGCTAAATTTATTAGCGTACCGGCCATTGACCCCCTCCTGACGTCCTGTGTCGTTTTCCCGGCGTACCGCAATGCAAATTGCGCAAATAGGGCGAGTGAAGGCAAACGTTTACCTATTGGTTTTTCAGGAGCTTAAGATATGGTCTGGAGTGACATCTGATGGCAACAATTAAAGACGTGGCGAAACGCGCAAACGTTTCCACTACAACCGTATCACATGTTATTAACAAAACCCGCTTCGTAGCGGAAGAGACGCGTAACAACGTCTGGGCGGCCATTAAAGAGCTGCACTACTCACCGAGCGCGGTGGCCCGTAGTCTGAAGGTGAATCACACCAAGTCGATCGGACTGCTGGCGACCAGCAGCGAAGCCCCTTACTTCGCAGAAATTATCGAAGCGGTAGAAAAAAACTGCTTCCAGAAAGGCTACACCCTGATCCTCGGCAATGCCTGGAACAGCCTGGAAAAACAGCGGGCCTATCTGTCGATGATGGCGCAAAAGCGCGTCGACGGCCTGCTGGTGATGTGCTCTGAATACCCGGAGTCCCTGCTGACGATGCTGGAAGAGTATCGCAACATCCCGATGGTGGTGATGGACTGGGGCGAAGCGAAAGCCGACTTCACCGACTCGGTGATCGATAACGCCTTTGAAGGCGGCTATATGGCCGGACGTTATCTGATTGAACGCGGTCATCGTGACATTGGCGTCATCCCCGGGGCGCTGGAGCGCAATACCGGCGCCGGTCGCCTGGCCGGTTTTATGAAAGCGATGGAAGAAGCGTTGATCACGGTGCCGGAAAACTGGATCGTGCAGGGCGACTTTGAGCCTGAATCCGGCTATCGCGCCATGCAGCAGATCCTCTCCCAGACGCCGCGTCCGACCGCTATTTTCTGCGGCGGCGACGTGATGGCGATGGGCGCCCTGTGTGCCGCCGACGAAATGGGGCTGCGCGTCCCGCAGGACGTTTCGCTGATAGGGTATGACAACGTGCGTAACGCCCGTTTCTTCACCCCGGCGCTGACGACCATCCACCAGCCAAAAGATTCGCTGGGGGAGACCGCCTTCAACATGCTGCTGGATCGTATCGTCAATAAACGCGAAGAGTCGCAGTCCATTGAAGTGCATCCGCGGCTGATCGAACGCCGCTCCGTCGCCGATGGCCCGTTCCGCGACTACCGCCGTTGATCCGCTCAGGGAGCCAGCACCTCTGGCTCCCGCAGCCACTCTCTGTTCATCGTTTCACTGTCCCCCAGATAATCCAGCAGCCACGCCAGCGCAGGTGATATGTCGTTTTGTTGCCAGGTAAGACAGCAGGCCGCATCCGGAAACGGATTCTCGAGCGTCAGCTCTACCCAGTCACCGCGGTCTATCCACGGACGGGCAAAATGGACCGGCACCATCCCCACGCATAATCCGGCCGAGAGGCAGGTCGCCGACGATTCCCAGTCCGGCGTAACAACCCGCCGCTGGTTATCCAGCAGCCAGGTGATGCGTTTTGGCAGCGAGCGGGAGGTGTCCTCCCGCACCAGCGACGGCCAAGTGCGCAAGGTGTCATCGCTGAGCGGCCCGGGGAGCGCAGCCAGCGGATGATGGCTTGCCACTACGCAGACCCAGCTCAGCATACCCATATCGCGAAAGGCATAGCGCCCTCCCACCGGTATCGCCTGGGTGGCGCCGATCGCCATCTCTACCCTGCCGTCCGCCAGCGCATCCCATACGCCATTAAAGACCTCCTGGGAGACCCGCAGCTCAACGTCTGAGAAATGGCGGTAAAAGTCGACAATCATCTGCCGGGTGCGCTCAGGGCGAACGATGTTATCTACCGCAATGGAGATGTGCCCGCGCCAGCCGTTGGCGATCTGCTGGCACTGCTCGCGGGTGATCTGCATTTTTTTGATAACAGAGCGCCCCTCCTTCAAAAACCACATCCCGGCCGGGGTCAGCACCACGTCACGGTGGCGCCGCTCAAACAGCGGCACAGCCAGCCACTCCTCAAGCTGACGCACCGTGTAACTGACAGCCGAAGGCACGCGGTGCAGCTCCTGCGCCGCACCGCTAAAACTACCGTTACGCGAGACGGCATCCACTACTTCAAGGGAATATTCTGACCACATTTTCTGCCTGCAAAAAATTTGAATGCAACCGCCAAATATTAGCGTTTCACAAGCGGGTTTGCACTGCCTACACTCACCGGCTATTCAAACCTGCACCCACAAGGACAATAAGACAATGAAACCCGGGAAAGGATTTTTAGTCTGGCTCGGCGGCTTAAGCGTGCTGGGCTTTCTCGCCACCGATATGTATCTGCCTGCGTTCTCCATCATGCAGGACGATCTGCAAACTCCGGCCGCCGCCATCAGCGCCAGCCTGAGCCTGTTTCTGGCCGGCTTTGCTTTTGCACAGCTGCTGTGGGGACCGATGTCCGACCGCTTCGGGCGTAAGCCGGTTCTGCTGGCTGGCTTAGCCATTTTCGCGCTCGGCTGTCTGGGCATGCTGTGGGTGCGCGACGCCACCTGGCTGCTGGTGCTGCGCTTTATCCAGGCGGTAGGTGTGTGCGCCGCGGCGGTGACCTGGCAGGCGCTGGTGACGGATTACTACCCGGCGACGCGAACCAACCGCATTTTCGCCACCATTATGCCGCTGGTTGGACTCTCCCCCGCCCTGGCGCCGCTGCTCGGCAGCTGGATCCTCGCCCACTTCAGCTGGCAGGCTATTTTTGCGGTACTGTTTGCCATCACCCTGGTGCTGATGCTCCCGGCCTTTTTCCTTAAACCGGCGGCGATAAAAAAAGAGGCGCAGCCAACCTCGCGCGTCACCTTTTTAACCCTGCTTCACTCCCGCATTTACCGCGGCAATGTGCTGATTTACGCCGCCTGTTCTGCCAGCTTCTTTGCCTGGCTGACCGGCTCGCCATTTATCCTCAGCGACATGGGTTATAGCCCGGCGGTTATCGGCCTGAGCTACGTCCCGCAGACTATCGCCTTCCTTATTGGGGGGTACGGTTGCCGCGCCGCCCTGCAAAAATGGCAGGGTTACCAGATGCTGCCGTGGCTGCTTGGCCTGTTTGCCGCCAGCGTGATCGGCACCTGGGCGGTCGGGTTTATCCCGGGCGTGAAGCTGGCGGAACTGCTGGTGCCCTTCTGCCTGATGGCGGTAGCGAACGGCGGGATCTACCCTATCGTGGTAGCACAGGCGCTGCGCCCCTTCCCGCAGGCGACCGGCAGCGCGGCCGCGTTGCAGAACACGCTCCAGCTGGGCCTCTGCTTCCTCGCCAGCCTGCTGGTCTCCTGGCTGATTGCCACCCCGCTGCTGACCACCACCAGCGTGATGGTGGCAACCGTCGCCCTCGCAGCCCTGGGCTACCGGATGCAGTATGTTCCTGCCCGTCAGCAGCACGACAGCATGCAGGCAGAGACCACACGCGCCTGATTGCGTAACTGCTTAGGGTGCTAACGATTTTCTGTTGAAGCCCCCGTTTATCAGGCCTATACTTATCAGCGCATTCTGATAAATACGACAATTATTAAGTATTAACGGGAGCCGGAATGCTCCCGTTTTAGCATGGATAGCCTTTCGGCAAGGGTTATCTCCCTTCCTCTGTTCTACGTCGGATACTAGCCTCGCGGGTTACACCGTGAGATTTCTCACAAACCATAAAGAGCGTCTACGCTGTTTAAGGGTTCTGATCACATCATGTGGTGGAGAAGCTATGAGTTCATCGTGTCTGGAAGAAGTCAGCGTTCGCAAAGATAACTGGTACCGGATAATCAATGAAATGCTGAGCCGCGCGGGTATTACCATCAACGGCCCGGCATCCTTCGATTTGCAGGTCAAACACCCCGATTTTTTTAAACGCGTCCTGCAGGAAGGGTCCCTGGGACTTGGCGAAAGCTATATGGACGGCTGGTGGGAGTGCGAGCGCCTGGATATTTTTTTCAATAACGTCCTGAGGGCGGGCCTGGAACAGCAACTGCCCAGCCACCTGAAGGATACCCTGCGTATTGCCACTGCCCGCCTGTTCAACCTGCAAAGTAAAAAGCGCGCCTGGATTGTCGGCAAAGAGCATTACGATCTTGGTAACGACCTGTTCACCCGCATGCTCGACCCGGCCATGCAGTACTCCTGCGGATACTGGAAAGAGGCGACCAGCCTTGAGCAGGCCCAGCAGGATAAATTGCGCCTGATCTGCGAAAAACTGCAGCTGCAACCCGGCATGAAGGTGCTGGACATCGGCTGCGGCTGGGGCGGTCTGGCGGAATTCATGGCGCAGCACTACGGTGTTAGCGTGGTGGGGGTCACCATTTCAGCGGAACAGCAACGCATGGCGCAGGAACGCTGCGCCGGTCTGGATGTCACCATCCTGTTGCAGGATTACCGCGATCTGGATGACCAGTTCGATCGCATTGTCTCGGTGGGGATGTTCGAACATGTGGGGCCGAAAAACTACCAGACCTATTTTGAGGTGGTGGATCGCAACCTGAAGCCGGATGGTCTGTTCCTTCTGCATACCATTGGCTCGAGAAAGACCGACCATCGTGTCGATCCCTGGATAGATAAGTACATCTTTCCGAATGGCTGTTTACCCTCAGTTCGCCAGATTGCAAATGCCAGCGAATCTCATTTTGTGATGGAGGACTGGCATAATTTTGGCGCTGATTACGATACCACGCTGATGGCATGGCATGAGCGCTTCCTTGCAAGCTGGCCGGAGATCGCTGACAACTATTCAGAACGATTTAAACGGATGTTCAGCTACTATCTGAATGCCTGTGCCGGTGCGTTTCGCGCCCGTGATATCCAGCTGTGGCAGGTGGTATTCAGCCGCGGCGTGGAACATGGCCTGCGGGTTGCCCGCTAAAAAAAATACCCCGGCAAGCCGGGGTATTTTTTTATCAGGCGTCGTTAAGCGTCTGCTGGATAGCCGCGGCCTCTTTTGCCGCCAGTACGCGTTCGACGGTATCGACTACCGCCTGGGTTTGCGGATCGATTTCGATATTCACCCGATGGCCCAGTTTTTTGCTGCCGAGCGTCGTGCGCTGTAACGTTTCCGGGATAAGGTGTACGCAGAACCGGGTTGGGGTCACTTCACCGACGGTCAGGCTAATACCATCCACGCCAATAAAGCCTTTATAAAGGATGTATTTCATTAATGCCGGATCCTGAACCTTGAACCAGATTTGACGGTTATTTTCCGAAGTCAGGATTTTCGCGATTTCCGCGGTGGTCATAATATGGCCCGACATTAAATGTCCGCCAATTTCGTCGCTAAATTTCGCGGCGCGCTCTACGTTAACAATATCACCCTCAACCAGATCGCCCAGATTGGTGATACGTAGCGTCTCTTTCATTAAATCGAAGCTGATTAAGTTACCGTTAATTTCGGTTACCGTCAGACAACAGCCGTTGTGTGCCACCGATGCCCCGGTCTCCAGCCCGTCCAGCATCTCATCCGGCAGGGCCACGACATGGGTGCGGAAGTTGGGTTTTTCATCAATGGACACCAGTTTCGCGGTGCCCTGCACAATACCAGTAAACATGCTTACAACTCCTGTTTGTTCCTTCGGTGTTGACACCGTTTAATCCCACCACAATAACAGCTGGAAATAGAGGTTGCCAGTACCCCCCTTTTCTGGCGATTTTTTCACTAGATAATTAGCTTATCCCCGCTACAATAGCTGGACTTCCCCGCATCTTCTTCTTGCTGCGTTTCGCAGCGGCTTTTTTTCTTTCGAATAACAACAATATCAAAGGTGTTCACGTGCAGAAGTACATGAATGAAGCGCGTCAGTTATTAGCTCTGGCAATGCCGGTGATACTCGCGCAGATCGCCCAGACGGCAATGGGATTTGTTGATACCGTGATGGCGGGCGGCTACAGCGCCACCGACATGGCCGCGGTGGCTATCGGCACCTCTATCTGGCTACCGGCTATCCTCTTTGGCCACGGCCTGCTGCTGGCGTTAACGCCGGTGATTGCCCAGCTGAACGGCTCCGGGCGGCGGGAGCGTATCGCCCACCAGATCCGTCAGGGATTCTGGCTTGCCGGTCTGGTATCGGTGCTGATCATGCTGGTGCTGTGGAACGCGGGCTATATTATTCACGCCATGCGCAATATTGATCCGTCCCTGGCGGATAAAGCCGTCGGCTATTTACGCGCTCTGCTGTGGGGTACGCCGGGATATTTATTCTTCCAGGTGGCGCGTAATCAGTGTGAAGGTCTGGCAAAGACCAAGCCGGGCATGGTAATGGGTTTTATCGGCCTGCTGGTCAATATTCCGGTCAACTACATCTTTATTTATGGCCATTTCGGTATGCCTGAACTGGGCGGTGTCGGCTGCGGCGTCGCTACGGCGGCGGTCTACTGGGTCATGTTCTTCGGCATGATCTCGTATGTGAAGCGCGCCCGTTCCATGCGTGACATCCGCAACGACGCGGGTTTCAGCAAGCCGGACATGGAGGTAGTTAAACGTCTGGTGCAGCTGGGCCTGCCCATTGCCCTGGCGCTGTTCTTTGAGGTAACGCTGTTCGCCGTGGTGGCCCTGCTGGTTTCCCCGCTGGGGATTGTGGATGTGGCCGGTCACCAGATCGCCCTGAACTTCAGCTCGCTGATGTTCGTTCTGCCGCTGTCGCTTGCGGCCTCGGTGACCATACGCGTCGGTTATCGCCTGGGCCAGGGCTCCACCCTGGAAGCGCAAATTGCCGCCCGCACCGGCATTGGCGTGGGAGTGTGTATGGCCGTCTGTACCGCGCTGTTCACCGTCGCGCTGCGCGAGCAGATCGCCCTGCTCTACAACGACAACCCGGCAGTGGTGCTGTTAGCCTCGCAGCTGATGCTGCTGGCAGCGATATATCAGATCTCCGACTCCATTCAGGTGATCGGCAGCGGGGTGCTGCGCGGCTATAAAGATACGCGATCGATCTTCTTTATTACCTTTATCGCCTACTGGGTGCTGGGTCTGCCGAGCGGTTATATCCTCGCCCTCACCGATCTGGTGGTGGATCGCATGGGTCCGGCCGGTTTCTGGATGGGCTTTATCATCGGCCTGACCTCCGCCGCCGTGATGATGATGCTGCGTATGCGTTTTTTACAGCGCCAGCCATCCAGCGTTATTTTGCAACGCGCCGCACGTTAATCACCCGCCAGCCGCCTGCGGGCGGCTACTTTCTCTTCATTTTGCGCGGGAATAGAGCAATCGCGTGAAATCTGAAAGAAATTTGCGGTTTGCCTCTTGCCTCGTGCGGCCACTGCCGCTAATATCCGTCCCCGTTGTCACACACAACAATGCGTTCATAGCTCAGTTGGTTAGAGCACCACCTTGACATGGTGGGGGTCGTTGGTTCGAGTCCAATTGAACGCACCATTCTCTACAGTGCGTCCGTAGCTCAGTTGGTTAGAGCACCACCTTGACATGGTGGGGGTCGGTGGTTCGAGTCCACTCGGACGCACCATTTCAGTCCTGAAATGGTGCAACTCCTCTTCTTCTCTGATTTATCGCTTCCAGCTTCGTTTCTAAGTTGCTCATCAACCGTTTTCTACCACACTTATCCTGCATGGCTTTTATCCCATGGATTCGGTAAAACATAGCAGGTGGACACAATGAAAAAGATTGCCATTGTTGGAGCAGGCCCCACGGGGATCTATACCCTCTTCTCTCTTCTGAAACAGAATACGCCGCTCTGTGTCACCGTCTATGAGCAGGCCGAAGAGGCAGGCGTCGGGATGCCCTACAGCGATGAAGATAACTCGCGCATGATGCTGGCTAACATCGCCAGCATTGAGATCCCGCCCCTGTTCCAGACCTATCTTGAGTGGCTGCGCGCGCAGAGCGAAGCGCATCTGGCGCGCTACGGCGTGCAAAAATCGGCCCTGCACGACCGACAGTTCCTTCCGCGTATTCTGCTGGGCCAGTATTTCCGCGATCGGTTTCAGGCGGTCGTCACGCAGGCGAGAAAACAGGGCTTCGAGGTCAACGTGCTGGAGTCCTGTCAGGTCACCGATTTGCAGGCCAGCGCCGAAGGCGTGAGCATCTGGAGCGGCGGCAAACCCACCCCGGAACATTTTGAGCTGGCCGTTATCGCCACCGGCCACGTCTGGCCAGACGAAGACACTTCCCCGCGCGACTTCTTCCCGAGCCCCTGGTCCGGGTTGATGGAGGCCAGCATCGCTGCGGGCAAGGTGGGCATCATGGGCACCTCTCTGAGCGGCCTGGACGCGGCAATGGCGGTCGCCGCGCAGCACGGTACATTCATTGAGACCGATGACGAACAGATCCGCTTCCGGCTGGATGAGAAGAGCGAGGCGCTGAAGATTGTGCTGATGTCCCGCTCGGGTATTCTGCCCGAAGCCGACTTTTACTGCCCTATCCCCTATGAACCCTTAAGCCTGGTCACCGATCGGGCCATCGAGGCGGCGATCCAGCAGGGCAGCGAGGGCCTGCTGGATCGGGTGTTTCGCCTGATGGTTGAGGAGCTGAAGCAGGCCGACCCGCAGTGGAGCAAGGCGATAGCCTTAGAGACCCTGACCCCCGACACGATTCGCGAGGCCTGGTTTGCCGACAGACGACAACATGGCCCGTTCCGCTGGGCGGTCTCCAATCTGGATGAAGTGGAACGCAACAAGCGGGACAGGCGTACGGTACCCTGGCGCTATACGGTGCTGCGGCTGCACGAGGCCGTTGAGAAGGTTGTCCCGCACCTTGATGACAACGACCGGGAACGCTTTAAAACGGGGCTGGCGCGGGTGTTCATCGACAACTATGCGGCGATCCCCTCCCGGTCGATCCGCAGGCTGCTGGCCCTGCGTGAGGCGGGCATCATCAGCATTGAGGCGCTGGGGGACGATTATGAAATGACAGCAGACGGTAACCGGACGGTGATTGATGCCGACGGGCAACGCTGGATTTTCGATACCTTTATCGACGCCCGGGGACAGAAACCACTCAAAACCAAAGACCTGCCGTTCCCTTCCCTGCGTGAACAGCTGGTCTCTGCTGGCGAGGAGATCCCCGACGTCGGCGACGATTACACCCTGCTGGCGCCGGACTACCTGCGCGGGCGCATCGCCTTCGGTGCACTGCCGTATCTGATGCACGATCGCCCCTTCGTTCAGGGTCTGGTGGCGTGCGCCGAGATCGGCGAGGCGATGGCGAAAGCCGCCGCCCAGCCCGCCTCACGTGTGCGCAGACGGCTGGCGTTTACGGCCGAGTAAAGGCGTTTTCGCAGGCGGCGGCCAGCGCCAGCAGTGGCGCTTCATCCGCCGCTGGCGAGAGGATCTCCAGCCCCACGGGAAAGCCGCTCCGCGTTCTGCCGCAGGGCAGCGTAATGGCGGCGAAACCGCTGATGGCCGCAAGCTCAGGCGCGCATCCGGGCGGCATTTTCTCCAGGCTGTCCGGGATCCGGCTCACCGTCGGGTAGAGAAAACCGTCGATACGCTCGTGCTCCGCTCGTTGCGCCAGAGCCTGACGCAGCCGACGCCGCAGCTGCCGTCCGGCGAGCCATGCCGGGGTTTTCAGCGTGTCGCAGGCGAGCATTTGCGTCAGCAGCGGTAAAAACTCCGGCAAAAATTGCCCGGAGGCCACAATGGCTCGCAGATCCCTGGGGGCGCCAGGATGCTGTTTTAACCAGGCGTCAAATCCCACCCGAAACTCGCACAGGCTCAGGCATGTCGCCACCTCAATTTCGCCCAGGATCGGCAGGTCGATCTCCACCAGCGTGGCGCCGCTGCGCGCAAGCCGCGAAAGAGCGGCCTGCCAGACCTCCCCCTGCTGCGGATCCTGTCCTTCGAGAGCGCCTATCACCCCCAGATGTACCCCTTGCAGGCTGCGCGACTCAAGGGCTGCGGGCGACTGGCCCTGGATAATCGCATGCAGCAGGGCCGCATCCTGCACGCTGTGCACCATCGGCCCCACCGTGTCTTTGCTGAGGGAGAGCGGCGCGATGCCCTCCATCTGCGCCCTGCGCACCCCCGGTCTTAACCCCACCAGCCCGGTATAGCTGCACGGGATACGGATCGAGCCGCCGGTGTCGGTGCCCAGCGCCCCCTCCGCCATGCCGGCCGCCACTGCAGCAGCGCTGCCCCCGCTGGAGCCGCCGGCCGTGATCGCCGGAAACTGCGGGTGAAGCACGTCGCCGCCAAGGGAGCTGCGGGAGCGGACGTCAAAGGCAAATTCAGACATATTGGCCCGGGCGAGGATAATGGCCCCGGCAGCCCGCAGACGGCGTACCACCAGCGCGTCGCCTGCGGGTCGAAGCGCGGCCAGCGCCTGACATCCGGCCGTTAACGGCAGCCCGGCGCAGGCGATGTTATCTTTTAGGATCAGGGGCACGCCGTGCAGGGGCCCCAGCAGCTGGCCACGCCGCCGCAGCCTCTGGCACGCCTGCGCCTCGGCCAACGCGCCCGGGTTTATCCCGAGAATGGCGTTCAGCTGCGCCTGCGCGTCAATTATCGCCAGCCGTCGGGCTATCTCTTCTGGCGCATCCTCAGGTGGGATCAGCCGCATGTTTTGCATAGCGTTCTCTTAAGGTTATGCCGGAGGCCAGAATCGCGTCTGACCTCCCGTCGCGGTTAGTCGCGCAACCCGGAGGTGATGGCGTCGAGCGCCTCCGGACGCAGACGGATCTCCGCGGCACGGCGGTGCCCCTGCATCCCCTCGGTGCGGCTCTGGCGAATCGCCGGTTCCGCAATCGCCGCAATGCCCTGCTCATCGATCCACTGGTGGGTGCAGATCTTGACGTAGGCCCCCACCCACAGCCCGCCGGTATAGCGTGCCGCCGCCATGGTTGGCAGGGTATGGTTAGTGCCGCAACATTTGTCCGAGAACACCACGCTGGCGTTCTGGCCGATAAACAGCGAACCGTAATTGCGGATCTTCGCCGCCGTGCCGTGCGGATCGCGGGTATGCACCTGCAGATGCTCGGTCGCCATGTAATCGGCGAAAGCAATCAGCTGCGCTTCGCTGTCGCAAACGACGATCTCCCCCTGACGACGCCAGGCCTCACCCGCCGTCGCGGCGGTCGGGAGCGTCCTCAGCTGACGATCAATTTCTGCCAGGGTTCCTTCGGCAATCGCCCGGCTGGTGGTTGCCAGCCCGACGCGGGTGTGCACATCATGTTCGGCCTGAGCCAGCAGATCGGCGGCAATAATGCGCGCGTCGGCACTGTCGTCGGCGATGGTGAAAATCTCGCTCGGCCCCGCCAGGGCGTCAATCCCCACTTTACCGAACACCTGACGCTTGGCCTCGTTCACAAAGGCGTTGCCCGGTCCGACAATTTTATCCACTGCCGGCACGCTTTCGGTGCCCCAGGCCATCGCCGCCACAGCCTGGGCGCCGCCGATCTTAAAAATACGATGCGCCCCGGCCAGGTGGCAGACCGCAATCATCGACGGGTGCGCCGCCGGTGGCAGGCAGGCGATGATCTGTTCGCATCCGGCAACCGTTGCAGGCACGATGGACATCACCGGCGCGGAGAGGATGGGGTAACGGCCCCCTGGCACGTAGCAGCCCACCGTCTGCACCGGGATTATACGATGCCCCAGATGGACGCCAGGCAGTGTTTCCACCTCCAGCGGCTGCATGGTGGCGAGCTGGGCCTCAGCAAAGCGCCTCACCTGAGCGATGGCAAACTCGCTGTCGCGGCGGGTCTGAGGATCCATCTCGCGCAGTGCGGTTTCGATCTCCTCAGCAGTCACTTCGAACTGCACGGGCACGACCTTATCAAACTGCTGCGAGAAGGCTCTCAGGGCCGCATCGCCCTCGCCCTTTACGCGCGCGATAATGGCGCTGACCGTGTCGGTTAACGACCTGTCGGCCTGCGCATCCTGCCCCTGTGGACGCTTGATCCAGCTCACCTGGTCAACGATTGACTCTACAGACATTATGCTTCCTCCATTTGACCCAGTTTGATTTGTGCCAGCAGTGCCAGGTGATCGTATATCACCCACTCGTCGACAATTTTGCCGTTAATAATGTGGTAGTGAGACATGCCCATCACAAACAGACGCTTGCCTGTCGGTTTACCCAGCTCGCCGTAGCCCAGGTGGTGCCCCTCGATGATCCAGCGAATCGCCACCTTAGTGCCGCCTTCGTCGCACGGATTGGAGCAGATATGCTGCGGCAGCCAGGCGCCATCGGGGATCATGCCGATCAGGGCCAGAGTCTGGTGGGTCACTGACGCCGTGCCGTACAGCTCTTTCATCAGCGGTCCGTGCCACTGAACGTTTGGCGCGTAAACCTCTTTGATCTTGCCGAGCATCCGGCGGTTATAGATTTCGTGCATCCAGCGCAGGCACTGCTCTTCGGTGTCGGTATGGGCGATGGAGACGTCGCAGACCATCTCCGGCGGATACTGCCCCAGCATGCGGCCGTTTTCACCGATGTCGGTGACGCGAAAGCCCTTGTCGAACTGCTCCTTCGCCATATTGAAGGCAATTTCGTCGGTATTCAGCCCCAGCTGCTTCATCAGGGACATGTTGTCGCTCACCACCCACTCGCGATAGATTTTATTCTCGTGGATCATGCAGTCGGCCACGGTGCGGGTAACAAAGGTGCGGTTAGTCGGTTTACCCAGATGGCTGAACTGGGTATGGCGTCCGCTGCCGGTTACCAGGTGCGAGGTATAAAAACCGTCGACGTCGTTACCGTTCCAGATCACCTGGGTCGCCATGCCGCGACGCTCCGGGAAGGCCACCAGGCGTTGCAGGGTATCCTGCACCACCTGCTCGCGGGTATAGAGGGTGCCCAGCGCGTTATATAACACGCAGTTGTGCGTATAGTGGGTATAAATTAATCCCACGTCGCGCTCGTCCCATATTTTATGAGTACAGCGAACAATATAATCGACAATATCGGTATAACACTCATCGAACCCGCGTAATGATTGCGCACGCGGACGTTTTTCCGGCACTAAATCAATAAAGTCGCGACGCTCAACCTGTAATACCGGCTCATCACGGGTGGGTTTGCTGTTTTTTTCAGGTACGGCTGGAGCTTTATTCGTTGCTTCGGTTGAAGACATGTGACCTCCTGCTTCTTTTTTCAGACAATACGATCCCGCACCCGGAATGGATGGAGAATGGCGCCGCAATATTTATTGCGGCGGATTTAAAAACGTTTAATTAAGAAATATAACGGAGGCAGACCTCCGCTTAATTAACGATTTGCGACCAGATGGCTAATTCATCAATGCCGAGATATTCACGGATAATTAAACCATCGCGTAATTCAAGCTGGCTGATACCGGTAATTGATACCGGCTTGCGGCTCGGCACGCCAAATTTTCCGTAGCCGTCGTGCCAGGTCAGGAGCGACCAGCGCAGCGAAATACGGACCGGCTCGCCAGGATCCCGACGCACAATCAGGTGGTGCAGCTGCACTTCGCTGTCGGCAAATGAGGCCCGGTAGCCCGACAGCAGCGCGGCGATCTCCTGCTCTCCCGTGCCGCTACAGTGGCCCGGCGCATAGAGCGTTGCCGCCGGGTGGTACAGACCCGGTACGGTACCGCTGTTGCCGCCTGCCCACATGGTCAGATAGCGCTCCACCACCCCGGCAACCGGCCCTTCAACGTCATCACCTTCCGGGCCACCCGCCCAGCGGGCATCCAGCGTCTCGGCGGATGCAGGCGCAATACCGAGCTGCTCCTGCATCCCCGCCAGATCACGGGCGAACGCCTGCACGTTGAGCCCGAGCTGGGCCACAATTGCCGCTCTGTCCTGCAGCAGCCACTCCTGGCGCACCGCGCCGTCGGCACAGATGCGGTCAGCCCAGGTGCGGACCCAGAGGGTTTTGCCGCTGGGAGCGCCGAAGAAGCCTTCCCCCATATGGCGTATGCAGGCGATGGTGCGCTGGGCGGCATAATACTCATTGCCGGGATTCTGGGTCGCCAGAATGTCCTCCGTCAGCACGGTGCGCTGGGGAAAGCTGTGCATCGCCTCCAGTGTCAGGCGCATAAATTGCGGCAGATCGGTCAGCTGTTTTTCCGGGGTGATAAAGACCACCGGCGTGGCGTAAAAATCGGCGAGCTGGCCGATATCCTTTTGCTCCCAGACCACATGGGTCAGGGTGAGAATAAACTGTTGAATGGAGTCGAACTGAGGGCTGAAGCCCGGCAATCTGCTCATTTGTCCTCCTGCGTCTGGAACATGTCATAACCCTCGGCCTCGATGGCTCCCGCCTGCGGTCGGCGCGCGGAGTGCCGTACCACCAGCTTGCCCGGCACGGTAATTTGTTCAGGTTCGATCGTGCCGCTGTCGATCTGCTTCATCAGTAATTCCACCGTGGCGTTGACCATCGCCTCTACGGGCTGCGAGGCGGAGGTTAAGGCATACGATGCCCAGCCGGACGGGCCGATATCGTCGTATCCCACAATGGAGACATCTTCCGGGATGCGCAGGCCGAACTCGTAGCGCGCCACGTCCATGACGATCACCGCCATATGATCGTTGGCGACAAAAATGGCGTCCGGCGCGGGCGACGCGGAGAAGAGCGCGTAGGCCGCGCGGGCGGTCTCCTGCGCATCGTAATTCCCGTTGACCACCCGAATATCGTCAATCCCCTGCTCCTGAAGAGCCTGCCGATACCCGCGCTGGCGGGCAATATTGACGGAAGAGTCCGCCACGCCGCCCACGTAGGCAAAACGCTTGTGACCTGCCGCCAGTAAAAACTCGGCAATCTGGCGGGAAGCCGCCTCGTTATTGCTGTTGACGCTCGAGGCCATTCCGCTCTCTTCGCTGCGGTTGAACAGCACCACCGGGATCCCGGCGGCAAGACACTCCTGGGAGAGATCGAGCGACAGGGTGACCGAGGCCAGCACGATGCCGTCCACCCGGTACTGCATGATCTGGTCAAAAATCCGATCTACGTTCCCGTCACGGTCACCGACAAACAGCAGCAGGTGATAGTTGAGGGTATCCAGTTTTTGCGCCAGCGCCTCAAGCACCTGGGGGTAAAACTGGTTATCAAAATAGGAGATCACCACGCCGATGATCCGCGAGCGGGCCGTGTTGAGCGAGCGGGCGATGGCGTTTGGCCGATAGCCCAGCTCACGCGCGGCCTTGAGCACTTTCTCACGCGTTGCCGGCGAGATGCTGGCTCCAGGCGTGAAGGTGCGGGATACCGCCGATTGTGATACCCCCGCCAGTTGCGCCACCTGCTGAGAGGTCACCGCTGTAAAAGTCTTACGTTTCATTACCGTGTGTTCCTTATCCCTGACGCTTTCCGAACCGGCATCGTTGACGGGGCACTCCCCTGTCACCGCGCCGCAGGCAGCGGGTACTTTTTATACTTACACCATCTTTGCATGCGTATGCAACAGCCTGAATTATTTTTTTCACAATGGTGACAAACGACCTTTACAAAATTGAAACCTTTTCGTAACTTCAATTTTTGAATACGTATGCAGCACAGTTTTCACACCGTCAATTGTACCGGGCGAATTGGGCAGTATCCAAAAGGATTGAGCCGGTAAACGTTGTACTTGGCTGGTTATAACCCATTACTTTTTACGAGGTTCACGACCATGTTTCGAGCACTGTTACGCCGACCCGAAGCCCGGCTGTTTTTTATCATCAGCGTGTTGTTTTTTATCTGTATTCACAGCATTGATGCATTTCTGGCCCCGATGATGATCAATCAGGGGATGGAGCCGCAGGTGATGGGGATCATCATGGGGGCCAGCGGTCTCGCCACCCTGCTGATCCGCTTTCCGCTGGGGATTGTTTCCGATGTGGTGAAGAGTCGAAAAATCTTTATTCAGGTCGCGCTGGTGCTGCCGATTATCGCCTGGCCACTGGCCTGGCTGGAGCCTAACGCCATCACCCTCTATCTGGCCAAAGCCGCTGACGGCGTCACCGCCGCCACCTGGGTGCTCTACAACATTCTGTTTATTCGCTACTTTGACCGCAAAGATGCCCCGGCCGCCGTGGCCTTTCTGGCGCTGGCCGGGCCGCTGGGGGTGTTTCTCGGCAACTGCATCGGCGGCCTGTTGATTCACTATTTTGCGAACAACATCGCATTTTTCGTCTCCTGCGTGTCGGCGCTGGTGGCGCTGTTCCTCACCACCCGCATTCGCGACGTGCACGACCCGGTGAAAGCCCCGACGCTGAAAGCCTGTATCGCCGGGGCCCGCCTGCAGCTGGCCGACCGTTCGGTGTGGCTGATTGGCATACTCGCCACCGTCGTTATTCTGGTGCCCTTTGCCACCCGCGACACGCTCACGCCTATCTATGCCGAGCAGCTTGGCGCCCGCGCCGGGATCTTAACCCTGCTGAGTAATATCCACCTGATCTTCTACGCCCTGGCCATTGCCCTGTGCAGCAGCGTCTTTTATCAGCGTCTGGGTCTGGTCAAAACCGCGGTGCTGGGTATTGTGCTGCAGGTGATCTCCACCCTGGGCATTCCCTTCACCACCAGCCTGTATCTGATCTACATCATGCAGGCGCTGGCGGGGTTCTCCTTCGGGATGGCGTTCGCCGCGTTTATGTCCCTCAGCGTGGTCAATACCACCTCCGATGAGCAGTCCACGCGCATGGGGCTGTTCCAGACCATTTACTCCTGCGGCATGTTTGCCGGGCCGGTGATTATGGGGGTAATGATGCAGCACATTAACCTCTCGTCCGGCTATCTGTTTATTGCTGGCCTGTCGGTTATTGCGGCGATGGCAACCCCGCTCTCCGTGCGCTGGGTGAATAACCGTAAAATGCCTCCGTCTGCGGAATTATCTATTAACGGCCCACTCGCCCCCGCGCGCGACCAGTAATTCTTTTTACCAGTACAGTTATCCCGGCCCGCCGGGAGGATAGTCGTCATCTTAAATATATGAGGAAGATATTGTGGCTTATATGTTGAAAACCAGTAAACCGGTCCAGGAACGTCAGGATGCGCAGCGCCAGATAAGAGAAACGGTGGAACTTATTCTGGCGGATATTGAAAAACGCGGGAATAAAGCCATTCGCGAATTATCCGTTAAGTTCGACCGCTATGATCGTCAGGATTATCGCCTGACGGATGCGGAAATTAACGCCTGCATGAATAAATTAAGCCGCCAGGATATTCACGACATTGAATTTGCCCAGGCGCAGGTCTTTAATTTTGCCCGCGCCCAAAAAGAGTGCCTGCGCGACCTGGAAATTGAAACCCGCCCCGGGGTCATTCTCGGGCATAAAAATATTCCCATTAACGCGGTGGGCTGTTATGTCCCGGGCGGGAAATATCCGCTGCTGGCATCGGCGCATATGTCGATTATTACCGCCAACGTGGCGGGCTGCTCCCGTATCGTGAGCTGTGCCCCGCCGTTCGGTGGCGAGCCTGCCCCGGCCATCGTCGCGGCACAAAAAATGGCCGGGGCAACGGAGATTTACGCGCTGGGGGGCATTCAGGCTATCGGCGCGATGGCGCTGGGCACCGATTCGCTGGCCCCGGTGGATATGCTGGTCGGCCCTGGCAACGCCTTTGTGGCGGAGGCAAAACGTCAGCTTTTTGGCCGGGTCGGGATTGATCTCTTTGCCGGCCCGACCGAGACACTGGTGATTGCCGACGACACCGTCGATGCTGAAATGTGTGCCACCGACCTGCTGGGACAGGCCGAACACGGCGTCACCACCCCCGCCATTCTGTTGACCAACTCGATGACGCTGGCAAAAGAGACGCTGCGGGAGGTGGAGCGCCTGCTGGAAAAACTGCCTACCGCCGACATCGCCCGTCAGGCGTGGCACGATTACGGGGAGATCATCGTCTGCGACAGCTACGATGAGATGCTTGCCGAAGCCGACCGTATCGCCTCGGAGCATGTGCAGGTAATGACCAACCGCGACGACTGGTTCCTGGCCAATATGACCAACTTTGGCGCCCTGTTCCTCGGCCCGCGCACCAACGTCGCCTATGGCGATAAGGTGATCGGCACCAACCACACCCTGCCGACGCAAAAAGCGGCGCGTTACACCGGCGGCCTGTGGGTCGGCAAGTTCATGAAAACCTGCACCTGGCAAAAAGTGCTCAGCGATGAGGCCACCGCCGAGATCGGCAGCTACTGCTCACGCCTGTCCCTGCTGGAAGGCTTTGCCGGCCATGCCGAACAGGCCAATATCCGCGTGCGCCGTTACGGCCAGGTGGAGGTGCCTTACGCCACCCCGGCACCGGTCAGAGAGAAGGTATAAGCCATGACCTTTCCCGAGATGCCCTCCTTCTCCCTGCACGGAAAGCGTGCCCTGGTGACCGGTGGCTCCCGCGGGCTGGGGTTCGCCTGCGCTGTTGCCCTGGCCCAGAGTGGCGCGCAGGTGTGGATCGCCGCCCGGGATCGTGAGGCGCTCGACGCGGCGGCAACGCTCGCCGCCGGGCGCGGGCTGGTGTTACACCCGGTGGCGCTGGATATCACCGATGTCGCACAGGTTGAAGCCGTAACAGAACACCTGCCCGCGTTCGACATTCTGGTGAACAGCGCCGGTCTGGCGCGTCACGAGCCGTTTCTGGCGGTCAGCGAAACCAACTTTGACGCGGTGATGGCGATCAACCTGCGGGCCACCTTTTTTGTCAGCCAGCGGGTGGCGGCGCGGATGCGCGAGCAGAAAATAGCGGGCTCAATCATTCATATCTCCTCGCAGATGGGGCACGTCGGCGGCCCGCAGCGCAGCGTCTACTGTGCGTCGAAATTTGCCCTGGAGGGGTTAACTAAATCCATGGCGCTGGAGCTTGGCGGGGACGGGATCAGGGTCAACACCCTTTGCCCGACCTTTATTGAGACGGCGCTTTCCGCCCCCTCGCTGGCCGATCCAGCCTTTCACCGCTACGTGCTGGAGAACATCAAGCTCGGACGCACCGGCACCCTGCAAGACGTAATGGGGCCGGTGGTGTTTTTGGCCTCCGACGCCGCACTGATGATCACCGGCAGCGCGCTGATGGTCGACGGCGGCTGGACAGCAACCTGAGGATACCTATGAATAATCACGCCCTGCCGCTGGTGCTGATTAGCGGCACGCTCTGTAACCAGCGCCTCTGGCAACCGGTACTCGACAGGCTCAACGTCTCTGATGCGCGGTGCATTACGCTGACGGATTTTACCTCGGCACCGGAGGCTGCGCAGCGGTTGCTGAGCGAACTGCCGCCCCGCTTCCTGCTGGCGGGCTTTTCGCTGGGGGCGATTGTGGCGTTGCAAATGGTCGCCGACGCGCCGCAGCGCATTGCCGGGCTGGCGCTGCTGTCGGTCAATCCGCTTGCCGATCCCCCGGAAAATGCCGCTTCCCGGCGCGAGGCGGTGCGCGCCGCGCGCCAGCAGGGGCTGGCGAACTGGCTGTCCGCCAGCCTGTGGCCGAAGTACGTTGCCCCGGCGCGCAACCAGGATGTGGCTCTGCACGATCTGATCTGCCAGATGGCGCTGGAGTGCGGGTCTGAGACCCTGGCGACGCAGACCGAAATCGCCATTACCCGACGGGACAATCGCCCGGGGCTGTACGCCCTCGCCTGCCCCATTACCGTTATCAACGGCCTGCACGATCCTCTCTGCACGCCGTCTCACCATCAGCGGGTAGCAGAGTGTGCGCCGCAGGCAAAGCTCGTCACTCTCGCCTCTGCCGGGCACTTTACCCTGCTCGAAGCGCCCGATGAGGTGGCTCCCCCCCTACGTCACTGGATCCAGGAGTGTTTACATGCGTAAGAACAGACTCAAAGCAATGCCGGAGGGCAGCGCCATTATTAACGGCTGGCTGGCGATCCCGTCCAGCTACAGCGCTGAAATCGTCGGCCATCAGGGCTTTGATGCGGTCACCGTCGATCTGCAGCACGGCATGATTGATTTTGCCAGCGCGCTGTCGATGCTACAGGCGCTCTCCGCCACCCCGGCGGTACCGCTGGTGCGTGTATCCGCTAACGATCCGGCGCAGATCATGCGCATGCTGGATGCAGGCGCCTACGGCATTATCTGCCCGATGATCTCAACCCCAGAAGAGGCCCGACGCTTTGTGGCCGCCTGCCGCTATCCGCCGCTGGGCAACCGCTCCTTTGGCCCGGCCCGCGGACTGCTGTATGGCGGGGCCGATTATCCGCAGTACGCCAACGAGGAGATCCTGACCCTGGCGATGATTGAAACCCGCGACGGGCTATCGAACCTCGATGCGATCCTCGCCACCGACGGGCTCGACGGCGTGTTTATCGGCCCGAACGATCTGTCGCTGACCCTGACCGGCAGCGCCAGCGCCGAATCACGCCACCCTGAAATGCTGGCCGCTATCGAGCGGGTGGTCAGCCGCTGTCGTCAGCAGCAGAAAATCGCGGGGATCTTTTGTACCTCCGGCGACGCTGCCGCCCGGCGCATCAGCGAAGGTTTTCAGTTTGTCACCCCGGCGAACGACGTCATGCAACTTGGTCGCGCTTCACGCGAAGCCATCGCCCTGGCGCGCGGCAATGCCATCCCCACTACCGGCGCATCAGGCTATTAACAGGAGAGAACATGAAAGCACGTCACATTACCCCGGAACTGGCCAGAAGCCGTCTGGTTGCACCCGATGATATGGTGTCCTGTAATCTTGCGTTTATCGACTGCAAGCTTCCCGGCTCGCACCTGAAACAGAACTACTCCTTTATTGGCCCCGGCGTGACCCAGTCGTCCGCCCAGGTGGTGAATATCCCGGAGCCGCACGGCTTTAACATCGGCGCGGCGGCGATGCCGAAAGGGGTAACTAATAACCTGCATCTGCACTTCACCGCCGAGGTATTTTTGATCCATGAAGGAACCTGGCGTTTTCGCTGGGGCGCCAACGGTGAAAATGAAGCCGAGTTCAGCGCCCCGGCGATCCTTTCCATCCCCACCTGGATCTTCCGCGGCTTTACCAACGTCAGCAAAGAAGAGACCTGCGGCATGGTCTATACGGTGCTCGGCGGGAATAACACCGGCGGAATTATCTGGCATCCGTCGATTCTGCACGCGGCCAGCGAGTATGGCCTCTATCTGAGCAAAGAAAATATGCTCATCGACGTGAATGCGGGCGATACCCTGCCGGAACCGGCGGGGCTGCTGACGCCGCTGGCGGCGGACGAGATTGCCGCCCTGCGTCACTACTCTGTGGAAGAGATGCGCCAGCGGGCGGTGACCGGAGAGGATCGTCGCTGGTCGGCGGCGGGGTTACTTGATTCGGTCCTGCCCGGCCACGGCGGCGAGATTGCCCCGGCGATCGGCTTTGGCATCAGTCAGGATAAACACGCGGCGCCGGCCATCGTCAACCCGCACGGCTTTTCCGTTGAGTGGCTGCGCCTGGCCGCCGATTGCGTGGTGGGACGCCACCTGTGTCCGGACGTACAGGTGATCATGGTCTTTAAGGGCACCCTGGAGGTAACCTGGAATCAGGAAGGCGAAGAGGTAAGCATTGTTGCGCCTGAACGTTCCGTTGTTTCTGTTCCGGCGAACAGCTGGCGGCGTTACCGCGCGCTGGATGGCGAGATGGAGTGCATTCTGACCACCGAAGGCGATCAGCGTAAGCGCATTTACTGGGATCAGGCGATACTGGACCAGGCAAGAGCGGCAAATCGCTGTCTCGACCCGGACGGATACGTCACGAAGGTGGATCTGCTGCCCGAAACGGCGAAGCGCGCGGGGCTGAAGCTCGAAGTGCTGCCATAAGGAATGTCAGGGCGGGTCACCCGCCCTGAATAGCGCGGTTTACTCGAAGTAAACGCCAGGGTTGTCGGACAGGGAGACGAAGGTTTTGGTCTCTTTATCCAGCGCGCGAATATCGCCGCTTTCGATATCGTAGACCCAGCCGTGCAGGCGAATGGCGTTGTTACGCAGGCCAACCGCGACGGAAGGATGGGTTTTGATGTTGCTCAGCTGAGCGAAGACGTTCTCCTGCACCATCGCGTTGACTTTGTCCGTCGCGTTGTCCCAGGTTTTATTCTCCACCACCGCTTTCGCCGCATCGGAGTAGCGCAGCCAGTGAGAAACGGCCGGCATCGGCTCGAGGTTAGCGTTATCGGCAATCGCCTTCATCGCGCCGCAGTTAGAGTGGCCGCAGATCACGATATCGGTGACGCCCAGCGCCACGACCGCGTACTCAATGGTGGCCGAAACGCCGCCCGGCTCAGGCCCGAAAGGGGGCACGATATTGCCCGCATTGCGAATGACAAAGAGCTGTCCCGGCTCCTGCTGCGTGACTAATTCCGGCACCAGGCGGCTGTCAGAGCAGGAGATAAACAGCGCTTTGGGATTCTGACTGGACGCCAGGCTGCGGAAAAGGTCTTTACGTTGCGGAAAAACTTCTTTTTGAAAGCTGAGAAAACCTTCAATGATATGTTGCATAGCAATGTCTCATTTTTTTGTGATTGTTACAGGCATGATCAAGATCACGGTTTTTGCAGTTTACCCACCGGTCTCGCGTTCAGACAAGCAATATATTTCTGGACCGACCGCATGACAATCTCGCGCCCACTGGCGGCAATATTCTGCCCTTCAAAGGCGCCCCAGAGGCGTTCGAAGACGACATTGTCCAGCCGCGCGGCGATGTCAGCCACCTCTTCTGCCGACAGCGGCAGCATATTCGGGTAGCTCCACATAAAGGACACCGCGTCTTTTCCCGGGGTCACCTGCAGGATATCCCCGGCCAGCAGAGCGCCGCCATCGCGGTTCCAGTGCAGTACCGTCCCCCCGGCAAAATGGCCGCCCAGCCGGTGCAGCGTCACCTCAGGTGCGATCTCAAGGCTGTCCCCCTCCCAGAAGCGCAGCGCCGGGCTGGGTCTCATCACCCACTGCCGATCGCAGGCGTGCAGGTAGACCGGAGCATTAAAGGCCGCAGCCCAGTCCTGCATGGTGGTGTAGTAGTGTGGATGAGAAATGGCGATGGCGTCGATCCCCCCGAGCGCGTTCACCAGCGTATAGGTGGCCGGGTCGAGATTGGCGATGCAGTCCCACAGCACGTTACCTTGCGGGGTTTGGAGTAAAATAGCGCGCTGGTTAATGGCAAAGGCGGGCACGGTTTTAATGCTCAGCAGGCCGGGTTCAAGCTGCTGCCATTTGTTGGTGTGCGTGCTGATTAGGGTGGAAAAATCCACCCACGCCTGGCCCGTCGCGGGTACGTACTGGCGCTCATCTTCGCAAATGGCGCAGTGCTGCGGTTCGCGGTCAACGTCATAAGACGTGCCGCAGGTTTTACATAAGACGATCATCTCTCCTCCTGAGCCCGGGTGAGTCATCAGTATGGCAAGGATTATCCTTATGTGCGCTGGGGTGCCTCGTCCCATTGTTTTGCTCTATAATACGACCTGGAACAAAAACCGAACAAAGCAGGTATATGATGGAAATTGATCTCAACAATCTGGTGTTTGACGGGCTGGATGAAGCCGAAGAACGTAACGCTGAACGCCTTGAAGATGCAGATAAAAAAGCGCAGGCGATCGTGGCGGACGATGATTGCGGCGACGCCTGCAAGATCTAATGCAAAAAGCCCCCGATGTTCGCATCGGGGGCTTTTTAACATCAGGATTTCGCCAGGCCATCCACGGCCTGCTGAGCGCAGGCTTCATCCAGATGACCACCCGGCGCGCCGCCAATGCCGATGGCGCCAATCACCTCATCGCCTTCCTTCACCGGTAAGCCCCCAGCCAGCAGCAGCAGGCCCGGGATATCACGCAGGTTCTGCGCACCCGCGTTGCTCTGGGCGGACTCCATTACCTTACCCGACGCGTTTTTAGTGCTGAGCGCGGTAAAGGCTTTCATCTCGCTGGCTTTCAGGGTGTGTGGACCGGCGTTATCCGTGCGCTGTACCGCTTTGACCACCCCGGCGCGATCCACCACCGTGACGCTGACCTGATAATTTTTGGCCATGCAGGCCTGAATCGCCGCGCTGGCCAGAACGTTCGCCTGGGCCAGGGAGAGACTCTTTTGCGCAACGGATTGTGCATGCGCCGATACGCTGACCATCCCTGCTACACACACTGCCGCCATCATTAACTTTTTCATCGCACATCCTCTTGTCAGTGGGAACAGATGCAGCGTATCGAAGCGGGCGATGTATTGTTATTCGGTTGACTACGCAGCGAGCCTGGTAGTTATACGGATTGCAATTTGTCGTACTCCCGGATGGCCTGCACCAGGCTTGTGACCCCCAGCTTGACGAACACCGCCGCCCGGTGTGCTTCCACGGTTCTGGGCGAGAGATGAAGCCGGGCAGCGACCTCTTTATTACTGCTGCCTTCCATTAAGGCCAGAAGCACCTCGTGTTCCCGGGCGGTGAGCTGTTCAAATCGTGCCCTGACCCGCTGTGCCTCCTGCCATCCCACCACCCGACGCTGGCTCTCGGCGAGGGCGGCGGTAATGGATTCGATCAGTTTATCGGCGTCCAGCGGCTTGGTGAAAAACTCATAGACACCGTTGTGGAACGCGCGTCGGCAGGCATCAATGGTCCCGTGGCCGGTCATCAGGATCACCGGCAGCAGCGGCCACGGCCACTCCCCCTCCTCCAGCCAGGCCAGCCCGCCTTTGCCCGGCATACGCATGTCCAGCAGCAGGCAGCCGGTCAGGGCTTTTTCCGCCCCCTGCGCGGCCATAAACGCAGCAATACTGTCGAAGGGCTCCACGCGCCAGTGCATCCCCGATAACAGGAACACCAGCGACTCCCTGACTGAAGCATCATCATCAATTAACCAGATGACGTTATCCATGTACCTGACTCCCGGGGTAAGCAAACTGCAATCTGATCCTGGCCCCGCCTTCTGGCGCGTTGTCCAGAGAGAGCGTGCCATTCATGCGGGTAACTAACGACTCGGTCAAGGTCATGCCCAGACCCGTGCCGCCCTGACGCCCACTGTAAAAGGGCATGAAGGCGTTGTGGAGCGCTTCCGGAGTGAAGCCCGGGCCGCCGTCGGCAATCTCAATATGGACACGTTCGCCTGCGCGATGACTGCGGATATGCACCCAGCCCGCCGCGCTATCCTGCTGGGCCTGAAGGGCGTTGCTGAGCAGGTTATGCAGCACCTGTTCAAGCCACAGCCGGTCAGCGATCAGCGTACGGGCGTCGGCGGCAAAATCATGGGTGAGACGAATATGCCTGGCGGTACGCTCATGCTCGAGCAGGTTGCCGACATGCTGCCAGCACTCGGCCAGATCGACATCGCCCAGCGCCACCGTCTCCTGAGTTACATGTTCACGAAAGCGGGTCAGCAGCTCGGCAATCCGCTGGGTTTGCACCAGCGCCGAACCCAGCGCCTGCGACACCGCCGCCGGATTATCCTGACGCAGCTGTCGCTGCGCCCCCTGAATCCAGGTCTGAACCGCTGTCAGAGGCTGGTTGATCTCATGCACGATACCCGCGGTGATCTCCCCCAGGGTATTGAGCCGGGCGTGTTGATAGTACCAGGCGCGCTGGTCAGCATTCTGCCGCTGCTTACGCTGCCAGAGGATCGCACCGCCTGCCGCCGCCACGATGCCCCAGCCGATAAACAGCAGGAAAAACGGCAGCAGGGTCACTTTCAGCCATGCCGGGCGGGCTTCGGCCTGCAGAATAAACGGCTGGGTATGCTGGGAAAACTGCCGTTGCCAGTGCCAGAAGGCCGCTGTGGGAGCTGACGATTGCTCGCCTTTAAGATTCAGGGTGATGTGGGTAAATCCGGGCCAGTCGTTCATGACTGGCGCGAGGTCGATCAGCACCCGGATCTGTCGCCACGGGTTGTAGAGCCAGTACTGCGTGCCCGCCACGGGCTCGACACGGGCGGCGTCGAGTGCGCGTCCAACGGTCTTTTGCAGGTCGCGTATTTGTGGAAATTTTTTACGCAGCGCCGCCAGATCCTCGTCGCCATTCAACAGGGGCAGCACCGACTCATTCTGGGTCAGGACCGCGCCAGTCTCAGCAAACGCCGAGGCAAATTCACGGTCGCGTTCCCAGAACTGGCGGCGGATCTGTTCGGCATACAGCAGCACGCTGCCGGGCAGGCAGAGCATGAGCCAAATCAGGATCCCCCGGTGTAAAAATTTTTTGCTGTTCATTCGTTTAACTGGCGCAGGAAGAGGACGCCAGTGACCTTAGCAGGAAGCTAAGCCGGGGACAAAACTTGCGGTGGTTTTTGGAGGTTAGCGTCCAGAATAGCGGGTCATGCCATGAAAATTGCACACCTCATTCCACCAGGTTTCCCGTACCAGGCGGCGTTCAGCGTGGCGTTTGCTCATGGAACCACTCCGGATCGATGTTGGCGATGTCTACCCCGTACAGGCTGGCAGCAGGCAAAATAGATTCAATAATACGCTGCGCGCTGTTCTCTTCCGATCTTGCGGTAAAAAACCGCCGTAACGTATTTATCAGTTTGCCCATTGCCCTGTTCCTCTTGTTCTCAGCCTGAAGACAGTAAACCAGCAATCAGGCACCTTGAGAAATGCCGAATCCGGCAGAGGATTTGCGCCAGACGCAAAAGCAGTACGTTTTTTTCAGCAGCGTAAACGCTGGGGTGAGTTTTGCTGCCGCAGGCGTTGCGCAACACCCTGCCTTCACGACCGTGGTCATTATCAGCTGCTGAAGGAGACGATGCTGGCGTTGATTAACGATGAATGAAGGTGATCACCGTGGCGGGCCAGGCGATCAACCGGGTGCAGAACTACCCGGCGACTTTTTTAACGGCGTAATCTCTTACCTGCTGCGCGGTAAGGAAGAGGCGCTGGCAGCCTAACCGGCCAGCGCTTTAACCACGGTTTCCATCGCCTGGGTAGTTAATTCACTGCGTTTCACCCGCTGGTTTGCCAGCGAGGTGCGCAGCACCCCGGCGATGACGATATGCTTCGGCTCCTGCCCCAAATCCCGCATTTCAAGCACGACTTTGCCTACCACGCGACACATCTCCTGATACAGCGCTTCGTCTTTGGTCACATTGCCCATGACTTTCACTCCGTTGCCTTAAAATGCCAGCTTAATAGATTCATCGCCTGTATACAAAAAAAGCCCGACGAGAGACCCGTCGGGCTTTGAGATCAAACGGATAAATCAGTTGTTAACCGGGATCACTGCGCCTTTATACTTGGTGCGGATCCAGTCCTGAATCTCTTTAGAATGCAGCACGTCCACCAGCGCGACGATATCTTTCTTCTTCTCATCGCCACGGTGCACGGTGATGATATTGGCGTACGGGTTATTTTCACCACTCTCTACCGCAATCGGGTCATGAACCGGATCCAGGCCAGCGTCGATGGCGTAGTTGGCGTTGATCACCACGGCCGCGCCTTCGTCATTGTTGTACATCTGCGGCAGCAGTGAGGCTTCAACGTTCGGGGTAAACTGCAGCTTTTTCGGGTTCTCAACGATGTCGCTGATGCGCGCGGTCACTTTATCGATGCCCGGCTTCAGCTTGATCACGCCCTCTTTCTCGAAGATAGAGAGGATACGGCCCTCTTCAGACACGGCATCACGCATGATGATTTTGCCGCCTTCCGGCAGATCTTTCAGCGATTTGTATTTTTTGGAGTAGATACCGATCGGCTCGATGTGGATCGCACCGGCGCTGACGAAATCGTACTCTTTATCCCCGGCGTGGTCTTTCAGGACACTATTCAGGTAAGGGATATGCTGGAAGTAGTTGGCATCGATGTCACGACCCGCCAGCGCGGTGTTCGGCAGGATGTAGTCCTGGAAGGGTTTGATCTCCAGATCGATACCCTGCTTCGCCAGGATCGGCTTCGCCTGCTCCAGGATTTCTGCGTGCGGGGTGTTGGACGCCCCCACGGTCAGGGTGTCAGCCCAGGAGGCAAAGCTCAGGGCGCTCAGGGTTGCTGCGGCGATCAACGTCAGTGTCTTTTTCATGATGATGGTTCCTGTGTATGTATTATTAGTGTGTTTGTTCAACGTTTATCTAACAGAGAGGTAATGATGTCGCCGCAGAACTGGATAATGAAAACGATGATCAAAATGGTCACCGTTGCCACCAGCGTGACGTCACCATGGTTGCGCTGGAATCCTTCCAGATAAGCCAGATTTCCCAGACCACCGGCACCAATTACCCCCGCCATTGCGCTGTAGCTCACCAGCGCAATCAGCGTCACCGTGATCCCTGAGACCAGAGCAGGTGAGGATTCCGGCAGTAAAACCCGAAAAATTAACGTGCTCAGGCGGGCGCCCATTGAGCGTGTCGCCTCAATCACCCCTTTGTCCACTTCACGCAGGGCGATCTCTACCAGACGGGCGTAGAACGGCGCGGCACCAACAATCAGCGCGGGCAGCGCTGCGTTAGCCCCGAGGATGGTTCCCACCACGGTTTTGGTGAAGGGGATCAGCAGCACAATCAGGATGATGAACGGGATCGAACGGAACACGTTCACCACAATCGAAATCACGCTGTAGACCGTGCGGTTGTGGAACATCCCGCCGCGGGCGGTTAAAAACAGCGCCAGGCCGAGGATCAGGCCAAGAACAAAGGTCGCAACGCCGGAGAGTGCCGTCATGTACAGCGTTTCCAGGGTGGCGGCCCAGAGCTGGTCCCATTTCAGGTGCGGGAAGAGATTCTCAGCCATGTTTAATTACCTCGCCTTCAATATCACTGTGCTGCAAATCGGCGAGGATATTGTTCAGTTGTTCATCTGTTGCCACCACGTGCAGCCAGAGCTGGCCGAACACGCCGTGAGCGGTTTGCGTCATTTTGCCGTGCAGAATGTTAAACGGCAGGCCGTAGCGCAGCGTCAGTTCACCCACCACCGGTTTGTGGGTGCTGTGTCCGGTAAAGGTCAGCTTGATAACGGTGCCTTCCAGTGCGTTCGCCAGCTCAGTGTTAAAGGTCTCTTCTTCAGCGTACTGGCTGACCTGACGCACAAACTGTTGCGTAATCGGCTGCTGCGGGTGGGTAAAGACCTGCAGGACGTCGCCCTCTTCCACCACTTTGCCGTTTTCCATCACCGCCACGCGGTCGCAGATTTTGCGCACCACGTGCATCTCATGGGTGATGAGGACAATGGTCAGCTTAAAGCGGCGGTTGATGTCGAGCAGCAGATCAAGGATCTGATCGGTGGTCTGCGGGTCCAGCGCCGAGGTGGCTTCATCGCAGAGCAGTACGTCAGGGTTATTCGCCAGGGCGCGGGCGATACCGACGCGCTGCTTTTGCCCGCCGCTGAGCTGCGAAGGGTACGCCTGTTCCCGGCCTTTCAGCCCCACCAGCTCAACCAGCTCCGCCACGCGGGCTTTGATTTTGGCTTTGGGCACCCCGGCAATCTGCATGGAGAAGGCGATGTTCTCGCTTACCGTGCGCGACCACAGCAGGTTGAAGTGCTGAAACACCATACTGATTTTCAGCCGCGCCTGGCGCAGGGTTTCGCCTTTTGCCGCAGAGATGTCCTGCCCGTTAATGGTCACGCTGCCGGTGGTCGGTTTTTCCAGGCCGTTAAGCAGGCGGATTAAGGTACTTTTACCCGCGCCGCTGTAGCCAATAATTCCATAAATTTGGCCCTGCTCTATCGCCAGGTTTACGTTATCAACGGCCGTCAGCGCCACTTTTCCGTTGTCAAAAATCTTCGAAATATTCCTGAGTACAATCATTCTTCTGGTAATCCGTTCGCCTGTGGCGGTTTAGCAGTATGGATGTCCAAACGATAGTAAACAGGCGTTATTAGCTTTTAAATGAATGAAATGGAATATCTTATAACTTTGAGTGATATACCGCGTGGCAGGCGGAAGACGCGATAAAGCGAATTTATGGCAATCAATAGTGGAGAAACAACAATGAGGTGAACGGCGTAAAAATGGGGCGTTTGCCGTAAGCTTTTTCCCGGGCGCAACATCCTTGCTGTGAACCTTAACGCGTTGATAACAATCCTTTGTGAAACTGCATATAAAATTTTTGAAACGCTGTTTTCATTTTCCTTTTGCGCATCTTTCAGCGTATAATGCGCGCCAAACTCCTGATGAATGGTTTCAGCGCTTGGACTACAAAAAACAACGCAATCAACTTACCCTCTCCTCCTGGGCTGAAACACAGGCACACATTCTTCTGCACGCTCAATTGATGTCACCTATTCTTACTGCGTGTCAAAAAAAATTTCGCAACACAGGTTTGACTCCGAGGCCCTGCGCACCCGGAGCGAGATTTCCATATCCTTCTCAACTTAAAGACTAAGACTGTCATGAAAAAGACGAAAATTGTTTGCACCATCGGCCCGAAAACCGAATCTGAAGAGATGCTGACCAAAATGCTGGACGCCGGCATGAACGTGATGCGTCTGAACTTCTCTCACGGTGACTATGCTGAACACGGCCAGCGCATCCAGAACCTGCGCAACGTGATGAGCAAGACCGGTAAAAAAGCAGCAATCCTGCTGGATACCAAAGGTCCAGAAATTCGTACCATTAAACTGGAAGGCGGCAACGACGTTTCTCTGAAAGCGGGCCAGACCTTCACGTTCACTACAGACAAGTCTGTTGTCGGCAACAGTGAAATCGTTGCTGTGACCTATGAAGGCTTCACCAGCGACCTGTCCGTCGGTAACACCGTGCTGGTGGACGACGGCCTGATCGGTATGGAAGTCACCGCAATCGAAGGCAAAAACGTTGTTTGTAAGGTACTGAACAACGGCGACCTGGGCGAAAACAAAGGCGTTAACCTGCCAGGCGTTTCTATCGCTCTGCCTGCGCTGGCTGAAAAAGACAAACAGGATCTGATCTTCGGTTGCGAGCAAGGCGTTGACTTCGTTGCGGCATCCTTTATCCGCAAACGTTCTGATGTCGTTGAAATCCGTGAGCACCTGAAAGCCCACGGCGGCGAAAACATCCAGATCATCTCCAAAATCGAAAATCAGGAAGGCCTTAACAACTTCGACGAAATTCTCGAAGCGTCTGACGGCATCATGGTTGCACGTGGTGACCTGGGCGTTGAGATCCCGGTTGAAGAAGTTATCTTCGCGCAGAAGATGATGATCGAGAAGTGTGTTCGCGCGCGTAAAGTGGTTATCACCGCAACGCAGATGCTGGACTCCATGATCAAAAACCCACGTCCAACCCGCGCTGAAGCCGGCGACGTGGCCAATGCCATTCTCGACGGTACCGATGCGGTGATGCTCTCCGGTGAATCCGCGAAGGGTAAATACCCGCTGGAAGCTGTCACCATCATGGCGACCATCTGCGAACGTACCGACCGCGTAATGCAGAGCCGTCTGGACAACAACAACGACAGCCGTAAACTGCGCATCACTGAAGCCGTTTGCCGTGGCGCGGTTGAAACTGCTGAGAAACTGGAAGCCCCGCTGATCGTTGTTGCGACCCAGGGCGGCAAATCTGCCAAAGCCGTACGTAAATACTTCCCGAACGCCACCATTCTGGCCCTGACCACCAATGAAGTGACTGCGCGTCAGCTGGTGCTGAGCAAAGGCGTAGTACCACACCTGGTGAAAGAGATCGCCTCTACTGACGATTTCTACCGTCTGGGTAAAGAAGTGGCTCTGCAGCTGGTTGAACGTGGCCTGGCGCAGAAAGGCGACGTTGTGGTGATGGTATCCGGTGCGCTGGTTCCAAGCGGCACCACTAATACCGCATCTGTTCACGTCCTGTAATAATTTCGAACGAATTAATTTGTATAAAAAGCGTCCTTCGGGACGCTTTTTTTATTTCCGCTATCAGACAAATTTATTAGAAAAGCAAATCGGGTTTTTCTATTTAATGGGGTCATTTTCTAAGAGGAATCCGATGAAAATTGTCTGTTTTAACACAATATTTTTCACGAAATAGTCAAAACAGGTGCTTCTTTGAGCGAACGATCAAAAATAGGCATATTCCCATCAAAAAAATATTCTCAACCTAAAAAACTTTGTGTAATACTTGTAACGCTACATGGAGATTAACTCAATCTAGAGGGTATTAATAATGAATCGTACTAAACTGGTACTGGGCGCGGTAATCCTGGGTTCTACTCTGCTGGCAGGTTGCTCCAGCAATGCTAAAATCGATCAGCTGTCTTCTGACGTTCAGACTCTGAACGCTAAAGTTGACCAGCTGAGCAACGACGTGAACGCAATGCGTTCCGACGTTCAGGCTGCTAAAGATGACGCAGCTCGCGCTAACCAGCGTCTGGACAACCAGGCTACTAAATACCGTAAGTAATAGTACCTGTGTTAATAAAATGGCGCACATTGTGCGCCATTTTTTTTGCCTCTCGTTTCGTTCTACTGAATTGCCTGTTCTTGTTCACCCTGCATCACCGCCACCGGCAAGCGACTGTTCTGCGCTGAAAGCCCGGTACTTTCAGTAGCTGCCCCGGCACCGCTTGAGACGACCACCGGGATCCCCGACCGACGCGACAACGCTTTGTTCACCAGCAGCTTATCGCTACCGCCGTGCGAGATAAACGTCGTAAAGGCGCTGGACTGCGTGATAGCGATCGTCTGGGGGTTTTCTCCCTCTTCCATCGCCAGCGGGCGATGCACTTCAACATAGCGCTTACCGTCCGGCTCAACCGAGAACTTCACCGGCTCATTGATGATTTGCACCCGCGTGCCGACACGGGTCTGGGCGAAGAGCGCTTTAATATCAGGCGCGTTCATTCGCATACAGCCGGAACTGACGCGCAACCCCACGCTGTCCGGTGCGCTGGTGCCATGGATCAGGTACTCACCATTGCCCACGCCCAGACGCAGCGCAAAGCGCCCCAGCGGATTATTTGGCCCTGCGGGTACTACCGGGGGCAGTTTGATACCCTGCGCCAGCGAGCGCGCTCTGATGCCCGCGGTTGGCGTCCAGGTCGGGTTAGGGATCTTCTGGCTGATGTGGGTGGTGGTTACAGGCGTATCCAGCCCCAGTTGGCCAATGCCCAGCGGATAGACCTGCACGCTGTTTTCACCCGGCGGATAGTAGTAGAGTCGCAGCTCCGCCAGATTCACCACGATCCCCTCCCGGGGTGTATCCGGGAGCAGCATCTGCGAAGGAATGGTGATGACCGTTCCTGGCGCCGGATAGACCGGAGCGATGGTATTATTGGTTTCGAGTATTAAATGCGCAGCGGTATTAAACCGACGCGCAATAGCCTGCAGGTTATTATCACCTTCCTGAACAATATACGTCTGGTTTTGCCCGATAAGCCGACTACCAGCCGGCGGCAAAGGATAATCCACCGCCCGGGCGCAATTAATCGCACTGAGCGAACCAAAGAGAATAAGAGTTAATAGAGACGCGCGCTTCATACTGGGATTCCTTATTCACTGACAGAACGTCAGAAAGCTGAAAAATCCGCGAGGCGGGAGCCGTCTCGCGGAACAGAATGAGGGCTGTCCTGATAGTTTAGCTAATGTTGGCGGCTTTGGAGCGGATTGCGCGGATCATCGCCTCAAGCCCCTGGGAACGGGAGGGGGTTAAATGCTGCGTAAGCGCCATTTTTTCAAACCACGGACGCACGTCAAAGGCGACAATATCCTGAGCAGACATCTGCTGATATAAAATAAACACGACGGCAATAAGGCCTTTGACTATTGCCGCATCACTGTCACCCGCTAATTCAATCACCCCGGTTTCGTTCTGGTGCATTATTATCCACACCTGGCTCTGACAGCCCTGAATACTATTTTCCGGAATGTGGTCATCCTCGCTAAGGGCAGGCAGACGCTGCCCCAGCTCAATGATGTAGAGGTACTTCTCTTCCCAGTTTGCGCAACGCGTAAAGTTACGCAGCAATTTATCTCTGTCTGGCAACGCAGCCATTTCTTGCCCCTATTTTTAGCCCAGCAGATGGTGGATACGCTTCAGCCCTGCCACCAGTCTGTCGACCTCTTCCATTGTGTTGTACATCACCAGCGATGCGCGGCACATCGCCGGTACCTGATAGAACGCCATCAGCGGCATAGCGCAGTGGTGTCCGGTACGCACCGCCACACCATAGTTATCGAGAAAACTGCCGACGTCATAGGCGTGGTGTTTGCCAAGATTGAAGGCAATGACCCCCAGACGATCCGCCGGGCCGTACAGGGTGAGATCCGGTACGCTGGCCAGCTCGGTTAGCGCGTAGCGCATCAGCATCTGCTCATATTCGGCGATGGCATCAAGGCCGATGCCTGAGACATACTCCATGGCCGCGCCCAGCCCGATAATGCCGCCGGTGTTGGGGGTGCCCGCCTCAAAGCGCCACGGCGCACGGGCATAGGTGGTGCCTTCGCTCAGGCTGACGGTGGCGATCATCGACCCGCCCCCTTCCCATGGCGGCATGGCCTGTAAAATCTCGTCTTTGACGTACAGTACGCCGATCCCGGTAGGCCCGTAGAGCTTATGCCCGGAGAAGACGTAGAAGTCGCAGTCCAGCGCCTGCACGTCAACGCTGTGGTGCATCACCGCCTGCGCGCCATCGATCAGCACTTTCGCCTCTACCTGATGGGCTCTGGCGATAATTTCCGCCACCGGGTTTTCGGTGCCCAGCACGTTGGAGACCTGGGTAATGGCCACCAGCCGGGTGCGTTCATCAAGCAGGGTATCCAGCTGTTCAAGCTGTAAGGTGCCATCCTCGTTAAGCGGGATCACCCTCAGTTCAGCCCCGACGCGCTCGCACAGCATCTGCCAGGGCACAATGTTGGCATGGTGCTCCATCTGGCTGATGATGATGTTATCCCCGGCATGCACCTCCGCACTGCCCCAACTATTGGCAACCAGGTTGATCCCTTCGGTGGTACCGCGCACAAAGACCAGCTCTTCCGGCAAGCGGGCGTTCAAAAACGCCGCCGCCCGGGTACGGACGTTTTCCATCCGCTGCGTCGCTTCGGCGCTGAGGGTATGGATCCCCCGGTGTACCGCCGCATAACCGTGCCGGTAAAACTCTGCCTCGGCATCGATCACCTGCGCGGGTTTTTGCGCGCTGGCGGCGCTGTCGAGATAGGCAAGCGGCAGACCGTTTACTTCACGGGTCAGGACGGGAAAGTCCGCCCGCACTCTCTCTACAGGGAAATTCATGCCACACCTCCGGGCAGACGCTGGCCGATACGTGCCAGCACCTGCTGTCTTAATGTTTCATCGTCGAGGGCTTCGGTCAGTTCAGCGGCAAAGGCGTAAAGGATCATCTTCTCTGCCGCCTGCTTATCGATCCCGCGGGAGCGCAGATAGAACATCTGCTCATCATCAATCCGCCCTACGGTAGCGCCGTGGCTGCACTTCACGTCATCAGCATAGATCTCGAGCTGCGGTTTGGTGTCCACTTCCGCCAGTCGACCCATCAGCAGATTGTTGTTGGTCATCTGCCCGTCGGTTTTAATGGCGTGCTGCGCCACGTTGATAAGACCGTTGAATACCGCCCGCCCCTTATCGCTGACGATGGTTTTATGCAGCTGACGGCTGTTGCAGTAGCCCTTGTTGTGCTCAAGCCAGGTGCGGGTATCGCACACTTCGGATTTCACCGGCATCGCCAGGCTGTTGATGCGCAGGGTCGTATTTTCGCCGTTCAGCTGGGTGCTGGTGTTGTGGCGCAGTACCGCGCCCCCGAGCAGGAAGCTGTGGCTGAAGGCCGACGCATCGGCGGCAATCTGCAGATCGTTATGGGCGAAGTGGTGGCTCAACGCGTTCTCAAACGCCAGCTTAATGTGGTGCAGCCGGGCGTTGGCCGCCACGTTCATGGTCAGGCGCGCGCCGGTGAAGTGACGCATCTCATTGAGACTGACGTAATGTTCAACGATCGTCGCTTCTGCCCCCTCCGCCAGCTCAAGATGGTGGCGATAATGGGCGGTGTTGATCTCTTCGTCTGCCAGACCCTGTGTAATATGCAGCAAGAGCAACGGCTTAGAAGGCCGTTGGTTACGTTTAACGCTGATATGGGTCACGCTCTGCGCGAGGCTTTCGGTCAGATGCAGGAACAGCTCCGGCTGAACCGGTGCCGTCAGGCTCTGGCGCTCGTCGTTAATCACGACGTCAAACCCGCTGCCTTCGGTGCTGTCGCTCAGCTCTGCGCTAAAGCGCCCGTCAACGAAGACCAGCCGCGTGGCGTCAAGATTCAGCGCCAGCGTATCCCGGTCGCCGGGCGCGACGCTTGCCGGACGCGCCACAAACTGGCCGTTGAGTAGCCCTTCCAGCGGGGTGTATTTCCAGTTTTCGTGCTTACGCGTCGGCAACCCGAGGCGAAGCATCTGCTGCAGGTGCTGCTGCGCCTGTTCCGAGCGCGTCTCGCCCTGCGCTTCAAACAGACGGTGCCACTGCTGCAGCGCGTTACTGCTGTTCGCTAAGCCAGCCATAGCCCTGCTCCTCCAGCTGTTTCACCAGCGTGAAATCACCGGATTTCACAATCCGCCCCTGATAGAGCACGTGCACATAATCGGGCTTGATGTAATCAAGGATGCGCTGATAGTGGGTGACGATGATAAAGGACCGCTTGCCGTCGCGCAGGGCGTTAACCCCGTCGGCGACAATCTTCAGGGCGTCGATATCCAGTCCGGAGTCGGTTTCATCAAGAATGCACAGCTCCGGCTCCAGCACCGCCATCTGCAGAATGTCGTTACGCTTCTTCTCCCCGCCGGAAAAACCGACGTTGACCGAACGGGTAAGCAGATCTTCCGGCATCTTCAGCAGCTGAATCTTCTCTTCCATCAGATCCTGGAAATCAAAGCGATCCAGCTCCTCTTCGCTGCGGTATTTGCGCACCGCATTCAGCGCGGTCTGCAGGAAGAACTGGTTACTGACGCCCGGGATCTCCACCGGATACTGGAAGGCCATAAAAATACCTTCGCCAGCGCGCTCTTCAGGGGAGAGCTCCAGCAGATCTTTGCCTTTAAACGCTACCGAACCGCCAACCACTTCGTAATCTTCGCGTCCGGCCAGCGTCGCGGAGAGCGTGCTTTTCCCCGAGCCGTTTGGCCCCATAATGGCATGGACTTCACCCGGACGAACCTCCAGGCTCAGGCCGCGCAGGATCGCTTTCTCTTCCACACTGACCTGTAAATCTTTGATGCTTAACATGTGCTTTCCTTAATCCTTAACCGACGCTGTGTTCGAGGCTGATCGCCAGTAATTTCTGTGCTTCCACGGCAAACTCCAGCGGCAGTTCAGAGAACACATCCTTACAGAAGCCGTTCACAATCATCGAGATGGCATCCTCTTCGCTGATGCCGCGCTGCAGGCAGTAGAACAACTGGTCCTCACCAATTCGCGATGTCGTCGCTTCGTGCTCCAGCTGGGCGCTGTTGTTACGACACTCCACATACGGGAAGGTGTGCGCCCCGCAGTCCGGACCAATCAGCATTGAGTCGCACTGGGTAAAGTTGCGGGCGTTGGTGGCCGTCGGCATGATTTTGACTAAGCCCCGGTAGCTGTTCTGGCTCTGCCCCGCCGAGATCCCTTTCGAGATGATGGTCGATTTGGTGTTTTTACCGATGTGGATCATCTTGGTGCCGGTATCGGCCTGCTGATGTCCGCTGGTCAGCGCCACCGAGTAAAACTCACCGATGGAGTTATCTCCACGCAGAATGCAGCTCGGGTATTTCCAGGTGATGGCTGAACCGGTTTCCGACTGGGTCCAGGACATCTTGCTGTTTTCGCCTTCGCACAGGGCGCGCTTGGTGACGAAATTCAGGATACCGCCGGTATTGTTATCCCCCGGGAACCAGTTCTGCACGGTGGAGTACTTCACTTCCGCGTCTTTATGGATAATCACTTCCACCACCGCCGCGTGAAGCTGGTAGCTGTCGCGCACCGGGGCGGAACAGCCCTCAATATAGCTGACGTAACTGCCCTCATCGGCGACGAGAATCGTGCGTTCGAACTGACCGGTCTTCTCGGCGTTGATGCGGAAATAAGTAGAGAGCTCCATCGGGCAGCGTACGCCCTTCGGCACGTAGATAAAGGTGCCGTCAGACGCCACCGCCGCGTTGAGGGCCGCAAAAAAGTTATCGTTGCCCGGCACCACGGTACCGAGGTACTTCTTCACCAGCTCAGGATGATCGTGGATGGCTTCGCCGAAGGAGCAGAAGATGATCCCCTGCTCACCCAGTTTTTCACGATAGGTAGTGGCCACCGAGACCGAGTCAAAGATGGCGTCCACCGCCACCTCGCGTCCTTCACGCACCGGCACCCCGAGCTGTTCGAAGGCCTCTTCCACCTCTTTACTTAAAAAGGCATTGGCCCCGGTCTGCTGCACCGCACCAGGCTCAGAGGCGCAGGTGTCGTCACAGTTGCCGCAGGATGGCGCAGAGTAGTAACTGTAATCCTGATAATTCAGTTTGTCGTAATGCGCCTTCAGCCAGTGCGGCTCTTCCATCTCCAGCCAGGCCCTGAACGCATTCAGGCGGAACTCGAGCATCCACTCGGGTTCGTTACGTTTGGCCGAAATGGCGCGAATGACCTCTTCATTGATCCCTTTTGCCAGCTCGTCGGTCTGCAATTGGGTGAAAAAGCCCTCTTTATAATTAATGTGGCCACCGGACCAGGTGTTGACATCGTCAGTTGCTTCAGTATGTCGAGACATAATACCGCCTATACCCCAAAACTTTCGCCGCAGCCGCATTCGTTCTGGGCTTTCGGGTTATTGAATTTGAATAACTGGTTTAAGCCTTCGCGCACGTAATCCACTTCCGTACCGTCAATAAACGGCATCGCCTGTAGCGGCACATAGAGTCGGGCGCCTTCATGTTCAAAAACCAGATCGTCTTTCTCCGGCTGGTTTACGGTGGTCAGAACATAGCCGAAACCGGCGCAGCCCGTCTGCTTTACCCCTAACCGCACGCCAAGCATGCCTGCCTGTTTGCTGACCAGTTCGCGAATGTGCGCTGCAGCGGCAGGCGTCAGCGATAACCCTCGCCACGCAAAATCTGTCGGATCAAACGTTTCTGAATGCTGTTCCATAAGTCCACCTCATGTATTGCGCCCCCTGGGCATAACACCATGTTAGTGATAATGATTATCACTTCAACCCCTCAGTTGCAGGGACATTCGGCTTAATCGCCCTTTTTGTCTGGTTTCATTAAGCATAGACCCTGCTGACGGGCTTATCAGGCCCGAAGGATAATGTTTAATGTGTTGATAATATTGATAATTAAAGGAGGAAATCGACGGAAACGGTCAAAAACGAAAATATGTATAGAAAATGCCTATTTTTGGGATAGATTTTTTTAAATCTCTAAAATCAAGGGATTAATTTAAAATCAGCGAGTTAGCATCTTAGACATATAGACATCAACGGACAATGTAGGGCATTTAGATGCCCCCAAACATGCCCCCAGATGCGATTCTGCCCCCAAATATGCCCCTAAAATCCGTAATTTAGACCGCTGAGGTATGTCCAGTTTCAGCGGACAATCAGTAAATCCGAAAATCTTGTAGTATAGCGTGGTGATAGCATTTCCCTTTTCATCTGCCACTGCTGCTGGATACCCTGACCCGCAAAAAACAGAGTGCCTCTTCCGTCTTTTGCATTAAGAAGATCCAGTACCTCCATTAGTTTCTCGCTGTTTTTCTGCGGAGTAATGTCGTCAAAAAGATTCAGTTGCGCGATACCAGAACTGAAAAAATCCCCCAGCATTACGCCTGCTTTCTGATATCGATTGCCGTCACGCCAGATATTATCCAGGCAGCGCACTGCGGCGTTGATAATGTCGCGGGTATCCTGGGTAGGGGTGAGGAGTTTTACGGAGACGCTGTTGCCGTAGTACGGCTCGTTAACCGCAAACGGCGAGGTTTTGACGAATGCAGAAATGTAGCGGCAATACTGATGCTCAGCGCGCAATTTTTCCGCTGCGCGCGCCGCGTGACTGCAAATAGCCTGATGCATCTGCTCGTAGTCCGTTACCCTCTCGCCGAACGAGCGCGAACAGACGATCTCCTGCTTCGCCGGTGCAAACTCTTCCAGTTCCAGACAAGGCTCACCGCGTAGTTCACGCACCGTGCGCTCTAACACCACGTTAAAATGTTTACGAATGACCCATGGTAATGTATCGGCGAGCTGGCAGGCATTGGTTATGCCCATAGTGATCAGCTTTTTACTGATGCGTCGACCTACTCCCCAGACATCCTCTACGGGTACGATAGACATCAAACGCCGCTGACGATCGATATTTGATAAATCCACGACGCCCCCGGTCTGCCGCGGCCACTTTTTTGCTGCATGGTTCGCAAGTTTCGCCAGGGTTTTGGTCTGGGCTATCCCAACGCCAACGGTCAGATGTGTATTCCGTAAAACTGTAGCGCGGATTTCCCGACCAAAGTCCTCCAAATTTCGGCAGTTCCGCCCCCCGGTAAGGTCGCAAAAGGCCTCGTCAATCGAGTAAATTTCAACGCGCGGAGACATTTCTTCCAGAGTGGTCATCACCCTGTGGCTCATATCGGCGTAAAGCTCATAATTGCTTGAGGATGTGGCAACGTTGTTACGCCGGAATAAATCACGTTGTTTGAAGTACGTCTCACCCATTGCGATCCCTAATTGTTTTGCCTCAGCACTTCGGGCAATAACGCACCCGTCGTTATTCGACAAAACGACGACAGGTCGGCCCTTCAGGTCGGGCCTAAAAACAGATTCGCAGGACGCATAAAATGAGTTCACATCAACCAGGGCAAACATGGAGTTGCCACCTTTTTTCTTATAATTACTGTATATAAATACAGCAATTGAGACTGCGGAATTCTTCAAGTGAATGGTTTGGGGGTTTGACGTCTACACTATCGTCGGGTGGACTGCATGCATCGATCGATTGAGACGATCAATATTCCCGTATCGATCTATACAACCTATTTGAATCCCTGACATTACCCATGCTTTCATTGCGGGAATTTTCCAGGGAATGAAATCCATGACAAAGAAGATTAGCCTCGTCGCAACGTATAACGCTGAGAACCGGCAGGCCGCTAAGGCGCTGGTATCTAACCCTGCCGTAAAGAACCTGCACGAGGTAATCCTCGTAAACGAGGGTGACGCCCAGGACATCAGCAGCACCCGACTTACGTCAATCCGCATCGCAAATCACGCCCCTCACTCCGAGCCACTTGTAATGGCCGTGGGCGCGCATTACGCCAGCGGTGATGTGATCGTCCTGTGCCGTAATCCCGGCAGCGTTACCGAGCGTTTATGCATGCAGTTGCAAAAAGCGCGGCGGCATTACAGCCCTGCCGCTGGGCTTCATGTCTTTATGAAATCTGATTTTCCGTGGAGATATGATATCGAGACGGGTTTTGAGAGGGGACAAAGTGGCCGCTTTATCAATCTGGAATGGGAAGTGGTGCGCAATGTGGCGGGGTAATTCACATGTGGAGTTTGTATTTGCAGTCCTAATGGTTTTAAGCACGGTGCCTGCACTTGTGTTGCTGGCTCTGGACGGCTGGAACTTGCTTCGACGATATTCAAAGGGCAGGGAAAATAAGGGGCAATGATGGCCCCTATTTTTAGAATAGCCAGAAAAGTCATCAGCCCGCGCTGGCGGGCTCATTTCAGGGGGTTATATGGCAGTTATGCTCTCAGACATTCCCGCAACAAATTTATCTGCATGTTTTTTTCACGCATTCTGGTCAGCAACGCCTGTAAATCGTGATCGCTGTCCAGCTGAAACTTCTGCATGACGTCGTACTTGTGCGCATACACCGTTTTGCTGTCGATCTTCAGCTTTTCCGCAATAGCGGTTGTCGATAACCCCTGGTACAGGCTGGCCATAATGACGGTTTGCCGCGGCGATAGCGCCCGGTGATGACACCCTGCACAGGCGTGAGTGACTGGGTTTTCCTCGTGGCACTGCAAGGTATGCCGGGCCGCCTGGAAAATCTGGTAAAAATCGTCCAGCGGCGCATTCCGTGACACGAATATTATCTCCTGAAAACAGACCGGTAATGTCTCTTTACTGTAGCGTTCGCCGTTGATCAGACCAATCATCACCCCTTTCTTACGCGCCAGTAATTCTGGCGTACAGATGAAAGGCTCGCCCCGGCACAGAGACAGCACCAGGATATCAGCACAGCTGATATTCTTCCGGGTAAAGTCCGTCATAAAATTTATGTCACATCCGGCCTGCGTTCCGAACTGTTCGATAATCATTTTTTTCAGCGCATAGCAGTAAAATGTCTCTGTCTCATTAATAAGCACGTTCACCATCGGCGGTATTTCCCTCACTCATTCAGTTATATTCCAGCGTCGCGACCACGGCGACGCTAATTGTGCCTGGCGTCACTCCGCCGGTATCAGAATAGGCAATGGCCTGCATATTCAGGGTGGTGGTGCGATCGTCATTAATATTGCGGGTAAGGCTGCTCCCCGACCCTTTTAAATTCCCCGTACGGGTTTCAATAATGCCCAGCGCGATATTTCTCGCGGTACCGCTATTCCTGTAGTAGTTTGTCCCCGCATCGGGATCGGCTGTTCCGGTAAAGGTGACCGTCACGCGCTGTGTTACCGCCGGACATTGGGTAAAGTTCAACGTAAAAGGCACAGGCGCAGAGGACGACGCTGGCGTGGCCATATTTTTTGCCTGTATATTTCCCAGATTAACGTTTACCACCGGGCTCCCTCCGTTAAAGACGCAGGGCGTGGCGACGATCCTCCCTTTTACAGCGATATTCACGCCGTCTGCCGCCGCCCCGGCGGTAAACAGGCAGGCGATCGCTATCCCGATGATATTCAGCCTCATCGATATTTTCCTTTTACTGATAGGTGAGGATCAGGGTGGCACTGGCATTTGCGGTTCCGGTGCTTACTGAGGTTTTGGTTTGATAGTAGCGGGCCGTGATCGGCAAACTCTCCTGACCACCATTCGCCTGTTTGAGCGCAACCGTGCTGTTTAATACCAGCGGCACGCCGTTATAAAGCAGCTGCACACCGACACCGTCTGCAACGCCCTCCGCTCCCTGGCCGGATAACGCCAGCACGCTGCTGTTACCGGATTCAGGGTACGGAATGCCGCTCAGCGTGACGTTAATATTCGCCCCGCTGTCGCAGTTGAGGCCGAGGTTAAGCGTGCTTTGGGCCCCATCCGGTAGAGTGCCGACAGTGTTGCCGAAACGGCTTAACGGTACGTCGCCGAGGAGGAATACCAGATTTGGCGTGGTGATGGCGCAGGCCACCTGCGTAATCGAACCGGTTCCCGCATAGACGGGGATATCGGGCGCCGTGGTGCCGCCCCGATATTGCTCTGTCCAGGCCACAAAAGAGGCCAGAAGCCCGTTTACGGAACCTGACGTAATAGTGCCGGTTTTCCAGAACTGAATAATCGGCTGGAACTGGCTGGCGTGTATTTCATTGCTGTTCGAACTCCAGGAAGCAGTGAAAAGATCGGCTCCCAGCCAGGTTGTTCCATTAAAACTGGCGTCCCCGGCGGTGGTTTTTTCATAATATCCCACGGAGATCCCAACGCCGGGCAACCCGGTTTGATATACCCGGCGTCCACTGGCGGTAGTAAACGCATAGGCCAGGCCTGCGCTCTTCATGCCTGCGGTTGAACCTTCGTTCCCCGTGGGCGTACAGCTATAGGCCAGCGCCAGCGAACCATAAATTTCGTTGCTTATCGCCTCCCCGACGGGGACATCACGCTGAACAATAATATTGCCGTAATTAACGTTATACGGGGCGCCGATAACGGTATATTCACAACCATAGCCGGACAGCGGAAAAACGGTTGCCAGCACTATTAATACGCGCCAGATAATTAGCATGTTGAATCATCCACAATCATTCCATTAATGGCAAACAACGTCCGCACGAATAATATCGCCGGCCGGTTGTTTGTTATTCAGGGCGTAGTGAGCCTGGCAACGCTGCTGTTCACTCTCGCCCCACTTCACCGTTAATTTCACATCCTGCTGCAAACCGGTTAAATAAACCTGGCCGCTCTCTCCCACAATAAAGCCCGCATTCTGCGTTCCGTTCTCCGTCGCGACGGCACCAAACGGAACGGGCTGGCCATTTTGCCGGGTGAGCGTCATCAGGATCCGCAACCCAACGCTGGCGACATAGCTGGCACGCACAAGCGCTCCCCGGGTGGGTGTCACCGTCTGCACCGTCTGCGCCAGTTCGACATTAACAGGCAAGGTATCGGTCAACAGCGAGATGTCGTTTTTCCGGTACGGCGTCAAATTGCTGCTCAGGGCATAACCGCGGTAATCAGTTCTGGCCCCGGACTGATTCTGCACCCCTACCCCTGCCGCGCCAGGCGCTTGTATTAACACGCTGGTCTCGCCCAGGGGCTGGGCAAAGGTTACGCCGTCGGCATGCAGCACCACGCCGCCCTGGAGAGCGTAATTCAACCGGTCACTGTACTGGTCGTAGCTGTAACCAGCGGTCGCTTCGCCGTAGGTGCCTTTGTAATCTCCGTTAATATTGCCGGTGTAGTCCCGGTTATCGGCGCCGTACCCCTGCTGCACATTCCAGCTCAGGGCATTATTGTCGAGCGCCGTGCCGTTCATCCCCATACTGTGGGTGGCACCCCTGTTCTTACTGACGGTAACCGCGTAATTGACCCAGGTTTGCGGCAGGAAGGCCGCCAGCGGCACGCTGATGTTAAAGGACGCCATCTGCTCTTTAGCATAACGACTGTCGCTGCCGCTCCAGGTATAGGTCAGACCGTAGCTGACGCTGCGCCAGAAAGCGTTATAGCCCAGGCTCCATGAGGTCTTCGTTTGATCGACGTTCCAGTAATCTTCCGCCACGGCACTTAACATCAGTGAGCCCAGAGTGTTGCCCAGGGTCTGGTTCATGGTTAACTCGGCGCGATTACGACGCCGATCGTTAAACGCGCTGTCGCTGCCATAAGCGTCCAGCACCTCCTGCATCCCGTAATATCCGCGGGTGGAGTAGCGATAACCCGCGATGGCAACGTTGGTCCCGCTTTTCACAAAATTCTTGCTGTACCGCGTCCGCCAGGATTGCCCCTGTGATGCGTGTTCCTCTTTCGGGGTTGACCAGGCCTGGGTGACGTCCGCAGAAAACGCGCCGAAATCGCCCATATTTTTGCCCATCCCGAGAGCCAGAGACTGGTATTTGCTCGCGCCCTCAAATCCACCATACAGGGTCAGACCATACGGAAGACCATAGATGCCGGTCAGCTGGCTGAACGGGGTCTTATCGACGCCATGATCCCAGGGGCGATACTGCCCGGCGGTGACGGCATATTTCAGCTGCCCTTCACGCTGCAATACCGGCAGAGAGGCAAACGGCACGGTAAAATGCTGTACGCTGCCGTCGGCTTCTTTAATAGTGACGTCGAGATCTCCTGCGCCGCCTGTTGGATACATATCGCTAATTTCAAAGGTGCCCGGCGCGACGTAGTTCTGGTAAATCTGGTAGCCGTTCTGGCGAATAATCACCTGTGCGTTGCTCCTGGCAATACCACGTACTACCGGCGCGTATCCCCGAAGCGAATCCGGCAGCATGTCATCGTCTGAGGCCAGCTGCATGCCGCGAAAAGGCATACTGTCAAACACGTCTGCCGGCGATGAGCTTTCCCCCAGCGTGAGCTGCGCACTCAGCGGGACAATGCCCCGCTGGAGCCAGGTATAGACATGATCCCACCGCGTCTGACCTTCGCCGTCTCGTGACCAGGTAGCGTAATTTCGCAGTCGCCACGGGCCAATATTGAAACCTGGCCGCAGGTTCGCGTACTGGGTGTTGTCGCTGCCACCGTTCCTGTTCAGGATGCGTGCACCGCTCAGAGAGTAGTTGAGCATGGCGGCGGTGATCCCATCGTCCCACTGCGCAGGCTGGACGTAGCCTCTGGCCTGTATCGTCAGCGCGGCCTGTGGCACGCTGATGACAAGGCGCTGGCTGGCAAACTGAAAATCGGTACTGGCCTGAGGAATAGCGTCCAGGCGTGCGCAAGGAGACCCTGGCTGACTGAGCCCGGGAAAGCGCTCCGTTTTGACACCCCATTGCGTTAACGCGTCGACGCTAAGACAGGGTTCAAGCCGCGATTCGCCCTGACTGTCAGTGACGTTAGCAAAGGCGACGTCCCGGGTCTCCGTTAGCTGACCGTCAAGAATAATATCGACATGATAAACCCCCGCAGCCTGAGAACCTGTTTCAAAGCCGATTAAATCAGCCCTGTCGATGCCAGGATTATCAAGCTCAATCAATTCAGGGTTAAAATATTCGCGCGCATAAATTTTATTTGCACCCTCAGTCAGTGCGAGAGTTATAAATCCTGCAAGCAACGTGATTTTATATCCGCTGTTCCCCATCCTGGCGCTACTCCATGAACATCACCTGTCACCCTGTTACTTGTCACAGGTTTGCCGTATGCGCTTCCCCTGTGCCGCCATAATCATTAATTAATTTAAATATCACTGCTCCGGTCGTCGTTTGTTCAGGGAGGGATATTGCCGCTTGTGCATGCGGCAATATCCAGGTTACCTCGGGCACTTTTTTACCGCCGACGATGATTTCGTTAAAATTCATCACATAATCAGTGGGGTTTGTGATTTCTATTTTATTCCCGTTGCGTCGCCAGATTAATTTATCCGCCTGTTCCTCTGGTGTTGAGCGCTTTAAACTAGTCGGGCGATAAATTAATTTAATTCGCGTTTTTACCGCTATCTGCAGCGAGTTCTCTGCTGTGGTAGCTGATGGAATCGACTTGATATTCAGCCAGAACAACGTTTCCCGGTTCTGCGGTAATGCCCCGGTTAATACAATCCGTTCAACGTTTTGCTGGCCTTTATCCAACCGGTAAAGAGGCGGCGTAATAATAAAAGGCGGTTTCTGAGCGCTGTCACTCAATGCATCTATCCACGAATGAACCAGATACGGTGAATCGTCAGGATTTTTCACGTTGAGAGCGGCTTCTTTTTTGCTGCCATCAAATATAAGACGTGTTCCGCCTATAATGATACCTGCCTGTACAGCCGAAACGCCCGGCATAATAAGCAGGCTGGCGAGCAGGCATTTGGGAACAAAATTCATCGCATACCTCAGTAAAAACGGGGCCGTTTCCGGCCCCACCTGATGTTCAGTCAGGAAATCAGTTATAGACGACAGAGAAGTTGGCAACGGAGTTTGCCGATCCCGCGGTCACGCTTGATGCCGTCGAAATATACTGCGCAAAAAATTTCAGAGTATTATCCTGAGTGTTGCTCAGATCATAGTTATAGTTGTTCTCACCGTGCAGTGGCAGATCGGTTTTATCCGCTGACATCAGATTAATCGCCACGCCGCTCGCCGCCCCCTCAACTGCACTGTTAATTGCCAGCAGACTCGGATCGACTTTATCCGGCGCACCGTCAAAACGGACTTTCGCTGATGTAACAGTATCCGGACAATCTTTTAATATAATGTCGAAGTCTTTTGCTGCGGTTCTGTCCCCCTTTTCCGTAAATTCTGATCTATAAAAGTTGCCGATAATTACCGTCTGGTTTTGCGAAGCGACAGCAACATCACAGGCGGAATCAAGGATATTTCCGGAAAAATTAACCGTACCAGCTGCTGCAAAGGCAGAGGATGAACAAACTGCAGCCAGAGTCGATAAAACAATCATTGTTTTTTTCATAAAACGCTTTCCTTAATAACGTTTGTTATCACCATTTTTTTAGGCAAAAGCATCCATAAGGTGTGTATCACCTTTTATTTTTATATATCCGACATGCTGATTCCTTTTTTGTAAGTAAAAGAGGTAAAGCGATATCTACCTGTACCAGGCGCTGCTTGTTTTTTACTCACATGGCGGCAATTTATATAAAGACATTTCTAAACTCAAATGATTTTTCAGTCTAGTTGTAGACTCTGCAACGACCTCATCCCACTCACCTCAGCGTTGAGCATCAGCCCAGGAACTTTTCTTTTGTCTTTTCCTCGTGAATAGGGCCCTCCGCCACGCTGCTGGGTCTATTAATAGACTACATGATAAAAACACTTATTTATCATCTGGTTAAACCTCAAATACTTATTCCGGTCTAATTTTAGACCCGCGATTGATATTCCCAGTATCAATACTTTTTACGATAATCCCGCCCGGTTTTGAACACCCGATTGTTTCAGTAAGATTGAGGTCACCTGATGAATACCCGAATGACGGCGGTAAAGGCCAATCCCAACATATCTTCGCTGGCGTTAAAACCTTTTGCAGACATAGACAAACTTATTGCACATCTTCGTCCTTTTACCGAGACCGTGACGATGAATAAAGGCGATGTGGTGCACTATTACGAAGCGGATATCCGTCTGTGCTGGCTGTTATTAAGTGGCAGCGTGGCCTTGCATCGCCGTGGCGACGGGGTAGTGCTGAATTCAGAATCGGCCCCCTTTATTATTGGCGTCAGCAGCCAGCTATGTTCGGAACATTTATACGCGAGAGCGCTGGAAGATGCCGAGGTGGCGCGCATGCCGCTGGAACTATTCAATCAGCTCGTGGCCAATGACGGGCTATGGGAGTATTTTTCCCGGCTGTTGATTTATACCGTTTCTCGCATTTACGAGCACTGCTCGCAGATATCGCAAATGTCTGCGTACGACATCATCCGTCTGCAATTAGTCGAGCTGTTACAGGAGCCTGAATCGGTACGACTCAACACCACGGCTGCGGCGTATATCAAAAGCCGGACCTACCTCTCCCGCAGCGGGATCATGCGTATCCTGTCGGAATTACGCACCGGAGGTTATATCGCCATGCAGCGGGGTGTGCTGCTCGATATTCATCATCTGCCGCAAAAATATTGATCCGCATCGCTTAACAAGGGCTCGGTAAAGCGGATGGGCACTATAATAACCGACATTACGTCACCCTTAGCTAACAGGTCATTTCATGTCATCGCCAACGACGCCTCCCGGTTCGGTTCAGCGTGGGTCGCCCTGGTCACAGGAGCTTATTTCCCATCTGCAACCTTACGCGACCCTTCACCACGTTCAGCGGGGAGAACAGTTCGATTTTTGTATTAAAGGTCAGGGAATGTGTTATCTGATAATCGAGGGCAGCGTGGCGCTCTATCGCCGAAGCAACAATATGCTGCTGTCCACCGCCAACAGCCCGGCAGTCTTTGGTCTGGCGAACATGACGGATATCTATTTTGACGACTATTTCAAAACAATTAAGCCGTGCACAATTGGCGTTCTTCCGATCGATAAAGTTAACGACATCTGCAAAGAAAACGATTTGTGGGGGCTGGTCTCCCGCCATATGATGTTTGTCTATAACCGGCTTTATCACCATGTTATGCCCGCAGGAGCGCCCACAGCCTATGAATTAATTCGAAAGCAGCTGCTGGAGTTGATGGACGAGGATGAGGGTTTCCGCGCCAGGATCACCGCAGAAAAATATATCCGCGATAAAACGCAGCTCTCCCGTAGCGGTGTGATGCGTATTCTGGCCGATCTGAAAGCCGGTGGTTATGTGGAAATGAAAGAGGGTCGGCTGATAAAAATCATCAAACTTCCCGCAAAATACTGAGCGACGCTGGAGGCAGAACGCACCTCAACAGGGTCTCCTTCCACTGTAAGCGTATTCTGAATCTCAGTCGCATGGCTGAGGCGATCGTCTCCTGATGCGCTATGCTTCTGCAAAAGGGCCGCATACGGAGGGGAAATGCTCATTGCACTTGTGACAGCCGCCGTCGTTGCCGTCGTCATTACCGGTCTGGTTATCCTGTCTGCCATGCAGGACATTAACAACGATTATTGAGCGCAGTAAACAGAAAGCCCTTAAGACTACTGGAGTGTAATCTTAAGGGCTTCTCGCTCCATCCGGCGCTTATCTCCGGCACTCAATATGGCTTAGCTCTTGAAGGAGCATAGGAATAATCCCATAAATTTGGGTACGCGAATTAGCATTTCTTGCGGACCGCCAGTAAACACTGGTATCTCAAGAGGATAGAAAATATAAAAAGGCCGCATTTGCGGCCTTTTACTTCATATCACGGCGGTGGTCAGCCGCGACGAGCAGCACAGACGGTTTTGCTCATCCAGAATTTCAATCTGCCATACCTGATGGCGCGAGCCGGTATGCAGCGCGCGACAAACACCGCGCACCCGACCGCTGCGCACGGCGCGCATGTGGTTGGCATTGATCTCGAGCCCCACCACTTTCTGCTCACCTTCGGTGCACAGATAGCCGGCCACCGAACCGAGCGTTTCGGCCAGCACGACCGACGCACCGCCGTGCAGCAGCCCAAACGGCTGATGAGTGCGGCTGTCGACCGGCATGGTCGCTTCCAGTTCTGTCTCGTCGATACGGGTGAACTGAATATCCAGCAGCCCCGCCAGCGTCCCTTTGTTCATGGCATTTAATGCCTGCAACGTGACCGCGCGTTTCCAGATCATCCCATAATCTCCAGTAAAGCCTGCAGAGGATGGCGCACACCGCTGCCTTCGACGCGCTTGACCTGGCTGCGGCAGGAGTAGCCAGTCGCCAGACAACGGTTACGCGGCAGACGCTGCATCGCCTGGTGCCATGAGAGCTCATAGATCCCCAGCGAGTTGGCATGATTCACCACCTCGTGCCCGTAAGTTCCGGCCATGCCACAGCAGCCGACGCTGACGCTTTCAAGCTTCGCGCCAAAGCGGGCAAAGATAGCCGACCACTGCGCCGGCGACCCCGGCAGCGCAGTCACTTCGGTACAGTGACCAAACAGATACCACGGCTCGCCGCTGGTCTCCTGCACGGTTTGTGCATTGACAACCGTTGGCAACCACTCGTGTACCAGCATCACGTGGAAGTCGCCACGCTTGTCGCCGAGGGTCTGTTTGTACTCATCACGATAGCAGAGCACCAGCGCCGGATCGACACCCACCATTGGCATCCCCAGCTCCGCCACCCGGTTAAGGAAGTCAGAGGTCTTTTGCGCGGTTTTCGCAAAGCGAGTAAGGAACCCTTTGATGTGCTGCGCTTTGCCGTTCGGGGAAAACGGCAGCAGCACCGGCTGATACCCTAACCGCTCGGCCAGACGGATAAAATCGGCCACCACCTGCGCATCGTAATAGCTGGTAAAGGGATCCTGAACCACCAGCACCGTTTTCGCTTTTTGCTCAGCGCTTAGCGACTCAAGCTGTTCGAGGGTGAGGTTGGCGGATCGGTGGCCGACCATCTGGCGCTGCAGAGAAGGCGTGGAGAGCAGCGGCAGGTCGATCATGCCGATATGCTTCTCGGAGAGTTTGCGCACCAGCGGCTGATTGATAAAAAAGTTAAAGGTACGCGGCGCGCGGGCCATCAGCGGGGCATAGCTCTCTACCTTCGCCACCAGATGATCGCGCATCGGGCGCAGATAACGGCTGTGATAGAGCTGCAGGAAGCGCGAGCGGAACTCCGGCACGTCGATCTTGATCGGGCACTGGGTGGAGCAGGCTTTACAGGCCAGACAGCCGGACATCGCCTCTTTCACCTCGTGGGAAAAGTCATACTCCCCTTTACGCGCATGCCAGCTGTTGCGGGTACGCTCGACGAGGGTGCGCAGGCTGGCGCGTTTTTCCGGCAGCTCTTTTTCCAGCGCCAGCGGATCCACACCCCGGTCGGCCAGCAGACGCAGCCACTCGCGCACCAGGGTCGCACGTCCTTTCGGGGAGTGGATGCGGTTGCTGGTGATCTTCATCGAGGGGCACATCGGGCTTTTGGCATCGAAGTTAAAGCACAAGCCGTTGCCGTTACACTCCATGGCGCCGCGCCAGGAAGAACGCACGGCAATAGGGATCTGGCGGTCAAAGGTGCCGCGCTTAACCGCATCCACCTGCATCATCGGGGCCTCAATGCCCTCTGGCGGGCAGATTTTACCAGGGTTGAGGCGGTTGTTCGGGTCAAAGGCCGCTTTGATTTTACGCAGCTCGCTATACAGCTGTTCGCCAAAGAAGGCCGGGCTGTACTCCGCGCGAAAGCCCTTCCCATGCTCGCCCCACAGCAGGCCGCCGTACTTCGCGGTAAGGGCGACCACCTCATCGGAGATCTGCTTCATCAGGATCTCCTGTTGCGGGTCGCACATATCCAGCGCCGGGCGGACGTGCAACACCCCGGCGTCAACATGGCCGAACATGCCGTAGCTCAGGCCATGGCTGTCGAGCAGGGCGCGAAATTCAACAATATAGTCCGCCAGATTTTCCGGCGGTACGCAGGTATCTTCGGCAAATGGAATCGGCTTGGCCGCGCCTTTGGCGTTACCCAGCAGCCCCACCGCTTTTTTGCGCATCGCATAGATACGCTCAATGCCGGCGAGATCGTTACACAGCTGCCAGCCTATTACTCCGCCCTCACCCCGGGCCATCAGCTCGTCCAGCCGCTGGCAGAGGGTATCGACCTGGCTTTCGATAAGCTCAGCGTCATCACCAGCAAACTCAACGATGTTCAGGCCCAGCATCTCTTTGTCGGGCACGTCCGCGATAAGCTCGCTTACCGAGTGCCAGACGATATCTTCCCGCGCCAGGTTGAGTACCTTCGAGTCGACAGTCTCAACCGACAGCGCACGCGCATCCACCATAAAGGGCGCATTACGCAGCGCGGCATCGAAGGAGTTGTACTTCACATTTACCAGGCGGCGCACTTTTGGCAGGCGGGTGATGTCGAGGCGCGCCTCGGTGATAAAAGCCAGCGTCCCTTCGGAACCGGTAAGTATGCGGGTCAAATCGAACTGGCTGAGATCGTCATTGAACACGTGACGCAGGTCGTAGCCGGTCAGGAAGCGGTTCAGTTTCGGGAACTTATCAATAATCAGTTGTCGGTTATCACGACAGCGTTCCAGTACGGTGCGGTAGATCCGTCCGGTGGTGGTATTGTCCTTCCCGAGCGTTTCGGCAAGCTGAACCGGCATCGGCTGGGTATCGAGAATATCGCCACCCAGCAGTACCGCCCGCACGCCGAGGACGTGATCGGAGGTTTTACCGTACACCAGCGAACCCTGGCCGGAGGCGTCGGTATTGATCATCCCGCCGAGCGTGGCGCGGTTACTGGTCGACAACTCGGGGGCAAAAAAATAGCCGTAAGGCTTCAGGTACTGATTAAGCTGATCCTTGATGACCCCGGCCTCAACCCGCACCCATCCCTCTTCAGGATTGATCTCGATAATGCGGTTCATATAGCGGGACATGTCGACGACGATCCCCGTGTTCAGCGCCTGACCGTTAGTGCCGGTGCCGCCACCGCGCGGGGTGAAAATCAGCGAAGCGAAACGCTCCTGGGATGCCAGACGGGCAAGGAGCGCCACATCAGCGGTAGAACGGGGAAAAACGACTGCATCGGGAAGTAGCTGGTAGATACTGTTATCGGTCGCCATGGTCAGCCGGTCGGCATAACGTGTGGCGGTATCGCCGGTAAAACCCTGTTGCTCCAGTGCCTGCAAAAAATTCAGCACCAGCTGAACGACGCCGGGTGCCTGAGAAATTTGTGGGATCATTACTGTCGACCCTGCCCAATCTGAATAGTTGTAGATAATCGTTTGCGTTGTGTCTCACATTTTGTATCACATTTTAAGCGTATCCGCCCGACAGAATTACAGGCAGAATCTGCCTGTTAAAAATCGCTGAAATCACTAATGATTGTAGTGATGCGGTTTCATGTTCTTGCCGGTCTTCCGGTGTACTTAAAAGGTGAATTTCATTTATGGTCAATCGACACCAGCCCAGGGACGTTGCGCAAATTTTGCTGTCGGTGCTGTTTCTGGCAATCATGATTATTGCGTGTCTGTGGATTGTTCAGCCCTTTATTCTCGGCTTTGCGTGGGCGGGCACGGTGGTTATCGCCACCTGGCCGCTGTTCATTCGCCTTGAGCGTTTGCTGTTTGGCCGCCGGACGCTGGCGGTGCTGGTGATGACGCTACTGCTGGTATTGCTGTTTGTCATTCCTGTCGCGTTACTGGTGAACAGCCTGGTGGACGGCAGCGGCCCGCTCATCACCAGCATTACCAGCGGCGATATGACCTTGCCGGAGCTGGCATGGCTGAACGACATCCCGCTGATTGGCGATAAGCTCTATGCCGGCTGGCATAATCTGCTGGATATGGGCGGCAGCGCCATTATGGCGAAAGTGCGGCCCTATATCGGCGCCACCACCACCTGGTTTGTAGGTACCGCCGCTCACCTTGGCCGCTTTGTGGTGCACTGCGTGCTGATGCTGTTGTTCAGCGCCCTGCTCTACTGGCGCGGCGAGCAGGTGGCGCTCGGGGTTCGTCATTTTGCCACCCGCCTCGCCTCTGCGCGCGGCGACGCGGCAATGCTGCTGGCGGCGCAGGCCGTGCGTGCCGTGGCGTTGGGCGTGGTCGTGACGGCGCTGGTGCAGTCGGTGCTGGGCGGTATTGGTCTGGCGATCGCCGGGGTACCTTACGCTACCCTCTTTACGGTGCTGATGCTGTTAACCTGCCTGATGCAGCTGGGACCTCTGCTGGTTCTGGTGCCGGCAATTATCTGGCTCTACTGGAGCGGCGATACCACATGGGGCACTTTCCTGCTGGTCTGGAGCTGCGTCGTGGGCACAATGGATAACGTGATCCGCCCACTGCTGATTCGCATGGGAGCCGACCTGCCGTTGATTTTGATTCTCTCCGGCGTTATCGGGGGGTTGATTGCCTTCGGAATGATAGGTCTGTTTATCGGGCCGGTGCTGCTTGCCGTCTCCTGGCGCCTCTTCTCCGCCTGGGTTCATGAAGTCCCCTCGCCGCCGACCGATCCTGATGTTCTGCTTACCGCGCTTCAAGAGACGGACGAGCTGAAAAAGTAACGTTCCCGTTCTGGTGGGGCCACCCACCAGAATGTTAAGCAACACTTATCAATTGAATTTACCTTAAGCGCCGCTTAACCCTTTTTTACCTATATTTACTTCAATTCACTACATAAATTCTTCATGCTTTTTAAACTATTGAGACGAATCTGATCGACGCAAAAATTCGCTATGCCTACTATTAGGTCACGGTTATGAATCAACAACACCTTGATTTATAAGCATGGAAATCCCCTGAGTGAAACAACGAATTGCTGTGTGTAGTCTTTGCCCAACTCCCACGTTGGGCTTTTTTTTCAGCGAGTTACCGGTTTCGTAAAGCGTTAGTGTGCAAACTGTGTGAAGCACAAAGAAGCTGCTCCTTTTCTCCCTCTGCAAATCAACCACTTAAATTGCGTCCAGGGTATTCCGAAGTGAGTGCCACAAACACGTCGTCTGCTTGTGAATGGTAGGGATAGATGCCCAGTCTGTGTTGCGCCTTAAGGTGCGCATTCCACCGCCCAGGGAGTGTGAAATCCAATCCACATCTCTTAGCTGTTTCTTTGCGTTCATTTAAAAGCGCCTCCCTACCACTATCACGTTGCGGTAATGCGCGACGCTTTGGCTATGGTGCAGGTATGTTAGCTAAATGCTACTTAGCAAACAGCAGAGATAATAAACGGTGCCCTGTATATGGCTCGTGCTCTTTCTATTCTGCTCGACAGTTCTCTATCCGTTCCGCTGAGGAATGGACTCTCAATACCGATCTCAACTCAGGCTTTAACGTAAATACAGTTATCCCTGCTTGTTATTTATCGTGTTGTTAATGGTGACAGGTGTTACTGGCATTTCACCCAAAGCTCCTACATGCTGAAAATCATTAGCGTTCTGCTCTGGGTGATTAGGGTCTTTCATAGTGACCAGCATTATCTGCTTATCAAGGTCACGACTTGCCCCGTCAAAGTGGTCCACACCAATCCCAATTAGGCCACCAAACAAGATGTTGCCCCACATCCAGCCATTACTACTATCATTAATATCGCCTCTGGTTACAGGGCTTGTTTCTGTTCTTCTTACTTCTACGTGATAAGGCGCATCACCACGTTTTAAATTAACGGTAGCAGGAGCAATACCTTTAGCGACTTCCATTCCATCAGCATTCCTGACACTGAATAACGCAGGTGCGTCAGTGTTAATCGCGACTTTTTGTTTTGTTCCATCGACAATAGTACAGCAAGCAGATAAAGATACTGCACAGATACAAGCCATTGCCGCAGCTTTATATTTCATTAAACAGGTTCCCTGAAGAAATTAAAAGAATGTTGTTATCATCATTAATTATTATTTACGGAATTCATTCCATCATTTCTGTCACAGGATTGACTGTTATAATCGTGTTATCAATCTTCATCATTACCGATGTTACGCCTGATATTGAAATGAAATATATCTTTGTTAATTCAGTCACCTGTCTGTCGCATGAGCAAACAGGCAGAAGTAACTTTTATCCAGACCCTTAGCGGTAAACAGGCCTTTTCGAAATAAAGGCCATCAATAACCGGGCAATATTTACGCAAAGTATATCTACTGGTACTGGGCTAATTTCAGGTGCGCAAGAATATTCTTATGTGAACCGATTTTTTGAGGGATTTGTGCTATTCAAGAAGAGGAGAGTTTTTTTTTACACATTTTAATTTAGCTCCCCCTGATTAAGCACAGGGGGAACCCATGCACCTTAAATCTGACTCACTACGCAATCGCTGAGCATCTTCCACTCACCCGGCAACACCCGCTCCTCTCCGGTCACCTTCACCGTCACCACCTCGCGAATATCCGCTGACGATGCCCCAACCTGCAGCTCAAACTCACCCGGCTCCACGACGCGCTTACCATCCCGGCGCGTAAAGTTGAACAGATCCACCGGCAGCGTGAAGGTGAGCGTGGCGCTTTCGCCCGGAGACAATGTGACGCGCTGAAAGGCTTTCAGCTCCTGCAGCGGTCGCACCTGGCTGGCGACCTTGTCCCGGACGTAAACCTGAACCACGTCGCTCCCGCTGCGCTCGCCGCTGTTTTTCACGTCAATACTCAGCGTCACTTCGCCGTCGATGGGCACCCTGCTCTCGGCCAGTCGGGCGGTTCCCCAGCTGAATGACGTCCAGCCCAGACCATAGCCAAAGGGATAACGGGCACCAAAATGGAAGGCAAACGGCGTACCGCCGCTTTTCAGCTTGTGGTTATAGTAGAAAGGCATGGCCCCGGCGCTTTTCGGCACGCTGACCACCAGCCTGCCCTGGGGCTCGCTCCGCCCCGTCAGCACGTCGGCAATGGCCCAGCCGCCCTCCTGACCCGGCGCCCAGGCCATCATCAGTGCCGCCACGCGCGCTTCCAGCCCCTGCAGGTTGTAGGGCCGCCCGCCGGTCATCACCACGATCACCGGTTTGCCGGTCTCTACCAGCGCCTCCAGCAGTTGCTGCTGTACGCCGGGCAGATTCAGGCTGTCCGTATCCGAGCCTTCTCCCACGGTGCCGCTCTGGAACAGGCCTGCCAGATCGCCCACGCAGGCCACGACAACATCGCTGTCGTTGGCTATCCGCACGGCCTGCGGGATCGGGCTGGTATCCTGCGAGACCGGTGATTGCTGCATCGGTTTACCGCTGCTGTCCCCCGGGAAAACCGGCGCACCCGCCATGCGCTTTTCGATGATATGGCACCCTTTCGCGTACTGAACGTGAGCATCGCCAAGGTAGTGCTTCAGCGCCTGCAGCGGGGTGGTAACCTGCGCGGTCTCTTCCAGCATGTCGCTGATAATCAGATGAACCGGGAAGCTGTAGCCGCTTAGCAGCGCCAGCGGATCGTCCGCCGTAGGTCCGACGACGGCGAGCCGCGGCTTGCCAGTCAGCGGCAGAATGCCGTTGTTCTCCAGCAGGGTAATTGAGCGCGTTGCCACTTCGCGGGCCACCTGCCTGGTCTCGCCGTTTTGCAGGTCAATGCTGTTTTCATCAACGTAGGGATGCTCAAACAGTCCGAGGCGGAACTTCTCGCTTAACACGCGAGCCACGATTTCGTCGACTTTCGTCATCGGTATCAGCCCGCGCTCTACGGCTTCAGCCAGATGGCGGGCGCAGTCATCTTTTGGCAGTTCGACGTCCAGCCCGGCGTTAAAGGCCAGCGCTGCCGACTCGGCTGCATCATGAGATACCCCGTGATGCTGATGTAACAGACTGACACCGCCGTAATCCGCCACGATAATGCCGTCAAAGCCCCACTGTTCGCGCAACACCGTGGTGAGCAGGAAGCGATCGCTGTGGCCGGGTTGATTATCGATATCGTGATAGGCCGGCATCACCGACCCGGCGTTCGCCAGCTTCACCGCCATCTCAAAGGGCAGCAGGAAGGTGTCATTAAGTTCGCTAAAACCAAGATGAACCGGGGCGTGGTTACGCGCCCCTTCGCTAAAAGAGTGGCCGACATAGTGCTTGAGGGTCGCCAGCAGATCGCGCTTATCGCCCTGCAAGCCTTTCACATACGCCGTCGCCATCACTCCCACCAGCCAGGGATCTTCGCCGAAGGTCTCTTCCGTCCGTCCCCAGCGCACGTCGCGAGAGACGTCGAGCACCGGCGCAAGGCCCTGCTGGCAGCCGACCGAGCGCGCCTCTTTACCTATCTGCTCAGCCGCTCGCTGCACCAGCTCCGGATCCCAGGTCGATCCATAGTTCAGCGAGGAGGGAAAGAGCGTCGCGTCTTTACACAGCAACCCTACCAGGCACTCTTCATGAAACAGCGCCGGAATGCCAAGCCGCGTCTCCTCCATCATCATCCGTTGCAGGCGATTAGCGGCGCGCACGCCGGTTCTGGCATCAACGATATGGGTGCCCAAAGGACGGGTGATCTGTCCGACGCCCAGCTTCAGCCGCTCTGTTAACGAGGCCTGGGCGCTGACACCGGCAAACTCATCGCTCAAATCGCTACGTTCGCGGTGGTTGCCGTTTTCATCAAGGATCAGCCAGTATGCATGCATCTGGGCAAACTTCTCTTCCGGGGTCATGCGCGCCAGTAGATCGGCGACACGCTCGTGTACGGGACGTCCCGCGTCCTTGTAGATAGCAGTCATCAGTTACTCCTGAGTTGCAGAATGTATTGCCGGGCTGAGATGCCCTGCCTCGTTACGGGTTTCACGCTTGCTCGCGAGTTCACGGGCAATAGTGTCCACCAGGCGGCTGTTGAGCTTGTAGATAGCCAGCAGGACCACCATGCATATAAACAGGCCACAGGGGATCAGCGTGAACAGCGCGTTAATCGTGGCGAGCACGTGCGGGGCCTGAGTGGCCTCACCCGGTGCGTAATCCACCATCCCCAGCACCCATCCCACCACGGCACCGCCCAGCGCCAGACCAAACTTGATGGCAAACAGCGCGGTTGAGAACACCAGCCCATCGAGACGACGACCGCTCCGGTGCTCTTCATAGTCCACCACGTCCGAGAACATGGTCCACTGCAACGGCGTGGTCAGGTTTTGTATGAAGCTAAACACAATGTTCAGGCCGAAGATCAGCCAGACCTGCGAAGGCGGAATGAAGAAAATCAGCGCCCCAAAAATGACGAAGGAAATAATGGTCCATTGATAAGCGCGAACGCGGTCAAATTTCCCCAGCAGACGTTCGGATAATAAGGCACCGCTTAACGAAGCCACCATTCCCGAAACGATAAAGGCAAAAATTAGTTCAGGACGCAGCAGGACATATTTCACGTAATACATGGTCGCGGAACCACGCGTCACCACCGCAGTGAGCAGGAGAATATTGAACAGAAAAACGATTCGCCACTGGCTATTTCCGGCCAGTAATTTTAAATCTGTCAGCATTGAGCCCGAGGTGTCATTACGCGGAGAATAACGCTCGCGGGTCATGAAGAAACAGCAGAAGAATAAAATAATGCCTAATAACCCCATCAGGCTCATGGCATAAAAATAGCCCTTCTGGACGTTGCCATTGCCGAGATATGAGACCAGCGGTAAGGCGATAACTGTGACGATCAGGCCGCCAATAAACGACAGGCCAAAGCGCCAGGATTGCAGAGAGTGGCGCTCGCGCGGGTCCAGCGTCAGGGCACCCGGCATGGCGCAGTACGGCACGTTAATGGCGGAGTAGATAAGACTCAAAATGGCGTAGGTGACGCAGGCATAGATGATTTTTGCCGTTGCCCCAGCGTCCGGAACATAGAAGGTAATCAGGCAGCTGACGCCAAACGGAATGGCAAACCACAGCAGCCAGGGACGAAAACGACCGTGGCGGGTTTGGGTGCGATCCACCAGGGCGCCAATGCAGGGATCGACAAACGCATCCACCACCCTGACCACTAAAAACATGGTACCCATTATAGCGGCAGGCAGGCCAAAAACATCAGTATAAAAGTAAGCAAGAAATAATGTTGCCGTTTGCCAGACCAGCGCGCTGGCCATATCACCTAATCCATAGCCTATTTTATCCTTCGTACTCAATACAGAGGAAATTGTCATTTTTAATGAGCCTTTTTATCAGGTTAAAACTTATTTCAACCAGTTGCGCAAGTATCTGTATCACGCGCATTCGAGGCTCAATTATTAGCAACACTTTGCCCGCTAACAATTGTCTAAATTAACAGGCAAATTATGATATTTCGTTTTTTATTTTATTTGTGATGGAGAGCAAGTCTGGCAGAAAATAAAAAAGGTGAGGATGGATATCCTCACCTTTTCACTTGCAGAGCAAAACCGTTATTTATTCAGTTCGGCCAGGCTCAGCCAGGTTTGTACCACGGTGTCCGGGTTCAGGGAGAGGCTGTCGATCCCCTCTTCCATCAGCCAGGCGGCAAAGTCTTCGTGGTCGGAAGGTCCCTGACCACAGATGCCGACGTACTTGCCCTGTTTCTTCGCGGCACGGATGGCCATCGACAGCAGGGCTTTCACCGCCTCGTTACGTTCATCAAACAGCGCGGAGACCACGCCGGAGTCGCGATCCAGACCCAGCGCCAGCTGCGTCATATCGTTTGAGCCGATGGAAAAACCGTCAAAGTGCTCAAGGAACTGCTCTGCCAGCAGGGCGTTGGACGGGATCTCACACATCATAATAATCTTGAGACCGTTCTCGCCGCGCTTCAGCCCCTGACGGGCCAGCTCGTCAACCACCGCTTTTGCCTGATCGACGGTACGCACAAACGGCACCATGATCTCGACGTTAGTCAGGCCCATGTCGTTACGCACGCGTTTCACCGCCTCACACTCCAGGGCAAAACAGTCGCGGAAGCTGTCAGAGACATAGCGACCGGCGCCACGGAAGCCCAGCATCGGGTTCTCTTCTTCCGGCTCGTAACGCTCGCCGCCCACGAGGTTGGCGTATTCGTTCGATTTGAAATCGGACAGACGCACAATCACCCGTTTCGGGAAGAAGGCAGCGCCCAGGGTCGCGATCCCTTCGGTCAGACGGCCGACATAGAACTCTTTCGGCGAGTCATAGCCCTTCATCATCTCGCGAATTTCTTTTTGCAGCTTCGGATCCTGGTCATCAAACTCCAGCAGCGCACGCGGGTGGACCCCAATCATACGGTTGATGATGAACTCCAGACGCGCCAGGCCAACGCCTTCATTTGGCAGGCAGGCAAAGTCAAACGCCCGGTCCGGGTTGCCGACGTTCATCATGATCTTCAGCGGAAGATCCGGCATGGTATCAACGCTGGAGCTTTTCACGCTGAAGTCCAGCAGCTCCGCGTACACATAACCGGTGTCGCCTTCGGCGCAGGAGACAGTGACGTTCTCGTCGTCCTTCATGCGTTCAGTGGCGTCACCGCAGCCAACCACCGCCGGGATACCCAGCTCACGGGCAATGATCGCCGCGTGACAGGTACGGCCGCCACGGTTGGTGACAATCGCAGCCGCTTTTTTCATGATCGGTTCCCAGTCCGGGTCGGTCATGTCGGTCACCAGCACGTCGCCGGGCTGAATGCGGTTCATTTCGCTGATGTCGTGGATCACTTTCACCGGGCCCGCGCCGATGCGGTGGCCGATGGCACGGCCTTCAGCAATAATTTTGCCCTGGTCATGCAGGGTGTAACGCTCCATTACCTGGCCGCGGGAACGGACGGTTTCCGGACGCGCCTGAACGATGAACAGCTTGCCGGTGTGGCCATCTTTGGCCCATTCAATATCCATTGGACGGCCATAGTGCTTCTCAATCTGCACCGCCTGTTTTGCCAGCTCCTGCACTTCGGCATCGGTCAGCGAGAAGCGGTCGCACTGCTCCTGCGGCACGTCTTCAATCCGCACCTGCTTCCCGTGCTCCTGAGTCGGAGCGTAAACCATGCGGATTTTTTTCGAGCCCATAGTACGGCGCACGATAGCCGGACGATCCGCCGTCAGGGTTGGCTTATGAACATAGAATTCGTCAGGGTTGACGGCACCCTGCACCACCATTTCGCCCAGACCCCAGGCGGAGGTGATAAAGACCACCTGATCGAAACCCGATTCGGTATCAATAGAGAACATCACACCTGATGAGGCCAGATCCGAACGCACCATGCGCTGCACGCCCGCCGACAGCGCAACGCCGCGGTGGTCATAACCCTGATGCACGCGATAGGAAATAGCGCGGTCGTTAAACAGGGAAGCAAACACATGCTTTACCGCCACCAGCACGGCGTCGTAGCCCTGCACGTTGAGGAAGGTCTCCTGCTGCCCGGCAAACGAAGCGTCCGGCATATCTTCTGCGGTGGCGGAGGAGCGCACGGCAAAGGAGGCCTCTGCATCATCAGCGGAGAGCTGGTTATAGGCGTCGTGAATGGCTTTTTCCAGTTCAGGCTGGAAAGGTGTGTCGATGATCCACTGGCGGATCTGAGTCCCGGCTTTGGCAAGCTCGGAGACATCATCAATGTCCGTGTTATCCAGTAGTTCGTAAATGCGCTGGTTTACGCCGCTTTGATCCAGAAAGTAGTTAAAAGCATCGGCGGTGGTAGCAAATCCATTCGGTACGGAGACACCCATACTAGACAGATTTGTAATCATTTCACCCAGGGAGGCATTTTTGCCTCCAACTCTGTCTACATCATTCATGCCGAGTTGGTTATACCAAAGCACCAGCGGTGACGAGCCATTGTTGGACATCGAAACAATCCTTTTATGATATATGAACGGGTTTTGAGAAATTCCTTACTGCGTATTTATACTGTCATATTTATTCGCACTAAAAAAACGGTGAATCGTGTAAGCACTTTTATTTTTTAGCTTTTCAGACTGTTCCCGCTTAAATGCTAACCTCATGATTCCTATGAGTTACCACAAAAAACATCGGTCTTTAGCATGATTCTGAAAAATGAAACAACCCTTTCATTAAAAATAAAAATACCGTTTCATTTTTATTTTACCGCGTGGGATGACTGTCGTTTTTTACTTTTTTAATTTATGCTTTCAGTCAATTACATCTGATATACCGAGTGTGCAAAATGGATAATGCTGTCGATCGCCACGTTTTTTATATTTCCGATGGTACGGCGATCACCGCCGAAGTGCTGGGCCATGCGGTCATGTCGCAATTCCCGGTTTCCATCAACAGCATCACGCTGCCCTTCGTGGAAAACGAAAGCCGCGCCAGAGCGGTGAAAGATCAAATTGACGCCATTTTCCAGCAGACGGGCGTGCGCCCGCTGGTGTTCTACTCGATTGTGATTCCGGAAATCCGCCAGATCATTCTGCAAAGCGAAGGATTTTGTCAGGACATTGTGCAGGCGCTGGTGGCTCCGCTCCAGCAGGAGATGAAGCTTGATCCCACCCCGGTAGCGCACCGTACCCATGGTCTGAACCCGGCAAACATTACCAAGTACGATGCCCGTATCGCGGCCATCGACTATACGCTTGCCCATGATGACGGCATTTCGCTGCGCAATCTCGATCAGGCCCAGGTGATACTTTTGGGCGTTTCGCGCTGCGGTAAGACCCCCACCAGCCTCTATCTGGCGATGCAGTTCGGCATCCGGGCCGCCAACTACCCCTTTATTGCCGACGATATGGATAACCTCGTGCTCCCTGCGGCACTGAAACCGCTGCAACATAAGCTGTTTGGTCTGACCATTAACCCTGAACGGCTGGCCGCCATCCGCGAGGAGCGCCGGGAAAACAGCCGCTACGCCTCGATGCGCCAGTGCCGCATGGAGGTGGCCGAAGTCGAAGCCCTGTATCGCAAAAACAATATCCCCTGGCTGAACAGTACCAACTATTCAGTGGAAGAGATCGCCACCAAGATCCTCGATATCATGGGCCTGAGCCGCCGCATGTACTAACAGGCTAGTACAATGGTTCGCAATCCTTTATACTCGCATCCCTATCAGGGCACGCTTGTGCCCTGCACTTGAAATCAGCGGGGATTGGTTTAAGGTGATGCCCATCACTTCCCGGTAAGTTACCGATGAAGCACTACATTCCGAGAAATACCATGAATAAAACCGATGAACTCCGCACAGCGCGTATCGACAGCCTGGTGACGCCAGCAGAGCTGGCCCAGCGGTACCCTGTATCTGCGGCAGTGGCCGATAACGTGACAACGTCACGTAAACGTATTGAAAAAATCCTGAATGGGGACGATCGCCGTCTGCTGGTGATCGTAGGTCCCTGCTCTATTCACGATCTCGATGCCGCTATGGACTACGCCCGGCGCCTGAAGGGGCTCAGGGATAAGCACCAGGCACGCCTGGAAATCGTCATGCGCACCTACTTCGAGAAGCCGCGTACCGTGGTTGGCTGGAAAGGGCTGATCTCCGATCCTGATTTAAACGGCAGCTACCGGGTAAACCACGGTATTCAGCTGGCGCGCAAGCTGCTGTTACAGGTGAACGAGCTTGGCGTCCCCACCGCCACCGAATTTCTTGATATGGTGACCGGACAGTTTATCGCCGATCTGATCAGCTGGGGCGCGATTGGCGCCAGAACCACCGAAAGCCAGATCCACCGTGAAATGGCCTCGGCGCTCTCCTGCCCGGTGGGCTTTAAAAATGGCACCGACGGCAACACCCGCATCGCGGTGGACGCCATCCGCGCCGCCCGCGCCAGCCATATGTTCCTCTCCCCGGACAAGAACGGTCAGATGACTATCTACCAGACCAGCGGCAACCCTTATGGCCACATCATTATGCGCGGTGGCAAACAGCCGAACTATTATCCTCAGGATATCGCGGAAGCCTGCGACACCCTGCGCGAATTCGACCTGCCGGAGCAGCTGGTGGTGGATTTCAGCCACGGCAACTGTCAAAAACAGCACCGTCGCCAGCTGGACGTTTGCGATGAGGTGTGTCAGCAGATCCGCAACGGTTCCAGCGCCATTGCCGGGGTGATGGCCGAAAGTTTCCTGCGCGAAGGGACGCAAAAAGTGGTGGTGGGTCAGCCCATCACTTATGGTCAGTCCATTACCGACCCCTGCCTGAGCTGGGAAGATACCGAAGTGCTGCTGGATAAGCTGGCCTCCGCCGTCGATAGCCGTTTTTAAATCCCCTGCCCGGTGGCGCTGCGCTTACCGGGCCTGGAAAAGCACGATCCTCTAGGCCGGGTAAGCGCAGCGCCACCCGGCTTTTTACAAGCCGCACATTCCCCAACTCTCGCTCCCGTCACTGTTTTTTCATAAAACGCTTGCCGTTAAAAACGATTTGTTGATAATGATTATCATTGTTACATTGATTGCTATTTTGAAAAACATTATGTCACGTATGGATAACACTGCTGCAACGCTTACTCGTCCTGAAGACAAAACACAGCCTGCCCCGGGCGCAACCGATCGTCGCATCGACAGTAAACAGCTGTTGGGCGAGGAGGGACGCGTCATTATCGAGCATGACGGCCAGCACTATCTGTTGCGCCAGACCCATGCCGGAAAATTAATTCTCACAAAATAAGCATCTTCGCCAGCCACCCAGGTTCCCCCCAGGCAGCCAGCGCTTTTCACTTTTAAATGGAGAGTGGCTATGCCATACCTGAACACCGCGTCTATACGCCCGTCGCTGTTGGCGCTGGCAATTATCAGTGCCCTGCCGGCAGCGGCCGTTGCCGCCGCCGACGATATAACAGTGACCGCTACCGGTAACGCCCGCAGCGCCTTTGAGGCCCCGATGATGGTGAGCGTTATTGACGCCACCGCCCCGGAAAACCAGACCGCGAGCTCTGCCGCCGATCTGCTGCGCCACGTTCCGGGTCTGACGCTCGACGGCACCGGGCGCACCAACGGCCAGGACGTGAATCTGCGCGGCTACGATCGTCGCGGCGTGCTGGTGCTGGTGGATGGTGTCCGCCAGGGCACCGATACCGGTCACCTGAACAGCACCTTCCTTGACCCGGCTCTGATCAAACGTATCGAGATCGTGCGCGGGCCGTCCGCCCTGCTGTACGGCAGCGGCGCAATGGGCGGGGTGATTGCCTATGACACCGCGGATGCAAAAGATCTGCTCCAGGCCGGAGAGAACAGCGGCTTCCGCGTGTTCAGCACCGCCGCTACCGGCGATCACAGCTTCGGCATGGGTGCCAGCGCCTTTGGCCGTACCGATACGCTCGATGGCCTGGTGGCATGGTCGAGCCGGGATCGTGGCGATATCCGTCAGGGCGGCGGCGAGACCGCGCCGAATGATGAGTCGATCAACAACATGCTGGCAAAAGGCAGCTGGCAGATCGATCGGGCCCAGTCCCTGAGCGGCTCATTGCGCTATTACAATAACGCGGCGCAGGAGCCGAAAAATCCGCAAACCATCGAGGCGGACGCCAGCAGCAACCCGCTGACTGACCGCTCCACCATTCAGCGTGATGTCCAGTTGGGGTATCACATCGCCCCGGAAGGTAACGACTGGCTGAATGCTGATGCCCGGGTCTACTGGTCTGAGGCGCGCATTAACGCCCAGAATATTGACGGCACCGGCGAATATCGCGAACAGACCACCAAAGGCGGTAAAGTAGAAAACCGCACCCGCCTGTTCGCTGACTCCTTCGCCTCGCACCTGCTTACCTATGGCGGTGAATATTACCGTCAGGAGCAGTCCCCTTCTGGCGCCACAACCGGCTTCCCGGATGCGCGCATCGACTTCAGCTCCGGCTGGTTACAGGATGAGATCACCCTGCGCGATCTGCCCGTCACCCTGCTGGGCGGTACACGCTACGATAACTACAGCGGCAGCAGCGACGGCTATGAGGATGTGGACGCCGATAAATGGTCATCCCGCGCCGGGATCACCGTCTCGCCAACGGACTGGCTGATGATGTTCGGCTCGTATGCCCAGGCCTTCCGTGCGCCCACGATGGGCGAGATGTACAACGACGCCAGACACTTCTCCATTGGCCGGTTCTACACTAACTATTGGGTGCCAAACCCGAACCTGCGCCCGGAAACCAACGAAACCCAGGAGTACGGGTTTGGTCTGCGCTTTGACGATCTGATGCTTGCCAACGATGCGCTGGAGTTCAAAGCCAGCTATTTTGATACCCATGCAAAAGATTACATCTCCACCACCGTCGATTTTGCCGCCGCGACCACCATGTCGTACAACGTACCCAACGCCAAAATCTGGGGCTGGGACGTGATGGCGAAATACTCCGCCAGCCTGTTCAGCCTGGATGTGGCCTATAACCGCACCCGGGGCAAAGACACCGACACCGGCGAGTATATCTCCAGCATCAATCCGGATACCGTCTCCAGCAAGCTGGACATCCCGCTGGCGCAGAGCGGCTTCAACGTGGGCTGGATTGGCACCTTTGCCGATCGTTCCACCCATGTGAGCAGCAGCTACAGCCACCAGCCTGGGTACGCGGTAAACGATTTTTATGTCAGCTATCAGGGCCAGCAGGCGCTTAAAGGCGTGACCACTACCCTGGTGCTGGGCAACGCCTTCGACAAAGAGTACTGGTCCCCGCAGGGCATCCCGCAGGATGGCCGTAACGGCAAGATTTTCGTGAGTTATCAGTGGTAATACCCCTGCCCCGGTTACGGGGCATTTATCCGGAAGGAAGAGACAATGAATCACTACACACGCTGGCTTGAATTAAAAGAAAAAAATCCAGGGAAATACGCGCGTGATATCGCGGCGCTGATGAACATCAGTGAAGCCGAACTGACCTGGACGCGGGTGGGGCACGATGCCTGGCGTCTGCACGGCGAGATCCGCGAGATCCTCGCTGCGCTGGAAGCGGCAGGCGAAACCAAATGCATCTGCCGCAATGAATACGCGGTCCACGAGCAGGTGGGCGCCTTTACCAATCAGCACCTGAACGGCCATGCCGGACTGGTGCTTAACCCGCGTGCGCTGGATCTACGCCTGTTCCTGAACCAGTGGGCGAGCGTATTTCATATCAGTGAAACCACCGCCCGCGGCGAACGCCAGAGCATCCAGTTCTTCGACCATCAGGGCGATGCGCTGCTGAAGGTCTACGCCACCGATAACACGGACATGCCCGCCTGGGGCGATCTGCTGTCCCGCTTTATCTTCGCCGATAACCCGCCGCTTTCACTAAAGGCTGCCGATGTCAGCGCAGAAGTAGCTCACGTCGATGCGGCGACGGTGGACAGCGAATGGCGCGCCATGACTGACGTTCATCAGTTTTTCGGCCTGCTTAAGCGTCACACGCTGACACGTCAGCAGGCGTTTCGTCTGGTGGGTGACGATCTGGCCTGTCGGGTCGATAACCGCGCCCTGGCGCAGCTGCTGGACACCGCTTGTCAGGCAGGTAACGAGATCATGATTTTCGTCGGCAACCGCGGCTGCGTGCAGATCTTCACCGGTGCGGTAGAGAAAGTGGTGCCGATGAAAGGCTGGCTGAATATCTTCAACCCGACCTTCACCCTGCATCTGCTGGAAGAGACCATCGCTGAAAGCTGGGTGACGCGTAAACCCACCGCCGACGGCCACGTCACCAGCCTTGAGCTGTTTGCTGCCGACGGCACGCAAATCGCGCAGCTGTATGGTCAGCGTACTGAAGGCGAGCCGGAGCAGAGCCAGTGGCGCTCTCAGATTGACGCCCTGACGGTGAAAGGGCTGGCTGCATGAGGAAACTGCTTGCCCTGATTGCCGCCCTGCCGCTGGCCGCTTTCGCCGCGCCTGAGGAGAAGATTGTCACCCTCGGCGGCGACGTGACGGAGATTGTCTATGCCCTGGGAGCGGGAGATTCGCTGGTGGCGCGTGACAGTACCAGTCAGTGGCCGAAGCAGGCCGCCTCGCTGCCGGACGTGGGCTATCTGCGCCAGCTTAACGCCGAGGGGATCCTGGCGATGCGGCCGACGCTGGTGTTAGCCAGCGCCCAGGCGCAACCTTCGCTGGTGCTCAAACAGGTGGGACAGAGCAAGGTTAACGTGGTGACGGTACCGGGCAGCAATGCGCTGAGCGTTATCGACGAGAAAGTGCGGGTGGTGGCTGCGGCAACACATCGCGTTGCCGAAGGCGAAGTTCTGCGCCAAAGCCTGCAAAAGGCTTTGGCCGCGCTCCCCTCTTCCCCGCTCAACAAGCGGGTGCTGTTCATCCTCAACCACGGCGGAATGACCGCCATGGCTGCCGGGCAGGATACTGGCGCCGATGCGGCGATCCGCGCGGCCGGGCTACGTAACGCCATGCAGGGCTTCACCCGCTATCAGCCACTCTCTCAGGAGGGAGTGATAGCCAGCCAGCCGGATCTGGTGGTGATCTCTCAGGATGGGGTAACAGCGATGGGTGGGGAAGCGAATCTGTGGAAGCTGCCAGGTCTGGCGCAAACTCCGGCGGGTCGCAATAAGCAGGTGTTACAGATCGACGACATGGCGCTACTCGGGTTTAGCGTGCGCACGCCGCAGGCTATCGTTGAGCTGCGTACCCGGGCGGAGCAGCTCCCCTGATGTCGCGCAGAATCCTCTGCTCGCTATGGGGGCTGGCGCTGATGCTGGCCCTGATGACGCTGTTAGCCACCGGTTTTGGCGCGTTGCGTCTGCCGGTGAACCTGCTCTGGAACGGCAGCGACGAGGCGTTGCGCCAGATCTGGCTCACCATTCGCCTGCCGCGGGTGCTGCTGGCACTGGCGATCGGCGGGGCACTGGCGCTGGCGGGCTGCGTAATGCAGGGGCTGTTTCGCAACCCGCTTGCCGACCCCGGTTTGCTGGGGATCAGCAGCGGTGCCGCCTGCGCCGTCGCGCTGTGGGTGGTGCTGCCCGTTACGCTGCCGGGGCTGCTGATGCTCTACGCCCCGATGCTGGCGGCCTTTCTCGGCGCGCTGGTGGCAACAGTCGTTATTTTTCTGCTCAGCCAGCAGCGGGAAGGATCGCTTTCGCGCCTGCTGCTGGTGGGGATCGCCATCAATGCCCTGTGCGGTTCAGCGGTGGGGGTGCTCTCCTGGGTGAGCAATGACGCTCAGCTGCGCCAGCTCTCACTGTGGGGAATGGGCAGCCTCGGCCAGGCCCAGTGGTCTACCCTGCTGGCGATGACCTCCCTGATGGTCCCGACGGTGCTGGTTATCTGGCGGCTGGCATCTGCCCTGAATCTGCTGCAGCTTGGCGAGGAAGAGGCGCACTATCTGGGCGTCGATGTGCGGGTCGTCCAGCGCATTTTGCTTTTATGCAGCGCGCTTCTGGTAGCCGCTGCGGTGGCCGTCAGCGGCGTGATTGGCTTTATTGGCCTGGTGGTACCGCACCTGATGCGCATGTGGCTGGGGTCGGATCACCGGGCAACGATCCCCGGCTCGGTGCTGGCGGGGGCGTTTTTGCTGCTGATTGCCGATACCGCCGCACGCACGCTGGTCGCCCCGGCGGAGATGCCGGTAGGATTGCTGACCAGCATCCTCGGCGCGCCCTGGTTCCTGTGGCTTATCTTTCGTCGCGGAGGCCAGCATGGCTGAACCCTTACTCGCCGAAGATTTAACCTACCGCGTCGCGGGCCGGACGGTGCTGCGCGACGTAACGCTGTCGCTTTCTCAGGGAGAACTGGTGGCGCTAATCGGCCCCAACGGCGCGGGTAAATCTACCCTGCTGCGCCTGTTAACCGGTTTTCTCAAACCGGATGCGGGTTGCTGTTGGCTTAACGGAAAAGCGCTGACGGGCTGGAGTACACAGAGCCTGTCGCGCCAGCGGGCAGTGATGCGCCAGCAAACCCAGCTCGGCTTTGACTGGCCGGTGGAGGCGGTGATCGGCATGGGACGTTCGCCGTGGACAGCACAGCCCGAGCCGCAGATCGTCAACGAGGTGATGCGTATTACCGGCTGCCAGCCGCTGGCCGGTCGCCAGTATGCGGCGCTGTCCGGCGGAGAGCAGCAGCGCGTTCAGCTGGCCCGCGCGCTGGCGCAGCTGTGGTACGAAGGGGCGCCACGCGGCTGGTTGTTTCTTGATGAGCCAACATCAGCGCTGGATCTTTACCATCAGCAGCATCTGCTGCGTCTGCTGAAGGCGCTCACCGGCGAGGGAAACCTGCACGTCTGCGTGGTGCTGCACGATCTCAATCTGGCCGCCTTATGGGCAGACCGGATCGTGCTGCTGCACGAGGGCAGGATCGTCTCGCAGGGGACGCCACAGCTGGTTTTACAGGCTGATGACCTGGCGCGCTGGTACGGTGCGCAGGTGCATGTGGGCCAGCATCCATCGCACCCTGCCCCACAGGTTTTTCTCGCACCTTAGCTGGAACAGCTCACTTCAAGCCGCTTGCCCCAGTCGGGTGGGCGGCTGATATAGTCATCGTTGCGGTCGACATACGGCGTTCGCAGGGCCTCATGCAGGCGGTGAAGCTCGGCGTAATCGCCTTTTTCGGCCTGCTCGATCGCGCGCTGCGCCAGCCAGTTACGCAGCACCATCGCCGGATTGACGGCGTTCATCTGCGCCTGGCGCACATCATCCGCCACGTTCTCCTGTTGCAGTCGTGCGCGGTAAGTGGCAAACCAGTCATCAAACGCCTGACGATCGATAAACTCATCGCGCAGCGGCGAGGCTGCGCTTTGCTGTTCGGTTTGCCCCAGCATACGGAACGTGCGGGTGTAGTCGCTGCCTTCCCGGGCCATCAGCGCAAACAGGTTGTTCAGCAGGGTATTGTCACCCTTCTCCTGGGTCATCAGCCCCAGCTTGCGGCGCATTAGTTTGCCGTACTGCTGGAGCAATATTTCCTGATAGCTATCCAGCGCGTCGTTAAGCGCTTCCACCTCGATAAACGGGGACAGCGACTGGGCCAGGCGCTGCAGGTTCCACAGCCCTACCGCTGGCTGATTATCAAAGCTGTACCGCCCCTGATAATCAGAGTGGTTGCAGATATAGCCCGGCTGATAATCGTCAAGGAAACCGTACGGGCCGTAATCGATGGTCAGCCCGAGGATCGACATGTTATCGGTATTCATCACGCCGTGGGCAAAACCCACCGTCTGCCAGCTGGCGATCAGCGACGCCGTACGCGCCACCACGTCGCGGAACCAGAGAATGTACTTATCGGCGTCGTCCTGCCACTGTGGCCAGTGATGGCGAATGACAAAATCCGCCAGCTGGCGAACTTTCTCCGGCTCGCGGCGATAGTAGAAGTGCTCGAAATGGCCGAAGCGGGCGTGGCTCTGGGCAATGCGGATCAGCATCGCGCCCTGCTCCATGGTCTCGCGCGCGACGGGGGTATCGCTGGTGACGATCGACAGCGCGCGGGTGGTAGGAATACCCAGGGCGTGCATCGCTTCAGATGCCAGGCTTTCGCGGATGGTGGAGCGCAGCACGGCGCGGCCATCGCCCATACGCGAGTAAGGGGTGAGCCCGGCGCCTTTCAGGTGCCAGTCCATAGTTTGCCCGTTGGCGAGCTGCTGTTCACCGAGCAGGATCCCCCGCCCGTCTCCCAGCTGCCCGGCCCAGACGCCGAACTGATGGCCGCTGTAGACCTGCGCCAGCGGCTGCATGCCTGGCAGCAGCGTTTCGCCACCAAAGACGCCAGCGCCCTGTTCGGGACTGAACAGCGAGGCCGGGATCGCCAGTTCGTCAGCCAGCGCCGTGTTGTGCCAGATCAGGCGGGCATTGTTCAGGGGAGTGGGTTTCAGGGCCGTATAAAAACCGGGTAGTTCATCATGCCAGTGCGCGGTAAAAGACAGGGTCATAGGTCCTCCTGCTTTTAGTGTAGTGGGTTTGTCAGGTGTTAAACACCAGGTAAGACAAGGGTTATCCCTGCACCAGCGAGGTGATTCGCTCAAGGGGGACGGCAGGCCACAGGTTGCCCTGCATGGCGCTGAAGCCGTAAACCGACAATCGCTCCAGTGCCATGACGTCATCAACGCCCGCCACCATCAGCGACTGACAGTACGGCGACACCTGGGTGAAGATCGCGCGTAAAAAAGGATCAAATGTATTTTCAGTAAGATGCTGCTGAGTGAAACTCTTATCCAGGGCCACACGTTTAAACATGCCGTCAAAAATGGCTTTGGTTGATGCATCCCCGGCGCCAAAATTGCCCAGCACCAGCGGAAAACGCAGCGCGAAATTCATTAGCGTGGTATTTAAATTGCCTGTGTTAAGGCCTGGATAGTTCTCATAAATGGTGAACTCCAGCCACGGATACCGTTCACATATTGAAACACCCTCCTCTTCCGTTATCAGGTATTCAACAATCACCGGAGATATATTTATCCATGCCAGAAGTTGTTGCTGAATAAAAAAGAGTTTGCAGGTTTCGAGCAGAGCGAGTTGCTCCTGAAACAGCATCAATTCCTGCGCGGGAGTCAGCAAAGGGCGCATCAGTTCGGTAGGAATACGCACAGGGCTGTTAACGCCAACAAAGTTAACGTTTATTTCAAGACCCTTGAGCGCTCCTGAGTCATGGCGCGCGGGGACTAATAAAAATTCTGTTTGATAAGCAACATCCAGCATCACAATCATGGCGTCCGTCCTGATTTAAAGACGATACAAGACATCCTGAAACATATGCTGAAGCAATTCAACCTTCTGGATTTTAAAAAGAATAATCTCATTCGTTCCATTTAATTTTCGGATTTTCCTTAGTCCTGAAATAATCTTATCCTGGTTGCTGTTTAATAGCCAGTTTTCGCTAACCAGCAGAATTGCTTAAAATTAATTCAATTCATTGGATAGCCAAAAATTAATACCGGGAAACGAATCTCATTTAAAGCTAAAAAAGTGCCGCGCCACCCAGGCGCGACAGGGTTAAATGCGTCGGGCTTGCCAGAAGTTTTTACGCCAGTAAACGTTGTTGAGAGAAGAACGCATCACGCCGCGGCTGGTTGAGGCATGAATAAATTGATTGTCAGTATCGTATATTCCGACATGCAGTCCGCTTTCTCCAGAGCCGGTTTTAAAGAACACCAGATCCCCTGGTAACAGGTCGCCTTTGTCAATTTCGGTGCCTATTGTCGCCTGCTGGCGCGTTTCACGTGGCAACTGCAGAGCAAACCGATCGCGAAATGTCAGCAGCACAAAACCGGAACAATCTACGCCGCCGCGCGTCATGCCGCCATAGCGATAAGGCGTACCGCCCCAGCTGTGCAGTTGATCGTTAAGACCGGCAATCACGGCGATAGAATCAGACAGCCGCGCATTAGGCGGCGGAGCGCGATGGCTACTGCATCCTGCAAGCAATAGCGCGGCTACCAGGAGAAAACAGAATCGCATTCCCGACGAATCCTCTGATTTTTTAGGTTTTCTCTAATTTAGCCTGTGAATATGTCGCTCTGCAACAAGCGGTTATTCCTGTGACGTCGAAATGATCATTCTGTGACCTTCGATATCCAGGCGGCGGAAGGACATATCGTACGCTTTGGCCAGGTTCGGCGGCGTCAGCACGTTGTCACGCGACCCACTGGCAATCAGCTGACCTCGCTTCAGCAACCAGACACGGTGGGCATGGCGCAGCGTATGGTTCAGGTCGTGGCTGCTCATGATCACCGCAATCCCCTTCCCTGACAGGGCGCTTAACGCTCTGTCGAGCGCCACCTGCTGGGCGACATCGAGACTTGTCATCGGTTCATCCAGCAGCAGTAGCTGGCCGTGCGGGTTGCCTTCAGGATGAATTTGCAGGATCACCGCTGCCAGCCGAACGCGCTGCCACTCTCCGCCCGAGAGCTGGCTCACGTGCCGGGACAGTTTATCTTCTATACCCAGCATCGCCGCCACGTCATGTAACAACGTTTTATGCAGGTTGTTGTGCTGATGCAGCATGAGGTAGTGCCAGACGGGCATAGCGAACGGCGCAGGTTGCTGCTGCGCCAGATACGCTCTGCGGCTGGCCAGTGACGCGGAAGACCACCGGGAAAGCGGCTCCCCCTGCAAGGTGATCTCCCCTTCGCCAGGGGTTAAGCCCGCCATCCTGGAGAGCAAAGTGCTTTTCCCGGCGCCGTTCGGACCGACGAGATGAACGATCTCCCCGTGATTAACGGCAATATCGAGCGGGCCCAGCCGGCCTTTTACCGCCACGGCGCTGAGCTGCATCAGCACGGTCATTAGCTCGCCAGCGCCTGTTTAACCGCTGCGGTGATAACCGGATCCTCTGGCGTCATGTCCGGGGAGAATCGCTGGATTACCTTTCCGTCGCGTCCTACCAGGAACTTCTCGAAGTTCCACAGAATATCGTCCGGATAGAGCGGCGCGCGGCCCTTACTGGCCATACGCTCATAAAAACCGCTGCCTTCTGGCGCAACGGCGGTTGGCGCTGCCGCAATCATTTTCTGATAAACCGGATGGCGGTTCTCACCGTTAACATCCACTTTGCTGAACATCGGGAAGGTCACGCCATAGGTGGTGCTGCAGAACGTCTTGATCTCTTCTTCGCTGCCTGGCTCCTGGCCGAGGAACTGGTTGCACGGGAAGCCCAGCACGGTGAAACCCTCCTTTTCCCACGCCTTCTGCATCGCTTCCAGCTGCTCGTACTGTGGGGTCAGACCGCATTTAGACGCCACATTGACCACCAGCAGAACCTGGCCCTTATAGCCTTCCAGGGTGGTCTTTTCTCCATCGATGGTCGTCACTTCGGTGTTCAGAATATCGTTCGGCATAGCATTCCCTCAGGTTGTCGTTCAGATTGGCAGCCTTAGCGGCCAGCTTTTAATAATAGCCAGATAAATACGGGTGCACCCAGCGTAGCGGTGACGACACCGATCGGCAACTCCGCCGCCGTCAGCGCCAGCCGCGCAATGATGTCGGCGATAAGCAGCGTGGCGCCGCCTGCAACGGCCGCAGCGGGCAGCAGCAGACGGTGATCGGTAATGCCGCCCAAACGCAGCATATGGGGGATAACAAGCCCGATAAAGCCAATGGCGCCAGCCAGCGCCACGCTCACGCCCACCATCCAGCCAATGGCTATCACCAGGATGTTGCGCCAGAAAGTCAGCGGCAGACCCAGCTGGCGGGCCGAAATCTCCCCCAGAACCAGCACGTTCAGCGGTGCGGCCTGAAAACAGGCCCAGACGATGGCGGGTACCAGCAGCAGCATCAGCCAGCCCTGCCCCCAGTCCACACCCCCGAAGCCGCCCATCATCCAGTACATGAGCTGGCGCAGATCAAACGAGGTAGAAAAATAGACCGCCCAGGTCATCAGGGCGCTGCAGATAATGCCCAGCGCTACCCCGGCAAGCAGCAAACGGCTTACCGAGAGATGGCGGCGGGCAAAACGCAGTAAAATAAGGGTAATGACAAGCGCCCCGGCGATTGCGCAGAGGCTCAAATGCCAGCCTGACAGCGCTCCGCCCCCCAGCATCACCGCGGCAATCAGTCCGACACCGGCCCCGTTCGAAACGCCTAACAGACCAGGCTCCGCTAACGGGTTATCAAACAGCGCCTGCATGATGGTTCCGCTCAGCGCCAGCGCAGCGCCCACCAGCACCACGGCCAGGGTGCGCGGCAGACGGATCTGCCAGATAAACAGCTCGCCCCGGGGCGTAAACCATGACTGCGGCCCGATCCATTGATCGCCCGCGCAAAGGCTCAGTCCCAGCGCGATGACCAGCCCCAGTGACAGAAAGAGCAATTTACGCAGATCGGAGCGATACTGCAGACGGGCGAAGTCGGGCATGAGCGTCATTTTGCGGATGGATGATGTGATTGATTTTACGGTGGGTTTAGCGCTGCGCAAAGAAAAAAGGCCGCATTAGCGGCCTTTTTAGTTAGATCATCTCACTCTGCTTTGGGTGAAGCGTTTTCGACACGGCTTTTTAACTTCTGTCCGGGTCTGAAGGTCACCACGCGGCGAGCTGTAATGGGAATATCCTCACCCGTCTTCGGGTTACGACCCGGACGTTGATTTTTGTCGCGCAAATCAAAGTTACCAAAGCCGGAGAGTTTTACCTGCTCACCGTTTTCCAGAGCGCGACGGATCTCTTCGAAAAACAGCTCAACCAGCTCTTTGGCATCCCGTTTGCTAAGCCCAAGCTTATCAAACAGATATTCGGACATTTCAGCTTTTGTAAGCGCCATAGGTTCAATCCCTCAATGATGCCTGGAATCGCTCTTTTAATGCCTCTACACATTTGGCGACGGTAGCGGCAATCTCCTCTTCTTCGAGTGTACGGCTGGTATCCTGAAGGATCAGGCTGATAGCCAGGCTCTTAAAGCCCTCTGCTACGCCCTTGCCGCGGTACACGTCAAATAAGTTTACGCCAACTACCTGATTTACGCCAACTTTCTTACATTCGGCCAAAATATCTGCGGCAGGTACATTTTCAGCCACCACAACTGCGATATCACGACGGTTCGCCGGGAAGCGAGAAATCTCCTGAGCCTCAGGAATGACGCGGTCTGCGACCTTGTTCCACTCCAGCTCAAACGCCAGTGTGCGGCCATTGAGATCCAGCTTGCGCTCCAGCTCAGGGTGCACAACACCAATGAAACCAACGCGTTCACCTTTCAGATAAATCGCGGCGCTCTGGCCCGGATGCAGTGCCGGAATGGCTTCTGCGCGGAACTCAATTTCAGACAATTTACCGGTCAGTTCCAGGACAGATTCCAGATCGCCTTTCAGGTCGTAAAAATCAACGCTGTTTTTGCTGAGGTCCCAGTGCTCTTCATAACGGTTGCCGCAGATGGCGCCTGCCAGCATCAGATCCTGACGAATGCCAAGACTTGCCTGGGTATCCGGAACAAAGCGCAGGCCGGTTTCGAAAATACGCACACGGCTCTGCTGACGGTTCTGGTTGTAGACGATGGTGCCCAGCAGACCGGTCAGCAGCGACAGACGCATGGCGGACATTTCGCTGGAGATTGGGCTTGGCAGGATCAACGCTTCCTGGCCCGGGTGGATCAGCTGTTGCACTTTCGGGTCAACAAAGCTGTAGGTGATCACTTCCTGGTAGCCTTTGTCGTTCAGCATGGTTTTCACACGCTTCAGGGAGAGGTCGGCTTCACGATGGGAACCCATCACCAGGCCTGCCTGCACTGGCTCATCAGGAATGTTGTTGTAGCCGTAAACGCGGGCCACTTCTTCCACCAGATCTTCTTCGATCTCCATGTCGAAACGCCAGCTCGGCGCAACGGCCTGCCACTGATCCTGACCTTCAGTCACTTCACAGCCCAGACGACGCAGGATATCACTCACCTGCTCATCGGCAATGTGATGGCCAATCAGGCGATCCAGCTTGCTGCGACGCAGGGTGATGGTCGCAGGCTTCGGCAGATGCGCCTCGCTGGTAACATCAATAACCGGACCGGCTTCACCGCCGCAGATGTCGATCAGCAGGCGGGTTGCGCGCTCCATCGCTTTATATTGCAGCGCCGGGTCCACACCGCGCTCGTAGCGGTGAGAGGCATCGGTATGCAGGCCGTGACGACGCGCGCGACCGGTAATGGACAGCGGGCTAAAGAAGGCGCACTCCAGCAGCACGTTCTGGGTTTCATCATTCACGCCGGAGTGGTCGCCGCCGAAGATCCCGCCCATTGCCAGCGCTTTGTTGTGGTCAGCAATAACCAGGGTATCGGCATTCAGTTTGGCTTCGCTGCCGTCGAGCAGAACCAGGGTTTCGCCCTCTTTCGCCATACGCACTTTGATTCCGCCTTCGATACGATCCTTATCGAATGCATGCATCGGCTGACCCAGCTCCAGCAGAACGTAGTTGGTAACGTCAACCACAGCGTCGATAGAACGAATGCCGCAGCGACGCAGCTTCTCTTTCATCCACAGTGGCGTTGGCGCCTTCACGTTGATGCCTTTAACCACTCGGCCAAGGTAGCGCGGACAGGCGTCAGGAGCATCAACCTGAATCGGCAGCGTGTCGCTGATGGTGGCGGCAACTGGCGCAATTTCTGGTACGTTCAGTTCGGTTTGATTCAGAACGGCCACATCACGGGCCACGCCGATAATGCCTAAACAGTCGGCACGGTTCGGGGTAACGCTGATTTCGATGGTGTTGTCATCAAGATTCAGATATTCACGCAGGTCGGTACCGATCGGCGCATCCGCTGGCAGCTCAATGATGCCAGAGTGATCGTCGGAAATACCCAGCTCAGAGAAAGAGCACAGCATGCCTTCAGACGGCTCACCGCGCAGTTTCGCCGCTTTGATTTTGAAATCGCCTGGCAGTACCGCACCCACGGTCGCCACGGCCACCTTCAGGCCCTGACGGCAGTTCGCCGCGCCGCAGACGATATCGAGCAGGCGCTCGCCGCCCACGTTGACTTTGGTAACACGCAGTTTGTCTGCGTTAGGGTGCTGGCCGCACTCCACGACTTCGCCGACAACCACGCCGTTAAAGGCGCCTGCAACCGGCTCAACGCCGTCCACTTCCAGGCCTGCCATGGTGATCTGGTTAGAGAGCGCCTCGCTGTCGAGCGCGGTGTTCACCCATTCGCGTAACCACAGTTCACTGAATTTCATTGTTCTGTCCTGCCCTTATTTAAACTGTTTGAGGAAACGCAGATCGTTTTCGAAGAAAGCGCGCAAGTCGGCGACGCCGTAACGCAGCATGGTCAGACGTTCCATGCCCATACCGAACGCAAAGCCGGAGTAAACTTCCGGGTCAATGCCAACATTACGCAGAACGTTCGGGTGAACCATGCCGCAACCCAGCACTTCCAGCCACTTGCCGTTTTTACCCATCACGTCAACTTCCGCTGAAGGCTCGGTGAACGGGAAGTAGGACGGACGGAAACGGATCTGCAGATCTTCTTCAAAGAAGTTGCTCAGGAAATCGTGCAGGGTGCCTTTCAGATTGGTAAAGCTGATATTTTTATCAACGATCAGCCCTTCCATCTGATGGAACATTGGGGTGTGGGTCTGATCGTAGTCGTTACGATAGACGCGCCCTGGCGCAATAATGCGGATTGGCGGCTGCTTCTCTTTCATGGTGCGGATCTGCACGCCAGAAGTCTGGGTACGCAGCAGGCGAGTGGCATCGAACCAGAAAGTGTCGTGGTCAGCACGTGCCGGGTGGTGGCCTGGGATATTCAGGGCATCGAAGTTATGGTAATCGTCTTCGATTTCCGGGCCGGTCGCCACGGTAAAGCCGAGCTCACCGAAGAAACTTTCAATGCGGTCAATAGTCCTCGTGACCGGGTGCAGGCCACCGTTTTCAATACGACGACCCGGCAGAGAGACGTCGATGGTCTCAGCCGCCAGACGGGCGTTCAGCGCGGCGCTTTCCAGCGCGTTTTTACGCTCGTTCAACACCTGCTGAACCTGCTCTTTGGCTTCGTTAATTACCGCACCTGCAGCCGGACGCTCTTCTGGCGGCAACTCACGCAGGGTAGTCATTTGAAGGGTCAGGTGCCCTTTCTTGCCCAGATATTCGACGCGGACGTTGTCTAACGCGGCAACATCTGAGGCCTGGTTAATGGCGGCCGTTGCACTGGCAACCAGCTCTGCGAGATGTGACATGGTTTTCCTCGTTATGTAGCGATATTTACAAGCGGCAGATACGAAAAAAGCCTCCATCAGGAGGCTTTCTGGCGCTGTTTTCCGTTTCGTCTTTCACGCGCTAGCCTCCTGATGTCAGGTGCTAAAGTAAAAGAAGAAGCGGAAAATAGCAGCATTCATGCTTGCGTTACCTTGTGTGGTATGGGACCTGTCGCCTTATTGAAAAGGGTCGCCAGAAAATTGTCAATGTTTTGATGCTGTTGAAACGAAAAGAGGGAGCAGAGCTCCCCCTTTCAACTGGCTTATGCCAGAGCTGCTTTCGCTTTTTCGACCAGAGCGGTGAACGCTACTTTGTCGAATACTGCGATGTCAGCCAGGATCTTACGGTCGATTTCAACAGAGGCTTTTTTCAGGCCGTTGATGAATTTGCTGTAAGAAATACCGTTCTGACGTGCTGCTGCGTTGATACGCGCAATCCACAGTTGACGGAACTGACGCTTACGCTGACGACGGTCACGGTAAGCGTACTGACCTGCTTTGATAACAGCCTGGAAGGCAACGCGGTATACGCGTGAACGCGCACCGTAGTAGCCTTTAGCTTGTTTCAAAATTTTCTTGTGACGTGCACGTGCAATTACACCACGTTTTACGCGAGCCATGTGTGCTCTCCTGTATCTATTCTAAGTTAAAAAAGTTAAACGTTAACGACTTATGCGTACGGCAGGCACGCGATTACCAGGCCCAGATCGCCTTTAGAAACCATGGCTTTTGGACGCAGGTGACGTTTACGCTTGGTAGCTTTCTTAGTCAGAATGTGACGCAGGTTAGCGTGCTTGTGCTTAAAACCACCTTTACCGGTTTTTTTGAAGCGCTTAGCAGCACCGCGTACGGTCTTAATTTTTGGCATTTTAATAACTTCCACTTCGCATTGTTAAATAAACGAAACGTAGGCGAACAAAACCTGCGAAGCCTGTAGGCTCCACAGGAATTGCTACTTGAAGGCCTTACTGTTTCTTCTTAGGAGCGAGCACCATGATCATCTGGCGGCCTTCGATCTTCGTAGGGAAGGATTCGACTACTGCCAGTTCACTCAGATCGTCACGGACGCGGTTAAGCACTTCCATACCGATCTGTTGGTGGGCCATCTCACGACCGCGGAAACGCAGCGTGATCTTGGCCTTATCGCCATCTTCCAGAAAGCGAATCAGGCTGCGGAGTTTTACCTGATAATCGCCATCGTCGGTACCAGGACGGAATTTGATTTCCTTAACCTGGATAACTTTTTGCTTCTTCTTCTGTTCCTTAGAAGACTTACTCTTTTCATAAAGGAACTTGCCGTAGTCCATGATACGACAAACTGGCGGTTCGGCGTTAGGGCTGATTTCAACTAAATCTACTCCAGCTTCTTCAGCCTTTTCGATTGCTTCTCTCAGACTCACAATCCCCAGCTGCTCGCCTTCCAGACCTGTTAAGCGAACTTCCTGGGCGCGAATCTCGCCATTGATACGATTCGGACGTGCCGTTTGAACTCGTTTTCCGCCTTTAATACCTTATTCCTCCAGTTGTTGAAGACTGCGGCTGCGAATCTCTTGTTGCAGCTTCTCAATCACTTCATTTACGTCCAGACTGCCCAGGTCTTTACCACGGCGGGTGCGAACGGCAACTTTGCCTGCTTCCACCTCTTTATCACCACAGACCAGCATATACGGGACACGACGTAAAGTGTGCTCGCGGATTTTAAAGCCAATCTTCTCATTTCTCAAGTCCGCTTTTACGCGAATGCCCGCATTTTGTAGTTTCTGCGTCAATTCTTTAACGTATTCAGACTGAGAATCGGTAATGTTCATCACTACTACCTGCACCGGCGCAAGCCAGGTCGGGAAGAAGCCCGCGAACTCTTCGGTCAGGATGCCGATGAAGCGTTCCAGGGAACCGAGGATCGCACGGTGAATCATTACCGGCACCTGTCGCTCGTTGTCTTCGCCAACATAAGAGGCGCTTAAACGCTGCGGCAGGGAGAAGTCCAGCTGTACAGTACCGCACTGCCAAGCACGATCGAGGCAGTCATACAGGGTAAATTCAATTTTCGGACCATAAAATGCGCCTTCGCCCAGCTGGTATTCAAACGGGATACCGTTCTCTTCCAGCGCGACGGCCAGATCCGCCTCAGCACGATCCCAGGTCTCGTCGCTGCCGATACGCTTTTCAGGACGAGTTGAGAGTTTGACGACGATCTTCTCGAAGCCAAAGGTGCTGTACATATCGTAGACCATACGAATACAGGCGTTAACTTCATCACGCACCTGATCTTCAGTACAGAAGATGTGCGCATCATCCTGCGTAAAGCCACGAACACGCATCAGACCATGCAACGCGCCTGATGGCTCGTTACGGTGGCAGCTACCGAACTCCGCCATACGCAGCGGCAGATCGCGGTAGGATTTCAAACCCTGGTTAAAGATCTGAACGTGACCCGGGCAGTTCATTGGCTTGATGCAGTATTCACGGTTCTCAGAAGAGGTAGTGAACATCGCATCTTTGTAGTTGTCCCAGTGGCCGGTTTTTTCCCACAGCACACGGTCCATCATGAACGGGCCTTTCACTTCCTGATACTGGTACTCTTTCAGCTTGGAGCGTACGAAGGTTTCCAGCTCACGGAAGATAGTCCAGCCGTCGTTGTGCCAGAACACCATACCCGGCGCTTCTTCCTGCATATGGTACAGGTCGAGCTGTTTACCAATTTTACGGTGGTCACGCTTCGCCGCTTCTTCCAGGCGCTGCAGGTAGGCGTTCAGGGCTTTTTTGTCGGCCCACGCGGTACCGTAAATGCGCTGCAGCATCTTGTTGTTGCTGTCGCCACGCCAGTAAGCGCCCGCAGTTTTCATCAGTTTGAAGTGGTGGCAGAAGCGCATATTCGGCACGTGCGGTCCACGGCACATGTCGACGTATTCTTCATGATGATACAAGCCAGGCTTGTCATCATGGGCAATGTTTTCATCGAGAATGGTGACTTTGTAGCTTTCGCCACGCTTCACGAAGGTTTCACGCGCTTCGTGCCAGCTCACTTTCTTCTTAATGACGTCATAGTTGCTCTCAGCCAGCTCGTGCATACGCTTTTCGAGGGCTTCGATATCTTCCTGGGTCAGCGTGTGGTCAAGGTCAACGTCATAATAGAAGCCGTTATCGATAACCGGGCCGATAGCCATTTTAGTATTAGGCCACAGCTGTTTGATTGCATGACCGAGCAGGTGCGCGCAGGAGTGACGAATGATCTCCAGACCTTCTTCGTCTTTGGCGGTAATGATCGACAGCTTCGCATCGTTTTCGATTAAATCAGAAGCATCAACCAGCTCACCGTTTACGCGGCCAGCGATAGTGGCTTTCGCCAGACCAGGGCCGATATCCAGCGCAACATCCATTGGGCTGACGGCGCGGTCAAAATGGCGTTGGCTGCCATCAGGAAGAGTAATTACAGGCATTTTATGTCCTTATTTGCAGTGGTGCCCCACACGTAAGAGCACATACAAAGAGAATAATCTTTAATTTACAGTGAATTGCAAAACCATCTGACCAACAATCGTCAAATTGGCTCGCAATCATGCACAGGATCGAAATCAGAAAAATGGCAATTTACGATCAGCCCGTTGATGGTAACACTAACAAAAGGGTGAAAACACCCTTAACAGCAGATTGTACGCTTTAGTACTTTTGCATGAGATTAACGTGGAATTTCAGACAGTTTCTCGCAATACCGGGTTGCTGAGCTATTCTTGAACAGGTCCTTCAACACTTTATGGGGCAAATTATGAACGTATCCAGCAGAACCGTCGTTATCCTGAACATTCTTTCTGCCACCGCATTATTCGTGATTCTGGCGGATAAGTTTCACTGGTTTTGACGCGTGTTGTTGCAGGTGCCTGAGGCTTTAGTATCCCGCTGAAGCGCAATACTCTTTGTTCTTTGGTAAACTTACCAAACCACTGGACAAGGACGATCTGATGCCGACGAAACGCTTTTCAAAAAAACACTGGAAGATGGTGATTGTGTTAATCGCCATATGTGGTGCCATGCTGTTATTACGCTGGGCAGCGATGTTATGGGGATAATCTGGCCTCCCCTTATCGCGTGATAGTATTTCACGTTTGGTTTACAGCCCTGATGCAAATATAAACTTACGTTTTAATTATCTTTACAAAAATGACAAAAATAAAAAAACCGGTACATCAAAATCCGGTTTTTTTAGTGGCAATAATTGCCCGCAAATGAATTTATTGTGCCTGAAAAATCAATCAGGACCATTCACCGGCAACCAGTTTATGCACGTCGAACGCGTCATCCATGGATTGCCCGGTGGATTGCGAGCCCGGGGCGATGTTTGATCCGGCTTCTACATCAGAGGCTTTAGTGATGCCGATTTGTGTAGAGGTGTCACTGGCAGTGTTATATACAGCGTCAGCGGCAAATACGCCGAATGACAGTGCTGAAAGCACTAATGCTGCAGATGCAGTTGTGATTTTATTCATAATGTTTTTCTCTTACTGAATTAATACAGACCAACTTAAGGCAATATCTAGCCTGTACTCACAGTTTAGATCTGGATCACACTTTTGCATAGTCAAAATATTTATCAATTCGTGTCAAATAAATTGAACAGTTATCAAAACGAGGGATTATGGAGAGAATATGGAGATATTAGCTACCGCTATATTTTAAAACAGCGTTTATTATTTATCAGCACAAAAATTAAAAACGGGCCAATATATTATTGGCCCGTGATAATTACATTTTGTAGCCCAGAGAGACGACAGTCCTGCGATCGGTGTGTTCCGGTGCAGACGCTGGCGGCTCAGAATTCCAGGTCACGTTATATGCAACTTTCAGCCCGAAATGGGCGTTAATCGCAACATTCAGGGCTGTCTCGGAGTTGACGGTTGTATCGTCGGCACCAAAGACAGAAACACCCTGGCTGAATTTAGCGTTATCAGTCAGCTGCCAGGCGTAGGTGCCGGAGGCATAGCCCAGTGGCTGGGTTTCAGTATCGCCATCGGTGTATTCGTCGTAACGAACACCCGGACCAAATTCAAAACGGAAGCTGTGTACCGGACCATTCAGGAACTGGCGACCGTAACCCACCGTCGCCACATCACGCTCCTTATAGCCGTTGTAGCGGTCGGTCAACCAGCTCGCCTGGCCGAACAGATAATCATAGTCAGTCATGTTGTAACGGCTACGCCCACCTACCGCATATTTCTCGGAAGAGCGCTCATCGTTAGAGGAAGTGTTGCTGGCGTTGCCCCACAGTGACCAGGCGGTAGTGTTACCGTACCAGGTCAGAGTAGTGTCAGCGGTCAGGGAGGAGCTTTTCGTATTGCCCGATTGTGCCAGATAACCTGCGTTAAGGTTGCCTTCGAAGGGTTTCTGTGCAGTGGAGGGATCATCCATGACAGTAAAAACGGAATCATCGGCTGCTGCATTTAACGACGCAAGCAGGCCTCCCGCTAACATCATCGCAGCGGGTACTGTCTTTAAGAGCTTCATTTTAATTTCTATTACACACTTGAAATTTAAGGAGATTTAGATTAGCCGTCGCTCATTAGGTGTACTGTATGGCTACCACCAAAAGGCGGTGTGGAGTATGTCACATTTCCTGAGAGGTGTAACGAGTTGTATGATTTTCTAAACGAAACCTCTTAGATGATTTACTGAATCGACCACAGCAGAAGCTACAACGCATCAAGGATATCGCTGCTGAAAAAGCTAAAGCGTATAAAGGATAAATAAATGAAGAAATTACTACCTGTATTGTTAATCGCTCTGTCTAGCTATGCATCCGCTGGCACCTTAACTATCTCTTGCGAGAATGCCATTGTGAATCGCCACGGATAATCTAGACACTTCTGAGCCGTTGATAATACTGGTTTTCATATTCTGTCGGTGACATCTGATCGCTAGAACCATGCCGACGCTTACTGTTATAAAACATTTCGATGTAATCA